>CAVVIJ010000004.1:757500-2080901 GCA_963748325.1 uncultured delta proteobacterium | reverse complement strand
TGGACAAGGCGAACACGACCTATGTATTGCAGAACGATGTGAATTCGACTGGGACCTGTTTTGCGGTGATCGCACCGAACGTGGTTCTTGATCTGAACGGGCATACTGTCACCTACGACAACGGCGCACCGATAACCGTTGCAAATGGTGATTTTGAAAGTGCCACCGGCACGTCCCCTTCCGGCTGGGATCTTTCCACTGCACCAAATGCCCAGCGGGCGGCCGGCAGCTACATCCATCCGGTGAGCGTCTATTCCGGCTCCTATGCGCTGAAGTTCTCCACCCCTGCCGGTGACCAGTCCTTCCGCTCCACGGTGCCGGTGACCCTGGAGCCGAACACCACCTACAGCCTTTCCGGCATGGTATACAACCGGGTTAATGACTCAATTTCACTATCCATCGAGCTGGAAGGGACGACAGTCAAGGCGGTGAAGACCGGTCAAGACATCCGTGGCTTCCAGTACATCAACGCAAATTTCACGACCGGGCCTACCGCAGAGACTCGCACCATCGCAGTTCGTCTGGCTGGTGCGGGCGGGGCCGCAGCAGGCAATGTGTATGTGGATGACATCCGTGTTCAAGGATATCGTCCTGCCGGAGTAGTGGTAAGCCGCAAGCGTCGGGAAGCGAATATTTTCTCCGATGGATTACCGCTTTGGCAAGCACCCGGGGTCTATGTCAGGAACGGCAACATTGTGCAGGGGCAGGGGGGGAACGACTACTCCCCTGCCATAACCATCGAAGAGACCAACGGCAAGGATAACTTTGTTATTCGCGATCTGGAAATTGGGTGCATGGTGCTAACGCGAAGGCAGTGTCTACTATAACGCGACAAATGCCAGGATCCATGACAATGTCATCTATCACGACATAGACACCATAACCTCACGGGATGGCTATGATGGTGCCGCAGTAAGATTGAATATCCCGGTTCCGGAAGCTCATTTTTACAATAACACTTTTCTGACCGGCATCCAGACGGCACTCTATGCGAACAGCAAAGCAGGAGAAATTCCGAATCGGGTCTATGGTAACACCATCAGCCTGCAGACGAAATATACCAATGACTTTGCGATTGTTCAATGGCAGTCTTGTATATGAGAATGTTGTGGATTGTGGCAGCGGTAACAATTCGTGCCGCGGGATCTGGGCAGGCGGTAATAGGGACCAAATTTACAATAACACGGTAACTGTGCAGGAACTGCCGCGCAACCAGGAATACAATGGCTGCGAGTCATATGGAGCCTACGGAATACAATCCGAATCGGGGAATAATACTGAAATTTACGGCAATACCGTTACCGCCTATGCCGGGGAGTGCGAGGCCCATGCGTTCCGTGCCAATCCGTTCAATGACGGCAAGACCATGGGTCAGAACAACTCGGTCCATGACAACACCTTCATCGCCCTTGCCTCCGGTACGGCCCGTGCCTCTGCTGTCAAAATAGCCAATGCCGATGCTGGTTCCCTGGATATTCGCAACAACATCCTGGAGAGCAATCGTCAGTGGTTCCATTTCGACGGACATGCGGTGGGCCTGGTGTTCACCGGTAATACCTTCAAAACAGCAGATTCTCTTGAAAGCCCATTTTACCCTCTGACAGACTACAACTGGAACGGGGCACTGTACCCGGAAAACGTGAAGTTCCTGGACAACCGCTATCCGGATAGTATCACAGCTGCCCTTTTTACTGCGGCCAGCGTGAGAAACGGCAGCTCCAATGATCCGTATGCCTCGTATCTGTATGCCTGGCCGCTTACGGTACAGGTGACGGATGGACAAGGCCAGGTGGTGCAGGGAGCCCTGGTGGAGATCAACGATAGGGATGGTAACCTGGTATTCTCGGGTACTACGGATTTTGCTGGAGCAGTATCTACGAATCTAAATGAATACAAAAATAACGGGGGCGTCAAAACCTTGTTTAATCCTTATACGGTATCTGTGACTTGGGGTGCCCTCAGCAAAAGTGGTCAGCTTGTGATTGGCGGGGTATCCAGTCAGGTGCCTTATAGCATTCAGCTTAATTGAAAGACAGGGGACGGTAAAACAGTTAAACAGTTAAACAGTTAAACAGTGGAACAGGGAACAGGGAACAGAGGACTGGGGTATTCTCTTTCCATGAGGTAAAGTGATGAAGCAGGTTTTGTCCATTGTTTCTTGGGGTTATCTGTTTTCTGTGGTTATCCTGTGGCTCTTCATGTACTTTGCCGGGGATCGGTGGTGGCCTGCGACACTCATCCTGTTCGGGCCCCGCTGGTTTGCGGCGCTTCCCCTTGTCATCCTCGTTCCACTTGCGGCATGCAAAAGCCGACGGCTCCTCTTTCCCCTGCTCGCAACTGCTGGTATGGTGTTCGGCCCTTTCATGGGTTTGTCTCTCCCTGCCTTTTATGCCAGCCCCCTTTCCGGACCAGTAATCCGGGTACTTACCTGCAATATCCATAGCGGTTCATACAATGTCCCAAAACTCTCTTCGCTGATCCGGGATTCCCGGGCAGATATTGTCGGTCTACAGGAGTGCCCACGAAATATTGTTTTGGAAGTTCCCGCAGGATGGCAGGTTGCACGTGATGGGGAATTGATGATACTGTCTCGTTTCCCTCTGACGTCCGGTATTTCCAAACAGTTTCT
The DNA here is from genome assembly GCA_963748325.1 of uncultured delta proteobacterium. Taxonomy (GTDB): domain Bacteria; phylum Desulfobacterota; class Desulfuromonadia; order Geobacterales; family Geobacteraceae; genus RPRC01. The sequence continues at coordinate 2,078,272 of CAVVIJ010000004.1, read as the reverse complement.
TCATCCTCCCCACAAGTGGCCGCGCACGAGCCTGCTCCATTGCGTGGTAAAGACCCCCGGTGGCGATCTGAATTTTTGCACGGTGCATTTACCCAGTCCTCGCTATGGATTGCAGGCTATCCTTGACCGGAAGACTTTGCTGAGTCTTTCCAGAAAAGGACTGCTGGTATCGGAAACTATACACCGCCTTCGTACCGCCCATGAAGTGAGCAGTGCTCTGGCAAATCTTTCCGGCCCGTTAATTGTCGCGGGGGATTTCAATATGCCGGTGGAAAGCACCCTCTACCGTGACTTCTGGAATAGGTACGCCAATGCCTTCACAGCAGCGGGGTCGGGATATGGCTGGACTGTCTGGGGCGGCCCGCGGAAGCTTGAGTTTGGTGCCAGAATTGACCATATACTTGTTGGAGGGGGGCTTGGAGTCCTGCTCTGCGAAACGGGCCATGATGTTGGATCAGACCACCTGCCCCTGATTGCGGACATCGGAATGAAGCGTTACTGAGGAAAATGTAAGGAAGATTAGCATAATCTTAACTAATTGATCTTAGGAGGTATTTTGGCTTTTGTGGTTGTCGGCTAACATGGTTTTCGGTGATTTTCGTCACACTATGATTTCCTGAATGCTCCGATAATGTATACAAAAGCTGGATAGCGATAGACGATAATACTAAACCATCCGCAAGGGTGGGGCGGAAAGCCTACAGGGTCTCCTCGAGACAGCCGGGTTGCCGAAATATCATACGGATATTCAGCACCCGGCTGTTCTTTTTTTGTGGTTAGTCGTTTCAGAATGTTTCGAGATGTGGAAAAAACTGTTTCCGAAAAGGGTAAACCTCGGGTAACCGGGGGGCACAAAGCCACAGATCCTGGTTGTCAGGATGGCTGGGCTACCGAAAAACAGGAACCATCCTCCATGATGGCCTGTTTCTCTAGGAACGTCGAACAATGGAGGTGGACCATGAAATTCTTAAGGAAAGTATCTGCAAGGTATTCAGGTAATTTCTCACGTATCGTTCTCGTACTGTTTCTGAGTATTTTTCTCGCGAGCTCGCCGGTGCTTGCGTCTGACACGCAACCCCCGACAAATCCGGCAAATCTGACAGCCGTCTCGGTCCTTCCCTTCCAGGTGAAACTCACCTGGTCAGCATCATTGGATGATGTCGGGGTGGCCGGCTACAAGGTGTACCGGGACGGACAGGAGCAGGCAACGACTGTTACCAACGTCATTACCGACACTGACCTGACCCCATCCAGCACCTACAGTTACAGCGTCGCAGCCTATGACGCGGAAGGAAATCTTTCCGAGAAGTCATTAGCGTACACGGTGACCACACCCGTTAATTCTCTTGCCCCACTCAGTGCCTGTGGCTACCTGGACAAGGCGAACACGACCTATGTATTGCAGAACGATGTGAATTCGACTGGGACCTGTTTTGCGGTGATCGCAGCGAACGTGGTTCTTGATCTGAACGGGCATACTGTCACCTACGACAACGGCGCACCGATAACCGTTGCAAATGGTGATTTTGAAAGTGCCACCGGCACGTCCCCTTCCGGCTGGGATCTTTCCACTGCACCAAATGCCCAGCGGGCGGCCGGCAGCTACATCCATCCGGTGAGCGTCTATTCCGGCTCCTATGCGCTGAAGTTCTCCACCCCTGCCGGTGACCAGTCCTTCCGCTCCACGGTGCCGGTGACCCTGGAGCCGAACACCACTTACAGCCTTTCCGGCATGGTGTACAACCAGGTGAGTGACACTGCTGCTCTGTCCATCGAATTGGAAGGGACAACGGTCAAGGCGGTGAAGACCGGCAAGACCTGGCGCGGCTTCCAGTACATCAACGCAAACTTCACCACCGGCCCGACAGCAGAAACCCGTACGATCCTGGTACGCCTGGCCGGCGCCGGCGGTGCCGCAGCGGGCAGCGTCTATGTGGACGACATCAAGATCCAGCGGCACAAGGTTGCCGGGGTGGTTGTGGGTCCTGCAAGCTGGCGGGTACCGAATATTGTCTCCGATGTGAACCGCTATGGCAACGCACCCGGTGTCATGATCAGGAATGGCAAGATCGTGCAGGGGCAGGGGGCAAGCGACTACTCCCCTGCCATAACCATCGAAGAGACCAGCGGCAAGGACTTTGTTATTCGCGACCTGGAAATTAGGGTGCATGGAGCTAACGCGAAGGCAGTTTCCTCCTATAACGCGACAAATGCCAGGATCCATGACAATGTCATCTATCACGACACAAAAACCATAACCTCGCGGGATGGTTATGATGGTGCCGCAGTCAAGATTGAATACCCCGGTTCCGGAAGTTATTTTTACAATAACACTTTTCTGACCGGCATCCAGACGGCACTCTATGCGAACAGCAAGGCAGGAGAAACTCCGCATCGGGTCTATGGTAACACCATCAGCCTGCAGACGAAATATACCAATGACTTTGCGATAGTCTCAGGCGGTAGTCTCGTATATGAGAATGTTGTGGATTGTGGCACTGGTAACAACTCGTGCAGAGGGATAGCAAGCGGTAATAACACCAAGATTTACAATAACACGGTAACTGTGCAGGAACTGCCGCGCAACCAGGAATACAATGGCTGCGAGTCATATGGAGCCTACGGAATACAATCCGAATCGGGGAATAATACTGAAATTTACGGCAATACCGTTACCGCCTATGCCGGGGAGTGCGAGGCCCATGCGTTCCGTGCCAATCCGTTCAATGACGGCAAGACCATGGGTCAGAACAACTCGGTCCATGACAACACCTTCATCGCCCTTGCCTCCGGTACGGCCCGTGCCTCTGCTGTCAAAATAGCCAATGCCGATGCTGGTTCCCTGGATATTCGCAACAACATCCTGGAGAGCAATCGTCAGTGGTTCCATTTCGACGGACATGCGGTGGGCCTGGTGTTCACCGGTAATACCTTCAAAACAGCAGATTCTCTTGAAAGCCCATTTTACCCTCTGACAGACTACAACTGGAACGGGGCACTGTACCCGGAAAACGTGAAGTTCCTGGACAACCGCTATCCGGATAGTATCACAGCTGCCCTTTTTACTGCGGCCAGCGTGAGAAACGGCAGCTCCAATGATCCGTATGCCTCGTATCTGTATGCCTGGCCGCTTACGGTACAGGTGACGGATGGACAAGGCCAGGTGGTGCAGGGAGCCCTGGTGGAGATCAACGATAGGGATGGTAACCTGGTATTCTCGGGTACTACGGATTTTGCTGGAGCAGTATCTACGAATCTAAATGAATACAAAAATAACGGGGGCGTCAAAACCTCGTTTAATCCGTACACCGTTACGGTAACCTGGAAAACAGCATCCAACAGCAAACAGGTAACAATGGATACCAATAAAACTATCACCATCGCTACCAGTACCGATTCAATTTCACCTAGTGTATCGATAGTTTCCCCGACAGATAACACTTCCCTTAGTGGCAATATATCTGTTGCGGCAACTGCCGGTGATAATGTTGGAGTGGTAAAAGTAGATTTCTATGTGAATAATGTTCTGCAGGCGAGTGACGCAATATCTCCATTCAGCTACAACTGGAATACAGGTAATGTGTCTGATGGCGATTATCAATTGAGCGCCAAGGCGTATGATGCGGCAGGGAATGTGGGGCAGTCTTCAAACGTACTGGTAAAAGTGAAAAATTCGGTTGCTGATACCCTGGCACCGACTGTCACGATCACTACTCCGACAACCGGAAAGAATATCGGAAACGTATTTACCGTAAGTGCTTCTGCAACAGACAATATCGGCGTCACGATAATGCAGGTGTATTTCGACAATACGCTGCGGTTTGTGACAAACTTGAACAATTTTACTACTAGAATAGGTTTTAATTGGCTTGCGAAAGGTAGCCATGTTGTCCTGGTGAAGGCACTTGACGCAGCAGGCAATGTCGGGCAAAAAACGGTAACTGTCTATCGGTAATCTCAGTAAATGGAGGGGGGCTTGCCCCCTCCATTTTTTTGTGCCGGTCATGAAGGCCTTCGATGGTAGGTAAGTTCGTTTGTCAACCGGAAAAAAGGTTCCTTCAGGAGAATGGTCTTGTTTTCAAGTGTTTCAATAACCCCTGTTTTTTCCAGTTTGTTCAGCTTTCTGGTTGCGGTCTCCCGTGAAACCGAGGCATAGCTTGCAATTAGCTTGTGCGTTGTCTTTATATTGATGATAATTCCCCGGTCGTCCTTTACTCCGTATAACTCCCGCAAGTGGTCCAGGACAATCATGACCCTGTGTTCGGCATTGTCAAAACTCAGGATTTTAATCATTTTCCAGGCATCTCTCAGACGAAAACAGAGCATGTCGATGATCTTGCGGCGGATCACTTCATGACTCATGATGTGGTCTTCAAAGTCGTTCTTGTTCAAGAGGCCGATGATTGCGTCTTCGTGGGCAATAATTGTGGCCGGTGCTGTCTCTCCGTCAAGGAGAGACATCTCTCCGAAGAAATCGCCCTTTTTGTGGATGCAGAGTATTTGCTCTCTTCCGTCATCGTCTTTTTTTACTACTCTGACTTTTCCAGAATAAATTATGTACATGAATTTTGAGGTATCTTCTTCGTTCAACACCACCTGTTCCCTGTTAAAAGACCTCTTGCGGATAATCTGTTCTACTTGGTCGGATTCTTCCTGCGAAAGTGTGGAGAAAAAAGGGATAGTGCCAATAATGTTTCTTCCGGTTCTTCGATACTGTGCAGATACATAGACCATGTGAACCTCCGGAATGGGTAATGAAAAAATGTCCTTCCAACATCTGCGAAAGCATCAAAAAAGGCGGCACTTTCGTGCCGCCTTTATATTGTTGAGGAATAGGCACCCAGTATATCTATGCCTTAGTACGCCTTTTCGAGCAGAAGGCAAGGCCGAGCAGACCGCTGCCGAGCAAAAGCAAGGTGGATGGCTCAGGAACAGGGGCGGATGCGCCGCCTTCTATGGTGTCGTTACCGCAGGTCATATTCCAGTGGAAGCCAAAATCTGTGGCTTTCAACCAGTCGTTGCCTGTTATATCGAAGGATAGTATTCCGTTCGTGCTATCAATGCCCCAGGTACCGATATTTCCCAAATAATAGTCGGTTAACTGCGTGTTGATACGAGTCTCTTGACACTCCCGGTACACAGCCCAGTCTGGCTGCTTGAAATTATTTGTCAACAGTATGTTGCCTTGACCGCCGCTGACCCCATACGCAACCTTATAAAGATTGATGGTACCTGAAGACGATGTGGGCAGGTGATTGTCAAAGACAAGAGCATATTCCCATTTTTCACCGGTCTGCCATGTGTCAGATGTGCTTGCTCCACTTGTATATCCATTGGTGCTGATGAACAGGTCTCCGAGTTGCGTTCCTGATGCACCGATGTCGGAGAGGGGTTTGACATATTCAGTGTAGATTTTCACGCTTGAAAGCTGGTTGCCGGTTATGCTGATATCCATTCCATGGATTTGAAAAACACTTGCAGGCCCTATTACATCCGCAGTTTCCCACTGAGGATAAAAGCCACTGGGGTTTGCGCCGATGTACGTATCATCAATGGTGTAGGCATGAGCAGCAAGCGCACCGGCAAAAAGAAACAAAAATATGAAAGATACGGTAGAAATTGTTTTCATTGCTTCCTCCAAGGAAGTTTGCAGAATATTGCAATTTGAGGAGTTAATGAGCAATAAGTGGGCCAACATGTAACTTGCTGAAATGTAATGTTAATTTGTCAACATGCGGAGCGTTGCTCCCTGGATGTAAATTATTCCGACAAATGGAATATGGAGGAATTATGCAAAAAGCGAGCGTACCGGAAGGTCGGCGGGGGGCGGGCCGGTGAACGGAATGTTTCTTGGAAATATGAGAGAGACGCTTGGGTGACTTGTGAGACGAAACAAAACTTTCTGGTGCGCTTTCACAAAATAAAAAAAGCGGCGCTTTATCAGCACCGCTTTTTAAGACAAAGAGCAAGCTTCTATTGTTATGCGGTCATGCGACGTCTACCGTAGTAAACAAGACCAAGGATGCCACCGCCGAGCAACAGCAGGGTGGACGGTTCTGGTACAGGGGATGCGTCAACGACCATTCGACCAAAGGCAAAATCAACATCTGAAGACATCGTCAGAGATGTAATCGCCAGATCGGAGGTGAAGCCGAAAAATTTTGCACCAGAATCGCCGGAAACCAATTGCTGGAGCTGCGTACCGTCTGCAAACAGAACCATGAGGTAAGCATCAAATGGATTTGGTTCCATCTCGACGCCAAAGGCGTGAACAGTTCCAGAAAAATCGCCCGTGACACTTGTTACTCCAAACCCCGAATAAAGCAACCGCGGTTCTTCGCCTCCAGACCAGGTTGCCCAGGAAGTAGGAACTTGACGTCCTGCCAGGTCAACATCGAAAGACAGTGACCTGTTTCCAGGATACTCAGGCAGGGCAATCGAATCTCCTGCCGAAAGGATATCGCCGTCAGCAACTTGTCCAGCGAGATCCACGTCTGCCCAGTCACCGACCACTGTTTCCCATGTCGAGCGATCCGAGTAGAAGCTCGGAACGGCAAGCGCCATGGACGGCAGCATACAAATCATCCATGCCAGTACCGAAGTCAATATAACTAATTTTTTCATTTTCCCCTCCTTTTATTCTGCTCTTTGTTTTTTTTTGTTAAAACCCTGAAATATTAAGATTTGCAAAGTATAAAGCAATAGCTGTGCCATGTTGCAAGTGGCCGAAATTAAAGCTGAAAAAGTTGAATTGGTTTCTGCTGTATCGTTAAGTGTAAACTGACCCGACAGGTAGTATCGGGGATGTTTACACATCGGTTGAGATAGTTTGGTGGCAAAATGGACAAGGATACCGGCGGAAAGACTTTTCGTACGGTAGAGCAAGAAGATAGTATGCGATACCGGCCAGGTTGACCGGTTGATATGGAATGGAGGAGGAAATGATATATCGAAAAGGGAATGACTGTAGAAGAGCTCTTCCATGACCGGAAGCACGAGGACGGCGCCCGCGTGGCGAACCGGACGCTTACGCGTAATCGTCAAAGCCGGGTATCCCAGTAAAAAAGCCGCTCGATTGAGCGGCTTTTTTGCGTGTGTAAACTTTTTCAACTACCCTGTAGTGAATATTGAAGAGCAAAGGCTCTTGCTCCTCCTGTTATCCGTTTTCTACCAGAAATACCATTTTCCTGTCTGCAGCACGTAAATTCCGAGGGCCAGATTCGTCAATCCATGGGCAAGGATACAGGCGGAAAGGCTTTTTGTCCGGTAGAGCAGCAGATTGTAGGCGATACCGGCCAGCATGCCAGCCAGGAACAGGTTGTGTTCAAGGCCGAACAGGACTGTCGTGATAAGGAAAGATGGCCAGGTAAAACGGCCGATAGGGGACTTGCTGAAATCGGGGGAGATAATATAGCGGATCAGAAATGAGCGCCAGAAAAGCTCTTCCATGACCGGAACCACAAGGGCTGCACCTGCCAAGCGTGATGCTGTGAGAAAGACCCGCATCCACTCCGAGGGATAGAGATTCGGGTCAAAGCCCCGGAGGGTTCCCATGGTCGCAAATGGTTGGTCCAGATTGATCCAGAGGGTAAAGACAACAACACCAATGAGCGAAGCGAGCAAAAATATGGTAGGGCTCAGGAGATCTTTGATACGGATCTCCGAATAGCTTTTTCTGAAGAGAAAAAGAATCAGGGCAACGGAAAGTGCCTTGAAAGGGTACAGGCAGAGCAGGTACTGCTCCGGGATAGCAAGAAGTCCCTTTCCGACAAGAGTGTGCAGGATCCCTTCAATGGCAATGAAAACCATGTACAGCGTGAAAGGGGCGATTCTGCTCAGGCTGGCGATGTTCATGTTTTCTCACTCTCCGTTACATTGTTTCAGGGTACAGTTGACAGGGTATAGCGGACAGTTAATAAGCGTCCTGGGGCACTGTAAACTATTCCGACAAGTGCGCTGAATTCGTTGATGGTGGAGTTTTTCCTTATAACACAGCCGCCTGAAGACGTGGAAAATATTAATTTGGCATTATACTTGCTGTTTAATGAGGAGCCATGCTGGATCAAGAGTGAAAGGAACACTATGCCTGCAACCGTAAAGCAGCTGCTTCCTCCGGAAAGGGTGGATGAAAGGTTTTGCCTGTATAGAGATCTGACGGACATCATTCTCGGTACTGACAATATTATCGCTATTGCAAATCTTGTGCTGGATGTCGTCGTTCGACATACTGGTGCGGTGAAGTGCTCCCTGATGCTGCTCGATGATCGGAGACATCTTTCCATTATTGCCTCCCGGGGCATAGATCCGGCTGTGTCGCGTGAGTACCGGGCAAAGATCGGTCTCGGAATAGCGGGAACGGTGGTTCGTCATACCACACCGGTCCTTGTGACTGATATCGACCAGGACGAGATGTTCCGGGGCATGGGGCGCGGTGAATACCGGACCAAATCTTTCATATCGTGCCCGATTGCCGGAAACAAAAGAATGCTCGGTGTCCTTAATGTCAGCGACCGCAGGGATTCCCGTCCTTTGGACGAGCAGGCATTCGAGGTTGTGCAGATCATCAGTCATCAGACCGCCGTGGCCCTCGAAAATGCCTATCTGGTTGCGCAGTTGCGGAAAAAGGCGTTGGAACTGGAGGATATGAATCGTAAACTGATGGAAGCGGATCTGCTCAAGACCGAGTTTCTGACCCGTATATCCCACGAACTGCGAACTCCCCTAAATTCGATCAAAGGGGCGATCTACTATCTGGATAACTCTGAAAATCTGACGAGGGAGGAACAGAGGGATTTCTACCCCATCATTTCGGATGAAGCTGACAAACTCTCCATTATCGTGGAAAACCAATTGGAATTCCTCGAGTGTGAAAACGAAATGAGGAACATCAAGATGTCGGTGGTCTGTCTTGCAGAGATCCTGACCGAGGTCAGTTGTTCCAAGTCCCTCACGGAGAAATTCGATCGATCGAATGTCACTTTTTCCATCCAGATGTGTGGTGGTGAGATGGAGATACTTGGTGATAAGTTCCGGATTAGCCAGATGTTTCTTACTCTTCTTGAAAGCCTTGCCGGTCACCTGAAAGAAAAAGACCTCCTCCAGGTCTCAGCGTGGGAAGATGATGCGATCAAGGTCGCTATTCACGTGAACAGAAAGCTTTCGGAACTGTTCATGGAAGATTTTTCCCGGCCTGACACTTCTTTCAGGAAGGAGGGAAGTAATGGCAGGGTCAAGATGTATCTGGTGCGAAAGGCCGTGGAGAGCTATGGCTGGGACCTTGGGGTGGAAAATCTTGAAGGCTCCTTTACCCTCACCCTGTCAATCCCCAGGAGTAGGCGACGGAGGATAGATGCGGCCGTTGCCAAGGGCAGCGAGTTGTTTCTGGAGTTCATTGCCGAGATGATGGGTGTGAGTACCTGCTCCATAATGCTGCGGGACGAGTTGACAGGAGAACTCAGAATTCAGAGCGCCGTGGGGCTTGATGAAGATATTGTCAGGACAACAAGGATTCGACCGGGAGATCAGATCTGTGGCTGGGTTGCTCTTGAGGGAAAACCGGTTCTGATTGAGGACATCGAAAATGATCCGCGGTTTGCACGGAAAAGCACTCCCCAATACAATACCAAATCTCTTCTCTCGGTTCCATTAATAATTCAGGACAATGTAACGGGAGTACTGAATCTGAATAACAAAAAAACAGCCGAATCGTTCACTCCCCAGGATCTTACCCTTGCAGCCGTGCTTGGTTCCAGGGTTTCCAAACTTATCGAAAAGATCCGAAGCGGTGAAAATGGTGAAGAGGGTTTTCAGGAATTTACCACATCCTTTGACAAACTCATTGCAGCGGGGAGAAAGTACCACAAAAAAACACAGCTTCTCCCTGATTTGTTGAGCAAGATAATGGATAGGCTGCAGACAACTGCTGAAGAAAAAGAAACAGCGCTCTATGTTTCCATCGTCTTCGACTTGGGGCTGATGTTCATGGATGACGCGGTGTTCCGCAAAAAGAAGCTGGAGCCCGCGGAAGTCGCTTCCCTGAAGGTGCATCCTTTTAACACCGTTGATTTACTGAAAGGCATCGAATTCTCGCCCGAAGTCAACAGGGCCATTCTCCATCATCATGAAAAGTACGACGGAAGCGGTTATCCGGATGGACTGGCCGGTACAGAGATCCCTCTTATCTCCCGTGTTGTTGCCGTAGTGGATGGCTATTGTGCGATGGTTTCCAAGAGGCCGCACCGGAATAAGTTAACCAGCAGCGGAGCGCTCTCCGAGATCAGAAAAGGTGCCGGGACCTCGTACGATCCTTTGGTGGTTGAGGCGTTGGAAGCGTCTTTGAACAGTTATACAGTGGAACAGTTAAACAGTGGAACAGTTAAACAGTGGAACAGTTAAACAGTGGAATAGTTAAACAGTGAAGCAGTGAAGCAGTTAAACAGTTTAACAGTTAACTAGTTGTCCACTGTTCCACCGTTACACTGTTCTACTGAACTCCGTTCCACTGATTCACTGCTCCATTCCATGCTTCTTCATCAGGTCATAGAGCGTCGGCCTGCTTACTCCCAGTAGCTGGGAGGCCTTGGCGATATTTCCACCGCTTTCGCGCAGTACGTTAGTTATCAGGTCCAGTTCGACCCTGTCTCGAGCTTCCTTCAGTGTTATATTCGCCGAAGTCGTCGCTGTTGCTGCTGAGTCGCTGTCAAACCCCAGGTCAGAGGGTTCGAGGAATGGAGAATCCCCCATAATTACGGCCCGTTGCACCCTGTTTTCCAGTTCCCGTACATTACCCGGCCAATCAAAGGTCAGGAGTTGTTCGATTGTCGCCGGAGCAAAACCTTTGATCTTCTTAGTGTGCCCTTCGCTGAATCTTCGCAGAAACAGGTTCGCCAGCAGCAGAATATCGTTACCCCTTTCGCGCAATGGCGGAAGGTGGATAGTGATGACGGCTGTCCTGTAGAAGAGATCTTCCCGAAAGTTTCCCTCTTGTATTGCTTTTGCGATATCCACATTGGTTGCGGAGACCACCCGGGCGTCCACGGGAATATCCTCTCTGCCGCCAACCCGCTGGATTACCTTTTCCTGGAGAAAACGGAGCAGCTTGACCTGGAGACCCAAGGGCAACTCTCCTATCTCGTCAAGAAAGAGGGTTCCGTTATGGGCATACTCGACTTTTCCCTGACTGCGAACGTGGGCGCCGGTAAAAGCCCCTTTTTCGTGTCCGAACAACTCCGGTTCCAGGAGGTTTTCCGGAATTGCGCCGCAGTTGATCGGGATGAACGGCCGCTCTTTGCGGAGGCTCAGGGTATGGATTGCCTTGGCAACAAGTTCCTTGCCGGTTCCGCTTTCGCCGGTTACGAAAACCGGTACATCGGTTGAGGCAACTTTTCTGATGGTTGAGAACACCTGCTCCATCTGCGGGCACTGACCGATGATGCCACCAAACTGACTGGTTTTATTTTCCACGGCGATCTGCAGTCGACGATTTTCCACTTCGATGGCCTGGATATGGAAGGCCCGACTGATTACTACCTTCAGATCACCGATCTCTATGGGTTTGCGGTAAAAGTCGTAGGCACCGGTCCGGACTGCCCGGAGGGCGCTTTCCCTCTCTTCGTTGCCGGTGACTACAATCACCTTGGTCGTCGGTTCAATGCTGAGAATCTCCTCAAGGCCACGGAAACCTTCGCTCGTGCCGTCGGCATCGGGAGGCAGGCCCAGATCCAGGGTGACGACACGGGGGCGATGCTTGCGGATAAAAGCCAGCGCCTCTTCCCTGTCGGCCGCCAAGGATACGTCATATTCCTTGGAGAGTCCCCATTTCATCTGTTTCCTGATATCTTCACTGTCGTCTACGATAAGAAGTTTTTCCATGATGACTCCATTGTAGCAGTTGAACAGTGAAACAGTTGAAAAGTTAAAATAGTTAAACAGTAACGCAATACGGGAATATTTGGTATCTTGCCGCATACTGTTCTACTGAAATTCTGTTCCACTCTTACACTGTTCAACTGTCCCCTGCCTTACTGTCCCCTACTTTTTCGGCTTTCGGCATGTGGACGGTGAAGGATGATCCCCTGCCGACTTCACTCTGTACTTCAATTTTACCGCCGTGCGCTTCAACGATCTGACGGCACTGGTAGAGGCCGATACCGAGACCTTTCTCCTTGGTGGTGCTGAACGGCTTGAACAAACGCTTGCGAAGAAATTCTTCCGACATTCCGCATCCGTTGTCTTTAACCTGAATCCAGGAAGTACTGCCGCAATCACCGACTTCCACGGCTACTCCTTCCTTCATTTGGGATGCTTCCAGGGCGTTCAGAATCAGATTCAGCAGAACCTTTTCAATTTCCTCGCGATCAATGTTGGCTATGGTAGAAGTTCCTGATGCGGTAACTTGACTGTTCCCCACTTGATTCTTTACCCTTTCGGAAAGTTCCAGCAGTTCGGTGGGCTCCCGGCGAAGAGAATGCTTTTCGCCGATTTTTTTTAATCTTGTTATCAGTCCTTTCATTCTTGTGACGGTACTTTCCAGTGACTGGAGCATATCTTCCTGGAATTCCGGATTGTCTATGTGGTCCCGGGCATTGTCAACCATGAGTGCAAGGGTTGTTACCGAATTTTTAAGATCGTGGAGGACAAAGGCAGAGATCTTGCCCACTGCTTCCATTTCCCGGGCATGGGACAATTCATCGGAAAGCCGCAGGTTAAGGATAGCCGACGATGCCTGGCGGGCGAGAGTCTTCATCAGGTCATAGTCTTCATAGTGGTATGTTTCACTGCTGTTGAGTGGCCGACCAAGAAGGATGAATCCTTCCAGGCGTTCGCTTCGGAACAGGGGTACAGCGAACAGAATTGTATGTCTGAAAAGGAATTCACTTTCCTCCCCGGATATATCCGGCATTTCCTCCGGGATATTCACTACCCAGTCTCGTCCACCGAGCCTCCTTGGCAGCAGGTGATTGTTCAGGAACAAAAAAGGCGATTGCTCCATCTCCAGCACGGCTGCTGCGTGGTATTTGCCAGGAATCGTATCTGCAAGGAACAGGGCACCGCAGCCCATGCCGAAGGTTTCACAGAAACCCAGAACAAGGTATTTAAGAAGATCGTCTCCGCTCTTTGCAGAGGCGATTCGGTCCGTGAAATGGAGCCACTGGGTACGGTAGTCGTATTTCTGACGGTAAAAATTCTTGTGGAGAAAGACCCTGATCTTTCTTTTTACTGACTCGGAAAGCAGCACCGCCAGAAGACCTACTCCGGCAATAAAGCCGATCCCCATGAGGAGGGAGCGCTGGAATGAATCTCCGAAATACCTCATCCCCTCACCCAGCAAGCCAAGACCGACCAGATAGAGTCCCACGGCAAAAAGTACCACTGACCGGTAGGCTATTTGGTGGGAAACATAGGCTTTCGTATCGCGCTTTTGCCGGATGCGAGAGTAGGTTATCAAGACTGTTGCCGTAATAAGGGCCAGGGAGCGTAGGGGGGCAAAGTTCATATTGATGCTACGATAGAGCAGCCCCTGGCTGTAGTAGAAGATCAGCACGGCCAGCAGGGAGCCGACGCCGATAATCTCGAATTTCAAGTTCCAGCGTGCTTCGCGAGAGGCGTTCCGCAGCAATGATTCCAGATTGATCAGGGCGAATACCAGCAAGATAAGCAAGGCGATGTAAAAGGTAAAAGAAATATTTCCCAGGAAAAGCATATGCTCGCGTTCAAAGTCCGGAGAGTAAAAAAACAGGGAAACCGGCAATGATATTGCTGCAACGGGCAGGAGTGCTGCGACGGCCAGGCAAGCTTTCTGATGAAGTGGGAGTTTACGGAGTCTGTTGCGGCGGGCATAAACGGCACTGAACAGAACCCAGGAAAAGACGAGAATTCCTTCTGCTCCCAGGGAAAATTTTTTCCAGAACAAAAGATCTTCTGGGTTCAAGGTAGCCAGGAGGTCAAACAGTTCCAAGGCAACACTGGCTGCCAGCGCGGTGGTCAAGGTGAAAAAAGCGAGTCGTCCTTCACGTCTGAGAAAGAGAGTTATGATGCACACAATGGTGCTGGATACTGCGATGGTTGAGAGTATGATTTGGAGCATAAGGGTTCGTTTACCAGTTAAAAAGTTAAACAGTCGATCAGTTGAACAGGGGCCGATTGTGGCCCGGTGTCTTGTTCAGTGCCGGTTGTTATTTCGGGGGCAATTAAACAGATCAATGGTAGGGGCTAGGCGTGCCTCGCCCAATCTGGGCACGGCGCGCCGTGCCCCTACATCAGGGTTGTTATGTTTAATTGCCGCAGCAATTTTCCTTGCTTTACGTGGGTAAATATTCCTGAATTATCGGCTGGAAATCCCTGATGAACTTCCGACCCAGGGCTTCAGCCCTTTTCTGATCCGTTTCGAACGGTACCGAAATACGAATAAAGGTGCAATCTCTCCTTCTGCTGGTTACAGAATTCATTATTTCGGCAAGTTTAAGTCTGTATTCATCATTGATGGATGTGCCCCGAACCTGGAACCAATACAGGAACATCTCCCGAAGTCCCCCTTTTTGGTAGACAGCCTGCACCATGTTAATCTTACCGTTTCCGGTATCGTCTATAGTCTTCATGGTCGATACCTCATACCAACCGCTTCCCGGCAGACAGTGTTTTGGCGAATGAATCCCGCCACTATCCTTGCTGCCGTTATGGTAGCCGAGATACAGATTTACCCGACGTCCATCAGGCGACTGGTACTGACGGGAGAGGTAGTCGGTCGGTTTAAGTGCCTTCAGCACACCTTCGCTGAACTCCTGTCGGGAAATCATCTGCCATTGTGCTACCCGAGCAGGAAATTCGGAAAACGGTTTGTTCATGGGGACTGGAAAATCGGAATGGGTAAATAGGAACAGGGCGGAAATTCCGAGAAGCGCATAGACAATAATGAAATGTGACGATTTGATCATCTTTCAGTTTCTCCGAGAAACCTGGTTCAGTTGCGGATACACCGGGGCTGCCTTCCGTGGCAGACCCTGTGCCTTATTTTGTTACCCTGCTCAACAGGGTTCCCAGTGACACGAGCAGCAGTATGGCAAGAGCGAAAACCGCAATGCCGGCGAATTCGTGAAAAAAACCTTCTGCGGCTGCAGCACCCCACCACTGGGCCAGAATTCCGGTAAATATTACCCGTAAGGCGTTTGTAAAGATGGCGATGGGTATCGTGGCGAAGATAAGAATCCAGCGCTTCAGATTTGAGGTTTGGGAGATAATCGCGTAGGCCACGCCTATTGCAAGGAGTGACATGAGTGACCGAGTGCCGCTGCAGGCATCGGCCACCTCAAAGGTAACATTGGGGAACATGAGGATATTCCCTTCGCGCAAGACTATAATGCCGACCGCTTTGAGAAACAATACGGAAATTTTGGTAATGAAGAGCTTCAGGGGAAATGCCGCCGCATCATAGACGATATACGGGATCGGTACCATAAAGAGCAGGTACGCTAAGGGAAGAAGTGCGATGCGGAAGACTCGCTTGCCGAGTAAATACAGCGTCATTCCTGCAAGCAGAACAACGAGGGATGACCGCATGGTGAAGTACTCGGTGCAAAGCCAGCCAATGGTCAACTGACATAATCCCAGGATGATGATCAGCAGACCCGGCCCCCATGGTTCGACAAGCGACTTGCTCAGCTCCTTTCGCCGAGTGTAAAGGAACCAGCCGGAGATGATCGGAATGATAAAACCGTGGGAATAATTGTCGTCCTTATACCACTGGAACACCATTTCCGGAATGACGGCGTAGTAGAGTCCAGCGAGAAGGGAAATAGCGAGGAGTAGCTGCAGTCGGTAGGTTTTTAACGCTTCGACAAGGGCCATGTGTTCTCCTGTCATAGGGCCTCTAGCGGTAGTGGATCGAGTTGGTGACCGCTTGCTGCTAGGTTTTGGAAGTTGGAAATGTTTTAGTGCCGGCAGTTTCCTATGCCAACCGTTAATCGCTGACTTCAAGCTCGGTATCATACAGTAAGTTTGTGAGTCATTCAATGAGCTTCTACAAAATAATCTTTCAAAATTACACGTTTCGCAAAATCCTGGATTCTCATGGTGCAATCAGGTCGGAAATTTCCTGCTAATAAAAAGACTAGAGTCCTGCCTTTGATTTGAATGAGGGAAGAGGCTTATGATTATTCTGGTATTTCAATGCTCGAAAGTTTTGCGGGAAAGGTTGTTGCTGACAGAAAATAATAGCTTCAACCGACGGGGTGGGGTGCTAATGAAATCAAAGAGGAAGTGTTTTGCAGATTCATGTATGAAAGGAATGATTGCCGGCTGATTCGGGACCCCAGGGGGAAGCTGCACGTACCCCTAGGGGAGTGTCATGAGTCCAGAATTTCTCGAATCCTGCGCAGCAGCTCCATGGGTGTTATGGGCTTGGAGATGAAATTGAAATCATCAGTGGTAATGCCTTTTTCCAGGACCACATCCGCCGTGTAGCCGCTCATGAAGAGCACTTTTACGTCGGGGCGTATCTTGGAAATCTCCAGGTAGGCCTGTTTGCCGTTCATTTTAGGCATAACAACATCCATGAGGATAAGTTTTATTTCCGCTTGATGCCTGTTGAATTGTGCAACGGCATCTTCGCCGTTTACCGCTTCGATTATCCCGTAGCCGAAAGTTTCCAGGACCGTGCGATTGAGATTCAAGACCTCCGGATTGTCCTCCACCACCAGCAGGGTTTCAGAGCCGGCAACGGGCAGAGACGGGAGATCCGCACTTTCATGGGGCAGGTTGTCCTTTGGCGTCATGGGAAGGTAAATCAGAAAAGAGGTGCCTTTCCCTGGCTCGCTGTTCACGAGAATATGGCCATTATGTTGTTTGACGATTCCATAGACCATGGACAGCCCGAGACCCGTGCCTTTTCCCACTTCCTTGGTGGTGAAAAACGGCTCGAAAATCTTGTCCCGCGTTTCCTTTTCAATCCCGCTCCCCGAATCGGTAACCGTGAGCAGGGCATAATGGATTGTTGGAAGTGCCGTCGTCTCGGCGAGAAGTTCTTCCGGTGGATCTGCCTCCTCCGTGGAAATGGTCAGTTGACCGCCATCCGGCATGGCATCGCGGGCATTGGTGGCAAGATTGAGCAGAACCTGGTCGATTTGTCCCGAGTCCACCAGGACTTTGGGATCCTGGTCGGAAAGTGAGAGGTTAAGTTCGATATCTTCGGTAAGCAACCGATGCAACATCTTTTCGATATTATGCACAATTGCATTCAGGCTTGTTGGGTGAGGATTGAGAACCTGTTTCCGGCTGAAGGTGAGGAGCCCCTGGGTCAGGCTCGTTGCCCTGTCGGCAGCTGAGAGGATCTGGTCAAGGTGTCGCTTGGCCGGATCATCCTTTTTCATGCCCATCTCGAGGAGTGTCCCGAAGCCGATGATGGCGCAGAGGATATTGTTGAAATCGTGCGCAACCCCACCGGCGAGTTGGCCGATGGCCTCCATTTTCTGTGCCTGCCGCAGCATGGCTTCAAGGTGTTCCTTTTCCTCTTCCCGGACACGTAAAGATTCCGCCATGACGTTGAAGGCACCGGAAAGTTCGCCGATTTCGTCGCAGGATTCCACCGGGATATTTTCAACAGTCCTGCCTGTGCCAAGAGCATTGACCCGATCTTTCAGGGAATTCAGGGGCCTGGAAATGCCATGGGCAATCCGATAGGCAAACCAGAGCGCCACGGCCAGGAAAGCCAGGCAGATAGAGATGCTTTTCCAGAGGAGGCTTTGATAGGTTGTGTTCAGGCGGCTGGTGTCCAGGGTAACCGCGGCATAGCCGACGACGCGATTCTCATTCGGCGCCGGATTATCGGTGTAGATACGGGCCTCTTCCGGAGAGAAGAGCGAAGCGGACTGGATGGGTGCCCAGAATTCGATAGCTCCGGCTGTAGCGATGGAACGAGGCGTATCCGGTTTGGGGGAGGGGAGGGCACTTCCCTCGGTGCCTTTTTCAACCGTGGTTGAGGGGGACCCCTTCCGGGCACTGATGAGTTTTCCCTCCAGGTTGAAGACCTGAGCCTGTAGCACATCCTTCTGTTCCATGACAGAACGCATGGGGTCAGCCAGCAGTTCCGGGCTTTCGGCAAAAACTCCGATCCTGCCGGTATCGGCCAGCTGCCGGGCAAGAAGGGTGCCCTTGCTCCGGAGTATCTCGGTCATCGCCCTTCGTTCCCGATGGATGAAATAACCGGTAAATACCAGAGAAAGGATGAGGATGGAAAAGGCCTGGGCAAGGAATATCTTGCTGGCGAATGATCCCAGGGATTTCTTTCTCATTGTATCGATCAATTCTGAAGTCGTCATGCTCTCTCGTTGTCCAGCTTAGGGGGCATTACTCGAAGCCGTTCCGTTCAGGGGAATCCCGAACTTAGCGGCAACCGCATGGTTGATGATTGGCGTTGCCTGCTCGGCAAAGGTTCTCGGTATATTTTCGACTGCCGTGCCGGCGCGGATTTTTCTGGCCATTTCACCAGCCTGTTTTCCCAGCTCGAAAGTATTCAGTTCGAGGGACATGAATGCCCCCAATCCTAGATATTTATCGGAAAAGGTAAAGATCGGAGTCTTTGTCCGGATGGAATAGAGGATGGTCGCTTCCACTGCTTCAGGGGTTGTAACGGTGCTGTCGGGCAGCATCCAGTAGACGTCAAGGTTGTGAGGCAGGCTCTCGAGCGCCCGGGGAACATCTTTTGCCTGTTCCGCCTTGGCGGCAATCAGCTGGATCCCCATTTTCTGTGCCGTATAACGGGCCTTTTCAAGAAAAGAGCCCATTTTGGCCGGATTGTACACTGCTCCAATTTTTTTTAGTTCGGGGAGGTTTTTGCGCAGGACGGTCAGCTGCTTTTCCGGGGAGACGAGCATGCTGATACCGGTAATGTTATCCTCGTTTCCCACCAGGGGGGCCGGGCTCAGTACCATGCAGTAGATGATCGGGATGTTGCCGATTTTTCTGACCTGAGATAGGGCCTCTGCGCCGAGAGCCAGGATGAGGTCCGGGCTGCGCCGGCGAATCTCTCTCAAAGGATCGTCGTCGGAGGACTCTTCAAGGACCAGGACCGATGTCTTGCAATTGGTAACCGACTCGAACCCCCGCACAACGTCCACGTAGGGTTTTGCCCGGAAATTCTGGACCACGAGCACATCCCAGGCACTTGCGGGCGAGGCAAGCGGGAATATGGCCAGAATCGTTAGTATGAGAAGAATGTAATTCATTGTGTGTTCATTGTTTTTAATGCGTGTACTTCCTGTGGAAAGAAGACCAAATATGCCTTGTTGTCTGAACTTTCATCTGTTATACAATAAGAAAAATCAAGATAGCAGACATTTTTTAAAAGCTTCACAGTTAGGTATTCTGCCGATTATGCACAAATCTTTCCACAAGACAACCATCTTCTTGTTAGCGGCAGTTATTCTTGTTGCCATGTGCCTGCCTGCCTTTGCTCAGGCCGAAAAGGAGATGACCACCCTCAAGATGTTCTACGACGAGAATGACATCGTCGTTACCCCCACCCGTTATCCAAAATCCATCTCCCAGGTTGCCGAGAATATGACGGTTATCACGGCGGATGATATCAAGGCCATTAATGCGCATACTTTGGCGGATGTGCTTTATTATGTGCCGGGAGTCAGTGAGCAGATTACCGGAGGGCCGGGGAGTGCAGCTAATGTTTTTATACAGGGGTCCAGTACCAGGCATGTCCTGTTGCTGATCGACGGAGTTCCCCAGAACAATCTGGCAGACGTTTACCCTGATGTGGGGGCGGTGCCGGTGCAGGCCATCGAACGGATCGAAATTATCAAGGGACCGGCCTCTTCCACGTGGGGTTCGTCGCTTGGTGGGGTGATCAATGTCATTACCAAGTCGCCTGATGAATCGAGGAAGTTTGGTGGCGTCGTCTCTTCCTCAATCGGTGAACGGAATACCGGAGACTACCGGGGGGAGGTGTCCGGCAAAATGGCCGGGGTTGGCTACTACCTGTCTGGTGGTGGTCTCCTCTCCGACGGTCTTCTCCCGCACAATGGTTTTCACGGTGGTAATCTCTATACCAAATTGAAATCCTCACCAACGGACCGGGCTGACCTCACATTTACCCTCGGCTATAACCGGGGTGCCAGGGGAATCGGAGAGGTTCCTCTCTACGGAGTCTCTTTTGACGGAGACTATCAATATATTTTTACTACCCTGGGGCTTAATTATTCCATTACCAATGACCTCGCACTGGAACTCTCACTTCGGTCGATGTGGCGGGACAATGAACAACGCCAGAACGATTTGCTGACAGGCTTGACGTTGGTCGATATCGATTCTGCTGAGCGAAACTTCGGCGCAGGGACTAAACTCGTTTGGACCCCAAGAGGGCACGAACTGGTTCTTGGAACGGATTTCGACTCCGGGCACCTGGAATCTATTTCTATCAAGGATGGTAAGCAGCGGTTGGAGAAGTGGGCGATTTTCCTCAACGATACAATCACTCTTGGGGATTTCTCCCTCACTCCTGGCCTGCGTTATGACCATACCAGTACCAATGGAGACTTTTGGAGTCCGAGTATGGGAGTTACCTTTGCTCCCTGGGAGAGCACGGTCCTGAGGGCCTATGTGGCTAGGGGGTTCAGTACCCCACCCCTTTTCTCATACCTTTGGCGACGGTTTCTATTCAGTGCAAACCCCAATCTGAAAATGGAATCTGTCTGGTCCTACTCCCTTGGTATGGAGACTACTATTCTCCGTTATGCATGGTTAAAGACAACCTTTTTTCGCCACGATATCAGTGATCTTGTAGGAGGCTTGCAACTTCCAGACGGGAGACTTACCTTTGTCAACCAAGGTAAGCAGCGGCGCCAGGGGGTGGAGGTGGAGGTGAAGACTATGCCGGTATATCAATACCTCCCTCTCTTTTGGCTATGTCTTTGTGGATGCAACAGACCGAGAGACTGGCGAGACAGTTCCGGGGTAGCACGTAACACATTTGATGTGGGGCTTCGAATATAACGATCGCAAGAGCTTGCGTGCTACCCTGAAGGGGCATTACATCCAGTGGCACGGAGAGCCTAGCGGACAACGGTAAGTACTACAGCCATGATTTGGGACCTTTATCTGTCAAAGAAATTTTTGAGTCCACTGATGATCGACAGTCATCGGTGGAGACATTTTTCTCTGCTCATAATCTCTTTAACGGCGCCCAGTATCCTGCTTTTCCTTTCCGCAATCCACGGCGCTGGTTCGAGGGAGGAATCAGATTTTATTTTTAGGTAGATCTCAATTGTTATCCTGTAGAAAAAAACATTGACGAATCGTGGCTTAACTGCTTAGCATGAGAGCCTGTTCAGGGTAAAACTAATCATAGAAGGAGGATGCTATGGAAAATGAAGAGATCATGATTTTTGATGACGGGAGTGATTCCCCAATCAGTCCGATGGGCATTTTGTTGTGCTGGGATTTATATGCCGTTTCGGTCTGTCTAACCTGTCGGATTTATCTGACCAAAGGGGGATACTTATTCCCCCTTTTTTTATCCCATGCATCTATCCAGATACCTGAAACAATATCCCTGCCGTGACAACCCCGACCGGGTTCTCCTTTTCTCCACCCGGCGCCTGTCCAAGGCCATTGTCCCCCTGTCCGTCCTCCGGTCCGTGGAAGAAGGTACCCTTTCGCCTGAAAGCATCGCAACCCTGACCCGTCTCGGTTTTCTTGTGCCGGACAGCGATGCCGAGCGACAGGAGATGCTCACGGTCATGACCGATGCGGAAGAGCGGATGAAAAAAGCGTTTCTGATGGCGGTGATGAACCTGGACTGCAACCTGGCCTGCACCTATTGCTACGAGGGAAAGCAGCGGGGCCGGCACTACATGTCTCCGGAGACCGCTGATCTGCTCGTGAAATATTGCGAGGAAAACTTCCTGCAACAGGGCAAGGACCTGATCATTGATTTTTACGGCGGCGAACCTCTCCTGAGTTTGGACCGTATCAAGTCGATCTCTCTTCGTTTGAAGGCCTCTGCGGAGAAGTCGGGGGTGGAATACGCCTTTACCCTGGTAACCAACGGTACCCTCCTTACCCCTGCCGTTGCCTCGGAACTCGCCGAGCTTGGCCTGAAGAGTGCCAGGATAACCCTGGACGGTCCCCGCGAGAACCACGACAGTTACCGACCATTTTCTTCCGGAAAAGGAAGCTTCGATCTCATTGTCAGGAATCTGCGCGATGTCTGCAATATCATCAAAATGGGAATCGGCGGCAACTACACCGAGGAGAACTATCGGGAATTCCCGCGCCTCCTCGATGAGCTTGTTGAAATGGGCATTACTCCGGACAAGGTGGGTCATGTGTTGTTCGCTCCGGTCAGCGATACCCTGGGAGAGCACCTCATGCCGGAATTTTCCGATGGCTGCTGTTCCGCTGATGAACCGTGGCTGGTGGATGCCTCGGTTTACCTGCGGGAGGAGATTTTGCGGCGCGGTTTTTTTACGCCCAAGGTCCAACCCACCACCTGTATGATCGAGTTCAAGGACAACCTGGTGGCCCATTACGACGGCACTCTTTACAAATGCCCCGCCTTTATCGGGCTGGAGGGTCTCGACGTGGGACATCTGGAAAGCGGCATCAGGGATTACCGTGAGTCCCACAACATGGAAGTCTGGAAAAAGGACGAATGTCTCGACTGCGCGTATCTTCCGCTCTGTTTCGGCGGCTGCCGTTTCATGACGTTGCTGCAGAAAGGTGACATCAGCGACGTGGAGTGCCGCAAGGTCTGGTATGATGCAACTCTTGAGGAGCTCCTCCTGCAGGATCTCCGCTACTCACTGAAAAAATAACGGTTTTCACTCCTTCAGCTCTTCCTTCTCAATAGTTAAATCTCATTGACGGATGTCTTTACTCTGGTACCCTTACTTGAAAACCGGCTACCCCTGAATTCAACGAAAAGGGAGGTTTTCATGGAAAGAGAAGAGATCGTCATTCTGGATGAAGGCATGGATGACCCTATCGGACCGTTAGGGTTTTGCTGCTCTGGGATTTATCTACCTTTCAGGTCCTAGGAGCCTGATTTTCTATTGAGGAAGTAATCATTGGGGAGCGTGCTCCCCTTTTTCATTGGCAAGATAACAGACTAACTCTCGTGCCGGCATTTCTTCTGTTGGCTGCCCAGATAACCCGAGGGCTGGCGTTCAGCGGATACAGCTGGTTAGAGGGCAAAGCCGCCAGAATTAAAGAGGTATTTATATCTCCCGTTCTCAAGAAAAAACTTCTCAAAAAACTTGACACACTCTTTGATGCCGTGGTATAAACGCTTTCGCTTTGCAGGACTGACAGCAAAGCACCATACATTCCCCAGTAGCTCAGTCGGTAGAGCAGGTGGCTGTTAACCACCTTGTCCGTGGTTCGAGTCCGCGCTGGGGAGCCATAATTAAGATGGCCGATTTCTTTAATGAAATCGGCCATTTCAGTTCTCGTCAGCAGCGTATCTCGCATTACTTGTGGCCTTTTAGGTTGGTGGTTTTCCCTATGAATGCTTTACCAGTACCCGCCCGCGGATTGTTCCCCGTAGAATCGCCTGAATCTTTTCCTCCAGACCTTCCAAGGAAACTTCCGTAACCATATCGTGCAACTGCTCAGGTTTCCACTCTCCTGCGAGTTTTTCCCATACCTGTAATCTGATGTCCGTCGGACAATTGACCGAATCGATACCGAGGAGGCTTACCCCCCGCAAAATGAAGGGAAAGACATTTATTGGCAGTTCCATTGATCCTACCAGACCGCAACAGGTAACTGTTCCCCCGTAGCGGGTCGCCTTGAGTGCGGCTGCCAGGGTATCACCTCCAACGACATCTACACAACCGGCCCAACGCTCTTTCATCATCGGTCGCTCCGAGCCGGCAGTCACCTGATCGCGTGTCACAATATCCGCCGCTCCAAGATCACGCAGAAACGATTCTTCGGAACTTTTTCCCGTGGCAGCCACTACCCGATATCCAGACTTCGCCAGGATTGATACGGCGACGGAGCCCACTCCTCCTGTTGCCCCGGTAACAAGTATGTCGCCATCGGAAGGCTTCACTCCGGCCTGGACAAGTTTCAATACCGAGAGTGCGGCGGTGAATCCGGCTGTGCCGAGTATCATTCCTTCTTGCTCTGTCAGGCTGACCGGAAGTCGTACCGCCCAGCTTGACGGGATTCGTATCAGCCCACCCCAACCGCCGTCTGTCTCCATACCCAGGTCGTGGCCGGTTATAATGACCTTGTCTCCAGCGGCAAAGGCGGTGCTTTCGCACGAAAGCACCTCGCCAGCCGCATCTATGCCGGGAGTATGTGGGTAATTCCGTGTCACTCCCGGATTTCCGGTTGCAGAGAGAGCATCCTTGTAGTTGAGCGAGGAGTACTTAACCCGCACTACGAGGTCTCCGGGTGGAAGTTCGTCTAAGCACCGCTCCCTGATTTGCTGCACGAACCGCCCATCATCTGTTTTCTCCACGACAAGTGCCTTGAACTTTGTTGCCTCTATCATTTAGGTACCTCCCTTTTAAATTAGACTGTCCGTCAGGTTAATCAGGATTGGTTAAAACGCAGCGCCTGCCTTGAAGGCAGACATTGCAGGAGACGCACTTGGCCCGAGAGCGGTTCCCGTTTTGCCATTGCTGCGGAAGATCAGGTTCGGTCAATAGTGGGCGTGCCAACGAGAAAAATCCGATTTTCGTGGTCTCCATCAGTTCTTCGATAACTTCGGGGGAGCGCAGGCCGCCGACTACAAGTACCGGAGTTGTAACTTCATTGGCGACCCTGGCCGCAAATTCGGCGTGGTAGGCTTCTCGCTCTGCAGTATTGATTTTCGTACGGCAGGGATTCTGTTCCCCCGAGGCAAAGGTACCGCCGCTGATTTCCAGCGCATCGATCCCCAGCGTATCAAACCGTTGTGCCACGTAGCGGCTCTCTTCAAATGTAAGCCCGTTTTCAAAAAAATCCGCGGCATTGAATTTAAGGAGAACCGGATAATCGTTTCCGACTTCCTG
This sequence comes from uncultured delta proteobacterium, assembly GCA_963748325.1. Classification (GTDB taxonomy): domain Bacteria; phylum Desulfobacterota; class Desulfuromonadia; order Geobacterales; family Geobacteraceae; genus RPRC01. The sequence continues at coordinate 2,053,265 of CAVVIJ010000004.1, read as the reverse complement.
CCGGATTTCATGGTAAATTTCCTCGATGATGCGAGCTCTGTTTTGAATGGTTCCGCCATATTCGTCCGTGCGACGGTTGTAGTGTGGGGTCAGAAACTGGCTTAACAGGTATCCATGAGCACCGTGGATCTGCACTCCGTCAAAACCGGCCTCCTTCGTGCGTTTCGCCGCGGTACCGAATGCTTTCACCAGAGTGCGGATATCTTCTCTTGTCATGGGCGTCGGAATCACCCCGAACGCCAAATCGGGGATGTTCGAAGGACCCCAGATGGTGCGTCCTTCCGGAGACAAGCCTGTCTGGGAACCGCCGTAGGCAATCTGCATCACGATTTTGCTGTCATTCAAGTGTACCATGTCGGTGAGTTTCTTGTATTCGTCGATGAAAGTGTCGTCACAAATTCCCATCATGCCGGGACTGGGTTGCTCGTTGGGAGTGACAAATGCATATCCAGTGATGATCAGGCCAACACCGCCTTTGGATAAATCTTCATAGAGAGTGAACAGTTCTTCACTCATGTGACCCTTGTCAGTAGCCAGGTTCTCCCACATGGCGCTACGAACCAGGCGGTTCTTCAGTTTCATCCGTCCAATATGCGCTTCTTCAAAAATATGTCTCATTTTTTTATCTCCTTATCTTCTATTATGTTAGCGACTTACGACCCGGAGCTGAGTAAATTGCCGATGTCCATCAGCTGAGCCATGGAAGCCGAAACCGCTTTGCTTTGCGCCGACCCATGGTGTATCGCCGCTCCCTCCAACACCCTGGTTGACACCGATCATGCCGGCTTCCAGTTGATCTGCTACCGCTTCGGCGTCCTTGCCGCCAAAAACAACGGCTCCAAGTCCGTAGGTGGAAGAATTGGCACGTTGAATAGCCTCATCGATATCAGCATAGCGGCTGATCGCTACCAACGGACCGAAGGTCTCTTCCTGCTCCAACAGCATATCGGGTGTCATATCGCAAATGACCGTTGGGTGGATGTAACGTTCCGGTTGAACAGAACCACCAAGCACTACTCTGGCACCCTTGGCTTCGGCGTCGCGGATATGCTTGACAATCTTGCGATGCTGCTCGGCGTTGATGATCGGCCCGATATTGACATCGGCCATATCCCACGGACCGACCTTATAGTGGGAGGCCAGTTCGGCGACTCGACTCTCAAATCGCTCGGCAATCCTCTCGTCAACATAGATGCGCTCGGTCGAGATACACATTTGTCCGGCATTTTCGAAGCTGCTGGCCACGGCAAAACGGGCGGCCCGCTCAAGATCAGCATCGTGCATGACGATCATTGGATCGTTGCCGCCAAGTTCCATCACCAGGCGTTTCAGTTGACCGGATGCACGCGCCATGATTTGCTTGCCGACCGCCTGCGAACCGGTAAAAGCGATCATAGTGACGTCGCTTTCGACCAGCGCCTGTCCCTGTTCGCCCTCGCCGTGGATGATTTGCAGCAGGTGCGGCGGTAGAATTTCGTTCAGTATTTCTACAAACGCCTGGGCAATCAGCGGGGTCTCTTCGGAGGGTTTGAATATCACCGCATTGCCGGCCACCAGCGCGGGAGCAATAAGATTGTTGGCCATTGCCAGTGGATAGTTCCACGGCGAGATAATGGCAACGACCCCCAAGGGTTTATATTCGAGCCTGGTACCGTGACCGATATCGCGGGGGCGCAGCGCCTCACGGGCCGAGTGCGCCATATATGGTCCCCCATGGATAACTCCATTGACCTCTCCAGTGGCGCGGCAGATATCCTTGCCCATTTCCCGGCTGAGTAACACGGCAAGCTCATTGATGTGATGTCCGACCTGTGCATAGGCCTTCTCCAAAAGGGTGACTCGCCTTGTCACGTCCAGTGCCTGCCAATCCTTGGCGGCGGCATGGGCCTGGACGACCATCATGCCGATTCGCTCCTGTGCCGTGACCTGAACTTCTCCCAGCAATTCGCCGTTACTTGGATCATATGAAGCCAATTGTCTGTCCATGATTACCACCTCTTTTAGCGCTAAATAAAACGTTTCATCATCTCGGCAGCGAAATCTTCCACGCTGTCCAAGGTGACCCGGTGCGTTTCGATCATTGTTTCCGCGCGTTTCCGCAGTTCCGGATTTTTGATGTCCTCAAGTCTTGAAAAAACACCCGCGCGTCTGCCGACTATGTAGACCATCTGCTCTTCGGGGGCCATGGCCAGGAATTTTCGAATGGGTGCCGTCATGCGCTCCAGGTCGCCCGGCAAGCGACCTTCCACCTCTTGCAGAATGTTCAGGATGTGGTCACTTTTTACGATGCTGGAAATTCCCTTCAGGTTTTCCAGAAACAGGAGGAGTTCCTCAGCCATCCGCACATCGCCGATCCTGGTGAAGGTTCCGTTCTGACAATGCTGGGACAACTCCGTGCTGTCAGGAACAGCCAACGTTCGTATCCGGATAAAATCCGGATTGATCTGATTCAAAGCATCGGCCGTCTCACAGGCATTGGCCTTTGAGTACTGCTCTCCTCCCAGGCCAGGCATGAAGTATTCGGACAGTTCCATGCCGCTGCGCTTCACTTTTTGGCCGGCAATAACATGGGTTTTTTTGTCCACGCCTTTTTTGATAAAATTCAGGACCTCGTTCGAAGCAGACTCCATTCCGATATGGATTCTATTCAGACCGCCCTGAGCTATTCGAGTCAAGTCTTCATCACTGATTCGAGCGATGGAGCGGGATCGAGTGTAGGAGGTAATACGCTTAACCTGGGGAAAGGATTTTCGGATATGACGTAGTATTTCCACAAGGACATCAGGCTTTACGGTCATGACATCGGCGTCCTGAAGAAAAATAGACTCCATCCCGGACTGAAGCCATCTATAGGCCGACTGAAAAGCCTGCTGTTCGTTGGCAGGCAACGCTGAATGAAAGGTTGTTATGGATCGATAATCCCCTCGGGCGGACTGTGCCATGATTCTTTGAATGTCATCGACAAAATACCGAATCATATCTATGTCTTTCATGATGTGATCCAGGGGACGGATACTGAATTGTTTGCCCTTGTACAGGCCACAGAACGTGCATTTGTTCCACGGGCAGTTTCTGGTGATCCGCAGCATTAAACTTTCAGCTTCGCTCGGCGGTCGGATAGGACCAACTTCATATCCCTGATAGTTTTCACTGTTTTTCATTGTGTCACCTCAATGCCTTAAATCTATCTACCAGTAGGTAGTTTTAATGGACAAAAAAATTATTTCTCCAAACAGGAGATCATTGCTTCTGTTGCACGACGAAAGAGTTCGACTCCACCGTAGGCACGCGCGGCTAACTGTGCGCCTAAAAGTAAAGAGAAAAAAGCAGAGGCCGTGTCCTCAATCGTACCCGGAAAAGATAACGTTCCATCTTTTCTCCCCTGTGCAAAGGCAACTGCAAAAATGTCCACTGTGCCCTGGATTGTCTTTTCAAGAATGCTGCATGAACTGCCTTGAAGAGTGTTCAGGTCGGAACTAATGGTTCCAACGAGGCAGAGTTTCTGGCTTCGCAATCCTTGCGCAAAAACATCCGCGAGATTCCTCAGTTTTTGGGGAGCACTGCCAGGGCCCTCAACAATATTTTGGTAGTTGTAACCGTAAGAAACGTGGCAACGTCTCAGCAATTCATCAATCAGGTTTTCTTTTTTTGGGAAATGATGATGGATGCTGGCCTTGCTGATGCCTATGGCCTCACTGATATGTTTGTAGCTCATGGCGTTAAGCCCAACTCGCTGGATCAGATCTTCCGCCACATCAAGGATATTGGTTCGTGTGTCGTTCATGTAGCTAACCTATCAGTAGGTAGGTTCTGTGTCAAGAAATAAATGAACAACCCCGCAGCAGGTTGCGGGGTTGTTCATTTATTGTTTACAACTATCGATTCCGGTCCAGTCTAAAATGTCATCAAAAGTTCGAAGTTCGTCCACTATGGGGAACCATACTCCAAAAGTGGGATTTTTCCTTGAGAAAAGTCCCACTTTTTTATTGTAAAGACTTGTTCCTTCCTACTACCAACATTTCAGCATCATTTCCTTCTATTCTGTTCTTACATCTCCTTGCTTCATGTTTTACCATAAAGCACTACCTTGATATGCCCTGTTAAGGAGCGGTTTACGCTGGCGCCATGAATAGTCGTGTGTGGATGCTGATTATTTTCTTGACAACTGAAACGGTAATCAAATATATTCCAGCCATCTAAAGGGGAGTAGTTATCGGCCAGAGAAAAGGCCGACCCGGATTCCGTCAATACGGTCGAAAGACCCGGGACCGGGACAGTTATCCTGTCAACAAGACCTTTATCCAGGCAATCATGCCGGGGGTAAAGGTCTTTTTTATTATCTCCGGCGAAACCCGGTTTCCATGGGGGAACCGATCAAAGTCGTCGGAGGTAATCACGATGAACGGAATCAAAACAACCCTGCTTCTTTCCCTCCTCACCGTCCTCATGGTTTTCATGATCATCGCTCCCATTGCGGCCATGCTGATCCAGATGGCTGTCTCCCGCTCCCGGGAATACCTTGCCGATGAGTCAGGTGCTCGTATTTGCGGCAACCCACTAGCCTTGGCCAGTGCATTGAGGAAACTTCATTCTGCAAGTCAGGTTGTCCCGATGCAGCAGGCAAGGCCGGCATCTGCGCATCTGTTTATTGTCAGTCCTCTTACAGGGCGTAATCTGTCTTCACTCTTCTCAACACATCCGCCCATGGAAAAGAGGATCGCACGACTGGATGCAATGTAGAAGGATTAGTTAAGATTGCAAGGAGTCATGGTATGATTCAAAATCTTATGCAGATGCTGGTTGATGGGATTGGTGCTATGGGGTATCCAGGCATATTTCTTCTGATGGCCATGGAGAGCTCGCTAATTCCTGTCCCCAGTGAATTGGTGATGCCTCCAGCTGGATATCTCTCACATCAGGGACTTATGAACCCCTGGATAGCTATAATTGTCGGAACTGTCGGTAGTCTTGCCGGTGCTTATGTCAACTATTTCGGGGCCCGCTATCTTGGTCGTCCCTTGATACTCAAGTACGGGAAGTATTTCCTGATTCCGCCGGAAAAATTCAAGCGGGTAGAGAGTTTTTTTCTGCGACATGGAGAGATAGCCACTTTTATTGGCAGGCTGCTACCGGTGGTGAGGCATCTGATTTCAATTCCCGCCGGACTGTCTGGTATGAAGCACCTGCGTTTTTCGGCATATACCCTGCTGGGAGCATTCATCTGGTGTACTGTCCTTACCTGGATCGGCTACGCTATCGGCCGCAATCAGGATTTGATCATGGCATATTCAAGGCAAGCAGTGGTTTGGGCAGCTGCCGGCAGCTTTTTGCTTCTGTTGGTATACATTTGGTTCCAACGACGCAAGACAAGTGTTACTGTTGCTGCAGACGTTATTTCTTCAGGAGAGTAAAATATTCATGAATATGTCTCTTTGCAGACAGCTGTCGGTTTTTCTCCTTCTTGTTGCTGTGCTTTTGGTGCCGATAAAATCTTTTGCTCATGACGCGGCATCAGGGGCTTTGAAGGATGCTTGCGCCTGTCAGCTTTTGCTGGCAGACTGTTGTGAAGATGAACGGGGCGGCCAACCGGATCATTATCCGGACAAAAGTACCAACGATTGCTGCGATAGCGATAATGGTTGTCCTGACACCGCAGATTCTCCGATTTTATGTGACGTAAAAGTAAACTTCTCCGTAAGGCAGCTTTTCGATTCAACTACCAATAGTTCCCCCCCCAAGGTCTTTCTCGCCATCTTTGTTCCACCAGAAAATTGATCTCACCCCTAGAAGTTGCAGTAGGTAAACTTTAATCCGGGAGTAGATGAGAAGGTTACACCCCGAATGTGCATGGGGCAGGGGTTGGACGATACATTTGTCCTCTCTCCCTCCTGCAACATTTCTGCTTTTCGTCTTTTTGGTTTTCGTCCATTTCTGCAGAGTATTTCCGTCTTCCCATGCAATCTCGAAAACCGCTGAAATGAGCGTTAGACTCCTCCCTCTGTCAAGCGGTAAGGACAGCGGTTTTCGGTCTTTTTTGACTTTCAGATATTTTGGTGGCCCGTAGCAGGAGTAATTCTTAGCCGATAAACTTTTGAGAAACTATCAAGACAAAACGATATGAACTTTTTTGAAAGGTACCGTTTTGGTTGTTAAAAATCGTAGCAAACATACTCATGTATAAGAATGTGTCCGATCAAAGGGAGTCAGCCATGAAATTCGATATAAACAGAAATTTTGATAACGAGGCTGAAGTTTACAAAATGCTTGGTCATCCCATGCGTTTGAAGATCGTTGCCGGCCTCTGCTCCAAGAAGTGCAACGTAAAACATATAGGGGAATGCCTCGGACTTCCTCAAGCAACAGTTTCCGCGCATCTCGCCCTTCTCAAGAACAAGGGGATCATCTCAGGAAAACGCGAAGGTGTCGAAGTGCATTACCGGGTCATTCATCCCCTGGCAAAACAGATTGTCGCTCTCATGATGCAGTAATTCGCTATTGCCATGAAGGGGAAATTTGGTGAAACGATTTTCGAGACTCATCGATATTCCTTTGGAAGGCCTCTTTTTCAGAAGGACTTTCAAACCAGCGTGACAGGTCATGTCATATCCACCATACTTTGGTGGATAGGTCTGTTATCTCGAAAGTGCCGGTGGCGCGGAATGGCCAACCATCTCCCCGCTCTTCCCGGAGCATAAAAACAGCTAATAGTGAGGTTGCCATGAAGTCTAGTAAAAGTGCCCAAAAACTCGTTGAAACAATCAACAGAGCTATTGAAGACCACGAGCTCTCAAATTCGGAATATGAAGAGATCCTTAACATTGCCAATGAAGACGGTGTTATCGACCCTGAAGAGCGAGCGTTGCTGGCCCAACTGCAGGAAATGATTGCAGACAAAACAGTTCGAAGAGTGGCAGGATAACGTTTTGCACCGACCTCACGGTGTATCGACAACAGATTATCCGTGAGGGCAGCATGAATATTTTTCACCACCTGTATCTATGGATTTTCTCAAGATGACCATCTTGCACCCTGTTTGGAGGAGTTCTCCCATGAAAACAGTACAGCAAACCTGGCACGCGCTGTCGCCGCAGGAAGCGATGACTGCTCTGAATAGCGATCCTTCCGGTCTTGCCGCTGATGAGGCTGCGAGACGTCTGCTGGAACTGGGGGCTAACGAACTAACCCGGAAAGGCGGTGACGGCCTTTGGCAAATGCTCTGGCGACAGTTGAATAACCCGATCGGCTGGCTGCTGATCGTGGCCGGTTTCGTCTCCCTATCGTTGAGCAAGGTTCCTGATGCAATCGTGGTTTTCGCTGCGGTGGTCATAAACGCGATCATCGGATTTATTCAAGAGTACCGGGCTGGAAGAGCCATCGATGAACTGGCCGCCATGGTCCCTGAAATCGCCACGGTCATCAGGAATGGACAGCGCGTCACCGTTCCAGCCCGTGAACTTGTCCTCGGGGACATTGTTGCCCTGCAAAGCGGCGACAAGGTTCCGGCCGATCTGCGCATTATTGAGGCGAAAAAGCTTCTCATCGAGGAGGCGGCTCTGACGGGTGAGTCCCTGCCGGTGGTAAAGCATCTGGATGCAACGGCCCCCGAATCCTCCCTCGGGGACCGCCTCGGAATGGCCTACAGTGGCACCCTGGTTATTAAGGGAACGGCCTGCGGGGTTGTGGTTGCAATCGGCGACTCCACCGAATTGGGCAGGATCAATGCGCTTCTCCATCAGACGGAGCAGTTGATGACCCCGCTGACGAAACAGCTTGCCAGAGTTACCACGGGAATCACCGTCGCCGTTGTCGCGATCGTTGCAATACTAATCGGATTCGGTATCTGGATAAAGGATGCGCCCATCGGCGAATCGCTTATGGTTGCCGTGACCCTGGCAGTTGCGGCCATTCCGGAAGGTCTGCCTGCGGTGGTTACCATTGCGCTGGCAATTGGTGTCAGACGCATGGCATCCCGACATGCGGTCGTCAGGTATCTTCCCGCGGTGGAAACACTTGGGGCAACTACGGTGATCTGTTCCGACAAGACCGGCACCCTGACTCGCAACGAGATGACGGTCCAGGTTGCATGGGTTGATGGCCGTGAGTACCGGTTCTCCGGAGTTGGTTACAGCCCCGACGGCGAGATTGAGCATGACGGTATCCGGTTGACGGTTCTTCCTTCAGGGCTCCGGGAACTGATCGTTATGGGAATCCTCTGCAATGACGCTGCCGTGAGTGTCTCAGATGGTATATGGACGCCGGTCGGAGACCCAACGGAAGCTGCCCTGGTGGTTGCTGGACATAAGGCGGGACTGGCTGCCGATGATATTCGGGGTCAGCATCCTCGCCTGGATGTAATCCCCTTCGAATCGGAAACGAAATTCATGGCTACGCTGCACTGCATTGATCGAGAGGTAAGTATCCTGGTCAAAGGTGCTCCGGAAACCGTCTTGCAGAGGTGCACGCTCAGCGAGATGGAGTTCAGCAAAATCCTTGATGCGATTGAAACCTATGCCAGACAGGGATTGCGCATGATTGCCTTTGCCCATCGGCGAAGCATCTCCGAAAACTGTATTCTACAGGGTGAGGGAGAAGAAGGCTATACCTTCGTCGGACTCATAGGCATGATGGACCCTCCGCGGACCGAAGCTCATGATGCCATTCGTATTTGCCAGGGAGCTGGTATTACCGTGAAAATGATCACCGGTGACCACCCGCACACGGCCGAAGCCATTGGTCGCCAGCTTGGCCTGCTGACACCGGAACAGAATGCAATGCCGGGAAGCGAACTGGAATACCTCTCGGACAAACAACTGCGTATTGCAGCCATGAGCACCAACGTATTCGCGCGAGTGGCGCCCGAACATAAGCTCAGGCTCGTGGAGGCGCTTCAAGCGGAAAACCATGTGGTGGCCATGACCGGAGACGGCGTAAACGATGCTCCGGCACTGAAGAGGGCGGACATCGGCATTGCAATGGGAATCACCGGCACCTCGGTCTCCAAGGAGGCGGCAAAGGTGGTATTGATAGATGACAACTTTGCCTCTATTGCCGCCGCGGTTGAGGAAGGTCGCCGGGTCTACGACAACCTCATCAAGTCCCTTGCCTTTATTTTGCCCACCAATCTTGCCCTGGCCGCCATTCTTTCTGTGGCCATGTTCTTTTTTCCCACGGTGACAGTTGAAGGTCGCAATGTCCTTCTTTTGGCCATGTCGCCGACCCAGACTCTCTGGATCAATCTGGTGGCGAGTATAACCCTGTCTGTCCCGTTGGCCTTTGAAATGCTAGAACCGAACGCTATGCATCTCCCCCCCGGTCAGCTGCTGAGCCGATTTTCTCCCGTTTCATGATCTGTCGGCTCATTTTGGTGGCTGCGATCATGACCGCAGCAGGATGTGGGCTGTTTCTCTGGGAATACTTCCGCATAGTAGGAGCCGCTCCCATAAGCGCCGCCCGACATGCCTTGGCCCTTGCCGAAGCGCAGACGATCTGCGTTACCGTGGTCACGTTCTCACAGATATTTTACCTGTTCAATTGCCGTTCATTCCGCAACTCTCTTTTCTCCCTCGGCGCATTCTCAAACCCTGCACTATTTGTGGGCACAGGGGTTTTGCTGCTGCTCCATGCCTGCTTCATGTATCTGCCGCCACTACAAAACATGTTCGGGTCTGCTGCACTCGATGCGAGAGCCTGGCTGGTGGCAATCCTTGCGGGAGGCATCGTACTGCCGGTTATTTCAGTCGAGAAGTGGATTAGGCGGCGCTGCGCGCACTGAGGTGGTGAGCTTGGTAGGCCGCTACAGTCAGAATTCACTTTGCTGTGAAATCCGTATGCACATTTTTGTAAGCTTCCACATTGTTTTTAGCAACTCGGCACTATTGATTAGAAGTTTTGTGGATACAGCGAAGGGAAAAAGCCTATGCTTAAAACAGGTATTGTGATGTTTCTGGCGGTTACATCAGGAACTGTCGGAGATATTCTATTGACGAAGGGAATGAAAGAACTCGGGGATATTTCCGCCATGAACCTGAGAGGGATGAAGCAGGCCTTTTTACAGGCGCTGATTAGTCCCAAGCTTATTTTGGGCACGGTAATGCTCACGGTATTTTTTGTGCTCTGGTTGGCGGTGCTTTCCTGGGAAGATCTCTCGGTGGCATTGCCAATGCAAGCACTGAATTACGTGCTGGTTGTCTTCCTTTCCCAATATTTTCTTGGTGAGGTGGTGACACCACTGCGATGGGCTGGTACCATTCTTGTTTGTGCAGGTGTTGTCCTGATTACTAAAAGCAGTGTGGCATGAAAGAAAGCGCTACTTTTTAGGGACGCTTACACTGATTATCTTACCTCAATTTTGCAAATAGTGGATGCTTCAAGACCGGCTTGCTTTTGCAATATCCGCTTTGTGGATTTCATTAGGACTGGTGGAATGATTTTTGGTTGAATTCGTGATTTGGCGTAATACTTTTATTGCGAAAGACTGCAAGAGGTTCGAAGTTCGTCCACGCTGGGGAGCTAAATATCAAGAAGGTCACCTTTCTCCGGAAAAGTGGCCTTCTTCTGTTTGTAGGCTTTGTTCGTAAGCGCAAGTAAATCAAAGGGTTTTACATAATTTGTTTTCCGTCCCAAATGAATTCACAAATGTAAATCAGATTCCAAAATTGACAATGATCGGCGTAATGTTTGACCCATTTGGCATCTTTTAACTTACTGATATCTTGTAAACTGGTGGGTCACAGTTGGACGCCGATCCGGGTCAAACTTGGAAGCCGACCAACAAGTTTACCAAGCGAGAGTGTCCGTTGTTCTCAGGATACGTCATACGGATTCCTCCTGGTACGAGGGGCTCGTTGCCACATACAAGCTGATTGCCAGACACATGAATTGGCGGGATGGTGGCACAATTGTGGTGCCGGGAATGCACGGGAAGGAAGATGTCGCCGCTACTGAAGCACTTGCGAAGGCTGAAGCACTCGGGAAGAACATCCTTGAAAGGGCATGGTAGCTTAAACTCCAACAACCTTCAGCCACTCGATGGCCTTTGCGACCTGCTGGCTCTGGCTCCCCGCTGCCGCGATCTGGCGCAGCCGCGACCCCTGATCGCCCACCAGTACGCGATAGACGATCTCCTTGTGATTGACCGGCGTCAGGATCGTGATGTCCCGCTCGTCGGCCAAAAGGTCCACCAGTCGCAGCATGGCGGGGACGAGCGCCGGCATCCCCTCCCGCGTCAATTTTACATCGTAATTTCAGCAACTTAAAGCCGAGAACAAGCAGTGCCGGTTTGACATAACTAGAGGGGTTGTTTATAGTGAAAAGCACAGGACTACCCTTGTCAGCCCGATCGGTGTGGCGACACAGGCATGCCGCAAGCCTTTAAAAGGCTTCATTTTTGGGGGTTCAATTGTCACTTAAGAAGATTGGTCATCACAGCCCGAGTGCTTATTCCCACCGCGCCACCAGGAAGAAAGAATCCGGGTTCGGCGAGGGTATCCCCGGACTCAATAAGTCCTTTCTGTTCTATCAGGACAAGGGTCGACTCCCAACGGCCAGCCACGGCGTGGGGGTCTATATTTACGACACCGAAGGCAAGGAGTACCTGGACGGTTGTAGCGGGGCCGTTGCGGCCAACCTCGGCCATCACAACGAACGCATCATGAAAGCCGCCGTCGAACAGCTGGAGAAAATAGCCTTTGCCTACCGCAAACAATTCGACAACGAACCCGCCGACCAATTGGCTGAACTGCTGGTGCAGCTTTCGCCGCCCGAACTGAACCGCGTCTTTTTCGTCAACTCCGGCTCCGAGGCCGTCGAGACGGCGATGAAGGTGGCACGCCAGTACTGGTGGTGCACGGGGCAAAAAGGCAAGTACCTCGTTCTCTCCTGCTGTCCCTCCTATCATGGCGCGACCATGGGCGCACTGGCGGTAACGAACTATGCACCGCTCAATATCCCCTTTATCTCCATGACGGGCACGCCGCCGAAAGTCTCGGCGCCATTCTGCTACCATTGCCCGCTGAACCTGAGCTACCCCGGATGCGGCGTCGCCTGTGCCAAGGAGCTCGAGACGACGATCCGGATGTATGGTGCCGACAACATCGCCGCCTTTATCGCCGAGCCGATCGGCGGATCGACCACCGGCGCCGCCGTGCCTCCCGACGAATATTTCCCGATGGTCGAGCGCATCTGCCATGAAAACAACGTCCTGCTGATCATTGACGACGTGATGGCCGGCTGCGGGCGCACGGGAACCTTCTACGGCTATGCGCACTGGGACATCACGCCCGATATCGTGGCGACCTCGAAGGGGTTGTCCTGCGGCTACTCCCCCATCGGCGCCATCATCACGGCCGATTACCTCGTCGAGCCGATCCTCGAATCGGGCGGCTTCATGCACGGTCACACCTACGCGGGCAATCCCCTTTCGGCGGCGATTGCCCGCGAGGCGATCCAGATCATTCTCGACGAAAAACTGGTGGAGCGTTCGGGGAAGTACGGCATCTACCTGCACGAGCGCCTCCATCAACTCAAGGCGAAATATCCGATCATCGGCGACGTGCGCGGACGCGGGCTATTCGCAGGGGTGGAATTCGTGCGCGACCGCGAGCACCGCACCCCCTTCCCCTCCAACTGGTACGTCGCTCTCGAAGCCACCGAGATTGCCCGCGACAACGGCCTGCTGATCTATCCGCGCCGTTCCCTGTACGGCCTGACCGGCGACCACGTGCTGATCGCCCCGCCGCTGACGATCAGACGCAAGGAGATCGACATCCTGCTCGGGCGCTTTGACCGGACGCTGGAGAAACTCTCCAAGCTGCTGCAACAACACCTCATCGAGGAAAAAGAGCAGTACGAGGATCGCACCATCAAACGCTACCGCGTGGCGAACGGCCTGCCCGCCTATGCCATCGGTGCAATCGACGAAGTCGGACCGGTTGAAGACGCCAACGTCACCGGCTCCATGGAATCCGGCTACATGCTGACAAGGGGGAATGGCGACCAACTGCTCAGCTCCCGGCCGGACGAGAAAGAGGGATAACCGCCCATGAAGAACAAGGTCGCAAAGATCGACTATATCCTGGACCGCCACCTCGAGGCCGGTCAGACCTGGATGATCGGCGGCTTCGGCCGCGGCGGCGTGCCCTTCACGCTGCTGGAGCAAATCGCCCTTTATCCGCAACGCTTTTCGGGGCTGACGCTGGTCAAGAACGACGCCAACGAACCCGGCCTCGGCATCGACCTGCTGCTGCGGCAGGGGATGGTGAAGAAGCTGATCACAACCCATATCGGCCTCAACCCCGATTTCATCGACCAGATGAACCGGGGCGAGGTGACCTGCGAGTTCGTTCCGCAGGGGATATTCGCCGAGCGCATCCGCGCCGGCGGCGTCGGCATCCCGGCATTCCTCTCCGATATCGGCCTGGGCACCGAGGTGGCCGAAGGTCGCAAAACCCTTGATCTGGACGGCCGGGAGCTTCTCGTCGAATACGCGCTGCGCGGCGACGTGGCCCTGGCCTGTGCCGATGTCGTCGATCGTGCGGGCAACGCCTGGTGGCGCGGCTCGAACCGCAACATGTGCGTCCCGATGCTCTCCGCCTGCAACACCGCCATCCTTGAAGCCAAGGAAATCGTAGAGGTCGGCAGCATCGCGCCGGAGAATGTCCACCTGCCCGGCGTGCTCGTCGACGCCGTTGTTTTGGCGCAGCCGCGGGCGCACGTCAAAAAGGACGCCTGATGACGAAAAGCAGCAGAAAACCCGATTGCACCCCGGAGGAAGAGGTGATCCTGCGCCGCGCTGCGCTGGAGATCAAGGATGGGACCCTCGTCAACCTGGGGATCGGCATGCCCACGCTGCTACCGGGATTTTTGCCGGCAGGGCTCGATGTTATCTTTCACTCGGAGAACGGCTTTGTCGGCCTGGGACCACCCCTGCAGGACGGCACGCCGGACAACGACGTTGTCGACGCCGGCGGTCGCGCGACCATGCTGATGCCGGGGGCTGCCTGCTTCGACAGCGCGACCTCCTTCGGCATTGTGCGTGGTGGGCACCTCGATCTCGCCGTGCTGGGCGCGTTTCAGGTCGCGGTGAACGGGGATCTCGCCAACTGGAAGATCCCCGGCAAGCTCACCCCCGGCATGGGCGGCGCCATGGAATTGGCCCAGAAGGCGAGGCAGGTGCTGGTAATCAGCCGCCATTGCGACAAGCACGGCAACGCCAAGCTCCTGGCCGAGTGCACCCTGCCGCTCACGGCCCGCGGCTGCGTCGATACCCTGATCACCGAACGCGCGGTATTCCGCCGGCGCGATGGCCGACTGAGACTCACCAGCGTCCGCCCGGGATACACGGCCGAAGGCATTTTGCAGGGCATCGCCGCAGAGATCGAGGTCGATGACCAACTCGAACCCTGGAAGGAGGTCGAAGTTTGAAGCTGCCGCCAACAGAAACCGTCCGCCAGGCCCTCCTGGAGAGGCGGGACTGGGCCGTTCGCACCCTGGCCGACCTGGTGCGCTGCCCGACCGTGCTCGGCCGGGAGGCGGAGGGCCAGCACTATCTCGCCGGCGTCTTCGACCGCCTCGGCTATGCAACCCGCATCGAACCGATCCGGCTCGAGCGCATCCGGAGCCTGCCCGGCTTCAGCCCGGTCGACTGGACGCTCGAGGGCAAGGAGAACCTCGTCGCCGTCCACGACCCGGGGGTGTCCGAGGGGCGCAGCCTGGCGTTCAACGGCCATATCGACGTCGTCAGCCCGGAGCCGGTCAAGCTGTGGTCCCGCGATCCCTTTGACCCGCACATCGCCGATGATGATGGCGAATCCTGGATGTACGGACGCGGCGCCGGCGACATGAAAGGCGGCACCATCAGCTACCTCTGGGCGCTGGCCGCGCTGCAGGAACTCGGCCTCGAACCGGCATCGAAGGTGATCTGCCAGTCCCCCGTCGAAGAGGAATGCACCGGCAACGGTACCCTGGCCATCCTCGAGCGCGGCTACCGCGCCGATGCGTGCGTGATCCCGGAGCCCTTTGCCGAGTCGATCCTGACCCACCAGCTCGGTGTGCTCTGGTTCCAGGTGCGGGTGCTGGGGAAAACGCAGCACGTGCTGGGCGCGGGCCAAGGGGTCAACGCCATCGAGAAGTCCTGGCTGTTCATCCGGGCGATGCGGTCCCTGGAAGCAGATCTCAACCGGCAGGAGAAGATCCCCGACGCCTACCGCGACGTCGAGCATCCCCTCAACCTGAACGTCGGTATAATCAGGGGCGGCGACTGGGCCAGCACCGTCGCCGGCGAATGCGTCACCCGGTTTCGCCTCGGGCTCTTCCCCGGCGAGCAGTGCGCCGGGCTGATGCGCACCATCGAGGAGCGCGTCGCCGAGGCTGCGGCCGCCGACCCCTGGCTGCGGGAGAATCCGCCGCGTGTCGAATATGCCGGTTTTCAGGCCGAGGGCGCACGTTTCGACATCGACGGCGATTTCGGCCGCAGCCTGCAAGGGGCCCATGAACACTGGCGCGGCCGGCCGGCCCCCGCATACAAGGCCACCTGCACCACGGATGCGCGATTCTACTCGCTTTACTACGACACGCCCGCCACCTGCTACGGCCCTCTTGCCGAGGACATCCATGGCGCAGACGAACGCGTCAGCATCGACTCCATGCAGCGCGTCGCCGAGGTTTTCACCTCCCTGATCGCCAACTGGTGCGGCGTGAGAAAGAGGGTGTCGCGGCCATGAGGCTCAAGGAACCGGTCGCCATAATCGAAGGTTGCCGCAGCCCGTTCGGCCGTCTCGGCGGGGCTCTCGCCGGATACGAGGCGCACGAACTGCTCGCGCGCATCTTTCGACACGTCGCGGACACCTCTCCCGGCGACCTCGATGAGGTGATCGTTGGCAGCGTGCGCGACGGCATCGGCAACATCGCCCGCGTGGCGGCGCTCGCAGCACAACTGCCCGTAGACCTTCCCGCCATGACGCTGGATCGGCAATGCGCTTCGAGCATGGAAGCGCTGGCAACGGCGGCGGCAAAAATCAACGCCGGTCTGGCGAAGCGGATTCTTCTTGGCGGGGTCGACAGCGCCAGCCGCTGTCCCTGGCTGATGGAGAAGACCGCCCGCCCCTATGACTACTTCGAGCCGCGGCCGTACAAGATTCGCCTGGCCACTGAAGACATCGGCGATCCGTCGATGGGCGAAACCGCCGAGATCCTCGCTGACGAGTTCGAAATCTCCCGCGAGGAGATGGATGCTTTCGCGCTGGAGAGTCACCGGCGCGCCGTCGCCGCCGGCAAGCGGGGATTTTTCCAGGGCGAAATCGTTGCCCTGCCCGCCACCGGCAAGCGCGACGCGGCGCCCGTCGCGTGCGACGAGTCGGTCCGCGAGGACACCTCGCTCGAGCGCCTGGCAAAGCTCCGACCGGCCTTTCGCAGGGACGGGCGGGTGACGGCGGGCAACTCCTCGCCGCTGAGCGACGGAGCTGCCGCCGCCCTGGTCTGCTCGCAAGAGGTCTGCGCCCGCGTTGGCGGCGCGCCGATGGGATGGCTGAAAGGGGTGGCAACCGTCGCCCTCACGCCCGGCCGCATGGGCATGGGGCCGGCGCTGGCGATTCCGAAGCTGCTCGATGCCTGCGGCCTGCAAAAGGAAGATGTCGATCTGTTTGAAATCAACGAGGCGTTCGCCGGACAGATCCTGGCGGTCAACCGCGAACTGAAAATTCCCGCCGAGAAGTTGAACGTCAACGGCGGCGCCTTGGCCATCGGCCACCCTTTCGGCGCCACCGGTTTGAGGCTGGTGATGACGCTGATCCATGCCCTGCGGGAGCGGAACCTGAATCGGGGCGTGGCCTCGCTCTGCATCGGCGGCGGCCAAGGCATGGCCGTGCTGGTCGAGCTGCAGGCGTAACGCCGATCATTATTTGACAGGGTGTTGAAAAAGTCAGGTTTTCAGGCTGATCAAAAATGTCCAGATGCAAGGCGCCTGAAATCCCAAGGAATAAGGCGTACCTGGATGGTACGTCGTTGACGAAGGATGAGGCCAACGCCGCAGATGGACGTTTTTCATCAGCCTGTAAAGAGAGCATCGAAAGGAGTCGCCATGCCGTCCGAGACCATGACCAATGAATCCCTGCTGAAGCGTCGCGAATCGGCCGTGCCGCGTGGCCCCTTCAACGTCGCCCCCGTGTTCGCCGCCCACGCCGAAGGGGCTCGGCTGTGGGATGTCGAGGGGAAGGAGTACATCGATTTTTGCGGCGGCATCGGCTGCACCAATGTCGGCCACAACCATCCCCGGGTCGTCGCTGCGGTCAGACAGCAGGCCGATCGCTTCCTGCACACCTGCTGGCACGTCGCCATGTACGAGCCGTACGTGCGACTCGCGGAACGCCTCAATGCGCTCGTCCCCATCCCCGGGGACAACATGACGGCTTTCTTCAACAGCGGCGCCGAGGCGTGCGAGAACGCCGTCAAGATCGCACGTACCTTCACCGGCCGCACGGCGGTGGTCAGTTTCGAGCGCGGCTTTCACGGCCGCACCCTGATGGGGATGAGCCTGACCGGCAAGGTCCCCCCCTACACCGAAGGTTTCGGCCCCTTCGCCCCCGAGGTCTACCATCTGCCCTGGCGGCCCTTCTTCGGCCAGCCGAAGGACCGTGGAAACGGTGATGTCGAAGCCGAAGCGCGGGCGGCCCTGAAGGATCTCTTTACCTACCACATGGAGGCGCAGAACGTCGCCTGCATCATGCTCGAACCGGTCCTGGGCGAGGGAGGGTTCTATCCGGTGCACCCCATCGCACTCTCCGTTTTGCGCGAGGTAACCAAAGAACACGGCATCCTGCTTGTCGCCGACGAGGTTCAGACCGGATTCGGCCGCTGCGGCAGCCTGTTCGCCTGCGAGCGCTACGGCCTTGCGCCCGACATGATATTGATGGCCAAGTCACTGGCGGCCGGTATGCCGCTGAGCGCGGTAACCGCCCCTGCCGAGATCATGAACTCACCCAAGGTAGGCGGTATCGGCGGCACCTACGGCGGCAACCCGGTGTCCTGCGCGGCAGCGCACGCGGTGCTCGACATCATGGCCGAGGAGAAGCTGCCCGAGCGGGCCCGCCACATCGGCGCGAAGGTCATGGCTGTTTTCGAAGAGCTCGCCGCGACGCAACCCCACGTGCAAAACCCGCGCGGCCTGGGTGCCATGTGTGGAATCGATATCGTCGATCCTGCGACCGGGCTCGGCAGCAAGGAGGGGGCGGGGAAGGTCCTGGCCGCCGCCCGCGAAAACGGCCTGCTCGCCATGACGGCCAGCGGCAACGTGCTGCGAACCCTGATGCCGCTCACCATCGGAGACGCGGACCTGGAAACAGGCCTGGCCATCCTCTCGGCTGCCATTGCCGCGACAGCATAAGCTGATGGGGGACGTCCTCCATGCCGATCCCGGCAAGAAGAAAGCCGTCTCGACGCCGGAGCAAAACGACAGCCAGTTCGAGGGTTTGGGTCGGTAAACTGTTTTCGTAAAGCACTCATGAAGGCAGCGTCGAGTGTTCGGGGGTTCGAGGCCAATGCTGCTCAGACCTTCCGCGAACTATCATGCAGCTGAGTTGCCCGACCCGGCAATACATTGCACCCCGTTTCCTTTCAATCCAGGTCCGAAACATCCGTTGCAATACATACAGGTTGCCGACGCAGTGTCCCCATCTTTCCACCGTTTAATCAGGTTTGGTTCGCGGATCAGCGGACGGCAAAGGGAGACATAATCAGTCAAACCTTCGATTACCAGTCTTTCGGATACTTCGGGCGAGCGAATTCCGCCCACCAACATCAATGGCACGCTGATTTTCTCTTTATAACGAGCCGCGGCATCCTCGTAATATACCTCCTTTTCTGGCGAATCCAAGGCACCCATCCTGCAGCTGGAATAGGCCCCGGAGGCATAGATCGTCCCGCCACTCATTTCTATCGCATCCACGCCGAACTTTTCGAGCATTGCACACACCTGAAGCATCTCAGCTACGGTGAGACCTCCTTCGACAAAATCCTCGGAGTTGAGCTTTACGAGGACAGGATACTCCTCGCCGACTTCATTCCGTACCGCTTGGAATACCTCCAGCAAGATCCGCGCACGATTTTCAACACTGCCGCCGTAGTTGTCCGTCCGTTTGTTGAAAAAGGGTGAGAGAAACTGGCTCAGCAGATAACCATGCGCCGCATGCAGCTGCACACCATCAAAGCCGGCTTTTTGGGCTCGGCCGGCCGCCTTTCCAAAGGCTTCGACAACTTGATCGATTTCCTGCAAGGTCATTTCACGGCATTGTGGAAATTTGACGGTCTCGTTCGCGGAGGGTCCCAATGCATCATGTTGGGTTAATTCTGCAGGGGCATAACACCCACCATGGGCCAATTGAAGGACAATCTTTCCCCGAGCATCGTGAATCGCTCCAGCCATTTTCGCCAGTCCGTCGATGAATTCATCACCACTTACCGCCAATTGCCAGGGTGCGGCTTTACCTTCCGGTTTCACATAAGCCATGCCGGTGATTATCAGGCCGACGCCGCCCAGTGCACGCTTCACCAGCATCTCAATGTTTCCCGGAGTACAGTATCCATTGTCATCGGCACGTCCATCCCATGTGGCGGAATAGATGAATCTGTTTGCGAGCGACAGACTGTTAATGGTGCTTTTCTCGTACAATTTTTTCATTGCCGTTCCTCCGATCCTTTCCATGCCTGATTCCGTAATTTTATCCATGGTGCTTCCTCCTCATGTAACGCTAATCAGGTTTCGTTTTATATGTCGTGACCTCAAAATCCCAATCCATATCTTCATGTTCGGTAGCAGTTACAGACGGCCCCGGGACCATGGTAATGGTTTCATCCCTGAATTCACTCAGGATTTCTGTGTTAAACCATTTGTAAAAATCTGCCCGGACAAACATCGCATTCAGTATTTCCTGGTAATTCCTGTCATCACCGGAAGAACCCGGAATGACAAAACCGAATTGGTCGAGCGCCTCTTGGGGATTGTCAAATAACATTTTTCTGAACTCCATGTCCCCTCTGGCTTTGTTCTTAATCTCCGCCACAACATCATCTCGGATAAACGTTTTTTCGTCGCTCATAATGTACCCCTCTTGTTTTTTGATGTAACAGGGCTGATATATCCCTGAATCTGTATTTTGAAGTTTCACGCTATTGAAATGACGTGGATATGGGCTTACTTTGACAATGTACTAAATTCATTCCTGATGCCGCGTGCCACTACAAACTACCCCCACCAAGCACCTTGTAAAGCGTCACCAGATTGGTCAGGCGGGCAAGGCGGACGCTGATCAGGTTCTGCTGGGAGCCGTACAGGGAACGCTGGGAGTCAAGGACGTTCAGGTAGCTGTCGACCCCCTTTTCGTAACGGGCCAGGGAGAGGCGGTAACTTTCGTTAGTTGCTTCGGTAAGTGACTGCTGCGCTGCCAACTGATCGTCTATGGTTCCTCGCAGGGCAAGGGCGTCGGCCACTTCCCGGAAGGCTGTCTGAATGGCTTTTTCGTACTGGGCAACAGCCATGTCGCGGTCCACCTCGGACACCTTCAGATTGGCCCGGTTGCTGCCGGCATTGAAGATGGGGAGGGTAATCTGCGGGGCGACTTTCCAGGCAAAGGAGCCTCCCTTGAAGAGTCCGCCCAGGTCGTCGCTGCCGAAACCGACTGACGATACCAGGGTGATGCGGGGGAAAAAAGCCGCCCGCGCCGCGCCGAATCGCCTCTTGTCTGGGCCTGGTGCAGATCCAGGGCGGACGACATCCCTGCCTCATAGCGGCTGCGGATGAGCTGGTAGGAGGTCTGCTGGCTCGTCAGGGTTTCTTTGGCTAGCTGTAAACGCTCACGATCGGCGGCCAGGGTCAGGTAGTTTGACGCAACCTCGGCAACCAGGCTGATCTGCACGCTCCGCCGGGCCTCACCGGTGGCGAAAAACTGTTGCAGGGCCTGGTCCTTGAGGCTCCGCACCCGGCCGAACAGGTCCAGCTCATAGGAGCTCATGCCGAGCCCGACAGTGTATTGATGGTGGTACAAGGCGGGAAGTCCCGGCAGCAAAAAGTCTTCCGGCAGGCATGAAGCGCCGCAATTTGCTCAGCAATGATGCCTTTGCTCCCGCGGGACGCCGCATCTTCCATGCGCCGGTGGCCGCCGCGACAATCGCACTTGCAACCTCATCGGGCTCCAGACCACTATCGATGCTTTTGCCGACTGCCTGCAATACGCGACCACGTTCGGTATCGTAGGCAGTGATCGTAGAAGCTGCCCGAGTCGAGTTGGCATTCAGGTTTGTCTTGGTGAATACTGGTTCGACAAGCACCACGCGGATTCCGAACTGGCGCACCTCATGATCCAGGGATTCGGACAACCCTTCGACAGCGTGTTTGGATGCCACATAGAGACCCATGTAGGGGCCAGGTAGAAAGCCGAGAACAGAGTTTACGTTGATGATTCTTCCGGAGCGCTGGGCCCGCATGTGCGGCAGCACCGCTTTCGCTGTACGCAGGAGGCCTAGTGTCCCGTGCGGTTAATTCAATCCTTGAAATTCCGGTTCTTTTGCCCTCTGGCTACGTTGTGGCTCCTCGACAGAGCCCCGCTATGCCTGCGTCGCCTCGCCTTGCCAGAGAAATTCCACGGAATTACTGCTGCTAACTAACCGCACGGGACACTAATACGTTTGTATCGAAGAGCGATGCAGCTTCACTTATCGACGTTTCCTCAACCGCACCAAACAAAGCCGTACCAGCGTTATTGACGAGCATATCGATACACCCGGCTTGATCGATGATGGATTGGATTCCGCGCTGTACGGAGGCATCATCGCGAATATCCATCTCGACGAGCTGCACTCCGGATAATGGCAGCGTTTTGGCAATGTTGCGCACAGTACCAAACACCTGGCAGCCCTGCGCGGAGAATTTTTCTGCCGTTACACGTCCGATGCCTGACGACACTCCGGTAACAACAACTACTGTAGGTTTCGACATGACAGTTTCCCTTTCTCTTCGGTTCTGCCAGTGGAAGGTATCAGGAACTCGCACGGCACTTTGGTCTGGCATAGTCCGCAGCCGGTTTCAGCAACACCGTAAAGTTTTCCCACCGTTTGAGGTACGGTGCCATACGCGTGTTTATAACAGAGCGTCTTATCGAGGCCCTGCCGCGATATCGCACCCACGGGGCAACGCTTTATACAAGACTCACACCGGCCATTATGATAATGGAGGCAATTACCCAATGGGTCATTGCTGGTTCGTTTTGAAGGAGCAAGAACAAGATCTGTAATAATGCTGCCGCATCGGATGGTAATCCCGCGCTCGGATATGAAGCCGCAGTTGAGGCTGAAAGTCCCGAGACCGGCTGCATAGGCAGCGTGGCGTTCCGACCATGTCGACGCGAGACCCGTAGGGGTATCCCCGAAGAACTGCATGAGTGGAGAAAGTTGTGGAACAACTGCTTGATATCCAAGGGCTTCAAGGTATGAACCAAGATGACGGCTTAGCGAAACGATGAATTTCGCGCCGTAACTCCTGGTTTGCGCCCACTCCAGAGACGGCAGGAATGTTTCCTTTCGATTGCTTTTTCGTGTCTCTTCAGTGATTGGCAGTAGCCAGCAAATGACAGACGTTGCCGGTCCTTTTTCCGAACCAAACGTATGCGCGAAGATTTCCGACGGAGCCAGGTGAAAAGGGCCTATAATTGTCTTGAACTCCGTGAAGATCGGGTCAGCGGCAGAAGCAAAACCGATCAGGGGATCGTCAAAGTAGCGCCTGTCACTGCCAGGAAACCGGTTTTCAGGACTTTCCGCTACAAATCGAGCTATTTCATCACAGATCAGCTTTTCCATTGTCTGTTCCTTTTCTTCCTGAAACCTAAGCCATTTTTTCGATTTGAAATAATGTATAAAATAGACCGGTCTATGTAATACAGTGCAAAAAAATGTAGCGACTTAGTAGCTGTCTCTTTTTTGAGCCAGAAATCTATCGAAGTATAAATAGATGAAATTCTTCAATGGTTCAGGTGATTTCTTGACCTTGGAGCGTAGCAGTGCACCTTCGAATGATGAGATCAAATTCTCTGCCAGCATTTCAGGATCCAAATCTTCCGGGATGGTTTTCTCCCTCTGTGCTTGAAGTAGTAATGTGGACAAACCCTTCGCCCATCCTTGCAGAGCTTGTTCAAGACGTTCCCGGACTCTCTCGTAATGATCGGACATTTCCAAACTTAAATTTCCAATCAGACACCCCTTGCTGCAATCATAGCCTTCAAATCTGGTAATTCGTGTTTCAAAACTTTTTCTAATGCGTTCCAGTGGTGGTAGAGATTCATCATTGAAAATGGCGCTGAAATGTGCACCTGCTTCTTCGACATATTTGTCGATTATCGCCAGGCCGAATTCTTCTTTGCTGGTGAAGAAGTTATAAAACGAACCTTTAGGCACGTTCGCCTGCTTCAGGATGGCTTCAACACCGGTAGCGCTGAATCCTTTGCTTAAAATGATGTCCAATCCCACCTGCACTATCTCGTCTTTGCTGTGAATTCTTTTCATAATTTTAAATTAGACCGGTCATGTTAATGTGTCAAGCAATTTTTTTCATGAGTGTTGGATAGAGACTCCCTGAATGAAATAAGAATGCGGACAGTATCCTTAGCACTAGTCATTAGCTGTCGAAATAAATTTCCAGACACCTTTTCCGCGATAAACAAATATGCCGACGCCTTCTCGTTTAATCATCATTTGCTCGTTATTGGCGCGAGCCCA
Organism: uncultured delta proteobacterium; assembly: GCA_963748325.1. Taxonomy (GTDB): domain Bacteria; phylum Desulfobacterota; class Desulfuromonadia; order Geobacterales; family Geobacteraceae; genus RPRC01. Next base: position 2,029,511 of record CAVVIJ010000004.1, on the reverse strand, counting down.
CGGCATGTCAGCCATAGGCCCAACCATTTTTTGAGCGGACACATAAGTACATTCATATTTCAATCCAGGATTTAAAGCGACGCATGATTTTTTTTTGAAGTATATCGGTATAATCCTCAATGCGCCCCTCCGACCCCAATCCATGTTAGTCGATCTGACCCAGATTTCGTTAAAAACTTCAACTGCCGCGCGCATCTGAGCCTCTGTTGGACCACCGGCAGCCGATGCTTGGCAAGGAAGAATAGCCATCCCCGAAATGAGCACGATTACAAACGCAATAACCAGCATCAAATCTACATGTCTTGAATTAGTCTTCATCGCAAGCCTCCTCACTGTATTTTCTGGAATGTTCATTCCCCTGTAAACAACTCTACACTCGGCCCGAAGAATGCCTTCAGCGGTAAAAAGGGTCATCTGTGTGTCGTCGGTAATAGCGACTTTTCTACCATAGCATTCTTCGAAATAAGTAATCCCCAATTCACCGTACGTCTTTATTATCTGCTCCATCGAGAGAAATTCAACGGGAGCTCCCAATGCATCGCCGACAGTATCGCTCGTTTCATACTCCTTCCTTCATTACTCAATGTATTTAATGCCACAATCGGCGTCCGCCTCTGCAGTCCCTTGACAGAACCTTTCCACATCAACTCGCCGTTAGGACTGGAATTTTCATTTAACCTAGATTACTCATGGCGGCCTTGCTCCAAGGATTGGCTGGCCGTTTCTCAACGAGAATCGTTTCTGAGTGATTTCCCCAACTGATACCATTTTATCGCTTCGCTGAAATCCTTGGGCACGGCTCGCCTGTTTACCTTCATGACCACTAGGTTTTTTTTGGCCTGAACGTTACCTTTGCCGGCCGCCTTACGATACGATTTAGCTGCTTCCCGATTGTCCAGGGAATACTATTCTCTGCGGGGGGTCCCTGACGCCGAGTATTTTTAGAGATCAGTTCATCGACTTCGTCCGTTTACCGCGATTTCAGTAGCCTATGCACAAAACTGTCGGTTTGCGTGGCAATAAGCGTCTTGAGTGCATAATGGTTTAATTCGAGCGGTGCCATGACCGGTAGTATGTTTTCTAGTTCGAGTCCGACCTTGGCTCGCACAAATTCGCCGTTAAGGTTAAACACCACATTATCCTGCCAAATGCGGATGATACCGAAATCGTCCGCATAAGGTGCAGCCTGGATCCCCCATCCAAGTGTCCGTGCCATCATGTTGCTATCGTCAATATATATGCCCACCTCATAGAGCAGACTGATGTCACTTTCAGGGCCAATCCGTATTCCTGAATTCTGCAACTGGGCTTCAAGGATATTTTTTACCTGTGAGATTGTAAGATACTTCCCAGCATCAAAATAAAATTTGACGTCGACGGGTTTGACGGTCTCCCCGCCGACAAGCACTTTTGGAGTAACTGATTTGTCAGTTTCCGTAGCATTTCTGTAGGAAAAATACATGGTGGAATTCTTTGCAGCCGGCCAGAGAGAACGCTTCCATTGCCTCTCATGTTCGCTGTCTTCGGAAATACTATTTTCACGAAGGTCGGAAAACATGCTAGAAATAAGGTCCTTTATTTCTCCACGCAGATATTCTTTCGTAAAATTTCCCGGTCCTCCGGATTTCCCCCAGTTACCGGCCATATCACCGGCATCATGTCGAAGCGGCCTTGTCTAAGCACCGGCACCCTGGTCACAAAATTCACCGAAACGAATATTTGGTGAACTTTATGATAGTTCATCCCACCGGCTGCCGGTATGTATTGCTCAATAGATTGATGATTTGTCATTATCCGGACTATCAGCTCATACCTGGAATCAGTAGTAATTTTCAATCCTTCTTTCAAGACGGCAGCACTGACAATCGATGCCATCTCCTCTTGGCCAATCCACTGCAATGCTTGTGAATTAGGGAGCATACTGAGCCGAACTGCGGGGATTTTTCCAAGAATGGTTGCGTCACTCACATATTTCGAATTGGCATAGTTTCCGGCCCACTCATCTGCCTCAGGCATGGAGTCATCGCTCCCTCCGGTACGAATCACGCGGTCGGTAACGGTGACTAAGCTCGATGTTTTTGTAGATGCCTGCGCATTTCCCCATTTCCTTTTTTTGACCCGGCATGAATGTGCAAAGGTCCGTCAATATGATCTGCTATCGCATACAGATTGTGATCCTCATTGCCGAAATAGACGACCCCATCAGATATGGCCGAAGAACACATGAATTACCTTCAGTCTTGAACCGCCATTTTTCCTGCCCTGATTCGATGTCAACCGCATAGAGATTATTATCAATACTTCCAATATAGACGACGCCATCGGCTATAGTTGGAGGAGAAAGGATTGCACCAGTTTTAAACCGCCATTTTTCCTGCCCTGTTTTGGCATCAACTGCATAGAGATTGCCATCCGTACTAAACCCCCCCTCTTTGGATAACGTTCCACTTCCGAAATATACGACACCATTGAATACTGCCGGCTTGAGGGCCAACTTAAAGTCTCAGTTTTAAACCGCCATTTTTCCTGCCCCGTTTTAATGTCAACAGCATAAAGGCTGCTACCCAGTCCTGCAGAATATACGACACCGTTGTCTATGGCCGGACCAAAATTTCCATTTTTAGCCTTGAACCGCCATTTTTCCTGCCCTGTTTTTATGTCAACCGCGTAGAGGTTTTTATCAAGACTTGCGAAAAAAACGGCACCGTCGACTACAGCGGGGGAGGAATCAATACCATTTTCAGTCTTGAACCGCCATTTTTCCTGCCCGGTCTTAATGTCCACTGCATAGAGATTGCTGTCAAGACTTCCGAAATAGACGACTCCATCGGTTATCGCAGGGGAGGAATAGACCGGATCTCCCGTCTTGAACCGCCATTTTTCCTGCCCGGTCTTAATGTCCACTGCATAGAGATTGCTGTCAAGGCTTCCGAAATGACGACTCCATCGGTTATCGCAGGGGAAGAATAGACCGGATCTCCCGTCTTGAACCGCCATTTTTCCTGCCCGGTCTTAATGTCCACTGCATAAAGATTGCTATCTCCGCTTCCAATAAGACGACTCCATCGGTTATCGCTGGGGAGGAATTAATACTACCTTCAGTCTTGAATTTCCACTTTAGTGTGGCTGTTTTCTGTGGTGCATTGGTGTGATAAACACCTGTTCTTGCCAAGTTTGCACGCGACATAGCTTCATCGCCATTTTTCTTGTTGCACCCTGTGGAAGCTACAATTGCAGAGATGAATATGATCAGCAGCTTTGTATATTTCATATCTTCCTCCTTATGTAAGAGGACGTACTGTATCCAGTTGATCGACTGCTAATATCGAGAACCATCAGCGTAGAACTGTTACCTACCAGCATCGTAAAAACTGGATCCAGCCTAGCAATGCCTTTTGGTGGGCCGGCCTTTTGAACCTATGACAGGTTAAATTCGAGCCGATTCAATTATGTCACCTTAATTCTCCATCAGCGTGTATGGTCATCTGGCTTTACTATGAAACAAACGGCTATCGCCTGTTGCCAAAACATCGTCCGAAATAATAGTCTGCATTTCTGACATCGGACCACACCTTGCCGAGACTTTCCCTGAAGTCAGCTGCCAGGGCTCTGCTGATACTCTCGGAAATTTCACTCTTCTTTCGGGCCATCTCATTGACCAGGCATTGGCACCAATCGTAATTCCCCTGCTTCGTGATTGCGCCGGGAAGATTGGATGGCTGCCATTCCTTTTCGCACTGAGCCATCCAGCGAGAGGCGACAGGATTGTCGAATGTCGGAGCCGAAGTTTATTCGTTAAACATCGTAAGCGCTTTTTTGGCATCAGCGTCCCCCTGGTCGGCCGCCTTGCGATACCACTTCACCGCTTCCCGGTCGTCCCTGGGCACGCCTTCTCCTTTAGCATACATGACGCCTAGGTTGAACTGGGCCTTGGCATGCCCCTGGTCGGCCGCCAATTGAAACTGTTTAACTGCCTCTTTGTAATTTTTTAACTCAAGAGCGTTAACACCAAGTTTGAACCGTAATTCGGCAATATTCTTTTTGCCCTTGGCAATCTCTTGATTGTTCTGAGTAAGTTCCTGATTGTATTTGGTAATTTTCTTATTGATTATTGTAAGGTCCTGTTTGATCTTTCCTTGCTCTTTTTCGTTCTCAGCCTTCTCTTTTTTTATCGAAATTATCTTCTCGTCAAGAAACTTTAGTGCTTGTGACTTTATATTGTCAGAAGGTACCGTCGGCACATTATTCGTTTGTGGTGTTATGTGTTTATTTTTCAATTGGGCAGGGGCATAACCTTGGTCGGCCGCCTTGCGATACCACTTCACTGCCTCGCTATCATTCTTGGGCACACCTTGTCCTTCGTCATAAAATTGACCGAGATAGAATTGTGCCTCAGCATCCCCCTGGTCGGCCGCCTTGCGATACCATTTCCCAGCCTCCCCGTAGTCCTCCGGCATGCCTCGGCCGCTTTCGTACATGATGCCGAGGTTACGTTGGGCTCTGGCATACCCTTGGTCAGCGGCTAGGCGAAACCACTTTGCCGCTTCCTTGTAGTCTTGTGGGACGCCTTGTCCATTGTCATACATGACTCCAAGGTTGTTTTGAGCTTTGGCATGCCCCTGGTTTGCGGCAAGACGAAACTGTTTCAATGCTTCCTTATAATCTTTTTTATTGTATGCATCTAACCCGAGATTGTAATGTGTTCCTGCATCTCCCTCGGAAATAGTCTCATTATTTTTTGCTTTAATACCCAACCGTAATGGACCCGCAAACCTTTCCATTTCAATCGGTATGTTCTGTACCACAGGCTCATCATTCTTCATGACGACCGAACCGTCAGATTCGATTTCGAAAGCGTCGTAAAAGAGTGTATTGCCGTAACTTAAAAATGCCTTCGCCTCATAGGCGTTTTTCCCAGCGCCAGTTGTCTTTGGGTTGCGTTGGATTTCTACAGGTTTAATTTTGCTAACAAGCTCATGACGCACAGAATCCAATGTATTGCGAGACAATCGCATCTCGTCAAGCCTCTCCACTATGGCAAATCTGCCGAATTCAGCGGTTAAAGCTGAGCAGAAAAATTTCAGATAGGCCTTGGCGCTGTCAGGAGAAGAAAGAGACAGCGGGGCTTTCCGGTTAAATTTATGAAATGTAGAGCCACTCCCATCGAGAGCAATGATATGTTTCCCGGACTTGACAAAGGTCAGAAGTCCCCGCTCACCCGTTTCAAGCGTGGTATTTCCTTCATACAGATACCCATCGGGATAGAAGGGCAAGCGAAGTTTTCTGATTTGAGTAACCCTCTCCGAGACTGCATGATCCTTCCCTTTCAGTTGTGGTCTCAAGTCTGCAAGGACTTGTTTTGCCTCTTCATTTGAAACAGTCTCCCAGTCTCCGGAAATTAACGGCGGTAATGGCCACGACGAGTTTTTAACTGTGGAATCAGAATGATCTATGGAAACGGCCGGTTTGCTCTTATCTGCGGAGGAAGAGTGATCTGTATCCTGGCAGCCGGGCATCATCGACAAGAGGAAACAAAGGACTGGAATCATTTTTTTTGTCATGGCCATCCTCTCCTTTAATCAGATAAGCTGCTCTCCTAACAAATGTTTTTATGTGGTTACCCATAGCCAGAGTCGCCCCGGCTTGCCCAAAACTTTATTGGCTTCCACCAATTCCATAATATATAGTTGACCAATTCTTCGGCCCGCTTGTTACGTTTCTTTCACAAAAAAAACCGAGCCAACCATAAGGATATGTATCCTTCGGTAGCTCGGCCGTCTCAATGACTTTCGTGTAAGACCCGTTGCTTTCCGTAACCGATTTATAACGGTTTTGGCTTTATCGGGATTATGGTTTTAGTTAAACACGGAATAGTGATAAGTCAAATATGATGGTATCGCAAAAACCCGGAAACTGCCTCTTTTTGTCATTCCGACCCGAGGGAGGAATCTTGCTTTTACCGGCTGTTATAAGATCTCTCCCTGTCGGTCGAGATGACATCATGGATTTATTGCGAGTCCATCAAATATGCTCCGCAAAAGGAACAAAGAACTTGAGCGTGCCCAGTTGATTATCCTCAATGAATCGACCAGCATGCTCGACATCTGGTCTGAAGCCAAGTGGTTTTCCCGGTTCCGAACCCTCGCCGAAGGATGTACCGTCCTCATTATAAGCCATCGGCTTACGACAACCATGCAAGCGGACGTCATCCACGTTATGGGGAACGGGAGAATCATCGAATCCGGGCGTCACGAAGAGCTGTTGAATCGGAATGGTCGCTACAGTGAAGCATGGGAGAGCCGGAAGGTGATGTCTGTGATATGAGGGCCAAAAGGGCTTCATCGTCGCTGAGCACATCCACTTTGTCGTGGCCCATGCCCAGGTTCCAGTACGGTGAGCCGGGGACGATCATCGAGGGATGAGGAACGTATGAGTGATGGAGACGACGAAGACATGGGTCCCTCCGCCGCGCCGGACCGCCACTCATAGATAGTTTCCGGACATAGGTGGACACCACACGTATACCCTCTGATTTGAGGTGTTACTTGGTATGGTGTTCCGGTATTCTACCCTAAATTCGTCAAATTAGCGGGTGACTTTATACAATGTAAACTTCTTGCCATCGTATTTGTGGTAGTACAGTTCCCTTCCATCTGCGGAAATAGCCGGCCCCTCAACTAAATCAGAACTACCGATAGCTTCGACCATTGTGGGCGTACCGAAAGCCTCTGTTATGGATGTTCTCGTCGAATGCATTATTGTGGAACGAATTTTTCCTGTCGCTACATCTTCAATCTTTACCCTCGTAAAAAACAGTTCCAGTCCATCGCTCGAGATCGAGGCTGCATATTCCAGATCAGATGTATTGACATTGCGCATTATCTTTTCAGACTCTTTTTCGTTATAAACATATCGGCCACTTTGTTTTTTCATATAGAGGATGTTCGATTCCGTTATGGTTCCTATTGCAAAACCATGTAATTTCCAGGTGGCACGAGAGAAAAACAAATATGATCCATCAGCACTTACTTCTACACCCATGTTTCCGTACAACCTTTGTTTGAAAAGCGCTACCTTACGTTCTGGGATACCTTCGAGCTCATGCTTCATGCTAAGCGTGCCGTCCTCGGGGGAAAACCGTGCCATACTAACCATTGATTTGACACCGGAATCAATATAAAAAAAGTTGTAATTTTTATCCATGGTAGGATTTCCTTCTACTTCTTTTACGGTATTTATATCTGGTCCAAGTTGCCCTTTATAGATCCATTTATTGTTAATTGATTCAGCGTAATGCAGGTCTTTGTTGTTTTCTTCTTTGCCGCTATTGAAAAACAAAAAGCGATTATCGCGAGAAAGAAAGGGCTCTTCCGTGCTTATCGGGGTTCCGTCGGAGCCGATTGGCAATCCCTCAATCTCAACAGCCTGGGGATTGCTGAATTTTATGTGAGTAACAGGAAGAATGTCAGCCACTGAAACCTGTGCTGATAGGAGCGAGGCAAAGAACAGGAGAGCTATTGTGAGAAAAATACGGGTCTCCAGCTTCAGAGACCTGCTGCCATAATCCGATTTCTTGCTGATCTGTCCGTTCATATGTTCGAGTCCTTTGTTTTCGCAGAAAATAGCGACACTAAACCCAGCTTACGAGGTAACGTTTGCGGGGTCAAGCCATCAACTCTTGACATTTCTTTTTGCCGCTTGTCAAAAATTGAGAACCGCCCTCCATTTTTTCTTCTCTGAAAACAGAAAAGGCGGCGGGTTGGCCCTAACTCAATCTTCCGCAATTGTATGAAATTCCAGGTGCGGCACAGGGATGTCTGGTCGCATGATCATGCGGACCGCTTGAAAGATCAAAAAGATTGGACAGGATGAGGGCGAAAACGAGGCCACCGGTGGAGCTATCTCCGCTTACCCCTTGACGTTACTTGTCATGGATGTCCCTGGTTTCCCCAGAAGGCGAAACAAGAGCTATTTCCCTGTGCCTGAAAGCAGCCGTATGGCAGCCAGCAGCTGCGCATCCTTGCTGGCCAGAAGTTCCGACTTTGTCGATCGTTTCTCCTCGTCGGGGAAAAAGGGGAAAACACCCTGGGCGAGATCTATAGTAACGTCCGGCGTAATTCCCTTGTGCCAGATTGTGTGGCCCGCTGGAGTAAGCCATTCTTCCACTGCCAGCAACATCGCCGATCCATCCGAGAGATTGAATCTTTCGAGGACTGTGCCGGTGCCAAAAGTTACGGTTCCCAATAATTCGCCTCTCTTGTAGTCCTGTATCGCTCCGGCCATTATCTCGGCCCCGCTGGCGGTTCCTCCGTTCACAAGAACAGCCAGCGGGATGCCGGTTCCTTCTCCGCCCGATATCACGTGAAGCGGTGCAACATGTCCGGCCGCATCCTTGACGAGCAGGACGTTGCCCGTCTTCAGAAACTGGCTGGTGCACCCAACGGCTTCTTCCAGCACCCCTCCGGGATTGTCGCGCAGGTCGAGGACGATTTTGCGGATCCCCTGCCGCTTGATCTCCCGCAAGGCGTTACGCAGTTCGCGGGTCACTCCATCGCTGAATCCCGCTATTCGCAGGTGGGCTATGCCGAAGCCGGGGAGTTTGCTCCATCGGACGTTTTTCACTTTTATGGCAGCCCTGGTCAGTGTAATGACCCGCGATTTCCCGGTCGCCGGATCTAGTACGGTCAGCCTGACCTGCGTTCTCTCCGGCCCGGAAATGAGGTTCACCACCTGCATCAATGTCAGTCCGGCGATTTCCCTTCCGTCGACCATGGTTATCATCTTGCCGGAATGCAGACCCGCTTTCCGGGCGGGAGACCCGTCCAATGTGGTAACTATGACTACATGCCCGTTTCGCATCGTTATTTCAATCCCCACGCCCTTATAGTGACCCTGGGTGAATTTCTTCTCTTCCTTAATCATCTCCGGCGTGAGGAAGGCGCTGTGGCCCGTGTCGCCCAGCGCGTCCACCATTCCGCTAATGGCGCCGTAAGTCAACGCCCGGTTTTTCACGGCAGGCCGGTCAACGTAAACCTTGTGGATTGTGTTCCACGCCTCGGCCACCAAGCCGAAATCAGGCTTTGCGCTGGCCGGTATCTTCGAGGAAGGGACGTTTGAGCTGAAATGGCCATAGTCGAGGTAGAGAAGCAGTGCAAACGCAGCCAGGATGGCGGCTATCCAAATAAATATTCCCTTTATGTTCTGTTTAATTCCAGACATATGATGCATCTCCGGTTCATGGCAGACATGTCGTTACATCGGTCGGCTATTGGTACATTGTCCGATGGTCAGAAAGCGCGGCATCGACGTAACCATTCAGTATTCGGTGGGAAATGGAAAGTCTCGATCCTCGGGCACCTGGTGCGGTCTTGTCAGGTGCCGAATGCGCAATTGGGGTGATGGCATTCCGGGCATGCCGAGCAAAGACCTCCATGCCCCAGTTTGATGAGATCCTGTCTGGTAACTTTATCACCGGCAAGGATTCGGGGAACGATCAGGTCGAAGACCGTGGTCTTTTTGTACATGGCGCATCCAGGAATGCCGATGACCGGAACCTCGCCGATGTAGCCCAGCATGAACATGGCGCCGGGAAAGGTGGGGGAGCCGTAGGTGACCACGTTCGCACCGGCGGCGCGGATACTGGCCGGGGTGCGGTCGTCCGGGTCGACCGACATTCCGCCGGTTGCAACGACCATCTCCGCACCCTCGTTGATTAGTTCGTGGATTGCGGCCACCGTCATCGGAATGTTGTCGAGGACCAGGATCTGCTTCATCACGCTGCTGCCGAGATTCTCGAATTTGTCGATTACGACCGGACCGAACTTGTCCTCGATCCGGCCGTGATAGACCTCGTTGCCGGTGGTAATCAGACCGACCCTGATGGATCTGAAAGGCTTGATCTCGAGTACCGGATAGTTTTCCCGGGCAATTTTTTCCACTTTCAGGATCCGTTCCTCTTCGGTGAAGAGCGGGATTATCCTTGTTCCGGCCACCTTGGCCTCGACCTCGACGCAACGGTTGCCATGAAGAGTTGCCAGGGCCATCTCATCGATCTCGTTGATCCGGTACAGGGCATCGATATTTACCTTGAGCAGACCCCGGGAGATCGCTTTCATGGTTACTTTGCCTTCAGACGGCTCGCTCATGCGAATGCCGTTGCCGGACACGGCCCTGGCGATCCTCCGGGCCGCCTCGTTTTCGTGGACGTAGCCTTCCTCCAGATCGAGGACGTAGATGTTATCCTTGCCGAGATCGAGGAGTGTCGGGATATCATTCTCCTGGATGATGTGCCCCTTCTTGAAGGCCCGGTCGGCGGACTCACCCGGTACTATGCGCGTGATGTCGTGGATAAGCACGTGCCCGACCGCATCCCGGACAGGGATCTCTTTCATCATCATGTACACACCTCCGCAAAAATATAACGCCCTTTAACCCTTTGTTTTCCCGAGTGTTACGGACCTGATGGGGAGAGTCCGAACCCGTACGTGCGTTGCCGCGAAGATGGCGTTGGCAACGGCCGGCGCTACCGCAGGGACTCCCGGCTCGCCGATCCCTCCCGGCTTCTCCGCGGAGGCGACGATGTGCGTTTCCACTCGGGGGGTCTCGCTCATTCGGAGCACCGGGTAGCTATCGTAGTTGGACTGCTCGACCCGGCCTTTTTTAAGAGTAATTTCGCCGTACAGGGCCGCGGAAAGGGCGAAAACGATCCCCGATTCCATCTGGGCGGCAATGGTATCGGGATTCACATACCTGCCGCAGTCCACGACACAGACCACGCGGTGGACCGTAACCTTCCCCGAAGTGTCGACGGAAACCTCTGCCACATTGGCAACGAAGCTGCCGTATGATTCATGGACGGCGATCCCCCTCCCCATTCCGGTCGGGAGTGGTTTTCCCCAGCCGGCCTTCTCCGCCGCCAATTCCAGTACCCCCCGGTGACGGGGCTTATTCGCCAGGAGCGCCCGGCGGAATTCGAACGGATCCTTCCCGGCGGCATGGGCAGCTTCATCCAGGAAGCTCTCCACCACGAAGGCCGTGTGGGAGTGGCCGACGGAGCGCCACCACTGGACCGGTACACCGAACCTCGGCGAATGAAGGTCAACCAGGATATTGGGGATTGCATAGGGGATGTCCGCTGCACCCTCAACGGAGGTAGCATCGATGCTGTTTTTCATCATGGCCGGTTCCAAGGCAGTGCCGGCAATCAGCGACTGGCCGACGATGGTGTGCCACCAGGCTGTCAGGTTTCCTTTTTCGTCGAGGCCGGCCAGTATCCGGTCATACCAGAGGGGTCGGTAATAACCCGCCTTCATGTCGTCTTCACGGGTCCAGACAACCTTCACCGGCTTTCCGATCACCTTTGCTGCCTCCACGGCAGTCACCACGAAATCGTTGCGGGAAGAGCCCCGGCGACCGAAACCTCCACCCGCAAAGGTGGTGTGCAAAGTAACCTTTTCCGGCTTGAGACCAAGGACCCTGGCAGCAGCATCTCTGTCCGATGTCTGGGACTGGGTGCCGGTCCAGATCTCGCAGCCGTCTTTCCGGATATCCACAACACAGTTTAACGGTTCCATGCAGGCGTGGGCAAGATACGGTACGCTGTAATTCGCGGATAGTTTCCGGGCAGCACCGCCGTAAGCGCTCTCAGGCTCACCTTCTTTACGGGCGACCAGTCCGGGTGTAGCGGCCTTTGCCGCATAATCCTTCACAATCTCCGACGTATCAAGCCTTGCCCATTTCCCCTCGTCCCAAACTATTTCAAGCGCCTCTCTCCCCTTGAGTGCAGCCCAGAAGGAGGTTGCCGCCACAGCAATGCCGGCAGGGACCTGAACCACCTTTTTGACGCCGGAAACCGCCTTGGCCCGGTCTGCGTTGAAGCTCTTCACCTTCCCGTCGAAGACCGGCGGATGGGCGATCAGGACCGTCAGCATTCCGGGGATTGCCACATCGAGGCCATACTCTGCGATTCCCGCCACCTTTGCCGGACTGTCGAGACGGTGGATGGGCTTCCCGATCAATTTCCAGTCTTTGGGATCCTTCAGCTTCACATGCTTCGGCACAGGCATCTTTGCGGCCAGGTCCACAAGCTTCCCGAAGGCAACGGATGTACCCCCCTTGTGGAGCACACGGCCGTTCTCGGCGCGGCAGTCGGCAGGATTGACGTGCCATGTCTTTGCCGCAGAAGCGATCAGCATCTCGCGGGCGGAAGCGCCCATCGTGCGCAACCTGTCGAACTCCGTCCAGGTACCGGTGCTCCCACCGGTCCCCTGTGCACCGAAAGCTGGGTTGTTGTAGACCGGGGCAACCGGGGCAAATTCAAACCGGACTTTGGTCCAGTCGCATTCGAGTTCCTCGGCAATGAGCATGGAAAGGGCGGTGGATGTCCCCTGTCCCAACTCGGTGTGGTTGATGATAAAGGTAACGAATCCGTCCCGGTCGACCCGGATAAAGGCGTTGGGAACGAATTCAGCCGGTTTTGATGCGGCAGCCAGGGCGGAATCGAGTCCGGCAAGGTGCATGCCGAGGATCAGCCCCCCTCCGACCACTGCGCCGGTCTTGAGAAAATCGCGACGATTGACCTTTAGTACCTCGCTCATGGTCGCCCTCCTTTCCCGGCTGCAGAGGCTGTATGGATTGCCGACCTGATCCGCTGGTAGGTACCGCAGCGGCAGAGGTTTCCCTCCATGGCGCTGTCTATATCCGCGTCGCTGGGATGGGGTTTTTCGTTCAGGAGAGAAACGGCCTGTACGATCTGCCCCGGTTGGCAGTATCCGCACTGGGAGACCTCATCTGCCAGCCACGCCTTTTTGACCGGGTGATGCTCCGGAATCCCCTCGATGGTCACCACCTGTTTCCCCTGAACGTCCTTGACCGGCGTGATGCAGGAACGTTCGGCTTTTCCGTCGATAAGAACCGTGCAGGCCCCGCACAACCCCTCACCGCAGCCGTACTTGGTGCCGGTAAGCTTCAGTTCGTCCCTGAGCACCCAGAGAAGCGGTGTGTCCGGGCTGGCCTTTACATAGTGCTTCTTGCCGTTTACCACCAGTGCAATCATCGATGCCTCCTCGGTTTTGTCGTATCTAAGGGTGTTACGCCATCAACAACCAGCGCGTGGCCGAATTGTTATTTCCCTTTTTTTCTGGTTGTAGCGTACGTCTGAAAGAGCCGGGAGTGGTTGAACGATCCTGGTAAATTCAGGCCTGATTGCAGAAATGGTTCGCAAAAATTCAGTCTGGCGGAATCAGGCTTGATGGTATGGCTGTATTGAACGAGTATGCTACTTTTCGTAAAAACAGATAGATATGGAATATTGAGTGTATGTGATCTCAGAGAGCGCATGGCCCGCTGCGCGAAAAATTACGATCAGTTTGGCCCGGCGGTCGAGATTCTCAGCGATGCCGGGCGGCGCTCAATCCAGTATACCCGGCTTTTTGGGTGGTTCAACTTCCCGGACTATTGCTCAGGGGACGTGGTATTCGGTGGGGAGATAGATTGGAACAGAAAAGGCGGCCGATTGGCCGCCTTGCGATTGAAATACGATGAGTGTTTCTGGTTTTACTGCAGGCACCTGAACAGCCCCTTCGACCAGAAACAGCTTCCGCAGGGCACGGAGTTGACAAAGCAGTCGTGTTCGAAATCCTCCTTGTACACGTTGTCGCAGGGGGTTACGTTGCAGTCGGAACAGGTGGAATAGTCCTTTCCCAGGACTCCTTTCCGGTGCTTGATGAAGGCCGGGCTGTTCCAGATCTCTTGAATCCCCTCCTCGGCCAGGTTGCCGAAGGACTTGTTGTTGACGTGCCTTTTCTGCCCGTAATACCAGCAGCTGAATTTGTGCCAGAGGAAGTAGCAGTTGTGGACGTCGCCGTTCCAGGAAATGAACGCGCTCCCGTTGTCGACAAATTCGCACCCGGTGTTGTTTTTCGGGATGATCGCCGGAAGGGACAGGTCAAGGCCGACTTCCTGTGCCGTCCTCGCTGCTTCGGCGAAAATCTCTTTCAGCCGCTCCAGCCACTTCTCGTCCCGCGTCATCAGATTCTTCATGTGAAACGAGATGCCGCGAGCTCGTCCTTCGGCCTGCATGGCCGTAACGAACTCGACCACCCGTTCCTCTTCCGGTGAGCGCAGAAAATTCCACCTGACCTTGAAGTAGGTTTTCAGGTCGATCCCTTCCCGCTCTGCCCGTTCCTTCCATTCCTGGAAAAACGCCAGTGCCTGCTCTGAATTGAGGTCATAGGCAATTTTCTTGGCATGCTCGTTATCGTAGGGAAGAAGATGGGTAACAATGGCAAAGGACGCTCCCTGTTTCGTCGCCCAGCGCACAACCTCCGGCAGCTCGTGGGCGTTGTCGCGCATTACCACGAATTCGACGCCGATCTGGAGATCGCGGCCTGCCGTTGTCTTTGCTTTTCTGAGTGCGGCAAATGCCTTTTCCATATCCTGGACTTCGCCACCTTCCCGTATGTCACGGAAGACGTCCTCGGACAGGGAGTCCATGGACAGGCAAATCCGGTCAAGGCCGGCTGCGACCAGAGAGGCGGCACGCTCTTCATCGAGCTCGAGGCCGTTCGATTGAAAGCCGATCCAGCTTCCCTGCGGCATCGCTGCCTTGGCTTTTCGAATGAAGTTTTCCAGCTCCGGGTGCAAAAGAGGCTCGCCGATCCCGTTCAGGACAAGGGTCTCAAGAGAGGGAAAGGCCGGTTCCAGGGCGGAAAAGATGTCAGACGGCATATCTCCCTCAATGATCCCGCAGTCTTCGGTTTGCTTCACGCACATGCTGCACTTCAGGTTGCAGCGGGTCGTGGTTTCCACGAAAAGTCGTGAAGGGAGCGGGCGAAATGCAGCAGCCACGCTTATCTCTTCTCCGGATGTTAGTGAACCATGGCCGTCTTCCGCTACATCCTCGTGTGTCCAATCTTTATCGTTTAGAGCCAATTGTCCTGGTGTCATCGCTCGTACCCCCTATCGTTGATGGTATCACAATAACAATGTTCCGCGGTACTTGTCATGATGCAAATCAAAAAAATCGAGATAGATGGATTTGTCGTGAGCTTCCGATAAGGTAGGGGGGCATCCGGGCAGGCAGAGAAGTGACAATTCTGAAACTGCGGGGCTGAGGAAACCCGGGAGAGATCCATTTGTAGCTCGTTAGAGAAAAATAGATATGTCCCGCTTTTCGTCTTACTCCGCGGTCGTCGGATCGATCATGCGCTTGACTTCGGCGACACTGTTGGCCGGGAAACCGGCCTTCCTGGCGTGCTCCAGGACCATCTCCTTGTTCGGGGCAATGTAGACGCAGTAGATCTTGTCCTCGGTGACATAGCTCTGCACCCACTGAATTTGCGGCCCAAGCCCTTGAAGAACCGTGGCGGATTTCTGCGAGATTGCCTGCATGTCTGGTCCGCAGATATACCCTGCTCCCGGAATTTCCCTCTCAATGATGTACTTCGGCATTCTTTCCTCCTTTGTTGCATCTGGGATTTTACCAGGGCGAATGTTCGCTTATTTGCTTTCTTCTTCGGCTGCGGCAGGTTTTTTGGGAGATACCTGCAAAGTATTCTAGATGTTTTTGCCGGGATTGGCGGCAATGCTGCGCCAGGAGCATTGCCAGACATCTTCGAGTTGTTCGGGGAGAGGTCCGGCGATGGTATTATCGAGACGCAGATTTATCAGCCTGAACATGCCCCCGAAAAGGCAGTTGGAGGCGATGGTCAAATCCAGATCGACTATTTCCTTCTTTTCGATACCTTCCTGTACCATCTCACGCATGATGGCAAATGGTCGGGAAGAACAAATAGGAGTGACCATTGGCATAAACTCGCTGTGTTTCGCATGCAGCATAAACGCCATTTGTGTCGGATTTGACTCGGTGAGATCAAATAGATGCGCCATGATGGCCTTGCATTGATCATGCGCGGTATCATGGCTGTTCTTGATTGCGAGAAAATCGGCCGTAATCTTCTCCAGAAGAGAATCATATAAAGCGGAGGCAAGTTCCTCTTTGCCGGCAAAATAATGATAGACGGCACCAATGCTGATATTGGCATCGCGCCTGATATCCTGAATCGAGGTGTTGAAATACCCTTTGGTGGTAAATAACTTCAAGGCTGTATCAAGAATGGTCTGCTGGAGGTTTACGTTTTCAGTGGATTTTTTTAATCGCCTGCCCATCGGGTCCTCTGTGTTGGTAGGAAAGAAAAGCTGACTCAAGATTTGAGCCATTTATAGCACCCTTTGCGCTGACATGGCAAATTCTTTTGCCCGCGGAGGAAGTACCTGCTACTGCATGCTCCCTCAGGGACAATACAGGACCTGCATCAGTGCCGTTCCACAAATTGACGGAATGGAAACATGAAATTTCCATTGCAATTTCTTTTTTGACATGGTACAAAACGAATGTTCGTTCGGTATTAATTTCAACCCAAATCTAAGGAGGACGAGTATGCCGAAGTATGTCATTGAGAGAGAGATTCCAGGGGCAGGACAAATTGGGGCGGCAGACATGCAGGGCATTGCACAGAAGTCGTGCAGCGTTCTGAGCGAGCTTGGACCGCAGGTTCAATGGGTGCAGAGTTACGTTACAGAAGACAAAATTTATTGTATTTATATTGCTCCCAATGAGGAGATGGTGCTTGAGCATGCCCGTAAGGGCGGCTTCCCGGCAAACAGCGTGGCCGAGGTCAAGCGCATGATTGATCCTACGACTGCGGAGTAAATAATGCTGTAACCGAATATGGATTGGCGGCATGAAACTGCTGCCGATGCTGAACAGAAAAAGGTCCCAGGCTTATACAGTCAGGGGCCTTTTTCTTTTTTGCCCTCAAAATAGACAGCCCCATCCCCCAAAAGCTTATATTTCAAGACCTGGTCCCGTAGGCTTGCTGGCCTAATGGCCATGACCCCTGAATCAAGGGGCACCCTGTCCAGCAGCATCGGCTGTTTGTTTCCATTGCCAGGCTACGACATTTTCACATATCCAATATGAAGCGACACCACCCAGAATTTCTCTTTTAGCAATCCTAGCCAGTTCTTTCCGGACATCATCTGGAGAAAGATAACCCCCAGGTCTTGGAACAAAATTCATTGCCTCTGAACAGGATTTGCTGGCGGCAATCATTTTTGTGACGACATCCAACAACTCTTCATTCATTTCCCAGTGTGCAGTATCTTGTTTGCCGAAAAAAGCTTCCACAATGATTCGCAAGTTTTGCTGCTCCAATAGACTTAATGGCATAGTTTTTTCTCCCTTGCTTTAAACAGGGCTATTGAATACAGCATTTTTATGAAGTCATTTTGGTGGAGATCGCTCTCCAGTCGGATAGCAACATTAGGATATTTTGAGTCAATGGCCCAGGCAAAATTTTTGTGAGGGTCACCACCTTTGGGGGCATAATAGATTTTTATTCTACCTTTGTCATAAACATAGGCTTTATTAGATTTGTCCATTAGTCCTTGCTTGACTAGCATTAATTTGCTCAACAAGTCATTGTCGTATTTTCCGGTTAAGTCACGGTCTTTAGGAGTTTTGGTGAATATTATTTCCATAGCTTCGGATAAAGAGATAAATTTTGATGCTGATTTAGTTAGAGGAAATGTTTCGTCTGTTTCAGTTGAGATCATGATATTGGGAGTAGTATCATAATTAAAGATAGTTACTGATTTAAAAAGATCAATTCTTGTGACATCAGGAGGAATTGTCACAACTAGAGAGCCTATACGGATTTTTAGATTATTGGCATCAATTGCTTCTGGTAAGGTTATTTTCTTAGCGACCACATAACAACCTTGACTTTCACACGGAGGGATAATGAGTTTCTGAATGTCACCAGCTATGGCTAAATTGATAGTCATCTGGGTAAACACAAAAAGCGCAGTTAATAGTTTCACAAAAATCGCTCCCTTGATAATGGCAAATGGAAGATAATGCGAAGTGGATCGCAAGACAAAATTTTCTTGGGCAATACTCATATCACGTCGAACTTGTGCGGTCAATAATATAAATTAATAAACAGTCGTTAATCATTAATTGTTTTAAAAGTCTAAGAGACTAATAAGGGCAATGGGTGACCCCCCTTTACTTTCCAATACCGTCAAGCTGCACCTGCGCCAACTTGTTCAGCAGGGTTATCTGGAGCAGCATGGAACCGGCAAGGGAACGTGGTATTCGGTGGGGAGATAGATTGAGGCAGCAAAGGCGGCTGATTGGCCACCTTTGCTGTTTATATGTTTATAAAATATGGGGAGTGCCATTAATTACCCTAAAAACTTGTATTTCAAGACCTGAGTCCTAGACTCTACTAAAATCAGAAAAAGGCAGCCGATTGGCCACCTTTTGATTGAAATACCGGGAGTGTCTCTAGTTATCTTAAAAGCATATATTTCAAAACTTGACCCTCTGCCCTCTGCGAAGACAGGTCAAAAGATAAATAGATAAGAACGTCCCTCAACCCTGATCTTTTATTTATCAACGGCTCTGAGCAGCATTTCAAGCCTTTCCAAAGCAACTTTTGCTCCCTGGTGATCAGGATTCAACTCAATAGCTTTATTCAATGCTGTTTCAGCTTTCTTAACCTCATCCACATTTTTATTTCGCCATCCGATATTATAAAGCGACATTCCAAGCCCGTAATAGGCGTCGGCATTTTCTGGATCCTGCCGGATCGAATCTTCAAAGTAAATCTTAGATTCTTCCGGCCGTTTTTCTTTCCAGTAGAGATCTACCCCTTTTCTGCATAGCGCTTGGCCAAGGACGTAATGCCCCATACCGAAGTCCATGATTTCAAGTGCCTGCTTTCCTTGATTAATCGCATCATCATACCTCCCGTGGGAGGTCAGAAACTTGCTGTAGTTTATCTTTGCCCAAGGGGAAGCAGGGTCCTGTTCGATGATTTTTTGATAGGCACCGTCAGCTAGATCGTTTTGATTGCGCACCTGGTATACCCATGACAAAAGCGAGTAGGCATCAATAAGCAGTTTTTTGTCAGAGGTGCTATCAATAACACGTTTTGCTCTGCGCTCCACCTCGTCATAAGCACTCTCACTTTTGGCAATTTCCGCAAAAAGGATGTCAACTTTTGGAGAATCCGGATCTATTTCCTGGCATTTACTGGCCATTGCTTTAGCTTGGACAAAATTATTTTCATATACATACGGATACGCACCATAGTAATAGGCATCAAAAAAATTCGGATTGATGCTTATCGCTTTCGCGAAACGAGAATGGGCTTCCTTCAGACTTTTTTGACTGAAGTTTTTATAGTTTATGTAACCTTCCTTATATGCGAGTCGACCTAGTCCGGTTTGGGCAAGTGCGCTTTGATGATTGGCTTTGTAGATTTTTTTCAACAATTTTTCCGCTTTGTCCAAACCTGACTGGTCCCCAGGATAGCTATCAATAGCCGCCTGAGCCTCATCATAGAGCGCCTGCTCGTTAATCTTTTCATGTTGCGTACAACCAGCCAATGATGGAAGTGAGAAGAGCAGAGTGAACATAAGTACTTTGCAGAGGTTACCCATTTTTATCTCCTGACGGAAAAACAGTAACAATTACCCATGTGATTAATCAACTATGTAGTTATTTCGACATCACGTCACCTGACAATAAATTGATCGGTGCTAGATTCCTGCAAACAACAGAAAGGCTGTCGAGGCGTAGAACATTAATAACAAAACATTCGATTCATTACCATTAAAAATATATCAGGTATGAAGTCGTGATCGGAAGCAAAAGGAAAGAAAAGGACAAAGAAAAGGGGACAGATATATTTTTGGTATTGAAAGGTTGCGAAAGATAGAAAATAAATCTGACCCCTTTTCGCATGACCCCTTTTCGCAAAATTTATTGTATTTAATATTGCTCCCAACGAGGAGATGGTGCTTGAGCATGCCCGTAAGGGCGGCTTCCCGGCAAACAGCGTGGCCGAGGTCAAGCGCATGATTGATCCTACGACTGCGGAGTAAATAATGCTGTAACCGAATATGGATTGGCGGCATGAAACTGCTGCCGATGCTGAACAGAAAAAGGTCCCTGGCTTATACGGTCAGGGGCCTTTTTCTGTTTTGCCCTCAAAATAGACAACAACGTCTCCCATCGCCGTCCTCAAAAAGCTTATATTACAAGACCTGACCCCCATTATCGTGTTTTCCCCATGTTTTCGATGCAGTAACTTTCCTGACGGCCGATTGGCCGCCGTTAGAATTAAGGATGATGGCCCCGAAATTTCCTGCCGAGGTTTATTTAAATAGCTATTTTAATAGCATGTAAACTCATTATTTGTTACATAAGATGCTATTATAGTAGCGTGTTTAATTACTATTCTTTGTGATTTACCCATGCGATATGCTATCTCAATAGCATTCATAATTGCATATTACGGTATTAAATGCTATCGTAATAGCATGATAGCTACCCTTCAGATATATATTGATGGTAAATGGATCGTCGCGGGAACATTCGATAGTCGCGGAGGGATTGCCGCGGGGGGGTATCTGGAGTACGATCAGGATTTTGTATTTGATAATGTGGAGAACAGTCCCGGGTGCCGGATGGGTTTACGCTATCCGGTGAACTTTGAACTATACCAAGAGAGTAGGTGGCCGGCTTTTCTTCTCGATATCCTCCCTACCGGCGCCGGCAGACGTGTCTGGACACGCAGACTTGGGCTAACCGACGGTGAAGGCGCAGACTGGCAGCTCCTTTTAAATGGTGCAGGAAACCCGCCGGGCAACTTACGCGTGGCTGAGGCGGCCATACCTCCTGCCGGGTCGCACCCCGGTTTCACCAAAGAGGAAGTTGTTGAAAAAAACGTCGACTTTATTGAATATGCCGAAGCTCGTGGCGCAGTGGTTGCTGGAGCCACTGACGTGGCTGGTGATGCGCCTAAATTTCTCCTGGCCCGTGACCATAAGCGGCGCTGGCATCCGGACGGTGCACTGGAAGACCGTGACATCCTGGATAGTTGGCTCGTTAAGTTCCCCCGTGGCAAGACCGACGCGGACCGGATGGTCCTGCGGAATGAAGCCCCTTATTATGAAGTTGCGCGCTCTTTCGGCATACGCACCGGCAAGCCCCTTGAGTTTATTGATGATGCCCTGTTCATTCCGCGCTTTGACAGGGAAGCCCAAGGTGGAAAACTCGTCCGTCACGGATTGGAAACACTCTCCTCGGCTGCGGGGATAGCGGTATACGGCCGGCGCGGCGATCACGCCGACTTCTGTGCTGCCATCACCGCCTATTCCTCTGACGCAAAAAGCGATCTATTGGAATACCTTCGGCGGGAAATCCTGAACGTCGCCCTGCGCAATACCGATAACCATGGTCGAAACAGCGCCTTCGTCAAGTATGCGGACGGCGGGGTGATGCTTTCTCCGCTGTACGACTTCGCGCCCATGTTCCTTGATCCCGAGGGTATTGCCCGCGCCAGTCGCTGGTCAGAAGCTCTTGAGCCAGCTATTGGCAGGCCGGCTTGGGGCGAAATCGTTAAATCCCTCCATCGATACATCGACCAGGAGGAGGCTGTCGCCTTTCTGGCGGAACATCGAGTGAAGGTCGAGAACCTTCCTGAAACCATGCAGGAATGCGGGGTGGAAGATAAAGTAATTCAACTGGTCGCCCGTCGGTGCGGCGAAATTGCCGCCGACCTGCGGGAGGCGGTGCAAGGAGCCAGGTAGATTGCGTAAATTAAAAACAAAAAGGACACCAGAAGAGACCCGGAAGGAAAAAGAGGCGTTGTATGCCGACCTTGAGGCTGGACGCTTGACTCTCGGCCAGGCAACGCGGCGGATGCGGAAGATCGTAGGGTTAACGCAGGTGGATTACGCCGAGAAGATACTGAAAATTTACCCGCGGGTGCTTATGGAAATCGAGAACGACCGGGGGAATCCAACCCTTGAGACACTGGGAAAGATCGCTCGGCAGTTTGGGCTGAAGGTAGCGTTCGTGCGTGAGCGGCGGGAATAGGGCCTGTTATATGATTGCCGGGGCGGTGCGGTGCGGAGCGGCTACTCATGTTCCGAACAGTTAATTGGAGAGGATCGTGGAGGGAAAGATGCTGGCCTTTGCCAGTGAACGTGGCAGGATCAGTATTGCCTGCCGTAACTCTTCTGGCCGCCAATCGTAATACCGTCACGCCTACCGGTTCAGCAGGGGGACCTGGAGCAGTGTGGTACCGGTAAGGGGACGTGGTATTCGGTGGTGAGATAGATTGAGACAGTAAAGGCGGCCGACTGGCCGCCTTTTTGATAGAAATACGGGGAGTGACCCTAGTTTCCACAAGGTAAAGCAATCTTAGAAACCCCAGGCTTATACAGTCAGGGGCCTTTTTCTGTTTTGCCCTCAAAATGGACAGCAACGTCCCCCAACCCCGTCCCCAAAAAAGCTTATATTTCAAGACCTGAAGTCTGAAAGCGACAAGATAGCGAAACAGGTGCAGTCGTCCCCGACAACCGAATACTCGGCAGTTGCGATTTTTTTCAGACTATTTGTGAACAAGATGATTTCAAGGGAAGTTTACAGGATCGAAAATCCCTGGATGAACTGCAGCAATCTGTTGAAGAATACTTTGAAGTGAGCACAGGGGGACTTGGCCGGCGCGGCCGTCAAAATAGTATTTCAGCCGCGCGTGCCGTTTATTGTTTTCTGGCCGTGGCCAATCTGCACTATCCAGGGGTAGAGGTCGGCAGGGGGCTTAGTATCTGCGGACCATCGGTAAGCCGAGCAATTACACGAGATGAAGAGCTTTTTCAGTCCAGGGTGGATCTTCAGGTATGGTGGGACAGCTCCTAATGCACTAAAGCAAGAACGTCCCCGGAATTTCAAAAAATGCCTTAAAGATTCAAATAGTTAAACCTTCCAGTTGTTTATATAGATGGGCCAGGAACCTGACTGTTATCAACCTGTGGACGAAGGCCTGGGTACACCGGTAGAACCACTTTCGCATTTTAGACGATTTGCGTCCACCCAGAAGGAGAGGACAGTAATCGCAGACCTCAACAGCCACCAGCAACCCTTCCTCCGCAATCTCGATTATAAAGGAAAGCATTCCCTTGCCGCACCCATTCCTCTGCACCAGCAAGCCACCTTCGATACGAAGTGTCGCGGATTGAGTTCGGCCATTTTCACTGAATTCCGGACCTGAAAATATCAGCAGCCGCAATGAAGAGCCGAATAAGGCTAATGCTGTTTTCCCGCCAGCTTGCGCCGGTTGAACGATGGCAAAGGTGCATTTCCGCAAAAACGCCAGATAACTCTCCACGAGATATGCGGGGGTCAGCAATGACTTGTTATCATGAGGAAGTACTATCGACTGCCTGGAGAAGACCGAATGGTCTTCCCGAATGACTTCCCTGATGGCAATCTTATTTTGCAAAATCGGTATTTCCCCGGCCATTCGACCCTCCGCACCAAGCATACCATAGCGGAGCTCCCTTTGCCCTGACGAATGAAATAAGCGGCGGATTCGCTTGAAACAACAGGGCAATACAACCCCTTGTTTTTTTCCCGTATAGTGTACAATTAATAAAACATGTAGCAAGACTGGGGAGAGAAGATGGAAACAGGCCAGAGGACGGTGCTGGTAGCCGGAGCTACCGGCTTCATCGGGAAAAGACTTGTGAGTGCCCTTCTTGCGGAAGGTTTCCGGGTGCGTGCGGTTGTCCGCAGTCCCGGAACACAGTTCCCAAAGGAAGTGGAAACAATTCCCGGCGATTTGTTGGACCGCTCATCCTTGGATCCGGTTTTGGACGGTATCGACACTGCCTTCTACCTTGTTCATTCCTTGTCGGCAAGCCGTACCGGGTTTGAACGGCGGGACCGGCAGGCGGTGGAAAACTTCGTGGCGGCGGCAAACAGGGCCGGTCTGCGCAGGGCCATTTACCTGGGCGGCCTCGGAGAAACCGGGAGTGGGCTTTCAAAGCATCTTGCCAGCCGCCTGGAAGTCGCCGAAATCCTGAAAAGCGGCAATTTCATGACCACCGTACTCCGCGCCGCCATCATAATCGGTTCGGGCGGCGCTTCCTATGAGATCATCAAAGCACTCGTGGAACGGCTGCCTGTCATGATCACCCCTAAATGGGTTTCGACAAATTGCCAGCCGATTGCCGTCCTTGATGTAATCAGGTATCTCATCGGATGCCTCAAGGAGGAACGGACCGCAGGTGATACCTTTGACATAGGGGGACCGGAGATACTCACCTACCGCGAAATGATGCAGCGTTTCGCGAGGATCATAAACAGGAAAATATTTATTGTGCCGGTTCCATTTCTTACGCCTAAACTGTCCTCATACTGGGTGGGGCTCGTTACCCCGGCCAAGCCTTCCGTAGCCATACCACTCATCGAAGGCTTGCGAAATGAGGTAATATGTAGAGACAATCGAATCAGGGAACTGCTTCCCTTTCCCCTTACCCCATTTGACGAAGCAATCAGGATTGCCATGGCAAAAGATGATCTTCACCCGGATCCCGGTTAGAATCCGCAAGTTCCCATTACATCAACAACACCCGGGATTTCGTAAGTCACTGGGGCTTTGGCTTTTGTATATTTCGAGGTCATAAAATGGAAATTCTGGGGCACCTTACTCATTTTCTTTCTTCAGCAGGATTCTCTTTCCGTCTCCTGAACCCCAAATCTTCCTCAAACTACTCCTGAAACACCTCGCATTTTTTCACCTCTCCTTCCTGCCGGGACCACCTTTCAATTTCGATTTCAGAACGCTCGTTTTTATCTCCCTCACCCCTCTGTGGGAGAGGGGGCGGCCACGCACGCGGACCTGATTGCCTCCATTACACCTTCAATGTTGGTGAGAATGTCGTTATTCCAGAATCTCAAGACCGTGAAGCCTTGTGAATTCAGCCATTGAGTCCGCTCTTTGTCTTTTTCCCTTTCAATCGCATGTTGCCCGCCGTCTGCTTCGATGATTATCCCTCGTTCGTAGCAGACAAAATCAGCAATAAACCGGCCGATCTGCTCCTGGCGCCGAAACTTGAGTCCGTCGAGCTGCCTGGCTTTCAGGCGCTGCCACAAGGCCCTTTCCGCATCGGTCATACTTTTTCGCAGATCCTTGGCAACTTCAGTCAGGTTGATTGGCATTCCGGTTTCCCCCTCTCCCTAACCCTCTCCCACGGAGGGGAGAGGGGACTCAATGTCTGAAATGTCCGGTTGTCAGGCCGATGTGGCGCAACTGGCATGTTTTTGTGTTTTGAACAGGTACACTATAGCTCCACATTACGATCCAGTTTTCATAGGTTTCCGAGGATCTCCCTCGCCCCTCGTGCCTGCGCGCTGAAGCGCTTCTGTGCGTAAGCGTGGGAGAGGGTAGGGGAGAGGGGGCGCCAAGCGAAGTATATAGATGAGGTGCGACAAAGCAGTCCAAAATCTCAGCGATATGCCAGGGACAGAATACCTAATTCGATACAACCCTGCACCCACAGCTCTCGCACCTCCCTTCACCCATTTTCCCCCGCACTCTTCGACTCCAACCGCAGATACTGCCCCGGCGAAGCGCCCAGCGCCTGTCGAAACATGGCGATAAAGGCGCTGAGACTCTGATACCCCAGGTCAAAGGCTACGCGGGTAATGTTCTGTCCCGTCCCCAGTCGCTCGATGGCCTCCTGCAACACCAGCCGTTTCCGCCAGGCGCCGAAGGTGAGCCCGGTCTCCCGGACGAACAGCCGTGCCAGGGTTCGGGGGCTGGCCCCGGCAAGGGGCGCCAGCTGTTCCAGGTCCCTTCTGTCCCCGGGATCCTTCAGCATTATCTCCATAACCCGCTGCAGCCGTTGATCTTGCCCCATGGGCAGATGCAGTGCCGTCGGTTCCGCCCGCCGCAATTCGTCGAGCAGCACCAGCATCAGCCGATGTCCCGTGCTCCCCGCCGTGTATGCCTCACCCACCTCCATGGCTCGCAGGATCAGCTCCCGCAGCAGCGGGGTCACCTTGATGACCGCGCACTCCAGGGGGAGGCCTGCCACGACGGAGGGATCGATGAAGAGATTGCGCAGGGAGACATCGCCGGGGAAATAGACTTCGTGCTCGATCTCCGGTGGCACCCACACCGCCTGCGACGGGGGAACCACCCAGACGTCCCGCCTGCACACCACCTTCATGACACCGCTGCTGGCATAAATCAGCTGGCCGCGCGGGTGTGCGTGGGGCGCGGCGCACCCGGCCCTGCTCACCTGCATGGCAAGGGGGATCACCGGGAGTTCCGGATCGATCCGGTAACCGACTTCGATAGGGGGCAATTTTGACAGTTTCTCGACATTCATTGGCATACTATAGCAAGACGGCAAGCCGGGCGGCAAGGTAGAATATCCCGAAAAGACAGGAAAGGAGGAACAGAGATGACCGAACGGAACAGCGGGAAGCACCGGGAGACGATTGTCGAACAGTTTTCGCGCCAGGCCATTCCCTTTACTCGTGTGCCGGGACATCTGGATGCGCTGCAGTTGCTTGTGGAGCTTTCCGGGGTGGGCAGGGAAGACACGGTCCTGGACGTTGCCTGCGGACCGGGACTGGTCGCCTGCGAATTCGCGCGGCATGCCGGGGCGGTGACCGGGATTGACATCACGCCCACGATGATCGAACAGGCGGAGAAGAGGCAGGAAGAGCTGGGGCTGGGCAACCTCCGCTGGCACGTGGGGGAGGCGGTGCCGCTGCCGTTCGCCGATGAGGCGTTTTCCCTGGTTATCACCCGCTACAGCTTCCACCATTTCCTGGAACCGGAACGGGCGTTGGCGGAGATGATCCGGGTCTGCAGGCCCGGCGGCAGGGTACTGGTGGCTGACGTGGCAGTGGAGCCGGAGAAATCCGCAGCCTACGACCGGCTCGAAACCATGCGGGACCCGTCCCATGTCCATGCGCTCACCAGCGGGGAATTCGATGTGCTGTTCCGGCAATCGGGGCTGGTAGACTGCAGGGGGAGCGGTTACGGCGTCCCGATCGAGCTGGAGACCCAGCTGCGGGCATCGTTCCCGGCCCCCGAAGACGTGCCGACGCTGCGGGAGACCGTCACCTGCGACATCGGCGTCGACAGTCTGGGTATCCGCGCACGGAGGGAGGGCGGAGAGGTGGTCTACACCGTTCCGATCGCGGTGTACGTGGGCCGGAAACCTGGGTGAAGATAGTACCCTGGCTCGGCGTACCCACGCATGGAGTGGGATAGGGCAGGGGAGATGTAGACAAAACGGGGAGAATTTCGAGGAAAAGTGAGAGAGCTCGGGAGACATCTTACTTAATTCCACTCACTATCTTCTGCACAGCATCCATCAACATCGGTAAATCGTCACGAATAGTATTCCAGACAATCTCCAGATCGACACCGAAATATTCGTGCGCCAGCAGGTTACGAAAATCCTTGATATCCTGCCAGGGCACACCGGGGTATTCATCCTTCAATGCAGCTGACAGCTTGCCCACGGCTTCGCCGATAATTTCAAATTCGCGGATTACCGCCGAGTAACGCATGCGGTCCTGAACAAACGCCTCGCGGGTCAGATCCTCAACATACGATTGAATGGCGGTGCCGGATTCAAGAATATCCTGGCACTAGAGGAGCTGTGGCCTCTCAGACATGGATAATTTCCTTGGCAACTATTTCCCTCACCAACGGTTTTAGGGTGCTCTCGATCCCCAGATCGACCGTCTTGCCGAACTGCTGTTCAAGGTAGCGCCTGATTCCGAAGAAATTACTCAGGGATTTCTTTTCGGGTCTCAGTTCTATGGCAATGTCGATGTCAGAATCTTCGCGAGCCTCTCCCCGGGCATAACTGCCGAAGAGACCGATACTCACCACACCGAAGCGCTGCGCCATTTCATCCTTGTGCGCCTGCAGGAACATGATGATTTCGTTTTTGTTGCTAACCATAGCGCCGCTCCTTGAGATTTCTTAACGGGATTATACGGTTGACATGGGTAAAAAGCAAGAAAGGCAACCAATCGGGACTGAATTCCGGGCATTATCAATGGTTATAAAACAACTGGATACCAGCTTTCGCGGGTATGACAACGTTTTGTGGGTCCGTCAGTCAGGCAGTATGTCAAAATAATGGTGTCGAGTAGTCAACGTGCTTTTTGGTAGTTAGAGAAAAGTAGATCTGTTCTCGTCGATTTTGCCCGTAAGGAAGCCCTTGCCCAGAGGGCTGTAGGGAACGAGGCCGATTCCCAGTTCTTCTAGTGCCGGTAGAACGTCCACTTCAAGGCGTCTCCACCAGAGCGAGTATTCGCTCTGCAGTGCCGTTACGGGTTGGACGGCATGGGCGCGGCGGATGGTCTGGACGCCAGCCTCGGAGAGGCCGAAGTGCTTGACCTTTCCTTCCCGGATCAGCTCCTTCACCGTGCGGGCGACGTCTTCGATGGATACATTGGGGTCGACCCGGTGCTGGTAGAGCAGGTCGATGACATCGACCTTGAGCCGCTTGAGCGAGCCCTCGACAGCCAGCCTGATCTGCTCCGGCTGACTGTTCGGGCCCGGCGAGCCGGTTATCCCACGGGGATACAGCTCAGGGCTGAGATCGAATCCGAATTTCGTGGCGATAACCACTTTCCCGCGAAAGGGAGCAAGTGCTTCGCCCACGAGCTCTTCGTTGGTTGTTCGGGCCGGAGGGCCGGCAGTGGATGGCATTTCTTTTTCGCGTATTTGTTTCGCTGGTGCCGATCCGATACCCTGTGGGGTGCCGCCATTATTTAGAAAAAATTTCTTGTCATTTTGGTATTATGTAAGTGATGAGAAACGCTGCTTGTAAGCAATTTCCCGATACGCATTTTTGGGAGGCGTTATGAAGACTTTCATGCTGTTTGTTGCAACCCTTATGATCACGGGATGCTCCACCTATGTTGCGTCCAGGCCTTTCCCTCTGGAAGTGGCCGATCCGGGTAGCGTAAGAGAGTGTCGTCTGGTAGCAAAAATACCGGGACCGTACGGGTACAGTTTCTGGGGCCCCCCTCCGGTGCTTGGCGATTTTAAGTACCAGTCTGCTGTGAAGGCCAGGGAAGCGGGCGCGACGCATATCTTCTGGCGGGAGCCGGTCATGGGCTATTATGGACAGACACGAGTTGTCGCTTATGCCTTTGACTGCACCGGTGTGAGCGTGCCGAAATATTACGGAGATTCTGAGTGGTATTGAAGCTCCTGGCCGCGCGTAACGGGTGGTTTCTGTTGCAGATGTTTTCCCGTACAAAAGTGGAGAGAACATGCAGCTGCAATGTACGTGGTTAACTTGCAGTCGGTTTAATGTGTAGCCGTTTCTGCAGGTTTCCCTGGCTTTCGTACGAGGGAGCCAAGTATGTCTGGGCCATATCCTGAAAAGGTATGGCCCATTTTTGTGGCTCAATTGATTCGTGCTTGGCAGTGCCGAGTTATGAGGTTTTGGCTCACTGTTCTACGATTGACTTACAGAAAAAATGTCGGGGTATTTTGGTGTGGTAACTCTCGAATTGTTATTCTGGGATAAATAGAAAACCCGTGGACACAAATGGGGACACGCTGCGTATCCTTCTCGACCGGGACAAGCTCATTACGCAAGCTGAGCTGGAGAATATGAGGCAAGCAGCGTAGGCCTTGTGCGGTTCATACATGCTCTTCTTGTCTATGCCGTAAGAAATAGTGGGGGGACATACGGTTATTTAGTATGCGTATACATATTATTGTGGTAATGTAAATAAAAAAGAAATGTAGATGTCAGTGAAACCCGGCGGCTTTAAGGTCTCCGGGTTTTTTTTATCCATCTGCCAGTAAAAGGAGACAGCCGATTAGCAGAGAATTTTTTCTGGGAAAGATTCCCATTGCTGTTGCGGAGGAATATGTCAACGAACTCCTGTGGGAAATTGACAATGTCGTATCAATGCGCTTTATGACGGACCGGAACTCTTTTCAGTCGCAGTGGTTCACCTATGTAGAAATGACCTCTGAAGCTGAGGCAAAGAAACCCGTTACTAGTATTGATGGAAAGCTGGTCTCAAATAGAATCGTAACCAAAGCAAAAAGAAACAACCGAATGCCCCGCAGTAAACTATGCTCTTTCTGTATTTCAGCGACAACATGCAAAAAAACTGAAATAGAGAGAGATAGTAATTGTAAAGAGTATATGCTCAAGATAGAAAGCCGAGCTTATTACTCAAATTGACACCAAAAATTTTGTGACGTTTATTTAACGTTCAGCACAGATCTTGAAACGGCATGCCAAAAGGTTTTGCCCTTACAACAGAATACCCCCGGTTTCCGTGTAACTTTCAGCCACTTCCCACACTATACGCTTCCTCCACCTCGCATACACATCCTTTGGAACAGTTCTATGGTTCCTTTCCGAGTGATTCATACATCGAAATTCTTCGCAAAAGCTGAAAGCTCAGACTGCGCAGTGAATAAGGAAAAAATGTGAGTTCAAGCATTCTTGTCAGCTACTTTATCCATAACAACGAAGCTCGTGCAGCAATCCGGGCGCTTGCGAAAAAAAGGTTCTGCCGCGCCGCACTGTTACATAAAACGCTGGACAACGAAATCCGCACAATTGATTACTTTCCCTGGCTCCGGGTTTTCTCCGCGGTACTGGCTACAATTCTGTTCGCGGGAATCGCGGGGCTGACTTCCCATTTTTTTCACCTGTCGTGGGAAATTCTTTCAATCTTGTCCATAGGTGGCGGCGCAATAGGAAGTCTGGTTGGTCTTGCCTGGATGCGACGAACAAAGTACGGTATCGATCCCGAACTTATGCACGACCACAGCCGCTGGTTGATGCCCGGAGAGACGGTCCTGATCCTCCAGGCACCCATCGAAAGTTTACAACTCCCCCTGGCGATACTTCAGGAGAGTAGTGACATTCCGCCTGCGATCTTTGTCATGCATCAGAGGCGCGAAAGGCGTAAAGAGGTTCGAGCCTCCAAGGAGCAGCTTTCTCCTGCACTAGCCCGTGAACATGCCGTGCTCATCGCTGCGGATCACCAGGTAGATGATAAGCCGGTGCGGAATGCCCAGTTACTGAAAAGCCTTGAACTAGCCCGTCTGCGTGTCCGTCAAGTCTGTTCGGATTTGTCGGCGGCGACGCGACTGGAACAGAGCGCGACTCCTGCTGCCGAGTGGATTCTTGATAATGAATACATCATAGAAGAGGGCGTCCGTGACGTTCTCCTGAACCTGCCCAAAACCTTTTATCAGAAACTCCCGATGCTCTCCATAGCTCCCTACCAGGGGCTTCCGCGCATTTATGGCTTGGCGAAGGAATTCGTGTCACATGCGGGATTGCACCTGGAGCGGGAGAATATCCTGGCCTTCATTGCGGCCTATCAAACCGTGCGCACGCTGTCGATCGGCGAACTCTGGGCAATTCCCCAGATGCTGCGCATCGCCTTGATCGAAAGTATTCAGAACCTGGCAATAACCGCCATGGCCGACCTGCGTGAGCGTCAACTCGCCGTTTTTTGGGCAAACAGGATTATTGCCGCCAATCGACGGGATGCTAACCAGCTCTTTTCTGCATTGGCCGAACTTTCCGCGAAAGTGCAAAACCCCACGTCCTATTTCGGGGCGCAACTTGTCGGCCACCTCGATGACGAGGAAGTTGCCTTGGCCCCGGTGCGAAGCTGGTTGGAACGCTCGCTGAAAAAATCACTGAACGATCTCAACCTGCGTGAGCAGAACCGCCGGACCATGGAGCAGATAGCGAGCAGTAATGCCTTTACCAGCCTGCGTCAACTTGATCTGCTCGATTGGCGGGAAGTCTTCGAGCAACTCAGCCGGGTGGAGCAGGTGCTCCGTCTCG
This sequence comes from uncultured delta proteobacterium, assembly GCA_963748325.1. Lineage (GTDB taxonomy): Bacteria > Desulfobacterota > Desulfuromonadia > Geobacterales > Geobacteraceae > RPRC01. The sequence continues at coordinate 1,997,765 of CAVVIJ010000004.1, read as the reverse complement.
ACCCGTCCGGCGTATATCCGGAGATGGACTTTGATACCCGCAACCGCTGTCGCAGAACGGTTGAAGAACTGGCTCGCAGGTCCGGTACGTCGGAAGAACATATTGCCCGGCGGGCAATCGGACTGGCGACGCACTCCCTGCATGACGTTGCGGAGGATGAGCGGCACTCCAGTGTTGCAAGCTGGCTGCTCGGCGAAGGCAGGCAAGAGCTGGCTCAGCTGGTTGAGTGTAGCGAAGCACCAGGTTTCCGTGTCCTGCAGTGGCTGTACCGACACCATGCAGCTGTCTATTTTCTTGGGTTCGGCGTCCTCTCGGGTTTTCTCCTGTCCCTGATCATCTGGTTTGGTCTGGCTGGCCAGTCTCTCTGGATTCAGCTTGTTACGGCACTCGCCTTGCTGATTCCCGTAAGTCAACTGTCCCTTGAGGTGGTCAATTATCTTGTGACGCGGATCTTGCCGGCCCGGACACTGCCGAAAATGGACTTCAAGGATTCCGGCATCCCTGATTCTTTTCGTACGCTGGTGGTCGTGCCGATGATGCTGGCGGACGCCGAGACGGTTCAGGCTGAGGTCGAAAAGCTGGAAATTCGTTATCTGGCCAACAAGGAAGACAATCTGCTTTTCAGTCTCTTCACCGATTACACCGATTCTCCTCAATTGCAGCGCGAGGACGACGAACGGCTGCTCCACCTGGCAATCGAGAGTATCGGTAATTTGAATCAAACTATTGGCGCCGAGCGCTTCTTCCTGTTCCATCGCGAACGCACCTGGAGTGAGTCCGAACAGACATTCATCGGTTGGGAGCGCAAGCGGGGCAAGCTCGAAGAACTCAATAATCTGATCGTCGGAACGCGGCCTGAATCTGCTCCTCGGCTGGTATATGTCGGTAACCCGGAACATCTTGCCGATGTGCGTTTCATTATCACCCTGGACAGCGATACCCAATTGCCGCACGGCACGGCCCGCAGGATGATCGAGACCTTGGCCCACCCCTTGAACCAGCCGCGCTTTGATGCGGAAGGGCGGATTGCCGCCGGCTCGTATACCATCATCCAGCCGCGCGTGAGCCCGAGTCTGCCAAGCACCAGTGCTTCGACGTTCAGCCGGCTCTTTGCCGACGCAGTGGGAATCGATCCCTACTCCCAGGCCGTCTCCGACGTCCATCAGGATCTTTGCGGTGAGGGCTCGTACCATGGGAAGGGCATCTATGACGTGCGCGCCTTCAGTCGCGTGTTGTCGGGCAGATTCCCGGAAGAGTGGGTGCTGAGCCACGATCTGATCGAAGGTGCCCACGTGCGTGTCGGACTGGCCAGTGACATCGAACTTTATGACGAGTTTCCGCAGGGCTATCAGAGTTATGCCAAACGGGCGCATCGCTGGATTCGCGGTGATTGGCAGATCGCGGGCTGGGTTCTCCCCCGTGTTCCGCTGGCGGCAGGAGGGCGCGGTGCCAATCCCCTTTCCCTGTTCAACCGCTGGAAGATTTTCGATAATCTGCGCCGGAGCCTGGTCCCTGCCACCAGCCTCTGCTTGCTGACGGGCGCCTGGTTCATTTCTCCCCGGGCCGGCCTGGTGGCTTCCCTGGTGGTTGGTATGCAGCTGCTCTTTCACCCCCTGGCGCAGCCCTTTACCATGGCGACCACCGCCAAGGGATTGCGTCACTTCTCCCTGGAAAAGGTGAAGCATGATCTGCTGCGGGCAATTACCGACGCAGCATTGCTTCCGCACCAGGCGGCCGTCTCCCTGGATGCCATTATCCGTGTAGGATACCGGCGTTTGGTTTCTCGGCGCGGATTGCTGGAATGGGCGGCCCAATCGACCCATTGGCGGGCATCCCGTCGGCAGTCACTGTTTGTCGCCAGCCTGGGTCTGGGCAGTATTTTCAGCGGTCTGGCCGGCTGGTGTATCTATCAGCAGATGCCGGCGAGCCTGCTCATGGCCAGTCCCTGGCTGGTTCTGTGGTTCTTTTCTCCGCTCTTTGGTTGGCTCCTGAACCTGCGACCTCAGGAGAATCGTCAGAAGCTGCTTCCGGCGCAGGATCTCCGCTTTCTCCGCAGCATTGCACGACGGACCTGGCGCTATTTTTCCAGTTTTGTCGGGGAAGAATCGTCCTGGCTGCCGCCCGACAACTACCAGGTTTCCCATCAGAACCATCTGGCCATGCGCACCAGCCCGACCAACATCGGCCTCTGGATAACGAGTGTCCTCGGTGCCCATGATTCCGGTTACTTGACGCTGGACGAGACGGTCGAAAAACTTACCCTGAGCATGAAAACAATTGCTCGCCTTGAGCGTTGCCAGGGGCATCTGCTGAACTGGTACGATATCCGGAACCTCGCTCCTCTCGAACCCCGCTATGTGTCATGCGTTGACAGCGGCAATCTGCTGGGCGCCCTCTGGGCAGTGGAGCAAGGGCTTGATGAACTGCTGCAGGCACCGCTCCTCGATCGGAAAGCCTTTGCCGGACTGGGCGATACCGGTGAAATCCTCAAGCAGGTTGCAGGACGTGAGCGCCGGGCAGGCTTTGATTTCCAGCTCCTTGACGAGCTGTTGATCGCGTGGGAAGCACCGCCAACCGGCATCGCCGACCTGCTGTCTCTGTTGCGGCGGGTCGAAAGAGGTTTTCGGGTCCCCCTTGTTCCGCCGGGCGCAGCCTCATGGGCTGGTGAGATGGAAAGTCAGGTTTCGGCCTGGATCACCCTGGCGGACCGTTATCTTGCCTGGATCGAAATCCTGGCCGAAAAGCCGGAAGGGGAGGTTGCCCTGCTAGGTCCGGAGACCCTGAATGCCACCCGCCAGGACCTTTCTTCCCTGCCATCGCTTTCCGACCTTGCCGCTGGCCGAGCCGCATCCATCCCGCTCCTCACTTCTCTCCGTGAGAAGTCAGCCGAAACCTCCGGGCCACTCACGGAATGGATCGACCGGGTAATTGCGGCGTATGCAAAATCCCAATGGCTGGCCGGCGAAACGTTGGGCTTGGCTGAACAGCTTCGCAGCGATGTACGTGAGCTATCCGCAGGAATGAACATGGGTTTCCTTTATGATCCGGAAAGGAAGCTGTTTTCTATCGGCTACAATGTTTCCTCAGATCGCCTGGACAGCTCCTTTTACGATCTCCTGGCCAGTGAGGCCAGGCTTGGAAGTTTTGCCGCCATTGCCCGGGGCGACGTGCCCCTGGAACACTGGTTTTCCTTGAATCGTCCCTATGGTGCGATCGGCCGGGACCGGGTGCTGCTCAGCTGGACCGGCACGATGTTCGAATATCTGATGCCGCTGATTTTCCAACGCTCCTATGGCAATTCTCTTTTGGATAAAGCCGCCCGGGAAGCCGTGGCGGTCCAGATTGACTATGGCCGTAAATGCCGCGTGCCCTGGGGCATTTCCGAATCGGCATTTGCCGACCTTGATAGCAACAAGACCTATCAATACAAGGCCTTCGGTGTCCCGGCGCTCGGATTAAAGCGTGGCCTTGAGGAACAGCTGGTCGTTGCCCCTTACGCCACTCTTCTGGCGCTGAACGTTGCGCCGGAGGAGACCGTGCGGAACCTGAAAAGATTGGCCGGACTGGGACTGTTAAGTGACTACGGGTATTACGAGGCGATGGATTTCAGCCGCCAAAAGCATCGTGACGGCGGGCGCGGAGTGATCATCGAGGCATACATGGCCCATCACCAGGGGATGGGATTTCTCGCTCTCACCAACTTTCTCCATGACAACCCGTTCCCCCGTCGTTTTCATGCCGATGCCCGGGTGCGTGCCTTTGAGCCCCTGCTCCAGGAGCGCGTGCCGAATCTTCCCCCGGTACACCTCATTTCCACGCGTGAAAGAGTGCCCGTATTGCTGAGCTCAGATGTCGTTGCACCAGTTGCGGCGACATTTGCCACGCCCCACACCTCCACTCCCAGGAGCCTGTTGCTCTGCAACGGCCGCTATGGTTTGATGGTAACGAACAGTGGCGGCGGCTACAGTCAGTGGGGTGATCAGGAAATCACCCGCTGGCGGTCTGATCGCACCTGTGACTCGTGGGGGTCATTCTGCTACATCCATGAAGCTGAAGGGGACAAATTGTGGTCCACCACCTACCAACCCGTTGGCGGAAAGGTCGAATCATCTTCCGTAACTTTTGCCCTCGACCGGGCCGTGTTCCGGCAGGTCGACAAAGGACTTGCCCTTGAAACAGAGGTAACCGTTTCGCAAGAAGACGACGTGGAAATTCGCCGGATTACCTTGGTGAATCGAACTGCCCGCGTTCGCCACCTCAACCTCACCAGCTACAATGAGTTGTCTCTGGCGCCGCACAATGCGGACCGGCAGCATCCGGCTTTCAATAAGCTATTTATCCAGACGGAAGCCGTCCCTGAACAGCAGGCTCTTCTTGCCTATCGTCGCCCCCGTGGCGAAGGCGATCCGTCCCTGTATGTGGCACACCGTCTTACTTTTGAAGGGTCGGAGAATGAAACGTTGCAGTTTGAAACCGACCGGGGCCGCTTTATCGGTCGTGGCAGGACCCTTGCCAAGCCGATGGGAAGCCTTCAAACGCCCGGTAAAAGCCAGGGCTTTGTTCTGGACCCGATTCTCAGTCTTCGCCATTGTCTGACCCTGGAACCGGGCCAGGAAGTCCGGATCTCCCTGGTTCTGGCCGTTGCGGAAAAGCGTGAACAGGTTTTGCTGCTGATGGACAAGTACCGTGATCCGCATGTCATTGATCGGACAATTGATTTTGCCTGGGGTTTGGCTCAGCAGGAGTTGCAGGTACTGCACATTCTGCCTGATGAAGCCCGGCGCTTCCAGCAACTGGCAAGTCACCTCCTCTATCCCAATCCGCTCTTGCGCCCGCCCGCCGAACGCCTGGCAGAGAACCGCAAAGGTCAGGCGGGATTATGGCCCTATGGAATTTCGGGCGATGTGCCGATCGCCATGGTAACGATCAAAGAAACACGGGATATTGCTCTCGTCAGTCAGATGCTTCAGGCGCACACCTATTGGCGGCTGCACGGATTGACGGTCGATTTGGTGATCCTCGATGAGGAGACGGGCGGCTATGAACAGCCGTTGCGTGAGCGACTCGAAATTCTGGTCAGGTCGCGCTCCCAGTATGCAGGGACCGAGCGGCCGGGCGGGATATTCCTGCGCTGCGCAGCGCAGCTGCCGGAGGAAGATCTACGGCTGCTCAAGTCCTCCGCCAGCATCGTGTTGGTGGCGGCACGCGGCACGCTGCCCCAGCAATTGGGCATGCCCGTGGAACTTCCCGATTTTCCCGAAGCCCTGGTCGCAAGACGAGCTTTCCGTGACCCTTCAGCTCCGCTGCCCTTTATGGAACTGAGCTATTTCAACAGTTTGGGTGGTTTTACCCCGGACGGTCGTGAATACGCCATCTATCTTGGCCCTGATACCCACACGCCGGCGCCTTGGGCAAATGTCATTGCCAATCCTCACTTCGGAACGCTGGTAACGGAAACAGGGTCCGGCTTTACCTGGTATGGAAACAGCCAGCGTAATCGTCTGACCCAATGGTCCAATGATCCGGTGGTTGATCCATCAGCCGAAGCGCTGTACATCCGCGACGAGGAAAGTGGCACCGGCTGGACGCCGACCGCGGCGCCGATCCGCGAGGACTCCGCCTACCGGGCTCGCCACGGAGCGGGATATTCTGTTTTCGAGCACAATAGCCACGGCATCGAACAGAAACTGACGGTTTTCGTTCCGGTGAATGAGAACGGTGGGGACCCGGTCAAACTGCAGATGCTGCGTTTGAGGAATGACACCGCCCGGCAACGTACGCTCACGGTTACCTACTATGTCGAGTTGACCCTGGGAGAGCACCGTGAGTCCTCCCAGATGCATGTCATTACCCACTGGGATGACGAAGCCCAGGCCTTGTTCGCCTGGAACCGCTACCACCCCGAGTACGGAGAGCGGATTACCTTTGTAGCCATGAATCAGCCAGTCGATTCCTATGGCGGCGACCGTACCTCCTTTATCGGCCGCAATCGTTCGCTAGCAAGCCCGGCGGCGATGGAGCAGGTCCGCTTGTCACGTCGAACCGGGGCCGGTCTGGATCCGTGCGCGGCACTTCGGGCCACCCTTCAGCTGGCTCCCGGCGAGTCGGGTGATGTCACCTGTTTGCTGGGTCAGGCAGCGTCGTTGGAGCAGGCTCGCGACCTGATTATCGCCTACCGGGAGAATCAGGCAACGGTGACGGCGCTTGAGCGGACCAAAGCCTGGTGGGATGACCTGCTGGGGACAATTGAAGTGCAGACTCCCGAACCTTCCGCGGACCTCCTGCTCAATCGATGGCTTCAGTACCAGAGCCTGAGCTGCCGGATCTGGGGACGTTCGGGCCTGTACCAATCCGGTGGCGCATTCGGCTTTCGCGATCAACTGCAGGATGTCATGGCCTTTCTCTCTACACGTCCCGACCTGGCACGCAAGCAGATCCTGCTGGCGGCGAGCCGTCAGTTCAAAGAAGGGGATGTCCAGCATTGGTGGCACGAACCTTCAGGGGCAGGAATCCGCTCGCGCATTACCGATGACCTTCTGTGGCTTCCCCATGTTGTTGTCCACTACGTACGGGTGACCGGCGATTCCGGCATCCTGGAAGAAAACATTCCTTTCCTCACCGCGCCGCCCCTGGCAGTTGACCAGCACGAAGTATTTTCCACGCCGGAGGTTTCCTGCGAGCGTGCCACCTTGTTCGAGCATTGTCGAAGAGCGGTAAGCCGCGGCCTGACTTCCGGGCCTCACGGATTGCCCTTGATCGGAACAGGCGACTGGAACGACGGGCTGAACCTGGTGGGTGCCGGTGGGAAAGGGGAGAGCGTGTGGCTCGCCTGGTTCCTCTGTGATCTGCTGCAGGGAATGGTTGAATTGTCCGACCTTTTGCACCAACCGGAACTGAGTCGCAGCTATCAGGATGAGAGAAGTGCTTTGGCCCGGCGGGTCGAAGAGGCCGGTTGGGACGGTGAGTGGTATCTGCGGGGTACCTTCGATGACGGCAGCCCCCTTGGCTCCTCGGCAAATGTGGAGGCGAAAATCGACTCCCTGCCACAATCGTGGGCCTGGCTCTCCGGCGCCGCCGATCCGGAGCGCGCGGAAAAGGCCCTGGAATCGGCCTGGCGTCATCTCGTCCTTGAGGATGAGGGCCTGGTGCTTCTCTTCGAGCCTCCTTTCGACAAAACCGTTCCCTCTCCCGGTTACATCAAGGGCTACCCTCCCGGGGTGCGGGAGAATGGTGGCCAGTACACCCACGCCGCCATCTGGATGGCCATGGCCATGGCCCGAAAGGGTGACGGGGAGCGGGCGGTGAAAATGCTGCGTATGCTGAATCCTGTTGAGCACGCCCGGGATTCGGAATCGACCTGGAAGTATGGGGTTGAGCCTTACGTGATTGCTGCCGATGTGTACCGGTTGCCCGGACGGATCGGTCAAGGCGGATGGTCCTGGTATACCGGATCAGCGGCGTGGCTGTATCGGGCCTGGATAGAAGAAATCCTCGGTTTGCAGATTCGTAGTGAGTTGCTGCGGTTACGGCCGGTTATACCCGCGGCCTGGGAAGGCTTCAGCCTCAGCTATCGACACGGTGATGCGCTTTACGAAATTCGCGTCGAAAACCCGCACGGGTGTGAAAGCGGAGTGGCATGGCTGGAAATGGATGGGCGAAAAGTTCCAGATGGGGTCATAACGCTGGAGCGGAGTCTGGTCAAACACCAAGTCCTTGTTCAAATGGGAGAACCTGGTCAAACATTGTGAAGTAGTTGACTTGGGAAAATCAAGTAGCCACAGCGTCCACAGAAGACACCGAGAAAAAGTACAATGTTTTTGGCGTAAGGAGACGCGCCCGTTTAGGTCAACGACTTTCGGGAAGCTCTTTTGATTTTTCGGTGCTCTCAGTGTCCGCTGCGGCAGCAAATGCCGTATTTGCACTACATTAGATACGGCGGTCGGGCTCAATCTTTTGGATTTTGTGTTCAAGCTGTCGAGCCCGATATCATAGTCCGTTTCAAAAAAGGAGAAAAAATGAATCTCAAACGCGGAATTGTAGTAAGCCACAGTGGAATGACTGAGTGGGGCGCCGGTATGGTTGTTGCTGTCGCCGACGGCAAAGCAACGATCCAGTTCAGTGATGGTATTGTCAGGAAAATTGCGGCTTCCCATTACACTACGTTACAGCCGGCTGACCCGGCGGCCTATGTGCCGCCTCCCGAAAACGCTCCGGTCGTAAAAAAAGTTCGTGCAGTCCGAAAAAGTGTGAAGAAATTGAAGGAAGCGGAAGTGTAGATGTGACACTCTGGTCAGGGAAATTCCTTCTCAGGAAATATCTTATCAAAGTCGGAGAAAATCTTGCCAGTTTAATAAAAGGGAAAAATGACCAGAGTCAGAATAGGGTGCAACTATGTACTTCAACCTCTGTGGAAAATATTCCTCGGAGTTCCGTTAATTTATCTGCCGATTTTGGCAACGATACCTTTTGTCGCTCTTGGCGTCTTTCTGGTAAAAACACACTTAACACTCGTCGGTGGCATGGAGATCAAGTCATATTGGGATTTCACGCCGTCCTGGGTTTCTCACCGCTACCTGAATAAAGATCAGCCGGCCCTTACTATCTCGCGATTTCATCCGGCTCGCTATCGGTTATTCTGGATCTTTAACTGCAAACTCTATTGTCCCTTGAGTGTTGCATTATTCCGCTATGCCGCGTATCTGGTGAAAATAGTGGAAAATTGGTGGTGCCCATTTGCCCATGAGCGCAAAATTGACTACGCTGAAGGGGCAATTGACAAGTCTTTTTGGCATGTGTGCCCGGACGAACGTGAAAAACTCCATCCTGATGACCGGAAAAATCCGCTTTGGAATGAAAATGATGAAGCGTGAGCTTTATGCAGTGTCAGGAGTGTCAGGATTCTTTGTGCAAAATAGTTGAAGAATAAAGTTCTATGAAATCAGTGGGATGGAGGATGTCGACAGCTCCGTGAAAATAAATTGAATTTAATTGCTTGCATTCCATCGAGTAAAGCTGTTAGAGTGGGTCATCCGGTAATTATATCGGTTACAACTAACAAGAAGTATCAGGAGAAAGTATCAACATGGTAAACGGAACAGTAAAATGGTTTAATGACAGCAAGGGTTTTGGTTTTCTGGAGCAGGAAAATGGTGAAGACGTATTTTGTCATTTCTCCGCGATTGCAGGCGACGGGTTTAAATCCCTTGCTGAAGGCGATAGAGTTGAATTTGAAGTAACTAAGGGTCCGAAAGGGCTACAGGCCGCGAACGTAAGAAGAATCTAAGCTGCGTTCTTTGTCGAATGTAAAAAAAGCCCCGGTTAAAACCGGGGCTTTTTTTTTGTTTGGAAAGACCCCTGCATCATTCCGAAGCACTCCCACCAAAATCATAGTCAATTTCCCACATGAGGGCCACTTTTTGTGCTGGCATGCCTAACTTTCCCCAAATAGCATGCTATGCTTGAAAATAGAGCGATGAAAAGATTCCTGGTTGTATCTCTTGCAAAATATTCCGGATCCGACGGCCCAGGGAAGGAGTTCAGCTGTGGGGGTCAGCGATAGTTGCTGGCAACCAGACATTACGCCAGTAAAGGAGATCATAGTGAAAGAATCGGTAGCCGTAGAAATATTTATTATTGGCAATGAAATTCTCAATGGTGAAATTCAAGACACGAATACTCACTGGTTATGCAAGGAAATTACCGGAATGGGAGGGCATATATCGCGCGCGACTGTCCTCCGTGATGATCTCGATTGCATTGCCGCGGAATTGCTTGCTGCGATGAATCGTGGTATAAAGATCATTTTTACCTCCGGGGGGCTCGGGCCAACCGCGGATGATCTGACCCTTGCCGCGATTGCCAAATGCGCTGGTAAAGAACTGCAACTGAATGGCAAGGCACAGCAGATGATCAAAGAGAGCTATGACGTCTTGTATGAAAAAGGGATTCTGGCCCAAGGAGGTCTGACCCCGTCAAGGGAGAAAATGGCCTGGCTGCCGGTTGGCTCCATCCCGCTTTACAATCCTGTCGGTACGGCCCCCTGTTCGCTGCTTGATACCGGACAATCGGTGTTCATAAGTCTGCCAGGCATTCCGAAGGAACTGAAGGGCATATTTAACAGTTCCCTGCAGCCGTTTCTGCAAGAAAGTTTCAGGGGCGGCATTTCCGTGATGCACACCATTACCGTTTGTTGTAATGACGAATCGGTGCTGGAACCGGTTCTCACCAGGGTTGTCCCTGCTCATCCCCAGGTATATATCAAGTCTCTTGCCACCATGCCTGGTGAGACGCCTGAGTTGGATATCACCCTGACCGCGGTGGGAGAAGATCGGATTTCCCTCCAGGCGCTCATCGCTGCAGCGCTCCAGGATCTGAAAGAAGGGTTTTCTGCTCTGGGCTATGTCTGCAGGGATCGCCTGCGCAAGGAGTGACAGTCGGTGGGTTCCTCGTTCCAAAAGTGATGCTGTCTGGAGGATGAAAGGAGTGACGGTCATGCGAATTGGCATTGCCGCCGATCACGGCGGATTTACCATGAAAGAGCGGGTGGCAGCCGATCTTGTGGTTGCAGGGTACGAGGTCCAGGACTTCGGTGCCGAAGTGCTCAATCCCGATGATGATTATCCCGATTTTGTCATCCCCTTGTCGCAGGCGGTGGCTGCCGGGCAGGTGGATCGAGGTATTGCTTTCTGTTCGAGCGGAGTGGGTGCGTCCATTGCCGCCAATAAAGTTTCCGGAGTGCGTGCCGCCTTGATTCACGACGATTATTCCGCGCATCAGGGGGTGGAGCACGACGATATGAATATCATCTGCCTCGGGAGCCTGGTGGTCGGCTATGCCCAGGCCTGGGAGTTGGTCAGTACATTCCTGGCCGCCAGTTTCAGCGGGGCAGAGCGACATCGCCGCCGGCTGGCAAAGGTGGCGGCCCTGGAACATAAGGAGGCGTTGCCATGAATGAAAATCCGCTACTGAAGCTCGCAACTTTCGGCCAGAGCATCTGGCTCGATTTCATCCGTCGCGGCATGCTTGTTTCGGGAGAGATGGCACGTTTGATTGAAGGGGATGGGCTTCGCGGGATAACTTCCAATCCGGCCATCTTCGAAAAAGCCATAGCTGAAACAGGTGACTACGACGACGAAATCCTCACCCTGGCAGCTGCCGGCAAAAGTGCCGAGGAAATATACGAGAAGCTGACGGTGGAGGACATTCGCACCACTGCTGACCTTTTTCGCCCGACCTATGACCGGATGGATGGAAAGGATGGTTACGTCAGCCTGGAGGTTTCACCGCGATTGGCCCATGATACCAACGGCACCCTCCTGGAGGCCCGCACGCTTTGGGCCAAGGTGGCTCGGCCGAACGTGATGATCAAGGTTCCCGCCACCAGGGAAGGGCTTCCCGCCATCCGTCAGCTGATCAGCGAGGGGGTCAATGTAAATGTGACGCTGCTCTTCGGTCTGCCCCGCTACCGGGAGGTGGCCGAAGCCTACCTGGCCGGACTTGAGGATGCCGCTGCCCTGAAGCGGCCGTTGAAAACGGTGGCGTCTGTGGCCAGTTTCTTTCTGAGCCGCATAGACGTTCTGATTGATCCGCTGCTGGATAAAAAGCCGGCAGAAGGAGGGCCCGGTTCGGAACTTGCCGGTTCGCTCCGAGGTGAGGTGGCCATTGCCAGTGCCAAGATTGCCTATCAAATGTGGAAAGAGATCTTTTCCTGTGAACGCTTTCAACGTCTCGCCGCCCTTGGTGCCCGCCCTCAACGGGTTCTCTGGGCAAGCACCAGTACCAAGAATCCCGCTTACAGCGATGTGAAATATGTGGAGGCCCTGATCGGGCCGGAAACGGTGAACACCCTGCCGCTGGAAACACTCGATGCCTACCGGGATCACGGAAACCCGCTTTCTCGACTGGAAAATGGGCTGGAAAAGGCCTATAGTTGTCTGAAGAATCTGGCTGAGGCAGGGATTGACCTGGATGCTGCGACACAACAGCTCGAAGATGAAGGAGTGGTCAAATTCGTTAGGCCATACGATAGCCTGTTGAATACCCTGGAGCAGAAACGCAACGAAGCTCCCATGAGACACTAGTGTCCCGTGCGGTTAATTCAATCCTTGAAATTCCGGTTCTTTTGCCCTCTGGCTAGGTTGTGGCTCCTCGACAGAGCCCCGCTATGCCTGCGTTGCCTCGCCTTGCCAGAGACCAAAATTCCACGGAATTACTGCTGCTAACTAACCGCACGGGACACTAGGGATGTTGCCATAACCTGGGCTCTATCAGTTTAGCTGATGGCACAATCAGCTTTAAGAAGTGTGTGAAATAACTAATTTACGATAAGGTGACAGGAGGCCTTTCATGCAAGATGTTAATCGAATACTTGTTGTGAGCGGGATAGTAAGAAATTGTCAGAAAGCTTTTCATTACGGGGTGTCACTGTCCCGAAAATACAACGCGGAGCTATTCCTGATTCACGTGATTCATAACCCTTTCGGTCTTGAAGGCTGGAATTTGCCGATGCTTTCACTAAAAAAAGAGTACGAAAAAATTGTTGACGAGGCAAAACTGGATCTGGATACAGTCATTGCTCGTGAGAAGGCAGAAGGTTTAAAGGTTCATGAGTTGATCAGGGAAGGGCATCCGACAAAAGAAATTCTGGAGGCAATCGATGAGAACAAGATCGACCTCCTTATCTTGACGGCCCATGAAGAGTCGTTGCTGGAGCATATGGAGTCGCGTATGGAGCATTTGATGTTCGGGCGAAGCAATGATGATCTCATTCGCAAAATGCCCTGCTCGATTTTCCTGGTTAAGAAGAATTTCTGATCCTCGAAGCAAGTGATCACAATACGTGATTCGTCCGAGCAATGGTTTCTAATTCTGCGTACCCAGCAAGTGTGGCGTTCTGTTGATAGGCTTGCTGCAGAGAGGAAAGTATTTTCGGTGCTGCGGGTTAATGTGGTCATTGTGTATGCCGGTTGACCGTGTAGACATATGAAATGAGGTCACCGACGAAAAGGGCAGTTGTCATCGTACTGTCGTTTCAGACCTGTGGCCATTCACTGATTGTCAGGTTGGTCGTGATGATAAGCCGATGTTCTCTCGTAAAGCTCCGAGATCAGATGGAAGAGAGGTAACCCACCGTTCTTTGAGAGCGGTAGGTTACCAGGTGCATCCAGTATCACAAAATTCTGTCAGATAAGGCCTCCCGCAAGTTTGCCCCCCCCCCCTTGTTGTTCATGTACAGCGTCAGATTCTGACGTGTCTTTATGCGTTATTCGTCCTCCTGGTTTTGCCTCGAGGTAAGGACAATCGCACAGTCCTTTGTATACTGTAATGTGAGAATGCGGCAAAACCGGAACTGGAAAGGATGGCAGCCAATGGCATTGCGATTGATCGGCATGGTTTTATTGTTACGAAAAGACTGAATATAGTCAGAGAAAGACTGTGCAGGTTTGACTGATCTGCCTCCGGTTGGGCCGAAACTCCCGGAGTGGACACGGGCAGCGCCATATGCGAGTATCTCTAAGTATCCCGCAAGTCTCGATACCATTAAGCAACATCAGGAGAATACCTATGATGGAACTCAATGCCGACCAGTCCAAGGTTTCCGAAACGGAACCTGATACGAAGGACGACTTGAAATCCATGCCCCTGCAGGACGTGGAAAAAAAATTGGAGTCGTCGCCGGACGGCCTCAGCCAAGCCGAGGCGCAGAAACGGTTGGCCCACTATGGCCCAAACGAGATTGAAGAAAAGAAAGTCAATCCGTTCCTGAAATTCCTCACCTATTTCTGGGGTCCAATCCCGTGGATGATCGAAGTGGCCGTGATCCTTTCAGCGATTGCCCGGCATTGGCCGGATTTTGCCATCATCCTCCTGCTGCTGCTGGCCAACGCTGTGGTCGGATTTTGGGAAGAACACCAGGCGGGTAATGCCATCGCTGCCCTGAAGGGCAGGCTGGCGATCAAGGCCCGGGTGAAACGTGATGGTCATTGGACCACTCCGGCGGCTTGTGAGTTGGTGCCGGGTGACGTGATCCGTGTTCGTCTGGGCGACATTGTGCCTGCGGATGCACGCTTGCTGGCGGGTGACCCGATAGAAGTGGATCAGGCAGCGCTGACGGGAGAATCGCTGCCTGTCACGCGAAAACCGGGCGAGGCGGTGTTTTCCGGATCGATCATTCGCCAGGGCGAAATTGAAGCGCTGGTCTATGCTACGGGTGCAAAAACCTTTTTTGGCAAGACGGCGCAACTGGTGCAGGAGGCGCACACCGTCAGCCACTTTCAACGTGCGGTGTTGAAGATCGGCAATTACCTGATTGTTCTCGCAATTGCCCTGGTGGTGCTGATTCTGGCCGTGGCACTCTTCCGTGGCGACCCGATGCTTACCACGCTCCAGTTCGTATTGGTGTTGACCGTGGCGGCTATTCCCGTGGCGATGCCGACGGTGCTGTCCGTGACCATGGCGGTAGGCGCACGCCTGCTGGCCAAAAAAGAGGCGATTGTGACCCGGTTGGCGGCTATCGAGGAGTTGGCTGGTATGGATGTGCTTTGCTCGGACAAGACAGGCACCCTGACCCAGAACAAGCTGACGCTGGGCGACCCGTTCGGTGTGAACGGCATCTCTGCCGACCAGGTTATCCTCAACGCTGCACTGGCCTCGCGTGCCGAAAATTCGGACACCATTGATCTGGCAGTGCTGGGTGGTCTGAAAAACGATCAGGCCTTGAAAAGCTACCAGGTTGTTCATTTCCAACCATTCGATCCGGTGCATAAGCGCACTGAAGCCACCATCAAAGGAGCGGACGGAACAGAATTCAGGGTCACCAAGGGCGCGCCGCAGGTGATCATGGAGTTGTCGGCAAATGCCGGACAGGTGAAAGCTGACGTCGAGAAGGTGGTCAATGAATTTGCTGCGCGCGGCTTCCGCTCAGTAGCGGTGGCTCGGGCGGAAGCGCAAGGTTCATGGCAGTTTCAGGGCGTGTTGCCGCTGTTTGATCCACCTAGGGAAGAAGCCAGGGCAACCATCGCGACTGCGAAACAGATGGGCGTGAAGATCAAGATGGTAACGGGCGATGCATCGGCTATTGCCCAGGAAACCGCCAAAAAATTGGGCCTGGGTACAAATATCCTCGATGCCGGTATCTTTGGCGACACGAAACATCACGAGACTGCGCAGTTGGCGGATTCCATCGAGAAAGCGGACGGCTTTGCGCAGGTGTTCCCTGAACACAAGTTTCACATTGTGGATGTCCTGCAACAGCGCGGCCACATCGTCGGCATGACGGGCGATGGGGTGAACGACGCTCCTGCGCTGAAAAAGGCCGATTGCGGCATCGCCGTTTCGGGTGCAACGGACGCGGCGCGCGCAGCAGCGTCAATTGTGCTGTTGACGACCGGCCTGTCGGTGATCATCGACGCGATCAAGGAAAGCCGGAATATCTTCCAGAGGATGAACAGTTATGCGATTTATCGTATCGCCGAGACGCTGCGCGTACTGCTGTTCATGACGCTTGCGATTTTGATCTTTAACTTTTATCCGTTGACGACGGTGATGATCGTGATGCTGGCGTTGCTCAACGACGGGGCGATCCTGTCCATAGCCTACGACAATGTTCAGTACAAGGACAAACCCGATTCGTGGGACATGCACATGGTGCTGGGAATCTCCACCGTGCTGGGCGTTCTCGGACCCGTGGCCGCCTTTGGTTTGTTTTACCTCGGCGAGCGCGTCTATCACCTCGATCGGGCGCATATCCAAACGATGATGTATTTGATGCTGTCCGTGGCCGGACAAATGACCATTTTTTTGACACGCACCCGCGGCCCCTTCTGGTCCATACCCCCCGGACGGCTTTTGTTGGGGGTTGTGATCGGCGCACAAGTGGTGGCGATTTTGATTGCGGTTTATGGACTGTTTATGAAACCCATTGGCTGGGGTTGGGCGCTGTTCATTTGGGGTTATGCGCTGGTTTGGTTTTTTGTGAGCGACCGCGTGAAACTGTTTGCGTACCGGATATTTGATCCTACTGAAGAGGCCTTGTTGTCCAGGAAGCGAGTCAGGTTTTAAGCGAATATGTAAAGGTAAAGCATCGTTGTGCGTGATATGACTTTGTCTTGGTACAAGGGGATTTGTTGGGCATAGAAAACGTCACATACTCTTCCGGTTAATTCTGGGAAGGAGACTATCAGGCTGTTTTCTCTATTTGAATTTCAACAGCCTGCTAAAACAAAGCTACTTTCCTGAAAGCCGCTCTTTTAGGTGTGCAGGTCCATGTTTCCTTGCAATCAGTGCAAACGATCTGAATTGGCCAATCACAGTCCGGAGCGGCTAACAGTTCTGGAAGCTAACGCTGCATGCTCAAGGACTGACAGCTGCGGTGGGCGGCCAGATAACGGGCATCCTCGCCGTAATTGGTCGGGTAGACCTGGGGCACCGGCTGCAGGTTCAGATCGTCATCGACGTTCCAAAAGGTGAACAGGCAGGAGTTGGACAGGGCCTTGGTAGTCCGGTCGCGGCTGATACGCTCAATGTTGGCTTCGATGCAGATCAGGCTGCCGCTGGTATAGACGACCCGTGTGGTGTAATGAAGCTTGTCCCCCATGCGCACCGGGTGGAAGAAATTGATCCGGTTGACCGCTGCGGGGACCGGGCGGTTGGGGGCCACCTGTTCGCAACAGATGGCGGACAGTTCATAGGCACGGCGGATGAGGTAGCCGCCGAATATTTTTTTCGGGACGTTTTCCTGCTCTGGGTACATCCGTTCCCAGGCACCGGCTGTCAGCTGTCCCGTGAGCAGGCCCCTGAAGCCGGGTTCGTCCTGCGCCGCGTGCAGTTCTGTCAGCATTTCGAATTCTTCCCGGCTTGGCGGCTCGCGCAGCAGTGCCTGCTGCTGCCGGTACTCTTCCCTGCGTTTCAACGCTTTTGCCGCACGCTGCTTCTCGAGGTCATCCGTGTACTCCAGGCCTGGCAGGACCACACTGGTTGCACCTTCGCCGACACCTGAGCGGGCCACCATGGTAAAATAGCAGGAGGCGATATGTTGTACCGGGTCGCCCGGTTGCTCGACCCGGATGCCGATTTCCAGGGAAGAGCGGCCCACATGGTTGATGCGCGCGTTGAAATGCACATCCCTCGACATGTCCGTGACATGACGCACCGCGATGTTGTCTATGGCTGCCGTCACTACCCGGGCATCGGGGAAAAATCGGTTGACATAGCTCAGGGCGGTCTCTTCCGCAACCTTGTCGAGGACTTCCAGCAGCAATCCGAAGCGCATGTTGGCCTGAATCGATTCGTCGAGGATCATAAAGCGTCGTCGCAGAGTTTCATCGCTGGTCAGAGGGAGAATCTTGGTAAATGAAGTATCGATTGGCCTGATCATGGATATGCCCTCCTTTAGGTATCTGTACTCAGATAAAACAGTATACGACACATCCCCGGCTGAAACCAGCAGGTATGCCAGGCGTGGAACAAAAAAGTGCCGGCAGTCGCCTGCCGGCACCGGTTATTGCGGAACTTCCCTGCGCCATTCCAGCCTACTTACATCCGTATCGCTTCAATCATCAATTCGAGATCTTCAAGCAGAGACTGCAGATCCTCCTCATGTTCGACCTCCTGCTGGAGAATCTGCAGAACCATGTTGTAGGTTACCGGGTCCGTGTCCTTCGTGATATCCATGAGGCGTTTGTAGACGCCGATGGCGCACTGTTCGCCCTTGATGTTCTGGTTCAGGATGGTCTTGACATTCGGGTCGTCTGGAGCTTCGTAGCCGCAGTTTGTCAGCTTGTACCATTCTTCGGGCTTGGTAACGGGGGTGCCGCCCAATTGTATGATTCTCATGGCTACCATGTCTGCATGCATCAGTTCTTCAGTGGCATGCTGGAGCAGTTCGGCGCCAACCGCGTCTTTCATCGGCCCCTTCACCACCTTGGCGCCCAGCCAGTACTGGTAATAGGCAAGCCATTCGTCACTGAAGGCACGTCGCAGCAACCCGAGAAGTTCATCCACATCCATCCCGATTATTTCACGTCCTTTTGATCCCATGCCGTATCCTCCCTTTGTTTCTTGGTCTTGAATCCATACCAGATATAGTCTACTTTGAAAAAGGTAATGGTCAAACAGCCCTTTCGCTGACATTTTCCGCAGCTGCTTCTGTTTCTCTTTTAGGGTCCGCGAATTTTCGGGGGAAAGGTATACTTTCGGAAGATGAGTTGTCGTAAGGGCAAAAAATAGGAAAGGCCGTATCCCTCTCGGGCTACGGCCTTCTCATGATTCTTTCTTTCCCGCCAGAGCTCTTTTCTCAGGCAACCTTGTAGCGCTGAACGATCGTTTTCAGGGCGTCGGAAAGATCCGCCAGGGAGTCGGACTCCTGGCTGCCGTTTTTTGCTTCTTCGGAGGCGGTGGAAACGGCTTCGGAGATGCTCTGGAGGCTCTGGGACATTTCCTGGGTGGTGGCGGACTGCTGTTCCGCTGCGGTGGCGATCTGGGCGACCTTTTCGTCCAATTGCGATACAAGGGAGATGATTTCCGCCATTGCCTGTCCCGATTTTTCCGAGGCAGCTGCCCCGTGCTTGACCTTTTCGGCTTCTTCCCCCATGGACTGGACCACCTCTTTCGTCTGGCCCTGGATCCCCTTGATCATGACCGATATTTCGCGCGTTGCCTGTGCGGTGCGTTCCGCAAGCCTGCGGACCTCGTCGGCAACTACGGCGAAGCCTCTGCCCTGTTCCCCTGCGCGAGCTGCTTCGATGGCCGCATTCAGGGCCAGAAGGTTTGTCTGGTCGGCGATTTCCTCGATGGTGACGACAATCTCTTCGATCTTATCGGAGCTTTCACCCAGGTTCTGGACGATTTCCGTGGTTCGAACGGCTCCCTGGGAGAGGTTATCCATCAGGATAACCGTTTCCATGACTACTTTTTCGCTGTCCTTGGCCGCTTCGCTGGTCTGTTTTGCGCTGTCCGCTGCATGGCAGCAGTTCCGGGCGATCTCTTCGGCGGTGGCGTACATCTCTTCGGCCGCTGAGGCGGAGGTGGCAGACTGCATGGTGGCGTTGCTTACGGCCGCATCGAGGTTGTCGGCACTTATGCTGAGGTTTGACGTGCTCGAGCCGAGCTGATCGATTGCCGCTGTGAGTTTGGCGATTACCTCAAGGGTCTGGTCGGCCATGTTGTTGATCTTGACCGCCAATTTTCCGAGTCCTCCGCCGTGGGGGACGTGGGCCCGTACCGTCAGATCGCCGGACTCAACCGCTTCCACGACTTTTGATACGATGGCCAGAGGGTCGGCTACGGATTTGAAAACCAGGTAGCCGAAAAAGGCGCCAAGTACCAGTGCCACTGCGAAAATGCAGCCGGTGGTAACCAGTAGCTGCTGGAAGCTCCCGGATACAAAGTCAGGCGGTATCGGTGCTGCTCCGCCGGCCGAGATGCGGTCGTTGATGTTCCGCACTGCGAAGAGTCCTGCCGCTGCTGTTGCTCCGACAAGCAGGAGATTGCAGATCACGAGTGAGGCAATCTTGTGGCGCAGTTTTACCCTCATGTACCAGATATGGATGGCGGAGAAAATCCCTGAGATGCCGCGAGTTGTTGTAGCTGCCGATTGCATATCATTTTTCATGTCAGTTTCTCCAGTGAATCAGTTTTTGAGGGTGTTGTAACTGTCAGGTAAAGACGCTCAGTACGGTATACATGTATCGGCTGATCTGTTGAAAACTTTAGGGATTTTGTCGGCACTATTTTTAAACAGGTTTTTTTTGCTGACACAGATGGTAATGCTTTTCCCTCTGTGTGAAGAAACTGTTGCGAAGTGATAGTTGGGCAGTGTACACCACTTACCCTGGCGATCCAGGAGCGCTGTGTCTTTCTTTGTCCAGCGAAAGTCACAATAGTTGTCTGCGACTTGCTGGTGGGCGCCGCAGAGTTTCTCACCATCAATCAGGAGAGAGAAAACGACCGTTTTTCATTTTGACAGTTTCGCTTCTACCGGTGTACTATCAAAAGCTGTATGCCACCGCATGCTATTTCCTTCCCGAGGCGATTCTTGAAACATTTCAATACAAGGTCTATGTTGCAGCAGCTCATCTACGTTCTTCCGGTACTATTTCTCTTCTGTGGTGTGTCGGGTTGTCATAACGAAAAGGTCGCGGAGTCGACTCCACCTTCGGTGCCGGCCAAAAAGGAACTGAAGGCCGCACCTGTTTTTGCCCAACCTACCTCGGGATTTGCCAACCAATCCTCCGCGAGTGTCTGTGACATCGAAAAAGATTCCGGCGATGTTAAAAAAGATGAGGTTGCCGCAACTGCCGCGCAGACTGATGAAAATAATTTCCCTGCAGGGGAGGATCCCCATTTTGCCAAAGAGATGGGCTGGCCGGTAAAATCTCCGCCGCTGCTTCCCGGCTCTATTCTGCCTCGAAAGCGCATTGTTGCGTACTACGGCAATCCACTCTGTAAGCGGATGGGGGCACTGGGAGAGTATGAAGTGAAGGATATGATTCAACGTCTCAAGGCTGAAGCGAAGCGTTGGAGCGACGCTGACCCGTCAACGCCCGTGCAACCGGCCCTTCATCTGATTGCGGTGGTTGCCCAGGGCACGCCGGGCAAAGCGGGTAAATACCGAATGATCATGCCGGATGAGATTGTCAACAAGGTCTACGGCTGGGCCAAGGAGGCGCACTGTCTTCTTTTTATCGATATTCAGACCGGTCATGAAGATATCCGGACGCTTTTGCCACGCTTCGAGTGGATATTGAAGAACCCTGATGTGCATCTGGGTATCGATCCGGAATTCAATCTCGTGGCCAGCCAGAAAATTCCGGGAAGCAAGGTCGGCACCTTTGATGCCGCCGAGATAAACTATGTCACCGGCTATCTCACGGACCTGGTGAAAAAGTACCGGCTTCCACCGAAGGTTTTGACGATTCACCGTTTTACCCGCAACGGGGTGACTAATTTTCGGAACATCAAATTGCGCCCCGAGGTGCAGATCGTCATGAACATGGACGGATGGGGCGGGCCGCACCTGAAGCGTGCTACATACAAGGATTATATCGTTAGCGAGCCGGTCCAGTTCACGGGTTTCAAACTCTTTTACCACAACGATACCAAGAAGGGTGACCCGCTCATGACGCCGAAGGATGTCCTGCGGCTGAATCCGAAGCCGGTCTATATCATGTACCAGTAATCTTCAGCTGTGTGTGTATCCTTAGAAAACAAAGGCCATACCCGAACAGGTATGGCCTTTGTTTATGATCAGTACTCAGCAAAGCCCTACCGGTAGAACAAAGTACATGGTCACTTCTTGGCATGTTCACTCTTCTATTCCGGTTAAAATTTTTCAGTTTTTAAGCCAATATCCGATACAATACAAAACGGTGACGTTTTGATACGCACGTATGTCGTCTGCTTACGATAGGATCAGTTATGACATTTCCTCACAAAAACTGGCAAGACCGGACGGCGGCACTTCGAATTGTGGCCATCTATGCCATTATTGGTTGTCTGTGGGTATTCTGTTCTGATGCTGTTCTTGACTGGATTACCCATGATCCTTCGCTGATGACACAGATCGCTATGTACAAGGGGCTGCTCTTTGTCCTGACAACCGCGTTTCTCCTTTACCATCTTATTGCCCGGCATGTTCTGCGCCTGACCAGGGCGAACCGGCGTATCGCTGCCAGCGAAGAGCGTTTTCAGGCAATCTACGACAATATGCTCGAAGCTGTGCTCATTCTTGAACCGGATTCGGGAGTAATCATTGAGGCCAACCGAACTGCCGGAGAAATTTTTGGCTATTCTCTAGAGGAAGTTCGCCAAATCACTATCCAGGAAATTTGCTCCGGCGACCCTTCCTTTTCCGGATTCGAATTCATGGAAAGGCTGGCCCTCGCAGCCAAGGGCATCCCTCAGCTGATAGACCGGATTGCCAAGAGGAAAAACGGCACTGTTTTCTGGGTGGGCATCAGCATGCGAAAAGCCCAGCTTGCAGGAGAAGAGCAGGTCATTGCCCTGATACGGGATATTTCCGAAACCAAGAGAATCGAGGAGGAACTGCAATTAAAGGGGTTCGCCGTTGAAAACATGACCGATGCGGTGGAATGGCTCACCATGGATGCCCGGTTCTGGGAAGTCAATAGCGCCGGCTGCAAAATGCTCGGCTACAGTCGCGACGAGATGCTGACGTTTTCCGTGGCGGATATAGATCCGAACTTTTCCCTTGAAGAATGGCAGTCACACCTTAATGCCATCAGACAATCCGGAAACATTCAGCACACCCGCTATCACAGAAGCAGGGCTGGTCGTGTCTTTCCCGTGGAGATAACCTCAAACTATTTCGATTATAACGGAAAGGAATACTACTGTGCCATAGTCAGGGATATCAGTGAACGGGTTACGTTTGAAGAAGAAGTTTCCTTTTTCAGAAATCTGGTCGAGTCTTCCCGCGACCCTTTTTATGTGCTGAGCCCCCGTCAGGGTTGGCGCATGATGTATGCCAACCAGGCTGCCTGTGCCCACTTCGGGATGACTCTCGAAGAACTGCAGCAGAAAAGTATTTCCGACTGGGACCCCGATTTTGACATGGAACAAATCGAAGTCCTTTATCAGCAGTTGAAACAGGGGCAGCCCATTCGCTTCGAGACGCGACATCAGGTCGCATCAGGGAAAACCATCCCGGTCGAAGTGACCACCAACTACCTGAAGCATGGGGACGAGGAGCTGTCTTTCGGCTCCTTCTATGATATCACCGAACGTAAGCGGGCCGTGGAGGAATTGCGTGCCAGCGAAGGTCATCTGCGCACCCTGGTGCAGACTCTACCCGACCTGGTTTGGCTGAAAGACAAGGATGGCGTTTATATCTCCTGCAATCAGATGTTCGAGCGCTTTTTCGGTGCCCGGGAGGCTGATATTGTCGGCAAAACCGATTATGATTTTGTCGATAGGGAACTAGCCGACTTTTTTGTTGAAAATGATCGCAAGGCCATGGCTGCGGGGAAGGCGACCACAAATGAGGAATGGATCACCTTTGCCGATGACGGCCGTTGTGCCCTGCTGGAGACGATAAAGACGCCGATGTACGACGACCGCGGGGAACTGATCGGCGTCCTGGGCATCGGGCGCGACATTACGGAAAGGAAGCGGGTCGAGGAAGAGCTTCGGGAGAGCGAGGTACGTTACCGTGGACTGGTTGAGTTGTTTCCCGAGGCGATCTACATTCATACCGGCGGCAAGCTGGCCTTCGTGAACTCCCAAGGTGCAAAAATGCTCGGCGCTGAATCTCCTGAAGTCCTCTATGGCAGGGAAGCGCTGGATTTTGTCCATCCGGACTACCGGGAGTTCGTCACGAAACGTATCAACCGTGCCTATGATCGGGGAATCCCGAATCCTCCCGTAGAAGAGGTGTTTCTCCGTCTTGATGGATCTCCGGTCCAGGTTGAGGTGTCTTCCAATGCCTTCAGCTATCACGGCGAAAAGGCCCTGCAGATCGTTGCCCGGGATATCAGCGAACGGAAGAAGCGGCAGGAAGAACTGGTCAGGGCACAGAAATTGGAGTCCCTCGGAGTTCTGGCAGGCGGTATCGCCCACGACTTCAACAATCTCCTGACCGGTGTCATGGGGAACCTTTCCCTGATGCGGGAAGAATTACCCGCGGACCATTCGTTGCAGGAGAGGCTGATTCGCTGTGAAAAGGCAATCAATCAGACAACCGGCCTTACCTGTCAGTTACTTACTTTCTCGCGGGGTGGTGAGCCGGTGAAAAAGCTTTTGGACCTCAGATCAGTGCTCCGGGACACGACCTCCTTTGCCTTGCGCGGCTCCAATGTTGCCCTTGAAATGGCTCTGGATGACGATCTGTGGCCTCTCGAGGCGGACGAGGGACAGCTCTGCCAAATCTTCAATAATCTCGTTATCAATGCCGGACAGGCAATGCCGAGTGGTGGAATTGTCAGGGTGGAAGCTCGTAACTGCCCGCTTTTTGCCGCTGAGATACCTCCGCTGAAACCCGGCGACTACCTGAAGGTTTCCGTTAGCGACCAGGGGACGGGGATCCCCCCCGAATACCTTGACAAGATTTTCGATCCCTATTTCACCACCAAGGATTCGGGCAGTGGTCTCGGGCTCACGGCACTCTATTCCATTGTCAGGAAGCATCACGGGCAGGTGCTGGTCTCCTCACAAGTCGGGAATGGAACAACGTTCGACATCTACCTTCCTGCGTGTCCGGAGAAGGCGGGACTTTTACCTGTCAGCGAAGACGAGGCACATTCAGGCATTGCCATTGCGGAAACATTCATCCTGGTAATGGACGATGAGGAGACAATTCGAGACCTGTCTGAGGAAATGCTGCGACATTTGGGTTGTCAAGTGGCGACCTGTTCGAGCGGCGAAGAGTTGATTGATTTCTATCGGCAGAAAATGTCTGAAGGAAGCAAACCGGATGTGGTCATCATGGATCTGACCATCCCGGGGAAAATGGGCGGCCTGGAAGCAGCGCAACGGATTCTGGAAATAGACCGGGAGGCTCGGCTCATCGTTTCCAGCGGCTACTCCAATGATCCGGTGATTGCCAACTACCGAGCCTATGGATTTGTCGATTTTCTTGTCAAACCATATCGGGTAGATGATCTGAGCGGAGTGTTGAGCCGGGTTCTCTAGCCATAATGGCTAGACGAACAGCGGAAAACATTTCAGCCTGGTTCCGATACCAGAGTAACGTACTCTTCTTGCACCAATATCGCCACAAAATTTCACTGTGTTATACTGAAAGTACCAACTATCATGACGGAGTCTTGAATGTCCGAACAGGAAGAAATTGTATCTGTCGATCCAGTCTCAGCGGTTGCAGAAAGTGGTCGCGAGAAAGGGAAGGAAGTACCTCTACCTCGTTTGAAAAAGAGCACCAGGACTTTAACTCGACAAGGAACGGCAGCTCCTGTTGCTCTTTCAGCGCATTCTCTCTATCTTAACCGGGAATTGACCTGGCTCGAGTTCAACCGACGTGTTCTGCATGAGGCCGAAGATGAGAGAACCCCGCTTCTGGAGAGGCTGAAATTTGTTGCCATCGTCAGTTCCAATCTCGATGAATTCTTCATGAAGCGGATTGGCGGTCTGAAACAGCAACATGGTGCGGGAATCAGGATTCTTACCGTTGACGGCCGCACACCCCGACAGCAAATCGACGAGAGCTATGCAAAAGTGCGGGAGCTGGAGAAAGCGAAACAGGATCTGTTGCCGGTGCTACGCGGACTTTTGAAGGAAAAGGGCGTCATCGTGCAGGACTATGGCGAGCTAACTGCCACGGAGAAAAAACAGCTTCGCTACTATTATCTGCGTAACATCTTTCCGCTCATCACCCCCCAATCCATTGATCCGGCACATCCGTTTCCCTTTATCTCCAATCTTTCTCTCAACCTGCTGGTAACACTCCGCTACCCGAGAGAAAAAGAGCATTCCCTGGCACGGGTCAAGGTACCGGTGGGAACGGGGATAGCGCGGCTGATCAGGGTCGGCGCTTCCGATCGCTTCGTTCTGTTGGAAGACCTCATGCACCACAATCTTGATCTCCTCTTTCCGGGGATGCAGGTTGTTAGTTGTGAGTTTTTCCGGGTGACCCGCAATGCCAATACGGAAAAGAACGAGGAGCAGGCCGACGACCTGATGGCCATGATCGAATCGGAGCTGCAGGATCGTAAATTTGCACCGATTGTGCGTCTTGAGATCAGGAAAGGCATGGATCCGGTCCGTCGCGGCATGCTGGCCGCGGAACTGGCCCTGGATGAAGCCTCGGATGTATTCGAGGTGGAAGGTATGATGGCTATGCGCGATCTTATGGAGATTGCCACCTTGGAGTATCCCGAATTGCGCGATCCTCCCCATTACCCTATTGATCATCCGCTGTTGCAGAGTCAGCGCAGCATTTTTCATATCATCAGGGATGCCGGGTCACTTCTCCTGCAGCATCCCTACGAATCATTTTCAACTTCCGTGGAGCGTTTTCTCCAAGAGGCGGCGAATGACCCGAAGGTTCGTGCCATCAAGATGACCCTGTATCGCACTTCACGCCAAAGCAGGATCATCGATGGTCTGATTCATGCCGCGCAGAACGGCAAGCAGGTTGCGGTGGCAGTGGAACTGAAGGCACGTTTTGACGAGGCGACCAACATCGTTCTCGCCACGCGCATGGAAGAGGCGGGCATCCATGTAACCTATGGTGTTGTAGGCCTCAAGACCCACTGCAAGGTAATCCTCGTGGTTCGGCAGGATTATGACGGTATCCGCCGCTATGTGCATGTCGGTACCGGAAATTATCATGCGGTTACGGCGCGTATCTATACCGATCTCGGCCTGCTTACCTGCAACGAGGCCATCGGCCAGGATGCCACGGAACTCTTCAACTATCTAACGACCGGCTATACACCGCGACGCAGGTACGAGAAAATGCTGCCGGCCCCGAAGTTTCTGAAAAAGGCTCTTCTGGCGGGAATCGAACGGGAAATCCGTCTTCACTCCGAGAAGCGGCCTGGCCTGATTCAATTCAAGATGAATGCCTTGGAGGATGCGGACATCGTCCAGGCGCTCTACCGGGCGTCCCAGGCCGGTGTCAGGGTCGATCTCGTCATCCGTGATACCTGTCGTTTGCGCCCTGGTCTGCCCAAAATTTCGAAAAATATTCGTGTTGTCAGCATTGTTGGACGTTTTCTCGAGCATTCGCGCATCTACTATTTCCAGAACGGCGGCAAGGAACAGTATCTGATAGGATCCGCCGATGCCATGAAAAGAAACCTGGAGGCGCGTGTCGAAGTGGTTGTCCCGGTCGAAGATCGCAAGCTGCGCGCTGAGATCAGGACGCTTTTCAATGTTTACCTCAACGACAATCGCAGCGCTTGGGACATGCAGCCTGACGGTTCCTATGTTCAGCGTATCCCTGCTCCGGGTCAGGAATCGCGCGGAAGCCATGAAATTTTGGTTGAGCTTGCCGCGAAACGGCAGAAAAAGATGGCGCGTCTGAAGAAGAGGAATACGCAAGGAATCGGTGGCAGGAATCTGCGCTAAGCCAGTTCTCTGTAGGATAAAGTCCACTTTTTACTACCAGGGAAAAGAGCGGCAAGGTATACTGGAAAACCTGACGGAACAAATGCTGTAGGCGTGCTCTGCCGGTTTGGTTTTCTTTCCGTGTAGAGCGGAGGCAGATGAATAAAGGAGAAATGCATGGCAAAAGAGCTGTACGTGGGGAATCTTCCGTATGATGCAACAGAAGATGACTTGAGGCGCATGTTTACCGTGGCAGGAACCGTTACCTCGGTTCATATCATTACGGATGCTGAGACTGGTGCCTCAAAAGGATGTGCCTATGTCCGGATGGCAAGCGAAGACGAACTCAAGGAGGCGATTGAATCCCTTGACGGTGCGCTGATGGAGAATCGTCTCATGACCGTGAGCATCGCCCGGCCCCAAAAACCGCAGGAAAGGCCATTCAAAGCTCAAAAAGGCAAACCGGGGGGCGGCCGCTTCGGTAAAGGTCGAAAATAGCCGGGGGGCGAGAGGCTTTTCTCGTTTGTATGAAAAAGGCGGGGGCGTGACGTGTTGTCGCAGCCCCTTTTTCTTTTTCCGGTGTCAGATGCCGGCTGGTCAGCACGTTTCGTTCGGGGCCGGTTTTGCCAGAACTTCCTGCAGTTTGCAGATGATTTCTCGGGGGTTGAGTGGTTTGTGGATAAAGCCGACATCATCCTGCTGAATTGTTTTCTCTCCAAGGATGTCACCGGAATATCCGCTCATGAACAGAACCTTCACATCGCGGCGGATTTTCAGAATTTCTTCCCGTGCTTCCCGTCCATTCATTCTCGGCATTATGACATCAAGGAGCACCAGGTCGATAGTGTGGCGGTATTCGGAGAATTTCAGCGCAGCATCGACACCATCCACCGCTTCGATGACCCGATAGCCATTGTCGGTAAGGATGGTTTTCAGCATCTGGCGGACAGTATTTTCGTCCTCCGCCAGGAGAATCGTACCTATTCCTCTGGGGAGGTCCGCGATGTCGTTATCGTAACGAGTTTCCGAGCGTTCTTCAAGAGAGGAGAGATAGACGGAAAAAGCCGTGCCGATTCCGGGGGTACTCTGGACATTGATAAAGCCGTCTTGCCTCTCGATGATGCCGTACACGACCGATAGACCGAGGCCCGTTCCTTTGCCAACTTCCTTGGTGGTATAAAATGGCTCGAATATCCTTGCCTGCGTTTCTCTCCCCATCCCGCAACCGCTATCCGAAACGAATAGTACAGCATAGTTGCCGGGAGGGATGGGGCCGCCGATGGCCAAGGGCAACTGCCGGTCAATGCTGACAACTTCAGTAGTTATACTGATTTTTCCTGTCCCGCTGATGGCATCTCTGGCGTTCGTCACCAGGTTCATGAGGACCTGGACCATTTGGCTTTCATCGGCGTACACTACTGGGTCCTTTTTGGAAAGCCGGATCGAAATTTCGATATCTTCCCTGACAAGACGCGAAAAAATGTCCGATGCCTTGCGAACCGTTTCGTTCAGACTTATCCGCCGCAAATCCATGGCCTGTTTACGGCTGAAAGAAAGGAGACCCTGGGTGAGGGCCGTCGCCCTCTCGGCTGCAAGTGACACCTGTTCCACGTGGCCCAGCAGATCTTCACGATCGCTCAGTTTCGCCTGCAGCAGGTATGTTCGCCCGATAATCGTGGTGAGGATATTGTTGAAGTCGTGCGCGACCCCACCGGCCAACTGTCCGACTGCCTCCATCTTTTGGGCCTGGCGCAGCTGTTCTTCAAGCATTTTTCGTTCGGTAATATCGGAGTGAGTGCCGACGATGCGGAGAGCATTTCCCTGCGCGTCGCGTGCCGTTACCTTGCCCCGTGCCAATACCCATTTATAGGATTTGTCCTTGCACCTGATGCGGTATTCGGCAAGATATTCTGGAGTTTCGCCGCTTTGATGCTGATGCAATTCTTCCTGTACTTTCTCCCGGTCCTCCGGATGAACGAGCTCTTTCCATGCTTCAGGCGTGTGAGCAATTTCATTGCGGGCAAAACCGAGCATCCGTTTCCACTGGTCAGAATAAAAAACCTTGCCGGTCTGAATTTCTCGATCCCACACTCCATCCCCGCTTCCTTCAAGGGCGTACTGCCAACGCTCTTCACTTTCCTTGAGGGCGGACTCCGTTCGATTCCGTGCTTGACGGCCGGACATCATTTTGCCCAGCAGAGCGGTGGCCACCGGAAAGATGACCAGTACCGGTATGCCTATTTTCCCCAGGGTTTCCAGAACAAGCGGGTTGGGCAACAAGAGCATGAGTCCCAGCATGATCAGGTGCACGACAAGGCCGAGAGCATAGAGCTCTGCCAGCGAGATTGACACCAGGTTCGGCCTTCTTATGGTTCTCCAGATCATGGCAATGCTTCCGGAGCTAAGAATGACCGCTATCCCCATCAAGACACCACTGCCACCCAGGTGAAAGCGGTATGCTACGGCCATGCCCATGGCGATGAATGCTGATAGTGGTTCGAAAAACAGCCCAGCAACGCAAAGAAGTACCGATCGGGTGTCAAAGATGATTCCCTGGCTCCATTGCAACGGGTTAAGCATGACGGCAATGCAAATTGCTCCGAGTATTGTTCCGGAAAGTAGCTGGCGAACAGTTGGGTTGACGTTTTCCTGCTTGATTGTCAGGGCGTCGTAAACGATGCACATGGCAAGAAGCAGTGCAGCATTATTTATGAGACCGATCAGAATTTGTGAATCCATAGAGTGGGGCCTGTCTCCAGGTAGATGATGGCCTGCAGGGATGTGTTGCGGATCTTGGCAAGCGACGGTACTTTTCCATTGCCAACACGCCCTGCAAAAGCAATTTAACAGTATATATTTTTTTTACGGATTTTCCAAAAAAACTCGAGCAGGGTTAGTTGATTTACGAGGATTTATTCTCTGGTGAGATTAGTAGGATAACCTTTCTGGGGTACGCCAATCGACCTTGTCGAGAGCCGGCCAGATCTTGCCGGCCCCCATCGTGATGAGCTGTCTCCAGGTAGAAGGATTCGGTGGAAGTTCAGTTGTGGTTTTCTGGGAATCATGTGATGACCAGTTTCAGCCATTGATTGTGGCCATGAACGAAGTCAATAAGCTGCTGGCTGCTGATTGTATCGCCGTTCTTCTTGATGGTTATGCCTTCATTCCAGAATTCCGGGGTAAATCGTGGCAGAAATTCGGAAAGGTATATTGACTGAAGATATATTCCCCGGCGCAGAAAGGATTCTCCCAGGTCGGCCATGACCTTGTTGAAAAGTTTTATCTTGATTAAGCCTGGTTCTTCTCGCTGTTCAGTTTTACCTTCCTGGTAGGAAATTCCGCTACGCATCCAGTTAAGCTCCCCGTCCCTCCGCATTGCCGCTCCTACCAGACCGGGCATGGCAGCGGAGAGTGCGAGAGTTGCTCCATCCTTTATAATAGCGGTTTCAAGATTGTCCACCGGGCTGGATTCAAGGAAAATAACCTTGATATCTTTGGTGACGTACTCGAAAGGTATCTGAAACTGGTTGTAAAGCAGATCACTGAGAGTTTTTCCGCACTCAACCTTGACATAACAGCGGTTATGCATGAGAGTGCAGATGCGGGATATCTGCTCTGTCGTAGGTTTTAAGGTGATGGTGACGAGATTTTCATCAGGGGGAAGATCCACGAGTAGTGGATTTTTTGAGCTTTGCATGCCGGTCCTCTCTTTTTACTGAAAGTGGAGGTGCAACCTGAGGTTTGTCAGGGCGATTGCCTGAGCACCTGTTCGAAAAAAATGGTGATAAAATTTCGTAAAGGCATGGGTGATTTCATGACCTTGGAGACCAGTAGGGCCCCTTCAAAACCGGAAAGGAAAAATTGGGCGGCGTTAGCTGGCGAGATGTCTTCCGGAATTTCCCCTTGTTCCTGCGCCTCGCTGAGACACTTCTCGAAATGGCTACACCAGGAGGTGAATATTCCGGCGAGGTTTTCCCGGAAAACTTCGTCCTGGTCAGCCAGTTCCTGCCCCATGTTCGCAACAAGGCAGCCGATACTGCAATTATTGTCTTCAAAACGGGCTGCCAGGCTTTCTATGCAATTTCGCAACCGGACAAGGGCAGGTAATGACCGGTCTTCCAGAAACGAGATGAAGATTCTGTCGATCCCCGTGGCAAAACGGTCGAGAACCTTCAGGCCAAAATCCTTCTTGCTGGAAAAGTAGTGATAAAAGGAGCCCTTCGGGACGTTGGCCTTTTTCAGGATAGCGTCAATTCCGGTGGAGTTGAAGCCCTGTCGGGAAATGATACTCATCCCGGCTTTCAGTATTTCGGACCTGGTGTCTTTTGTGATCATGAGGTAAAAATAGACCGGTCGACTAGTGGAGTCAAGAGAAAAGTAGTGACAGGGAGGTGTATTATGTAGTCATGCGGATCTATCGGGTTGAAAGGATTCGGAATGCCCGGCTGTTCAAAAGAGAAAATGATAAAAATACCCCGCAGTGAGTAAGGCTCTGCGGGGCGGAGGTATGTACTTAGAAAGCAATGATCAGAAGTAAAGCACGGTCTGAGAATAAATTCAATAAAAATAAACAAGTTTACTTAAATTAAAATTATTGGTGCAGCTAGTCGCAGAACAACCCTCGTACATTTTCTGTACGAGGGTTGTTTGTTACTGTATTAGTAGCGATTCTCAATTCATATCCGAGGCGGCAGGTCGGTAGACAACTACCGGCCCCGAGGATTTTCTCGGCTTGCCCCAGGTCTTTTTGCCCGCGGTTCCCGGTTTGCCGTATTTGCCGGGAGCGCCGGATGGCCGTTTTCCTGCGTAGCGACTGTTCGGGTTTCCACTGCCGCTTTTGCGGAAGGTAAGGCGCTGCATGGGGCGCCTGGGCTCCAGGCCCGGGATTTGTTCTTCGGGAAGGGGTTTGCCGATATATCGTTCAATGCGTTCCAGATAACTTAATTCTTTGATCGAAGCAAAGGAGATGGCGATTCCAGAGGCGCCTGCCCGGCCGGTGCGGCCGATGCGGTGGACGTAGTCTTCCGCTGCTTTCGGCAGGTCGAAATTGATCACGTGACTGATTCCGCTTACATCGAGACCACGTGCCGCCACGTCGGTTGCCACGAGCAACCTGATTTTACCGCGACGCATGGCCTCAATGGTTTTGTTGCGGGCGCCCTGGGTCATGTCGCCATGGAGTGCTGCCACGGAATGTCCCTCTGCCTTCAGTTCAATGGCAAGAGAGTCCGTGTCACGTTTTGTCGCGGAAAATATAATGGCTTTTTGCACTTCTTGGTTGTCAATGAGGTGACGGAGGAGTTTGTGTTTGTGTGACAGGTCATCGGCAACATGGAGACGCTGCTCGATGTGATCGGCGGTGATTTTTTCCGGAGCGATTTCAATGCGCTCGGGATTATTCAGAAGTCGAGCGGCGAGTCGGGATGTTTCTTTGTCCATGGTTGCCGAGAACATCAGGGTCTGGCGATCTGTCGGGCAGGCGGCAGCGATTTTGTCCACATCTTCGCTGAAGCCCATATCCAGCATACGGTCAGCCTCATCCAGTACCAGTGTCTCGACGCGGGAGAGGTTGATTTTGCCGCGCTCCAGGTG
Organism: uncultured delta proteobacterium; assembly: GCA_963748325.1. Lineage (GTDB taxonomy): Bacteria > Desulfobacterota > Desulfuromonadia > Geobacterales > Geobacteraceae > RPRC01. Next base: position 1,965,152 of record CAVVIJ010000004.1, on the reverse strand, counting down.
GTCGATGAGGCGCCCGGGGGTTGCCACGATGAAATCAACCGGGCTGGAAAGCAGACGCAGTTGCTCCCGGTAGGGCATGCCGCCGAGGATTACGCCGGATCTGACGCGCATATGGCGGCCATAGACCCGGACGGCGTCTGTTATCTGTTTTGCCAGTTCCCGGGTGGGGGTCAGTACCAGAATACGGGGACCGATTCCTCGCAGGGGGGAACGTTGCGTGAGGCGCTGCAGGGCGGGCAGTACAAATGCCGCGGTTTTTCCTGTCCCGGTCTGGGCTGAGGCCAGAATGTCGCGGCCACTGAGTGCCATGGGTATTGCCAGAGATTGGACCGGAGTGGGTTTCTCGTAGCCGCATTCTCTAATTGCCTGGCTGATTTGCGGCGCGAGCTCAAACTGAGTAAAAGTCATTCTTCTTCCTTTCGGCTTTTCCGCTGTCTGGAATAGCCACTGTCCGCGTGCATGCGGCATACAACGCCATGCGCCGCGCCGGGGGCAAGACAATTCCATTCGGAAAACCCTGAATCGGGTTTCGTGAGACACCGCAGGGCACACGTGTACGCTGATTAGGAAACGGTGGCAGCACATACTGACTGGCTTCTGAAATATCGTCGCCAACCGTATTTACTGCGCCACAGGGAAATGACTAGAGGCAGTGGTGGGGGGTCAGTGATCGATGAAGCTTTGGACGGGATACCTGCAAGAAACTACTATTGGTGGGGGTTCCGTCGGTGCGTTGTTCAGTCAACGTTATACACTACGGGAATTTGGGATGAATGGCAAGTTATTTCTTCTTCAGGCACTGCCAGTGATTTTTGTCCCCTGGGCCTCGTAGCATAAATAATGTCTGGAAAGTTGGAGGGGTGTCAGTTATGATACTGACCTGGTCCAAGAGACACGGTCGATTAGTGTTAAAAGACCACAAGAAGAAATTTTTCTGAAATCTAGTATACTCCCCTGTAGGGTTGCAAATCCATCATTTTTCCGGGTTAGCCATGGCAGGTATCGATATTTTTATTGCAGATGACGAACCCCATATCGTCAGGGCACTCAGCTTTGTCTTCGAAAGGGGAGGCTATACCGTCGAGACCGCTTCTGATGGGGCTGCGGCCTTGCGAATAATCAGGGAGACGAAACCGCAGGTTGTTTTCCTTGACCTGATCATGCCGAAGATGACGGGCGACGAGGTGTGCAAATCTGTTAAACAGGACGCTGATCTAAAGGATACATACATTATTATTCTTACCTGCAAGGGGCAGGAGCTGGATAGGGAGCTTAGTATTGCCAGTGGCGCAGACAGTTTCATAACCAAGCCGTTCAGTCCCAAGGAGGTCCTGAAAATGGTCAAGGATATACTCGGGGGGTAGGTACATGAGAACACGGATTAAAACAGGTTTTCTGTTTCTTTCCATCATTTCTCTTCTTACCATATGCTATATGAGCGGTGGTACGGAAAGCCCGGTGCGATTCCTTTTTTTCCCCCTGTTGGCTTACGTTTCGTTATATTTTCCTCCACGTATACTACATGCTGCCGGTCTTGCCTTCACCATCCTGTTTCCTCTTCTGTATGTTTCCCGTTTTCAAACGGAGATTCACCTTTCTTCCGATCTTGCTGAAATATCCATGCTCTTTTTATTCACTCTGGTGGTTGGGTTTATTTCCAAGCGCATCCATCAGGAGCGGTTTCGCTATGATAATGCCATAGCAACCTTTCATAGCATGGGGGATGCCCTCACGAATAAAAACATGAACCTTCAGACCGCTCTTGACGCCTTGTCCGAGGCGCATAAAAAACTGCAGGAGTATGACAAAGCCAGAACGGTTTTTCTCTCGAATGTTTCCCACGAACTGCGTACACCGCTTTCGTCAATCCGTTCCTATTCGGAGATTCTTCTGAATTACGATGATATTGATCCGGTGACACAGAAGGAATTTCTCCAGACAATAAACGGGGAAAGCGTGCGGATGTCGACCTTTGCCACCGAGGTTCTTGATCTGATTCGAATCGGTTCGGGGAAGCAGGGAGCTGATTTTTCTTCGGTTGCTCCTGCGGAGCTGCTGGCAGAAAGCGAACGAATCATCCGTCCAATGGCAATGGAGCAGGGTTTGGAACTGATTTTGGAGGAGAATAACGGATTACCTGCGGCCTGTGGAGAAAAAAATCAGCTTATTCAGGTTCTGGTGAATCTGCTCAATAATGCCGTTAAATTTACCCCGAAAGGTACAATACGGATGGGTGCTCAGGCAAAAGACGGCTTTGTGGAATTTTTTGTTTCGGATACCGGGGAAGGGATTTTTCCCGAAGAGCGCGAGCTGATCTTTGAACCATTTTCGAGAATCGCCGAGCATGGCGTCAACCGGCCGAAAGGTTCGGGTCTTGGTCTGAGCATATCAAAAGGAATCGTAGAGTTTCATGGAGGCAGGATCCGGGTTGAAAGCGAAATAGGCAAGGGCAGTACCTTTTTCTTTACCGTGCCCGTTGCTGCAAAACCGCTTCCTGACCTTGAGCACCTGGAGCACAAACGGAGTGATCCGCTCCTGGCGCACTACAAGCCGATCCTCGTTGTAACCCGTGACATAGTGAGCAGGCGCTGTCTCAGGAAGAAGCTGGAAGAGATCGGCTACCATACGCTCGGTGCGGATACTCCCGCCAGGGCCTGCGATATTATCGGGACGATGCGGCCGGGACTGATTCTCACGGAAGTCCAGGAAGATTGGAGCGAACTGGAAATGTTGATTCGCTGGGCCAAAGATGCTGGCGTCAGAATGCTTCTGACGACCCTTTACATTCATGTTGGCGACGAACCGGCTTTGGCGGTGCATGGCTATGTATCGAAACCATTCGACAAATATGAGATTCACTCGCTCCTGGAAAGTTATCAGGTGAAGGGGGCCCCGGTGGTAATTGTTTCTCCGGACAGGGATGAGTCACGGACTCTGCAGGTCATTCTCGGCGCAGCCGGTTATGAAACGCTGCTCTTTCATGACGGCCATCTGGCGGTAAAGAGCTGTAAAAGCACGTGTCCTGGTGCATTCTTTATCGGAGCATTCGGCAAAGAGCCTCTCGAGGAACTATTAACGGAGATCCGGTCTTCCTCGCGGACAGGGAATGTCCCTACTTTTCTAATCCTCGCTTCTGCCCTGAGCAGGTATGTCACTCCGGTTACGCTGAGTCCTGCGAGCCGCAAGGCGGAAGCGAAAAGCCTCTATAAGTTGGTTGGAGAAATCGAGAAAGAATATTCGAGGGGCCTGGAGTAACCCTGGTCTGGCAGCGGGAGAGAACCATGGATACTGTTTTGCGAAACATTTCGCGACGAAAAATTGAAGAGGTCTTAGCTAGTCTTTCTAAGGGGTTCGGGGCTCCGCTGAGTATTCTGGATGGTCAGGGAAAAGTATTGATGAGTGCCGGGAATGTCTGCCGGGACCGGGAATCTTTCGCTATCTTGGCAATGAGGAATGGTAAGGTGCACTACTCGGAACCCTTGTTCTTCAAGGAGAGGGAAGTCGGCTCGCTCGAAGTGTGTCTCGATCCGGAAAAAGGGAAAGAGATTGCTATGGGAATAGCCTGTTCTCTGGAGTCATTTCTCAGTCTCGAAGGGGAAATTGTAAATCTTTCTTCGGAGATTGTCCGTGTTTATGATGAGCTTTCTCTTATCCAGAAGCTTTCGGGAATGCTTGGCAATGAGATGGATACGGAGAAGATCTGCCGCTTGGTTCTCGAAGAGGCCGACAAGATACTTTCTGTCAGTACCTTCTTTATTATGCTTCACGATGCGGATCGGCAGGAAATCAGTACCCGTCTTGCCATAGGTCGGGACAGTACATCGGCACTCGGTTATTGTGTCTCGGATACCGAGGGATTGATCGGGCATGTTTTCCGACAGGGCGAGCCGGTAACTGTCTGTGATATTTCCATAGACGGCCGTTTATCCCTGCCGTTTTATGCAAAGAGCGTGTTGTGCGTTCCGCTGATTGCCGACACGAAACTGGTGGGGATGCTGATTGCCACGGACAAGCTGTCAGGCGAGGAATTCTGGTCACAGGAACTCCAGCTGATGGAAATCTTTGCTTCCGAGGTTTCATCAGCCCTGCAGAAGGCCCATCTGTACGAAGAGATAAACAAGCTGTTTCTGAGCACTGTCGAGGCCTTGGCAACTTCCATTGATGCGAAAGACCCCTATACCTACGGCCACTCCCGCCGCGTTGCGGAGCTGTCCGTGGCAATCAGCGCCGAGATGGGCATGCCGAAGGAGAGGATCCGGAAGCTGGAACTTGCCTCGCTGCTCCATGATATCGGGAAGATCGGAACGCCGGAGAGTATCCTGCGTAAACCGGGAATGCTTCAGCCGGAAGAATATGAGAAGATCAAAGAGCATCCGGCCAAAGGCGAGGAAATCCTTTCGATGATCGCCGAGTTCAAGGAGATCGTTACCTGGATACGTCATCACCACGAGTGGTATGACGGGAATGGTTACCCGGACTGCCTTGCCGGGGAGCAGATTCCCCTCGAGGCGAGGATTCTTGCCGTTGCCGATTCCTTTGATGCCATGACCTCCGACCGACCTTACCGGAAAGGCATGCCTTCCGACACGGTGTTGAAAATCATGGAACAGTTTTCCAATAATCAGTTTGATCCCATTATTGTCGCTGCCTTTGAGCGCTGCCTGCTGCGGGGAGCAGTATCCTGAGACGCGAAGTCCTCAACTCGTGCATTTCCTACCTGACTTTTTTCTTTTCCTTCACGCCTGTCTTTGCTACAGTATTCCGCGATTTTGCCTGCCGGTACTAGACAGGAGATTTCATGTCCACCTCACATAAGCTCAAGCAGAAGCGCGGCCTCTGGTCCAGTCGCCTCGGTTTCATCATGGCATCGGCCGGGTCTGCCGTCGGACTCGGCAATATCTGGAAGTTTCCCTATATCACCGGGATGCATGGCGGAGGGGCTTTTGTCCTGTTTTTCATTTTCTGCATCGTAACGGTGGGGATCCCGATCATGATAGCCGAAATGCTCATCGGTCGGCACACCCATAAAGATCCTGTCGGCGCATTCCGTGCCGTCAGGGGAGGATATTGGACCGCGGTCGGCTGGCTGGGGGTTATCGCGGGGTTTGTCATCCTTTCCTATTACAGCGTGGTTGCCGGATGGGCGGTCGATTATCTCTGGCTGTCAATCCGGGGGACTTTCACTGTAACCCGGGCAGCTGCAGTGCCGGAACTCTTTTCCGGCCTCCTTTCAAGCGACTTCAGTCAACTTTTCTGGCAGGCAGTTTTCATGGGGCTGACGGTATTTATTGTTCTCGGAGGGGTCAGCAAAGGTCTTGAGCGGGCAAACAAGATCATGATGCCGATTCTTTTCCTCATTCTGGTTAGTTTGGCGGTACGAGGGCTTTTTTTACCCGGTGGCAAGCAGGCTCTCCATTTTCTTTTCTATCCCGACTGGTCCCTTCTCGATCCACCTGCGATGCTCGAAGCCATGGGGCATGCTTTTTTCAGCCTGAGCCTGGGCATGGGGGCGATGCTTACCTATGGCAGTTATGCGGACGATAAAACCAGCATTCCCGGTGTGGCGATCACGGTGTCGATAATGGATACCTGCGTGGCTCTTTTGGCAGGGTTGGCTATTTTCCCCATTGTCTTCACCTTCGGCATGCAGCCTTCGGCTGGTCCCGGACTGGTCTTTGAGACACTGCCGATCCTTTTTAGCCAAATGCCGGGCGGTTCCGTTATTGCGGTTCTCTTCTTCCTGCTGCTGGTCTTTGCAGCGTTGACCTCAGGTATTTCGCTGCTTGAGGTGGTGGTGGCCTATTATTGTGACGAGAAGAAATGGGGAAGGAGAAAGGCCACGCTATTCATCGGCCTGCTCATATTTCTCCTTGGTGTTCCCTCCGCCTTGTCCAACCATCTCTTGAAAAATCTGCACCTGATCGGCGGACGCAATTTCCTTGATTCGATTGATCTTCTTGCCACCAATTATATCCTGCCTCTCGGAGGCCTCCTTATCGCACTCTTTACCGGCTGGGTCCTCACACCTCGCCTGGCCAAGGGAGAATTGGAAAAAGGGGCGGTCCGGGTGCATTTCTTTCCTGTCTGGTATTTCCTCATCAAGTACGTTTCACCCGTTCTCGTCGCGATCGTCTTCCTCCATACTATCGGTCTCTTCTGACGAGGCACTTTCGTATATTCTTTCGTCAGTCACCAGGCCATTTCATAAGGTCATCAGATTACGGTGATCGTCTGTGGACACTTGTTTCCAGGGTGATGCTCTGCGGATCCGGATCGAAAGGTTTGCCCCTGTTGCTTCGGAATGGTTCGGGGGTACAATAAAAAGAAGACGTATTCAGGGCTTTTGCTGTGGCCATTGGGAAGCATACACGCCAGTATTCGGCTGCTCCGTTCCACGGAGTTGCACACTGGAGGTCATCAAATGAGTTATTTTGTGAACGTACGGGTATGGGAGCCAATTCGGGAACAGGGTCGCGCTGTCAAGTATGAGATACCCCTCAGTACCGTGCTTCGTTCGTACCGGCTGGGAGAGGTTCTCGAGCGGGGTTCTGTGATGAGTCGGGAGCTGGAAGTGGAGTATGTGGAGTTCGATCTTGACCTTGCGAATCTTGGAGAGGCCGTGGAACTGGTTACACGGGTTTTAGAGGAGGCTGGTGCGCCTGCCGGTTCGGAAATAAGGATTGGCGGGGCTGACTAAAAGGAAGTTGTGCTCTTTGGCAGAAAGGAAGGGCTGGCGATCTATCTTGATGGCATTGGACTGCCTGACGAGGTGTATGAAACCTGCACTGCCGATGGACTTGCCGGCCTGATTTACGGGAAGCTGACCTCACTGGGTGGTGAAATTCGCGGCTCGTGGGTTGGCCCGAATGAGACCGCGATTTACCTGTATTGCCCCGACGCCGAAAAGATGTTTGCCGTTCTGGAGCCGATTTTGGCCGCGTATCCTCTCTGCGGAAATGCACGGGTTGTAATCCGGCATGGAAATCCGGCCTTGCTTCCGCGCACTGTCCGTATGCCTCCTCCTGCGGTTGAGACTTCCAGTGCAGTGTAGTTTCAGCCCCTGCCAAAGGATTATCGTGTCGATTTCGAGCGCCCTGTGCCGTTTCCGGGATCGGGGATCAGCCGGTTGGTGCGTAGTTTTCGGATAATGGCCGGGACCGGCAGGGCGCCGAGCATTCCGAATGCGATAGCCCATGCTCCACCGAGAACTGCTTTCATGAGAACCAGATCTGCCGAAGCACCGGTGAAAAACATGATGATGCCTTCAGTTAGTCCCTTGGTTGCCGAAGCTAAGGCGCCGATGATGAGGCATGTCATGAAACCTGAGGTGAACCGCGGCAGGAAGATGCCTGCTGAATCAATAACCAGGGCGGGAAGCACGAAGTTAAGCATGATCAGTGGGCCCTTGTGCGCGAGGCCCAGAGCAATGCTGATCGCACCGGCCAGCAGCGCAACCAGGGTTGCCGCTCCGGTTTTTGGAACAATGCCGCGGGCTAGCAGAAGGAAGAACATCAAGAAGAACATTGCGTGACCTGATAACCCCAGTTTCATCCGTAGTGTTGCCTTGGTCAATACAATGAAGGTGGCGCAGAAACCCAGCAACAGAGCCTCCCGCATGGTAAATCGGTTCCAAAGAAAATTTACGTCATTTTTCATTGTTCTCTCGTTTTCCTTTTCAGTATTTGTTTACCAAAGAGTTCTTTCAGAACAGGTCCGCTATTCTTCTGAGGACGCAAGGGTATTCTCCCTCGATGCAAGAAGTTTTTCCAGCTCCTGTACATCATAGTAGGTCCGCTCCGGTTTTGCCCCCATGCCCCTAGCTTCAGCTGACAAGGCTGCTTCGTCAGCGGTTTTCAGCGCCCTGACGAGTAGCGGTAGGATGATGCATGAAAAGAGGTCCCTCCAGAAAGCCGGACGTCGTATGTCTTTTGGCGAGAGATGAGCTCCCCGTAGCTTTTGGGCCATTACCAGTTCCTGCATCTCCCGGGCAAAAAAGGGAACGAAGCGTAGAGAAGTGAAGAGCAGGAAAAGGACCCGATAGGGCACAATGCCACGAAGCCCCTTCATCATGCTCGAAACTTGAGTGGTACGCAGAAAAACGATTCCGGGGATAAAGAAGAGAACGATCTGGATCGAAGTCCTGACCGCTGGCCAGACCGCTTCAGGATAGCCCATTTTATACAGGTACAGCGACAGCAGAATGACGAATTGCAGCAGGAACAATCGTGTGTCACGCCAAAGATCTGCCAGGGTAAGTCGGGCAAGAAAATAATAGAGGAAACAAAGCGTGGTCGCCAGAAGGAGGGGTGCCGGCTCCCGTACCACCAGGATCAAGATGCTCAATGACGTGCTGACCAGTATCTTCCAACCGGCAGGCAGTCGATGGATGAGTGAGTCTGCCACGCGATACTGGCAGGCATAATCGCTTCCCCGCAGTCTTTTTTTCATCGGACCGCTTCCTCCGGCATGGTGATGCTTCCGTTCTGCATGGTAATGACCCTGTCTGCCCATTCTCCGTCTGGAAGCGGGTCGTGGGAGGCGATGACAATAGTTGTCTTCCATCTCCTCCCTCAGCTGGGCCAGTATTTTCAGGAGACGGAGTCGCTGCGTTGGGTCAAGCCCGGCAAAAGGTTCATCAAGAAGGATCAGTTCCGGGTTTGGCGCAATCACGGAAGCCAGGGCAACCCGATGCTGTTCGCCGAAACTGAGGGTCAGTGGCAGCCGGTCTTTGAGGTGCAAGGCTTCGCAGGCAGTCAGTGCCGAGAGTGACCCGCTGTTCAATTTCCTCTTCCGGCAGTCGCAGGCGCTTCGGGGTAAAGGCGACCTCTTCGCGTACAGTATCTTCGAAAAGCTGGCGCTGGGGATTCTGGAAAAGCAGGGATACGGTTCCCAGTAGTTCTCCGGCCTTGGGAGTCTTTCTTGCCGCACACGGTAAGGCTGCCAGTATCAGGCTGGATGGCGCCGGCCAGATATTTTGAGAAGAGTAGACTTGCCGCAGCCGTTTTCTCCATGAAGATGCACGAGTTCGCCCTTTCATGACCGATATCGTTACACCGTTGAGGATGGGTTTGCTGCCGGGATAGGAAAAACAAAGATTTTCGGCTGATAAAAACCGGATCAGATGACGCCTTCGTTACCCTGTTGTGGTGAGCACCGGCAGACATCAGCAGGTGCTTGCAACGGTACTGCTCAGGCGGCTGTTTGAGAGTGTCGGTCAGCATTCCGCCGGACATGAGATAGTAGCGATCAATAATCCCGATAAATGGCTCGATATTGTGTTCCGCGATGATGATGGTTATTCCCTGTGCTTTCAGCCGCTTCAAGATAGTGAGGAGACCATTTCGCCCTCTTCGGTCAAGTTGCGATGTCGGTTCATCCAGGAGCAGTACCCGCGGTTGCATAGAGTGTACGGAGGCGATACAGAGACGTTGTTTCTGGCCGGCTGAGAATCGCTCCACGTTTCGATTTCCGAATTCCAAGAGGTCTACTGCTGTAAGTGCCTCGATGATTCGCCTGTTGATTTCGACAGGTGGAGTGCAGAGATTTTCAGGGCCAAAGGCAACTTCGTCGAAGACCGTGGAGCAGAGCAGCTGAGACTCGGCGTTCTGGAAAACCAGGCCAAATCCGGAGAGAACTTGCTCGCGGGTCAACGGGGTGTCATCAACCTGAATGTTATCGCCAAAGTCCCCCTCCGGGAGTAATCCTTTCAGCCCCAGAAGGAGGGTGGTCTTGCCACAGCCGGAATGGCCGCTGAAGCAGACGCACTCGCCGGCAGCAACATCAAAGGAAATGCCTGAAAGAGCATGCTGGTCTTCTCCTGGGTAGCTATATGTCAGATTGGTAACAGTAATCATGTTTTTCTGGTTACTTTCGTGCGGAAACAGGAACGGAGGGGATTTCCCCTCCGTTCCTGTTTATTCAAGAATCTTGTCAGCTGAATGCCTTGTAAACAGTTTGTCAGATTCGGAATTCCACGCCGCCATAAAGGAAACGGCCACGCTGAGGAACACCGTAACTCGTTTCGTAATCTTCGTCAAAGAGATTATCTACCCCGATATAGAGCGACCAGGCGTTTTTCATGAGCTTCTGGGTCAACTTAACATTGACGAGGGTGATGTTTTTGAGCTCCAGTTTCTGTACCGGGGTTATCCCTGTTTTTGAATAGGTGTACTGCTCGCCTACGTAGGCGAAGGCAAAATAAGGTGTCAGGCCGCAGTCGAAATCGTATTTCGACTCCAGGGTAACCTTGTGAGCCGGGGTGTACTGGAACTCGTCATGACCGGGTGTCGACTTGTCCTTGGAGTCCAGATAGGTATAGGATGCGCGGGCAAGAAGCCGGGGAACGATACGTGTTTCAGCTGCAAGTTCGACGCCGAGGTAGCTGTATTCGGCGTAGTTCCTGTTTTTGTTGAGCGCGTCATCCTTTTGAATGAAGTTTTTCGCTGTGTTATGGAAACCGGTCAGGCTCAGCTTGGTCTTGCCCGGCAGTTGCTGTTCAATTCCAACCTGGTAGAGGTAGGCGCTTTCGGGCTTAAGCAGCGGATCACCACTTGGCTGCTCATACAGCTGGCGAATGGAAGCAAAGCGGATATTCCGCTGAAAAGCTGCTTTCAGGCGAGTCCCCTTGGTGACGTCGTAATAGGCTGAGGTTAGCAGGCTCCAACCGTTGTCGCTTCCTTCGTCTTTGTCCTGCCAATAGTGGCCGTAACCGATCGTCAATCCAAGGTCAGGAAGGGGAGAAACATCATATTCTGCCGAAGCTGAATAGAGGGAAACATTCTTTTTGGTCAGATCGTAACTGAAATTGTTTGGAGACGTTGTGGTAAGAGAGCTGTTTTTCCACATGTCTTTTTCGGTTGAAAGGGAAAGGGCTACTGTGCCGGCCTTGCCGAAATCATATTTCGGCTGCAGGGTAAAGCCGAAGATATCGGTCTTGGTATCCTGAACATACGAACCATTTTTCAGGTTGAAGGAGTTCATCTGTTCATTATCGTACTGGGATTCATGTTCGTCATATTTATTGAAGTAGAGCCAGGAACGGACGCTGAAGGGCTTCGTTACCTGGTAATCAGCAGCTAGCTGAGCCGAATATCCCTCGAAGTCGTTCACCCGTACATATTTGACGCCGGAGGCAAAAGGGTCATCATTAAAAAGATTATCAACCACATTGGGTGGTTTGCCGTAACCGCCGCGCTTGTAGCTGAGGGTCAATGCCAGAGAAAGGTCTTCTGAGGGTGTAAAACCGATATTTGCGTACACGTTATTTCTTTCACCGTCGCTGTTTACCCGGTAACCACTTTGCTGCAGGGTCGTAGCTTTGAAATCGTCGGAGAGGGGAAAACTGTTCTGCTTTGTAGCACTGCCGCTGACAAAGACGTCAAACTTTCCGGCCCCGGTCCCGAGGCTTGCTTTGACGCGGTAGGGTTCGTGATCACCCATTTCCAGCCCTGCCATTGCCCTGGTCTTTTTCGTCCCTTTTTTTGTGATGATATTGATGACACCACCAAGGCCACCTTGACCATAAAGTACTGAACTGGGACCTTTCGTTACCTTGATGCGGGCAATGTCTTCCACCGGGATCAGAGTAGGATCAAATTGCTGGTCAAAGGCCGAGTTATAGGGGACTCCATCCAGCAGAAGCACAACGTGACGGGTTTTGAAGCCCCTCAGGTCGATTCTGGGTACGCCATCGCCCCCGGTCCTGATGTTGACACCGGGAAGAAGATCAATAGCCTCGCTCAGGTTGCGCGCTCCTGACGCCTCGATGTCTGCTGCGGTTACCTCTTCAACGGTACCGGCTGCCTCTACTGCCGGTTTATTTGCCGAAACAATAACTTCACCGAGAGAAAAAGTGGGCGCGTCATCACTTGACTGTTCGGCCCGGGAGGTCAGCGGTGAAGCAACGAGGGAGCCAAGGATCATGATAAACATGCCGAGTTTCAATTGCTGATACATAGCAGTGCTCCTTGAGGAAATGGGTTGTGACAGCTTTGTATTGATATGCAAATGTGTTCGTGCAATAGAAAATTTTCGTATCGTTATATAATATTACGTATAAAGATGTAAACCAATTATTTATGCGGGGGAAGTAAACTGAAAATTGGTAAATTAATAGTTATGAATGCTGGCGACATTTTTGCTAATGCTTATTTTTTACAATTAGCTGCTCGTTGTGTTCTGATTGTATTGTCATCGTATAGTGCTTTGTACATAGTGTACACTGTTCCGAAATATAGTCTTGAATATAGCAATCGAATTGTTTAGAATTGTTTACATTTCGACGCAGATGTTCGTGGCTTTTTCTTTTGTGTTTCCCATTAAGGAATCAAATTGTTAGTGATGTCGCAGATGTCTGCTTTTACAAATTGCCAGCTATGCTTGCGCGTTGGACTGTGGATGTGGTGAGCGCCGGCAGGATTTCTTAAATTTTTTATAACAGGGGGTGTTGAGTGAAAGATTCGTGGCGATTGAGGTTGGCGGTTCTTTGGATAAGTTTACTTTGTCTGGTTCTTTGGGGGTGCGGCGGTTCGGTTGCCCGCTATGATCCCGGTGCACCGGCTGTTCCATCTGGCCTGACTGTTATAGCGACAGGAGATGGGCAGGTTTCTCTTGCCTGGTCGGCAGCGGCTAAGGCTGGGTCCTATATCGTTTACTACTCAACATCGCCTGGAGTGACTTCAGCCACAGGGACCAAATTCGGGGTCACATCTTCCACCAATACCATCGTTACCGGGCTGACAAACGGTACGCAATATTACTTTGTCGTAAGCTCGGCAAATTCCACTTCTGAAAGCGGAGTGTCCAATGAAGTTTCCGCGACACCAGCGATTCCCGCGGCCTTCGACCAGTCCGATCTGACAGGCATCTGGCGATTCAACATTCTTGTGTCCGGTAGCAGCTCGGGATGGATGCGCGGCACCATCTTGGTTGACGCTTCCGGTGCGGTGACTATCAACCCCTTCCTCGACAACACCGGCGGAACTGCTGCTCCGGCCTATCTTTTTCCCGTTTTGCTGATTAATTCCACCGGACAGGTTCGTGATGCGCTCAATGAGGTCGACGCACATTTTAAAGGTGCCATGGGCGGTTCCCAGCGCAAGATAATCGTTGGAACATCAGTAACGGATACTGGTGCCCATTTGTTTGTTGTTTTGCAGAAGCACGACCCTTCGGTTGTCTTCAGTGACAGTGGTTCTCTCGCCGGTTTTGGTTCCAGTGCCGGAGGTGCCCGTCGTTTCTCGTACTCTCAGCTTTCCAGCGGCACTCTCAAGGAGTGGGAATTCGGCATAGGCCAAATCGGCGGAGACAGGACGGTTAAGTACTCAACATTCACGGCGCCATCAAATCCGGCCACACCAGGCGATAAGGCAACCACCCTTTCCATCACCTCGGACGGTATTGTGACAGAGAGCGGAAGTGCCATCAGCCCACAGCCAAGCGTCTTGATCCCGGCAGGTGTCATGTCAGATGACACGTCCCTGATTGTGGCAACTGCCACTGATTCGGTGAATCCAGGCAAGTATGTCCTGAGAATCTACAGTATGATCAATATCGTGCCCAGCGATACCAACACTTTCACTTTGGCCGACCTGGCTGGCAGTTACAGCATCGAAAGTCTCATCGTGGGCACAACTGCCAAGACGGCATCTGGCATGCTATCGGCGGACGGAACTACCGGTGCGGTAACGTTCGATTCATATCTGGACAGTACCAACAACACGACCCCGCCTGCCGGTTTCACTTTAGCCATCAGTAGCGACGGTATCCTGAGCAGTGCCGCTGATGCAACCTTGCACGGCAAGCTGGCCTACAACAAGGACATTGCAGTAACTACCAAAACTGAATCTGCAGGTGTCTACAGCCTCTCCGTCGCGCTCAAATCGTATTGAGAGCATTGGTGGCAGTTTAAGCGACATATCAGTAAAAGAAAGGGACAATCAATTCGGTTGTCCCTTTCTTTTTTTCTCCCGTTCCAGAATGTTTTGGGATTGAAATGCTGCCAAGCCTTCTCAGGGGATCTCCATTAGAGGATGCCTTTTCTTGTTTGTGCCTTTACTGCGTCAAGTGCCGAGCCGATACCAAGAGGAGGTTCGTTATGTAGATTTCGCCACCTTGTGGAAAATGGCCCGTTGCACGTTATCTGGCACTGTCCCTAAACTATTTAGTCATTGTTTCTGTTTCTTCGGCTCAGTGAAGCCGAGGAACAAAACGTAGTCTTTGATCAGCTGCATACAGTGCGAAGGTGTTGACAAGGAAGTTGTGGCGATGTCGGGGCAGAGTCTGGCGTTCTCCCTCGTGTCGGACGGGACGACAATGGATTTCAGTATCACCTTGCCGCAAAATCGGCCAGTTTCAGAACGTGGAAGCGTTCACACCTGGCAGTATGGTAATGCATGAGGGTATTTCTTGGTGAAATATTTGATACGGGGGGAGGGGCAAGGCGAACCTTGCCCCTCGCTCGGGAAGAGAAGTGAATCCCCAACTAAGGTGTAGGAACTGCAGTCTTGGGGGAGGTCTGTGCTCCGCTCTCTCCACCTGAATTTTCGGCAGTCACCACGAAGTAGTAGGTCGTGTTCGCTGTCAGGCCGGTTATATCATGTGACTGTGTTGCGGGTTGCGGGTCTGCCGACAGGGCGGCTACAGGGACCTTCGTTCCTCCAGCCAGGAGATCGGCAGTGGTTGTTAGAGTGTCGCTATAGTAGATGTTATAGGAAGTCGCGGTCAGCTTGGTATTCCATACAATGGTAACCAGTTGCACGCCCGCAGTTGCCGAGACCCCATTGGGGCTTGACGGAGGTAGAACTCCCGCAGCCGGGATAGCAGATTTTTCGCTCGACTCGACACCTTCACCTGCTGCATTGAGGGCGGTGACGACAAAGAAGTATTCGGTGCCGTTGGTCAGTGGAGTTACCACGTAGGGACTCGTTACATTCTCAATTTTGATTCCACTGGCTTTGGTGACGGGAGATGTCGTGGAATAGTATATATTGTAGGAGGTTGCGTCCGTAACCGGGGTCCATGTGATAGTTGCCTGACCATCACCTGGGGTTGCTGATGCTCCTGTCGGTTTGGCGGGAATCGGAACCGGTGTGGCAGTAACTTCGGCCGATTCGTTGCTCTCGCCGATGGAATTTACAGCAGTAACGACGAAGTAGTAGGGGGTGCCGTTCGTTAGGGCCGCGATATCGTTGGGGCTGGTTGCATTCGCTATCTTTGTGCCCGTGCTTTTGGTAACCCCAGGAACTGTGTCATAATAGATATTATACGATGTTGCTCCCGAAACTGCCGACCAACTCACGGTTGCCATGCTGTCACTGGGTATCGCGGCCACATTGGTAGGGGCACCGGGTACGGTAGGAACGGCTGGTGATGATCCGCTTCCACAGCCGTTCAGTGCGAGTCCAAAGGCAAGCAGAACCAATGGCAGAGCGAAAAACCTAAGAATTCTTTTCATGTAACGTCTCCTTTTGATGAAATATCATGGTACGGTCGATCATGATTGAATCTCCCTACGCATGATTGAAAAATTGAAACCATTCCAGCTTTTGAACTGATATAACTCAGATACTATAGCGATGCAATATATATACAAAAAAATACAGCGGAGCGCAATCCTTACAAGTCGTACCCAGTAATAAATCTGATTCGTGCTGAACTTCAGCTATGACGTATTCTGTTGCACAGCATGGTGGATAAAGCTTAAATTCATGCAGGTAATGCACGAGAGGGAAGCCGGCACTATTCTTTCCGGTCGAGTAGAAGTTCATGATGCCTCTCTGGGTGGCCAACGATTCTCTGGGAAGGTTGTCCGGCGAGCAGAAAATAAATCTCCTTTTGTCGCCACACTTGAGACAAACGAAGAAGGACAATGCGTACCGTTTGTGCTCCGGTAAAAGGTTTCACCCGCAACGCAATTGCTGAGGATGCTCGTAAATCTTTATCAGCCACTGCATTCGTAATCTCTTTCGGTTATTACTGCTTCCAGGCTGTTACGGGCAGTATGTCAGCATCAACTGCAAGTCGTTGGCAAATTTCGAAAGAGCACTGAAATGAATTGTTTCGCTTGGGTCAATACCGTGCTAATCAACAAAAAAAGCACTATTACCGGCACGTGCCACTGATTCGAGTTGTAAAAATATGCTGGACAAAACCGGAGTGCAGACAAGTACCGCGTTAAACGTCGTTTTGACCTGAAGTCAATTTTTCCACGGCTACTTTATGCTGGTACGTCAACGGGGAAGAGAACTGAATCCTGACTACCTTTGGCTGCGGCATAGCGCTAATCGGATTTATGGAAGTGCCTGATGCTGCGAACTAGTCGCGCTATTAGCTTCCTTGGCTGACTATGGCTTGCATTTCATGAACTTGTTATCTGAGTTCGTACACGAAAGGTATGTTCAGTGTAACGGATATCGGAGGTCTGGGGAACGGTTCAACTTTCCGGATCGTCTCGACCAAATTGGAGTCAAGAAGCTCGTACCCAGTGCTTTTGAGAATCCTGATCTCATTTACGTGGCCATTCTTGGCCACATCGAAAGAAACCACTACTCTGCCTGTCCAGCCCATCCGCTGGGCACGGCGCGGGTACGAGAGGTTTTGCTCGATAATTTTCTTTATGTAGGCAAAGTTTTCCGCCCGGTACTTGTTTGAGAGTTGTTCAGTGCTATCACCTCGACTTGCCCCCACTGATCTTGCCGTGCCTGCAGTGCCGGTGCCTCCAGCGGTGCTGTTTGCTGTCGTGACCGGCGCTTGTTCTGGAGGTGCCGGGGGTGCCTCTTTCGGTTTGGCGACTATTGGGACAATACCTTCCGGTTCCGTTGCCGGTTCCGGGGGGGAGATCTTTTCCTTCGGCGGTGTGGGCTGCGGCTTAGGGTGCGGAATAGGCCTTGGAATCGGTTTTGCGATAGTTGGTTTATCCTCTTTTTTGGGAGGGGTATTGTTAGGAGGTGCCGGGGGGGCGCTTGGCTCGACAAGGGTGAAATCGATGACAATCGGAGGTTTGTCCTGATCGGCCAGCGAACTGCTCAAGGCAAAAACCAATGAGATTACCGCTCCATGGAGCACCAGTGAGATTGTCATGGCTTTGGTGCGACAATTCATTTTTTCATCTCGGTCTGCAGGCTCACCTGTCGGAAACCGGCATTCTTGATCGCATCGAGTACGTCCACGAAATTCTGCAAAGCAAGTTCCTTGTCGGCCCTGATCAGGAAGGGCGTGCTCCGGTCAAGGGGCTGAACAGCTGACAGGAGGCTCTCAAGTGTTTCCGATTGACCATTGAAAAAGATGGACCCCTGCTTGTCGATTTCGATTGTCCGCACCTTCAGGGGTTGTTCCTGGTTTTTCGAGGCTTTCGGCAGATTTATCGGTATGCCTCCGGTGGCGATAAAGGTGGAGGTAGTCAATACGATGGTCAAAAGGACCAGCATGATATCCACGAACGGGATAACATTTATATAGTTAAACTCTTTCTCTTCCATTCATGATCTCCCAGCGCAGAATGAGAACTTTTGCCTTCCTCAAGAGGAGGTTATAGAGGACAACTGAGGGAATCGCCACCAGAAGGCCGACCGCGGTTGCCTTGAGAGCCAGCGCCAGCCCCATCATGATCTTGCCGGTATCCATGAAGCCATCGCTGCCCATGCTGTAAAAGGTCAGCATGATGCCGAGAACCGTGCCGAGTAGCCCCAGGTAGGGGGCATTGCTACCGATGGTCGCGATAATATGGAGTTTTTTCGTCAGCTCCAATTCCAGGCTTTTCTTGTCGCTGAAATCCTGCAGGCGAATGCTTTTGAATACCATATTTCGTTCGATGGCACAGGCCACGGCCACGATGCTTAGAAGGATGAGAAGCCAGATCACCCCATAGTCAATGATCATTTTCAACCATTCCATAATTGCGTTAACTCCTCTCTGAATTCATGCGGGTAACTATGCGTAATGTAACATAGTATATTGTGTTCTCCAATACCGAATTCTTTCTGTGACCTTTCAGTAATGCTTGTCCGACTTTCTTCTAAATCTGGGCTACGATCTTCACTTCCGATCCGGGCGCCATGTTGTTATGTGTTGGAGCCGGACGTGGATTTGGCAGCTGCAATGTCCAATGATACTTTCTTCCCGTTTGCAACGTGTTTCTCTTCTGTGCCTGCTGTAGCGACATCCGCTCCTGTCCTTTTGCGATTCCGGATTATGATCGGAAAGTACCAGATCATCAGCATGCAGAGAAGAAGGTTGCCCAGAAGGATGATCGCAAGTCCCGGGTCTTTTTTGACTACCAATTTCATTTCAGGGAGTTTGCCCGGGCTTGCTTTGCCGACCGGGATCAGGTGAAGGTGGTATCCCTCCAAAGATGCCGGTTCCATGAGGCCGACAGTGACTGACTGCGTCCCGTTTTTCGAGGAGAGAGTCAGGCGAGTTGTAAAAGAGCGAAGAATTCCGTTAAGACCGGGTTCAGAGCGAAATGTATAGTTGCTGTCACGCACCGTCAGGGTTCCGGACTCCAGGTGCAATGCCAAGCCGCGATGTACGGGTAGTTGCTGTGTTTCAACGCTAAACTGGCTGAGGGCGTGGCCGCCGATGATGGCAAGGAAACACAGATGCATGATCGAAGGGGAGATGATCACTGCGAAAGATTTGAGCCGGAACTCGTTTCTTGCTTTCAACAGTTCCAGTAATCTCCTGGATGTACAGATGGCTGTATTGATACCGAACAAAGCCAGTAAGAAAAACAGTAACCAAAGCCACCAGGATGATGCGAAGCCGTGAACCGGTAGCCATTCTTGAAAACGTGCAAAATTAAGCTCGTTGTAGATTGCCGGTGACTTTTTAGCGTAAAAACTGCCGATCAAAAGCGTAAAGGATATGGCAAAGAGTACCTGGATGCTCAGGTTGATGCTGCTGAAAAATCGCCAAAGTGATCTATGCACTCTTGACTCCTGTCGTGACGAGATAGTAGGCATAGATTGAAATTGTGATGAAAATGCTTCCGGCCAGGGCGTGCCAGGCTTTTTCCCGCACAGACCAGCGAGGAGAAAATTGCAGGTGGAGGTAGGCGCAATAAAAACTCCAGATTGCCGCTGACATGAGGTGTCTTTCACTCCAGGAAAAAGGGACGGACCATCCCTGGTAGCACCAGACTGCACCGGTAATCTGCGCAACGCTGTACAGGATGAAACCCCATGTGGCACAACGGTCGAAGGTCTGTTTCCCTGTTTTTCCGGACAGGAAGAGGAGTCCGAACCATCCGCCTAGCAGAAATGCGGCATGAGCTGCCGCCTCGAAAAAGAAGAAAAGGTTTGCGAACAGGGAGCCTGATTGAAGAAATGGTGGTAGCGGTTTTGTTGCTAAGGGGACGGCAGCCAACGTGAAAAGAACAAGAGGTACGAGCAAATACGGATCTCTCGCTGACCGAGTCCTGGACAGGCATCTGAAGAGTGTGAACACCCCGAGCAACCAGGGCAGAAAATACAGTTCGGTGAAGATGTTCATGGGAGAAAAGATGCCAAAACTGAATGCTCTGCAAAGGAGGAGTCCGGAGTGAACCGTCGTACCCGCCACAAGAAGGCCCAGGGCGACTTTGTTCCATCTAAGCAGGAAAAAAAGGAGGCTGCCGGTATAAAAACCGGCAGCCAAAAACAACCATGAAAAAATGGAGAAGACAACCATATAATTTCTGAACTTTCTTTGGTATCAGTGAGGCGGGAATGCCTCCTTGATGCAATTAGAATTTTGCGGAAAGTCCACCGAAGATGTTGCGGCCAATGGCCGGATAGCCGGTTTCCGGCTCGTAATTGCGGTCGAAGATATTGTTGATGGCGACATACGCTTCGAAGTGGTCGAGGAACTTCTTCGAAACCCGTGCGTTCATGACAAAGTAACCGGCGCTCTGCAGCTCAGGATCGGTAGGATGGTCCAAAGTCGGGACCTGGCTGTAAATGTTGCTAAAGAGTATGCCGTTCAGGTCGATACGCGTTGCAATGTACGGGACAGTATACTGGGCGCCCAAGTCGAGCTTGTGTTCGGGAACATTTCGCACCTTATCGGTAACTTTGGCATTGCTCTGGTTGGTTGCATGGTTGAAATTGTAGGCCAGTTTCAGGATCAGGTCCTTTGCCGGATACAATTCGGTATTGAACTCAAGACCATATACCTCGACATTCCCGATATTTTTATACATATCGGTTTTGTTCGGTCCGGACCTCTCAATCAGGTTGGTAATGTCATGGTAGAAAAATGCCAGTTGGCCCCAGGCAAAATCTCCGAAGGAACGTGAGGCACCGATCGTTGAGTTGATGGCGTTTTCAGCCTTCAGGTCCGGATTTCCGCCTTTGCTGGCAGATGCAAACAAACTGCTGAGAGTTGGAAAGCGGGTTTTGCGGGCCACTGAGGCAAAAAGTTTCGTTGAGTCGGAAAACGAGTATGTAGCACCGATCATCGGGTTGAAGCTGGTTGTTGTCGGTTTTGTTGTCAACGGTGATTGGCTGACAAAATTGCCGCTACTGTCTGTGTTGTTCGCATTGGCATCAGTTACTTTGAACCAGTCATAGCTGCCCCCTGCTACAATGGTGAAGTTTTTCCAGTAGGAGATTTCGTCTTCCAGGCCCACGGAACCTGTCCAGGAGTAATAGTTTTCGAAAGGGAGGTAAGCGACGTCGCGCTGCTTGTGAGAGTCCCCGTTGTAATGCATGGCAAGTCTTACGGTGTTCCATGCCACTGGCCTCAGTTCGGTAATCAATGAGCCGCCGATTATGTAGTCCTGATACTTGCTCAGGGCGATAGGGGTACTAAAGGTTTCGTCCGAATAGGATTCAAGTTCGTCCACGTGATTGTGATAAAACAGTTTTGCTTTGAACGTCAGCAGGTTGTTCACCCTCTGCTCGCCACTCAGGTCGATACCCCAGTCATTATAGGTGGGGAAACGGAAAAAATTTGAGAAAGCAGGCTGGTTGGGGAAGACTGTAACGGCATCGAGTGAAGGAGGATTCCCTTTTTCCCGGTCCACATAGTGGAAGTTGACGGAATAATCGGCGTCTTTAGTTGGGGTGAAGCCGAACTTGGCCCAGACGCTGTCAGTCCGGTAGTCGGACTGGTTTCGGGTTCCTCCGTCTTCCGTGACGGCACTATGGCTGCCGCCCGGCTTGAGCGATATTGTTGCGTTGCGGGGAGTGAACTCATCCGACATACGCCAGCCGTGAGCCTGGCTGTGCTCGTAATTCAGCCAGTAGTAAAAAAGCCCAGTGTTCATTCCATGGGAAGCCGAGGCTTTATAGTAATCCACTTCGCCACCTTCAAGGTTGATGCCGAAGGTCGGCTTGCCCACCGGTTTCTTGGTAATAATATTGATTACGCCACCCATGGCGTTTGTGCCGTACAGGACGGAGGCTGCGCCTTTGATTACCTCTATTTTTGCTATGTTATCGGTGCTGAACTGGTTCAGGTCAAGTGCTCCGTATTTTGTTTCGTAATAGGGAACACCGTCAATCATGACAAGAATACGGCTCTGGTCGAAGATGCCATGAATATAGACGTTAGGGATGTTCTTCATCCCCGTGCTGACCCGGATGCCGGGGACATCGGCCAATGCCTCTGCAACGGTTTTGCTGTTGGTTGCCTGGATATCATCCGCGGTAACTTCGTTGGAAATACTGACTTCCTTGTCAATTGGCGGCTTGTCGCCCTTGATGTACACCTCGCCGAGCGAATAACTTTCAAAACCTTCCGTCGCTGCCGGGTCTGCAGCGAATGCCGAAGCGCTGATCAAACACAGACAGCTCGTCAGCAGCGTTGCGGTAAACTTCATTCTTGCCATACAATTCCTCCTTTTGAAATATCATTAAATACAACAAGACAGCCAAGATATATTTTGCGTACGCTATATAGCAAAAATAATAACGCATTGCAAGTTGTTTGTTCATTAAAACTAAAGAATTATATAGTCAGATTCACGCATAATTTCATGTGGTATTTATCGCCATACTATTCAAGATTTTGACAGACCACGTGCATTTCCGTTACACGCTGTATGTTATTGACTATAGCAAAGGGACTTTGTTATAGTCTGTACACTTACAACATGCGAGGTTTTCATGAATGTCTTGGTCTGTATAGACGATACTGATTCCATTGATTCCCGGGGAACGGGAGAGCTTGCCGACTTGTTGGCCCGCGAGGTGGAAAAGCGAGGCTGGGGCAGATGCCGTTCAATAACCCGTCACCAGCTGTATGTTCATCCTGATATCCCGTATACCTCCCATAACAGTTCAATGTGTTTCATTGCCGAGATGGACGAAGCGAATCTCGGGGTGCTTACCGAATTTGCCTCGGATTTCCTGGCGAGAGAGAGCGCAGAAGGCTCCGATCCTGGCCTTTGTGTTGCCGTATCCGAACGTCTTCCGCAAACGGACAGCCTCGTCGAATTCGGTTATCGTGCAAAACGGAGTGTTCTCGAGATGCGGGAAGCGTACGCACTGGCAAATGAAATGAGTGTCCATCTTTCCAGTCATGGCGGCACCGGACAGGGTGTGATCGGCGCTTTGGCAGGGGTTGGCCTGCGTCTTAGCGGTAATGACGGCAAGATGCGAGGTAGTCTTACGATACCTGCTAGGGACGGCTTTGCTTTGGTGGGAGATATCCTGAGCCATGCAGAGGTCGATGTTGTACGGACCATTGACGGGGTCTGCCTGGCCCCGGAAGAACGGGTCCGTTTTGTCGATAAAATTAAAACCGTGCTTACGGGGGGAGAGTTTGTGCTGCTGGTAATGGCCGATGATACGGATAAGGGTGGTTCAGGGTGGAAAACCTGCACGAGGCAGCAACTGAAAGGGTATTAGGTAGTGGGCATCCGGAAACCCCGGCTAAAAATCAGGTAGCCTTGTGGTACGGTGCTTGACCGGTTTCTCGAAAAAAGATAAAAGCCCTCCCATTTTTTGGGGGGGTTTTTATCTTTTTGGGGACTGGGCGCGAAGCTCTGGACGCAGTTTTGATTGTCAATGTCGAACGATAATCCATGCCCCGATAATCAGGAGGGCTGCTCCCAATGAGCGTTTCAGGTCAATTTGCATTCCTCCGAAACCGAAAACTCCGAAATGGTCGAGTAAAAGTGCGGTGATCAACTGTGTCGCGATAGCGACGGCCATTGTTGCTGTGGTTCCGATTCTCGGTACGGCGAGGATTGTTGCCGAAACGAAAAAGGCCCCAAGCACACCGCCTGTCCATTCCCACCAGGCAGTTTCCTGCAGACCCCGTATGTTGGTTTTTCCCGAGAGCAGCAAGACAATAACCAGGGCGAGTGTGCCGACGGCGAAGGAAATGCAGGCGCTTTCCACGAGGCCGGCTTTTTGGGCAAGACGCGCGTTGATGGATGGTTGGAGCGCGACCGCAGCGCCGGCGCAGACCACAATGATGAGCGGAAGCAGGTTGGTCATGGACATTTCCTTTCAGTCAACAGTATATAATGCCAGGTGACTTTCTGCAAAGTACCATCTGGTCTCTTGCGGAAGCTTGCCAGGTTTTTCTTTGCCGATTCTGCTTGTGAATGAAAAAAGCAGATCCGTTGCCGGATCTGCTTAATGGTATCTGTCTGCGATCGCTTAGAGAGTACCCTGAGTTCCTCAGGATGGCCGGAGAATCAAGGCGGAAGAGTTTTCCGCCGTCATCTGCGGGTACTTCATCATTTCCCGAAAGATCTCATGCCTGAAACGGGTTCGCTTGACTTCATAGGCGTTAGCTTGGGGGCCGATACCACAGTAGAGTTTTTTTGCCTTTCTGAGATTTCCCTTTGCCATCTTTATCTTGGTGAGAAGTTCTTGGACTGCCGCTTCTGCACACTTTTCATCGTTGACCATGTCTTCAGGGGCAAAGCCGTGACTTCGGGCTCTGTTTGGCATCAACTGCCAGACGCCCAGGGCACCGCTTTTTGATACTGCATGGGCGGATAATCCGTGTGTGCCGGTTTCTGCCAGAGCTATTTCAGCAAGGTCTGTTGGCATCAAGGGGGTGTTGAGAGTTTTCAGGTAGCAAAGTACTCCCAGTCTGCGGGCTCTCTGCAGGGATGTTCTCTTGGCAAAGGCCGAAATTATTGCGGGAAGCTGTCTTCTTCTTTCTTCCAGGTTTGCACCCTTTTCGACAGCTTGACGGATTGTTTTGTCCAGACCGGAATAGGCCGGTACCGCTGGTGACTCGGCTTGGCGGATCTGGCTCTGGTCGCATGACATGGCGCATAGCGCAACGGTTGCGATCAAAATGATAAATTTCTTCATAAGTTAGGGGGTGGGCGGTTTTTTCGGGTTTTTGCCGGACCAACGACTATCGCGTCGCTGTGGAATTGTTCCTGATCTTCCGGCGTGAATCTCCTTTCGGTGTTTTTTCGCGTAAGTTGCGGTTGGTAGTAAGATATAACGGTTGCTGGACAGCGAATCCTGCCCAGGATATTCGTATGGCGCGAGTAAAAAAGTGTCGGCAAGGAAGCTAGGCTGTAGGGTGTGAATAATGGTACTTGGGAGTGTGAAGCCGGTGCCTGGGGTGCCACTGGTCAGGAAACGGAATTACTACTTTCTGCCTGAAATTCCAGTGGTCCCTCAATGGTTAATTTCACCATTAAAGCTGCCGGTGCCTTGGAGAGAAAAACTCGCGATGGGTTATTTGAAAGTAATAAACCTTACGATATGTGGATGAGAATGTCAAGGAAAGTGAGTGATAAAATTGTCTGTAAAATTATAACTTGCTGAAATAACAGTAGAAAGATGGATGTTTAAAATGCAAAGTTAGATAAAGTTAATGATGCATGGTCAGTGTCATCCAGATTGCCGAGAGGGCAAAGATGAAATTTGCTGCCCAGGCAGCCACCAGCGGAGGGAGAACCCCTGTGCCACCCAGCGAGATAAGGATCGCATTGATGATGAAGTATGCGAATCCGATGCCTATGCTGAGCCCTATTCCCAGCGCGATTCCACTGGAACGACCACTGCGCAACGAAAATGGAATACCGACAAAGGCCATGATCAGACAGGCAAATGGCATCGATATCTTGGCATACATCAGGGCCTGGTACCTTGTTGCGTCATACCCCGATTTGCGCAATTTTTCCGTATAGCGTCTCAGTTTGAAAAAGCCCATGTCGTCGGCGTTATTGTCTAATACCTTGAGATCATTGATTTTAAG
Organism: uncultured delta proteobacterium; assembly: GCA_963748325.1. Taxonomy (GTDB): domain Bacteria; phylum Desulfobacterota; class Desulfuromonadia; order Geobacterales; family Geobacteraceae; genus RPRC01. Next base: position 1,939,994 of record CAVVIJ010000004.1, on the reverse strand, counting down.
ATGCAAGGGGATCGGGAGGAGCGCAATCTTTCTGCTTGACGTAACCTTACCAGCCGAAAAACTCTTTTCGACAACATTTTTTAAGGTCCAGGATTGTCCGTTCCAGACGGCATCCTTCGCTTCCAGGCGCCTGATAGGTTGCATTTCGTTGTTTGTCTGCCAGAGCGTTACTCCTTTCAATGTCCAGGTTGTCGGAACAAAGAGCCGTGCCTGGAGGATGTAGTTTTTATCCCGATACCAAATGTTGTTGAGGCGGAAAAAAGTGCTGGGATTTTTTCCTTGTAACAGCACTTCGTCGACATATTTTAGTTGCTGTGAGGTCGTGGGAATTATGGCTTCATTGGAGAAAAAGGTGAAGATACTCAGGGCGAAGGCAATTACGAGCAATGGTTTCGAAATCCGCTTCAGGCTGATGCCGCAGCTTTGCATGGCGACTATCTCGCTTGATCGTGAGAGGATGTTCAATGTCAACAGGGTTGACATGAGAACGGCCAACGGCATGATCTGATTGAGAATTGCCGGTATCTTGTAGAGAAAGTAGATCAGGATGTACTGGAAATTGCCATGGCCATGGGAAAAACGCCGTAGTTTTTCGAGAAAATCGATAATCAGATAAATTCCCACGAAAGAACTCACGGTCAAAGCGAGAATTTTTAAATAGATTGAGGTGATATAGCGGCTGAGCACAGTCATTGCGGTTTACCCCACGCGGCAGCTTTGGACCGGGCAAAGGCGATGATTTGCTTCGGCAGTTCGAAAATGGACATCCTTTGTTCCGCGGCGGTTTTCCTGAATAGGTAGATACCCAGGGAAATGAACAGCAGGTTCGGTATCCACATGGCAATAGCAGGAGAAACAATGGCATTCTGTCCCAAGCTTTTGCCGATTGAAAGCACGATATAATAGATGAGGAGAACCGCCAAACAAAGCGAAAAGCCGGAGGATTTGCCGGAGCGTCTGTTTTGGAGTCCGAGAGGGACACCAATCAGGGCAAAGACAAAGCAGGCAAAAGGAAAGGCCAGGCGGCGATGGAATTCGAGGCGGAGGTCGCGCAGTACGTTGGGGGCAACCCCCGGAACTTTCATGGCGTTTCTCAACTCCTTGAAAGTCATGTCCAGTTCATTTACGGTAGGAACGATTTTATATTTCTGGTCGAAGTTGATGCTGAGATCGTAACTATTGAATTCCATCAACTGGTAGTCGTTTTTTCCTTTCATGCGGTGTATGCTGCCATCGATAAGGCGCAGACGCAGAGCCTTTTTTTTCGGATCAGTCATGATCATTCCGCGGCGTGCGAAAATGGTTGAAGGTTCTTTTGCATCCCTTTCATCGTAGATCAGGACGCCGGTGATCTGGTGCTTTGTCTCATCGTACCGGTCTACATAGATGACAAGGCCGGGAAAATCGTCGTTGAAGACCTGGTCCTTGAGGCTGATATTGACCCTGACGTTTATGGCATTATAGAGAAGGGTTTTGAAGGCGGTGTTTCCCCATGGAAGCGCATAGACAGTGATTGCCGAAGTGGCAAGGTAGGCGAGAAAGGCAAAAAAGAACACGGGCGTGAGAATGCCGTAGAGGCTGATGCCTCCCGATTTGAGAGCGGTAATTTCGTTGTCTGCGGAGAGTCTCCCGAATGCCAGCAGTAAGGCTAGCAGAAATGCCATGGGAATGGTAATAAAAGAAAAAGAAGGCAGCATGTACAGCAGCAACCGGGCTACATCGGAAACGGGAACTCCTTTTGCGATGACCAGGTCGGCCAGTTTCATGAACCTTCCCATAAGAAGGACAAAGGTAAAGACCGCAAAGCCGAGGATGAAAGGAACGGTTATTTCCTTTAAAATATACAGGTAAAGGGTTTTCTTCATGGCGTCGGGCATGATACATGAGCAGGGCTTAAATAGCAACAGTTGCAGGTGTTGGGAGGCAAGGAGACCATTGTTCAAATTTGCTTTATCGGGGCTTCGGATGTAAAATTTCCTTGCTAAATCATGGTCCTTTATGGTAAACAGATTTGCTATTTAACCACACACGCTCCCTTAGTCTCCGGCGGTGTCCGCATGGTGCGGATTTCGGAAGTTTCGAGGGTGCGGAGGGAAAACCAAAGGAGAGAAACATGTCTAACATCACCATGAAAGAGTTGTTGGAAGCGGGTGTCCATTTTGGTCACCAGACCAAGCGTTGGAATCCGAAGATGAAACCGTATATTTTCGGCGCGAGAAATGGCATCTATATCATCGATCTGCAGAAAACCGTACGACTTTTTAAGAATTCCTATAACTTTATCAGGGAAACCGCTCAGGCCGGCGAAAACATTCTCTTTGTCGGCACCAAGAAGCAGGCGCAGGACTCTATTGCCGAAGAGGCTCAGCGTTGCAATATGTTTTATGTCAATCAGCGCTGGCTTGGTGGCATGTTGACCAACTTTGCCACCGTGCGCCAGAGCATCGATCGATTGAAGAAACTTGATGCAATGGTTGCAGACGGTTCGATTGAAAGCTATACCAAGAAGGAGCAACTCAGCCTTGAGAAACAGCGCCAGAAGCTTGAGAAATCTCTTGGTGGTATCAAGGGCATGAATAAACTTCCGGGCGCAATGTTTGTTGTCGACCCGAAAAATGAGGCAATTGCCGTTTCTGAAGCAAAGAAACTGGGTATTCCGGTTGTTGCTGTGGTTGACACCAACTGTGACCCTGATCCGATTGATTATATTATTCCGGGAAATGACGATGCGATACGGGCTCTTCGTCTTCTTTCCAGCAAGATGGCCGATGCTGTCATTGAAGGGGCTCAGGCCAGAGAGATCGAGTTGCAGACTGATGCAGAAGGTGAGTCTGAGGCCGAGGTCGTTGTTGACGCACCGGTGGAAGTAGTTGTTGCTGAAGAGACGGCAGAGTAAGACGGAAAATGCCTGGTGGAGATTTTTTCGGTTTGAATCCGAAAGGTTTGAGAGCGGGCCATTTCAGCTAAGAAGTTCAGCGCATTCATATAACGATAGCTAACACGGCAAGGGAATTCCCTCCCAGCCGTGGAGGAGGATACACGTGACTATTACAGCTGCACAGGTAAGTGAATTACGCAAAATGACCGGCGCCGGTCTCATGGATTGCAAGAAGGCTTTGGCCGAGACCGGTGGTGATCAGGAGAAGGCTGTTGATTATTTGAGGACGAAAGGCCTTGCTGCTGCGTCAAAAAAATCCGGCCGTATTGCTACCGAAGGTACGGTTGGTTCCTACATTCATGCCGGTGGCAAAATTGGTGTGCTGGTGGAAGTGAACTGCGAAACGGATTTCGTTGCCAAGAATGAGGCCTTCCAGAATTTTGTTAAAGATATTGCCATGCATATTGCGGCAGCCGCTCCCCAGTTCGTGAAGCGCGAAGAAGTTTCAGCCGAGCTCCTGGAAAGAGAAAAGGAAATTTATCGCGCCAAGGCAAAAGAGACCGGTAAACCCGACAATATTATTGAAAAAATTGTCGAAGGCCAGATCAACAAATTTTACGCTGAGATCTGTCTCATGGAGCAGACTTTCGTCAAGGATACGGACAAGACGATTCAGACCTACCTGAATGAGACAATTGCCTCGATTGGTGAAAATATGTCCATTCGCCGTTTTACACGTTTTGTTCTCGGTGAAGGACTTGCTAAAAAAGAGAGCGATTTTGCTGCTGAAGTAGCTGCGGCAGTCGGCTCGTAGTAGGTAGTTTCCGCTGTGGGCCGAAATCCAGAAAGAGCCTTTTCGGATTTCGGCCTTTTTGTTTTACCGGATATTTTACAGGTTCTGATGTCCGTTGAAGAGGCTGTATTTCGACGGAAGAGAGAGTTGCAAGGAATATGAACATACCACGGTACAAAAGAGTACTGTTGAAATTGTCCGGTGAAGCTCTGGCCGGCGAGCAGAAATACGGGATCGACCCGAAGACCATTACGGAAATAGCTTCGCAGATCAAGGATGTGGTTGCCTGCGGCACCGAAATGGCTTTAGTGATAGGCGGCGGCAATATCTTTCGCGGCCTTGCTGCTTCCTCCAAAGGCATGGACAGGGCAAGTGCCGATTATATGGGAATGCTTGCTACCATGATCAACTCCCTGGCGATGCAGGATGCTCTGGAAAAGATCGGTGTCGATACGCGAGTCCAGTCCGCCATCGAGATGCGGGAGGTTGCCGAGCCTTATATTCGCCGACGTGCCATCAGGCACCTGGAAAAGAAAAGAGTCATCATCCTTGGTGCCGGTACAGGGAATCCTTACTTTACCACTGATACCGCAGCCAGTCTGCGAGCAATGGAGATCGGCGCTGAGGTGATTCTGAAAGGGACCAAGGTGGATGGCGTCTATTCCGCTGACCCGATGAAAGATCCGAGCGCCTCGAAATTTGCACGACTGAGCTATATCGATGTGCTGAAGAAAGGCCTCCAGGTAATGGATGCCACTGCCACGTCTCTCTGTATGGACAATGGTCTGCCTATCATCATTTTCGATGTGACCACCGCGGGAAATATCATGAAGGTTATCCTCGGTGAAGAAATAGGTACTATCGTAAAAGGAGAGTAATATGACAAAGGATGTCCTCGCTTCCATGAAAAGCCACATGGAAAAGACCCTCGATGCACTTCGCAAGGAGTTTCAGAAGGTTCGGACCGGGCGTGCCAGCACGACTCTCTTGGAAGATATCAAAGTCAGTTATTACGATACGCTGACACCCATCAATCAGCTTGCGGCCATTGCCGTCCCGGAGCCCCGGATTATTACTATCCAGCCTTGGGAGGCAAAGCTGATAGGCCCCATAGAAAAGGCAATTCTCAATGCAAATATCGGCCTCACTCCGACAAATGACGGTAAACTGATTCGCTTGGGGGTACCACCGCTCACCGAGGAGAGGCGGAAAGAGATCGTCAAGCAGTTGAAGAAACATGCCGAGGATGCCAAGATTGCCCTCCGGAATATCCGTCGGGATGCCATCGACTCCCTGAAAAAACTGGAAAAAGACAAGAAAATATCGGAAGATGATTTGAAGCGTGCAGAAAAGGACGTTCAAGATGTTACGAACGTCTACGTGGCCAAGGTGGATGAAGTAGTTGCAGCTAAAGAAAAAGAGGTCATGGAAATCTGACGTTTCTTGTGTCCGGGAAACCCAGAATTTCCCCGTCTCCAAGCAAGATATCAGGGGATGGGTTTCCGCATTGCTCACGTAGTATCATCCGATAACCCCTTTACCAAAGGGGGTTTTTTTTAGGACCAGTCATGCAAAAACTCGATCCGGAAAAGTTGCCCCGGCACCTAGCAATTATCATGGACGGCAATGGACGCTGGGCCCAGGAACGGATGCTGAAAAGGATAGTCGGACATCGGAAAGGGGTTGAGACGGTCAAGACGATTGTTGAAGAAAGCTCTCTTCTTGGAATCAGATACCTCACGCTGTTTGCCTTTTCATCCGAGAACTGGTTGCGCCCGAAAACCGAGGTGCGTGCGCTCATGGCTCTGCTGAAAGCATATCTGGCCAAAGAGACCACCCGGATGATGACAAATAATATCAGGTTTACCGTTATCGGCGACCGCTCCGATCTTCCTGACGATGTGGACAAGGCTGTAAGCGAGGCAATCGCCAAAACTTCACAAAACAACGGTATGATCCTCACTCTGGCTCTTTCCTACGGGTCCCGCAAAGAGATTCTCCAGGCAGTTTCGCAGCTGGTCGACAACATTCAGGCCGGTACAATCAGCCGGGAGGAGATGTCTGAAGAGCTTATCTCCTCGTACCTCTATACCAGCGAAATTCCTGACCCTGACTTTCTGATCAGAACTAGTGGAGAAATGCGCATCAGCAATTTTCTGCTCTGGCAGATCGCCTATACCGAGCTATATTTTACCGAGGTTAACTGGCCTGACTTCGGCAGGGAAGAATTTTATTCCGCCCTTGCAAATTACCAGGCAAGAGAACGTCGCTACGGCCTCATCAGCGATCAGATTCGAAAGAGGAGGTAGTTATCAAACGACTTGTTACCGGATTGATTGTTCTTCCGATTCTTCTTACATTTATTCTGAAAAGCGGTTTCTTCCCGTTCTTCTGTTTGATTCTGGGACTGACTGGGGCAGGCCTACTTGAGTTTTATCGCATGGCGCTCCCGCAGCGGCCTTACGTCGGCTTTGTTGCCGCGCTTGTCGGATCGCTCCTTGTGGCGGCTGTCGTTTATCACTGCCTGCCGTTTACCCTGTGTCTCACCCTTCTTTTTCTCCTTGTTGCTTTGCTGTCCCTTTCGCACATCCGGGATATTAAGCAGTCTGCCGCTGAAACAGGGCTGTTTCTCCTTGGTTTCCTCTATATCCCTTTGCTCATGAGCTACCTGGTTTTACTTCGCGGTATGGATCATGGTGTCAAGTGGATATTCCTACTGTTGATCATTGTCATGGCCGGAGATACCGCAGCCTTTTATGTGGGTAGTTCCATCGGGAAAAGGAGACTCTATCCGATCGTAAGTCCCAAGAAAAGCGTTGAGGGTATGATCGGAGGCCTGGTCGGCAGCTGTATCGGGACGCTCTTAGCCGGTGTAACGTTTTTTCCTGAACTTTCCGTAGCGGGAGCGGTTGCTACTGCACTCCTTGTCGGGTTTTTGGGGCAACTGGGAGACCTGTTTGAATCTCTGCTCAAGCGAAGCTTTGGTGTAAAGGATTCCGGTAACATTTTTCCCGGTCACGGGGGAATGCTTGACCGACTGGACAGCGTTCTTTTTGCTGCCCCGTCACTGTATGTCTATGCACGATATTTTTTCTGAACGTCAGTTGGAAGTATGTCTGCGGAAAGTGCTTGGCTGGTAAAACCTTTTCAGCGCTTTTCCCGTTACCCGACAGGATTCGTTCGAGTCCAGTAAATATGTAAGGCTAGCGGGTGCAGTTAATTTTTATTACTGAAACTTTGTGAAGACAGTATTCAAGGTACGGGTGTTTCCTGCCGCATTTCAGTTTTACTGGTACTTGGGGAAGGTTTAGCTTGTCCAGGTTCGCGCTGCTACCCTGTCTACTTGAGATTCTGTCGAGGATTGCTATGAAAAAGCTTACCGTACTTGGTTCAACCGGTTCAATCGGTGTCAGCACCCTGGAAATTGTTGCTGCCCATCGTGATAAGTTCGAGATCGTTGCCCTTACCGGCGGCAACAACCTGCAGCTTCTGAAAAAACAGATAGAAGAGTTTTCTCCCCAGGTAGCTGCGGTTATTTCAGAGGAATCGGCACGTGAACTGCGCACAATGCTGCCTGGTGTGAAAACAGAGATCCTCCATGGTGTACCGGGTATGATTGCGGCTGCTTCAGCTGCGGATGCTACCATGGTCGTAGCAGCGATCGTGGGTGCCGCCGGTCTTGTGCCGACGGTCGCGGCAATCAAGGCCGGCAAGGATATTGCCCTTGCCAACAAGGAAACCCTGGTGACCGCCGGTCACCTGATCATGGATATGGTCAAGGAACAGGGTGTTCAGCTGTTCCCGGTGGATAGTGAGCACAGTGCCATCTTTCAGTCACTGCAGGGGCATCGCTGTGATGACGTGAAGAGGATCATCCTTACCGCTTCCGGCGGACCGTTCTCCCAGTATCCGCTTGAAAAGCTGCAGGAAGTATCCATTGCTGATGCCCTGAATCACCCCAATTGGAGCATGGGGCGGAAGATTACCATCGATTCGGCGACAATGATGAACAAGGGCCTTGAGGTAATTGAAGCAAAATGGTTGTTTGATCTTCCCCTCGAGCGAATTTCCGTTGTTATCCACCCTCAGAGCATTATCCATTCGCTGGTGGAATATATCGATGGTTGTGTCATTGCGCAACTGGGGGTTCCCGATATGAAAGCGCCTATCGCCTATGCCTTGACCTATCCGGAGAGGGTGGCAACCGGTGTGCCCGGGCTTGACCTGGCTGCTATCGCTTCATTGAGTTTTTTCGAGCCTGACCTCCAGCGTTTTCCTGGCCTGAAACTGGCCTATCGTGCCGCAGCAGATGGCGAAAGCATGCCCGCAGTAATGAATGCCGCGAATGAAGTCGCGGTAGATGCCTTCCTGTCAGGAAAGATCAAATTTACCGATATAGCGCTGCTCATTGAAAAAACCATGAGTGCTCATGATGCCCATTCACTAAAATCCATTGATGAGGTTATGAGCGCTGACCTTTGGGGTAGGAAGAAAACCAGAGAACTGCTTGGTCTCTAGGGAGAACGCATGATTATAAGCATCCTGTCCGCAATCGTTGTCCTCGGAATACTGATTTTTGTCCATGAACTCGGTCATTTTCTCTTTGCGAAATATTTCAACGTAGGGGTTGAAACGTTTTCCCTGGGATTCGGCCCGAAGGTTTTTGCCAGGAAGTTTGGCGAAACCGAATACCGCATTTCTGCTTTCCCGCTCGGCGGGTATGTGAAAATGGTCGGTGAAAATATCGATGAGGAGTTGTCGGAAGAAGACCTCGAAAACTCATTTTTGGCAAAAACACCGCTGCGACGAATGGCCATTGTTGCCGCCGGGCCTTGCTTCAATCTGCTCTTTGCCTATCTGGTTTTTATAGTTGTCTGCATGATCGGCATTCCCATGGCGACTTCGAAGATCGGAGAGGTTCTCAAAGATAAGCCGGCAGCGCGGGCCGGAATCAAGGCAGGTGACCGGATTACCAGCATCGATGGTAAGCCGATCAGCCGCTGGAATGATCTCGCCCTGCTGATTTCAGGGAGTAGCGGCAAACCGCTTGACCTGACGGTGGAGAGGGCCGGCAAGACCTTTCCCGTCAAGGTTACTCCCGAGATGCGTACGGCTAAAAACCTGCTTGGCGAGACGGTCACTTCTCCTGCCATAGGCGTTATGGTTTCGAAAGAGGTGGTCACCGAAAGAGTGGGGCCTCTTGAGGCAGTGGTCAAAGGGAGCGAGCATACCTGGAATGTTACGAAACTGACGGTTATTGCCGTTGGCAAGATATTTACCGGCTCCATTTCAGTGGATAACATCGGCGGTCCGATCATGATCGCCAAAACTGCCGGCGATGAGGCAAAGACGGGACTCGTCTACTTCCTTTCCTTCATGGCCCTGCTGAGCATCAATCTCGGGCTCCTCAATCTCTTGCCTGTTCCCATACTCGATGGTGGGCATCTGGTCTTTTATCTCTGGGAAATGGTAGTGGGAAAGCCGGTCAACCTGAAGACCAGGGAGATAGCCCAGCAGATCGGCCTGGTGTTGCTCGTTGGACTCATGGTGCTTGCCTTTTATAATGATATTGCCCGATATCTGCTTGGACAGGGTTGACGTGAAGATCCTAACTATTGATACTTCCACGACCACAAACAGTGTAGCTCTTACGGTGGATGGACGTCTGCTGGCGGAATACATGATAAATCCGGACCGAAATCATTCTTCCAGTCTCATGGTCGGGCTTGACATGGTTTTGCGCAACTCCGGGGTTTCGGTAGATGACCTGGACGCCATTGGCGTTTCGCAGGGGCCCGGCTCTTTTACCGGCCTGCGGGTCGGAATAGCAACAGCCAAGGGCTTGGCGCTTGCAACGGGAAAGCCGATAGTCGCTTTTTCCTCACTTGGCATGCTTGCCATGAACCTGCCATACGCCGAATATCCGGTCTGTACGCTGTTTGATGCGAAAAAAAATGAGGTCTATGCTGCCCTGTTCCGCTGTCGCGAATTGCCGGAAATCCTGCTTGACGAGCGCGTTGTGCCGCCTGCGGAGTTCCTTTCCCGCATCCAGTGTCCAACGCTTTTTGTCGGTAGTGGTGCACTGCGCTACCGTGCCCTGATTTCTGAAACCCTTGGAGATCGGGCAATTTTCGCTCCGCCTTTTTGCCACCAGCCACGCGCATCGGCAGGGGCTCTGTTGGCAGCCGACCTTTTCGCTCGGGGTGAGTTTGCACCGTCTGCGTCGCTTGTCCCCTCCTACTTGCGGGCTTCCGAGGCTGAGATTGCTCGGCTGCAAAAGGAATCGGAGGCATAACTACCTGATTTCTCCATATTGACAGTGATGGACGAATGTATTAAGGTGCTTCTTTATTCCCTAAAAAAGGGATTTGACTTATGAGGAACAACATTATGCGCAGTGATACGATTACCAAGGGACTTGAAAGGACTCCCCATCGTGCCCTCCTGAAGGGTGCCGGGGTTCCCCAGAGTGAGATGGAAAAACCCTTTATCGGTGTTGCCACCAGCTTCACCGACCTGATTCCGGGACATGTAGGTATGCGTGATCTCGAGCGTTTTATTGAAAAGGGCGTGCATACCGGCGGTGGGTATTCCTTCTTCTTCGGTATTCCGGGGGTGTGCGATGGCATCGCCATGGGACATAAGGGGATGCACTATTCGCTTCCGACCCGTGAACTGATTGCCGACATGGTGGAGTCGGTAGCCGAGGCGCATCGCCTCGACGGCCTGGTTCTGCTTACCAATTGCGACAAAATTACCCCGGGTATGCTGATGGCGGCTGCCCGGCTCAATATACCCTCCATTGTCGTAACCGCTGGTCCGATGCTGTCCGGCCGAGGTTCTGACGGTCGACGCTACTCATTTGTGACCGATACCTTCGAGGCCATGGCGCGCTACAAGGCCGGCGTAATTGATGGCAAGGAACTCCAGGTCTGCGAAGACAATGCCTGTCCGGGAGTCGGCTCCTGTCAGGGCCTTTTCACTGCCAATACCATGGCTATCCTGACCGAGACTCTCGGGATGAGTCTTCCCCGCTGTGGAACAGCTCTTGCCGTATCAGCGCTCAAGCGCAGAATTGCCTTTGCTTCCGGAGAAAAAATTGTCGAACTGGTCAAAAACCAGGTGACGCCACGGCAGATATTGACGCGAGAGGCATTCGAGAATGCCATCCGAGTTGACCTTGCCCTCGGCGGATCGTCGAATACCGTTCTGCACTTGCTGGCCATTGCCCGCGAGGCCGGCGTTGATCTTCCCCTGGAAACATTTGACATCCTGTCACGTGAGACCCCTCAGATTGCCTCCATGAATCCAGCCGGAGAGCACTTCATGGAAGATCTGGATGTAGCCGGTGGAGTGTTGGGAGTTCTGAAGCAGCTTGGTGAGAGAGTGAAAGACAGCCAGACTGTTATGGGGCTTTCCACTCTCCAGCTTGTATCCGGGATTGACAAGGTGGATGAAACCGTGATCCGTCCTGTGGACAAGCCGGTGAAAAAAGAGGGTGGTATTGCTATTCTGACCGGTAATCTGGCGCCGAAGGGTGCGGTTGTCAAGCAGTCCGGTGTCTCTGATAAAATGATGCAGTTTACCGGTACGGCTCGTTGCTTTAATTCGGAAGAAGAGGCGATGGCGGCACTCATGGACGGCAAGATCGTTTCAGGAAATGTTGTCGTGATTCGCTATGAAGGCCCGAAAGGCGGCCCGGGAATGCGCGAGATGCTCGCACCCACCGCGGCAATCATGGGACTTGGTCTCGGTGATTCGGTTGCGCTGATAACTGACGGTCGTTTTTCCGGCGGGACACGTGGCCCCTGTATCGGTCATATTTCACCCGAGGCTGCAGAAGGCGGACCGATCGCCCTGGTGGAAGAGGGTGACCAGATTGTGCTCGATATTCCGAGCCGCAAGCTTGAACTTCTTGTTGATGAAGAAACTCTCAAACAGCGTCAGGCAGCCTGGCGACGCCCTGAGCCGAAAATCAAGAGTGGTTGGCTGTCACGGTACGCCAAAGTTGTAACATCGGCCTATACCGGAGCGATTACCACCGGAGAATAGTGGATATCATTTACTGATGGTGGAAGGATTTTTTACCCCTTTCGCCCAACTCCTACCGGGAGGTTTATTGTATGAAACTCGCAGGTGCGAGAATATTGCTGGAATGCCTCAAGCTGGAAGGTGTGGATACGGTCTTCGGCTATCCGGGAGGCACCGTCATCAATATTTACGATGAACTCTATTCTTTTCCGGAAATCCGGCATATTCTGCCGCGGCACGAGCAGGCTGCAGTCCATGCCGCAGACGGTTTTGCCCGGGCAAGCGGCAAAGTCGGCGTCGCCATTGCGACATCAGGACCGGGTGCTACCAATACGGTTACCGGCATTGCCACCGCCTATATGGATTCCATTCCGCTTGTGGTCATCACCGGGCAGGTTCCAACGGCGCTTATCGGCAATGATGCCTTCCAGGAAGTCGACATCATCGGCATAACCCGGCCGTGCACGAAGCACAATTTCCTGGTCAAGAACGTCAAGGAGCTTGCCGTCATCGTGAAGAAGGCCTTTTACATCGCCCGCACCGGTCGGCCCGGTCCGGTTCTGATCGACCTTCCGAAAGACGTGCAGGTTGCCGTAACCGACTTCAAGTATCCCGATAAAATCGAGATGCGGAGCTACAAACCGACTATTGAAGGGCATGCAAAACAAATCGAGAAGGCTGCGTCCATGATACTTGCCGCAAAAAAGCCGGTGTTCTATGTCGGCGGTGGGGTAATTCTCGGCAATGCCTACGATGAGTTGCGCCAACTGGCCGAGACGCTTCATGCCCCGGTAACCACGACGCTTATGGGCCTTGGTTCTTTCCCGGAAGACAGTCCGCTTTCTCTCGGACTGCTCGGCATGCACGGAACTTATTATGCGAACATGGCGGTTACCAACTGTGATCTTCTTGTGGCAGTCGGAGCCCGTTTCGATGACCGTGTCACCGGAAAAATTCCTGCGTTTGCGCCCCATGCCAAGATCATTCATATGGATGTGGATCCCACCTCCATCAGAAAGAACGTCCGGGTCGATCTGCCTATCGTAGGAGCGGTGCAGGGAGTCCTTGAGAAGCTTCTGAAAATCCTTGCGGACCAGCAAGAAGGAGTGGACTCTTTCAGGGCAGCCGTGCAACCATGGCTTGATGAGATCGATGGCTGGAAGGCCAAGCATCCCATGTCTTATAAAAAGTCTTCTCAGAGTATCAAACCGCAGTCGGTCATCCGCAAACTCCGCGAACTCTGTGAACCGGATGCAATCATCGCGACTGACGTCGGACAGCATCAGATGTGGACAGCCCAGTTCTTTTCTTTTACCAAACCGCGGACGCTCCTCACCTCGGGTGGTTTGGGAACTATGGGATTCGGACTTCCCGCGGCAATGGGAGCTCAGGCCGCTTTTGCCGAGCGCCAGGTCATCGCGATCTGCGGAGATGGCGGTTTCCAGATGAATCTGCAGGAATTGGCTACTCTGGTGCAAAACAAATTGCCGGTAAAAATCTGTATTATGAATAACAACTATCTCGGCATGGTTCGCCAGTGGCAGGAATTGTTTTTCGATAAACGCTATTCGCAAACGGTCATGGACCTGCCGATCGATTTTGTCAAGCTGGCCGAGGCGTTTGGCGCGACAGGATTCAGCGTTTCAAAGCCGGAGGAACTGGAAGCGACGATCCGCAAAGGACTGGCGACCCCTGGTCCGGTTATCATGGAGTTCAAGATCGCACGGGAGGAGCAGGTTCTTCCCATGGTTCCCGCTGGCGCGTCCCTTAATGAAATGGTTCTTGCATCGTGATCTGTCGGGAGAAGCTACTCTTCCAGGGACTTTATTTCTCACGCATTGAGGAGACTTCCCCATGAGACATACTATAACGGTACTTGTGGAAAACGAATTCGGAGTGTTGTCCCGTGTTGCCGGGCTTTTCTCCGGTCGGGGATTCAATATCGATTCTCTTTCGGTTGCTCCAACGAATGATGAGTCAATTTCCCGGATGACTATCGTTACCCGTGGTGATGAACAGATTCTTGAGCAGATTACCAAACATCTCAATAAGTTAATAGATGTCATCAAGGTCTTTGATTTCACCGATGGCAGTATCCTCGAAAGGGAAATCGCGCTTATCAAGGTTACCGCCGAAGATGCCGACCGGGCCGAGATTTTACGAATTGTCGACATTTTTCGCGTTCAAGTGATTGATGTTACGCCGAAAAGCTATACCATTGAGGCTACCGGGGCACCGGCGAAGATCGAAGCACTACTCGAATTGCTGCGTCCGTTCGGTCTCAAGGAGCTGGTACGAACCGGGCCGGTTGCCATCGTTCGCGGTGCCAAGGGTTGGAAGGGGTAATCATTTTTATTACGTGTAAATTCAGAAGGTATCGCCCCAATAACGGGGATGTACATACATCAAGGAGGAAATAATGCGGATATATTACGACAAAGACTGTAATCTTGAAGTTCTCAAGGGCAAAAAAGTGGCGATAATCGGGTACGGATCCCAGGGACATGCCCATGCGAATAATCTTAAGGACTCGGGCGTCGATGTAATTGTCGGCCTGCGTGCGGACTCGACTTCGGTCAAAAAGGCCGAGAATGCCGGGTTGACCGTTCTTCCTACTTCCGAAGCCGTTAAGATTGCTGACGTTCTCATGATTCTGCTTCCGGACGAGATCCAGGGCGATGTCTATCGGGAAGAGATTGCTCCCTTCATCAAGCAGGGTGCCTACCTTGCTTTCAGCCATGGCTTCAATATCCATTTTGGCCAGATCGTTCCCCGTCATGACATCAATGTCATCATGGTCGCCCCCAAGGGCCCGGGCCACCTGGTGCGCCATGAGTACACGAAAGGTGGTGGTGTTCCCAGTCTGATCGCGGTCCATCATGACCCGGCCGGAAACTCCCGCGACGTGGCGCTTGCCTATGCCTCCGCAAACGGCGGCGGACGGGCCGGCATCATTGAAACCTCTTTCCGTGAAGAGACCGAAACCGATCTTTTCGGCGAGCAGGCTGTACTCTGCGGTGGAGTCAGCGCTCTGATCCAGGCTGGTTACGAAACCCTCGTAGAAGCCGGGTATGCACCAGAAATGGCCTATTTCGAGTGCCTCCATGAGCTGAAGCTGATCGTTGACCTGATCTATGAAGGTGGTATCGCAAATATGCGCTACTCCATCTCCAATACAGCCGAGTATGGCGACTTGACCCGTGGTCCCCGTGTGATCACTGAAGACACCAAAGACGAAATGCGGCAGATCCTCGCCGAAATCCAAACCGGTGAATTCTGCAAGGAGTGGATGCTGGAGAACAAGACCAACAAACCGGTCTTCAATGCCCTGCGTCGTCATGCCGCCGAACATTCCATCGAAGAGGTCGGCGCACAGCTTCGCTCGATGATGTCTTGGATCGGTTCCTCTAAAATTGTCGATAAAACGAAAAACTAGAGTACTTACGAGATGAAGGACGGCCGGATTCGGGGTCATGGTTCAGCCATGAACCATATCCGGCCTTTCTTTATAAACCGACGGTCTTGGAGTCTGTCGGATCTTGGGTACACCTGCTGCAAATCCGTCCGGACGGATCTTGTAGCGCTGTTTTACCGGGATAAAGTGCAACGCAAATTCGGCAATAACTGCCCCCCAGCCAGCCGCACTTTCGTTACAATTTCCTGAGTCCGAGATACTCCTATTTGAGGTACGTATACAATGCGAAATCAAAATACACCGATAGCCGTTGAAGGATACCCTTTTGTACTGGGGGCTGCTTTCGTAACCCTGGTTTTTGCTCTTCTTTCCTGGAAGATTCCGGCGCTTCTGGCGCTTGCTCTGACCTTCTTTATCGTTTATTTCTTTCGCAATCCGCAACGTCTCACTCCGGAAGGAGAGAACCTTGCCGTTGCACCCGCAGACGGTGTGGTCATTTATCTCGGGAGTGCACCGGAAACGCATCTTGGTGAGGAGATGCTCAAGATCAGCATTTTCATGTCGGTCTTCAATGTGCACATCAACAGGGTTCCTCTTTCGGGCCGGGTTCTGCAAATGTTTTACGTGCGTGGGAAGTTTCTCGATGCCCGTGATGAAAAAGCAACCTTTGAAAACGAACAGAGCGGTATGATCCTGGAAACTGAACAGGGACAAAAGATCGTTGTAGTTCAAGTTGCCGGACTCATTGCACGGCGCATTATCTCCTACCCGGAAAAAGGTGACACTCTCCGTCGAGGATCACGCTACGGTTTGATCCGATTCGGCTCCCGAGTCGATGTGTATCTGCCGAAAGATATCGATCTGAAAGTAGCGGTTGGCGACAGGACGGTGGCGGGAGAAACGGTTCTCGGGTGTCTGCCATGAGTAATGAAAAAAATGATAACACTGAAAAAATAGATATGGCCGAGGGCATGAGGAAAGGCATCTACATTTTGCCTAACCTCTTTACCACGGGAAGCCTGTTTGCCGGGTTTTACGGAATGGTCGCCACGATGAACGGTAAATATGACGTGGCGGCGCTGTGGATACTGGTATCTTCCATCTTTGATGGCCTTGACGGTAAAGTGGCGCGATTGACCGGGACCTCTTCCAAGTTTGGGGTCGAGTATGACTCCCTTGCTGATCTGGTAGCTTTTGGCGTGGCCCCCGGGCTTCTCATGTATTCATGGGCCTTGAGGCCCTTTGGTCGGCTCGGCTGGCTGGCGGCCTTCCTTTTTGTGGTCTGCGGAGCGCTTCGCCTTGCCCGCTTCAATGTCCAGGTCAATACCGTGGAGAGCAAGCGTTTTGTCGGTCTGCCGATACCGGCAGCTGCAAGCATGGTTTCCGCAATGGTCCTGCTTTTTTACCATTTCGGCTGGCCCGGTTCCTTCAAAAGGCTGGCAATCTTGCTTCTGATCTACCTTCTGGCATTCCTCATGGTGTCCAATTTTCGTTACTACTCATTCAAAGACCCGAGTATCATCAAACGGCAGCCCTTTATTTTCCTGGTTCTGGCCATTCTTTTGCTGATTATTATTGCGGCTCAACCAGTGGTGATGCTTTTTATTATTTTCATCAGTTACATTTTTTCCGGGCCGGTCGGCTACATCATGAGCTATCCACGAAGAAGAAGGCTGCGAAAAGCACTTCACAAGGGTCCCAAATAGAAAAATCGTTAAAGGTCCTTGACAGTTGTGGAACGATTTCATATTATCTGTCAAATAATCTGTACAGGCTGTGAAGAGGAGTAGTAGTCCCCAAACTTATCCCCAGAGAGCCGGTGGGTGGTGCGAACCGGTGGTAAGGAAGGATGAACTCGCCTTGGAGCCGTTTCGGTGAAGCGTAGCTAGCCGAAGCCGTACCCCGCGTAAAGGGAATAATGAGGTCCGCGCTAGCGGACGAATTAGGGTGGTATCGCGAAGCTAAGCCTTCGCCCCTTGCTGGGGCGGAGGCTTTTTTACTTACTACGGTTTAGTGAATGGAGGTTTTTATGGCAAAGGCAAAAACCATCAAGATTTTTGATACGACTCTGAGAGACGGCGAACAGTCTCCAGGTGCCAGTATGAACATTGATGAGAAGCTCCGTATAGCAAAGCAGCTGCAAAAGCTCAACGTGGATATCATTGAAGCCGGTTTTCCCATTGCCTCGGAAGGTGATTTCGAAGCGGTAAAACGTGTCGCCCAGTCCATCAAAGGCCCTCAGATCGCCGGTCTCTGTCGCGCCAACCTGAAAGATATCGATCGGGCCTGGGAAGCTCTGCAGTATGCAGGTGAGAAGGGACGTATCCATACCTTCATCGCCACCTCCGATATTCATATGAAGTACAAACTGCAGATGAAACCGGCCCAGGTTCTGGACGCGGCAGTCAAGGCGGTGAAACATGCCTGCACCTATACACCGAACGTGGAATTTTCCTGTGAGGATGCGGTGAGAACCGATCTGAAGTTCTTGGCCGAGGTTGTCGGCGCAGTCATTGATGCCGGAGCGACGGTGGTCAATATCCCTGATACGGTCGGCTATACGATTCCTTTCGAGTATCACAACATCATCAGGTACCTGAAGGAGAATGTCGCCAATATCGAAAAAGCGATCATTTCCGTACATTGCCATAACGACCTGGGGCTTGCGGTCGCCAATTCCGTTGCGGCAATCCAGGCTGGCGCGGGACAGGTTGAATGTACCATAAACGGAATCGGGGAACGGGCCGGCAACTGCTCCCTTGAGGAACTGGTCATGATTTTGAAGACCAGGCACGATATCCTTCCCTTCAAGACCAATGTGGTCACCGAGCAGTTGACCCCAGCCAGCCGCCTGCTGACGACTGTTACCGGTATCGCCGTGCAGCCGAACAAGGCGATCGTAGGGGCCAATGCCTTTGCCCATGAGGCGGGTATCCATCAGCATGGTGTAATGATGGAAAAATCCACCTATGAGATCATGACGCCGGAATCGGTTGGTCTGAAGGACAACGCCCTGGTCCTCGGCAAACATTCCGGGCGGCATGCCTTTAAAAAGCGATTGGAGGATCTCGGCTATGATCTGGATGACGAGATGCTCAATAAGGCCTTTGCCCGCTTCAAAAACCTGGCGGACTTGAAAAAAGACATCTTTGATGAGGATCTTGACGCCATTGTTGCCGATGAGGTCATGCGGGTTCCGGAAAAATACAAACTCTGCCATATTACCGTTACCTGCGGCTCGTTTGCCGTGGCAACTGCAACTGTCCAAATGGAAATCGAGGAAAATCCAGTGAGAACGGCGGAACTGGGGGACGGGCCGGTGGACGCGACTCTCAAGGCAATCAAGAAGCTTACCAAGACCAAGGCCAAGCTTCTCCAGTACACGGTCGGCTCGATCACCGGCGGTACCGATGCCTTGGGAGAGGTCATGGTGAGACTTTTCGAGAATGATCGAACCGTAATTGGCCGGGGATCATCCACCGATATTATCGAGGCTTCGGCAAAAGCTTACATCAATGCCTTGAATCGTTTGAATATCAAAAAGGCCAGAGTACAAGAAGGATTGTAGAACTCGAAAGCAGATGCCGGCTTTGATTTGCTGACGTAAAAACAAAAACCGGAACATTCTTCTTGCCGTGAACAACGTGGCAACAAGAAAGTTCCGGTTTTTTCGTAGTATAAGGTCGGATGCCCTAATACTGAATATCGACAAACTCCATGTCCAGCAGGTTGATGTGAAGTTTGCGCCTGGCGAGAGTTGTCCCCTGGCCGATGATGATTTTACATACTTCCGCCACCTGCAGGCTGGCGATAACAGCCGGCGTAAATGAGGGGTTGCCCAAGCCTTTTTCGACGCCGGTTCCATTGACCGAGCGGCTGTAGATTTTTCGCAGAGTGTCCTCGCCGGGAAACTGGGTAGCTATCTGGCCGTACCAGCCACCTATTGCACCGTGGACCATGGGGATGTTTACTTCGGAGCAGACCTCGGATAGTTCCATCCGGACCGGAATGCTGTCAAGGGCATCCACGGCAATATCAACGTCCTTGAGGATGTCGGAACCATTGAGCTTGCCAAAGGCGCATTTCAGCGGCAGGAGGGTTACGGCCGGATTGATCTCGGTCACGCGTTTTCGTGCCGCTTCCACCTTTGCTTGCCCAAGCATGGCAGGTGTCGAATACAGTTGGCGATTGAGATTGTGCTCTTCAAAAACATCTGGGTCCACTGCGGTTATCCGTCCGACGCCAAGCCTGGTCAGTTCTTCGACAATGTAGCAACCAAGCCCGCCACAGCCGATCACAGCCACATGTGACTGGAAAAGCCGCAGCTGTTCCTTGACCGAGATGGTCTTGCGGTTTCGCTGGTAACGGGAAGGCAGAAGCCCTGCTTCCAGGGCAAGTTTTTCCACCTGTCCCATGGTAAGTCCGAAGTGGTTGGCGGTGAAGACATGATGCTTCCAGGGAAGAAGATCACCCTCTGCCTGCTTGTGCAAAAAAGAGCTGACCTCTTCCATCGCTAACCTCCACCGACGAGGGGGAAGATCGAAAGCATGTCACCATCCTTAAGCGTCTGGTCTTCTTCCACGTGAATGTGGTTGATTAGTGTCGCACCGATCTCATCAAGAGGCAGCTTCAATTCATTCAGAATATCACCTACCGTTGTGTCCGGGGCATATTCGCGTGTTTCTTGCCCGAAACGTCCGGTTCGGAAAGTGGCAAACAATTTGATTGTTACTTGCATTGGAATCTCTCCTTTAGAAAGAAAGCGTGAACTGTCATTTTTTATCATAGAGAGGGAATTCACGCTATATATTATTTTTGACAAATGTAGCCGAATGCCTCATCCGCTTCGTCCGGCAAGGTTGTGCTATTCTGTCAAGAGCAGAAATTGCGATGTACGATAACCTGCTGCTTTTGCCCTGAGGCAATAGTCGCGGACAGCCTTATGGATACGGAGGGTTTCTTTAATAATATCCGTTGAAACAGGGTCCGACTTTAAGAACAAGCCGAGGTCTGCCAGGCAGAGCGCCTGCAAGAGTATTACAAACCTTTCTCTATTAAACCATTCGATTTCTTCGCTCAGATGAATATGCAGGAATACTCGTACAGCACTGTTTGCAAATAGCTGTTTCATCATGATCGGGTCATCCTTGCTATCCGGTAGCTCAGGAAAATAACACTGCTGGGAAAGCATGATTTGCAAAAGTACTTCCTCTGCGTTGCCGGTTGCCGACGGCCCGGAACCGGGTGTTGTGTCTGATGTCCGCCGGAATCCGGCCGCAAGAGTTTCTTTCAGGGCGAATTCCGTCAGGAGCATTTCCGGATGATCACGGAAAGCTTCTCCCAGGCTTTCGGACAGGGTACGGAGCATGCCGTGAAGGAGAGCAAGAGTCCTGAAGTCGTAGTAGCTTGCACCGGCAAGGATTGCCGACAGGCTTTCCCTCGCCTCTTTCCAGCCTTTTGTGCGACTTTTCAGGCAGGAGATCCCGACAAGTTTTTTCCATTTCAGGAGTATGGCCTGTGCGAGGGGGAGGGGTTCCAGAGAAAGTGATCCTTCCCGCAGTAGATCGCTGAGGAATTTCGCCAGTGCATCAAGTAGCGTCTGTTGAGCGGTCGTACTTTCCGATGCGTGAATGGTTGATTCGAACAGGACGGTAAGCAGGTCCGGTGCCGTGACCATGAGTTCGGTAAGGGACGCCAGTGTTGCCGAGAACTGAATCTGGCGGAGTTCCTGGTCGAGGCTTGCCACCGGTCTGCCATCAAGTTCCCGGCAGAGTTTGCCCCAGGTTCCGTAGTCGTCGTCACGGATTTCCCGAAAATCGAGAAAGGCGTGGCAGGCGAAGGCATCCAACTGCAGGAAGAGACCTTGATCGTCAAGTTCTTTTCCGTGACGGAGGTATTCCAGCCCACTGATCGAGTCGCGAAAACGATAGTAGTACCTCCCTTCCGGATTGATGCCGAGGGCTTCACCAAGGGTCGTCTGCAGCTGCCGGGTTTCACCAGCGGCGTCCTTTACGGTGCGAGAGCCGGAGGTGCGAATCCAGCCGGAGCTGGAGGCAAAACGATTGTGGAAGACGATAAGCGCCCGTTCATTGTCGCAGGCGTTGGAGTAGGCGAAGATGTTTTCATCCACCGTGTCGCCGTTGCTGAAGTCATAGAGAACAAAGTTCGCCGCTCCGCTGAAGAGTCGGCGTTTCTTCATAAGCGGGAAGATCAGCCGTTCGTGCAGTTCCACCAGGTGCTGGTCGACTTCTTCCGACCAATAGGCGCGGCGGTACTCCATGCCGTATTTTTCAGTAAATCCTTCGATTTGACCATGTCCGAACATCGGCAGGCCGGGCATGGTGACCAGCAGAACGGCAGCTCCGAAGTATTTGCCCCCTTTCCCGAACTGTTCGACCGCAGTCTGTTCATCGGGATTGTTCATGAAGTTGACAAAGCGCTGGAGGATTTCCGGATTGAACTCCAGGACATTCTTGATGGTTTGGCGGTATTTGGCGTTTTCTTCCATCTTCATCATGTTCATGAAGGCACTATTGTAGACGCGGTGCATACCCAGCGTCCGCACAAAGTAGCCCTCCATGAGCCAGAAGGCCTCGGCGAGCAGCAGGGTGTCCGGGGCTTCGGCGGCAACCCTGTCCACCACTTCGCGCCAGAACTCCAGGGGAAAGAGTTCGTCGAATCTGGACCTGCTGAGGGCATGTTCGGCGCGGGAGGGTATTCCGCCCCCCAGGCCTGTCTGGGGAAACCAGAGTCGTTGAAAGTGCTTTTTCGCCAAGGTCATGGCGGCATCGAAGCGGATGATCGGGAAACTCCGGGCCACATGGAGAATGGTTTGGATGACCGTCTCCCGTACCTCAGGAAGGAGGTAATTGAGTTGTGCGGTGTCGTTCCAGGGGGTGCTGGTGCCGTCATTGCCATGGTAGATGTAGCGGATTCGTCCCGACCGGTTGTCACGGTGCTGGAAAACTACCGCTGCATCAGTCTTCGACCAATAACCGTCTTCGATGCGCAGACTGATGTCCGGAGTGGAGGAAAGGTCCGGGCCTTCGAAGCGATAGCCGGGATAGGGGGGATAGTCAAGCTGGACGAACCAGTCGGGATGTTCGCGTGTCCAGCGTGAATCAATTCCGGTATGGTTGGGGACCATGTCGCTGGCCAGGCGGATTCCTCGCTGAGCAGCTCGCTGTTTCAGATTTTCCATGGCACTGTTGCCACCGAGATCTTCAGCAATTACATAGTCATAAAGGGAGTAGGCCGAGGCGATTGCCTCCGGGTTTCCGCATAACTGCTTGATTTTTAGTGAGGCAGGAGAGCGCTCCCAAACACCGATCAGCCAGAGGCCGGTGAATCCCCATGAAGCAAGGAGGTCCAGTTCCTGATCGGGGATTTCATCCAGACGCGTTATCGTACGGCTATAATTTCGGCTCAACTGGTCCAGCCAGACGTAGGCCATTTTGGCAATCAGGACCACATTTGGCATCCACTCCCTGTCCGGCGAGAAGCTTTCCGGCTCAGGATAGTCCCCGTGGTAGTTCAGGGCGGTTCTTTCCTTCCCGTGGAAAAATTCGAGCACGCGGGGTGGGCCCGGGCCGTCTCCACGCTGCATTGCTTCTTCGCTGATGGTATCAAAGGCGGAGGTTATTTCCTCGAGCACGCCAGGGGGGAGCAGTTGCGACCAGTTCTCTCTGATGAATTTCAGCTGCCCGGCAAGTGAGCCGGGACAGGTCTTCTGGGGGGCTCGAAGCAGCTTCAGGAGTGGAAGTTCAAAGGGTGCGCAGGCCGGGGCTGTCTCAAATTTCTGTTCAAGAAGTGACGTAACCGTGCCATAGGGTGAGTTCGCTGCCAGTTGGCTGTCGTCGAAGAGCGGACGAATGGCTCCAAGTGCAGGGTTCTCCATGAAAACACGGAGCAAGAGCGTTTCCCGTACAACGTGACGCCTTTTGCTGAAGCGACCGGAATCTTTGGCCAGGTAGATTTTTGCCGGGACTAACTGCTTGCTGTCCAGGTCGTACGGAGGATAAAGGGCGATGAATTGCTCGATGACCTGGGCCAGGGGGCCACTGCTGAAGTCGAGATCTGTCGCGTTCAGGATCTTTTCTTCCAGGCGAGGTTGCTGTTCGTCGAGGTAGCAGGTGCAGAGGTGGCGAAAGATCCTGTTCATCAAGGCGAAGAGTCGTAACTCTCCCGGGCTGACCCGGGACGGCTCAGCTGCCGAAAGACGGTTCAGACGGTCGGCAAGCTGCCGATAGAGAAGAATCGTTGGCGGGGCCGGCCGGTTGGCAAGGGACGTGGCCATGTCGGAAAGTTTCAGTCTATTCCACATCGAGGCGGAAATCTGGATTTCGAAAGGAAAATATCTGTTGTGCTCAGACTCAGTTTTCATGGCTATCCCGGTACATCCACATGTTCTTGGCTTCTGAAGGAAAAACAACCATAGGGCGAGATTACCTCAAGTAGGGAGGGGAGTCAATCGAAGCACGTTATCTTGGTATGGCCGGAGAGTTGTTTTGGTGGATTAAACTCTTGACTTGCCGCCCGCAGTTTACTATCATGAAAATCATTTTCAATTGGAGGCGTGTTTGTGAAACGTGCCAAGAAGAAACAATTCCAGGATTTTATTGCCGCAAAAGGGCTCAAGTCCACCCGTCAGCGAGATCTGGTTCTTGAATGTTTTCTTGCCTCTGACAGCCACTTGAGTACCGAAGAACTCTATATGAAGGTCCGGGCGAAGAACCCCGCCATAGGCTTTGCCACGGTGTACCGGACTCTGAAGCTCTTTGCCGAAGCGGGTATCGCCCGGGAGATACACTTTGGCGATGGTCAGTCCCGCTACGAGCATGTTGCAGAAGGTGAGCACCATGACCACCTGATCTGCACCTGCTGCGGAGCCGTACAGGAGTTCGAGAATGAGGCGATCGAGAAATTGCAGCAGGAGGTTGCTGCGCAATTCGGCTTTCAGGTCGAAACTCACAAAATGGAACTTTATGGCATCTGCTCCAAGTGTAGAAAATAGTCATACTTCACGTAGTATCAGTTCCCTTTGCAATGGGAACTGATTTTCCTTAACAATGCCTGCGAGAGAGATACATGCTGAATTTTAGAAAAAAGCCTACCTGCATTCCTGCCGTCGATGGTTCCTGCCCCTGCTGTAAAAAAGTTGCCTTGGTCGGAAATCCCAATGTTGGCAAGAGCGTTCTATTCAACGCACTGACAGGCGCCTATGTGACGGTTTCCAATTATCCCGGCACCTCTGTCGAAGTGGCGCGAGGTACGGTGGTTGTCAATGGCGTGCAGTGCGAAATTATCGATACTCCGGGGATGTACTCGATTCTGCCGATCACCGAAGAGGAGCGGGTTGCCCGGGAAATACTCCTCCATGAATCCCCCGATGTGGTGCTCCATGTCCTTGATGCGCGGAATCTCGAACGCATGCTTGCCATGACCCTGCAGTTGATTGAAGCGGGGCTGCCGGTTATCCTGGTGGTCAATATTATGGATGAGGCGGAGCGAATGGGCCTCACCATCGATATTCCCCTTTTGCAGGAAAAGCTCGGTGTCCCGGTTATCGGCGCTTCGGCTGCAAAAAAGAAAGGCCTGCCAGAATTGCGGGAGGCTATTGTCACCTATGACCGCAAGCGCCATGCCGTTTTTGGCTACAGCAGGAGACTGGAATCCGATCTGATGGAGATCATGGCGCTCCTTTCCGGCAACTATACCCTTTCCAAGAAGTGCCTGGCGCTTCTCCTCCTGCAGCGGGACGACGAAGTCGTGCAAATCGTGCGGGAAAAAGAAGGGAACGGTTATTCCCAGATCGAGGAAAAGGTCCGGGAAAAGATTTTTGCCCGACGGGATTCTTTCCATCTGGAACTTTCCATGGAACGGAAGATGGTGGTAAAAGGCCTCATCGACACGGTCTTCCATGCGCCGGAAAAGAGGAAGCCGGTCTTTGGCGAGCGTCTTTCCCGTTGGGCGGTGCGCCCTCTGACCGGAGTTCCTTTACTATTGATTGTACTGTATTTCGGTCTCTACAAGTTTGTCGGCGTATTCGGTGCAGGAACACTCGTTGACTATCTGGAGGGAACACTTTTCGAGGGGCATTTCAATCCCTGGATCACCAGCGTGGTGACCCATACGATTCCCTGGCCGATCATTCAGGAACTTTTTGTCGGGGAGTATGGCATCATCACGCTCGGTATCCGCTATGCGTTCGGAATTATTCTGCCCATTGTAACGACCTTTTTCCTGTTTTTCTCGGTCCTTGAGGACAGTGGCTACTTTCCCCGCCTGGCCCTGCTCGTGGACCGGATCTTCAAGAAGGTCGGGCTTACCGGCCGGGCGGTCATACCGATGGTACTTGGCTTTGGCTGCGATACCATGGCCACCATGGTGACCAGGACCCTGGAAACGGTCAGAGAGAGGATCATCGCTACCATTTTGCTGGCCCTAGCCATTCCCTGTTCCGCGCAGTTGGGCGTCATTCTGGCTCTGCTTTCCAAATTCCCGGGTGCGCTTGCCGTCTGGAGCGTTTGCCTGATCATGATCTTTATCTTTGTAGGGCTTCTGGCATCTTGGGTTGTTCCGGGCGAGTCTCCCATGTTTTACATGGAACTTCCTCCCATGCGTCTTCCTCAACTCTCCAATGTGCTGACAAAGACCTATTCCCGCATGCAGTGGTACCTGATAGAGATTCTGCCGCTATTTATCCTGGCATCGTTTCTGCTCTGGCTCGGCAAAATAACCCATTTCTTCCCGATTCTCATCGGCTGGATGAAGCCGGTCATGGCACTTATCGGCTTGCCGCAGGAGACCGCAATTGCTTTCATTTTCGGGTTTTTTCGCCGCGATTATGGTGCTGCTGGACTCTATGATCTGCAGGCACAGGGTCTTTTGGATGCCCGACAGTTAACGGTGGCGGCGGTCGCCTTGACCCTGTTTGTCCCGTGCGTTGCCCAGTTCCTGGTCATGCAGAGAGAGCGGGGTACCAAGGTTTCCGTTGCCATTGCGGTATTTGTCAGCCTCCTGGCGTTCAGCTTTGGCTATCTCCTGAATGAATTCCTGCTCCTGACCGGGATACTATGATGCGCTGCGGATTCTGCGGATACGAGTTTCGCGAAGAGGATGCCGATAAGGGCTGCAGCAGTTGTCCGATGACCTCTGCCTGCAATAAGATCAAATGCCCGCGCTGCAATTATGAAAACCCTCCGGAGCCTTCACTGGTGCGGAAGATTAAAAAACTGATTAAAAAGTCGGAGAACTGACATGAAACTATCTGAAAAAGCTGAAGAAATACTGGAGGAGCTCTGGATTGAGGTCGAGGAGGAGGGAAATGTTTTCTCCGATATGGAGAAAATTTCCCTGACTTTGGAAGATCCTGTTTGCCAGGAATTGACCGATCTGGCCCTGATCGAGGTGAAAGAGGGGCGGGTCTATCTCCGTCCGGAAGGAAAGGATGAGGGGCGAAAGATTGTCCGACGCTTCCGGCTCGCGGAGCGATTGATGATGGATGTCTTCAACATTCGTGGTGATGCTGCCAAGGAAAAGGCCTGCCAGTTTGAGCATCTCCTGAACGAAGGGGTGGACACGAAGGTCTGCACACTTCTCAATCATCCATCCACCAGTCCGCACGGCAAGTCGATTCCTCCTGGAGAATGTTGTCTGGAGGCACAACGCAGTGGAAACCTGGGGGTTGTTCCCCTTACGGAACTGAAACCGAGTGAAGAGGGGGAGATTGCCTACATCCAGACTGAAGACAACAAGAAGATGCAGAAGCTCATGGCCATGGGGGTACTTCCCGGCAACAGAATCCGTCTTCTCCAGACCTTTCCTTCCTACATCTTCAGTGTCGGATATTCCGAATTTGCCATTGATACCAATATGGCACGCGAGATATTCGTGCGAAAGTAGCAAAATCCAGATGCCTGTTTTCCTGGTGAAACTGACCAAAGGGCTAGAGGGAAAATGCCTCCAGCCCTTTTCCCTTTGCGTGATGCGTGCTTAGCTGAATCCCGAGAAAGTCAAAATTTCCCCGTCCGACCTTTCTTTTATCTTTTTTTCCTCTGAGTCTGGTTGTTGACTGCCTGAATCTCAATGTTTGTTTCCTGCCCGCTTAATTTATCGCTAATTTCTCTGATACTTCTGAAAAAGAGATACTGAAGTACTGTTGCCAGGTTGAGCCAGTCGAGTATACTTTTGATGACAATATCTTTGCTCCAATCGTTCTCCGTAGGACTTCTTTTCGCTAAGGAGAACTGAGAGCATGCATATCAAACGTATCCATGGTCGCCATGCCGAAAGGCACAATGCAATACAAGAGTGATCATGCTTTTTGGCGGTTTGGTTTGTTTTTTTGATTTGAATGATAACGGATCGTGTCATGACTGCAGCCATCCATCAAAAGAACCATGAAGAGAAGCTCCTTGATCTGGAAACCATTGTCAACCAGAGTCCTGCAGTTGCTTTTCGCTGGAACGCCGATGAAAAGTGGTCGGTTCGGTTTGTTTCCGACAATATCTGGCAATTCGGATACCGTCCCGAGGAGTTTCTTGAAAACGGGTTGTGTTTTGCCGATATCATCCATCCGGATGATCTGCCGCGTATTCGAGAAGAAGTGGCCGGATACACCCGGGAAGGTGTTGACGAGTTCTCCGGGGAGTATCGAATCATTGACGGGACGGGCCGGGTCCGATGGCTGGATGACCGGACCGTGATCCTGCGGGACAAGGATTCCAGGCCTATCGCCTATCAGGGACTGTTGCTCGATGTCACAGAAAGAAAAAATGCCGAATATCAGGTTCTTCGACAGAAAGAAATGCTGCAGGCTATTCTCGACACTATTCCGGCGATGATTGTCTATTTCGACCCGGAGCAGAAAATGGCTTACGGGAATCATGCCTGGGAAGCAATTTCCGGGTGGACTCTGGGTGAAATGCAGGAACATGATCTGCTGGAAGAGCTTTATCCTGATCCCGAGTACCGGCGTTCCGTCACTGATTTCATCATGAGGGCGGAGGGGGTCTGGCAGAACTTTCGCACCAGGGTACGGGATGGCCAGGTGATCGATACCCGCTGGGCAAATGTGAAACTTTCGGATGGGACGAATATCGGCATCGGCCAGGACATTACCGACCAGAAAAAGCTTGAAGAAAAGGCTCAGTTGAACCAGAAGCTTGAGGCTGTTGGGCGCCTTGCCGGTGGCATAGCCCATGACTTCAATAACATCCTCACGGCGATTATCGGTTTCAGCTCTTTGTCGAAAATGCGTACTGAAGAGAGTGACCCGGTCCATCTGTACCAGGACCGAATACTCAGGGCAGCGGAGAAGGCCGCTGGGCTTACTCAATCGCTCCTGGCGTTCAGCCGGAAACAGATGATCTCGGTCAGCAGGATCAATCTGGTGGAGTGCGTAAATCAGGTTGCGGAAAAGTTGGGTGCTGTTTTGGGCGGAAAGGTCCTAATTGAAATCAGCCATGAAGTTCCCGAGTTGCAGGTGGTTGCTGATTGCCACTGTGTTGAACAAATTCTTTTGAGCCTCAGCTCGAATTCTCGTGATGCCATGCCTGATGGGGGTACGTTTACGATAGCAACAAGCTTGGCTGATATGGGAATCGACTTCATCCAGGCAAACGGCTTCGGCAAGCTGGGCCGCTATGCCTGCATGACGGTCAGCGACACCGGTGTCGGTATGGACCCGGAAACCCAGCGAAATATCTTTGTGCCGTTTTTTACCACCAAGGACGTTGGGCAGGGTTCGGGACTCGGCCTCCCGAGCGCCTATGGGACGGTGAAGCAGTTGGGCGGGTTCATCATTGCCCAGTCCGAGCTTGGCTCGGGAAGCGTTTTTACCATCTACCTGCCCAGTGCCTCGAACGAGGCAGACAGAAGACCGGTTGAGCGTCCCGTGGTGGAGCGATCGGCACTTCCGGTTATTCTGCTGGCGGATGACAATGGTCTTGTCAGATCGGTTACCCGAGAAATCCTTGAAAAATCAGGTTTTAGCGTGGTTGAGGCGCTTGATGGAGTTGATGCGGTGGAAAAATTCCGGGAGATGGAAACAGCTCCGGACCTGTTGCTGTTCGATATTGTCATGCCCAGGATGAACGGTATGGAAGCATTTCAAAAAATTCATCAGGAAAGCCCCGAGATCCCGGTGCTTTTTGTCAGTGGCTACCAGGAGAAAATTGACTCTGTCAACGGCTTGCCCGATGGTGTGGTAGAGATTGTCGGAAAACCGGTTTCACCAAAGGATCTGGTGCGGAAAATCAAGGCGATACTGACATAATATTGATAAAGGTTACGGGCATCTCAAGATGTAGAGGTGCGCCGACTGAATGGAAAAAAGGCGGAGGTCGTTTACGACCATCCGCCTTTTCTGTTTTACAGTTTGATGTGTGGCCCCAGGAAGTGCCAATGGACTGTCATTTCCGGGCCATCTCCTGCAGGATCTGCTTCAGCTTGCGCAGTTCTTCACCATAGCCTGACCAGTTTCCCTGGCGCTGCATTTCAATGGCCTTGTTGTAGACTTTCATGGCTTCAGCTGCCTGACCATTGGCTGAGACATTCGGAGCAGGTCCGCCCCCCCCAGTTGTTTCCGTGGCTGTCTGGTTTCCGCCGAAAAGTTTTTGCAGAGCCAGTTCCAGGGTATCCTCCATAACGACTTCGTCACGGTAGGCGACTATGACCCGCTGCAATTCGGGGAGGCCGATCTTGTCCGTCGCGGCAAGGTAGAGTGGCTGTACATAGAGCAGGGACTTTTCTATCGGGATGATCAGCATGCTGCCCCGAATGACTTCGGAGCCGCGCTGTCCCCAGAGTGTCAGCTGTTGCGAAATGGAGGAATCCTGGTTGATCCGCGCATCAATCTGTTTCGGTCCGTAGATGAGCCGGTCGCGGGGGAAGGTGTAGACAAGAAGTTTTCCGTAGTTCGGTGCGTCGCAACGGGCGGTAAGCCACGCCGCCAGGTTGTCCCTTTTTGCCGGGGTAAAGGGGAGCAGCAGGATGTATTCCTCCTTTTTTTCACCAGGCAGCTTCATGATGGTATAGTAGGGCTCCATCGGATTTTCTCCGAGAGAAGGGATCTCCCAGAGGTTTTCCTTGTTGTAGAAAACCTTGGGATCGGTCATGTGGTAGGCTGCGAACATCGCTGCCTGGATCTTCAGGAACTGGTGAGGATAGCGGATATGCGCGCGCAGGTCTTCCGGCATGGCTGCCATCGGTTTGAAGAGTTTCGGGAAAATCCGGGCATAAACCCGTACCAGCGGATCTTTCGGGTCGCTGATGTAAAAATTGAGGGTTCCGTCATAGGCGTCAATCACGATTTTGACCGAGTTTCTTATGTAATTGACGCCATTTGAGATTGGCTTCGAGTAGGGGAGGTTGCCGGAAGAAGTAAAGGCATCGATGATCCATGAGAGTTTTCCGTCTTTACGTATGACCATGTAGGGATCGGAGTCCAGGAGCAGGAACGGGGCCACTGTTTTCACCCGTTCAACAATGTTCCGGTAATAGAGGATCCGGCTTTCTTTGCCGATATCAGAGGAAAGGAGAATTTTTTCGGTTCGGAAGTATGCTGCAAATAGTGCTCTCTTCAGGAACGAATTGAGGAGAACCCCACCCTTGCCTTCATAGGTGGTATTGATATTGCCTGTTGCCGTGGGATAGCTGAATTCAGGGACTCTGGTTTTGACAATAACATAGTCGTTGGACATCTCGCCAAAGTAGATTTCCGGCCTGGTTACCTTGATGTTGGTAAGACTGACCGCGGGAATGTCTTTGATGAAAAATTCGGGCAGTCCTTCCTTGCTGATCCGGCTGACCGGCCCGAGGGTGAGGCCGTTGCCGTGGGTGAAGATCAGGCGTTCATTGATCCAGTTCCTGCTGGGTAGATCGTTGTACGAGAGTTCCCGGGGTGAGAGCATCACTTGGGTATACTGGCCGTTGACCAGATAGCGGTCGTTGTCCACATCGTGAAACTTGTAGTAGGTTCTGATCTGTTGCAGCTGACTGTAGGTTCTGAGAAGCGGAGCGTGATCCCAGAGGCGGATATTCTTGATTGTCTGGTCATTCTTTGCAATGTCCGCCGCATTCAGTTTGTTGTCCACATCAAAGGGGATAGTTTTAATCTTGTCCAGATTATATCCGAATCGGGTGAATTTGATGCCGTGCTCGATATAGGGCATCTCCAGGGACAGCTCAGTGGGAGCTACCTTGAATTTCTGCAACATACCGGGATACACCTTAATCCCGATGCCGTACACTGCAATGAGTATCAGCGGTGCCACCAGTGCTTGCCGCCAGCGGGCTCTCCAGATGCTTGCGGCAAAGAAAACGGCCACCAGCGGCGTAATGAAGGTAAGGATGCGATACACCGGCAGTCTCGCAGTTACATCGGTGTAACCGGCTCCGTAGACCGCCCCTGATTCCGAGAAAAGCAGCTTGAAACAATCCAGGTAAAAGCCTGCGGAAACAGTCAGGAGAAAAAATCCGGCCAGAAGAGCCAGATGTTTTCTGGCCTTTCCTTCAACATGTGCACCACTGGGCGTCATGGCGATACCGCCTTTGACGAAATAGACGGCAGAAACAAGAAGAATGCTGAAGAGTGCCGTCATGCGGGAAAATGCCGCCAAGGCATGCAGAAAGGGCAGACTGAACAGGTAAAACCCGATATCCTTGCCCATGATCGGATCCACGGTGCCGACCGGCAGCATGTTTCTGTAGAGGAGGGCATTTTCCCATTGCAAGGCACCCCAATTGCCGACAAAAAGGGCGAGAACGCAAACGACAATCAGGGCGACCGGTTTAACCAGTCGCTCTGTCTCGTCGCTTTTCAGCTGATAGAGCTGTCCTTCCATGATGGTGATGGCGCGGCGCGGGAACTTCGCGCGGAGAGCCGGAATCACGTTGGCCAGGAGAAAGACCAGCAGGAGGACGCCGAAAAAAAGTCCCGTGCCGATTTTTGCCAGCAGGGAGGTTGTGAGCACTTCTGAATAGCCGGTTTCGGCGAAGAATTGCCAGTCAACGTAAAGGTTCAACAGTGAAGCAAGAAAGGGCAGGGTCAGGACAAGGACGGCTAGGATGATATAGGAAGTTTTTTTTCCGGACATGGTGTGTCTCCTTGGCATCGAATCGGTTCGTGGAAAGCTGGGGAAGGTGTCCGACAGATTGCGCACATCACTCATACACCGGATTCGTTGCCATTGTCAAATTACCATGACGGGAGACCGGACCAATGTGCTGCTCCATGAAAGACAAAAGGCCTTGCGAAAGTTCACAAGGCCTTTTGTTGTTATCTGATTTCCTGGTTGTGCATCAACCCAGGTTTTTCGCAATATAGCCTGTCAGTTGACCGAGGCAGTTCACGTAGCTGCCGTACTCGTTGTCGTACCAGCCGAACAGCTTCGCGTGGGTGACGGGAATCTCTACTTCGGTCTCAGCAGGGACGCCGAGCCCTTGGAGTGTTTCCGGCGGCAGGTTGATGAAACCGGTGCGGGTGTGCGTTTCGTGTCCTTCAATGACAACTGCGGCCGGAACACCGAGCAGGTCGGCGGAGACATTCTGGCGGCTGCTGAAGACGAGCATATCTTTCTGGGAACCTTCCCCCGCTTTACGGTACATCTCGTTCAGCAGGGTATGGGTGATCACCGGCTCGCCTGCCTCATCCAGCGGCGTGTGGAAGGTCAGGTTGAGAATGATCAGTGACACGCTGTTGGTGGGAATGCGAACCGAATCAGCCATGAAGCCGACCCGCTTGATCTCCGGAAGGACCTTTTCCAGAGCCTTGGCTGATCCCGTGGTGGAGAGGATGATGTTGTTCATCACCGAGCGGTTCTTGCGCAGATCAGTGGCCGCGGTTTTCGGTACCGAGTCGAGGACGCTCTGGGTATTGGTTGCCGCGTGAATCGTGGACATGGATGCGGTCAGAATGTGCGATGTCTCCTTGGTCTCCAGCAGCGGCTTGATCATGTGCGCCAGGCCGGTAGTGGTGCAGGATGCCGCGGAAATGACATGGTGCCGGGCTGGATCGAAGTCGGTGTGGTTGATCCCCTGCACCAGCAGAATGCTGTCGTCTGGAAGCGATTTGCTTTTATCCTTGATTTTGAAGGGGGCCGAAGCCAGGACTTTTTCCGCTCCTGCTTCCAGGTGGCCCCGGAGACTGCCCGATTTATGGTCGGCTGGCAGGGTGGGGTCGAGAAACTGGCCGGTTGTTTCCACGACAAGTCTTACCCCTTCTTTTCTCCAGGCGATATCTTTCGGATTTCTCGCTTCCCGGAGAATTTTTACCGAGATCCCGTCGATATCAAGGATTGCCTGGTCGGCATCAACTATTTTTATTTCGCACTTGCGGGAATGGCCGTACAGGAATCTGCTGAGGTTGCCGTATGTGGAATCGGTCTCGATTACCTGGATCAGGTCCTCGAGACTCTTGCCGACCTCTCGTCCGGTGTTCACGATGATCTTGTCGAAGCCTCTCGTGAGAAGATGGTTCCAAAGGGTCAGCTTCCCGATGCGCCCCAACCCGTTGATGCCCAACGGTTGTGATGATTTGTCTCCTGTACTCATTGTTGCCCTCCTTGTGATATGTCTGCCGGGTCCACTGTCTTGCCGGGGCCCGTTAGTAGCTTTCCGTGAATTCCAGCGGATAATTCCCCTGGTAGATATTTCCCAATCTGCCATCGATGCCGATTTTATCTCCCAGTCCAAGTTCTATTCCATTGATGAAGCACTTCTTTTCCGTTTCGATTACTTGCAGCACCTTGCAGTTGACGATGCAGATTTTACCGAGTCTGGCCGCGGTAACCGCAGCGTGCGAGGTGGCTCCACCCCGCGCGGTCAGTAATCCGTCGCAGTCGAAGATCATGTCGATATCATCGGGTACGGTGTCGGGTCGGACCAGGATCTTTTTGAAACCGGGGAACTTGTCGGCAGCCTCTTTCAGGTCATCCCGGTCGAAAACGATTATGCCATTCATGGCGCCCCCGCCGATTCCGATGCCGGAACCAAGGAATTGCATGGAACTTTGTTCCGTGGCAAAGACGCACAATTTTTCCGGTTGGCTGGTAGTATAATCCCTTGTCTGAAGGATGTACAGGTCCTCTTTACGCGGGGATTCGAAGGTAAACTCGATTTCCTGGTGATTGAATCCATAGGATTCCACCAGGAGCTTTGCCCGGTAGCGCAGTTCCTGGTATACCTCGGGGAAGTCTTTTTCCAGGGATATTTTCAGGTTTCCCGGAGTGTTCTTGCGTTGTTTTTCAGAAATCGGCAGGGTATGCACCAGGCCGGAAACAACGTCTTCTCCCTGGCTGAAGAGGGTGAAGTCGCCGTAGAGGTTGACCCCCGGCTTTTCCTCCATCGGGTCGCGGGTGAAGAAAACACCGGTGCCGGAGTCGGCGCCGAGATTGCCGAGCACCATTTCCTGTACCATGACTGCGGTGCCCCATTCTTCGGCAATCTGCAGATGGCGGCGGTAGGTCTTGGCCCGGTCGGTGTACCAGGAATCCATGGTTGAAAGGATCGCCTGGATGATCTGGCGGAACGGATCCTGTTCCAGTTGCACGCGGTGTTCTTTGAGTAGACCCTTGTACGAGAGGGCTATCTCGCGTATCTGGCTGTCGGTGAACTGAACCTTGCGCGCCACCTGGTAGAGGTGCTTGAAGTGGGACATCTTACGGTCAAATTCATCCCGGGGAATGCCGTGGGCCATGCCCCAGCCCTGGAGAAATCGCCGATAACAGTCCCAGGCTGTCCAGCCCATATGCGGTTTGCGGCTCAGTCCCTCCGCAACCTTGTCATTCATTCCGACGTTAAGGTAGGTATCCATGGCACCCGGCATGGAGATGGCGGTGCCAGAACGGACCGAGAACAGAAGCGGGTTTTCCGGGTCGCCCAATCTTTTACCGGTGATCTCTTCCAGGTCGCTGATTTTCTGCTGGATCAACACCTCGATTTCGGCCGTCAGTTCTGGATTCTGCAGGATTGCCTTGCGGTGCCGGAACAGTTCGGTTGTCAGGACAAAGCCGGGCGGAATGGGGAACTCGTTGGCATAGAGTTGTTTCAGGAAGTAGGCCTTGGCGCCGAGGAAGATCTGGTTGTCCATCTCCGGGGTGCTTCGATAAATGGGACTGATAATCAGGTCCGAGTCGAAGCTCATGATGTTGTGCAGAACTTCGGGAGTCAGACTTTCCACCATGGTCCGCAAGGTATTGAGCACGTCGGAGATAAAGTTGTCCAGCGGTTGTACGAGAAAGGCGGAAGTGAGCACTTCCCGGTAAAATTTTTCCGAAATCCGGTGAACTTCCTGTTGGTCTTCCGGTCCTGCAATGCGCGCATGTCCGGTTTGTTGGAGGGCCACGACCCTGAGCGGCATGTCGAAATTGCGGAGAAAATACTCATAGATAATTTCACGGATGTTCTGGGCCATGAACTGGAAAAGGTTGACAAACTGGTCCAAGGTGAAGCTAGCCGAAGTGAGGCTGTATTGGAACATCTTCAGGTTTGCGTCGAAGCCCTGGTTGGTGATGCCATCAAGCATCATTCCGTGCCGGAACAATTCGATGAGCCGAGCGATCCGGCGGAGTGACTTGGCGGTGATGTAGTGCATGTTCATCTGGCCGATGAGTTTTGTCATCAGGGCGGTTGCCAGTCTTTCCAGTCGGAAAGTGAGACCCATTGCCTCGAATTTTACCTCATGGTATTTCCCGTACATGGACGGGATGCCGGCGGCAATGTGCCGCTTGTGGTAAATATCTTCACAGGCCTCGGTTTTCTCCGGGTTCAGAATAACCTCGCGCAAGCGTTCCATAAAATAGAAAACCCTGCGGAGAGCCGCTTCGGTGTTGTTTCCGTCCAACTGCTTGCGGAATTCTTCTATCTCCTCGTCGGGAAACAGGTGCAACTGATTCATCACCGGGATGATGTTGTGGTAATCCAGGGTGTATTTTGTTTTCAGGAGACGGTAGAGGTCGACCAGTCCCCTGACTCGAATCTGATCCTTTTTCGGGTGCCCTTTCAGATACTTCGTAAGGTTCAGCTCTTCCTTTTCCAGGAGTTCTTCCGGTGAAATGCTGCACTTGTCACAGAGGGACGTGACAATTGCATGGACCGGGTCAAACCATTCGCCGGAATTCTGCAGGGCCAGGAACACATCCTGGGGGACAAAGCCCTCCAGTGCAGCCACCTCGCCGTTGTACCAGAAGCGGATGATTTTTTTCGTCAGTTCGATATGGGTGTTATTGCTTTCCGTGTGCACCTGTTTGCGGAGAAAATGTATCAGGCGGTCCTGGCGGAAGGAGACTTCGTCCATTTTTGTAGTGATATCGCGCAGTTCACCCTCTGCTCCAATTTCGTTATAGTAAACGGGAAAGATGCGGGCCAGCTGCTTTATCATCTTGAAACTGGGCTCAATATCCGAGTTCAGGAGCTTGGTGATGTCCCGCTGGAAGAGGTCGGTGTCAGAAATGAAAATTCCCTGGACCCGCAGGTTTACGATCAGGGCCGAAAGCAGCTTGAGCATTTTCTGAGGACTGCATTCGATCAGTTCCATCCAGACCCGGATGTTCTTGATGTGATTTTTGTCAATGCAGACCTGCCAGTCCTGATTGATGCCGAAAACGTTTCCCGGCACGAAGCCGAAGGAGATCAGCCGATCGATGAATCCGTTGATCACGATCGGATTTCCCAGTTCGATCACCTCTTTCCCGAGGGTAAGTATGCAATCCAGGAGCGTTCCCAGGTGGCCGTCTTTTTGCGATTGGAAGAGATGGAAGATCCGTTCCAGGAAGGTAATCAGTTCCTTCTCGCTGCAGGCGCTTTTAATGATGCGGAGCATCTTGTTGAGGTCCCAGAGGAGATGGTCCTTCAGGTGCTCCATGCCGGGAAGGCTCAAGAGATAGAAAAGATAGTAAATCCGGTCGAGAGCCGGCTCTTCTTCCTCCATGCAACTGCGGAAACGGTTGGCTACCGCGGAAAAGTCGGCCACCGACTGAAGTTCTTCCCAGGTTGAGGACTGGTCAAGCTGACTTTGCAGTTCGCTGAAGAAAGGCTTTCCAATATGCTTGATCCGGTCAGCCATGTCGGAATGGAACAGGGATTTTTTGTTGGCCAGCCAGGATTCGATTGCAGTAGTTTTTTCCCAGAAGACGATATTTTCCCGAAGGGCCAGGTGCAGCATGTCGATGGCCGTTTCTCGATAGCGGGGATCTTCAGCCACATGTTTCATGCGCTCTTTCAGGAAACCGGAAGAACGTACCATGACATAACGATTGATGGAGAGCGTGTTACGGAGCAGTTCCATGACGTTATCCATGATGGAACGTGGCGTCTTTTTCTGGCGGTGAAGCTGGTCAGCAAATTCAAGAAGTGTCTGGTAAGCCCGTTCCTGCTGCTGGTCAGGGAGTGGACGGTGCAGCAGTGACCGGAAAATATTCAGCAGCAGTTCCAGCGGCTTTTCATGCTCCGCCAGCGAGAGATAAAACCAGAGGTCGTCCAAGGCAATTCTACGCAACAGGTCAACCACCAGTTCCGGATTCGAATACGGATGATGGTATTCCGTTATCAGCTCTTCCGCCCGTTTGTGGATGCCAAAATGGCTCTGGGAGAGGGAAAGAAACCATTGATGTTCCGAAGGGATTTCTATCTTGCTTCTGGTTACGGCAAGATTGACTTCCAGCGCCTTGGAAACGAATTTTTTCATCGTAGTATCCGACATAATCACCAAACGTTACTGCCCTCGGGAATTGTCGTGCCGAGAGGCGCCGTCGTGGGGCGGTACAGCCTGTCTTACGGTGAGGATGATCTGGGAGTTTTATGGCAGAAGGGTTTTTGCGGCCTGATTACCTACACTTCCGTCGTGCCGTTTCGGTGCATGGCAGGAAGTGTACCCTCGAAAATGTACCATATCCATTGATGTATGAAAACAGAATAATTTGATTGGCGTGTGATTTGATTGACTGGTTGTTTTTTTCCTAGCCAGGAGAAAAAGTACCGGAAGAGCGGTTCAGAGATAAAGGAGAATTAATGGCCCTGCTTTCCGTTGCTCACCATTCTCCTCAGGGAGTGTCCCGTGTGGTTAGTTCGCAACAGTAACCCCGTGGAATTTTGGCTGTTGCTAAGCTGGGGAGCGGCAGTCTGATTTAAGACGACTCTTGACGGAATGTTTGCCGAAGTCTACTATGAATGGAATGTTTTAACTGTCACCAGAGAACGGAAGTAGTTATGGACCGGTGTAAAAAATTCGGGTTGGTCACGCTCGGTACCTTTGTGCTTGTCTCTTTGTTTTGCTTGTCTGCGCTGGCATCTGCACCGAGGACCAATGAGGTCAGAGAGTCGCGTTATGAGGTCTTCAGTCATGGCATGAAGGTTGGTCAGGTGAAGACCATGTGCGGTCCGGTCGTGAGCGACAGTAAGAAGGCATTTCGTTTTGAATCGTCCACCAGTATCAATGTTCATTTTCTCTTTTTCTCCTATCACCTCGAAAAGAAAGAAGAGGCCATGATCGGGAAGGAAGGGACGTACGACTACCGACGGACCACGCAGGAAAATGATAAGGACGTGCTGGTTGCGGGAAAGAGGGATACCGGTGCCTTCCGGTTTGTCATCAATGAGGGAGGGGCAAAACGTACCCTGGTTATCCCGCGCGATACCTACGATTTTACCACTCTGGATTGTCCTGAGATAACTATGGGGCCGGGTGACAAGGAAAAGGTTTTGCGCATTCTCGACCTAGAAAATCTGGCGATCGTTACGAGAAAATACAACTGGGTCAAGGACGAAGACGTTGATGTTGAGGGGCACAAGGTCCACTGCAAGGTAATTGATTTCGAAGATCTCAACAAAAAAGGGCGTCGTTGGGTGGAAGGTGACGACCTGGGGGTCCTGGTTCTTCGTCAGGATGGCAGTGGTAAGGGGGTGAGTTATTCTTCACGGCTTGCCTCTGAGACGGTCAGGTCGGGCTTTGGAGTTTGGTAATGTTTGACGGTTGCCGTTCTGGTGCGTTACTGCTCCGTTACGTCGTGCAATAGCAATAAACACTTTGTCAGTCCGGACATCCCGGCATGGCAAAGGTTTCATGATCATTGTGGAAAGTGGGGGAAGCATGGGAAAGCAATATGCGGAGTTGCTGGAGAGGGATGTGGAGTTCGCTTCGGGCCAGAAAGTTTTCTTTCTTGCCAGTGCTTCCGGGCAAGAGGTAAATCTTGCCCCCAAGGGCGAGAATTGCCTTCTCTTTCTCGATCCCAGGACATTGCTTCTTCTTGACTACCCGGGGAGCAGTAACCGGACCGGACGCGATCTTGCCGCCGGAGGTTTGCTGACACTTATGTTCTGCTCCTTTGATGACGATGCCCGGGTTCTCAGAATTTTCTGTTCCGGCGAGGTGCTCGGCAAGGTACATCCTGACTTTGAAGCCACGGTAAAAAGTTTCCCTGCCGGGAATCCGGATATTGTTCGCCAGGTGTTCAGGCTTTCCGTCCAGGCAGTTGAAAATAGTTGCGGTCTCAGTGTTCCTGTGATGCGTTTCGAGAAAAAGCGTGAAGGTGGCGTGCGGCACTGGGCGGAAAAGAAGGCATTGAAAATACAAGAATCCTCTTAGTTGCAGTTTGAGGAGAGCAACAATCAGCCTTCTTGTAAGCTTTTGAATCTGAAGTGAAATAATTGTTTCTGTGGTCGTGTACTCAACTCTCTTTTCCGTTCAGTATACCTGATTTTTCCTGTCTTCCCTGTTGTCCCTTCCTGTTTTGCCAATACCTCTTCATGGTGTCCTCTCTTTCAATGTTTCACTCTGCTACTATTTGCGCATTCTAATGATAGTGTGTCCTGCCCATGTCTTTGTGAGTAAGGGGCTTTTTTGTGTCCTCCTTAGTCATTGTTTCTCTTACTCACTGTAATTATAGGAGTAAATGATATGATATGTATATTTTGATGTGTATACGTTATAAAAAAGTTGACAAGGAATTATGTTTCTAGATATAAGAAAATTCACTTTAATTACGGCAAATGTTTTTATGGCTTTAAAAATTCATTATTTACTATACGTTTTTTGTCCGTATTGAAACAGCGGACTTCGTCCTTTTGAGAGATAGGTTGCTCTTTATTAAATCTTTTGTAGTGTGTGTGATAATTAATGAGGAGGTGTTTGAATGGCGGGAAAAATCAGGCAGATGATAGACTCCATCATTACCCAGAGAGCCAAGGATAATCCCATGCTTGAGCGGGTCATCAAGACGAAACTGATTCTCAAGGGTATCAATCCGAACAAGTATACGCTTCAGTCAGAAGATGACCCCGTTGTGCTTGGTAAGCTCGAAAAGATGATTGCAGATCTTAAATAGTCCAGAATACGCCTATCGGTGGGAGGGTAAGAATGAATATAAAAACAGCTTTTTCCGTACAAAAATCTCCTGAACAGAGTGTCAATGAAATCGCCCGGCAGTTCGAGTTGTTCGATACTGAAATGGTGCTCTTCTTTGCCTCATCGAATTATGCGCCTGAATCTATCAGTAGTCTGATGCAGAATGCCTTTCCCATGGCCCAGGTTTTCGGGTGTTCAACGGCAGGAGAGATAGTTTCCGGGAAGATGCTGGAAAATTCCATTGTGGCCATGGCATTCAATGGCCAAGCGGTCAAGGACGCAAAAATTGAAATAATTGAAAACCTTAAGGACGAGGATTCCGTGAAAAAATCCTTCTCCTCCTTTGAAGCCTATTACAAGGAACCTCTGGCTGAGATGGACCCGAGTGCTTACGTGGGGATAATCCTGGTCGACGGTTTGAGCGGCGCAGAAGAAGGGCTGATGGAGACCATCGGTGATCTCACCAATGTGACATTCATCGGCGGTTCAGCGGGCGATGACCTGAAGTTTACTTCGACGCATGTTTATGCAAACGGTAAAAGTTTTACCAATGCTGCCGTCTTGGCACTGATCAAACCGGGTGTCGAATTCAGCTTCATCAAGACGCAGAGCTTCCGTGACCTGGAAATAAGCCTGGAAGTTACCAAGGCCAATGAAGAACTGCGAGAGGTCGTCGAATTCAATGGCAAGCCTGCCGCGGTAGCCTATGCCGAAGCCCTAGGAACGACAGTGGAAGAGGCTCCCAAGCATTTTATGCATAATCCGGTTGGTCTGTTCATTGAGGATGAGCCGTATGTCCGCAGCCCGCAACAGATCAAGGGCAGCAGCATGCTGTTTTATTGCAGCGTCATGGAGGGAATGGAATTGTCTCTCCTGGAAGGCTCTGACGTGATCGGCGATACCCGGAACGCAATTCAGCAGGCAAAATCAGAGCTGGGCACTATTTCCGGATTGATAAATTTCAACTGTATTCTCAGAACGTTGGAGCTCAGGGAAAGTGGTCTTGACCAGGCTTACGGAGAACTTTTTTCCGAAGTTCCGACCATTGGATTCAGTTCCTACGGAGAAGAATACATTGGGCACATCAACCAGACCGCTACGATGCTTGTGTTTAAATAATTATTCCGGGACCTTGTGTTGGGGGAAGCATCCGAAGTCCTGGTAGGCTGCATACGTCGCTGCACTCTGGATTCCAAGCGTATTTTACTATGGTTGCCCTGGAATTCTGGTCAGAGTGTACTTCATTTTATCATGGGTCACTGTCGCCTTTTTTTTGCAAGGAGTAATTTGGTTATATCTATATCCTGTTGATTCCTTTTAAGGGGACTGCAATGCCTGTTCACAGTGAAGAAAGCATCGATTTGCTTGCAAAAGATAGCGGCTTGAAAGGGAATCTTGCGCTGACGAATATCACTGATTTGTTGCAATTTCTTTCATCAAGCGCAAAAAGCGGAATGATCAGACTGGTAAGCCATCCGGAGGGAGAGGAAGGAAGTATCCACTTTGTTGCTGGTGAGCTGGTTTCAGCACTATCAAAAAACGCATCAGGTTTGGAGGGGCTTGCCGAGTTGCTTGCCTGGGATCAGGGGTCCTTCCATTTCGTGCCCGGGGTGGCTGCGTTAAAAACGAATATTGGTTTATCAGTACAACATGCAATTATGGAAGCGGTTGTGCTGTTGGATAAACAGGCCAGAGATAATGCCGCTACTATAAAGACCGTTTCAGAAGAAAGGAGCATAGAGATGCAACAGTCCGAAAGGGGTTCCACAGAGGTTATGAATGATTTGCTGGAGGTTCCCGGGGTGGATGCTGTCGTTGTTGTTGGACGAGACGGCTTCGTAATCGAATCCGCCGGGAGCAGTTCCCGGGTGAATATTGATGAATTAGGTGCATCGCTTGCCCATTCTGTAAACGGTATTGAGGAAATGGGGAGTGAGCTGAATGTCAACAAGTTCCAGGACATGTTCATTGAGTATGGACGAGCGGTAATCATGTGTCGGCCGGTTGGAGATGCTGTTGCGGCGATCATTACCCCGGATGCCTCCAAACTTGGAATTATCAGGCATAAAACCAAGAAGCT
This sequence comes from uncultured delta proteobacterium, assembly GCA_963748325.1. Taxonomy (GTDB): domain Bacteria; phylum Desulfobacterota; class Desulfuromonadia; order Geobacterales; family Geobacteraceae; genus RPRC01. The sequence continues at coordinate 1,897,455 of CAVVIJ010000004.1, read as the reverse complement.
CTTTGAAGAGCTTGGACTATCATTCTAGGAGGAATGCTCAATGGCGCTGAGATTAGACTACAATCACGATGATGAAACGCATCGTAACTTTTTGAATGGTCAACCTGTCGTTATGCATTCTCACCATTATCTCGCTTTGGTAACCCAGTTGGTGGAAGGTCTGGATGAGATCAATGCCGCGGAGATTCTTCGGGATTCCGTGGAAGATGCGATGCGGACAGTCTTTGAGGATTATATTGAAAAAAACGGCCTTACTTCCGCGCAGGACAGATGTAACGTCGGCAGGGAGTACTATTCTGCATTCGGCTTGGGGAAAATGGTGATCACCGGGGATGAAAACGGTGGCGAGGTTCGGTTGGTCCGCTCCCATGTGGATGAAGGCTGGATAAAAAAATGGGGAGCTTCCAGTAAACCGATCAACCATTTCACCTGTGGATACGTGGCTGCCATGTTTGCGGCCGCGTTCAAAAAACCTGCAAAGAGTTATCTGGTCACTGAGGTTGCCAGCATTGCGGCAGGTGATTCAGAAGGAAAATTTGTTGTTAAGGCATCCTGAGAGCGAAGGAGTTAATTCATGACCGTAATGCGTGATACCGTGGTAAAGTCACTTGCCAAGATAAATGTACAGGCTGACGAGAACGGTTTGATTCCTGAATATGAAGTGCTGGTGAACCTTCTTCCCGTTACTCTGTTAAATACCTTTTCGGAAAGAATTCTGAAGGCGGCTCCTGCGGAAAAGAAAGCGGAAATAGAAGAGGGTCTGGTAAGGGCAGCCTACGAATGCGGCTATCATACCGGCTGTGGCATCATCACCTCTGAAATTTTCAGTGATGTGGTCCTGCCCATGGTTACCGAAGGTGAAAAAGATATTCTGCGAGGCGCGTATGCGGCATTTACCGCCTGGGGTTGGGCAAAGTCCGGGATCGTCCAGCTGAAAGAGGGCGAGAAAATGGTGATTCGCGCCTTTGACTATTACGATTCGGAATGCGGCTGTGAGGGTTTGAGTGGATTCATGCTTCGTGGCCTGAGCCAGGCATTCTTCGACCTTGCGTATGCCGATCCCTATCCGGACGGTATGGACACCTATGTATGCGTGCAGACAAAAGGAATTGAGGTCGGCGACCCCTATGGCGAGTTTGTCGTAACAAAGAAATAGGCCAGGTTACGAAATGTTTTCTCTCAGGCAATGGTACCAGGATCAACGGAGTTGGCGGTGGGCGATCATGTTGTTGAAATAATTGATGGACATTCCTTCATGGTTGCGTTGAGAAATGCTGTTGACATCAAGTGGAGCGGCATTTTAAACGCCATGAAAGATTCTCAGCAGGTTGGCGTGGTAGTCCTTCGAGATGGTCATATCGCCTGGGCAGTCAGCAATGCCCAAAGAGAAAACTTCGCTTCCTTTCTTGAGCGAATCGGCATGGTTCCGAAAGAAAGTCTCGACGAGGTGGTGCTGAAGTACCGTTCGCTGGGGAAGTCGAAAAAACTCGGAGCTCTCCTGGAAGAGACCGGTCTGATTTCACATGCGACCTTGCGAGAATGTCTGAAAGCCCATGTGAGTGCCGCCATTTCATCCATGATGGACGATTCCGAGATAGTACTTCGGGCCAAGGGCGGCGAGATGGTCGTTGATACCAGTTTGATATTTCTTTTGAGCGAGGTGTATCCGGAGCACAATGATGAGAGTTTCCCGGACGATACCCTCTCGCCGGACACTACAGAAAAGAAAGACGATACAAGCCCGGATGAAAGGGAGTTTCTGCAGGACCTTGCCTCCTTGCCCGGCTATCTTTACTCGCTGGTATCGAACATCGAGGGAGATCAGTGTGCCTGCCATGTGGCTGATGGCGTGTCTGTTAACCCAAAACAACATCTTCCGTCGCTGCTTGTTTGGCTCGGTGCGTCTTCTCTCAGTTCCAATGAAATTAACATGGGGAAAGTTCTGTTCGAATTTATTCAGTGTGAGCACGGCTCTCTGTCTGTACATATGATCGATACAGATAGTCGTTATTTCCTGGCTGTTGCTTGCGATGAGAATGCAAAACTGGGAGTTGTCAGGCATAAAATGACAGAATTACTTCCAGAGGTTAGAAAATTGACGGAAATGCAGTAAACCCACTTGGGGAGACGAAATGGCACATATTGTTTCCATCGTAAGTTCTAAAGGTGGTACCGGAAAAACCACGGTCGCGCTTAACCTGGCAGTCGCACTTGCCGAAGGAGGCGAAAGTGTTCTGCTGATTGACGCAGACCCGCTCGGAGCAATCGGCTTCTCTCTGGCTCAAAGCGATACCGAATGGATGGGACTCGCGGAATGCATGATGCAGAAAGCTGCTCTCGACGATACAATTATCCAGACAAAACTTCCGGCTTTGTCCATTTTGCCAAGGGGGCGCCTTGATCCTCTCGATGTGGCGATGTATGAAGAGTTGCTTGCTTCTTCAACTTCGCTGAATGAGATAGTTACCGCGGTGAAGGAGAAGTACCGTTATGTCATTATTGATACTCCTTCCGGGTTGGGGCTGATTACCAGGGCGGCACTGTCGGTCAGTACCCATGCCCTCATCCCTCTGCAGGCTGAACCGCTGGCCGTGCGGGCAATTTCTCAGACCTTACGGGTTCTTCAGCACGTCAAGGAGAATGAAAACCCTGAGCTGAACCTCATCGGAATACTTGCCACCATGGTTCAGCTGAATAAAGATGTGTCCTTCGCCATCATGAATGCAGTCTGGGCGTCATTGGACGGTGTCCTTGAAACCTATATTCCTCGCGCGGATGTCTTCCATACGGCGAGCGAAAAGGGTGTTCCCGTAGCGTTTCTTTCTGGGAAGTATCCACCGGAGGCGATCAGGTTTGAATTGCTGGCAACGGAGATCAAAGACATCATCCAGGGATTTGGTGGTGTGACAGGAGAGGTTGATGAAAGACCGCAGCGTGAACTCATATGATCTGAAAGATGCGCAACAGATCCTGACCACTCTTGCGCCCTCGACGGGAATATCGTCCAGGCAGAAGCCCGTTGCAGGTTCTCAGCCGGAATATCTGCGCCTTTCGAGTGAGCTTTCGGTACGGAAGGTCTCAAGAGCGGCAGTCCCACCAGTCGAAAATTCCAATACTGCTTCCTCAGTCGTTGAAAAGGAGCCTCCTCAGAAATTTACCAGTTGGGAAAGTTGTATTGCCTGGTGCATGAGTACAATGCGCGCTGAAGCAGCTTTTGTTGTCGATTCGCAAGGATTCATTATTGCCAGCAGGGGGCGGGTGCCCAGCCAGGGCTTCGAAGGAACCGGTGCTGAACTCGTCTGCTCCGTGGAGCAGTTGGAAAGAGTTGCACCTGATGCAGGAAAACTTTTCTGGGTTGACCTTGACTTTGATAAACGCAGGGTTGTCGCTTTTATAACCCCCAGTGACAGTTCGGAATATTATGTTCTTGGTTTTATAGCACCGGATGCCTCGTTTCATTCTCTCAAACAACATCTTGCCAACCAGATCATCGATAACCTGCCGCACCTCGATTAATACCAGTACTGTCTACAATTTGCGGGCTCCAGGATCTAACGTCAGTCGAAAGGATCCTGGAGTTTTTTGTGTTTAGGTATCCAGGGCCGAAGGGACGGTCAATCGATGCGGGTATTATCCGGACTTGAAGTGGAGTTTTTGTTGTCGGTAACGGAGTGTAGATGGAACGGAAATATGCAAGGTAGGTTGAATGTGATCTTGTACAGGCTATCGCTTTAGCAAAGTTGCGGGTATACTTTCGACACGTCACCTTGATTGCTCGCGAAGTGAGCAGCGATGCGGGTAGTTTCTGAGGTAGCTTTGGAAGGTGTTTTCTCCCACTCATGAGGGTTACATGAAACAGCAAATGTACGACTGGTTTCAGACGGCGATAAAAATACCTGCCGAATCTTCCGGCAAATTGCTGAGCTCACTTGCCGTCATACTTCTGCTGCTGCTTATTCGCGTACTTGTACTGAAGGCGGTCTGGCGGCGCACTGAAGCCTTTCAGATTCGTTACCACTGGCGCAAGATCACAAATTACGTGGCTTTTTTTCTGGCGGTACTCTTTCTTGGCCGGGTCTGGTTTGCAGAGTTTCAGTCGGTTGCCACATTTTTCGGGCTCTTGTCTGCAGGGCTTGCCATTGCACTGCGAGATCCGATTGTTAATCTGGCCGGGTGGCTTTTTATCCTCTGGCGAAGACCGTTCACTGTTGGGGACCGCATCCAGATAGGTGCCCACGCCGGAGATGTCATTGATACCAGGATTTTTCAGTTTACCCTTATGGAAATTGGGGGCTGGGTGGACGCCGACCAAAGTACCGGAAGAATTATCCATGTTCCCAACAGCAAAGTTTTCACGGAACCACAGGTTAATTATACCGAGGGATGGTTTGACTATATCTGGAATGAAATCCCGGTTCTTGTGACATTCGAAAGCAACTGGAAAAATGCCAAGGAAATACTGGGGGAGATAATTGAAAGACATGCCGGCCACCTGATTGCTCCTGCCCAGTTCAAGATGAAGGAGGCATCCCGCCAATTCATGATATTTTCTCCAAATCTTGCACCTTCTGTTATTACCACGGTGGCGGAGAGTGGGGTTGTGTTAACGATGCGCTATTTGTGTGATCCGCGCAGGCGACGTGACAGCACCGCGGAGATCTGGGAGGAGATTCTCGATCGATTTCAGCCGCTGGATGACATTGACTTTGCCTATCCGACCCGACGATTCTTCGATAATGAACGGGAAGGAAAGGCTTGTGCCGGGCAAGGTGCAGTTGTTTGTCCAGTGGAACGGGATCGGAATACTTGACAGGAGGGCATGTTCGAAGTATGCACGTATGCTGGAAGTGGACGGGCAAAAAATTAAGTATGTACCGTTCGGCACGCTTGCCAGAAAGGAAAGCACGTCAATGAGTGATAAGAAAGTTCGCGTAAGCAAATTGATTCTGGAGGTAGTGGAGAAGCAGTTAGCGTCCGGCAAGCCTGCGCAGACCAAGGAGACACTGGATCGATTGATATCGGAAGGATTTAGCGAGGAAAATGCCAAGCATTTGATCGGATCGGTAATGGTGGTCGAAATGCACTCAGTTGTTTCCGAGGGGAGACCTTTCAAGGAAGAACGATACCTCTCCATGCTGCAGGATCTTCCCCTGCTTCCCTAAGAGGCATGCGTTGGATTCATCAGAAGAAATGTCCGAAATAATGGGCTCGGACGGGGAACTAGTGGGATTGTTTTGCGGTGTTGTCAAGGAGATGCCCCGTGGTGGCAGAGCCACGGGGCAAAAAAGAATGGAAAGATTATCTTTGCGTTGTATACAATATTATACTTCGATAAGCAAGAAAAAATCTTTTTCAAACCTCCAACCGTGATGATTTGCCTTATAAAGGTCCTTGATCATCCCAAGCGCAAAAGGAGGGAGCTTACGATCTTGGCTCTTACTTGTCGGAGTCTTCCTTTTCATGGGTGGAGCTTTCAGTGTCCTTTTTCATTCTGTTGCCAAATGAGTCAACTGATTTTTTGAGATTTTCCGTGGCGTTCCCGATCTTTTTCTTCGTTTCAGAAAGTGCATCTTTAAATTTTGACCCGACATTATCGACGGATTCATCAATTTTTTTGCCAAGCTTCTCGGCAGGCCCTTCCTTTTTCTGACAGCCAAGAAATAAAAGCACCAGGCAGATGCTGATTACGAAAACAGCTGATTTTCTCATACACACTCCTCTCTGTTTCGTTACGTGATGCTGCTGGAAATCTCGTGTCTGGTCTCGGCGAGCAGTATCCACGTATTGATCATGGGCGCTTTGTGGTGCCATGCCCCTCTTCCTGTGAACACGACGTGCAGGGGGCCAGGGACTTGCTGCACGGGTCAATATGAATGATGACTTCCGTGTTTGGCAGTGATTGGCGGATTTCCAACTCGATCAGGTCGCTTTCTTTGTGTGCTTCTTCGATTGACCATGTTCTGGGAACAACAATGTGCATGTCGATAAATCTGGATGATCCGGACTTTCTGCTCCGTAGTCGGTGAAAATCGATGCAATTTCCCTCATGGCGGGAGAGAACCTCCCGAACCTTGGCTTCATCCTCGGCAGGCAGTTTCACATCAAATATATCACCCATGGCGTTGATGGCCAGCTTTATGGACGACTTGATGATCAGGAGAGCCACGATAATGGCTGCAAGGGAGTCGAGAAGTGTAATTTTTGTTATGGCAATCAGAGCCAGCCCGGCAAGCACGCCGAGAGAGGTGTAGACATCGGCACGTAGATGCCAGGCATCCGCCTCCAAGGCCACCGAACGTGTTTCTCGGGCCACCTTGAAGAGGTGACGGGAAACGAACCAGTTGACCAGTGCCGAGATGGCCATAACGGCTGTTCCCAAACCCAGGTGCTCGATTTCTCCCTTTCCCATGAGGCGGTGTGCCGCTTCATAGATGATATAGAGCGCAGCGACAAGGATGAGAAGCGCTTCCGCAACGCCGGAGACATTTTCCCATTTGCCATGACCGTACGGATGGCGTTCATCAGCGGGTTTTCCGGACTTTCCCACCGCGTAAAAGGCAATGATGGCAGCCAGTAGATCCAGGCCGCTGTGGATCGCTTCAGAGAGGACCGCAACCGACCCCATGAAAAATCCGACAGTCAGTTTCATGCTGACGAGAAGGGAGTTTGACAGCACGGAAATACGAGCGGCCCTGACTTTTTCCCGTTGGTACTTCCTGTTTAATTCATCCATGTTTTTTCTTTTCCGCTGCAAGGAAGGGACAATGCCCTTCTTCACCTAGATATGAGGATAATTCTATCACAAATAGCATAACATAGCAGAAAGTGCTGCATCAGGACACAGAAAATAGTGTCGATTGAGAGAATGTGCCGAATGTATCTCTCTGGCAAAGGAGCGGGGTGTTGCCTTGTCTTGAAGCAGGTGCGCAGCCTTTTACACGTGCTGCTGATTAATTTTTCATCAGGTGCACTTTTCTTCGGCGTATACGGCGAACTAAAACAAAGAGAAACCCATGAAATAAGGAACTTATGGTTTTGGCACAGCGAATGCATTATGTATTGCCAAAGCAGAAATTTAAAAAATAAAACAGAATAGACGAATACGTCGCAGTATTCGAATGCAGTCAGGCAAAGGCGCCACCATTAACGAAAATGGGGCGCCTTTTTTGTTGCCCCGAAAATTTACGGACGTTCCACGGATGAGTGGACGAAAGGAGAAACACAATGAGACAGATCGCTATCTACGGCAAAGGTGGAATCGGCAAGTCAACTACAACCCAGAACACGGTGGCAGGTCTTGCGTCCCTCGGCAAGAAGGTTATGATCGTCGGCTGCGACCCGAAAGCTGACTCCACCCGTCTGATTCTCCACGCTAAAGCACAATCAACGGTTATGGACCTGGTCAGAGAACTGGGAACCGTCGAGGACCTGGAGCTTGAAGATGTGCTTAAAGTCGGCTATGGCGATGTGAAGTGCGTAGAGTCCGGCGGTCCCGAGCCGGGTGTTGGCTGTGCAGGCCGTGGCGTTATTACCGCCATCAACTTCCTTGAAGAAAACGGCGCCTATACCCCTGATCTTGACTTCGTATTTTATGACGTACTTGGTGACGTTGTCTGCGGCGGATTTGCCATGCCGATTCGTGAAGGTAAAGCGGAAGAAATCTATATCGTCTGTTCCGGCGAGATGATGGCCATGTATGCCGCCAACAATATTGCCAAAGGTATTTTGAAGTATGCATCTTCCGGTAAGGTTCGTTTGGGCGGCTTGATCTGTAACGCCAGGAAGACCGACAAGGAATTCGAACTGGTCTCGGCCCTTGCCGAAAAGCTCGGCACCCAGATGATCCACTTTGTTCCCCGTGACAATCAGGTGCAGCGTGCGGAAATGCGCAGGATGACCGTAATTGAATACTCCCCGGAGCATCCGCAGGCTCAGGAATATCGTGAACTTGCCAGAAAAATATCCGAGAACAAGATGCTTGTGGTTCCGAACCCGCTCACCATGGATGAACTCGAAGATCTGCTGATGGAGTTCGGCATCATGGAGGCTGAGGACGAGTCGATCGTCGGAGTGGCTGAAACAGTAGCGAAGTAAGCCGTTCGGATAAAAATGGGCGCGGTTCTTGGAAAGTTCGACAATAAGTCCGCGCCCTTTTTGTACCCTTTTTACCAATAAACAAGCGGCGGAAGCCCCAGGAACGTTATTCAGGACTCCGGGCCGGCCGCCCTTATGCTAAAGGAGTTTCCAATGTCAGGTACTGCGAAAAAAATAGAGGGAATTACCAAAGAGTCGACCCAGGAGATGATCGATAAAGCCCTGGAAGCGTATCCCGAGAAGGGCAAGAAAAAAGGGCGCCGCATATGGCCCCCAATGACCCGAATGCCGGCTCCGCCTGCGTCAAGTCAAACCGCAAGACGGTCCCCGGTGTCATGAGTGCCCGCGGCTGTGCCTATGCAGGCGCCAAAGGGGTGGTCTGGGGCCCGATCCGCGACATGGTGCACGTATCCCATGGTCCGGTCGGCTGTGGCTGGTATTCATGGGGAACCCGGCGTAACCTCATGTCCGGCATCTGCGGCGTCAGCAACTTTGCCATGCAGTTCACCTCCGATTTCCAGGAAAAGGACATCGTCTACGGTGGTGACAAGAAGCTGAAGCAGCTTCTGGGCGAGGCAAAGGAGTTGTTCCCGCTCGCCAAAGGGATCTCAGTGCTCTCCGAATGTCCGGTTGGCCTCATCGGTGACGATATCAACTCGGTGGCCAAACAGACCTCGGCCGAGCTTGATATTCCGATCATCCCTTGTAACTGTGAAGGTTTCCGCGGCGTTTCCCAGTCTCTGGGACACCACATCTCAAACGATACCATCCGTGACTACATTATCGGTACTCGCGAATTTTCCGAGCCGGAGACACCGTACGATATCGCCCTGATCGGTGATTACAACATTGGTGGCGACGTCTGGGCGGTGAAGCCGCTCCTTGAGGAAATCGGCCTGAACGTCAAGGCTACCTGGACCGGCGACGGTCAGTTGGAGCACATCGCCGCTACCCATAAGGTGAAGCTGAACCTGATACACTGCTACCGTTCCATGAACTACATGTGTAAGGTCATGGAAGAGAAATATGGCATTCCCTGGCTGGAGTTCAACTTCTTCGGCCCGACCAAGATCAAGGAAAGTCTCCGCAAGATTGCCGATCAGTTCGATGACACCATCAAGGAAAACGTCGAGAAGGTCATCGCCAAGTACGATCCGATGATGCAGGCGGTCATTGATGAGTACCGTCCCCGCCTGGAAGGCAAAAAGGTCATGCTGTACGTCGGTGGTCTCCGTCCCCGCCATACGGTCAGTGCCTATGAGGACCTGGGAATGATTGTTGTTGGCTCCGGTTACGAATTCGCCCACGGTGACGACTACGAGCGTACCAGCGCCGAGATGCCGGAAGCAACGGTCATCTATGACGACGTGTCCGAATACGAGTTGGAGGAATTCGTCCACAAACTCCGTCCAGACCTGGTCGGCAGCGGCATCAAGGAAAAATATCTCTTCCAGAAGATGGGCGTTCCGTTCCGCCAGATGCACAGCTGGGACTACTCCGGCCCGTACCATGCAATCAATGGATTCCCGATTTTTGCCCGAGACGTGGACATGGCGATCAATAGCCCGACCTGGAAATTTGTGAAGAGCCCGTTTTAAAGGCGGTGAAGAGTGAGGTGTGAAGAGTGAGGAGCTAATTATAACCTCTTTATCCCTCACCCCTAACACATCACCGTAATAATTCTCGGACCGTGGGACGGATTGGTCCCCGGCCGTACAAGGAGATAATCATGAGCGCAGATACTGCCGTCAAATATGTTACCGAAATAACTGAAGAAGATGAAAAAAGGGTTTCCGAGTGGATAAACACCGAAGAATATAAGGAGAAGAACTTTGCCCGCCAGGCACTGGTTATCAACCCGGCCCATGCCTGCCAGCCTTTAGGGGCAGAGTTGGCAGCCCATGCCTTCGAAGGCTCTCTCCCCTTTGTGCACGGTTCGCAGGGGTGTGCCTCCTACTACCGTTCCACTCTCAACCGCCACTTCCGCGAGCCTGCTCCCGCGGTTTCCGACGCCATGACCGAAGACGGCGCCGTGTTCGGTGGTCAAAACAACCTGCATGAAGCGCTGGAGAATGCCTATGCTCTCTACAAACCGCAGATGATGCCGATTTTTACCTCCTGCATGCCGGAGATCATCGGCGACGATTTGACCGCTTTCACCAAGAATGCAAAAAACAAGGGTATTGTTCCCAAGGAATTTCCGATTCCCTTTGCCAATACCCCGAGCTTCAACGGCACCCATATCCACGGCTATGATGCCATGTTGCTCTCGATTCTTCAGACCCTGACCGAAGGTAAGCAGGTAGAGGGCCGCTGTACCGGTAAACTCAATCTGATCCCCGGTTTCGACTGCAATACCGGCAACTACCGCGAGTACAAGAGGATCCTGGAAGCATTCGGCATCCCCTATACCATTCTGGCCGACATCTCCGATGTGTTCGATTCTCCGCTGGACGGTACCTACCGTGTCTACCCAGGGGGAACCAAGCTTGACGAGGCTGCGGATTCAATCAACGGCAAGGCAACCATGACTCTCGGTCCTTTTGCCACTCCCAAGACCTTTACCTGGATCAAGGACAATTATTCGGGCAAGCACGTTTCCATGCCGATCCCGTTCGGTATCGAGAAGACCGACGCCTTTATCATGAAACTGGCGGATCTGTTCGGCAAGGAAGTTCCCCAATCCATCAAGGATGAGAGGGGCCGCGCGGTTGACGCCATGACTGACTCCCATCAGTACATCCATAACAAGAAATTCGCTGTCTACGGTGATCCGGACTACCTGTTGGGATATGTATCATTCCTCCTGGAAATGGGTGCCCGGCCGTACCACATCCTCTGCAGCAGGGGGAGCAAGAAGGTGGAGAAAGAGCTTCAGGCGCTGCTCGACACCTCCCCTTACGGCAAGGACGGCAAGATCTACATCAACAAGGACCTCTGGCATCTGCGCAGTCTGGTCATGACCGATCCGGTGGATGCGATCATCGGCGATACCCACGGTAAGTTCATTACCCGTGATGCCAAGATCCCGCTGTTCCGTTTCGGCTTCCCGATCTTCGACCGGGTCAACCTGCACCGCGCACCGCTGGCCGGCTACCAGGGCGTCATCAACATGGTGACCACCATCTGCAACAAGTTCATCGACATTACCGATGATACCTGTGATGACAGGCACTTCGAGATGATGCGCTAAATAGAAAACCGGCTGCAGTAGTCTGAAAAAAGAAAGGGACGCTTCCTTTTACGGGAAGCGTCCCTTTGCTGTTTCCGGGAAGGCGGAGCCTTCGTAGAAGTTTGCTGGTTCAGGTCTTCCAGACCGGGAGCCATTTGGCGAGAATTTCCTGCAGTTCGTTAATGGTGAACGGTTTTTGCAGGTAATCATCCATCCCTGCAACGAGGCAATCTTCCTTACCTTCCGAAATGGGATGCCCGGAAAGTGCCACGATTGGTGTTTTGCCGTGGCCTGTTTCCCTTTCCCGACATCGGAGTTGCCGGGTTGTCTCAAAGCCGTCCACAAGCGGCATCTGGCAGTCCATCAAGATCAGGTCAAAAGACTGCTGGGACGCACTCTCTAAAGCCTGTTTCCCATTTTCCACTGCTTGCACGGAAAAACCGAGAAATTCGAGGATTTCCTGGGCAAGTGCTCGGTTTACTTCATTATCTTCCGCAATGAGAATCTGGGGAGCCTTTGCACTGGTTTGGCCGGCAGAAGGAACCTGATCATCAGAATTGCAGGAATCATTTTGATATATATTCATAGCAATGGAGTTGAGTGGATACGGCTGTCCTTTTGGGGAAATGCACTACACATCGTATTCAAAAATAGCTGCTTGGCACAATTCTTTCCGCTGAATGTATCACCTCATGTATGGCAGGTCAATGGGCATTCCTCTTATGGCTGGGCCTAGGCAACTCGTTAATCCGTAAAAACCATGCCCTGCAGTTCATCTTCCGAAGACTTGATGAAATGGTCCAGTTCGTCATCTTTCATATTTGCCATCTCTGCGAGGGTCGTGGTCTTGAGGGTGTCGATTTCATGGGAACAAACATTGTAGGTGGAGGCATAGAAAGCGAGATGCTTTTCGTTTTTCAGCCCCATTTTCAAGAGCTGGCGAGCACCATTCCGGATACTTTTCAGCTTCTCGTGCAAATCTCCCAGGTTTGATACCGACCATACGCCAAGATGGATGGGACTGGCAATAATTCTGATGTCTCCAACGAATTCGCCGCGAAGAAGAACGTCACGATTCCGCTGAAGATAAGGGACGAAATCCATGTGTTCCGCAAGTTTTCTGTCGGATGCATAGAATTCTCCCGTTTCCGGGTCCATGGTAAATATAATGGTTTTTCCCAGGGCCTGTCCGTAACTTTTGAAGAGAATCCCCTTGTACTCATCAAAAGGAAAGGTCTCCAGCACAAAGGTCTCGTTTCTTTTGATACGCCGGACAATGCCCAGGAGCCAGGATTTTATGACTTCATCATCGATCCGGCATTTTTTCAGTTCTGTCTTCAGGAACTGGAAGTCTTTGCCGCCGTAGCGGTAGAGAAGAATGTTTCGGAAGATATCCCTGACATTGTTATAGCGGCTGAAGTAATAAATCAGTTCGTAACTGAAAATCTCCATCTGGCGCAGCTGCCAGATGAAGGCCGCGATATTGGTCCGGTTGCTGAACTCGTTGATTCCGATCTTCTCGGTGGATTTGATGAACATTACATAACGTGATTTCAATTCCGAGAGGATGGTGGTTTCCTTCTGAGTACTCTTCTTCATCTGAAGTGTCCAGCAGGTTCCCTCTCCCACGGTACTTTTGACGCTAATATTTGCCGGTCCGAAAGTGGAAAATATTTGCCGGGTGCCGATCCCTTCCCCTGTTTTGCCCTTTTTGGTTGTCTTGCCCACGAACAGAGGCAGTGCATCCGGGCCTACTTTCAACCGCTCCGGTTCAATGCCGATACCGTTATCCTTCAGTGTGAGGAAAACGCTGTCATCATTTTCCTTCAGACTGATCTCGATGATGCCTTTTCTTTCAACCTCCCTGATGGCGTCAAGCGAGTTCGAAATGATATTAATCAAGGCCCTGCTGAAGTTGACGTAATTCCCGATAACCGAGGGAATCTTCGAGACGAGGACCAAACGTATCTCACAGGGGACTTCGGCAACCTCGATGAACGGTATGACACGATCGGTTATTAGTTCCTTTATGTGAACCTCATGAAATGCCTTGATCTGGTCCTCATACATGTTCAGAGTATTGAGAAGGGCCGTCGTTTCCCGGTTGATGTCTTCGATAACCTTGTTGCAGTTGTCAACCGAGAGCATCGAAACCATGTCAAAGAGAATTTTCAGCCCCTTCTTTGCATCGTGCCGCACCTTCCCGAGCTCTTCGGACGTGGAATGGTCTTTGTCCTTTTCAAGGTCAGTTTTCTCGATGATGGTTTTCGCCGTAGCAGACATCAGATAAAACTTCATCTTCCGATAGACAATGGCTTCATCGTAGGTGAAACCATTGCTCATGAAGAAATCGATGGAACTGCTCAGTTTTTCCCAGACATAGAGGTAGACCTGGGAATCGGGTGCCACGTCTGATGCAAGCCGTTCCATGAAGGCAGAACCGATTCCTTTGCCTCTGCCAAAGGGGCTTGTCACCTGTTTGTAGATGTGAAACTTCGTTTTGTCCGGGTTGGAGTAGACCAGTATATAACCCAGGTATTCTCCCTCTTCTTCCCAGATATAGCTGTGTTGGTAGTCAATGTCGATTGTCTTGTCCTTGATAAAGGGTGAAGGAATCAACATCGAGTCGATATTGAGAAAAGGAATTTGACGAATTCGTTTTTCGTCTTCAGGGGTAAGGCAGCGTATGAAGTCGAAGGAATTGTTCTGTTGGGTCATGGGCTGGGACGTCCTTTATGTGTTCCCATTTTCCGGGAATTGTTTGTCTCGTGCCGAGGTTGCCGACAGTGAAGACGGTATCTCTTATTCTACCGTGAAATCGGCTGAAGTGCATCCGGAATACCTGTCCCCGGATCCAGAAAATGAGTTGGGACATTGTTGGGGGCCAAAAATAAACAGGGACACATTTCGCAAAAAAAGTGTCCCTGTTGGTCGTAGGCGAAACTTGTCCGCCACTGTATCGGCAGGAGTGAACGAAAAGGTTACCAATTCTCCCCAAGCAGTTCGAAGTGCGCCTGAGGGTGAATACAGGCAGGGCAGAGCTCGGGCGCAGCCGTGGCCGTATGCAGGTAACCGCAGTTGCGACAGCGCCAGGCAACTGGGGATTCGCGCTGGAAGACACGGTTGTTTTTCAGGTTGGTAAGCAGATCGCGGTAGCGTTTTTCATGTTGCTTTTCGGCTATGGAGATGGCATTCCAGGCGGCGGCGATCTCAGCAAAACCTTCCTTAGCGGCAACGGCCGCGAATTCGGGATAGAGCCGGGAGTGCTCCTCAAACTCACCTTTGGCTGACGCCAAGAGATTCTCGGCAGTCGTGCCGAGTCTTCCGGCAGGGAAGCAGGCGCTGATTTCCAGGTCACCACCTTCGAGAAATTTAAAAAACCTTTTTGCGTGTTCCTTTTCCTGGGCCGCGGTTTCCTCGAAAATATCTGCTATCTGGACATATCCTTCCTTGCGCGCTATGGAAGAAAAGTACGTATAGCGGTTGCGCGCCTGGCTTTCACCGGCGAAAGATTTCAGCAGGTTCTGCTCGGTTTTCGTTCCCTGAATGCTCATTGCTGTTTGTCCTCCTGTTGGGTGGCTCGTACATATTTGTGGACTGTTTTCTCATAATAGCCGATTTTTTTTTGTGCCACACGACGCCCGATTTTGTCAAGGAATGGCTGTCATTCAGAGGGGGGGACGTCGGTATCCGGATTTTTTTCGCTACGGGTCCATTTTTGGAGGATAGCCGCGATCTGGCTGGAGTTGAATGGTTTTGAAAGGTAGTCGTCCATGCCGGCCGCAAGACAGAGCTCCCGATCGCCTTCCAAGGCGTGGGCGGTCAGTGCTACGATGGGGATGCGAGCCCCGTTCTCGCCGGCAAGAGATTCACGCTGGCGGATCATTCTCGCGGCTTCATAGCCATCAACCACCGGCATCTGGCAGTCCATAAATACCAGGTCATAGCTGTTTTTGAAAACCGTTTCAGCGGCAATGTCTCCATTGTCAACCACATCTACCGTGCAATGAAGACTTTCAAGAATCAGTTTGCCCACCTCCTGGTTTACGAGGTTGTCTTCCGCAAGCAATACATGCAGTTCCCTGCCGTCCGGCACTATCTCCAACGGTTCTTGTTGAGCCGGCCAGGATTCATCCTGCTTCAGTTGAGAACTGCTTTGCGGTAGCCGAGCCGTAAACCAGAATAGCGAACCTTTCCCGAGAGTGGTTTCCACCCCGATTGTCCCGCCGAGCATTTCAACCAGTTGTTTTGAGATGGCGAGGCCCAGCCCGGTTCCCTCATACCGTCGTGCCATGGAAGCATCTGCTTGGGAGAAGGCATCGAAAATATGGGGCAGGGTGGTTGCCGCAATACCCCGTCCGGTGTCTCGAACATTGAAGCGAATGACCAGGTCCTTGCCGCGATTCTCCTCGAGATTCACATGGAGGAAGACTTCTCCCGCGTCGGTGAACTTGAGGGCATTGCCGAGAAGATTGATCAATACCTGGCGAAGGCGGAGGGTATCGCCATGCAGCATGTCCGGGACATCACCATCTACGGTGGTTGAAAACAGGATTCCTTTTTTCTGAGCCTTGACCAGAAATAGCTCCCTGACATCGTATACCAGGTGACGGAGGCTGAATTCGGTCGCTGAAAGCTCCAGTCGTCCTGCTTCGATTTTGGAAAAATCGAGAATATCGTTGATAATCTCCAGAAGTTTTTCCGCGGAGCCATGGGCCATGCGGGCAAGGCGAAGCTGAGATTCTTCCATACTCGAGTCAAGTAGAAGGTCAAGCATGCCGAGAACGCCATTCATGGGTGTACGGATTTCATGGCTCATGTTGGCAAGAAACTGAGATTTTGCCAGATTTGCCGTTTCTGCAGAGTTTTTTGCCAGCTTCAACGCCTCCTCGGCGCGTTTTCGTTCGGTAATGTCGAGGGCCACACAGACAATTCCCTGTACTGTGCTTCTCGTGCCGTGCATGACGGAAGCGGAGAAAATTACCGGTATCTGGTCTCCGTTTTTTGCCCGATAGGTGGTTTCCACATTACTGACATAGCCTTTCGAAACGATTTTTGCGAGGTTACCGAGATTTTTCTCGCTGCCATGCGGGCCGTCATCATAGGGGAGAATCTGGTAGATCGGCGTACCAAGCAGGTCTGCCTCCTGGTAGCCAAGAAGTGCCAGTGTAGCCTGGTTTACCTGTTCAATGATTCCTTCCGGCGAAATTACGATCAAGGTGTCGTTCATTGATTTGATGATGTTTTCCGTATATTCGCGTGAAGATATGATATCCCGTTGGAAATTTTGCAAGGCTGCGGTCATGGAGTTGAAGGAGTGGCCGAGGTGCTCCAGTTCGTCACCGGTGCGTATGTCCGCCCGCGCTGTCAAATCGCCCCGAGCGACCTGTTCAGTGGTATGGGCAAGGGCGGAGATCGGTTTGGTCAGCCTTCGGGCAAAGAAGCATGCGACGAGGATGCCGACGGTCAGGCAGAGGAACGCCAGGATCGAGGTGCGTTTATACATGGTGCTGATGTCGGAATTGAATTTTTTCAGGGAGAGCCCGATGTGAATCCATCCCCAATCGATGCCGGAATACTGGAATGGGTGTGTATAATTATACACCTCTTCTTTTGATATATCGGTGGTCAAAAAGCGGCTGCTTGCTTTCCTTGCTCCTGAAGGTGTCCAGACACCCTTTAGGATTTTCCGTTCCCAGCCATGTTTCGTGATTACCAGGGAAAAACCGTCGTTTCGGGTGACCACCACATACACAATCGATGGACTTTCCTGTACTACGCGCAGACAATGCTCGACAACGGTACCGAAGTCTTCGGTAATAATGGCACTTGCTGTAACCTGGTCGATGGAGGTCACGGTGCTCTTCGCCTCGGATTCCATTGCGTCGAGAATTGCCGTACGCTGATAGGGTATCGTGGCAAGGACGAAAAGCCCGAGGCTGATGATAATGAGGGCCGACGAGATAATGGCTATGCGGATGACGATTCGTTTGGGCAGCAAAAAGCTCAGTAACTGATTACGTAACGGGTGTCCGGAATTCTCTTCCAAAAGTCCCTTCAGCATATCACCTCCTTTTTGCCGCTTGGGATTTCAGTCTCGCCTGTTCTTCGAGCAATGAGATAAGGCCTGCCAGGTAGGAAGGCTGATATGGGATAAGCTGTTCAATCTGAAAAAGAGTGAAGATTTGCTTCCCCCTGGTGGTTTCGTGCAGATGCAGGGCTGATTTCATGATGGAACGCTTCAGTTTTTCATTGACCATGGTAGGGATGCAGGTGATATCGCCATGCAGCGGTTTTGACTCTGCTATAACCACAAGTTCTTTCCCTATCTGGGGGTTCAAGATCTTGCTCGTTTCAAGGGCTTCACAGTTGACGATGGCTGCATCCGCCTGTTTGAAAAACACCTTCATGATTGCCTGAGAAGCTGAGGATAATTCACGTACCTGGCGGAAAAATAAGCTGCGATCCTGCTTTATTTCCCGCATCAGCAGAACATGGAGCCAGATATGACTGGCTTCGTTTTTAGTGAAAGAGGGGATAACCAGAGACTTGTCACGCAGACCCGAGACAGCCCTGATTCCACTGTCCCGCCTGACTATCAGGGCGTACTTGCGCGCGGTGCCGGCACTGTTGGATGGGACAATGAAAGGTGTCATGGGGGCTTTGTCGCTGATCTGCAAGTACTCGATGGCCGGTAGGGTTACAATGGTAAGGTCTCCTCTTTTGACCGCTTCCAGCAGGGCAGCGGTTGTTTTGTAGATAGTCGTGACTGGAATGGTCTTGACGCCTATGCCGCGAGCAAGTTCTCTGGTCCAGAGTTCCATGGCGACCTTGGCATCACGCTGATCCACATCCGGAAATACCCGTGAAGATAAACCTACCCGTAGTTTCGCGGGAATTCCCTCCCACTGGTCGGCGAAAACGAAGGGCACATGGCCGAGCAATATGACTGTCACTGCCAGTGCAAGGTACAGCATTACCGGTACACGGGGTAGTGGGTAGGTCCTGCCTGATGTTTGTGTTTTCGTGCGTTCGGCTGGGTTTGTCATTGTATCCTTCATCGTCGGGCAAACCTGGTTTTAAGGCGCTGATGCTCGGCAAAGAGCGCTTCCGTGCCCGCGAGATATTCCGGACGGAAAGGAACTATCTTTTTTACCTGGAAAAGCATGAGGAGTTGTTTTCCCTCCGGGGAATCGGGGAGTGTCATGAACGCCTGTTTGATTTTGTCCCGGATTTCAACGGGTAGCCTGCGGTCGACCGAAATGATGCCCTGAGACAGGTTGGGTATCCTGGCAATCGGTACCAGTTCTCTGGCGAGTTGCGGGTTCAATTCCGCTGCCAGGTTGAAAAGTTGGCGGGTCACGACGCAGGCATCCGCCTGATGGAAGAAAACAGGCATGATTCCGCGCGTTGCTGTCCGGGTTTCTTTTACCACGGAAAAATATGCTTCGAGGTTAGCGTGCCCGGCACGCATCAGCAGGGTCTCAATCCAGACCCGGAACATGTTGGCCTTGCCATACCGGAGTGGCAGGACGATTGATTTGTTTTTCAGGTCTGACAGTGTTTGGATGCCGCTGTCTTTTCTCACCAGAAGAAGGAGCTCCGTTTGAGGGCCATTGCTGGAGGAGGTGATCAGGATCGGATCCACGGGTGCGCGATTTCTCAAATCCATGAATTCCTCGGGAGGCCCGCACAGGACTTGGACCTTGCCACTATTTAGCGCGGCTGCCATCTCGGGAATACTGTCGTAGTAAGTGGCCTCGCTTTTACCGAAATACTTCAAGGCGACCTTTTGAATAAGGAGCCTTACCGCCACTTTGATATCTTGGTTGGTGGTTTCCTGGTACGCAGTGCCCGTGTATCCCAAGGTGAGGTGGAAGGTTTCCGCCGCAGCTGATTCCAAGGCAGGGAACATGCACGTTGCGATTATCATGGATACCAGTGCCGCAGTAGAGAGCGAGTTTCTGACATTGAAAATTCTCATTACGATTCCTTTGATTGCCATTTCCGGGATCATCCCTACTCAACACCTCTAAATCTGACATAAATTCGGGCGCGATTTTTCGTAATGTTATTTACGGACAAGTTCTTAATGTTTTTGGGCAATTCGATGTCTAAGTTCTCTATGTTCTGCAAAAAAAGCCTTGGTCGCCCGCATATATTCGGGCCGGAAGGGAACCAGTCTGTTTAAATGGAACAGGACAAACAACTGTTTCCCCTCCTGATCTTCATGGAGGGTCAGCAGGGCCTGTCGAAGTTTCTGCTTGCGGTCTTCCGGCAGATCGTGGCGGAACACGATGATACCGCCGGCCAGCTTGTCCACCCGGGCCAGTATTACCAGTTCCTTGCCGATTTGCGGGTTGAGTTCGGACGCCAGATCAAGTATCTGGTCGGTTACGACACAGGCGTCGGCCTGGTGGAAAAAAACCTGCATCAGTGCCTGGGAAGGGGATGGTGCTTCGTTCACCGTGGAGAAAAATGCTTCTATCCTCTGGAAACCTTCCCGCATGATCAGTGTTTCGACCCAGGTGAAATACATGTTACCGTACTGGACGATTTTCGCCGGAATTGCAATGGTGCGGCTCTTCAGGTCTCGAACCGTTCGAATCCGGGAATCTTTTCTCGTCAGCAGGAGCAATGAAACCTCACGGCCTCTGTCGGTTTCGGTTACCATGACCGGATCAAGCGGTATGTGGCTGCTGAGTTCGATAAAATCCTCGGGCGTCAGGGCCACTGCGTCGAGCTTTTTCGCTTTCAGGTCCTGTTCGATATCCGCGATGGAGTCGTAGATCTGTGAATTGGCGGATCCGACGGTCTTGCGGGCGACCTTTTGCGACAGTATCCGCACGGCAACCCTGATATCCTTCCGGGGAACATTCACGAAAGCTTTGCTGGAAAAACCGATGTTTACATGGAATTTACCGCTTTCGCCTGTGGTGGCCCCGCAGTTGAAAGCGCAAAGAACCATGAGCGCGCAGATCGGGAGTACTATCAGGCCGACCGGAAGTCTTCTGTCGCTGAAGTCCACCATCAGTGTTTCTCCTGCGGGATGCCTGAGACCCTGCCGCGCCGTTTATGCAGCATTATTTCAATGGCTGCCGGATACCCCGGTCGTAAAGGTGTAAGGTTGTCGAATTTCACTATTTTCAATATATTCCCTGTATGAGACCAGTCACTTCTTTGCCCACGACAAAGTCGAGGTTTGCTTGTGCTTCCAAGTGGTCGTAGAGGGTTTTGGCATGTTGTGCCTTCATCAGGGACTCCATGAGCTGTGCTTCAATGACGTCCTTGGTTTCTACCAGTTCCTCCTGGTACGCCCGTTCATTCAGCGATCTGTTTTCTTCCGCCGCCACTGCGGCGGCTGCGGTGGAAGTCTGCTGATCCTGGGATTTCATGAGCTGGATGAAGATATGTTTTACCTGGAGTGCGATCCCGTCCCGGAGCAGCAGTTTCTGCTCCTTGAGTTTCGCCAGGCGTGCCTTTGCCTCCCGTACCTCATTCGTGGTGCGCAGGCCGTCAAAAAGAGGAATTTCAAGTCCAATGCCGATCGACCATGAGTTCCTGTTTTCCGGAGTTACGATGCCTTTGTCATAGGAGTTTTCGATTCTGGTCAGGTTGCCGACCAGTCCGATTTTGGGCAGGTGGCCACTTCTGGCTTCGCTGATCTTTGCCTCGGCAGCTGTCAGGCCGGCTTCCATCCGCGCCCAGTCTGGGTTGAAGCGATAGGTTTCGCTTACCAGTTCATGCAGATCGCTGTTGACCGGAGTATAGGGCAGCTTTGTGGCGGCAACATCGATGGGAGTATCCCAGGGAATCCCCATAGTGTTGGTGAGGGCTGCCGTGGCCAGTTTCTCGTTTGCTTCCAGTGTAGAAACTGCCGACCTCAGCCACTCTACGACCGTCTTGGTGCGCAGGTAGTCGGTTTTTTTTACTCTGCCGGAACCCTTGGTATAGAGGTTTTCGGTAAGTTCAAGGGTGATTTTCATGCGGGCGAGGGTGTCTCTGCCGATCTTGAGCAATTCCCTGCCGAGCACAACACCGTAATAATAGCGGGTCGTGTCGTAGATGACTTGCAGGTCTGTCCGGCGTGATTCTTCCTGTGCCGCCCGGACTCCCTGTTCTGCTTGCTTGACTATCGAGCTTATCTTGCCGCCGGTATAGAGCGGCAGAGTGGCGTTCAGGGAGGCGATGAAATTCTGACGGTCCATCAGTTTGACGTTCTGCTCCGGAACCACGAATGAACTGGCTGGAATATCAACAGGCATGGGGCCCAGGGGTGTAGTGGCGATAATGGTAGAGGCCGGAACCTGTATCGTTTGGGAGGGGAAGATGAAATTCGGGTCCTGATCCAGGATCGAGTAGGTTGCCTTGACGCCAACCTGTGGCCAGTAGGCGGAGAGGGCTTGACGGTGCTGGGCCTCGGCGATTGCGACACTGTAGCGCGAAGCTGCCTTGGCATGGTTGTTCTTGAGGGCACGATCGATACAGTCCTGAAGGGTCAGCTTTGTATCCAGAGGTGTCGGGCCGTCAACGGCAGGAGAAAAAATATCATTGTCGTCGGCCTGGGCAGCCGGCAGGAGCAAAACGCTGAAGAATAACAAGCTGGAGAGAACCAGGGTAGCACGGACCAGGAGGGCTGTTTTCGTAATTCCGATTCTGTTCATATGACTCCTTTTTTTCGACGATCGGGCACGGCAAAGCTCGGCGTTATCCGTGCGATCTCCTCAATACTAAAGGGCAAAGTTGTAATGATATAATCAGTCTTCGGACAGAAACTGCGTAAATGCTGCCTCCACAGCGGCATATTCCAGCTCTATTTTGGCAAACAGGTCACCGGCTTCATCGATGGTGCCGCCGCGGCCGATTTTTTCAAGCCTCGCGCAGAGTTCACCGAGTCCTGTAGCCCCCATATTCAAGCTGCCCGATTTCAAGGAATGGGCGGCATTGGCCAGGCCCTCGGAGTCGCTTGAGCGGATAGCCGTTTGCATCGATTCCAGTAGAGCCGGAGAAGAACTGATGAAAACGGTGATCAGCCTTTTGCCGGGGTCAGGGCCATCCGGTTTACGGAGGCTGCGGAGCGTGTCGAGAACACTCCAGTCTATCGTTGCTTCAAGCGTCTCATTTTTTGGAGGCAGATCCTGTACCATACTTGAAAATCTCCTGGGTATTACTTCGGCATTAATGAATAAAAACTTGAGAAAAAATTGAACCATATGGCCTGATATCGTGTTTGAATCTTCCCCCTATCGCTGCAGCCTAATGAGAGTCCCTCAGAACAGGGCTGTATTGTAGTGATCGGAAGTTGGGACTACTGCTTGTGTCCAGCTGTTTTCATTTGTGCGCGATATTGGTAACTATGTGAATGTCCAAGTAATTTTGCATGTAAATTTAATTAATGGTCGCGAGCACATATAATGATATTTCGTGAGGAAAAGTACCATATATCTTCTCGATTGTGAAGTTCTGCTGAGTTGGCAAACGTAGCGTTCTTTTCCGTCCCGCGGAGAGGGGGGGCGGCCTTCGCTAATGAGGCGATTCGTCTGCGTAAGAATAATTTTGCTGACTAAAAAAAAGGCAAACTGTGATGCGGAAAGCATCCTGGTTGGATGTGCTATCTATGTAACTACACGAAATAACGACGTTCGTATCTTTGGCACGCCAAATGCTATGTAAGTCTGCAAGACAGAGAATTATTGACAGCAATTTTTGGCAAAGGCGCCATTCGTCCCCCTTGAGGGGGGCCGTGGCGCCTTTTTTCTTTTTTCGGTTTCTGACGGAAGATAACTGAATCGCAACCGAGAAAAATATCGTGTGGGAGAAAACTATGGCAAAGCCCGATTATTATGACGTAACCGAATGCGAAACCCACGACAAGGGCGCTCCCAAATTCTGCAAGAAGTCGGAACCTGGTGAAGGGGCCGAACGGAGCTGCGCCTATGATGGCGCCCGGGTTGTTCTGATGCCGATCACCGATGTCATTCACCTGGTGCATGGTCCGATCGCCTGTGCCGGAAACTCCTGGGACAACAGGGGTGCCCGTTCTTCCGGGTCCCAGCTGTACCGGCGTGGTTTTACCACAGAAATCCTGGAAAATGATGTGGTGTTCGGTGGTGAAAAAAAGCTCTACAAGGCGATCCAGGAATTGGCGGAAAGGTATCCGGAGGCCAAGGCGATTTTCGTTTACGCTACCTGCGTCACCGCCATGACCGGAGATGATATCGAGGCGGTCTGCAAAGCGGCCCAGGACAAGGTGGCGATGCGTGTCATCCCGGTAAATACCCCCGGTTTCATCGGTGACAAGAATATCGGCAACCGCCTGGCCGGAGAAGTGCTCTTCAAGTACGTGATAGGGACCGCCGAACCTGAGTTTGTCACCGACTACGACATCAACCTGATCGGTGAGTACAATATTGCCGGTGACCTGTGGGGGATGCTGCCTCTCTTTGATCGGCTTGGTATCCGCGTTCTCTCCTGTTTCAGCGGTGATGCCCAGTTCGAAGACCTTCGTTATGCCCATCGGGCCAAGCTGAACATCATTATCTGTTCGAAAAGTCTCACGAACCTGGCGAAAAAGATGCAGAAGACCTATGGCATGCCGTACCTGGAGGAGTCTTTTTACGGTATGACAGACACCGCCAAGGCACTGCGCGACATTGCCCGGGAGCTGGACAATGCCGTGGGCGGCCTGGAAAAAAGGGTCATGCAGGAGCGGGTGGAGAGGCTCATTGCCGAAGAGGAAGAAAAGTGCCGCGCAAAGCTTGCCCCCTACCGGGCCAGGCTGGAAGGAAAGCGCTCAGTGCTCTTTACCGGTGGTGTCAAAACCTGGTCCATGGTCAATGCCCTTCGCGAGCTTGGCGTAGAGATCCTGGCTGCGGGAACGCAGAACTCCACCTTGGAAGACTTCTATCGGATGAAGGCGCTGATGCACAAGGATGCCAAGATCATCGATGACACCAGCAGTGCCGGTCTGCTTCAGGTCATGTACGAGAAGATGCCCGACCTGATCGTGGCCGGCGGCAAGACCAAATTCCTGGCACTGAAAACCAAGACGCCATTCCTTGATATCAACCATGGCCGCTCCCATCCGTATGCGGGCTATGAGGGGATGGTAACCTTTGCCAAGCAGCTGGATCTGACGGTCAACAATCCCATCTGGCCGGTGCTGAACCGGAAAGCTCCCTGGGAAAAGAGCCCGGAAGAGTTGGAAGCTGACGTCCTGCTTGCCTTGGACCATACAGAGAAGTATCTCTCCGAAAACATGAAGGAATCGCGGGTCATGGTGCCGTCCAAGAACGCCACGGTCAATCCGCAGAAGAATTCTCCGGCTCTGGGTGCGACGCTCGCTTTTCTCGGGATCGACCAGATGCTCGGACTGCTCCACGGTGCCCAGGGCTGCTCCACCTTCATTCGCCTGCAGCTGTCACGGCACTTCAAGGAACCGATCGCTCTCAATTGCACCAGTATGAGCGAGGATACCGCCATCTTCGGCGGCTGGGAAAACCTGAAAAAGGGACTGAAAAAGGTTGTCGAGAAATTCAATCCGGGCGTGGTTGGCGTGATGACCTCCGGCCTGACGGAAACCATGGGCGATGACGTGCGGAGTGCCATCTTCCAATTCCGGGAAGAGAACCCCGAGTTGGCGGAGGTGCCGGTGATCCATGCTTCCACTCCCGATTACTGCGGGTCGCTCCAGGAAGGCTATGCTGCCGCGGTTGAGGCAATCTGCGCCACCCTGCCGGAGGCTGGCGAGCTGATTCCAAACCAGGTAACAATTCTGCCGGGCGCTTTTCTGACTCCTGCAGATGTGGAAGAGCTGAAGGAAACCTGTGAGGCTTTTGGTCTCGACCCGGTGGTCATACCGGACATCTCCTGCGCCCTTGACGGCCATGTGGATGACACCGTTTCGGCGCTTTCGGTGGGCGGGATTCCGGTCGAAAGAATCAGGCAGGCCGGTCGGAGCGCTGCGACGCTGTATTTCGGCGATTCGCTGGCCAAGTCGGCACGAAAGCTTACCGAGAGGTTCGGCACCCCGGCCTACGGCTTTACCTCCATTACCGGTTTTGCCGAAGTTGATCTGTTCATGGAAGCACTGGAGGCAATCTCCGGGCACGAAATTCCTGAAAAATTCCGTCGTCAACGGAGCAGGCTGATGGATGCGATGGTGGACTCTCACTACCAGTTCGGCAACAAGAAAATTACCCTGGCCCTGGAAGGCGACCAGCTCAAGGTCATGGTGAGTTTTCTGGCCGGTATGGGCTGCAAAATTCAGTCTGCTCTGTCAGCCACCAGGGTGCGTGGCTTGGATTCCCTCCCGGCTGAGAACGTCTATGTCGGCGACCTGGAAGATCTGGAGGGGGTTATTGCCGAGAGCAGTCTGCTGGTTGCCAACAGCAATGGCCGTCAGGCCGCAGCAAAGATGGGAGGCATTCCTCACTTGCGGGCCGGGTTGCCGGTATTCGACCGCCTCGGAGCTCATCAGAAGATGAGGGTTGGCTATAAGGGAACCATGAACCTGCTCTTTGAAACTGCCAATATTTTTCAGGAAAATGCCAAGGAAGCGCAGAAGCTGGCGCATAACTGAAAGAAATTCTTGCCACAGAGGACACGGAGAGCACAGAGCAAGGCGAGAAGGATATACAAGCTTGAAGAATGGAATTCACCAGAAAAGTGCTTCCAATCGGGGTAAAGGAAAAAGCGAGTTTCGGTTACATGCAAAATATTAGTTTGTAAATTTGTTGCCTTGGCAGGATTTTCTCGGAGTCCTCTGTGGCACAAGAAAGGTGGTTAAAAATGAAAGTAGCATTTACCAGTTCAACCGGCGAAATGATCGATCAGCATTTCGGCATGGCAAACAGCTTTTGCGTCTGGGAGATCGGGCCAGACGAGGCGCGTTTTCTGGAAACGGTTCCGGTCGTGCAATCGGGTGACGACGAAGAGGACAAGATAGCGTCACGCGTTGCCGTGCTGGGCGGTTGTGCCATTGTCTACACCATGCAGATTGGTGGTCCGGCAGCGGCCAAAGTTGTTGCCTGTAAGGTCCACCCGATGAAAACCGGCAAAGAGACGAGCGTGGCTGAGATTGTTGAAAAGCTCCAGGAAGTTCTGAAGGGCAATCCTCCTCCCTGGATGCGAAAAGCGATGAACAAAGGCAACATTACTTCGTTCATGGAGGATTGAGGAAGTCGGGAGACTGGGCAGCATTGAAACAAGAGCGGGCAGGAGATATCCTTACCCAAAAACAAAAACAAGATGGAGGAATAGTACCATGGCTTACATTACCGGATTGACCAGAGACAAAAATGAGTGGACCCCTGAATTCGTCATGTCCATTGACGAAGAAACCTGCATCGGTTGTGGCCGCTGCTACAAAGTCTGTGCGCATGACGTTCTGACCTTTGAGGAAGTGGACGAGGACGATTCCGCAAAGATGTTTATGAAAGTGGAAAATCCCGGCAACTGTATCGGCTGTCAGGCCTGCGGCCGGACCTGTTCGAAGAAGTCCTTTTCCTTTGCACCAATCGAGCTGTAACAGCCTGTGAACCATGAGATGTAAGATGTAGGACGTCAGACGGGAGACGCAAGATCTGAAAGTGCATTCAACAGTTGTGTTAGCGCGATGTTGATAATGGGTGTATGGTTTTATCATTCATTTCTTGCGTCTCTTGTTTAACAGGAGGAGAAAAAATGTTGATTGCCGTTGCTTCGAAGGATGGTAAAGAGATTAATGAACATTTCGGTCATGCCGAACTATTTTATGTGTATGAGGTGGCAGGAGATTCCATCACCCTGAAGGAAGAAAAGCGGGTGGAAAAGTACTGTTCGGATGACCCTGATCACGGTCTGCGGAAACCTGTTCTTGCCAGCACGGCAGAGGCACTGAAGGACTGCCGGGCTGTTGTCTGCGCACAAATCGGACAGGCGCCCCAGATGGAATTGGAGCAGTTGGGCATTGAAGTCTATGCTGCTCCCGGGCCGATCCGGGAAACCCTGATGGAGTTGGCAAAAGTCATCTGATTCTGGTCCGGAGCTTCCTGATATCACCTGCCGCTATGTGACGAAGTACCTGTAGGGAAACAGTGCAACCTGATTCATACAGACTGGTATATTCCATTATGACTATTTCCTATAATCACTGCAACTTTCCACCGTGGGTCATTGCTTCGCGTCATTTCAACGAAAATCCCCAATCGATCGAGCTTATGGGGGTTCGTGAGGCAAACCGCTTTCTCTTCCAGCGACTGGAAGAGATCCTCTCGGTCGACGAGCGGGCGGTTTTTTTTAATGACTACATGTCGGTGAAGTTCCAACTCCACCAATGGGAAGAACAGTCGAGCGCCAAGGCCCGTAAAAGTATCAAAAACAGCTACCTGCGCTTTCTTCGCGGCTGGGGAATGGAATCCAACTCCATAGAGGGCGCCGTGCTCAAGGGCTGGGTGGAAAGCCGTATCGGGTTGCCCCCCACGTTCCATAAGGTGAAAATTACCGATGTCCATTCCGAGGAGTATCTCGTTTTCGCCATTGACCGGACCAAGGGGAGTGCCCGTACCAATGCCATCAATTCCCAGCTCGACCTGCTTTATGAATATTCCCAATATGATCTGTTGCGAAGATTTCCAGGCGATCGCTGGCTAACGCTTTACCGGGGCGTCACCAATGCCGAAGAACATGACGTGCTGGAAGTCATTTCGAAAACCGAGCAGTACGTGCGGCTCAATAACCTGTCATCCTTTACCGATGACATGGAGCGGGCCTGGGAGTTCGGCTATACGGTCTGGCAGGTGCAGGTGCCGATAACCAAAATCTTCTTCTTCAACGGCCTCCTGCCCAACAGTATCCTCAAGGGGGAGAATGAGTTCATGGTAATCGGCGGCGAATACCGGGTCAGAATGGTTACCTGGTGACCATGCCGCATTCCTGAAACTGCTGCTTAATTATTGTGCATATTGTCGCCTGCCGTTGTTCGTTATTTCCCACCTGGTTTCTTTGTCTTCCTCAGCAAAGTCTCAAAGTATATTTTCTTTTCTCACTGAATCAGCTGGTTATACGCCTCCAGGGGCTGTCTGGGAAAGCTTTTCCGGAAAGATCCGGGCTGGTGTGATTTTCTGGCATTCACCGTGCAAATATTCAAGTTGATAGCCATTCAGCACGAATCTTGCGATAATTGTCGCCATTGAACCCTTTCTCCGGGAGCAAAGCAGATGCTTGAACCGATACTTCTTTCACTGAAGGTTGCCGTTTCGGCGGTGGTTGTCGATTTTTTCGTCGGCTTAGCCATCGCCCGGATTATGGCGCGGAAGGAGTTTGCCGGCAAACACGCCCTGGAGTCGTTGATAATCCTGCCTATGGTCTTGCCTCCCACGGTGATGGGTTATGGTCTGCTGATCCTTTTGGGTAAACGGGGACCGATCGGGCATTTCCTGCTGGAGACATTCGACCTGCAGCTGGTCTTTACCTGGTGGGCCGCGGTAATCGCCTCGGCAGTCGTTTCCTTTCCGCTCATGTACCAGAGCGCCAAAGCGGCCTTTGCCGGGGTTGATCTGTCCCTGGAACGGGCGGCACGAACCCTGGGCGCAAAGGAGTTGCGGATCTTCCTGACCATAACACTGCCGTTGGCCTGGCCCGGGATTCTGGCAGGATTGGTGCTGTCTTTTGCCCGGGCTCTGGGAGAATTCGGCGCAACGCTGATGGTGGCGGGGAATATCCCGGGCAAGACCCAGACGATCCCGCTGGCCATCTATTTTGCCGTGGAGTCGGGGGACACGGGCACGGCCCGGAACCTGGTGCTGGTGATTACCGTGCTTTCCTTTTGTACGGTGTTCTGGCTGAACTGGTGGAGCCGAAATAAACTCCAGCAGTGGAAAAAAGGAGGTCAGAGCCATGCTCAAAGTGGACATCCATAAAAGCCTTCCCGGCATTGCAGTCGAGGTGAATTTCAGCGTTACCGAAGGTATACTGGTTATTTTTGGTCCTTCCGGCGCCGGGAAAAGCACGATCCTGAACTGCATTTCCGGTCTGCAATTGCCGGACAAGGGGAGCATTTCGTTGAATGGGAAGGTTTTCTATTCTTCAACGGATAAGGTTGCCATTCCTGCCCGTAACCGTCACATCGGCTACGTGTTTCAGGATTACGCGCTCTTCCCCCACATGACAGTAAAGGATAATGTCATGTATGGTATTCCGAGCCGTTGCAAGACCGGTGGCGGCTTCAGGATGACCGTTCTGGATGTGCTGGAGATGCTGAAAATAACCCCTCTGCAAGATCGCTATCCCTGTCAGCTGTCCGGCGGCGAGAAGCAGCGGGTCGCCCTTGCCCGAGCCCTCATGGTGGAGCCGGACCTGCTACTTCTGGATGAGCCTCTCTCGGCTCTTGACCACGGCAACCGCAAGGCACTGCAGGGCGAGCTTCTGGAGCTGCAAAGGATCTGGCAGATTCCTTTTATCCTCGTTACCCACAGCAGGAAGGAAATGGCCGTTCTTGCCGATGAGGTGCTGTTTCTGGAGAAAGGGCGGCAGGTGGCGTTTGCACCCGCCGCATAGGCTGCGTAACAATGGTAACGCAATGAAAAAAGGCCACCCGAAGCAGTATGCCCGGATGGCCTTTTTCTCTGTATGTGCAGGTTTCGTGGCAGCTACTTGATCAGTTGACCGATGCTGCCCCAGCGTACCCGCCAGTTTTCTCCGTCCCATGACCAGTATTTGATAAAGGCGAGACCTTTGATTTTATCCCTCTTGACGAAGCCCCAGAAACGGCTGTCATAGGAGCGGTCCCGATTGTCGCCCATGACAAAGTAGCTGTCTTTGGGGACCTTGATCGGTCCGAAGGTATCCCGGGGATTCATATCTTTCGGGATCAGATCAGCTTCCTTGTGCACTTCATGGGGATTCTGGTAGAGTTTGCCGTTTATATAGATATGTTTATTGATCCCCTGCACCACGTCGCCGGGAACACCGATTACCCGCTTGATGAAATCCTTGCTCGGATCTTCCGGATATTCGAATACGATGACATCGCCCCGGTGCGGATCGCGCAGAGCGAAGAATCGTTTGTCGGTGAAGGGGATGGCCGTGCCGAAGATGAACTTGTTTACCAACAGGTGGTCACCGATCTGCAGAGTGTCTTCCATGGAACCTGATGGGATTTTGAAAGCCTGTACCACAAAGGTTCTGATAAAGAGGGCCAGGATAACGGCGATGATGATCGATTCTGCATACTCCCTGACAAGATGTTTCTTTTTGACGGTGGGAGTTTCTGTTGATTCTGAATCCGTGTCTTTGCGAAGCCTGTTTTTTTCCATGGTCTGATATCCTTACTGAGTTTAATCTTCCACTTTGAGAATTGCCAAGAATGCTTCCTGTGGAAGTTCTATATTTCCAACACTTTTCATTCTCTTCTTTCCTTCTTTCTGTTTTTCCAGCAATTTTCTTTTTCGGGTTATGTCACCGCCATAACATTTCGACAAGACATCCTTGCGCAGGGCCTTGACCGTTTCGCGCGCGATGACCTTGTTGCCGATGGCAGCCTGGATGGCAACCTCAAACATCTGGCGGGGGATAAGCTCCTTCATCTTGGAAACGAGGTCCCGACCGCGGAAGTAGGCCTTGTCCTTGTGAATGATCAGAGACAGGGCGTCCACCACCTCGCCGTTTATCATGATGTTGAGGCGGGCCAGTTCGCTGAGACGATAGTCGAGATATTCGTAGTCGAGGGATGCGTATCCTTTGGTAATGGACTTCAGGCGATCGAAGAAGTCGAGAACGATCTCGTTGAGAGGCATCTCATAGATGATCATTACCCGTGATTGCGTAAGGTACTTGATCTCTCTCTGGAAACCGCGTTTGTCTTCGCAGAGGGCCAGAACGCCGCCGACGAACTCGTTTGGTACATGGATCGAGGCCAGGATAAACGGCTCTTCGATATGGTCGATGAACTGGAGTTCGGGAAGCTGGTTGGCACTCTCGATGGTGACGATCGAACCATCCGTTTTATGGACCCGGTAGACAACGGTCGGGGCAGTTGTGATCAGTTGCAGGTCGAACTCCCGTTCGAGCCGTTCCTGGATGATTTCCATGTGCAGAAGGCCGAGAAAGCCACAGCGAAAACCGAATCCGAGTGCCACAGAGTTCTCCGGTTCGTAGCTGAAGGATGCATCGTTCAGACGGAGTTTTGCCAGGGCGTCGCGAAGTTGCTCGTACTGGGAGGTATCGATGGGATAAAGCCCGGAAAATACCATCGGCTTCACTTCCTTGAATCCGGAAAGGGGCACGGCACATGGCTTGTGAAGGAGGGTTACGGTATCGCCTACCTTGGCATCCTTGACATCTTTGATGCCGGCAATGATGAATCCGACTTCGCCGGCGGAGAGGGAGGGAACTTCCACCATGCCCGGAGCAAAGACCCCGACCTTGAGTGCTTCGTGGCTGCATTTGCTGGCCACGAGCTGAATCTTGTCACCTTTTTTAAGGATGCCGTCGAAGATGCGTACCAGGATGATGACCCCCTGGTACTGGTCATACCAAGAGTCGAAGAGCAGTGCTTTGAGAGGGGCGTTCGGATCGCCTTTGGGTGGCGGAATTTTGCGGACGATTTCTTCAAGGATTTCCCGGGTGCCGATTCCTTCCTTTGCGCTTGCCAGAACGGCATCATGGGCATCGATGCCGATGATTTCCTCGATCTCCTCCTTGATCCGTTCCGGTTCCGCGGCCGGGAGGTCAATTTTGTTCAGTACCGGAAAGACCTCGAGATTGTTGTCGATGGCCAGGTAGACGTTGGCAAGGGTCTGGGCCTCAACTCCCTGGGACGCATCTACCACCAGAAGTCCGCCCTCACAGGCTGCCAAAGAGCGAGAAACTTCATAGCTGAAATCCACATGTCCGGGGGTGTCGATGAGGTTGAGGGTATAGGTGACGCCATCGCTTGCCCGGTAGTTGAGCCGGACTGTCTGGGCCTTGATGGTAATACCGCGTTCCCTTTCCAAGTCCATTTTGTCCAGGAACTGGTTTTGCTTCTCCCGGTCAGTCAGTGCCCCGGTGTATTCAAGGAGTCGGTCCGCGAGGGTTGATTTTCCGTGGTCAATGTGGGCGATGATGGAGAAATTACGAATCGAACTGATATTCATGTAGTATCCTGCTTTATCGTAGAAGGCTCCGCAACGGCTGGTTTGCCGGTGTGCGGTGAAATGCTGGTGTTTGCGCAACCGGCGGCCGGGATCCGGCTCCAAAGAAACCGCTCCATTCTGCTATGGTACTAGAGCATCAAACTTTAAGAGAATATAGAAAATCCCTGTTGTTGTAAAGGGAAAATAGGGGAGTTTAGGCGAGGAGCGTCAGCCTAGAAAGCCTTGAAATTTCCTATGGAGCCAATGCCGGAAAGGGTGAAGCTGACCAGGAACCTTCTGTCTCCCGGGCGCTCGCGATAGGAAAAATTCAGACCCCAGCACTGTTGCTTGAATTCCACGGCATAGTAGGACTCCAGAAAGTCTCTGGTGTCGAAAGCATAGCGGGTCAGGTAGTGGAAGACGAACGGTTCGAGGTAGCTGACGGTGATTCTTCCCTCCAGGTAACGGACCTCGTCCCGGGAAAAACGGTAGCCGAGTCGCGCCGCATTGCCTGCGCTGTCGGAGACGTCAGCTGCAATATCCACGGTGGAGAAGTTCGTCCGGTAGGGGTTGAAACGGCTGTCCAGCAACAGGGAAAGCCGTTCGGTCGGATTTACCTTGGCTTCGACCCGGACATCGGTAATAGGGCGCTGGTCATCAACGAGTGTCAGGATGTCGCGACGGGTGCCGCTGAATTCGTATCCCTGGGAAATTCTCAGATAGGCAAGATCCCGATAGCTGGGAGGACTGTCCGCTGAAAAATATTTGCCAGTCAGATAATTCGTGATCGAGTAACTGATCATGTTCTGGGCTACCTGCCTGTCGTTGTAATCGAAGAAAGGGAGGCCTTCCTGGTTCTTCAGTGGCAGGTAGGAGTAACTGATTTCCGGTATCATGGTGTGCTGGACCTTCTGCAGCTTACCCCAGTTCAGGTCAAATACCCGGGAGAGAGTTGTCGAGATTGATGCTCCCACGTCCGGAATTCCACTGTCGTTTTCGTCCGTGGCACTATCTCCGCTATAGGTGTTGTAGAATCTCTGCAGGAATCCTACCCAGGCGGAAGTCTCAATTCCCGGTATGGCGGCACTGTAAAAGGAGAGCATCGGGTGGAGAGCGATCCTTTGCCCCTGCAAACCGTTTTGCCGATAGAAGTTGGTGAAGTTTGAGTCCAGGGAAAGGTAGAGCGGGGTGTCTGCCACTTGCTGCTTGAGGCCGGTAAGGGTGATGATGGGTAGTTCCTGGAGCGTTGCTTTGTTATTATCCGCGTAGAGATCCTCGGTATAGCGCAATTCGGTGGTCAGGGCATAGCGTTCCCAGTGTTTGGTGATGAATGCCGAACTTTCGAGATACTGTCTGTTGTATTCCCCGGTTGCCTCGCCGAAATCCTGATAGAACTGGCGATCCAGGGTCAGTTCGATATTCGTGCTGAAGAAAAGGGTCGGAGAGAAGGTCTCCTGGTGGTTAAGGAGCAAATTGCCGCGCATTTCGCTTTTGGTGGTGTCGTAGATGAGGTAGGCCTTTGCCTCCCCATGTCCGCCCGAACGCATCAGGTATCGGTAATCGGCACCGAGACCTGCCCCGCGCTTGCTCTGGATATCCAGGTAGAAAGTCGCGTCCTGACTTGGCGAGATGACCTGATAATAGGGAATTTCAAGGTAGAAACCTTTTTTCGATGATACACCGGTTCGCGGAATCAGGAGTCCTGATTGGCGTTCTTCCAGAACAGGATACACAATATAGGGAAAGTAAAGGACCGGGATACCCTTGATATAGAAAACTGCATGTTTGCCGATGGCATAGTCGTTTCTCGTTACGTCCAGTTCCGCTGCGCTGAATTTCCAGCTAGGGACATCGCCGTCGCAGGTGGTAAAGCTGCCGTTTTCGATATGGTAATCATTTTCGCCGGTTTTCTGCAGTTTCTTCCCGGTAAGGCGGAAGTTGCCGCTTTTCACAAAAAGCGTGGCGTCTTCAATTTCTCCCTGGTCTGTTGCCATATCCATGGTGGCTTTGCTGCCCTGAAGGGTGTTTTCACCTTTTATGAAAAGGACGTTTCCTTTGGCAATAGCCTGATTGTCCTGTTGCCGCAGGGAAACGCTATCGGCAAAGAGGACAATACCACTCCAGTCAATCCGCACTCTTCCGGAGGCATTATATGAGTTGCTTTTTTTATCGTAACTGATCGAGTCGGCTTTTAATTTTACCCCTCCCGTGTCCGGAAGGGTGGACTCGAGTGCTTGGGACGGGACGACGCAGACAAGAAGCAAAGAGAAGGCGAGCAGGAGTTGTATGAGAGATTTTTTCATGGAATCCGGTGTTATCCGCGAAAAGGTTCGAATATATGTGAAAGTAGCCCGGCTCGTACCTCACCGACCACGAACAGTGATCCGCAGACGAGGATGAGATCTTCAGGGGTTGCTTGTTTGAACGCCGTTTCAAGTCCCTTGTCACTGGTGCCGGCAGCAACCGCCCGATGTCCGAGAGCGCGGCAGTGCTCTGCCAGATCATGGGAGCTAAGCCCGCGCGGAACTGAAGGGCAAACCGTAATAACGGAATCGGCAAAGGGTAGGAGCGGTTCGAGGATGCCTCGAGCATCCTTGTCTCCCACAACGCCGGCCACCAAAATAAGCGCTTTCCGGGGGATCTCTGCCAACGACTCAGCCAGCATCCTCGCGCCAGCCGGGTTGTGAGCGCCGTCGAGAAGCACGCGGGGCGGGCCGGAAAACAGTTCCATCCTGCCCGGCCAGAAAGCTTGTTCCGCGCCGATTCGCACACTTTCCGGGGAAAGGGCAATTCCCTGCCGGTTCAGCAATTCAGCGGCACAAAGAGCTGTTGCGAGATTCATTGACTGATAACGGCCCGGTATTCCCGGCTGCAGGGAGTGAATTGTCCATTCCAGTCCGGAGTATGACAAGCCGTCGTTATTCCAGGAGGCGCTGAAGTCGCTCCCTTCCTGGTACAAAGGGCTATTCGTCGCAGTACACTGCTGACGGATGACCTCCTGTGCTGCGCTTGACTGGAAAGAGCTGACTACCGGGCGATCTGCCTTGATGACGCCGGCCTTTTCCCGGGCAATCTTGCCTATGGAGTCTCCCAGGAACTCGGCGTGGTCCAGGTCGATCGGGGTAATGATCGACAGAAGCCCTGTGGCGATATTTGTTGCATCGAAACGACCGCCCATGCCGACTTCCATGACCGCCAGTTCAGTGCCCTGTTCGGCAAAGTGGAGATAGGCCATGGCAGTGACAATCTCGAAAAATGTGGTTCCATCCGGGGCTACGGAAAGCACCCGGTCAGCCAGGGAAACCACGTAATGTTCGGAAATCTCCCTGCCGTCAATGCGGATACGCTCCGGGAATGCGATCAGGTGCGGCGAGGTGAACAACCCGGTTGTATGTCCCCCCGATGTGAGAATCGAAGAGAGGAAAGCCGCTGTCGATCCTTTGCCATTGGTTCCGGCTACATGGATTGTCTGTACGGCCTCCTGGGGATCCGAAAGAGCGCGCAAGGTTGCCCTGATTCGCTCGAGTCCCGGTTTCATGCCGAAACGGGCCAGTCCATAAATGTGAGACAACGTTTCCTGGTAGGTCATGGCGACGGCAATGGCGTCCCGTCCGCTTTTCAGCTTCGGGGAGCTTTCCCCGCCTTGGTCACTGCCGGTCGATAGAGCATGTGCACGACCTGGGAAAGACGCTGTCTCATGTCTTTCCTCGGAACGATCAGGTCAACCATGCCGTGTTCCAGAAGGTATTCGGCCCGCTGGAAGCCTTCTGGGAGCTTCTGCCTGATGGTCTGTTCGATTACCCGGGGACCGGCAAAGCCGATCAGGGCCTTGGGCTCCGCCATGATAATGTCGCCGAGCATGGCAAAACTCGCGGTGACGCCACCGGTGGTCGGATCGGTGAGAACCGAGATGTAGGGCAGGCCTGCTTCACGGAGTCGAGCAAGTGCGGCTGAGGTTTTTGCCATCTGCATGAGAGAAATGATACTCTCCTGCATGCGTGCGCCTCCCGAGGAAGAAAAGACCACGGCCGGTGTCTGTCGTTCAATGGCTCGCTCGATAACTCTGGTTACCTTTTCTCCAACCACGCTTCCCATGCTTCCGCCCATGAAAGTGAATTCGAAGACGGCAATCTGGACCGGGGTACCGTCGAGCAGGCCTTCGCCGCAGACCACCGCCTCTTTGCCGTTTCCTTTCTGCATGGCCGCCTGGATCCTGTCCTGATAGCTCTTGGTGTCCTGGAACTTGAGAAAGTCGATTGACTCCAGACCCTGATCGAACTCGGTAAAGCTCTCCGGGTCCAGGATGAGATCGAGACGCTCCTTGGCGGGAATGCGGAAGTGGTAATCGCATTTAGGACAGACGTTGAGGTTTTTCTCCACCTCTTTCGTATAGATGATCTCGCTGCAGCTCTTGCATTTTGTCCAAAGACCCTCGGGAACCCTGACTTTTTTTTCATCGCTTTGCGCAATCGGTGCTTTTTCTCTTGAAAACCAGCCCATAGTTATGCCTCGTAAATGTGTAGTCCCCATGCCCGGATTGCGTACCGCATCTTGCCGGCACTTTTCCTGATGAGGTGGGGCACCGTCGTATATGTCCGACCAATGATAAGATTGCCACGGTACCATGACGTTGTGGAAAAAGGAAAGTGAAAAGGGTGCAGGTACGGGCTAGCTCAGTTCCCCGCGGTTGCGCTACGAACGCCATCCTTGAGTGAAGAGACGAACTCCCGAACCTTTTCCTTCAATTCCATTCCGTGGTATTCTTCAAACAGCTTTACCAGGGCGCTGCCTACCACCACGCCATCCCCGAGTCCTGCCACGGTGGCGGCCTGGGTGGGATCGGAAATACCGAAGCCGACCACCAGGGGAATGGTGGTAGCGTTCCTTATTTTCTCCAATTCCTCCGCAAGCGTTACCGAGATATCCTTTCTGGCGCCGGTAACTCCGGTGACCGAGACGTAGTAGAGAAAGCCCCGGCCACGTTTTACGACTTTGCTGATGCGTCCTTCGTCAGAGGTCGGCGCCAGCAGGAAAATACAATCCAGCCCGGCTTTCCGGGCCAGTGCCGAGAAACCTTCCGCGTCTGCTTCTTCCGGAGGAAGGTCCACCAGGATGACACCGTCAACTCCCGCTTCTACCGCGTCAGCGACAAAACGTTCGGTGCCGTAGAAAAAAACCGGATTATAGTAGCCCATCAGGACCAGCGGGATCTCGGAGGTCTTGCGAACCGAGCGCACCAGTTCCAGTATTTTCGGCAGTGTTGCTCCGGCGTTGAGAGCCCGCTCGGAAGAGAGCTGAATGGTTGGCCCATCGGCCATCGGGTCAGAGAAAGGAACACCGAGTTCAATGATGTCGGCACCGGCGATTTCCAGTTCCCGGATAATTTCCTGGGTGGTATCCAGGTCCGGGTCGCCGGCTGTTATAAAGGTCACGAGAGCTTTCTCGTTTTTCTTGCTCAGGTTTCTAAAGGTTTCTGCAAGTCTGCTCATAAATTATTCCCTGTTTTCTTTCAGTGAAAAGGTGCTGATTTCCTTTTTTAATACCTCAACCTGCTGAAAGAGGCCGTTAACCGCTTTTTCCATGGTGCCGGCCGCACTCAGATTTTCGTGGGTGGATTTCTGGATGTCTTCGACGGCAGTCACAATTTGTTCGCTGCCGCGTGATTGTTCATCGCAAGCGCGCTTGATCTGCTGGATCATGCTGGTGATATTCTCGGTGGACCCGGCAATCAGGGAGCCGACTTTGCTCTGTTCCCGCGTTGAGGAGCGAACCTGGGAGGTGAGTACCTTCATGCGTTCAACGGCCGTCGTGATCAATTCGCTTCCCTTGTTTTGCTGTTGCGTGGCGTTTGCAATCTGCATGATCATGTCGGTGACCTGCTCCATTGCCTCCCTGATCATCTGGCTGCCCTTGGCCTGCTCAGCTGCTGCACGGGCGATTTCTCCCACCTGTTCAGAGGCCATCTCAACGCCGGCGACGATTTTTCCCAGGGCTACCCCTGATTTCTGGGAGAGGACTTCACCATCGGCAATACTTTTCTCCGCGAGGTTTATGGCATCAACAGCACGACGCGTTTCTACCTGGACTCCCTGGATGAGTTCTTCGATCTCGCGGGTCGAACTGCTGGTCCGGTCGGCCAGTTCCTTGATTTCATCGGCTACCACAGCAAAGCCCTTGCCCTGCTCTCCTGCCTGTGCCGCAATGATGGCGGCATTCAGTGCCAGAAGGTTCGTCTGCTCGGCAACTTCGTTGATTACAGAGAGAATCGTGCCGATATCGCTGGCCTTTTCCGAGAGGGTGACGATCACTTCATGGGTAATATGAGAGGATCGCTTGATCTCCTGCATGCCTTTAATGGTCGCTTCGACCGAGACTTTGCCTGTTTCAGCGTCGCGTCGGACCTCTTCGGCAATAACCGTGGTGTCCAAAGCGCTCTTTTCCACCTGGCGAATCGAGCTGTCCATCTGGATAACGGAAGAGGCGGTCACGGTCGAGGAGTCGATAAGACCGTTAACACTATCGCTGATGTGCTTGATGGCAGCGGCCATTTCGATGATGGATGAGCTGACATCATCCACCGCTTGCGAGAGGTTTTCCACGTTCAGAGCGACCTCCTCGACGCTGGCAGCCATTTCCAGCACTGAAGAGGAGTTTTCCGAGGCAGAAAGGGAGAGCCCGTCGATGCCGTGGGAGACCTCCTTGATGGAAGCATTGATTTCCGTGACTGCCGAGGAGGTTTCCGCAACCCTGGCATTTGACTGTTCAGCCCCGTGGACCACCTTTTTGGACGCGTCGGAGAGAGTTCGGGAGATGCGGGAGAGTTCCAGTGAAGAAACATCAACCTTCGAAACCATTTCGTGGAGCATTTCCACCAGACTATTGAGTGATTCGGCCAGGTCGCCGATTTCATCATCGCTTTCGACCGCGAGCCTGTCGGAAAGCTTTCCCTCATGTACCACCGCATTGGCAAATGCAGCCTCCCGGGAGATGGCCCGGACAAGTGACAGTGCTGCGGAGCCTGCAATAAGGAGCAGCAGGAGCAGTAGTCCACCGCCGACGCCGAATCCCATGATGACGGTCTTGCTGACATAGCTGGCTTCCTGGGCCTCGCTGGCGGCGGCTTCCGAACGTAAGGCAGTGACCAGGGTATCAAGGCTGGTCGCTATCCGACCATAAAGGGCTTCCTGGGTGATTGCCGGCAATTCTTTCAGCTCTGCCTGACCACCCTGGTCTGCCGCGGGAACAATCTCCTTTTGAATGATTGTCGCCAGCTCGTTCCAGAATTTTCGGGCCTCGACCAGTTTTTCCATTGCGTCCGGACTGGAGATGCTGTTGGATAGTGCCGAGAACTCTGTCTGGATGTTTGAGGTGGTGGCGGTCAGGGAGGAAATGTCTGCTTTAGTGATAATATTGCCGGAGGTTCTTCCGAACTTCAGCAGTTCTGCGCGAAGTTTCTCCAGGTCGGATTTGAGGAGAATGCTGCCTTCAAGCGTGTTCCGGTTCTGGATGATCTTCTGGTAGCTGGCACTGCCGATCCTGACCCGGCTGAGGGTCTGGAAAACTGCCAGGGTTATCAGCAGGGAGCCGATGAGCAGTATTGTCATCAACAGGAGCATCTTCGTGCGCAGGCGCATTGTACTGCAGATCTTCGCAAAACCAGCAAAGCCCATCGTGTATCCCTCCGCGGGTCCCGGCTAAAAGCGGGATCAGGTACGTCATTTCCGGTAAGCGGTTCGCTCTTTTTTCAGGGGAAGGGAACCGGTAGCGGATGTCTTAAAAGCTATGAAAACTTGTGCACTTGTAGCATCAGACGGCATTTTTTTCAAGGTAAAACGTGCCGAAACGTCTCCGCCGGAGCGCGGTCAGTGCTTTTATTCAGGACTGAAGTCATTTGAGGTTGCCAATACGGGGAGCTGCCCAGATCATATATAGGTAGTGCCGAGGTCTGGAGGGGTGGCCTGCATTTAATTTTTATGTGAGAGTTGTTTCACGTCTTTCTTCTTGACAGAAAAAAGCCACAAGCTACAATAAACAGCTTCATGGCACTGCGGCGTTTTGCCTCCCTGGTGATCGTCGCATTCTTGTGTCGAACCGTTTGAAAAAGTATACGTCCGGGAGACAATCCTTGAAAAATCAAAAAAATGACTTTGTCACGTCCTTGTGGCGCTTTTTTTCATCCCTGAAGCTCACAATCTTTCTCCTCATCGGCCTGGCCATAGTATCGGTTATCGGAACGATTATTCCTCAGGGAAATCCGCCGCCGGTCGGGTATCTCCAGAGTATTTCCCAGGCGAAATTCGAATTGTACAGCAATTTGGGTTTCTTCAACATGTACCACTCCTGGTGGTTTGTTCTGTTGCTGTACCTGCTTACCCTGAATCTTGTGGCATGTTCTCTCCGCAGACTGCCCCATGACTGGAAGATGATACGCGTCCAGGCGCCGGTACTCGACGAACGACTGGAAAAATCCCTCGCCAATGTTCAGTCATGGAAGGTGTCGCAGAGT
This sequence comes from uncultured delta proteobacterium, assembly GCA_963748325.1. Taxonomy (GTDB): domain Bacteria; phylum Desulfobacterota; class Desulfuromonadia; order Geobacterales; family Geobacteraceae; genus RPRC01. The sequence continues at coordinate 1,856,588 of CAVVIJ010000004.1, read as the reverse complement.
GCCGCCGACCTCAAGCATACTGTAGCGCAAGTTCTCGGTAGGGAGCTGGCGAAGCCGGTGGTGACGAAGGTCAATGACGAATACCATCTCTTTGCCCAGAAAGGCCGTTTCAGCAGACTTGGGGTTTATATCCTCCATTTCAGCATCATAATTGTCTTTATTGGAGCAATGGTCGGATCCTTTTTCGGTTTCAAAGGCTTTGTTCAAATTCCGGAGGGAGGTACTGTCACCGCCGCGTCAACCACCACCGGGAAGGTCATTGATCTCGGCTTTGCCGTGCATTGCGACTCCTTTTCCCTGACCCTGTACGATACGGGAGCTCCGAAAGAGTATCGTAGTGTTCTCAGCGTCATTGATAACGGCAAGACCGTTATCGACAAGCAGCCGGTTATCGTCAATTCGCCCTTGACCTACCGTGGGATCACCTTTTATCAGTCCAGTTACAGCCAGGAAGGTAACCCTTCATTCCTTTTCACGGTTCGTAACCGCAGCAATGGCACGGAAACCCGGTTGTCCGCGATCGCGGATCAACCGCTGACGCTTCCCGATGGCGAGACTCTCAGCGTACTCGGGTATGCACCGGATGTCGGTACCATTTATCCCGGTTTTTCCGGTCCTGCCGTACAGGTGCAGGTGCAGGGGAAAGGTTCTGCTGCGGAACCTTTTGCGTTGCTGCAGAAGTACCCTGCTTTCAATGCCGATAAGGGTGGCGCCTATAGTATTACCTTTGCGGGTAGCGATCAGAAGTGGAGTACCGGTCTTCAGGTCACCAAAGACCCGGGTGTCTGGGTTGTCTGGCTCGGTTGCTTCCTTCTTGTGTCAGGAATCATCGTATCCTTTTTCCTCTCGCACCGGCGGATCTGGGTCCGTATCGGCGGCGGGCGTATCGTAGTGGCGGGAAGCACCAGCAAGAATCAGGCTGCGTTTCGTTCTTCCTTTGATGAAATTGTCGATCAACTGAAAAATATTTAAGTTCGGAGGTATGCGGATGACCAGTTCACTCCTCTTCAATATTGCTACACTTTCCTACTTTGCGGCAACGGTGATATTTTTCGCCTTTCTTGCCACAAAAAACAGAACCATCGGTGTGTCCGGTACGATTGCCTCACTATTCGGCTTTCTCGTGCAGACCGCTGCCTTCTTTCTGCGTTGGAAGGAATCGTATGATCTGGGCCATGGCCACGCGCCTCTCTCGAATCTGTACGAATCGGTGATGTTTTTCTCCTGGACCATTGTTCTGATCTTTCTCCTCATCGATGCGAAGTACCGCTACCGGGCGGTCGGAGCTTTTGTGCTCCCCTTTGCCCTGATGGGGATGGCCTGGGCCCAGCTGATGGTTGAGTCGCAGAAAGAAATTCAACCCCTGGTACCGGCTCTCCAGAGTAATTGGCTCCTCTATCACGTGGTTACCTGTTTCCTCGGTTATGCGGCATTTGCGGTGGCCTGCGGTGTCTCGATCATGTACCTGATCAAGGTAAAGCACGAGCACTCTGCCGGCAATTCTCCGGCCGGAGGGATATTATCCCTCTTTCCCACCTCAAAAATCCTGGATGACCTCAACTACCGGGCAATCATGATCGGTTTTCCCCTTCTGACCCTGGGGATCATCACCGGAGCCGCCTGGGCGAATTATGCCTGGGGTTCTTACTGGAGTTGGGACCCGAAGGAGACTTGGTCGTTGATCGTCTGGTTTATCTATGCCGCATTCCTCCATGCCCGCATCACCCGGGGCTGGGTTGGTAAACGTGCCGCGATTCTTTCCATTGTCGGCTTTGCTGCAACGATCTTCTGTTATCTTGGCGTGAACCTGTTCCTTTCCGGCTTGCACAGCTACGGGGGGGGAGGGTAACGCCCGACGAATCAAGGGCGGCGCGGTTTCATGGAACATCCTGCGGTATCAATCATAATTCCGGTTAAACCGGGGGGTGTCGTGCGTGCCCTTGACGCTCTGCGAAACATTGACTATCCTGATGGATTGTTCGAGGTGCTAGTCGCCGAAGGGACCTGCCCGAGCCGCCAGCGAAATCTGGCCGCCGGGGAGGCGAAGGGGCAAATCCTCTATTTCCTCGATGATGATTCCCTTGTCTCTCCCGATTTTCTGCAGCGGGCGGTTTGCCACTACAAAAACGACAACGTTGCCGTGGTCGGGGGGCCTTCCCTTACCCCGGAGAACGATTCCCCGCTTCGCCAGGCATTCGGACTTGCCCTTGCTTCCCCGTTCGGGGCCGGCAACGTCTGCAACCGATATCGCCGGCACGGCAGCTGCCGGGAGACCGGCGATCATGAACTTATCCTCTGTAACCTCAGTATCTCGGTCTCCGTTTTTTACGAGGCCGGCGGCTTTGACGAACGACTCTATCCCAACGAAGAAAACGAACTGCTGGTGAGGCTCCGCCGCTCGGGCTGGAAGTTGATCCATGATCCCGAACTGGCGATTCACCGCAGTCAACGCCCAACCTTTTTTGCCTTTGTCCGCCAGCTGTTCGGCTATGGCCGGGGAAGAGCCCAGCAAATCCTCCTGGGCGGGGGAAGCGGCATCGCCTCCTTTGTCCCGGTCTTTTTCCTGCTGTATCTTCTGAGCCTGCCATTTCTCCATCTCCCTGTTTACTATCTGCCGCTTTTATGCTACCTAGTGATGGTTCTTGCGGAGGCCTTTCGCATAGCTATGACGAGCGGGAAAGCCGGCCCTGCATTTTTTCTCCCACTGCTGTTTCCCGTACTCCACCTTGCCTATGGCGCCGGTTTGCTGTCCGGTCTTGCCGTATATGGCGTCGGCAAAAAGGGCCGGCCAACCGGCAATGTGACGGTGAAGAGGGTTAAGCCTTTTGGCGGTGTACACATCTAAGAGCCAGTTGCCAAAATCTGCCGCAAAAATATATCATTTCCCAGAGTTTCCGGATCATGGTGGAAGCCTGACGGTTTTTTCCTGATCCTTTGCATGAAAGGTGGTACTAGGTGGATCTGAGTATCGTCGTGCCGATTTTCAATGAGCAAGAAAATGTCACCGCTCTTCACAAAGAGGTCGTTGCGGCGTTGGATACATGCGCAATAACCTATGAACTTATCCTGGTTGATGACGGTTCGACGGACGGATCGCTGCGGTTGCTCCGCGAGATTGCCGCTGGGGACCTGCGGGTCAAGGTAATCAGCTTTCGGCGCAACTTCGGTCAGACAGCTGCCATGGCAGCCGGTTTCGATGCCGCTACGGGAAAGGTCGTCATTCCGATGGATGGTGATCTGCAGAACGATCCGGCCGATATCCCCCGGCTTCTGGCAAAGATCGACGAAGGGTTTGATGTGGTTTCCGGCTGGCGGAGGGACCGGAAAGATGCCTTTATCAACCGGACTCTGCCGTCGATCCTGGCCAACAGATTCATTTCGCGGATGACCGGGATTCGACTTCATGATTACGGCTGCACCTTGAAGGCTTATCGCCGGGAAGTCCTGGAAGGAATCAATCTCTATGGCGAGATGCACCGCTTTGTCCCGGCGCTGGTCTCACAATTCGGCGCAAAGGTGACCGAGATTCCGGTCGGACATCGTCCACGGCTTCACGGGACGAGTAAGTACGGCATTTCCCGAACCATGCGCGTGATACTGGACCTGCTGACGGTGAAATTCCTGCTCAGCTATTCGACCCGGCCGATACAGCTCTTTGGTCGACTCGGCATCTATACCCTGTTTGCCTCGCTCTTTACCGGAGGGACCACGGTCTATATGAAATTCTGCCAGAATACCAGCATGAACCGGAACCCGCTGCTGCTCCTTACCGCCTTCCTGATTTTCATGGGTATCCAGTTCATTGTCCTGGGATTGCTCGGTGAAGTGAACGCCCGGACTTATTACGAGGCCCAGGGGAAACAGATCTACGTGGTAAAGGAAAAGATCAATCTGGACTCCTGATGTATGTTCTTCGTTCATTCATGTGTCATGAGGAATGGAGCGAAAGCAGGTCGTTCCTCCAACAAAGAAACCAAACCGGTCTCTCACAGAGCACACAGAGAAATGCCCCAAGCAAAGCGCTCGTAAGAAATTCTCTGCGTCCTCTGCGTGCGTGCACGAAAGAAGTGAGCGGGAGAGAGAAAAGTTTCAGGAGATAATCCTTGAAAGACGGAAAACTCCGCATCCTGATGCTGGCCCCAACCCCGTTTTTTTCCGACCGCGGCTGCCACGTGAGGATTTACGAAGAGGCCCGCGCCCTGATCCGGCTCGGCCATGAGGTGCGGATCGTCACCTACCACCTGGGCAGGGACATGCCCGGAATTCCCACCCGCCGTATTCCCGCAGTGCCCTGGTACCGCAAGCTTAGCGCTGGTCCGTCCTGGCATAAACCCTATCTTGATCTGCTGCTCTTTGTCACAGCTATTTCGGAGGTTCGCCGCTTTCATCCCGATCTGCTTCATGCTCATCTGCATGAAGGTGCCTTTCTCGGAATTTTCCTGAAAATGCTCTTTCGCATCCCGCTGCTGTTCGATTGCCAGGGGAGCCTGACCACGGAGATCGTCGATCATAATTTTGTCCGGCCGGGTTCTCTGCCCTACCGCCTGTTCCACATGGTCGAGGGTTTCGTCAATGCCCGTGCCGATCTGATTCTGACCAGTTCCGGCCCGGCTGCCCGTGACCTCTGCGAACACTGGACGGTCCCGGAGAATAGGGTCCGTGCGCTGCTGGATGGTGTCGATACCGAGGAGTTTCAACGTGGTGATCGTGAAGCGGTGCGGAGGGAACTGAAGCTGCCCTCCAGCGTGCCGGTGGCTGTTTTTCTTGGGGTTCTCAACCGTTATCAGGGAATCGATATTCTTTTGCAGGTGGTGAAAATCATCCGGGAGCGGTCTGTTCCGCTTCATTTCCTGATCATGGGCTTTCCCCACGAACAGTATCAGCAGCGGGCGATTGCGGAGGGGCTCTCCGACCGGGTTACCTTTACCGGCAGAATTGACTACTGTAACGCGGCACGCCTGCTTTCTGCCGCTGATGTGGCCCTTTCGCCGAAAGTTTCCCTTTCCGAAGCAAATGGCAAGCTTTTCAATTATATGGCCTGCGGCATTCCGGTCCTTGCCTTTGACACGCCGATCAACCGGGAGATCCTGGGCGAAGCCGGTGTCTATGCGCGTTTTGCCGATGCCGCGGATTTTGCCAATTGTCTGGAGGAGCTGGTCAGGCAGGATGACCTCAGGCGGGACCTGGCCGAAAAGGTCAGGGAACGGGCTGTTAAAGAGCATTCCTGGAAGGCGAGAGGCAGGGAGTTGGAGAAAGCCTGCCGGGATGTTGCGGCACGCCGGCAGGCTCGATGCTGACAATCTGGTACAATGCTATTTCTCCCATAACTAAACCTACTTAACCACGGCTCCAAACTCTACCCGGCTGGCGCTTTTTCCTTTTTCAGCCGGTGCCTTGTAGATATCCCCGCTTTTCAGAAACACCCGCTCCTGGTTGACCTTCCCCTGTTCGGTCAGGAAATTCCGGACCACGTTGGCGCGCTCTTCTGCCAGTTTTTTGAGTTCCGCATCTCCTACGATCGTATTGGCAAAAATAAGCTTCTTCATTTCACTGTCCGGCAGGTCCTTGAGCATGCCGATAAAGTTACGCGGTTTGGGGAACTTTTCTTTCTGATAGACGATCTTCAGGTAGTTCGAATACTCTGACGGCAGGATTTCAGTGGTGTCCGGCGTCTGGCCGGGCAGGTTTTTCTTTTCCTTGACCAGTGTCAGGAATTTCGCGGTCCGCATCTTCTTTGACAGGTATTCATTGCGATAGCCCTCGGGATCATTTTCCTTGTCGACAAAACCGGTTACCTCTACGCTCAGGCTTGGACGATCCTTGATGGCCGTGGCCAGTTTGAGGAGTGACTCTTTTTGTGGCTGGGAAAGGGTTGCCGAGCCGGGGCTGAAGGTGACACTGCTGAAATCTTCATTTCCGCCGAAGGCTGCCTGCAGCAGGGCAAATGGTGAGGTTGCCGCCTTTACCAGCAGATTGCGCAATACCTGGAAAACCAGTCGCCAGATGCTGAATTTGGGATCATCCGTTCTGCCGGTGACCGGCAGGTCAATGTGTATCTCCCCTTTTCGATCCTTCAGAAGCGCTACTGCCAGTCGTACCGGCAGGCTGGTCGCCTTGTCGCTTTCGACTTTTTTGCCGAAGGTCAGCTGATCGAAAAACAGCTTGTTTTCCGAGGTGAGTTTCTTATCTTCGATATGATAGGCAAGTTGCAGGTAGAGCTTGCCTTTTTCCACCGTATAGCCGAGGTAGGTGCCGGTGTAGGGGCTGGTCGGGGAAAGTTCGATGTCGGAAAAATTGATCTTCAAGTCAAGGAAGAGATTCTTGCGCAGCGGGTTGATGGTGCCGGCAATAGTCAGCGGCGAATGATTTTCCAGGTTGCCGCGCAAATCGACATCCGCCACTTTTTTATCATCGGAGGTAAGGCCGCTGATTCTTCCGCCGAGATTGTAGAATGTTGTAACAAACGGTGTCTTGAGACGATAGTCGCTGAAGACCATGGTGCCGCCCTGAAGGGTGACGGAATTTATCCTGATGTCAGGTTTGCCGGTGGCAGCAGGTGGTGATGGCGGCGGAGCGGATGGTGTTTTTGCCGGAGCGGATTCCCCAACCGGTTGGGCTTCCTGCCCGGATTCTTCTCCTGTGAGATTCTGCAGATTGAGGGTTCCTTCCTTGGTGATGGTTACCCGTGAATAGAAATTGCTGAGCGAAACGTCTCTGATTTTCAGATTGAATGGACTGAGCGCCCCCTTGATGCCGTTCAACTGCAGGCGCTCCCACTTCAGCAGGTCTTCGTTATCCTTTGTGTCGAGGCAGTAGAAGGAGCGGATGCCGAGGGACCCGTCGAAGGTCCCGTTAAGCTGTTTTCCCGTCTTTGCCAGATTGAAACCCAGCCGGGTATTCACGGCTCCTCCGACGATGGAGATGGCCAGATTTTCGGGAAGATAGGCGTCAAAATCCCGTAATGGGAGTTTTTTTAGCTGGAGAGTTCCCCGGAGTTTGAGGGGTGAGGGGATGACGGTGCCGGAAACATCGATCTTGCTGTTCTTGCCGTATCCGGTTTCGAGGGTAAACGGGATTGAGCCGCTCTTCGGTCCGCTGATATCCTGGAGAGTGAAGTGGAGCCCTTTCAGGGGAAAGGTTGGGCCTCCCGGCCGGCTTTGGTCGCTGAAAGTGATGTTCAGGCCGCTACCATCGACCTTCTTTATCCGATAGGTGAACGGCGCGGCATTGGCTGAACCATTTGCAGGCTTTACTTTTTTTGCCGGTGAGGGGACCAGAAGCCTTTCGTAGGAAAAAACACCGTCCTTCGTACGGGATGCCCTGATATCTCCACCCGCAAGGGTAACCGACTCCACCTCGGCCGCTTTCTCCTTCAGGGAGATCGTACCGCCTTTGAGAGAGACCTCTGCCAGCCGAACCCCCTCCTTCTTGCCGAAATCAGCGTCTATTCCATGTCCGGTCAGGCTCATGTCGGTGACCTTCAGACCCTCGTCGCTGGTAAAGGTGATAGCGGCGCTGGTATCGAGTTTTCCGGTCAGGGGTGTGCGGAGCCGGTCTGCAAGGTAGGGGTAGTAACTCTTTATGTCCAGGCCGCTTGCCTTCAGTTGTGCCGAAACGGCAAGCGGGGCGAGGGTCAAGTCACCGTGCAGATCGAGAGACTCCTTGCGAGGGGTGTGAAAGGAAATGTTCCAGGCAGCCCTGCCGTTCTTCTGGTTGGTCAGTCCGTTAACGGTAATGTCAAGGGCGCTGAGGTCGGTTCTGAAGCTACCGTGCGGTACTCTGTCGAGGAAATGGATCTTTCCGCCTATGCTTCTGATGCTGGCCACCTTGAAAAACGGTTTCAGCGCCTCCTTTGTCTCCTTAGGGGAGGGAGCTGCAGCAGGGGGCTGCAGTTTCTGCCAGGTCCATCTGCCCTGTGGGTCCCGTTCCAGGAAAACCTCTAGTCCAACCGTTTCCATGGCAGCCAGGTCGAATCTGCGGGCAAAGACATCAGCCTGATTGATCCGCACCAGTCCGCTTTTAAGCGCGAGCAGAGGTTTTCCCTGTGTATCCTTCATCCGGATATTTTCCAATATCAGGGCTCCGGACAGGGTAACCTCCGGTTTTGCCGTGGTTGACACCCGGTAGGTAATTTCGGCGGTAGTGGAAAGACTGCCGGAGCTGAACGAGACCGGTGTCGACAGGGGAAGGTAGGCCAGGTAATGGGGAATGTCCATGTTGCGGAGCGTGATGATGGCTGATGCTTCCATTGATTTGGCCAAAGGCCTGAGTCTGCCGTCGGCTACGAAACGGGCTCCGTTGATCTCGGCGCTGAAATGCGGGGCGACATAGATCTCGGCCAGGTAAGGAATGTTGCTGATGAAGGGCACGGATAGATTCATCTGTCGAATGGTGTGCGTGGTTGGTTTGTTGGCGGCGCGGTCAAGAAAGTCAATGGCTCCGTTGCCTATTTCAATGTTATTGATCGAGAAAAAAAGGCTCGATTTCTTGTCGGACTTCTTGCCGGCGAGAAGATCGGAAAAGTTATAGCTGTTCGCTGCGGTACGGACGATGTTCAGGCGAGGGTTGGTTATCTTCAGCTTCGATACGATGAACGCTCTTTTTGTCAGGGATGCCGGACTGAGTTTGATCCGGGCGCTGCTGAAGGAAACGAAGGTTTTGTCTGCCCCTTTCTCGGCCAGTCGGAAGTCGCGGACCTCCGCACTCCAGGTAAAAGGGTTCAGGGTGATACTGCCGATGGACGCCTTGCGGCCTGTGGTTTCTTCCAGTTTGTCTGTTATGACGTTGCGTAGAATGACCGGCAGGATAAGAATAATGAAAAGCAGGATGACGGCAAGGGTGCCAATGCTCCAAAGGGTAGGTTTGCTGGGAAGTTTCATCGGGTCCTCCTTGGTTACGGTCTGCTCTGGTGGTATCGGGCAGGACTCTTTCAACAGTATAGACTGTCAGCAGTAAATGGAAAGTATGCTCTCGCTATTTTACACCAGGAGAACTGTCGGTATACCTCCTGTTGCTTGTCAAATGAATAAACAATAATACAATGTTTGTAATATGGTATCGTATTCTGCCCTGTGGCCGAATACCGTCGGCATCTCCGGAGGTCTTTTTCGAGAATCCACGCTTTTTCGCTCCGGATTCCCGATCATACCCTCGGGAGTGATTTATCCGGGCTCCAATAAATTCTGGTCCGCAGTATTCACCGGTGACAAAAGTGAAGCAATCGCCATCTCACGTACCTCCCCGCAGTAAAATTCCCTGGCTTATCAGTTTGGCCGTTGCTTCGTTGTTTCTTGTTCTGTTGTTCGGTGCTTGTCAGATTCTGCTGAGAAGTTACAAAGACCTGGAAGAAAAAGAGGCTCGTGCGAATGTGGCGAGGGCCATCAATGCCTTGAATGCCGAGCTGGAGAGTGTCACCTCTCTGGCCAAGGACTACGCGGGCTGGGACGACAGTTACCACTTTGTTCAGGACGGTAATCGGGGGTTTGTCCGCAAAAATCTTGATGATCCGAATTTTGAACAACTGGGGATGAACCTGATTGTCTATGTGGACAAGAAGGGGAAATGGGTTTATTCCCGCAATTTCGATCTTCAGAAGAAACGTGAGGTTCCTTTTCCGAAAAGTCTCCGTGCGTTTCTCACTTCTGAAAGCCCGCTCCTGAAAGGTACTGCCAGACACAGTTCATGTGAGGGAATTCTCGCGCTTCCCGAGGGAAGCCTTCTCGTGTCCGCAGTTCCAATACTAACCAGCGAATATCGTGGACCGGTGGCCGGGACGCTTATCATGGGTCGTTTTCTCAATGCTGCCGCGGTGCAGAAATTTTCGCGCATCACCAAACTTCAGTTGCGAGTCTATGCCGTGTCAGACCGGAATCTTCCGCTGCCCCTTTCTTCCTTTACGCATGAAAAGCGTCCAGTGGTCCGCGGTCTCGACAAAAACTACATTTCCGCTTTTTCTCTCCTTCCCGACCTGTATGGGAACCCGGCCCTGGTTGTCAGAGTCGATACGCCGCGGACAACCTATCGCCAGGGAATCCGGACCATCAGCTATTTCATGGCTTGGTTTGCCGGGTTCTCTTGCCTGATAGCGTTAATAAGCATCTTCTATGCGCGCAAATTGTTCAATGCTCAACGCACTGGAAAGAAAAGCCATAGCCGCTACCAGGCTGTTGTGGAGGGCTATGACGGACTGATTTACATTGTTTCTCCAACAGGGCGCCTGGAGTTCATGAACCGGAAACTGAGAGAACGTCTGGGGCGGGACGCAACGGGCGAAAACTGCCAGGAGGCCTTACATGACTTTGGCGGCATCTGCGAAGCGTGTGACAATGAAAAGCTCGTGGCTGGTGATACGGTTCGTTGTGAGGTCTATAATCCGAAGGATGAGAGCTGGTACTATGTGATAAGTACCCCGGTCTATAATCCTGACGGCACGATATCGAAACAGTCCATGTTGACCGATATAACCGAAATCAAGCGGTCCGTCACTGAAAAGGCCGAGTTGGAGTCCCAGCTTCGCCAGGCGCAGAAAATGGAAGCGGTCGGACAGTTGGCCGGTGGCGTTGCCCATGACTTCAACAATATCCTCTGTGCCATAATTGGATTTGCCTCGCTGGTCGACATGAGCATGAAGGAGGATGACCCGGCCAAGCCTCACCTGGAACAGATTCTTGCGGCAAGTGACCGGGCCAGTCAGCTGGTTTCCGGATTGCTTGCCTTCAGTAGAAAACAGGTCATCAACCCCCACCCGATCGATATGAACCGGATCGTGCGCGATGTACAGAAGATTCTGGAGAGACTTATTACCGAGGACATCGATCTGCAGATTCGCTTGTTCGAAACGGAATTGAACGTGCTGGTCGACCCGGGCCAGATCGACCAAGTGATCATCAACCTGGTGACCAATGCCAAGGATGCCATGCCGTCCGGCGGGAGACTTGTCATCGAAACCGGCATAGAGCCACTGCCCTCTGAACTGCTCAAAGCGGCCGGAGCCGTTTCGGGAAAGCACTATGCTGCGCTTACCGTCAGGGATACCGGAACCGGGATGGACAGTGCGACAAGAGAAAAGCTTTTCGAGCCGTTTTATACCACCAAAGAGGTCGGCAAGGGGACCGGGCTCGGCCTGTCCATCGTCTACGGAATCGTCAAGCAGCACAACGGGTTCATCAACGTTGACAGCGAACTGAGGAAGGGAACAACCTTTACGGTATTTTTCCCCTTGGTCAAAGGATCCGATGAAGCGCAGGTGTCCTTTGAATCGCAGGAAATAGACCTGCATGGAACGGAGACAATTTTGGTCGTAGAGGATAGTCCCGCGGTGAGGGCCCTCAACAGAAGCATACTGGAAACATTTGGCTACCGGGTGATCGAAGCGCTGGATGGCAGCGATGCCTTGAGGCAATTCAGTGAGCACCAGGATGAAATTCGCCTCGTTGTAATGGATGTGGTTATGCCGAAGTTGAATGGTCGGCAGGCCTATGAAAAGATCCTCAAAATACGCCCCGGTGTAAAGGTGATCTTCATGAGTGGCTACGCAGCAGACATCATCATGGAAAAGGGCGTTGTGACGGATGAGTTTCACTTCATAACCAAGCCGATCAAACCGATCGAGTTGCTGGAAAAAGTGCGCGCGGTACTTGATCAGTAGGCCGGGCCCTGGCGAGTGATGTTGAGGGCATGGATCGGTTCTAGCGGTGGTCTGCTTTATAACTCCGCCCACCCTCCGCTTAGCATAAGAGGGGGAGGTTGATTGCTGCCGCATTTTTTTCTGTTCTTTTCTGACTATTCAATTGTTTCATGGTACTATGTTATTCCTGTCTCTCCCTGTCGAGGTCCCGGTATGATATGTCACCGTTGTGGAAAGATTTTCCCGGAAGGGTATCAGTTTTGTCCCGGCTGTGGTCTTGAGTTGAGCGGGGCAGCACCTCCGGAGGCCCCGGCTGTTGCCCCTGCCCAGCAAACCGGTCCATCTTTCCCTGTCCTCTATGCCGGCTTCTGGCGCCGAGTCGTGGCTTACCTGGTGGACCGGTTTCTGCTCGGCTTTGTGAACCTTTTCCTCTGTGTCTTTTTCTTTTTTCTGTCGGGAATGGAATGGAGCAACGACAACCTGCAGACACTTTACCTGACAAGCGCCGTTTTCGGCTTTTTGCTGAAATGGCTCTATTTTACCCTTCTGGAGAGCTCCCTCCTGCAGGCGACTCTCGGTAAAGCCCTTATCTGCATCAAAGTTACCGACGAGCAAGGCTGCAGAATTTCCCTTCTTCGGGCAAACGGGCGCTATTGGGCGAAGATACTTTCGACGCTTACCCTTGGGTTCGGCTATCTCATGGCCGGATTCACCCGGCGGAAACAGGCCCTTCATGATTTTGTCGCCGGAACCCTGGTGGTGCGAGGGTAATGTGTTTTCGGCAGCAGTTTTCTGGTTGAAACATGGTGGCCCCTGTTGGAGTACTTCAGGAGGTAAACGATGGACAGAAGACAATTTCTCACGCTACTTGGACTATCTCCGCTTTTTTCCAAACTTCTGCTCAGCGAGGCTTTTGCGGCCGAAAAGTCCCTGGTGTCGATTGCAGATAACCGTGATTATGCGCTGGCGACGGTCAAGGCCATTAACGCCCTCGGCGGCATGCGACGCTTTGTCAGGCCGGGCAACGTGGTGGTGGTCAAGCCGAATATCGGCTGGGATCGAACTCCGGAGCAGGCGGCCAATACGCACCCCCTGGTGGTGCGTGCCGTGGTATCGGAAGCTCTTCGTGCCGGGGCAAGGAAGGTCAAAGTGTTTGACCGGTCCTGCAACGATCCGCGACGCTGCTATGTAACCAGCGGTATTGACGCCGCCTTGCGGGGGATGAAGAATGTCGAGCTCAAGCAGATCGAGAATGAGCGGTTCAGGACGGTCCGATTGAATGGCCACACGCTCCGCGACTGGGAACTGTACGACGAAGTCCTGTCAGCCGATGTTTTCATTAACGTACCGGTGGCAAAACACCATGGACTGACCGGTCTGACCCTGGGATTAAAGAATGTCATGGGTATCATGGGCGGGAATCGCGGTAGCATTCATCGCTTTATCGACTCGGCACTGGCAGATGTCAATGCCGTGGTAAAGAGCCGCTTGACGGTGATTGACGCGACACGGATACTGACCGCCCACGGTCCCCAGGGGGGCGAACCCCGCGACGTCAAGGTACTCAATAAGGTGCTCGCTTCCAGCGATATCGTGGCAGCGGACGCGGTGGCAACAACACTGTTCGGCCTCAGGCCCGAAGCGATTTCGACCACCGTGGCCGCTTACCGGCGGGGCCTCGGGGAGATGAACATGTCCGGCATACGGATCCTCAGAGTTTAAAGAAAATGAAACGGAGAAAAACTTCCTCAGCGCGTATCTCGCAACTGCTGTTTCTGCTGCTTTTTCTCTTTCTGTTCATCCAGACGGAATATCGCGGCAGCGACCGGATCTCCCTTGCGGTGAACAGTTTTTTTCGCGCCGATCCCCTGGTCGGGTTCAGTTATTTCCTAGCCGAAAAATCGTACCTTATGCTGCTCCTTCCGGCACTGCTCATGGCAGTGGCTACGCTGGTTCTGGGCAGATTTTTCTGCGGCTGGATCTGCCCGCTCGGCACGATCCTGGACCTGGTGACCGGAAAAATCAGGAAAACGCAGCCGCTGAAATTCTTGCAGGGCAGGGTGAAATACTGGCTGCTTTTTCCCCTGCTCTTTGCCGCCCTCTTCAACATCAATCTTGCCGGACTATTGGACCCGATCGCCATTCTGGTCCGGGCACTGACATTCTCCCTTTACCCGCTGTTCGGTGACACGGTGCGCCAGGGCTGGGTCGGCCTTTACCGGGTACTCGGGGAAGGACGTGACGTACTTGACCCCGGATACGGCTTCCTGCGTGACCAGTTGCTGCCGTTCCGGGAAACTTTCTATCCCCTGGCCTTTTTGTCCTTTCTGCTGTTTCTTGGTATTGTCTTTCTTGAAAGATACGAAAAACGCCTCTGGTGTCGGCGCCTCTGCCCCCTGGGGACGCTGCTCGGACTCCTGGCCCGTTTCTCTCCATTTCGGCGCAGCCCCGAGACGCTCTGTCAGGACTGTGGTGAGTGTCGCAGCTATTGCCCCACCAGTTTTGATCAGGATTTACTGCAGCAGGAAGAATGCCTGCGTTGCATGTCCTGCCGGATGAAATGTCAGTTGGGCCGGGCCACTTTCGTCTTTGGCGGATCAGTCGATACAAGGCCGTATCTCCCGGAACGGCGGGTACTCATCGGCGGACTGGTTTCAGGTTTTTTTCTGGCCCGCCTCTTTCGTTTCCGTTCTCCCCGGGCCGTGGCCGCGGTCTTGCGTCCTCCCGGGGTGCGGGACGAGAATGATTTCCTGAAAAAATGCGTGCGCTGTGGTGAATGCATGAAGGTCTGTTTGCGGAGCGCGTTGTATCCAACCATCTTTCAATCCGGTGTCGAAGGCCTCTATACACCGGTTCTGATCCCCCGCCTCGGTTATTGCGAATATAACTGTACCCTCTGTGGACAGGTCTGCCCGACCGGAGCGATCCCCGATCTTCCGCTGGAGGAAAAGAGACGGGAAGTGATCGGCAAGGCGGTGCTGGATAAAAACCACTGTCTTCCTTTTGCGAAAGGAATCAACTGCATCGTCTGTGAAGAGCATTGCCCAATACCGCGGAAGGCCATCCGTTCCGAGGAGGTTCCGTCTTCTGATGCGTCGGGTCGAGCTTTCATCCTGCATAAGCCCTTTGTGGTGGATGAACTCTGCAATGGCTGCGGGATCTGCGAAAATGTCTGTCCTTTGGAAGAGAAGTCGGGAATCGAAGTCTTTGCGGTGAAGAACAGGACACCCCTTTCAACAGAAGGGTCCGGCGACAACCTCCCTTATTGATTGCCCCCCCATGGCGGTACTTTTCCCTTGCGTTGACGGGGTGTTTAGATTAATCTGTAATAGATTCAGGGCCCTAGTAGCCCGATTTTCGGAGGATATACAATGCCGCATGAACCCGGTACGACGAAATTCCAGGTAGACCTGCGTCGTCATCTGCGGGAGCAGAACATATGTGATAATCTGATCCACCTCATCTGCGAGATAGCCGAGGCGGGCAAATATGTTATCAATGCCGTTAGAACCGGTGACCTCGGCGTTGCCGGTACTTCGAACCTTTACGGCGAGGAGCAGCTTGCCCTCGACGTGCTGTCCGACCGCATCATCAAGAAGCGCTTGATCCACTCAGGGGTGGTCAGTTCCATCCTTTCCGAGGAGATGGATGAAGTGCTCAACGTCAAGCCGGAGGCCGACGGCCTCTATTCGGTCGGTTACGATCCCCTTGACGGTTCGTCACTGGTGGATGTTAACCTTGCCGTAGGAACGATCGTTTCCATCCATTCCGGCAGTACCCTGCTGAAGCCGGGCCGCTCGCAGGTTGCCGCGATGTATATTCTCTACGGACCGCGTGTTTCCCTGGTCTATTCCGTCGGCAAGGGTGTGCACGAGTTCACGATGAACCACCTCATGGAATACACCCTCACCCGTGAGAACATTACCATGCAACCTTCGGGAAATATTCATTCGCCGGGCGGGTTGCGGAACAAATACGGCGAAGGTGTAGAGAAATTCGTCCGGTACCTGGAGGCGAAAGGTTCGAAACTGCGCTATTCCGGCGGATTTGTCCCCGATATCAACCAGATTCTCCTGAAAGGGAAGGGCATTTTCATGTACCCGGCTCTGAATGGAGCTCCAAAAGGCAAGCTTCGCCTCCTTTTCGAACTGAATCCAATGGCCTACCTGGTGGAGCAGGCCGGTGGGGCGGCAAGCAACGGTAGTATGCCGATCCTCGATATCATGCCGGAAGAGATCGGACAACTGGAACCGGTTTTTATCGGCTGTAGCGAAGATGTGGAAAAGGCCCTTGAATTTCTGAATGAGGAATAAACGGCCGTTGAATTTATAAAAGGCCCCGGACGAACAAGGTTCCCCCGGGGAAAGAAAGGTCTGAAGAAACATCATGTCAACAGAAGAAAAACCGCAAAGGCTTTGCAGCGAGATTCAGCTTTTCGATCTCTGCGAGGACGATAGCTGTTCGAAGAAAGATGGTCGCTACTGTACGGATGAGGTACTGCTCTCCAAGTTCGAGGCGATCAGCAACGAAGAGGATTTTTCCCCCGATCAATACCAGGATGCTGAGCCCGAAGAAGACGAGGACGATAGCCAGTACTCTGATTCGGAGAATGACTACGACGATGATGAGGGCGATTTCGAGGATGATTTCTAGCAGAGGGATTCCGTCTCGACGTAGGTACTATAGGAAGGCCACTTTCAGGGAAAGTGGCCTTTTCTCGTACACAAAGGAGAAAAAAGAGAAAAGACTTTGGCTTAAAGTTAGTTAGTGCTAATATTTCTCTCATGTCTCCTTATCCTCTTCTCATTCCACTCTTTTCGCTGATTGCCGGAATCGCCGCGGCGAATCAGTGGCACTTCTCGCTCCCGCCTGCCTGCCAGATTTTCCTTATTGCCACCTGCCTTCTTGCCGTATTCTTTGCACGGCAAAGCCTTTTTCTTTTGTGTCTTTCCCTCTGTTTCTTTTCGGCAGGTGCGGGCGCCATCGAGCCGATTCTCGAGCCGAACTTTTCTGCTGATTCGATTGTTCGTTTCGCCGGAGAGGAACCGCTGCTCATCGAAGGAATTATCGATGCCCGGCCGGAGTGGCAGGAAGCCGGTGGCAGGATCTATCTGCGTGTCGTCCGCATTTTCCGGGATAATTCACAAATACGGGTAAGCGACAGGATCCTCCTTTTTGTCGGTGAAGGGCGCGCCAACCTTGCAACCGGTGATCTGGTACGATTTGTTTCCCGGGTGAGCCGGCCGAGAAATTTCGGTATTCCGGGGGAATTCGACTACGAACGCTATCTGGCCTTTCAAAAGGTCTATGCCACGGCCTATTCACGCACGGCAGCCGAGCTGGTCCTGATCAGGCAGGGTGTTGCCAATTCCCTGCAGAACCGAATGGATCGGATCGCCGCTGACCTGGGAAAGCGCATCGGGCGTTTACTGCCCACTGAAGAAGGAGCGGTGCTTCGTGCCCTGCTGTTAGGTGAATCGCGGCTGGTACCGACGTCCACCAGGGATCTGTATGCCCGCACCGGGGTCAACCATATCCTCTCCATTTCCGGTTTCCATGTGGGGGTGATCGCCTTCTGCTTTTATTCCCTGGTTTTCTGTGCGGCACGCTGTTCGCAATTTCTTCTCCTTCGCGCTCATCCCCGCCGGACGCTACTCATCCTGACCATTCCGCTTCTGTTTTTCTACCTCTTCCTCACCGGGGGAGCACCTGCCACTCTGCGTTCGGTCATCATGATTTCAGCCTATATCGGGAGCATTCTTCTGAGCCGTGAGACCGATCCGATTCACTCGCTGATGCTGGCGGCACTGCTCATCCTGGCCTGGTCGCCTGCCGCGCTGTTCGATATCTCGTTCCAACTTTCATTCCTGGCCCTCTGGGGAATTCTCGTCCTGACTCCGCTGCTCATGCAGCCCTTTGAGAAAACGAAGCCAAAGCTTCTGCGCAGCCTCCTGCTGTTTCTGATGGTTTCGGTCGCAGCTACAGCCGCTACCCTGATTCCGGCAGCCGACTACTTCCACAAGCCGACCTTGACCGGGTTGGTGGCAAACTTTTTTATCATACCGCTCATGGGCTATGGTGGAGTTATGCTCGGTTTTTCCAGTCTTCCGTTTATCCATGTCTTGCCATCATTGGCAGGCTTTCTACTCACAATGGCCGGGTTTCTTGTCTACCTTTCCGGTAAAATACTCTGCTTCCTCGATTCCATCCCGTTACTGCCGCTTTGGGGAAGCAGCCGATGTGATCTGCTGTTGTTGATTGTTTTCCTGGCCTCCTGTACCTTCTTCGTGCGAAAGACGCGCATCGTCATCTGCTTTTTGACGGTTGGTGTCTTTATCCTGGTCAGGGCGGTGCCTGCCGAAACGGAATCCGGGAAGCTGCGCATTGATTTTTACAGCGTCGGTCAGGGTGAGTCCAGCCTGATCACTTTTCCCGATGGGAAAAGAATGCTGGTGGATGGCGGTGGCAGTTTCCGGGAAGGGGGGTTGGACCCGGGGGAAAGGCTTCTTGCTCCGGCTTTCCGGCTCAGGGGGATCGAGCGCCTCGATTACCTGGTCCTGACCCATCCCCATCCCGACCATCTGAATGGATTGCTCTTTCTGGTCAGGAACTTCGAGGTGGGTGAATTCTGGGAAAGCGGCATTAATGATGGAAACCGCTCATATCTGACCTTGAAAAAGCTCTTACGGGAGAGGGGTGTTCCGATTCGGCGGATTGATGCTTCGTCACGGCCGATAGCCCTTGACGGCGTATTGATCGAACCGCTTTCTCCCCCAAGGTCTGCCGTAGTTGCAGGAACGGCCAGGAGTGGTACTCTGAACGAGACATCACTTGTTTTTCGACTGCGTTGCGGGGAGTTCTCGGTCCTCTTTACCGGTGATATCGGGCGGAACACTGAAAAGCGGCTGGCAGAGGAGTCGGCAGGATTGCACTGTACGATTCTCAAGGTTCCCCATCATGGCAGCAGGAGCTCTTCATCGGAGCCTTTTCTCGCGGTCACCTCCCCGCAATCCGCCCTGATCAGCGCGGGATACGGCAATTATTTTCGACTACCGGCCGAGGCAACTCTGGCACGTTTGCGGCGGCACGGTATCCCGGTTTACCGGACCGATCTGGACGGAACGGTAACCATTACGCTCGACAGCGGCAGTTGGTCTGTTACAACTTTCCGCAGAAACAGGCATTTTCGTTGACAACTTTCCGATTTCTTTGCTAGTTTGAGGACCAGTGGAGTCACCTTCTTCAACGGTCATGAAGTGAAAAAAGGGTGTTCGGGGTATCCTGGATGGAAAAAATTCTTGTCGTTGAAGATGATCGATTTTTTCGGGAGATGTACTCTCACCTCTTGAGTGGTGAAGGTTATGAGGTTATTACCGCGTCTTCGGTGAACGAAGCGATGGTTTTGCTGCGTCAGGCGGAGTATCACCTGATCATTACCGACTTGGTTATGCCCGGGGAAACCGGCATAGATCTTCTCTTTCAGGTCAAGAGGCTTAATCCGGATATCGACGTTATCATGGTCACCAGCAATACCAACGTGGAGACGGCTATCCACGCCCTGAAGAACGGGGCACGGGACTATCTCCTGAAACCGGTCAATCCGGATGAATTTCGGCATACCGTGGCCCTCTGCATGGAGCAGCGTCGTCTCCTGAATGAAAATTCCGAGCTGAAAGGGCTTGTCCACCTGTTCCAGGTGGGGCAGACGATTGCGAATTGCCTCGAGATTGAACGTCTGGGAACCCTTGTCGTGGATTCATTTGCCAATGAATTGGGCACGGACCGGGCATTGGCGATCTTCCCGGACGAAGACGGCCGCCTGTCCCTGAGTGAATTGCGCGGCATCGGTTACGATGAAGCGGAACTGATTGCCGAGACCCTCCTGTCCCGATATTCCTGCAGCAGCGATACTTTCTGGCTTCGCAAAAGAATCTCCGACCTGCTTCCGGAATCAGTCGATTCTGCCGTCATGCCTGTGGATCAGATGACAGAGGTACTCATCCTCTTTGTCCGGTCAAAGACAGAGCTTCAGGGAATTGTCGCGCTGTTTGCTTCGGAAGGCGGATTGTTGCCGGCTGAGATTAACCAGAGGAGTCTTCACTTCCTGCAGAACCAGACGTCACTCGCCTTCGAAAATGCCGCCCGTTTCGCCTCGGCGCGCAATATGCTCTATATCGACGAACTTACCGGCTTGTTCAACTACCGTTACCTCGATCTGGCCCTTGACCGGGAACTGAAGAGGGCGGAGCGCTACGGATCCAGTGTAGCGCTGCTCTTCATCGACCTCGATCTTTTCAAGGGGGTGAACGATACTCACGGGCACCTGATCGGCAGCCGGGTTTTGGGCGAGGTCGGGGCTCTGCTGAGGAAGTCGGTGCGCGATGTGGACCTGGTGATCCGTTACGGCGGTGACGAGTATACTATCATCCTGGTGGAGACCGATGCGGAGAGTGCCGCCCACGTTGCCGAGCGTATCCGTGTGACTATCGAGCGACATGACTTCATTGCCGATGAAGGGTATGATATCCATCTGTCCGCTTGCATCGGCTATGCCTGTTTTCCCGAGGACACCAAATCAAAGATCGAACTGCTCGAAGTGGCGGACAAGGCCATGTATCGCGGGAAATTCAGTGGCCGGAACCGGGTGTTCCGGGCGCTTGTGGAAGAATGATATTTGTAGAGAGAAGGGAAAGGTATTGTGGCATTAACTGGTATTAAAGGATTCAATGATATACTTCCCGGCGAGGTCAGGAAATGGCAGCATGTGGAAGCGACCGCCCGGCGTGTTTTCGAGACGTACGGCTTTTCCGAAATCCGCGTTCCGGTTTTGGAAAAAACCGAGCTTTTTGCCCGCTCCATCGGCGATGCAACCGATATCGTGGAAAAAGAAATGTACTCTTTCACCGACAAGGGGGGGAATGCGGTTACCCTGCGTCCGGAAGGAACGGCCGGAGTGATCAGGGCCTTCATCGAGCACAAGCTTCATGTGGCGGATTCGGTTGCCAAGCTCTACTACATGGGACCGATGTTCCGCTACGAGCGGCCCCAGAAGGGACGCTACCGACAGTTCCACCAGATCGGGGTGGAGGTGGCGGGCGTGTCCGATCCGAAGGTCGATGCCCAGGTCCTGACCATGCTCTGTCACTTTTTTGCCGAGCTCGGCTTGGTCGAACCGCGGCTGCAGATAAATTCCCTCGGCTGCCATGAATGCCGCCCGGAGTACCGTCAGAAATTACGTGACTTCCTCCGCGAACGTCTCGACTTGCTCTGCGACGACTGCAAGCGCCGCTACGAAACAAACCCTCTCCGGGCCCTGGATTGCAAGTCGGCCGGCTGCAAGGAAGCCACCGTCGGCGCACCCTCGGTGCTGGACAACCTCTGTGCCGGTTGTGACGAGCACTTTGCCCGGACCAGGAGCTACCTGGAGGTGGCCGGTACCGAGTATGAAATCAATCCGCGCATGGTTCGCGGTCTTGACTATTACACCCGCACCACTTTCGAGCTGGTTACCCAGCAGCTCGGCTCCCAGAGTGCGGTGGCGGCCGGCGGGCGCTATGACCGGCTCATCGAGGAGCTCGGCGGCCCGGCCTATCCGGGGATCGGCTTTGCCCTGGGTGTTGAAAGGGTCGTGCTACTGCTCGACGACGAAGGCTACGGCAAGCGCCCCGACCTCTTTATCGCCTTCCATGGGGAAGCGGCCGGCAACGAGACCTTTCGCATCATGAGTAGGCTCCAGCGGATCGGCGTTGCCGTGGAGATCGACTACGAGGGGAAAAGCCTCAAGAGCCAGATGCGGCGCGCGGACAAGTTCAAGGCCCGCTATACCTTGATCATCGGTGAGGATGAACTGGCAAAAGGGACCGCCGTTCTCAAGGAAATGGATACCGGAACCCAGTCCGAGATGGTGCTCGACCCGGAACGGATTGCCGAGGTCGTCCGAGCGTAATCCGCTGATTCTAATAACTCCCGACAGGCTCAAAGTCACGGGATACTCAAGGCCGCTGCATCGTGGAGACATTCTGATGCCGCGGCTTTTTTCTGTGCCGAATAATTCTGTATCAATTCGGGCTGAAGGCAGACCCGGCCGCCGCAGCCAAAGCTGCTTTGGCGGAGGAGGCAGACTGAAGGCTGAGGGGAAAATCTTGATACCCTTCAGTCCTCAGCCTTCAGTCTATTGACCTGAACAATTATAAATTTCTGCTCAAGGAGTTGCGCGTATGGAATATCTGTTGCCGGTTGCCGCTTTCATTCTTGGCGGGATTGTGGTCTGGTTCCTGCTCAGGTCCCGTATCGAGCTTGCCTTCAATCGCGGCAAAGCCGAACTTCAGACCGAAGTGGCTGCCTTGGCAGAGCGTCTGCTGGGCAGGGAGGAACAGATCGCCGCTCTCAGGGCTTCCCTGGTTGCCGCAGATGAAGAGATTGCCGACTTGCGGATCAGTATGAAAGAGGAATCGGGAAAAAGATCTGCCGCGGAAGAGAAGAATACCCGCATCGTGGAACTTGAAGCGGCTCTCAGGGGTCGTGAAGAGAAGATCGGCGACATGTATGGCGAGAATGCCTCCCTCAAGGCCAAGGTCTCGGAGCTGTCGACCCTGGTGCAGGAAGAACGCAAGGCGAGCGTGGAGAAGCTGGCACTACTCGATGCCGCCCAGGCCAAGCTTTCCGATGCCTTCAAGGCGCTCTCGTCCGAGGCGCTCCAGAGTAACAACCAATCGTTTCTGGCACTGGCCAGGACGCAGCTGGAAAAGTTCCAGGAAGGGGCCAAGGGTGACCTGGAGAGTCGGAAGGTTGCCATCGATGAGCTGGTAAAACCGCTCCGCGAGTCGCTCGAAAAGGTCGACGGCAAGATCCAGGACCTGGAAAAGATCCGGACCACGGCTTATGTCAGCCTCACTGAGCAAATCAAATTCCTCGCTTCCGCCCAATCCAACCTGCAGGAGGAGACCGCCAACCTGGTCAAGGCCCTCCGTTCGCCGACGGTACGGGGACGCTGGGGCGAAATCCAGCTGCGCCGCGTGGCAGAGATTGCCGGGATGGTCAACTACTGCGACTTCGTGGAGCAGGAAACAAGCTCTGGCCCGGACGGACGGCTGCGGCCTGACATGATTGTCAAGCTGCCCAACGGCAAAAACGTGGTGGTGGATTCCAAGGCGCCGCTGGCCGCTTACCTGGAGGCACTTGAAGCTCAGGATGAGGCGACGAAACTCCTTAAATTGAAAGATCATGCCCGCCAGATCAGGGTCCACCTGGTCAAGCTCTCGGCAAAATCCTATTGGGACCAGTTCAAGGCGACGCCGGAATTTGTAGTCCTGTTCCTGCCCGGAGAGAATTTCTTCAGCGCCGCCCTCGAACAGGACCCGTCCCTGATCGAATTCGGCGTCGAGCAGAAGGTGATCCTGGCCACCCCCACGACGCTCATTGCCCTGCTGCGCGCCGTTGCCTATGGCTGGCGGCAGGAACATATCGCCGAGAACGCCCAGGCTATCAGCGAGTTGGGAAAAAATCTCTACGATCGAATGGTGGTTCTGGCCGGCCATTTTTCCGACCTTCGTCGCTCTTTGGAGCGTGCCGTCGAGTCCTACAACCGGGCGGTCGGTTCCCTGGAGAGCCGGGTGCTGGTTTCTGCCCGCCGTTTCAAAGAGCTTGGTGCCTCCACCGGCAAGGACATCGACAGCCTCGAGGCAATCGATACCCGTCCACGCAGCGTGGATGCGCCGGATTTTCTGCAGGACGATGACGAGACGCTTGCGTAGTGTCCCATTTAGCCATTGAAATTAGTTTCTAAAACCCATAGTATCAATAATCTACACGTGGCTTTCCCTTCAGAATCGTTTCGGGAATGATAGTTTGGGAATTGGCGGGGGATTGCTGCTATCAAGGTTCTGCGAAACTGCAGCGGTAACTGGATTGTGGCAAGCCGTGCGAAACCTTTTTGTCGAAGTGCTGTCCTGGTCCACGAATTTTGAGGGAGTTTTTATGACAATCATGACGCTTGATGCCTGTGGCATGCCCTGTCCCCAGCCATTAATGCAGACCAAGAAGGCGCTGGAGACGATGGCCGAGGGGGAGCGGCTCCGGGTGCTGATCGATAATGAAACATCCCGTGACAACCTGGTCCGTTTCCTGCGAGACCACGGTATGGCTCCGGTACTGTCCTTTGCCGAAGGCATTTATACCCTGGAACTGGAGAAGGTGGCCGGGGCAACGTCTCTTGCCGACGCCGCGGCATACTGCACGCCGGAACGGCCGGCTGCCGGGACGGTGATGGTCATCAACCGGCAGGGGATGGGCTCCGGTTCGGACGAGCTAGGCAAGATTCTCATCCAGGCCTGCCTGAACACACTCAAAGATGTGGCTCCCCTGCCATCGGCTATTTTGTGTTACAATGCCGGTGTTTTCGTGGCTGCCGAGTCTGCTCCGACCGTGCCCGCACTGAACGACCTGGTCGGTCGGGGCGTCACCCTGCTGGTCTGCGGTACCTGCGTCGACTATTATGATCTCAAAGGCAAGATTGCCGTCGGGACCATCTCAAACATGTATGACATCCTCCGGCAACTCTCCACTGCAGAGAAGGTCATTACCCTGTAGGAAATGATGAAAAGAAATTGCTACTTCGACAATGCCGCCACCTCCTTTCCGAAGCCGGCGACGGTTGCCGGGGCAATGTCCCGCTATCTTAACGAGGTGGGCGGCTCCTATGGCCGCAGTGCCTCAGCCCGCTCCTTCGACGTCGCCCGGGCCGTGGAAAAGACCCGTGATCTCCTTGCTGAGAGAATGGGGGCACGGGATGCGGAGCGGCTGATATTCACCGCCAATGCCACCCATGCCATCAACTTGGTGCTGCAAAGCGTGCTGCGCGGAGCGGGACGAGTGTTGATCTCGCCACTGGAGCATAATGCCGTTACCCGGCCGCTTGCGGCACTGGCAGCCCGCTACGGGGTGACTTTCGAGCTGCTGCCGCACGGTGATGACGGTCGTGTGGACCCGGCAAGGATCAGGGAGATGATTGCCCCGGACACGCTCCTGGCGATCATCAACCATCAGAGCAACGTCAACGGCGTGATCCAGCCTCTGGCCGAAATCAAGGAACAGCTTGGTCATGTGCCGCTGCTGGTGGATGCCAGCCAGTCCTTCGGTTCTGTTCCGCTTGCCGTCGACCAGTGGAATATTGATTTCCTCGCCTTTACCGGCCACAAGGCTCTGCTCGGACCCACCGGGGTCGGGGGGCTGTTCCTGAGGAACCCCGTTGGGGTGGAACCGCTGATCTACGGTGGTACCGGCAGCGCTTCCGACAGTTTCGAGATGCCTGATTTCCTGCCGGATCGTTTCGAGGCCGGAACACTCAACATTGCCGGGATCTTCGGTTTGCAGGCTGCGCTGGAAGATCAGCCGGTTAGCCGCCACAGCCGGGAAGAGTACCGGCGGCTCATCGAAACGCTGCAGGGGATGCCGTCTTTCCGGGTCTTGTGCGCGGAGCGCTTCGAAGACCAGGGTGATGTCTTCGCCCTCTATCAGCCGGGGAAGGACTCCGCGGACCTCGGCCGCAGACTCTTCGACACCTACGGCATCGAGACGCGGGTCGGGCTCCATTGCGCACCGCTCGCCCATCGTACGCTCGGCAGCTTGCCAGGCGGTGCCGTGCGGATCGGCGTCTCGCCGTATCACGCAAACGACGACTTTAGCTATCTGATTGAAGCGCTAAGGGGATGCCTGCAGTCATGACTATTTATCTGATCTTTACCTCCACCCGTGCGGTCATCAAAGGCGAGGAATGTCTTCGTGCCCATGGTGTCGATTGTCGGGTGATCCCGGTGCCGAAAGACATCTCCCCCGAATGCGGCATGGCCCTTTCCCTGACTGCGGACATCTCGGGGCGTGCCGAAGCGCTTCTGGAGGAGATCGGTCTGGAGGTGAAGGTTCACGAACCGACCGGCCGGCGGACTCCGTCCTTTGACCTGCTCACCACGGTGGAGCAGGGTGGCTGTTCGGCGAAGCTTCCGCCGGATGTGCTCTTTTCGGCCCTCGGCCGCTTATCCGTGCCCAGCGACCCGAATCTGCTGGTGGGGATCGGGACCGGTGACGATGCCGGTGTTTATCGACTGACCGATGAGATTGCCCTGATCGAGACAACGGATTTTTTTCCACCGGTCTGCTCTGACCCCTATGATTTCGGACAGATCGCGGCGGCAAATGCGCTCAGCGACGTCTATGCCATGGGCGGCAGGGTGCTCACGGCCATGAACCTGGTGATGTTCCCGGCCAGCGGCATTCCCTTTGAAGCGCTGCACGAAATTGTCCGCGGCGGCCAGGAAAAGGTCATCGAAGCCGGAGGGCTCCTGGTGGGCGGCCACACCATCGCCGATTACCCGCCGAAGTACGGCCTGGCGGTGACTGGGGTGGTGCATCCCGAGCGTCTGATCAATAATGCCAATGCCGAACCGGGACAGACTCTCATCCTGACAAAACCGCTCGGAACCGGGGCCCTGGTGGCGGGGCAGCGTCTCGGCCAGGCATCCGATGCCGATTACCGACAGGCTCTGGCCTCCATGAAGCAGCTCAACCGGGCAGCCGCCGAAATTATGCAGGAATTTTCCGTGCGCGCGGCAACCGACATCACCGGCTTTGGTCTGCTCGGCCATGCCCTCAATATTGCCAAGGCCAGCTCTGTTGCCGTGGAAATCGACACGGCAGAAATCCCCGCCTTACCGGGTGCCCTGGCCTTGCTCGACGCAGGCTGCATCCCCGGAGCCAGTTTCCGCAATCTCAGCCACGTGGAGCAGTACTGCGACTTCGCTTCAGACCTTGCCTATGCCCGGAAGATGCTGACGCTTGATCCCCAGACCTCCGGTGGGATCCTCCTCTGCGCACCGGAGGACCGGGCCGAGGCAATCCTTGCCGAGCTTCGGACGCGATGCTGCCCTGTCTCGGCCATTATCGGCCGGACGAGTCCGCTTGGCCGGAAACACCTGGTTGTGCGGTGACAGAGAGTGAGTACTCAGTTTTTTGGTTTCCGTCCGGGAACTGACTTTTCTCTCCCTCTCCCCTGGTGGGAGAGGGGGGGCAGTTGATTTCACCCTCCCCCTTACCCCCTCCCATCAAGGGAGGGGGAGTAACTTGGGTATTTCCGGATGGAATCTATTCAGCCTCTCTGCCTTTTCTCCGGCCAGCTGAATCTCCTCTGTTGCCATTTTTCGACGGAATGTTCTACAATAGTCCCATGAAAGTTCTTCTGCACATCTGTTGCGCTCCGTGTGCCATCTATCCGCTGGATACCCTTCGCTCGTCCGGAGTTGACGTGGACGGCTACTTTTTCAACCATAATATCCATCCCTACCAGGAGTACTGTCGCCGCCTGGACACGCTGCGGGAGTATTCTTCCCTCGTGGGGCTGAAACTGGTCTGCCACGATGAATACCGGCTGGAGGAGTTCCTGGCCGCCACCGCGGCCAAACCGGAAGAGCGCTGCCGCTACTGCTACGTTTCGCGTCTCGAGCGGTCCGCCGCCACCGCAGCCGAACTCGGCTACCAGGCCTTTACCAGTACCCTGCTCTACAGTCGTTACCAGCAGCACGAACTGATCCGCCAGGAGGGGGAGTTGGCTGCCGAACGGCATGGCGTGCGCTTTCTCTACCACGATTACCGTAGCGGCTGGCAACAGGGCATTGCCGCCTCAAAGGAGCTGGGACTCTACCGTCAACAGTACTGCGGCTGCATCTACAGTGAAAAGGATCGCTATCATCCCAAGCCGCCCCGCGACGGGAAGGGCACGCCATGAGCGGAATCGGCAAACTCCTGATTGTTTCCGGTTGCCTGCTGGCCTTGCTGGGTGTCGTCCTGGTTTTCTCCGATAAGATTCCCTGGCTCGGGAGACTTCCGGGCGATATTTCCATCAAACGTGAGAATTTCTCCTTCTATTTTCCCCTGACTACCTGCATTCTGATCTCGATCTTTCTTTCCCTGCTTTTTGCCCTGTTTCGAAAATAACCTCTGGCGGAGTGATGTGCTGTTGCAATCACGCCACGCGTGTTGTGGCTTTTGCGCAACAGTGGAGTGTCTGTGCAACGTTGTATTGTTGGCTGTGCAAACGTAACATCTTGTATTTTCGGCTATTTCACCATGGAATCCGCTTCTATAGAATTGGCCCGGTTGTTGCTACGTAATAATACGTATACTGACAAAACTTCACAAAGGAGCCTTTTTCATGGCCTTACAGCAAACGGTAAAAGACAAGGTAGTGTTCTCGGGGATTGGCCTTCATTCCGGAAAAGAAGTGAACATGACGGTTCGTCCTGCGGACGCCGGAACCGGTGTGGTTTTTCATCGGGTCGACCTTGATCCTGCGGTTTCCATAGAAGCAATTGCCCAGAACGTGGTGAATACGCGTCTTTCCACGACCATCGGTAAGGGTGGTGCGGTGATTTCCACCATCGAGCATCTCATGGCGGCTTTGACCGGTTGCGGCATCGATAATGCCCATGTGGATATCGACGGCCCCGAAGTTCCGATCATGGACGGTAGCGCCGCTCCTTTTGTGGAAGCTCTGCGAAAGGTCGGCACCAGCAGCCTTTCCCGTCCGAAAAAATATCTGGTGGTGAAGAAACCGATTACCGTCGTCGACGGCGACAAGAAAATCTCCATCATTCCTTCCCGCTACTACCGGGTCTCCTTTGACATGCGTTTCAACCATCCGGTGGTGAACAACCAATTCCGCAGCATGAAATTCAGCCAGGATGTTTTCGGTCGCGAATACGCCCCGGCCAGGACCTTCGGTTTCCTGATCGAAGTGGAGACGCTCAAGGCAAACGGTCTGGCACGTGGCGGGTCCCTCGACAATGCCGTGGTTATCGGCGATGACGGTATCCTCAACGAGGGCGGTCTGCGCTACGAAGACGAATTCGTCCGTCACAAGATCATGGATTCGGTCGGTGACCTTGCCCTGGCCGGCTATTCCCTGATCGGTCACGTGAAGTCTTACAAGTCGGGCCATGACCTGAACCATAAGCTGGTTACGGAAATCCTTGCCAAACCCGACTGCTGGAAACTGGTAGAGATGGATGAAGTAATGGGAACCCGCTCGGCCTGTCCTGTTTCCTCACCGGAACTGGTCTGGTCGGAAGCTTAAGATACCCGGTTCCACGATCCTCCATTGAGCAGCCCTTCGGGGCTGCTTTTTTCGTTTCAGCGCATGTTCCTTCTTCCCGGCAAGAACCCCCGGCCAGGTCGGGTCTCTCGTTTACCTGCTTGAATTGCAGAGGGTCTTCGGTTACAGTGGGAAAAAAGTTCCGGTATGGTTCATCCCATGAAACAACCCAGAAAAAACAAGTACAGTGACGCCGAGGTGAAGAAGAGCAAGCGAGAGTTGATCATCATTGTCTTCTCTCTCCTGCTGATCGTGCTTCTGACCCAGGCCGAACTGCGTCTTTCCGATATCAGCTCCGAAGTTCAGACGGTCAATGACATTCTGATCTTCGTCCTCATCAATGTCGTCATCCTCCTGATTGTCCTGCTCGTCTACCTGGTCTGCCGCAATATTGCTCGGATCCTACTGGAACGAAAGCGCAACCCCTTCGGCTCCAAGCTGCGCGGCAAACTGGTCGTGGCCTTTGTCGCGCTCTCCCTGATTCCCACCCTGCTGCTTTTCTTCGTATCCGCCAGTTTTATCAACATGAGCATCAAGAACTGGCTGCATAAGCAGATCGAATCGTCCCTGGCCGAGTCGCAGCAGGTGGCCCAGAGCTACTACCGCAACGCTGAAGCCGACGCCCTTCATTTCGGCCATCAGATAGGAGCGACCCTGACCCAAAAGGGCCTTCTCGCCAGTCACGGTCGGAGCGGACTTGGCACGTATATCGGGCGGATACGAAGCGAATACAACGTCGGCGCAGTCGAGGTGTACTCCGCCGGCAGGGAAGGTCTGGCCCGCTCGGTCAGCAGCGAAATACCGCCCAGTGTCTACCTCAGGCTTTCCAACGAGGATTTCAACGAGGCCCTGAGAGGCAAGGAGTTTCACAGAATTGTCCACGAAGGGCCAGCCGACCTGATTCGCGGGATCGTTCCCGTCTATTCGACCGCTGACAATAAGAAGGTGCTCGGGGTCGTGGTGGTGAGCTACTACATGCCGGAGGCCCTGGTGCTCAAGCTGCAGAAGATTACCAATGCCTACGAGAAATACTGGCAGCTCAAGATACGCAAGTCGCCGATCAGGAGCGGCTATATCCTGACCTTGTTCCTGATTACCATGGTGATTATTTTCCTCGCCATCTGGTTCGGTATCTACCTGGCCAACAGTCTTTCCACGCCGATCCGGGAACTGGCGGAGGCGACCGGCCAGGTGGCCGCGGGGAATCTCCATGTGCGGCTGGCCGGGGAGGGGGAGGACGAAATCGGCATGCTCGTCGCCTCCTTCAACAAGATGACCGAAGACCTCCTCAGCAATCAAAGCGCCCTTCGGGATGCCAACGAGGGGTTGACCCGTACCAACCAGGAGCTGGAGCAGCGGCGCCGCTACATGGAGATCCTCCTGCGGAACGTGACCGCCGGCGTCATCTCCGTTGACAAGAGCGGCGTCCTTACCACGGTCAACACCTCAGCGGAGCGGCTGCTCAATATCTCTCCGGAAAAGGTGACGGGGCTTCACTTCAAGGAAGTCTTGCGTCCGGAACAGCTGGACATCATCAAGGGGCTGCTGCGCGACCTGGTAAACTCCAAGAAAGATTCCATCAGCAAACAGGTGGATATTCGCCTGAAGGACCGCAAGCTGACCCTGTTGATCAACCTTTCGGTGATGCGGGACGAAAACGGCGATTTCCTTGGCACCGTGGTGGTGTTCGACGATCTCACCCAGCTGATGAAAGCCCAGCGCATGGCTGCCTGGCGGGAGGTGGCCCGCCGTATCGCCCACGAAATAAAAAACCCGCTGACACCAATCAAGCTCTCCGCGCAAAGGCTGCGCAAGCGCTACCTGTCCCGCTTCGGTGAGGACGAAAAGGTCTTTGACGAGTGCACCGGGATGATTATCAAATCGGTTGATGAATTGAAGACCCTGGTGGACGAGTTTTCCAGTTTTGCCCGCATGCCAGCCGCCCAGCCGACGCCCAACAATCTCAACGACATTATCCGGGAAGCGTTGACCCTCTACCAGGAAGCGCACCGCAAGGTGGCCTTTTCCTTCCAACCGGACGAGGCGATTCCGATGATCCGGCTGGACCGGGATCAGATCAAGCGGGTTCTGATCAACCTACTCGACAATGCCATCGACGCGCTTGATGGCGATGGCGAGATTCGGATCGAAACCAGGTATGACCCCGAGCTGCGCATGGCGACCCTGACGGTGGCCGATACCGGCCACGGCATCGCCGCGGAAGACAAGCCACGCCTCTTCGAACCGTATTTTTCGACGAAAAAGGCCGGAACCGGTCTGGGGCTGGCGATCGTTACCACGATTGTCGCGGACCATGGCGGATTCATCAGGGTCAAGGACAACGAGCCGAAGGGAACCGTTTTTATCATTGAATTTCCCGTAAGCCGGGAGTACGTTTGAGCGGTTACCTAACTGCAGCTATTTCACCACCCCCTGGCCCCCACCTGTTTTCGGAGGGGTTGGGGGTGGTAAGGTTTCTGAAAGAGCAGGGGATCAGAGCGCATGGATGAAAAAATACTGGTAGTGGATGATGAAGACAGTATCCGGACCTCGCTGGCCGGTATCCTGGAAGACGAGGGCTTCCGGGTCATGTTCGCCAATGACGGAGTGACCGCCCTTGAGGTGGTAAAGAAGGAGCTTCCGGACCTGGTGTTGCTGGATATCTGGATGCCGCGCATGGACGGTATCGAGACCCTGCAGAAACTGAAGGAGCTCTATCCGACGCTGCTGGTGATCATGATGTCCGGGCACGGCAGCATCGAGACCGCGGTCAAGTCGACGAAAATGGGCGCCTACGATTTCATCGAAAAGCCGCTCTCCCTGGAAAAGCTCCTTGTCTGCATCCGTAACGCCCTCGGCCTGCTGCGCCTGAAGGACGAGAATGAAACCCTGCGCGACCTGGCTTTCCGCGACCGGCAGATGACCGGCACCTCTCCGGCCATGACCAAGCTGAAGGAGCAGATCAAGCTGGTGGCACCGAGCAATGCCTCGGTACTGATCACCGGCGAAAACGGCACCGGCAAGGAGCTGGTGGCCCGCTCGATCCATTTTCACAGCCAGCGCAAGGACAAGCCGTTTGTGGAAATCAATTGCGCCGCGATACCCGAAGAGCTGATCGAGAGCGAACTGTTCGGCCATGAGAAGGGTGCCTTTACCGGTGCGATTGGCCAGAAGAAGGGGAAATTCGACCTGGCCGACGGCGGCACGCTCTTTCTCGACGAGATCGGCGACATGTCCCTCAAGACCCAGGCCAAGGTTCTGCGGATCCTCCAGGAAAAGAAATTCGAGCGGGTCGGCGGAAACCGCACCATCGAGGTGGATGTCAGGATCATCGCCGCCACCAACAAGGTGCTGGAAGAGGAGATCCGCTCCGGTGCCTTCCGCGAGGATCTCTTCTATCGTCTCAATGTCGTGCCGTTTGTCGTCCCGCCCCTGCGGGGGCGGCGTGAGGATATTCCCGCCCTGGTCGAGCATTTCCTGGAGATGTTCTGTGTCAGGGAGGGTCTGGAGAGAAAGAACATCAGCCTGGAAGCGCTGGAACTTCTGAAAAAGGGTACCTGGCCCGGCAACGTCCGGGAGCTGAAGAACGTGGTGGAACGGCTGGTGATCATGTCGCCGGGCAAGACCATTACCGTGAACCATATCCCCGAGTCGATCGTTTCCGGCGAGCTTCCTCCCGAGGCGGGCGCCGGACGGCTGGATACCGTGCTCGAGTTGCACAGTCTCCGCGAGGCGCGGGAAGAATTTGAAAAGGAATTCATCCTGCAGAAGCTCGAGGAGCACGGCTGGAATATCAGCAAGACCGCCGAGGCCATTGAGCTGGAGCGGAGCAATCTGCACCGGAAGATCAAGTCGTATGGCATCGAGTTGAAAAAGTAAGGGCGGGTTCGCAATCCGCCCTTGTTGCATTCGATTTCTGCAGTTCACTGAACTCTTCCCAATTATTTTCTCACCAATCCCGTGTTATCAACTCTGCCCAGTGTCTCCTTGGGGGCCTTTGGGTCGGCATGGCTGAAGAAATTTCAGCCTCACTCAGCCACATCACACCTTCCCGTTGGAAATCTTTCCCGGGCAGATGAATCTTATTTCTCGCCACTGGTTATCTCTGTGGCATATTTAGTGGAAATCCCCTTTGACTTCAATCATGTGCGGGAGTATATTTTGTCGTTCCTGTACTGCTGTATCTGGAAGCTGAGCAATCGGCATCAGGTATGGTTTGTGTTGTTTGGCTGAAACCTGGTGCTGTCCGGTCGATACGCAGTTTTGTTTGAATTTGAAAAGGAATTACTATGATTACTGAGTTGATGGAAAAGTCTCACTTTAACATTGTAATCTATTTTATTTTGTCAATAATATTCTGTTTTAGCATGTCAATGGTACGATATGCCGCGACAGATACAACAATGTTCATGTCATTGAACTGGAATCTGTTTTTAGCGTTTATTCCTTGGTTTATAAGCGTAATATTAATCATGAAGAAACGCATACCTACGTTCTTTTTAGTTCTTCTCCTGTTTATATGGTTACTGTTTTTTCCAAATGCACCCTATATACTGACTGATCTGTTTCATCTGTCACCAAGAAGATTTCCTCCCATCTGGTATGACCTTATCTTATTGCTTTCCTATGCCTGGACCGGTTTGATGTTCGGGTTTATCAGTCTGATAAATATAGAAACTGTTTTAATGGAACATGTAAATCCAAAGATAGTTTCTTCCATTTCGTCTGTCTTGCTATTTGTGGCGAGCTTCGGCATTTATCTCGGCAGGTTCTTGCGGTGGAATAGTTGGGATGTAGTAAGTAATCCCTCAGGAATACTTACTGATATACTGGCAAGATTTGCTCGTCCCTTCGATTATCCAAAAGCATGGGTGGTTACCATTCTGATGGGGCTGATGCTCAACATGATGTATCTTTCGATAAAACTATTGAAGGGGCAAAAATAAATACATAACACTCCGGTTGACAGTCACTCGCGCTGATTTCCGCATCCGTTCCATCCTTATTGTGTGCCTGCAACTGGGCAAATGGGGCCAGACCTGGCAGGTTTTGAAAACCTGCCAGGTCTTTGTATTTGATGGAAATACTGCTGGCAGAAAAATATGGAAATTGGAACATTTCCCTATTTATAGTATCCTCTGTTGCAAGACAGGGTATTCCTGCTACTATCCAAGCAGATGTCAGGCGTTTTCGGATGCCGGAAGGGAGTCAAAATTGCACTTTATACAGTTAATCTGGGATGGGATCGGTGGTCTTGGGGTTGGCACCGTGATCCTCAAGGCGCTGTTTATCCTGGTTCTGGGGGCAGCATTCTGGGTGTTTTGCGAACTGGTCAAATACATTGTGAACGTACTTTCGAAACTTGCCGTGGAGGGAGTGCGCTACCTTGCGGTTCTTGTCCGGGGTTGGCCTGAAAATGCCGATGAGGAAAAAGAGCGGCAGGAAAAGATTTGGAACACTGACAAAAAAGGCGCGCGCTGAGGCGTGTTTGCTCTCTGCAAAGCAAGATCAATGGGTGACCCCCAATGCCTTTCCCTCACCTTTATGGCGGCAATCCTATTGCAGCGGGACTGAGAAGGATAGGGTGAGGAGTAGACCAGACCTGCCAATCCGGTTTGCTACATCATTTCCAGCGCCTGTTTCAAATCTTCTTTCAGATCTTCCACATCTTCTATCCCAGCGGAGACCCTGACCAGGGAGTCCGTAATGCCGGTCTTTTCCCGTACGTCCCTCGGCAGCGAGGCATGGGTCATTAATGCGGGGTGCTCGATAAGAGATTCCACTCCTCCCAGGCTTTCGGCGAGAGAGAATATCCGGAGGTTCTCAAGAAAAGACTTCGCCTCTTGCAAGCCTCCTTCGATCTCAAAGGAAAGCATCCCGCCAAATCCTTTCATCTGCTTCTTTGCCAACCCGTGCTGAGGGTGATTTTCAAGGCCCGGATAGTGTACTTTCCTGATCTTCGAGTGTTTTTCCAGAAATCCGGCGATAGCAAAAGCATTCCGGCAGTGCCTTTCCATCCGCAGTGCCAGGGTCTTCGTTCCCCTGAGGACCAGGTAGGAATCAAAGGGGGAAAGAATGGCACCGATGGCGTTCTGGTTGAATTGCAACTGGCCGAACAATTCCTCGTCTGAAAGCATGACGGCCCCGCCGACCGAGTCGCTGTGGCCATTGAGGTACTTGGTCGTGCTGTGGACAACCACGTCTATGCCGAATTCCAGCGGCCTTTGCAGAAAGGGGCTCATGAAGGTGTTATCCACCACGGTTATTATCTTCATTTCCCTGCCGATCTTCGCAATCCCCGCAAGGTCGCACAGCCTCAGTAGGGGATTTGTCGGCGTCTCCATCCAGATGAGCCTGGTGTTAGCTTTGATGGCATTCTCAACATTTTTCAGATCCCTGGCGTCCACGTAGCTGAACTCAATGTCGAAATCGGCGAGAACCTTATCAAAGAGCCTCCTGGTGCCTCCGTACAGGTCGTCGAAAGCTATGACGTGGTCACCCGACTTGAGAAGGGCCATGCAGATGACCGTCTCCGCGCCGAGACCCGACGAGAAGGCCAGCGCAAAACCGGCGTTCTCCAGGGCCGCAAGCCTCTTTTCCAGAGCATGCCTGGTAGGGTTGCCGGTTCTTGAATATTCATAGCCTCCGGTGGGCTTTTCCAGCTCTCTCCGAGCGAATGTGGAAGAGAGGTGAATGGGGACAACCACGTCGCCAGAGCCTCCCTCCTTGAAATTGGGTTCCTCCCCCACATGGATGGCCTTTGTCTCGAATTTCATTGTACCCTCCGAACCTGGTGTATTGATCAAATGAACCCTTTATCCCTCATCCATTGGTCGTTGAATATCTTGCTCATATAATTGTGACCCGAATCGGGGAGGATAACCACCACCACCTGGCCGGCGGAAAGTTGTTCGCATGCCTTCAGGGCGGCCCAAACAGCTGCGCCGCCGGAACCTCCGGCCAGTACTCCCTCTTCCCTGGCTAGTCTTCTCGTCATCAGGAAGGAATCCCTGTCGTTCACTTGAATGATATCGTCCATCAAATCGAAATGCAGGGTCTCGCAGAGCATGTCCTCGCCGATGCCCTCCACCAGGTAGGTCTTCGCTTCGATCATTTTCCGGTATTTGAACCAGTCGTGATATACGGAACCTATCGGATCGACCCCGATAATCTTGACAGCGGGATTTTTCTCTCTAAGAAATTTCCCCGCTCCTGATATGGTTCCTCCAGTTCCCACTCCCGCGACAAGGCAGTCTATCCTGCCTTCCGTCTGCGCCCATATCTCCGGCCCTGTCGTCCTGTAATGGGCCTCGACGTTGTCCTGGTTGTGGTACTGATCCACCATGTATGAGTTCGGCGTCTCCCTCGCTAGTCCGCTTGGCAACCTCGTAGTAACTTTCCGGGGAATCGGGAGGGACGCTTGTTGGACAAACAACAACCTCGGCGCCGAATGCCTCGAGTAACGCTATTTTTTCCCTGCTCATCTTGTCCGGCATGGTGAATATGGCCCGATACCCCTTGACGGCAGCATAAAGGGCCAGTCCTATGCCGGTGTTTCCCGAGGTGTTTTCCACGATAGTCCCGCCCGGCCTCAAAAGACACTTGCTCACGGCGTCTTCCACCATGTGGACCGCCATTCTGTCCTTGATGCTCCCGCCCGGGTTGAAAAACTCGACCTTTGCCAGCACCAGCGGTTGTACATCCTTTGTGACCTTGTTCAATTTCACCATCGGTGTGTTTCCAATGGTTCCGAGAATATCTTCGTGGTATATCACTTCGGCACCTCCTCGTCTCAGTCAAAGTATATCATCATTGGGAAAATAGGGAAAAAGAGCCGGCCTTGATAGTCACAGCAGGAGAAAGATAAGACTATTGTGGCAGAGATACTGGGAAAGATAGAGGGAAGAATGAATGCGGACTGTCAGGACGCAGTGCCTGAGATAATACGTTGTTGGGGCTGGCTACCTTGACAATAATAAGAATGGGAAATACGGAAAATTTGTTTGTTTGCCAGGTATGAGGTAGGTTGGTACATAAGGAATGGCCGAAAGGCATGGTATACTAATACTAAATGCCGCGCAGGTTAGCATCGCCATCCCGACAATACAGCACTGTCAAGAGCTCTTCGGCATCAATCCTGATCAGGACGTCATGGTTCGAGTTGCTAAAACTCCGGGGCAAGTATCCCGATCTTACTTCATGGTGTGGCTGCCTCTGTTGGGGGAATGTGAGGGGTGCTGGCGAGCCTGTCCTTGATGCGAGGTTGTTGTGATCGATCAGGAGAAACTGGAATTGTTTATGGCTACTTCATTGTAAAGCTTCGCCGGTCTTGCAACCGGCAGAGGGGAGTGTGAGATGGAAGCTCAATTTACAATCACTTTGGTACAACTGTACGGAGACAGAGAGAATTTCGGCGCAAATCTCGTCATAAATGATACGTTTTTGATGCATTACGATATGGAAGGAAATTTTTCTGTGCCAAACTCAAAGCTTGCGAGCTGGCGCGATGATGATGCTCAGGATTACGCCTCTGATACTTACAATGCAGGCGAAATAGCTGACGCAACCAAAGCACTCGAAGCCATAGAAGAAGCCAAGGAATTTACCTCAAATTGGTTTTGAGCACCTATCAGGTTTTCAGAGCTGTCAATGCAGTAACCGCTTGGAACTTGCCACGTGTATCCGTGGAAAAATAAGCGCCAGCACTCTTGTTGATCAGACCTGCCAGATTTTCAAAACCTGACAGGTCTCATTAATTGGAGCTAGAGGTAATAGGGACGTTCCCTATGTATTCTGTCTTGGCTTTTTGTTTTTGTGGGAGGCAATCGTGAGCAGTCTTTCACATTGACAAATAGAATGATTCACCATGGCGTGCGCGATGTCAGGTGGGTCATCGGATGTTGTAATTATAGCTTGATCGTATACTGTTAGACGGTACAAACATATATTCCCGTACAGAACGATAAGGTAGTACCTTAACGGTCATAAAGGAGTACTTAGATGGACTGGATTCAACACTTCAATAGACTCAGTGAGTGGTCGGCCTTAACTGTTTCGTTACTTGAGTTGGCTGCTGCTGTCCTGATTGGCCTGCTCAGTTACGCTCTCCTCTTCAAAGTCTTGCTACGTTTCGCCGCCAGGGACGACACCCTTTTGCAGCAGCCCTTGGTGCGTCGCTGGCGGCATCCGTCAAAATTGCTGCTTCCTCTCATTGCTTCACTCCTGACATTACCTTTTCTTCGATTTCCACAGGAAATGGCCGAACTATTTCGGCACTTGATCAGCCTGGCTTTGATCGGGGCCGTTGCCTGGTTGATGATCTCCACCATTGTCGGTTTACGGGAAATGGTGCTGCAGCGCTATGACATAAATTCCAGCGATAATCTCAAAGCGCGGACGGTCTCCACCCAGGTCAATGTGCTGGTCAAGGTTGCCGTGGTGCTGATCATCATAATGGCTGGGGCAACCATGCTCATGACCTTTGACAAAGTGCGGCAGGTTGGGGTAAGTCTCTTGGCTTCGGCCGGGGTGATCGGTATCATTGTCGGTTTTGCCGCACAGCACAGCCTGGCGACGCTTATGGCCGGCATCCAGATTGCCATAACTCAACCGATCCGGCTCGATGATGTGGTGGTCGTGGAAGGGGAATGGGGACGTATTGAGGAGATAACTCTGACCTACGTTGTGGTTTGTATCTGGGACCTACGGCGACTGGTGCTGCCGATCACCTATTTTCTGGAAAAGCCGTTTCAGAACTGGACACGTGTCTCGGCCGACATGCTTGGTACGGTGACACTGCACTGCGACTACCGGGTGCCGGTTGCGTCGCTTCGTGATGAACTACAGACTATCCTCGCGGGAACTGACCTCTGGGATGGCAAGGCATCCGGACTGGTTGTCCTTGATGCGAATGACAAAACGATTGTCCTTCGCGCCCTGGTAAGCGCCAGGGATTCCGGGAAACTTTGGGATCTGCGCTGTCTTGTGCGTGAGAAGCTGGTTGGGTTTCTGCAACGCGAGCACCCGTATTCCCTGCCGCGGTTGAGGGCGGAGATGGAAGACCGGGATATACAGGATGAAGAATTCCAAGACTAGTGCTCCTGGAGTAAGGGGTAGTTCTTTGTAATAAAAGGGGAAATAGAGCGCGAATCCAGGGCAGGTTTGAAACCCGCCCTACGGTCTGAAACGCGGTACCGGATGTGATACCAAGCAGGATTACAGTGATGATTTTCTCAGCGAAGTTCCCTTGAATACGATATCAAGGCGGAAGGTGAAGGCAAAGGTAGGGGCATCATGATCGGGTGCGTTCCTTTGCCAGAAAACCTCTGGTTCCAGTTCATAGAAAAGCCAACTTCTCAGGAAATTTCGACGATACCGCGCCAGGACCCGGTAGGTATTCGCAACGGTGCTGTCGTTGATGTTGCCGTATGCGCCCCCGGTAAGGGTGCCCGCACTCCGGGGCGAGAGTTGCCGGATCAGGGAGAGTTCCGAACCCCACTCAAGGCCATGGATTTCCTGGGAAGCCGTTCCGGTGCTGCTCCAGCGGAGAATGCTGGACCGGTCAAGCAGATGATCAAGGGTGAGCTCCGTCGTCTCTCCGAACAGGTCGGAATTTTTCACGAATACGGTTTCGCTGCCGCTGATCAGGGTTGTGTCACTGAATTTGTGGCGGTACTCGACGCGGCTCCTGGCAAAAGCCTCGAAGGGTAGTTTCAACTGAACACCCGCCCCCACAAATAACAGCATGGACGGGATTCTGATCAGGTCGTAACGAAGTTCCGTATTGACGAAGTGGGTATCCTGGGTGGTTCGATCATAGCCAGGATTGCCCGGGTCCTGAGGCAGCCTTTGCGTAAGCGGTGCCGGCTCGCTTTCCCCGGCGATGATAAGGTTCAATCGATCATTTATCTTGGTAAGTGCCAGATTGAGCCTTACACTGGGACCGATTTTTATGGTGCCGTGCTGGTCAATCCGGAAGGAATTGCGCAAGCGGAGTTCGTATCGGGTGGGTTTTAGACCTCGAACATTTTCCTTGCCGAAAAAATCGTCCATAGTGACGGCTTGTTTCAGGATGTACTGTTCGATACTGTCATGGGTCACGTCCATCCGCTTGCCCCAGATATAAAAGAAACCTGATTCCTCGGGCGACTCTGCCGCCGCTGCAGACGTTGCCGCAGCCCCTTCGTCGGCTTTCGAGGGTTTTGTCGCTAGCAGTTGGACCGAAAGGGCCAGTGCCAGGACCATGGTCCAGGTTTGCAGTATGTTTCGAGGTCTGATGGTCAGCATAATTCCTCTCAATGCGACCTTGCTGGATGGTTCCGGAAGGTTAAGCCGAATAGGTTAGTATCAGTATACCAAAAATTTCCAGGACAGCTTTACGAGGCCGAGGCTGCTTGAAGGATTGTTTGACATGGCTGGGGGCGGGTTTGCAACCCGCTCTTGTCAGTATTGGCATTGGTTCACGAAAAGAAGAACAGGATTGCAATCTTGCCAACTTAGGATTAAATTCATGGTGCTGCAAAGATATCGTGTCGCTACGCTACGTCACTCAACTACTTCCACGTCACGTTGAGGCAATTAGATATTGAATCGAGGGCGGGTTTGAAACCAGCCGCTACACAAAATGGAATCGGGACTGGATTTATTGAGCTTTCCTTGATTATGGATGGGGGGGTTCCCTGAATTCACTATTAATTAGTCCGGTTCACTTATCACCTACCACCCAGGAGGTTTCTATGCGAATCATGTTGATGTCCGTATTCTGTGCACTGCTTTTCTCTACTCCACTCATGGCTGCCGATAGCAGCGAACAGCCATTTTGCACGCTTGACAAGAACCATGACAACTGCCTCAGTAAAAATGAGTTTTTAGGTGGGAATGTGAAAATCGACAAGAAGAAAACCCTTAAACTGTTTCCTGATCTGCGCAAGGCGGAACAATTGAATGACAGGGCCTTTAAGGAACGCCTGTTTGAGCGGATGGACAAGAATAATGACGGCTTGTTAAGCAGGGATGAATGGATTCATATCCTTCCCAACATCCTTCAAATTAGTTTCTGATCTGCCGGTTGAGCGTATCAGTTATGAACAATTGGAAAATAATTCTCACGAACCGTGAATGCATAACCCTGGTGCAGGGTGTCTTTCAATACACGTGAATGCTCTCTGCGTAAATAGAAGTTAACGGGTTTGAAACCAGCCCCTACGTGGAATTTATGGGTGTGTATGTCCCTGCATGTACATGGGACGGAACAGGTCGAGGGAAATCTCCTGCAGTTCCGGTGAACAGCGGGCCGGACCGATGACCATTCCCCGGGCCATGGCCTTCCAGGAGGGGGGCAGGTCCTTGAATCTCCTGGCCATGCCGCCTTCGATGTCGGGGGCGGCGTAGTAGACCTCTTGTACACCTGCGTTGATGATACGGCCGAGACACATGGGGCAGGGTTCAACCGAGGTGTAGAGGACCAACCCCTCCATGTTGCGCGGGTTGCGAAAGGTCGGGTCGTTCGGGTCTTTCGAGCGGGTCATCCGCACCCTTTTTTCGTAACGGTCCAGGAGGTCCATTTCCGCATGCAGGTCGCTGCGGAAGTAGGGCTCGTATTGGCGGTTATGGCCCCGCTCGATGATCTCTCCGGTCGCTTTCCGCACCAGGCAGGCGCCGATTCCACCATTCCGTTCCTTTCCACCCAGCAGTCCTTCCCGTACCGTAACCAGAACAAAGGCGTCGTCAGGGTAGTGCGGATCAGGAACGTAGTTATTGATCCGTTTCTCGACGGAGCCGAGATCGAAGAACGCTGCTGCCGGACCGCGGTACCGGGCCGGTGCATGTTCGCAACCGGCAAGTACTGTGAGAAAAAGCAGGAGCAGCAGGTTCCCGAAATGCTTAGTGCGAACGGATTTAGTGGCTGTTATGTCGCTTCCCATTGAGATTCTCCTTCTCCGAGTCATAACAACGGATGGATGCTTCGTTATTTCCCTGCCAGGCAGGTTCCCAGGTAGATCATGCCGGCCATCTTTTCGCTGTTCGCCTCCACAACCTTGCGCAGTTCGCCGAGGGTTGTCATGACGAGGCGCGCTTCTTTGGCCGAGCCCGCCCTGTAGACGATGGCCACCGGCGACCCCGGTGCATAGTATTTTTTCAGCAGCGGCTCCAGGGTGTCCATGTCTCCGAGACCCATGAAAATGGCGAGGGTGTCCCCGCTCTCCGCAATCGCTTTCAGCAGACCCTCGTTAGCCGCAAGACTGCGGGGTGCGCTGAGGATCGCCGAGCCTTTGTTGCAGAGCAGGTTATCCTGTTTGCCTTTATCAAAGGCGCTGATGCCCGAAAAAATCTTCCGGTTTGCAAAGAGGGCATTGACGGCATTGTACGCGCTGATCCCGGTCACCACCTCGAAACGTCCGGCCACTTCCGGTTCGATCCAGTGCTGCCAGCCGCCATAAATGGTCGGGTCGCCATGATCGAGCAGGGCAATGCTCTTGCCTGCGTCAAGGGTGTCACGGATTTTTTTCATGTCGGCGGCGCGCTGCGCTGCCAGCTGCTTTTTTAGCTTCGCCGGAGAAAGATCAAGATGGCTTTTGCGGAACCTTGGTTCAAAATTGCCCATGGGATCGAACAGGAGCGGTTTGCCAGCCAGGTATGGGGCAAATTCTTTCATGGTTTCTTTCGAGGCGATAAAGGCGTCCGCCTTGCCCATGGCGGAAATAGCTTCCAGGGTTATGAGGTTAGGATCTGCGCAGCCGATGCTGATGATGTAAACCTTCGGCTCTTCCTGCAGGGAAAGTATTTCAATGGTGTCGATGTCTTTGAGCATCCGGTCGGCGGCCAGGTCATCAGGTGGCACGAGGGTGAAGCTGTTTTTTCCGGCGGCGGTTCCCGGTGTCCCTGCAACGATCAGCCGTTCCCCGAGCGGAT
Organism: uncultured delta proteobacterium; assembly: GCA_963748325.1. GTDB lineage: Bacteria > Desulfobacterota > Desulfuromonadia > Geobacterales > Geobacteraceae > RPRC01. The sequence goes on along the minus strand of CAVVIJ010000004.1, from coordinate 1,813,911 downwards.
TTAGGAAGACCTCGCCAAAGGAAAAAGTAGAACGGTACCCGTCTTTCGAGGTCAGCAGCAGTAACCGGTCCAGTCTCTTATGGTTGTCCAGCGGGCGAAGCAACTCAGTCAGAGGAACCCCCGTATACTTTCTGATCCCGTGATAGCCCCTCCCTTCGCCAAATTCCTTGTAGGTTATCGTGATTGGGGAGTAGCCCGTGAGGGAAGAAATCTCCACACTTTTCCCCGTGATATCCCTGATGGTGAAGCCGGCCGTTTGGTGGGCTTCAGGCTTCTTTGTCGAATTGTCCGCCTTGATGTCGATCACCTCGATACTGACGATGTCCTCCAGGCAGCGATCCGAGTAAAAATCGTTGGGCAGGACCAGTTTAGGGAAGGATATAGGTCTTTTGAGCGTGTCGAGTACCGGTTGATAGAGGCTTGACGGATGGCATCTCACGCAGCTCTTTTCGTGATGAGGGATCACCGGGGTGGCTGCATAGGCAACTACCACATTCGACGGATTCTTGTAAAACACCTCTCCCCAGGAGAGGACGGTTCTCTTTCCTTCCCGGTTGCGGACCACGATCGCCAGGTCCGTGGGTTTCCAGAAACCAGGCCCGTCTTTGGCGATCGTCGCCAGTTCCAGCAGGTTACGTAGCGGAACGCCCCGGTACCTGAAGACGCCCTTGAATTGCTTGGCCCGGGTCAGCTCATTGAGTTGCACCGTCACGGAATCGAAACGTGCCAGTTCTTTGGTGCTGAGATTGAGCGGTTGTCGCACCGCACCGCCGATGGTCAGCGCCGAAGAGTCGGCGGGTGCTGCAACGAGCGTGAACAGGAGTGCTGCGAAAAAAAATCCGAGCCTGTTTTTCATGGAGGACTTCTCCTTCATATGCAGAGAGATGGCAGTTGAGGTACTCAATGATAATGGCTTCAACCACCCCCAACCCCTCCTTATCTAGGAGGAGAGCTAAAGTCCCCCTCCTGAATCAGGAGGGGCTAGCGGTGGTTCACTGATTTTTTGCTAGACCGGCAAGATAGGAAAGCAGGCCTTGCGATTCACCCCTTCGCCCACCTGCAGCACCTTTACCTCGATTCCGTAGGCTTTTCCCAGATTCTCGGCTGTAATGATCTCATCCGGCGGCCCTTTGCGGATCATGCGGCCGTCGTCGAGGATTGCTGCTTCCGTGGCGGCGACAAAGGCGTGGTCGGGGAAATGGGAGGCCATGACGATGGCGAGTCCTTTTTCTGCAAGGGATCGAATAACCCTGAGGATCCGCACCTGGTTGCCCATGTCGAGATGGGAGGTCGGTTCATCCAGTACCATGACCCGCGGTTCCTGGGCAAGAGCCCGCGCAATGAGCGTAAGCTGCCACTCGCCGCCGCTGAGCATCGTGCAGGGCCGCTCGGCAAGGTGGATGATGCCGACCGTTTCCATGGCGCTACGGGCAATCTCACGATCCCGCTGGGTCGGCGAGGAGAAGACGTTGAGATGAGGCGCCCGTCCCATTACTACGATGTCATGGACCAGGAAGGGAAAGGCCGATACCTGGTTTTGCGGCACATACGCGATCCCCTTCGCCACTTCGGCCGGTCTCAGGTGGGAGATATCCTTTTCGCCCAGAAGGATTGTGCCATGCCAGCCCTGGAGAACATTGGACACGCACTTGAGGAGTGTGGACTTTCCGGTGCCGTTGGGGCCCAGCAGGCAGAAAACGTCGCTGGAGCCGACTGAAAAGGATATCTTTTGGAAGATAGGCAGGGCAGGGACGCCGGGATAACTGAAGGTCAGATTTTGTACGGTCAGAAGAGCACTCATGTTCACCACCCCGAACGATTTTTGCGTAGCAGGTAGGCGAAAATCGGTGCGCCTACCAGTGCTGTTAGGATGCCGATCGGTATCTCCATTTCCATGGCGGTCCGAGCGATGGTATCCACGATTACCAGGTAGGAGGCCCCTACCAGGACCGTTACCGGAAGGAGGGTCTTGTTGTCCGGGCCAGCGAGAATCCGGCCGATGTGCGGGATCACCAGCCCGATCCAGCCGATGATGCCGCTGATCGAGACGGCAGCAGCGGATATCAGGGTTGCGCAGAGAATCACGGTCGCCCTGATGCGTCCGGTATCGACCCCGAGCGCCCGTGCGTCTTCTTCGCCCATGGCCAGCAGGTTGATCCGCCAGCGGATCAGGATCAGTACGCTGATGCCGAGGACGATGATCGGCCCGACAACGGTCAGGTCCCTGTTCGAGGCATTGTTGAGTGAGCCGAGCAGCCAGAAAACGATGGAGGGCATTTCGTTGACCGGATCGGCGACGTACTTGATCAGCGAGGTGGCAGCGGAGAAGAGTGAGCCGACGATGATCCCCGAGAGTACCAGCATCAGCACCGGCGTGGTCCGGTAGATCCTGCTGAGAGCGTAAGTCATCAGTACCGCGAGCAGGCCGCCGGTAAAGGAGCAGACCTGGATGGCGAGAATGTTGCCGAAAAAAAGGATTGCCACGGCCGCGCCGAGTCCGGCACCGGATGTCACGCCGAGGATGTGGGGCGAAACCAGCGGGTTGCGGAACAGCCCCTGGAATGCCGCCCCGGAGATGGATAGGCCGGCGCCCACCAGAATGCCGGCCAGAAGCCGTGGCACCCGAACGTCGAACAGGATCGAGGCGAGGGTCGGGGACCAGCTCTGTTTGATCGGCAGAACCACGGAGGCGAATATCTTGAATATCGTCACCGGAGGAATATAAATCTGACCGAGCATCAGGGAGCAGGTGGCGACCGCCACCAGGAGAAGCGAGAGGATCAGGATCAGTGTGCCTGGGTTGGTGGTGAGGCAGTTTTTATTCTCCACGGAATGCATGGGTAGTGCTTACCTTTTTCCTTCCGTTGCGGCAAATACGATGCCGTAATCGCCATTCAGCACCGACCGTGCCTGGGCATCGCTCAGGTTGAAGGACATGATTTCAGCGTAAAATTTCTTGATTTCCTTGACCATATCGACATCGGCGAACAGTTTCGGATAGGCTGTTTTAGCTAGCCAGAGCGGATAGAGTACCGCTGCTTCGGCGGTTGGGCGATCCCAGATGAAGACGCCGACCGGCTGCTTGAAGACCTGATGGTTCTGGATTGCTTTGACGGTTTTCCAGCGTGGATCGTGGTAGACCTCTTCGGCGCTTCCGGAATCGATCACCAGGATATCCGGATTCCAGCCGAGGACCTTTTCCATGGACATCTCCGAGAGTCCGGAGTGGAGCCCTTCCTTTACGCCGACGGTACTGATGGCGGAGGTGGCATCTCTGCAGCCGGCGGTGATGATGCGTTCATGCATGAAGGTATCTCCGCCCAGGGTCACCAGGTGCTTTGGCCCGTAGCCGTTGAAGACCTTTTTACGCTTTTCGGCAGGGATCGATGCGGTCCGGGATTTGATAAAAGCGAGGGTCTTTTTCAGGTAGTCGATATATTTTTCCCCCCGTTCCTTTTTGCCGAAGACCGAGGCGTAGAAACGGATCTCGCTTTTGAGCAGCTTGGTGCCATGATTCATGGAGCTGAAGGTAAAAGCAACCGGGATGCCGGTTTTTTTCTGTACGATGGAACCGTCGAGGTTGCCGGCGATTACCAGCTGCGGCCGGGAGAGGAGCAGTGATTCGATATTGATGTGTCCGCTGGTGCTTCTCGGGCCGGGCAGTTCCTTTACGGACGGGTCGAAGGCCAGTACCAGTTCAGAGCCTTTCAGGGTATTGGTCACAGCGCAGAGCTGATCCCGTGCTCCGAGGATGTAGGCAATCTGTCCTGTCGGGCCGCCAAACAGGGCGACCCGGGTGAGCGGATCGGCTACCTTGACCTTATTCCCGAGCATGTCAGTAATCAGTCGCGTTTTCCCGGTTGTCACACTCTTTTCGTTTCTCAGCATGGCAAGGACGAAGACAAGAATCGCAACCACTCCGAAAATTATCAGGATCTTTTTGATATGCCTGTTGTTTTCCATCGCTTTCTACCTCTCTTTTCTGCAAGTGTTCCGTGCGGTTAGTTTGCCGCAGTAATTCCATGGAATTTTGGTCTCTGGCAAGGCGAAGCGACGCAGGCAAAGTGGGACTCTGACGAGGAGTCACAACACAGCCAGAGGGCAAAAGAACCAGAATTACAAGGAATGAATTAACCACACGGGATACTAGTTCCTGAATCGGGTTACCGGTTCAATTCCTTCGAGTTTGTTGTAGAATTTCACTCCCTGGGCGATGCTTTGGAAAAGCTTCTCCCGGTCCACTACCCTGACGCCGGCGATAACCGAGGCGCCGAAGTCGAAGAGTACGTCGCTCATGGGGGTGCTGGGACCGAGGACAATGGCGATGCCGTTGCGGGACAGCTCCAGGAGACGTTCGAGGGTTTTGTTGATCAGGGTGGTCCCGGTGATGATGACCAGGTCGGATTCCGGGATCACTTCTTCAGCGGCAAACGGGGGCAACTCGCCCGCCTGCGGATTCATTTCAAGCAGGAAAGAGCGTGTTGCCGTGCGGGCCAGTCGCTCGTAGAAGGGGAACCTGCCGATACAGGTCACCGTCTTGCCCGGCGCCTGGCTCATAATATAGTCAAAGACATTGACCTTCTCCCCTTGTGGCTCGATAAGCGAGGAAAGGGCCGCCAGGCCAAGACCGGCCTCCAGGGGTTCCCAGCTTTTCAGTCCTGCGGCAAGTTCTGTAATCGCTTTTCCCTGGATCGCGCCGGCGTCTGCCAGCTCAAAGCCCTCCCTGCCGCGGAAGACATGGGCCATGCCGGTGTGACGGCTCTGCACCGTGATCCAGTGGAGGCCGACCAGCACCCGGGTCGCCTCTGCTTCGGCACCGGAAACGCATTCCAGCAGTGCGTCCACGAGTTTCATGGGGAATCCTCCAGCGTCTCATAGTAGGCGCCGCGCAGGCAGGAGATGCAGAACGGCCCCGCGTCACCGGGTTCGTCAACGACATCCTTGCCGTCAAAGACCTTTTCCCCGCAGCTGACACAGCGAACGATCCTTTCCGGTTTACCCGGCAGATCCTCCTTCTTCAGGTGTACCCGTACCGCTTGCCAGGAGAGCAGTTCCTCGTCACTCATGGCAAGAACCAATTCCTTCGCTTCTTCTTTGGAGGCATCTCCCAATTCAAAGGGCTGCAGCCCAATCCGCCAGGCCCGGTTTGTGCCGAGATTGACAAAGGTGGCCGCCATCTTGCCGTAATCCACCAGCTTGAGGCTGCGCCTGCCCAGGCGGGTCCCAGTGGCAATAAGCACGGCGTCGGCAATGCAGCGGTCATTTTCCACGAAAACGATCAGATCCTTTTCGCTTTCCGGGGCGGCCAGTTCCAGCCCCTTTTTGGCGATCCTGACCCCCAGCGATTGGCCGATACAGAAATGGCCGTGGTAGTCGACACAGCGTTGCAGCATTTCATGGACATCAGTCACACGCATGGCACTATTCTCCTTTGATGGCGACAGGGAAATGTTTGTTTCCGAAGCGGTATGGACGCTGGAATTTTAATTAATACTTGACATGAACAAATACGCTATGTCAAGAAGTAAATAGCGGTTCACTATTCTTGACGTTATTGTGTTGTTTATAGTTTGTAAAAGACTACCCGGACGGAGGGTGGCGAGCATCATCCGATCAGGTCCGGATGCTGTCCGGCCCCTTCCCGGGGCCTTCTCAACAGTCTGGCAAGGCATGGGGTGACAGGAATGAATGTGCTTGTTTCAGTTGCCGGACTCGGATTCGGGTATCGAAATAAAGCGGTTCTCAGCGACATCACTTTTTAGGTGGAGCGAGGCTCTCTCTGCGGGCTTCTCGGACCGAATGCCTCGGGAAAAACCACGCTGCTCAAGTGCCTGAACGGTATCCTGTCACCAGGCGAAGGTGATGTCATGGCAGCTGGGCGCCAGGTCGCCGATCTGTCGAGGCAGGAGATTGCCCGTCTGATGGCGGTGGTTCCTCAGCAGATGAACCTGGTCTTTTCCTTTACCGCCCTGCAGATGGTTGTCATGGGTAGGGCCGCCCGTCTGAGCGCGTTGAAGCTCCCTTCCGGGAAAGACCGGGAAGAGGCTCGTGCCGCACTGGAAGAGCTCGGCGTCGGCAGCCTGGCTGATCGGCCTTTCAACGAACTGAGCGGAGGAGAGCGGCAGCTGGTGCTGCTGGCAAGGGCGCTTTTTCAGGACACCTCGATTCTACTCCTCGATGAACCAACCTCCCATCTCGATTTCAGGAACCAGTACCGGATCATGGATGTGGTGAGCGACGTAACGAAAAAAAAGGGGCTGGCCACCATCGTTACCCTTCACGATCCTAATCTTGCCGCTCGCTACTGTACGCAACTGGTTATGCTCAAAGACGGACGCCTGTACCGGGAGGGCCCACTGGAACGGGTATTCGAATCCGGAACCCTGGAGGAGGTGTACGGAATGAAAGTGGTGGTGGAACAGAGCCCCGGCGGGCCCGCTGTCGTAATGCCTGCGCCCCGGATGGTGGCCCCGTGAAAGAACATCGCTTCGTCCTGGCGGCTGCAATCGTCCTTCTCGTGACCGGTATCGGGGTTGCCCTGGTCCTCGGTCGTTACCAGATCAGTCCCGGTGCGCTCCGGGACGTTATTTTCTCAAGTTTTTCCGGACAGGAGACGGGATCGGAGCTTGCCACCTCCTCACTGGTCCTCTGGTCCGTGCGCCTTCCCCGGGTGCTTGCCGCGATCATGGTCGGGGCCGCCCTGTCCGTTGCCGGCGCCGTATTTCAAAGCCTGTTTCGTAACCCGCTTGTTTCTCCCGGCATTCTCGGGGTTACCTCCGGGGCGAGCTTCGGAGCCACCCTGGCTTTTTTCTTCGCGGCCAATTCTGCGCTGCTGGTGGAAGGCTCGGCCTTTCTCTTCGGTCTACTTGCCGTGACCCTTGCCTACCAGATCGGGCGGAGAAGCGGTAATACCGTCACCAGCCTGGTACTTTCCGGCGTCATCGTGTCCGCTCTGTTCACTGCCGGTGTTTCTTTTCTCAAATACAAGGCTGACCCGTATCAGCAACTGCCGGCCATGGTCTTCTGGACCATGGGCAGCTTCAACAGCGTGGTCTGGAGCGATGCCGTCAGGGCCTTGCTGATCATCGTTTCCGGACTGTGTGTCATCTACCTGTTCCGCTGGTGGCTGAATCCGATTGCCTTGGGAGACGAAGACGCCATGACCCTCGGCATTGACGTGCCCAAGGCTCGCTGCATCTATATCGTAACCGGAACGCTGATCGTGGCCGCGTCCGTTTCCTTGTGCGGCAACATCGGTTGGGTCGGGCTGGTGGTGCCTCATATGGCGAGAATCATCGTCGGTTCGGACCATGACGCACTCATTCCCTTCAGCGCATTGCTTGGCGGCCTGTTCATGCTGGCCATGGACACCCTGGCCCGGACCTTTTCCGGCGGGGAGATCCCGGTCGGCATTTTAACGGCGCTTCTCGGTGCGCCGTTTTTCGCCTATCTCCTGGTTACACAGACCAGGCGGGGCCAGTGGCAGAATTAAGAATATATCCATAGATCGTGAGGGTACTATGAGTCATATTTCCTGGAACTCCAAAGGATACGAGAAGTTCGACGAACAACGGGCCGGGGAGTACGCGGCCATTGCCAACGAGGTCTTTGCCCCCATCTACCCGGTGATTGCCGAGCAGATCCTGAAGCGCTGCGGTGTGAAGAGCGGCCTCTGCCTTGATCTGGGCTGCGGCCCGGCGAATCTTTCCCTGGCCCTGGCAAAGCTGACCTCGCTTACCTTTCGCGCCATGGATTTTTCGCCCCACATTCTCGATTTTGCCCAGGCAAACATCGACCGGGAAGGGCTTGGGGCACGGGTCGCTACCGTTGTCGGGGATGTGCACCGCATGCCTTTTCCGGACCGGGTTGCCTCCCTGATCGTGAGCCGTGGTTCCATGCGTTTCTGGCGCAACCGGCCTGCCGCTTTCCGGGAGATGTGGCGGGTTCTCGAACCGGGCGGCAAGGGCTATGTGGGGGGCGGGCTCGGTTCGTCGAAGCTGGCGGAAGAAATCAATCGGGAGATGCTCAGGCGCGGTGCGGAGTGGCAGAACAAGCCAAAACCGCACTCAGGCAAAAACGACGCGGCTGAATGGCGGGAGCTCATGGCCAAGGCCGGTTTTTCCCGCTACGATGTCATTCGTGACGATTCCGGTTCCTGGGTATATTTCGAGAAAGAAAGCTAACCGGATGGTCTGAGAATCTAACGGTCAGAGAGGATACGACCGGAAGATACAGCTGCTCTTCATCTGAAAGGTAGGAGTGAATGAGAATCGTTGTCTGCGCCGTAGTGCTTTTCCTGGCCTTTTTTTCCTGTCCCCATGCCGGACACGCCGCCGGACCGGCCATGAAGACCGTGACTGACCGTCACGGCAATAAAGTCAGGGTGCCGGTGGAGCCGCAGAGGATTGCCTGCTTTTTCGGACCTTCCTACGAAAAGGTTTTCCTGCTCGGTGCCGCGGACAAGGTTGCCGCCATGTCCATCCGGCAGCCCCCATGGGCGCACAAGATCATTCCCGGCCTGGAAAAAGTTGCGGTCATGCCTTCCTACAGCAACCCGGATGTGGAACGGATGCTTTCCCTCGGCATCGACCTGGTGTTCTACTGGCAGTGGCCGCAGCAAACCCGCCACATGATGAATGCCGGAATCCCGGTGGTCTGTCCTTACGACACTAAAGGTAGTCCGACAACGAGAAAAGAATTCATCAGTCGCTTCAAGGACGAGATTCTCCTCTACGGTGATGTGCTGGGAGCCCGGGCGAAAAAGACCGCCGTCTCCTACGGTGCATACTTCGACAGAACCGTGCAACGGGTTCTTTCCGTAACCGGGAAGCTGGCCGAGAATCAGCGGCCGACGGTCTACTACATCACCGGCAGGAATATTTTCGCCACCCAGGGGCGCTATTCCCTGGCCTACTGGCTGGTGGAAATGGCCGGGGGAAGGCTGGTTTCTGATACACTGCCGCCCGGTTTCGTGGATGCTTCCATGGAGCAGATCCTGGCCTGGAACCCGGAGGTCATTCTCGTCGGCGGGGTTTTTCCTACCGAAGGCGTCATGTCTGATCCACGCTGGAAACCGATCCGGGCCGTGCGCAGCAAACAGGTCTACCCTTGCCCGGAAGGTGTTTTTCTCTGGGGGCACGGCAGCAGCGAGTTGCCCCTTTTCGTCATGTGGCTGGCCAAGCTCCTGCACCCGGAACAATTCCGCGACCTGGACCTGGTGCACGAAACCAAAGAGTACTATCAACGGTTTTATCACTACCGGCTCAGTGATGACGACGCACGGCGCATCCTGCTGCGGATCCCGCCAGATGGCTGGAAGCAGGGTGTCGGGGTCGGCGGCAACCCGTAGCCGCTGGTAAGGAGACCTGCCAGGTTTTCGAAATCTGTCAGGTCAGTGTAACCATGTTCGGTAAAGCTCTTGAAGAAATAGGTGCTCCATGAAGAGAAATCATATCCGCTTCCTTTGTTTGTCCTTTTTCATTGGTTCCTTTCTTGTTGCGTTCGGTTGTCAAGCAGAGAGGAAGGGACATGACGGAGAAACCGTAACCGTTGTCGATCAACTGGGCAGAACCGTAACCGTTCCGAAGAACATTCGCCGGGTTGCCGCGCTCCATCACTTCGGCGGCAAGGTGGTGTTTGCCCTCGGAGCCCAGGATCTGCTGGTGGACCAGGCGCTCTATCATCGGGAAAATCAGGCAATGGCGAAGGTCAATCCTTCCTTTGCCGCCAAACCGAAACTGATCCAGGGGCATGATCTTAATTATGAAGAACTGGTTGCTCTCAGGCCTGACATCGCCATCGCCTATACCTCGTTCGACCCATCGAACATGCAGCAGCTGGAAGATGCGGGCATCAAGGTCATCGCCATCAGGGGCGAAACCCTGGAAGAGAGTTTTGCCGGCGTGCGGCTGGTGGCAAAGGTGCTTGGTCGCGAGCAGCGGGGCGAGGAATACATTGCCGACTGCCGGAAACTGGTTGCCCTGGTAAAGGAGAGAACCGACACCATTCCCCCTGAAAAGCGGTTGAAGGTGATGTTTTCCGGCCCGGAGAATATCTATTCCGCCGCAACCGGTCAGATGCTGCAAAATACCCTTCTGGAGACTGCCGGCGGTTGCAATGTGGCGGCCGCCCTCAGCGGTTTCTGGGCGTCCGTTTCACCGGAGCAGATTGCGGCCTGGAATCCGGATGTGATCTTCCTCGGGTCGAGCCTGGATGCCTACGGTGCCGCTGCATTGGCCGGCAATCAGCAGTTCCGTACCGTGAACGCGATAAAAAACCGGCGTATCTACGTTTTTCCCTCGAACATCGGTTGGTGGGATTATCCCGCTCCCCACTGCGTCCTCGGTCTGGTCTGGACGGCGAAAACGCTCTACCCCGAGCGGTTCCGTGATGTTGATATGGTGAAGGTCGCCGATGAGTTTTACCGCAAGTATCTTGGATATTCCTTTACTGCCATGGGGGGGAAGTTGTGAACTTCGCGCCTGCCGGACTCACCAGGCCATGAAAAAATCCTATCTCATACTCTGCTTTTTCGCCTTCGGGATTGCGCTGCTTGGCGCACTGGCCACGGGGCGCTATCCGATCGGGCTTTACGATCTGTTTCATCTTGCCCTTTCCGGTCTCGGTTTCGGCGGACAGGTTCCGCCTGAGATGCTGACGGTGTTCTGGAATATCCGGGTGCCGGGATTTTGCTGAGTATCGCCGTGGGTAGCGGGCTTTCCATTGCCGGGGTGGTTTTCCAGGCACTGTTCCGCAATCCCCTGGCCGCCCCGGACATCCTCGGCGTGACTGCCGGCTCCAGTTTCGGCGCGGCCCTTGCCATCATGTTTTTTACCCGCTTTGTGCTCGGGGTGCAGGGCTTTGCCTTCCTCTTCGGTGTGTTCGCCGTTTCCATTGCCTATTTTCTTGCCAACCGAAGTTGGGATCGTTCCACCTCGGTCCTGGTCATTTCGGGCATCGTGGTGTCGGCAGTATTCCAGGCCGGGGTCTCGATCCTGATGTACCTGGCCGACCCCTATGATCAACTGGCCAAGATCGTTTTCTGGATCATGGGCAGTTTCCATGTGGCCTCCTGGGCGAAAGTACAGGCAACCCTGCCGGTGGTGGTGAGCGGATCTCTCCTGCTTTCGCTCTTTGGCTGGCGCCTCAACATCATGACCCACAATGAAGAGGAGGCCCTGTCGCTTGGGGTCGATGTGTTTCGCTGGCGGCTCTTTTACCTCGGTGTCAGCACGCTGATCGTTGCCTCGTCGGTGGCTGCGGTCGGCAATATCAGCTGGGTGGGCCTGATTGTGCCGCACATCGCCCGCTACCTGGTGGGCACGGAGCACCGGCGCCTCATTCCGACGGCGGCTTTTCTTGGCGGCGGATTTCTCCTGGTGATGGATACCGTTGCCAGAACGGTCTCGGCGTCCGAGATTCCCATCAGCATCATTACTTCGATCCTGGGGCGCCTTTTCTCGGCTACCTGGTAATGCATCGAAGCAAGAACGGAGCGTTAGATGCCGGTACGGGTTGATGGCCTGACAGCAGGATATGGTGACACAACCGTTCTCCATGATATTTCCCTGGAGATCGGCTCCGGGCGCATCTGTGCGTTGCTCGGTCGCAACGGTTCCGGCAAGACCACGCTCATGCGCTGCATCAACGGCATCTTGAAACCTGTGCGGGGCAGCATCTCCGTTGCCGGCCGGGAAATTCTGCGGATGAAAAGGGTCGAAATTGCCCGCCTGATCAGCCTGGTCCCCCAGGGGAACTATTCGCCGTTCCAGTTCTCCTGCCTGGAGATGGTGCTCATGGGAGGGGCCTCGCGTATCAGACCCTGGAGCGCACCCGGCGCAAAAGAGCAGCGGCGGGCGAAAGAAATCTGCGCCGAGGTCGGTGTGGCCGACCTGGTGGACTGGCCATTCAACTGTCTTTCCGGCGGCCAGAAACAGCTGGTTATGCTGGCGAGGGCTCTGCATCAGGATGCGCCGATCATGCTGCTGGACGAACCGAATGCGCATCTGGATTTTCCCAATCAGCATCGGATGATGGGAATAATGCGCCGTTTCGTCAAGGAGCGGGGCGTGACAGCTCTCATCACTCTCCATGACCCGAACCTGGCGCTCCATTACTCCGATGACGTGGTCATGCTGAAGAAGGGTACTGTGGTGGCAGCGGGAGCGACGGAGTTGCTCTTGGATGAGGATCATCTGTACGAGGTGTTCGGGGCGGAGATCATGGTGGAGCGAACCGTTTCCGGGACCCATGTGGTGGTCCCGCGCATCTGAAACAACGGAGGTATTTATGCACTGCAACTACTGTGAGTGGCGCTGTGATCTGGGCGGCGGCACGCCGGGTGTCTGCCGGATGTACGAGGAGTCGGAGGGCGCGATTAAAGAGCGATTTCCCCACCGTTGGTCCAGCTGTATACCATCCCGGATCGAATCCATACCCTTCTACCACGTCCGGCCCGGCAGCAGGACGTTGGTGATCGGTACGATGGGCTGCAATTTCAGTTGCCGCTACTGTTCCAATTCCTTTATCGCCAAGGAGGATCCGATCCGCGTGGTGGAAAGGATGCTGCGGCTTTCTCCCGCCGAAGTGGTCCGCAAGGCCACGCAGATGGCTTGCAGGAGCATTGTCTTCAATGTGAACGAGCCGGCCATGTCCATTCCCTCTCTCCTGGAGCTTGGCGAGGCGGCCCGTGCCGAGGGAATTTCCCTCGGCTGTCTCACCAATGCCTATACCAGCGAAGAGTCCACGGAGCAGCTCGCGGAGATATTCTCTTTCTTCAATATCGGTCTGAAGGGGCTGTCTGACCAATTTAACCGTGATTTCATCGGGATCCCGTCCGTCGAACCGATCCTGCGGAACATCCGCACGCTCGCCGCCACCAGGCACGTGGAGGTTACCACGCCGATCATCGAGTCGGTCAATGACACTGAGCTGGAAGAGATGGCCCGTTTTCTGGCGGATGTCGATCCGGAGATTCCCTGGCATGTCTTCCGCCTGCTTCCCGAGGATGAGATGAAGGGAGCCTGTTACCCAGATATCGAGAGAATAGCCGCGGCGCTCGGGACGGTCCGTTCGATTCTGCCCCATGTCTATTTCCACAATTTTGTCGGTTCGTCATGGGTCAATACCCAGTGTCCCGACTGCGGAACCCTGGTAATCGAGCGTTTCAGTCTCGGTTGCGGTGGCGACAAACTCAAAGCCTTTCATTGTCTCGAAGGGAGTTGCCAGCACTGCGGCCGGGAGATCAGGCTGGCGGGTGATGCCGAGGATGCATGGAAATCAGGGGAGGTGCGGCCATGAGCAGAGCGATAATCGATGCCCGTGAGTGGCAGAAGGTCTTTGACCTGCGGACCGGTGCGGCGTTGGAGGACGTGAGCCCGCTGGACGAAATGGTGCAGAGGGTGCAGGCGCGCCATCCCTATCCGGGGGACCTGGATGTGGCGGGCAACCGCTGGGTGAGCGACACGGCTCTTGATCTGCTGGCGCAGTACGATCCGTCTTTTGTCTTCCTGGCCTATGCCCAGCAGTATTTTTCCGGACGCTATTCCCTGCAGTCGACCGCGGAACGGGCCGCTTCGGTTGCTGCCGTGTACGAGGAGGTGGAGCGTTTTGTCTCGCGGTCCGGATGCACTCCGCTGATTGTGGGTACAGGCGGAATGACACCGCTCGTTGCGGCGATCGATCTGACACGTCTTGACGGATTGGCCCTCTGTACCCACTGGTCGGCACGCTACGCCGGTCTCCATGAGCCGTCATCGCGCGACCTGCAGATTATCGCCGCCATGCCGGAGATCGAGAGGATTGTGCCAAGGGCGGAGTTCCTCCGGCTTTTCAGCGAGTGCCCGACGGACGGGTCGAATGTGCCGGAATACCTCCTCGTGGCACGGGAGGGCGGGATGTTCAAGACCGTGGGTGGTGCTTTTCGACAGGTGAGAATGGTTCCGGCGCCGGGATACGTGATCCCCGTGTCTGCATGCCTGGAGGAGGTGTCGGAGTTGACGGATCTCCGCACGGCCATCGACAATCGTCTCACGGGAGGCAAGGTTGCCCTGATCTTTGTGGAGGGTTTGGGGGTCGAGGACTTTCCCTGGCCGTGCCGGAAAGTTGCAAATGGCCGCGAGTGGTTTTATTACGAGACCGGGGATGCCCAGTATCTCACGGTTACCACCGGCAGACACCAGGTGTTCGAGTACCCCACCGGGTATCGCTATTTCGAGGAAGACGGTCCCGGAAAGGGCTATCCCTTTTCCGGCTATTTCCGTTCAGTGCCGGAGGGTACCATCGGCACTTCCCTTGGAGCGAGGAGTATTGCCGTTGGGAATCGGAGCATGTTCATGCACATGGCGGCAGGGGCAGATATCTCGCTGGAGTGCTTTGCGCGCAATCTCTACAACCAGGGAACCATGGCAGTCATCCACCGCAGCGATAAGGGCTGATTTTTCCCGGCGCTCACGGTGCGTCGGAGCTGACTCCCGGATGCCATCTGCGGATGACGAAGCCTGTCTTTCTGTGCTCTGCTGCACTCTCGCCATACTCATCGAGCGGAATCCTGGCAGCAAGCAGATTTTTGAGGGCCTCGTGCAGGTTCCGTATCCTGACGCCGCCATTTTTCCCCTGACAATCGAGTCGGCTTTCGATCAGCCGCTTCCGGTCAAGGATGATCATCACGTGACCTTTCCAGACGATCAGGTCGAGCGGTTGCACTTTTTGTACTATTCCGTCTGCATCGAGACCGGTAATGGCTACCGGCGAGCCGTATCGGACCAGGGTCGAGGTGTTTCGCGGCGTCCAGCCATCGGTGGCTTCATAGAGGAGCCCCGAGCAATCGAGGCCCCGCAGGGTCCAGGATTCCCGGTTACTGTCGGTTATGGGATGGCCGGGTGCCGGTGGGTAGAGGGAGAGCATCGCCGGGACGCCCTTGCGCAGGTTGCTGCCCCATTGGTAGGGTGCGCCCACTGCCGAGGTGAGATGTTTGATGATAGTTTGCGGGCTTGGCAGGCTGCGTGTCCGGGGCGGTGGCGGGCTGTCTTCTGTCCTGACCATGCGGCTGTCCACGAAGTAGCCGGTCGTTGAGGGGTAGGGGTAGTCGTCGCTGGTGACCCGGTAGACGGGGTAGCGAAAGCCAGTGACAACAGCTTCAATGTGGAAGGTGGTTCCCGGCAGGGCGATGAATTCCAGGGCGCGGAGCTGGCCGCAACGGTCAAGGGCCATCGTTCTGCCGTCGCTTCCGCCGAAAACCGAGCGGAAGTCAGGGGTGTTGAGTACCGGGGCCGGACCGATGGCCACGGCATAAACTGGGGACTTGTGCGCGGCCGCCAAGGCGGCGGACCCGCTGAAAAGCAGAAAAAGAACCAGGCTGAGGGTGCTGAGAAATCCGGAGCGGACCCGGCCGCAGTGGTGGTTCTCTGACGTTTTAATCGACAACCTTCCTGTAGAGAATTGACCAGTGGCGGAATTTGCGTGGCATGTGGCTGCCGATACCACCGGTTGCCAGGGTTATCCAGGTGAAGGGCAGTACCATGGCCGGAAACAGGTGGATCAGGCCGGGAAGCCCGATGTGGACAATGCCGAACAGGCCCCGGACCTGGTGTGGCCAGTTCAGGCTGTGGCGCAGTTCGAGCAGCAGCAGGCCAAGCCCGGTGAAAATGGTGAGGTAATGCCAGAGATGAAGATCGTAGAGGGGGACTTCAAAAATGAACCCGCCCAGGAGTATCCCGGCGAATCCGACGTGGCCGGTGCGCAGCAGGATGTCGGCTGCTCTCATCCAGGCGGGGCGGCGGTATTTGTCCGTTTCGGTAGTACTGTCTGTTGTTTCCATGGAAATTAGGTCCTTGTGGTACTACTACGTGCAATCAGCGAGATGGCTGTTTCACGTTGAATTCAGGAGTTTTTCTCCCTATAGACCTTGCGAAGAAAGCGCAGGAGACATTTGTTGAAAGCCTCCGGCTGTTCAAGGTTGGCCATGTGGCCGGCCTGGTGGATGATGCATAGTTCGTTGTTCGGCAGTCCTTCACTGAGGGCCCGAAGATCTTCCGGTTGAACGGTATTGTCCTGTTCTGCGCCGATTACCAGGGACGGGATGTCAAAATTCCCCAGGAGTGACGAGTAATCCTTTCTCTCCAGCAGGGCATGAAGGGCCCCCTCGATTCCCCTGATATCTACCGAGGTCATCCAGCGGTAGACGGTGCTCACCAGCTCAGGGTCACGTCGCAGCGTTTCACCGGCCAGAAGGGTCAGGGTAGACAGTTCCGCCAGACTTCCTGTTCCGTCCTTTTTCGTTTTTTTCAGCAGGGCCAGACGTCCGGCCTTGGCCTCCTCATTGTCAGAGCTGCTGCGGGTAGTGATGAAACAGGCGGCAACAACTCTCTCCGGGTATCTCTCCAGGAGGTTGAGCAGTATGTAACCGCCCATGGACATGCCACCGATTACGGCCCGGTCAATTTCCAGGTGATCCAGGAGGGCAACGACGTCGTCTGCAAACAGCGACATGCAATAGGGACCTTCCGGCACCTCGCTTTCGCCGAAGCCCCGCAGGTCGGGGGTTACAAGGCGAAAGCCTGCCTTCAGAAGCGGTTCCTCCTGGGGGGTCCACATGTCCCGGGAGAGAGGGAAACCGTGCAGCAGGACCACGGCCGGTCCTTTCCCGCTGTCGCCATATGACAGGGATATACCGTTAATATGCGCTTTCATGAGATTCCTTCGGAAGTTGGGGTGGCAGGGAAGGGATCAGGGGGGGCAGCAGGCGCACACCGAGCGGAACAGGGTGGTACTCAGGTAGCGGTCGCCCCGGTCGGGCAGGATCGTCACGATGGTTCCCGAACCGATCTTTCCGGCCATCTTGCAGGCCGCGGCAATAGCCGCGCCACCGGACATGCCGACAAATAGGCCTTCCTGGATGGCAAGCAGGCGTGCGGTCTCAAAGGCATCCTCGTCTTCGATGACGATTCTTTCGTCCAGCCTCTCCTCATGGTAAATCTGCGGAACGATCGCTTCTTTCATGTTCTTGAGTCCCTGGATCTTGTGGCCGATGCGCGGCTCGACACCGATAATGCGGATATTCCGGTTCTGCTCCTTCAGGAAGCGTCCCACGCCCATCAGCGTCCCGCCGGTGCCCATGCCGGCCATGAAAATGTCGATGTCGCCGCCGGTCTGGGCGAAGATTTCCGGTCCGGTGGTTTCGTAGTGCGCCAGCACGTTGTTCTCGTTGGCGTATTGATTGGGCATGTAATACATGCCGGGATTTTCCTTCAGGATCTGGTGGGCAAGGCGGATGGCGCCGTCTGTCGCTTCGTGGGCAGGGGAGAGCACGACCTCGGCACCGTAGGCTTCGAGGATGCTGCGTCGCTCGAGACTCACGCAGGCTGGCATGGCCAGTTTTACCCGGTATTTCCGGGCAGCACCAATCATGGCCAGGGCGATGCCTGTGTTGCCGGAGGTCGCCTCAAGGATGATCTTGTCGCGGGTCAGTTCGCCGGACTCTTCGGCTTTGGCAATCATGTAATAGGCGGGACGGTCCTTGACGGAGCCGCCGGGATTGTTTCCCTCCAATTTTGCCAGGATTCTGACTCTGGGGTTCGGGTTGAGACCGGTCACTTCCACCAGCGGGGTATTGCCGATGGCATGCTCGACCAAGTGTCGTCTGTACGCTGTTGATTCACGGGTATCTTCTGCTTTCATGCAGCTGCACGCTTCCATAACGTCTCCCTCTGGCACGTCTTGCCGGGCATTTTTCACGGGATTGCTCCCGGCCCGCTCACGGTATGAACTCGGTCATCTCGCAAGCTGTTTAACTTACCATTTTCAGGGGTGAATTACAAGATGCATGGTGTGCAGGCGACAATCTCAGGATGCCGCGGAGGTGTCACGCAGACGCTGGACGATTCCGGGGAGAATTTCGAGCAGGTAGTCCACATCCTCTTCACTGTTGCCGGGGCCAAGGGAAAACCTGATGTTTCCGACGGTTGTTTCGCTGCCGACCCCCATTGCCTTGATGACATGGGAGGTCTTCAGCGCTCCGGAACTGCAGGCCGAGCCCGAGGATGCGGCGATTCCGGCCAGATCGAGGTTGAAAAGCAGCGAATCGGACTTCACATCCAGGAAGGACAGATTTGACGTGTTGAAAAGTCTTTTTCGGGGATGGCCGTTCACCCTGGTGCCCGATATCTTCTCGAGAATCTCCCGTTCCAGGCGATCGCGCAGCCTTCCGATGCGCAGAGCTTCCGTTGCCATGGTTTGCGCGGCTATTTCGCAGGCCTTGCCGAGGCCGACGATGCCGGCGACGTTTTCCGTGCCGGCCCGACGATTTCTCTCCTGGGAACCGCCATGGAGCAGGGGGAAGATCTTGGTCCCCTTGCGGATGACAAGGGCGCCTACCCCTTTCGGACCCTGGAATTTATGCGCAGAAAGGGAGAGCAGATTGATGTTCGATTCTTTCCACTCCAAGGGGATCTTGCCCACCGCCTGAACCGCGTCACAATGGAAACAGATGCCTTTTTTTGCAGCCAGTTCGCCGATTTCCCTGACCGGAAAGATGGTGCCGGTTTCGTTGTTGGCGTACATTGCCGAGATGAGGATGGTGCCGTCACCAATGGCAGCGTCCAGTTTGTTCAGATCGAACAGTCCTTTGCCGTCAACTTCGAGGGTTGTGATCTGGAAGCCATGATGCTCCAGATAAACACAGGGGGTAATAACTGACGGGTGTTCTACAATCGTGGTAACGATGTGGTTACCACGAGCCTGACGGGCCGCGGCAACACCCTTGACGGCCATGTTGTTCGATTCCGTGGCGCAGGAGGTAAAGACGACTTCCGATGGATCACAGCCAACCAGGGCGGCAACCTGTTCCCGTGCCTCTTCCACGGCAGTTTTTATGCGGCGTCCAGCCCAATGGATACTGGAGGGATTGCCAAATTGTTCGCGGAAAAAGGGCAGCATCTCTTCGAGTACCTCAGGATGGAGGGCGGTGGTTGCGTTATTGTCCAGATAGATGAGACGGGTCATGAAGTTCTCCCCGGATATTTCCGTTAGCATTTTGATGATTATAGTGTATATCATACCACACTTTATCAATCAACTATTGTCGCTTGCAAGAGGATCGATTTCTTTCTTTTCGATACAGATAGCGGCTAGCAGGTTTTGACTATTACTTGGTTGATTTGTGTATGTGGTTATAATAGCTTAGGCAATTTCATCCGGAAACTGACTTTTCTCTCCCTCTCCCCTGGTGGGAGAGGGGTGGGGAGAGGGGGAACCGGTTGATTTAGCAGATTTTGTCACCCTTCCCCCAACCCCCTCCAATCAAGGGAGGGGGAGAAATTGGGTGTTTACGGTTGGGATCTAGGTAGTATCTCGTTCTGAGATATGTATTACCACTGATTTTACGGGATTGCTACGCGCAAAGAACTTGACAGATATGATAAAAAATACTATTTGATGGAAGAGTGGAGACACTATTGGAACCCCCGGAGGTTGAAAAATGTTCAGCGAAGAACAGATAGAGCGCTATTCACGACATATCATTCTCAAAGAGGTTGGCGGCAGGGGCCAGTTGCGACTTCTGCAGGGAAAGGTCCTGATTATCGGAGCCGGTGGACTCGGTTCTCCGGTGGCATTGTATCTGGCCGCGGCCGGGGTCGGCACCATCGGCATTGCCGATGCCGACCTGGTGTCTATCTCGAACCTTCAGCGCCAGGTGATTCATGCTACTCCCGACCTGGGTAAGCCCAAGGTTGAATCGGCACGGGAAAAGATGGAGGCCATTAATCCTGATGTGAAGGTTGTCACCCATCAGGCGTGGATCTGTGCCGCCAATATCATGGAGATCATCCGCGACTATGACTTCGTCATTGACGGCACGGACAATTTTGCGGCCAAATTTCTTATCAATGATGCCTGTGTTATGGCGGGCAAACCCTATTCTCACGGTGGAGTTCTCCATTTCATCGGCCAGACCATGACCGTCATTCCCGGAGAATCACCCTGTTACCGCTGCATCTTTCCCGAACCGCCTCCGCCGGATGCAATTCCGACCTGTGCCCAGGCGGGAGTGATCGGGGTTCTGCCCGGTGTGATCGGTACAATCCAGGCGACTGAAGCGATCAAGTACCTGCTCGGTGTCGGAAAGCTCCTCACCGGCAGGCTCCTGGTCTATGACGCCGAAGGGATGGATTTCTATTCTTCTCCCATTGCCCGCCAGAAAAAGTGCCCTCTTTGTGGAGAACATCCAACCATTCTTGAGCTGCGTGACGAGGAAGGTGCGCGAAATATCTGCGAGATCCCCTGAAAATTGACAAATTGTCTGTCGCACGTAGACTTTTTTTGTAGGGAGATGCTCTCGGCAGAGCCTCCCAGTATACTTTTTGCTAATCACCACTCTTTACTGCGGTAATTCACTTCTATTTGCCTCCCCGGCGGTTATTTATTTTTCTTTTCAAGAACACAAGTCCTAGTGCAAGTTGGCTCAATATCTGTCGAATGTTTTATAAAAAATACCCACTTCTTATTTGTAACTAGCTGATTATTAGGATGTTTGCGAGGGTTTAAGGCTGTTGTTTCTGTATTATTAAACACTACAAGAATGGTAAAGTAAATACTATTTTTTTGTTGACAAAAATAATATTGATATGGCAAGGTGTTTTTAACGAATTGGCACGGGGCATTTCAGGCTGGTTGCCCTGCCTGTTTAGGAAGGAATTAACCATGTCAGAGATTGCCATAAAACTTGTTGATCTGCGCGGAGTCGGGTGTCCGACCAATTTTGTCAAGGCAAAGCTGGCCCTGGAGATGGCTGACAGCGGAGATGTTCTCCGCTTCTACCTGGATGAGGGAGAGCCGGAGCAGAACGTTACTCGCAGCCTGGCCGCGGAAGGACACAAGCTGTTGGAGTCCACTAAGGCCAACGGTTACAGTATTTTGACGGTGGAAAAAGTCTGAAAATAGCTACGAACCATACTTGATAAGGAGAAAGACCATGAGCGGTAAAATTCCGATAGTGCCTGCCGGTGCAACAGCGCAGGATATTTTGCGACAGGGTGCCGAGGCGGCCCAAGGGATAGTGAAGCTGGCCTGCTCTTTTTCGGTCGAGGATACCGTTATTATCGACATGATCCACAAAGAAGGTCTGAAGATAGGAATCTTTGCCCTTGATACCGGCAGACTGAACGAAGAAACCTACGAAGTGGCCGACGCCATAACGGAACGCTACGGCTTCCGGATCGACTGGTACTTTCCGAAGCATGAGGCGGTGGAAATGCTGGAGAGGGAAAAGGGCCTCTATTCCTTTCGTGAATCGCTGGATAACCGCCATGAGTGCTGCGGCATCCGCAAGGTAGAGCCGCTGGGCCGCGCCCTGTCGGGATTGGCCGGCTGGGTAACCGGACTGCGCCGCGAACAGAGCGTGACCCGTACCGACTTGGCTCCGATCGAGATCGATGGAAATCACGGCGGTATTCTCAAGATCAATCCGCTGCTGGAGTGGAGTGAAGAGCAGGTCTGGGACTATGCCAAACAGCATCGGGTCCCGGTCAGCAGGCTCTATGACCAGGGTTATCGCTCCATCGGCTGCGCCCCCTGTACCAGGGCGGTGGCGCCGGGAGAACATGCCAGGGCCGGTCGCTGGTGGTGGGAAGACCCGGAGCATAAAGAGTGCGGACTGCACCGCAGGTAAAACAGTTTTGAGTTTTGAGTTTTTAATTTTGAGTTAAAAATCTGTCTCTTCTATCACCAGGTACCAAGTAAATTTTCTTGTCTCATGCAGCATTCGACGTAATGACTGAAACTAAAAACCAAAAACCCAAAACTCAAAACCAGATTTCGACAAAGGAGAAATCCATGTACGATCATCTCGACGAATTGGAAGCACAGAGTATCTATATTTTCCGCGAGGCCTATCGCAGGTTCGAGAACCTTGCCATGCTCTATTCCATCGGCAAGGACTCCACCACCATGATTCATCTGGCTCGCAAGGCCTTTTTCGGCAAGATCCCGTTTCCGCTGGTGCATATCGACACCACCTACAAGTATCCGGAGATGATCGAATACCGCGACCGGATGGCCAGGGAGTGGGATGCAAACCTGATCGTAGGTAAGAATGAAGCGGCCGTTGCCGCCGGTATGGGCCCGGAGCAGGGGCGTCTGGTCTGCTGCGAAAAGCTGAAGACCGAGGGGCTTACCCAAATTATCGAAAAGTACGATTTCAACGGTCTGTTTCTCGGCATCCGCCGCGATGAGGAAGGGAGCCGCGCCAAGGAGCGGGTTTTTTCCCCCCGCGACAAGAACTTTGAATGGCCCTACAAGGATCAGCCACCCGAGCTGTGGGACCAGTTTAATACCAATTTCGAGCCGGGTACCCACATCAGGGTGCACCCGATCCTCGGCTGGACCGAGTTGAATATCTGGGAATATATCAAGCGTGAGAATATCGAGATTTGCCCCTTGTATTTTGCCCGGGACGGCAAGCGTTTCCGCTCCCTCGGCTGCATGCCCTGCACGAAGCCGATCAACTCCAACGCCAGCACCGTGGATGAGATCATCGAGGAGCTGCATACCCTCAAGGATCCGGAGCGCGCCGGGCGGGCCCAGGATCAGGAGAATGCGTATGCGATGCAGAAGCTGAGAGCCAAGGGCTACATGTAAGGTAGGAAACTAGGAAACGCCCACTTTTACGCCCTGGCTGCGTAAGTCTTCGCTCCTGTTTGTGCGACGTGGCGCTGCCACGCCTCCGCACAGTTTCTTGACAGCCTTGCCAGGACAAAAAATTGTGCGTTTCCGGATGACTTGGCCATTTGAAATCGTACACCATTGCTCAGGATATTGAGGTTATTATGAACCAGAATGAAACCCTTAAAATAGTTATCGTCGGCCATGTCGACCACGGCAAGTCTACCCTGATCGGTCGCCTTTTTTACGACACCGGCAGTATCCCCGAGGTCCGCTACCAGGAGATTGCCGCCACCTGCAAGGCGCAGGGGCGCGAGTTCGAGTTTGCCTACCTGATGGATGCTCTGGAGGAAGAGCGGGACCAGAACATTACCATTGACACCGCGTCGACCTTTTTCAAGACCGAGAAGCGACCCTATGTCATTATCGACGCCCCCGGTCACAAGCAGTTCCTGAAGAACATGATTACCGGTGCGTCCAGTGCCGACGCGGCGATCCTGCTGGTGGACGGGGCCGAAGGGGTGCGGGAGCAGACCAAGCGTCATGCCTACGTCCTGTCGCTGCTCGGTATTCGCCAGGTGGTGGTCACCGTGAACAAGCTGGATATGGTCGGCTATGACCGCAAGGTCTTCGGACAGGTGGAGAATGATATCCGCGCTTTCCTCCATTCCGTGGGTATCATTCCTTCCCATGTCATTCCGATTTCGGCCCGCGAAGGTGAAAATATGGCACAGCGGCTTGGCCATACCCCGTGGTATGCCGGCCCGACGGTGCTGGAAGCCCTGGATACCTTTGAAAACGTTCATGCCGATCGCACCCTGCCGTTACGCTTTCCGGTGCAGGATGTCTACAAGTGGGATGATAAGCGCATTTATGTCGGCAGAATCGAGTCCGGCGAGATCCGCAAGGGGGACGAGGTGATCTTCCTCCCTTCCGGCAAGATCACCAAGGTGAAAAGCGTCGAGAAGTGGCAGGAGCCGGATCTTTTTTCCGCCGGGGCCGGCGAGAGCATCGGCATCACCACCGAGGATGAACTGTTCGTGGAGCGGGGTGAGGTGATCGCCCGGCGCGACAATGCCCCGGTCAAGACCCGCGAGGTCAAGGCCAGTATCTTCTGGCTTGCGGACCAACCGTTCCAGGCCGGAAAAAACTATACCCTGAAGCTGGCCACGGCAGAGGTTGTTGCTTCTGCGGTTGCCATCGAAGAACGACTCGATTCTTCCTCCCTTGAGGTGACCGAGCGACACGCCAAGGAACTTCTCTCAACCGAGGTGGGCAACGTGGTTTTTGCCCTGAAAAACGACATCGCTGCGGACCTGTACAGCGAAAATATCGCCTTGGGCCGCTTTGTTATCGAAGACGGCACGCTTATCTCCGGCGGCGGGATTGTCCGGAGCCTTTCTTCGGATGCCGGCACCTCGGCCCAGACCATTCGCCTGGACGAGAAATTCATCATCAACGAGGACGGTAGCTTTGTCGATCTAACGCGGGAACGGGGCGAGATCGATTTCTACGTCACCACCACCTTTCTCGACTACCTGGAGGCCGGAAACCGGGTGCTGTTCAAGCTGCGCGACCCCGGCCAGGCCGAGCCGGTGGCGCTGATGGCCTTCGAGCATGAACTGAACTTCGTTTTTAACCGAAACCGTGACCGGGTCGACCTGATCCTGTACAAGTTCGGCGAGGAGCCGAGGCACGTCGATTTCGAGCGTGGCGGGCTGTGAGGGTGGGCATGTTTCGGTAATTTCCCCCTTCAGTCGGACATTTTCCTTTAGGCGCTATGGGTCCTCAGGGAAGGGGTACTATCTCAATAAGTAGAAAAAAGACCAGCCTTTTCTGGAAAAGCGGCTGGTCTTTTTTCTGGGCCTGTCGGCTTGGTGTGCGCTTCAGCCGATGTGTATCCCGCCTGCTCTTCCTGGCATCTTTCCGACTCGTTCACTTTTTGCTGATGGTGGTATAATAAAAAATGAAATGGTAACGTTTCGTCACTTCTATCCAAAGCGCAGAAAGGAGAACACCATGAAAGTTGAGTTCCGGAAGGCTTTCCTCACAGGTATGAGGATTGTGGCGGTTGTTTTTTCTCTGACCTTGCTGATGGGCTCTTTCAGCAGGGTTGCGGCTGCCGACAAGTCTGAAGCGCAAGGGTTGGTGGACAATGCGAGGGTAAGCTTTACGAATATGATGAGTGACAGCAACTTCTATTGGCTGCAGAAATACATCAAAGACGCAAAGGGTGTACTCATATTCCCGCAGGTATTGAAAGGCGGTTTTTTCCTGGGCGGCTCCGGGGGGACCGGTGTGCTGCTGGTGCGGAACGGCACTTCGGACATTTGGAGCGACCCGGCGTTTTATACGGTCGGTTCGGTGACCTTCGGCCTGCAGATCGGGGCGGAGGCGGCCGAGGTGGTAATGCTGGCCATGAATCAGAAGGCCCTTGACACGCTTCTTATCTCAACGGCCAAGCTTGGTGCCGATGTGTCTATCGCCGTCGGCCCGGTTGGTGGCGGAGCCAAGGGCTCGGTGGCTGTTCCGGCAGTGTCCGCTGATTTCATTTCCTTTGCCCGGTCCAAGGGCCTCTATGCCGGCCTCAACCTGGAAGGTTCGGTGCTGGCGGTACGTGATTCGCTGAATGAAGCATACTATGGCAAGGGAGTCGGACCGAAAGACATCCTTATTAAGCTGGATGTCCGAAACAGCGGTGCCAAAGCCCTGCGGGCGGCTGTTCAAAAAGCTGCCAAACGTTGACGCGTGGGTGGAGCAGAGGGGGATGCCTTGTCTTCTGGTTTGAGGATGGTGTCTCCTCTCTGTCTCAAGCGGTCTTTCTTGCAAGCGCATTCCTGAGTTGCCAACACGGTATTGATACCTTTATCTGCTTTTTCACCATTTCCCCTCCCTGATTTTCTGCTGTCGCTTCATTCCCCACCTTGTTCAGAGAAGAGTTTCTTCAGTTCACGTGAAGAAAAATCCCAAGATTAACTACACTTATAAAGTGTAGAAATGATGGAAATTAAAATTTATTCTTGACTAGTATGATAAATAACTGTATTTGTATAAACATCTACTCAATTGGTAGTGTATTTAGAGTGTTGTCTTGATGAGCGACTCTTTGGAGTAACCTGACTGGCAACAAAAAGGTGGTCTGAATGAAAAACAGCGTGATTGGAAAGATACTTGCGGTTCTTGTACTGGCACTGGTTGTTGCGCAGCCGACAGTGACGCAGGCCGAAGTAACGATTCTGAACGCCTCCTACGATCCGACCCGTGAGTTTTTCAAGCAATATGACGCTGCATTTGCCCGCTACTGGCTGGGTAAAACGGGAGAGACCGTGGTCGTCCGGCAATCCCACGGTGGTTCCGGCAAACAGGGTCGGGCCGTCATTGACGGTCTCGGTGCCGATGTGGTGACTCTGGCCCTTGCCTATGACATCGATGCCATTCATCGGAGGTCCGGTCGATTGCCGGCCAATTGGCAGAGCAGGCTTCCGCATAACAGCGCACCCTATGTTTCGACCATCGTCTTCCTGGTCCGCAAGGGCAACCCGAAGCATATCAGGGACTGGGACGATCTGGTCAGGCCGGGCATCGCGGTTGTCGTGCCGAATCCCAAGACCTCTGGAGGCGCACGCTGGGATTACCTGGCAGCCTGGGGATACGCCTTGAAGAAGTATGGCAACAGCCAGGCAAAGGCGCGGGACTTTGTCGCCCGCCTGTACCGGAACGTGCCGGTGCTCGACTCCGGTGCCCGTGGAGCCACCACCACCTTTGTCCGCCGCGGCTTGGGTGATGTGCTGGTCACTTGGGAAAACGAGGCGTACATGGCCATCAAGGCGCTGGGGAGTGATAAATTTGAAGTGGTGGTGCCTTCGGTAAGTATTCTGGCCGAGCCGCCGGTGGCACTGGTGGACAAGGTGGTGGACAAGCATGGCACACGGGCGGTTGCCCAGGCGTACCTTGAATACCTCTATTCTCCGGAAGGGCAGGAGATCGCAGCGGATAATTTTTACCGGCCAACCCTCAAATCCGTTGCCGATCGCTATGCGAAACGCTTTAGCAAACTACAACTCTTCACTGTCGATAAAGTTTTCGGCGGCTGGCAGAAGGCGCAGAAGGATCATTTTGCCGACGGCGCAACGTTTGATCAGATTTACCAGGCAGGGGAATAACCCTGGAAAAGGAAAAGGCTTTAATGCGATGTGGATAGGGAGTACGACCCGATGTTTCTGGTAAGGAGCAAAAAAAATATCATCCCCGGTTTTGGTCTGAGCTTCGGCTATACGGTCCTCTATCTGAGCATCATCGTCCTCATTCCCCTGTCGGCGATCTTCATCAGTACCTCTTCTCTCAGCTGGCATGGGTTCTGGAGCGCGGTCAGTTCGCCGCGGGTGCTGGCTTCCTATCGGCTGACCTTCGGCGCCTCGCTGGTTGCGGCGCTGATCAATGCCGTGTTCGGGCTGCTCACCGCCTGGGTGCTGGTACGGTACCGCCTGCCGGGCAAACGCATCATCGACGCCCTGGTTGATCTGCCCTTTGCCCTGCCCACGGCGGTGGCGGGCATCACGCTGGCCTCGGTCTATGCCCCGACAGGCTGGATCGGCCGTTTCCTGGAACCTCTGGGAATCAAGGTGGCCTATACCCCGCTCGGGGTGGTGGTGGCCATGACTTTTATCGGCCTCCCCTTTGTGGTGCGTACCGTACAGCCGGTGCTGGAAGAGCTGGAGAAGGATATCGAAGAAGCGGCCGCCTGTCTCGGCGCCAATCGCCTCCAGACCTTTACCCGGGTGATTTTTCCGGCGCTTTTTCCCTCGCTGCTCACCGGCTTTGCCCTGGCTTTTGCCCGCGGAGTGGGGGAGTACGGTTCGATCATCTTCATCGCCGGCAACATGCCGATGGTCTCGGAGATCACGCCGCTGCTGATCATCACGAAACTTGAGCAGTACGATTATGCCGGAGCGACCGCCATCGCCGCGGTGATGCTGACGGCATCGTTCCTGGTTCTCTTTACGGTGAACATTATTCAGTGGTGGAGCAGGCAGTATGCGGAACGATAGGCCAATCAGGAATTGAGGTGAATGCATGCAGCCTTCGGAAATAAAAGAAAATCGCAGTATCTCACAGGCGGCATTGACCGAGTCGGCGGCGGTCCGCCTGCTCCTGACCGCCGTGGCGCTCGGCTTTCTCGGCCTGTTCCTCTTTGTGCCCCTTGCAGCCGTCTTTGCCCAGGCCTTTGAGAAAGGGGCCGGTGCCTACCTGGCGGCAATTACCGAACCGGACGCGCTGTCGGCGATCAAGCTGACCCTGCTGGCAGCGGGAATCAGTGTTCCCCTGAACCTGGTATTCGGCGTGGCAGCTGCCTGGACCATTGCCAAATTCGATTTTCCCGGCAAAAGCCTGCTGGTCACTCTCATCGATCTGCCGTTCTCGGTGTCGCCGGTCATTTCAGGACTGATCTTCGTCCTGATCTTCGGCCTCCATGGCTGGATCGGAGAGTGGCTGTTCGAACATAATATCCAGGTTCTCTTCGCCGTACCGGCCATCGTGCTGGTTACAGTCTTCGTCACCTTCCCCTATGTGGCACGGGAGCTGATCCCGCTCATGCAGTCGCAGGGCAAGGACGAGGAAGAGGCTGCCCTGGTTCTCGGTGCCGGAGGATTTACGACCTTTTTCCGCGTCACCCTGCCGAGCATCAAGTGGGGTATCCTCTACGGGGTGATTCTCTGTAACGCCCGGGCCATGGGCGAGTTCGGCGCGGTTTCGGTCGTTTCCGGCCATATCCGCGGTCTGACCAATACCATTCCACTCCACGTGGAGATCCTCTACAACGAGTATAATTTTGCCGCGGCCTTTGCCGTGGCCTCGCTCCTGGCACTGCTGGCCCTGCTTACCGTGGGACTGAAAAGCTTGACGGAATGGCGGATGAAGCAGCAGATGTCGGGGGATTTGTGAAAATGCGGGGTAAGGATTACGGGAGTCGGGGTAGGAAACCGGAACAGCGGATAGAAGAGAAGGTAACGCTATGAGCATTGAAATAAGAAATGTCAGTAAAGACTTCAACGGCTTCCAGGCCCTGGGTAACGTGGATCTTACTGTTCCCTCCGGGGAGCTGGTGGCGCTGCTCGGGCCGTCCGGTTCTGGCAAGACCACCCTGCTGCGGATCATTGCCGGCCTGGAGTTTGCCGACCAGGGGTCGATCCTCTTTGATGGCCGGGAGGCGACCCGGAGTAATGCCAAGGAGCGGCAGGTAGGTTTCGTCTTTCAGCACTACGCCTTGTTTCGTCACATGACGGTTTTTCAGAACGTGGCTTTCGGTCTGCAGGTCAAGCCGAAGAAGGAGCGCCCCTCGAAGGACGCGATCCGGGACAAGGTCCATGAGTTGCTGCGCCTGGTGCAGCTGGATAATCTTGCTGGCCGCTATCCGGCCCAGTTGTCCGGTGGTCAGCGCCAACGGGTCGCCCTGGCCCGGGCCCTGGCGGTGGAGCCCTCGGTGCTGCTGCTGGATGAGCCCTTTGGCGCCCTCGATGCCCGGGTTCGCCAGGAACTGCGGCAATGGCTCCGCGACCTGCATGACGAGATCCATGTAACCAGCGTATTCGTTACCCATGACCAGGAGGAGGCCCTCGAAGTTGCCGACCGGGTGGTGGTGATGAACCGCGGACAGATCGAACAGCAGGGAACGCCGGAAGAGGTCTACGAACATCCGGCCAACCCCTTCGTCTTCAACTTCCTCGGCAAGGTGAATCTCTTTCACGGCCGGGTCCATGAAGGCCAGATGCATACCGGTGGGACTTCCCATTCGGCCCCTGAACATGCAGCAGAAGTGGACACCCCGGCGATCGGCTATGTCCGCTCCCATGACATCGAGATCGGCCGCACGGCCTGGGACGCCTCCTCGGTGCCGGCCCAGGTACGGGCCATCACCAAGATCGGGCCGCTGGTCAGGATAGAGCTTTCCCATCTGGAGACCGGTGAGGCGATTCAGGCCGAGTTGACGCGAGAGGCTGTCCAGGAGCTTGCTCTGCAGGTGGCTGACAAGGTATTTCTGCGCCCGAGGAAAATGAGCGTTTTTGTCGGAGACTATCAGATCTGACGGGTTATAATTAAACTACAGGTGCAACCAGAAAAAAGGAGAGAGACAATGGCACGAATTTATAACAATCTTACCGAACTAATTGGCAATACTCCCCTGGTCAGGCTGCAGAAGATTGCCGCCGGCAGCAAGGCGCAACTGGTTGCCAAGGTGGAGTCATTCAATCCGGGCGGCAGCGTCAAGGACCGCATCGGCCTTGCAATGATCAGGGCTGCGGAAGAAAAGGGACTCCTGAAAAAGGGATCAGTGATCATCGAGCCGACCAGCGGCAACACCGGTATCGCCCTGGCCCTGGTGGCGGCGGTGCGCGGCTATCGGTTGATTCTGACCATGCCCGACACCATGAGCGTCGAGCGGCGTAATCTGCTCAAGGCCTACGGTGCCGAGCTGGTTCTCACCCCCGGGGCAAAGGGCATGCGGGGTGCCATTGAAAAGGCCGAGGAACTGGCAGCAAAGATTCCTGGATCCTTCGTTCCCCAGCAGTTCGAAAATCCCGCCAATCCGGAGGTGCACCGTAAAACCACTGCCCAGGAGATCTGGGACGACACGGATGGTGACGTGGATATCGTGGTGGGCGGGGTTGGTACCGGTGGCACGATCACCGGGATTGGCGAAGCGCTCAAGGCGAAAAAGCCGGGCGTCAAGGTGATTGCCGTCGAGCCCTTTGATTCGCCAGTCATCTCCGGCGGGCAGCCGGGGGCACACAAGATCCAGGGGATCGGCGCGGGCTTCGTGCCTGACGTCCTCAATACCGAAATTCTCGACGAGATCATCCCGGTCAAAAACGAGGACGCCTTTGCCGCGGCCCGACGCCTGGCCGCCGAAGAAGGGATGCTTTCCGGGATCTCCAGCGGTGCGGCGCTTGTTGCGGCACTGGAAATTGCAAAGCGTCCCGAGAATGCCGGGAAGATGATCGTGGTGGTGCTGCCGGATACCGGGGAGCGGTATCTGTCCACTACCTTGTTCAGCGAATAGAGGTGTACGTGGTTTTGCCAGTATTGTGGGGAGTGGAATTCTCAGTATAAGCCGCAAGCACAGTAAAATGTTTTACGAGGGACATCTCGCAATTTTTCGAAATTTGCAAGATGTCCCTTTTTTTGAGCGTTTCCGATAGCAGCTCAGGAGCGGATATCATCAGTACTATCTCCTTTTTGAGAAGATTCAAGTTTATCGATGATGGTTTTTTCAGACATACCGCGAAGTCCCTGAAAAGTGAAAGCATGTTCTAATAAAGGTGTTTCTAATTTGCAAATATTATGATAATAGATCGTGGTAACACTTTGTTCTGGTTGAAGGTGACTGAAGGCGCGGTTGTTCATCAGGTCTGGGGTGATGAGAGCCATGCTTTTGGTTGGTATTCGTGGCAACGCCTTGCTGCTTGCTTCGAGAGTGCGTTGAAGACTGTGGCAAAGAGAGCGTGGTTCATCCCCTTTGGGAAAATGAACGGTACAACTTTGGAAAAGCAACTAATTTTTGAGGGCTGAAACCTCACCGATCGATGACAATGTCAGATTATTAAAAAGATAAGGCGGGTTATATGGCCATATTGAGAGCTGATTTAGCATTTAGGCGAAAATGCTATATTGGGCTAGGTGTTTTTGTTGTGTTGTGCTTTGCCTTGTTCCAGTGGGGCTTGCCGGGATTTGAATCAATCTTTCAAAGCAAGAGACCAGAAGAAGCACTACGAATTTTGAATACATTCATAGCCGTTATCTTTTTCGCCATCTTTATACTAGCCATGTCTGTATTACGTTTCGCAAAACGAATTCTTGAAGTTGAGCAGTTTCCACTGCCAGGGTCGAAAGTACTCAAAGACACTGAAATCATTGAAGGCGTATTAGCTCGTCGTAAAGCATATGTACTAATTGTTTTCAGCCTGGTGCTGGCTGTAATGGGGTTGTTTGGCGCAGTTTACTTTCCTTACAACCTCAATAAGGCTATCCGTCAGAAAACTAACGAGGGGGACCTATGGTTTCCGCAAGAATTGCGGCCCCGGTGATTCTCGGGCACGTATGCCTCCAGGGTGTAAAACTATCTTATGAGTAGATGTTATCGGATACCCAGGTTTATAGGTACCCTCATTCTTATTGTCCTGACGGAAGTTTATGCTTTGCCGGGTTGCACGTTCATTCATCGTACCGCTCACATGTATAGCAGCGAAGCGCCGCCACCTATCTCTTTCAGTACAGTGACGGTGGCTCCAATGCTATATGAGTCAGGTCTTGAAAGAAAGCAGCCTTTTAATGGGTTACCTCGTAAGCATGATCCCGCTTGCTTTTGAATGGCAAAATCCCCCCTGAAATGTAAAACAAAACAGGGGGGATCATTTTTACTCACCTACCAGGGGAACCATTTAACGCCAACTGTTGCTACAAAGGTAATTGGGTCGTATTCACCGAATTTTGTACTTCCAGATGTAATGTCCGTTTTTCCAAAGAAAATACCCCTCAAATCAAGGTTCAGCGCAAAATTCTTAGTTATAAAATAATCACCACCACCGTTTATGTGTCCGCCAACAACTGTATCCACGTCTGCTTTATTTCCAGCAGAATCTGTTGGGTAAGCAATCAGTAAATCAACCCCACCGCCGAGATATGCAGCCAGATGGTCCTCAAGGATATTATTGCGTACCTGCAGCCCTATAGAAGGGATTATGGTTTCCATTTTGAATACCTTCTGGCCATTCAGCTTGAAATCAGTTTGCGGCGTATAGGTTACATCAGCTTCAAGGGCCAACCAACTTGAAAGACCAAAAACCAATCCGCCACCGGTCGTAAAGTCGCTGTCAGATTTCAATTCTGTTTGGGCTGAGTTATTTACGATGGTTCCTGACGGCACATTAAAGCCAATTTTTCCGGAAATGCCCAGTCTTCCGTTAATATCTTCCGCTGAAGCAGTGCCGGCTAATATGGTTGAGGCAACTATTATGGCAAACAAAAGTGTAACTTTCCTCATGTTATCGCTCCTTTGCAATGTCTGATTTTTAACACACAATAGGTCCATGCCGTGGATCACGGGGCGGCACAAAGTTGAATGCTGCCCCGTGATCCACTTGAAAAGTATTATCTGAACATTATCGAAGAATCGGTCTGCCCCACTGCATCCGTGACCGAAATAATTACTGAACCAGTCCACGCGGAGGTGTCAACCAGGGTTGCTGTCACAATGTTTCCAGAAATCGAAACGCTGACACGCGAAGGATTGCTCGATGACACGCTATACGGCTGGGCACCGCCTGAAACGGTAAGTTGGATAGTTGTCTGGGTGCCAAATGTGACACTTGTTGGTGTAATAGCGAGAGGCGATGCCGAAGTCAAGGTATAGAAGCCTCCGACGTATGCTGTGACCGGATTTGCATCATTGGTAACGGCTCTGTAAACTACCGAATCGGTGAGTGTGATGCCAACAGGAGGAGCACTCATGTCTACAGTCACATTAAATATCCCTTGACCAGCGCTATCTGTGGTCACAGTTGCTGCTGATGGCTCGGTAACCGTAGGCGCATGGTAATTTACGGTAACCACAGAGCTACCTGTTTGACTATAGACTGAGAGAGTTACTGGAACACCCACCCTTGGATTACCATTGGAATCATTTAGCTGGAATGGAATTTGCTGTATGTATTTGAATCCTGACACAAGCGATGGGTTTATGGTTTTTTCCATTGTGGGCAGAGTACCAGCGGCTGGAGCACCTATTGGTATATCGATTACACCTATCCCACGAGTAATTTGAATGCTGGTGTAGGCACGGTATGTGACACCAAGCACAACAGCTTTTGCTTCCAGGAGCACGTTTGTGGTAAACGGCGCATCTTGGGTAGTTACAATGGCTTTGCTTAGGCCGTTTACATCGGTTACTGGGGTGGTAGTTACCACTGACGCAGGACCGGCAAGAACGGTGAAAGTTACAACTTGATCTGGAACAGCCGCACCGGCATTAACAGACGCTACTACGTTCCCGGCAGAATCTGTGATACTAACGGTATCGCTGCTTGCATTCTTCAGTTGTGCAGTTGCCAGGACTGTCCCGATATTAACATCAACCTGACTTATGTCGGTATTAAGTACCAGTGAGAAGGGAGGTGCGGTACCAGTGGGAGTAGTTGCGCCCGTTGTGACTCCGCCGGTAGTGTCGCCGAAAACCCCGCTAGAACCGGAATCTCCTCCTCCGCAACCGGAAAGTGCCAAGAGAGCAAACGGTAACAACATGTAAGCTAATTTCCTAAGTTTTTTCATAATTACCCCCCTCGTTTTATTGGTATAACACCTGATAGAAACTCTTTTTCTGACGTTGACTTAAATTTACTGGCGTGGACATTCTGAAACATTAGTCGATGTCTTCACGCAACTAGTTGAATTTATGGGTCGTCTGAATATTTTACATTTGTATAATATAATTTATAGATACTATTTTATTTTGCTATACGTTACAACTTTAATTAGACTATGACAAATTTTTGGTTTGTCAAATGAAATCCTCCGCCGCATGAGGCGTTCTCGTCTGCCTTCAAGGCGCCGGTACTGCATGTCTGGTGACCCAGTTATTATGACTGTACGCCTAAAACTGGAATGTCAGAATTTTCTGGCTCCAGAAACATTTCCCCCGGAAACTGTCCCCCTCCAAGTCTTGTATTTTCTAAATATCTGTGAAACATAATCAAAATCAATGCTTCTTGGAAGGATGGGGAGGTTTATGGGTAGGCTATGATAAAGTTATGTCCGGCGCGTGCTATTCTCGTCCCCTGTTTTCCCATGATAATATTCCCCTGACTTGCGATTGTGAAGGGGGATGGTGCTGTTCGTTCACGGCTGGACCTGTCGCCGAAGTGAAGCGTTGAGCGAGCTCGACGAACGCAGATCTGGACGGCGTGGCGACGCCGCTCACGAAACCGCGGCCTTGGAACAGCAAGTGCGCATGGCTAGACAGGAGCATGAGGAAGAGAGATACGAGAAAAAGCGCGAAGAAGATGATGAACAGTAAAAGGGATCAGGTCTCAACGATCAACAGGTTATGTCAAGAGTTGTGTCCTGACCCCCTAGATTGTTGGAAGACTTGGGGCCGACGGATATCTCGGGACAGGGTTTACCAACAGCAGCCCCGATTTCACCGCCGGCGCGGAGATCTTCTACTAGTTCTGACACAATCACCATCGAGATGATGACATGAAAGGGCGAAGCTTGCGGCTTCGCCCTTTTTTTCATGCCTTCTTCGTGATCCCCCTTCAGCACTGCAGTCCGGATGCAACTTCTGAAGGTGCAGATAATTTCACTTCACGTGAAGAGAATTGCACCTTGCGCTCAGTCAGCAACTGCTACTGTCCATAAGTAATCCTGCAATAACAGCAGCTTGCCTGTAATTCCGCTTTTGGCACGTCCCGTGTAATACATGGAAAACAGAGAGCAAAACAAATGGAGGTCCATCACAATGAAGAAAACAATCACTTTCTCAGCGGTAACGGCAGTAGCGGCGATCGCGCTTGCAGGAACGGCCTTCGCCTTCGGCGGCGGCATGGGGGGCAGAGGTGGAGGTTTCGGCGGCATGGGCGGTGGTGGAGGCATCAGTCAGGGTTCGGCCGGGTTCAGCCACCAAAGAAGCACATCCAATACTCAGTCCAGGAGCCGGTTCTCCGGCAACAATCCCGGAAAGCATCTTGCCCTGGGGCAAGAAAACGGTCGTATTGGCGGAGCAGGCTCATCGGCAACCGGCTCTTCCAAAGGCACACATCAGGGGAGTCAGTCCGGTTACGGCAGGAGCGGCAGCGGCGCTTTCGCCGGCGGTACGGGGACAATGGGTCGCTCGGGAGGTTTGCAGGGGCAGGCCCAGGGTAATGGCGGTTCGCGCTCCGGCCAGGGGCAGAACGGCTCGGGCAGCAGGAATAGTGGCAGTACTAACAGCGGTTCTACCGGCATGAACAACAGTTCTACGGGAGGAAATTCCGGCCAGCAGGTTCCGGCCGGCACTCCGGCAGGCAATTAATCCTCGGAAAGTACCCTGAAGGAATGGAGCAGTTTTATGAAAACAGGAAAAAGGAGGTAATCGTGAAAAAATATCTAATCGTTTTCTTCGGCGCGGTGACATTGCTGGCGTCGGTACCAGGCGCCCAGGCATCGGATGTGGGGGTTTCCCTGGGAGTGAACTTCGGCAACGTTGTGGCCGGGTTCTATGCGCCTCCAGTCTACACGCCCCCACAGGTGGCGTTCAGGGAACCGCCAGAATTCGTGGCGCGGCCCGGCCTCGGTTTCTACTTCGCGGTCGGAACTCCGTATGATCTTTTTTATGCCTCCGACCGTTACTATCTTTGCCGCGGCAATGCCTGGTTCGCGGCGCCCTATTATGACGGGCCATGGGTGCGCATCGGCTACAACGGGCTCCCCTGGGCGCTTCGCAGATACCCGGTTGCGAGGCTTCGCTACTTCCGGGATGACGGTTGGCGGCACTACCGCCACGACGGATACGGATACGGACATTTCCGCCCCGAATGGCGCGGCGGGGACAGGCATGACAGATGGAACGGCGGCATGCATCGCGGTATGCGCATGGGCGGTCATGGCCGCGGCATGCGCTGGGGAAATGATGAAGATTGATCCCGAAGTTGTGTATGCCAGGGTCGGGCCAAGCTAACTATTCGGAAGAGGATGGGGGCGGACCAGATCAACTTACTGAAACTGCAGTAATCTGGCACATAACTCATCTATGCCACAAGAAAGAATTCTTGCTGAAAATTGCTCATGATCGCTTTCAGCTCGTACCATGGCTGCGTGAGCCCGTATACGATTCGGTGTACAAGTTCTTAATTACACGGCTACTTCCAATCGTCTTCACCTGCTGCTAAAAGACAAAGGTGAGGCAAAATCCATTTCCCGCGCCATCCAACTGGTAGCTGTTCGTACCGCTCAGGAATCTGATCTGGAGGATGACTTTGTCCGAGCCCCGTCACGTGAAGCGGCTCTCTTCCTGGTTACTTTAACAAGCAAACCCCGCCTTTTCAGACGGGGTTTGCAGTTTCAGACATATGACTTCGAGTCAATAGTGATTACTGAAACATCCAGGAATTTGCCATAGTCCTGCCGAACGCATCCGAGGCACGGACATCGACATAGCCGTCACCTGTAGTCGGGGCAGAACCTGTCGGCCCGGACATCTGCATTGTCGATGAAGTTCCTTGCAGCGAAATTCCCTGGGTCGTTTCGTTGCTGAAAGTGCTGCTGGAAACACTGAACTTGGCGGTCATCATGGTAATGGGCAGTCCTGTTGGGGTAGTGTAGGTAAATGGCACGCTCATCATTCCGCCCATCATATTCCCCATCATGGTTGAGAAGGTATGCGTGCCGAGGTTGCCCGTGGGCGTAACCGTGGGGAAAAGTCCGGTGGTAGTCGCAGCCTCCGTGGTGGTGAGGCAGCGCTTCGGGAATGTCATGATACGCTGCTCCATCGGGTTGTTGCGCGGGGGGAGCGAGCTGTAGAATGAGAATGTATACGGTGCGTTATCAGGGATGTTCGGTATGTTGCCGTCAGCTATCGGGAAGAATTTTTCGCTTTTGCTGGGCAGTGTGGCATCCGGTGTTTGAAGCATGAATATCGTCGGATCAACAGTTTCCTTTATCATTTCGACGCCGCCAACAGGCAGGCCGGAGCCGGTTATAACGGCGGCCTTGAACACATTTGCCGGATCGGACATGTCAAAATGCATTCCAGCCTGTGTCTGGGTTCCCGCTGTGGTTTGCCATTGCTGGTTCAGCATGGAGTTCTGCATGTAGGAATTGTAGCCGTTGCCGGTGATCTGCCATTGATTGCCAGCATTTTTGGCCATGACAAATTCATCGGAAAATGTCTGGTTGGACATGATGGTCGAACCGTCTGACATGCGGAACTGGAACGAGACTACGTAGCCTCCGCCCTTGTTGCCATTAAACGATACGCCTGTCACACCACTGATCGTCCTGCCGCCCAGGAACGATGATATGCTGCTTTGGATCTGGCTCATCATTTGGGTTCTTGTCATGCCGTTATTCGTGCCGAAGCCGGGGTCTGCGGCAAAAAACTGGTTCATATTGGTGGTGTTCGGCCCGGCATTCATGACGGTAGCCATGTTCTGAAGCATGGTGGTGATGTTCTGCATGTCGGTCGGCAAGTTACCGTTGCTGACGGCTCCGACCGCAGCGGGAGGGGTTGAGCCCATCATCTGTATTGTTGTGGCGGTTCCAAGCGTTGTACCGGATGTCCCGGATGTTTTGTCGATTACGGTTACCGTCCCGGAAGCCAGGTTCATCTGCGCGACATCGAAAGCCGCGTCAAGCCCTTGATGATTAGTGGTGTAGCTGCCGGTAATCGGGTTGGTACTTCCGGCGCCGTAGGGAGTCAGGATATTTGTCATCATTGCCTGCATATTGGTGATAACCGTGTTCAAGTGTGCCTGGGTCATATCAGCGGCGTAAGTTACCGGCGATCCGTAGGCTGTGGCCGGATCGTTGACTCCTGCCATCGCCGCGACCGCAATGTTCGTCATGGGATTGATGTTGGCTGTGCCGGCGCCAAGCGCTACCGAATACATCGTGAATTCGGTTCCCCCGGCGGTTCCCTGCGCCTGGAGGAAATACGGCGCGGTCATCCCCGAGACATTGAAGGAAAAGCTCCCGTCGGAGCCGAGTGTTTTGGGCGAACCGGGTGCAAGAGTCCCTGCGGAATCCTTGAGTGAAACCTGACCGACCAGCGGCGCCCCGGCCGCGGCGACACCGGACACGGTTGATGCGGATGGCGCTGGAGTTCCGCTTCCACCTCCACCTCCGCAGCCGTAAAACAGAAATGGTATGAATGTAATAAATAAATAGACCAACCTCTTAAAGATTTTTCTTTCCATGGAGTCCCCCTTTTGATCCTTTGAAGTGAGTTTAGCGTTCGCCGACCGATTTCCGGATAAAGACATATGAGCAATTTCAATGTCTGTTATCCTGCCTCTCTCAGCCAAAAAAATCAAAGGGCTAAATACTATCAAAGGTAACCGTAACGGCGGTCGCAACCGGCAACCCGGCCAACTTGATTTAAAAGGAGGGGACTCGAAAAAAAGATATCGGGAAGTCATTTCATAGAGGCAAGAGTGGCAATGGAAACTCAAGTTCCGTGGGTTTTCCGTTCCCTGATGGATCAGGGCTTGGCTTTGCATTTCACACTTTCTAATTTTATCTTTGATGGATTCAGTGTCAACTTGTGCATTTCATTTCGTTAGGGGCGATTCAATACGATAAGAGCAGATTCACTGTGATAGATTCTGCGCTGACAGAAGTATGCGGTATAAAATGTTTATTGGGTTGGATTTGTCAGTATTTTTTCCTGTGGAAATATTACCTGTAATTCCATGGAAATCGCTGAATTCCTGCCCGGAAATACCAGATGTCGTGCTGGTAATGCTTAAACTAGCGTCATTCGGAAGATGCCCTGTTTTTCTGGACCTTTGGGCGGAAGAAGTAGCAAAGTAGATAGTCTGTTGCAGGAATGAAATGAAAGCCCCCTGGTCGGACATATTCCGGTCAGGGGGCTTTTTTCTTTGTTGATGAAGTTTGAAGCCAAATCTGTCGCTGTCAGTCGGCAATGAGACAGGTGAAGTCAGCGCAACGCTGTGTAAAAAAAGCCGAATTTGAATTGAGTACATTAATAAATTCTTTTTCAATAGTTGCGACTATGGTATATTGCCCCCGGATTGCAGTTTTGGAGAGATGGACCCGCCATCGCCCAAGATTGAAGGCGAAACGCCTCGTGTCTGTTCCAAACGCCTGCATTGAGAACGGGGTGGACGAGACGGCAAAGCGGACAGGGGTGATGGGATCAGGATAAGAGATTATGGTGTATCCTGCTTGGGCGGAGAGAAGCGATGACCTTGAAAACCTTTTATTTGCAGGTGCCTGCAGGTACGCCGGAAATGGTCGTAATATTCCCTGACTAGCTAACATCCTATGTTTCGGTCCAAACGCAGATGCCGAAAACCAACCGCTTGATGCTACTTTCAAGAAAGGGGGAAACAGCAATGAAACTTCTGAAAAGATGTATATTTAAAGCTCCATCCTCGCTTGCCCTGAGACCAGTGAGAAGATGGCCCATGATGAGGTTCTCTTTCATGGTTTTGCCGCTTTTCGGCGGCTTGGCCGCTGCAGTGTTGCTCCTTCTGGGTAATTCGGCCTATGCCCAGCAACTGCCGCAGCGGGTGAATAATTCGGCTCGCCAGCAAACTGTTGCGGCAGAGCAGGAAATCACGCCCCCGGCTTCGTCTGCAGTCTATGCTCGGCCCGATTCGGTGACCCTCAAGCCGGGCAGCACCAGTGCTGTTTTGAAGTCGCTGACCGTCAAACGACGTTTTTCGGTTTCCTCACTCCGTAGGCGTCCGGTCATAGCAGTGGGTAAGAGTCGCATTGACATGACGCCTTTGTTCAATAACCCCGCTTCACTGCACAATATCGCCAGTCGCTTGCGAGGTCAGCCGGAGTTGGCCTCGGTCATCTCCGAGAAGACCGAAGTGCTTGAAGTTGAGCAGGGTCTGATCGTTCGCCAGTTCCTCAATTATCGTCTCAAGACCGGTGTCTGCACGAACCCGGCGCGGCGGCAGCAGCTGAAAGGCAGCGGCGTCAGTTGCTTTACCCGTTTGACCGGCGCAGCCATGACCACTGCCTATGGCAAAGCAAGCGATCCGCATTACATTGCCAATCCGGCGAAGCGGGCCCGGGCCATAGCCGCCGCAACCAAGGCAGCAGCGGCAGAGCAGGCTGAATTCGCCAGCGGTATCGCGGAGTTCCGGGCCATGATGAATGATCCCGGGCGACGCGCATTGGTGATAAATGAGGTCGGCGCGAGCGAAGCCGCCAGGCTGGCCGCCCTGAATGACGAACAGCTTGAAGCGGAACTGGTCAATTCCGCCGAGACCCAGACCGAAGAGGTTATGTTCATACCTGCTCGTGATACCTTGGGCGATGACCGGGTGTCAGGTAGAGTTTTGAACGTGCCCAGGTTCAACAGACCGGAAAAGGTCGATGTGGAACATTCGCTTCAGCAGCATGTTTTCCTCACCGGGTTTACTCTCGGCCGTGAGTACGAGTGGCGCAAGCGTGTCTCGGTGACAGTCAAGATGTGCCTGGTCAGTTGTAAGAAGACCTATTTCGTCGAAACCTATGCCGGCTTCGGCTATGGTTTCGGTCTGCGATTCCCGATCGAAATGGGCGGACTCTATGCCTATCATCGCGTAGGTGATAAGGAGTCAGCGAGTGTCGCGCCAGTGTTCGAGCCGATCAACGGCAGCGTAAAGGATTACTCCGAAACCGGGTTGCCTGGCGAAAAGATATTCCAGGGCAGAGAACTGGTCGCGGAGTTGACCGCCTATGCAGGTATGAACTTCAAGGTTCCATTCCATAGCGACGGTGTATCGAACACAGTCGGCAAAGATTTGACCGAAGAACTGCCCGCTCCGTTCACAAACGGGCAATTCAAGCCTCCTGCGCCGGGGGTGGCCAATTCGCTCAATAAAGAAATCATCTTAAACAATCCCGACCTGCTCGGCGGCCTCGCAAACTACGGCGTTGTCGGTGCCAGGCTGCTCCCTGGGGTGAAAGTTGGCCTGACGTCTGAACGGCTGCGTCTCATGCTGAAGGATAACCTCTCCGGCACGGAGAAGGAGATGCTGAATTCGGGGCAGACATACCCGCTCGCTGTTGATCCGAAGGATCACTCGAGCAGCTTCACCATTGGCTATCCCGAATATAATCTGGCGTTCCAGGTGACACCAGGTCTTGCTGCCCGGCTGTTCGTCAATGTGGCGGTCTGGTCGCACAACTGGGACTGGCTGGTGTGGTTTCCCCAGGTGACCGTCAAGCTGCCGCCCGATGAGGCGACTTTCACCTGCCACGAGAGGACGGTCTGTTCGCGCAACTACCACTTTTCGCCAACATTGACAGATGAGAAACAGGGTGCGTTCCAGCCGCCCCTGGACAAAATGGAAGAGGAAGTATTCAACTGGCGGAACGCCTTCAGGAAGAAATATTTGTCCCAGTGCCCCTATCTGCCGCTCCGCTTCTGTGAGGTGGCGATCGAGGGCGTTGCACAAACCACAGGCAACCAAATACTCAAGGAAATGCGCGCGCAGCCGAAATATCCGTCGCTGGAGACCGCCAAGATCATGATCAAGAAAGCTGTGGAGGCTGACAAGAAGGGTAAAGACATCATTCTTGAGACCAAAATCGCCTCAGTTGACAACTATGGCAAGAGCCTGTTCAAGATCTACGAGCCATTCTGGAACCATGATTGTGCCGACCAGCTTTGCGGTAAGCGGATCCACGCGCTGGGCCAACCTTACATAAAGGCGCTCATGGCTCGCCAGAAAGCCTCGCCCTCGCTGAATCGGAATGAGGTCGTCTTTCAGGAGAACACCCAGGGAAACTGGTTTGGTAAGGCAAAGAAGGAAGTCGAAGCCTCGCAGAAGCGTTCCAGGGTGAGGTTGCCAATTAAATGGCGAGTCAGGTGAAGCGAGTGGGTGTGGTTACGAAGCGGCTGTCCCGTTGCATGGAAATAGGGACATCTCCTATTTCCAATACCCAGGTCAGAGCTGTTAAGTTCGCCAATACCAGGGATGCTCATCAAGCGTTTGACCCGCTCGCGAATCAGTCTGTTATTTCTCAGTGCTGCAACCAACTTTTTCTGGATGTCGTCGAACAGCTCGAAGCCATGGCGACTCATTTTCAACAGCCCTTTTACGGAATCAGGGACATCCTCAACACGCTCAAGAAGAGCTCCAAAGTATTTCTTGCCGTGAAGTCTCTTTTTGTCATATACCGCGCCAACTTCCATAAGCAGGCCGGATATCTTGTTCTTCATCTTGACGGCGGAGCTTACTATCATGTTCCGATAACGTAACACCCGCCGTAACTCTCGAAGTTCTTCCGGCATCATGTGGCATTCCGGCAGTAGGTTGACCCTCAGAAGATCGGCTATTTTCCCGGCGTCGGCCCGGTCGTTCTTTTTCTTGGCCGACGTAATCGCTTTGAGCATTGCAGGGTGGGCAACTTTCAGTTCCACTGCATAAGGTTTCAGAAAGTCATACACCCAGCCGGTAAAGATTGTTGCCTCCATTGCCCCGGACCAGGGGCATGGCAAATCTGAAAGCCATTTGCTCAAAGCTTTACGCTCAGCAGATACAGTTCCCTGACAGACGAGTGTTCCATCGATCTTCTTAATGCAATACGCGATTGTCCTCTTGTGAATGTCCAGGCCAATGTAGTAATGTACGCTCATGGGAGCCTCTTCGTGGTACTTTGATTCCGGACGGCTTTGCCGGTCCGACCGCTTGCTCTTACAAGCTATCAAGACCACCGGAGGCTTCCTCTTCAACCCCTACTTATGCATTCAAACACTTCCGTATTTTCGCAAAACAAATGGGGAAGTGTCCCTCTTTTTCCCTTTTCCCACCGCTGTCGTAGAAAGGAAGGACGAATATGATTCCGCGAATTTTATTGTTGATTGGTCTTGGAGTTCTGTTCGCTGCCGGAATTGCCGCAGCGCAGAACTCGCACAATGAGAAAGCGGCTGTTGCCAGTGCCGAGAAATGGCTCTCGGTAGTGGACAGCGGAAAGTATGCAGAT
Source organism: uncultured delta proteobacterium (assembly GCA_963748325.1). Classification (GTDB taxonomy): domain Bacteria; phylum Desulfobacterota; class Desulfuromonadia; order Geobacterales; family Geobacteraceae; genus RPRC01. The sequence continues at coordinate 1,770,555 of CAVVIJ010000004.1, read as the reverse complement.
AGTTGGCAGGAAGCGGCCGAATTTTTCAAAAACGCTGTCACGAAAGAGCAATGGGAAAAGTCGCTGCGATCTTTTAGAAAGCCCTTGGGCAGGCTTGTCTCCAGAAGGGTTCTGTCCACAGCATACCGGACATCATTGCCCGGAGCTCCAGACGGAAAGTATGTTGTTATTACGTTCGAGACCGCTTTTGAGAATAAGAGGTCTGCCGTCGAAACCGTAACGCCGATGCTTGAAAAAGATGGTACGTGGCGTGTGTCGGGTTACTTCATTAGATAAGCTGATCCAGTTTGATGCTTTACAGGAGAAGGTGGTCGGCAGCAATAGCGTTATACGCCAAAAGATTGAGCATAATCAAACGGGCCGGTAGTATTTGAAGCTCAGAAATAATTATGTGCTATTTGGTTAATCCTCAATGCACGTGCACCGCGTGAAGGGCTTTTCGGGGAATATGAATGCCCCTTTCAGACTTTAACCACCCGCATCCGTACTGGTCGCGGGTGGTATTTTTTTCCTTGCATGCAAAATATTTTTCTTGTTTTCAGGTCCTGTCATCGCTACTATTCACCCATTGCTTGATTTCAATGGGAAAGGATTCAGTCGGGCAGCCGAAGTATTTCGGCTTGGCCTCCGGAGCAAGGATGTCCCTCGCACGCGAATACTCTGCAAATCCCATGAGTTTAGGATGTGATGCAGTCAGGCGAAGTGTCCCGTACAACCGCATGGACGCTTGATTGAGAACATTTATTCGACAGTCGCCGATCCTGGTGCGTGGCCCGCAGTGCTTCGTGAACTGGTTGCCTGCAGCAACTCGCGTTCGGCCCGTCTGCTGGTAATGAATGCCGAAGCCACGCGCGTCGTCTCCAGTCTCAAGGAGAATCTCGACGACAGCTATCATCGCCAATACACCGAGTACTATGTCAACGCTTGTCCCTGGCGTCCGGAGCTACAGCAAAAACCTCCGGGCCGGCTCTATTCGACGTATCTCCACTTCAGTTGCCGCCAGTCTGATTTTCTGCGCAGCGAATTCTACAACGACTGGGCCGGCCCTCAGGATATTCAGCATGGTGTCTGTGGCACCATCTATCAGGATTCCGGCCGGACGATACAGTTGCTGGTGCAGCGCACAGGGGGACAAGGGCACTACACCGAGCAGGACACGGCCTTTATCAATCATTTCGTGCCCCACCTGCAGCATGCCTTTCAGCTGTCCGGCCAGGTTGCGGATCGCTGCGCCCGTGCCGAAGCTGTTGCAATTGCAGCTGAAGGCAAAATCCTGCCCTATTTTCTGCTTGATTATTCGCTGCGCGTCATCCAGTGCAATCCCGGAGCGGAGGCTCTGCTTGGCGCGGAAACGCCCCTGACTTTTTGCAACGGACACGTAGAAGTTGCCGACGAGGCCTGCAACCAGCGTCTGCAGCGGTTGATGCGGGACTGTCTCAGCTCTGCGGATTCCCGCTTTTTCCATTCCTCCGGTGGCAGCCTGGAGGTTCCCCGCCCGAACGGTGCCGCTCTGCACCTCCTGGTGAGGCCGATCCATCCGGATATACCGGCGCTGACCGCCAGACCGGCAGGATATGTAGTCGTGTACGTGTACGATCCGGAAGCGGAAATTGCCGTCGATCCTGAGTGTCTGAGCAGGCTGTACTCTCTGTCCGAGGCGGAAATACGAGTTTTGGTGGCGATGCTTGCCACTGCGGACCCGGCGGAAGTGGCAAAGCGTTGTTTTATCAGTCTGCACACCGTGCGTTCCCATCTCAAGGCGATCTTCGCCAAAACCGGCACCCGGGGTCAGGCCGACCTGATGAAGCGATTGCTTGTCGGTCCTGCCCGGCGACCCTAGGAAAAGACCAAATGAACATTTCATCCGGCGCATGCTGTTCGCGCCCACTGTTTTCCCATGATAATATTCCCCTGGCTTGCGATTGTAGCGGGGAGGGTGCACCGTTGCTGCTGTTCGTTCACGGCTGGACCTGTCGCCGTTCGTACTGGTCGCCTCAGTTGAACCATTTCTCAGCCAACCATGCTGTGGTGGCGTTGGACCTGCCCGGTCATGGTGAGTCAGGCAGCGGCGAGCGCAGGCGCTGGGGAGTCCAAGCCCTTTGCCCGGGATGTGGCAGCATGTGTCTGCGCATGTTCGGCGGAAAAAGTGATCCTGATCGGGCATTCCATGGGTGGTGCCGTGGTTCTGGAGGCCGCCCGTATCCTGGGTGCCACGGTGGCCGCGGTGGTGCTGGTGGACACTTTCGTGATCGATTACGGCGGTTTGTCTCCGGAAACTGTAGAGGCTGTTTTCTCTCCTTTTCAGGAGGATTTCGCTGCGGCCATGGCCGCCCTGGTGAATCAAACCTCCACGGCAGCAACTCCAGCGGATCTCACGGCACGGTTGATTGGCGAGATGTCCGCCGCTGATCCGGCCTGGGCCCTTCCGGCCTGGCGCGATCTGCTCCAGTGGAGCCCGGCGGACGCCTTTGCGGAGTTGCAGGTGCCGATCCATGCCATCAATGGCGCTTTGATTCCGGCCTCGGCCCGGGAACGCTGTGCCCCCTTCGTGACCGAGACGCTTATTCCCGGTGCAGGACATTTTCTGCAGATGGAAGATCCCTCAAAATTCAATCGTGTTCTGGAAAACATCCTGACCCGCCTCTACTGATTCCGGAAACCTGTCGGGCGTGGCAGTAAATCCCTCGCCCGACAGGCCTCGGGAGATACTGTCCATTCTCTTCGACTTTTGCCTGGTGTCCCGAGCGACTGATTCATTCATTCTAATTCCAATTCTTTTGCCCTCTGGCTGCGTTGGGGCATCTCGTCTGAGCCCCACTACGCCTGCGTCGCCTCGCCTTGCCCGAGAACAAAATTCCACGGAATTACAGCTTCGAACTAACCGCTCGGGACACTACCCTCCCCACAAAATCACCCATTTGGGTGATTACACCCAGAACAGCTCCTGTTACTCTGCTTTACAAAAGTTTTCAATTACACTCCCTGGGAGGCCCCAATGCGTTCAATCAAGTATATTCTTTGCCTGCTTTTGAGTCTTCTCGTTGTCGCATGCGGTAACGATAACCATCAGCCGGTTGCCGACGCCGGTCCCGATCAGAATATCGCCACCGGCAGTCTGGTAACCCTCGATGGCAGTGCCAGCAGCGATGTCGACGGGAACCCCCTGATTTCACCTGGACTATCCAGCCAGCCGGTAGGCAGCGCGCTGTTTTGTCCGACAGCAGAGCGGTACGCCCGCATTCACAGCGGATCGGGATGGTATCTACATCATCAGGCTGGTCGTAAATGATGGGTCAAGCGAGAGTCTCCCGGACACCATGACGGTGACTGCCGCCATGGCCAACAGCGCCCGGTCGCCAATGCCGGGCCGGATCAGACGTCCACCGACAGCCTGGTGACCCTCGACGGCAGCGCCAGCAGCGATGCCGACAGCGATCCTCTGACGTACACCTGGAGCCTGGCAAGTGTTCCGGTCGGCAGCACGGCCGTCCTCTCGGATGCCACTGCGGTGCGCCGACCTTCACCGCCGATCTCGATGGAAACTACGTCGTTCAACTGATCGTCAACGACGGGCAGCGTCAACAGCGCCCCGAGCAACGTGACGGTGACTGCCGCCACGGCCAACAGCGCACCGGTTGCCGATGCCGGGCCGGACCAGAACGTCGCCACCGGCAGCCGGGTAACCCTCGACGGCAGCGCCAGCAGTGATGCCGACAGCGATCCCTTGAGTTATTCCTGGAGTTCTGACAAGTGTTCCTATCGGCAGCACGGCCGTGCTTTCGGATACCACGGCGTCTGCGCCGACCTTCACCGCCGATCTCGCTGGCGATTATGTCGTTCAGCTGATCGTCAACGACGGCACGCTTGACAGCGCTGCGGACAGCGTGGTCATTTCCGCATCTTCGGCAACCTGGAGCCCGGTGGAATTGATCATCGATGCCGCCGGAGTTGCCGGGATCGATAACTATGTCGGTTACCCGGTGCCCGTGCGTTTTGATGCCAACACCATTCATCTCTACTTTGCCGGAGTTGCCTTCAAGGCCTATGCTGTCGTGCCTTCGGTTATCTTCCGTATCATCAGTACCGACAACGGCGCAACCTGGTCGGCTCCCGAGCATTTGGCCCAACTTGAAGGGAACTACCAGAGTTATCCCAGCGTGTACGATAACGGCACGTTGCTGCTGGTGTGGCATAATGGTTCCCATGCCGAGCTCTATCATACCGATCTGGCCACCGCTGCCACCGTTCCTGTCGCTCCGAGCAAATATGTCGATTACAGCAGCATCTCCAAAGAAGTAATTTGGACCTCTTCATGGGGCGGCAAACTGGTGGGCATGTGGCATTCGGGCGGTGCAACGAATTATTCTCCGTTTGTCGGTACGATGGGGGCCACTACCGCGACTCTTTCCGGCATCGGCTGGCCTTTCGGGGGGAATTACTACACAGCCTCTCCCCTGTCCGCGGACAAGGCCCTCGTGCTTACGGACGTCGGACTGTCTCGCTGTGGTTTCGATGGCAGTGCTTTCTCCGCTCCGAACGAACTGCTGCCGTTCCCAGCTGCCGACGCCGCCCTGAACTATGGCGGTACAACCTTCTATTATGCGGCACTCGACAAGGTCAGCGGATACCTCTACTTCACGGGATACAGCCAGGATTTAAGCAAAGGAGCGATTTACCGGGTCAAACTGCTCCAGTAATCCGGCTTTCTAAAACGCACGGTATGCAAAAAAAAAGGGGGCGGCCATGAGGTCGCCCTTTTTGCGTATGCAGACTCGGCAGGTTTATGGTTATCAGGTTCATGTTGTTCCTGACAACCATGTCAGGGTCCAGCCGGAATCCAGGGAAGAAGCATGAAGATGTACCGTTTTCACAATGGCATTTTATTATTCTGCAAAACTACAGTGTTGATATTCTGCTGCAATAGGCACATGTGGCACTCGGTATCCGGATTATTAAAGATATATGATTAATACTTTTTGTTTAGTAAGTTTGAAAAGAAAAAAATTGTTCGTACAAGTTAAAAAAATGTTGATTTTTGTTTGGGCATTTGATAGAAAGACCAAGCAGTAAGCTAAACAATGTAACAACGTTCTCCGAACGGGCAAAGCCAGAGAAATCTGGTGACGCAAAGCCACGGGTCCGCCGAAGCTGCAAGCGAAGACGGATAGCCGGGTTGCCGAAGAGATGAGTCAAGCCTCTTGGTACCCGGTACAATGCCGACACAAGGAGCACTCTCATCCTCGGAAGATGACAGTGCTCCTTTTTTATTATTTTTTCATTGTCATAGTTTGATTCTGGAGAGGTGAGGGTGCTTTGTTTGCTGTTTGTAATTTGCACTAAGACAGTTGATTACTGTTTTTTTTGACGTAATTGTTGGTTGTGAATAGTTAACAAATTCTTTTGAGACAGTTAAAGAGAATGTAATATTTTGTTCAGTAAAAAAACAGTTGATTTGTACCCATATATTTGATACAAAAATATAACAGACGGTGTACGAAATACATATAACGTTCTCCGAACGGGCAAAGCCAGAGTGATCTGGTGACGCAAAGCCACGGGTCCGCCGAAGCTTTAACGAGGGATAGCCGGGTTGCCGAAGAGATGAGTTTTGTTTCTTGGTACCCGGTACAACCGACACAAGAAGCACTCCATCTTCGGCAGATGACAGTGCTCTTTTTTTTGTGCAGTAATTCTATTTGAAAAGCGCCGAGCATTCCGCTTCGATTGAAAATCGAAAACGTTCTCCGAACGGGCAAAGCCAGAGAAATCTGGTGACGCAAAGCCACGGGTCCGCCGAAGCTGCAAGCGAAGACGGATAGCCGGGTTGCCGAAGAGATGAGTCAAGCCTCTTGGTACCCGGTACAATGCCGACACAAGGAGCACTCTCATCCTCGGAAGATGACAGTGCTCCTTTTTTATTGAAAGTGCAGGTACATACATTTGAAAGCGCAGTGCGAGGTGTTCATCGGTTTGAGATACGCTGCAAAACGTTCTCCGAACGGGCAAAGTCAGAGAAATCCGCTTACGTAAGCCTTGTGCCGGCTGAAACATCAGACCAGGGCGGACAGAGGAGTTACGGCAGGCAACCTGAAGTGGCAGGTTACCGGTACCAGGAGTACTCTGATTTTTGGAGCAACGGGATGAACCACAATCCACGGCTGGCAATACTGGGGGATAGCCATGGAGATGATCAAACGAAAACCGGGCCTTGATCCGGAGTGGAAACGGAAGTTAACCGAGTGCATGAAGGAGATCGGCCTGCTCTCAGCGCCCTGTCTCCAGGTGACGGTAAATGTTGCCGATTACCGGGTTTCCGATGTTATGAAGCAGGAACGCCTGAAATAATTTCCTGATGATCGTCATCAGGCAGGATCCTGGTCGAATAGAAAGTTTTTCTGCCGGCCACATTGAATAGAATACAGCGGTAAGTCTCATCCCTACGGGGCAAGTGAAACCCGCGCTATCAGTCGAATCATCGGCTATGGCGCGGGTTTTTTCGTTTGAGGTTTTTGCTGCTAATGCACAGCAAGGTGTTCCGTGCTGTGAGCGATAGTACATATGTTCTCCGAACGGGCAAAGCCAGAGAAATCTGGTGACGCAAAGCCACGGGTCCGCCGAAGCTGCAAGCGCAGGCGGATAGCCGGGTTACCGAAGAGATGAGTTACGCTTCTTGGTTCCCGGCACACTACCGACACAAGGAGCACTCTCATCCTCGGAAGTGAAAGTGCTCTTTTTTTGATGGATGTGTACGCAAATTCTTTGCAGAAGATCGAGAGTACATAGTTATGCAATTAAGGCAAATCTTAACAAGTTACTCACTGCGCTTCGCTGTCGTCCTTGCTCTTCTGGTCCTGGTGCTGGGCAGTGCCTCGCATGTGCAGGCCGCGGGCGTTTTCTGCTCCGAGTTTTCCGAAGGGGGCGTTCCGGGAATCGTTGACGGGAATAACCCCGCAACGCTGGCGGCCATTCAATCCGCCTCCACCTTCGGGCTCGACATGAACTGTACGGTCAAAAAGTTTCCGCAGTCCATGGGTGGCTTTCCGATCACGAATATCAATTTTAACTTTCCCCAGCAGCAATCGTACTACATCGTTTTCCAGAATGTTTACTACTACGGCAACATGTCGTGTAACGACCCGACTCACTCGGACTTCTGGATCTACTGGGCGCCGGGCGGCTTCAACAACATCAGCCCGAAATGCCAGGATTTCATGGTGCCGGTGGACGCCGTCAGCAAGAAGAACCCCGTTGGCCAGACCACTGCCGCAATCGGTGTGCCCTTTACCTATACGATCACCGTGCCGCTGCTGGGAAAGCTGGATGCTTCCAGCACCTTCCAGTATATCGCCAACGCGGATGAACCGATGTGCATAATATCGTTATCCCTGACGATCTCACCACGACCGGTGCGGCCCTCAGCTATGTGAGCAACACGGCCTTCCTGGTCAACCCGAACAATGGCACCAGAACACCGTTGAACGGCGGCGCTCCTTTGACCCTGGGGGCCAGCCCTGCCTGGCTCGCTGCTCACCCCGGTATCAGTTCCGATGGTACGAAGCACCTGGTTTTTTCCTATGAAAATAATCCGGACCTGGTTTCGCTTCCGGCCGGCTACAATGTCGAGATCGATCTCACTGTTGTCCTTGACAGCACTCCGGCGAACGTGAATCCGGGCGGGACGCAATTTACCAATACCGCAAACATGTGGTTCGACAAGTTGATCAATTCGGCCAGTATCTCCGATCTCCAGGCCTGGCCCGGCTCGACCCTGCCGATGACGGTCGTCGAGCCTGAGTTGACCCTCGAAAAATCCGGTTCGGCGGCGACCATTAATGTGGCTTCCCAGGTGGATTACACGCTTGATGTTCAAAATGCCGGGGGCAGCGACGCCTGGAATGCCACGATTACCGACAATCTCCCGGCCGGCATGTGTGCCGTATCGCCCGTGCCCACAGTTACCGCCCGGATCTTTGCCTCTGACGGCGTTACCCCGGTTTCGGCTCCATTGGTGAATGGCACCGACTACCAACTCACCTGGAACGGCGGCAGTGCTTCACCCTGTCAGCTTACCCTGAACATGCTCGATACGACCAAAATCGCTCCCAACCAGCGATTGATCGTAACCTATAAGGCACAACTGGACAGCACCGGTGTCGCATCCGGCACCACACTCAACAATATTGCCGGCGCTACCAGGTGGTTCAGCGCGAACAGCAGCCTTGCCAGCCGACGAGAGTACGACAGAACGATCACCGATGGCACCCCCGGCACCCTGGACTTTCAGGACGCCTGGAACGTCACTGCGGCACTGTCCGGCTACTACTTCCAGAAGACGGTGCGTGACCTGACCACCGGGACCTATCCGGCCGAGTCCGCCTTTCCGGGTGACAGGCTGCACTACACCCTGTTGCTCCAGAACTTTACCTGGCCGGCGCTCAATGACATCACCATCAGCGACAACCTGCCTGCCGGCTTGGGGTCGATTTCCAACGTTACCATCACTCCCGGGGGCGGCTCGGTCAGTGTCACGCAACCCTCAGGCGGGACCCCGGGGTCCCTTACCGTCACCGGTCTGAATCTGCCGGGAGGAGCCGATACCACATCGCAGATCCAGATAGACTTCGATGCTACGCTTGAATCGACTCTTGCGAACGGCACGATTATTTCCAATCAGGCAAACCTCACCGGCACCGATTCGAACGGCCAGCCATGGACCGGTCCCAGTGATGACCCGTACGTCAACGGCTCGGTGCTGCTCGGCTCGGGAGGGGATCCCACCGTCCTGACGATCCAGGCACCCGGAGCGCTGTCAAAGGCAAACCCCGCACCGGCAACCGCGACCATCGGACAGCAGTTCAGTTACCTCATTACGGTGCCTGCAACCCCGACCAACGTCCCCTTGTACGACGTGAGAATCCTGGACAACCTGGGTCTCTCCGCTGCCAACATGACCTTTGTCAGCGCTGCTGCCGTATCCGGCGGCAGCTGGAACCTGACCAATACCGGCACGGCCACCAATATCATTCTCCAGGACCTGAACACCGGTATCGATATCCCCGCAGGCGGTCAAGCGGTGATCCAGGTGACGGTGGCCCTGCAGAACACCACCAACAACCGGAGCGGCCTGACCTTTGTTAACAGCGCATCGTACCTCTATGACAAGATAAACGGCGACAGTTTGACCCAGGGGAACGGCGGTGCGGCCGTTACGTCCAACATGACAGTGGTCGAGCCGCACCTGAGCGTGGCAAAGACGCTCAGCTACGCCACGCCGGCGGGCAAAGCGACAACCTCTCCCGCGCTGCCGGGCGATGTGCTTCGCTATACGGTCACGGTCAGCAATGATGGCAGCTCCGAAGCGTTCGACACCGATGTCATGGACTACCTTCCGTCCAACGTCTCGCTGGTCCCCGGCTCGGCCGCAGCGCAGATCAACAGTACCCCTGTCAGCGGCTTCGTCCCCAATCCCTCTTCCCTGCCGAGCGGTGCTGTCGTATGGGGAGCCCAGAATGGCGATACCACCCTGGACATCCCGGTTGGCGGGACACTGGTGCTGACCTATAACGTGAGTGTCCTTGCCACCAGCGGCGCACCGATCAGCAACAGCGTCTATGCGGACTGGACCTCATTGAGCGGCTCAATCTCGGGCGAGCGTACCGGTGCCGGCTGCCCGAACGTGACTTCGCCGAACGACTATTGTACCGGACCGGCCACTGCCGCTGTTACCTCGTTCGATCCGACCGCCCTTGCCAAAACGGTGGTCTCCGACTCCTCGACTACCGCGCCAAGCAGCGGCAGCGATTCGACCCTGCGTATCGGCGATACGGTCGTGTATCGACTCGCCCTGACCCTGCGCGAAGGGGTGACCCAGAATGCGCTGCTCACCGATCAGCTTCCCACGGGGCTTGCCTTTGACGGTCTGGTGGAGCATCAGCCCTGCTTCGGGCAGCGGCAACTTTGCCTACACGGAGGCTTCTTCAGCCTGCCAGCGGGCGCAACCGGCAGCCTGACCTGGAACCTGGGCACCATTACCAATACCGCGGACAACGACCCTGCCAATAACACCCTGGTCATCGAATATCGTGCCCGCGTGGTCAAGGACAGCTTGGCGCAGACGCCCACGGCTCGGCAATTGACCAACAATGCCACGCTCAGCTACGCCATTGACGGCGTTGCCGCGACGCCGAAGAGCTCCGCTGCGACCATCAATGTCTGGCAGCCGCTGCTGAACGTGTCCAAAAGCGCGGTAACGACAGGCGGCGGCACCGTAATCGTCCCTAGAGCTGGAGTCACCTATACTGTGAAGATTGCCGATCGCGGTACTGCGCCCGGCTATAACCCTGTCCTGTCCGATACGCCGCTGCCTCTGGGATTGCGCCAGGCGGGCGTGACCGTTACCGGCATAACCCCTGATCGACAGTGCGACCAATGCGGTGACGGCGACGCTTCCCACGCTGGCCCCGACCTATAGTTCGGTCACCGGTGTCGCGACGTGGGATTTCGATGTCGCAGGTTCCCCCGACCTCTACGCCATCCCGCCGGGGCAGACCCTGCAGGTGGTCTATCAGGTCACGGCGGACAGCGGTCTCGGTTCGGGGATGACCCTGAACAACCTGGCACAGGTCACAAAGTACTATTCCTTCGATAGCCTGGATGTGCCTCCTTCCAGCACGGTCAGCGATCGGCAGCTGTACGGTCCGACCGGAACGGCCACGGTCCAATTGACCACCGCGGCGGCGACGGCGCTTTCGAAACAGGCCCTGGTGACAGAGGCTGCCATCGGCCAACCTTTCACGTACCGCATCACGGTACCGGCCGTGCCGCAGGATACGGCCATGTACGATGTGCGCATCCTGGACAATCTGAGCTCTGCCGTTACCGGTGTGGACATGAGTTTTGTCAGTGCACAGCGGGTCTCCGGCCCGGCCTTCACGCCGGTGAACAGCGGCAGTGCCACGAACCTGGTGATCCGGGACGCCACGAACGGCATCGACATCCCGGCCGGACAGCAGGTTGTGGTTGAAGTCACGCTGGTGCTCGGCAATACCGCCAACAACACCATCGGCAAGCAATTCCAGAACACGGCAACCTACACCTACGACAGTGTCGATAATGATGTGAACACCCAGGCCAATGGCGCCCCGGGAGCCAGCGGCCCGATCACCATCGTCGGTCCAGATCTGACCCTGGAAAAGAGCGGTCCGGCCACCATGACCGCCCTTGCCCCCGGCACCTTTACCCTGAATGTGCAGAATACCGGCGGCAGTACGGCCTGGCAAACGTCCGTTACGGATCTCCTGCCAAACGTGACCAGTCCCGCACCGGGAAGTATGTGCGGCGCTGCCCCGACCAACATCACGGCACGGATCTTCCAGGCCGACGGCGTTACCCCTGTCTCCGCCGCACTGGTGAACGGCAGCGACTATACCGTCAGTTTTGCCGGTGCGCCCGCCTGTACCTTTACGCTGGCGATGAAGTCGGCTGCCGCGGCAATCCCGCCGACCGATCGACTGATCGTTACCTACAGCGCCTCGCTTGATCCCTATACTGCCGGCGGTGTTTCCCTGACCAACATCGCGGGCGCCACCCAGTGGCTGAGTGCCGATCCGGCCGTCACCGCACCGGAGAACATACAGACCGCGACAGGTCCGTTGACCAATGGTACCGTCGGTGTACTGGACAATCAGGATGCCTTCACGCTGACTACCCTGGCGCCGTCGCTGGAATTTACCAAAACGGTTCAAAACATGACCACCGGCCAGTCCGGCGCCACTGCCAGACCTGGAGAACACGCTGCAGTACACGCTCACGATCCGGAACGTCGGTACGCTTGGTGCGACGAACTTTACCTTGAACGACGATCTCGACACTTTGAACGCGACCCCCATGTTTGCACCGGGAACCCTGAAACTCATCACTATTCCGGCAGGTGCGAATAGCTCACTGAGCTCTGCAACGGGCGGAATCAAAGGTACCGGGCTGGTGAATATCGACAACCTGAGCATTGCCCCCCAGGGTGAGTCCGGAGATACACTGGTCATTCAGTTCCAGGTGACCCTGGCGCCGGTTATCGACAACGGTTCCCTGGTCCTGAACCAGGCGCAGATCGGCTCGCCCCTGTTGCCGGCACAGCTGAGTGACGATCCGGCGGTCAGCGGAACCGTCGATCCGACCCGGACGCTTATCGCTTCGGCACCGGCTTTTCAGGTCCTGAAGACGGTGAAGGATATCACATCCGGTACTGCCACCGTCATGGCGGGTGACACCCTGAGTTACACCATCACGGTGAAAAACATCGGCAGCGAAAATGCGAACAAGCGCCACACTGCGGGACCTCATCCCGGCCAATACGACCTATGTGGCCAACAGTACTACCTTGAACGGCTTGTCTGTTCCGGACTCCGCTGCGGGTGTCAGTGCTCTGGAGAACGGTATGTTGATCAGGTCTCCCGCGAATCCGGCCGCGGGTGCCATGCCCGCCGACGCGAGCCCGACACCGACCAACGTCGCCACGATCACCTTCCAGGTTCGGATCAGCACGAACGTGGTGGACGGCACCCTCATTTCCAACCAGGGTTTTGTGGATGGTTCCGGCGCGGCGAGCGGACCCTTTACCGAACAGCCTTCCGATGACCCGGCGACGCCTGCGGTGAACGACCCGACCACGGTTGTCGTGGGTAATCTTCCGTTGGTCTACGCACTGAAGACCGTGCAACTCACCGGGGACGTCAACGGCAACGGCTACGTTGACCCGGGCGACACGCTTCAGTACACCATCAGCCTGACCAATTCAGGGGCGACCCCGGCCACCGGCGTGCTCCTGACCGATGCTATTCCTGTCAACACCACCTATGTGGCGAACTCGGTGTCGATGAACGGCGCGGCAGTGGCTGATTCCGGCCCCGGTGTCTCGCCCCTCACCAGCGGCATGGGGGTCGTTTCTTCGGGACTCACTCCGCCGTCTCCTCCATCGAACGGCGGAACCCTAGCCGCAGGTGGCACGGGAGTCGTGACTTTCAGGGTGCAGGTCAACCCGGCAGTTGCGTCAGGGACTATCATCAGCAACCAGGGTAGTGTGGCAACCGCGCAATTGCCTTCCTTGCTGACCGATGCGGACGGCAACCCGACCAACGGCTATCAGCCGACCGTGATCGTGGTAGGGGATGCGCAACAACTATCCATCACCAAATCGTGGCGGTGGTTGGCGGTGGAGCCGCACTGCCGGGGAGCGTGCTGGAGTATACGATCCAGGCCACCAATATCGGCACGGTCCCGGCCACCAATGTAGTAATTTCGGATGACCTTACTCCCGTCCTGACCCAGGCCGCCTATGTGGACAATTCCGCGGCAATGAACGGTTCCGCCAACGGGGTGACCTTCAGTTCGCCGCTGCTCAGCGCGGATTACGCTGCGACCTACGGCACACTTGCACCGGGCGGATCCGTGGTCGTGCGCTTCCGGGTCAAACTGAACAGTACCGTGGCGACCGGGAGTATTGTCACCAACACCGCCCAGGCTCGTTGGAATACCCCTGTGCAGACGGCACGTGCCAGTGCTTCGGTTACCGTTGGCGGCATGCCGGGCAGCGCGACCCTGAGCGGTTCGGTCTGGCAGGACGCGAATTTCAACAACATGCCGGATGGCAGCGAGCCGGCCTTTGTTGCCTGGGTTGCGGACCTGTACCAAAACGGCAATCTGGTGGGCTCCGTTCAAACCGATGCCGACGGCTCCTACCATTTCATCGGGGTTACCCCTAACGAGGCGACCGCGATCCAGTACGAAATTCGTTTTCATGCGCCGGATGCGACCGCCACCACGGCAATGCTCGGCTGGGGCAGTTCTCCCTTCACCAACGGCATGCAACGCATTTCGAATATCGTTGCAGGGCCCGGCGCTGTTCTGCAGGATCTGAACCTGCCCTTGACTCCGAATGGCGTGGTCTATAACTCGCTCCTGCGCACGCCGATCGCGGGTGCTACCCTGACCCTGGTCCAGGCGGCAAGCAAGACGCCGCTGCCCGGCAGCTGTTTCAACGATCCGGCTGCGCAGGGCCAGGTTACGCCGAGTGATGGCTATTATAAATTCGATCTGAATTTCAGTGATCCTTCCTGTCCCTCCGGTGGTGACTACCTGATCCAGGTCACGCCGCCTTCCACGGGGTACATGGCGGGCGAGTCGAAACTGGTCCCACCGCTTTCCGGTGACACTACGGCCTGGTTCTCCGTTCCTGCATGTCCCGGCAGTGCGGCCGATGCGGTGCCGGGAACGCCGAACTACTGCGAAGCGCAGGCTTCCTGGCTGGCCCCGGGCACCTCGGTAGCGGCGGGAACGGGCACTGCCTTCTATCAGCATCTCATGCTGGAGAATGGTCAGCCCGGGTACAGCCAGATCTACAACAACCACATCGCCATCGATCCGACGCTCGATACGGCAATAGCGATCACCAAGACCGCGGCGCTCACTAACGCTACCCGCGGACAACTAGTACCCTACACGATTACCCTCAAAAATACCTTGGGAGTGACCTTGCAGAACCTGAGTGTGATCGACACCTTTCCGCTCGGCTTCAAGTACGTGGCAGGGAGACGACCCGTATCGACGGACAGAAGATCGAGCCGCTGATGAACAATCGCCAGCTGATCTGGAATATTTCCCAGCTCACCAGCACTGCAACACACAGCATCACTTTCCTGATGATCGTCGGTTCCGGGGTTTCCGAGGGCGAATACGTGAACCGCGCCCAGGTCAGGGATAACGCCACCGAGAGTTTTGCCTCCGGGGTTGCTTCGGCAACGGTGCGCGTGACGCCCGATCCAGACTTCGACTGCACCGACATCATCGGCAAGGTCTTCGATGATGCAAACGCCAATCTCTATCCCGATCCCGGGGAAAAGGGGCTGCCCGGAGTGCGCCTCGTGACCGCCCGCGGCCTGATCGCCACGACCGACGAGTACGGGCGCTACCATATCACCTGCGCGACCGTTCCGGACCAGGACCGCGGCAGCAACTTCATCCTCAAGCTGGACGACCGCAGCCTGCCCACCGGGTACCGGCTAACCAGTGAAAACCCGCAGGTGCAGCGTGCCACGCGCGGCAAAATGCTGCGCTTCAACTTCGGCGCGACCATTCACCACGTGGTTTCCCTGGATGTTGCCGATGGTGCGTTCAAACCGAAGAGCACCGAGCTGCGGCTGCAGTGGCAGCCAAGAATCGATCTTCTGCTGAAAGAATTACGGGAAAGCCCCGGCGGTGCTGAGGTTGTCGTACCTGGCGGAAATCGAGAATAAAGGGCTGGTAGATGAACGCCTCTCTGCCTTGAAAAGGAGATTTCCCGAAAATGGGACGGCGGCTACCAGCTTGCCATCGAGACCGAGGTCTTCTGGCGTCGCGGCGCTCCGCCGTAAAAGGTTGGAAATACGTATCAGGGGTGAGAGATTTCGCCCCCCGAATATAGTCACAAAACGATCCTGACTCCCTGTGCATTGTGACTCGAAGTTTATCCGGTTTTTGTTGGTTGGCAGATTGTCGGGCGACCCTCCTGGGCCACCCGGAGAGGATAGCAGACTCTCTTAGTTTAGATGGGAGTCACCGGGTGAGCGGTTTTATCGTTCTTATATGTATCTTACTCATGTCGGTATCCGTAGCGAAGACCGCTGTCTGCGCCGAAGCAGCTCCTGTGGAGAGCGTGAAGACGGACGCAGGAACGAGAGAAGCTGCCACCAGCGGCGACACAACGGAAATGCACCTGACGAAGGACCAACCCTTTACGCCGTGGCTGCTCGATCCGTCCATTTTCGGGGAGGACCAGGGAGACCGCACCGAGAGACGCCTGGTTGCCGAGAAAGACGTGAAAACGATCAAGGTGACCAATGTGGTCGCGCCGATCCATTTCGCCTCAGGTGAGGCGGACATTCCCGAGGAGTATGTGGCGATCCTGCGGGGTGTGCTCGATAAGATGCGTGACCACCTCAATGTGCGCCTTCACTTTGTCGGTCATGCCGATCCCCAGGCGCTCAGTGCATCCCTGAAAGCGAAATTCGGCGACAATGTAGGACTCTCCCGGGAACGGGCAGGCACCGTTGCCGAATATTTCCAGCGTGCTCTGGCACTTCCTCCGGAAGCCATCTCCTATGAAGGGCGTGGCGACAGCCAGCCGGTTGCCAGCAATGCGACCGAAGCCGGCCGGGCGCAAAACCGGCGGGTGGAGGTTGAGGTCTGGTATGACGAGATCGGCAAAAAGATGGTGGAAAAGGAAGTGATCGTCCCGCGGCAGGTGAACCGCGTCAAGGTCTTCCGTACCGAGACGGTTTGCAAGATGCGTTACAAGGAAGGGCAGTCCCATGGGGCCCGGGTCAAGAACCTGGTGACGCCCATGCACTATGACGCAGCCATGGTGACCGTACCGGAAGAGTTCCTGCAGCAGATCAGGCAGGCGCTGGTCAACCTGCACGGCAAGGAGCATGTTGCCGTCAAATTCATCGCCTATGGCGACAATACCCCGTTGGAAGGGCGTGACGAGCGCATCTACGGCGACCAGTCCGGGCTGACGAAGGCGGTGGCCCGGCGCGTTGCCCTGGCCGTAAACGACGCGCTGAAGCGATCCGATATCGTGATCGAAAGCGATGGCAGGGGATCATCGCGGGCGCTGGCCTCCAACGCGACGCCGCAGGGCAGGGCCATGAACCGGCGTGTCGAGGTGGAATTCTGGCACGATGACCCGCTTCAGGACCTGCCCGATGAGCCGCAACTCTGTCCGGAAGATGCCGGCGCCGAAACGGTGACCAAGGTTTACAACCAGCCGTCGGGCCCGATTGCGCCGATCCTGTTCAAAAACGGGAGTCCGGTTGTGCCTGCCGGTTACACCGAACGGCTGCGACAGCTCATGGCCGAGATCAAGGATAAGACGAATGTGCGCCTGCGCTTTGTCGGCTATCTCTGCAACGAGCGCCTCGATCGTCGCGCCGCCGTGATCTACGGCGACGATATCGGCTGGTCCACGGCGCGCGCCCGCCGCTCGATGGATGCGGTGTGCGGAAAGATGGGATTGGACCGCAAACAGGCGGAATTCGAAGGCCGGGGCTATGTCCAGTCCGCGGATGTGGTCAATGCCGGTTTCAGCGAATCGGGTATTTCGCGGGTCGAGGTGCAGATTGTGTATGACGAGCTTGTCCCTCTCAATGACTACGAGGGAGTGGACATCACCCGTATGACCCGTGAAGTGAAAACGGCTGACCCCTTTGCCCTTAACCTGATGCGCATCTCGGTTGACGGCAAGCCGGTCGACGATCCGAACAAGAGTATTCCGGACGTGCAGCGCTGCACCGACGTGGCCCTTGATCGCGCCCGGATCGAGTTCAAGTACGACAACCTGAAAATGGAGCCCAGGTTGAACGTCACCGCCTGGCCGCGCAGCATCCGCTTCCAGGACCTGCCGGAGACCGAGTTTGCCGAGAACCTGGTCCGTTTCCGGCTTTACAGCAACTACCACAGCTTCATCAAACGGGCCGAGGTCAGAATTTTCGACGAAGCCCAATCCGTCCACGACACGCCGCTGGCCGTCATCCCGATGAATGGCGAAGGCCTGGCGGAATGGCAG
Organism: uncultured delta proteobacterium; assembly: GCA_963748325.1. Lineage (GTDB taxonomy): Bacteria > Desulfobacterota > Desulfuromonadia > Geobacterales > Geobacteraceae > RPRC01. Next base: position 1,752,959 of record CAVVIJ010000004.1, on the reverse strand, counting down.
CCCTCTTTCGATTCCTTTTCGGCCCCGCTCCGGAAACTGAAATACCTGGCCCGTGTCTATGATGGTAAGGGCAACTTCGATGAAACCACCTCTCAGCCCTTATGGGTGAGCGACCGGATCGATTCGTCCGTGGCCAAGGCGGACCCGGACAAGGAACTGCTGGCCGGCTACGGTGGAAGTCGCATCGCGTCGCGAAACATTCCGCTCGACGGCGGGACCGTTCAGGCGTATGGCAGTGCCATTCCGGCCGAACACCCAGTCTGGCTGGCCGGTTACCCGGCACCGGTGGACGGCAAGGGCAGTTTCATTGCCGAGGAAATCCTGCCGAAGGGAATGAATACCGTCGAGGTTGCCGTGCTTGATGCATCCGGGAATGGCGATCTCTATCTGCGCGACCTGAACCTGAAAAAGAACGACTGGTTCACGGTGGGGATTGCCGATTTGACCCTGTCGGCCGACAAGACCGACGGACCCGCCCAGTTGCTGGCTCCGGACCAGGACCGCTACAGCAAGGACTTTAACGCCGAAGGACGGCTTGCCTTCTACACGAAAGGCCAGTTCGGCAAAGGCTGGGGGCTGACTGCCAGCGCCGACACTCGCGAAGGTCCGCTCGACGAGATCTTCAGCAACTTCCTCGATAAATCTCCCGATGCGTTGTTTCGGCGCATCGACCCGGATTACCATTTCCCGACCTTTGGGGATGACAGCACGGTCGTTGAAGATGCTCCGACCAGCGGCAAGTTCTATCTCAAGCTGAAAAAAGACCAGAGCTACGGTCTCTGGGGTAATTTCCGGGTGGCGTATACCGATAACGATCTGGCCCATGTGGATCGGGGGCTCTACGGTGGGAACCTCCATTATCAGACCCCCAGCGTTACCAGTTTTGGCGAGAAGCGCCTCCTTGTGGACGGATTTGCCGCCGATCCGGGAACGGTGGCGGGCCGTGACGAGTTCCGCGGCACCGGCGGTTCCCTCTACTGGTTGCGTCGACAGGACGTTCTGCAAGGATCCGAACGGGTCCGCATCGAGATCCGCGACAAGGATTCAGGCATCGTAATGGCCGTCAAGGACCTGACGCCGGTTCAGGATTACGATATCGACTACCTGCAGGGCCGTCTGCTGCTGACCGACCTCTTGACTTGACGGCGGCCGACAATTTCTGTACACCGCGACTCGACCCGGCCATCCGATCTACCTGGTGGTTCGTTACGAATTCACGCCCGGGGTCGAGGACCTGAGTGCCATGACCTTTGGCGGCAGGGCCCATTACTGGATCGGCGACCATGTCAAGCTCGGCCTGACCGGCAGCACCGATTCGGCAAACGATGAGAGCCTGGTCGGGCGGACCTGACCGTCCGCAAATCGTCTGCTACCTGGGTCAAACTCGAAGCCGGCCGCAGCAAGGGCTCGGACCTCTTCACCTCGAACTCGCAGGATGGCGGTTTCCAGTACAGTACCGTCCAGACCCCTGGCGATTCCGGCACGGCTGCCATGGCCTACCGGGTCGATCTCGGCATCGCCCTGCAGGATTTCAATAAAAACTGGCGGGGCAGCTCACCCTGTACAACCAGCTGCTGGAAGCGGGCTATGCAGCGCCCCGGCCAGGTCGCGAATGAGGATACCTTTCAGATCGGCGGCACGGCGGATGTGCCGGTTACCGATCGCCTCGGGCTGATGCCAAGGCCGATCAGCGGACCATCGACAATGGGCTGGAGACACTGACTGCCGAACTGGACAGCGATTATCGCTTGAACGAACACTGGACGCTCAGCTTGGGCGCGCGCCGGGATAGCCGCGAAGACCATTCGCCGACGGTTCCCCTGACACAGGAAACGGGCGACCGCACCGATCTGGTGGGCAAGGTCCTGTATGATTCCCGGACGACCTGGAGCAGCTACCTGTTTGCGCAGAAGTCGGTGCAGACCAGCGGGAACCGTGAGAAGAACGACCGGGCCGGGCGTTGGAGGCGCGTACCAGGTAACCGACCGCTTCAAGGTGAATGGCGAGGTATCTGGCGGGGACCTCGGCGCGGCCGGCCGGTTCGGCAGCGAGTATCTCTACAGCGACCGGACCACTCTCTACCTCACCTACGCCCTGGAAAACGAGCGTTCGGACAACGGCGTACAAGCCAACAAAGGCAGCCTGACATCCGGTTTCCGCACCCGCTACTCGGACAGTGTCAGTGTCTATGGGGAGAAACGCTATAGCCATGGCGATGTTCCCACCGGTCTCACCCATTCCTACGGCGTTACTCTGACACCCACCGATCGCCTTAATCTCGGCGCCAAGACGGAATTCGGCACCCTGGTGGACAATCTGACCGCAGCCAGGATCAAGAGAACGGCGGTCGGAGTGAATGCCGGTTACGGGTTCGACAAACTGAAGATAGCAAGTGCCCTGGAATTCCGGGTTGATGATTCGGAACAGCCGGACACCAGCAGTGTCAAGCGCACCACCTGGCTGCTGAAAAACAGCCTCAAATACCAGATGAACCCTGACTGGAGGCTGGTTGGTAAATTCAACTACTCCCAAAAGCCGTGAGCTCCCAGGGCCAGTTCTACGACGGCAGCTATACCGAGGCGGTGATCGGCTCCGCCTACCGTCCGGTCAATTTCGACCGGCTCAACCTCCTCTTCAAATATACCTTTTTCTGCAATGTGCCGGCAGCGGACCAGTTCAACGGCACCAGCACGACGGCCGGCGTTCTCCAGCGCAGTCAGGTCGCATCGGTCGACGTCATGTACGATGACCTCCTGGGACCCTGGGCGGCAAATATGCTTACCGGCTCGGGCAGGTGAGTATCGACAGGGATAATCCCGAGTACTTTGACAGCCGGGCCCAACTGTTTGTGTTGCGTGGCGACTGGCATTTCCTGAAACGCTGGGATGCACTGGCCGAAGGCCGCATGCTTGACCTGCCGGATGCCCATGACCGGCGCATCGGCGCGCTGCTCGGTCTCTACCGCCGATTGGGCAACCATGTCAAAGTCGGCGCCGGCTACAACTTTACCGACTTTTCCGACGATCTGACCGACCTGAGTTACCGGCACCAGGGGCTGTTCGTCAACATCGTGGGAACGATATAGCAAGTTGCTGAAAACGAAGTTTCAGCGAGCTAAAAACGGCCATCTCGCCGCCGTCCTCGAAAGCCGACTTGTGCGGCGTGAAAAAAGCAGTTGGTAGGCATGTGCTTCGCTCGTACGACAAACCAGGTAGATGACGATTCCGGGTCCCTGTTTTTCCCTCCCCCCTGGTGGGAGAGGGCCGGGGTGGGGTGGGGACCCCATCAGGATCATGAAGGCACGGCCCCAGTGGGCACAACGAATAGGTGGGGGATATGTTCAAAAGTATGATGGCAATTGTTCCAGGGCTTTCGGCACTTTTCTTAATCGCACCTGCCCATGCGCAGGATTCTTCCAAGGAGCTGAACAAGGGGCTGGATGAGCAGGTACAGGAAATCAAGACGGATGTCCTCTCCATTGCGGCGCAGCTGAACCAGCTGGAAGAGAACTCATCTACCCTTCCGATACCCAGATAGCTATCTTCGTGTCGCTGGCCAAGGACGAGAAGTTCGGCTCGATGCCGTCGATATCGAGCTGGACGGCAAGGCGGTCGCCCATCACCTGTATACCTACAAAGAGCTCGATGCTCTGCAAAAAGGTGGCGTGCAGCGCATCTATGTCGGCAATGTCAGAACAGGTGAGCACCCGTTGCATGTGACTGTGCTGGGGAAATCCGAAGGCGGCTCTGATTTTCGAAAGGATGAGAGCTTCACGGTCTCCAAGAACATCGGCCCGAAACTCGTCGGGGTCGTTCCGGCCGGCGGTAAAACCATTGCACTGAAGGATTGGTAAACCATGTCAAGGTTGATTTTCACGCTGGCCTGCCTGTTGATCGCTACTCCTTCACTGGCAGCCAACCCCTACACGTCGAAAGGGCTGAAGGATGTCTACTACGGTGAGGCGCTGTACCACGCCTTTCAGGGAGACTGGTTTCAGGCCATTGCCCGGCCCGACACCGAAATGGGACAGTACCGCAGGCTGGATGAACCGGGGCTCGATACGCTCAATTACCATATCGGCCAGGCGGAATTCGGCGTCGGGGATTTCGAGCTGGGTTACCGGATGCATCTCCGGGCTGGGCGTGCCATGACTGCGGTTATCGAGGCGAACGTGGCGGAGCCGGCGCGCAACTATGCGATCTATCGGCTGGCACGGCTTTACTTCCGCAAAGACCAACCGGAAAACGCTCAGCATGCGCTGGAAAGAATTCACGGGGAAATCCCCTCTTCCATTCAGGATGATGTGAAATTCCTGCGTGGGGAAATTCTGCTGGCGACCGGAAGCTTCCCTGAAGCAGCCGGTGTGTTCAGGATCTCGAAGGGGGCAAGGGGCTGGAAGGTTTTCAGAGTACAACCTGGGGATCTCCTTGATGAAGACGGTAAAGAGCAGGAAGGGCGCACGTTTCTGGACCGAACCGGACAAATAGTCAGCGATGATCCGGCCACCTTGGCCATCAAGGATAAGGCGAACCTGGTTCTGGGCTACAAGCTGTTGGATGAAAATGTTGCCGAGAATGCCAAGCAGGTCCTCGAGCGGGTGCGATTGAGCGGGCCTTTCTCGAATCGGGCCCTCTGGGGTTGGGTTGGCGGACCAGCCGTGGTCTCTACGAAAGAGCACTCGTTCCCTGGAGCATCCTCGCGCAGCGCGAAGTGACTGATCCAGCGGTCCAGGAAGCCCTGCTGGCCGTGCCCTACGCCTACGGGAAACTGAATATTTATGGAAAAGCGGCATTGCTGTACGGCAAAGCGCTCGATGTCTTTGGCAACGAAGTCGACAAACTTGGAGCATCCATCACGTCCATCAAAGAGGGCAAATTTCTCAAGGCCCTGACCCGGGAAGAGTTGAAGCAGGATTCCGACCGGGTATGTCAAGCTACGCAAACTGCCGGATGCCCCGAAACCTACTCTCTGCTTCAATTGATGGCTTCCCACTTTTCAGGAATCCCTGAAGAACTACCTTGACCTGCATGAACTGCAGAAGAAGCTTGGTGGCTGGGAAGGTGACCTGGATGCCTTCGAGGATATCATCGCGAAACGCCGGGCTATTACCAGCCGCTGCTTCCCGATATTGACCGGGCATTCCGGGAGCTCGATTCGCAAATTCGCCTGCGCCTGGAGCAGCGGGAGCGGATCCGGAAACGTCTGAAAGCCATGCTGGTTGTGCCGCGGCCCGATTACCTGGCCACCGCGGAGGAAAGGATTGCCGCGGAAAAAATCGGACGGCTGGAACAGTCTCTGCCTGCGAACGGCGTTCCCTCCCCCCTGGTGGGGGATGGTCAGGGTGGGGTGGGTATGCGGAGCGGATCAGCCGCTTGCGGGGCTTCCTCCTCTGGAACATCAGGACGGAATATGACCAGCGACTTACGGATGCCTACAAAGATCTGCGTGACCTGAACAACGCGGTGGACCTGCTGCAGAAACAGTACACTGCTTTCGTCCGAACATGCCAGGCAGCCACGCAAAGCTATGAAGGATATGGGGATATGACCAGTCACCAACGTATTCTGATCGCGGCGGCACAGGAAAAAGTGAAGGTCCTGATGGCACGCCAGGGGAATGTGCTGGAAACCATGGCCGTGAATGAACTGACCAGGCGCCGCGAGCGGCTGGAGCAGTTCCAGATTACCGCACGTTTCGCCATAGCTGACAGTTACGACTGGGCCACCAGGGCCCAGAAGGAAAAGAGTGTGGGCAAATGAAGCGAATTCGACTTTTCATCCTGGCAATTCCGGCAGTCCTTGGTGCATGCCAGTCCGGCGGCAACAGGGAGACGATTGCCACATTGCGGGACAGGAAGATAGAAATCAAGGAAGAGACGATCCATGGCGGTCTTCAGAAAGCCATGGAGAGCTACCAGCGCTTTTTGGCAGATACGCCCGAATCGGCGTTGACACCCGAGGCGATGCGGCGTCTTGCCGACCTGAAGATCGAGAAGGAATACGGCTATCTTACCGACCCGGCTGTGCCTGCCGGCAAAAGGGCGGCTACAAAGCTGTCTCTCCCTGCTCAGCGTGCCCAAAGCCCGAAGGTTGCCGCCGTCCGCCCGTCCGATGTCCCGCAGCCTGTCCCGGGCGAGTCGCAGAGCGATTTTGAAAAAAGGGCGACCGGGAGCCCGCAGCTTTCCGCCGACCAGGGAAACACGGGCGAACTTTCCGCGGCCGCCAGCGATGGTCGGGAAAATAGAGGGGCCCGAGAGGCACTCACGGTCTACAAAAAGCTGCTGGACAAATATCCGCATTACAAGGGAAACGACCAACTCTTGTACCAGATGTCCCGTGCCTATGATGAACTGGGTCAGACCGAGGATGCCATGGCGGTCATGGATCGGCTGGTTCGCGAATTCCCCGGTTCCCGCTACAGCGACGAGGTGCCGTTCCGCCGGGCCGAATTCTTCTTTACCCGCAGGCGTTATCTCGATGCGGAAGATGCCGCACAAGTAACATCGTGGCCAGGGGGGTCAGTTCTCCTTATTACGAACTTGCCCTATACAAGCTCGGTTGGACCTATTACAAGCAGGAACTTTATGAAGACGCACTGCCTCGCTTCATTGCGCTGCTGGATTACAAGGTGGCCAAAGGGTACGATTTCGCCCAAACCAAGGACGATCTTACCCGCAAGCGTGTGGATGACACCTTCCGTGTCATCAGCCTGAGCTTTTCGTATCTGAACGGTCCGGAAACCGTAATGGAATATTTTGATACACATGGCAAGCGCAATTATGAGGATCGCATTTACAGCAATCTCGGCGAGTTTTATTTCGAAAAACGCCGCTACAGCGATGCCGCGGCTTCGTACTACGCATTCGTCAAGCGCAATCCGTTCCACCGGGTCTCGCCGCAATTCCAGATGCGCGTCATTGAGATAAACGTGGCCGGTGGCTTCCCCAGCATCGTGCTTGATGCCAAGGAATTCGCCCGCAATTACGGCCTGAAATCCGACTACTGGGGCAAACATTTCGAACCGAGTGCGCGTCCCGAGGTCCTTGGTTTCCTGAAGACCAACCTTACCGACCTTGCCCATCATTACCACTCGTTGTACCAGAATCCGCAGCACATCAAGGAAAAGGCGGAGAATTTCCGGGAATCCCTGCACTGGTACGAAGAGTTCCGTCCTCGTTCCCGAAGGATGCCGAATCGCCGGAGATCAATTACCAGTTGGCCGATCTGCTCCTTGAGAATCATTCCTTTGCCCGTGCTGCGCTGGAATACGAAAAGACCGCCTATACCTATCCGGTTAACGAAAAGTCGTCCGCGGCCGGTTATGCCGCCGTCTATGCCTACCGGCAACAGCTGAGCAGCGCCGCGCCGGACGACAAAGACAAGGTCAAGCGGGAGACCGTGCGCAGTTCGCTCAAATTTGCCGAGACCTTTCCGAAACACGAGAAGGCCGCGATCGTGCTCGGAGCTGCCGCGGACGACCTCTACGACATGAAGGACTACCCTCAGGCGCTCGTCGCTGCGCATAAACTGATCAAGACCTTCCCGACTGCGGACCGGGAGGTCCTCAAGTCTGCCTGGATCGTGGTCGGCCATTCCTGCTACGAGCTGAAGCGGTATGCCGAGGCCGAGCCCGCCTATGTGAAAGTCCTGGATCTGCTTCCCGCGGAAGACAAAAGCCGGGCAGGCTTCGTCGACAATCTTGCCGCCTCCATTTACAAGCAGGGTGAGCTTGCCAATGCCGAGAAAAAGTACCGCGAGGCAGCAGAGCACTTCCTGCGTGTCGGCCGCATGGCCCCAACTTCGAAGATTCGCGCGAATGCCGAGTACGATGCCGCGGTAGCCCTGATCCAGCTCAAGGATTGGAAAATGGCGGCTGGGGTCCTGACAGGTTTCCGGAAGCTCTTCCCCAACCATTCGCTGCAGCCGGAAGTCACCAAGAAGATTGCCTACGTCTACCAGCAAAGCGGACAGCTTTCCCTTGCCGCCACTGAATATGAACGCGTAGAAAGCGAGTCAAAGGATGAAGAGGTGAGGAGAGAGTCACTCATGCTGGCTGCGGACCTGCATCAACAATCGGGGAACACCAGGCAGGCGCTTGTGGTCTACCGCAGATTTGTCGACTACTTCCCGCAACCGGTCGAGGTCAACCTGGAAACGCGCCACAAGATAGCCGAAATCCTCCTGGCGGAGAAAGACCGGAAAAGTTACCTGAAGGAGCTCAAGGAGATGGTCGCCATCGAAGCGGCGGCCGGAAAGGCGCGTACCCCGCGCACTCGCTACCTGGCAGGGAAGGCTGCGCTGGTACTTGCCCAGGAGACCTTCGAACGGTTCACGGAAGTCCGCCTGGTCCAGCCTTTCGAAGTCAACCTGCGTAAGAAGAAAGAACTGATGAAGGCAACAACCCAGGCCTTCAACAGGCTCGTCGACTATGAAGTCGGGGAAGTCACGGCCGCGGCGACCTTCTATCTTGCGGAAACCTATGAACACTTCAGCAAGGACCTGACGGCGTCCGAGCGGCCGACCGGTCTGAGTGCGCTGGAAATGCAGGACTACGAATTGGCAATCGAAGAACAGGCGTATCCGTTCGAGGAAAAGGCCATCAAGATCCACGAAAAGAACCTGGAATTGATCTCCAAGGGCATCTACAACTCCTGGATCGACAAGAGCCTGGAAAAATTGGCCAAATTGGTACCTGCCCGCTACGACAGGCCGGAAGTCGCCAGTGAAATTATCGCTGCGCCGGAGACCTACGCCTTTGAAATAGACAGGCCGGCCCAACCGTCGGTACACGTGGTCAAGATGGAAAATCCGATCGGTCGGAATCCCGTGGCCAAGGGGCAGGATCCTGTTCCGGAGATCTTCCCGGCCCTTCTCCCCGCACCCGTACCGGAAACAGCGCCGCTGCCGTGGGAGACGGTACAGGTGAAGCAGGCCGCACTCGGCCCGTTGCGTGCCGGGCGAATGGACAGCGATCGAGCGCCAAGTAGTGGTGCAATGGAGAGTGAGCATGGAACAAGTGTCAAGGAATGATGCCATGAGGGGAGCAGGGCAGGGGAGACGTGTCCGCACGCTGACGAGTGCCGCCTGTCTGCTGCTGGCGACAGGGCTCCTGCTGTTTGCAGGCTGTGCCACCGCGGACAAGGTCGGGATGGAAGCGGATCAACCTGCGCCCGCCACGTCAAAATCGTCTTCCGCCGTGCCGACGGGTCCCTCTGTGGTGCACTTCACCGATGGGCGCGAAGGGTTCCTGATTACGGAACCATCCGGCCTGGATGTGCAGGCGAGAGCGGATTTTGATCAGGCGAGCGCCATGATCAAGGCGGAACAATATGACAAGGCGATCGAATTACTTGAAAAAATCGTTGCCAAGTCCCCTGAAACAAGTGCTCCCCACATCAATCTGGCGATTGCCTATCGACGGGTCGACAAGCCTGAGCAGGCCGAGCAGCAGCTGAAAAAAGCCCTTGAATTGATTCCCGGACATCCTGTGGCGAGCAATGAATACGGTTTGCTCTTACGAAAAGCGGGACGTTTTGCCGAGAGCCGACAGGTTTATGAAAAATCGCTCGCTCTTTTTCCCGAGTATTACCCGATCCACCGAAATCTCGGTATCCTTTGCGATCTTTATCTGAATGATCCGGTCTGTGCCGTTACGCAGTATGAGATCTATGAAAAAGCGCTGCCCAAGGATACTCAGGTGAAGATCTGGCTTGCCGACCTGCATGCCCGCTCGGGACAGTAATCAGGCAATTTGACGGCATCTGCCGTCAGCAAAAGCGGCATGTCCATGCCCGCGCAGGGATGGAATGACACAGCAAGGAGGAATCCATGATATCGAAAGTTGCTTTTCAGCCTCTGTCTGGTTCTTTGTACTGCCACCATGGTCACGGCGTATAACAAGGGCCCTGCCGGAGAGAATAAAACCAACGGTGGCGCTGACGCAGGCGCCAAGACGCTCAAAGGGATGTCTGTTCTCGGCAACGATGAAGCGCCCATGTCGCTTTTTATCGTTCCCTGGAAAAGCTCCGAGCTGGGCGTAGAGACGAACCTGCAGAGAACGCTGGATGAGCGTGATGTGCCGGTGGATCGTGATGTTTTCAAGCGGGAACTGGATTTCTACCAGGTCAGTGTCGGCGGAAATGGTTTGGAGCGTTGACTCAATACCGGTACATAGACTGAAAAAATGACTAGTTATTTTCTGATTGGAAACGCCATAATTCATCCCCTCTTCCCCGATGGGCCATGCGCTGAAGGCCGTCGGCTCTGTCAGAAAGCGGGAGGACTTAGAGGGCCGAAAGGGCTTGGGGGGAGGGTGACAAACTTGCAGAATCAACCGGTTCCCCCTCTCCCCACCCCTCTCCCACCAAGGGAGAGGGAGAGAAAAGTCGGTTCCCGGATGGAAACTGTATTAGCAAAAGTGTCAATAAACACCGCATTAAGCGGAATATCCAACCCACAAGGATCAGGAAGGGAGGATAAGAAAAGATGTATGCAGGAATCAGGTTTTTTCAGATGGGCGGGTTCTTCATGTTCCCATCTGACTGACGCTTGCGGTCGGTATCGCCATTGCGGTCGAGCGCTGGGTCCATCTGAAGCGGGTTGTGACGGGAAACCGCAGGATGTGGGACGAGGTGCATCCGGTGCTGGTCGAAGGAGATTTCGACAAGGCTTAGAAATGGTCAACGAGGACCAGTCGACCATCTCGCAGATGTTGTCCATGGGCCTGCTTGCCAGGGGGCGGTCAGGCGGCGGTTACAGATACAGATAGCCATGGAAGAGAGCATGATGGTAATCGTCCCCCAACTGGAAAACGCACGCCGTACCTGGCGCTGCTTTCGAATATCGCCACCCTCTTCGGACTGCTCGGCACGATAAATCGGCGTCATCACGGCCTTTGCCGCGCTCGCCACCGCCAGTCCCTGCGGACCCGGTCCTCGCCGCTCGCGGCCAGTATTGCCGAGGCCATGAACTGTACCGCCTTCGGTCTGATGACCGCGATTCCGCTGCTGCTGCTGCATGCACGCCTGACTTCTACCACGGGCAAAATAGTGAACAGCCTGGAGATGGCCTCGGTAAAGGCGCTCAATACCATCTCAACTTATTCGAAGCGCCAATTTTGACAGGAGCCGATCATGCGTAGACGTAGATGGAGAAAGAAAGAATCGATCGAAACGGACATCATGGAACTCCTGAACCTGACGCCAATGATGGATGTTTTAACGGTTCTGGTTGTTTTCCTGCTCATCACCGCCGTCTTTACGAGCATTACGGTCATGGACCTGAATGTACCGACAAGTTCCGGTGATGCTGCATCGAACAAACCGAATATTGCCATCGAGGTAATCGTGCGAAACTCGGGACTGGAAATTGCCAACGGCTCCTCCGTGGAGGCAGCCATTCCCAAAGTAGACGGTAAATATGACTTGAAGAAGCTGTCTGAATTGCTCCTTCGTCTGAAAGCCCAGTTTCCCGAGAAGGAGGATGCGACGGTTCTGATGGAGCCGAAGGTCGAATACGATTATCTGGTCCAGGTTATGGATACGGTCCGCGGTGCCGAAGTGCAGGAGGAAGGGGGCAATGGGGTCGAAAAAGTCGTTCTCTTTCCCAAAATATCCATAGGAGACGCGCCATGAGAGAATCCAGACGTATGAAACGAATGGAACGCAATAACAAAAGTCATCATGTGAGTCTGAACTTGATTCCCATGCTGGATATTCTTTCCGTTCTGGTGTTCTTTCTGCTGTTTCACTCGTTCAATGGCGCCTTGCCGGAACAGCGGCTCAAACTGCCCGAATCCGTCGTCGAGACCAAGCCACGGGGTACGCTGGCGATTTCGGTTACTCCCGAAGCGGTGCTGATCCAGGGTAAAGCAGTGATCAGGACTGCTGACCTTCTCGATGACCGCATCGGGGTCGTGCCAGAAATAACCAACCGGTTGGAGCAGCTTCGAACCCTATACCCCGGGCAAGGACGAAACCACCACCAGGGAAATAACTGTCCTGGCTGATAAAAAGATACCATTCAAAGTGCTGAAAAAAATAATGACAAGCTGCACGGCTTCTGGATACGGAAAGATTTCCCTTGCCGTCATTCAGAAGGCGGAGCACGTCTAGCGGGTACACTGTGAATACTTCATTATTAGAGCAGGAATTGGCGCCGCTGAACGCGCAAATCGAGCAGGTCCGGAAAGATCTCAGGGGCCTCGAAAGAGAGATTCACGCGATAGAGGCGGAACTTGAAACCCTTACTGTCGAGCGGCTGCGTTTCGACACTCTGCGAGAGGCCTGCGATCTACTCGAACGTCTCGAAGAACTGGAAGTCGGCGAACTCTTCTGGGGAGAAGTGCCGGAGATTACCAACCCCGCTGAACATATCGGACGAGTCCGGCGTCACGTCGCCCGCTTTGACGGGGAAATCGGCATCACCCTGGAAAAACAGGCGAATCTCAAAGCGCAGTTCAACCTGAGCCTCGATGAACTTGAATACCTGCACGATGAAATCCACGATGCGCATGCCCGTGACGAGAGACGAGAGGAAGAACTCGCCATCGAACGGGAGCTTTCCCCGGTTCCCTACTACCCGGAGATCATGCCCTGGAGTTTTGATGAGAACGATCGGCGCTACCGTCGCACCTTGCTCATTTCCGGCCCCGTTCGTCAGTCTGGCCCTGGGTACAATCGCCCACATGGTGATCGTGCCGGTACTGGCCCGTCCGGCGGTGGTCGAAATTCCGGAGCGTCTGGCAATGATGGTCAGGCAGGAGCCGAAGAAGCCGGCGCCGCTGAAAAAGGCCAAGCCGGAGAAAAAAGAAGAGAAGAAACTGGCGGACAAGGTCCAGGAAAAGCCGAAGCAGGAACGACCTAAAATTGCCTCTGCTGAACCGGCTCCGGCACCGAAGAAAGTTGAAAACACCGGGGTTCTGAAATTCAAGGATGCTTTTAAAGACCTTATTGAAGAGACACCGAACGCAAGGCTCGGGAACGAAGCCCGTCTGAGCAACCCTGCTACCCAATCGGCCGGGCAGGCGACGGCGAGCCGTTCTCTCGTGACAATACAGGCGGGTGGAGGATCCAGCGGGGGGATCGGCAATGCCGTGGTCAGCCGTAACATCGGTAGCGGCAGCGGCAACAGTTCCCGACTTGGCCGTGCCGGTGCCGGCTTCACGCGCGTGAAGGACGGGATCACCGGCTCTGGCGGAAAAGAGGCCCGGCCGCTCAGCTCCGGAGCCGTCCGTCCCGAACCGATGAAAGATTCAACTTCTGGTTCGATCGTTACAAGGCCGCACTCTACCGTATCTACAACACCGAACTGCGCAAAGATCCGACCCTGCGTGGGAAGATGGTGCTGCGTATTACCATCGAGCCGAACGGGGTGGTTTCAGCCTGCAAAGTGGAGTCCTGCAATATGAACGCACCCGGCTTCAACGCCCAGATTGTCGGTCGAGTCAGCAGGTTCAACTTCGGACCCGAAGGAGGGGGTGCCGACGACAACGATCCTGAATCCAATTGATTTTCTCCCCGCCCGGTGATGCTTTATTCTCTCCGGCCCCCTTCTGGATAATGGGGGGCATACAGTCCCCCCTCTTTTTTTGAAGTGGTTCGGGGTGGCAAGGTATCAACCTGAAGGCAGATGCATTATGTCGGATAAGGAACTTATTGAACGATAGCAGCAAACTGTTGTGCACCAAAGTTTCGGATGACGGCAGCACAACCTGCGCAGGGGGTGACATGAAAACCGTAGCACTACAGCAGTTGGTCAAGACGGCTCTGAAGGAAAAATACGGGCTGGCGTCCCGGGTCGGCTTGGACATACACAGGGGGGTACTGGCGCAGGTGACGGTATCCTTTGATGCGGAACAAGTTCGGGACAAGATGGTCTCGGAGTTGGATAACGCCGTGCAAGAGGCGGTGGCGGCATCATGTGATAGCACACCCCGGATGCTGAATGTGGAGATCGCCTGCAAGGTCGGAAGGTGAACAGTGAAGCACGAAAAATCAATCATTCAAAGAAAGGATGTTGAACCCGATTGGAGGAGCGTTTGACTGACGTGCAAGACGGTATCCGCTCCCCACGAAATGTGTGTGTTCAACAAAAATGAACATGAAAATGCGTCTTCTGCTTCTGGTTGCCTGTTTTCTCATTGCCCAAACATCATCTGCACAATCCGCATCGCTGAAAATGAACAAGATTGTCTTGCGGGATACCTCCCCGATGTCCCGCGGGTCTCGTTTGCGGCACGACCCAAAACGCTCTACCGGGTCGGCGATAACTTCGGGAGGATTGAAGAAGAACTGGACCCGGACCGCAACGTACAAGGCCTCACCATTGTTACGGAACCGAAAATCTGGGTTATCAACCTTCGGAACAAGACCGGCTTGTTCATGATAGATCCCGGTCCTTTGTATGTTTTTCGCGCTCCGGTAATTCCTCCTGGGCGCCCAGGCCAGGAACAGCCTCTCAAGGACTTCGAGTTTGGCCGGGAGTACTAGTTTCCGCGCTTAAAACATGCGATCCATAGTAAAGAGACTCTTGATGGGACTTTATACGACAAACTCTACCTGACCATCGACGGCTTCAGCATCTCGCTGCTCAGTTACGCTGGTGAAGAACGAGCGTATCGGGTGATCGTCAACAAAGGGCAAAAGCTCGTGCTTCAGGTCGATTACGACTATTACAAGCGGGACCTGGATCCACAAATGACCCTCTTCGAGCCGCCAAAGAATATTCAGATAGCCGATACATGTGTGCCATGAAAAAATTGGTACCTTTACCGGGGAAGATGTATTTCACTCTGACAGGATTTCCTGTCCAATTGATTAGTTATGAATGACATTTCCAGATCAAAGAATAAAGGGCTTTCGGAAGACCGGAAAGAAATTCTCCGGATACTTCTGGCGGTAGTTGTAATGGCGATCATCTTTTGGGTCATGCTGCTCATTTTGTCTGTTCCGTGACATGTGGGTCGGCAGGCAAATGTGAGCGTCTTTATCGGTATGGCACCCTGGCTATTTAGATAGGTTGACCCAAAGTACGGTAAGCCACAGGAGGGAAGTGCTTATGTCAGATGGGATCAAAATTTTATTTTCAGATGGAGACAAAGTCTTTCTCGAATTATGCAGGTTCCATTTGCGGAAATCCGGATTGGACATAATTACCTGTGAAAATGGCAAGGATGCGCTGAGAATCATAAGAAACCAGAAACCGAATCTGGTTGTTATGGCAGCAGAAATGCCCGTGATGAATGGATATGATTGTTGCAGGGTCGCAAAAATGGATGAAACATTGCAGACTATTCCTGTCCTGCTTACCTTGCCGTACGGGAAATGTGAAGACGTCGACAAGTGCCATCAAGCCGGATGCGATGAGGTTCTGCTAAAACCGATCAATAAATATAGTACCTATTCAGTCATCAGTAAATTTGTTGCCTTGCACAATAGAACGGCTCCAAGATTCCGGGTGCGGTTTCCCGTGGACTGGACGTGTGAGGATGGCCAAAGGAATTTGGGATACAGTGTAAATATAAGTACCAAAGGAATCTTTGTAGAATCAGAAGTAACGGCTACGGTAAATGCACTCGTGTCGGTAAATTTCAGACTGCCCACAGACGATGTGGCCTTACGCTGCTGGGCCAGAGTCTTCTGCGTATATCATAATGACGACACACTGCATTCCCGATTCTCTGAAAGATTAGCTTTGCTTTTCGTAGATTTGAGTGAGGATAATTATTCGAAAATCAGTAAATACATCAGAAAAGAACACATTGAACCAATAATGCGCCGAATTACGTAGCGTAAATCCGGCCTTGAAAAGGGGTGTACCTAGTGTCCTGTGTGGTTAATTCTATCCTTGGGATTCCGGTTCTTTTGCCCTCTGGCTGCGTTGTGGCTCCTCGACAGAGCCCCGCTATGCCTGCGTCGCCTCGCCTTGCCAGAGACCAAAATTCCACGGAATTACTGCTGCGGACTAACCGCACGGGACACTAGCAGTATGCCCTAACTTGTTGATCCCGGGAGATGTCGGAATATGCCGAATAAACAGGCTGAAGAAATGTTTATAAAGGGACTGCAGGCGTATGCCAACGGGCATGAATACCTTGCTCTGGTCTGCTTTGAGAACGCGGCAGAACTGGAAAGGGACCCGCTGTACTGTTCCTATCTCGCCTTTTGTCTTAAAGTGCGCGGAAACTATAACAAGGCAATTGCTCTGTGCGAAGAGCCCTGGAGGAGGAATCGTCCAATGCCCTTCATTATGTTAATCTTGGACGAATCTACTTGCTGAGCAGCCAAAGGGAAATGGCCTTGAAGACGTTGCGGCAGGGCCTGCAATATCAACACAAGGATGAGGTTATCAGGGAGTTAAAAAGGCTGGGAATGCGTGGAAAGCCGGTTTTCCCTTTCTTGCGGAGAGGGCATCCACTAAATAAATATTGCGGACTTCTCCGAAAATGTTTGGATGCAGATAATGAGAGGGCTGGCCAACCTTGAGTGTTTCGTTCCTTTTTTTAAAAGCACAATCAGCGCCTGACTTAGGGTTTTTGGTTTCCATCTCCCGAGCTTGAAGCTAAGTGGGATATCCCGTGTAAGCAAAAAAACTGCAACATCTCCAAAGTTTCCATTGACCTGCCGTCAAATCCACGCATTCATCTTCCCAACGCGAAAAACTTGTCCCCCTGTTCGCTTGAATCCTGCTGTTGACTTGTTGCAAAGTCTGAAAGTATGAGGGGGGTATAGGCATAAATCTTTTACGTTCGACGTCATCGAAATGAACCAGTAGTATTCTTTGTCGTGGTTGAATCTTCATACATTTTATCAAGAATTTCTTCAGAAAACTGAAGTCTAGCCGATAAACTCACTATGGTGGTTACAATCAACCCGATGATTGATAGTTATGTATAAAGGACTCGAGCGTATGGATGCGACGTACATCCCGGTCAGTATTGAAAGTATCGAATCAGCCATTTTCCCTGATGTTGCGTTATATCTGAAAACCGGCCAGAACTATGTTCTGTACAAGAATCACGGTCGTGACTTTTCCAAGGAAGATGACGACCGGCTTACCAGCAACAAGGTTGAGTTTCTCTTTGTGAGTCCGGAAGACATGGAAGTCATTACAGAGCATATGGAAAAAAGTGCGGAACGGTTTCTCAAAAGCGACAAATTCGATGGCAAGACCAAAGGGAAGATCATTTACCAGACTTCCATCAATTTCATGGGGGACATTTTCACAAATCCGCACAAGGCAGGGGACGTGCAGCGTAGCCAGCGGCTGGTAGAAAATCTGCTGCTGTATGTTTCCAAGGATCCCACCGCCATCACTTCGCTTGAATCGGTGATGTCTCGTAAATTTCCCCACCTTCGTCCATAGCCTTCATGTAACCACTCTTTCCCTGCTGCTTCATTTCGAGGCTTTTACCCTTTCCCATGATGAAGTGGTTGATGTCGGGATAGGTTGCATACTCCACGACATCGGGATGCTTTTTGTCCCGCAGGAGGTTTTGTCTAAACCAGGGAAACTGACTCCGAGTGAAATAGCCACGATCAGAAAGCATTCTGAAGAAGGGTTTACGTACCTGAAGGCAAGCAGTTCCTTGAGCACCGTTTCTCTTGCTATTGTCAGGAACCATCATGAACGCAACAACGGCAGCGGGTATCCGCGAGGACTCAAGAACGAGTCGATTTCCCGCAGCGCACAGATCTGTGCCATTTGCGATGTCTACTGCAATCTGACCGTTGATCGCAATGGTAATAAAACCCTTACTCCGAACATTGCACTGCATGTGATGAAGCAGGAGATGAAGGGTGCTTTTAACGAGCGGTTTTTAGCGCTCTTCGAAAAAGTCTTGGGCGTGGAAGATGACAATACACTGGAGCTGCTTCTGTAAGTTTTGGTATCCTTGTTTCATTCGCAGAATCTTAAGGACGATTCCTGTTGATTTTGATAAAAATGCTGAAGAGTACCTATCAGTAATCTGGTATACGTTGCATAAAATCCCTGGGGAGCCTTGGCGATGGCCTAAGAATGTCCAGTCGGGAAGGTGCTCCGCAGTTGGAGAATAATATGAAGAAACTCGCTTTAGCCTCTCTTTTATTATTGGCGCTCAGCACTCAAGCCATGTCGGAGGAATGCACCTCGAAACTTCAGGAATTCGTGAACAGCACCGGCTATACAATAAAAGTAGCGAAACCTTGTACGGTGTGGATGGCAACCGATGCACTGAGCATCCCCCGAGGCGAAGGCGTTACAGGACTGCTACTGATTGCACAGGAAGGCGATATTGGAATAGTCGGCGCGGTTGTGCAGCCAAAGGCAAACCTTAATCTTTCCGCCGACCTTTTGCTTAAGATGCTGCAATTAAATAAGGATGAGGGGAGGAGAGGGAAGGAAGGGAGGAGGGAATGAAGAAGTGGGAGAAGGGTAAAAGGCAGAATCGGGGGGGGTAGAGGAGGATAGTTAGAGGGAAGAAGGAGAGGGAGGAGGATGGTGGAGGAAGGGGAAGAAGTAAGGAGTGAAAGGCAGGGAAGGGAGCCCAGAGGCGTCTACGAAGGGGAGATCGGGGGGAGGGGAAAGGAAAGAGATGTAGGAAGTATGCCCGAGCGGAAGGAACATGAATCGGGGGTGGAGGGGGTAGGAAGGACAAAGACGAGCGGGGAGGGGGGAGATAGCAAGTAGGGAGGTTGAGGGGGTCAGGGGCCGATGTGAGTTTGGTTCAGGGAGTAGGGTTAAAGGAGGGGGAAGAGGAAGTGGAGAAGGGGGGATAAGAAACAGAATGAAAAATGGTAAGGATTGGATCGGAGAGTTTTATGGTGGGAGTGAAAGAGCGGAGGGGAGAGGGACGGAGGTACAAGGAAAGGATGGAGGGAAAGGGTTTGAGGGGGGGGAGAGGCGAGAGGGGAAGAAAGTCTTTCAGTGTCGCGCATGTCGAAGACAAACGACACTGACCGAAGGAACGATCTTTCACTCAGAAACTTCCACTGACATCTGGTTTCAGGCCATGTTTATAAAACAAGAAAACGAGACCTTAGAACTGAGAGTCTGAGGGATCAGTATCTGGCGGCGGATGAAGCACAAACTCATGCAGGTCATGTGTGAACGGGAAAGCACAACCAGATTGTCAGGTGGGTCGAAGGAGAGTATGGGGGGGACGGGGAGGCGGGGGGCGTGCATAGCAACGGAACTGGGCAGAGGGTGGGAGGAAAGGACGAACACGGCACAAGAACATATGCAAGAGGTTCCCAGAGGCCGGGGTGGAGTCAGTAGTAATCAGGTTAATAATGACGTGGATTTTGTGAAAGTGGGCATCGATAGCGATGGCGACCTGTTTGTCCGATCTGAATTGCGCATGGCCAGTTTGACAGATGACGAGTTAAAAGACACCGTAAATCGAGTTGTTCAAGCCACCTCCAAGGTCTACGATGTAGTAAAACAGTAGCAATTGAGAAAATCCGGGACTCCATGCGTAGTTTTTTCCGGTCAGGCAAGGTTCCTTGGGACAGGGGTGTGGATCCCAGTCGAGTACCCGTATTCCTGGATTGAGACTCTTGTCAGACTATGGTGCTGCTTCTGCAGGTTTTAATTATCCCTGCACTACAGCAGCCTATGAAATATTTCTTACAGCCTGATCCGGACTGTTCTGTACAGATGCTGCACGGGGCAAGGTGCACCTGAATGATATGGTGTGCCTTGCCATTTTTTTTGAGCTGCGAGCAATAATTGCAAATATTAGTATACTTATCAAAAAATACAGTGAAGAACATGGAGTCGCTGGGCCAGGAATAGGATAATGGCTATGGTTACACCCATCGGTCTGACCGGTGATGACATCAGTTCTGTCGTCACTAGCCGGCCGGTAATGAGAGGGGAGTACTTTGGATACTTTCTTTGCATCGCCAGACGCTCCAGTGTTGATGAAATAACGCGAGAAATCGAGCTTATAAGTACGAATAGTATTATTAACGGGCTATTGCATTCAGTCAGTGGCCTTCTTGCCGTGTTGAATGAGCATCGCCAAATTCTGACGATTAACCATTCAATGATGGAGATTCTGGGGATCGAAGATTCGGAGAAGGTCCTGGGGCTTCGGCCGGGAGAAGTCCTCCAGTGTATTCACGCCAATGAAATGCCTCCTGGATGCGGAACGAGCGATTATTGTTCAACCTGCGGCGCTGCAATAAGTATTGTTTCGAGTCTTGCTACTGATGTTCCCGCCGAAAGAGAATGTGCGGTTACGATTGAGAAGCTGGGGAAAAAACAGGATTTATTTTTTCGTGTGCGCTGCGTTCCCATAACGTACAGTTCAAAGCGGCTTGTCTTGTTGTTCCTGCAGGATATTACATACCATCAACGATTAGCGGCCCTGGAAAGATTGTTTTTTCATGACATGAACGGTATTATTACCGGCCTGGTAAATGGCAGCTTTCTGCTAGAGTTGAAATCAAAGGATGAAGACTGCAAAAAACTGGCACAGTCTCTTTACAGGCTTTCGAACCGTCTAGCCAGCGAAGTCTCCATACAACGATGTCTCAGTAATACGGAAGCGTGTGCCTACCAACCTGCATTCAGTTCCGTTTCGATGGCTCAAATATTCCTGGAAATCAAAGATATCTTTTTTGATCATCCCGCTGCAAAAGACAAAACTCTTATATTTCCTAAAGAATTACCTGACATATCCATCAAAACGGAACCTTCTTTATTGATTCGTGTGCTCAATAACATGATTAAAAATGCCTTCGAAGAAACTGCCGAAGGGAATGAAATTCGGTTGTGGCTTGAGACCACGCCAGAAAAGGTAACCTTTTCCGTATGGAATGAAAAAGCTATCGCCCCCGAGATTGCAAAAAGGATATTTCAACGCAATTTCAGCACGAAGCCGGAATTCGGGAGAGGTCTTGGCACCTATTCCATGAAATTATTCGGTGAGGATGTATTAGGCGGAAAAGTCGATTTTACCACCTCAGAAAATGAGGGGACCGTATTTCGGTTCAGTTTGCAGAGAACGGCATGAGTATCGCGCTGAAACGGATGATCTATTTCAGCCAGGAGTACTATGCAGGACGATAAACTGATACGATTGCTGCAGCGATTTGCCGTTGCGGCTACGGCGCATCAGCGAGCGCTGGAAGAAATGAGTGAAGAGCGGGCCAATGGTCATGCAAAAATGATTGCTGGCCTCTATCGGTCGATTATCGCCAGCGGCGAGAGTGGCAGGCAGGCTTTGCTGGGGTTGGTTGACGACGATGATCCGGTTGTGGCCGGAATGGCGGCAGTGTATTCAATCCGCTACGACAGTAAACGCTGTCTTTCAACTCTGGCTCGTGTGGCAACGGAGTCCGGTTTGCTGGGGTTTCGGGCTACGATGGCGATAGAGCGCTGGGAAAATGGCGAGTGGACGGGGCCTGAAGAATAAGAACATGAAGTGTCCAACCAGCGACTGGAGTCTATCCTTTCAGTTGTTGACGTGATCACCGGACCAGGCCGTGGTTCAGGCACTGATCGGCCCGGAACGCTTGACGTTTCCATTTCCGGTAGGTGGACTGTAAAAGTAGCTGCAGTTACACAACACAACAGATAAACGATAAGACTACGCCATCCGCGAGGGTGGAGCACAAAGCCTGCAGGGTTTTTACGAAACAGCCGGGTTGCCGAAATATCGACGGATATTAGGTCCCGGCTTTTTTGCGTGTAAGCCGGAAAGGCAGGTGCAGCTGTCATTGAAGAGTCAGTTTTGAGGTTTTCCGCCCAAGAGCATATCGGAATAAAGATTGAAATACGGTATTTCAAAAGTATACTTTCCGGCGTAGCTACCAAAATACTGTGCCGGGAGAAATCATCATGAACAAGCTGCTTCAGGAGGAGCGACATCACCGGGGAATTCTCTATGCCATCGCTCGCCAGGCCATGGTTGAACGGGGACTTCTTCCAGATTTTTCTGCAGAGGCGCTTGCCGAACTAGACAAAATCGATACGCCGGCACCGCCGGATGGCTCGATTTCAGATCTGCGGGATCTTCCCTGGGCCTCTATCGATAACGACGAGTCCCGTGACCTGGACCAGTTGACGGTTGCCGAGCGGGCGGAGGACGGCCGGGTGAAAATCCTGGTCGCCATCGCCGATGTGGATGCTCTCGTGCCGAAGGACTCGGCCCTTGACGAACATGCGCAACATAATACCACCTCGGTCTATACTCCCGCGGTGATCTTTCCGATGCTGCCGGAGAAGCTTTCCACCAACCTCACCTCCCTCAACTACCGTGAGGAACGCAGTGCCGTTGTCGCGGAAATGCTGATCAACAGAGATGGCTCACTCGCTGATTCCAAGGTGTCCGTGGCGGTGGTGAAGAACAAGGCGAAACTTGCCTACCGTGGTGTGGCAGCCTGGTTGGAGAACAGGGGCGAGCAGCCGGCCGGGATAGCAGAAGTACCGGGTCTTGCTGAAAATCTTCGCCTTCAGGACCGCACTGCCCAGGCAATGAAGGCTTTTCGCCATGAACACGGTGCCCTCAGTTTCGAAACCGTCCAAAGCGAGCCTTTGTTCCTTGGCGACCAGGTGGTAGATTTGAGGGCCAAGGAGAAAAATCGGGCGCAGGACATCATCGAAGATTTCATGATTGCCGCAAACGCTGCAACTGCCAGGTTTCTCTCCTCCAGGGGCTTCCCGTCTCTCCGGCGGGTGGTGCGGACGCCGCGGCGCTGGGACCGGATCGTGGATCTGGTGGCGGGCTGGGGTCAGAAACTTCCCGGTCAGCCTGATTCCAAGGCACTCGAATCTTTCCTTGTCAGGGCAAAGGCCCGGGACCCTCTCCGCTTTCCCGATATATCGCTTTCCATCATCAAGCTGCTCGGTTCGGGCGAATATGTGGCGGACTTCCCGGGAAAGGAAGCACCGGGCCACTTCGGCCTCGGCCTGCGGAAATACATGCATTCCACGGCCCCGAACCGCCGCTATCCCGACCTGATCACCCAACGTCTGGTCAAGGCTGCCCTGGCCAATACGGCTGTACCTTATGAAAAAAATGACCTTGAGGAACTTGCCCGGCATTGCACCGAGGCGGAGGACGCGGCTGCCAAGGTTGAACGAAGGGTGGAGAAGTCGGCTGCCGCTCTTTTCCTTGAATCGCGAGTCGGTGAACACTTTGATGCTATTGTCACTGGCGCTTCCCAGCAGGGAACCTGGGCGAGGGTTTTTCATCCCCCGGTGGAAGGCAAAGTGGTTGAAGGATTCCAAGGCCTTGACGTGGGTGACAGGGTCCAGGTGGAGCTTCTTTCCACCAATGTCGAAAGAGGCTATATCGATTTCCGGCGGATTCACGGGCGAAGAAAAAGGCACCGCTGAGATGAGTTTCAGCGGGGGGCGACAAGCAAAGAATCCTATTTGGAGAGTGATGTGTGATGGCCGTTGCCGATACCTACTTGGCGGACACGCTTAGAAAAGAGCTGCGTGGGCAGGTCGTGACGGACCAGCAGGACCTGCAGCGCTATTCTCTGGATCAGAGCATTTATCAGGTCGAGCCGCGTGCCGTGGTCTTACCTGACGATCCTGAGGATCTTCAGCGGCTTGTGAAATTTGCCGTCAGGGAAGGTCTGCCGATTACCGCACGCGGCGGCGGATCCGGTACCGCGGGTGCCGCACTGGGCGATGGTATCGTCATGACTATGCCGGAAAGTGGCAAATGGAGCCGGATCAGCGATTTTGCTGCTGACGGTGCAATCGCCCGGGTTCGGACCGGCGCCGGTGTCTATCACAACCTGCTGCAGGACTATCTCCGGCAGCGAGGATACTTTCTCCCGGCGGATGTCTCCAGTGCCGAAATCAGCCGTATCGGCGGCAATGTAGCCACCAAGGCCAGCGGGCCGCATGCCCTGCGCTATGGCTCCATCGATCGTTTCCTTGAACAGATTGTTTTTGTCTCTGATCAGGGCGAGCTAGTGGATACCGGTAATGAGGTCACCATTCCGAAGCGGATCCGAACTCGGCTGGCGGACCTGCGCACGCGTCTCCTTGCGGATCGGGTGGCCACGGATTTTCTGAAGGCCCGTCGTTATCTGAAAACAGCCAGCGGCTACAATCTCTTTGCCTTTCTCGATGATCTTTCCGACGGGCAGCTGATTGCCCGACTGTTCTGCGGCAGCGTCGGCACCCTTGGAATCGTTACCGAGGCCACTTTGCGGGCGGAGGTTTATCAGCAGCAACGATTGGCCATTCTCCTCTATTTCGATGACCTGGTCGAAACGGCGCGGGCGGTCTGCGCCCTGCGTGAATTGCCTGTAGCAGCCATCGAGCTTGTCAGCAGGGAGACATTGGGGATTCTCCGCCAGCACAGTACGCTCCCCGAGTCTCTCATCGTCGATGCCAACCTGGTACTGGTGGAGTTGTCCGGCCCGACCGCACTGGCGGAACTGGAAAAGGTCAAAAAACTGCTGCTTGTGGAGGGGATACGGCTGCTGGCAGCTCCGGTCGTGGCCAGGGATGCCGCCGAGATTGACCGCTTGTGGGCGGTGCGCAAACAGATCCTTTGGCTGATTCGCACTCCGCAGCCGGGGTTCCAGGCACTCTCTGTGGTTAACGACGTGGGGGTGCCGCCCGAGCGTCTGGCCGACTTTGTATTCGAGGCGGAACAAGTATTTGCCCGCCACCTGCTCACCGTGCTGATGTACGGCCATGCCGGCAGCGGCAACCTTCATCTGCGCCCCCTGTTTGATCTGAAAATCCCCGATCTACCTGCCAGGATTCAACGGTTAGCCGATGAAATTTATTCGCTGGTTTTGCGTTACAAAGGTACGGTTTCCGGTGAACATGGTATGGGCCGTCTGCGGGCGCCGTACTTGCGGCAGGAGTGGGGCCCGGCCCTGTATGGGTACATGCGCGAGGTGAAGGATATTTTCGATCCGGGCGGGTTGTTCAACCCGGGGGCGATGTTCAGTGAACGGCCGATTACCGACCATTTGCGGGAGGATCTGCTGGCAGAAGCTGCAGGCGGAAAAGGGTGAAAAACCTCATCACGGGACAGCTCGTTGCGGTTGGTGCGGAAAGGGTTCTGGAATGGCTTTTCACAGGGAGAGAGGTGGATCATGGCAGAGGAGCAGGGTTTTTACTGGGAAAGACACGCTGCTGCCGAGCAGCTGATACTGGAGCTGCTTGCTACCTGCCGTCGGCAAAGCTCTATCCTGGCCGGTTTCGAGGAGCGGCTGGTCCGAGAGACCAGCGGCCGTTTGCTCGATTGGGTTGACCATCTGCTGGTGCGGGAGTCCCGACAGCTCAGCGACCGGTTGAGCGAGCTTGGCTTCGTTGCCCGATCGGCTGATGACCAGGTAGTCTGGCAGCACCCGGGGACGCAGCTGCCCAAGGTCGTGCTGAGCCGGCGAAGCGATTTTCCGGAAACAGGATTGGCCCTGCGGGTGGAAAATCTCGCCGACTTTGTGCAGGCCAACGGTTTTCAGGCCGAGATCGAAGGTACGCCGTTTCAGCCATTTCGACGTGCCCGCTTGCAAGGAGAGCAGGGGATCGCGCTGCAGGCAGTGGAGCGGCGCGGCAGCGACGTCTTTACCCCAGCCCGGGTGCCGGAGGGCTATGTGAATTCCTATCTGTCGGCTCTTGAGTTGTGGCAGACTCGGCCCCGGGTCAGTGCTGATGAGGACCTTCTCTGGGAAGACATATTCCGCAGGGCGGATGCGATTATTTCCCTGGTGGGCGGTGGCCCGGCCGCTCAACTGGTCTGCCAGGGTGAGCGTCGCTACTGGCTCACGCGGAATTTCGCCGGTCGGCTGCAACAGTGCCGCCAGGATACCCTCGGTCTGGGCCTGGCCAATTACGACCACCATACCTTTCGCAGCTCCCGTCGCCATTTCCGCAGGCTGGTTGAGCTATTTACCCGGCTCGGTTTTGCCAAGAGGGAACGATACTTTGCCGGAAAAGAGGCCGGATGGGGAGCGCAGATCATGGAAAATACCGCAGCCGGGCAGGTTCTGTTCCTTGACGTCGATCTTGCGCCCGAAGAGGTTGCCGTGGATTTTACCCGGGAGGATCTCTCTGCGCGGGAGCAGCTCGGTACCGTCGGGCTCTGGTGCGCCTTGCACGGTGATTCGATTTTTGCCGCCGGAATTCACCATCTGGCTGCCCGCTTCGATTTCGACCGTCTTGTTGCCGATCTGGCCGGTCACGGCGTCGAGTACATGGCGCCTTTCAGTGATTTTTCCTATCTCAGGCAGGCCTTCAGTGTCGCGGAAAGATGGGACGTCGACTTGGTGCGTTTGGAGAGGCTGGTTCGGGAGAAGAGCATCAGCAGCGAACAGGCGGAGAAATTTCTTGCCCAGGGGGCGGTTGGCAGTCACCTGGAAAATATCCAGCGCTGTGAAGGCTATAAAGGTTTCAACAGGAAGAACGTCAGTGCGATCATCCGTCAGACCGACCCGCGCAGGTAACAATCCTTTGCTGGGTGAATGAACTGCAAATGACAGCGCGATCTGTGCCCAGGGTTAAGGAGGAGAAAAATATGGCGGTCTGTGCGCGATGTAAGGGAATCAAGGTGATTTTGGCTGGGCTGATTGCGCTTTTTGTTTGGAGCCCATGCCATCCAGACCGCTGTTCGGCCGATAACGAGACCTTTGTTGCGGAAGATGAAACGTTTGTGTTACCGGAAAGCGGAGTGCTCTGGACACGGGACGGGAATCCTGCCGGCCGGGAACTGAGCTGGTCCGATTCCCTCGATTTCCTTACTGGTCTGAATGACAAGAAATTTGCCGGATGCGAAGGGTGGCGCCTGCCCTCCAGTAAGGAGTTGACGGATCTGCAAACGTATCTGAACAGTGGAAATGCCGACGACGAGGACATTTCACCGGAGCAGGATTATTATTGGGCCTCGTCGATCGACCCTCTCGATGCCAGTTATGCCGATGCCGTGAACCTAGCGGATGGCAGCGTTGACAGCTGCGATAAGACGGAAATCAATTTTGTCTGGCCCGTCTGCGGAGAGCAGTAACTTTGCAGTGTCTGCAGTTTGAACGGTTTGACCTGAGATACGTGCGCGTCGTAGTCTGGGAGGACGCCTTTGAACAGGGTTGATTTGTTTCAGTACTAGCGAAAAACAGGTGTTCTAGGTCTCAGCACTTTAACAGTGGAAAACAGGAAAGGGCCCCCCTCAATGAACGAGATTGTTCATTGAGGGGGGCCCTTTTTTATCCGAAATAGACAGTGGGCATGAAAGAGATTCCCTGGGTAGGGTCAGCAATCATAGAACCTGTCTCTTCGATGGTTACTTGGCCGTTGCGAGGACCTTGTTCCATTTGTTGGTGAAGTTGTCGTTGATCCAGTGCTGGTCCAGCCATTCGTGAGGTTTAACCTGTATACCGTTTACGAGTATACCGAAGTGCAGGTGGTCGCCGCCGGCCATGCCGGTCATGCCGGTGTGGCCGATTATCTGCCCTTTGCTCAGATGGTCACCGACGGCGACGTCGATTCTGCTCAAATGTGAATAGAGGCTCTGCAGTCCGAGGCCATGGTCGATGATGACACATTGGCCATAGATACCCAGTTCGTTGGCGAAGACCACCGTGCCGCTGTTCGCGGCCGGTATCGGCGATGCGGCAGTAGATGCCAGGTCGAGCCCCAGGTGGGTCTGGTGGTCGATCTTTTTGCCGTTGTAGTAGTAGTCCCGCTGGTCATCAAACCCGGCGCGGGGTGCGGATCTGGGCAGACGGAGAAAGACCCCATGCCAGAGTGGTTTGTCGGCTGTTTTTGCCGCGAACTCTTTCAGTTTTGCGACATTTGCAGCGCGGAGTTCGCCATTCACCCGCAGGAAGAGCTGCAGCGGATCTTTCGTGTCCGGAAAATAGTGCTGAAAATCAGGGGCCTTCAGGGTAATAAACTCCTGACTGATGTTGATCCGGTCTGACTTGGGTGTTTTGAGCCTGGTGTGGAAGTAAATGCCGGTGGTGCGCTCATTACCGGCCAGGTCCACGGCGACCACCCTTGGTACAAAATCACTCGGTTTCATATTGTAGGGAAAGGCGAACAGACAGGCATAAATACCGTCTTTTTGGAGAAAGGCCGGAAAGAAGTAGCTCCCAACCTGGACCCCGGCACGGCGTACCTTTTCGGAGACGTGAAACAACGTCAGTCCGGAACCGCCCTGGTTGAAGTTGTGGGCGGTGGTCAGGACGGAAATGGTCGGAGGACGGCTATCGAAGACCACGGGAAGGTTCTGCTTGGCATGATTTGCGAGCAAGGCATTATCGGCTGCGTCAATGTTGATGACCATGGGGCCGTCTTTCAGGCCGAGTTTGCTCAAAGGGAGCGGAACAGTGCGACGGTCCGTGCCGGCCGGAAAAGAGATGTCAACCAGTTTGGTTTCTTTCCCATTTTGGGAAACGGTAACGGTGAGGTCTTTCAGACCGGTGCCCGTGTCTTCCAGGGTCAGGTTCGGGGGGCTATTTGCCGAAACGGCGCCATCAGCCGGGTACAAAGTCACCTGAGGGGCTTTGCTGTCACGCAGAAACAGATAGCTGCCGGCCAGACAGACGATAATGACAAATAGAATAAAGAAAAAACGGCTTTTCAAAATATGACCTCCATAGGATAAAGTTGTGATGTGTCAAAGATTGATATGCTAGCAAGAATTTCCGTCGGAAGATACCCTCTATTCCAATTTTCTCGAAATTATTCCCAGTTACGGGGGGACTTCAACGGCAATTTTCTGAATCAACAGGATATTTCATTAGGTCATATTTTCATGTCTCTGCTGATAAGTTTTGCATACTTTCTGTGTGTAGTGCAACCCTTCCTGAATAGGCAGTTATAAAGTCCCCTCAAGAGCTCTTCGTGTCCTTGCGTAGTGCAATATTTGCTCCTGTGAGTGCAGATGCTGCACGACAAGGAGTGCTGCAATCTTCATTAATGTGAAAATATGTTAATTATTGCGGGTAATTATGATGCCTATTGGTTTTGGCATTAAAATTGGAAAAGATTAACTGTTGCTGGTGTGCCCGGGAAAGGAGGTGGCAATCAAAATAAAACCTATTCTGCGTTCAGGATGCGGGTGTAATGATGCAGATTTTCGCTGCTGGTGAGCGATGAAAAGGAGGAACATGTATGTCTAGGCATTTTTGCAGAATCGTACTTGTCTCACTTTCCCTGATGATTGTAACCGTGGGCCCCTCCCTGGCCAAGTCAGCCCGTCCTAGCGATGAACAACATCTGGGGCGCCTTCTCTATTTCGATATAAACCTGTCCAATCCGCTTGGACAGGCCTGCGCATCCTGTCACCTGCCGAAAGCGGGCTATGCCGACCCTGATCAGGATTTGCCGGTTTCCGAAGGGGCGGTGACCGGGCGTTTCGGTGGAAGAAATGCGCCGAGTGCCGCCTACGCTGCTTTTAGTCCTGTCTTTGGCCAGGACCCTGACAGTGGGCAATATTTTGGCGGTCAGTTCTGGGATGGCCGGGCTCCGACCCTCGAAGAGCAGGCTAAGGGACCATTCCTCAACCCGGTGGAAATGGACAATACCAAGGAAGGGGTAGTTCAGGCGGTCAGAAATTCTCCCTATTCCGAGCTCTTTATGAAAGTTTATGGACCGGAATCGCTCATTGTGACGGAAAGCGCATATGAGCTGATTGCACAGGCAATAGCTTCCTTCGAACGGACAGCGCAGGTCAACCGTTTTACCTCGAAATATGATTACTACCTGAAAGGAAAAGCTGCTTTGACCGAACAGGAGAGCAAGGGGTTACAGCTCTTCAACGGCAAAGGCCATTGCTCCGCATGTCACCCGAGTACCTCGGTTGATGGAAAAACCCCTCCACTATTTACCGATTTTACCTATGACAATCTTGGTGTACCTCGAAACATGACATATCCCTTGTACCTGCTGGACCCGAGTCCTTATCCTGACCTTGGTTTGGGAGCAATTGTCAGTGATCCGTCTCAGAACGGCAAGTTCAAGGTGATGACCTTGAGAAATATCGCTTTGACTGCACCGTATTCACACAACGGCTATTTCAAGACCTTGAAGGAGATTGTCCATTTCTTGAATACCCGTGATCTCCCCGGATTATGGCCGGAACCTGATGTCGCTGAAAACGTAAACCGTCTTGAACTCGGCAATCTAGGATTGACGGACCTGGAGGAGGAGGACATTGTCGCATTCCTCATGACCCTTTCTGATGGTTTTTCATGCAGATAACACAAACGAATGACGACACCGAATAATCTCGATCTCCTCCACGCGTTCAGGTAACGATTTTAATGCTTCGGCCTAATCGGCCGATCCTGCTCAATAGACCGGGCGGACCAGGTGTCCGCCCTGTTTTCTGCCCAAGGAGGCACTAATTATGGATAAGGAAGAAAAGTTTGATGGAAAACTTGAAGAAAAAATCAGCCGGCTGGTCATTAAAAAAGGACTGAGCCGTCGCGATTTTATGAAATTCTGTGGGCTGATGGCGGCAACACTCGGACTTGAAGCTTCGTATCTTCCGAAGATCGCCGAAGCACTTACCGGCTCCGAGAGACCACCTGTAGTCTGGCTGCAGTTTGCCGAATGCACCGGCTGCACGGAAGCATTCCTGAGAACATCAAACCCCTTTATCGACGACCTGATACTCGACAAGATCTCTCTCGATTATCATGAAACGATCATGGCTCCGGCTGGTGAGGCGGCAACGCTGAGTCTTGCGAATACAGTCAGTACCTATGCCGGAAAGTTCATCTGCTTCGTGGAGGGAGCCATTCCGACGGCAAATAACGGCCTGTACGGAACGATCGGCGGTGAAACCATGCTGAAAATCGCCAATGAGATCTGTCCGAAGGCGTTAAAAGTGATTGCCGTGGGATCATGTGCCTGCGATGGTGGTCTCCCTGCGGCCGCCGGGGGGCTAACCGGGGCAAAGGGGGTACATGAGGCAACCGGTATTTCCACCATCAACCTGCCGGGATGTCCCCCCAACCCGGTCAATATGGCTGCGCTCATCGTAAACTACCTGCTTTTGGGCAAATTCCCGGAACTGGACTCCCGCGGACGTCCTACGTTTGCCTACGGCAAGAAAGTTCACGAGGACTGCCACAGGCATGACTCCCATTGGTGCATGAAGCAATACGGCTGCAGGGGGCAGTCAACGTATCATAACTGCTCATCGGTCGGGTTCAACGATGCCACCAGTTGGTGTGTTCAGGCGGACGCTCCCTGTTTCGGCTGCAGCGAGGCAGGTTTCTGGGACCAGGGGACGTTTTTCACGTTTGACGGCAGATACGGAGATTAGACTCATCCCTTTGATGTGCGAGGCTGATGGATTTTTCATACTTCTGTATTTCAGTAAGAAAGGACAATTTTTATGGCAACAATCGTAATAGATCCGGTAACACGTATCGAAGGACACCTGAGGATGGAGACGGAGGTAGTAAACGGAAGGGTCAGCAATGCCTGGAGCTGCGGCACGCTGTTTCCGCGGCATTGAGCCCATCCTGAAAGACCGCGACCCGAGAGACGCCTGGATGTTCACTCAAAGGCTCTGCGGCGTCTGTACCTATGTGCATGGTGTTACGTCGGTCAGAAGCGTGGAAAACGCCCTTTCGCTGTCTATTCCGGAAAATGCCCGTGTCATACGAAACCTTCTTATGGGCTCGCAATTCATTCATGATCATATTGTCAATTTCTACCAGCTTCACCTGGTTGACTGGGTTGATGTGGTCAGTGCTCTTTCTGCCGACCCGGTCACTGCGGTTTCTGTGGATAGGCAGATAAATCCCACCAGAACCCGGGATGCATCATATTTTACTTCCGTCAAACAGCGATTGCAGACCTTTGCCGAGAGCGGACAGCTTGGCCCGTTTGCCAATGGCTATTGGGGGCATCCGGCCTATATCCTTACTCCGGAAGAAAATCTTGTCTTTATGGCTGACTATCTGGAGGCTCTCAGGGTTCAGGTCCAGGTGGCACATATGCATGCGATTCTTGGTGGGAAGAACCCTCATCCTCAGACCATGATTGTCGGGGGGGTAACGCTAAACAAGGATCTTAAGGCGCCTCGTATCAACGAGTTCAATAACCACATAGATGCTGCGAGGAACTTCGTGGATGACTACTATCTTCCGGATACGGTCTACCTCCTCAGGCGTTATAAAGAGTACTCCACGATCGGAGAAGTAGGCAACCTTATGTCATTTGGAGAGTTCCCGCAAAGTGAACAAGAAGAGAGCAGTCTTTTTTTCCGGAGAGGGATTATCTATAACAGGGCGACTGGTAATGTGCTGGATGTAGATGTTGCCAATATAACCGAATCGGTAACACACAGTTGGTACTCGGGAGGAGACCTGAACCCTGCACAGGGAGAGACGGCGCCAAACTATACGGGGATGGCAACGGAAAGCAAATACAGCTGGATTAAGGCGCCGCGCTACCAGGGCCAAACTATGGAAGTGGGTCCCCTGGCACGGGTAATGGTAAATTATGGAGTGGGCCACCAGCCGACAGTTACCGCGGTTGATGCTTTTCTTCAGCAGGTTGGTTTGCCAATTTCCTCAATGTATTCCATTCTGGGAAGAACAGCGGCCCGGACAATAGAAACAAAAATCATTGCCGATGTTCTGAGAAGCTGGTCATCGGAGCTTGTTACAAGCAGCCAGCCATTCACCATGCCGTTCAGGACACAATTCACTATGGCGGACACGGGGGCTGGTGCTGGCCTGAACGAAGCACCGCGTGGAGCCTTGGGGCACTGGCTAAGCTTTTCCGGCGGCAAAATAACCAATTACCAGATGGTCGTGCCGTCGACCTGGAACTTCGGTCCGAGGGATGCAAATGATGAACCCGGACCGGTTGAACGGGCTTTGGTGGGAGTACCTGTGGCCGACCCGGAGCGCCCCCTTGAAGTGCTTCGGCTTATCCACTCCTTCAATCCGTGCATAGCCTGCGCCGTTCATATGTTCTCGTCTGAGACAAAAAGCTCTCTCATGGTCAGGAATCAATAACCCGAAGATTGGGATAGTGGAGTGTAGCAGGAGGGACAAGCCAGGGGGGAATACGTGCCGACAGGGCACTGTTTTTACCCTGGCTGTTTTGTCCGGTTATGATTGCGGGTATTCCTGTACGATTTTATCCTGTCGGAGCAGCCAGATTATGGCAAAAAAAGGAACGCTCCACAGGGAAACCTTTATCAGGTAGCTGATAAGGCAATCAACATAAAATATCGCGGAAGGGGAACCGGAGGTTATCAGGAAGCGTTTGACGATCTCTGCTGCTTCCTGGACCAGCATGAGGCCGATGCTGCCCCAGCAGAGGCGGTTCAAAACCTTTGGTGCCCATGGCTTCAATGCCAGGAACTGGCTTGCCGCAAGGGTTATGGCTAGACCGGTGAGGGTCCGTACCCAGGGGAAAAAACCGTATTTGAAAAATATCACAGTCTTTGAGGTCGGCTCGATAAATGTCTCAGAGAGAGGAAGCTGCCAGTCTGTTCCAAAGTATTCCATTAATCCTGCCAGGCCGTAGCAGAGGAAAATGGCGCCTGCTGCGGCTGCAGCCCAACCGGCGATCCGGATCGGCAACGGGAGCACTGGTTTCACTTCAAGCGCTTCAAGCGGGGGATCCGTGTCAAAATCGGGATTGCGTCGTGACCGGGTAAGAAGCTCGTACTCATGCTGAGTCTGTTCTTGATCTAGTGCCGCCGCTGACTCTTTCGGACGGTCAGGTTCGGAATTTGGCTGCGTCGTCCTTGCCGCTGATTTCTTGAGAAGCATTTTTTGGTAATCACTTCCGTTTGTGCCACATTCGGGGCAGACGGCAAACATCTCGTCGGTAAAGGTAGAATAGTGGCAAATCGGACACATTGCCATCAGATGTTTGCCTTCCGTCTCTGGAGCGGGCTTGGTTACGAAAAAGCTGTGCTTGCAGCGTGGACAATCGAAATTGCGTCCTTCGGCCGGAACGTCCACCGTGTTGATGTTCCCTGTCAGATGACAGGAGGGGCATTCGATTTTCATTGTCTCTTTGCCTCTTCTACGAAAGCTGGTGAGGATAGTGCTGCCAGTCCCGGGTAGTCCCGTCACATTTTCTTGGCTGATTCAGGTTTTGTATCATTTTCAACTGGTGGATGCAATCCATGAAAGTAGATGAAAAGAATTCAGCAACGGTATTATTTTTGGTATTGAAAATCCCGGACAGGATAACTTGTCACGTCGGGCACAACCGGGCTTGGAGAAACCATCAGGCATATGTCGGTTCCTGATGACTGCTTTTCCCGGTGGAAAGTCGATCGTTTTCGTTAAAGTATTGTCGGCTTCCTGCCGATAGATACTGTAAAGCTGAAACGAAAACCTTCCCTGTGGGGCTGGTGATCAATTTTTCGACGAGCGAGGTGCCGGTGGCAGCCGACGACAAGCAGAAGATCCTATTGGAAAGTGGCACGAACGAACTGGAGATCGTTGAGTTCCGGATTGACGAAAAGAATGCGAACGGCGAGATCGTTCCCTGCTATTACGGGGTGAACGTGGCCAAGGTCCGCGAAATAATTCGTCGTCCGACCACCTGGCGGATCCCCAACAGCCATCCCGCGGTTGAAGGGATGATGCAGCTGCGGGAGAGTGTCCTGGCGGTGATCAATCTCTCCTATGTTCTCGGCAAGCAGAACGAAGACCTGAACCCTGACCGGGTGCTTATCCTTGAATTCAACGGCATGAACATCGGAATACTGGTGCACTCTGTTTCGAGCATCTACCGGATTTCCTGGGAGCGGGTCGAGCCCCCGGTAAAGATGATTCATAGTGCCAATGTCACCGGTGTGGTCAAAATGGACGACCGGATTATCCTGATTCTTGATTTCGAGAAAATTGTTGCAGAAATATGCGGTCAGGATGTTCTCTATCAAATCGGCGATGAGCAGATGACCGAGGAGTTGACCCTCGATCGGAGCACGCGGCGCATTCTGGTGGCTGATGATTCACGCTTCATCCGCAGCAATATCTGTTCGTCGCTTCGTGCCGCGGGGTATCTGGTGGAAGAAGCGGAGAACGGTTCGGACGCTTGGGACATGATTACTTCCATGCTGCAGCGCTGCCGTCAAAATGGTTCTCACTATAGCCGGGAATTTGACATGCTGATTACCGATATAGAAATGCCGAAGATGGATGGCCTGCATCTCACCGCCCTTGTGCGGAAGGAAGAGGCTTTGCGCGGTTTGCCCGTGCTGCTTTTTTCATCGCTTGCCAGCGAGGACAACAAGCGAAAGTGGCGTGACCTGGGTGCCAACGATATTGTCACGAAACCTGACCTGCCGAATCTTGTTCAACTGGCCGACAATCTGATGCGCTAGTGTCCCGTGCATATCATCATGAAAAGACCTGCTTCTGCAGGTTTTTTTTTATTTGGAGACACTAGTTGTCCAAGGTATTGAAAAATACGATACAATATAAGATTTGCTTCGATACTATCAATTTGACTTTTCCCTCTTCACTCTTTAACCTCTCTCCAGAATCTTAATCAATTTACTTGAGAAGTGGAGAGTTCATGGTTCATTTTAAAAACTGTCTGGCATTGTTTCTAGCAGTGCTTATCTGCACGCCCATTGCGGCGATTGCCGCTCCGAAAACCCATTCGGGAACCGTTACCGTCGCTGTTGATCTCTCGGCCGGCGAGCAGGGAAAGGAAGCGGAGCTTTGGTTGCCGTACCCGGTTTCCGACAGTGACCAGACTATATCCGATGTCCGGATAAGCGGCGACTTCGACCAGTCGGCAGTGTACACGGATAATGTCAATAGTACGCCGATGCTCTATGCCAAGTGGGATAGTACAGCAAAAAGCCGGAAGCTGACCTTTTCCTTTAAAGCGGAGCGCAAAGAAGTGATCAGGCGCGACTTCCCTGCGAAAGAAACGGCATGGGATCCGGCTGATTATCAAAAGTATCTGCGGGGGACGAGCAGGGCACCTCTGAATGGCGAGATACGGAAGCTTGCTGCCAAAATTACTGCCGGAAAGAAAACGGTGCTGGAGAAAGCTAAGGCAATTTACGACTGGACCTGTGAAAACACGTATCGCAACCCGAAGACCCGCGGGTGCGGCGAGGGCAATGTCTTTTGTCTTTTGCAGAATCCTGGTGGCAAGTGTGCAGACATCAGTTCGGTTTTCGTTGCCCTTGCCCGGGCTGCGGGAGTTCCCTCCCGCGATGTATTCGGCATTCGCCTCGGCAAGCATGATACGGACGTTATAACCACCTGGCAACACTGCTGGGCGGAGTTCTATCTACCCGGCTATGGTTGGGTTCCGGTTGATCCGGCTGATGTGCGCAAGGCCATGCTGAAAGAAAACTTGAGCCTGAAGGATGCTAAAACCAAGGCATACCGAGAGTATTTCTGGGGTGGCATTGATCCCTACCGGGTAAAGCTTTCCACCGGACGTGATCTGATACTCAATCCCCGTCAGCCTGGCGAACCACTCAATTATCTCATGTACCCCTTTGCCCGCATTGGAGACAAAATTTTGGATTGGCTTGATCCCGTAAGTTTTACCTACACCATTACCTACTCGGCAAAATAACGATACTGGAGTTTTCCCTCGATTAATTAGCTCCTGGTTTATCTTGCAAGGCCCGCATTCGCGGGCCTTTTGTTCATTTTCAGTCTGCGTTTGACACGTTAAAAATGTTTCCATGGCTTTTCTGGTGCGCTTCTTGTATGTTTAGCCGGTATCTCCAACAAAGGTTCGTGGCCACGCAATGAACAGTGTATTGGAAGACATTAGCCGGGTAATGCAGGAGATTTACGGTAAGGATATTTATCCCTTCGAGGAATCCTTCCTGGAAAAAACGCTCGAAAAGCGACTTTCTCAGACCCTGTTCACCAGTTTTGCCGCCTATTCCGCATACCTGTCCGAAAGCAATGCGGAAGCTGACGCTCTCTTCCGGGCTCTTACCATCAGTTACAGCGAGTTTTTCCGGAATTCCCTGACGTTTGCCCTGATTGAGCAACTGCTGATTCCTATCCTCGTGGATGAAAAGGTGAAATCCGGACGTCCGGAAATCAGGGTCTGGTCGGCTGCGTGTGCCGCCGGTCAGGAACCGTATTCCGTAGCCATTCTCCTTGATGAATTGCTTAACGCACGGAGTAGCACGGTATCCTACCGCATTTTTGCCACCGATTTTTCTGAAACGGACCTGGATCTTGCCCGCCAGGGTGTGTATGATTTTAGCGCAGTCCGAAACCTTCGCGCGAAGCACCTCCACGAATATTTTACCTGTTCGGACGAGACCTATTCAATTGTTCCCCGGATTAAGGCACATGTTGATTTCTCCTGCTATAATCTGCTGGACGGGCATTCCGTCAGTCCTCCGGCAAGTATCTTTGGAGATTTTGACCTGGTCCTCTGTAGCAACCTCTTATTTTACTATAAGCCGGATATGCGTGAGATTATCCTGGACAAGGCATACCGGTCACTTTCTCCGAACGGCTATCTGGTGACAGGGGAGGCGGAGCGGGACATGATAGCCGGCAGAAAAGGACTGCGCGCGGTTGCCCCTCCAGCCGCGATATTTCAAAAAACCGGACGAGGCAGGTAAAGAATGAGACTGAAAGATGTGAGAATCGGGACACAGTTATACCTTGGTTTGGGGGTTGTTCTGATACTGGTGGTTCTCCTGAGTGCCATGGCCTGGTACCAGGCTGACAGGCTGTGGCAAGAGACCCAGGGCCTGTATGACCATCCCCTGCAGGTCCGGCGGGCACTCGGTGAATTGCGCTACGACATCCAAACCATGCGTCTGAGAATGAAGGACCTGCTCCAGGCTGCGAATGAAAGGGACAGGCAAACCATCCTGCAGGAGATCGCCGCCCGCGAAGTTAACGCCAATGGGCAATTTGCAATTCTCAGCTTCCGCTACCTTGGGCCCAAAAAAGATATCGACCAGGCCCGTTTTGCCTATGACCAGTGGAAAGTCATTCGAAGCGAAACTCTCCGGCTGCTTGAAGCCGGCCGGGTCGACGAGGCAGCGGCACGTCTCAGCCTGCATGGTATCAGCGGGGCCAGGGTTGCCGAGATACAGTCCAATCTTTCGCGGATCAGCGATTATGCCGTTGCCCGGGGTGACAAGTTCTACCAGGCAGCCCAGGCTGAGCGTGCTGTCCTGATGACCGGCATGTGGAGCTTGCTCGGCTTTATCCTCCTGGTGACGATTTCGATCAGCTACCTGCTGCTCAAAGGAATCAGGAGGCCACTGGCGGAACTGACCTTGACCACGGCTGCCTACCGAAAGGGTGAGCTGGATGCCCGCAGCAGCTACGACTCAGCCAATGAATTCGGCATTCTTTCCGGTTCTTTCAACCAGTTGGCCGATTCGGTTCAGACCGAATTTCGCTGCAGAGAAGCGGCTGCCCGGATTTCCGAAATCATGCTTGCCGAAGAAGAACTTCGCAGCTTCTGCCGTGAGTTGCTGAAGGCCCAGCTTGAGCATACCGATTCCCAGGTCGGGGCGATCTACCTTCTCACTAGTAAGAAAACCGAATTTGAGCTTTTCGAGTCAATCGGTCTGGGAGACAGCGGCCGTGGGTCATTTTCGGCTACTGCGTTCGAAGGAGAGTTTGGCGCGGCCTTGGCTACAGGGAAGATCCAACGTATTGCCGAGATTCCCGCTGATACGCGTTTTACCTTTGCGGCGGTCAGCGGAAGCTTTGTCCCTCGGGAAATACTTACGATCCCGATCCTTTCAGGAAAGGAAGCTGTTGCCATGATTTCGCTGGCAAGCGTCCGAAGGTATTCTGATACGGCAATCAGGCTGCTGGATGACATTCTCAATACCATGACCGCCCGCCTGAACGGAGTTCTGGCGTTTCGGAAGGTTCGAGAGTTTTCCGGAAAGCTGGAACACCAGAACCAGGAACTGGAGGAGCAGAAGAAAGAGCTGATGGTTCAGGCTGATGAGCTGAGTGAGCAGAATATCGAGTTGGAGTTGCAGAAAAAGCAGCTGGACGAGGCAAACCGGCTGAAAAGTGCCTTCCTGTCAAATATGAGCCATGAGCTCAGGACGCCACTCAACTCGGTGATCGCCTTGGCCGGGGTGTTGAACCGTCGTCTGCGGGATACGGTGCCGCCTGAAGAATATAGCTATCTTGAGGTGATCGAGCGCAATGGCAGGCAGCTGCTGGCACTGATCAATGATATCCTTGACCTCTCACGCATCGAAGCCGGTCGCGAGGAGGTAAGCCTCAGCCGTTTCACCGTAGCGGAGTTGGTCAACGAAGTGGCGACGATGATTGAGCCACAGGCACGGGAAAAAAATATAGAGCTGTTGAACACAGTCAGCGGAAACTTGCCTGAAATCAGGAGTGATTTCTCGAAATGCCGTCACATCCTGCAGAATATTGTCGGCAATGCCGTGAAATTCACCGAACAGGGCAGGGTGGATATTTCAGCAACCCACTTCGATGACACAATTCTGATTGCTGTCAGCGATACCGGCATAGGGATTGCCGCAGAGGAACTCTCCGTTATCTTCGATGAATTCCGTCAGGCTGATGGCAGTACCTCGAGGAGATTCGGCGGCACAGGGCTGGGGCTGGCAATCGCGAAAAAATACGCCGATATGCTGGAAGGGGATATTGCTGTTGAAAGTACCCCCGGCCGGGGATCGATATTTACCCTATGTCTGCCGATAACTCTGGATATGTCGCTCAGTAATGAGTGTCGGCCTGATGTAGCGGTGAATTCCGCCATTCAGGTGCTTCCTCCGAAAAAAGGCACCCGTATTCTTCTGGTTGAGGACAGTGAGCCTGCCGTCATACAGATAACAGATATCCTTTCAGAGCAGGGCTACCTGGTTTCCGTTGCCCGTGACGGCAAGGAAGCCCTGGCACGGATCGAGCAATTCGTGCCGGATGCCATGATTCTCGACCTGATGATGCCGGAAGTCGATGGATTCGAGGTTATTCAAAAGGTTCGCAGCAGGGAAATGACCTCAAGCTTGCCGGTGCTGATCCTCACCGCAAAGCACGTGACAAAAGAAGAATTGCAGTTCCTGAAAGGAAACGGCATCCACCAGTTGATTCAGAAAGGCGATGTCTGCAAGACGGAATTGCTGGCAACGGTTGCACGTATGGCATCGAAGGGCCAGGCAAAAGCTGCTACGGCGGAATGCACACCAGCTGCAAGGATACAAGACCCAAAACCGGTAATTCTGGTTGTGGAGGATAATCCCGATAACATGAAAACAGTCAGAGCTTTGCTGATGGACTCCTGCACGGTTGTCGAGGCAGGTGATGGTCGAAGTGGTGTTGAGCAGGCGAGGACTCATCTTCCGGATCTTATCTTGATGGATATCTCGCTGCCGGTTACCGATGGATTTGCCGCACTCGAAGAAATCAGAGCTGACGAAACTCTTTGTCCCATTCCTGTTGTCGCCTTGACGGCCCGGGCCATGAGCGGCGATCGGGAGGAAATTCTTTCCCGAGGCTTTGACGGGTACCTCTCCAAGCCGATTGATGCGGAGCTCTTTTACCAAACCATTCGGGAGGCACTTGATGGAAAATAGCAGCCTGAAGCTCCTGGCCATTGACGACAATCGTGACAACCTGACGTCTCTGAAAGCCGTGGTGGCGGATATCCTCCCGCAAGCCAGTATTCTGACGGCGCTGAATGGACCTGCGGGGCTCGATCTGGCCAGTGCCGAAGACCCGGATGTCATTCTGCTCGATATCGTCATGCCGGGAATGGACGGTTTTGAGGTGTGCCGGCGACTGAAGGGGAATGAAAATCTCTGGCATATCCCGGTAGTTTTCCTTACCGCTTTGAAAACGGACCGGAAAAGCCGAATCATGGCTTTGGAGGTGGGAGCCGAGGGGTTCCTGGCAAAGCCTTTGGACGAGACCGAGCTCACGGCCCAGATCCGCGCCATGGCCAAGATCAAAGAAGCGAATGTCTTGAAGCGCCAGGAGCAGGAGCGTCTGGCCGCCTTGGTGGGAGAACGCACCAGCGAACTGGAGAAGGAACTGGCCAGACGGCGCGGCATGGAAGAAGAGTTGCGGGAGGCAAACAAGCGCCTGCAACTGAGCCAGAACGCAACCCTGAACCTCCTCGGTGAGTTGAAAGAGGAGATTGAGGCGAGAAAGAAGAGCGAGAAGGCCCTGCGCGAGAGTGAGAGCCGGATGCGGAGCATTTTCCGTGTCGCCCCGACCGGTATCGGTGTTGTCTGCAACCGGATACTGCTTGATGTGAACTCGAAAATTTGCGAAATGACGGGCTTCTCAAGAGAAGAACTGGTCGGAAAAAGCACCGAGATGATCTATTCTAGTCCGGATGAATATTCCCAAGTCGGGACCGAGAAGTATCACCAGATCGCCGAAAGAGGTACCGGCACCGTAGAGACCGTCTGGAAGAAAAAAGATGGAACATTCATAAATGTTATTCTTTCCTCAACGCCGATCGATTCCACTGATCATGAAAAAGGAGTCATTTTTACCGCCTTGGACATCACCGAGCGAAATAGGGCGGAGGCGGAGCGGGAGAAGCTTCATGCCCAACTCATCCAGTCGCAGAAAATGGAAGTTGTAGGGCAACTGGCTGGAGGGGTGGCTCACGATTTCAACAATATCCTGACCGCCATCATCGGCTTCGGTCATCTGCTGATGATGAAAAGCACGGAAGACGACCCCCGTCGGCACTATGCGGAAGAGATTATCTCTTCCTGTGATAAGGCCGCTTCCATCACCCGCCGTCTGCTGGCCTTCTGCCGCCAGGATATTTCCGAAAAGAGTCGCCTGGATTTGAACGAGCTCATTGCGACATCGCAGAAAATGCTGTCCCGCCTGCTCGGCGAAGATCTGGAATTCCAGCTCAAGCCGTGTGCGGAAGAGTTGCTGGTGGTTGCCGACCCGGTTCAAATTGAGCAGGTCTTGATGAATCTGGCAACCAACGCCCGGGATGCCATGCCGGGGGGCGGGATTTTTTCCATTGAAACGTCTCTGCTGCGGATGGATGAAGAGTTTGTCTCCATGCACGGTTTCGGAGCTCCGGGCGACTATGCCGTAATCAGGGTGACAGATACCGGAAGCGGTATGAATAATGATACGCAACAGCGAATCTTCGAGCCATTTTTCACCACCAAGGAGGTGGGGCGCGGGACCGGCCTCGGTCTTTCTGTCGTGTACGGAATCTTGCAACGGCATGACGGGTATGTGAGGGTTTACAGCGACATGGGAATGGGTACCACTTTTCACGT
Organism: uncultured delta proteobacterium; assembly: GCA_963748325.1. Lineage (GTDB taxonomy): Bacteria > Desulfobacterota > Desulfuromonadia > Geobacterales > Geobacteraceae > RPRC01. The sequence continues at coordinate 1,710,788 of CAVVIJ010000004.1, read as the reverse complement.
GTACCTGCCCTTGGCACGTTGCTGGGAGAAGTCCCTGCAGGCAGCCCCGTACAAGAACTCAGAGGGAGGATTGGAGACCATCCTGGTGGCTGAGGATAATCGAGAACTGCTCGACGTTATTCAGCTCACCTTGAATGCCTGGGGGTACAAGGTAATTGCCACGGGAAATGGAGAGGAGGCGCTGGAAAAATTTCGTGAATTCAACGAAAATATCGATCTTCTTCTGCTTGACATCATCATGCCGAAAAAGAGCGGCATAGACGTGCTCTGTGAAACAAGAAACCTGAGACCTGATATCAAAGTACTGTTTATGAGCGGCTACCCGGCTGATTTTATCAAGGATCGCGGCCTCATGACGAGCGAGTATGCCTATGTTTCAAAACCTGTGTCCCCGAATGCACTGCTCCGCTCCATTCGGGAAGTGCTTGACCGCGACCCTGACAGGAGTACCTTTTTACAGGGGTAAGGAACACCTCCCCTCATTTGCGGAAAGAGTCAGCTGAATTCTGTCACGTGTCGGGGGCGTTAAAAGAGCTTTTTGGCGACTGGACTTACGAACGCTGCCGTTTCATGATCTCTTTCATGAAAGCCGGGATATCCGACGGCTGTCGGGAGGTGATCAGGTTTCCGTCGACGACCAGTTCCCGGTCCTGGTACTCTGCTCCTGCTTTTTTCATCTCCGTTGCCACCGCCTTGTAGCAGGTCGCCCGCTTCCCTTTCAGGAGACCCGCGCTGATCAGTATCTGCGGACCGTGACAAATGGCGGCAACCGGTTTGTTACCGGCAAAGAAGAGCCGTGCGATCTCCAAGGCCGATTGGTGTTTGCGAAGTTCCGCAGGCGCCTTCCCACCAGGGAGCAGCAGCAGGTCGTACTCGTCGGCATCAATCTCAGCAAGAGTCTTGTCCACTTCCACCTCATACCCATGCTTGCCGGTGATCGTACCCATTTTCGTGGACGCGATCACTACCTGAAAACCCTCCTCCTTGAAGCGGTAATAGGGGACCAGAAGTTCCGAATCCTCGAAATCATCGGCACTCAGTATCAACACTTTCATGTTGTCTCCTTTCATTCTTTGCTTGTTGCATCCACTCACCTGAGCATATACCAAGATCGGTCAGCTAGTATTCTTCCCCTGCGAGGTGAAAGTTTGCGTCCCCCCGGAAGTATGATTTGCGGAAGATCGTTGATAATAGAGTATCACTGCGCCGGCAAACTTCAATTGCCGAGTAATTTCGATGACGACGGATTCGTGTAGCAGGGTGTGGGGTTATTTTGTACAATGGTTTGTACAGGGGCAGATTAATGTCAGGCGGGCATCGTTGAGTATGTCTCGGGATGATTTGTGGCGCTTGCTGATGGTGTTGTACCCAAACCGGCCGGGTTCAACTCGAGGGTGAAGAGAGCACCTTCTTTTTCGTTATGTACCGTAATTCGTCCCGACATGCTTTGTTCCATGATATTTTTGGACATGTAGAGGCCAATCCCGTTACCTTCCTCTTTGGTGGTAAAGAACGGATCGAATATTTGGTCGATGATCTCCGGCGGTATCCCGCCGGCATTGTCTTTGATGGTAACCAGCGGATACTTTTCACTTTGGGAGACTTCGATCCTAATCGTAGGATTCTGCACCTTCCTTTCCACCAGCACATCCCGGGAGTTGCTTAAAATGTTCAGAACCACTTGGGCGAACTGGTTCGGGAAGCCAAGTGCAAGGATCTCCTCTTCGGCGTATACCTCAACGGAAATGCAATGCTCGCGGAGAGTTTCTTCCACCAGTTTAAGCGACTGCCGGACTTTTTCAGTGAGGTTGAAGGATATTTTCTCCTTGTCCGGTTGGTAAATCTCCCTGAAATCATTAATGGTCTGCGACATGTGCTCGGTCAGGTCAACGATCATGGCGAGAGAGTCTTTTAGGTGCTTTTCATTCAAAATCCCTGTATTTTCCTGCATGGCCAAGTCCTGGACGATGATGGATACGGCATTCAGCGGTTGCCGCCACTGGTGCGCAATGTTGCCTGTCATCTCGCCCAAGATTGCCTGACGGTCCTTCTGCAACAGTAAAGATTCCTTCTCCCTGTTCCTTGCCACCTCTTTCCGTACCCTCTCCTCCAGGGTGCGATTTGCTTCCTTGATCTTTCTGAAGAGAAGATCGTATGGACGGGTAAGGCTTATCACAACCACTCCCCGGTAGAGACAAAAGTATCCGGCAACCTTGAGAATGTGCCCGATCTGGTTGGCCGGTCCGAATACGCTAACATAATTGGTGAAAGAAAGTTCCGAGGCCATAAAGCAACCGAGAGCCATGGCAAGATAGCGTGCAACGCAAGGATCGAAGGATTTCCATTCGTGTCGAAGAATGAAAAGTGCAACGGCAAAGAGCAGGATAAAGAGGTATTCGCTGAGAATTTTGAATTGAGTGAGGCCGGAACCCTCCACGTAACAGTCCGGAAATATTTTCCAGACAAAAATGGAAGTAATCAGCAAAGTCGTGATGAAAAAAAAGGAGGCAACCAGCGGTGTGTCACGCAACCTGCGCCGGAGGAAATAAAAGGCCAGCAGTATCGATCCGGCCAGCAAGAATTGTCCGCCAATCCAGAGCTGGGTAGCTATCGGGGCTCCGCTTTGCGGGAGGACATGCATGCCTTTGTAGGTAAGTGTATGGAGCAGATCGATAACGGCAACCGAAAGGGCGGAGACGCCGAGAAAGGTAAAAAAACCATTATCATGGAGGTGTCGGGTATGCCAGGAGATGATGAAGATGCCGCAGGCTACGACAATGGAGTACAGTTCAACAATGATATGAAAGAAAGGAAAGTTGATTTGGCTGGCAAACAGCAGCGCAGTCATCGCTGCTACCCAGAGAATACCAGAGGTCTTGTTGAACTCCTGTCTGACGGAAAACATGCAAAACTCCTTAACTGGTTTGAGATGTGGAGATTCCGAAGCATCGTGCATGTGAAGAGCTGGTACACTGTTATGAGGCGAGGGGATTATATCGAGATCATTTTCAAAATTCAACCAGATAGAGAATTCATGACTAATTACGTGTGTCTACCGTCTTTTTGATAGCATGAAATTCAATGTTCTACTATCGTTGTAAATTGCTACGTTTTTTTCTTGTGACTGACTTACATGAAACGTCTGCCTTTCATTGAAATCATGACCTACCCTTGTCCGGGGACAAGAATTCAAGGAGGATTTCCTTTTGATAGTGTTCGATATTTGCAACAGGTTGCAAGCGCTTGGCGACCCTGAAAAAGCACGTGTCCTGCAGAGGTTTTTCAAGACTGGCAAGGGTGAGTATGGTGAAGGTGATCAGTTTATCGGGCTCCGTGTTCCCGAACTGAGGAAGCTTGCCGGGCAGTACCCGTCTCTTTCACTTCCGGATACCCTCCAGCTGCTCAGATCCCCCATTCATGAGGTACGGTTCCTTGCTCTCTTGATTCTTACCAGGGCCTATCAGCAGGCGGATGCAGCTCTACAGGAACAAATCTATACATTTTATCTGCAGCATAGCCATTTCATCAACAATTGGGACCTGGTTGACGTTTCGGCCGAGCATATCGTTGGTGCTCATCTCCGCAATCGCACCAGGTTGCCACTCCGGAAATTGGCCGCATCGTCGCTTCTTTGGGAGCGTAGAATTGCCATCATCGCGACTTTTCATTACATAAAGCGTGGCGAATTTGCCGAGACCTTGGCCATTGCCGAACTGCTGCTCCGTGACCGGGAGGATCTGATTAACAAAGCGGTCGGCTGGATGTTGCGCGAGGTCGGAAAACGTGATCAATCTGCAGAGATTGGATTCTTGACGAAGCATTACAAGGTCATGCCCAGAACCATGCTCCGATATGCCATCGAGAGGTTTGAAGAGGATCTTCGGCAACGGTTTTTGCGGGGTGAGGTTTGATTCCGTCTGAAATGTTATGGTCTCGATTTTTCCGGTACTTCGGTAATGGCCAGGTTTCTCAGGAATTCTCTTTGGGATCATAGCGGCAGGGCGTAATCCCTTGGTAATTGTTGCCGACCGGCGGGGTGCCGCGCAATTCGTGCGAGAATTGACACTGGGTGTGGCAGGGGTGATTCTCCCTGTTGCAGCTGATCAATGCGTTCACCACGTCCTCGCTGATGGTTCCGCTTTCGGCCTGAAGACTCAGTTCCTCCAAAGCCGTTCGAAGGTCGTACGACTGTGACCGGTAGGGTCGACTGGAAATGAGCGCATCGAACACATCACCTACTGCTACAATTTCGACGATCCTGTCCTGGAGGGCGATCCGGCGCGGATATCCGCTCTGGTCACGTCGCTCATGGTGATCACGCGCGGTAATTGCCGCTGGATGGTTCTGATCCTTTAGGTAATGGCTTAGAAGAACATAGCCCGCGGCTGCATGATGGCTCAGCAATGCCTGTTCCTGCTCGTTCAGCGGGCTGAATTTCTTGCATACTCCCAAGGGTACGCAGATTTTGCCGAAATCATGACTAGGTGCTGCTGCCAATGCCCTGATCCGGTCTTCGCGGTTGTCGATCAGGTCTTGTGCCAGCAGCAAGGTCAGGGCAAAGACCGTCAGGATGTGGCGGTAGGTATAGGGGTCATTGGCTTTGAAAAAAGCGTAGATATCCAACAGCGGCTGCACGAAAACCACCTGGTTCAAGCTTTTCATAATCTCCTTCTTGCGTATCGGATCGGAAAATATCCGGCAGTAAGGAGGCGTTTTGCAGATGCTCTGCAGGTCTGCGGCTATCGTATCGTACTCCATGAACTTCATGGCCGGGAAAGTTTCCCGGCCGGCCAGGCGGACCAATTCTTCCATGGTGTCCCGGGACAGGTAGGCACCGGCAGGAAGAAGCTCCTTGCCATCGAGGGTGAGGACCGGGTAGCAGAGTTGCAAAGAATGTTTCATGGAATTTTTCCTTTGACGTAAAGTAACGGCAGGCACTAACAGCTATGCACGGCTTCCTGGCAAAATTCCGCACAAAACTGGTTAAGCCACTGTTGCAAATAGCATAGCAGGCTGTGATAGATCGGCAATAGCCGGATCCGTCCGGCACCGGCACTTTTGCAGTTTTCTGTTTTTATGGTTTACTTTCGATATGTTTAACGAATTTGGTCTCTAACATCGAAGGAGGCATGCCATGAAAACGAGAATTGATGAAATTGCCCCCGACCTGTACCGGATATCTACCTATATCTCCGGATATGATCTCCAGTTTAACCAATTTCTTGTCGTAGACGACGAAGTGCTTCTGTACCATACCGGTATGAGGAAGATGTTTCCCCTGGTATGCGAGGCGGTCGAAAAAGTTGTGGATCCCTCCAGCATTCGTTGGATTGGGTTCAGCCATTTCGAGGCAGACGAATGCGGCTCGCTGAACGAATGGTTGACTCTGGCCCCCCATGCGGAATTCATTTCCGGAACAGTCGCTGCGATCGTCAATCTCAATGATTACGCTCTCCGAAAAGGAAGAGTTTTGGCTGAGAACGAAATTCTTGCCACCGGCAGGCACCGTTACAGGCTGCTGGAGACGCCCCAGGTTCCCCATGCCTGGGATGCAAACCTGCTCCTGGAAGAAACTGAGTCGGTTCTTTTCTGCTCCGATCTCTTTCTCCAGAACGGTGATGTCGCAGCACTGTCGGAAAAAGATTTGCTCGAGTCGGCGCGGCAAGCTCTTCTGGCCTATGAGGCTGGTCCTTTACGGCATCTCATGGTCTACACAGGTTTGACACAAAATACCCTGGAAACTCTGGCCGGAATCAAGCCGAAATTGCTTGCCATCATGCATGGTTCCTCGTTCAAAGGTGATGGTGAGAGCGCCCTGCGTGGTCTGTCAAAGGTGTATGCCGAGATACTGGGGGCGTAATTGGCCTTTTCCTTCGCGGATGAGGAGTACAGATGAGAAGCAATGTAAAAATTGTATGATTGCACTCAGTGCATGTTTTGTTATGGTCACTGCAGTCCTGGCGTCTGGTCCAGCAGCTGATCGTTCGGTCTCGTGGGCCGCTCGATAAAATTTCAACTATGAACCACCTGATGCATTTATTCCTTTCGGGCAATGATCCTGAAATTCTTGTGGGTAACTTGATGGGCGATTTCGTCAAGGGGCGCCTCGATGACCGTTATTCTCCCGGCATCCGTCGTGGTATCGAGATTCACCGCCGGATTGATTCTTTTGCCGCCGGCAATGAGTTTTTTCTGCGGAGCAAACGACGCATCGATCCCTGTTTTGGCCACTTTCGAGCGGTGTTGGTGGATATTTTTTATGACCATTTTCTTGCATGCCATTGGGAAGAGTTTTCTCCTGTCAGCCTTGAGGAGTTCATTCGCAGTTCACATCAAACTCTGTCGCAATACGAGGCCTTTCTGCCGCCTCGGCTTCAGGAACTTCTGCCCAGGATGTTTTCCCGCCACTGGCTGATTTCCTACCGCGAACCGGCCGGGATTGAAACGGCCCTGAGAAGGATGTCGGAGAGGTTTTCCAGACAGAACCCTTTGGCGGAGGGGGGCATGGAGCTTTCGAAGAAAAGTGATTCTCTCTTGAGGGACTTTCGTGGTTTTCTGCCGGAGATTTGTGCCTACACCGATTCGTTGATGACGTGAATGGGCGTCTGCTATTTATTTTTGTTCGGCATTCTTTGTTTGGGCGAAGGTATGATTTGAGGCGGCAGTTGAAGCCAGTAGTGGCTGAATTGAGAGTCACGATGGTCTTCAACTGCCGTTTTCTGTGGAAGGATATTTGTTATGCGGCCTGATCCGATTTGGTCTTGTTTGGCGAATCTCCCCGGCCTGATCCGACGCCCCTGCCAATGGAGAGAATCCGGCGATGCATACATGCACGGCAGTCTGCTGCGGTTTCGTCGATGCAGGCCTTTGCGGGATAAATTTCGTACATGGCCCGGTATTTTTTCGGTGTCAGATTCGGCATGACGATATTGGCGCCGCGGGCCAGGCCCAGTTCCCTGCCGGTTGCCGTGTTCAGGGTTGCCAGGGCGCTGGTGCTGGGGATGTTGGCGTTGGGGCAGGCGATTCGTGCCAAGGCAATAACCCTGTACGTCATGGCTTCAGTGTTTGGAACCTGTTCTCCGGCAGGTGCCTTAAGTTTTTCATCGTCCCGACCGAGAGGGGTCCCGGAGTGAGCGATGTAGGGGCCAACACCGATCATGTCCAAGTTGAGATCCTTGAAAGTCAGTATGTCGTTTGCCAGGTCTTCGTAGGTCTGTCCCGGGATGCCGATCATGACGCCGCTGCCGATTTCGTAACCGATTTCCCGGAGCCTCTTCAGAAGCGCAAGACGGTCTGATGTTTCACCGGCAAGGGGAGGGTGGATACTGTCGTAAAGTTCACGGTTGGATGTTTCAAAGCGAAGGAGGTAGCGGTCTGCCCCAGCCTCTTTCCAGGCAACCAGATCCTCGTCACTCCTCTCGCCAAGACTCAGGGTCACAGCAAGTTCTGTTTCCGACTTGATCCGTCTGATCAGTCCTGACAGCCACTCTCTCGTTATTCCGTAATCCTCGCCGGCTTGGAGCACCACCGTGCCATAACGGTAGTTCACCGCCTCATTTACGCACGCCATGATTTCATCTTCCGGCATGCGATACCTTTCCAATTCTTCGTTTCCCGCATGTATTCCGCAATAGTGACACTCTCTTGAGCAGATGTTCGATATTTCGAGGAGTCCGCGCAGGTGAACTGCGTTTCCCACGTGTTTCTCGCGGATTTCGTCGGCCTGTCTCCAGAGAGATTCGAGTTTGGACTCGTCTTCGCACGTAAGCCATTTTACAATATCTGCCTTGTTCATGCTCAACCTCCTTTTACTATGGAAAGCATTCTTTTCTCTTGACTCTTACGCCTTTGCATGGCCTAAACCATACCAAATAAATAAGGTAAATGTAAGTACAAAAAACGTTATGCCTTATAAAAAAACTAAGGTTTTGACGTGAGTCAAAAATCCATGCAAATTTAAATTCGTGGTAATCTGGTGGGAAAATGTCAGATGTTTCTCTTATATAGTATGGATAAATAGGTGCGTTGTTGTCTGTATAAATAAAATTAAATAAGTAGTAAAATATTGCTTGAATAAAAATAAATTATTATCTAAAATACTCAACAAAAGACAGGCAATAATTTCTATCAAGAGCGGCGGAGGGACTGGCCCTGCGATGCCCGGCAACCCCCGGAAACGGGAAGGTGCCAAATCCAGCGGAATCGAGAGTTTCCGGGAGATAGGAATGGGAACCGAAATCCCCTTCCGTATCCTCCCCGGAAGGGGATTTCTTTTTTCAGGAGGTAGGCAGTGAAACTTTCAACTCAAGCAGTACAGGTGGGACTTCATTGGGACGGAAAGACCGGCGCGGTAACGGTACCAATCTACCAGACGGCAACCTTCAAGCATCCGGGTCTTGGGAAAAGTACCGGATACGATTATACGCGCTCCGGAAATCCAACCAGAAAGGTTTTGGAGGACGGTATTGCCGCATTGGACGGTGGGGTTTCCGGTTTTGCCTATTCTTCGGGGATGGCTGCCATTGCAAATCTCCTCCTGCTTTTCCGCAAGGGTGATCACCTGATTGTGACAGAGGATCTCTACGGTGGAACCTATCGTCTCTTCGAACAGATTTTCCGCCAGTATGATCTGTCTTTTACTTATGTGAATACCAGTGTTCTGTCAGAGGTGGAAAAGGCGATTCGTCCCGAGACAAAGGGGCTGTTTGTGGAGTCGCTGACAAATCCTCTCCTCAAGGTTGCTGATGTGAAGGGGCTTGCCGCACTCTGTAAAGCCAGGGAAATACTCTGTATTGTGGACAATACCTTTCTTACCCCGTATCTGCAGCGGCCGCTGGATCTTGGTGCCGACATTACTGTCTACAGTGCGACAAAATATCTGGCCGGACACAATGATACGGTGTCTGGTCTGGTGGTGGTGAAAGACCCGGCATTGGCTGAGAAGGTCTATTTTCTCCAAAACTCTGTTGGTGCTGTTCTTGGACCTCAGGACTCGTGGCTGGTAATCCGGGGCATGAAAACGCTGGGTATTCGCCTGGACCGGCAACAGGAGAATGCACAGAAAATTGCCGAATGGCTCCAGAGGTATTCAAAGGTCAAACAGGTTCACTTTCCCGGCCTCCCGAATCATCCGGGACACAAGCTTCTGCACGAAACCGCCCGGGGCTTCGGCGCCATGGTTTCTTTCGAAGTTGTCGATCCGTCACTGGTGGAAAGGCTGCTCCTCAAGACGGAAATCATCTCTTTTGCCGAGAGTCTTGGCGGGGTGGAAACACTTATCACCTTTCCGGAGGTGCAGACCCATGCCGATATCCTGCCGGAGGTCAGAACCCGGTTGGGTATCAACAATCGGCTTCTACGCCTTTCGGTGGGAATTGAGGATGTGGATGACCTGATCGGCGATTTGGCGCAGGCATTCGAGTAACCGGGTTGAGGAGGAATGTCATGAAATTCGGAACGAAAATTATTCATAACGGACATGAAATAGATCCGCAGACCAGAGCGGTGGGGGTTCCCATCCACCAGGTGTCCACCTTTCAGCAGGATTCGCTGGACAACTTCGGCAAGTACGATTATGGCCGTTCCGGCAACCCGACCCGCGAGGCATTGGAGGAGACGATTGCTCTGCTGGAAAACGGCACACGCGGGTTTGCCTTTTCCTCAGGCATGTCAGCTATTTCATCGGTTCTGTTGTTGTTTTCACCAGGTGACCATTTGGTAGTCTGTGAAGATGTCTATGGTGGCACCTATCGGGTCCTCACCAGCCTATTTTCCCGGCTCGGTATTGACGCCAGTTTTGTGGATACCACGAACCTGAGTGAGATTCGCAAAGCCATCAGGCCGAATACTCGGGGAATCTATCTGGAAACTCCATCCAATCCGCTTCTGAAGATTACCGATCTGCCAGGTGCCGTAAAGATCGCAAAGGAAAACGGCATCCTCACCATGGTCGACAATACCTTTATGACACCCTATCTGCAGCGTCCCTTGGATTTGGGGTGCGATATTGTCCTGCACAGTGGGACCAAATTTCTGAATGGGCACAGTGACGTGATCTGCGGATTTGCCGTGGTGCGCGATCCCGGGTTAGCCGCACGCATCCAATTCGTGCAGAATTCATTCGGTGCGATTCTCGGTCCGCAGGACTCCTGGCTGGTTCTCCGGGGGCTGAAGACCCTCAAGGTGAGGATGGAAGAAAGCCAGCGTGGAGCGGTTGCGGTTGTGGATTGGCTGCGTCGGCAGGAGAGAATTACCGAAGTTTTCTATCCCGGCCTGGAAAGACATGCGGGATTTTCGGTCCATCAAACGCAGGCATCGGGCCCCGGTGCGGTGCTTTCCTTTACCGTTTCCACGGTCGAGTTGACGCGCAAGCTTCTGGAAGAGCTTACCTTGGCGGCCTTTGCTGTCAGTCTCGGTGGGGTGGAAAGTATCATCTCCTATCCGGCAAAGATGTCCCATGCGGCCATGCCTCGTGAGGAGCGTGAAGCCAGGGGGATAACCGACACCCTTGTTCGACTTTCGGTTGGTTTGGAGGATCCTTGCGATCTGATAGCTGACCTGGACCGGGTTCTCAACGGCTGAAACAAAAGTCTTGCTATTGGCTGCAGTGATAAGTGGGGGATGGTTGCTGAAAACTGTCCCCCGTTTTTTGTATATTTGCATCGTTGTCAAATTTATTTGCAGGTCGCAATGGCTGGTTGGTTGTTCTTATGCGGGTGCCTGCTTTGTGATCTTTTTTCTCCACAAGGTCTGTTGGTAACTTGTGGATAAGTCTGTTGGGAATTGCGCAATCTATTGTTTTTTAAAAGAGTCGTACAAATTGCCTAAACCATGGCCATCGCAAAATAGTCTAGTTAAATCAGGTAGATATAAAAAGTGCGGGAATTTCGGGGGGTTAGCGGTCAATTGTTTCAATTGATAATGGTTTTCATTAGAGTTATACACAGCCGTTAATTAACGGCGAGGAAAAACGCGTGATTCGGTGGGGGATTTACTGGATTGTTTGGCGGAAAAATAACCCGTTCTGCTGAGTGGTTTTCAGGGATTCGAGCTTTTTACATGTGCCCGGGAAAAAGAGAGGAGTACTCGTTGAAATAAATCTGATATGCTGCATGAAAAAGCCTCCCGGTGTGGTCTCAAGCCGGGAGGCTTTTCCTATGAAAAGTAAGCCACTGAAACAACTTACCCGGTAATAAGTGGTGCCGAAGACTGGAATCGAACCAGCACGAGGAATCCCTCACAAGAACCTGAATCTTGCGCGTCTACCAATTCCGCCACTTCGGCATTCGAGGAAGATATTTATACCACCAACGATTCTTGAATGCAAGACAAAATCAATGACATTTTGACGAAAGAAAAGGGTCGAAAAAAAGCTGCCGGCTGCATCACAGCCGGACTGTTTGGTACCAATATCCCTAATATATCATTGATTTTATTCCAACGCACGCGTATTATTGCCCCCGTTGAGCCGGTGTTGTTCGGTAGTGGCCTGATAGGCATTTCTCTCGTACGGTCTGGCGATAGAATGAATAGCGGGGGATACTGCTTTGAAAACTTCCCGGGAAAAGGAACGCCTGGATAAGCTCCTGGTGGAGCGAGGTCTGGTTGAGTCACGCGAACGTGCCCGTGCGCTGATTCTGGCTGGTGATGTGGTGGTGGGCGACCATGCTGCCGACAAGGCTGGGCAGCTTGTTCATCGTGAAGCACAGATTCGCCTGAAGGGAAGTGGCATCCCCTATGTCAGTCGCGGGGGGCTGAAGTTGCAGAAGGCCCTTGACGAATTTCCTCTCGATGTTGCCGGCCTCTGCGCCCTCGATGTTGGCGCGTCGACGGGAGGCTTTACCGACTGCCTGCTGCAGCGGGGTGCTCGCAAGGTTTTCGCCGTAGACGTGGGATATGGACAACTGGCCTGGAAACTTCGTCAAGATGAACGGGTCGTCTGTCTTGAACGGACGAATATCCGCTTTCTCGAGCCTGCAACCCTTTCGGAGATACCTGATTTGGCGGTGATTGATGCGTCTTTCATTTCTCTTGAAAAGGTTCTGCCGAATACTTTACGGCTGATAAAAGGGGATGGCGAGATTGTTGCTCTCATCAAGCCGCAGTTCGAAGTGGGGCGGGGACAGGTTGGCAAGGGTGGTGTGGTCCGGGACGAGCGTAAGCACCGGGAGGTGATCGATTCGATCTGTTCTCTGGTTGAGACCTTGGGGCTTGAGGTGAAAGGGGTGCTTGAGTCGCCACTGCTCGGCCCGAAAGGGAACAGGGAATTTCTTATTTATCTGAAGAAAAGAGCGTGCCAGGCTGGCTAACTGAATTTATTGTGCGAGGGAAAGGTGATGGAAAATTGTTTGTTCTGTAAGATGGTTGCCGGAGAAATCCCGGTACAAAAGGTTTACGAGGACGACCAGTTGATTGTCATTAAAGATATTAATCCGGTTGCCCCTGTTCATCTTTTGATTGTCCCGAAACAACATACGGTGAATTCCCTGGACCTGAAACCGGAAGATAATGAAATGGTCGGGCATGTCTTCCAGGTTGCTGCAAGGCTGGCACGCGAATTCGGTGTTGCCGAGCATGGTTTCAGGCTTGTTAACAACAATAATGCCGGTGCCGGACAATCTGTTTTTCACCTTCACTTTCATCTGTTGGGTGGAAGGGACTTGCACTGGCCGCCGGGATAGATGCTTGAAACAGGTAGCTATCAGGCCAATTACGCGTAGGGAGGAATTTCAGTGATGCGAATCGTTTCTCTTTGTACCTTGATGCTGTTGGGAATGTTTGTAGGAACGGTGGGTGCGGAAACCTATACGTGGGTGGATAGCAACGGAACGGTTAATTTTACCGAAGATATTTCGAACGTGCCGAAGAAATATCTGGGGAAAGTCCGTGTTCGTGGCGAGGTGGAACCGGCCTCCTCCGGGGCAACGGAAAATACTGCTGAGTCAGTTTCGGCGACTCCTGTTCCCACGAAAACTTCTGAAGAGCCTGCTGAGCAAAAGCCTGCCTTGTACGGGGGCAGAAGCGGCAAGAGCTGGAAAGCGGATTTTAGTACCCTCCGGGCCGAGATAGGTTCGACAGACGACCAGATTGCCGAACTGAATTCACGCTTGAGCGATACCTCTAAAATGTCTCGTGGCGACTATCTGGGTATTATGAGTTCAATTAAAAATTTCCAGTTTCACCGTGGAGTGCTGGAGAAAAAACTGAAATCACTGGATGAGCAGGCTTCTCGAGCGGGAGTTCCCGGAGAATTCCGCTGACAGAAACAACTCAATTTTTGCTGGAACGAATAAACAAAGGGCCGGGAGAATTTTTCTCCCGGCCCTTTGTCTTACGATGGCGTTACAGTAATCCTTTCTTCTTATCCGTCGGTTTTCGTCAAATCACTACCGGATGACAAGCTCTTTCGGACCTCGAAAGCCGGGTCTGCGATCCTTCGTTCCCTTTTTCAAGCGGTCTTACGCGCTTTGCGGATGAGAAAAACGACTTCACCGTGATTCTTGTAACGCCAGGGACGATTGCTCCGTTAATGTCGTAGGTGAGCTCGATGGACCGACCGGCGTGCTAGCATATGTCAGGAAAAGACTTCAGGTTTCTCTCAAGGAGAGCATACTCACTGTCTCTGGCCCCGACTGCAACTTTTTTTTATTAGAAGTCAGTTTCTTCGCCGTGCCGTACGAACATTTCAGAGCAATTTCCAAAGAACTTTTTGTCTATGATTTTATTATACGCCCACTGTCAGGCATGTCAAGAACCCGAGAAAAAAAAGCTGAAAAGTCCGTATATTCGCTGCAATGATCCCTTCCAGGCAAATTCGAGGGTCATCAGCAGGGTGAGTAGTGTCATCGTTATTACGGTGATCCAGGCGATGAAGTTGAAACCCGGTCCATTCACATAGTCACCCATAAGTCGCTTGTTGTTGACCAGCAACAGGATGAAGATCATCACAAAAGGCAGGACCGCGCCGTTCACTACCTGGGAGACGAACATGATCATAATGAGCGGCATGTTCGGAAACAAGATGAAGCCGGCGCTCAGGATGATGATTGCGGTAAAGAGCCAGAAGAACTGCGGGGCCTGGCGGAAATTCTTGTCTATTCCAGACTCCCAGCCCATTCCTTCACAGATATAGTACGACGTGGAGAGGGGCAGGATGCAGGCCGCGAACAGGGAAGCATTGAACAGACCGAAGGCGAAGAGCGTTGAGGCGTATTTTCCCACCAGTGGTTGCAGGGCAACGGCTGCATCGGCGGCAGTTTCGATCTTGAGGCCGCCCGTATGGATGGTGGAGGCGCAGGCAACCACGATAAAAAAGGCCACGACAATGGCCATGAAGCAACCGACGATGACATCGAGCCGCGAAAAATTGTAGCGCTCGATGGTCACGCCCTTTTCAACGACTGCCGATTGCTGGTAGAACTGCATCCATGGAGCGATGGTCGTGCCTACCAGGCCGATCATGGTGATCAGGTAGTCGTTGTCGGCCTTGAAAGTCGGGACTACGCTGGCGCGCATGATCTCATGCCATTCCGGCCGGGCGATAAAAGCGGCTATCGGGTAGGCGATATAGACCAGGCATGCCACAAGAAAGACCTTTTCCACGAGCTTGTAGGAACCTTTGACGATGAGCAGCCAGACCAGAAGTGCGCTGACCGGAACCGAAAGGTACTTGCTTATGCCGAATATTTCAAGGCTGGCAGCTATCCCGGCAAATTCCGAGACGGCATTGCCCAGGTTGGTTAAGAGGAGCCCGATCATCACGTAGAAGGTGATTTTAAGGCCGAAGGATTCACGGATCAGGTCGGAAAGTCCTTTGCCTGTCACGACCCCCATTCGGGCGCACATCTCCTGGATAACCACGAGCGCTATGGTGGTGGGCAGCATGATCCAGAGCAGAGAGTAGCCGAAGTGGGCACCGGCCAGCGAATAGGTGGTAATGCCACCGGCGTCGTTGTCCACGTTTGCCGTGATGATTCCCGGTCCCAGTACGGCAAGGAACAAAAGAATGTTATTCCTGTTGAGCGATCGGACCGGTTGTAGAAATTTTTTCAGTCTGCTGCTGCGCATGTTCTTGATTCTCCGGTTGTCCTGCTCTCTCTGGAAGCTTCGAAGAGGGAGCCAACAGGCTTGAAGAGTGATCCGCTCAAGGAGCGAATGAAGCTGTTTTGATCAGAATCCTTCTTAGTGATGGTGGTGCCGACGCCGGCGAAGCGCAGTGGGGAGAAAATTTTCGAGAATATCGTCAACGGTGACAATACCTGCCATTTTCCCTTCTTCATCAAGAACCGGAACCGCAATGAGATTGTATTTAGCGATAATTTCGAGTATTTCTTCGGGCCCGGCATCGACCTTGACGGTTTTCAGGTTGGTGGCCATGATGTCCGAAACCAGGGACTCCGGGGGATTTGTGAGAATGTCCCGCAGGCTGATTACGCCAAGAGGTTTTTCCTCGATATCGACTATATAGATATAGTAAACGTTATCAATTTCCGGGGCCAGCAGCCGGATTTCCCGGAGCGCATCTTCTACGGTCAGATCCGGAGGTATGAAGAGGAATTCATTGTTCATCAAACCGCCGGCCGAGTCGTCCTCGTGTTCCATCAGTTCCTGGATCTCCTCGGCATCTTCATCATCCATCATTCCAAGAAATTCCTGTGCCTTTTCCTCGGGGAGGTCACCGAGAACGTCGGCTGCTTCGTCAGGAGCCATTTCTTCCAGAATTTCGGTTGCCTGTTCGGTGTTCAACTGGGTTATGACGCGGCTGCGCAATACCGGTTCCAGTTCGTGGATTGCTTCACCGGCTGTTTCGCTGTCGAGCGAGGTAAGGACAGCTGGAATATTTCTACTTGGTATCTGCGCAATGATCTGTGCGATGTCCGCAGGGTGCATGTCAGCCATCTGGTCCCTGGCTACGGTCAGGGTCAGGCTTGAGGCGTTTGTCTCCAGGGGTTGCACGTATTCCCAGCTGATTTCCTGGCTGGGGAGCTCCCGCTTCACCAAGTGGGCAATTTTCCCGCAGAGAGATTCATAACCCAACCGCCGTACCAATCCGCTGAACCCGACATCAACGGCGAAAACATTGAGCTGTTCTCCATGACTTCTCAAATTGATGTCGTTTACTCGTACCACTTTCGCTCCGTTGACATCCACAATCTGCTTGTCGAGAATGTCCCGCTTCATCAGGATGTCCTGCTCACCCGGCAGATATTCTTCGGACATCGGCAGGGTGGAGGAGACCGAGATGACAAAACTGTTGAAGAGCTGAATGTTTTTCCACGGGATGGACGAAAGTGCCCTGCCTTTCATTATCAGGAGATGCGAGACTTGCGGAAAAACTTCGCCGGGTACCATGATAAGGTCCCATAGTTTACCCAGCTGGTCTCCCTGTGCATCGATGACCGTCTTGCCCAATACGGAACTGAGATAAAGCTCGTTTACTGTGCTGTTCATTTCGGGCTCCAAACGAAAAAGCCCTTCCGTGGGAGAGGGCCTGAAATTGGCTGAAATGCTTGAATGCCTGGTTGTCTTGTTTCTTCCCGAGGGAGTTGCGCTGCCGGTGATTGTGCCCATAAGGAGCGTGAAAAATAGGCGAAATATGTGCGTGCCCCGGGTCGTGGCAGTGGTGTTACCAGCGTAACATCAGATTCTTGCTCGGCTATCTGCCTGCTCCGGAGTGTGTGGCGGGGAGAACAAGCTATCGGCAAAATATAATTCCCCCGGAGTGTTTTTGTCAATGTATTGTTTGATGCCGGAAAGTTAGCAGTGTTATGAACTTACTGGCAGTAACGGCGTGTCGATTCCGGTCGGTCTGGACGCTAAAAATCGAGGTTGACTAATAGTATTAAATTTCGTTTAATGTCTGGATTGCACCGGCAAACATCGACGTGCACTAAGGGCCGGGGAATGCTGGTTCTGGAGACCGGTAGGGGTCGCCAGCCGCCATGCTGTGTCTGATGAAAGAGGGTACTTTCTATTCTCTCTTATGACGGTCGGAATCCCGTGTTTTTCACTGATCTGTCGCTCGGAGGAACAAGGAGCTTTAAGAGTGTACGGCACTTTTACCCAGAGACTGATGCTTTTTCTGTTTCCCGGCGTGGTACTTGCCGCTCTGTTTTTTTCTGTACCCTTCCTGGGAATGTTGCCGGTTTTCTGGCATAATTTAATGCCCTTTGCCGTGTATCTTACCTTTTTCCTGGGCCTACTTCTCAGTATACATTTCAACCGGAGCAGGGCGTTCTTTGTATTGCTCCTGCTTATCGCCTTTAGCTGGAACCTGGACATGCTTGCCAAGGCTGGCGGCGGGGCTGCTGCGTTGCAGAGAATTGACAGCATTTTCTGTTTTCTCCTGCCGATCAATATAACACTTTTCTGTCTGATGCGTGAAAAGGGAATTTTTACGGCTGCCGGCCGCAAACGCTTCGTTTTTCTGGCCTTTCAGGCCTTGGTCCTGGGGGTTTTGGCAAAGACAGCTCGGGCCGACGCCCTGGATGCTGGCAGGGCATTGCTGCAGAATGCCGCTGGCGGGTATCGCGACCTGCCACGGCTGGCATTGCCGCTGATGGGAGTCTGCGGGATCGTCGTTACGGTTGTGACCTATGTGCGCCATTCGATTATCGACAGTGCCTTTCTTGGAATTCTGGGAGCACTGGCGATTATTTATACCCAGCCGCAATTGGGAGATGTCCCGGTTGTCTTCCTCTTTGGAGCGGGGCTGATTCTGTTGCTGGGCATACTGCAGGATTCCCATAATATGGCATATCGTGATGACCTGACCGGTGTGCTTTCGCGGAGGGCCTTCAACGAACATCTGAACGGGTTGGGGCGTCGCTATGTAATTGCCATGCTGGATCTTGACCACTTCAAGAGGGTCAACGACACCTATGGCCATGATGTGGGTGACCAGGTCCTGCGAATGGCAGCGGCGAAGATGTCGTCGGTGGGTGCTGGCGGGCGAGTTTATCGTTATGGAGGGGAGGAGTTTGCCCTGGTCTTTCCGGGTAAAAGCCAGGCTCATGTTCTTTCCAGCCTGGAGGAACTGCGGGCCTCAATAGCCTCGTACCGCTTTGCCATTCGAGGCCCGAATCGCCCCACCCCTTCCCGGGCCGGTAAAAAGAATCGTTATGGCGGGGGATGCGACAGCACAATTTCCGTAACGGTAAGTATCGGTGTTGCGGAAAGCGTTGACGGCAAGGCCCGTCCCCGGGAGATAATCGTTGCTGCTGATACCGAGTTGTATCGGGCAAAACAGAGGGGAAGAAATCGTGTCTGCAGTTCCTAGGATCATCGTTCATCCTGCCCCCATTTTCTTGACAGTCATGCGTCTGTCGTGACATACTTTTTTCAACCAAACGGCCGCACAAGCAGTTGATGCATCCCGGCAAACGGGAACAGGATCTATCCGGTGCCGGAGGCGAACCGTCCAACCTGTCTCTACTCACTTTCACGCATTTTCGTCAGGGAGTCGTTCACCAATGCGGCTCCCGTCATTGTTTCCAGGGAAATATGAAATCCTCAAATTTCGTTCATCTACATGTTCATACCCAGTACTCCCTTCTTGACGGGGCAATCCGAATCGGGGACCTGGTAAAGAAGGCGGTTGAATTCGGCATGCCCGCAGTTGCCCTGACCGATCACGGCAATATGTTCGGTGCCATCGAATTTTACCTGAAATGCCAGTCGGCCGGCATCAAACCCCTGATCGGTTGTGAGGTCTATCTTTCACCCGGATCACGCTTTGTCAAGGACTCGAAGAGTATCGGCGATGCCGCCCACCACCTGATTCTCCTCTGCCAGAATCTCGAGGGCTACCGGAACCTGAGCCGTCTTGTTTCCATCGGCTACAAGGAAGGTTTTTACTATCGCCCCCGTATCGACAAGGAGGTACTCCGTGAATATTCATCCGGTCTGATCGCCCTGTCCGCCTGTTTGAAGGGTGAGGTTGCCTGGCTCTGTCAGGGTGACCGCATGGATGATGCCCGTGCCGTTGCCGCCGACTTTGCCGAGATCTTCCCGGGGCGCTACTATCTCGAGTTGCAGGAAAATACCCTGCCGGAGCAGGTGAAGGCCAACCAGGGACTGGTTCAGATATCCCGGGAAATGGGGCTGCCACTGGTGGCGACCAACGACTGCCATTATTTGAACAGGGCGGATGCCAAACCCCATGAAGTGCTGCTCTGCATACAGACCGGCAAGACCATGGAAGACCCGAACCGGATGAGCTTTTCTGCCGACGAGTTCTATTTCAAATCTCCCGATGAGATGGCGGCCGCTTTTCCAGAACACCCGGAATCTCTGGCCAATACGTTGCGCATCGCCGAGCAGTGTGACCTGACATTCGATTTCAAGACTTACCACTTCCCCCGCTACGAGTCCGATGACGGGAGATCGCTTGAGGACGAGCTTACCCGCCAAGCGGAAGAGGGGCTGCGTTTCCGCTTAACGAAGATTCGCCGGAATAGGCCCGAATTTACCGATGAAGACGAGCAGGGGTACTGGAAACGGCTGGAAATCGAGCTCGAGTGTATCATCAAGATGGGTTTCCCTGGCTATTTCCTTATTGTTGCCGACTTTATCAACTGGGCCAAGGAGCAGGGGATTCCGGTCGGTCCGGGGAGGGGATCGGCTGCCGGTTCCCTGGTTGCCTATGCCCTGCGCATTACCGATCTGGATCCGATTCCCTACAATTTGCTCTTTGAGCGATTCCTCAACCCGGAACGAATTTCCATGCCTGATATCGACGTGGACTTTTGTCAGAACCGTCGGGAAGAGGTGATCCAGTATGTCACCGAGAAGTATGGACGGGACAAGGTCTGCCAGATCATTACCTTCGGCACCATGGCCGCCAAGGGTGCGATCCGCGACGTCGGCCGGGCGCTGAATTACTCCTACGGTGAAGTGGACAAGATTGCCAAGCTGGTGCCCAATATCCTGAATATTCAGCTGGCCGATGCCCTGAAGAAGGAACCGAAACTGGTTGAAATGTCGGCTGCCGACCCGAGGATCAAAAATCTGCTCGACACGGCCCTTTGTCTTGAGGGTCTTACCCGCCATGCCTCCACCCATGCCGCGGGCGTTGTGGTGGCTCCCGACACCCTGGAGGAGTTCTGCCCGGTCTACATGGACCAGAAGAGCAATTCCATTACCACCCAGTACTCCATGAAATACGTGGAGAAGATCGGTTTGGTGAAGTTCGACTTTCTCGGGCTGAAAAACCTTACGGTGATTGACAACGCGGTTAAGATCATCCGGGCCGGCAAGAATCCCGAATTCGAGATCAGCGAACTCCAGGATGATGATCAGGTCACCTACCAGCTTCTCCAGTCAGGCGCCACCACCGGGGTGTTTCAGCTGGAATCCACCGGTATGAAGGAACTCCTGGTCAAGCTGAAACCTTCCTGCTTCGAGGATATCATCGCGGTCTGCGCCCTCTACCGCCCCGGCCCGCTCGGTTCCGGCATGGTCGACGATTTTATTGATCGCAAGCATGGCAGGAAAGCAGTTGTCTATGACCTGCCCCAGCTGCAGCCGATTTTGAAGGACACTTATGGGGTTATTGTCTACCAGGAGCAGGTCATGCAGATTGCGCGGACCCTGGCTGGCTACTCGCTGGGCGGCGCCGACCTGCTGCGCCGGGCCATGGGCAAAAAGGACCCGGCCGAGATGGCGAAGCAGCGGGATATCTTCCTGGCCGGGGCAAAAGAGGGTTCCATCGATACGAAGAAAGCCGAAGCGATCTTCGATCTTATGGCAAAGTTCGCCGAATACGGTTTCAACAAGTCTCATTCGGCCGCCTATGCCCTGATTGCCTATCACACCGCCTACCTGAAGGCCCATTATCCCGTTGAATTCATGGCAGCGCTTCTCACCGAGGACATGGATTCTTCCGACAAGGTGACGAAAAACATCTCCGAGTGCCGTGGTATGGGAATCCAGGTGCTGCCGCCCGATATCAATGCCTCCGAGCTCTCCTTCACGGTCCGGGAGACCTCCATCAGGTTCGGTCTCGGTGCGGTGAAAAATGTTGGTAACGGAGCCGTCGAGGCAATTCTTGAAGCGCGGACTGATGGGGATTTCAAGGATCTGTTCGATTTTTGCAGTCGAGTGGACCTGCGGAGGGTGAACCGGCGGGTTGTAGAATCACTCATCAAATGCGGTGCCTTCGATTCCACCGGAGCAAAACGGGCCCCGTTGGTTGCGGCCCTGGAAGGTGCCATGGACATGGGGCAGAAGCTTCAGAAGGAACGGGCCAGCAGCCAGGCTTCCCTGTTTGGCGAGGCCGAGGTCGTTTTCTCCAACGGAAACGGCACCGGGAGCCTGCCGGATATTGCCGAATGGCGCGAGAAGGAGCTCCTGTCCTTTGAGAAGGAAGCGCTCGGTTTCTACATTACCGGCCACCCCCTGGACCGCTATGGCGATGATGTCCGGAGATTCTCCACCGCCACGACCGCCACCATCTCGGAACACAGCGATAAAACGGAAGTGCGGCTCTGCGGTATCGTGTCGTCGCTTGCGGAGAAAATCACCAAAAAGGGTGACAGGATGGCCTTTGCCTTGATAGAAGACCAGCTGGGCTCCATCGAGTTGATGGTTTTTCCCGATGTCTACGGAAAGTGTGCCCCTTTCCTGAAGACCGACGATCCTCTGCTGGTGACGGGGATTCTTGAAGTTGGAGAGGAAAGCTGCAAGATCAGGGCAACCGATGTTTCGCCACTTGGTTTGCTGAAAGAAACCCATTCCCGTCGGGTCAACTTCGTTCTGGATGCTTCACGGTCAAGCAGAGAGCAGTTACAGGCGTTGAAGGAACTTATCGGACGTCATCCGGGAGAGTGTCCTGCCCGTTTGCAGGTGGTCATTCCGGACACCTGCCGCACAACGCTGCGTCTCCCCTCGCGCTACTCTGTTCGGCCCAGTGATGATTTGTCGCTGGAAGCGGAAGAATTATTCGGGTATACTGTCACGGTTTTTGAATAAAGGCTGAGAAAATGCTGAAGAGGACGCGTAAGGAGACAAATACGATGGCGTTGCAATATTATCTCGATTTTGAGAAGCCGATTGCCGAATTGGAAGAAAAGATACAGGAATTACTGGAGTTTTCTACCGACACGGTTGATCTGAAGACGGAGATTGCCCGCCTGGAGAAGAAGGTCGAGAAGATGCGAGAAGATATTTTTTCCAATCTGACCCGCTGGCAGACCGTGCAGGTTGCCCGTCATATTAATCGTCCGTTTACCATGGATTACATCCGCCTGATCTTCACCGATTTTGTTGAACTGCACGGCGACCGCAAATTTGCCGACGATCACGCAATTGTGGCAGGTCTGGCACGGCTTGATGGTGAGCCGGTCATGGTAATCGGCCATCAGAAAGGCCGGGATACCAAGGAAAAGGTCTTCCGTAACTTCGGCATGCCAAATCCCGAAGGCTACCGCAAGGCCCTGCGTCTCATGGAGATGGCGGAACGCTTCGAGCTGCCGATTATTACCTTTGTAGATACGCCCGGGGCCTTCCCCGGTATCGGGGCTGAAGAGCGGGGACAGGCGGAGGCTATTGCCCGGAACCTTTGCGAAATGTCCCGCCTTAAGGTTCCCATCATTGTTGTCGTGACCGGTGAGGGTGGTTCGGGCGGTGCTTTGGCGATTGCCGTGGGTGACCGGATCCTGATGCTGGAGCACTCGATCTATTCCGTTATCTCTCCGGAAGGTTGCGCGGCCATCCTCTGGGGTGACGGAACCAAGGGGGATTTGGCCGCAGAGGAACTGAAACCGACGGCCAAGGATCTGCAAGAACTTAAAGTCATCGATGAGATCGTGCCGGAGCCGATTGGCGGGGCTCATCGGGATTATGAGACCACGGCGAAAAACGTGCATGCAGCCATTGCGCGAAACCTGGCAGATTTGCGGGGGCTGTCCATAAAGAAACTCCTTGAAGGCCGCTATGCCAAGTTCCGCCAGATGTCCCGTTTTACAGAGTGATATAATGATCGATCCTGTGTTTAACAGGTGTCTGCTAGAGGAAAAGGGGCCCCGGATGGTGGCCCCTTTTACCGTTTTGGGGGTAGTATGAAGGAACGTCTGCAGAAAATTCTTTCCCGGGCCGGAGTGTCTTCCCGGCGCGCTGCTGAAGAGATAATCCTTGCCGGCCGGGTTGCCGTGAACGGCGTGGTGATAAACGAACTCGGCGCCAAGGCGGATCCTGAACATGATGCCATCACGGTTGACGGCAAGCGGATCGGAACGGATATCGCCCGGGTGTACCTCGTTCTCTACAAACCGGCCGGATACATGACCACTTTGAAGGACCCGCAAGGGCGACCCTTGGTTATCGATCTTCTCAAGGGCCTACGGGAAAGGGTCTACCCGGTCGGCCGGCTTGATTACAACACGGAAGGGTTGTTGCTCCTGACAAATGACGGCGAGTGGGCCAACACCCTTGCTCACCCGCGACACGAGGTTGACAAGGAGTATCATGTCCGGGTCCAGGGTCGGGTTTCTCCTGTGCAGATACAACGACTGACGGCTGGTGTCGAATTGGAGGACGGTATGACCGCTCCTGCACTGGTCAGGGTCGTCCGCGAGAGTGAAAACAATACCTGGCTTTCCATCACCATCCATGAGGGGCGCTATCGCCAGGTACGGCGCATGTGCGAGGCGGTGAGCCTTTCCGTGGTGCGCCTGAAAAGGGTTCGCTATGGCTTCCTCGGTTTGGAGGGATTGTCAACCGGTAAATATCGCTTTTTGAATGCCGATGAGGCAGAGCGTCTGCGCAGGGAAAGCCGTGGTGGAAATGCTGCTGCCGCCTCTGTGCAACCGGTTGAGAAGCACAGAGAGAAAAAGGTTTTGGAGCAAAAACGAGCAGGGAAAAAAGCTCCTGCCGCTACGAGGGCCCATTCGACGGAAGGGAAAAATCGTAGCAGGCATCGTCGGTCTTGAGTTTCAGCGATGGGGTTGTCTCCCGTACCACGCGGTGTACCCTGATGATGGAGCCTGGGACTGATAGAAGCAAAGAAACGAGAAAAAGCCGACCTCCATACGGCTGTCGGCTTTTCTGTTTATAAACTGACAGGCGGTTACACGGTCAGCGATGCAGGATACCCTTAATCGTTGAGAGAAGGTCGGACGGCAGGATATAGGTTTTGGTGTTCGGAGCTGAAGCCAGCTTTTGCATGGCGCCAACATAGCGGTCCCCCAGGAGGAACATGGTTGGAAGTTCCTTGTCGCCAACGGCCTGGGCGATTTCCTCGATAGCCTTTGCCGATGCCTCTGCCAGGGTTACCTGTGCCTCGGCCTCCTTCTTTGCTGCTTCCAGCTTGCCTTCAGCCTCAAGAATTACCGCTGCCTTAAGGCCTTCCGCTTCGAGAATTGCCGCCCGTTTGGTCCGTTCGGCCGAGGCTTGCTGTTCCATGGCGTGCTGCATGGAAGCGGACGGTTTGATGTCTTGAATTTCCACCGACTTTACCGAGATACCCCAGTCGACCACGTCGCTGGAGATGATTTCCCGGAGCCGGGCCTTGATGGTGTCGCGTGAGGAGAGCGCCACGTCCAGCTCCATTTCGCCGATGATTGCCCTGAGGGTGGTCATGATCAGGTTCTGGATGGCGTATTCGAAGTTGGAGATGCCATAGACGGCAAGGACCGGATCAATGACCTTGATAAAGGCAATGGCGTTACAGACGATGACAGCATTGTCCTTGGTGATTGCTTCCTGTGCTCCGATCTCAAGCGGCATATCCTTGGTGGTGATCCGATACGAAACGATGTCAATGTAGGGAATGATGAAGTTCAGTCCTGGTTTCAAAGTCACGTGGTATTTGCCAAGTCGCTGGACAACATACTCAAATCCCTGTGGTACGATGCGGACCCCCATCATGATTGTTACCGCTACTGCCAGAGCAAAAACAAAAAAGACAATTACCGTTGCCATGGTTCCCTCCTACTGGTGAATGAATAGATAATGAATGGTCAGCCTTTTTTTACCACCAGCTTGTCGCCGGCAATGTCAACAATCACGCCCCTGTCACCAAGCTGCAACTGTTCATCGGAAATATAGGCCCACTCGTCGGAGCCGAGCACCGCTATGGGGAAGCGGATAACACCGCCGGGGAATGTTGAGTCATTGGCCTTCACGATAATGCCGGATTTGCCGATAATCGCTTCCTTGCTCTGCCCGGAGAGGGTCTTGGTTTCCTGGCGAAAGAAGCGAAACCAGCCATAGGTGAACACTCCGGAGAGCACGGCCCAAAGGGCAAGCTGCACTGCCAGGGAATCCGTTCTCAGGATAAAGGACACAAATCCCACTACGATAGCGGCCAGGCCGAACCAGATAACGGTGAAAGAGGGGATCACAATCTCGAAGACGGAAAGGATGATGCCGGCTGTAATCCATATCCAGGGTTCCACGCAGTTTGCCTCCAGAGGGGTATTGGGTGCCGTATTGAAATTTTTTCAGTTTGCCGCAATGGCCCTGCCATGTCAATGAGATGTTGGCGGCGGACAGGGAAAATATGTCTGTTCTGAACGTTTTTGCACGGTCAGGCGAGAGATCGTTGTTTGCCGGTACCTGAAGCTGCTGAGAATCTCTGTCATCTCAAATGCATGTCAGATAATTATTTGGCAGTTTCAAGCTGTTTCTATTGACCATCCACTCATGTTGCGGCAGAATTGAACAAGAAGGTAAGTCGTTGTTACGGAATGTTTGTCCTCAGGGGGATTGTGCCATGAAGTTGACGGTAGTGTTCTTTATGCTGTTCATTGGCTTCTCGGTGATTGCTCATGCAGAAATTTACCAATGGGTCGACAATCATGGAGTCGTAAATTTTACCGATAATTTCGACTCTGTTCCGAAGAAATATCAGAATAAAGTGAAGATCGTCACACCGGATGAAAATAGTCAGACTGCCGAATCTTCACAACCGTCGGTTCAAGTCATTCCCATGGTGCAGCCAGCGGAACCGCCTCAGGAGCAGAATGTTTTTGGTGGACACAATGAGTCGTGGTGGCGTTCCCAGTTCAGTACTCTCCGAGAAGAGATTGCCAAACTTCAGGCCAATCTGCCTGCAAAACGGGCGGAGGCTGAACAGCTTCGCCGGAAACTGGTGATCTATACCTATGCGCGCAACCGGGTAGCCTATCAGGATAAACTGGCCGAGATCCAGCGGGATGAAGGCAGAATTACTGACCTTACCAAGCAGCTGTCCGATCTGGATACGCAAGCCTCCCAGGCCGGAGTTCCGTTTCAGTGGCGTAAATAGTCTGTGGTTATGTTGCAGTTGGAATTGTCATGTTTTTCTTCGTTGACAGTACCGGTAAAAACATGTATAAAAATTTTCCACCTACCGACGATATCTATTCTTTCATCTCGGCAGTAACAGGTACATAAAATCATGGCGGCGTAGCCAAGTGGTAAGGCAGAGGTCTGCAAAACCTTTATTCAGCGGTTCAAATCCGCTCGCCGCCTCCAAATTAATAATGAGGGGTCATAGTTAAGCTATGACCCCTCATTTTGTTTCATAAAGCAGATGGTGATGCATAAGGTAAGCGCGGATAGAGTACCATTTTGTAAAATAAAAGAAAACCCCCGGGAGATTCTCCGCCTGGGGGTTTTGTAGTGTAAGTGCCTCAGCCGGAACTACTTCATTTTAATCGTGTGGTCAGGGCGAATATCTTGGGCAATGCAATGATTGGCGTTTAGACTATGGCATCACACTTGGCCAGTGCAGCTAAGGCGAAATTCGCCGAGTGGCACTGGTTGTAAGGCTTTTTTGAATCTTTCAGCAACAATAATTCTTTGCGGTGCTTAGTTATGTACCTTGACGTGTGTCAAGAGGTCTCCTTCTTTCCCGTGGTACAGTTGAGGAAATAATTTTCCCTCCAGACCTACGCATGACAGTCTTTCTTGCCGGAGTATTCCTTCTATGAATGAGCAGAAATTTTGGACAAAAATTGTAAAGATGCGCTGCTTGGTACAATGGCTGTTTTTCGCCTGGGTCGTGTTCATTGGCATCCGCTTTGGCATGTTTGTTCACCAGTTCGAGGCCGGCGACACGGTTCATTTTATCAGTCATCCCCCTGGCGTGGAAGGGTTTCTTCCGATCGGGGCACTGGCAAGCCTCAAATACTGGCTTCTGACGGGGATCTTTAACCCGCTTCATCCGGCTGCCTTGGTCATCCTCCTTGCCATCATCGTCATGAGCCTGTTGGCCAAGAAATCGTTCTGTTCCTGGCTCTGTCCGGTCGGAACTCTGTCCGAGGCGGCCGGAAAGGCGGGCCGGAAGCTCTTCGGTGGAAATTTTCGTGTCTGGCGTCCGCTCGATCTGCTTATGCGCTGCATCAAATACCTGCTGCTCATTTTCTTTGTCAAGATAGTTCTGATCGACATGTCGTTGCAGTCCTTGGATGGTTTTCTCCGTTCTCCGTACTGGGCGATGAGCGACGTGAAAATGCTCTATTTTTTTACCCGAATGTCAGCCGTGACTATGGTCGTCCTGGCTATCCTCACATTCCTCACGCTCCTCTTCGAAGGATTCTGGTGTCGCTACCTCTGTCCGTACGGTGCTCTCCTCGGATTGGTGAGTGTTGTCAGTCCCTTCACGATCAAGCGAGAGGCGTCCCGCTGCACAAGTTGCCGATCCTGTTCGGCGTCCTGTTCTGCCAGGCTTCCGGTTCATGAGCGGCAGTCGATTCGCTCTCCCGAGTGCAATGGCTGTCTCAGTTGCGTATCGGCCTGCCCCGAAAGAGAGGTTTTGTGGATGGGGCTTTCCTTTGTCAGAAGACCGGTTCCTGTCTGGCTGTTTCCTGCAGTCGCCCTGCTTGTCTTTTTCGCCGGAATCGGCGCAGGAATGGTGACAGGTAATTGGCGGAGTTCGCTTGGTGTTGTCGATTACCAACGTCTCATGTTGCTTGTTTCGTTTCTACATCATTAACGTCATTAACAAATAGAAGTGAGATTCCCCGTGAACAGATAGTGGTCTTTTCTTCCGATTAGGCTGCATTCCCCGTAAAGTTACGGACAGTTGGGCGGTTTTGTACGCTTGCATATTAGTATACATGCGATTATCATAATATAAGGAGTGTATATACGTTGCTCTCCTGAAGGAGGAATAGATAATGAAAGGCGGAAGAGAGAAAATATGTACCATAGAAGATACCGAACTGCTTCGTACAGAGCTATCAAAGGGCGGCAAACTGACCTGCTCCGTATGTTGTGCATCCTCTAACGACCCTAAGGTGCTTTGCCATCCGGTAGAGACTCCGCGAGCCAATCTGTTTTGTGACTGACCTCCTGGCAGAGGGTGCTGGTTTGAATGAAATCGAAAAGGTCTGCGTGAGTGGGCCTTTTTCTTTAGAAACAGGTGAATTTTACTGTGCTTTTGCCCTTGAGTGCTGAATGTTTCCTTGAATTTGTGCTGATAATCGAAGGGTTACGCAAATCGATGTTTTTTTGACTTTGATCATATTGAAAATGCGGTTTTCGCTTTATGCTGGATGCATCACAACAATGAAGATGAAATGTTAACGCAAACGTCCAGTGAACTGAGCGAAAGGGGATACAGACATGAAAAGAAATATTGTTTCCATAGATCCGGAAAAGTGTAATGGTTGTGGCGAGTGCGTGCCCTCCTGCGCGGAAGGTGCGATCAAGATCGTCAACGGCAAGGCGGTCCTTTCCGCCGACAACCTCTGTGACGGGTTGGGCGCATGCCTTGGTACCTGCCCGATGGACGCTATTACCATAATTGAGCGGGACGCCGCAGAGTTTGACGAGGCTGCCGTGGAAGAAAATTTCGCAAAGAGCGGGAAGCCTGTGGAAACACAGCATCATCATAATTCCCATGGAGGAGGTGGCTGCCCCGGGTCGCGGACCATGACTCTGACGCCGAAATTGCAACCGGCCGAGACTGAGCAAAAGGAAGGATCCAACCAGAGCCAGTTGGGGCAATGGCCGGTACAATTGACACTGGTTCCGCCAACCGCACCGTACTTCCAGGATGCGGACCTGCTGATTACTGCAGACTGCGTACCCGTTGCCTATGCCGACTATCACCGTGACTTTCTGACCGGGAAAGCGGTGGTCATGGGCTGCCCGAAACAACCGGATGCGGGTGAGGCGTATGTCCGGAAACTTACCGATATCTTCCGGTTGTCGAGCATCAAGAGTATTACGGTGCTGGCCATGGAAGTGCCCTGCTGCGGCGGGATCGTGACGGCCGCGAAACAGGCACTGGCGGCATCCGGCAAGGATATTCCGCTGAAAGTGGTGACGGTTGGTATCAGGGGAGAGATTAAATAAAGTCAACTGGAGAAAATGCCCCATTGATCGTGTCTGTTGGATAGATTCATGGGGCATTTTTTGTCGTGCCGGGTGCCGGCAGGGTCAAGGCAGGGAGTTGAGGTACAGGCAAGCAGCGAAAACACTAAAATACGCAACAAGTGGATTTGTCCGCGGAACTTTTGCCTGCAGTCCAGGTGTCAGCCGCAAATGGCACGTAGGTCGTCGACGGACAGGGTAATCAGAAGCATTGCCCACTGTTGGCCCTCGGAGTTGCAAAGCTCCTGCAGGGTGAATTCGCTGCCGTTTACTGTCGGTTGGGCCCGCTTGATGCCACTATGGTCAAGTATCATGTGCTGTTCAGTTTCCCACAAATGCTGCTCCGGATGGGAAAGAACGTCTCTTGCAATATCCAGGTAAACGCTGAGCAGCTTGTCTTCTCCGCCCTGTTCCTTCAGTTTTGCTTCTATCTGCTTCAGTTGTCCCAATATATCTGCAGCATTCGTCGTACCAGTAAAGCCTGATTCATCGGGGCTCCCGTCTTCCCTTTGCAGCAATGCAAGTTTTGACTGAAAAAGTGTCTGCCACCTTTCAAGTTCCTTCCTGTCCGCTTTAGCTCTGTTTATCCGTTTATGGGCAATTTTTAAAAGATGGTCAAAAGCCCTGTTTTTCAACCTGTGGCGAACCTCGTTTTCACTCTCCGCAGGTTCGAGGAATCTTTGGTTCAGGAAGCTAACAGAGGTTTGAGGCACATCCCGCGCTACTATATTTCCCGACAGTTCAGCAGTGAAAATGGTTTTTTCCGACTTTTCCATCATCATGAGAGCGGTGACCTGTGTAGAGTTTTGATCAAGATCTCGAAGGAAATCAGCCAATTTTCGGTCCTTTCGAAATGCATTCAGCATGTCGGCGTGGGAGTCAAAAAATGCTGCCAGTGAAGGACATTCCAGGTTTGGACCGAACTCTATGGGTAGTGGTGGCGGCAGTCTGCTTGTCAGATTTTCAACGTGATCCAGGGAGAGAATTACCGCCTGCCGAAGTCTGTATTTGTAGTCGAATACCGCTCGAAACCATGGATCGGTTTTTTCCACCACCCTTTCGATGGCTTCTCTAACCACTGCTTCCGGATACCTTTCCTTCTTGGTTTTGTCGCCAAAAATCGCTTTCAGGATATTCAACATAGGGAGCTCCAAGGCGCTAGTGTCTCGAGTAGTAAAAATAAAGAATTTCAATCCCGGATTTTTGGGCTCCTGGCGGCATTATGGTTCTTTACCAGGGTCCCGCTGAGTTTGCGTCGTATCGCCTTGCCAGAAACAAAACTCCACAGTACAACCGCGCCAACTTATCCGTACGCGACAAGGGGCAAGCCATCAACAGGGGGCGTACCCCAAAGCCTGACTGTTAGCATTAGTATAACTGCTTAGATAGCGAAAACCAGTCCTAGTGAAAGAGTGTTTCCTCGGCCCGTCAATGAATCCTGTTGCTCGGATGGAATTCGTTTATTTGCGAGAATCGACACTATCTTCAGCGCAATAAAGGGGGAGTGTATTTGCTTGAATTTTCGCATTTTTTTGCCTTGACAAAAAATTTTAGTTATGGTGAAATCTTGACGTTGAATAGGTTAACTAACCGGCAAAACACCGGTTCGGCGAGTAAAACCAGCCCGTAGATTCTCTCCTCTCTTCCGGTAGTTCAAAATACAAATATTTAGGATTTTTGTTGTCAAAGATAACGTTGTTCATGCAAAACTTCGCTTATACGTGCGGATCAGCTAAGGGAATGCCTGCTCCGACAAGGCGGTAATTCCCACAGTTGCTGCTGTACACGGGTTTTTGTGTGAAAAGTTGTATGCACGTGTAAATATATTTCTTCATAGGTTTGCTTCTGTTTTGGCTCAATTTGTATTGGGTTCTTTACGGTCTCCAACCTACCGATTGCTCGATATAAAATTGTTTTACAGAAGTGTTTTATCGACATGTTGAATGGGGAAAATTACCCTTGACAAATAGTTGGACTTATGATGAAGTGCCGCGTGGCCTGTAAATCGATGTCATTTGATGTTGAGTTTCGTCCTGCCTGCGGAAAAACTGGCTATGAAACCGCGTGGTTCGATCGGGACATTTCCAAAAAATGTCAGGTTTTCATTCAATCCGCTTCTTTTGAAATCCATTAATTTTACTTGCGGGGATATCTGCGAATTGACAAAGTCGTCTCCAGAATTTCCGTTTAGCAGGACAATGAGTGCACTTGCTTACGCACATCGAGCAACCTTTGCAGTTCGGGTGATTGTATGTCGAGGTAAAACAGAGGCCAATCGTTCCATTTGGCTAAAAACGAAAGGAGAGGTGTAACAGTATGCAAACAGGATCAACGTGTCAGTTAACAGGAGATTGCAGACTTCCGGATCGTGCAACGCTGCCGGGAACACTTTACAAAGAGCTGGAAGAATTCATCGCCCAGCTTCCCACGAAAGAAGGTCATTTGGTTACCGTGCTCCACAAAGCACAGAGCCTTTTTGGTTACCTTCCGAAGGAAATTCAGCAATTCGTTGCTGATTACATGGATGTTTCCCTTGCCAAGGTATACGGCGTTGTCAGCTTCTATACCTTCTTTACCATGGTTCCGAAGGGTAAATACCCCATCTCTATTTGCACGGGTACTGCCTGCTTCGTTAAGGGTTCTGAAAAAGTTGTTGAGGCATTCAAAGAGGCACTCGGTGTTGAAATTGGTGAGGTTACTCCGGACGGCAAGTTCTCCATTGACTGCCTCCGCTGCGTTGGTGCATGCGCCTTGGCTCCGATCCTCACTGTCGGTGAAAAGGTTTATGCTCACGTAACCCCTGACCAGGTTAAAGCTATTATTGCTGAATATTAATTCAATAGAACTGAAGGAGTTAAAACATGGCAAAAATATCATCTGTGGCTGATCTCATGAAGTTACAGGAAGAGTCAAAAGCCAAAACAGCAGCCAAAAAGGATAAGATTATCGTTAACGTCTCCCTTGCAACCTGCAGCATCGCTTCCGGCGGTAAGGTTGTTATGGACGCTATGAAGGACGAAGCGGCAAAGCAGGGTGTTAGCAACGTTGAATACATGCAGTCCGGTTGCATGACCTACTGTCACTCTGAGCCGACTGTTGTTGTAACCCTGCCCGGTAAAGACCCTGTCTGTTTCGGCAAGCTGGATGAGACCGGTGCCAGGGAACTGGTGCAGAAGTATTTGAAGAATGGTGAAGTTACCGGCACCGTGGTTCCCGTTAACTATAACAGGGTTGAATTTTAAATAAGGGGAGGAGTTCGAGAATGGATTCAACGAAAAAACAGCTTAGAATTGCCACCAGAAACTGCGGCTTTATCGATCCTGAGAATATAGAGGATTACATTGGCGTGCGCGGCTACGAGGCACTTGCCAACGCCATTTCAAAAAACACTCCGGCCGGGATTATTGATGAAATGAAAAAATCCCAGCTCCGTGGCCGTGGGGGCGGCGGTTTCCCTACCGGCACCAAGTGGAGCTTTGCGGCTGCCAATACGGCAGACCAGAAATACGTTGTTTGTAATGCCGACGAAGGCGACCCCGGTGCATTCATGGACCGTGCAGTCCTCGAAGGCGACCCGCACTCAATCGTTGAGGCAATGGCGATCTGCGGGTATGCAATCGGCGCATCCATCGGCGTTGTCTATATTCGTGCTGAGTACCCGCTTGCTATCAAGCGCCTTATCAAGGCTATCAATGATGCCCGCGAAATTGGCGTACTCGGTAAAAACATCTTCGGTTCCGATTTCAGCTTCGACATCGAGCTGAAGTACGGCGCAGGTGCTTTTGTTTGCGGTGAGGAAACTGCTCTCATTCGCTCCATGGAAGGTAGCCGTGGCGAGCCCTACACCAAGCCTCCCTTCCCTGCTAACTCTGGCTACTGGGCTAAACCGACCATCGTTAACAACGTGGAAACCTTTGCCAACATCCCGGCCATTTTGCTCAAGGGTGCTGACTGGTTCTCTGCCATTGGAACCGAGAAGTCCAAGGGAACCAAGGTGTTCGCCCTTGCCGGCAAAATCAACAACGTTGGTCTTATCGAAGTACCGATGGGTATCTCCCTGAAAGAAATCATCTTCGAAATCGGTGGCGGCTGCCCTGACGGCAAAGAGTTCAAGGCTGTTCAGACCGGTGGTCCTTCCGGTGGTGCTCTTACGTATAAAGATGCCGATGTACCCATCGACTACGACAACCTCCTTGCTAAAAACTCGATGATGGGCTCCGGTGGTATGATCGTCATGGACGAAGATACCTGCATGGTCGACATTGCCAAGTTCTTCCTTGACTTCACCATGGATGAGACCTGCGGAAAATGTACTCCTTGCCGTATCGGCTCCAAGCGTCTCTATGAGACCCTTACCAAAATTTGTGATGGCCAGGGCACCGAGGCAGACTTCGAAAAAATGAAGACTCTCGCTGTCAACATCAAGGACACCGCACTGTGTGGTCTCGGTCAGACCATGCCTAACCCGGTTCTGTCCACCATGAATACCTTCGCTGACGAGTACCTTGCTCACGTTCGTGACAAGAAGTGTCCGGCTGGCGTTTGTACGAACCTGCTCGAGATCGTAATCGTTCCCGACAAGTGTGTTGGCTGTACTCTCTGTGCCCGTGTATGCCCGGTAAACTGCATTTCCGGCAAGGTGAAGGAAAAGCATGTGATCGATCAGGCTGCCTGTATCAAGTGTGGCGCATGTATCGACAAGTGTAAGTTTGACGCGATTGTTAAACAATAAGTGAAAGGAGCTCATATACATGTCTATGCTGAAAATTACCATTGATGGTAAAGAAACGGAAGTTCCGCAGGGCAGCATGATCCTTGACGCTGCCAAGAAACTAAACATTGAAGTTCCTACTCTTTGTTACCTCAATCTTGAGGACCTGCACGTTAATAACATGGCAGCTTCCTGCCGTGTCTGTGTGGTCGAGGTTGCAGGTCGTAAGAACCTTGCCCCGGCTTGTGCCACCCCGATCACTGACGGGATGGAAGTCAAGACCAATACCATGCGTGTTCTGAATGCACGTAAAACAGTTCTCGAACTGCTCCTTTCCGATCACCCGAAAGACTGCCTGGTTTGCCAGAAGTCCGGTGAGTGCGATCTGCAGGACATTGCCGAGAAATTCGGTATTCGTGAAGTTCGTTACGAAGGCGTAATGTCCACCTATCGTAAGGACATTTCTCCTTCCATCGTCCGCGATATGGACAAGTGCATCATGTGCCGTCGTTGCGAAACCATGTGTAACGACGTACAGACCTGTGGCGTCCTTTCCGGCGTAAACAGGGGCTTTTCCTCTGTTGTTGCTCCTGCATTCGAAATGAACCTCGAAGACTCTGTCTGTACCTTCTGCGGTCAGTGTACTGCAGTTTGTCCGGTCGGTGCTCTTGTCGAGCGTGACCACACTTGGGAAATCGTGAATGCGATTGCCGACCCCGATAAAGTCACCGTTGTTCAGACTGCTCCGGCAGTTCGTGCAGCACTTGGTGAAGACCTCGGTATGGAAGCCGGCATTTCTGTAACTGGCAAGATGGCTGCTGCCCTTCGCAGACTTGGTTTCGACCACGTGTTCGATACTGACTTCGCAGCTGACCTTACCATTATGGAAGAAGGGTCCGAGTTCCTCGACCGTCTTACCCGTTTTCTTGATGGCGACAAGACTGTTACTCTGCCGATCCTTACCTCCTGCTGTCCTGCATGGGTAAAGTTCTTCGAGCATCAGTTCCCTGATCTTCTTGACGTACCTTCATCTGCACGTTCACCGCAGCAGATGTTCGGTGCTATCGCAAAAACCTACTATGCTGATCTTCTCGGAATTCCGAGAGAGAAGATGGTAGTTGTTTCCGTAATGCCTTGCCTCGCCAAGAAGTACGAGTGTGAGCGCCCGGAATTCAAAGTCAACGGCAACCCTGATGTTGACTACTCCATCACAACCCGTGAGCTTGCTCGTCTTATCAAGCGCATGAACATCGATTTCGCCGCACTTCCTGACGAAGATTTCGATACGCCTCTTGGTGAGTCCACAGGTGCTGCTCCGATTTTCGGTGCAACCGGTGGTGTTATCGAGGCAGCTCTGAGAACCGCTTACGAACTCGCTACCGGTCAGACTCTTGAGAGTGTTGATTTTGAAGCAGTTCGTGGTATGGAAGGCATTCGTTCTGCAAAAGTTCAGGTCGGTCCTCACACCCTGAACATCGGTATTGCACACGAGCTTGGCAATGCACGTAAACTTCTTGAAGAAGTTCGCGCAGGCAAGTCCGAGTATCATGCAATCGAAATCATGTCCTGCCCCGGTGGTTGTATCGGCGGTGGC
Organism: uncultured delta proteobacterium; assembly: GCA_963748325.1. Lineage (GTDB taxonomy): Bacteria > Desulfobacterota > Desulfuromonadia > Geobacterales > Geobacteraceae > RPRC01. Next base: position 1,675,182 of record CAVVIJ010000004.1, on the reverse strand, counting down.
GGTCAGCCGTATCACCACGGTGATATCGAACTCCTCAAGAAGAGAACTAAAGTTCTCTATGAAGAGGATGCAGGCAAGAAACTCCGTAAATCCCATGAAAACCCCTACATCATCGAGCTGTATGAGAAGTTCCTCGGCAAGCCGCTGAGCGACAAAGCTCATCACCTCCTCCACACCCACTACTTCAAGCGCTCCAAGCTTGGGGGGTAAGTTTGATGTTGTAGATTTCTCGTCTCACGTTACCAACTGACGAGATTCGAGATGAAAAAAAGAAAAGCGGCCGAATGAGCAATCATTCGGCCGCTTTTTTTATTGCCTGACGGCACCGTTTTACACGTGAAATAATTTCCCTGTCCGTATTATATGTAAGGTACTTGATATATGCAGTGTAGTACCGTGGCAGATATTCTTAAATAGTTTGAAGAAAACTCGCTGATGCACATATGCTTACATTCATTTTTTGTTTTGTCGGTGAAAATCATTGTCTCATTTGTAACAAAAATATACTCATAGCGGTTACGCTAAGCAAACAACTCACTGCATATTGATGGGTTGTTTTGGTTCTATTCTTTGATTGGCGCAATTCTATCAGTAGGTCACCGCGCAACCATCATCCTATCTTTATTAATTTTTGGCTTAGGTGTTTTGTCTCGAGTAGTTCTGGTATAGCTTGGAATCAGTAATTTTCTGAGCGACTGTTTATTGATTGTTCTCTCCTGGAAAAACATCCAAAATCCTATAATTTGACTCAAGTCAAAGAATTCTTGATTTACCTATGAGATTCTTATACACGCTAAAGAAAAAATTACCGATGTTCCTATGACAAAGCTAATTTTTCAAAGTCCGGAGATAGCATGAAAAGAGATGAAATACTAGAATGGCTGAAGACGGAGGACCAGTCAAAACTTGATGTTTTGTGGCACAGGTCTGATGAGGCACGTAAGGACAGTGTTGGTGATGAAGTTCATCTCCGGGGGTTGATTGAGATTTCAAATATCTGCGCGCGCGACTGTGGCTATTGCGGGATACGTGTCGGTAATAGAGATGTCACTCGTTATCGAATGTCAGCTGACGAAATAATGGAATGTGTTCAGTTGGCAGAACACTTTGGCTATGGCACTGTGGTGCTGCAGGCCGGTGAAGATTACGGTATCACGCGTGACTGGCTGTCAGATATCATTTCCCGGATCAAGCAGAGCACTAATCTTGCTATTACCCTCAGTCTTGGTGAGCGTGAGGAAGAGGACTTGACGGCTTGGCGTCAGGCCGGAGCAGACCGTTACCTTCTTCGCTTTGAAACGTCTAACCGGGAGTTGTATGACCGTATTCATCCTCCTCTTCCAGGACGCGTTTCCGACCGGTTTCAGATTCTGCGCAGGTTGAGGGAGATTGGTTTTGAGGTGGGAAGTGGCATCATGGTTGGGATTCCTGGACAATCCTATGATGATCTCGCCAACGATATTATGCTTTTCAAGGAATATGATATCGATATGATCGGGATTGGTCCCTACATTCCTCACCCGGGTACACCGCTTGGAATGGTTGGTGATCAAGTTGATTGTGTAAGCGGGGAGCAGGTGCCCGGTACGGAGTTGATGACCTGCAAAGTTGTCGCGCTGACCAGAATTCTCTGCCCGCTCATCAATATCCCCAGTACAACGGCCTTGGCCACTGTCAACCGTGTCGAAGGTCGTGCACATGGTTTGTCACGCGGAGCGAACATTGTCATGCCGAATCTTACTCCCCGGAAATATCGCGAGTTATACGAAATCTATCCTGCCAAAGCCAGTTGTGACGAAAATGCCGACGAAAGTAACAACCGCATCAAGAACGGTATCAAAGCAATGGGCAGGGTTATCGGTGCAGGGCGGGGCGATTCGGCCAATAAGAAAAACAGGGTTGCATAGAATACGAGAGGAGTATAGACATGAGTGGAATGCCAGCTTTGAAATTGAGTGAACGTGCTGTGGACTTTATCAATGAAGACTTCATCAATGGTCTTCTGGCCGGAAGGCGGCCCGATACTGTGCAGGTTCGAGAAATAATCGCCAAGAGTCTTGCCAAGGAAGCACTGAGTGTCGAGGAAACCGCGGTCCTTTTGCGCGCAGACACTCCGGAGCTGAATGAAGAGATCTTCGAGACGGCCCGGCAGCTGAAGAAGAATGTTTACGGCAACCGTATTGTTCTCTTTGCACCGCTCTATATCGGCAATAAATGTGTCAACGATTGTTCCTATTGTGCTTTCAAGCGGAGCAATACCCTTGCGATTCGGCGCACATTGAGCGATCCGGAAATTCGTCAGCAGGTGGAAGCGCTGGAGAATAAGGGACACAAAAGGCTTATCCTGGTTTTCGGTGAACACCAGGCCTATGATGCTGAATTCATCGCCAATAGCGTCCGGGCCGTGTATGAAACCAAGGTGGGACATGGTGAGATCCGTCGGGTCAATATCAATGCCGCGCCCCTGGACCACGAAGGATATGCAACCGTCAAGGCGGCTGGAATCGGTACCTACCAGATATTCCATGAAACCTATCATCATGAAACATACGCCAAAATCCATCCGGCAAACACCCGCAAGGGTGACTACCTGTATCGACTTGACGGCCTGAGTCGGGCATTTGAAGCCGGCTGCGACGATGTGGGTCTCGGCGTACTGTTTGGTCTCTACGACTGGAAATTCGAGGTAATGAGTCTTGTTACCCATGCCCTCTATCTGCAGGACCGTTATAATGTCGGCCCCCATACCATCAGTTTCCCGCGCCTCAGACCTGCTTCCGGTGTCGATCTCGATGAAAACTATCTGGTGAATGACGAGGAATTCAAAAAGCTCATCGCTGTCCTCCGACTGGCTGTTCCCTATACCGGTCTGATTCTTACCGCCCGTGAAAATGCCGAACTGCGACGCGAATGTATGTCCTTCGGTGTTTCGCAGATTGATGCGGGCAGCCGGATAGAGCTTGGCGGCTATACCGAATCGGGTGATGCCCAGGTAATGGAGCGGGAACAGTTTTCCCTTGGCGATGTCCGCTCCCTGGACGAGGTAATGCAGGAATTGATGGCTGACGGCTATGTGCCAAGCTTCTGCACCTCCTGCTATCGAGTCGGCAGAACCGGCGAACATTTCATGGAGTTCAGTATCCCCGGATTCATCAAGGAGTACTGTACTCCCAACGCACTGCTTACCCTTGAGGAATATCTGGTCGATTATGCTTCTCCGGAGACCCGGACCGTGGGTGAGAGACTCATTGCCGAAGAACTCGACAAGCTTGCGGAAGGTGATACAAAGGACATGGTGGTGAAGCGGCTCAAAAGCATCAAGGAGAGCGGTGATCACGATATTTACTTTTAACGTATATTCCATAAGGTCCCCCGGAAGAGCGGGGGACCGCTTCCCGACGAACACTACGAGACCATGACCGACTACCGTATTGAAAAAGACCTGCTTGGTGAGCGTGAAGTTCCCGTGGATGCCTTGTATGGTATCCACACCGTTCGTGGACTGGAGAACTTCCCCCTTTCCCAACGTCCCGTTAATTCTGCATTGATTCATGCGTTCGGTGCCGTCAAACTTGCCTGTGCCAGAACGAATCACGGGCTTGGCTGGTGGGATGACGCCAAAGCCGCAGCCATTGAGGCGGCCTGCACGGAGATGATGGAAGGGCGGTTGGACGACCATATTGTTGTCGATGCCCTGCAGGGTGGCGCCGGCACTTCAACCAATATGAATGTCAACGAGGTCCTGGCAAACCGGGCCCTTGCACTACTCGGGAAAAAACCGGGTGATTATAACACTATAAGCCCCCTGGATGACATCAACCTTCACCAGTCAACGAACGATACCTATCCCACAGCGCTCAAGGTTGCGGCAATCAACCGGCTGCGTGTCCTGGAACGGGAAGTCGTTACTCTGCTGGAGGAATTCCAGAATAAGGAAAAGGCCTTTGCCCATATTGTCAAGGTTGGACGAACCCAACTGCAGGATGCAGTCCTGATTACCCTGGGGAGGGAGATGTCGGCCTATGCTGAGGCCTTTGGTCGGGACCGCTGGCGAATCTACAAGTGCGAGGAGCGGCTTCGGGTGCTTAACCTCGGCGGGACTGCGATTGGTACCGGTCTTGCTGCCCCTCGTCAATTCATTTTTCAGGTAACCGATCAGCTGCGTAGTATCACCGGCCTGGGTCTGGCGCGAGCCGAAAATCTCATTGACGTAACCCAAAACAATGATGTGTTTGTTGAAGTCAGCGGCATTCTCAAGGCCTGTGCATCGAACCTGTTGAAGGTTGCCGGAGATTTACGCTTTCTTTCTTCAGGGCCCGATGCCGGTATCGGAGAGTTGCGGCTGCCGCCACGTCAGGCAGGTTCCTCCATCATGCCGGGCAAGGTCAATCCGGTCATTCCAGAGGCTGCATCCCAGGCGGCCATGGCGGTAATGGCTCATGACCAGTCCATTACCTTTGCCGCCTCGTTGGGAAACCTTGAGTTGAATGCATTCCTGCCCCTGATCGCCGATGCTCTTTTGGGCAGCCTTGATCTATTGACCAATGCCTGTTCCATGCTGCGCAGGTTTTGCGTTGCCGGGTTGGAGGCTGACGAGGCCAGATGCCGCAGGAACGTCGATGGTGCCACGGCAAGCTTGACCGCGCTGATCGACATGATCGGCTATCAGGCGGCCCAAGAGATTGCCGCGGAGGCGACGGCTTCGGGCAGGGGTGTTCGTGCCATTGCCTTGGACCGCGGTCTGCTTTCCGCGGAGGATTTTGATGAACTGGTTTCGGCGGAAAATGTAACAAAACTCGGATCTCCGCTCAGGAAGGAGAAGAAATATTCATGAGGAATACACCAAAAGGTTTTAGATTGCATATAGGGCTGTTCGGGCGTCGGAACGTGGGAAAATCATCCCTCTTGAACCTCCTGACCCGGCAGACCGTTTCGATAGTTTCAGATGTGGCTGGGACGACAACGGATCCGGTGGAAAAACCGATGGAGTTGCTTCCCATTGGCGCCGTACTTTTTATCGACACCGCGGGCATTGATGATGTCGGCGCCCTCGGAGAGATGCGGGTACAGAAAACGAAACAGGTATTCGACCGTACCGATGTCGGGATAATCGTTACGATTGCGGGTGAGTGGGGCGAGTTTGAAGAGAAAATCCTCACGGAACTCCGGGAGCGAAAAATTCCGGTCATCGTCGTCTTCAACAAAATGGATGTGGCGAAGGTTGATGCCGCCCAGGAGTCCCGGCTCAGTGAGCTTGAGATACCCTGTATCGAGACCTCTGCTGCCCAGGGAGAAGGTGTTCTTGATCTGCGCGAGGCTTTGGTAAAAGCCGCACCGGAGGAATTCATCAATGCCCCGGCAATTATCGGCGATCTTGTCCCGGCGGGCGAGCTGGTGGTCCTGGTGATACCGATCGACCTGGAAGCTCCCAAGGGACGGCTTATCCTTCCACAGGTCCAGTCGATTCGGGATATCCTCGATAATGATGCCTACTGCCTGGTTGTCAAGGAACGAGAGCTGCGGGATGCTCTCGATCGCTTGAAGCGGCCGCCGGCCCTTGTGGTAACCGATTCACAGGCCTTTCTCAAGGTGGCGGGCGATACGCCGGATGATGTCCTCATGACCTCGTTCTCCATACTTTTCGCCCGTTTTAAGGGCGATCTGGAGGCATTTGTCCGCGGCGCCCTAGCCATAGAAAACCTTGCTCCGGGAGATAAAGTGCTGATCTGCGAGTCCTGTTCCCATCATCCGATCGGCGAGGACATCGGCAGGGTGAAGCTGCCCCGCTGGCTGCGCCAGTATGTTGGCGGAAAGCTCGAATTCACCCATATGCAGGGACACGATTTCCCGGAAGATTTGAGTTCCTATAAGCTCGCGGTACATTGCGGGGCCTGCATGTGGAACCGCCGTGAAGTGCTGTCCCGCATTATCCGCTGTCATCAGGCAGGGGTTCCCATTACCAATTACGGGCTTGCCATTGCATACTCTCTCGGTATATTCGCCCGGGCACTGCGCCCCTTCCCGGGGGCACTTGAAGTGTATCAGCAGAATATGCTCTAGTATTTATCTGATGGTGCTGTTCGCTAACGGGTTCACTGTCGAGTTTTTTCTAACTTGAAATCATACCTGAGTTGTTAAAATTGTCCTTGGTTCCGCTCTATGCGGGACCAGGGGCAGGCAGCTGCATTTTCTGTATTCCCCGCCATTGCGCCGGGTATTTCTGCATGTTCCGGTACCAAAATTCCGAGTTGCCTGTTTTTTCCTCGCAGCATTTTTGTTCATTCCTCTCAAATTTAAGGACTCTCTTTGCAGTCAATCCTTGCTAAAAACAGGATCGGACGTCAAAGTACCGCTATCAGTCCGCCAGACGGTATGGCAGTAGTGCCACAAGCGAATGCCTGTTGTTGATATCTGTGTTAAAACGATATTTGCCAAAAGTAGCATTGACATGAGAGAATATGGTTCCTACTCAGAGCGTGCAGTTTTTGATAGAAGCTTTTATAGTGGTATCTGCTGGACTGAGATACACGAACGACCCCAAACAGGGAGAGGTAGATTGGGATGGTGAAGCTATCCATTGACGGCAAATCGGTAGAGGTGCCCAAAGGGTCCATGCTTATTGATGCTGCCAGAAAGGCAGGGGTGTCCGTTCCGACACTGTGTTATCTCGAACTGCACAGCACAATGTCGGGAGCAAACTCTTCCTGCAGAATCTGCATGCTTGAGGTGGCAGGAAGGAAAAATCTGGCAGCTGCCTGTTCAACCCCGGTTCTTGAAGGCATGCAAGTTACAACGGATTCCGAACGGGTTGTAAATGCCCGGAAACTCATGCTTGAACTGCTTCTTTCCGACCATGCGCAGGAATGCCTGACCTGTGCCAAGGCGGGGAAGTGTACGCTGCAGGATCTCTGTTTCGAATATGATGTTTCGGAGAGCCGTTACCGGGGCCTGATGAACAGTTTTGCCCTGGACGAAACGAACGAATTTTACGTTCGTAATATGAACAAGTGCGTGCAGTGTCGTCGCTGCGTTAACGCATGTTTCTACTTCCAGTGCACGGAGGCTATCGATTTCGCGGACAGGGGATTCAAGGCACATCCTGCAGCTCCTTTTGACGGTCCGATCAACGAATCCGTTTGTGTTTCTTGCGGCAACTGCGTCTCTGTATGCCCCACCGGTGCCCTTCTGCCGAAAACAAAGGACAAGTACCGTACCTGGGAGGTTTCGAGAACGAGGACTACCTGCTCCTACTGCGGGGTAGGCTGCAGCATGGATCTCCTTGTCAAAGACGGAAAAGTCGTTGGCGTCGAGCCGGTTGACGGACCCGCAAATAATGGCCTGCTGTGCGTCAAGGGCAGATTCGGCTATAATTTTATCAATCATCCTGAGCGACTGCAGAAGCCTCTCATCAGGAAAGATGGCGACCTAGTCGAAACGACCTGGGATGAGGCCTATGACCTTATTGTCAGTACTATCCAGAGGACCAGGCAGGAATTTGGCAGCGAAGCCCTTGCCGGCCTGAGTTCCGCCAGGGTAACGAACGAGGAAAACTACCTTTTTCAGAAGATGATCCGCGCGGGATTTGGCACCAACAATGTCGATCATTGCGCCCGGCTCTGTCATTCCTCGACAGTTGCCGGTTTGGCCATAACCCTTGGCAGTGGCGCCATGACCAATAGCATCGCCGAGGTGGTGAATGCTGAGGTAATCTTTATTACCGGATCTAATACCACCACGGGACACCCGGTGATCGGCGCGAGAATCCGTCAGGCAAAACAGAAGGGGGCGAAAATCATCGTTGCCGAGCCCCGGGCGATCGACCTGGCAGCGGATGCGGATGTCTTTTTGCAGATCACGCCGGGAACAAATGTTGCGCTCTATAACGGCATGATGAGTCATATTATCCGTGAAGGACTGCAGGACTCGGTGTACATTGCGGAACGGACCGAGAGCTATGACGATCTTGTCGCCGTTCTGGCCGATTTTACCCCGGAGATGGCTGCTGAAATCTGCGGCGTGACAGCGGAAGAGATCAAGTCAGCGGCGCGTCTGTATGCCCGGGCGGCAAAAGCGGCAATCTTTTATTCCATGGGTGTTACCCAGCATACGACCGGTACCGACGGGGTTACGACCCTTTCCAATCTGGCGCTTCTCTGCGGGAATATCGGGATCGAATCCGCCGGCATCAATCCTTTGCGCGGCCAGAACAACGTTCAGGGAGCCTGCGACATGGGAGCCCTTCCGGGAGACCTCCCCGGTTATCAGAAGGTGGCGAACCCTGAGGCGCTTTCCAGGTTTGAAGACGCCTGGGTGGTAAAGCTCTCCGGCAAGCCCGGCCTTTCCTTGACAGAGATCGTCGATAAGGCCGGAGAGGGTGAGATAAAGTTCCTCTACATCATGGGGGAAAACCCCATGATCTCGGACCCTGACCTGAAACATGTCGAAGCGGCGCTGAAAAACACCGAATTCCTGGTTGTGCAGGATATTTTTCTTACCGAAACGGCGCAGATGGCCGATGTTGTGTTGCCGGCAGGGTCTTTTGCCGAAAAAGATGGAACCTTTACCAATACGGAACGGCGCGTCCAGCGAGTCCGCCAGGCCATTTCGCCGGTCGGGCATTCAAAGGCGGACTGGGTTGTCCTGATGGAAATTCTGAACCGGCTAGGCGTCATGGAAATCTATCTGAATCCCTCTGAAATCATGGCTGAAATTGCTTCGATTACCCCTTCGTACGGAGGAATCAGCTATGACAGGCTGGAAGAGTTGGGCAGCCTTCAATGGCCCTGCCCGAGCGCCGACCACCCCGGTACCCGCTACCTGCACGAGGCGACAATCGCCAGGGGAAAAGGCTTGTTCAGGCCGACGGAGTACAAGCGAAGCAATGAGCTTCCCGATGCCGAGTATCCATGCATCCTGACGACCGGCCGTGTTCTCTACCACTACCACACCCGGACCATGACAGGCAAAGTTGCCGGTCTGAATAAACTTTGTCCGGAATCTTTTATCGAGATCAATCCGGTTACGGCGCGAAGCCTGGGTATCACTGACGGCTCGAAAGTGGTTGTTTCTTCCAGAAGAGGCGAGGTGACAACGACTGCCAGGGTAACCCGGACGATAAAAGCCGGGGTCCTGTTCATGCCGTTCCACTTTGCCGAAGGTGCGGCAAACATGCTTACCAATCCTGCCCTTGACCCTGTTTCTAAGATTCCCGAGTACAAGGTTTGCGCGGTGAGGATTGAGCCATTTGATCGTGTCTCGGATTACGTTTGAAAATGCGGGATCCCGCTGGAGAAAGATCCTGCAGGCGGAGACGACTGACAGCATGAGGTTGCTGATGGTTGATCCGGTTCCGCGGTGATATAGATACGCTGGTCTGCAACCGGCGATACGGGAACTACAGGAGATTCATGGAAGACATTGCCAAACTTATTGACGGCTTCAAGCAATTTCAGGAACGCTATTTTGGCGAGGAAAGCTCGCTCTTTGCAGCGTTGAAACGTGAACAGAAACCGAAGACACTGGTGATCGGCTGCAGCGATTCCCGCGTCGATCCGGCTCTTCTTACCGGCTGTGACCCTGGCGAGTTGTTTGTTGTACGCAATGTTGCGAACCTGGTGCCTCCCTGTGAGCATGACAGCGCCTATCATGGGGTAAGTGCCGCTTTAGAGTACGCGGTTTGTTTCCTTGAAGTGGAGCACATCATCATTCTGGGGCATTCCGGCTGTGGTGGGATCATGGCCTTGCTTGAAGGCAACGCGCAGGGGAAAGGCGGCGAATATATCAGTAGGTGGGTGGAGATTGCCGGACGTGCCCGTGATATTGTGGTCCGGGAGATGTCCGGGAAACCTGCCGCCATACAGGCTGAGGCCTGTGAGCAAATCTCTATTCTGATCTCACTTGAGAACCTCCTTACCTTTCCGTGGGTCAGTGAACGGGTCGAGGCCGGTACCCTCTTTCTGCATGCCTGGTATGTGGACATCTCCACCGGCAACCTGTTCCACTACCTGCCGACATCGGGACGTTTCGAACTGCTCGTTTGAGGCTTTAGATCGACAGGGAAAATAGCACAAAGTATTTTCGGAATAGTCTGTAATTTTACTTGTAACCCGTCAGGGTCTGGAGTATTGTTTATACGTTTTACCCAAATATGCTGTATACGAGAGGAATGTGATGCTACTTTTTTATGAAAGTTTTAGTGATGAGCCCTTTTGATATCGCGATCCTGGCCGTATTCCTCATGCTCTCCCCCGTCTTTCTCTCGCCTCTCTGCGCAAGATCCCGGAACTTTAACATACACCTCTCCTTTACCATCACGGCCGCAGCGTCTTTTGCGGCGGTCATTGCCGGAATCCTGGCAGTTCAATCTGGAATCGTTACCTCGGCGGTTGTACCGCTGGGCCTGCCGGATCTTCCCTTCCATCTTCGACTTGACCCCCTTTCAGGATTCTTTCTCTGCGTGATCGGCCTGCTGGCTTTTTTCGTCTCGATCTATTCACTCGGCTACGTGAAAGGGTTTGCGCCACATCGGTCGGTGGTCAGGTTTGTTATCTTTTACGCGCTTTTTATCGTTGGCATGTTCCTCGTGGTTCTCGCCGACGATGCATATTTCTTTCTGGTTGCCTGGGAATTGATGGCGGTATCATCCTATTTCCTGGTTATGTATGAGGATGAAAAGAAAGAAAACCGGCGGGCTGCCTATCTTTACCTGGTTGTTGCCCACATCGGAGCGATTGCCATCCTGCTTTCCTTCGGGGTGATGGCAGGGTTGTCAAACGGGTTTGAGAGCTTTCAGGGCTACACCTTTGATTCGATGCGAGCCACTCACTATCCTCTCGGTTGGGCTACGGCGGCCTTTCTCCTGGCCTTTTTCGGTTTTGCCGCCAAGGCCGGGGTAATTCCGCTCCATGTCTGGCTCCCTGAAGCGCATCCTGTCGCTCCTTCCAACGTTTCCGCGCTTATGAGTGGGGTCATGTTGAAGACCGCCATTTACGGAATTGTCCGCATCACCTTTGATTTTCTGAAAGATTACCCCTGGTGGTGGGGGGGCATCGTGCTTACGCTCGGCCTGATTTCGGCTGTCCTTGGTGTCCTCTATGCACTTATGCAGCACGACCTGAAGAGGTTGCTTGCCTACCACTCGGTGGAAAATATCGGCATTATCCTGATCGGTATTGGTCTGTCCATGATCTTTACCGCCTATCATTTTCCGGCACTTGCCGCCCTGGCACTGATGGCTGCTCTCTATCACACGCTGAACCATGCCATGTTCAAGGGGCTCCTGTTCATGGGGGCCGGTGCGGTTCTCCACTCGACGGACGAAAGAAACATGGAAGAGATGGGCGGATTGATCCATCGACTGCCCTGGACTGCGGTGTTATTCCTGATCGGTTGTGTGTCCATTGCCGGACTACCGCCATTTAACGGTTTCGTATCCGAATGGCTCACTTTCCAGGCCTTTCTCCTTACCCCGGCACTGCACAGGCCGATCCTCGGTCTTCTCATTCCGATCGGCGCGGCTCTCCTGGCCTTGACCGGGGCTCTTGCCGCTGCCTGTTTCGTCAAAGCATTCGGCGTGACTTTTCTCGGGCATTGGCGCGGTCACACCTCCGTCGAGCGGGTACACGAGGTCGGCTGGCAGATGCGCATCGGCATGATACTCGCTGCTTTGACCTGTTTCCTGCTCGGCATCTTTCCCACAGTTGTTATCCGTTGGATGGACGCCCTTACCGAGACCCTGGTGGGCGGCAATGTCGGGATCAGTGCCGGGAAATTCGGCTGGATGCGGCTCACGCCCATTGCCGCCGAACGGGCCTCCTATTCAGGATTCAATGTGTTTATTGCCCTGCTGCTTGTTGTACTGGTCGCCTGGCTCTTCCTGCATGTGAAAAAAGCAACCGTCCGCCGGGTCCCGATCTGGGATTGTGGGTTCGAGAAAATAAATGCCCGGATGCAGTATACCGCCACCTCTTTTTCCATGCCGATCCGACGCATCTTCGGTTTTGTTTTCCAGATCAGGGAAGAGTCGCATGCTCTTGAACCGCTGAGACACCCTGCCTATCCGGAAAGACTTCAGTACCGCCTCAGGGTGAGAGACCGTTGCCGTTACTGGATCTATCAGCCAATCCAGGACACAGCGTATTTCATTGCGAGGAAGGTAGGAATGCTCCAGCAGGGGAGAATACAGGTGTATCTGATTTATTCGTTCGTTACCATTATCGTACTCTTGGTGTTTTTGTGATGACTGCGTACTCTTTTACCATTGAAATTCTGCAGGTCCTGATCCTGCTTTTTGCCGCGCCCGCTTTTACCGGATGGGTGAGGACAGTCAAGTGCCGCATGCAGGGACGAACATATGCCGGGATATTTCAACCGTACCGAAACATCTCCAAGCTCTTTTCCAAGGAAGTGATCCTGGCGGAAAATGCTTCATGGATATTCCGGTCCATGCCCTACATCGTGTTTGGGGTAACGGTAATCATCGGTGGAATCATTCCGTTCATCTCGGTCGACCTTCCCTTTGCGGACACTGCTGATGTCATTGCCCTGGTAATGCTGTTCGCGATTATTCGCTTCTTTACCGCCCTGGCGGGGATGGATATCGGCACGGCCTTTGGCGGAATGGGCTCGAGCAGGGAGATGACTGTCTCTTCTCTGGCGGAACCTGCCATGCTCATGGCGGTATTTACCGTGTCCCTGGCGGCCAATTCCACCTCGCTGACCCAGATGGTCAAAGTTATGGGCCATGGACAGTTTATCCTCAGGCCGTCGTTGGCCTTTGCGGTACTTGCCTTCATCATTGTCTACCTGACCGAAACGGGGAGGGTGCCGGTGGATAACCCGTCCACCCATCTGGAACTGACCATGATTCACGAGGCGATGATCCTGGAGTACTCAGGACGACACCTGGCCCTGATCGAGTGGGCGGGGATGATGAAACTCTTTCTCTTTTCCGTGCTGGGGATAACCGTTTTTTGCCCATGGGGGATTGCCGCCTCCGGAGACCTGTTGGGTATTTTCGTGGCACTGCTCCTGTTGACTGCCAAACTGGTAGTCTTAGGGGTTGCAATCGTTCTGATCGAGACCGGGCTGGCGAAGATGCGCCTGTTCCGGCTTACCGAGTTTCTTGGAACCGCCTTTCTGCTGGCGACTCTGGGAATGCTCTCCTTTTATATCCTGGAGTAAAACCATGTCTTTGTCTTTTGCCGCCCAGGTCAACAGCGTCATGGCTGCCCTGATACTGCTTACGGCTTTCGGTCTGCTGGTACAGCGCAGAATCCTCGGGCTGATCCACCTGTTTGCCTGGCAGGGGTTGTTCCTCTGTATCAGTACCGCAATCGTTGGCTATATAACGGGCATGCACCATCTCTTCATCTCGGCGCTGATGACGCTTACGTTCAAGGTGATCCTGCTGCCTTACATCCTCTACGTACTGGTGCGCAAACTTGATATCAGAAGGGCAAGCGAGTCCCTGGTGAACATCCCCAGAACCATGCTGCTCGGTATTGCACTGGTGATTTTTTCCTATCATCTTACCGCACCGGTGACGCAGCTCTCCACCATGGTAACCAAATCAACGTTGGCAGTGGCACTGGCAACCGTCATGCTCGGTCTGCTGATGATGGTTACCAGGAGGCATGCCGTGACCCAGATTATCGGTTTTCTCGCCATGGAAAACGGCCTGTTTTTCGCAGCAACCAGCGCCACCTACGGCATGCCGATGGTCGTTGAGCTGGGCGTGGCCCTGGACCTGCTGATTGCCGCCTTTATTTTCGGAATTTTCTTCTTTCACATCAACACAACCTTTGACAGCCTGGACGTAGAGCAGATGGCGAAGCTTAAAGAAGGGGATTAGCGTGATACTACTTGTTCTGCTCAGCATCTCGCTGCTTTTTGCGATTATTCTGGCCTTCATTGGCGACTGGAAGCACGCCCCGGAGATCAATATCCTCGGCTCCGGCGCGACCTTTGCCGCTGGTGTAGTGCTGGCCATACAGGTCTTCTTGCATGGCCCGATGACGGTTGCCGACAAGTTCTTTTTTGTGGACGCATTTAATGTTTACCTTGCTGTTCTTACCTCGTTCGTTTCCATGACCACGGCCATCTTCAGCCGCAAGTATATGCGGGTGGAAAGGTCCCATGGACGGGTGGGCGCCTGGCAAATGCGCTTTTACCACGCCATGTACCAGCTCTTTATCTTTGCCATGCTGCTGGCCCTGTTGACCAACAACTTCGGGGTCCTCTGGATCTCCATGGAACTGGCAACCCTGTCAACGGTCCTGCTGGTTTCCCTTTACCGGACACCGACCGCCATCGAGGCTGCCTGGAAATATTTCATCCTGTGTGGCGTCGGCATTGCCCAAGCCCTGTTCGGTACCGTACTGCTTTATTTTGCCGCAGAGAGGGTGCTCGGAGTCGGCGGTGACGCACTTCTCTGGACAAACCTCAGCCAGGTAAGCAGCCAGTTGGAGCCGACCGTCCTTCGCCTGGCTTTTGTATTCTTGATGGTGGGATACGGAACCAAGGTCGGTCTCGTACCGCTGCATAACTGGTTGCCGGATGCCCATAGTGAAGGTCCGACGCCGATCTCCGCTGTCCTTTCCGGGCTGCTGCTGAATGTTGCTCTCTATGCCCTGGTTCGTTGCAAGGTCCTGGTTGATGGTTCCACCGGCAGCCACATGGCGGGCAACATGCTGATGAGTTTCGGTCTGCTGTCCATTCTGGTTGCCGCATTTTCTTTGTTGCGACAAAAGGACATCAAGCGGATGTTTTCCTATTCATCGATCGAGAACATGGGGATTGCCACCTTTGCCTTCGGTATCGGTGGTCCCATAGCCACCTTTGGCGCCCTGCTGCACATGCTGGTGCACAGCCTGACAAAATCGTCCATTTTCTTCACCGTCGGCCACGCATCCCAGATGCACGGCACTCAGGAGATGGACCGGATCAGGGGACTCATCAAGGGAAATCCGGTTGTTGGATGGTCCTTCATCCTCGGTATTGTGGCCCTGGTCGGGATGCCGCCATTCGGCATGTTCGCCAGTGAATTCCTGATCCTGACCGCGACGATCAAAGATGCGCCTCTGCTCACGCCCTTGTTGCTGCTTGGCCTGGGGGTGGCCTTTGCCGCCATCTTCCGCAAGGTTCAGCCGATGGTGACCGGGTTGGTCCCGTCCTGGCAGACGCCGCTTCGGGCTGCTCATGTTCCGGTTGTGCTGCATATGACCCTGGTACTGCTGCTGGGGCTCTATATGCCCAGGTTTCTCTCCAGCTGGTTTCATACGGCAGTGGGGTTACTGAAATGAATGAACTTTCCGAAAGACTTGCTGAACAACTAGGTGACAATGCCGTCCTCATTGAGGGACTACGGCCGCTTGATGTTCCGCTGATGCTGGTACCGAGGGACCTGTTCAACGAGGCAGCGCGGACCATGAACTACCAGGAGGCTCGCCTGGTGGCGGAATGGGCTTCTGATGAAACGGGCCTGGGGAGCGGTTACGGCATCTATGCCTGCTACAGCAAGGGTACGGAATTTCTTCTGGTCAAATGTACTGTGCCTGCGGACGATCCGACCTTTCCGACCATTACCAAAAAATATGTTGCGGCCTACCGGTTTGAACGTCAGATGCATAGCCTGATGGGGGTTACCCCGCTCAACAGTCCTGATCTCAGGCCCTGGATCAAGTTCGAGGACTGGCCGGAGGATGCCTGGCCGCTGCGCAAAACCTTTGCCCCGCAAACCAGGATGCCACGTGTTCCCGGAGAGTATCGCTGGATACGGGCGGAAGGCGAGGGCGTCTATGAGATACCGGTGGGGCCGGTTCATGCCGGAATCATCGAGCCGGGACATTTCCGTTTCCAGGCGATGGGCGAGGAAGTGCTCAACCTGGAAGAGCGACTGGGCTATGTTCACAAGGGTATAGAAAAACGCTTTGAAGCTCTTACCTGGGAAGAGGGAGTACGGTTGGCGGGCAGGGTTTCCGGCGATACTACCGTGGCCCATAGTTGCTGCTACTGCCAGGCGCTCGAGGCCATGACGGGTTGTGCTCCGCCGGAAAGGTCGCTCTGGTTGCGTGCCATCATGCTGGAGCGCGAGCGGATCGCCAATCATCTTGGTGATATCGGTGCCATCTGTAACGATGTCGCCTTCGCCATCCTGTTTTTTCAGTGCACTACCCTCAAGGAAGAGATTGTCAGGACAAACTTTGAGCTCTTTCAGCATCGTTTGATGATGGATCGAATCGTTCCCGGTGGCGTGACCGTTGACCTTTGTGAGGAAGGAATCAATTATATGCTGCGGGAGTTGGAAGAGTTCACTCGAAAGTTCGAACAGCTGGTTGTTATTTACGACAATAATCCATCGCTGGAGGACCGGGTCAGGGATACTGGGATACTGTCTCAGTATCAGGCCAAAGACCTGGGCATGGTCGGAATTGTTGCCCGGGCAAGCGGCCTCGACCTGGATATCCGCCGGCAAAAACCATCGTCTCCCTATGACATCATTGTTCCACGGGTATCCGTCCAGCAGGCTGGTGACGTAAATGCGCGGGTCTGGGTGCGGATTGATGAGATTCGCGAATCGGTCCGGCTGCTGCGGGAAATGCTTTGTCATCTTCCAGCTGGTGAGATTCGTGGTGTGTTCGTCCCGCCGGAACCGTGTGCAAGCGGTCTGGCTTTTGTCGAGGGCTGGCGTGGGGAAATCGTCTACTGGGTTCAGTCCGGAAGGGTTGGAGAGGTAAATCGCTGTATGGTCAGAGACCCTTCCAGCCTCAACTGGCTCGGCCTGGAACAGGCCATCCACGGAAACATCGTGCCGGATTTCCCGGTCTGCAACAAGAGCTTCAATCAATCATATTCAGGTAATGACCTATAGGGTTGTCGAGGAAACAGGGGCGAGAGTAGGGGGGCAGATGCCTCGCATCGCGATCCTCGTTCCTTCTTCCTTTTATTTAAGAGGCTATCATGCTCAGGATTCTACATCAGATATTTCGCTCCGGCCTGGTCACCGAACCGCTTCCTGCCGAGGTTGAACGGGAAATCGCCGAAATAGGTGCCCGGCTCGAAGAACAGATCAGGAGAAAGTTTTATCGCAGCTTGACCATCAGGGAGGTGGATGCGGGCTCATGCAACGGTTGTGAGCTTGAGGTTCATGCCATGAATAACGCGGTCTACAACTGCGAACGGTTCGGCATTCACTTCACCGCCTCGCCACGTTTCGCTGACATGCTGCTCGTTACCGGCCCGGTTTCGGTGAATATGGAGATTGCCCTGAAACGGACCTATGCGGCAACTCCCAATCCGAAACTCGTGGTGGCCGTTGGTGACTGCGCCTGTGATGGAGGGATCTTCGGGGAAAGCTACGCCTCTCTCGGCAGAGTAAGCAACGTTATTCCGGTGGATGCCCATATCCCCGGTTGCCCACCTAACCCGGTCGAGCTACTGTTGGGTATTCTGCGGGCGATTGGAGAATAGTCCCGCAACCAGCGGAGATTCTGTTGATGTGATGTATCATGAACTGGGGACAGCTTGCTCTAGAGAGCGGTTTCATGCAAGAATAAAGAAGTTGGTATGAAGAGGTGAGCATGGACGGCAAAAATGAGCGTCGCGACAATTCCGGTAGCCAGGTTTTTCGCTTCGAAAAAGGAAAAATCCGGCCGATAGAGCATGAACCGGTTCGGGAATTTCCCCTGAAGCTGATTGTCAATGGTCGGGAACTGGCCACCCTGATTTCATCCCCCCATGATTTGCGTTTTCTGGTTGCCGGTTTTCTGCAACTCCAGGGCTTCGTACAGGGGCTTGCTGATTTTCAGATGTTCAGCGTCTGTGAAGATTTTGGCGTTGCAAACGTGATAATAAAGGGTGAGCTTCCCGAACAACTGAAGCCGGCCTTAACGTCCGGCTGTGGAACCGGCATCACCTTCAATCTCCATCAAAAGATGCAGCTCAAGGAAAAAAGCCCCAAGGCTGTTGTATCTCGCTTCCTTCCGGCCGATCTGTATTCCCTCATGGATCAGTTGGCCCGTTTTGCCGGCGAGTATCGAAAATCCGGTGGTATCCATTCGGCAGCTGTAGGTGAAGGTCGGACTATCCTGCTCTACAGTGAAGATGTCGGCCGTCACAATACCCTTGACCGGATTGCCGGTGAGGCACTTTTCAACGGCATCAATCTCGAAGGAAAGGTTCTCCTTACCTCCGGTCGCGTGTCCACCGAAATGGTGACAAAGGCAGCCATGCTCGGGATATCGCTCATTGCCTCGCGAACGTCACCCACCGATCTGGCGGTCCAGCTTGCAGAGAAAGCAGGAATCACCCTGGTCGGCTACCTGCGCTCTTCCGGCTTCAATATTTATACGTACCCGGAATCATTCGTACGGGTTCCTTCCGAATCATCGGCCACGAGAGCCACTGCCGTCATTCTTGCGGGTGGAAGCTCCGCGCGGATGAAAAGCAATAAAGCCCTCTTGCCTTATAGTGGTGAGCTCTTTATCGAACGGATATACAGACAGCTTTCCGCGTTGTTCTCCGAGGTTATCCTGGTCACCAATCAGCCGGAACACTACCGCTTTCTTCCCTGTCGCATGGTTCCGGACGAGTTTCCCGGCATGGGTTCCCTGGCCGGCATTCATGCCGGTCTCAAGCAGAGCAGAACAGAACATGTCTTCGTTGTTGCCTGCGACATGCCGTACCTGAATAGTGACCTGATTCGCTTGATGGTTGCACAGGCACCAGGGCATGATGTGGTGATTCCTGAGAGTGACGGAGGGTTGGAGCCGCTCCATGCCGTGTACGCAAAAAGCTGCTTGCCGGAGATGGAAGAGGCGCTGAAGAGCGGTACGAGAAAAATTGTCGATTGCTTTGACTGGAGCAAGGTTTCTGTTCTGTCTAAAGAGGAGATTGCCGCACTCGACCCTGAATTTAGATCTTTCAGAAATATTAACACGCCGGAAGAATATTTCCGTTTTCGGGAGGAGATGCGTGACAGGGGTGTTGAAGTGGAAGAGGAAAATATCTCCGTTCAGAGCTAGGATTTGCTGATATTTTGTGCCAGGCTGTCAGGTAGTTACACAGGGTATCCGCGAATGCCTCCGGTGCAGAGGGAAACATCAAGAGATGTTTCCCCGGTCTTCAGAGGTCATCATCTTCATCCTTCAAACCAACATTGCATTCCTTTAACAGCTCATTCATTTCCTCATCGGAGATTTCCGGAACGAAAATCGAACCGTCGGAGTCCTTTTCCAATTGCGTGATGCCGGGATACCTGCTTTCGATGGAGCTCAACTCCCCAGCCTGTTTTCGCACCACCTCCAGTAGACGTTCATTTTCCTTTTGCAGGTCGAACTTTTCAATTGCCGATCTGATAGCCATGCGCAGGTCCGTATCGTCCCATGGTTTCATGAAAAAACGGTAGATCTCGCCGTCATTTACCGCTTTCATGGCTGCATCGATGCTGGCGTAGCCGGTGAGCAGTATTCGTACCGTTTCAGGATAGGAATCCTTCACTCGGGAGAGGAACTCCGCGCCGCCCATGCCCGGCATCCTTTCATCGGAAATTACCACTTTGCAGGGTTTTGACTGGAGTAATTCCAGACCCTTTTCACCTGAATCCGCATCCAGTATTTCATACGGTTCATCCATGAGAACCCTTTTCAGTGCCGCAAGAATATTTGGCTCATCATCGAGCAATAAAATCCGATTTTCCATAAGCGTTCCTCTCGTGAAGTGCAGTTTTTTGCTTAGTACCTATGCAGCATCATAGAAACCATTACTGGGTGCCGAATAGCTATTGGTGTGCTTCGACAGTGTCTTTTACCTTCCCGCAGAATGGGCAAGAGAGCCAGTTTTCTTCGAGAGGCACTTTACAGAAACGGCAGAAGTTCTGCCTGAATTTGCCACAGTAGGGACAGAAGAGGAATTTCGCATCGATCATTCGCCCGCAGCTCATGCATTTGCGTTCGAACTTTGTCTGCGGTCCGATTACCCTGATCAGCTCATCAAGCGTTGTCAGGCCGTTCTTGACCTTTTCAATGCCATCTTCCACCAGCATATGCATGCCGTTGGCGCGAGCCATATCGAACAGCTCGCTCTCTTTGTAGTTGCTGCTGATGAAGTGGCGGAAGTCGGCATTCATGACAAAGAGTTCGAAAACGCCGATGCGGCCTTTGTAGCCGGTACTATTGCACTGGCTGCAACCCTTGCCGTACCAGGTCGTTGCTCCGAAAGTCTCCGGGGGGATGCGCAGCAACTGTAGAATTGCCGTGTCGGGTGCCGTCTCCGTTTTGCAATGCTCACAGATTTTTCTGACCAGTCGTTGCGCCATGACCGCTTCGAGAGCCGATGCAATAATATAGGGTTTTATCCCCATGTCAATCAGTCTGGTGATCGATGCCACCGAACTGTTCGTGTGGAGGGTTGTCAGGACCATGTGGCCTGTCAGGGAGGCTTTGAAAGCAACATCCGCCGTTTCGTAATCGCGAACCTCACCGACGAGAATTACATCCGGGTCCTGGCGAAGGGTGGCGCGGAGCACCTGCGCAAAGGAGAGGCCGATCTTGTCCCTGACCGAGACCTGGTTCGCATCCTCGACAAAGTATTCAACCGGCTCCTCGATTGTCTCGAAGTTCTTGGTGTCTTCCAACATGGCATTGAGAATTGAGTAGAGCATGGTTGTCTTGCCGCTGCCGGTAGGACCGGTGGTGATGATAACCCCTTGGGGTTTTTTTACCAGGACCGAGATCTTCTCCATGTCGGATGGCAACAGGCCTAACTCTCCCAGTGTTTTGATCGATGCGGTCTTGTCCAGGATGCGCATCACTATCTTCTCACCGTTCAGTGTCGGCATGGATGAGGTCCTGATATCCACAATGCGGGTCCCCGACTTGACGGTAATTCTGCCGTCCTGGGGTTTGCGACGTTCCGAGATGTCCATTTTCGCAAGGATTTTGATGCGGGAAATGATTGCCGGGTGCAGATCGATGGGTGTCTTTATCTTGCAATGAAGGAGCCCGTCGAGACGATAGCGGACCATGGTATATTTTGTTTTCGGTTCAATGTGGATATCGCTTGCGCGATGACGGATGGCTTCCGATATGATTGCACTGACGATGCGAATGACCGGCGGTACTTCCGAGGAGCCGATCAACTCCTGGACATCAATCTCCTTTTCCTCCTCATCGAGGATGATATCGATCTCGTCCAGCGGTTCCATTTCGAAGAAATCATCCAGCGTCTCGTCTATTCCCTCCTGGCGCGCCAAAAGACTATTCAGATGAGCCCGAATATCGCCTGCAGAAGCGATACAGGGCATGACCCTGAGGCCGGTCATGAGGGATATGTTGTCAATCTTGTTGATGTCCGAAGGGTCGGCCATGGCAAGCGTCAACTGACGTCCATCGAGTTTGATCGGGAGCATCAGGCTTTTTTCGCAGAGCTCCTGAGGAAGGAAGCGGGCCGTGCTGTGAGGGATGACGAGTTCCTTCAGGTCGACAATGGCGATGTTCAGCTGTTTTTGCAAGGTGCTGGCGATGAGGGTATCCGAAACATATCCGAGCCGGATGAGAGTTTCACTGATGTGTTCGTCCGGTTTTTTCTCTTTGAGGGCATGTTCGAGTTCCACCTGCTTAAGGATGCCGGACTTTATGAGGATAGAGCCGAGCATCTCCCGGTTCTCACCAAAAAGGAATGCCCCTGCCTTGCTCTTCATGTCCCGTTTTCTGGCCAGCTCCTTCAATTTGCGGTTTTCCTGAAGAAGGACATACTGCTGCAGGCCAAGGCTCACGGTGAGACGCAAATCCTCGTCATTCCAGGGTTTTGTGATGAACTTGAAAACCGCGCCATCCTTTACCGCTCCCATGATGGATTGCACGTCGGCGAATCCGGTCAGCATGATCCTGATGGATTCGGGCCATTTCAGTTTTGCTTCCCGTAGGAACTCGGCTCCGGACATACCCGGCATGCGGTGATCGGTGACAATCAGGTGAACGGTTTCAGTTTCCATGATTGCGAGTGCTTCGGTTGCCGAGGAGGTAGTGAGAATTCGGTAATTTTCGTCGGCGAAAACCCTTCTCAGTGCATTGAGCACTCCTTCCTCATCGTCAACGAGCAGTAAGGTGAAAGCTGAGTCCTGTGTTCCGGGGGCAGAGTCTCCTCGAGCATCGTTTTCTGCGCGATCACGCCGGGAGGGACTCCTGAATAGCGAGGAATATTTTGACATTACAGGGTCCTTCCTGAAGGAATAAGGATGGAGAACCTTGTTCCTCCCGCTTCCGGGCAGGTGACTTCGATGGTTCCGCCTGCTTCTTTGACGATATCATAGGCCACGGTAAGCCCCAACCCGGTACCGTTGCCGATTTCCCTGGTGGTGAAGAAAGGCTCGAATATCCGCGCTGCAATTTCTTCAGGGATCCCCGGTCCGTTGTCGCAGAAGGTCAGGGAAATTGCGTCGTTGCTGAATTCGGTTCTGATTAAAAGTTCCAGACCTTCGCTCCGCGCCTGCAAGGCATTTCTGAGAATATTGAGAAATACCTGGCAGAAGATTCCCGGGTTGCAGACAAAGGGTGGAAGCTGCCCGAATTCCCTTGTGATAGTGGTGGAGGGCGGGATATCGTGGGCCAAGACCCTGAGAGTCCTTTCTATTTCCTCATTGAGGTCAACGGCAGCCGTGCAGCCATCGTCGGTATGGGCAAACCCTTTCAGATCCGCCACAATCTTTTTAACCCGTGTGGCGCCGGCAATGCTCTGCTCCACAAGGGGGAGGATATCGCTGCAGATAAAGTCGAATTTCATTTCCTTCCAGAACGAATCGCCTGAATCGCTGCACGTTGACGGCGAACTATTCTCGGCGTGAAATCTTTCCGCCAGGCGCAGGAATTTTTCCGTATAGGTTTTGAGGGTGCTCAGATTGCTGATGATGTACCCCAGCGGGTTGTTGATCTCATGGGCAACGCCTGCAGCAAGTTGGCCGATGGCGGTCATTTTTTCCTGCCGGATAAGTCGAAGATGGGCGGCATTCAGTTCCTTTGTCCTTTCTTCGACCTTTTTTTCCAGCGTTTCCGATAGATCCCGGTATTTTTTCTCCGAGAGAGCCAGCTTCCGGTTGTTTTCCATCAGCTGTTCGTAGGAAAGGTTCACAACTTTGGAATGGAGCTGGTTGGTGAAAATTCTCTTGAGCTTGCAGAAGAGGATTGTCTTGATGGAATGCTGGAGTAGCGCTGCAAGGGTTTCCAGCGGGAGTGCATCCTCATTGCCCCGGCTCAGGCGTAGCTGACCAATCTCTTCCCCCTCAAGCTTGATCGGCAGTGAACATGACGCGTGCTCCGTTTCGTCTCGCGTCCCTTGCTGCCAGAGGATGGCTCCATGTTCGTCCAGGATGGCTGCCTCTCCGACACCTCCTGCAACGGCAGAGGCAAGCAGCGGGATGACATCCTCACCGGCGAGGATATCAACCAACCTTTTTTCGTCGCCAATAATTCCCGGATTCATTTTCATAGTTCTCCTGCAGGGAGCGGCTCCAAAGCCGCTTACTCTGCCTCGTACGGGAAGAGTTTCGCCAGGAACAGGTCACATGTCAGGCCATGCTCCTTTTCCAGGTGGTATCGCTGGTCTATTGACTGATAGGTCAGTTCGGTAAGTTTCATGAAAGTCTCAAGCACTCCCCAGCCGTTCAGGGCCGAAGACATGAAAATCGGGATGTTGGTCGCCTGCCAGGTCAGACGGACTTCCTCTTCCGGAAAAATATTACTCAGGTCTCGCTTGTTGAACTGGACGACAAGCGGGAGCTTGTCGATGTCCAGTCCGACTATGGAGAGATTTTTCTCCAGATTCTCAAAACTTTCGAAATTGATGGTTTCCTGGGATAGTTGCGAATCGGCAATAAAGGCCACACCGTCGGCCCTCTGCAGAACCGCCTTCCTCGTTGAATCATGCTGGACCTGTCCCGGAACAGTATAGACCTTGAGTTTTATCTTGAGCCCGCTTGGCGCTACCAGAAAAAAGGGCAGGAGATCAAAGTACATGGTGCGGTCTCCCACTGTGTCCATGACCATCAGCTCTCCTCTTTTATCACGGGACATCAGATCGTGGAGCTGGAGAATATTGGTCGTTTTTCCTGATAGTGCCGGGCCGTAATACACCACCTTAAGCACCATTTTTCCGTTGTGCTGATCGTATTCGATCATGGTCGTAAGACCTTTCGGACGTCTCTGTTATTCTTCCTCTTTTAAAATAGCAAGGAAGATTTCGGTTAGTTCTGGATCGAGTTCCTTGCTTTTCAACTCGTTCAAAATTCCAATAGCTGCCTCCCGGCTGCGAGGTTCGTTGTAAGGACGAGTACTGGTGATGGCATCGTACGTATCGGCAATCGCTACAATCCGGGCTTCAAGAGGGATCCCTTCACCGGTCAGGTTGTCAGGATAGCCACCTCCACTGAAGCGCTCATGATGATTGCGGATAATATTGATTACAACCGGCGACATCCGGGCTTTTCGTGCCACTTCCGCTCCCCACTCCGGGTGGAAACGGACGGTCGTAATTTCATCTGCTCTGAGGCTTCGCGGGGCATTGAGGATCTGTTCCGGAACGCCGATCTTGCCACAATCATGGAGCCAGCTGCCGAACCGAATGTCGTCCTTGATATTTTCGGGGAGTTTGAGTCGATCGGCAATGAGCAGGGCATAGTGAGCCACGCGTTCGCAATGACCTTTCGTGTAGGGATCTTTCAGTTCGATAGTCTCGGCAAGCGCGTAGAGGACCGCTTCATTTTCATGTTTCAGCGAGTCGATGAGTCGATAGCGGTTGACGCCCTCAGTTACGGTGTCGATCAACTGCTGGTTGTCCCAAGGCTTGACTATAAAACGGAAAACCTCCACCCGATTGATTGCCTCTATGACGGTTGGCAAATCCGTGTAGGCTGTCATCATGATCTTAACCGTGTCCGGTGAGACACTTCGGGACAATTCCAGAAGTTCCATGCCGCTCATTCCCGGCATCATGTTGTCCGTTACCAGGACTGCCACTTTCTGGCTCTGCAACAGTTCGAGCGCCCGAGCCGCACTTGGCGCAGTGAGTATGGTGAAGTCGGAGTCGACAAAGGTGCGAACCACGGAGTTGAGGATGTTTTCCTCGTCATCAACAAAGAGAATCATTTCACTCATCCGTGGTCTCCCGTGTCAGAACAGTCAGCAGAAACTTGTCATTGTTCCGGTCTTCCAGCAGGGCAGCCCGCGCCAGGACCGGAATGCCGCCAAATAACAGGTGCTCTCCCAGCGCTCTGGTGCAGGCAGGACCCTCCAGAAAGGTGCGCAGATTCTCCGGCACGGGCAACCCCGGTTCGATACACGCTTTTGTGCCGTCATCATTGTCAAACAAAGTCCGTGCTTCACGATTGCAGTGCACAACCTTCATGTCCCGGTTCAGTACCACAATGCCGGCCGGGAGGTTGTTAATGATTTCCCGGTGGGAAAGACAGTCATCGTCGGCTGCGATGCGCTGAACGAGGAAAGAATTTTCCCGTTCCAGGTCGTCGATTTTTTTTTGCATGCTCTCGGCGTAAAGGATTTCTTTCCGCAGTCTCCGGTATTGTTTGATCGCGGCGGCAATGGTCAACCGGAGTTCAGTATCATTCCAGGGTTTCGGAATAAAACGATAGATCTGTCCGTCGTTGATTGCCGATACCACCGCTTCCGTATCGGCGTATCCTGAAAGCACTGCCCGAATGGTTTCCGGCCATTTTTCCCGAATGGTCCTGAGCAGTTCGACGCCGTTCATCTGCGGCATGCGGTAATCTGAAACCACTACCTGAATCGGCGCTATGCTCGAAAGAATATCGAGTGCTTCGCCGGCCGAACCTGCCGTGAGGATTTCATACTCTTCATCGAGAAAGACCCTCTCCAAGGCACGAAGTATATTTATCTCGTCGTCGATAAAAAGGATGCGGATCTCTTCGGTCATTTAGCCTGCCTCGATAACTGGAATGCGAATGGTGAAGGTGGTGCCGTGTCCCGGCGTGCTATCGACCCAGATATCTCCTTCATGGCGCTTGATCACATCGTAGGTAATGCTCAAGCCAAGTCCGGTTCCCTTTCCCACTTCCTTGGTGGTGAAGAAGGGTTCGAAAACTCTGGAAATGACTTCGGGAGGAATCCCGCAGCCGGTATCGGACACGGATGCCCAGATGGAGTCGTCATCGTGCCAGGTCCGGACGGTAATGGTGCCCTGGTTTTCGATGGCATGCACGGCATTGATGAGAAAGTTCATGAAAACCTGGTTCAGCTGGTTCGGGTAGCAGAGGGTCTGAGGGAGTAAACCGAGTTCCCTCTTCAGGGCGGCCTTGTATTTGATTTCGTTCCAGACGATGTTGACCGCACTTTCGAAGCATTCGTTGATATCCGCAAGAACGCGCTTCCCGTCATCGCTGCGTGAAAAACTCTTCAGGCTCTGAACGATCTTTTGTACCCGCTCGGAACCATCAAGGGACTCTTCAATAATCTTCATGCTGTCATCCAGTATGAAGTTCATCTTGAGTGATTTTTCCTTTTGCCGCACTTCCTCTCGTAATGAGGCATTTCCGGGTGAGGCGAGGGCTCTGCTCTGCAGATGGATAAAGTCCGACATCCTGCTGAGATATTTGCCGAGACTGTTCAGATTGCTGGTGATAAAGCCGATCGGGTTATTAATTTCATGTGCCACCCCGGCGGCAAGCTGACCGATTGAGGCCATTTTTTCCTGCTGAAGAACCTGGGACTGGGTGGCTTTCAGTGCCGAGTAAGCTTCTGCCAGTTCGGCATTTTTGTCATTCAGGTCGCGAAGGTTCTCCGTGATCTGGCTATTCTTTTCTTCCAGTTGTTCGGAAAACTTTTTCTGCATCGTTATGTCAGCAATGGTGATGACATGTCCTGATGCAGGAATTTTCCCTTTTGATGTATAGGGATGCATTTTGAGCTCGTACCAGTTGCCGGAAGGTTCCTCGCGCAGTGTTCTGGTGGAGTCCTGGCTCGAATTCACTGGTAGACCCCTCTCGCGGAGCAGGAGGGACCAATTGCGTCCGATAATGTCGTAATAATCCTTTTGCAGATAACTGGCGAAGGTTCTGTTGCAGCGTTGGACAGAACCGGAGGTGTTCGTGAGTATCACCATCTCAGGGACACAGTCCATGGTCTGCTCCCATTCTGTCTTTGCGGCTTCAACCTGCTCGAAGATGCGCTGTAATTCCCGATGATCTCTGAGAAGATCGTCCTCATGAGTCTTCGGGGTTGGATCGGTACCCGGCTTGTCGACCATTTATGTACTCCCTTGCCATCCCAAAGAGCAAAGTCGAACCAATCGCTCTCCGGTGAATACCAACTCTTGATTAACTGTACAGAAGAATGAGCTTTGGTCAATTCTTTCGGGCACTTTTAGAAAAATTTTCACGTAAATTTTTAATCTTGATGGTTCGTGTTTTCAATTATGGAGATTGTTGTCCCCGAATGCCTGTAACGGGCCCCATTAGTTTAGGCGGTCTAGCAGGATTTCCGATCAGAATTGCTCGGGAAAGAGAAGATTTGGGCTTGGCGGAAGATTGGTGCTTCTCAGGTTTTTTAAGACTCTAGAATTGTCCGAGGTGGGGCACTACAAGGGGATAGCAGGGAAACAGGATTGCAGGGCCTGTTTCCAGGCGGGTGAGGTGCTGGAACTTCATGGAAAAACGAAGGAAGATTACTCGACCGTGAAGATGTTCCCGTCAAGTTCGACCCGATCACCCGGATAGAGTTTTCTGCCTCGGCGGGTTTCGCATTCTCCGTTTACCCGCACCAGGCCCTCGGCAATGAGGATCTTTGCCTCTCCACCTGATGCTGTCAGGCATTCTGCCTTGAGGAAACTGTCCAGTTTTATGTACTCGGTATCGATTTTCATTTCGGTATGTGTCTCCTTGTTCGTTTCGCCGGTCAATAGGGGAACCTGCAGGTTTTCCAGCCAGTGGCATCGACCTGATCGATTCCACCTCAAGAGTGAACAGCGTTGCCTAAACTATACCGGTTGCCCTGCACTTTCAAGAAGAATTATCCTAAGCTGGCGTAGAGGTCTGAAAATGATCTTACGCAGGTCTTTATTTGAAAAATAATGGTCAAAAGTACGGGGAAAATACCATGGAAAGTTCCCTTTTGTCTGGCTGAAGTGCGAGGAGTTGATTGACAAAAAAATCTCCAGTCTCTACCATGTAAGAAAACAGATCAACCTGGAGGAAAATGCATGGATGGAACACTGAAGCTGGCGGGTCTTATTATCGGCGCAACCGCCATTAACGTTCCCCTGGGTTACCTTCGCAATGCCTATAAGAAGTTCACTTTCGGCTGGTTTTTTTACGTCCACATTTCAATCCCGGTTATTATCTTTCTACGGATAAAAGCCGGCTTTTCCTGGCAGATAGTTCCCTTTACCATTGGCGGTGCTGTTGTTGGGCAACTCGTCGGCGGTGCGTTGCACAGAAAGAGGACTTCAGATGGCTGAGAGGAAACCGGGCCGCCATTCACCTTCGCCACTTGCGACACTCCTGGCGGATTCTTTCCGGGGTAGCCCTCTGGGAAAGCGTTTCGGTGAGGTGGAGATCTGGCGCATCTGGAGAGAGGTGGTGGGAGATCAGATCGCTGCCAAGGCCCATCCGTCACGGTTTGCCAACGGCGTCCTCTCGGTCGTGGTTATCAGCGCGCCCTGGATGCAGCAGCTCAACTTCATGAAAAGGGACATTGCGGAGCGCCTGAACGAAAAGCTCGGTTCGAAGATCGTTCTCGAAATCTATCTCAAGGCAGGGAAACCGCCCGCTCCGGACAAAGCCAGGGTGTGGGTTAAGCCGGTGAAAAGGGAATTGAGCGAAGCTGAGAAGGAAAGAATTGCCGCGGCAGTTGCGTCTGTCCATGACCCCCAGTTGCGAGAGCAATTTGCCGAACTGCTTGAGCAGGACCTGGCACACACTCCCCGCAAGGACTGAAAAATTATTGCCAAGCTACTACTTCGGTAGTTCAGATCCGTTGTTCCCTCCCAGAATAACTGCCATTTCCTGCGTGTACTGCCCGTCATCAGCATAGACAAAAAGTGGCGGAAGTATCGACATCTCACTTTTTCTGCCCTTCACCAGTTCAGTCAGAAACATGCGGGCTTCGGCCGTGGAATTTCCGTGCACCATCTGCAGCCGGGTCGGGGAGAGTTTCAGGGCATGTGCCTCGCCCAGGAACTCTGCCAGGCGGGTCGGGTGATAAATAAAGCAGATGCGCCCCGAAAGCTTGACCAGGTTTTTTGCCGTGGCCAGAAAGTCTTTCAGTGAAGCGGTGGATTCGTGCCGAGCCAGATCCCGCCCCGGCTTCGGGCTGATCCTGCCACTGCCTCTTTTTCGGTACGGCGGATTGGCAACCACCAGGTCGAAGGACGAGGGCGGGAACAGTTTTCTTGCCTCCAGGATGTCCGCATGCCGGATTGCAACCCTTTCGGTCAGGCCGTTCAGTGCCACATTTCTTTCAGCCAGTTCAGCCATTTCCGCCTGACTTTCCACCCCGACCAGCCGGGTCTCTACGGCCATCTGCGAAAGCACCAGCGGAATAATACCGCAGCCGGCTCCAAGGTCAACAGCTTCATCCCCAGCTTGGATCGCGGCAAAATCGCACAACAGCAGCGGGTCCAGGGAGAAGCGGTAACCATGGACCGGCTGGATGATTTTCAGCCCGAACTTTCTGAGCTCATCAAGCGTTTCCTCACTCCTCACTCCTCACTCCTCACTCCTCACTCCTCACTCTTTTTTCGACGTATCCATACTTCTCTCCCCAGCATCACGGCAAAGAAGGCAAACGACAGCAGCGTCAGCCACTTGCCGATTTTGAAGGGGAGGGGATCGAAGGCGAATTTTACTTCATGCGTTCCGGGAGTCAGGTAGACGCCGCGCAGGATGTGGTCAACCGGATAAATATCCGTTGCTTTTCCGTCCACGGAAGCATACCACCAGGGATAGTATTTTTCTCCGAGAACAAGCAGCGAGTTTTGTGCGGCTGTTGCTTTCAGGATGATTTTGTTCGGCTCATAGCGCTGGACAGTGACGTTTCCTTCGTGTGTCGCCTTGCTTACCGGTACCATGGTCAGAGGTGGGGGCGATTCCACCAGAGCCATCGTGGCGGGATCAAACCGGGGTGAAGAGTTCATTATGGAAAGGCATTTTTCTGGATTTTCCACAACGGCCACACTGGGAACCAGCCAGGCCTTGGGCAGGACCGTTTTGTTTTCCAGCACAACGGCACCGTTCGTTGAGGTAAAGACTACGGCGTATTTTCCCCTCAACAGGTACTTTTGCTTTTCCAGATCTGCGGAAGACATCACCAGGTATTTCAGGTTCATGATGTCGGGCATCCCGCTTATGAGAGAGAAGTTTTCCAGATACTCCTTGTATCTCTTTTCGCTGATGGTTACATAGGCGGAAATATTGGGGAAGCCGTAATCGGCATAGTATTTTGCGTTGTTTGCATTAAGCGGCTGCATTCGGTAGCGCCCCATGCGCGGTTCCAGGAACGCTACGATTTCGTTTTTTGCCG
Source organism: uncultured delta proteobacterium (assembly GCA_963748325.1). GTDB lineage: Bacteria > Desulfobacterota > Desulfuromonadia > Geobacterales > Geobacteraceae > RPRC01. Next base: position 1,644,640 of record CAVVIJ010000004.1, on the reverse strand, counting down.
CTTTTCTGTCAAATCCGGGTGGCGTGGTAAGAACGAGGAATCTGTCATCAACCCGCCAGAGATCAAGTAACAGAAAGATTGTCAGGACAGGGAAAAGGTACCGTGTCGGTAGCCATTTTCTGAACCAGGCGATCAGGACTGCCAGATAAGCACCGATACTACAGATTGCGATTCCGGTCTCGCGGATCATGTTGCCGTATCTATCCGCGACCAGGGAGATGTCTGATTGATAACGGGTTGCCATGGTAATGAAACCGTCTGCAAAAGTGAGTACTGTTTCACTGCCGAATACCAGGAAGAACCAGAAAAGGCCGAGTAACGTTGCGAAAATTCCGCAGCCGAGCAGCCAGCGCCTCAGGGTCTTTCGGTTGGTATTTTTGTCAGCCAGGACGTCGAAGCCCCTTCCCATCAGTACGGCGGCGCCGAAGGCGAAGAGGAACAGGATCATCTTTGGCACCCGAAAGGTGGAGAAGCCGGGGAGATGGTCAAACAGAAATCGATAGACAAAGGTGTACTTTCCCAGGGCCATGATGAGGGTAGCCCCCAGGAGGGAAGTAAAGAACCAGGTGTGGCGATCACGCCTGAAGATCAGTGCGAGCGGGATGAGTAACCAGGGAAGCAGCCCGAGGTAGTCGTTTGTCTGGGTAAAATGCATCCGGCCCCAATAGTAAACCTGTCCCTTATCGGGGACATCTCCTTCTTCCTGACGGGACAATCCAACCAGGCCCGGGATAACGTAGGTGAGAATCTCTTCCGGAGGCATGGACCAGCTCATGCCCTCTGCGGGACTCATTCCTCCGCTCCGTTCGGACTGTTTCGACCAACTGAAGAGCGGGGCGAAAGACATGGCGATTGTGGTGAAAAACAGGGCGGTCATCACGACTGCGAGTAGAATATCCTTGCCCAGTTTTTTCCGGCAGTCCGTCGACTCCGTGAGGTTCCAGGTAACATGGAAAATCCAGTAGAACCCCACAGCCAGGCAGGTATAGAAGGATATCTGCCAATGCATGTTGAAGAACTGGACGGCAAGTAGAAGGGCGGTCATGGAATAGTGGAAAAGCCGCCTGCTCCGGAGCGCTTTCTCCAAAGACAGGATGACCCAGGGGAACCAGCAGATACTCTCGATTTTCTGGATATGACCGGCATTTATGAGCGACAGGTTCTCGGTACCGAGGGCAAAGAGAAGACCGGCGACAAAAGCGCCAAAGCGGCCGATCCCGATCAGGCGACAATACAGGAAGGTTCCGATTGCTCCCCAGAAGAGGGAAAGAACGGCCAGCCAGGCGATGCTTGCGGGGAAGGGGAAAAAATGCTGGATGAAGTAGCGGTGAAACAGCAGGCCGATGGCATTCCAGCCACCTTCCAGAGTCCTGCCACCGTCGTTTAGCGGCTCCCAATTGGCATGGAAGATTGCCGGAATTGTCGTCAAATAGTCGGAAAAAGTCTGTGCATGGATTCTCTTTGCACTCCAGAAAAACTGGGTAATTACGTCCGAGGCCCGGATGATCTGATCGGTGAACAAGATCCTCTGGCAGAAAAAAATTATCGTAATTCCCAAAAGTACAATCCAGAACCAGTCCTTCTGGAGTATCGACTCATTAGCTTTTTTCACAGGTGCTCCCTGGCCCGATCAGCCTGACATTTTGCGGTGATGACATCATGATAAATTTCTTCCAGCCTTTCCATCATTCTCTCAATGGTTAGTTGCCCAAGAAATGCTTTCCCCTCAGCCACAAGTTTTTCCGACAATTTCCGGTCGGTCAGGCAGGCGATTATTTTTTCCGTCAACATGCTTGTATCCTCGAGTGGAAACAGGAAACCTGTTTCACCATCCCTTACCAGTTCGGGGTGACCGCCGACAGCCGAGAGTATCGGCGGCACTCCGGCCATGGTCGCCTCGGCAACGACGATGGGCGTAGCCTCGATTTCCGAAGGAAGCACCATAACCCTGCTTCGGGAATAGGTCCGGTAGACCTCCTCACGGGGCATTCCATAGCGGAAGTCCACCGGCAGTTTCCTGCTCATGAAGCGGGCCAGGATTTTTGCATACCAGTAGTCCTTGCCGATCACCAGGAGTCGAGTGTCCGGGACGTTGGCCAGTACTCCGGGCAAGGCCCGAAGCAGTCGCGGCAGGCCTTTACGGAAGAAATCTCCACCGACAAACAGAATCAGGTTTTCCCGGTCTTTCCAAGGCTTCGTTTCAATGCCGCTGTAATCAAGGCCGAAGTAAAAACTGAGGTACTTGTTCGGATGATCATAGAGATCATAGAGAAACTTTCCGTGGAGGATGATCCCGTCGATCCGTTTGAAGAGGAAGTGGTATTTTGTCCGGCGATATTTCTGGATCAGGTAACGCAAGGGTGAGTCAAGGCAGAAAAAACGATAGAAGTGAACCCAGTAGTAGTCATGGGCGTCGACCACCAACGGGCAGCGAAGGGCTTTTGCCACCTTGAAGGTAAGGTGTTTCAGGTCAGTACAGTGGGCGATGTCCCATTTCTGTTCCAGGTCAGCCGGTGACCGGTACACGCCGACCTGGTGCCGCTTGGAAAGCTCCCTGATCAGATTGGCCTCATAGGTGCCGGCACCGGTCAGGGATTCGGCATTTTTGGTTATAAGCAGTATCTTCATCGATGTTCCTTGATAAGACGGTAGCAACGGGACTGCGTCAGCCTGAAGGCGAGCTTCCCCAACAGCCCACTCCAACCATGGTATAGCCGGGGATGGTTTGCAACGATTCGCCGGAACATATCCAGGCGTTTGTCCTTATCCATATTCTGGTTCATGGACGATTCTCTGACACGGTAGTAGAAAAAGACTTCGGGTAACCTCGCCGCCGAAAGGCCTTGGTCTAAAAGCGACAGCCAGAAATCCCAGTCTTCGCAGCCGTGGATCATGTCCGGATTGTAGCCGCCGGCCCGCTGCCAGTCGGATTTGCGAAACAGGGCCGAACAGAAGATCAGATTGGAAGCAAGCATCCCCAGGCGAGAGAATGGCGGTGCGGTAATGCCCCCGGTTCTGCTGCCGAACAATTCGCCACGGCAGTATACGATCCCGACATTTGGTTGGCGCTCAAGTACCGGCACTCCCTGTTTCAGGTAACCGGCCCCGATTTTGTCATCGGCATCCAGGGGCAGGATGTATGCGCCCCGTGCCTCGGTGATTCCGGTATTGCGTGCTCTTGCCAAACCCTGGTTCCGGGTCTGGAGAATTCTGGTGCGGGGCTTCCGGTAGTCCGACAGCAACCGGTTGGTGAATTCATCGGTAGAGCCGTCGTTGACAATGATGATCTCGTAATCCTGATAGGTCTGGTTCAGGACGGAATCAACCGCTTCATCGAGATAGCTTCCCTGGTTGTAGCAGGGGATTATAATGCTCACTTTTGGCATGGTGCTCCAAAAAGCATGTTATTTGTTCACCAGCAGTTTTTTGTAGCTGCTGCAGAAGGTTTCCGAATCAAAGGTTGCCTTGGCATAGTCGAAGGCGTTACGCGACAGTTCTTTCAGGAGCCCCCGGTCCCGACAGAGAAGCTCGATGGACTGGACCAGATCAGTCACGATCTGTTCTTCCGGACCGCTTTTTATTAGTATTCCGTTGTTGCCATTCCGCAGGTGCAGCGATATCCCTCCCACATTCGTACTGACCGGCACGACTCCCTGAGCCATTGCTTCCATGATAACAACCGGAAAGCCCTCCCGCTCGGAGGTGATGACGAGGAGGTCGGCTTGTCGGTACAGCTCTGTCAGGCGGGACGGGTCGGTGATTTCCCCCTGCACAAGGCAATTGCCGCGGTCGCCGGGTTCCAGGGCTTCACCCATGTCCCCGACAAATTCAAATCGGGCCGGGATCATGTTCTCAGCGCAGAGCGTTGCGGCTTTCCCGATAAGGTGGACCCGTTTTTCCGGCGCGCCGCGTCCTACGAAAAGAACAGTGAGGACATCACGGGTAATTTTTTTCGGGTACTCACGGGGGACCGATACCCTGTTTTCGATCAAAACTACTCTGTCTAGCAGTCGAGGGTCAATCTGGCTGGCTTCATACTGGGCTTTCAGGTCCTGTTTCGTTTTCCCATTGATCACAACACGCTGGTCGAGCATTTTTACGACCGGCAGGCTGAACTGGTCCGACTTTCCGCCGAAGGCGTGAAGCAAATCTATCTTTTTTATTTCAGGCTTCAGGTAGGGGATCATCAGGTAATAGAAAAGGCTGTTGCTGCCGAAAACGACCGGCTTTGAATGACGATTGATCAATCCTGCCATGATTCCCACGCTCAAAGGATATCCATATGTGAGCGGTGCCCAGAGATTGAAGAGTCGCGCCTGAGATGTAAAAAGCTTTCGGAATCGGTTGTTGAGCGATCTTTTTGTGAAAATAACCCAGGGTTTTTGTTCCGCGAAACAGCCAACCACCTCCGCGTGAACTTTTTCTGCACCTCCCACATGCTGGAAGGGGAAGAAAAAAAACAGCGAAGAAGCGTTTCTGATCGGAAGAATAGTGCCGATACCCTTGCCGACGGCAACCAGGAAGCGCACCAACAGCCATGTGTTCATCGCGGTGACACGCATATCTCTGTCCATCATGGTTCCTGTCGTGCCCTTATTCAGGTTCAATCCGGTCATTCTGGAGAGTCCTTTTAGGAATGCATAGCAGAGGTCTCTGCCTGTAGCAATGAAAACCTTGAAACAGAAGCCATTCCATTTCTGCTCGATAATCCTTTGGCGGAGGAATAAAGCCTTGGTCCTGACGTTTTTCCAATCGGGTGATTCGGCGTTACGTGAGGAAGTTACGGAGGCGGAATGCTCCCGATATTTGAGAAGCGGCTCTGCCAATTTGTGAATGGTCAGCTGGTCGGAAACCATTCTGAGCCAGAGGTCGTAATCCTGGGCGACACGCTGTAGTTCGTTGTAACGGTAGCGTGACAGGATGGATTTTCTGATCATTATGCCGGGATGGGCAATGCAGTTGGCCCTTGGCAGGAAGTCATACAGCGCGTTACGGGATACGGTGTTCCGGTCGTCAGGCCAGGCTCCGCAATCGTTGCCGAATTCATCGATCAGCAGTACCGGAATCGCAACCATGGCACAATCAGGGTTTCTCTCAAGGTATGTGAGCTGTTCATTCAGGCGGGTTGGCAGGCTGATGTCGTCACAATCCATCCTGGCAATGTATTCGCCCCTGGCCAGCTCAATGCCACGGTTCAGGGTCGTTGTGACGCCCAGGTTTGTACCATTGTCAACCAGCCGAATCCTCGGATCGCCATAGGATTCGACTATTGCAGCGCTGTCGTCCGTGGAGCCGTCATCGATGATGAGGAATTCGAAATCAGCGAAGGTCTGTCCCAGGATGCTTTCAAGCGCTTCGCGGACATAGCGTTCACCATTGAAGAGCGGCATCAGCACGGTTATTTTTGGGGATGATTTTATCATCAGAGCCGTAGCCATCCTTCCGGGATAAGATCCGTTGAGTCGCGGTTCTGGTCATTGAACCAGCGCTTTGGGGCAATGACGATCTTTTCCGGATTGTCTCCCAGCCATGCCCCCCACCAGCTGAAGGAACTGTTGGCAATGATGTGGTGCCGGCACATGCGCATCAAGGTGAGGTCGCGGCCGTCGCTCGCCATACCCGTTTTACTGACATAGGTTGTTGGCAGGTCATATTTCATGTTCTTTTCTGTCCACTGTGGCTCGTCGGAGAAAACATAGAGCCGGGCACCGGGAATTCTTTCCTTGATCAAGTGGACCGCCTGATCATAGTAGTCCCTGTGGCAGGTGCCGTGGTGTTTCGCTGCATGCGGATTGGTAAGGTAGTCACCACGTCGCACATGCAGTGATACCGCGGAACATGATCGTATCTGCATCGCCAGATGAAGTTCCTCGTCAACGAGGGGGGTGTGGAGCGAAAATTCATTTTGCAAAAGAGCTTTGATATCGAGGAAATATTTTTCCGACTGCCAGTAGCCATCCAGGTAGACATTGTCTCCCAGACGCAAAATTGCAGGGTCGAACGCGGGACCCTGCTGCCGGATATAACGCACATTTTTTGCTGCCCGGAACAGGCCGCAACTTTTTAGTAGCCGGAATAATGGCGAGGCGGTCTGTTTGCCGAGCTTATCGCACAGATTGCTTTCGGTCGGCGAAGCCAGTTCCGCTACAATGTTGAAGCATCCCAAGGCATAGTCCCGAGGCGTGTCACGTGGGTCGCTGTGCAGAAGTCTGCTGGTGTCGATTTTCAGCGCAGTGTCGTGTACTGCAGCCAGCCGTCGCGCTGCAGCATACTGAAACATCTGGTTGCCCAGTCCGCCTGTGAGTCTAACAAGTATCATGGTAGTTTCAGTTCTTTACTGCCCGCACCTGGCAGCCGAAGTTGAGCAGTTCCGCCGAGCCGGTATCTTTGGTGTGCAACTTTTCCAGCATGGCGGTCATAAGGTAAATGACCCCTTTTTCCCAGAGACGAAGATTATTGCCCGTATAGTGTCTGCTGACCAAGGGGAGGCGACGCACTTCCTGGGCAAGGAACTCAAAGAAATTGCCGTTTTCCTTAAAGTCGACGATCGTAAAGCCGAAGTTGGGTAGGTGGGTTTCGTGAAAATAGCGGTTGAAGCCGCTGTAAAAGTGATAGGGCGCAAAATGGGTCAGGCTGCAGAACGGCGCAGTAACGATCAGCTGCCCTCCGGGTTGAAGCAGGCGCGAAAATTCCTGCAGGGCCAAAAAGGGATTCGGCAAATGTTCCAGGACCTCGATGCACATGATGGCGTCAAATGAGCCGTTCGGTTCCGGAATGTCGATGATGTCGCTGACGATATCAATCTGCGATTGGTCCCAAGAACCGGTTTGCAGGCCACTGCCGTCTCCTTTTCCGTCATACCGGGCAAAATCCTGGGAGAGATAGTCCAGATGACTGCACAGCTTCTTGTGCCTCAGTTGTCCGGCACCGGCATCGAGAATACGCGATCCGGCCGGGATCTGCTTCAGGGCATGCGCCAGCCAGGTTTCCCGGGTTGACTCATTTCGAGTACCGACCTTGAACTTCATATATTTCTCCTGAACCAGAAGCATCCGCATCCATAGTTCTGCTTGTCTGCAATCTCCGGATCCGCATTGCGAATCAGCCCTCCATCAACCGGGTTGTCGGGGATCAGGGAGAACTCCCGGAGTTCAAAGCCGGTAAATGCCTCCCTCACCTGGCTGTAAGAATAAATCCGGTGCGCATTGAATTGAACCATCGGCTTCCCAATTGGTACCACAATCAGCAAATCGCCACCCGGAGCCAGCACCCTTTGGAGTTCAGCCATTGCCTTTAGGTCTCCCTCCGGGTCCAATGGGTCGCCATAGCGCCCCAAGCCAACGTGTTCCACCACATGCATACAGGAAAGTGAGGGGATACTTCTGTCTTCAAAGGGTAATGCACAGATGTCAGCCTGCCCCGATTCCAGATCGCTCATGGAGATTTCTGCTGGTCGGTAATCAAAAAAACGCACCGGTATAAAAGCAGAAACCAGTGAGCAGAAATGAAGTGAAGACGAAATATCCACATGAATTGCCGGCTTGGTAATGGCAAGCACTCGAGCTGCCCAGGCTGGATGATAGATGTAGTGCCGGTCAAATCCGGTCTGTGAAGTCCTTTCATCCAGGCAGGGATAGCGATCGCGCCAGCGGAGCGCAAAACGTGTATCAGTCGCTATTTTGCTGAATCGCAGGTAGTCGGCAAGAAAAAGTGTATATGCTGCAATTCGCATCGCTGCGTAATGGATTTGGATGGCACCGGGCACCTTCTTGATGGTTTGTTTTAGCTCTGTGATGGTCACGGTCGAAAACCTTTACGGAGAAGCTACATCTTGGGTTGTTTCAAAACGAAGTCTTCTGTTCACCGTAACTACCGCCACAAGATACACCAATGATGACAGGCACGTGGCCCAGGCGACTCCGGTGATTGCAAAATAATGTGCCAGCAGATATCCCAGTATAAGCAGTGAGAATGCCTGGAGAATTTTAGGCCACAGGTAAATTCTTGGCTGATTGAAGGAGAGGCCCTTGATGGTAAGTTGCTGGCCAAGATTGAACAGGCATAATCCCATGACTATGACCGAAAGCATCGCGTGATGTTCTGCGAAGATGCCATTGGTAAGTATCCTTACCAGCGGCTCGCTGAACAGAAAGGCAACTACGGTAATCACTGCCGCCACGATGCTGGAGGCCAGAATTGTTTGCCTCAGGAGTTTGCTGCTGCTCTCTACCTGCGATATTTCCGTCATTGAGCCTGCCCGCTCGAAGACGATCGGAACTATCAGCTGGCTCACCATGGTGAAGAAGATTGATACCGGTGAGGCGGCTATCTGGTAGATGGCGGCATACAACCCGACAGCGCTGGATCCGAATAATCCCTGGAGAATCCAACGATCCGCATAAAGGCTGAAGGACGCGAATACAGCAAAGATCATGAACGACGTTGCGTAGCTGGAAAACTCCGCATACGCTTGCTTCTCCAATTGGTCGTCAGGTGCCGGAATGCTCCAGTTTTTGCGGATAGTGTCGTTCTTCAGTGCAAATATCATCTGAGAAATTGTTACCAGCAGAGTCCCGGAAAGGTAGCCGAGCAAGGCAAAATAGCCGCTTTTGCTGAAGAGTAAAAGCAGCGCAATGGACAGGCCGATTCTCAACCAGACATCAGCTCCTTGGTGCAGGGCAACTATCTTTCTCTGCCGGATGGCATTTTGCAGAGAATTGAAAGAAACGTTTATACCGCTGGCCACGCCATACAAGCAGGACAACAGAATAATCAGTGCCCACTCTCCGCCCAGGAAGTATCCGCTAGTTCCGCCAGCGATTAGCGCAAGGCTGATTCCGCCAATCGCCAGCAATCGGTGGGATTTTTTCAGTATCGAGAAATAGCTGCCCAGTTGGCCGCGCTCACGGTATACGGAGAAAAAACGGATTACGACATTGGCGACCGGACCGTAGACATAGGTGTTGAAAAGCCCGGCGATTGTCAGACCGAGGGCCAGTTGTCCATAACCATGTGGGCCCATCAGGTTCGTGAGGAACTTGATGCCGATAAAACCGCCGATAAAACCGAGAAATTGTCCGAAGAGTATCCAGGTCATCTCCTGGCGAAGATTCCAGAATCGGTCTAAAACAGGTTTAAGACTTTCACTAAGCGCCATGATGATTTTGGACTACCAAAGATAATCTCTGCTCCTTCAGGTTTTTGAGTATGGACAAGGTCTCGTCCAGCGTACCCCCATGGCATTGCCGAAAGTTATTTTTCATTGCTCAGATACCAATTGTACGTGGCTCGAATTCCATCTTCGAGTCGAGTCCTGTGTTTCCATCCCAGGCCATGAAGCTTCGATACATCACACAGCTTGCGGGGCGTCCCGTCCGGCTTGCTGGTATCGAAAACCAGTTCGCCTACAAAACCTACCACCTCTTTCACCAGAAGCGCCAGTTCGCGGATGGTCACCTCATCACCGGAACCGATGTTGATCAAGGCGGGTGAGGAGTGAAGGCTGAGAAGTGACGAGTAGCTGTCTTCGGGCAAATTCAATAGAAACAGACAGGCATCGGCCAGATCATCCACGTGGAGAAATTCCCGGTAGGGGCTGCCGGTTCCCCAGACCGTTACCGTGTCCTCTCCGGCTATCTTGGCCTCGTGGAATTTTCTGATCAGAGCCGGCAGTACATGGGAATTTTCCAGGTCGAAGTTGTCGCCCTGACCGTAGAGGTTTGTCGGCATGGCTGCCAGGTAACGGGTACCGTATTGGCGGTTGTAGGAACGGCACATGGTGATCCCGGCAATCTTGGCCACGGCGTAGGCATCGTTGGTCGGTTCCAGCGCTCCGGTAAGGAGGTACTCCTCTTTCAGGGGTTGGGGCGCAAGTTTCGGATAGATACAGCTGCTGCCGAGAAAAAGCAGTCTTTTCACGCCGGACAGGTAGGCCTGGTGAATGACGTTGCTCTGGATCATCAGGTTGTTGTAAATGAATTCTGCCGGATAGGAATTATTGGCTACGATTCCGCCCACTTTTGCCGCGGCAAGGAACACGAAATCAGGCCTTTCCTCAGCGAAAAAGGCGGCAACGGCAGCCGGGTTCCGGAGGTCAAGTTCTTTGCTGGTGCGGAGAACAAGATTCGAGTACCCCTCAGCCTGAAGTTTGCGGACAATGGCGGAACCAACGAGTCCGCGATGACCGGCGACGTATATTTTTGCGGCTTTATCCATTGGCCCGTCTCTCTCTTTCCGCCATTTCCAGATCTGAATCGGTCATCATGGCAACCAATCCGTCCAGATCGGTCCTTGGTTCCCAGCCCATCTTGGTCCGGGCCTTGGTCGGGTCGCCGAGCAGCATTTCCACTTCGGCGGGACGGAAGTAATTGACGTCCACCTCGATGACGATTTTTCCGGTCTTCGTGTCGATCCCTTTTTCATGTACCCCTTCGCCTTGCCATTCCAGGGGCATGCCAAGCCGGGCAAAGACCTTCTCGGCAAATTCACGGACTGAGCGGGTCTCGCCGGTAGCCACCACGTAATCGTCCGGTTCGGACTGCTGAAGCATCATCCACATGGCTTCCACGTAATCACCGGCATAACCCCAGTCGCGCTTGGCGTCCAGGTTTCCCAGGTAGAGGCAGGGCTGCAGGCCCAGCTTGATCCGGGCAGCGGCACGGGTAATCTTCCTGGTGACGAAGGTTTCTCCGCGCCGTGGCGATTCATGGTTGAAGAGAATGCCGTTACAGGCAAACATGCCGTAACTTTCCCGGTAATTTACCGTGATGTAATAGGCATAGGCCTTGGCGCAAGCATAGGGAGAGCGTGGATAGAAGGGGGTGGTTTCTTTCTGCGGTGTTTCCGCAACCTTGCCAAACAGTTCCGAAGAGGATGCCTGGTAGAAGCGGGTATTCAGGCCGGTTTCGCGAATTCCTTCCAGGATGCGCACCGCACCCAATGCATCGACCTCACCGGTGTATTCCGGAACGTCGAACGAGACCTTGACATGGCTCTGGGCGCCCAGGTTGTATATTTCGTCGGGCCGCACGTCCCGTATTACCTTGTTCATGGAGCTGGCATCGTTCAGATCGCCATAGTGAAGAAACATCCTGACGTCTGTTTCGTGTGGGTCTTGGTAGATATGGTCTATTCGGCCGGTGTTGAAAGAAGAGGAACGGCGGATGATGCCATGGACTTCGTAGCCTTTTGTCAGCAGAAGTTCCGCAAGATACGAGCCGTCCTGGCCGGTAATGCCGGTGATCAGTGCTTTTTTCATAATTCCTCCACTGTTTAAGTTGCGGGTCGGTCGCTTTCGGCCCGGAAGATGCTGCTTTTGCTGATGTTGCGGCGCAGTAGTTCCGCTTCGAGATCATCTCCCCGCTTCAGGGATGTGATGACGATGACTTGATTGACGGTTTCCGTGCCGGTAATAAGCGGTAAAACTTTCTTTTCGAAAAAAAGCTCGCCGGCATGCTGATCGTCCATCACTTCGACCAGATCCAAACCAATTTCCCTGAGTGAGAGATAGGCGATTTCGGCGATTTCGTCAACACCGCAGAAAGAAACGCGCCTGATTCCGGAGGCCTGGAGCGAGCGGAAGAGCGTCAGGTAGTCCTGCCGGGTGATTTGGTATAGATTGGTGAAATAACTGAGATGCTGGTAGGCAAGGCGGCTTTTTTCGGCAATCCCCTGGGGGGTGAGAAGGTAGCCGTAACGGTTTTTGGGAAACGACCTGATACGTACGTAGCCTTTGGCAACCAGGTTCTTCAGGTAGGAATTGACCAGGCCAAGGGCGATGCCGAGGCGGCTTGCCAATTCACGCTGTGATACCGTTTCCTCCAGCTCAATCTCGCTCAGCAGGAGAAAAGCTCGATGAGTATCCAGTGACTTTTTTCCGACATCGTTCATTTTATGAACATTACCTCAGCTTGGCTGAGAGGGCAATAAATTTTTTGCTGCGGAGAAATAAAGGATTGGGTGGGGGTGGAAAGGATCGTGAGGAGATAGCCCCTTTTGCTGAAAAGCTGCTAGTGATTATGTTGCCACCCCTGCGAATAAACAAGGGGAGAAATGCTTCAGCACGAATCAAGGGTGCAGTCTGAATCGAGATAAGAAAACCATGGATCCTCGCTGGAATCAGGCGGGGATCCATGGTTCTTGACCGACGTCAGATTATTCCGTGCAGCTGAGAGAAATACTTGCCGGTTCACGTTCCGCTCGTGCGGGGTTATGCACCGCTGCGGCTATTTTTGTTTGTTTTTTTGGCTACGTGAGATGTCTTGTCAGGGGTTAGCACCCGGGGCGAAACCTCACCGTAGTCGAGTTTGTTTTGATAGAGATAATTTGTCCCCTGGTAGTACCCCAGGGCATCCTGCAGATAGGCATTCTGCAGAGGAATTTCGGTGGTTTTCCCCTTAAGGAGATTGCAGGTATAGAAAGAAACGATCTTTTTCGGGGAGAGCACCAGCAGTTTATCGTCCTTGAGGAACCCCAGTTTTTCGTAGGTCGAAATGAAAGCGCGCGGTGAACCGTCATCATCATCCAGAATATCCCTGCCCACGAAACGGCTGGTGTAGCCGAAATTAAGCAGGCTCAGTACGGTGGGTGCTATATCGATCTGGCTTGACATGGTATTTATCCGCCGGGGAGCAATATTGGCCGGAGAGTAGATGTAAAGCGGAATGCGGTATCTCTGGATAGGAAGGGCATATTGCCGCGCACTCGATCCGCAATGGTCAGCGACAATAACAAACACGGTCTTGTCGAACCATGGTTCTTTCCGGGCTTGAGCCAAAAGCCTGCCGATGGCGTAATCGGCATACATCACGCCGCCCTCGCGTCCCTGCTTGGAAGGAATCCAGATCTTGCCGGGAGGGTAGCTGAACGGGCGATGATTGGAGGTGGTCATTACGATACTGAAGAAAGGCTTGTGCTGCGAATAGGACTTGTTCGCTTCCTGAATGACTTTTCCGAACAGGTCTTCGTCGCACACCCCCCAGGCATTTTCGAAGGTTTTCTCCCTGTCGCTGAAATCGCTTCTGTCAACGATGCCGAAGCCGTTATGGGAGAAAAAGTAATTCATGTTGTCGAAGTAGCCATGGCCGCCGTAGATAAACTTGTTATCGTAGCCCTTATCTTTCATCACCATCCCCCAGGAGAAGAGGTTTTCATTGTGGGGACGTTTTATGATAGAGCGGCCAGGCAAAGGCGGGACGGAAAGTGTGATTGCCTCCAACCCTCGGACTGTTCTGGTGCCCGTTGCAAAAAGGTTGGTGAAGAGTAAGGATTTGCTTGCAAGACGGTCAAGGTTCGGGGTGAGTTTGAGCTTGTTGCCGAAGGTCCCGAGGAACTCGGCACTCAGGCTTTCTTCCACAATCACGATGACATTCAGTTTCTTTTCAGGTCCCTTGGTCTCAATGGTACGAGTGATATCCATGGAGTTTTTCTTCTGAAAAATCTCGTCATCATCTTTCAGCATGTTTTTTAATTTGCCGAGGACCTGTTTCGGATCTTCTGAAGCGTAGAAATTGTTATAGTCCAGCTCGTTGTTCCGGAAGGCCGAGGCGAGTGAATAGATGCCGTTTGACGCGAGTTCATCCGCATAGTTGTTGGGAGAGATGTTGTTCCAGGAATGGTCGACGAAAAGAAATGACATTACCGGCAGCAGGATGAAGATGCTGCCTCTCTTCAATCGGGTACCGAGGGTGGTAACCGTGTCGCGAGCCTGGTCGATGAATTTTCTCAGGAACAGGAATACGAAGATGTTCAGTACGAAAATGGTGCCGAAAATCCAGATTACCGGATAGGACTCCCAGATGTTGCGGATTACTTCGGTCGTATAAATCAGGTAATCGATGGCAATAAAGTTGTAGCGGGTTCCGAATTCATTGAAAAAGATATATTCGGAAACGATATTGAACAGGAGTGCATAGGTGAAAAGAAAAGTTGCCAGCCAGAGAATCGGGCGCCAGCGAAAGATCCTGTCGGGGACAAAGAGCGCGTAGAGGAAGAAGGGGATGGCGAAATAGGAAAAAGTGACGCAGTCGAAGAAGAAGCCGACAGCAAAGATCTTTGCCAGGAGCAGGGCGGTGAGGTCCAGGTTGGGAAGGGCTTTTACCAGAAGTACTACTCTGGTGATAAAAGAAATGACCAGGAAAATCAGGGAAAAGAGGTACAGCGAACCAGCTCTGCCTTTGAAAATCATAATTATTAGTACTCTTTATCTTTTGGGAATGATTTGCTCAGAAAGTCATCCTACGTGGAGCGTTTTATATTGTCCAGTAATTTTATCAACATGGAACTAGTGGCGGGTAAGTGGCTGGTATACAAGAAAAGGCCGACAAAATCGGCCTTTTCGTATTGGTACAGAGGGTGGCGGGCGCCCGGGCAGACGCCCGCCGGGACGGAAACGCTTCACAAAAGAATGGGAATGGAGGCGTTTCCTGGGAGAAAATATTTTTTCGGTCTAGAAGTTCCAGAATTCATCAATTTCCGCATCGCTGAAATCCCAAACGGCATTGTGCGGCGGAATCTGCTCCTCGAAGAATTCGGGGAGACGATCCTGAGCGTTGCTGATACCGGCTGCGAGGTTGAATTCGTGCTCGGTTTTCAGGATATATTTACCGAATTCCACGACACCTTCTGCGGTCAGGTTTGTGCCATAGCGGGCATTGATCATTTCGTAGATGGCCGTAAAGCACTCGGGAATATCGAGGGCCGGGAAGGCAACGAAGATGCAGAGACCACAGCTGTCCACGGCAGCGGTAGCGATTTGCAGATTTCTGGACAGTTCCACCTGGCCATCTTTTGAGAGCGGATCAATAAAACCGCCGACTTTGAGGATGTTGGTGGCGATCGTGTAGCCGGCGGTGTGGTCGGCACCCATGGTCGAAGTGGCGTAGGTGATCCCGATTCCCTTGACGGCGCGTGGGTCGTAGGCAGGAATACCCTGGTTCTTGACGACCGGGATCCTGGTCAGACCATAGGTTCTGCCGACGGAACCGGCACCATTACCGAGGATATGGCCAAGAGGGGTTCCCTTGCGAACTTCCTCGTCAAAGAGACGATAGGATTCTTTGCCGTCTCCCCAGGGGAGAATGCCCGCTTCCATGGCAACGTTGATGATGACGGCGCCTTCGATGGAGTCGATACCGATATCGTCCATGACCCAGTCGCATTTGGCGATATCGTCGAGGCTTTCAATCAGGCTGTTGGCACCGAAACCCCAGACAGTTTCATACTCAAAACCAGAGGTGATGTAATTTCCGTCAGCATCGTTGTAAATCTGCGAACATTTGATGATGCAACCGGCGTGGCAGCCGTGGCTCGGGTTGCCTTTACGGGAAACGATCGTGTCATGCATGGTTTCGCCGCAGATTTTCTCGGCATGGTCGCAGGTGCCGAAACGGAAGTTTTTAGTCGGGAGACCGCCGGCTTCGTTCAGAATGTTGATCAGAACGTTGGTGCCGTAGGTTGGCAGGCCTTGGCCGGTGACGGGGTGATCGAGCATTGCCTTTGCGAAAATCCTTGCATGGGTCTTGAATTTTTCGGGATCTGCCAGCTTTACGCCAGGTCCGCCTGCATCATCCACCGTGATGTATTTGATCTTCTTGGAGCCCATAACCGCACCGGCACCGCCGCGGCCGTGACTGCGTACATTGCCGTCCGGGTCCTTTACAGAGATATTGGCTGCTGCCATTCGGAATTCACCGGCAGGGCCGATGGCGAGGACGCCGACTTTCTTGCCCATCTTTTCGCCAATGGCTTTGAACAGCTCGTAGTTGCCTTTGCCGAGGTACTCGGAATCTTCTTTAATGGTAGCGCCATCCTTGTTGATATGGATGCTGTACCATTTGTCTTCGGTCGGCATGCCTTCGATGATGACGGCTTTGATGGCCAGTCTTTCCAGGTTCTGTGCAGCGGTACCGCCGGCATTACTCTCTTTGATTCCACCGGTCAGGGGACTCTTGAATCCTGCGGAAAGACGGCCCGAGTTTGCGGCTGCGGTCGCGGTCAAGAGGCCGGGAGCGAATACCAGCTTATTGTATTTGCCCAGGGGTTCGCTTGTTGCGGGGACTTCCTTGGCAACTACGGTCGAGGTGAGTGCCCTTCCCCCGAGTGCTGCAAGGTCTGCCGGAACCTCTTCAATAGCGGTGGTGAGGTTCGTCATGTTGATACGGATAATCTTTTCTCCCATTCCATCCTCCTTTAATTGTGGTGACAGTTAAGAAATTGTCTCCGGGCACAGTGCGCGCTTTCGTCGACGTGTCGGGTCTGCCCAGAACGACATGCCGTAGTTGGAAAATTTCCAGTGCGGTGCCTGAAGCCTCTTTACACGGTAGTGAAAAACGGGTAAGAATAACAGATGCAGATATTAATATTTACGAGCAGTACAGTTTAACGATACTAAAAAGTGTGCCGGTTCCAAAAACGATAAAGTGTATACAAAAAAATGTGTCACTCTTTGTAAGGGGGCGAAATGCCGGGAGCAAAACGTGGGCCTGGTGCGACAGATGATACTTTTCTTTATGAGACCGTTGCTGATCGAATTGCCCGCCTGATCCGCAAAGGGACCTACCGGACCGGAGAGAAAGTTCCGTCCGTCCGCGCTCTCAGCAAGCAGATGGACGTGAGTATTTCAACGGCTGTCAAAGCTTACTTCCATCTGGAAAATCAGGGTCTTATCGAGGCACGGCCTCAGTCCGGGTACTATGTTCGGCATCACCTGAGTCACGTGATGCCGGAGCCTGATCTGGGGTTGGTCGCGTCTGCGCCGACGCTCGTCAGCGTTGGGGAGCTGGTGATGATGGTGATGCGGGATATGCGAAATCCCGACCTGGTTCCCTTGGGTGTTGCAACACCCAACCCGGAGAACCTTCCGGTGGACAAGCTGAATCGGATACTGTCTGCTGTCGCGCGGCGCAATAAGTATCAGGCTATTTCCTATGACTTTCCTCCCGGAAACGAGCGACTGCGTGTACAGCTTGCGCAACGGGCTTTAAAGGCAGGCTGTTCTCTTTCACCCGATCAGTTTGTCATAACCAGTGGTTGTCTCGAGGCGGTCATGCTTTCACTGCGTGCCGTGTGCCGACCGGGCGATACGGTGGCCATAGAGACGCCTATTTTTTATAATCTGTTGCAACTGATCGAAATGCTTGACCTGAAAGCCCTGGAAATTCCGACGCATCCAATAAACGGCATCAGTCTCTCTGCCCTCCGTTACGCACTGGAACACAATCCGGTGCATGCCTGCCTGGTTATCCCGAACTTCAATAACCCCTTTGGTAGTCGCATGCCGGAAGAGAAAAAGAAGGAACTTGTTGCGCTGCTGGCACGACATTCTATTCCGTTAATTGAAAATGATGTCTATGGCGACCTCGGTTTCTTGAACGAGCGTCCCAGCATTGTGAAGCGCTATGACAAAAAGGGCTTGGTGATCCATTGTTCTTCTTTTTCCAAGACACTGGCGCCAGGTTACCGGGTCGGATGGGTGGTTGCGGGGAGATTTCAGGAAAGCATAGAAAGGTTGAAGGCGGTGAGCAATATTGCAACAGCAACACTTCCACAAATGGCTGTTGCCGATTTTCTCGCCAATGGAGGTTATGATCACTACCTGAGGAAAATTCGCGGGGTATACAGTCGACAGCTTTCTTTGATGGCAAAGGCGGTGGAGAGATACTTCCCAAAGGGAACCAGGGTCAGTACCCCTTCCGGGGGGTTCGTGCTCTGGGTCGAGATGCCCGAGAACGTTG
This sequence comes from uncultured delta proteobacterium, assembly GCA_963748325.1. Taxonomy (GTDB): domain Bacteria; phylum Desulfobacterota; class Desulfuromonadia; order Geobacterales; family Geobacteraceae; genus RPRC01. The sequence continues at coordinate 1,626,908 of CAVVIJ010000004.1, read as the reverse complement.
ATTCCATACAGTTGTACGAGGCGGCCCTGCGCTGCGGCATTACCATTGCACCCGGTACGATTTTTTCGGCTTCCGGTAAGTACGGCAATTTCATCCGGCTGAACGCAGCCTACTGGTCAAAGCGCATTGAGCAGGCTGTCTCAACAGTGGGCGGACTGGCCGGCGCACAACTCTAGCCGGAGAGTGTCGAGGATAAAAAAATGCGGCCTGGGGAGGAACACCAAGCCGCTAAAGTAGGCATTACGGAGGGGTAATGCCCGGAGACGCTTTTTTGCGCTGCTATTTGATCTGGTTCTGCTGCTGGTCTGTCAGTAACTTCAAGTAAGCACCGTAACGATTGATGGGAAGGATCATGCGCTCAGGGGGGATGCAGGATCCTCCCATCAATCGATTCGGGGGGTTACCGACCATGTCCTCTATCAGAACCAGTTGTACTTTCGGGTCTGCCGGAAGGCCTGTGGGAGGAGTCAATTTGATGATGCTTTTTTTTGAGCAGCTCACGCTGGTCTTTTGTCAGGACCGCCATGACTCTTCTGTTCATCTTTGCATGGGAAATAATAAGCTCTGTTTCTATTTTGGACAGTCTCTTCGCAAGTGACCTGAAGACCCGGCTCGTCAAGATTGGTGGCCAACTCGGCCTCGTGGAGTTGCAAGCGAAGGTGGTCTAATTTCTTTATCAGGGGCGAAACTTTTTCACGTTGCTCTGCGAGGATGCCGGAAATCTTTTTTTGCTGATCAGCGTTCAGATGGAGGAAATTTGTCTCGCGTTGGAAATCAGCTGACGCTGACGGGCCCATTCTGTCAGAGTGGGGCACATCACCTTTTGGCGCCTGTGCAATATTTTCGGGATGATTCGGCGGAGGTGCGGCCTGAGAATTGATAGCGCCTGCTCCCAGTATGGTGCTGAGGAGGGAAACCGTCACGATATGTCTTTTCATCCCTGTCTCCTTTGAACACGATGTTTGCCGAGGAAAAGATCGTGTTGTCTTTTGATGGATCTGACTATATCCGTTTCTGTCGTCAAGTTGGGTTAAGAAGATATGCTGAATTGTAAAGTTGGCGGGAGGGCGAAAGTTGTGAGGTAACCCTATGGTGAAGGTCAAGAATTGTCGAGGCTGCCTGGCAGGTCAAGGGAAGGGTAAGGATGATGAGGGCGTGGTTGTGAGCGCTCTTGCGATTGATTGTGATCGGGTGCAGTTATTCCAGGAAAACGAATTTCAGAAACCGGTCTTCACTGTGTCCCGGAGGCAGGAACTGCCCGTTTGAAGGCCCATGCTTCAATTTTTTTGATCTGTTCGGCCATGGTTATGGAAAGTGGCACGGTTCTGCTTACCATGGACATCAGGTCCTGCTGGGTCATGGGGCGCTGGTCGGCACGAGCTTCAAAAATAGCCGAGTGGACGACCTGTTCGATTTCGGCGCCGGAAAACCCTTTCGTTGAACCGGCCAGGAGCCTGATGTCAAACGCGGAAAGATCGGCATCGCGACTCGTCAGGTGAATGCGGAAGATTTCTTCGCGGGCAGCGGTTTCCGGTAATCCGACATAGAATATTTCATCGAAACGACCCTTGCGCAATACCTCTGCCGGAAGCATTTCAATGGCGTTGGCGGTCGCGGCCACGAACACCGGTTCCCGTTTTTCCTGCATCCAGGTGAGAAACGAGCCGAGGACCCGGGATGATGCGCCGCCCTCTGATTTGAAGCCGTGGGTTGTTATGCCCGACTCGATTTCATCGATCCAGAGCACGCACGGCGCGACTGCCTCCGCAGTTTTGAATGCCTTGCTCAGACTCGCTTCGGGTGAACCGAAGATGCCGCTGTAAACCGTGGACATGTCAAGGCGGATCAACGGCAGTCGCCACTCGGTTGCGATCGCTTTGACCAGCAGTGATTTGCCGCAACCCGCAACCCCCATGATCAGGACCCCTTTGGGAAGGCCGAACCCGGACGATATTCCTTCAAGGCCGAATGCGCTTTCGCGTCGTTTGAGCCAGTGTTTGAGATTCTCCATTCCGCCTAGCTGGTCGCAGCCGGCGTTGTCGAGGATCAGTTCCATAATGCCGCTTTGCTGCAATATCCGCCGCTTGTTTTCCAGGAGCAGCCGGACCGCATCGGAACTGGTAGTGTCGTTCAGCCGCAGGGTGCGGATTACCCGCTCGAGGTCCATCAGGTTAAGACCGCGGGAAGCAACCACTAAACTTTCCAGTAAACCCGGGTCCGTATCGCAGGCCTGGGCAAAAGAGCGATCAGTTTGCCTGATCTGTTGAAGGAACGTACGAATTTCTTCGACATCGGGGAGCCCCTGTTTGAAGAGGACGGCCTCTTCCCGGAGGCAGGGAGGAATCACTGCCTCTTCTGCGATGATGACCGACACTTTCCCTTTTCCTTTCGATGCGTAGGACAGATCTTTCAATTTTCTGACAAGTATGGGGTTGTCGTGCCAGAAATGATGGATATCCTTGAATATGAGAACCAGAGGGCCGGGGTGGGAGAGGGCGAAGTCGAGGGCCTTGAGCGGATCGGTCGTGTCCGGAACGATCTCGCCTTCGCGGCTCAGCCCTTCGGTGCAGGTCCAGCTTATGGGGCTGCCCATTCCCTTGATACGCGTTGCGGCCAGGGTAATGAGTTTTTCACAGCGCCGTTCGTTTTCGGTGAGAACATGGACAAGGGTTGTGCCGATGCTTACCTGTCGAAGAAACTGCTGCTGGTTCAAGTTTTCCATGGCATGGTCTCCGGAAGGGTAAAGGTGGGGGTTCTTTATGAAGTATGATACGCTAAATAATGATAAGATGCCAATCTACTTTTTGTCTCATTGGGCCGCCAGCTTTGCAAAGCTGGCGGCAGCAGGGTCTTTGATGATGGCGTCTTAGAATGAAAAATGATCCGGGAAGAGAGTGGCTTCTTTCAGGAGACATGGTACGAAAATATTTCGGAAATTTGAAAGGATACCCGCCGCTGTTTTACAATTTTTTACAGATATCAAGAGGGTTTCTGACTATACTACTATGAAATTTACGCGAGGCTGAGAATGACGAACAGAATATTGATCATTGATGATGATGTCGAATTATGTGAGCTGTTGAACGATTACCTTTCCGCAGAGGGGTTTGAAGCCGAGGCGGTCCACGATGGAGAATCGGGGGTGGAAAGAGCCATGGGCACTACCTTCGATCTAATCGTGCTTGATGTGATGCTGCCCAGGCTCAGCGGATTCGAAGTCCTGCGACGAATCCGCACCGGTTCCGCGGTGCCGGTCCTGATGCTGACGGCTCGAGGAGATGAAGTCGACCGGATCGTTGGCCTTGAAATGGGGGCGGATGACTACCTTCCCAAACCGTTCAATCCCCGTGAACTGGTGGCCCGCCTCCGGGCGATCCTCCGGCGTGCCGTCGTCATCACGGCTGAGACGGAAGCTCAATCCTCCCTGCTTGTGGTGGGCGATGTCTCGGTTGATCCCGGAGCCAGAAGTGTTGTCTGTGGAGGCAAGCCGATTGACGTGACGTCGGTGGAGTATTCTCTCCTCGAAGTTCTGCTGCGTATGGCAGGAAAGGTTATCAGCAGGGAAGATCTTTCCACGCAAGCCCTTGGTCGGACTCTCAACTACCAGGATCGCAGCATTGATGTTCACGTGAGCAGTCTGCGGAAAAAATTGGGAACTCTCAGTGATGGAAGCGAACGGATTAAATCGGTTCGGGGTGTCGGGTATCTCTATACCTGTCCTGTTGCCGAAAGAAATCCTGAATCGTAACAGTCAGCCGGGGGATTTCCATGCGGACAATGTTTCTGAAATTGTTTTTCTGGTTCTGGCTTGCCATGACCCTTTCGGGAGTCTTTATCTTCCTGATTGCGTTTAATATGCGGATTGGCCCGATGCATGCCCAATTCGAGCGTCGCTACTCTGTCGAGCGCGCCCGAATCGTCTGCGAAGCCCTTGCCCTCTATGGACACACTGCAGCCGGAATCTATGAGAAATACGGAGAATTGGCGACCAAGAATTTTGTCCGTCACGGTGAGCCACACGGCATGCGCGCCTACCTTTTTGACACCAAGGGGAAATCTCTTTCCGGGCCGGCACCGCTTCATCTTCAGAAAGCAGTTCACCAGCTGTTGATCAGCGGAGTTTCCGACATTGTCTTCGATAAGGGGGTAGTGGCCGCCGCTGTTCTGGTGAAGAGTCCCCACGGTAATATGTATGTGGCTGCCGCGGAAGGCGTGCCGCCCATACCCCCTCCCCAAGCGCTTTTACAAGGTTGGCCATTTCCGACCGACTTCTGGTTTCGTTTCTGCGTTACCTTCGTGATCGGTGGCTTGGTCTGTTATGGCTTGGCCTGGCATTTTACTTCTCCGGTCCGTCAGCTTCGCGCAGCGGCCCAGCGCCTGGGCACCGGGGACCTGAAGACCCGGGTATCGATCCGCACCAAAGGCCGTGGCGACGAAGTGACCGATCTGGTGCGGGACTTCAACCGGATGGCGGAGCGTATCGAAAAGCTGATATTGGCGCAAAAACAGCTGGTGAGGGATGTTTCTCATGAGCTGCGGTCACCCCTTGCCCGGCTGAACGTGGCCCTTGGTCTGGCGCGGCGCACCGCTTCACCTGCTGCTGCGGCGCCCCTTGACCGTATTGAGCAGGAGGCGGAACGCCTGAATGAGATGATCGGCGAACTCCTCACCCTCAGTCTGCTGGAAAGCGACAGCGCCCGCTTCGAGAAAGAAACATTTGATCTCTCGGAGGTTATTGATGAAGTGGTCCAAGACGCCGATTTCGAGGCGGCTGGTCGCAATCGTCACGTGAAATACGAAGCAGCAGAGCCGGTGATGATGGCTGGGAGTCGTGAGATGGTGCGCCGGGCATTGGAGAACGTGGTACGCAACGCTGTCCGCTATACACCCGAAGAGACGGCAGTGGAGGTTACGCTGCAGGAGTCGTCGAATCATGCCCTGATTCGTGTCCGAGATTACGGTCCTGGTGTCCCGGAAGAGGTTCTGCAGCACATTTTTCATCCTTTTTATCGCATTGCCGAAGCGCGTGATCGACAATCGGGAGGTGCTGGAATCGGGCTGGCAATCACGGAGAGAGCGGTGCTGCTGCATTCCGGGGAGGTGCAGGCCGCCAATGCTCCGGATGGGGGCTTGGTGGTCGAGTTTCGCCTCCCCCTTACCTGAGATCTTCTCTTACTGCTACATCTTCCGCGCGTGCTCTCGTGCTCCCCTGCTTTCCAGCAGATGCCTCAGCGCGAGCCAGGGGTGACACAGGAGCATTCGGGGGCCGGCATAGCGCATCACCTGACGGACTTTATCCCGCATTGCAGCATCATAACAATGAATCGGGCATGCCGAACAGGCTGGTTTCCCTTGCGTGTACGGGCACCTGTCTATGCGCTTCAGCGCATAGCTCAGCAATGCCCGGCATTCCGAACAAGGCCCCGGAGTTGACCGATGGTGTGCCTTGCAGTAGATTCTTGCCATCTTCCTGATAGTCTCTTTCTCTCTTTGTCGACGTTTGTCGCTGTGTTTCACACTTCTGCCTTTCTTCTTCCAAAATGTTCAGACATTCCTTGCCGGTCAAAATAGAAGCGGTACTTTATCTTCAGCTCAATCCTTGATAAGGAGGCATTGGAGGTGGGTGTCGTGCCCTCGAATACGTTCTGGATCATAATGCGGCCGGTTGCGCGGATCTTTTCGGCAATCGAATACATTGAGCAAAGCAGAGCGAAACCACGCTGAGTCCGGTACCGATGAAAAACGGAATCCGGTAATCGATCATCCAGAGAAATCCGCCCAGTGCCGGGAGGAAAACCGCTGCCAGGTGATTGATGGTAACACCAACGGCGGTGCTGGGTGCAATGTCTTCGGGTGCCGCTATTTTGTGGAAATACGTACGTATGGCAATGGAAAAGTTGAAAAGCAGTGCGTCGAGGATATACATGCCCGCGACGAGCCATTTAGAGCTGGTGAAGGCATAGACCAGAAAGACGACTGTGATGACCGCGTATTCGACCGAACAGAGGGTTCGTTCGCCAAAGGCGTTGATTGCCCGTCCGATAAGAGGGTTGAGAAACCAGTTGATCGCGTTGTTGATCAGGAAGAGAAGGGTAACCTCCTGCACCGTGAAGTGAAATATTTTTACCAGGAGAAAGATGGAAAAGACCATGAATATCTGACGTCGGGCGCCGGAAAGGAATGTCAGAAGGTAGTACAGCCAGTAGCGTTTTCTGATAACCATTTTCAGCCGCTGCGGGGCAATGCTGCTGTGGGTGGGATCCTGGCGCATTCCCCAACAGCCGGCGAGAAATACCAGACCTCCGATGACGAGAAACATCCCTTTGTAACTGAGAAAATTCCCCATGATCCAGATGAGAAGTGCGGTAACTATGCTTGTTGCGGCAGCAATACTTCGCAGTTTGCCGATTACCAGCGGTGAAACATGGGTGGCAAAATATTGGAGGGTGAGGGACTGGTTGGTGGTTTCATAGTAGTGGAAGCCGAAGCTCATGATGAGTGTGGTGGCCATGATTCCCCCATAGCTGGGGAACATACCGGTAAGTGCTACACCGATTCCGAGAGTGGCGATAGAGAAGGCCGAAAGGCGATGTTCCTTTATTGCCAGCATAACGTAGACGGCCAGCAGTGCCAGGAAACCCGGTGTCTCGCGAATGGACTGGATAATCCCCACGTGGCGACCATCCAGATGGATCACCTCGACGGCAAAGTTGTTGAAGAGGATGGTGTATCCCTGGATACCGACCATCGAGGCGGCAGTCAGGATCGTGAGGAAGCGCAGCATCGGTTTTTGGGATTCTTCGATCATGCAGATCCTTTCAAGGCAGGGTAGTACTGATGTTGCGCTGGATCATTGTATGCCACCTTGCTGCCTTGTTCAACCAACAATCACTTCGTCTTTCGCAGGAGGGAGACTGCTTGGTTGGGTGAGGGATGAATCTGGCCCCTGGGCCTCTGACAGGAAGCCATTGCGCGGTCTGGGGACGAAAAAATTGAATTAATCGGAATGAACTAAATGCACGGGACATTGATATGTTATTTTTTCTGCTGGAGAGGGACAGGCTTTCTGTATTAGTATAAAGCCTCTTCAGCATAATCGAACAGTTGTCAATAATCTTTGCCATTTCCGAGCAATTCTGTCAGTGGTTTCTTGTCCTTATCTCCGGATACCGCGTGCACCTTCGGAAATGACAGGTATTTGAGCCTGGTCGGGTGCTTGTTATAACGTTTCCTGGTCACAGGTCGTAGCGAAAGACCAGTGCTTTTATCGAATGGTGATACTTTTGCGATAGGGTGGGAGGAGTCGTGATACCTGGAAAAGAGGGGTGCAGCAACACAAGCTTCGCAGCCTTGCCAACGGTGGTGCAGGCCTCTCCGGCCCTGCGGCCGTATCCGGCAAAACTATTTGTTGAACTCACGACGCGCTGCAACCTGTCCTGCCCGATGTGCGTAAAGCAGTCTCCCGGCAATGAAATTGCCAACGGAGACATGAGCCGTGAAAAATTTCTGGCGCTGTCCGCCGCTTTTCCAAATCTACAGGCGCTGATCCTCAATGGTATCGGCGAATCTCTGCTCCATCCCGAACTGGAGGAATTTATTCGCATTGCCCGGCAGTCCATGCCGGCGGAAAGCTGGATTGGTTTTCAGTCCAATGGCCTGCTTCTCGATGAAAAACGGGCTTTTTCCCTGGTACGGGCCGGTCTGGACAGGATCTGTCTTTCTCTTGATGCAGTCTGTCCCGATATGTTTCGCACCATTCGGGAAGGGGGGGAAGTTGCAGACCTGCAGAAGGCCTTTGCCGTCTTAGGCGCGGCCCGGGAGGCCTGCCCCGAATCACGCCTCCAGCTGGGGGTTGAATTTGTGGTAATGCGCGATAATCTTCAACAATTGCCTGAGGTGTTGCGCTGGGCAGCTGCCCAAGGGGTGGATTTTGCCATTGTCAGCCATTTTCTGCCCTATGATTTCGACCAGGTTTCCCAAGCGGTGTTTGACACCAATTCTGATCGTGCCGTTGAGCTGTATCATGCCTGGAAAAAGCGGGCCGATTCACTCGGGATCGACATCAGCCAGTACTTTTTTATTAATTTTTACAAGTTCTACCGAACGGATGAAGAGCAGCGGGTGGTGGATTTTGTCAAGGAAATGGTTGCCGACGCTCGATCCCGGGACATTTTCTTTCACGTCAGGAACCTTCTGGCACGAGATGAGGAACTTGCGGATGAACTGGCTCGGGTCTTTGAGGAAGCGAAAGATGTTGCCGCTGAGGTGGGACTCAGCTTGAAATTGCCGGGCCTTTCCCCGCGGGCCGAACGCAGGTGTGATTTCATGGAAGACGGTTCTGTAATGGTTTCCTGGAATGGCATGGTGCATCCCTGTTACTTCCTTTGGCATAGCTATTACTGCCATTTTTCCTACTGGCGTAAATACGTGCCTGGCCTGGAGACCCCTTGGGGAAGCAGTACCGCTCTTCATTTCACCTACTGGAGGAAGTCTGTCCAGTCGAGGGTTTTCGGAAACGTCGCAGAGCGGGACATCCTGGCGATCTGGAACGATGAGGAATTTCATTCGTTTCGTTCGGAGGTCCTCAGCGGCGAGTACCCCTTTTGCTCCAATTGCAATCTGGTCCCCTGTGATCATCTTACCGCAGAGGTGTTCGAGAAAGACTGCTTTGACACTCCGGTGCCTTGTGGAGATTGTTTCTGGGGCTTGGGGATTTACAACTGTCTTCAATAAATATATTTTACTTCCTGTCAGGGTCCATGGTATGCCAGGACAGTGCCGGGGCCTTATCGCATCTCAATCGTTGCTCCAAGGAGTCTTCTGATGTATGACCTTTCCGACATGCATGAAAAGTGCAGGCAATGCTGCTTCGATTATGCCCGGATTGATTCAGAGCGTTGGAATGATAACAGTGCCCGTCGTGTCATGTGTCCCGTCTGCGGTTGGACCAAGCATGAGGAACATCAGTGGAAGGATGGGAAGGCACAGCTGGTAAAACGGAATGAAAGCTATGGCTTCGGTGCCTATCGCCTGGTGCCTCCCGGTGGATATTCCGGCTACAACGCCTTTCACTCCATTCCCGCTGCCGGCCTGATTGAGCAAATCAAGGACTTGCTGGAGAATAAAGGCTGGAAAGGGTACCTGACACTTTGGGATATCGCTGCCAACCGCGCTCGCCTGATCGCCGGGACTCCGCTGCAAAAATTCGATAATGCGGATCGGCCCGAGTAGCCGGGGCGAAATGACTTCAGAAGGTAGCAAAGATATGCGCTTGGTTGTCGGGAGGGAGAAGTGATGGTTCGCGAAGGGGATCTGGTTGTCATCTTTAACAATATCCACCGGGTCATGCAGGCCGAGAAGGTCTTGAAGGAAAATCGCCAGGATTTCCTGTTGATCCCGGTGCCCCGTTCCCTTGCCTCCGATTGCGGCCTTGCGATCCGTTATGCTGAGGCGGATCACCGAAAAATCTTTGCCGTTCTGGCAGGTGCCGATCTTCTTCCCGAACAGCTGTACCGCTTCAGTGCCGGCGAGTTTGCACGGATCAAAGATGCTTTTTCGGTTGGGAACTGACCTGGAAGGTGATCTGATATGGGGACAGCGGCAACGCGCTGCTGATCAAGTTTTTACGCACTTTTTGTGCGACGATGAAACGAGTCTTGATTCGAGACGGTGTCGATCTGCACGACGCAAGAGGTTTCGTACTCAAGGAAAAAATAACGCTGGAATTGACGGTTCGACCTCCGCCTTTTCCCTTGACATTCGAAATGATGTGCTATATAAACAACAAGCACGTGGGGCTGTGGGTATTTTGAACTCGCAGCCTGTTCTTTCAAAGTATCAAACGTCGAACCAGTACTAGATATTTGATGCCTCTTTGGTGTACCCGGAGAGGTATTTTTTACGGTATCTTTTCCAGTATGCAGAGTTTGGCGGTGTAGCTCAGCTGGTTAGAGCACACGGCTCATATCCGTGTTGTCCGGGGTTCAAGTCCCTGCACCGCCACCATAATTCCCCCTCTTTCCACGGAAATGAGGGGTTTTTTCGTTTCTGAGGTTTTTGCCGGTACAGGACAAGCTGAAAGCTCCATGCGGGACGCTTTGTCGTCCGTGTATTTTCCGGGAGGATTCACTGCGAACGGATCCAGTGCTGAAAAAAGTATCTGAAACCATTCGGGATAAGCGGCTGTTCTCTCAGGGTGATAGGGTGGTCGTCGCCGTTTCCGGAGGTGCCGATTCCGTTGCCCTGCTGGATATTCTCGCTTCGCTGACTGATCTGCGGCTTTCCCTGGTGGTTGCCCATCTGAACCATGGCCTGCGCGGCACTGCGTCGGATGGTGATGCGACCTTTGTCGCAGACCTTGCCCTCCGCTACCATCTTCCCTGCGAGTTGCAGAAACTGGATGTGAAAGAATTCGGCAGACAGCGAAAGCTGTCACTGGAAGAGGCTGGCCGAGTTGCCCGTTATGCATGGTTTGATGCGGTTGCCAAGTCCAGATCCGCCCGCCTGATAGCTTTGGGGCACCATGCGGATGATCAGGCGGAAACCTTTCTCCTCAGGCTTTTGCGCGGTGCCGGTACTACCGGACTCTCAAGTATGCGCCAGCTGAGTTCCGGGCGCTACGTCAGGCCTCTTTTGCCGCTGACGAGAGATGAAATTCATGCCTACCTGGAAAGGCGCGGGCTTTTGTTTCGCCATGACAGCAGCAATGACGAGACCCTGTTTCTCCGCAACCGCATTCGTCACGAATGCCTCCCTTACCTGAGAACATTCAATCCGGCCATCACTGAACGATTGAATACTACAGCGGAAGCATTGGCCGCTGATGATGAAGTTCTGGAGGGGCTCATCGATCAACTTTTCCCCCGTCTTTCGCGCTGTGTTGACGGAGAGGTCGTTCTTGATCTGAAGGCGGTTCGGACGGAGTTGCCGGGGGTACGCTTTCGTCTCTATCGCCGGGCAGTTCTGCTACTGCGGGGAGACCTGACCCGTATAGCAACGACTCATCTGCGCCAGATCGACCAACTGGTATATTCAGTCAGGCCTCACGGGGAGCAAACCCTCCCGGACGGATTTACAGCGCTACGCAGTTACGATTCCCTTCGCTTCCTGCCAACGGCAACTAAGCAGGGGAGAAACGAGTGGGAAGTCCTGATTGAAGGTCCCGGACGCTATCTGTTTCCGGATGGGCGTGAAATTTCCGTCCGTTTGACCTCACCGCCGGAAAGCTGGGCTTCCGTGCCCTCGTCCCGGGCCTATTTCGATCCGCTTGTCGTCTCGTTTCCCTGGACGTTGCGGACATTCCGGGCCGGGGATCGCTTCCGTCCTTTCGGCATGTCCGGAACCAGGAAGGTCAAAGACTTCTTTATTGACAGAAAGATCCCTTTGTTTCTGCGGCGGACGCTTCCACTTCTTTTTTCCGCTGGCGAACTCTTCTGGGTTTGTGGCCTGAGCGTTTCAGAGTCCGGAAGGATACAGCCCGGAACTCTTGAGGTTGTCGAGGTTGAAATTAGCTGATAGAGCCAGTATAGTGCTTGTAAAACGGCAGGTCGTATGGTATTTCATCAATAGTATCAATTACGTTCTGCATTTCTGTGCGCCGCGATCTCGGCGTGCATAGTGTTGGTTTCAATCCGGAAATTGTTCCGTTTTGCGCCGGCTGTTTAGATCTTCGGGTTCGCTAGCGTGTCGTAGCCAGGTACGCATCTTTGTAACCCTTCGATATTATTGCCATGAGTAAACCTATTGTTTCCGACTAAAATAGCTTCACTGTCTCATCCGGCCAGGTCGGATAGAAATAGTCACCGGGGGTACCCTTGAATCAATTTCACAAAAATCTAGCATTATGGCTTGTCATCGTACTGATGATGATCCTTGTCTTCAATCTTTTTAACAAGTCTCAAACCGGTCAGGAAAAAACCAACTATACCGAGTTCATCACAGCACTTGATGCGGGTAAGGTTTCGACTGTAACGCTGCGTGGTAACGAAATTATCGGCAAATATACCAGCGGCAAGGAATTCAAGACTTATAAGCCCGAAGACCCTTCGTTGACACAAAAGCTGCTGGACAAGAAAATTCCCGTCACGGCAGAACCTCCTGAAGACAAGGTGCCCTGGTTTTCCATGCTTCTGTCCTGGTTCCCGCTGATACTCCTGGTTGCCGTCTGGATTTTCTTTATGCGCCAGATGCAGTCGGGTGGCGGTAAGGCCATGGCATTTGGCAAGAGTAGGGCCAAGCTATTGACCGAGGCCCAGGGGAAAATAACCTTTGAGGATGTGGCCGGTGTGGACGAGGCCAAGGAAGAGTTGTCCGAGATCATCTCCTTCCTGAAGGACCCGAAGAAGTTCACCAAGCTAGGCGGCAGACTGCCAAAGGGCGTTCTGCTTGTGGGTCCTCCGGGAACAGGTAAAACTCTCTTGGCACGTGCCATTGCCGGTGAGGCCGGGGTTCCCTTTTTCTCCATCTCCGGTTCCGATTTCGTCGAAATGTTTGTCGGTGTTGGTGCCAGTCGCGTGCGAGACCTTTTTGTGCAGGGTAAAAAAAATGCCCCGTGCATAATCTTTATCGATGAAATCGATGCGGTGGGGCGTCATCGTGGTGCCGGACTTGGTGGCGGTCATGACGAGCGTGAACAGACCTTGAATCAGCTCCTTGTCGAGATGGACGGTTTCGAGTCCAATGAAGGGGTGATCCTTATTTCCGCAACCAACCGCCCGGACGTTCTTGACCCCGCGCTTCTCCGCCCGGGCCGCTTTGACCGCCAGGTTGTGGTTCCACGTCCCGATGTAAAGGGGCGTGAGGCGATCCTGAAGGTGCATTCCCGCAAGACCCCGCTTGCTCCTAGTGTCGATCTTTCTGTTATTGCCCGCGGAACTCCCGGTTTTTCCGGTGCTGATCTTGCCAACGTCGTCAACGAAGCGGCACTTCTCGCCGCGCGTAAGGACAAGAACATGGTCGAGATGGAAGACCTCGATGACGCCAAGGACAAGGTCCTGATGGGTGTCGAACGCCGCAGCATGGTCATCTCCGAGGAAGAAAAGAAAAATACCGCCTACCACGAAGCCGGACACACCCTGGTTGCGAAACTTATTCCCGGCACCGATCCGGTGCACAAAGTTTCCATCATTCCGCGCGGCAGGGCATTAGGCATAACCATGCAGTTGCCTATCGAGGACAAGCATTCCTACAACAAGGAAACCCTTCTGAACAGGATTGCCGTTCTCATGGGTGGCCGCGCCGCCGAGGAGGTCATATTCCAGACCATGACCACCGGCGCCGGAAACGATATCGAAAGGGCCACGGAAATTTCCCGGAAAATGATTTGTGAATGGGGCATGAGTGATCGGCTCGGCCCGGTCAGTTTTGGCAAAAAGGATGAGCAGATCTTCCTTGGACGCGAGATGTCGACGACGAAAAACTACAGTGAGGCAACGGCGGTGGAAATCGATGAAGAGATCCGGCGGATTGTCGAAGATAATTACAAGCGTGCCCTTACTCTCCTTACTGACAATGTCGATACACTGCATAATATCGCCTTGGCGCTGATCGAGAAGGAAAGCCTGAATGGTTCCGATGTTGACGAAATCATCGCGCTCAAGGGCGCAGTACCTGCTACACCTGTTGAACCGGAAGGATCCCTGGAAGTCTGAGCCATGTGCCAGGTCGAAGACGGGAGCTTTAATGAACGACCCTGGTGAAGTGCATAGGGCAATCCTGCCTTCCTCTCCTGGTGTTTGGAAAGTCGGCGAGCGTATACTCAGTTTTTCAGAGCGTCCACATATCATGGGGATTCTTAATGTGACGCCGGACTCATTTTCAGATGGTTTTCGGTTTCTTGATCCTGCAAGAGCGGAGGAACGGGCTCTGGAAATGGAAGAGGAGGGGGCTGACAGCATAGATATCGGTGGTGAGAGTACCCGCCCCTTTGCCCCTCCCGTTGACGAGGAAGAGGAGCTGCGGCGAGTTATTCCGGTGATCGAGCGGCTAGCCGGACGCCTGCGGGTACCGATTTCGATCGATACCTACAAGGCTGCGGTGGCACGGGCGGCACTGAGTGCCGGGGCTGAAATTGTCAATGATATCAGTGGCTGTACCTTTGATCCCCGCATGCTGGAGGTGGTGGCAGCTTCCTCGGCCGGCCTGATCATCATGCATACCCGGGGAACGCCGATGGAGATGCAGCGAAATACCCGCTATTCCTCGATCATTCCGGAAGTCATCTCATTCCTGCGTGAACGTCTGTCTGCTGCCGAATCCTGTGGAATTCCGCTTGAACGGGTCGTGCTGGACCCGGGTGTCGGTTTTGGCAAGGATCTCAAGGGTAACCTCGAAATACTGCGTAACCTGGAGCAGCTCTCCGTACTTGCCCGGCCCCTCCTGGTCGGTACGTCGCGAAAGTCTTTCATCGGCACGATACTCGGCCGTGAGGCTGGAGAGAGGGCCTTTGGTACCGCGGCAACGATAGCGCTGGCTGTCGCCAAAGGTGCCTCCATTCTCAGGGTGCATGATGTTCGGCAGATGCGCGATGCGGCGATAATGGCCCATGCAGTGATGCGACCCCCGGTGTAATATAGCTGTTCCCGGCGGATTCCTCTGCTCCCTTCGCTTTTCTCGTTTTCTTGGATTTTGGTGGATCTGATGATGACTCCTCTGGGACATGTTGCCTGGCTTGACCTTGTCGATATCCTGCTCGTCGCGTTCATCTTCTACTGGATAATTCTTCTCATTAAAGGAACGATTGCTGTTCGCCTCCTAGTTAGCCTGACCGGTCTTTTTCTCTGCTACTTCATTTCACAGCTGCTTGGACTACAGACGCTCTATTGGATCCTGAACAGTTTTTTCGGCGCCATTCTCATCGTCCTGGTGATCATCTTTCAGCATGATATCCGTCGTGCTCTTTCGACGGTGGGAAGGAGTACCTTCCTCAAGGAGCGGGGTGATAGTGTCTCAGAGTTGGTCGAGGAACTGATTATTGCGACCGACGTACTTTCGCAGAAAATGATCGGTGCCCTGATTGTCCTGGAGCGGGAGGTGGAGGTTGAAAATCACCTGGAAGTGGGAACCCAGATAGATGCCAAGGTCACCAGCGAACTCATCACCTCGATTTTTCTTCCCTATTCTCCGATACATGACGGTGCTGTAATAATTCAAAAGGAAAAATTGACCAAGGCCGGCTGTTTCCTGCCATTGTCCCGCAACCCGGAGTTGGGCAAGGCACTCGGCACCAGGCACCGCGCGGCAATTGGACTTTCGGAGATCACCGATGCAGTGGTGCTGGTCGTTTCAGAGGAAACAGGGTCTGTTTCCCTTGCCTGCGAAGGCAAGATCACCCGGGCTGTCGATCAAAACACGCTGCGCAAGATGCTGAAGAAATTGATCCATGTGAAACAGCACAGGTGGTTCCGATGATGCTTTGGAAGGTGCTGACAAATAATCTGTCACTCAAGCTGCTCGCCCTGTTGCTGGCGGTGGCGCTCTGGCTGCTGGCGAGCGGAGCGAAGGATTCCGAACGGGAATTTTCCATCCCCCTCTCGCTGCGGAACCTGCCTGCAGGGCTTGCCGTGGCCGGATCAGTGCCCGAAGCCGTGGACGTGACGGTTGCCGGGCCAAAGCTTCGTCTCCTGGGCCTGCGTTCCGAAGAGATGTCCCTTCCACTTGACCTGAAAAATCTCCGCGAAGGAACTGTTACCTTCAGCGGGATGGAAAAAAGGCTTCGCATTCCACCGGGAATAACGGTGATGCGTATTTATCCTTCCGACATAGACCTGAAACTGGTCAGAAAACCGCGGCGGGACAACTAATAGTTTTACTAATCAATTCATAAGAATACGAGGGTTTACCCAGATGAAGAAACTTTTTGGTACTGATGGCGTGAGGGGCGTAGCTAATGTCTACCCCATGACAACGGAAATGGCAATGCAGATCGGCCGGGCCGCGGCCCATATATTCAAAAAGGACGGCGATACCCGCAGACATCGCATCGTTATTGGCAAGGACACGCGGCTTTCCGGCTATATGATCGAAAACGCGCTAGCGGCGGGCATCTGCTCCATGGGGGTGGATGTGCTGTTGGTGGGTCCTCTGCCGACACCGGGGATTGCCAATATAACCTCTTCCATGCGCGCCGATGCCGGCGTGGTTATCTCCGCCTCCCACAACCCCTTTCAGGACAATGGCATCAAGTTTTTTTCCCAAAAGGGCATAAAGCTACCCGATACCATGGAACTTGCCATTGAGGAGCTGATTTTTTCCAAGAACATCGACTCCCTGCGTCCCATTGCCACAGAAGTTGGCAAGGCCTACCGCATTGATGACGCAGCCGGTCGTTATATAGTTTTCCTCAAGAACGGTTTCCCCAAGGAACTGGACCTGGCCGGGATGAAGATAGTCCTGGACTGTGCCAATGGTGCAGCCTATAAGGTTGCTCCCGCAGTGTTTCAGGAACTGGGCGCCGAAGTTATTTCCCTCGGCATCAAGCCGAACGGAACGAATATCAATGACGCCTGCGGCTCCCTGTATCCTGAAGTTATCAGTCAGGCAGTCAGAGCCAACGGAGCGGATCTCGGGATTGCCCTTGACGGTGATGCGGACCGGGTCATCTTTGTGGATGAATTGGGTAACGAAGTTGATGGCGATCATATTATGGCTATCTGTGCCACGGACCTGTTGAAAAGAAAAAAGCTGAAGAAGCATACTTTGGTGGCAACGGTCATGAGTAATATGGGGCTCGACATTGCTGTCAGAAACGCCGGAGGCAAGATTGTCAAGACCGCTGTTGGCGACCGTTACGTGGTTGAGGAGATGTTTAAAAACGGTTACAATTTCGGCGGTGAACAGTCCGGACACCTGATCTTCCTCGACTATAACACCACGGGTGATGGCATCCAATCGGCTCTTCAGGTCCTGGCCATCATGCGCCGAAAGGAACGCCGGCTTTCCGAGTTGGCGCAGGTCATGACCGCCCTGCCGCAGGTGTTGGTAAATGTGCGGGTGAAGAAAAAGAAAGACATTACCACCTTCCCTGAAATTGCCGCACTGATCAGCGATATTGAAGGGAAATTGAACGACGAAGGACGGATACTTATTCGTTACTCCGGCACGGAACCGCTCCTGCGCATCATGATAGAGGGTGTCGACCGGAGAGAAATACAAGCCTGGGCAGAAGAAATCGCCAGCCTCGTACGTGCACGGATAGGGGGAGAGTAACGTGGCCAAACTGGGAGTCAATATCGATCATGTGGCAACGATTCGCCAGGCACGCGGAGGCAACGAACCCGACCCGATTGCTGCCGCTGCCATTGCCGAGCTGGCCGGTGCCGACGGTATTACCATCCATCTCCGGGAGGATCGCCGTCATATTCAGGATCGTGATCTGAAGATTCTTCGCAAAACGGTCAGAACAAAGCTTAATCTGGAAATGGCCGCAACCGATGAAATGGTGGAGATTGCCCTTTCCGTGAAACCGGATATGTGCACCCTCGTCCCTGAGAAGAGACAGGAATTAACAACCGAAGGCGGTCTTGATGTGCGTTTGCACGCGCAGACCATCGAGAAGGCCATTGACCGTCTGCAAGACGGTGGAATCCTTACCAGTCTTTTTATCGATCCCGATTCTGACCAGATCAAGGCCGCCAATAAGGTCGGGGCGGATTATGTGGAAATCCATACCGGCAGTTATGCCGACGCTGCTGACTGGAAAACCGAAGAACAGGAGCTGATCAAGATCGAGAATGCCATCAAGTTTGCTGCAAAACTCGGTCTGGGTGTGAACGCCGGTCATGGCCTCAACTACACCAATATCAAGCAGGTTGCCGCTCTTGGCGGTGTCGAGGAATACAATATCGGCCACTCGATCATTTCCAAAGCAGTGCTGGTGGGGCTGGACCGGGCGGTACGGGATATGATTGAGTTGATAAAATACGCCTGAGATTTTGCCCGTAGGCTGCTGCCGACCACTTTCAAGGACCTCTGTCGCCTCTTGCAGCAGACATTCGCCTTCGAGTTGACTTTCCCTCTTCGATGGGTAGTCTTTATAGCGTCAGGTTACAAGCTGGTTGGACTTAACAGGGCGTCTGCGGTAAATCCGTCTGGACGTTTCATATCCTGTCGTTTTATTGGGCAAGAGAAGAACTGTTGCCTTGTAAAAGCGATCAAATCTGCTCTCATCCAACCAAATTCTCGCTTCGATTTGCTATGTCCGACAGGCTCCTAGGAGGTGTCCCGTGAAAAAAATTATTCTACTCTGTGCATCCTTTCTGTTTCTGGCGGGCTGTGCCCACGTGATGAGTGAAGAGTCCCGTAATCTGGTTGATCCGTCGATTCAATTCCAGAGTCTCCGTGCGAATCCTGACTCCTATGTCGGGAAATATGTCATGTTGGGCGGTACCATTGCCGGGGTTCAAAATTCCAAAGACGGTTCGCAGTTGGAAGTGGTTCAATCGCCACTCGAGAGTGATGATCTGCCTGAGGAAGTCTCTCATTCTTCGGGTGGACGATTTCTGGCGACAACATCCCACTTCCTCGATCCGATTGTGTACAAAATGGGGCGAAGAGTGACCGTTATCGGTCAGGTTGAGGGGAAGAAAATCTTGCCCATCGACCAGATAGAGTATACGTATCCGATTATTTCCATTCGTGAAATTCATGTCTGGAGTCAGTCGGAGGTCGAGCAACCGCAGTATCCGCCCCCAGGGTACTACTATGATCCTTTCTGGTTTGGAGGGCCTCCCAACTGGTGGTGGTATCGGCGTCCCTATTATTGATGTGCTGAATGGCTTTGGTGCTCGCTCAGCGCGGTACGCTGGACTATATCTTCTTGAATGTTTCGACTGGCAAGAACATGGAAAGTTCTTGCGAAAAGTAGGAACCTGGCATCTTCATCCATTCGATCACAAAGGGAGCCTTTCTTTTGCTGGCAGTTCGAAGAGCTCTCTTTAATGATTGGGTAATCTGCCGGTTTTTTTGTAAACGCAGAAAAATTTACCATTGGAAAATTCCTCTGCATGGAGTAGTGGGACGGATTTCTCATTCAGGCCGTCGACATGAAATCCCGGGAGGAGAAAAACTTTGACAAACAAGAAGGCATTACTTTACTATTGCCGCAAATTACAGCCGAGGTTTGCGCATGGAATCCGCTTTAGCTCTTATTGAAACAGAGCTGAAAAATGTTGAATTACAATTCAAGAAAGATCTGGAATCAGATGTTTTTCTCATTCGAAAGGTTGGGGAATACGTTCTTTCCAGTGGCGGCAAGAGAATTCGTCCTGCCTTATTGTTGCTTTCCGCCAAGCTCTGCGGATATGAGGGACAACGCCATATTGCCCTGGCAAGTGTTATAGAATTCATTCACACGGCAACCCTGCTTCATGATGATGTCGTGGATAATGCAAGCCTGAGAAGAGGATTGGCGTCAGCGAATACTTTGTGGGGTAACGAGGCGTCGGTACTGGTGGGAGACTACCTGTTTTCCAAATCATTCTCTCTCATGGTCAGGGACGGGGATCTCGATATTTTGCGTGTCCTTTCAGGCGCAACCACGATAATTGCTCAGGGAGAGGTGATGCAGCTTGTTTCCATGAGTGACCTGGAAATGACGGAAGAGCGGTATATTGAGGTGGTAAAGTGTAAAACGGCAGTACTTCTTGCCACAGCATGCCAGGCAGGTGCAATTCTTGGTAAAGTATCTCCCGAGCAGGAAGATGCATTGCGCAATTTCGGCATGGACCTCGGGATAGCTTTCCAGCTCATTGACGATACCCTTGATTATATTTCCAGTGAAGAACAGTTCGGAAAAAGTATCGGACATGACCTTGAAGAAGGGAAGATAACTCTTCCGCTGATTCATACGTTGTTGAACTGTACCCCCGAAGAAAAACAGGAAATCGCCGATGTGATTTTGAGTGAAACTCTGGAAGATGAAGATTTTCAGAAGGTTGTTTCCTTGGTTGGATCCTATGGTGGGATTGAGTATTCCATGCAAAAATCCCTTGAATTTGTTCGTCGCGGCAAGGAGCGACTGAGTCTTTTTCCCGATTCTCCGGGTAAGCAGGCCATGTGTTCACTGGCCGATTATGTGGTTACCCGCTGCCACTAACGAACCTGTCCAAGGGTGACCTTGCCTTTACGGTATTTCGGTATCCTGAGCATGCTGATAGATGTATCTTCCCTTATGTTTTTCGCCGGTTCTTCTCTGTTTGTCGTCGTTCCTGCCGGGGTGTGGAGCAAATCTGCCATGAGAAGAAAATACCGTAGTTTTCCAACCTTGGTCCTTATTATTTCTGTGTTTGTTCTGCTTGCCGCTTGTTCGAAGGAGGTTACTCCCCCTAAGGAGGGCAGCACAGCTCCTGACTTTATCATAAGAGATGCGTCAGGAAAGTCTTTGCAACTCTCCGATCTGCGTGGGACTGTCGTTTTGCTGAATTTCTGGGCGACCTGGTGCCCACCCTGCCAGGAAGAGGTTCCCGCACTATCCCGCTTGAACGCGGCCATGAGCGGCAAAGGATTCCGTATGCTCGCCGTCTCCATCGATGAAGGAGGCAGCGACGCGGTGGAGTCCTTCTTTCGGAAAACCGGGTACCGCCTTCCGACCTTTCTCGATCCTGGCAGCAAGATTGGGAAGATGTATGGGATAACCGGTGTCCCCGAGACTTTCATTATCGATCCTCAAGGTATCATCAGGAGAAAAGTCGTGGGCCCTCTTTCCTGGGATGCCCCCTCAGTCATCAGCTATCTTTCGAAGCTGCAGAAACGATAACAGCCTGCCAAGGAGCCTGTTGCATGGAATCCACAAATATCAGCATTGTCGGCGCGTTTATTGCCGGTCTTCTTTCATTTCTTTCACCCTGCGTACTTCCGTTGATCCCTTCTTATATCACCTATATTACCGGCATCTCATTCGCCGACCTGAACGAAGAGCACACCTCCAAAACGGTGCGACGGCAAACCATTGTTCATTCGCTGCTGTTTATAGCCGGCTTTACCTTTGTATTTATGGCGTTGGGCGCTTCCGCAACGTACATCGGCAGTTTTCTTCAGACGAAAATGGATTTTATCCGGAAAGTTGGCGGGTTGCTGATCGTTGTATTTGGTATCCATGTAACTGGAATCATTAATCTTGGTGTTCTTCTTGGAGAAAAGAGAATTCACATCCATAAAAAGCCTGCTGGGTATGTCGGCAGTGTCCTGGTTGGTGTTGCTTTCGCTGCCGGTTGGACTCCTTGCATAGGTCCTATCCTTGCGTCTATCCTCATGATTGCTGCCACCGAGCAAAAAGTTCACCATGGCATGATTTTGTTGTTCAGTTATTCTTTAGGCCTTGGTACGCCTTTCTTCTTTGCTTCACTGGCGCTGCACAAATTCCTCATTTTCTTCAACCGCTTTAAGAAGATGATCAGAATTTTCGAGATCGTGACCGGTGTTTTCCTGATTGTCGTTGGTATCCTGGTTTTCACCAATTCTCTGACGGCCATTTCCCGCTATGTTACCATCCTGTTCAGGTGAGGATTTCCCTGTCTTGAACAACACGTACCCGCACCATGGTCTAACTCTTTGGCAAAAATGTTTGTCGTCAGCGCAGATCTCCAGCGAGGATCCATTTCTTACAAGACAAAACTTTTCTTCGTACTGAGTCGTCTCGCAGACAAACAGTTGTCTGCATCGTAGGTCCTCATCCCTGGCATGTTCCTCGTAAACTTGCCAGTCTTTTATTCTTCATCGGGGCATCAAGGTGATTTCCCTTGTTGTTTCTTTGCTGCTTCCTGCCTTTTCTGGTGCATTTTTTTTGTACCCCCCTGTGTCCTGGCCTCTAACGTGTCGTCCTCTCATGAAATAGGCAGGCTCATGCCTGTTTTCTGTGCAAAAAAGCTTGAGTTATGCGTATAACGTGTAATTATGTCTCATATCTTACTGTATTTACGTAGTTGTCATCGCTGGCATGGCTTGTGCTTTACTTCCCCTTGTCAACATCACAATCACGGATGAGGCAATGGGGCCTCGGAGATGAATTCTCCGTGGTCTTTTCTTTTTTCGGGGGGGGTACCAGCATGACTTCACTACCTGACAACACAGTCATTATTGATGATACGACGCTACGTGACGGAGAGCAGACAGCAGGGGTGGTTTTTGGCCTACGGGAAAAAATTGCCATTGCCCGGATGCTTGACGAAATCGGTGTTCACGAGCTGGAGTGTGGAATTCCAGCAATGGGCAAAGAGGAACAGGATTCCATTCGGGCTGTGGCGGATTTGGGCCTGAATGCGCGTCTGATTACCTGGAATCGTGCCCTGATCGGCGACATTCGCGCGAGCATTGCCTGTGGCGTTTCCGCGGTTGATATTTCGCTGTCTGTCTCCGATATGATGATTGCCAACAAACTGCGCAAGGATCGCGCCTGGGTCATTGAGCAGTTACGGACTGCGGTTACCTTTGCCAAGGAACATGGGCTCTATGTTTCGGTTGGCGGTGAGGATGCCAGCAGAGCGGATAGTGCCTTTCTGGTTGAATTGATGGGCATCGCCCTTGAACTTGGCGCTGACCGCTTCCGTTTCTGCGATACGCTGGGAGTTCTTGACCCGTTTATCATGTTTGAAAAGATCCGGACTTTGAGAGAAGCGGTTCCTGAGGTACCTATTGAGGTACATACGCACAATGATTTAGGTATGGCAACGGCAAATGCCATTGCCGGAGTCAGGGCCGGTGCCCGTTTTGTAAATACGACAGTAAACGGACTTGGTGAAAGGGCGGGGAATGCCGCGTTGGAAGAGGTGGTCATGGCACTGAAACTTGCCTGTGGGATAAATCCCGGCATAGAAACGCACCGCTTTCATGAAATCTCCCGTTTTGTCGGCACGGCATCCGGTCGCCCTGTCCCTGATTGGAAACCGGTTGTCGGAAAGAAGGTTTTCTCTCACGAGTCCGGAGTCCATGCTGACGGAGTAATCAAAAATCCTGGTAATTATGAAGGTTTTGATCCGGCTGAGGTTGGCCTGAGCAGATATCTGGTACTTGGGAAGCATTCAGGTACCAGCAGTCTTCTGGCTCGCTTCAAGGAGTTGGGGATTTGTCTGTCCCGGGCAGAGGCTGCCCGTCTGATGGAACAGGTCCGAGTAAAATCACAGGAGGCCAGACGCCCCTTGAAGGATCGAGAATTGCGTCGTCTGTATCGTGTTTCCAACAGGACATCGATCGCCCCTCCTCTCGAACAGGTTGCCGGTTGTGGTTTGTATTGAAATGGACTTTTCAGCTGATAATTAATCAAATTGAAGCCAGCTGTTCTGTCTGAGAATGTAGCGATTGGTGCTTAAATTGTGGGCAGTAATAAAGAGAGACCTCGCTTGAACGTGAGCTTGATTGTACGGATGGCTTTGTAACTTTTTGAAATTAAAAGTAAAAAAATTATTGTTCTTACTGGCACATCCAATGCAATAAGTTGGATATGATTGGTTGACAAGTTATGAAACGTTGTGAGTCTGCCTAGTTCAGTGAGAACCAAACAGGGACACCTTGGGGAAATATTTTCCCGGTTATTTTACGAAAGGGGGAAAAGGGAAGAGCGGTTTGGTTGATTTCCCAGAGGTTGTTCGGGAGGTCACTGGAGATTCAGGGCTGCGAATTTCGTTAGATCGCTGGGCCGAACAAGTTCAAAAATTCGGTTGTAAACACAAGTAGAAATTCCAGAAAACGGGGGTACGAAATGAAGCTGGTAGAAGCAATTATTAAACCATTCAAGCTGGATGAAGTGAAGGATGCCCTGAACGAGCTCGGTATCATGGGCATTACCGTGAGCGAGGTCAAGGGGTTTGGCAGGCAGAAAGGCCACACCGAATTGTATCGCGGTGCCGAGTATGTTGTCGATTTTATCCCGAAAGTAAAACTCGAAATTGCCGTGGCGGATGATATGGTCGCCAAAGTGATCGAGACAATCGAAAATGCCGCAAAAACCGGTCGCATCGGCGATGGAAAGATCTTTGTCATGCCGTTGGAGGAAGCGGTTCGTATCAGAACGGGCGAAAAGGGCGGAGAGGCTCTTTAATTTTACTATTTGATGAATTGAAAGGAGATTTAAAAAATGAAAAAATTCGGGACTTTTTTTGTTGCTTGTGTACTGTGTGTTGTTGCGATGGCTTCAACCGCTAAAGCTGAGGTTGCCGTTTCCGGTGATGTTTACGCCGGTCTCTATAACAAGTATATCTTCAGGGGCATTGACCTCAGCGGAAATCAGTGGGTTTCCCAATTTGGTGCAGACCTGAGCTATAAGGACTTCACCTTGAGCTACTGGAGTAACCTGATGACCCATAGAGGTGCCGGTTACAAAGCTGGTGATATCAGCGAAACCGATATTACCTTGAATTATACCTTTACACCAGTTGAGCTCCTTACCTTCAATGTTGGAAATACCTTTTACTCGTTGGAAGGGCTTGATACTGATGAGTTGTACGCGAAGGCAACAGTTAATACCCTCCTTTCCCCAACTTTTTCTGTGTACTGGGATATCGATGAGGCCCATTTCGCTGGCCTTTTTTATACTGCTTCAATCGGGCACAGTTTCGAACTCGTAAAGAAACTCAATTTGAATTTGGGTGCTCTCATCAGCTACAACCAGTCAAACTGGTCTGTTACTGGAAATGAAGATAGCAATACCTGGCACAATTATGAATTGAGCGCAGGGCTGGACTACGCGATTACCGATAACATCACTGCCTCCGCTTCATATACGTACTCAAATTTACTGAGCCACAAATCAAGGGCTATAACTGGTGCAAGCGACGAAAGCCTGTACGGCGTCAAAGCAGCGTTTAGTTTCTAAGAGAAAAACGTTTTTCGAATTATTGCTACCTATTCGAGATACAGATACTAGTGAGAAATCTAATGGAGGTAATTATGAAGGTGAAAGCATTAAAAGTCGTGGTCATGGCCGGTTCCCTGGCTCTCATGACCCCTGTACTCGCACTTGCTGAAGAAGCTGCCGCTCCGACGCTGAATACCGGCGATACCGCCTGGATGCTTATCTCGTCGGCTCTGGTTCTCCTGATGCTGCCGGGCCTTGCCCTGTTTTACGGCGGCATGGTTCGCGCAAAGAACGTCCTTTCCACCATGATGCATTCTTTCGTGGTAATGGGTCTGGTTGCCGTACAGTGGATGGTTATCGGTTATACGATCGGTTTCGGTGATGACAAGAGTGGCTTATTCGGCGGTCTCAACAAACTGATGCTTAGTGGTATTTCTATCGACAGCCTTTCCGGCACTATCCCGGAATATATTTTCGCCATGTTCCAGGCCATGTTTGCAATCATTACCATCGCACTCATTTCCGGTGCCGTGGCTGAGCGAATCAAATTTTCCGCATACTGCATCTTTGCGCTGGTTTGGACGACACTTGTCTACGATCCGATTGCCCACTGGGTGTGGGGTGGTGGCTGGCTTTCCAAGCTGACCCCTGCTGCAATTGATTTCGCCGGTGGTACGGTTGTCCATCTCTCTTCCGGTATTTCTGCACTGGCGCTGATCTTGTTCCTTGGCAAGCGACACGGTTATCCCACGGAGAGGATGGCGCCCCATTCACTTCCCCTGACACTTCTCGGCGCTGGTCTCCTCTGGTTCGGCTGGTACGGATTCAATGCCGGTAGTGCATTGGCCGCTAATGGAACTGCCGCACTGGCTTTCACTACCACGACTGTCGCTCCTGCTGCAGCTGGTCTCGCCTGGATGGTTGCCGAATGGATTCATGCTGGCAAGCCGAGCGCACTCGGTTTTGCCTCCGGTGTCGTTGCCGGTCTGGTTGCAATTACTCCGGCTGCCGGTTTTGTCACCCCCGGTTGGGCTCTGGTGATCGGGGTTGGTGCAGGCATCATCTGCTACCTGGCGGTCCTCATGAAAGCAAAACTTAAATATGACGATTCCCTTGATGCCTTTGGTATTCATGGTGTTGGCGGCGCTTTTGGTGCCATTGCAACCGGTGCTTTTGCAACTGTTGGCGCAACCGGCCTTATTTCCGGCAACACTGCACAGTTCGTTTCCCAGATCATTGCCGTGTCTGCCTCAGCTGTCTATGCATTCGTGGTAACATGCATTATTGCGTTCATTATTGACAAGACTATTGGTCTCAGAGTTGATAAGGAAGACGAAATTATCGGCCTTGACCAGACTCAGCACTCCGAGTCAGGCTACAACCTGTAAAAGAAATGCTTTCCCCACTGTTGCCGGTTACGGCACAGTACGACTGCATTGATCTGGAAAGCCGTCCCTGTGGGCGGCTTTCCAGATGCAGATCATGCCATCAACCCTCTCTTTTTCCAGCGGAATTGCCATGGATAAGCCATTTGCCGAACATATGCCGCGGGATGGCCATGCCGAAGACGAGCTGCTCAGACGCTTGGCGAGTAACGAGAAAATGGCTGAGCTGGGCCGTCTTTCCGCGGGAATCATACATGAGATCAATACACCGCTTTCAGTCATCGCAGCTGCATCTCAAATGGTACTGTGCGAGCCGAACCTGCCTGATTCCGTTACCGAAATGGTTGAACGGATTCACCAGGAGGTTCAGCGCCTTTCTCAGCTTACTCGTGGGATACTTTCTTTTTCCCGAGAGGAAGATGGTGAGGATAGTGAGTCGGACATAAACTTGACATTGCGTGAAGTTCTGTCATTTCTTAAATATGAGATTCAAAAACGCTCGATTACTCTCTCGGAAGAACTCGATCCCCATCTCCCCATGGTAAAAGCCAACCAGAATTTGCTGAAGCAGGTTTTTCTCAATCTTATCGTGAATGCGCTTCAGGCCATGGGCTCAAGCGGTTGTTTGACGATTGGCTCATCTCTTTCCGAAGACATGAAGATCAGAGTAGAGATCCGGGACAACGGGCCAGGTATTTCACCGGAAGCTCTCGAAAAAATATTCATGCCTTTTTTTACGACAAAAGATCCGGGTGTCGGGACTGGGCTTGGTCTGTATGTTACCAAAAATAATGTGGAGCGCCTCCATGGCAGTATTCTGGTTGAAAGCCTGGTAGGAGAAGGTACCTGTTTTACTCTCCTGTTTCCAGCGTTTTGATGCCCGGAAACATGTCGGCCTTAGCGAATATTTGCTGCAAATCCGTGAACAATCTCCATATCCCATTGCCTTGTTGACCAATAGGATAACCAGTGCCCGGCTACATCGACGAAAAACAGTTCTAACCTGTAGCTTTTACGGCACTTTTCTAAGCGTGTCGGATTTTCGACCCTTCCGTTTCCTGAAAAATCTACTGGCGACTTTCCTTTTCATGTTATAACGTAGACCATCTCTCTTGCATGGCTCCCTTCTTCTGATACTATAGAAAAACTTCTATTGAGGAACTTCCGCTCTCAAATAGCGCAAGTTTCTTTGCAGGGACACCTTGCGGGGTGAACAGCTGTTTAGTCTTCTCTACCTTAATAGTTTGGAAAGGCCTTATATTCCGTAATCCATCCCTGTTTTTGGTGGAAGATTTCCCCTGCGATACAATTCGAAATATTTAACTTTCTGGAGGTCTACTCATGGACGTATTTGAAATTGCAATGGAAAAAGAACAAGAGGTTAAAGCGTATTATGAACAACTTGCCGAGGAGACTTCTCACACGGGAGTAAAACACGTTTTTGCGCTTCTGGCTGCCGATGAACAAAAACACTTCGATGCCGTGCAGGCAATGAAAAATGAGGCTGGTTGCGGGGACCTTCCCAGTTCACCAGCGCTGGAAGAAGCACAAAAGGTGCTTGGCGAACTCTTCGGCGATGTGGTTCCGGCTTCGAAACTGCAGAAAAGCCTGGACAGTTACCGCCATGCCTTGGTTGTTGAATCGGAAAGTGTCAAGTTCTACGAAGGCATCCTGGAAACGGTCAAGGACGAGGGCTTGAAAAAGATTCTGTCCGCAATACTCGTGCAGGAGAGAGAACACTATAATATCGTTGAAAACCTCTATGATTACGTTTTGAAACCTGAATATTTTCTGGAGTGGGCAGAATTCAGCAATCTTCGGAGATTGTAGCGATACGCCATGGAGAAGGATTTCCTTTCAATTGCGGTGGAAGCGGCGCACGCGGCCGGAGAGATTCAGCGAGAGAGACTTTGGGGCGACAATTTCGTCGATTTCAAGGGTGATAAGAATCTCGTGACTCATGTTGACAGGCTTTCCGAGGATGTCATACTCCGACATCTGCGTGCCGCGTGTCCCGACTGCGATGTGCTTGCTGAAGAAAGCGGGGCATCGGATACGGGATCCTCGTTTCGTTGGATTGTCGACCCTCTGGACGGCACTACCAATTATGCCCATGGTTTCCCGTGGTTTGCCGTGTCCATTGCTCTGGAGATCTCCGGGGAGATCCATTTGGGGGTTGTGTACCACCCGATGATGGATGAGCTTTTTACCTGCGTACGTGGCAGTGGTGCCTGGCTGAACGGAAACAAGCTCTCTGTTTCAACACGGCAACCACTGAAAAGCTGTCTGCTGGCAACCGGATTTCCCTATGACAGGACACAGACCAACGAAAATAATTTCGACAATTTTGTTCAATTTCAGCTTGCCGCCCGGGCAGTCAGAAGGGCAGGCGCCGCTGCCCTTGATCTTGCCTATGTTGCGGCAGGAAGACTGGATGGTTTCTGGGAGTGCAAGCTCAGCCCCTGGGACGTGGCGGCCGGCAAACTTCTTGTCGAAGAGGCGGGAGGGATCGTAACAAATCACGCCAACGAACCCTATTCCATTGATGATCACAGAATTCTTGCAAGCAATGGACGTATCCATCAGGAAATGCTGCAGATACTGGGAGCCAGTCGGTCCTAGGATGAATCTGCTGCAAATCTTTCTCTGCGCTGCTGATTCCTCCTTCAACTTCCTGAACCAAAAAGACTATCAACCTTCCGTACAACAATCCCCCCTCGATTACTCATCCTTCGTTCCATGACAAGGTTGAACATTCTCTCTTAAGGAAATTGTGGTGACTGTCTACCTTGCTCGGAGCAGAAAGTAATGTGTTTCGGCTGCGGAGAAACGTGTCGGTGTCATAGTGACGAGAGCTGTTTCAGAAAATTTTGTTCGTGAATCAGTTGCACTCGCGTATAATTGCCGTTGCTGATCGATGCCTGTAACAGAGCGCTGAGAAGGTCTTTCATCGTTGACAATACCATAATGAAGGTGCTATGTATCAGCAATTAAAATACGTAAAACGTTTTTTGAAAGGGTGGAATGGTGAAAATTCATCAGGTGCATTCTCACTGGGTACGGTTTGCCCTTGCGCTCATTGTGCTAGTGTGTTTTTCAGTTTCCATCCATGCCGCCGAACTGGATGAGTATTCGGTCTTCATCGGCGGATTTACTGCTTTCCAGAACCAGGACTATCGCGGTGCTGCTACCAAGATGTCGCAGTTTCTCAAGGAATATCCTTCCACGCCTTTGCGTGACATGGCGCTCTTCTGGCTGGCGAGAGCACACTTCCGGTTGGGCGAAAAAAAAGAAGCTGCACGCTATATGGCGCAGTTTCTGAAAGAAAACCCTGATACCCCCTTACGAAATGCCGCAGAACCCGAGTTGATCGCGCTTGCACAGAGTTATGTGGCAAAGGGTGATACGGGGATCGCCGCTCTTCCTGAAAAACCGCTTGCCGGAGTAAAAGATCAGAAGACCGTTGTGGCAGCGGCACCTGTCATAGCTGCGCCTGCCGGACTGCCGCAAGTCGGGCAGGCAATTGCTGGAAAGCCGGAGGCTCCGGTTTTATGTGCCACTTCGAGAGCAAACGAGGTTGTTCATAAAGAGCCTTCTTTGACCCTGAAGGAACAGGCGGTGAGGGAATACCGGTCGGTCCAGGAGAAATTCCCCGGAACGAAGGCTGCTTCAATTGCAGCGGAACGACTGAAAGAGCTTCGGAAAGTAACTCCTGCATCCGGCGAACAGTCTGCGCCTGGTGCCGAAGGGACAGGGGGCGGTAATACGTCATCTGTTGTCACTCTTGAAGTGGGACAATTTGCAGCTGCCGACCTGTCTATTAGCCCGGTCAAGGAAAGTTCTGAAGCCGGCAGCACAATTTCAATTCCCTTTGAAGTCGTGAACCGCGGTAACGGTCCCGACAGTTTTGTGCTGGAAGAAGGCTTTCCTGCCGAATACCAGGCGAGGATCGTCTCAACATCACATCCGGACTCGTCTCTTGCTGCAACTCCGCAGTTGGCTCCCGGTGAGAGTTTCGCCGGCAGGGTTCTCCTGACGGTGCCTGCGGCAATCATCGACGGACAAAGAAGTACCTACCCACTACGTCTGGTTTCCAGTTTTGATCGAGATATTTCATTATCGAAAGAAATACCCCTGCTGTTTTCCGCGCCATTGCTTAGAATGGTTTTGAGACCTGACAAGCAAATTGTTCTGCCGGGTGAAGCGATTACCTACCGAATGGCCCTTCTGAACGTTGGAAGCGCAGCCGCAAGGAAGATTTCCTTCTCTTTCAGTTATCCCGGGAACTATGAGCCGGTTGAGCCGCTTCCCGCAGGGTTCCGTCATGATGGAATCAACAGACTTGCCGTGGATGATCTGCAGCTCGCTTCCGGGGGACGGAAAGAATTCAGTGTCGCATTCCGCTTGAAAGAAGATGCGCTTGCCGGCCAGGAGCTGTTTTGCCGGGCAGAGTTGCATAATGATGTGCTTAAACTGTCCGAAGCTTTTCTCTCATCTCCTGCTGTGGTCGGAAAGGTTAGCGGGGTGTCGGTAAGCGTACAGAATGAGAGGCGCACCGTCCTGCCGGGAGAAAAGATCGTTATTCCCGTCAGCGTGATCAATACCGGAAATTTCCGTGAAAACTTTGCAATCAAGACATCCATTCCTGCCGGGATCCGCTATGCGATCTATAAAGTCGCGGGAAGTGGTGACAAACAGACGGATGAGCTTGTCAGCGATACAATCAGTTCACTGTCTCCTCGGGAAGAAGCATCGTTAAAAATAGAGCTGTTTGCGCCACTCAGCAGTGCTGATAAATCGCAAATATCGTTCTCGGTTATCGTTGCGCCGGAAAGTGCGCGGAATAAATCTGCTGCCGCAAAAGTTCAGCTTGTCTATTCCCGGCCAATGGTGACCCTGAGAATGGAGGCAACGAACGGACGTATCAAGCCTGGTGAAATTTCCCACCTTGTTTTCACCATTGTAAATTCCGGCTCAAGCATGGCTAAAGATGTCGAAGTGATAAGTCATTTACCGGAGCGGATAGGTGTTGTAGCTTCTGAGCCTGGTTCTTTCGATGGACAGAAGGGTGAGTATGTCTGGCGATTCCCCGCACTGGGACCGGGAGAGAAGCGGAGTATAGTACTTGCCTATCGGGTGAAACCTGGCGTGGCAGCGGGAACCAGTCTTCAGATTGAAAACCGTTTCAGCTACAAGGATCAAGAGGGTAATTCCTACTGATTGGTTACCTGATCAGGGCATTCTATTTGAAGGTGAAACGGATGTAATATCTTGTTGCGGATAGTGTGCGACTATACAGGAGGCGCTACTTTGGTTAGTCATGGCCACCCGACGGGAAGAACATGGTGTTCAGGAATGATATCCCGGAGACTGTTGTAATGAAGCACGTTGGAATTGCTTTCCTTTCCAGTTCCTGGCTTATTTTGTGTGCAGTGCTGTTTCTCCTGCTGTTTGTTTTTCATTCCCTCGCCCTGGCTGGTAACTACTATCTCTATCTGCCGAACCATTTGGATACGGCTCGGTTTCCTCGGCCTGGAGCTGGCGTCCTGGTGCAGAAAATAATCATCAAGCGCGGAGACACCCTCTCGGCTCTTTCTCGAAAATTCTCCGGGAATGGCACCTATTACTCGCAGATACTCCTTTTTAATAAAATCCATAACCCAAACCTGATTTATGCCGGGCAAGAATTGCTTGTGCCTATTGCCAGGCGAATTTCCGTGCATGTGCAGCCACGTCAGATACCAGGCGCGCCGACTCCATCCTGTGATCGGATCAATAACCATTCTCAACAGAGAACGGCAACGGAAGATCTGGGAGAGAATCTTGCTCTCTCAGCAGAGAGGCATCTCTACGATCAGTCTGTCGCACTTTTTACTCAGGGCAAATTTCGCAAGGCGCTCGAAGGTTTTACCCAATTTCTGCAAAAGTATCCACAATCCTCCCTGGCCCCCGATGCTACTCTCTACCGGGGCGACTGCTTCCTCCGTCTTTCGGGCATCTAGTGTCCCGTGCGGTTAATTCAATCCTTGAAATTCCGGTTCTTTTGCCCTCTGGCTACGTTGTGGCTCCTCGACAGAGCCCCGCTAAGCCTGCGTCGCCTCGCCTTGCCAGAGACCAAAATTCCACGGAATTACTGCTGCTAACTAACCGCACGGGACACTAGTGTTCCAATCAGGGACTTCAATCCTCAAAATTCCGGTTCTTTTCACCCCTGGCCGTGTAGTGGCTTCTGGCCAGAGTCTTATGTTTATCTCGTGGCGCCCTGCCAGAGCCAAAAGCTCCTCAGTATTTCAGCAGCCAACGAAATGCACGGGGCACGGAGCCCGAGGAGGACTGCCGCACAGACGATGTTGGTGAATGGTTGCATTGTACAGAGGTATCCTTGAAAAATCGCCATGAGATGTAAGGGTTCGACAATTGTTGACCGCAGAGATAAATATTTTGTGCGAATTCCCGTAAAAACTGATTAGAGCGTATCCGGACAGCAAGAATCTGACAGGAAATATAATTAAAAAGCATTGACATTGAAGATAGTTACGTGTGATTATGCAAAAATATGAGGGGTATCTATGCTTAATATTTTTGTTATTTCTAGTGATACAAGGATTGATAGTCTCATCAAATACTATCAGCCTTTTTTCAAAACAAAGATACGCTGTGCGTCCGATTTTGACAACGGATTGAAGGAGGTTTTCGAAAATCGACCTTCCGTGGTATTCGTTCAAAGTTCCATTGGGACAGTTTCGGGAGAAACGGTATCAAGGCATATAAAATCCCTTCTTGGGTCTGCGTCGCCGCGAATCGTCTGCATGGGTGACTTCGAATCGAAAGGTAAAAAAGGCGCGAGCTGGTGTGATGACTGTATTAATGTCAGTGATTCAGCGCAGCAGATGCGCCAGGATTTTGCCGAACTCATCTCTCGATGCTTTCCTAAAGATTGGCGAGAAATTGAGAAGGAGATGGAAAAAATACATTCCAAGACCGTCGATGCTCTCCCGCAACGCAGCTCTTCGGGTAGGGAAGCCCCCGCTGTTGAGCTGTGCCAGGAAGGCGTGTCTGCCGAGGCTAATTCTGCAATGAATGCCGAGTTTCCTGATATCCCTCTCCCGGCGAAAGGTGTTGGCCCTGGTGAGCAGGAAGAAGAAATTGCTGCTGGTGAAGAATTTCCCTCCTATCAAAATCTATACGGTGATCCTTTCCTGGAAGGTGCTGCTTCCGCTTCGAAACGTCGCCTTGTTCGGAGGCTTTTGCTCGCATGTATCCTTCTGGCTGTGGCTGGAAGTTCTCTTTATTTCTGGATGGTACTCAAGAGCAAGAATCCGGTTCATGTTGCTTCACCTCCGGCTGCACCAAACTCTGAGAGCACAGCCCGTCCGACAAGCCCTCCGATGAATAGCAGGGACGGTATAAAAGGACTTCCTTCCTTCGTGCACAGCGAATGGCGAGATTCTGAGTATTCAGCGAAGCATCCCGGTTGGGAGCGTTATGTCTCGCCTGAGATAGACTTCAGGATTTACCGGGAAAACGACAGGATTAAAGCCATCCAAGGTATCTCTCGAGATCACAAGGGGCTTTCCGAGACATTTCTGTCACAAATTTTGAACCAGCTCGGAATCAGCGGTTCTTTGTCAAGCGGCAAAGAAACCACAGAAAATGGATTGCTGATTAAAGATTTTCTGCTGCGGGGGGCGGAGCTCGTGACCTACCAGGAGCAGGGTAGCAGTCATATAAAAGCTTTTGTTCTGGAGTTTACCTGAGAATCATCCATCTATCCAATGTGATGCATTCAGGAATCAATTTTCGAAATTTCGGTCGGAATGGCAATTCTACTGCTGTTGGTTTCATGAGGGAGGTTGCGTGAAGCGGTACACTTCGAGACTGTTTATTACAGTTTGCCTGTGTAGTATCATGGTGTTACTGAGCAGAAGCGACTCCTTTGCTCTCGATCCAATGTTCAAACTCGATACGAAGGCTCTTGGCGGTAAGAAT
The DNA here is from genome assembly GCA_963748325.1 of uncultured delta proteobacterium. Classification (GTDB taxonomy): domain Bacteria; phylum Desulfobacterota; class Desulfuromonadia; order Geobacterales; family Geobacteraceae; genus RPRC01. Next base: position 1,592,750 of record CAVVIJ010000004.1, on the reverse strand, counting down.
CAAGCTGAGCCTAAGACAAGCGCGCCGGTAACCCAGTCAGCAGATGAAGGAATTTCACGCCCAAAGCCGCGAGTTGAATCTCCTGCGAGCGAACACCACAATAGAAAGCCCGCCTTGCAGAACCGGACAGTGCGAAAGCCTCCCCTCAGAAAAAGAATTAATCGCAAATCAGTAGTGCGACGTTCGAAATACCGGAGAAAACCTGATGCAATCACCGGTGCATCCGTGCAATTTCTTGGGAACAAGGGGGGGAGGGCGCAGAAGGTTTCCCCTGGCCAGGTAACACACGCCTTTCGTTTGTCGACTACGCCACGCCAGGATATTCAGCGGACAAGGGCTATTTGGGATAGAATTTTCCAATGTGGTCGGCAAGACACGGTTCCTCTGGTTGTGCAGGGACGGAATTTTTCCCTTTCACTTGACCCTGATCGCTATCCCGTGCTTCCGGCAGCTGATGGCGGCAAGATAGTCATTGATGGAGCCAGGACTTTGCCTCCACTGGTAAAAACTATTCTTCGAGAGAAAGATCCGGGTATCAGAATAGTGACGGCAAACCCGGATGACCAAAAGAGCTTTTACTCCACCTTGTTTGCGGCTGCCAGGGTTTATTCGGTTCAGGAGAATTTTTCCGTGGATTTCGGCTCGGACCCGAAGCTAACAGTTACCTCTGATTTTAAAATTGAGAAAACCTCTGAAAGTCTGTTGAAAAATGATGTGGTTTTAGTAAATCTGGCCGGAAAAAAGAACGGTATGCCTCAGCCGTTGTTATCTTTTCTCGAGAAAGAGGGCTTCCGCGTGGTCGGGTCTCCTCCGGTTTTATCCGAGGAGCCGGATGGCCACAAAGTATTATATTGCGTTAACGGGAGTAATCAGGATACCATTGTTGACGATCTTTACTCAGCTCTTTCCGTCCGCTACGAAAAGAATAGAGAGTTGCTGCTGGATGACGGAGCCCTGAGCGGCGTTACTCTGTCTGTTCGGGCAGACCGATACTGCGAGAGAAACAATAGGAAAGTGGTTGTTTCGTTTTCCGAAGAAAATCCCGTTCAATATACTTTATTGAGGCTTCTTGAACTCAAAGGGTACCGGGTGGTCATGCTTAATCCTTCTGACGATTTTAAGGAGATTTCCGAAAAGCTGCTTACTTCTTTGGGTTTCCCGGCTGTGTACGGAATGCAGTCACTCTGGGCACAGGACGGGTCCCCTTTCAATGTGAAGCTTTCCGGGTTTGTGGTGGCGGAGAAAGGGAAAAACCCTACTCGCAGGTTCCTGACAAATGTTCCCATAGATCCGCTGGTACGAGAGCTTGCCCGGTACAAGGGATTCGATGTCATTGTGAAGTGACGCCAAAGGGCTTTAGCGCAACAGGGATATTTGAATGGCTAGCAAGAAACTCGGTGAAATACTTCTCGAGAGCAACCTGATAACTGAATCGCAACTTTCTGAAGCTTTGGAGCTTCAAAAGTCGTTTCCCGGCGAGACTATTGGCAGGCTTCTCTGTCGGCTCGGTTTTCTCAAGGAGTCTGATCTCAATTATATCCTCGAACAGACCGGTAAACGAAAGAAGCTGCTTGATATCCTGCTTGCAGAGGGCCTGATCAACGACGAACAACTCGAACTGGCCCGTGTTTCGAGCACGAAAGATAATATCCCCATGGGGAAATCTCTCGTAAAGCTTGGTTTTTTAACCGAAGAGCAGATGGCGCGGACAGTTTCCATTCAATACGACCTGCCTTTTGTTTCTCTTGGCACCATGCAGGTTGACCCTGACTTTGCCCGCTTCATTAACGCCAGTTTTGCTCAAAAGCAGCAGATTGTTCCGATCTCCAAAATCGGCAGTACCCTTACTCTCGCCATGGCTCACCCTATCAAGCTCTCTGAACTGAAAGAGCTTGAAACCGCAACTCGCTTGAAGATTATCCCCGTCATTGCAACTGAATCGGAAATCTCAACGGTTCAGCAGCGACTCTACAAATTCCAGCCGGCTTCTTCTTCGTCCCTTGAAGATGAATTGAATCTCGATATCCCCGATAGCATCACGGACATCCTCACCAAGACTGACATGTACGATGAGCCGGAAATCGAAGATGAAGTGAAGAAGGTCACGGAGCGGGACAGCGTAATTGTGAAGCTGGTCAATAAGATTATCTATGATGCCTACCAGAACCGGGCGTCAGATATCCATATCGAACCATATCCGGGTAAAAACGATATCATTGTCAGGGTACGAGTCGATGGTTGTTGCAAAGTATATCAGCGAATTCCCTATAAATATAAGTATGCCATTCCCTCACGCATCAAGATTATGTCTGATCTGGATATTGCCGAGCGGAGAAAGCCGCAGGATGGCAAGATTAATTTCAAGAAGTTCGGACCTATTAACGTTGAGTTGAGGATCGCCACCATGCCCACGGTCGGGCAACTCGAAGATGTCGTGATCAGAATTCTGCACACTGGTGACCCCATTGCCTATGAAAAGCTGGGTCTTACCGCTCGTAACATGCAGGTCTTCGAAAAGGCAATTTCCAAGCCATACGGTCTCATTCTCGTGGTAGGTCCAACCGGTGCCGGTAAAACCACCACTCTTCACTCGGCGGTTGCCCGGATAAATAAGCCGGAGACCAAGATCTGGACTGCGGAAGATCCGGTGGAAATCACCCAGAAAGGCTTGCGGCAGGTGCAGGTAAACCCCCGTATCGGCCTTACCTTTGCTGCTGCTCTTCGCTCGTTTCTGCGTCTTGACCCTGATGTCATCCTGGTTGGCGAAATGCGGGACGAAGAAACCGCTTCCATAGCCATTGAGGCGTCTTTGACCGGCCATCTGGTCTTCTCGACCCTCCATACCAACACGGCCCCGGAAACCTTAACCCGTTTGCTGGATATGGGAATAGATCCCTTTGCGTTCTCGGATTCTCTGCTTTGCGTCCTGGCCCAGAGGCTGGCGAGGAGGCTGTGCAAGAACTGCAAGCGAGTGTACCGTCCGGAGGAGGCTGAACTGGCAGAGATTATCGCCGAGTACGGGGTCGAGCAGTTTTCAGAATCCGGTCTGGTGCCGGATGAACTGACCATGGCCGAACCGGTCGGCTGTGAGGAGTGCGGGAACACCGGCTATCACGGGCGTCTCGGTATTCATGAGCTGCTGGATTGTACCGATGAGATCAGGAATCTCATCAAGAAAAAGCCCGAGGCCGAGGAACTGAGGCAACAGGCAGTCATTCAGGGCATGACCACATTGAAACAGGATGGCATTCTGAAGGTTTTCGAACACTTGACTGACATTCATGAAGTACGCAGAATCTGTATACGTTAAATACCTACACGTTCCTTCCTTAGTAACCTGCTGTTTACCACATACCCACACATTACGTGAAATGACCGACGTTTTCGCACAATTTCAGTCCCGTCTCCGTGGATCTTGTTCTTTCTGACCAGTCGGGCCAATGCGATGTCGATCGATTCATACTCTTTCGCTGACTACTGAAGCATACTCCGTATCTGCCGGGTTGCGTCAGGTTTCTGCCAGCGAACCCTGCCGATAAGCCTTTCCTTGGCGAATGCGACTCAGTTTTCATTGTTCCTGGCTACTCACCTTTGATCCGGGACCGTAGCAGGGTTTTTTGCCAGGTGGACCCTGGATTGTTGTCACTATTGACAATGAGAAGCGTCGAAACTCTTCTCATTGGAACGGGCGGAGAAATTGGAGCGCGTAGAGAAGAGCCGCTGTTTTTTGCGGATCCGGCACGCCTGAAAAACATAACTGAGGCACTGTGGGTTTAATTGATAATATCTGGGAGGTAGGCTATAATTGTAGTCAAGAAATGCTACTATGGCTGGCCGAATATGAGACACGTAGTGTATTTCGGCAGAGGAGGAAACAATGAAAGATATCCTTGAAACTTTACAGGCGGATGATTCGTTTCGAACGTTGGTTGATGCCGTGAAAAAAGCTGATTTGGTGGACACTTTGAAAGGGGCTGGGCCTTTTACCTTGTTTGCTGCCGATAACGATGCCTTCACCAAATTGAGCGTCGATGAGATGATGTCAGACAACAAATTGTTGAAGGAAACACTCCTGTACCACCTTGTGGAAGGTGCTCTCCCCGATGAGGAGCTTCGGACAATTGATTGTTCTCCCACCCTTAACGGCAAAACGTTGGCCGTCAGGGTTAAGCATGGGGTGTTGGTAATTGATAACGGGAATGTGACAAAGGCTGACATTCAGTGCTCCAATGGTGTCATTCACGTGATCGATTCCGTGTTCAGGCCGAGTTTATCCGGTTGGTACGGCGATTGCGGCTGCTGCTGAAGTTGCGGGCGTTCTCTCGTTTTCAGGTAGTGGGTGGTGCTGAGACAATCTCCACCCGCAGTCCATGTCCTGAAGCGGATATATAGATGAAAATCAGGTCGGTCTGGCCAGGTTTCGGCGGTTTGGTTCGGTAATCGTTAGAAAAACGTGCAGCAAAGGTTCGAACCTTGCTGCCGGAAGGTTTTTCTACCTTGGACAGGGCGGTGTCGATGCTTTCCCGTGTCAGGGATGCTTTTACAGCTTTCCATTCTTCCGGGAAAAATGATGGCTGGATTCCTGTCGAAGGATAATCACCGAGGCAGAAATCGTAGCAGAGAGCCTCGCGGAAGGACGTATGTGTATTCTTCGGCAGAAGTTTGCGGCCGAAACGCCACATTTGTTCAAAGAGATTTTTCAACGATACCTGCCCGCTTATGGGCTCTTTTTTTATGAAATAAACCATATTATCAAAGAACTCGGACAAGAAAAGGTGGCTTTCCACGACGGCGAGAGTGCGACTGAACCTGCCACTATTGAAGTAAATATCCAGAAGGCGGGCAATTCCTTCAATGTGTCCTATTTCGTCGAAGGAAAGGTCCGGCGTGCGTAAAATCGTATAGGGAGGGGTGGGCGAAAAGGCATACTCTTCACGGAGGGCAATGTCGACCATTGGCGAACCCTTGAGGACCTTAAGTGGCTCGACCTGTATGTGATGGGGATTTGCCGGGAAAAGACGTTCGAGAGAGGCGAGAAAACCGTTGAAATTTTCTCCCGGTAAACCGGCAACCAAGTCCAGATGCAGGGTTACCCCGGATTCCTCCCGGAGTCGCTTCACATTGGCCAGAAGGCGGTCCGGGTCACTTTTTCTGCTGACTCTGGATAGAGTTTCCTTTCCGATGGCCTGAACACCTATCTCGAAGCGGAACATTCCAGTCGGAACTCTGGACAGGGTGCGGAAGTTTTCCTCTGTCAGCAGGTCCGCGGCAATTTCGAAATGGAAGGTGCTTGACCTGTTATGTGCAAGGACGAAATTCCAGATTTCGTTTGCTCGTGCTGCGTCGTAATTGAAGGTCCGGTCCACCAGTTTCACTACCTGTACTTCCTTCCGGATCAGGTGGCGGATGTCAGAGCTTATTCTTTCCATGGAAAAAGATCGGACGCCTTTTTCCCGCGACGAGAGGCAGAATGCGCAACTAAACGGACATCCTCGGGAAGTTTCGTAATAGACCAGCGGTTTGGTCGTGTCCACCAGGTCCAGGGCAAAAGGGGAGGGGATATCATCAAGATTTTCGATGGGTTCCCGATCCTGCGCAGCCACGATGGCAGTTTTGTGCCGGTAGGTTAGACCTGAAGGAAAAGTAATCTCTTGATCTGAAGAAGGCCCTTTTCTCGCCAGAAGTGACAGAAATTCCTGCCACGTCTTTTCACCCTCTCCACAGACGACAAAGTCAAAGGCACTGTTTTTTCGGAGAAACTCTTCCGAGCTATAGGCAACCTCGGGCCCCCCTGCGACTAGGAGCGTTTCCGGGCATACCTTTTTTAAATCTGCAGCTATGCGTGTCACCAATTCAACATTCCAGATGTAGCAGGAAAATGCCACCAGGTCCGCTTCCTCGGCAATGATTTCGCGAAGAATTCCCATGCGTGACTCGTTGATGGTGAACTCGCGGATCACACTGTGGATTCCCTTTGTTTCTTTCGTTGTCGCTTGCAGATAGGGTAGAGCCAGCGAGGCGTGGATGTATTTCGCATGAAGAGTTGTTAACAGGATTTTCATGGAAAATATTGTAGCGGAGATTGCCGGTCATGGACAGCAGAAGTTGCAATTTTTCGGCAAGAGTAAGCGAGTCGCTGTAGTAGTGCCAGACCTGCCAGACATAATGGCTGTCAGCAAAAAAAGTGACCTGCCCCTTGCGGGTCTTCCTAGAAGGGACAGAGGTTGACGTAAACTTGGCTGATTTCTTGCCGGAATTCCCTTTTTTTGCTAGTGTTGTGGCGGAGGAAACATATTCATGCGTAAGAAAACAGTGCCCAAGCTTCTGTATGCGGACGCAAAGGGAAATATATACGATCATCCGGAACTTTGTATGGCTGGAATGAATGGCCCTGAGGCGGTTCTTCCGGAAGCTGTCGAGCTTATTCCGCTTCCGGAGGGAAGCAGGATCTTTACGATTCCTGACACGCCACCCATGGCCTGGGATGAAAAACGGAAACAATTCGTCACCCTTGACGCTGTCCGTGAAGGAAAGCGCCGGGTACCGATCCAGGCCGTATCGGCCTTCATGGCGCCCGGCTATGTGCGGACGCTTCTCCCCGCCTGCGATTACGGTCGCAAAAAAGTGCACCTTCCCCTCTGGTCCTATACTGCAGTCGGTTGGGATGAAGAACGGGACTGTTTCGTCGTGGCAGCCAGTCGCGTTGATACCAACGATAACTGGAATCCCTGCAATTATGACGATCGGGAGCTTGATCCTCTGGTACGGCGTCTTTTGGTTGAAATGCCCGATAACCGCCTTCTGGAGCAATTGGCGCGCTGTGCTCTCGACTACCACTGCTTTGCGGCAAAGAACCTTTTCTATCGTCGATGGGAAGCCCCAATTCCCACCTCACCTGCCTGCAATTCGCGTTGTCTCGGTTGTATCAGTCTCCAGCCATCTGACTGCTGTCCCTCGAATCATGAACGGATCAATTTTGTGCCGACGCCTGAGGAGATAGTTCAACTGGCACTCCCCCATCTTCAGCAGGCCCCGGAACCGATCGTGTCTTACGGTCAGGGCTGCGAAGGGGACCCGATCATGCAGGCGGACGTGGTCGCGGAAGCTACCCGATTGCTCAAAAGCGGTACCAGTCGGGGCACGGTGAATTTTAATTCAAACGGTTCCATGCCGGACAAAATCAGGTTGCTGTGTGAATCCGGGATGGACTCCATGCGTTTTTCCATGAATTCGGTTCGGGAAGACTATTACAACAAGTATTACCGTCCAGTCGGCTACACCTTCTCCAATGTGGTTGAATCGCTGAAAGTTGCCAAGGAGCGGGGTCTCTTCGTCATGATCAACTACCTCGTGTCACCTGGCCTGAGCGATGATGCTGAAGAAATTGATGCTCTTTTGCGTCTTATTGGCGATACCGGCGTAGATATGATTCAGATGCGGAACCTGTCCATTGATCCCGACTTTTACAATAAAAGGATGGGCCTGACCGGCAAGGGCATCGGCATGTATCGCATGCTCCAACGGATAAAGAAAGAGTATCCCCGTATCCAGTTCGGCTATTTCAACCGAACCAAAGAAAATTTTTATCCGCCTGACTTGGAAAACAGTTGGCCGATTTACTGAGTAGCTACCTTAAATAGCCTAATGTTTTGACTGCTACTTGCCCTCTCATCCTACCTTCACTCTTCCGCTACTGCTGCTGCAAAGGCAGCAGCAGTAGCGGACAAATCGCATGATTGATGTTGATCAGATAAAAACAATTTCTTCCTGAAAAAAATTCTAAAGTTTTTTCTTTCTTTGCCGATACAACCTAAAGGGTTTGGTTCAAACAGTACTATCCGTTCCTGAACGGGTCTATTTAAAAGGTATCCCTTGGTATAGCCGCTTCCGCCTGTTGAGGCTGGGCGGGTCTCCATTGCTTTTGCAGATTTGGCCGTTATTATAGGTAAAGAAGCGCAGTTGCCGTAGAGTTGTCAGTAACAATACATGATTTTGGGCACTGTTGCCCACCCGCGATAAACAGGCATGTATTCCCTGTTGAGTCGCTGAGGGACTACCATGGCGTTGCAGATAAAAGCCGGTCGTTACATAGGCCAAATTCTTGTTGATGGCGGTTTCGTCTCTTCCAAGGATTTGGAGTTTGCTCTTGAGGAGCAGCGTAATACCAACGAACTGTTGGGCCAGGTGCTCACGAAAATGGGCGTCATTGATTCGGCTGAACTCAAGCTGGCACTTTCTGTTCAGGAGCAGCTCGTCCACCTGGAAGACGCGGTCAAGGCGGCTGCGGGTGTTCGTCAGATGCTCGGTGCGATGCTGCTGCAGGCAGGCCAGATCAATGAAGAACAGCTCGAACAGGCTATTGCCGAACAGAAAATGAGCGGCGGAAAGCTTGGGGAGATTTTTGTTCGACTTGGCTTTCTCACGGAACGGCAGCTTACTGCCCTGCTGGATTTTCAGAAGGGGCAGGAGGATGTGCAGTCTGCCAATAATCCTCTCCGGCTTGGCGATATTATGGTCTCGGCGGGGCACATCTCCCGTGAGCAGCTTGACTCTGCGCTGAATAAGCAGACGCAATCCCGGAGAAGACTTGGTGAGGTGCTCGTTGAAGAGGGGTACGTCCAGCCTCAACAGGTATCGCATGGTGTTCATCTACAGCAGAAACTTTTGACTTCAATTCTCGTGGCAATTCTTGCCCTTGCGGCTATTTCTGATGCCGAAGCTGCTCCTTCAAAGTCTGTGCGGGCCGAATTGAAAGTGAGTGCGACCGTGTTGCCGTACACATCGTTGAAGGTTTTTAATAAAATCCAGACCCTGATGATTACACAAGAGGATATTTCCCGCGGATATGTGGACGTAGTGAGGGCCGGCTCAATTGAGGTGAAAAGTAATTCGCAAGATGGTTACTACCTTTCCTTTGAGTGTTCAGATGAAGTTGTACGGCAGGTGAGGGTCGATGGGTTGGGTAAGCCGGCCATGCTTGGCCCCGGTTCGGGAATTGTTCCCATGCAAATGGATGGCAGGGTGGCACGGATAGAACTCAGCTACCGATTTATTCTTTCCGAGACTGCTCAACCAGGAGTTCATCCCTGGCCGATGATTGTAGAGGTTTTGCCCATGTAATTGTTCCATGGTCTGCTTCCACGAGTGCTTCTCCGTTTTGCCCAAGGCTGACCAAGGCTCCTTGAGGTTCGTGTCATTTTATTGACTTTTTTTGGAACTGAAAGTGCCGAATTTGGTCACCAATCCATTCTAATGAAATAATATCAATTATGGGTTGAATGCCAGTAAGTTGCTGCAAATAGTACGCTATTAAGTACCTCTCTCTGTAGACCTTTCTCAAATTTCTCTCTTGGCACATATCCTGCTGAGCACATTACCCGTGCGCTAGTTTTTCATTAATTTTCGATGCAAGGTGTTTCCTGCGAGATTAGCAGTGAATCAATAAATAGGCGTCTGGTATCGACAGACGCTTCATAACTCTCCGATAAGAGCATCACCAGGGTGACCTGGTTGCGCAAAGTTACGGGTCCGCCGAAGTGGTAACGAAGGCGGACGGCCGAGCCGCCGAAGAGAGTGTGGTTATCCGGACCTAACCGTCCGAGTCATGATAATTACACCCGTCTTTGGATTGAAAAGACGGGTTTTTTATTTGGGGCCGGCATGATTCGGGAGAAATGCCCACGACAGTTTGGATACGAGGTTATTAGCCAGTAAAAAACAATTTCATACAACCTATCTCCGACAAAGGCAAAGCTGGAGTAATCCAGTGACGCAAAGCCACGGATCCGCCTTCGCTTACAGCTTCGGCGGACCGCCGGGTTACCGAAGAGCTTACGGAGTAGGCGAAACCTGATAGTCACATCATGTCCGGTATTCAAACGTCCATCTCCGTAGTTGAGATGGACGTTTTTTTTGTTCAACAATCGCACGGTAAACCACAAAGGAGGAAAAAATTATGAAGAAGCTTTTGGCAATCATCACAGTAGTAGGAATTACGGCCATGGCGGGGACGGCCATGGCCGTAACAGCAAATCTTGATGTCTCGGCAAAAATTACTGCAGCATGTTCCGTCACCGGTGGCGCTCTTGATTTTGGTGCGTTGGACCCCTTGACGGCTCCTCTTGTCACAAAGGATTCAACCGGGGTGTCTGTTACCTGTACAAATGGTGCTGGATATACCATCGCACTTGATAAAGGGGAACATATATCGGGCGGCACCCAGGCTAATTTGAGCAATGGTACTGATAACATCCCATACTCGGTTTCCTCTCCCGCCAGTGGTACCGGAAGCGGCGCTGCTCAGCCGATTACGATCACTGGTACTATTGCAGCAGGTTCCTATAGCACTGCTTCTGCCGGGACCTACGGCGACACAATGGTAATTACCGTGACTCCGTAACAATTTTTCTGAACTGTACAGTGAGGGAGGGCGTTATCGTCCTCCCTCACACAAAAAACGGCAGTTTCTATTCTAAAACTTGGAAATCCAATGATACTTGCGCGGACATTGATAATCGCCATACTCATCGTGGTGACCTCTGGTACCGGTTATGCCGCGCCTGCCAAAGATAATCTTTCTGTGTCCGCATACATCACCGGCGTGGGCTGGTGTGTTGTCCGAAATACCCAAAATATTGCCTTCGGCAATCTAAATCCTCTTGCTCCGGCAAATGTCCAGGCAAACGGCAGTGTTGATGTGCGATGCCTTGGTTTCGGCAGCACTTTTACCGTTGGTGTGACTCAAGTAACACCAGACCCCCTTCTTCTCACCAGCGGCTCAAACACGATTCCCTATACACTTGACCTTCCCACAAGTTCTACTATTCCGGATGGAGGATTCATTAATATTGTCAATCTGACCATTCCGATAACGGCACATATTCAGGGGGCCGATTACAGACTTGCCCCGGCGGGTTCCTATACGGACACCGTTACAATACAGATTACCCCCTGAAAAACATCTTTACTTTGAAGCGTTAGGTTGTTTTATTTGTCGGATCCTTTTCCGGAATCTGACGATATTATCTGGATCGAATATCAGCCGCCCCACACAACCCAGGACAGTAGGAGCAATACATGAAGGAACGTCACGATAGGTTTTCCCGCATCTCGCTGCGGACTTTGCTTTGTACCATCATCATTGTGCTGCTTGTGTTCCCTTCGATGGGATATTCGGGACAGTGGCGGGTCGCTCCTGCCCGAGTTTTCCTTGATCGTGATGCAAAGAGTACTGTCCTGACGGTGGTTAACGAGGGGGACGATGCGATACTCCTCCAAGGCAAGGCCATGGAGTGGAGCCAGGACAGTGATGGGAAAGATGTCTATAAAGAGACGAAGGATCTGATTTTCTTTCCCAGGATTCTGACGATCGAAAAAGGAAAACAGAAAATTATCCGTGCCGGAATAAAAACCCCCGCGACATCGACCGAAAAGACCTACCGGCTTTTTATCGAAGAGATCCCCCAGCCAAAGAAAAACACGTCGGATTCAACCCAGTTGACGGTAACGGTCCGGTTTGGAGTTCCGGTATTTGTTAAACCGCTCAAAGTTGAGCAGGCAGGGGAAGTGGCTTCGGCTTCGTTGGTAAAAGGTGATCTTCGTGCTGTCATTAAGAATACCGGCAACAATCATTTCAGAATTTCCGAAATCTCCATCAAGGGCACGGATGCGAGCGGGAAGGAAACCTTTGCTACAAAACTCAATGGCTGGTACCTGTTGGCCGGAGCCAGTCGTGTTTATTCAACGCATATTCCTGTGGAGAAATGCAGCAAAACCGCACAATTCAGCATAACGGTGTCTACCGACAGGGATTTAACCATGAGCAGGCTTGTCAATGTGGATACATCCCAGTGTCAGAAGTAGCTTGGAATTGCAACCCCAATCCCACATTGTTAACCGGCTGTGGCTTTCTAATCCAGTATCCCGCTTTCTTCTGCTCTTACTGGTTCCGCTTCTGCTTCAGCTACTGGTTCCCTTTTCGGCGTGTGCCGAACAACTTGTCGCCAAAATTATCCTCAATCAGGAAGACAAGGGAGATTTCTTCATCAACCGGATGGAGAACGGCAATTTTCTCGTAAAAATCTCGGACCTGAAGGCCATTGGTTTCAGGTCGCCCACCGGAACGGTTTCCATGATCGATCAAGAACCGTACCTGTCGCTGCGGTCAATGACCGGTGTCGTATCTTCCTTCAACGAAGAGACTTTATCTCTCAATATTACCGCGCAACCTGCCGCACTCGGAAAAGAAATAATTGACTTTCTTCCCGAACAGACCCAAAAAGTCTATTATCCCCGGGATTCAAGTGTTTTCCTCAACTACGGTGCGGACTACCTGGCCGGGAACGGCTCTTCCTTCACCAGCTTTAACCTCAGTAATCAACTGGGGATTCGCATGAATGACGTCCTGTTCCTTTCTGATTCCGTTTTTAACAAAGACCAGACCCAGGAAAGATTCACACGACTTCAGAGCCGATTTATCTACGATGACCGCACCTCACTGAGACGACTTTCCGTCGGCGATTTCTTCGCTTCATCGGGTGATCTTGGCAGCAATCTTAACCTGGGTGGCGTCAGTTTCGCAAAAGTCTACCGCCTTGATCCCTACTATATCTACTATCCAACCTTGAAGCTTGCCGGCCAGGTTTCGCTGCCGTCAGAAGCAAAGATTTATCTGAACGGTATGTTGATGAAAACGGAAAAGCTTTCGCCGGGAGAGTTCGAATTAAAGAACCTTACACCCTATGGTGCAGCCGGTACCGTTGATGTAGTATTACGGGATTCGTTCGGTAGAGAGCAGCGTCTGGATTATCCTTTTTATTTTGCCGATTCCCTCCTGTTGAAAAAAGGCTTGCAGGAATACAGCTATAACCTGGGATTCACGCGCAGCGAATACGGCACGCGCAGTAACCGGTATTCCGATCTGGTATTCTCTGCTTTCCACCGCTATGGGGTCAGTGATACCTTCACCATGGGGCTTCATGCGGAAGCGAAGAACGGACTCTACAACTTGGGACCGCAGCTGACTTTCCTCGCGGGGCACTTTGGTGTTGTTTCTCTGTCAATGGCCGGTAGTACGGGGAAAAGTTCCAACAACGGAGTAGCGGGAACCACTTCGTATCAGTACCAGGGCTTAAACTTTGGTATCAGACTTTCCCTTTCCGGATTCACGAGAGACTATGCAGTCGTTGCCGACACACAAAGCGCAGAAAAGACGAAATATACAGCCGGTTGTGGCCTGAGCTACGGTAACCGTCTCTTAGGTACCCTGTCGTTGGATTATTCCACTGTCAAGAAGTATCTGGGGCAGGACAGGGCCGTGGCTACCGTCAGCTACAATCGCAGTCTAAGCGCACAGACTTCCATTTCTGCCAGCTACCGGAGAATCAGGGAAAACGGCTATTCAAATGAATTCTATATTTCATTTAACTTCACGCCGAAATCAGACCTTTTTGTATCGAGCAGCTACGAACAGACGCAGGACGGTAAAAGTGCCGTGGTATCGGTGCAGAAAAATCCTCCGGTCGGTGAAGGGCTCAGCTACCGAGCAACCCTCAAGAGAACAGACAATGACGGTAAGACGACCTGGACCGCCAACCCTTATCTCCAGTATAATGGTCGCTACGGCACCTATGAGGGTGACTATGAGGGTCAATCCGTCGAAGGAGAACAATACAACCAGTATCACCTGTCTATCGCCGGCGCGCTGGTATATATTGGCAGGACATTCGGAGTGACGCGGCCCATTTATGACAGTTTTGCCCTCGTGAATGTCGGAGGGCTTGAAGGGGTGAAGGTTTTACTGAATTCCCAGGATGTTGGCACAACGGACTCATCCGGCAAACTGTTTATTCCGAATGTAAGCTCCTATTCGCAGAATCAAATTGGGATCAGCGATAAGGACATTCCTATGGATTATTATCTTTCCAACGTCGTTAAGCTTATCTCACCGCCTCTACGCAGCGGATCGTGTGTTCCGTTTGTGGTTAAGAAATTACAGCCAATTTCCGGACGGCTTTCGATAAGAATCAATGGCGAACTCAAGCCAGTGGAGTTTCAGGAAGTCAGTCTGATGGTCAATGAAAGGAACATTACCTTTCCAACCGGTTCGGGCGGAGAATTCGATATAGACCTGAGCCAATCGGATGAATTTAAAAAGGTGCTGGAAAGCGAGGAAAGCGGCTGTTCCTCAATGACGGATAGTAAGAGTGCATTTCTGAAGCCCGGTACCTATCAGGCATCGGTCATGTATGAAGGGAAACGTTACAGCTTTGCTCTGACGATTCCTGACTCCAAAGACACCTTCGTCGATCTGGGCCAGATTATAATCGACACAACACACTGATTGCATTCGAATACATGCTACACTACGTGCCCTGTTCATTACAAAAAAAGGAGGATAATACAGCGTGAATACTTTCAGTAGGACCTTTATTATTTTTGTAGTGCTACTGGTCTCTGTTGATGCTCATGCCTTTCACTGCAGCGTGACAACAACACCGGTGAGTTTCGGTAGTTATGACGTTTTTGCTTCCGCCCCCAGTGACACCACCGGAATGATTTCCATCTCCTGTAATAATCCAGAAAAAAAAGCAATGCCGGTTACCATAGCGATCAATCGGGGCAACTCCGGAAGTTTCAATCCAAGACAGCTGATGTTAGCAGGAGGCAGCGACCGCATGAATTACTATCTTTTCCTCGACCCGTCAAGAACCACTATCTGGGGAGATGGAAGCGGTGGTACATCAACCCTTATCAGAACGATTGATAAAACTACTCCTCTGAATGTTCCAATCTATGGAAGAGTTCCGGCGCGGCAGAATTTGAGGGCGGGTTCGTATAGAGATAGTCTGGTGGTTTCGGTAGATTGGTGATGTCGTTTCAATCGGCATGAGTAGGGGGAGGGTTACTACTGCACCCGTTTTTTTGTCACCCCTTCTCCTTCGGGGCAATTTTCACGTCAGAGCAGTTTCTTTAGCAAAAAGGCAAACGTATATTTCGCTCGTTGCTAACAAAAGACCTGCCAGATTTCAGAAACCTCGCAGGTCTTATTCTATGCAGCGACGCACGAGAGCAGTTTGCTCGCCACAAGGCAAAAAAGAGGGGCGGTGGGATTTTAGCTAGTCACATCTCAACGAAGTAATTGGTCCATGCTTCATAGATAGCTTCTCTGCTCATCTTCGGCGGGTGTCGATAATAGCGTGAGTTTACGATAATCTGATCGATGATGTCTCGGGGGTGACAGGCATTGAGTTTGATGCTGTTTTTCCGGTAAAAAGTATTCATCAGGTAATTGAATGTATCCTCACTGAAGGTAATCTCGTTATCTCCGCAGATTTTGCGGAAAATTGTCTCATATTCCCTTTCCGAAGGGTGATCGATCTTGATCTTGTAGGGAATCCTGCGCAGGAATGCCTCGTCGACAAGCTGCTTTGGTTCGATATTGGTGGAGAACACCGTCAACATGTCAAAGGGTATCGAGAACTTCATGCCGGTATGGAGGGTCATGAAATCGACTCTCCGGTCAAGCGGAACGATCCAGCGGTTGAGGAAAGTTTGCGGTTCCATCTGTTGTCTGCCGAAGTCGTCGGCGATAAAGATCCCGTTGTTTGCCTTCATCTGCAGCGAAGCTTCGTAGTATTTCGAAATGTGATTGAAGTCCAGGTCAAGCATCCGCAGAGTGAGTTCGCCTCCCGTTATTACCACCGGTCTTTTGACCAGGATCCAGCGCTTGTCGACGTTATCGTCTTCCGGGACATCTGCCGGTGTATGGTTGACCGGGTCAAATACGGTGATAATCTCTCCACCGACTGTCAGGGCATAGGGAATATATACGGTTTCCGGCAACAGCCTGCCGATTGTCTCGGCGATGGCAGTCTTGCCGTTGCCCGGTGGGCCGTAGATAAACATGGCTTTGCCGGAACTGATGGCCGGCCCAAGTCTCTTCAGGACGGTTTCGTTGAGGACCAGATGGGAAAACGCCTTTTTTACGTTTTCTTCGCTCACGATGGCGCTTTTTATCGTCTGGGTTTCGACCATCAGACGATAGTCGGACAATGAAACAGGGGCAGGTCCGGTATAGCGGCAAAGGTCCAGCAGCTCCATGGCACGGAGTTTTCCGGTGTCGGATATTTTGAAGGTGTAGGTTACCGCAGCATAGCCAGTCCCGCCTTTTACCTCGACGAATTTATCCCGTCGCAGTGTTTCCAATGTTGTTTCAACCACTGACTGGGAAAGTTTAACACGATCCGCAAGTTCCGAAATCTTGAAATCCCCCATGAACAGCATGTGTTTCATGAGCAGGTCCGCAATTTGGCTTGGTTCAATGCCTGTATCAGCCAGGGTCATTGGGACAGGCGGGTTTCTTTTAAAGAACTTATCCAGTGTGTCTTTGTTCATGTGCCCAAGAGCAATCAGGTTCTCACCCAATCTACCGCCTTGGATTTTCTGCCTTTCCAGGGCCTTGTCGAGTTCACTTTCGCTAATAATACCGCTTCTGAGGAGTTTTTCGCCAAGGGGGTCGATCATCAGTTTCTCCTTGCTGCGTTTCAAAGGTTTCAGAAAATCCGTGCTCCATACTTATTGTGGATAAACGTATACGTCTTGCCGCTTATTACCATGTCCTTTATGGGGCAATATATGGTTTGTGGCGGTGCGTTGATCTTCGTACGACGATGTTTTTCAGACACTGGAAAATTTCCGGATCCATCCGTGTGAACTCTATTGCAAGCCCGGAACCTTCCACCCTTGTCACAACTCCCTGGATTTTCATGTTGGGATTGCGGGTTGTGCAGGGGATGGTAATGTCAACTTCCACAGCAGTGCCTATCTCGACTTTTTCACGAGTTTTTATGAGAATTCCCTGCAGGGTGAAATTCTGTGCGTCAGCGGCAAACGAATGGTCAGGTGTTCTAAGGAAAACCTTCGAATCGAGCTGTATTCGGGGAAAACGCCTCTGTTTCACGATAGTGTCCTCCATTCCACGGATATGCCCTGTATTGAGCTCCTGAGAGATTCCCCAGCCGGTTATGGTGCGTTCTCGCAACGTTCTTTGTGTATATACAGTGTATCACCTGTCAGGTTTGATTCAAGACCGATTTGCTGCAGATTTGGAAGGGAATGAGTCTTTTTAATGAAACTACTGGTATTCCCGCCACATGAGCCCTGTATCCGAATTGAATTTGGTAATGCTGTCGGCGTCTTCCATGTTTCCGGTAAAGCTGCTTTCATCATTCCAAAGGATACCCTCCGGCATGAGAATCTTGGCAATTTCAACTGCACGGTCTATTTTTCGGGAGCCGAGGTTTTTAGTTTTAGCCCCCGAACGGGACTCATGAATCTTTAGTTGTAGCTGGACACTACCCTGTTTCCCGTTAGCCGGTCGTAGCCGGATAGTGTAGATGCCCTCTTGTGTAACCTCCACCACTGCCTCGTGGACATTTTCCTTGGTGCGGGCCATGATTGGTAGAATACTCATAATGTTTTCTGCCTCTCTTCGCGTAAAAGGTTTGCTTCTACGGGCCTCCGGAAAGGGTTTGAAGGAAACCTCCACTTTTACGTCCAGGTTACCGGTAATGACGAGTTTCAGATCCCCTGTCAGCGGCGGTTGAAAGATCATGGATGGCTCAGGTTTGGGCTGTGGGGTCGGTTTTACTTCCGGTGGGACAGGTTTTTCGACAGCAACCGGCAGAGTAACCGGTTTTGGTCTTGAAGGGATTTGCAGGGTCGAGGCCTTCTCTGCGACGGTCGTCTCGTTTTCCTGCTTCTGTGCGACCTGTTCGCGTGCGGCTGGTTTTGTCTCTGCCGCAGAAAGGGCGGCTAAGGCCGCGTCAAAGGAGTTGATGGATCTGTTTACTGGCGGCAGGACGGCGGGTCTTTCTACCGCCGCAACCGAAGCAGAAGATATTTTGTCCTGGACAGGTTTTTTCTGGGCCATGCTTTGCTCACTATCGGTTTGCTTGGCAGGAACAGGAACGGCAGCGACTGTTTCCCCATGCTTTTCCGTTGGCGTTGTCTTCGGCAGCGATGCCACCTCGGCTGCTACAGAAGGTTTCTTTTTTGGTATTGTCTTCAGGGGCTTTTCGGTTTTTGCGCCGGTTTCACGAATGGTTTGCACAACTGCCCGTGCATTCATGCTTTTCATTTTGACGCTGCTGATGACGGTAAAGGTGGGGATGTCCGCCTTCTTGTCCACGATATCGACAACCTTTCCACCATATCGTGAAACTACCATTTCCGCCGGTTCTTCCATCGGAACTTCTTTTGGGGACTCAAGCTGTGCTGCGACCGGGGCAGTCTGTAAAGGCTTGCTGATCGGAAGAGCTTTCGTCCTGGCAGGAGGGGGTGTTCGAGGTACTGTTTTTGCCGTTGTCGCAGCGGCAGCTTTTTTAACAACTACCGGGCGGGTGTGTGACTTTACCATCTCTTTATGTCTAGCAACGGGCACTTTTGGAGCGGACGATTCGATCGGGGCGCTGACAGGTGTCGGAGAAAACCAGACAAGATCGAATTTCTGAGAAGCCCCCGTC
The DNA here is from genome assembly GCA_963748325.1 of uncultured delta proteobacterium. Taxonomy (GTDB): domain Bacteria; phylum Desulfobacterota; class Desulfuromonadia; order Geobacterales; family Geobacteraceae; genus RPRC01. Next base: position 1,574,226 of record CAVVIJ010000004.1, on the reverse strand, counting down.
AAGGGGTGGAAAATATGCGTTGCGGCCATGACCGCAAAGAGAATGATGTGCACGATCACGGACAGAAACAGAGAGATATACAGAAAGCGGGTATCGTCTTTTTGCAGTAGCCACAGCGGAGCATCCCTTCCGGGACGGATATCTGCTATTTCAGTTTTCTGTCTGTTTTCCGAGAGAGAGTCTTTCATGATTTGAATGGTACCAGATTCTTTGTGATCTGAAATGCGGTATATGAGAAATCAGGACTTTTCTGCGAGATTCTTCGTTTGTGGGCCGCCGCAAATAAACCAAGCAGCCACTATATGTCCTGACAAAATGATAGGCAGGGTTATATCTGTTGCCGGCCCTATCAACAAGCTGGCCATTCCAAGTCCTGCTAATGTCCAGTAGTTCCTCTTCGGGCGCAACAGCGGCAAAAGTACTACACTGGAATAAAGAGCGGTTTGCGGGAAGATTGCCGCGGAAAGCCACCACTGCCAACCAGCTTTTGCTTGCTGATCGCGGTTTCGGTGATACCAGAGTATAAAGGCCAGAATGAGTATAGGCAGGCCGAATCCCTGCCAGGGAAACATCTGCATTGTTCTGGCACGATAGTCAGTAAGTGACTGTATCCAATCAATCCAGATGCCTGGATTAGAAAGGGTTGGAGGTAGTGCAAGTAGTATGGTTCCTGATACAATACCTGTCCAGAATTGAAACCGGTTAGGAGCTTGTCTGTCCTTCCACAATAACCAAAATACAGGGAGTAAGGCTGCCTGGGGCTTTGTCAGAGAGAATGCAACGGCCATACCCCACCAGAATCCGCGGTATGTCGCCAAAGTGGCGGCCCATAGTACCAGCACTACAGCCAAGGTGGTTTGTCCCAGCAAGAGGTGAAATACCAGGGGTAACCAGCAGAGCAGTATCAGTTGAGAGCGGAATTGATTTCGAATCAATAACCACCAACCGCCTAACTGCAAAGCCGTCCAGAGATAAAAACCGGCAGCGCCAAAAGGTACAAAGAGAGACAACCAGGTCAGGGCCGTGGGAGGATAGGCAAAGGCACCAGGTAGTCCTGCTACAGAGGAGATTGGCCCATAAGGATTCCCACCCAGCAACCACTGCCGAGTTGCGCTAGTTACTATAGTCCAGTCTACGGAAAAAAGTTGGCTCCATGTATTCATAGTGTTCATTTTGCTTTCAGCGCTTCTCCGGATAGCAGATCCTGCTTCATAACCTTTTTACTGTACGTCTCGATAATTGAGCGATTCTCAACGTTGTTTTTAACAAAAATACTGGCAACCTTATCCTGGTAAATAAGTACCCAGTCTTTCCGTTCCATTAAGTACCTGGTAAATTGGGAATTAGTGTTATAAAATATCCAGTTTATGTGGTATTTCTCCAACGTCTTTTCCCAACCCTCCTCGAAGTTCATAATCTGCATGTATTCCTTCAGCCTGCTGGAACCATACATGTCTGAGCGCCCGTCAAAAAAGACTTTGTAACGTGGCCAGGCCGCATAAATCACATAATCTCCGAACTCGTCATTGTTGAACATGTTTCCGGGTATATGTACTTTTTCAATGAAGTTCACCGCTGCGACAGGTTTTACCTTTGGGTCGAAGCCGTACTGGATGGTTCCCGAAACAACAAGCCATGCAACCGCTCCGAAAGCGACAATTGGCCATATGATTCCGCCCGATGCCTGATCAATTGCAGCAATATTTGCCGCTTTTTTCGTAAAGGTTTCTGCAAATTTCCCTCGTGATTCCTTCAGGAGCAAGTCAATTTGGCGCATGAGGATTGGTGCACTGACAAGCGCGAAGAGCGGTATGTAACGTACGGAGTAGAGGGACATATTAAGAAAGACCAGCAGTAGAAGAATTTCCACAAGCCGCAGTCGTGAGCGGGAAAATGCCAGGATGGCTACCAGTCCCAGGATAAGGTACTTGAAGGGCGAAGGCTCGTGGAAGTTCGGCGAGAGAAATTCGGTCACATTATCCATGATCAATTTGTTAGACACCAGATGGAAGGGAAACAAGAGGATATGAAAGCCGTTGGGATTGATACATGCAACAGGGACACAGATCGCTGTTGTGATCGAAAGTGCCCTCAGGCGTTGCCGGGCAATTCTTCGGTCTTCACTGTCTTGGGAGAAACAGTTGGGCAGGTCTCCTGCAAGGTAAATAGCAAGAAACATGAAGCCGGCCAGAAAACCGCCATGCAGGTTTACCCAAAGAAGCATGATCGGTGGCAGCAGATAGAGTCGGTTGGTTCCATGTTGCCGGTATTCCTCGAGAATCCAGTACCAGAGCAAGAAAAGAAGAAACGAAAATACATGGGGGCGTGCAAGCCAGTGTATCTGTGACGAGATAGTGGCAAGGAGAACGAGAAAAACGGCAACAAGTATGTTGTTGCCTTCTTTTTTAAGCATCCGGAAAAGCAGCAGGGAAACGAGGGCAAGAATCCCGGCAAAAAAAACTGACAGGCCCGTCAGCCCGAAAGCACTGTGAATAAGGGCCATAATTATTTCCGAGAGCCACTCATGGGCAGTCCAAGGGAGAGGAGGGGTCCGAAAAGAAAACATGTCATGGTGCGGCACGGAAAGATGGGAAAGGATCCATTCCCCTGCACGGATGTGGTAGCCTGTATCGCAATCGCCCAGAAGTCCCATTCCCTTATTGATAGAGAGATAGACAAAGATCGTTAGAAATAGCATGTTTTCAATGGAAGGAAGAAAAAAGAGTTTTTTCAGACGCATGTGACAATTCTCCCGAGATAGATTTTACTGGGTAATTACCTCTCAGTCATGGAAGACTGTGGTATTTGGAAGTATCCAGTTGGGTGGTCAAGCGGTTTCCTACTATCAATAAGTCTCCATAATTCATGGGAAAAATCCCGGGCACTCTTCCGGGGAAGTCCCAGTTGATCCGCCTGGCGAAGTTCCTTCTCGGCCTCTGCGTTGCGGCCTTCCTCCAAGTACGCCGCTACCAGGGGGAGACGGACCGTGCCGAAAAACGGCGATTTGGCCACCGCATCCTGCCAGAATGGTATTGGTTTCGTCCATAGGTTGACGCGATATGCGGTTGGGATGGCGAGTAGTGCAATACAGCCTGTGACAATGAGTTTAGGAAATTTTTCGAGATAAAATCGGATACCAATCCCGACGCAAAGAGCAAATGCCACAGATGGGATATAAAGATAACGCTCCGCGTATGGGGTCCAGGCAAGAGCAAGGATGAGTGCTCCGAGTGGAGGAATTAAAGATGTAGCCAGAAATGCGAGTGGAAATCTCAGTACTGAAACCTTTTTCCACACTATAGCAGCTATGCTGCTGCCCAACAGCAGAATGAGCAGGCAAAAATTTCTTGGAATTTCGGTTATGGCGATACTGAGAGGGAAGGGATAGAAAAGCTTACGGAGATAAAATCCGAGGGCAGCTGCTCCATCGACGAAAAACAATGCGAGGTGGTTTCCCGGATGCACCGTTGTACTGGTCGCTGGCACTGGTGCAACAGGCAAACCGTTGCGTAGTAAAAGGTACACGACCACAGCGAGAAAGAGAGCTCCACACCCTGCCAGCGCATTTTTAAACGGAATATTTTTCCGTTGCAGAATATAATAGACCACGGCCAATAATGGCAGGAAAAGAGATGATTCTTTTGATGCCAGCGAACAGAGGCAGGAAAGAAATAGTCCTAGGAATACGAGAGGACTCATCTTTCCGCTCCCGGTACGGAGAATGATCAGGCAGATGAGAGCAAAGAAACAGCAAAGGAGATCGGTGCGGCCGGAGATCCAGATTACCGCCTCCGAATTTATCGGATGCACGGCGAAAAGAAGTGCCGTAAGCAATGGCACGCTTCCGGCATTCCGCTCACGTTCTAAAAGCGCTTTTGCAAGAGTATAGACAAGCAGGGAGTTCGCCAGGTGAAGCAGTATATTGGTGAGATGGAATCCTGCTGGATTAGCGCCGAACAGAAGGAAGTCAGCAAAAAAGGATAGGATGGTCAAGGGCCGGTAATAGTCGTGGCCCGGAGAAAACAGAAGTGCCCCCAGAGAGAAATTTCCAGACTGTATGGCCCTCATGGTAGAGACGTCATCCATGGCAAGAAATCCTGCGTTCAAAGCGGTGAAGTAGGTGCCAAGGACGAGGACGGTTATTGCGAGCAGGTGAAGAATCAGCTTGTTTTTGGCGGATTCTTCACTCATTCAGGCTCCGAACCCTTTTGCTTGCTGGAATGATTCCGCAGATTGGCGGCAGGGTGAAAGGAGGTCAGAAAATACAGGGGGCGTCGTTTGGTTTCGTCGAACATCCTGCCAAGATATTCGCCGATAATGCCGAGAAATATCAGTTGGACTCCTCCCAGGAAAAGAATCACGACCATCAGGGACGGATAGCCCTTTACCGGGTTGCCATAGACGATTTTCTGAAGGATGATAACCGCGCTGTACAAGAAAGAAATACAGGCGATAATGAGGCCCAGATAGGTTGCCCATTTCAGTGGAGTAGTAGTGAATGAGGTTATCCCGTCTAAGGCAAAATTCCACAGTCGCCAGTAATCCCACGTTGATCGACCGGCAAAGCGTGGGTCGCGGTGATACGTGACGCCTATCTGGGGGAAACCGATCCAGGCAAAGAGCCCTTTCATGAAACGATGTTGTTCCCTGAGTTGCAAAAGCGAGTCAAGAGCTTTCCTGCTCAGTAAGCGGAAGTCTCCAACGTTTTCCGGGATTCTGACACGTCCGACCCGTTGTATAAGCCGGTAGAACCAGTGGGCCGTGAGTTTTTTAATCACAGTCTCACCGCGGCGCTCAATTCTCTGGGCATAGACCATGTCCCATCCTTCACGCCAGTGTTTCACAAGATCGGGAATAAGCTCCGGTGGGTCCTGGAGGTCGGCATCAATCACCACGACTGCACTCCCCCTGGCATGTTCCAGACCAGCGGTCATGGCGATTTCTTTGCCAAAGTTTCTGCTCAGATCAAGGATTGCCACCCGCTCGTCATGGGCACGGAGAATTTTCATTACTTCCAGTGTTCCGTCTCTGCTGCCGTCATTGACATAGAGTACCTCTGATTCGAGGGGCAGGGAGTCCAGGACTTTGGCGAGTCGTTCGTGAAATGTAGGTAGCACCTCCTGCTCGTTGAAAGCAGGAACTACAATCGAAAGCAGCTCTTCAGAAGGTGATAGCTGATGTGGTAACGCTCCAGTACACGTACTGTTATTCGGGAGAACCATTCTTGAGGTCCTTTTTTTGTGGCAAAGTTATTTTTTGAGAGGTTTTTGGTTGCAATATTTCCTGATATTTATCAGGTTTTACGTATGGTTTCAACTCAGGATAGAGAAGAAGGAGATATCTTATTTGCCCTGATACAATAACAAAGTCTGGTGTTACTTTCTTGACTGAGAGCTTTGATGAAACTTTCGGTATATTTTTATCATCCGCAACCGTTAAAGCTGCAAAAGATTTGATATTTTTTGGAATTGTAAGGTCATCGGTAATAAAGCTGCTACCCTTTGAGCCCCCGAACAATTTGCGTTTTTCTCCAGTCGAACTGGTCCTTGTGTCAACTTGAAAGACTGTAAATTCAGGCAAATATAACATAAGGTGACGATAACTGTAAAAGGTATACGGTCCAACAAAAAAGATTGTGGTCTCTGGGTTGAATCTTTTGAGACTATTGCGGATTGAATCGATATCACGGTCATGATCATTGATTCCGTATCGAGAAAGTGCATTGTGCGGAAAGAGGAATATTGCGGAATTTATCAAGATTACCAGACTGTAAAGTATTCGGTGGATACTTTTGCCTAGTAATTTTGATAGCTCGTAACTAAGGTAAGCCAACGCATGAGCTGCTATTAGAACAAGTGGCGGCATGAGTAACAGGACGTAACCTGGATTGTCCTGATGAATAAAGAAAAACAAATAAAACAAGAGCGACGGGACACTCCAACAGGTAAAAAAAATTGTTTTGGGATTTTTCAGGGCTGAAACTGAACGGTTTCGAAGGAGTACGTAAAAAGCAAGCAGCGTGCAGGGAAGTGCGGCTCCAAGAGTATACGTGATGAAGCTGTGGAGAATTCTGGCATAAGTTTTTAGAGCTGGCAGTCCCTTTTCCATCACTGAGACGTGGCCGGTGTTGAAGCGCATCAATTCGTTGAAGGCTGCCAGATACGATTCAAATCCACCTGTCAGAAGTACCATGGGCAAGAACCATGAAAGGCTGATGATGGTGAAGACAATGAATGCTGAAAATATTTTGCCTATGCTTTCTTTTCTTGTGGCATAGAGCCACAGCGGAATGAGAAAAAAAGGAGTGTTCTGGCGGAAACCTCCTGCAAGAGCCAGTAGTGCAATAGACAGCCAGAAATCCCTTTTTTCACCCCTGGAGACTCTCCAGCAGAGCAGGCCAAATAAAGCACTGAAAAAAGCCTCACTTGTGTAGCTGAGGGCAACTTCTCCATGGAACCAGAAGTTTGGACTGGTCAAAGCAAGGAGAGCCGCAATAATCCCGGTTTGATGGTTGAATATTTCCCTGCCGAGAAAATATACCGTTACCACAGTCAGGCCGCTAAATATAATGCTCAGCAGGATGAGGCTATAATGTGCGTCCGGTACAATAAAATTGCATACTCTGCCGAGCATCACATAAAGGAAATACCCCGGCGGGTGTGGTTGATGGAGCATGACATCATAATGCTTCATGCCGAGAATGAAGTTTCCGGAATCGGAGTGATAGATGTATTTACTGGTAAAAGGAAGTCGTGTGATAATTGTGAGGAGAAAAAGTATGATAGGCATATACTATATCCCGTAAAAGAGACAGTTGTCAGGAAAATTCGATGCTATCCCCTACGGTAATGCCAGGATTGACGGTTCCTGCGGGAAGTTCCAGAACACAGAAAGCTTTTCGGAATACCGATGTCAGTCGATAGGGGGGGAGATTCCTGGAAATCGCCACCACCCGATAATTTCTGTCCAGGAAAACCGCGTCAATTGAAAATTTCATGAAAAATGTATGGATGCCATTGCAAGGTCGAATCAGCAGCCCCTGGCCAGGGGCTAGGCAGCTTTTACCCAACAGACCTTTCATTCGTGCAAGGATATTTGACGCAAGCCTGATGTCGTTTCCCAATTCTATTCCTTTTTCGGGAAGAAATGCTTTCATGGTAAATACCTATGCAGGGATCAAAGGGATCATCCCTGTTTTAAAATATGGCAACCTTTATAAGGTTTGTGTCTATTGACAAGAAAAGGGGCGCACATCTTCATAAAAAAGTACGCCCCACCTATGGAAAAACAGAAAAAACTTACTTTTTGCCCAACTTAATATAAATAAGGGCCAATTCAACAGCAATAACAAGGAGAAGAATAGCGTTTAATTCCATTGTGGTACACCTCCCTTCCGGTTGAGTTATCCAAATATACCGAGAACCTGAATGAATGCGGCACCGAGCATTACCACCAGCAATGCCGGGAAAATGAAAATCGCCAAGGGGAAAACGAGCTTGATTGTCGTTTTTGCAGCTGCTTCTTCGGCTAGCTGTCTCCGTTTTGTTCGCAGGGAATCCGCATGAACCCTCAGCGATTGGCCGAGGCTGGTACCGAATTTTTCCGTTTGAGCAAGCATGATGACGAATGACTTGACGTCCTCAACCATGGTCCTGTCCGCCATGTCTTTGAGTGCATCCATTCGCGGTTTACCGGCTCGCGTTTCCCTGGTTGCAATTCGTATTTCCTGCGCCAAGGGGTCTTTTTCAAACTGCGGTGTTTCCGTGACTCTGATGAGAGCTGCATCCAGACTCAGGCCTGCTTCGACACAGACAGTCAATAGATCATGAATATCCGGCAGAGTATGGAAAATTTGGGTCTGTCGCTTATTTTTCATATAGTACAGCCAATAGCTCGGCAGCAGAAAGCCGACAATTGCCAAGCCAACAGTCACGAGTAATGGTTGAGTCTTGAATAGAGCCTCCCTGAAGGTCTCGCCGCGAATAGCTGTCATAACCAGATAGATCGGGTAAAGAAGCGGGAGGCAAATTGTAAGAATGATTTTACTGCCCATGAAAGGGTAGACATGTTCTTTTCGAAAACCGGCAGCCACCAGCATTCTTGCATATTTGGAATGCTCTTTTGGCGACAGGGGAACTTTTTCTCCCAGAGTGCCGAGAGTTTTGCGAAATTGAGAGGTGTCGCCCCTTCGCTCAACATTCAATTCTGCTTCGGGAACAAGCTTGTCGAGCCTTTCCTGCACTTCGGTCTTGCCGCCAATAAAGTATGACAACAAGGCCCAGGAAATCAGCGCGACAGTTATGAATATGACGAGTGTAATGATGAGGATCATATCCTCTACCCTCCTAGATTCGTATGTTGATGATACGACGTATTACAAAGAAGCCGATCACCTGCATGACGGCGGCGAAAATCAGGATAGTTCTCCCGGTTTCATTATCCAGTAAATTCTTCTGGTATCCGGGAATCATGAAGTTCATGAGAAAGAAAACAATAATCGGCATGACTGCCAGGATATAACCGGTCATGCGCCCTTGGGCGGTGTGGACCTTCAACTGCCGTCGGATCTTGATTCTTTCTCGAATTGTATCAGCCAGCTTGTCGAGAATTTCGGCAAAGTTTCCGCCGACTTCTCTGTTGATGTCAGCGGCTGTGGTGAAGAAGCGCAGGTCGAGACTGTCGATCCGATTGTTCAAGTTGTTGAGTGTATCGTTAATGCGAAGACCGAGTAATTGCTGGTCATAGGCAGTCTTGAACAGTTTCCCCACCGGGTCGGAGACTTCCGTGCCTACCAGTTCGATGGCACTGGTAAAGGAATGGCCGGATCGCAAGGAACGGGAGATCATGGAAAGCGCATCGGGAAACATTTCGGTGAACTTTACTTCGCGCTCTCTCTTTTTGTACTCCATATAGAAGAAGGGGGTCACTGCCATGAATACAGCCGCAGCAATGCTCAGGTAGATGTTTCTGGTAAAAATGAAGCAGATGATAAATCCGCCCAGGCCGAGCCCTATCACAATCGCTAGAAATGCTGCCAGCGTCAAAGTGAGTCCGGAGCGGTCAAGTCTCGAATCGAGTCGTCTAAAAAGAGAAATACCTGTCAGGAAGCGTTCGAGAGGAGGGGTTTCCTTGAGAATGTCGGCGCGCACATCCTGAGGCATGCCACTTTTGTCGCTTCCCTCAGTCATGGCTACACGGCGCAGCCTTCTGCGCAGGTGTGCTTTTGGTGAATCTTTCACCGCAACAACGTTCAGGTACACCGCAAGAAAGAGCATAAATGCGGCGATAAAAAAGAGCAGTACGATCAGCAGCACGGGTTACCTCCTGTTTATTCGAATGTACCCTCGGGAATTTCGTAACCGTATACCCTGAATCTTTCAGCAAAGAACGGCCGGACACCCGTTGCCTTGAATTGGCCTATCACGTTACCGTCCTTGTCGATGCCTTTCTGTTCGTAGACGAAGACATCGTGCATGACGATTGTGGCGCCTTCCATGCCGGTGATCTCGGAAACCTTGGTGATCTTCCTGGTACCGTCCGAAAAACGAACCAGCTGGATAACAAGATCGATTGCCGACGTCACCTGCTCACGGATTGCCCGCTCCGGCAGATCCATTCCGGCCATAAGAACCATTGTTTCCAGACGCGCCATGGCATCCCGGGTGGTGTTTGCATGGATGGTGGAGAGCGAACCGTCATGACCGGTGTTCATGGCCTGCAACATGTCCAGGGCTTCGCCACCGCGCACCTCGCCGATGATGATTCGGTCCGGCCTCATCCTCAAGGCGTTCCGAAGCAGGTCGCGCTGCGATACTTCGCCACGACCTTCGATGTTGGGTGGCCGAGTCTCAAGGCGCACCACGTGGTCCTGTTTCATATGGAGTTCGGCCGAGTCTTCAATGGTGACAACTCGCTCGTCAAAGGGGATGTACTCGGAAAGAACATTCAACAGGGTAGTTTTACCGCTCCCGGTACCGCCTGAGATCAGGATGTTGAGGCGGGTCTTTACCGCCCCTTGAAGGACATGGGCAATGCGGCTGTCCATGGTTCCGAAACGGAGCAGGTCGTTCATTTTAAGAGGTTCCATGCCGAAACGGCGGATGGAGAGGGCCGGGCCGTCAATGGCGAGAGGAGGAATGATTGCGTTAACCCTCGAACCGTCCGGCAAACGAGCATCCACATACGGAGACGATTCATCGATCCTTCTACCAACCTTCGAGACGATTCGTTCGATGATCTGGAGCAGATGCTTGTCGTCCCGGAAGCAGATATCGGTTTTCTGCAGCTTGCCGAAGCGCTCGACGTAAACCTGAGAACTGTTGTTTACCAGGATGTCGGAGATTTCAGGGTCGGAGAGCAGAGGCTCCAAGGGGCCAAGGCCGAAAGTTTCATGCTGGATTTCCACGACCAGCCGGTCTTTTTCCACCTGGTTCAGGGGGACACCTTCCTCGACTATGAGGCTTTCTATGATGTACCCGATCTCGCGGACCAGTTCATTGCTTCCTATCATGTCGACTTTCGACAGGTCGAGTTTATCGATGAGTCGCCGGTGTATGCGGGTCTTCAATTCCTGGAAGAATTCCCTGTCTTTGCCTGCGCTTCCAGTTTTTGTTTCTAAGGGATCGAAAGCCATACCAGACTCCTTGTTTGTGTGTGAACTTCTTGCTTTACTCTTCCCCGCCCTTGACGGGATGGGGGCTTAGATACATTTGCTTGGAGCAGGGTAGTTATTCTCCCAAATCCTTCCTCAATAGGCTTGCCAAGCTTTCAAAGGCTTTACTGGCAGAGGAGCGGGGTAGCATCTTTACCAGTGGAACTCCCTTGTTGATGGAAGAGATAACATCCTCATAGTCATTCGGCAGGGTGATAAAAACCTTTTGCCCAAGTACCCGTTCCGCATCTTTGATTTGAATGTCGGCTTTTGGCATATAACGATTTACAACCAGCTTCAGTCGGTCTTTCCTGATACCTTTTCTTTCCATGGCAGTCAGATAGCGCTTTGCCGTTTTGATGGTCGGCAGACTCAGGACCATGGTAAAAAGGGTCAGGTTGGCGTTCTCCAGAATGGCCATGGTACACCCGGCAAGTTGCCCACCGCAGTCAACTATCACGTAGTCGAAAATTCCCTTGAGAAATTGAAGCAGTCGGTTGACCTGTTCGGGGGTGATGTCGATCGCCTCGTCCACTTCTGTCGGCTCCGTCAACACGTAGGGCCCTGATGAATGTTGCGTCATGACTCCCATGAGGAAGTTTGCGTCGAGCCGGGCGATGTTTTTGGTGACGCTGCTCAGGGTGTAGGACGGATTAACATCCATAAAAGTCGAGATATCACCGGTCAGCAGGTTCAGGTCAACCAGGGCAACTTTTATGCTCTCCGAGGCAAGACTTGCTGCAAGGTTTACCGCCACCGTTGTGACGCCTGCACCTCCGGTCGGATAATACACGGCAATAATTTTTCCCGCCTTTGTCTCTACAGCCGGTTTCGTGAACCAGAACCTGCCCACTTTTGTCAGTGCCTGGATCAATTCGTCCTGGGAGATAGGGCGCAACAGGTATTCGACTGCGCCTGCCCGCATCAGTTTGAGGATCCATTCCGTACTTTGTTCGAAAGAGCTGACAATAACCGACAGTTTCGGATGGTTTGCGAGCAGGTATTGAATTTCCTCGACACCCCGGTCCAGATCGCTGACTTCGAGGATGACGATATTGGCAGCGCTTTTCTGGATTATTTTCAAACCTTCACCAAAGTCGTCGACTGAACCTTCGATTCTGATGGTGTCGGCAAAAGGCTTCACGATGGATGCAATTACGTCTTGTGAGGCTTTGTCGCTGTCGATGATGACCATGGAAATGTGTGGAGGCATGTTAAATTTCTCTTTCTTTCATTTGTTCTGTAAGCACTCTGAGCGTATAACTATTTAGCCAAATATGGTTTTTTACCTAACGCATTGTTCTCGTCACATGGGACACAGCTTAGAGACGATATTTCCAAGCCAGGGTCTGGATTTCCATTCACTGCAGTGATGCGGATGATTGCGTATTCCGTTACCTCATACGGCAGCGGTTGATCTCCTGGCGGGCATGCGTTTAGTTCAGGATGATCCTTTACGCCGTTTAATACTGGTACAATGGCATCCCAATATGTTTTACCAGTCAATTTTTTCTGGTTGTCAAATTCATCTTTCAACTCCTTAAGCATTTCCCCAACCCCGTTGTTTGTATAAATGAATTTCTTGCATACATCAGGAGGTGTTAGCTCGCCATGAAGATACTGAGCTGTCAAACCATGAGGTCCTAAGTTTTCGGCTTGTGATGTATAGGAAAACTCAGTCCATCCGATTGTCTTTTCTGGTGGAGGCGGTTCTTTGGCCGGAGCCTTTTTGTCTTGTTTAAGGTATAAAGTAGTCGGTGCGGTTAGGCTACAAAAGTTAATACATAAAGAAATAGGTATTGTTGGTCGAATAGGCCGCCAAGCGATAGCAGTTGCATCGGCGCGCATAAATTCAAGATTCAGAACTTTGCCGAAAAAGGTTCGAATCATGTTGGAAGAAGCAATACCAGCCCCTGTTTCTCCCGATCTTCGGGTTACAATTTTTATCGCATTAACAACTTTTCCAACAGGGATTGTCTCGCTAAAAGTTGTTCCATCCCAGTAACCTACAACAATATCTCCCGTAGTGTTGTTTGCTGAATTTAAGTCTATATTAATACTCTGTTTTGTAGCCTTATTTTTTTGTGCAAAAGATACAGCTTCTTGTCGGGCTGAAGTTTGAAGTGATGAGTTTGTCCCATCTAGTTTAGCTGCACCAGCAAGTGCGGCGGAATCAGCCGCGTTCTGCAGTTCAGTCCATACGAGATATTTATAGCCAATGTCAATTGCAAGTCCGGCAAATGCTATCAGTGCGAACATTAACAGCGCAACATATATTATAGCTATGCCACGTCTATTACCCGTATGGTAATTATTCATCAGTCTTGAGAGAGTTTTCATTTTGTTCTCCCTTATTACTTCCACTACATAGTTATGCGAAGTACTAAGCTTTTTGCTAATTGCACGGTTGATTAAATCAAACTTAAAAAGTGTTAACTGTGCTGGTGTATATGTTGACAAAAATAACTCTCACTCCACTCTTCCGAAAAAGAGGGGAGTGAGACTGACATTAGTCGTTTAAGGAACCGGAACCCACCTAAGCTCCTTCTCCTCTGCAGCAGTAGGATGCTTATCAGTGGGCAACTCCGTTTTAACTCCCGGTGCAGTCGGTTTCATAAGTTTAGGAGTGATGAAAAATACCAGCTCTTTTTCCTTGATATCCTTTTGGGTCGAACGGAACAGTGCACCAAGAATCGGGATGTCTCCCAGGATAGGGATCTTGGACATGGTGTTGATGGTTTCATCGGAGAGCAGGCCGGCAATGATCAGGCTTTCGCCGTCCTTCAGTTCGACGTTGGTTTTCGCGGATCTGGTGTCGATGATCGGATAGCCGTTCACCGCCAGGGTGCCGGTAATGCTGCTGACCTCGGCAGGATCGATATTCAGGCGAATCAGCCCGTTGTCCATAACTACAGGGTTGAAGAACAACTTGATGCCTACTTCTTCGAAAACGATGGTTGGTGTTGTCGTGCCGCCGGTAGTTTCAACGACCTGGATTGGAATCTTGCTTACGGCTCTGAACTCGCCACGCTCGCCGGACTTGACCAGCAGGTTCGGTTCGGCAAGAACTTTCGCGAGACCTTTGGTGGTCAATGCCTGAATAACGGCGCCAATGCCGGCCGGGAAATAGGACACGCCGACTTGAAATGCGTCAAGAGGATTGAAGGAGCCGAGGCCAAGTACATTACCCGATATGCCGGTGCCGCTACCCACTGTGCTGCTGGTGAAGCCGCTGCCCGAGGATGTTTGGCTGGCAGTTGAGCCTCCGGTTGGGACTCCGATCAGGTTCGAGAAACCTTCGGCTGTTTTGCCTTTGATCATGCCGCTGATGCCCAATTTTTTGAGGGAGGTCTTGTCAACCTGGGCAACCTTCACCTCGAGAAGAACCTGGTTCGGTTGGTCGATAACGATATGGTTGATTACCTTGGCGTTGGTGTCTGTTTTGGATGTTTTGATGCCGTCTTTTTCGGTGATAGTAGTGCTGACATTGGAGCCGGGAGCATAGGCGGCCGCAATTTCCACCGCTTTTTTAATGGTCTGTTCGTTCCGGGCTTTGCCGGTAAGAACGACCGTGTCGTTGGCGAATTCGACGTTGATGTTGTCATTGGGTGCCATTTCACGGATCATCGCCTCGATAGAGCTGGCATCACCACCGACCTTGATATCAAAAAAAATCGGTTTTGCTTCGCCTTTTTCCCAGACAATCAGGTTGGTGGTGCCGAGGGCCACACCGTTCAGTTGAATCTGCCGCGGCGACAGCAGGAGAAATTCGGCAATTGCCGGATTGGCCACGGAGATGCGTGATGCCGGTTTGTTCAGGTTCAACAGGACGCTCTTGTTAACCGCAACCTGGGTCGGTATGCCGGCGAAGGCCGAGACTGCGGAGAAGATGATTGCCGCAATAATTATGGTGAAAATAGATGTGTGTGCCTTGAGTCTCATTGTGTCACCTCGTTTCCTGAAGTATCGTCATTGCCCGTTTTCTGTCGGTGAAAACTTTTTCGTCGAGCGTTCTTTGCCTTTGATTACCTCAACCGAGTAGTAGTCCGGTGCCGGTCTTGCCCTGTGAGCAGGAGCTCTACGGATTCTTCTCACAATTTTCGAGGCAGACTTGGTTGTTTCTTGAGGTTGTGAGCCGGCAAGGACCTTTCTGATGGTCGCACCCGAACCTTCCACTTCTTTGTTGTCGGAATAATTTCGCAGTAGAAGTTGAAGAGGGCCTTTGTTTGCGGCAAGGACGAGGTTTTCGGAATCTTCGGGGGTCAGGTCTAGGGTGACTGTCGGGACGACTACCGGTTTGCCTTCCTTTTTTTCCTGGGCTATTTGCCCGATCGCCAGAACCGGAACGTCCTGCAGGACAATCTTGCTGATAGTTTCATTGGGGTTTCCGGGGATGGGAGTGGTAAGGACCACGTCAACCTTGTTGCCGGGAGTAATGAAGCCGGCTACGCCTGCCACCTCATTGACAGCCACGGTGACTGCCCGGTGGCCGGGAGGTACGATATAGGTCATGAATCCAGCACCGGCTGCCCCTGCCGGGACTAATTTGTCTTCGGTAACAGGTTCACCGGCAGGAATGCTTCGCAAGCTTATGCGTCCGGCTGCCGTCAGTACCTTCGGGTCAGTGACGCTGCCAGGTGGCACACTTTCTTTGGGCCACGGTGCCGTTTTGAGCATTGTATCGGTTATTTGGGCGCCGATGGGGATCTCCATGGCCGCAACCACAATGTTCTGATAGACACCTGTTTTTGCCTGCTTTTGTTCTTGCAAGTAGTTGTACATCAACCCTGCTGCGACCACCGCAAAAACTATCGCCAGTGCTGTGACGACGATGACTGTTTTCTGGCGTGTCATATACCCTCCCTCCGATAATGCTGCGATGTTTGATATGTAACTTGCTGCTATTCGTAACGCATTGTTGTGCTACCCGAAAGAGCTGTCAGGTAAAGGTATAAAAGGAATAATCCTGTATTTAGAACGGAAATTATTGATGCTTACTTGTACTTTTACCGTGTCACCCGAAGAGGGTGGAGAAGATGCATCTGTTGTTTTCGGGGTGCCCGATTCAGGGTCTACCCCTGGAGCAAATACTTTAATATCAATTCTGGCGTCAGTTTTGTCTATCCCACTAAACAAACTATTGCAGGTTGCTTGAATAACAACGGATGAGTCACCACAAACACCTCCAGTAATAGGCGAAACAAGCCCAGGCGTGACAACGGCGGTTCGCGCTCCGGAACGTGCAGCACTGGGTCAGTGTATTCTTTATATACATGGCACGGCCGAACTCGAAAATTCCCATAACCAGAAGCATTAACAGGGGAAGGATGATCGCCATCTCAACCAGTGCCTGGCCTGTAGAGTTTATACCGCATATTCGCTTTGTTCGCATGTCAATGTCCTTTATCTATGTCTTAATCCGGTTTTTTCGGAGCTTTATCCTCTTTGTCCCGGCAGTATAGTCTGGTTTGGTTTTATGAAAATATGAAGCATAAAAATAAATTGTAAAAAAATAGAGCATCCGTTTATAGCCATTCATTTTTTGAGTCTGAAAGGGGATATAAGCAGATGCTCCTTTCAATTTTTGTCCGTGGCATTAGGTTGAAGATTGTAAGAATGCCACTGAATAAACAAAATCTTTCATGGGATGTCAATCTACCTGTTTGACTGTTAGTTGCTCAGTGAACTTCCGATGCTGGAGTAAACATTACAGGCTTTTTTGCCAAGAACAGATACTGCTGTAATTACAACAATCGCGATAAGTACCAACAGCAATGCATACTCAACCAAGGTTTGTCCTTCTTGTCTTTTGAGCACGCTGGCAAGCCTGCTCGTGATTTTTACGTACTGTTCTGTCATGAAATTAGTCATTTTAATCTCCTTTCGCTACGATAATACCCATATTGCAGGGTTGAACTTCATTGATCCGGAGACTTCAGCAATGCTTGTGCTTACTCACCTCCTTTTGTGAAAAATCTGTGCTAACTTTGGACTGTCACGTATGATTGACGACGTGTCGTTAATTTTTGTGCACTTTAGACATTGAGTGCATTAAACAGGTGTTTTTTTATTTGTTCAGTTATGGTTGTGGCATGCTACTGCTGACCGTTGACAAGGTATTGCAAGTTTTCTGGCCGACAACGGTAACCGCCGCAATGACCACTACTGCAATAAGGATAAGCAGCAAACCATATTCAACAAGGGTCTGCCCTTTGGAGTTTTTGAGAATTTTGCTTGGCTGTACTGCTTTCTTGTTCCACTTGAACATTAGATCCCTCCTCTCGACATGCAAGAATTTATTTGAATGGTGTTATTATGTGTATCTCTTGGCGATAAACTTGGTTAAGTTTTGTACAAACGCTGTTATTTTTCTCTTTGTTTTTAATAGTACTTTTAAGTTAAGTATTGTCAAGCGGCTATAGAATATATAAATATAGTAGTAATATCGGCATGTTAAGGATGCTTTTTCAGAAACCTGACAAATAGGTATCATGAATTGACATCTTATGCAATGAGATATGTTCATGTGGGTCCAGTTTTTATTTGAAATTGTCTTTTTTGATTTCCTTATTTGATGCATTTGTTAAAAGTCATCCCTTTCATTTACGGGCTTGCAAGCTGATGCGTTACGAAGCGTCAACGGGAGTGGAGAAAATTATTCCAAAGTTTGCCAGAATGTCAAAAAATATTTCGAAACATAAGCCGGTCTGTTGTAAGGAAATGTAAGCTCCTGCATGCAAGACACAAGCTGGTTGCGCAAAAAAAGCCGCGTGTTCAATGGCGGCTTTATCATTACTATCCGGCAAGGGATATTTTGGCTAAAATTGTCCGTGGCACGGAAAAAACAGTTAATTCGTAAGGGCTGAAGAAAAAAATCTTAGTGGCTGTCTCCGTCCC
Organism: uncultured delta proteobacterium; assembly: GCA_963748325.1. Classification (GTDB taxonomy): domain Bacteria; phylum Desulfobacterota; class Desulfuromonadia; order Geobacterales; family Geobacteraceae; genus RPRC01. The sequence goes on along the minus strand of CAVVIJ010000004.1, from coordinate 1,556,678 downwards.
GATCGCCCTCCCATTTTATCCAACTTCCGGAATTATTTTGACAGATGCAGTATGGCTTTTGAGATAGCGTCAAAGCAGGGGCCAAGATCGTCAATAGTTTCGGCGTGGCAATAGAGACCCGTTGGTTGTGATGCGTTGTACGTGTCGGAATCTTTCGTGTTGGCGACCCGCTTCATGATAGTGGATCCAGTTTCCTCCCACGTTTCACAATCATCCGTTATGTCACCTTTGGGGTCGTCAAGTAGGGTGCCCAGGCCGAGCGAATAAATGACAATTCCCTCATTTCGGGCGATCCCTGCGATATTTTCAAACAAGTTGCGTGCTGCTTTGTTGGCGTCACATTTGAGACCGTCTGGATTACTATTTGTATAATGCTTAATCGTACGTGTCTTTTGGATTGCGGGGCTGATTACCATGTTGTCGACTGATACCTTATCATTTATTTCCCCGCCCATAGAGATTCCACTGCCCTCTGCTGGTATTGTCAGTAGTGTATTATCTAAATCCTCCTTTTTCTTATAGGTAAAATTGCGAAAAAAAAGTGAATGAGGTGGTTTCTTTTCCCAGGTTTCGGAAAATAGGTTGCCGGAAACTTGCCCTCCTGTTGTAATCGAGAAAGTACCGGTGAAAGTATTTGGAGCACCGTCGCTGAAAAACACGATGACTCTCCGTTTGGCAGGCACAAATACTTTGTTCAGTTGCGCTATAGCAACTCGCATACCCACTTCTGAAGCCGTGTTGCCATCAGCTTTCAGACTTTCAATCTTACTTTTTATGGTATCCTTCTTAAATCCTGTGCCTGACTTGTTTATTTCCACGCCATCCAGTAGATTGCCGTCAGCATCAAAACCCACTCCTGTAGCGAACGGAACAAGTGCCACCCTGTCAGTGCTCTCGTTGAATCTATCGATAAATTCTTCGGCCCTTTTTTTTACCTTGGGGAAATCACCATTCATGGAAGAAGTTGTATCTATGACCAATGACATGTCCAGGGAAGGTTTGCTGGCTTCGGCCAAAGCGTGGACAGGGAAATTTTTCCAGCCGAGGACCCTGGCAAAATAGGCAGGTGATGCGACCGACGAAGAAACGGTAACGGTCCAATCCCCGTTGACAGTTGCGGTCGAAGTGGTTGGGTCGGGAACGGTTTTTACTCCCAGATAACCTTTCGGGAAATTGGCATGGAATAGATTTGCTGCGACTTTGGATGACGTGACATTGTCTGCGCCACTTGCTTTTGCTTTGCACGCGGCTAATGCTGCCGCGTCAACCGCCGCGTTAAGCTTTGCTTTCACTCCGTAAGCAATACCGATATCAAGGGCAAGTCCGACCAGTGCCAGAAGAACAACCAGTGAGATGGCAACGACAAGAATTATCTGTCCTTCTGTTCTCCTGACGAGCATTTTCATGTTTGTCCACCTCCTGCAGGGAAATGCAGTGTTACATCAGAATATTGACATGGTATAGAGCTGTTTCGGCAACAATAGTTTGCCGGTGGAGAAGATGCTCTCATAGTTATAAAACACTTCAACCACGTATACGGTGTCATCTTCATTAAGTGTCAACGACCCAAGGTTGTTCGCAATGGTATTTGCTCCACTCGGCATTCCGATCTTGCTTGGCGGACTGGTTTTGTTTTTCCAGCGGAACTGATCTGTCGCGTTTATTATCGTGGGATCAATTCTGTTGCCATGTTTTACGCCGGTTATTTTCGTGATATACATCATGCCCCTGTCGTTCATATCAAGCGGCAGAGCAGTATAGGCCAGAGAATTCATGATGTCTTCTGGGGGTATGGAAGAGCGTGATGCCAAGCTGGCCCCCTCTCGGCTGACGTTGGTTATAATGTTCTTGGCAAGGATGGCCCGGGAAAAGTCAAATACTCCCAATACAAGTAGAACTAACAAGGGCAATACCAGGGCAAGCTCCAGAAGCGCTTGGCCGTTTTGCCCGAAAAATGATTTTGATTTTTTGCTCTTGATAACTGGTTTCATGGGACAAACACCGGTTCGTTTTTCATGGTGGACCGTACGGTAAAGGTGTACATACCGTCCTTGAAGAAAGGTCTCAGTATTGGTGTTATAAGTGGCCAGGTATAGGTAAGGCTTACAACGATTGTTTCGTCAACTTTTCCCGGGTCGCCGGTCTGGAGTGTTCCGGACGTATAGTTATTAAAGGTGTTACTTGTATCAATTACTTTGATGGTCGGATCTTTTCTGGGATAAAGATTTTTGTCATAAAGTCCCATGGATTGATTTCTGATTTCTTGTATTAAGGCTGCTCTGCGGCTCAATCCGCCTCCTGGGTCAAGGTCGTGCCGACCGGTGACTGCATAGCGAGTGCCTTCACGAACCGCATGCTGCATGGTCAGGTTTACATAAAACATGATGCCTAGATCCATAACGGCAAACAGCAGGCAGAAAAACAGCAGGGCTGCAAGTGCGAATTCTACGGTAGCTTGTCCTCGGATTTTTCTGGACAATTTCTGGCCTCATGTGGATTGCTCAGGTGACATGGATGATAAGTTTAGATGTCGACCCTCGTTAGGAAATTAGAATTCTTCTGCTTCAACGGACATAAAAATTGACGGCGGCTTTCACGAATATGTGTTGTTGCGGTAGTTCCAAGTGTGTAGCCATCTGAAAGCATGGCATGACAAAAGTGACAATCGGGCAAAACTAAACCGGGATATGGGTGAGTTAAGTGTCTGGCCTTCGGGGGGGGAGGTGATGGGAGGGCTGAACACTTTTGAAACAGATTGGCTCTAAGTAGTGTGCATCCGGAAGCTCCGGATTCACATTACGTAAGATCCCCCATGACATGGTGGCGTTGAGGCGTGAAAAGAGGCTGGAGATTTTATCACTAGGAGATATTAGTTGTTCCTGTGTAAGGCATATTTTTTTATATTGGTTAATTATCATTTTGTGGTGAAGTTTGTCAAGGATCTTTTTTGTGGGGATAACTCATGTTATATCGGGTTGTTATCTTGTTTTCTGCTGACTTTTGGCAGGAAAACTGACTTCAACGAGTGACGCTATGAGATATTTCCCCGTACATGAGAACTTTTTCTTGAAAACGTTGTTTTGTTTGGATCGTGAAATCAGGCTTGATCGGTCGGGAATTGACTGTATTACGTAACTTTGAGGTGTTTTGTGTGGTCTGGATAATTCAAGGCTTGAGGGCAAGCATGCGGGGTCGAAATCCCTGTACCACAGTAGTCTTCATAAAGTCAGGGAGGTTTCTGTCAGTGTCGGTTGGAGCATTTACCCTTGATAAATCAAGCCCAAATTTACAAAAGAAAAGCCGCTTATTTGAAAGCGGCTTTACCGTATCTGCCCGAAAAAGAGGGACTGTATGAGGTTGGCGGGCGGCATGGGATTCGAACCCACGACCCCAGGCTTCGGAGGCCTGTACTCTATCCAACTGAGCTAACCGCCCGAGTTGTTACTATTTACACCATTTCGGAAGTATTCTCAAGGTTAAAATGGTAGTGATTTTAAATAGTCTTGCCATTGCGGGTTACGTCTTTATTTTACCAGTACGCCAAAGATGGGAATGCTTTTTTCAGACTTCCCCCGGTTGCTGGTTGATATTGTCAGGTAACCGTTGACAAAGCGGTTGTCTGCTCGAGGTGTTACCGATACCCTGAAAGTGGTTTTTTCGCCGGGGCTGAGGGATTTTTTGCGACAACTGATGGTAGTCTGCGGCAAAGTGCTTTTTAGACTGACGATCTTGATCGTTTTGTTACCATTGTTTTGCATTTCCAGGGTAACGTCTTTACGAATCCCCGCTTTTACCGAACCGAGATTAATCTGTCTCGGTGTAATTATCAGTTCCTCAGCAACAGTACCTTTCATGGTAAGGATGTAGGCCGGTTTCTGCTGATCCCCCAGGTAGACGAAGACTTCTTTAGTTACGGGCCCATAGAAATCGCTGGAATCGAATGTTGCGGTTATTGTTCCCGTTCTGCCGGAAGGAATTATCTTGTCGGATACATTTGCGACGGTACAACCGCAGGATGACGAGACGCGGGCAATGGTTGCCGTTGCATCGCCGGTATTCCGGAAAGAAAAGGAGTGTCTCACGGTCTTCCCCTGCATCACCGTGTGAAAGTCGTAGAGGGTTTTTTCAAATTTCAATTGAGGCTCGGCCAGAGCCGGAGCGGTGAGGAAAAAAACAGCAGCCAGTATTGTTGTCAGGGACAATCCGATTTTCATGGCGATCTCCTTTAAGGGTGGTGGTACGACCTTTTTGTGGCGGCAAATAAACATCTCAAGGTAGGGGTGTCATCAGGGCGAGGCAAGCTACGCTCCGACAATAGGGTCGCTTTGCTTATTTGCCTTACGTGGTGCAACTAAACGAAGAGGGGTTAAGTTCCCCCTCTCAGTTTCAACTTGTATTTTTTATACCACAAACACCTTGCGCAAACCATATTGATTTGACACTTCCCGTGCCTTTTTGTTATAGAAGCAGAAGGGAATCCAGTGTACACAAGCAGGGTTATGAACTATGGACTTTACATTGCGGGAGATATATTCCCGGGAGCGCATCGAGCAGGAAGTTCAAAGGTTGGCCCACGAAATCTCAGTTGACTACGCAGGTAAAGAACTTTTTGTTCTGGTAATCCTTAAAGGCGCATTCATTTTTGCCGCTGATCTCTTACGGGAACTCACAGTTCCCGTTACAGTCGACTTCCTGGAAATCTCCAGCTATTGCGGCATGGATTCCACCGGAAAAGCGAAGATGGTCAAGGATACCGGTCATTCTCTCCAGAATAAGGATGTGCTGGTTGTTGAAGATATTATTGATCAGGGACACTGCCTTACGGCACTATTGACGGATTTGAGTCTGAGGAGACCTGCAAGCCTCAAGATTTGTACCTTGATTGACAACCGGAAGCGTCGTGTTCATGCCATTGAACCTGACTATGCCGGAATTCGCGATGTATGTGGTTTTCTTGTTGGCTATGGACTCGATATGGATCAGCGCTACCGCGAGCTTCCTGCATTGTACGAAGTTATTCCTTCTGGCAAATCTGATGATGTTCCACATTGAAATTTACATGACACGAAAGATTTCGTAGGGGCGGCCCTCTGTGGCCGCCCTCCACAGGGCAGGCACGGGGGCCTGCCCCTACAATGTAAAAATTTCACTTTGTGGGGAAAGAATACATGATAATACAATGTGAAAAATGCAAAACCCGCTTTAAGCTAGATGATTCCCGGGTAACCGATTCTGGAATTCGGGTGCGATGTTCCCGCTGTAGTCATACTTTTGTGGTTCGCAGGGAGTCTCCTGAGGACGAGCCTGACTTCGAATCTATCCTCCAGGGGTTTGGCGGTAGCGAGCCTGCGGATGAGGATGAAGAAACGAATTCACTGGTTGATGGTTTTTCCGAGGGCAAGGACATCGAGGAGGATGATGTATCCGGGGATGAGGAATTCGAGGGTGATGAGTCATTGTCCGATGGATCTTTGACGGAAAGCGGCCTTGTGGCTGATTCGCTTTCCGCGGCCGGTGACGATCAGGCATTCGAGTCATCTTCTGCGGAGTTTGAAAAGGGCGAAGTGCAGGAGTGTGCGGAACCTGAGCAGACTGAAAAAGAGGAAACAACTTTTTCGGAAGTCCTGCGCAAGGGTGTCGGCCTGCCCCATTTTCAGTCTTCGCCTGGGTTTGATTCTGCTGAAAACGATCTTGCTGCAAAGAGCGGTGAGGTTGCCTCTGGACTTGAAAGTCTCTTTGATGACGGCCATCTTCAGGACACGGTTAATGAGAGTGGCAGCAGTTCCGATGATGACTTGATTGACAGTCCCGCGGCCGCAACAAGTGCGAAGGAGATTGAAAAGCCAGTTCTTTCGATACGTGAACGCATCTGGCCAATGGCCGATTCGAAGGATGATGAGTCTCTGGACGCTGATCTTTCCCCGCTATCAATAAGCTCACGAAGGAAAGGATCTCCTTTGCTTCCGATTCTGCTGGGTATACTCTCGGTTCTCTTGCTGGGAGGAACGGGCTATTATCTTGTGTCGACACATGGTGGTCCTTTGGCTGACATTTTACCGGAGTCTGCAAAGGGCATGCTGGGGCTCGGAAAGAGACCTGGCGGGTTGGTTGAAATCCGTTCGCTTGATGGGGCCTTTCTGTCCAACCGGGATGCCGGTGAGATTTTCGTGATGAAAGGTGATGCCTTTAATGTTTCCTCTGCGCCATTGAGAACGATTCAGGTAAGGGGAAAGATATTCGGACCAAACGGCGAGATTCTCTTGCAGCAGACGGTATTTTGCGGGAATGTTCTTACCGGTGAGCAGTTGGCCATGCAGCCTTATTCGAGCATGGTAAAGGAGATGGGGAAACAGTTTGGGGCGACTCTGGCAAATTTCGAGGTGCAACCTGGTAAGGGGGTTCCCTTTGTGATTGTTTTTAAAGGTGTACCTAAGGGAGCCAAGGATTTTGGTGCCGAAGTGGTGAGCCCGGTTGCTATGAATGCCCACTGACGTTTAGCGGCCAGAAAGAAAAAAAGACGCCCGGAAGTGCTTCCGGGCGTCTTTTGGTCTGCGTAATTTGTTGGTTTAGTGTGCTACGCCCTCGCTGATAGCGTTAACAGGACATGTATCAACACAAGCACCACAATCGATGCAGCCAGCCTCGTCGATTACCCTTACGCTTCCCGATTCGCTGATTGCACCAACCGGACAGGAATCGTCACATGCACCGCAGTTGATGCATTCGTCAGAAATTGTATAAGCCAAGATGTTCACCTCCCCTTAGTTTATTTGCCTGATATAATATAACGTTCTGAAAATATCATAGGCAAAAAAAAATGTCTAGAGGAAAGGTATTGTCGGCAGCTTCGTTTCGTTGCGATTTTGCCGGAAAGGTTCCCGTGGATGAATCATGTCGTTCTTGAAAAAATATCAGTATATTCGCGCATAGAAGTGCGGAATGCCATGATTCGACTGCTTGCACCGCTTGGTGGCATGGGCGCTTTCGTCCGGCCGGGCGAACGGGTGCTTATCAAGCCGAACATGCTTGCGGCAAAGTCGCCCGATGCCGCAGTCACGACGAATCCGGAGGTGGTAAGGGCTGTTATCGAGTTGGTGCGTGAGGTCGGCGCTACACCTGTTGTGGGTGACAGTCCCGGCATCGGAAAGCTTCGGCGTGTTGCGGAAAAGTGCGGCATCATGCAGGTCCTTGATGAAACTGGCACGGAACTTGTCGAGTTTGACGATCCGATGCAGGTTGCCGGAACCGGGTTCTTCAAAAGATTCGAGCTTGCCAGGGCTTACCTGGAAGCGGATCGGTTGATAAATCTGCCCAAACTCAAAACTCACGGCATGATGACCATGACCTGTGCGGTAAAAAACCTTTTTGGTGCGGTTGTTGGTGCCGGGAAGATTGCCTGGCATTTGCGGGCAGGTGAGGATCGGGATCTTTTTGCGCAGATGTTGCTGGAAATCTACCAACTTAGGAAGCCTGACCTGAATATCGTCGATGCGGTAACTGCCATGGAAGGAGACGGTCCCAGTGGTGGAGATCCCCGTCATGTCGGTTTATTGATTGCCGGGGTAAATGCCGTTTCCGTTGATGTTGTCGCGGCTGAAATTCTCGGTATTCCGAAGAAACTACTCTACCTGGAACGAGTTGCCGCAAAACTAGCTGTTTCCGGAATTGATCGCTCATCGATTCAGACCAGCGGTTATCCCCTGAGTAAAGCATGTGTTAAGGATTTCAAGCTGCCGCCTCTCTCCGATGTCCAGTTTGGGCTGCCGCGCTTTCTCTCCAGGCATATTCGTCACTATTTTACCGCTTATCCGTACCCTCTACCGAGGAAATGCAAGCTTTGCGGCATCTGTCGGGATGCCTGCCCTCCAGGAGCGATGGAGATCCGGGAAGGTTCCCTCGAAATCGATTATCCGCGCTGCATCCGCTGTTTTTGTTGCCGCGAACTTTGTCCGGAAGATGCCCTTGGAGTCAAAGAGGGCAAGCTTCTACGGATAATAAAAAGATGCATATAATAAGATGTGTGTATGGTTGACTTTCGGCAGAGGGAGTATTACTATTAGTACAAGAATACGCTAAACCCGAAAAATCCTGAGAAAGGAGGGCTGACGTATGTGGACTGCTCGTTTTAGAATTCGTCCGGTATCCCATTGTAAAGAGGGGTGCCATATGTAGCCCGCTACCGTTTCCGGTTGCGGGCGTCGCGGAATAAAAAACCCTCCTGCCGGTAAAACGGCAGGAGGGTTTTTTTGTCTGAAAGGACGTTTCGTAGGGGCAACCCCCTGTGGTTGCCCAAGTTGTGCGCATGTACGCGTTTGCGCGCTGGATAAAGCGGGCAGGCACGGGGGCTTGCCCCTACATTATCATTGTTTACAGGAATCTGCGGATCGGATCACACAATCGTTCGAGGGTCTTTTCCGCCCAGGACCGTTTCTCATATTCCTGAAGAGTTACTTGACGTGATTGTGACAGGTCCTGTCCGAACATTTCGTCTATCTGACGGCCGAATTCCGGGCTGTCGATGACCACATTGACTTCGTAATTGCGGTGAAAGCTTCTCAGGTCAAAATTTGCCGAGCCGACGGTAGCCCAGCAGCTGTCGATCAGCATTACCTTGGCATGGAGAATCGTTCCTTGCCGTTCGTAGATCTCGATGCCCGCTTTCAGAAGAGGTGAGAGGTAAGCTCTGCTGGCAATTTGTACCAGGGGCACATCAGAAACGGCGGGCAGCAGGAGTTGGACATGCACCCCTTTTTTTGCTGCGCGCAGCAATGAACGGACGATACGCGGTCCGGGCACGAAATAGGGGGTCACTATTCTGACGCTTTTTGCCGCGCCGGCGATAGCCATCCGGAAGGCACTCCTGATGTAGGATGCATTATGATGGGGGCCGCCACTGACGACCATAACCTCGGCATTTCCTGCCGGCGTCAAAAGAGTCGGTATAGCTATTTTGGTCGGGAAACTTCCCGTTTCGCTTGTCCAGAGTTCGACAAAAAGTTTCTGCAGTTGCACGACAGCCGGCCCTTCCAGGCGGATTCCCGTATCCCGCCAGTGGAAGACACTATCACCGTATCCGGCATATTCGTCTCCGATATTTATTCCGCCAAGAAAGGCTTTGGTGCCGTCAATGACGGCGAACTTGCGATGGTTGCGTCGGTCGAACAAGGCGAGGTTCCGTTTGAATGACAGGCGGTTAAAGGGAAGGCAGGTAATGCCGGCATGTTCGAGACGGCGAAAATAGGCTCCGGACGTTTCGATGCTGCCGAGGTAATCGTACATGAGGTAGACGGAAACGCCGCGCTTTGCCGCCTTGATCAACGCGGCAGCAAATTGGTTGCCGATCCGGTCATTGCGCAGGATGTAGAATTCGATGCAGATATGGCGAGTCGCACGATCAAACTCGCGGAACATGGCAGGGAAGAAATCTCCTCCATCCCGGAATAACTCGACTTTGTTTCCGGAGAAGGAGACCGCCTGTGTATTTCTCCTGAAGCGTCGAAGAAAACGGGGAGTGCGGAAGATGCCTGCGCTTCTTTGGTGCCGATAGGAAGAATGCGTCATTGGCATACCAGGATAATCTGAGCGGCGCGGGCAGAGTGCCCGCGCCCGATTGTTGAGGAATGTCAGACCCGGACAACTTCCTTGACGCCAGGTACCTTCTCCTTCAGGGTTTTTTCAATTCCGTTTTTCAGGGTAACGGTAGACATGGGGCAATGGCCGCATGCGCCGACGAGTCTCACTTTTACAATACCGTCTTCGGTCAGTTCGACGAATTCAACATCGCCACCGTCTGCCTGAAGAGCAGGACGCAGCATTTCCAGTACTTTCTTAACTTCTTCGATCATTATAATTCCTCCTTTGGTTTTGTGCTTCTCTTTCCGGAAATCCCCGGTGTGGTCAGGGGATAGGGATCGATTATTTCTGCGAGCGCTTCTGGTGAAAGAAGTTCTCGTGACAGAATGATTTCTTTTGTGCTTCTCCCGGTTTTGAGCGATTCTTTGACAATCTCGGCTGCCGCCGCATAGCCGAGTCGTGGGGCCAGGATGGTTGCCATACCCACAGAGTTTTCAAGAAAGCGGGAGCACTGGGCAACATTTGCCGTTATGCCGTCGATGCAGGATATCCTCAGTTTGCGGATGGCATTTTTCATTATTTCGATGGACGAAAGGATGTTGTGAATAATGACCGGCATCATTACGTTCAATTCCATCTGCCCAGCCTGGGCCGCAAAAGAAATCGTCGCATCGGCACCCATTACCTGAAATGATACCATGTTTACCATTTCAAGGATAACAGGATTTACCTTGCCCGGCATGATGGATGATCCGGGTTGGACGGCCGGCAGATGTATCTCGTTGAGTCCGGTCATGGGGCCGGACGATAACAGCCGTAAGTCGTTGGCAATTCTGGTCAGGTTGATCGCGGTTCCTTTCAGTGTGGAGCTGAGCACGACGAACGGGTCCATATTCTGGGTCGTCTCGACGAGGTTGGCTGCATTTACAACGGGGAACCCGGTTTCCTCGCGGATGATCCTGACTACCTGTTCGATATAACGTGGCTCTGCGTTCAGTCCGGTACCGATTGCGGTTCCGCCGAGGCCAAGATGGTACAGTTTTTCGCGGCAGTAACGAAGGGTGTCGGCATTCTTTCCAATGGCGAGAGCATATGCCTCGAATTCCTGTCCGAGCCTGATCGGTACTGCGTCCTGGAGGTGGGTACGGCCGGACTTGAGAACGCCGTCAAACTCTACTCCCTTGGCCCGCAGGGAGTCTTTTAGTCCATCCATTTCGCCCAGAAGCTCCTCGATCATTCGGAGAGAGGATAGCCGCATTGCGGTCGGGAATGTATCGTTGGTGGACTGAGCCATATTGACATGGTCGTTGGGATGCACTTTTGCGTACACACCCCGCTCACCACCGAGGATTTCTTCGGCGCGATTGGCCAGGACTTCATTTGCGTTCATGTTGTGGGATGTGCCGGCACCGGCCTGGAAGGGGTCTACGACAAACTGGTCGTCGAACGCTCCGGACAGGGCTTCTTTGGCCGCCTGCACTATCGCGTTTCCGAGTTCTTGTGGAAGTCGACCTGTTTCCATGTTGGCTAAGGCTGCACTCATTTTGACGGTAAGGGTGGCCCAAACAAGGGCAGGGTGCGGCTTGAGGCCGGATATGGGGAAATTGACGATGGCCCGAGCTGTTTGGGCGCCGTAATAGGCTTCTGCGGGTACTTCCAGTGTTCCGAGAGTATCTTTTTCTGTTCTTGTTTTCATCTGTTTTCCTTGGGATTGAGGGAGTTCAGCGGGTTCTGCTCAAGCATGTACCGGGATAAATATCGTTCCAGTCCCAGAAGGTCCTGAATGTTTGTTACAAGGAAGTCTGAACTTCCCAGCTCTGCCGGCAACTTCAGGTCCACGTCGTAGCGATCGCCGACAAAGAGGCATTCTTCCGGTTTCCTGAGGATAGTGGAGAATATCCGGTTCAAAATATCCCGGTCCGGTTTCGGTCGCCAAAAGTCTTCGATGGTGAATATTCCATCGAAGAGTCCCGAGAGCTCGATTGTATCCAGGATCCTGTCGGTCAGGGGGCGATTGTTATTTGTGTACAGATAAAGATCGAATCGCTGCGCCAATCTGGTGACAAGTGATGTTACCCGAAAATCCGGTTTCAGGATCGTTTCGGGATGGAGCAGGGGGGTAACAGTAGCGTGAAATCCGGCGACACTGCCTCCCAGTTCGATACATACCAGGGAGAGAGTAGCTTCCTGACCGTTTTCACGGGACAGGCGTTCTCTGGTTTCCCTGATAAGGGTAGTGGCTGCGTCCGCTGTTATGCCTTTATGTTCAGCAATGTAGAGAGCTGCACCCCTTTTGATCGCAGCCGAAAATTCGTCACTGCTGTAGAGGGTGCCGTCAAGATCGAAGACAATGGCCCGAATTCCCGATACCATCGGTCAGTTTCTCCCTTGAAAGAGAGGGCTTTGTGAAGGGTTGTCGTCGGGATTTGAGAGAGTATGGAGAGATATGTATACTATCATGACCTTGTTGCTGAAAAGTGTAGCATGAACCCCTATCGTGTCAAAGTCAGTCGTACCGGGCGTCAGGGGGGAAGGAGGTGCACATCGTCTGGAGCTGAACCGGGAACTGTCCCTGAATTAAAGAGATAACTATAAATAATGGCGAAAATTTTGTCAATGCGGATTCGTTTGGTTCGAAAAAGATCATTTATTGTATACTATGCGTGACGTAACTTTTTCGCTATGATTTATCAAGGTGCAGGCCCGGCAAAGCGTGGCTTGGCGCTACAATCAAGCCGGGTCCCAGGTAACAGGGTTGCTCTATGTATATTGACAGTCATTGCCATCTTGACCATCCATCCCTTGCATCACGACTTGATGATGTGCTTGTCTCGGCCCGCACCGTTGGGGTGGAGAGGTTCATCGTGCCGGGAGTCTCTCCGGAAAAATGGTTCGGGATCGCTCGGCTGGCATCAGGATCAGCGGGGATTTATGCAGCGTTCGGGCTTCACCCGATGTTTGCGGCTCGGTATGACGAGCAGGTTCTGAAAAAACTCGCCGGATATGCTGTGGGTGCTGTGGCCATTGGAGAAATCGGCCTTGATTATGTCTTGAGAGATGTTTCGCGGGAAGAGCAGATTAATGCCTTTCGAGGCCAGCTGCGTTTCGCGGTTCGCCTTGGGCTGCCGGTGATTGTTCACTGTCGCCGGGCCTTTGATGATCTGCTCCGTATCCTGCGGGAAGAGCATGTCTCGGAGGTGGGCGGAGTCATGCATGCCTATTCCGGCAGTCCCGAGATGGCACACCTCTATATAAAGGAACATCTCCTGATTTCACTTTCCGGCACGGTTACCTATCGGAATGCGGTTAAAGGACCCCTGGTGGCTTCCAGAATCCCGCTTGAACATCTGCTCCTTGAAACCGACTCGCCGGATATGACGCCCGAACCGTATCGGGGAAAAGGAAACGAACCGGCTTTTCTTCTTGAGACAGCCCGGACGGTTGCCGCGATCAGGGGGATTGGTGTTGAGGAATTGGCACGGGCTACGACTGCCAATGTCGAGCGACTGTTTCGATTGGAAAAATACCAGGGTAGCGCTTCTACTGCCCCTGACCTTTCTTTAACCAGGAGGGGCGAGCTACTCCCCCGCCTTGGCAAGGAGAGGACAGGGGGCGGCTCATCTCAATGAATATAGTCTTGAGTCGTTATCAATATTTTACTAGAGGGAAGATATGTCATGACTGAACAACATCGTTTTTCACGTACCGAGATCCTGATTGGTCCGGAAGGGGTAGACACGCTGCGAGAGGCTACCGTTGCGGTCTTCGGTCTTGGAGGTGTCGGGGGATATGCCGCGGAGGCGCTCTGTCGGGCCGGGGTGGGGAGACTTGTCATTGTCGATTTCGACGACGTTTGTCTTACCAATATTAATCGTCAGATAATTGCCTTGAACGATACTGTCGGGAAATCCAAGGCTTTTGTTATGGCAGAGAGGATGAAGCACATAAATCCCGATGTTGATGTTGTTCCGTACAAGGATTTTTATTCTGCGGAAAACAGCGATTTTCTGTTGTCGGAGAAGTATGATTATGTCCTGGATGCCATCGATCACATAACCAGCAAATTGCATCTGATACGAAGCTGTCTAGAACGGAACTTACCGATTCTTTCCAGCATGGGAGCTGCTTCAAAGATTGATCCGCGTCTGATCCGGGTTGCGGATATTGCTGATACCCACAAATGCCGTCTGGCTAAAATAATTCGGAAGCTTTTGAAGAAACAGGGTATTGAGCGTGGCGTGAAAGTGGTTTTTTCTACCGAGGAGTATCGGGAACCAACTCGTAAGGAGAATGTGTGCAAGGAGGGTTGTATCTGTCCCAATCAGGATGAACAGGTTTTTTCCTGCCGGCACCGGCGTATCACACTTGGGAGCATTTCTTATGTTCCGGGAATTTTCGGGTTGACCATGGCTGGGGTGGCGGTTCAAGATATTCTCTCGCGAAACCTTCAGCAACCGGTTGAATGCTGCTGAGCGTGCGGCTATACTTACCATATCTGTACTTTTCACCACCACACAATATGCTGATGCCTGCCTTGGTTGGGTGGCCTCAGGGGGCCGCCCCTACAAATTCAGGAGGAGTCACTATGGGGAAAGAATATTCATTGCAGGAAGCACTCAAACTGGCCATCAAAGCAGAAAAAGACAGCATGGATTTCTATCTGAAAGCTGCGTCCGTAAGCGTGATCGACAGGGCGAAACAGGTTTTTCTGCTCTTTGCCGGCGAGGAAGAGGGCCATCTCAGGTCATTCTTTGATCATTATAAAGGGAATGATTTCGGAGATCTTGCCTCATACATCGCCTCACCTCCCGATAAAAAGTTGGCAGGCTATGCCGCTTTGGAAAAAGCCATTGATCGGGAGACCCATGAGCAGAAAGCCCTTGAGATTGCTTTGCAGGAGGAAAAACATCTGATCGACAGGTATTCGCAGTTTGCCCATGATATGGTGGATCCGCTTGTGCGTGGCGTTTTCGAGAGGGTCATACGAGAGACGCAGAAACACTATGATCTCATTGCGGCCGAATATTCCTACCTGATGGGCATGGTCCATGAGTCTGATCAGGATATTTATGTGCGTGAATAGAAACTGTCTGTATAGAAAATAGTTATATATTCAGATGTTTCAGTTGGTACGGTACGTATAAGCTCTTGTCCCGAAATAAATAACTTGACTTTGGGAGAAGAGTTTTTTATTTTACAGCAAATTTTGCGGTAATAACCCCTTGCATATAAGGGGTTTTTTAGGTCTTGCGGTATATATTTTATTATATAGCCCTAATTTGGATTTTGTTTTGTCGAGCCTGCAACCTGGTTTCGGGTCTGTAGTGCTAATTACATGAAAAAAGGAGGAGCACGTGAAAAAGAGTTTGGTAGCAATTATTGCGGCCCTGGGTGCCTGTTTGTTGGCTGTTCAGGGAGCGGATGCAAAGACCCTCGAAGACATCCTGAAAGAGAAAGGTGTTATCACCGAGGCGGACTACAAGGAAGTCACCAAAGTCAAGCCCTATGACTACAAATTGGGAAAAGGTTTCACCTTTAATTCAGCTGACGACAAGTTTTCGCTTACCGTTGGCGGTCGTATGCAGTTCCGTTATGTTTTCAATGATAAGGATGGTGGTCAGGACTCAAGCACTTTTGACGCACAGCGCATCCGGCTTATCATCCAGGGCCACGCCTACACCAAGAACCTTACCTATAAGCTGGAAACCGATTTCAGAAAACTTGCATCATCCAGCACCTCGGGCGGACTTCTTGATGCATTTATTAATTATAAACTCATGGACGAAGCACAGATCAAGCTTGGTCAGACCAAGGCCAGATTTTCCCGTTCATATCTGATCTCCGACGGCGCACTGATGTTTGTGGATCGTGCACCTTTCGTCACCAAGCTCGTGCCCGGTTATGACATCGGCGCCATAGCGCATGGTGAAATTGCCAAGGGTCTCGTCGAGTATAACGTTGCCGTTTCCAATGGCGATGGTCAGACCAATGCCGTTGCCAATAACGACAACATGTTCTCTACACGCGTCGTAATCAACCCGTTTGGTAAAATGGCCAACGACGAGCCTGATCTGGCAAGAAGCAAAAAGCCGCTTCTTTCCATCGGAGCCAACTATCTCTACGACACAGTTACCGATGCTTCAACTGTCGGATTTGCCAAAACTTTTAAGCCTGCTGCCGGTACCAAAAATGAATTCAATAACTACGGTTTCGACGCCGAGTTCAAATGGATGGGGCTGTCAGTGATGGGCGAGGCCGATTTCGTCCAGTACGAAAATAACGCCACCTCCATTACGAAGCGCGCTCTTGGCTACCTTGGCCAGGCCGGCTACATGATTACTCCGGAACTTGGTGTTGCCGTTCGTTACTCTGCCTATGATCCCGACCGCGACGCTTCCGGCGACATGCAGACTGAACAGATCGGTTCCGTTTCCTACTACTTCAGCAAGCACGCACTGAAGTTGCAGGGTGATGTGGCAAATCTCCACAATCAGTCCACGAAGACTGATGACATGCAGTACCGCTTCCAGGCACAGATTATTTTCTAACGCAGGTACAAAGCTGGCTCTTTTTGCACGAGCCTTCTTCATGATTGACAGTGGGGGGGAGAAACTCTCCCCCCATTTTTTTAGGTGCCGCTATAGTCGATAGGTTATAATGGTCTAAAATGTCCATTTGCTTTTCGCAACGGAGACGGCCACTAAGAAAAACATCGATTGTGACGGATTTATTTTGGACTATACTGTGCTTCATAAAGTAGCTGCTTGCGTGGGCAAAGGGTTCCCTTATTTATGTCCGGCTGGTGTGAGGTGTTTGACGTCCAGAAACTTATCGCAGGTTATGACATTGTTACGAATGGCAGCCCGCTGTTCTTTTCAAATTCCGACGAATGGCGGGCATCTGAAAGCAAGATGCAAAGTAAGGAAAACAACCAACGAAAGGAGTAAATGCATGAAACTTTTCAAAGCTGCATCATTCTCTCTGGTGGCATGTGCGTTAGCACTCTTCACGGTTTTCGTCCCTTCCACCTCCCAGGCGGCGCCGGCAGTCAAATCTCTTATCCTGGCAACAACTACCAGCACCCAGGACTCCGGTTTGCTGGATGTACTGATTCCGATGTTTGAAAAACAGACAGGATATATGGTAAAAACAATTGCCGTCGGCTCCGGCCAGGCCATGAAAATGGGTGAAAGAGGCGAGGCAGATGTTTTGCTCGTACACTCTCCTGCAGCCGAGGAGAAATTCATGGCAGAGGGCTACGGCATTACCAGAAAAATTGTCATGCACAATGATTTTGTTATTGTCGGTCCTCCCAGTGACCCTGCGAAAATCAAAGAGGCAACATCAACGGAGGGTGCTTTCAAGAATATCGCTGAAAGCAAGTCATTGTTTGTTTCCCGCGGGGACAACTCCGGTACCAACGCCAAGGAACTTAAAATCTGGAAGAAAATCGGTATTGACCCAGCCGGTCAGAAATGGTATCAACCGACTGGTCTTGGCATGGGTCAGACCCTTAACGTAGCATCTGAAAAAAATGGCTACACCCTCACGGACCGCGCAACCTATCTTGCTTTTAAAAAGAATCTTTCGCTTGTAATTCTTAAGCAAGGCGACCCGATTCTCCTTAATGTGTACCATGTCATCGAATTGAATCCGGCCAAATCGCCCAAGATAAACATTGCAGGTGGCAAGGCTTTTGCCGATTTCATGCTTGCCAAGAAGACGCAGGCTGTCATCGGTAAATTTGGCATAGCTAAGTATGGTAGTCCTCTCTTCTTTGCTGATGCGGGCAAGAAAGAGTAAATTCAGAGGAAAAATATGGATCTGATACTTGAGGGATTAGTCAAGGCATTCCATCTCATTGCCGCACTGGATCCGGAAGTGATTGGAATTACCTGGCTTTCGCTCAAGGTTTCGGGGTTGGCGACGTTCATCAGCGTGTTGATAGGGATATCAAGCGGGATGATCGTCGCCCTTACCCGTTTTCCGGGGAAGAAGTTCGTGGTGAGCATCGTAAACTCCGGCATGGGACTCCCACCGGTGGTTGTCGGTCTGTTCGTAACCGTTTTCCTCTGGAGAAATGGCCCCCTGGGTTTTTTGGGTATCCTTTATACCCCGACCGCCATGATCTTGGCTCAGGCGGTCATTGCAACACCGATAGTCATGGGCATCTCCATTGCTGCGCTTCAGAATCTCCCTCCCAAAATGCGACTGCAGATTCGTTCTCTCGGTGCAACCAGGCTGCAAATGGTCTGGATCCTTATTCGTGAGGCACGTCTCCCTCTTATGGCGGCTGTTATGGCCGGTTTCGGTGGGGTAATTTCCGAGGTCGGCGCTTCAATCATGGTGGGTGGTAATATAAAAGGCTATTCACGGGTTCTTACCACTGCTACCGTGATGGAGACGGGCAAGGGCGAATTCGGCGTGGCCTTCGCTCTGTCGATCATTCTCCTGCTGCTTGTGTTTGCCGTCAATTATGTCTTTACCCTTATTCAGCAAAGAGAGAGACCCAGGTGAGTTCTCAGGAAATCATTCTTTCAGTTGAAAATCTTAAGGTTGAACTTGGAGGGGTGTCGATCCTGGACATTCCTTACTTTTTTATCCGTGAGAAGGAATTCGTCTCGCTGATCGGACCGAACGGCAGCGGCAAGTCAACGTTGCTGTTGGTGCTCAATAGTCTTGTACGTCCTGTTCAAGGTCGGATTAGCTATCGGCAGGAAGTAATTACTTCTCGCGAGGCATCTTTTGACTATCGACGCAGGCTTTCCATGGTCTTTCAGGAACCCCTGCTCTTCGATACCACCGTCTATAATAATGTTGCTTCCGGCTTGAAAATCAGAGGCATGAAGAAGGGTGAAATCCGGGAGCGGGTCATGCACTACCTGAAAAGGTTTAACATCGAACACCTGGCTCCTCGTTCGGCGCGTAAACTCTCCGGTGGTGAAGCACAGCGGGCAAGCCTGGCCCGGGCATTTGCCATCGAGCCGGAAATCATTTTTCTTGATGAGCCATTTTCCGCACTTGACCCGCCCACCCGCAACTCACTTACCGAGGATCTGGACAGAATACTTCGGCAAACCGGCATTACTTCACTTATGGTGACTCACGACCAATCTGAGGCGCTCCGTATGTCTGAGCGTATTGTTGTCATGAACAGCGGTTCGATTGTTCAGCAGGGGGCCCCCCTCGAGGTAATGAATAATCCCGCGAACGAGTTTGTTGCGAGTTTTGTGGGGATGGAAACAATTCTTGACGGAAAGGTACTGCATTCAACCGAAGGGTATACCGCTGTTTCACTTTCTGGTGCGGAGGTTGATGCGATCGGTGATTTTCACTCAGGTGACAAGGTTTTTTGCTGTATCCGGCCGGAAAACGTTTCCATTGAGCTGATTCATCCTGATGATCAGACCAGTGCAAGAAATATTTTTGCAGCAACTATTCAGGAGATTTCTTCGTTGGGGCCATTTTTGAAGATTGTCCTTGACTGTGGTTTCCCTCTCGTCTCCTATGTGACCCGGGAAGCTTTTACGTTGTTGGAGCTTAAAGAAGGTAAAAAAGTATTTGCCAGCTTCAAGGCTACGGCGGTTCACCTGATTCCCGCGAAGTAGCACTTTTTGTTGCCAATTCCAGGTCTCTGGACGGAATCAGGAATTGCTGTTTGCAGTTGGAGGCAATTACAGTAGTATTGTAGAGGGAGTCGTTACGGAGTAACGACTCCCTTTTTTGCTTTATAGTAATTTTGAACCGCTTATACGAGTGCTCCCTTGTGAATGACACTGTTTTCTTGTAAAGAGCGCCTGTTCCTGATAGTTCCTTGTACCTGCAATAATTAAGGTGCTCACTACTGTTCGTTTGCTGAAATCGGTACACTCTCTTGACGGAGTACAGTGTTATCTGTTAAATGAAAGATTCACTCAAAATTTCAATGAATTTCATATGAATATTTTTACCTACGGAGTCACGTATCATGCCCACCTTCGAAGAAGCGCGAAAGATAATACTCGACAGTGTTGTCCCCCTTGGAGTTGAAAAAGTGGAGATTTTGTCTACTGTCGGCAGGGTGCTGGCCGAAGACGTAATTGCGCCCTGGGACATGCCCTTGTGGGATAACACGGCAATGGATGGGTATGCGGTACACGCTGCTGATTGTCCGGCAGGTGCCACGCTGAAAATTGTCGGTTTTCTCCCTGCCGGCGCCCATATGAACTCAGAGCTCGAGCGCGGCACCGCAGTGAAAATTATGACTGGTGCTCCCATTCCGCCCGGTGCTGATGCGGTGGTTCCCTATGAAGAGACTGAGGAGCAGGACGATCAGGTAGTGATAAAGTCGGCAGTAAAACAAAGGGATCACATCCGATTTACCGGTGAGGACGTGAAGTCAGGAGAGACGGTTCTGCCGCAGGGAACTCTGCTGCGACCTTCCGAAATCAGTATGCTGGCGTCATTCGGCAAGCTATCCGTCCCGGTACATCGCAGGGTGCGGGTTGCCATTCTTTCCACCGGGGACGAACTGCTGGAGCCTGGGGAGGTACTGAAGCCCGGCAAGATTGTCAACAGTAATACCCTTGCCTTGGCCGCCGCAGTTTTGCAAGCCGGCGGCATCCCGGTAATGCTCGGCATTGCCCGGGATAACCGCGAAAGCCTGCGCAAAAAACTGGTCGAGGGTCTCCAGGCTGATGTCTTGATTACCTCTGCCGGTGTTTCTGCCGGAGATTGTGATTATGTCAGGGATGTTTTGAGTGAACTGATGGTCGTCCAGGCCTTCTGGAAGGTCGATATAAAGCCGGGTCGGCCCACGGCTTTTGGTCTCAGGGATGGTAAACCCGTTTTTTCTCTGCCGGGAAATCCGGTGTCCAGTCTCCTTACCTTTGAAGAATTTGTCCGGCCGGCTCTTCTCAAGATGATGGGTCACAGTCGCTTGTTGCGGCCCATGGTCAAGGCCACCCTCAGAGAGGGAATTCGTAAGAAACCGGGCCGGGTCAATTTTATTCGGGTGTCTGTGGAACAGGTAAACGGTGAATTTTTCGTCCAGAGTGCCGGCAAGCAGGACACCGGCTTCCTGAAGACACTTCTACTTGCCGATGGGATTGCTGTGATTCCTGCGGATCAGGAAAATTTGAAGGCAGGAGATCAGGTTGATGTCCATCTGCTGGATTAAGAAGCTGAAGGCTGGGGACGAAATCTTCCGCTACAAATTGAACGCAACCTATCGTGCCCGAATCAATGGTGGTAATGGGCATGCCACGTAGCGCACCTACCGTGAGTACACATTTCAAATATACAGAAAGAAGACCAGGGAGAAAACATGAGCTTCAATCATTTTGATGACCAAGGCAAGGCAATTATGGTGGATATCAGCGCCAAGTCTCCGACCTTGCGTACCGCTATTGCCACGGCTACCGTGTACCTGAAAAGGGAGACCCTGGAGAATATAGTCGGTGGAACAGTGGCAAAGGGCGATGTCCTTGGTGTTGCGCGTTTGGCCGGAATCGCCGCCGCGAAAAAAACACCTGACCTTATTCCGCTTTCCCACCCCCTTGCCCTTCATGCGGTGACGGTTGATTTCACCAGCGACCTGGAGGCTGGAACTGTTCGAGTCGAGGCTATGGTGCGTGCTTTTGAAAGAACCGGCGTGGAGATGGAGGCCATGGTTTCCGCATCGGTCGCGGCCCTTACCATTTATGATATGTGCAAAGGTGCCGATAAAGGAATTCGGATCGGAGAAGTGGCGCTGCTCTTCAAAGAGGGTGGAAAGAGTGGCACGTATAGGCGGGAGGAGAAGCCGTGAAGGCCGGAATTCTGACACTGAGTGACAAGGGAGCCCGTGGTGAACGAACCGACCTGAGCGGACCTGCCCTTACGGAATGGCTCCTTGCACGCGGCGTTGAAACTGCTGCCTATGAGATGATCCCTGACGAGCTGGGGCTGATTTCGGAAAAGCTTGCCGAATGGGCCGACAGTGGTACGCTGGATATTATTCTGACAACCGGCGGCACGGGGGTTTCTCCGCGGGACGTTACGCCGGAAGCCACTGTGAAGATCTTGGAGCGGCAAATTCCCGGTCTGGGGGAGTTAATGCGTTTCCGGAGTCTTTCCAAGACCCCGTCAGCAGCTCTCTCGCGGGCCGTGGCAGGGATCAGGGGGCGGACGCTCATCATTAATCTCCCGGGAAGCCCGAAGGGCGCGGTTGAGAACATTGAAGCGGTTTGGGATGCTGTTCCCCACGCCGTTGCCAAGATCCAGGGTGACCCGAGTGATTGCGCGGTTTGAGTGTACTTGGAAAAAAGCATAGTCATGTAGAGGGGGCTGCGGTGCTTGGCGGCTGCGGGCTCTCAGCTTGTTGATGATGATCAACGAAGTGCCGTGAGCAAAAGTCCTCCGTTTTGGACAGTGACCCGGCTGGCCGAAAATCCTCTGCGCTTCATGCGGAAGAGCAGAAACGGCGCTGCCAGCATGAAGGTGTTGGGGAAATAAAGTTTTACCGATTCAACTGGCTGTTCCGATAATTCGGGATCCTGAAGGTACGAGGGAATTTTTTTTTCGGTAACTACTGTATAGTACATTTTATAGTGATTATGCATATCGCTATTGTCTGTGCAGATCGCGCTGTACTTGATGCATTCCGGGAACAGGGAAATGAGGATTAGTCTGGCTGATTCGCGCATGGGGGTAAAGAAGTGCATGGAACCAGTCTACTATGGAATTTCTTGCCTGACAAAGGCTTTTCGGTGAACGTTCGGGGTTTCGAAGGCGTTTTGATGTAACTGTTTCTTGATACAGTGACTGTAAGGGGGATGGAACGGAATGCATAATAGAATTGATATTTCCAATAAACTTCAGGGAGAGACCCTGGTTCGCAAGGGGTTGATGAAGAAGCATGCCGGTAATGAGCGTCTCAGTCTCGTACCGGAGCTTAATGTTGTCAAGATCGGTGGCCATGGTGTCATTGACTACGGTAAAGAAGTGGTTATCCCTCTTATGCAGGAAATAGGAGAGCTTTCGACAAGACACCAGCTGATGGTGGTTACCGGAGGCGGAGTGAGGGTTCGGCATATCCTCGACATCGGCATTGACCTGGGAATGCCCACCGGCGTTCTGGCAGAGCTGGCAGCGAAGATCAGTGAGCAGAATGCCGAGATCGTCACCCTGTTGCTTTCCAAGTGGCATGGGTCACGGGTCAAGCCGGGTGATCTGCTCGACCTTCCCACCATGCTCCACCTGGGGTTGTTGCCGGTCATCCACGGAACTCCCCCCTACGGGCTCTTCGAGCATCCGCCGGAATCGGGCCTCATTCCGCCCCACCGGACCGATACCGGTGCCCTGCTCATGGCGGAAGTCCTGGGCGCCAAGAGCTGTATCCTGGTGAAGAATGTGGATGGACTTTTCACTGAGGATCCACGTGTTAACCCTGATGCCGAGCTGATCAAGGAGATAACGGTGGGCGAGCTTATTGAAAGGGATATGGAAGATATGGTCATGGAAAGAAAGATCCTTTTTCTCCTCCGTGACACCGTGAGCGTGAAGGAAATCAAGATCATCAACGGTCATAAACGCGGCACCCTGGAAAGGGCGCTGAACGGTGAGAATGTGGGTACCATTATCCGCGCGTAGCAGTCAATTGACATCTTCCTGATAGGGGTATATCCTATAAATAAGCCCTCCGAAGTACCCAGGGAGGAAAAATAGGAAGGAGGAACCCCTTCATGTCAGGCAAAATTTTTTACCGGGAAAGAAGCAAGATGACGGATGGCGCGAAACAGCCGCGTTACATCCTGGTGGCGGTTTCGGGGCTCGACCTTAAGGTCTATGGTCAGCACCTCCGCATGTGCGAACTGAAGCAGATTGCCGAAGGTGTCGGCGCTGAACTGATCGCACTGGGTAGAGGACCGAAGCACGCTGAAGAAGCCGCGTAACCGGGCGGCCGAAACCACGTAGTATAAGAGGGGGGTATCGGAAACGATCCCCCCTCTTGTTTTTTGTCGATAAAACTTAAAAAGTTCGAACGTGTTTATCTGGTCAAGCCAACAATTCTCTCCCTCGTTTCCTCATTCAGAAATTCCCACAGGCCGAGCTGTTTCAATGTGTCCACGGTGGGGATTCCCTGCTCGTTCCAGCCGCGCTTCCGGTAATAGATGTTTATCAGTTCCTTCAGCTCTTTTTTTCTGAAATTCATCAAGGCTGCCCGCTTTTCCGCGGTTGTCATCAGCCGGACTTCTTCCGGAGTTTTTGCGAGGATCTTTACCAGCAGGTGATCATTGTATTCCTGCTCGTGTTGGTAGAGTATATCATCGGTGGCTCCGATGGCACGGTCTGGAATCCAGTCCATGGCGCCCGTTTCGGATCCATACACCATCACGTTCATAACCCGTTGCAGGTTGATATCCCGGTCGGTCTGTTCGAAAATCTCCTGCCATGTCAGATCGGTTCCCAGAACGCCATTGTAGAATTCGGCATAAATCTCTTGGGTGGCAGGGTTGATGTGCATATCCGGATTTTCCACCAGTGCCGATTCTGGATTGAAGACATCCACCCAGGGCAACTTGCACACCCCCATGTTGTCATTGCCGAGACGCACTCTCGGATAGCTCATGAGTGCTTGAGCCTTGTCTTCAAAGGTCGGGAACGCTCCCAAAAGGTCAACCTTGACGAGCCAGGCGGCTGCGTGGTGGGCGCCGATGTCGCTGGCGGCCGCGTAGGAAGCCTGCATGGAGAGCGAGCGGTGGGTGCGGTAGAAGGAGAAGGGCAGTCCTTTTGTCTGCATGGCGAAGAGTTGCAGTTCAGAAAATAGATCGGTTCCGGTTCTCAGGCGATTGCGACCCGCAACCCAGTTGACTAGGTCGGACATCCCCTTGCCGGCGGTCTTGGCCATTTCTGTCTCGCCGTGAGCCAAGCGGTGAATGAAGGTGAGGGCATCGGACTCATTGCCCCAGATCAGTTCCAGTCCCTCCGTATCCTCCTTGGTTAGAAAGCCGCGCTGTGTGCATTCCATCAGAAAGGCCATGATGGTGGCAGTGGTGATGGTATCGATACCGTAATTATCGCAGTGCCAATTGGCTTCCATGATAAATTCCGCATTCCAGATGCCGAGATTGGAACCAAAACCTGCCGCGGTCTCGTATTCGGGACCGTCTACCCAGACTTTTTCGCCGGCGTGGTCGCCGGATGTCAGGGTCACCCAACCGCCTTTGGTGCACTGCAGGTTGCAGCCGGGGAAACAGCCGTCCATGCCGCGATGCTCGAAGAGATTTTCTGCATAGAATTTGCCGCAGATCTGGGGGGCGCGTGGGTCTGATCCCATCTGGAAGTTGTTTACGGGGAGGGATTGGTATTCCTTTTTATTCATGAAAGTAATGAGGCCGGCGCTACCTTTACGCGCCATTTTCAGAGATTGAGGATCAACTTCCTTGATTAACTTGTGGAGCTTGGCGCCGGCCTTGCGCACTCTTTCCCAATCGGCGGCACCGAAGGGGTTTTCGCCGTGGGGGTGGTCGGACAGAACGACAATGGCCTTGATTTTTTTATCTCGCATGACGCTGCCGATGCCGGTGCGGCCTGCTTGCTTGGTGCGAAAGAGTCCTCGCCCGGTAGGGGAGGGCTTGGTAACGTCGTAGTAGTGGCTGTTTATGCAACCGAAAGAGGTTTCGTCGGCACCGATTCCGGTGGACATGAAAGTGATATGGCGCTTGTCGAAACCGGCCTTTGTGAAACGCTCGGCAATGGCCCGTTCGAGTTCAAATACCTCTCTCAGGTTGGGAGCTTCTTCTATGGTGACCTTCCCGGCAAAACCGTCGATTACGATCATGGTTTCACGATCCGCTTTTCCTGTTATTTTCAGGGCGTCGAAACCCGAATATTTCAGGTATGCCCCGAAGTAACCGCCGAAATTGGAAACTCCCGGAATTCCGGTAAGGGGAGAAAGGGATATAGCCATGGATTTTGCAGCTCCGGGAAACTGTGGGATCCCTCCCAATGGGCCATTTGCGAGAATTAGTGGATTTTCAGGGCTGGAAGCTGTGGTCTCGGGTGTCGTCGAACTGTGGAGCAGGTAAAGACCGAGGCTTCGTCCGCCGAGAAAGTAGTCTCTCACTTTCGGATCCAGATCGGGGGCGGTAATCTCTCCTTTTGACAGGTCGATGGCGAGTATTCTGTTGGTGTAGCCGTGATGAATTCCGTGTGATACGTAGTCCATGTGCCAATTCCTTTGTAATCAGTTTGCCTGTACCGTAGAGCACGGCAGCATTCTGGAAGATTCAATCAGATCAGAACTGAAAATAATACCACAGAGGCCGGTTAGGGGTCCAGTATCTAATTGGTTTCCTTCCGGAAAGACACGGGCCAGTCCTTACGTAAACGGATTGTGTGTAGGGGTGGCCGCTGGAGCCTGACCAATTCAAGGTCACCCACAGGTGGTGGCCAAAAATAACCGCACTGACAAGGGCAAGTGTGCATTTTTGTAATTTCCACAAAATTGGTCCTTTTTGACATGCGTCACAACCTCCTTTCGATCACTCTGTTACTCTGCAACCATCTTTTGCTGTGATGAAAACAGAAATCGATTCAATCCATGTATATAAAACCTTAAACGGATAAGGAGATACTTGCCATGAGAAGAAATATCGTTGAGATCGATCAGGAAAAATGTGACGGCTGTGGGCTCTGTGTTCCTTCCTGTGCCGAAGGGGCGATCAAAATCATAAACGGCAAGGCCGTGCTTGCCGCCGACAACCTGTGCGATGGTCTCGGCGCCTGCCTCGGTGAATGTCCGCGGGACGCCATCCGGATCATTGAGCGTGATGCGGATGAATTTGACGAGCAGGCGGTTGCGGTAAGCCGTTCAAAGCTGGCGGTCGGTTCGGAAATAGGTGCCCACCATGGCAGTTCTTCTGCAGGACAGCATGGCGGAGGTTGCCCCGGTTCCCGGATGAGAATCCGCCAAGCTCCGCCAGCGGAAATTCCGGGCGAAGAAAGCGGCAGTCGCCAGAGCAGGCTTGGCCAGTGGCCGGTACAGTTGAGCCTGGTGCCGGTTGATGCTTCCTTCTTTGAAAATGCAGATTTGTTGATTACAGCTGACTGCGCACCTTTTGCCTATGCTGATTTTCACAAAGATTTCCTGGCTGGCAAGGCTCTTCTCGTTGGTTGTCCGAAATTGGATGATAATGAGTATTACACGGACAAACTTACTGATATCTTTCGCAATACTACCTTGAAAAGTGTGACCGTTGTGAGGATGGAGGTTCCATGTTGCGGCGGTAT
This sequence comes from uncultured delta proteobacterium, assembly GCA_963748325.1. Classification (GTDB taxonomy): domain Bacteria; phylum Desulfobacterota; class Desulfuromonadia; order Geobacterales; family Geobacteraceae; genus RPRC01. Next base: position 1,529,852 of record CAVVIJ010000004.1, on the reverse strand, counting down.
TGAAGCGGCCGCGAAAAGGGCATTGGTTGCTTCCGGCAAGACTCTCCCTTGGAATGTTGTAACAATCGGTGTTGATGGTACAATTCGTTAGGTATCAGCAATGGAGGGAGTGCGTAATGTCGGAACGATTGAAAAATGTCGAAGCTGCAATGAAAGATTATTTCGGCACCGACCAGCGAAGAATTGATCATGCTCTGCGGGTAACCGATTTCGCTGAGAATCTCTTGAAATCCGAGAAGGGAAACCGTCTCGTGGTGGTAGCAGCTGCCCTTCTGCATGATATCGGGATCCGGGAGGCGGAGAGAAAATACGGCTCCTCCGCCGGTGACCTGCAGGAACGCGAAGGTCCGCCGGTTGCTCGCGAGATCTTGTCCGGTTTTGGCTTTGACGAGGTCGTTATTGACGAGGTTTGTGCGATTATTGCCTCGCATCACTCTCCCGGTGAGGTGGACACGGATAATTTTCGGGTCATTTGGGACGCGGACTGGTTGGTGAATCTTGGAGATGAGTGCGACCTAAGCAATGATATCAAGACCAGTGAAATGATAAGGAAAATCTTCCAGACAGCAACCGGAAAAGCGCTGGCAGAACGAATATATTTACAAAAAGACAAATAAGATAGTAATTATCCTATTGACAATCGTTTCTGTCACTGTTATGAATTTACTAGTTTTATTGATGCCACTTTAAAAGGAGGATTTACCCATGTCCCTTACAACTCTTGTAACCCAGGATGCTCCCGATTTTTCCGCAGAGGCGGTAATGCCTGACAACAGTTTTGGCGAGATAACCCTGTCAAAGCTGCGAGGCAAATATGTCATGCTGTTCTTTTACCCCCTGGACTTCACCTTTGTCTGTCCTTCCGAGATTATTGCCTTCAACCGGGAGCTCGATGAAATCAAGTCCAAAAACTGCGAAATAGTCGCAGTTTCCGTTGATTCTAAATTTACACACCTGGCCTGGAAAAAGACGCCGATTGAAAACGGAGGAATCGGTGATATCCAGTATCCCATCGTTCAGGACCTGAACAAATCCATAGCCCGCGAATATGGTATTCTGTTTGATGAATCAGTTGCCTTGCGTGCGCTTTTCCTTATCGATCCCACCGGCAAGATCCGCCATGCGGTTATCAATGACCTGCCTTTTGGCCGGAATGTGGATGAGGCCATTCGGATGCTTGAGGCCATCCAGTTCTATGAGGCCCACGGTGAGGTCTGCCCGGCCAACTGGCGGAGCGGCAAGGCCGGAATGAAGCCGACAGCCGAAGGTGTGGCCGAGTACCTGTCCAAGCATGCCTGACCTGTGAGGTACGGTTTTTGTCCTGTTACAACCTGGTATCGCAATGAAAAACGGTGTGGCTTATAACCACGCCGTTTTTTGTGTCTTGGCCGGCAGTGTGAGCTGTATGCTGATGGGGAAGATCTTGGCCTGCAGCCAAGATGTAACTGTTCTCCGGAAACAGTCGAACTACTCTTGTGAATATATACGCTTCATGATATAAAAAGTCTTACGAGTCAGAGGTGTTCTTTGTACATGTCATCCGTGGGCCAAAAATAAAAAAAGCCGCATCGAAAGATGCGGCTTTTTTGCTCGACCAAGTTCTGCTTACTTCACTGCAGGAGCTTCTTCTTTTTTCACGGTGTCTTTCTTTGCGGAAACTTTTTTCATGTGGAGTTTCTTGTGGAGTTTCTTGTGGTGTTTCTTTGTTACTGACTTCTTTGCTACTTTTGCAACTGCAGGAGCTGCCGGGGTAGCTTCCTTGGTTGCCGGTTCAGCGGCGAAAGCGATACCTGCGAAAGCGACGGCTACCAAAGCTGCAACGATTGTGGAAACGATTTTTTTCATTTTGTACTTCCTCCTAAGGGATGTTTTGTATATTCTCTCTAGCAGCTTGTATGCCAAAGATGGATAAGTTTCAACATATTGATATTAAAGGAAATATTGTGGGTGCTTATTTTGTGTGGAATTTATTCTAACCGCAAATCAGCCAGTTTCTACCTCATTTGCGGTATGCTTTGAATTTTCTCGAAAGTGGGCCAGCATAGGGAATAAAGAATCACCATTGTCCTGAATGCCGGATTTATCCATTGCTGCAGGATGCACTGAGCACTCATTTTTTGTTAAATGCCGGCGTCAGCTCGGTCAGGAATACATGGTTCAGTTTTCAGGAGGTCATTTGCAGTACGCTTCACTACTTTCTATTGAAAAACCTGCACGTTACATGGGCAGTGAAATTGGGTCTGTTGCCAAGAAGGCGGTTGATGTTCGTTTTGTGCTGGCTTTCCCAGATGTCTATGAAGTAGGGATGAGCCACCTTGGGCTCCAGATCCTCTATGCCATCTTGAATAGTGTCGAATGGATTGGCGCCGAGAGGGTGTATGCTCCCTGGGCGGACCGGGAAGATGCAATGCGGGAATCCGGCGAGCTTCTCTCTACCCTGGAGACCGGGACCCCTCTGGCTGAAGCCGATATTCTGGGGTTTACCCTCCAGTACGAAATGTCCTGTACGAACATTCTCAATATGCTGGAGCTTTCCGGTATTCCGCTCCTGGCTGCTGAGCGCGGAGAAGAATTTCCCTTGGTTCTTGGGGGGGGGCCCTGCGCCGGAAACCCCGAGCCGCTAGCGGATTTCTTTGATATTTTTCTCTTTGGCGACGGCGAGGATGCAATACTCGAGATTGCCGAGATGTATCGGGATTGGAAAAAAGAGGGCGGGAGCAAGAAAGGCTTGCTTGAGCGACTCTCTACGGTAGAAGGTGTGTATGTCCCCTCGTTCTTTTCGGTTTCCTACCAGCAGGATGGCAGGATTTCGGAGATTACTGCACTCAAGCCGGGATATGAAAAGGTGAAGCGCCGTATTGCCCCAGATCTGGAACAGCTTCCCTATCCGACAAGTCCTGTTGTGCCGTTCCTGAAGACGGTTCACGACCGTGTCAGCATGGAAATTGCCCGTGGCTGTACGCGAGGCTGCCGATTCTGTCAGGCCGGTTATCTTTACCGCCCGGTTCGCGAAAGATCACCGGAAAAGATCTTGGAGACAATCAAGGCGGTGCTGAAAAATACCGGGTATGATGAAATTTCCCTCCTGTCCCTTTCTTCAGCCGATTATGGGTGCATCTCGGATCTCCTTAAAAACCTTATGACCACTTTCGAGGCTGAGCGGGTTGCGGTATCTCTTCCCTCCTTGCGGGTCGGGAGTCTGACCCGCGAGCTTATTGATGAAATCGTCAAGGTCAGGAAGACTGGCTTTACTCTTGCTCCCGAAGCGGGGACGGAGCGGCTGCGCAAAGTCATCAACAAGGGCATCACCGAAGAGGATCTGGTCCTTAATTCCCGCAATGCCTTTGAGGCAGGCTGGCGGGTTATCAAGCTCTATTTCATGATCGGTCTGCCCACGGAAACCATGGATGATGTCCTTGGCATTGCCGAGATGTCCGCCCAGGTGAAGCGGGCCGGAAAAGGAACCGGCCATGGCGGTGACGTAACTGTTTCGGTCGGCAGTTTTGTTCCCAAACCTCATACGCCTTTCCAGTGGGAGCCTCAGATAAGTTGCCGGGAGATCGAGGAAAAACAGCGTTTTCTTCGCGGTGAGCTGCGAAAGCGCAAATTGGCCTTCAAGTGGCACGATGCCAGCCTCACTTTCCTGGAAGGGGTTTTTGCTCGCGGGGACCGTCGACTGGCGCGAGTTCTTCTCGAGGCGAGGAAGCTTGGCTGCCGTTTTGATGGCTGGGGCGAACACCATGATATTAAAAAATGGCAGCAGGCCTTTGAAACCGCGGAAGTCGATCCGGAATTTTATCTCAGAAGGCGCGAGTATGATGAGATTCTGCCTTGGGACCGCCTCGATTGTGGTGTCAGCACCGACTACCTGCTGGAAGAATTGAAAAAGTCCCGCGAGGAAACCCTTACCGGGGATTGCCGTGACGGATGCTGTACGGAATGTGGCGTCTGCGATTTTACCGAAATTCGCATGCGGCTTAATCAGCCGACAGCGACGGAGCCATCCGGGACAGTCGGAGACCGGCCGGGACCTTTGGCGGTGGCGGATAAAGTTGCCGCGCCAACTGAGACAGTGACCAATGCTGAGACTGCTGCCGTTACAAGAATTCGACTTCGTTTCACCAAAACCGGGGCCATGAGTCTTTTGAGTCATCTTGAGTTGTTGCACCTTTTTACCCGTGCCGTGCGCCGGGCAGCGATTCCCATTCGCTATTCGCTCGGTTTCCATCCGCATCCCAAGTTTTCCTTTGCCACCGCGCTGTCGGTGGGTGTGGAATCCTGGGCTGAATATTTCGATATGGAGATAGATGCCGGGCTCGACGCTCGACATGTTCAGGAAGCCTTGAATGCATCGTTGCCGGAGGGGGTCAGAATCCTCGAAGCGTCTGAGATTCCTCTGCGGAGCGAATCGCTCAGCGTGCTAACCGAAGCTGTACGCTACCGGGTGTTTCTGCCGGAGGGTCTGGTCCCGGATCTCCCACAAAAGGCTAAAGATTTCTTGATCCTGGAAAATTTTCCACATCGCAGGATCAAGAAGGGCAAGGCGAGTGAATTCGATCTCAGGCAGGAGCTTGTTGAGCTTTCTGCCACGGCCGATGCGCTGGAGATGCTGGTGAAAAGGGGAAAGCCGCTCGAATTCGCCTCGGCAATTACCGGCATTCCCGAGGAAGGACTTCGTTCATCACGGATCGAGAAGCGTGAGGTTTGTTTCCGGAGCGTTGAGTAATCTGTGCTATCAAAGCTTGCACTGGCAATTAATTCCGGTTAAGCTTGCTGGGCCCAAGAGTCGCTTGCTGTAATTGTTCATCATGATACAAAATTGTCATTCCCGAGAGTGCCGTTATTACTCCAGACCAGAAAACTTTGGATTCCGGATATAGATGGCAGCCGTTATTGCCAACTGTTCAGAGTTTGCTGAATAGATTGTCACTCAGTGTCCATGCTGAAACTCCGCGTGGAAACTATTAACACTGTTTATACGATTATTTACTATATACAATTGAATAAAGAACGAGGTACGAATGCCAAACGAACTGGTGATTAACACCATGTCCCACGAAACCCGCATTGCCTTGATAGAGAACGGCACAATAGCCGAACTCTACATTGAGCGGAGCAGGGTTCGGGGGATTGTGGGCAACATTTATAAGGGACGGGTCATTCGCGTGCTTCCGGGCATGCAAGCCGCCTTCGTGGATGTTGGGATGGAGAAGGCGGCATTTCTCTATGTGGCTGATGTGTTTGAGGCGATTGAAGATTTCGAGACTTTCATTGACGGCAACGACAAGAAGCTCGAAGGAGATGGGAGTGACGGGGATGCACTGAACCCGATGCACCCGATCGAGGATCTTCTCCAGGAGGGACAGGAGATCATGGTGCAGATTTCCAAGGAGCCGATCGGGACCAAGGGGGCGCGGATTACTTCTCATATTTCCCTGCCTGGCAGGCATCTTGTCTATATGCCCACCGTTGATCATGTCGGGGTCTCGCGGCGCATCGAAAACGAAGCGGAACGGGAGCGTCTCAAGGATACCGTTGAACGGATACGGCCAAATTCCGGCGGCTTCATTGTCCGTACCGTCTCAGAGGGAAAGAGTGAAGACGATCTCCTGGCGGATATGCAATATCTGACCAAGCTCTGGGAGGAAGTGGTCAAAAAGAACGAGCACGCCTATGCTCCCTGCCTCATTCATTCGGATCTCGATGTTACCCAGAAGGTACTGCGCGATATCCTTAACGAGCACGTGGACAGGATTGTGGTGGATTCGAAAGCCGAGTATGACAAGGTTGAGCAGTTCCTCTCCACCTTCATGCCGAAAAGTAAATATTCCATCGAGTTGTATGATGAGAACGAGCCTATTTTTGATCATTTCGGTCTCGAGGTGGAGATCAGTCGGGCACTGGGGCGGAAGGTCTGGTTGAAGTCGGGCGGCTATATCATTATCGAGCAGACCGAGGCACTGACGGCAATTGATGTGAACACCGGACGCTATGTGGGCAAGCACAACCTGGAAGACACCATTCTGAAGACAAATCTGGAGGCGGTGAAGGAGATCTCTTACCAGTTGCGTCTGCGCAATATCGGTGGGATCATCATCATCGATTTCATTGATATGGAAAAGGAAGTGAACCGGGAAAAAGTCTTTACTGCCCTTGAGGATGCCTTGAAGGCCGACAAGTCGAAAACCAACATCCTCAAGATGTCTGAACTCGGACTGGTGGAAATGACCCGGAAGCGGGTGCGGGAAAGTATCGGGAGGCTCATGTGCGAGCCCTGCCCCTATTGTGAGGGGCTTGGCTATATAAAATCAAAGACCTCCGTGTGTCAGGAGATATTCCGAGAACTGCGCCGGGAGATGCTCGACATTCACGGCTCCAAGGTAATGCTGACGGTTCATCCGCAGGTGGCCGACCTCCTTTACGATGAGGAGCGTCGGGGACTCGAGGACCTTGAAAAATGTTTCAAAAAGCGGATAATTGTCCGGGCGAAGCCCGGTTTTCACCAGGAACAGTTTGAGATTACCATCACATAGCTTTCGTTTTGAGAGGAGGTTTTTATGATAGGAACACCGCTGGGGAAAAATGCCGATCGATTACTGATACTCGGTTCGGGAGAACTGGGGAAAGAAGTGGTCATCGAGGCGCAACGGCTTGGCATCGAGATCATTGCCGTTGATCGTTACGCCAACGCCCCTGCCATGCAGGTGGCGCATCGCAGTCATGTCATCAACATGCTGGATGGAGAGGCATTGAAGGAGTTGATTCGCCAGGAGAATCCCCGTTACATTGTCCCTGAGATCGAGGCGATAAATACCGTGACGCTGATGGAGCTTGAAAAAGAAGGTTACACGGTCATTCCAACGGCCCGTGCAACCAACCTGACCATGAATCGCGAAGGAATCCGTCGCCTGGCAGCGGAAGATCTGTCACTCCCCACGGCGGGATACCGCTTTGCATCAAATCTGGAAGAGTTCCGCACGGGTATTGTCGAGATAGGATTGCCCTGTGTGGTGAAGCCGACCATGAGTTCATCAGGCAAGGGACAGAGTGTTGTCCGGGAAGAGGCCGATATCGAGAAGGCCTGGAACTATGCCATGAAAGGCACCCGTGGCGCGGCCGATAAGGTAATCATCGAGGAGTTTATCTCCTTTGACTACGAAATCACCCTTCTGACGGTTCGTTATGCAGGCGGCACACGTTTTTGTCCGCCCATCGGACATGTTCAGATCCAGGGGGATTACCATGAGTCCTGGCAGCCGATGGCAATGACAGCAGAGGCGTTGCAGGAATCTCAACGTCAGGCGAAAGCGGTCACCGACGCCCTTGGTGGCTATGGCATATTCGGGGTCGAACTGTTTATCAAGGGTAATAATGTCTATTTCAGCGAGGTATCTCCCCGACCCCATGATACCGGCATGGTAACGATGGTTTCGCAGAATCTTTCCGAATTCGAACTCCATGTGAGGGCGATTCTCGGACTTCCAGTTCCCGAAGTCGTGAGTCTCGGTGCGGCAGCTTCCCATGTCATACTTGCCGATCGGGAAGCGGATGCCGTTGCTTTCGACGGACTGACCGAAGCGTTTTCCATCCCTGAGACGAAGCTTCGCCTGTTCGGTAAGCCTGACACGCGCCCGGGACGAAGAATGGGTGTTGCTCTTTCGCTTGGCCGGGATACCGATGAGGCCCGTCAGCGAGCAGAGCAGGCCGCCCATGCGGTCAGGATTGTTGCGGAATAAATGGTTTTTGTCGGCCTGGCCGGTTTCTTGTCCACGTGTTATTTGCAGAAAAACCTTGACACAATGCTTTTAATTTTTTATTTTGAGATGCTCATCTCAAATAGAATGTAAAGGTGGTGACGTACATGTACGCAGTTGTTAAAACCGGAGGGAAGCAATACAAAGTTTCCGAAGGCGACCTGCTGAAGGTCGAAAAACTCGAGGGCGCGGTCGGTGATACCGTCGAGCTCACTGAAGTCCTGATGGTTGGCGGCGAAAAGGTTACAATCGGAACACCTTTAGTGCCCAGTGCCTCTGTGGTCGGTAAGATCATTGAACAGGGGAAAGACAAGAAAGTTCTTGTCTTTAAAGCCAAGCGGAGAAAAAACTCCAGGAAGCTTAACGGACACCGCCAACTTAGGACCGTTTTGAAGATAGAGAAGATTAACGCGTAAGGGTTTTTCCCTGGTAACTGGGAGGGTTACACAATGGCTCATAAGAAAGCAGGCGGTAGTACCAGGAACGGCCGCGACTCAGCCGGCCAGCGACTTGGATGCAAAAAATATGGCGGCGAAACGGTGAAGGCAGGAAATATCATTTATCGTCAGCGCGGCACCAGCATACACCCGGGCAACAATGTCGGTTGCGGTAAGGATTATACCCTTTTCGCGCTGATTGACGGGATTGTGAAGTTTGAGCGCATGGGCAAGGACCGGAAAAAGGTTTCCGTTTACCCTGCGTAACAGGTTCTGTCAGCAGAAAGCTCATGGACCTTGTCCATGGTAGCCGTCTTCTGTAGCAGACCCCATGATGTGATTTGCAAAGCCTGAGGCTCTTCTGCCTCAGGCTTTGCTCTTTCCGGAAGAGAACATAGCTATGCAGTTTATCGATGAAGTAAAAATTTACGCCCAGGCAGGCCATGGCGGCGCCGGTTGCGTCTCTTTCCGCAGGGAAAAGTTCATCCCTTTCGGCGGGCCGAACGGCGGTGACGGCGGCAAAGGCGGCGATGTGGTTTTCGAGGTTTCAGAAAACATCTCCACGCTCCTCGATCTTCGCCACAGACCCCATCAGAAAGCGGGTCGCGGTGTCCACGGCATGGGAAAAGATCGCCATGGTGCCAGAGGGAAAGACATCTGTATTCCCGTGCCGCCGGGAACTATTATCAAGGATGCGGAAACGGATGAGATTCTGGCGGATCTCACGGAGCCGGGTCAAAGGATCGTGCTGTTGCACGGCGGCAGGGGGGGGCAGGGAAACGCCCGTTTTGCCACCTCTACCAACAAGGCTCCCAAGTTTGCCCAGCCAGGGGAGCCGGGAGAGGAGCGGACCCTCAGGCTCGAGTTGAAACTTCTGGCGGATGTTGGTCTTTTCGGTTTTCCCAGCGTCGGAAAATCGTCGTTTATTACCAAGATATCCGCAGCTCGCCCGAAAATTGCCGACTATCCTTTTACCACTCTTACTCCGAACCTCGGGGTTGTCGACTATAAAAACTACCGTTCCTTTGTGGTTGCCGATATCCCCGGCCTGATTGAAGGCGCCCATCAGGGGGCCGGTCTTGGCCACCGTTTTCTCAAGCATGTAGAGAGGAATCGTTTGCTGCTCCACATCATCGACCTGTCCCTCATGCCGGACCGGGACCCGATCCGCGACTACGAGTCATTGAACCGGGAACTCCTGCTGTTTGACGAAGAGCTGGCGACGAAACCGCAGATCGTTGTGGTTAACAAGATCGATCTGCCCCATGTGCGAGAAAATATAGAGGAAATCGTTCCATACTTTGCCGCAAAAGGGATTAAAATATTTCCGATTTCATCCGTTACCGGCGAAGGCATTCCACTGCTTCTGGATGAAATTGCTGCTCGTCTCTGGGGTGAGTCATCCGAAGAGGCTGATAGTTTGCCTTGATAGAATTGTCATGCTACTATTTCAGCGTTCCATGATTACGCGGATATGATTTCTGAGAGATGCAGTAAACTTCCTTTGGTAGCCTGCTAGAGGTGGACTCCCCGTGCGTAAAAAAATTCTGGCAAAGATCAAACGAGTTGTGATCAAGATCGGCAGTAGTGTGCTTACTGATGAAAACGGCGAACTTGATACCGATTTTCTGGACTCCCTGGCCCTCGAAATTGCCGGTCTTCGTGAAAAAGGTTGCGCGGTGGTGGTGGTCTCTTCCGGGGCAATCGCTGCGGGGATTTGCACCCTTGGTCTCCCTGAGCGTCCCAAGACTATTCCTCAGAAACAGGCCTCTGCTGCAGTGGGCCAGCCGAAACTTATCCAGGCCTATGAAGCGGTTTTTTCCCGCCGGAACCTCAAAGTTGCCCAGGTCCTGCTTACCAGTGAAGACTTGGCGAATCGTCTCCGCTTTCTGAATGCTCGGGCAACCATGGACGTTCTCTTTGCCTATGGAGTTGTTCCGGTGATCAACGAAAATGATACGGTAGCGGTAGAAGAGATCAAATTCGGTGACAACGACAATCTCTCTGCCCTTGTCACCAGTCTTGTTGAAGCGAATCTTCTCATCATTCTGAGTGATATCGATGGGTTTTATGACGCTGATCCTCGGACCAACCAGGAAGCACAGTTGGTTCCGTTGGTGCCTACCATCACGCGATCCGTGGAGCAGGCTGCGGCCGGAAGCGGTTCCGCTGTCGGAACAGGCGGTATGGCCACGAAGATTGCTGCGGCCAAGCGGGCAGGCCGCTACGGGGTGGCGACTCTGATAATTAACGGGCAAAAACCGGGTACGCTGGCAAGGGCACTTGCCGGGGAAGAGGTCGGGACATTGTTTCTTCCCTCGGGCGAGAGCTTGAATCGCCGCAAACACTGGATTGCCTATACACTCCGTCCCCAGGGGCGGATCTTCGTGGACACCGGTGCGCTTGTGGCACTTTCACGGAACGGCAAAAGTCTCCTTCCCTCCGGTGTTTCTCGGGTTGAAGGAGATTTCGAGCGTGGGTCCTGTGTAGGGGTCTGCGGGTTGGATGAGAAGGAATTTGCGCGAGGGATTGTCGATTACTCACGGCAGGAAATTGAAAAGATTCTCGGTTGCAAGAGCTCCAACATCGAGTCGATCCTAGGTTACCGATACGGAGACGAGATCATTCATCGGGATAACCTGGTTATCCTCTGAGAGGCTCCCTGAAGATTCCACCACCGGCAAGAAATTACGTTGAGGAGGAAAACATGACCATTGCCGAACAGATTCGTACTATCGCGGTTGAGGCACGCCGCGCTTCACGTGCCATAGCAAAGTTATCTTCCACTGCGAAAAATTCTCTTTTGCTGGATATGGCAGCGGCGCTTGTTGAGCAGGGCGACCATCTTGTCGAGGAGAATGCAAAAGATCTCGCGGCGGCAGAGAAAAAAGGTATTCCAGCCGCCATGTTGGACCGGTTGATGCTTGATGAAAGCCGTATCCAGGCCATGGCAGATGGACTGCGCGAGGTGGCAAACCTTCCTGATCCTGTTGGCGAGGTTACCAAGATGTGGAAACGTCCCAATGGTCTTATGGTCGGAAAAATGCGCATCCCCCTTGGCGTGATTGGCATCATTTACGAGGCACGTCCCAATGTCACGGCTGATGCAGCGGCACTCTGCCTCAAGGCCGGAAATGCTGTTATTTTGCGTGGCGGTTCCGAAGCTATCAATTCCAATGTGGCAATTTCGCGAGTCCTGTGTGAAACAATGGAGAAATCAGGGATTCCTGCTGCGGCCCTTTCCGTGATTCCTTTCGTGGACAGGGAAGGTGTGACGGAAATGCTCAAGCAGGAAGAGTTCATCGACCTTATTATTCCGCGTGGCGGAGAGGGGCTGATCCGTTTTGTCGTAGAACATTCCAAGATTCCGGTGATAAAGCATTACAAGGGTGTCTGTCATGTCTTTCTGGACGCTTCGGCTGATTTTGACGTTGCCGAGAGGATTATCATCAATGCCAAGACCCAGCGGCCGGGTGTCTGCAATGCCCTGGAAACGCTTCTGATACACAAAGACCTGGCAGAGCTCTTCGTCCCGCGAATCTTCGAGACGCTCACAAAGCTCGGGGTTGAGGTTCGTGGCGACGAGACCTTCCGGCAGTTCGCTCAGGAAGCAAAGGCGGCAACCGAGGAGGACTGGTATGCGGAGTTTCTTGACCTGATACTGGCTGCCCGGGTCGTTGATGATATTGACGAGGCAATCGAACACATCAACACCTATGGCTCGCTTCATACCGAGTCAATCATTACCTCTGATTACGCCAACGCGCAGCGCTTCATCCGTGAGGTCAATTCCAGCGTGGTCATGGTCAATGCCTCGACCCGTTTTTCCGATGGCAATCAGCTGGGCCTCGGAGCCGAAATCGGCATATCGACGACCAAACTCCACTCATTCGGTCCCATGGGCCTGGAAGATTTGACCACAACAAAATTCATCGTCTATGGAGAAGGGCAGATACGCGGCTAGAAAGCGTTTCGACAGCTCATTTGAGGGATCATGAAGATAGGAATTTTTGGAGGCACCTTTAACCCGATCCACTTTGCCCATCTCCGGATCGTGGAAGAGATTCGGGAGACATTTGCCCTTTCAAGAATTATCTTTGTTCCGGCAGCAACGCCTCCGCATAAAGCGCTTGCCGATGATCTCTCCTTTGCCGAGAGGTTGAAAATGGTGACCTTGGCGGTACAGGAAAATCCTTTTTTCAGCGTTTCCGACGTGGAAGGGCAGCGGGAGGGGAAATCCTACTCCATTGATACTCTGCGGATCTTCAAGGAGATGTATCCTGGTGATGAGTTGTTTTTCATCATGGGGAGCGACTCTTTTGCGGACTTCAGGTTGTGGAAGAACTACTCGGCAATTTTCTCCTGCTGCAACATTATTACCATTACGCGGCCCGGAGCGAGTATTTCTCTGGAGCAGGCTCTTCCGGTTGATATAGCCCATGAGTTTTGTTATCATGAGTCCCAGAACAGACTTTCCCACCGTTCCGGGTATTCCGTCTATAGCATCGAAGGGACCCAGCTCGACATTTCCTCCACTGCCATCCGTTCGCTGATCCGTCAGAGAAAATCAATTACCTACCTTCTTCCGGCAACGGTTGAACACTATATCAAACAACAGAGGTTCTATGAGTAGTTCTAGCAGTAGTAAACTGTCATCATTGGAGAGGGCAATCCAGTGTGCTGCCCTTGCACTTGATAAGAAAGCCCTTGATGTAAAGGTTCTCGACATACAGCGTATCTCCACCATAGCCGACTATCTTGTTCTGGCGACGGGGGCCTCGGACAGGCAGACCCAGGCGATTGCCGAATCCGTGCGCCACGGCTTGAAGAAATTTGGCAAACCGATCGATATCGAAGGATTGAAAGAGGGCAATTGGGTCGTAATCGATTATGGCGATGTCATTCTCCATGTTTTCAAGGAAGACCTGCGTCGTTACTATGACCTGGATGAACTGTGGGCCAATGCACCGCAGGTCGAGGTCCCCGCGGAATTCCAGTGGGAGACGGCAAAGGCGTGAGGCTGAAAGTCCTATGGGTCGGTAAGACCCAGCAGGAATGGGTGCGGAATGGCATCGAAGAGTATGCTTCCCGCATCAGACGTTATTTGCCCCTGGAGATCGGCGAGGCGCGTGAAGAAAAAGGTGCAGCGGAAGAGGTCATGCGGGAGCGGGAGTGTGCCCGGCTGACAAAGCTGTTGCCGAAAAACGGACGTCTGGTTCTGCTTGACGAGAAGGGGACTTTGATGAATTCCCCGGAATTCGCCGATTTCCTCGGTAAAAATCGTGATGCTGCAGTGCCGGAACTGGTCTTTGCCGTGGGTGGTGCATATGGCTTCTCGCAGGAGTTCCGCTCACGGGCCGATGCAATGATTGCTCTTTCTCCCATGACGTTCACTCATCAGATGGTGCGGGTCTTTCTCCTGGAGCAGGTGTATCGAGGCTTTACCATCTTGAATAGAGAACCTTATCACCACTGACAGATTCCATCTGAAACCATTTGAGCGCTTGCCACTCAATCTTCCCCGGTGAGGTGATTCCATGTTTCTGAAGTCATTATTCTTATCCATCCTGCTGTTTGCCGCTTATCTCTACTTTTCCTTTCTCAACCGGGGAAATGTCACGGTCGTCCTTCCCAACGGTATTTTCGAAACAACCATCCCTCTGCTGGTGACAGTTTCATTCCTTGCCGGAGCCTTGATTGTAATCTGCTCCAATCTTGTGGGGGTTGGCAAATCAAGACTCCTGAACTGGAGAATAGGCCGCCGTACGCGGAGTATCAAGGAGTCTGAAGAAAACCTCAAGCAGGGGCTCGTCACTCTTCGGGCGGGAGATTTGAAAAGAGCACGATTTTTACTGGAAAAGGCCCGGGAAAGGGACCCCTTCAATGCCTCAGTCTATACTGCGCTGGCTGACTTGTCGGAACAGGAAGGGAATCTTGAGGCAACACTGGCGAATCTCGGCAAGGCGCGGGAGATTCAAGAAAATAATCTCGAGCTGCTATTCAAGACTGCCTCCGTATTCGAGAGAAAAGGCGACAGCAAAAGTGCCGTGGATCTCTATCACCGGATTCTTGCGCTGGATACGTCGAATCGCAGAGCCATGGCTTGCCTGCGCGATTTGTATCGACGGCAGGGAGCCTGGAAAGAGGCGCTGGAAATGCAGAAGAGTTACTTGAAACTGATGCCGCCTGAGAGTCGGGCTCCGGAAGAAGAGCGGCTTCTGTATCTCCGCTATGAGTGTGCCAGGCTGTCTCTTGCCTTGGGCGCAACGGAAAAATCGAGCGCTGAACTGCAAGAGATTGTGGCTGAAAATCCTTCGTTCATTCCCGGCACTGTCTCCCTTGCCGAAGCTCTCAAGCAGGAAGGCAGGGTAGATGAGGCGGCCAATCTTCTGAAGAAGGCTTTCCAGGAGTTGCGACATCCGATTTTTCTCATCAAGCTGGAGGATCTTTACTTTTCCCAGGATGAGCCCGGTACCATTGCGGCGCTGGTGAACTTTTACAAGCGCAGCGTTCTCGATAGCCCCCATGATTTAATTGTCCGTTTGTTTTACGGTAAGCTCTGCATACGGATGTTGATGGCCGAAGAGGCGCTTATACACTTGAGGGCCATTGTTGAAAGTGGTGTAGATTTCCCCAGCCTGCACATTCTCCTGGCAGAGGCCTATCGACGAACCGAGGATTGTGAAGAAGCTGTCAAAGAGTATCGCAAAGCCCTGGGAATAGGGAAAACCCATCGTATTCCCTTTGCCTGCAAGGTGTGTGGTCATGAGCAAATCGAGTGGACTTCCTGTTGTCCCTCTTGTGGTACCTGGGACTCCCTTGCCATGAAAGCTTGTGCCGAGCTTGATGCAGCGAAACCGGTTGAAACGCCGTTTTTCCCGGTTTAAGCCTGTTCTTCTGGTCGCTACGGTGTGCTGTACTGCTCGAAAAAATTCGTTTACTACCATTCCCTGGAGGAACAATGTCTAAACCGTTGCTTCTGATGATTCTTGATGGCTGGGGACTCAGTCAGCGCCGAGAAAACAATGCCATAGCGCTGGCAGATCCACCTGTTATGAATAAACTCTGCCAACAGAATCCTTTTGCGGAACTTCAGGCGTCGGGCATGGCGGTTGGGCTTCCCGAGGGGCAGATGGGCAATTCGGAAGTGGGTCATCTTAATATCGGGGCAGGTCGTATCGTTTACCAGGATCTGACGCGTATTTCCAAGGCCATTGACGACGATTCCTTTTACAGCAATCCCGTTTTGCTTGACTGTATGGAGAAAACCCGTGCTTCCGGAGGCAGAGTTCATCTGGCAGGCCTCCTTTCCGATGGCGGCGTCCATTCGCACATCACGCATCTGTATGCGTTGCTTCGGCTAGCCCGACAAAAAGGCATTAAGGATGTCTTCGTCCACGTGTTCCTCGATGGTCGCGACACGCCGCCCAAAAGTGCTCTCGAATATGTAGCTTCTCTCGAAGCGGAGATGAAAAAAATCGGGGTCGGGCGCATTGCCAGTGTCATGGGACGTTACTATGCCATGGACAGGGATAATCGCTGGGATCGGGTCGAGAAGGCCTATAATGCGATGGCGCTCGGAGAAGGGACAGCCGTCGAAAGTGCACGTTCGGCCATTCAGGCAAATTACGACCAGGGCATCAATGACGAGTTTGTGGTACCTGCCGTTGTCTGCGATCAAAATGGTCCGGTTGGTACGATCCGGGATGGCGATGGTTTTATCTTTTTCAACTTCCGTTCCGACCGGGCTCGCGAAATAACCCGAGCATTTACGGATCCTGCTTTTAGCGGATTTTCCGCTACTTTCCGACCCGCGCTTTCATCCTACGTATGCATGACGGAGTATGACGAGACCTTCGGCCTGCCGGTGGCATTTGCACCGGAAGAGTTGAAGAATATTCTCGGTGAAGTGATCAGCAAGGCCGGTCTTCATCAGCTTCGAATTGCGGAGACGGAAAAGTATGCCCATGTCACCTTTTTCTTTAACGGGGGGATTGAAACACCTTTTTCTGGCGAAGAGAGGGTCCTGATTCCTTCGCCGAAAGATGTTGCCACCTACGACCTCAAGCCGGAGATGAGTGTCTTCGAGGTAACGGCAGAACTGATCAAAAGGTTGGACGAAAAGCGTTTCGATTTCATCGTCCTGAATTTTGCCAACCCGGATATGGTTGGCCACACCGG
Source organism: uncultured delta proteobacterium (assembly GCA_963748325.1). Classification (GTDB taxonomy): domain Bacteria; phylum Desulfobacterota; class Desulfuromonadia; order Geobacterales; family Geobacteraceae; genus RPRC01. The sequence continues at coordinate 1,513,480 of CAVVIJ010000004.1, read as the reverse complement.
ATTTCTGGAGGCGGTCGAAAAGGCTATTTTGGCAGTTGATGAGTGCGTGGGCGTTGTTGTCGATAAGGTTCTGTCCTTGGGAGGTAGTTTGCTCATTACCGCCGATCACGGCAATGCCGAGAGCATGGTTGACGAAAATGGCGCTCCACACACTGCGCATACCTGTGATCCGGTACCCTTGGTGCTGGTTGGTGATGCGGGCAAGGGGCTTTCGCTGCGTTCCGGCGTGCTGGCGGATATTGCTCCCACCGTTCTCGAAATCCTCGGGATTCCCAAGCCGGCGGAGATGACCGGCTCAAGCCTTCTGGTACGGTAGTTTCCCTCAGAGTCAGATTTCTTCGTAGGGCAGCCCCCTGCTCTTGCGCGCCGTAGCGCTTCAGCGCACAGGAGTGTGGTTGCCCTATATTCCTGTCGTCACTCGCTTTTGTGCTGAATTGTTACAGCGCGTAGGAGCAAGGCTCGCATCTGCAAAATGCCATCGTTCATCTAATCATATTTTTTCTGCTGCAATACCATAGTCTCCGTGACGAATCAAAAATCCCTTTCTTTTCATGAACTCCGCGAGAAACCCCTGAGAGCCTCCTTTCTTCCAGCCGCCATGAAACCTGTCAGTTGCCAGGAAAATTCCACCTTTGTTGAGTCTTTTTGTCAAGGCAATCAGCGCATTTTCAAGCATTGTCCGATCATGCAGGAAAGGTCCTCCAAGGAGGCCATTACACAGTATGATGTCATAGGGTTTTTCGTCAGGCGTCGGCTGCCGCATGACAGTGTCTCGAAAGAAGAGCATGTTGCTTATAGTGTGAGTGGCGAAAAGCGGTTCCACGAAAGCCTTGAAGCGTTTCTCTCGTTGCGGATCGTGGGGAAAGTAACCATGAGCCGCCGAGAAAACCTCCAGTGGCTCGAGAGAGCTGCCATGTACCTGTTGTGCACAGGGGGGTATGCCGCATTGCAGTAACAGCTTCGCAAGGTCATAGGTGCCTTCACCTGATCCGCAGGCTGCATCAAGGCAGCGTATCCCCCTGGATAAGGAATTTCTTTTCCTGATGATCCAGTCTTCCAGGACAACCAGCTGGCTTGGATAGCGCAGAAAGCTGCCGCCATGGTGCTTCGGAAGCAGTGAGCGAAAGAGAAAGAGCCTGCGTCTGGACTCATCGGTGATCAATATCTTCAGAAGGGTTGCCGGGTTGAGCGACTCTTGTGAAAGTAGGAGACGCTGAAGCAGATCAAGCCAGTTTGTTGCCCCCTGTACCGGGTCGCTCTCATCAGGCAGGGGATAGCGAAGTGCCAAGGAGAAGAACTGCCGGAAGGCGGAGTGTATCTCTATCATGGGCAGATATTGTTCGGTACTCCCTCGCATTTCGTTTGTTATCACCAGGCCGGGAGTCCACAGTCCCTGGCTGTAGAAAGAGCAGTAGCTTCGGAATCGCTCGTCGAGACGATCAATTGCTCTGTTCAGGGAAGAGTTCTGGATTGCACCACGGACGAGAAGCGCTGAAAGATTCTTTTCTGACTGCTCAGGTGAGAGGTTGGGTTGGAAGGATACTTCCCGATTACACTGTGTCATGGGATTGATGGTTTTCGGTGCGCAGATTCCGTCTGGTTCAGGATATCCTACAAAGCACCAGATTTTCGCAGAAAGAGGGCGATTCCTTCCGCAAGTTTCCGATAGCCCTTGGCATTCGGATGGATAAAGTCCGATTTGAGAGAACTCTTTATCAGGACATCACGCATGGTGTTCTCCAGGTACGGCAAGGAAAATTCGTCGGCAATCTGACCGTAAAATTCCGGTGTGGTCGCAAGCAGATTCGGTCGGGGAACCCCGATCAGAACCACCTGCGCGCCCTGTCTTTCTATCATGCGAATCATTTCCTTGAGATTTTCCGCAGCTGTTCCCTCATCCTGTCCCTGTAGCATGTCATTAGCCCCCAGGCAGAGCAGGACTAGTGCGGGGTGGTATCTGTCCAGGAAATACGGCAGCCGTGCAAGTCCTTCCGAGGTGGTTTCTCCCGGAACACCGGCGTTGATCACGGTTCGGGAAATAAGCTTCTGAAGAACTGCCGGATAACTCTGGGCAGGTAGCGCTCCCGTACCATAGGTCAGGCTGTCGCCGAAGGCCAACACCACTGCGTCCGGCGGCAACTCTTTGAGGCGTGGGCTCGTATGGCAGGCGGCGAGCAGTAAGGCCGGGAAAAAACAGCTGAGCAGGATCTTCATGGGAATAAACTCCAAAGTACTTTCTTCAGACGAGCAGATTAGAAGTTGAACCTGAGTCCGCCTTCGAACCATCGACGTGGGTTTTGATAGAGTACAAAGTCGTATTGAGCACCATTGAAGAGGTTGTGTGCGGTGAAGAATACCTCTGCGGTGACTGCGTCAGAGAGAGAAATTTCTTTCGACAAATTGAGATCCCAGATCAGGGCGTCGTATTTGCCTTCCTCGTCCGGAGTTGCATTCCAGTCAACGTAGCGCCCCTTTAAGAGCGCCTTGATTATCTTGCTGTTATCGTATTGAAGCCCTAGATCGTAGGAGTACCGGGGTACGTCTTTGATGATTTCGCCGGTGGTTCTGTCCTTGGCATTGACGAAGGTGAAACCGCCGGTAAGAGACAGGTCATACACTGGTGTGGTCTTGAACTCCACCTCCACACCTTCCCGGCGTTGTTTGCCGCCGTTGATAACCATGAAGAAGTCACCGGGCAAGGTGACCGAGGTGAGGGCATCGGAGATGTCATGGCGGAAATACGTGGCCTTTAGCCAGAGATATTTGAGGGCTGCGGTTTCAAAGCCGGCCGAGTAGGACCAGACTTTTTCCATTTTCAGGGAGGGATTCGGCATCGAGAAGAAACCCGTTCCGAACGTTGAGGCGAGCGGGGGGATGCTGAAACCCCGCGCAACATAGCCCCTGATTATGGTTGAGCCAGCGATGGTGCAGGTGGCACCCAGGCTTGGACTCCAAAAGTCACCGTTGGTGCTTGTATTGTCATATCGAACGCCGGGAGTCAGGGAAAAGTGACCCATTTGTATGGTGTCATTGACATAGAAGGCCCATTTGTTAAGGCGCTCCATTCCGCTGCTGTAAAGCATCGAATCAGAACGGCCGAAATCGAAGTCGCTACCTAGAACAAGTGTGTGCCACTGCTGGTCCCAGCTAATTCGGGCGTTGCCGCCAAAGGTGCTTTCGTCCACCCTGGTATTTTGTATTTGCTCATCGCTTAAATAGGGCGACATCTTGATTTCGCCTTTTGTCTGCAGCGTCTTGAAACCCAGGTCCAGGCTGAGTTCATCCGTCAGGCGCTGACGCAGGGAAAGGGTCGAGGAGAAGCGGTTGTCTCGATTGAAAAATGAAACGTCATATTGGGGAAACTCGCCGAAGCCGCGGGAGTCATTCTGATAATCCAGGGTAAGGGCAAGGGTCGAGGCGTCCGATGGTTGCCATTGAAGCTTGCTGTATAGGTTGCCGCTTTCCAGCATGGTATGTGGTTGGAGCCCGTCGGAAAGCAGGCCCCCACCGGACAGGTAGTATCCAAAAGTACCGATGGTGCCGGATACTTCGCCTCGATAATCCCCGGTGCTCTGGTTGCCAATCGAGGCGGAAATGGTTCCGCCGAATTCTCGGTAGGCATCGGGTGATTTAGTGATGATATTGATGACACCGCCCAGAGACGAGCCCCAGGAGGAAGAGCCAGGTCCCTTGATAATTTCTATGCGGTCAATTTGTTGCACCCGCATACCACCGACATCGGGGAATCCGTCACTGAGACTGTTCTGGACTACCCCGTCAATGATAACGGTTACATGTCGGGCGGCTGACCCCTGGATGCTAATACTTGCACTGCTCCATGGGCCCGTGTAGTTTGCAAGATTAAGCCCATTGACGGTGCTGAGGACTTCGGCAACGGTATGGGCATTCATTGCCTTGATATCTTTGGCAGTTACTATGGCGATGTTTTCCGCAACCTGGGAGATGGATTTCTCGGTTCTCGTGGTGGATACAACCAGGTCATTGTCCTGGTAGTAGAGCTGAAGAACCTGCATCTCTTCGTCGACCTGAGCAAAAGCATTGGTCGGTAAAGAGTTAAGTAACAGGCACAGGCAGAGAAACAGAAGGCTTGTTTTTAAAGAATAACTGTGCATAATGAAGGCAGGGTAATTTGACACGTTAGTTCACTCCCGGTCACAATCAGTGCTTTAGAGTTTGCACGCATTCTTCTGGTCTGTTGCTGAAACAAAAGCCGGCATTTCCTTCGGTAAAAATTTGTAAACCTTTTTATAGCTTTGCAACATACCAAAGCATTAGCTTTTTGTCCATACGAACTGACTCATGACCAAGAAAATTTTCCTTACATTCCTCTTCATCCTCCTGCCCCTTGCTGGTGCATCACAGGCCGCTTCTCAGGAAATCCTCGTTGTCCAAAACCACAATATCAAACCTTATGGCGATGCATTTTCCGGCTTCAAGTCTCAGGTGCGCACACAGTTCAGAGATGTCGATTACGTGTTTCGTACCAGTAATGGTGCGGTCGATTATCTTTCCGCAAGTAAGCCTGCCCTGGTTCTTGCCATAGGCATGGAAGCTCTTCAGAAAGTAAAGGATTTCTCCGGTGTGCCGATAGTATACCTAATGGTACTGAATCCCTCTGCAATTATACGCGTGGAAAGAAACATCACCGGAGTCAGTATGACGATTTCTCCAGAGAAGCAGTTGGCTGCTATCCGCAGGGTTCTTCCCAGGGCACGACGCATAGGCCTTATCTATGATCCGAAAAAAAGTGCAGCGTTTGTGAAAAAGGCCCAACGTGTTTCGAAGGAGTTTAAAGTCGATCTGCTTGTGAAAGAGGTCAGTAGCTCCAGGATGGTTCCGACTGCGCTCAATTCTTTGAAAGGAGCCATCGATGCATTCTGGATGATTCCTGATACAACGGTTGTGACGCCGGATACCACTGAACTGATGATGCTTTTTTCCCTTGAAAATAAGGTTCCGGTATGCACCTTCTCTGCCAAGTACCTCGAAATTGGGGCGCTCATGTCCCTTGATATTAATGCCTATGAGATGGGTAGACAGGCAGGGGAACTTGCCGTGAAGATATTGTCGGGGAAAAAAGCGTCAGATCTTGCAGCGGTTGACGCTGATACCGCAGAACTTGTTGTCAACGAATCCGTTGCCGGGAAGCTACATGTGCCTATTAATGAAGACCTTCACGGTAACGTAAAGTTTCTGAGGTGATGAATTCATGAAACCATTTCATTTCTTCAGACATTTGGGCGAAACCTTTGCCGTGAAAATATTCATGGCCATTATCTTGCTGGTACTTTTCCTGTCCGTGGCCTTCACCGCTTTTTTCGTGCATAACCAATGGAACTCAATGACTGATGTATTGGTGCGAGAAGGGGAGGTCCTTGCAAGATCTTTGGCGTATACTGTCAGACTCGGGGTTTTTGCCGAAAACAAGGATCTGCTGAAAGATCCGGTTGATGGTGTTCTTCTGAACAACGAAGTGACACAGGTTGCGGTTTTTACTTCCAGCGGGAAACTCCTGGAGGAGAAGCGTAGGGGAGATGTTGAACCGAGAAAGCCCTCATCACTATTGAGTGATAAGGAACGTAAGGACCTGTTCAGTCGACTCAGAAAGTTTACCGGAACCCAGTATGTCAACCGGGGCTTCGATTCTTTGGAGATATGGGCACCTGTCAGAGCGGGCTCTCTTTATCCGGATGATGAGGCACTATTCTATTCCGACAACTTTTTTAATAATAGAGAGCGTACCGTCGGATTCGTACAGATAGTGCTGGACAAGAAAATACTGAACGATGCTCTCAGAAAAATTCTCATCAACAGCAGTCTGATTGCGAGTATTTTTCTGGCGATTTCCATGGTGATAACCTTCTTTGTCGTCAAGGGGGTTACAAAGCCTTTAAACAGATTAACGGAAAAAGTCAGGGCAATGGGAAGCGGTTCACCTGTGGAAAAGGTTCCGGTCGAGACGCGGGATGAAATTGGCAAACTGGCCATAGCCTTCAATGTTATGGCTGAGTCTCTTCAGAACCGGGAGACGGAAAAAGGCAACCTGGAACAGCAATTACGACAGGCACACAAGATGGAGGCCATCGGGACTCTGGCTGGAGGCGTTGCCCATGATTTCAATAATATCCTTTCAACTATTGAAGGGTATGCTCTCCTGCTTAGAGACAGTATCAAGAGAAAGGGTCATATCCGAAATTATGTGGAACAGATTGTGGCCGGTGTGGAGCGGGCTGCGGATTTGACCCGCAGGCTACTTGCATTTAGTAGAAGCCAGATTATCAATCCCGCACCTTTGGATCTCAACGAGACAATCCATAATATTAAAACACTTCTGGCGAGACTTGTTGGTGAGAATGTTGATTTCCAGATCATTACCTCGCCGGAAGAGCTTGTCGTGATGGCAGATCAACTGCAGATTGAACAGACGTTGATAAATATGGTCACCAATGCTCGGGATTCCATGCCCCATGGCGGTGTTTTCCGCGTGACAACCGAGTTGGCGACAATAGCCGACAGTTCACAAGAAAGCCGCAGTCAACTTCTTCCTGGTCATTATGCAAAACTGGTTTTTTCCGATTCAGGAGTAGGAATGGACCCTTCGATAAAGGAGAGGATCTATGACCCGTTCTTTACTACCAAGGAAGTGGGCAAAGGGACTGGCCTGGGGCTTTCCATGGCGTTTGGTATTATCAAACAGCATAAGGGCTATATCGAAGTTGACAGTGAGCCAGGGCACGGAACGACATTTTCTCTCTATCTTCCTCTGATTGAGTCGGTAGTGGAAAGGAAAAGATTGGAATCAACCATGCTTCCGGTGGGAAACAGGGAAACAATTCTTCTTGCGGAAGATGACCGATTTGTCCGCATGCTGACAAAACATATTCTGATGAAATATGGGTATCTTGTTGTAGAGGCCGTGGATGGTGAAGATGCTGTTGATAAATTTCGCAAAAACCTTGAAATAGTGGATTTACTACTGCTTGATGTTATAATGCCGAAGAAAAATGGTAAGCAGGTCTATGATGATGCACGGAGAATTAAACCTGATATCAAGGCTGTATTTATGAGCGGTCATCCCTATGATGTAATTGACAGACAGGGTTTTGTAGCAGAAGACATTTTCCTCATATCGAAGCCGTTAACCCCCGGAGAACTCCTTGTTACTGTTCGCAATGCGCTTGACGGTACCTGCCGAAATGGGCGTTGCGGTGAGGTTGCAGAAGCGAGATCAGTGGAAACAGGCAAGGTAAAACGTGACTGATGTCCCCAAAAAACACCCGTGTCCCGATTGCATTTGTTGCCAGTGGTGCAGCGATAGCAGGTGTGGTATGTGTCTTCGCCAGAAAGGCCGCTCATGCCGGAAGCTTTCCCAGCAGGAACAAATTGACCTCTATGAGAAAATCAACAAACCTGATACAGACGGCTGAATGCTTGAAAATATCGCTGCTCTTTTGACGGTGTACTAAATCTCGTTCCGAGAGAGGGCGATTCGGTCTGGATTTGTGTTGTCAATCAAGCTACAATGTTCACCGCGTATAAATACGCGAATCTGTCTGCTGCCGGGAGTTATGATAGTGAAAAGAAAGCTGCTGGGAGAAATTTTTGTAGAGAAGGGTCTTGTTACCGCAAAAACCCTTGAGAGGGTGCTGGTTCGTGCAAAAAGGCTTCACAGAAGATTGGGTACGCTTCTCGAAGAGATGGAATTAATTACCGGAGATGAGTTGGCCAGTGCGCTGGCCGAGCAATATGGCTACCGGGTGGTCGGAAATTTTGCCCGTCATGCCTATGCCCGAAAACTCCTGGATCTGATTCCTGTTGATGTTGCCATGCAGAATATGCTGTTTCCGTTGAAAATAGAAGATGGTAAACTTGCCCTGGCCATGGCTGATCCGACTGAAACCAGGATTGTCTCGAATATTGCGGCAAATCATGGGCTGACAATTATTCCGTTTATTGCAACAAAGAATGATATAAACGCAGCCATTTGCAGACAATATCTTGGCAAGGACTTGTCAATTCAGCATGAAAAGACTGTTCTGATTGTGGAGGACGATAACCTGCTCGGTACCATGTGGAGCCATATTTTGACAAAGGACGGATATCGGGTGAAGGTTGCCACAGAAGGAATGGATGCCTATAAAACGGTGATTTCAGAAATGCCTCAGGTCATCATTACGGAGAAGACCATTCCCAAACTGGATGCCTATGGCCTTTTTGACGCTCTGCGAAATGTGCCGGAAACACGCCATATCCCCATCATTCTTTTGACCAAGAACACAGAAACGGAAGAAGAGGCCAGGGCCTTTGAGAAAGGCTTCTTCGATTTCATCTTCAAACCGGTCAATGAGGTGACTCTGAAGACCCGCGTCAACCGGGCCTTCCAGTACCTTGAGAGAGAATATGGGATGATCTTTTAGCTACCGAGAGTAAATTCCTGATCGCTTTAACCTTTCCCCAGTTCGGTGGAGCGTGCGGTAGCCACATCAACCGCTGTTATCACTGTGCCGCGAAAACCTTCCCTTTCCAGAATATGCAATCCTGCGATAGTCGTCCCACCCGGAGAAGTAACCTTTTCTTTGAGCAGAGCGGTATGCTCTCCCGTCTCCAATACCATTTTTGCAGAGCCAAACACCGTCTGAGCAGCAAGGCGGGTTGCCACGTCGCGGGGGAGACCGTTTTTTACTCCTGCGTCGGAGAGTGCCTCGATAAAGGTAAACACGTATGCCGGCCCGCTTCCGGAAAGACCGGTAACTGCATCCAGGAGCTTTTCCGGGACGGAACTGGCGGTGCCCAGAAGGTTGAATATTTCAAGGGCGAGTGAGAGATCGTCTTGAGTTGCGTTTGTCCCAAGAGCGATTGCTGAAGCTGCTTCGAGAACAAGAGCCGGTGTGTTCGGCATTACCCTGATTACCCTGGCCATCTTGGCGAGTTCGGCTTCGATGGTTTTTGTCGGGACACCTGCCATGATGGAGATAAAAAGTTTTTTTTCCGTTGATTTTCTGTCCAAGGCAGCCAATGCTTCCAGAGACACCTGTGGTTTTACCGCGAGGATGACGATATCGCCAAATATGGCTGCGTCGCTATTATTGCTTGTGGTTTCGATTCCGTAATGTTCGCAAAGATATGCTTTCCTTTGTTCGACAGGTTCCGCAGCCAAAATGTTGCCGGATGGTACTCCGCCTGCCAATAGTCCCTTGATAATGGCTTCGGCCATGTTGCCGCCGCCAATAAAACCGATCTTCTTTTCTTTCAACATAGTATCCCTCCGTTCATCCTGGTCTCTCAGGTTGCATTGTTCCCGGTGAGGTAGCGTTGCTGCTTCATGGAAGAGTACCATACTTCCCCTCTCAATAACAGAAGGCATCCTTCAGCTTTAAGCCTTCAGCTCAAAATATATGGGAAAATCAAAGTGAAAAATCTTTTGTACGAGAAGTCGTGTTGTCTTTCGATGTGCTAAAGGACTTGGCTTCAGAGGTCCTTTGAATGCAGGTAACGAGAAAGGACTACACTGGTGATAATCCCTGCGACGAAACCGATGGCCATATTAGTTGCGAGAGACAGGGCTACGGTCACGAGTAACGTCAGAATGTGGTTTTTCCCCTCGACATCGCGTGCGAATTTGATCAGTTCAAAACCGACCAGCAGCAACATGACACCAATAACCGGTTTGGGGAACGAAGAAAAAAGGCCGGAAACCGATGCGGCAAAAAAAAGCCCCAGCGTGAGTTCTACAACTCCTTCAATAATATTGGTGCCGCCTGTTCGGGCACCGAAATAATATTGCCCTGCTAAACCTCCTGCCCCATGGCACATTGGCATGCCACCGAAAAAGGGAGGAATAAGATTCATCATCCCTTGGCTGAAAGAGAGTCTTCGAGGAGATACTGTCCTGTTAGGCCAGTATGCTGATATGAGGCAGGAGGTGGCGATAGTTGCGTTGGTGATGGTGAGCGGTATCTGTGCAAATCCTGCAAGTACAAGGGATTGCCAGATCTCCTTGACGCTGAACATGGTTAGCGGCGGGAGGGTGAAACTGGGGGTTTGAACCATTCCAAGTTGATTTTTTATGGCCATGATTACTATGCCGAGGAGCACGAGGATTACTGCTGCAGGTATGCGACGGCTGGTCCTAAGCCCAAGCCCAACAATCAGAGCAATTCCTCCCAATGTCCAGGATGATGCCAACATTTTGCATGCCTGAATCGCCAGAAGGATACCGAGGGTGACTTGAACTCCCCTGACAACTGCCGCTGGTGTTAATCCTGATATCCGGGAAGCAATACCTGATATGGCAATAAGCAGCCAGATGCAGCCCATGGAAAAGCCTGCGGCATAAACCAGGGAAGGGCTCCACTGTTGGGCAATGGCTGCTGCCGCAATTACTTTCATTGGTTCGATCGGAATAGGCAGTCTATACAAGACCCCGGTAAGTATGTTGGCGAGCCCCATCATCACCAGAAGCCCGGCCGGATTGAGTCCGCATACTGCGAAATAGCCGACTGCCAGTGGTAGAAATGTTCCCAGATTACCTAATGAACCGGAAAGTTCCCGTACATTGAACTCAAATGATGCGATTTTCATGGAATGGTACCAGTACTTGCTGAGGAAATAATTGAGATGTATTTATTTTTCAAATTTACAATGAGAAATTTATCAGTGATGCATTGTATCGGTAGTAGCTCCCGGTTACCGTGGATATTTCCGGTGTTGCGTGGCTGCGAGAGATAGTGATCCGCGGTGCCCCAGGCATGTAACGGCAGATTCCGGGTATGATTGTCCTGGTATGAGTTTGTCATGTCATTCGGCTTGTTTGTGTTTATTTGATTTTGTTGCGCCCCTGGATTTGTTCAGAAATGGCGACAAGTAAAGACATGAATTCCTGCCCGTATCAGGGTGTAATTAACCTCAGATTCGGAGATGAAAAAGTGCGAAAGCAAAAAATGCTTGAACTTTTCGTTGTTTATTATTATACATAACGAAGAAAATTTATCCGTTTTCGACGGAAATTAAAATACAGGTTCTTATATCACATATGAGGCCAACACCTGTAGTTAATTTGGAATTTGCTTGCATATGTTCTGAAAAGGGTTCTGTATGTTCCGTACATACTGACGATTATTTGCTGCATAAGCAGTAGCCCTGCTTCATCGGTTCAGAAATTTTCTGGTTCTATTGAGAGTCTAAATGCGAAGGCAAGTTGTTACAGATATAAGGGTGCCGAACTCCGTCTGGAAAAAGAGAGTATCAGATACTCTCTTTGAGTTGAATATTATTCCTGCCGGTTTCTCTGGGAAAGTTGTCATTTCTTTCAAGGATGGTGGTATCAGTTATATTGAGAAAACAGAAACATTGAAGTAACAGACTTTCTGAAGTGAAAAAATCAGCAGCGTAATAAAATTCGAGCGTGTCTGCTCTCGATTTCACAATTTTTGTCGTAGGTGAGCGTGGCAATTTCGAAATATGCCTCGCTTGGATCCTGTCTTAACGCCATATTTAACCGTGTTTCAATGGTAAGACCTTTTCGCAGCCATGCTACGCTTGTGCTTTTTATCGATTGGCACCTTTCTGTATGGCGTGTTTCAGGTACGATGGTTCAAGATGATATTTACTGCAAGGATCGAACTGTCGTTAGAAATAACCTGACTTGAACTGTCCGTTAACTACAGAATAATGCTATTTATGTCAAGCGCTCACTTCGACATCCGTTAGCAGCGGACTTACCGAAACCCGCATGGACACAGTGCCTTTTTATGCAGTGTCCATGCGGGTTTTTTTTATCTACCCCAATCGAGATACATTATCAGGAGGAATGACAGTGGCTTTGGAAAAATGTGCTATCTGCGACAAGGAAATTGATACTGACTATTATCTGGTAAAAAAATGCTCTAAATGCGGATCGTGGTTTTGCCATAATCATTTGGGGCAGTACGAGTGGCAATGCATCAAGTGTCTTACCTATACCCTGAGTAATGTATATGGTTCATAGTTAATTTATATTCAACGAGTGTAAATGGAGTGTGGCATGAATAGCTTTCTGGACATGATACGCCGACGTAGAAGTTGCCGGGCCTATGCCTCGGACCCTCTCTCTGAAGAGGTCATCCGCGAAATGATAGATAATGCGGTTTGGGTTCCCAACGGTTCTAATAATCAGCCCTGGAGCTTTGTCGTTATTACTGACAAGGTTCTTCTGCAGCACTATTCAGATGTGGCAAAAAGTGAGTGGCTTGACAATCTCACGGATTCTCCTCATATGCATCAATATGAGCAATTCATGCGGGACCCCGATTTTAATGTTTTTTATAACGCACCGGCGCTTGTGATCATTTATGGAAACAGGGAATCATTTTGGCATGTCTATGACTGTAGCATGGTTGCCTATAATCTTTCGCTTTTGGCAGAAGAGGCAGGATTGGGGAGTTGTTGGATAGGATTTGCACATAACATTTTTTCCAAAAGGGAAATAAAGTCAGAATTCGGCTTGTCGGAGAATTATCAGTTGGTCGCACCTATAATAGTAGGTCATCCTGCAGAGTTAAGCCCGGGAGCGGAAGTGCCCCGCAAGCCATATATTCTGAGCTTTTACCACGGATAGACTTATTTGCAGGATGTGCATTAGCCAAAATGTGCTTTTCAGTTGCCATCATGCGGTACCAGTAAGAAACCTACGTTATATAATTAAAATCAGGCAGGCTTTTTAGCTTGTTCTGGTAACTATCTGGAGGTTTATTTCAATGAAACTATGTTTTCCCGTTTTACAGGAACAAGGCTTGGAAAGCACCATCTACGATCATTTTGCCTCTGCACCGGTTTACCTAATGATAGATACGGATACGGCTGAGACAGTAGGTATTCCCAATTGCGACGAGCATGCCCCTGATGCCGGTTGTGATCCCTGCAAAGCTCTCATGAACAAGCAGGTGGGGGCACTTGTCGTTGGTGGAATTGGCGACGGTTTTCTGGAGATGTTGAATATCCTGGGCATTACTGTTTTGCAGGCACAGTCGTTAAGTGTCAAAGAGAATGTGGAGCTATTTCGCCAGGATGCTTTGGCAGTTGTCGACGTGCAAAATAGCGCTGACGAAGGAAGATGTGATGGGGAGGATGGCGATCATGCTTGTGATCATTCTCACAATCACGAGGATGACTGTAGCAATTGCGAGGAAGATGACTGTAGCCAATGTTCCTGCTAGGCTTTTTTAAAGGTCGGGTTCACGTGGCCCGACCTCAACCTGTTGCAGGTTTAAGCAATGTAATTACTTGCCGGAAGACCACTTGTTTTCCAACTGACGGATGAACTTAGTATGTGTCTGTTGAATTGCCTTGCTTTTTTTGAGGAATTTATGACCCTCTTCCGTCAGGATTGTACCCCCACCTCCACCTTTACCTCCTGCGGATTTTATTACCAAGGGTTTATCTGACAGTCTATTCAGGTTTTCTATCGTGTGCCAAAGTTTCGGGTAGCTTATCCCAATTTCACGGGCAGTTCTGGCTATTGAGCCATGGAGCGCCACTTTCTCCAACAGATGTACTGTGTCGAGGTCCATGGGTTTCTGGTCACTTGTCTGGAGAAAGATTTTGCCGGACATATCAACTCGTCTGTCTGCCATAGTCATGAATCCTTTGATAAATTGTTTGAGTGTGCTCCCTGCGGGAGCCTTTCTGGTTGATGCGCATGTAATTCGGCGTTGGTTTTAGCAGGGAGTTTGTCCATTTTACTTTTTTTCTTTGGTCCTTACCTTTTATTCGTATAGCTATTCACTTGGTATTTCTTTTCCCGAGTTCTGAATGTGTCAAGAATCAGGCCAGAAGATATCTAGCATACATGACCCAAGGTTTTTCTTTGAAAAAGGGAGGCCCCATGCTGGGCAACATGGGGCCAAAAGGAAAATTGGATATGGGAGAATATCCACTCGTTATATAGCAATATAAATAACGAAATGCAAGAAGAAAATTGAAAGACAGATAATTTTTTTGCCTGGGCAGTTGAAAGTGGTGGATTAATGAATTGGGACAGGGGAGAATTTATGCTTTCGCCGATAACCAAGCGTTTGCCGGAAGTATTTCCGGTCAGAGATTGACGAATAAATTGTCCTTTTACTGCCGTTTGCATTTGTTCGGTAGCCGCAATCTAGTGTGTTGCCGGATAAGAATTGTTCACAATTTTTGTGCAATGAGTTCATCTGTTTTTGCGGAATCAGAAAATAAAAAATATGCTTGCACGTGATTATGTAGTGTGGTATATAACGAACCTTCAGCGAAAAGTAGCTGGTGGAACCTAATGTGAAACAGTATTTTCATGCTGTCTAAATAATCAGGACCTGCCAGCATTTGGCGAGCATATACATTCAAGTAGGATCAGGCGCTTATTTCGTCCTCCGCCATGAGCGGACGTAACGGAACCCGCATTGATGCCGTATTTATCGGCATTCATGCGGGTTTTTTGTTTTTTGGGAGAGGTCAATCAAAAATTCCGTGGCAACAGTTTTGGAAACTGGTCAAGTTTTTAACTTTGCCTGTCTGTAGGCGGAACGCTGACCTGAATTTATCAAGTCATGCATCGCCAGTGAAAATGCGATCGGTTTGCATGATCTGAAGATACAAGAACTGCAGGTAATAGAAAAGTTAAGGAGACTTAGTTTTATGGTGAAAAATATCCCCGTACAGGAAGCGGTGGGAAAAGTTTTGTTTCACGATATTACACGCATTGCACCTGGGGAGTTCAAGGGGCGCGCCTTTAAAAAAGGACATATAATCCGGCAGGAAGATGTCCCGATGCTCATGAATCTGGGCAAAAACAACATTTATATTCTTGATCTCAAAGAAGGGTACGTCCACGAAGATGATGCTGCTTTCAGGATAGCCACGGCTGCATCCGGTCGTGGGATAGGTCTGACTGAGGCAGTGGAAGGAAAAGTAAAACTGGTGCCAACCTGCAATGGTTTGCTGAAAGTAAATGCATCGGGACTTCGTGAAATTAATTCAATTGAACAGGTAGTCCTGGCAACGTTCCAAGGTAATCAGCCGGTGACGGAGGATATCCCCGTTGCAGGAACTCGTATCATTCCGCTTTTTACTGATGAAGCTAGAGTTTTTGCGGTCGAAAAAATCTGCCGCGATTATTTTCCAATTGTGGAAGTGCTTCCATTTCGGTCTTTGCGGGTCGGGTTGGTAACAACAGGCAGCGAGATATTTCACGGCAGAATTACGGACAAGTTCGGGCCGGTCGTTCGTTCTAAATTTGCTGAAATGGGCAGTGAAGTTTTTCGACAGATCATCGTTCCCGATGATGTTTCCGTAATCACCAAGGCAATTCATGAACTGATAGAGCAGGGCGCCGATATGATTGTTGCCAGCGGTGGAATGTCCGTGGATCCGGATGACCTGACACCTACCGCGATCTGCGGTGCAGGCGGTGAAGTAATCACCTATGGCGCCCCCACTTTTCCCGGCTCGATGTTTATGCTTTCTTACATCGGAACAATTCCGGTAATCGGCCTTCCGGGCTGTGCCATGTATCACAAGGCTACCATATTCGATTTGATTGTTCCGCGATTGCTGGCGGGAGAAAGAGTGTCACGAGCCGACATAGTTTCTTTGGGCAACGGTGGTTTCTGTGCCGGTTGCTCCGAGTGCCGCTATCCAAACTGCGGTTTCGGTAAAATTTGATTTTTCATTTGTCAGTCCACCTACCCACGCCCCGGTTTCTATACCGGGACGTGGGACTTTTTTCCATCCAGCGTAACCGGGCCATGCCCTGTTATATAAACCCAAGAGGAGGAGGAAGTATGATTAAGAAAGTACTGAAAGTCAACGGCGTCGAGAGGACGTTGATTGTTGACCAGGAAGCGCTTTTGTCCGACGTGCTGCGTGATCAGCTGCACTTGACTGGTGTAAAGGTCGGATGCGCAACCGGAACATGTGGTGCTTGTAATGTCATTCTGAACAGCAAACTTGTCCGTTCCTGTGTCACCAGAATGAAAAGGGTTGATAACTGGGCTGAAATCACCACGATTGAGGGGATCGGTACACCACTGAATCTCCACCCCCTCCAGAAAGCGTTCATCTTCCACGGAGCACTCCAATGCGGTTTCTGTACCCCCGGTTTCGTGGTCTCAGCGAAAGCTCTCCTCGACACGAATCCGAGCCCAACCCGAGAAGATGTGCGTGACTGGTTCCAGCAGTACAAGAATGCCTGTCGCTGTACCGGCTATATCTCTATCACTGATGCAGTTATGGATGCCGCCAAGGTTCTCCGTGGCGAAATGTCTGAATCTGCACTTGAGTACAAAGCTCCTGCAGACGGCAGAGTTTACGGAACACGGTATCCTCGCCCCACCTCTGTTGCCAAGGTCTGTGGTCTCTGGGATTTCGGTAATGACAAGTCTAATCAGCTTCCTGAAGGTACTCTCCACGCAGCTCTCGCATATGCCGATGTGGCCCATGCAATTATCAAGGGGATCGATACTTCTGCAGCCGAGAAGGCCGAGGGTGTTGTCAAGGTTGTTACCCATAAGGATGTTAAAGGCCGCAACCGCATTACCGGCCTCATTACTTTCCCTGAAAACAAGGGCGACGGTTGGGACCGCCCGATTCTCTGTGACGAAAAAGTTTTTCAGTACGGTGATGCCATTGCCATCGTAATTGCCGATACCAAGGCGCATGCCGAGGCGGCATCGAAGTTGGTGAAGTTCGACCTGGAAGTCCTTCCTCACTACATGAATGCACCCGCAGCCATGGCTCCTGACGCCATTGAAATTCACCCAGGCACTCCGAACGTCTATTTCACCCAGAAGCTGGCCAAGGGTGAAGACACCAAGCCGATCATGGAAAAAGCAGCCTATGTTGTGGAAGGCGAGTACTACCTTGGTCGTCAACCCCAGATGCCTATTGAGCCGGATGTCGGTTTTGCCTACATAAATGATGAAGGAAAGGTATGCATCCATTCCAAGTCCATTTGTCTGCAGTTGCACCAGGCGATGATTGCCCCGGGTATCGGCATGGAAGTTGATGACATTGTCATTGTTCAGAACCCTTGCGGCAGTTCTTTCGGTTATAAATTCTGTCCGTCCAACGAAGCACTGGTCGCAGTTGCCACTATGGCGGTCGGTGGCCGGCCGGTTCACCTCTCCTGCTCTTGGGCACAGCTGCAATTCTACACAGGTAAGCGTTCACCGTTCTGGTTCAAGGCTAGGATTGCCGCCGACAAAGACGGAAAGTTCCTTGCTGCCGAAACCGATTGGTCAGTCGATCACGGACCGTACTCAGAGTTCGGTGACCTTCTCACCCAGCGTGGCATGCAGTACGCCTTCGCCGGTTATGATATTCCCAACATGCGTGGTGAGGGCCGAACCGTCTGTACGAATCACTGCTGGGGTGCACCTTTCCGTGCCTATGGTTCGCCACAGGCGTTCTTCGCTTCTGAATCACTCATTGACGAGCTGGCTAAGAAAATGGGGAAAGACCCGTTTGAAATCCGTGAGCTCAACTGCTACCGTCCCGGTGCAACCACTCCGACACAGCAGACTCCAGAAGTATTTGTATTCCCGGAGCAATTTGAAGCACTTCGACCAAGGTACGAAAGAGCTGTTGCTACCGCGAAACTGAGAAGCACCGATACCGTAAAGTGTGGCGTCGGCGTCTCCCTTGGTATCTACGGTTGTGGCCTCGACGGACCGGATTCATCTGAAAGTTGGGCTAAGCTTCTGCCTAATAATGAAGTAATGATGGGCAACAGCTGGCAAGACCACGGCCAGGGTTCCGATATGGGTACACTTGCGTTTGCCCATGAAGCCCTTAAACCCCTCGGTCTGAAAGATACTCAGGTCCATCTCTGTCTTAACGATACCAGTCTCACTCCGAACAGCGGTCCGTCCGGTGGTAGCCGTAATAACGTTGTTACCGGCAATGCCATCAGGGTTTCATGTGAGAACCTGCTTGCAGCAATGAGAAAGCCTGACGGGACCTATCGTACCTACGACGAAATGGTCAAAGAAGGGATCGAAACCCAGGTATACGGCAAATGGACTACGCCGTGCACTCCGTGTGATGTTGAAACCGGTAAAGGTGACCCGTTCTGCATCTACATGTATGGTCTGTTCCTGGCAGAGGTCGAAGTCGACATCACCACCGGCAAGGCTCATTGCTACAAGATGACCCACGTGGCCGACGTCGGCACGATCACCAACCAATTGGTCGTTGATGGTCAGATTTATGGTGGCTTGGCCCAGGGTATTGGCCTTGCCCTTACCGAAGACTTCGAGATGATCAAAGCTCACTCAAACATGATCGGCGCAGGCTTCCCGTTCTGCAAGGACATCACCGACGATCTGGAAATCATTTATGTAACGAAGCCTCGTGAGCTTGGTGCCTTCGGCGCTGGCGGCGTTGGCGAGCTTCCGTTGACCTCGCCTCATTGCGCGGTCATCAATGCAATTGATAACGCCTGTGGTGCACGTATTCGTCATCTGCCGGCATACCCCGAGAAGATCATCGCGGCTTTGAATTCGCCTAAAAAGGCCTTTGATGTTGCCGATGCACTCGCTCAGGGTTATGTTTGCCAGGATGTAAATTCTGCACCACCCAAGAAGAAGTAATAGTTAGATTCGGTATAATTAGTTGAATTTACAAGACTTTTGAGCCGGTTCCCATAGTGTGCCGGCTCAAAAGTTCTTTTATCGTAATATATGTTATGTTATAACGGTCTGGATTCTGTTGAGTATCCTCTCGTCGTTTTCAGCATCGTTTCCCGGTAGAAAATATTGACTGGCTGAAAGAAGGTATGCATGGAAAAGAACGAACTCCAAGAGTGGGAAAACAAATGTATTCAGGAAGAACCGCCTGAGTGTACGGTAAGCTGTCCCCTCCATGTTGATGTTCGATTGTTTGTGAAAAATTTGAGGACGGGGGACTGGGAAGCCGCTCACAAAGTGCTGAACAAAGCTATGCCGTTTCCCGGTATCTTGGGGCGAATCTGTGATCACCCCTGTGAACAGAATTGCAAGCGGAGTGAGATAGAAGAGCCGATAGCCATTGGTGCCCTTGAACGAAGATGCGTGGAAAATGTTTCCGGGAAAAGACGGGTACAGCTTCTTCCAAAAAAAGATACACGAATTGCTGTTTTTGGCGCTGGTATCGCAGGTTTGACTACTGCTTTAGAGCTTCTCAAGAAGGGTTTTGACGTATCACTATATGAAAGAAACGACCGGCTGGGTGGTTTCCTGTGGGAAATTTCTGAAAATCTCTTGCCAAGGGAAATCCTTCAGGAGGAATTGTCAGTGCTTGAGGATTTGAGAGCCGACATTCGGCTTGGGTCCTCTCTTGATGCCGAGACGTTTGATAGCATTTGTCGGGAATACGATGCTATCTATGTAGACCGTGACTCGGTATTTGAGATAGAACTTCCTTTACAATGTGACAGCGACGGCTTGATTTCCATTAATGCGCTAACCGGTGCTACCAGTAAAGAGGGAGTTTTTGCTGGTGGAGGGACCTGTCGGAGTGGATTGTATTCGCCGGTCTACGAGACTCTGGCGGGAAAGAAGGGTGCCCTATCCATAGAGCGATTCCTCCAAAAGTCGAAGATCGATCATGCAAGAGAAAACGAAGGGCCTTACAAAACGCGATTATTTACGAGTACTGAAGGAATAGCTCCAATTCCGCGTGTTCAGGCGTCGGGTGGCAGAATCAGTCTAACTGATGAAGAGGCACAACGAGAAGCCGCTCGCTGTATCCAATGCGAGTGCATGGAATGTGTGAAGGTCTGTCTTTACCTGGAACGTTACAGGGCATACCCGAAGAAATATGCGCGTGAAATCTTTAACAACGAACACGTGCTTTTTGGCTCATCCCGAACCAAGAACCTGTTCCTGAATTCCTGTTCAACCTGCGGACTATGCGAGACGGTTTGTCCCACCGATTTTTATATGGGAGACCTTTGCTTGCAAGCACGGCGCACACTGCATGAGCGAAATTTGATGCCTCCTTCGTTTCACGAATTTGCTTTGCAGGACATGGCCTATAGCAACGGTGAAAATTTTAGTATCTGTCGCCATGAGCCTGGAAAGAACGAAAGTGCCTACCTCTACTTTCCCAGTTGTCAGCTCTGTGCCAGCTCGCCTGGTGAAGTATTGTCCTCGTACCGCTATCTGCAGGAAAAGCTTTCTGGTGGAGTGGGTATCATGCTTCACTGCTGTGGTGCACCTGCCTATTGGGCAGGGCAGGACGAACTTTTCAAGGAAACGTTAGCGGAGATCAGGAGCGAATGGGAACGAATGGGGAAACCCCGTGTCATTACTGCATGCTCGACCTGTGCCAGTATCTTCGCAGAACAGGTGCCGGAAATGGCAATCGAGTCTATCTGGAAAACCTTGGAAGAATGCGGCCTCCCGGCGGCAAAAACCACGCTCTCACCGGGGTTGAGAGGGACTACGATATCCGTTGTGGATCCGTGTATTACTCGCCATGCTCCTGAAACCAGGGAGATCGTCAGGAGTATCGTATTATCGCTTGGTTTTGCTCTGGAAGAGCTTCCTCTGAGTGGCGATAAACCTGAGTGTTGCGGATATGGCGGCCTTTTGTACAATGCCAACCCGAGACTTGCCGACGATCTTTTGGAACATCGTGTGGGCACTGTTCCTGCTTCAGATCAGCCATTCAAGTCACCAGGTGGATGGTATCGTACAAAGATGATGCAGGATACCGATACGGTCTACTATCGAACAGCAGTATACGATCATGACTACCTTGCCTATTGTGCCATGTGTCGTGATAATTTGGCCGCTTCCGGCAAAAGGACCGCCCACCTCCTGGAACTCCTCTTTCCGAACATTGATGACGCTGATCCTGCTTCTCGAGGAGCCATCTCCTGGTCTGAGCGAAGGGAGAACCGTGCCGTGGTCAAAGAAATAATTCTTCGCAGCCTTGGTGAAAATGGGCGGGTTGTTCCTGACGAACACGAAGCCCTCAAGTTGTCCATGACTGCTGACGTGGTCAGAAAGGTCGACGGAAGAAGGATTCTTCAGGATGATATTCGGAAGGTCATTCATTTTGCCGAAAAAAAAGGAAATAAACTGCTGCATAAAGAAAGCGGACACTTCCTGGCCTACTACCAACCGGATAATGTTACCTTTTGGGTCGAATATTCTGTCAACGGTGAAGGCTTCAGTGTCCATAATGCCTATTGTCACCGAATGGAAATCGTGGGGATCAAAAAATGAATTTTTCTCATGAAGCTGCCGAGTGGACTTGCTCATGCTGTAAAGGCCCCCTTCTTCTCCAGAAGGTTTATTTTTCCTATATGAAGGGCAAATTTGAGGTTGATCTTCCTGCTTGCGGGCAATGCGGTAATGTTCTTGTGCCTGAGAGTCTTGCCCTCGGTAAAATGGCAGAAGCTGAAAGAATCCTTGAAGACAAATAGTGAGAAGATTAGGCCGATTCAGGCTCTTGCCGCATTGCATGAATCGGCTTCTTTGCGTTCCGTCACCGGCTCTTTGCTACGACCGGGTGGCTTCCGCTTGACAGAGCGGGGGCTTTCTTTTTGCGTGTTTCCACCTGCTGCACAGATTGTCGATATAGGATGCGGCACGGGTGCCTCCGTGGCATATCTTCGAGAAAAACACCGCTACCAGGTACTGGGTTTTGATGTTTCCGAAGATCTTCTGAGGGACAATGACCTGGCAGAGTACCTTCCTTTGGCTTTGGCACGTGCTGAAGAGCTTCCCCTTGCTCAGGAAGTTTGTGACGGGATACTCTGTGAATGCGTACTTTCTCTTGTTTTGGAACCAAATCGTGCTCTTTCGGAATTTTCTCGTGTGCTCCGATCGGGTGGGTATCTGATCGTGAGTGACCTCTATGATCGTGTCTTGGAAGAGAAAGTGATGGCAGATGTCGGGGAAGGCACGTCAGTCTTGCGGACTCACAACGAGATTGAGTCGCTTGTTGCGGCTGCGGGTTTTGAACTTATGGTCTGGGAAGATCACACCCGGTATCTGAGAGAATTGGCTGTACAACTGATTTTTAGCCACGGGTCATTGGCTGGTTTTTGTGACTTTCTTGCTGCTTCCGGTTCAGGATGTGCCGGTACCTCGACTCCGATGACGTCCCCTGTCCCTGGGTACTTTCTAATGGTTGCGCAGAAGAAATGACGCGGAGGTATTTTCTGATGGATGACTTGATGTTTCGTATGATGGAATTGAAGGCCAAAGGGTTCTATTGCAGCCAGATTATGATGCTTCTGGCGCTTGATGCGCAGGAGAAGGAAAATCCCGATCTCATTCGTGCCATGGCCGGGCTTGCATTCGGTGTTGGGATTGGTGAGGTTTGCGGTGCGCTTACCGGGGGGGCGTGTATTTTGTCACTCTATGCCGGGAAAGGCACGGACGATGACGAGGAGCATTTCCAGTTGATGAACATGCTCAATGAGTTGGGCGAATGGTTTCGCGAAACGTATAGCGAACAGTTCGGCGGGATAAGCTGCTCTACAATTACGGAAGATGGTGCCTTGCGAAACGAGAGATGTGGTGCCGTGGTGGCAGCCACGTATCAGAAAGTACTGGAACTTCTCGTTGAAAACGATTTTGACCCTTGTGAGGGGAAATAATGCCAGCATATTCAGGTGATTTTCTTTCGGAGACAGAGAGTCTTTGTCCGGTTTGTCTTGAAAGAATTCCGGCAGGTAGGGAATCATCTGGAGATGATATGTACCTGGTGAAAAAGTGTCCTGAGCACGGTGAGTTTCGGACCATTTTCTGGAGGGGGAGGCCTGATTTTCGAGGATGGAAGCGAAAGCCTACCGTAATCCGAAAAGGAAATTCTCAGACCGTAGCTGAAAAAGGCTGCCCTTTCGACTGCGGCTTGTGCCCGAATCACCGCAAAAACGCCTGTACCGCTGTACTTGAGATTACCTCTCGCTGCAACCTGCATTGCCCGGTCTGTTTTTCCGATGCCGGGACAAACCCCGCCCCGGACCCAGGGCTTTCTGAAATTGACACATGGTATCGGCGCGTACTGCAAGTGTATGGCCCTGACATCATCATTCAGCTTTCCGGCGGTGAGCCGACGCTTCGGCACGATCTTCCCGCTATTATCGAATTGGGACGTTCCCTCGGATTTTCCTTTATTCAGGTCAACACCAATGGTCTGCGCATTGCCGAAGATAGCAATTACGCTTCCATTTTGCGTCAGGCGGGTGCTGCTTCCGTTTTTCTCCAATTTGATGGAATCAAAGATTCTGTCTACCGAGCCATACGGGGTCGCTCTCTCTATGCTGAAAAACGGCGAGCCATCGAGCGATGCGCCGAGAGCGGTATCGGCGTAGTTCTGGTGCCGACCCTGGTGCCCGGAGTCAATGTGCAAGAGATCGGATCAATCCTGCGATTGGCCCTCGATCTGATTCCAGCGGTCAGAGGCGTCCATTTTCAGCCGGTAGGGTATTTTGGGCGCTGCCCGGTTGCTCCAGCGAACACTCAGCGGTTAACCCTTCCTGATGTGATGCGTTCTATTGAGGAACAGACCGGTGGCTTGATGCGGATTGAAGATTTCAGCCCGCCGGGCTGGGAAAATAGCCTGTGCTCATTTCATGGAACCTTTCTTCCCAAGCCGGGAGGTGGTTTGCAGGCATTGACCGGGCATGGTAGCGAAAATTGCTGTTCGGCCAGCGATACCGGGGCACATGCGGTATCATTTACTACCCGACAGTGGTCAGCGGCCGAAGTTGAAGCCCCTGGTGAAGGTGGGGGCAGCAGTTTCTGCTGCACAGAAGGTCATGATAGTTTGGATGGTTTTCTGAATCGTGTCAGGACTCGGATGCTCTCGGTATCGGGAATGGCTTTTCAGGATGTCTGGAACCTCGATCTGGAACGGGCGCGCGACTGCTGCATCCATGTGGTTTCTCCGGATGGACGGATGATTCCTTTCTGTCTCTATAATCTTACCTCCCAAGGTGGAAAGAGGCTTTATCGGGGGAATTTATAAGACCTGCCAGGTCTGAAGCAAAAGTCCAAAGCGAAAAAGGAAATACAATGGAAATTACCCCACTGGAGCCGTGGATTAAGGCCAAAATTGGTTCAACCTCAATCGGAGCCGACCTGCGGTCCGACATTGACCGTTATCAACTCCAAAAACTGCGTGAAACAGTGGATTATGCGCGTACTCGCGCTCCCTTCTATCGGAGTCTATTCAAAGGCGTTGGGGGGGGGGATCTTAAAAGCCTTGCTGATATAGCTTCTCTTCCCTTTACCACCGCCGTAGATATTCAGACAGACGATCTGAGCTTCCTCTGCGTATCCTGTGACGAGATATCCCGGGTGGTAACACTGCGTACCTCAGGAACAGCCTCACCTGCAAAAAGGATTCATTTTACTGAAGAGGACCTGGAACTGACAACTGACCTGTTTCACCATGGCATGCAGGCTCTTGTGAGCCCCGGGCAGCGGGTTCTCATCCTCATGCCGGGCGAGCTGCATGGCAGTGTCGGGGACCTGATGGTCAAAGCATTGCCGCGTATGGGGGCGGAGGGTATTCTCCATGGAATCGTTCTGGATGATGCCGCCGCCATCGCGGAAATTGTTGCAAAGGACATCGATTGCCTTATCGGGATACCTGTTCAGGTTCTCGGACTGGTGCGGCATCCGGATGCTGTAAAAATTCCGCGAGGACAGATCAAAAGCGTACTTCTGAGTGCCGACTATGTACCCTCTGCTATTGTGTCAGAAATTGAGCGTGCCTGGGGCTGCCCTGTTTTTAATCATTACGGAATGACGGAAATGGGATTGGGGGCAGCAGTCGACTGTTGCGCATTGTCCGGATATCATATTCGCGAGTCTGACCTTTATTTTGAAATTGTCAATCCAGGGAGCGGTCTGCCTGTTCCTGATGGGCAGACCGGCGAAGTGGTTTTTTCCACTCTTACAAGAAAAGGGATGCCCCTTATCCGTTACCGGACCGGTGACCTATCCCGGTTTATTCCCGAGCCTTGTCTCTGCGGGACAATTCTGCGGCGTCTTGCCTGGGTTAGCGGAAGGATCAGAGGTGGTGTCATTATAGGAGCACAGTCAGTTGTGACGGTTGCTGATCTTGATGAAGCGCTCTTTCCTTTGCCCGGGTTGCTTAATTTTCAAACCGAGATTCGTGGAACTCGTGACATGGCATCGCTTCATGTTACCCTGTACACGGGAAAAGACTCAGGATCTGACGACTTCCTTTCCGACAAGGCAAGACATGCTTTAGGGAAAATTCCGGCAGTGCGAGCTGCCATGGCCGACGGACTACTAAACCTTGCTTCCTGTACGATCAGTTCCGAAAATTGGATTTTCAACGGGAGCATAAAAAGAAAAATCATTGATTCCAGAGAAGAGGGGTACTCCTATGCTTAAACAACTGCAGGCTATTTGTCATATTCTTGAAGACGGAGAAGACCTGGTTCAAGCGACAATTATCAAACATGCCGGCTCGACGCCCCGCTCGGTTGGTTCAAAAATGTTCATTCGCAGGGATGGATCCATCATCGGCAGTATCGGCGGTGGCTTGGTGGAATTCGAGATGCAGAAAATCGCCCGAGAGATCTTTGAAACCGGCAAAGCGAGAATTGAAGTAGTCGACCTGTCGGGTAAGGATGCCGCAACTACCGATCAGATGATATGTGGTGGACGTCTGGAGTTTCTTCTCGAGTACCTTTCTTCGGACTCTGAAAGCAGTAAAGAAATGCGAAGACTGGTAACTTCCCTCCAGGCTGGCGGCAAAGGCTATTTGATCAAATCGCTCGACACGAATGGTGGTGCAGTCGCTCAGATGGAGTACTGCCTGGCCAGAAAAGATGCTGTTGTTTTGGGGAGCTTTTCCGGACCGGAAGCATGGTTGTCGCAACTCGCAAAAGAATCTGGGGCGAAAAAGTGCGCTGTGATTGTATCACTGGAAGGGCAGCGATATTTTGTCGAGCCGACGTTCTTGCCCGGTACCGTGTTCCTGTTCGGAGCAGGACATGTGTCCCGACCCGTGGCGGAATTGGCGTCCCTGGTTGATTTTCGGACAGTTGTTCTGGATGACCGGAATGATTTCGCCAATAGTGAACGTTTTCCCAAGGCTGACCAGATCATAGTTCTTCCTTCATATGATGATTTGTTCAACGGCCTTGAGATAGGTCGGGATTCTTACCTGGTAATTGTGACGAGAGGACATCTGCACGACAAGACAGTTCTTGAGCAATCTTTGCGAACGGATGCCGGCTATGTCGGCATGATCGGCAGTAGAAGAAAACAGCGACTGGTGTATGATGAGCTTTTGGGAAAGGGCTTTTGCGAGGACGATTTCAAACGGGTGCACAACCCGATTGGACTGGATATATCAGCTGAAACTCCTGAGGAAATTGCTGTCAGTATCGTGGCGGAGTTGATAGCTGCCAGGGCAAAGAACGGATTCTGAAATGCGTAGGAAAATTGCCGCCATCATTCTTTCAGCGGGACTTTCCTCCCGCATGGGGGAGTTTAAGCCACTCCTCACTTTTGGCGGAACTCCTGCTCTGGAGCGAATCATCCTTCTCTTTCAGGAATCAGGCATTACGGATGTCAGGGTAGTTCTAGGGTATCGTTCTGATGAGCTTCTGCCGCTGGTGAGGCGGCTTGGTGCGCAAGCGGTTATCAACGAAAGATTCAGGGAGGGGATGTTTTCTTCCGTTCTAGCAGGGGTCCGCACTCTTGATAAAGAGCTTGAGGCATTTTTTCTGCTTCCGGTTGACATTCCACTGGTGCGTCACAGGACAATTGGGGCTCTGATACGTGCCTGCCAAGGAGAAAACCATGGCCTTTTTTATCCTGTCTACCATGGGAAACGGGGCCATCCTCCCCTTATTTCAGTGCGTTACCGCGCTGAGATACTTTCCTGGGGTGGAGAGGCAGGCTTGAAGGGAATCCTTTCCCGGCATGAGGATGAAGCGATCGATGTGGAGACCGGCGATGAGGCAATCCTGCGCGATATGGATACTCTTGCCAACTATGAGCAGCTCCGTGGACTTTGGCTGAAAGAATACAGTCTGTTACCCCAAGAGTGCGAAAATCTCCTCGCCAGAGAGTTTGCTTTGGAGAGGCCGCTGCTTGACCATTGCCGGAATGTGGCTAATCTGGTGGTGTTTTTGGCGAAGAAGCTGAATGAATCGGGCTGTCATCTTGATGTCGCGTGCCTCGAAGCAGCGGCTCTGCTCCACGACCTGGCAAAAGGCCTTCCTGACCATGCGGCAAAGGGAGCCGAAATACTGTCGGAAAAAGGTTTTGTCGATCTGGCAAGACTTGTAGCGGTGCACATGGATATCCGTGTGACAGAGGGTGAGATGATACTGCCGGCCGAGATTCTTTATCTTGCCGACAAGATGGTCAGCAAAAATCGATGTGTGACTCTTGATGAGCGTTTTTCTCAGCGCTTGAAGAGCTCTGCTCTCAACCCCGACATGCGAGAGGCGGTTCAGCGGCGTTTGCAAAATGCCCTGATTATCATGGGAAAAATTGAAACAAAGTTGGGTTGTCCTCTCTATGAGATCCTGAGAGAAAACGGTTTCATGTGACAGGTTGGTTTTGCTATGGGATGTGAATGGAATAAGCATGATAGGCGCATCGTCCTTCTGCTGCGACATGGTGATTCCCGTCAGGATCACCTGAAACGATATGTCGGTCATACGGATACTCTCCTGAACGAAAGAGGCCGTGCTCAGGCGGAAAGATTACGTCAGGAGTTAATGGGAATTTCTTTTGCTGGTTACTATTGCAGCACGTTGCAGCGATCGCTTGAGACCGCCCGGCTCATAGCCGGGAAGAAGTTTGACAAAGTAAAGCAGTTGCCGGAACTTTGTGAAATATCCATGGGATTGTGGGACGGCCGAAGCATGGACGAAGTGAGGTGCTCTTTTCCGGAAGAATATCAACGAAGAGGTGAAGATCCTGCCCAACATGCGGCTCCGGGGGGAGAAACCTTTGCCGAGCTGCAACAACGTGTCGTTCCGGCCTTTTATAAGATATTAGAGGAAAACGAAGGGCCTCTCCTCATTGTCGGTCATGCAGGCGTCAACAGGGTTCTTCTCGCTCAGCTTCTTGATATGCCTTTGGAAAACCTCTTTCGGCTAAGTCAGGACTACGCTTGTCTGAATATTTTGGTCATGGAAAAGGGGCAGTTCAGGCTGCAGGGTTTGAATCTCACTACGTTAACAGGTTGCAAGTCAGCTGTCTTCGCCGAGCCGCCATCAGTGAGTTGATCTGAACTGTTAATGCTCTTGTTTCCTGTTATTCCTGCGGTGATTATGAGCAGGAATTCAGCTGGTACTTTGCTGATATATTGAGGTACGAGAAAGTTTTCGTGCAAAACAAAACGAGTTTGTGAATGTATTAATCATTAGGTTTCTGATCAAGGTTTCCACGGGCTCCTGATGCAAACCTTTCCTTTTCCTGAGAAAGAAATTAGTTAGGAGCCTTTTCATGCTTGAACCGATACTTCTTTCGCTTAAAGTGGCAGTTGCTGCGGTAGTTATCGACTTCTTCGTCGGTATTGCAATCGCCCGGGCCATGGCACGGAAGGAGTTTGCCTGTAAACACGCCTTGGAGTCGCTGATCATCCTGCCTATGGTCTTGCCTCCCACGGTGATGGGTTATGGTCTGCTGATCCTTTTGGGTAAACGGGGACCGATCGGGCATTTCCTGCTGGAGACATTCGACCTGCAGCTGGTCTTTACCTGGTGGGCCGCGGTAATCGCCTCGGCAGTCGTTTCCTTTCCGCTCATGTATCAGAGCGCCAAAGCGGCCTTTGCCGGGGTTGATCTGTCTCTGGAACGGGCGGCACGAACCCTGGGCGCAAAGGAGTTGCGGATCTTCCTGACCATAACACTGCCGTTGGCCTGGCCCGGGATTCTGGCAGGATTGGTGCTGTCTTTTGCCCGGGCTCTGGGAGAATTCGGCGCAACGCTGATGGTGGCGGGGAATATCCCGGGCAAGACCCAGACGATCCCGCTGGCCATCTATTTTGCCGTGGAGTCGGGGGACACGGGCACGGCCCGGAACCTGGTGCTGGTGATTACCGTGCTTTCCTTTTGTACGGTGTTCTGGCTGAACTGGTGGAGCCGAAATAAACTCCAGCAATGGAAGAAAGGGGGTTCAATCCATGCTGAAAGTGAACATCCTTAAGTCGTATCCCGGAATTACGGTTGATATCACTTTTGAGTTCAGGCGAGGGATTCTGGTGTTGTTCGGTCCATCCGGTTCGGGAAAAAGTACCATTCTGAACTGCATTTCCGGTCTTCAGCAGCCCGACAGTGGGAGAATATCTCTGAATGGCAAGGATTTTTATTCTTCCTCGGATAAGATCACCGTTCCGGCCCGAAGCCGCCGTATCGGCTACGTATTCCAGGATTACGCACTTTTTCCCCACATGACAGTAAAGGATAATGTCATGTATGGTGTTCCTGCTCGATGCAAAAAAGGGAAGGGCTATCGGGTTGGGGCTTTTGATCTTATGAAGATGCTTAAGATCGAACAACTGCAGGAGCGGTATCCCGGCCAACTTTCCGGGGGAGAAAAACAGCGCGTAGCCCTTGCCCGTGCTCTCATGGTGGAACCGGACCTGCTACTGCTGGATGAGCCTCTTTCCGCCCTTGACCATGTCAACAGGAAAAATCTGCAACAGGAACTGAAGCAATTGCAGGAGACCTGGGATATTCCCTTTGTCCTGGTAACGCACAGTCGCCGGGAAATGCAGATGCTTGCCGATGAAATCATTTATCTCGAACAGGGGAAAAAACGAACATACATGTTTCCAGCCGTTCGAAGTCGCGGGCTTGGCCTGGCTCTCTGAAGTGCTTGTCTGTTGAAAGATCCACAAAACTGTACCTACCTATCTTTCTCACCTGTGTTTAACCCGAAAAATCTCCAGATTTTCAGATAGTAATTCAAAATTTGCATTTGTGTGCAGTTCTCGAAACTATTCTGCCGGTGAATAACAACTCTGTGTTCAAAATTGTAAAGCTGCACGACAGGATCAGGTGCGATGTTTTCGTGTGGTGTTCGCGTATCTAAAACGCTGAATGAAATCGGTATGGTAAGAGCAGCTTTTGTGTTGAAAAAATGCTTGACAGGTTGCACTTATTGTATTATAAACCTGTCCCCGGCTCGTTAGGATTAAACAGAAAGTTTAGAAACACTAAACTCATTTGTTGACAAAAAGTTTAGAATGGCTAAACTGGGTCGAAAACAAAATGTTTACAATTACTAAACTCGGGGGATTTCTTGAAAATCGGTGAGCGGTTAAAAAGGTTGAGGATGATAAATTCCCTGACCCAAGAGGAGCTTGCGAGCCGTGCTGACCTTACAAAGGGATACATATCACAGCTCGAGAATGACGCCACGTCTCCTTCCATTGCTACCCTGAGGGACATTGTTGATGTCTTCGGTATTACCATGGAAGAATTTTTTGCCGAAGAGTCACGGGGAGAGGATGCCGTCTATGGCGTTGATGCGCGGGTCCAATCCACCAATGATGATGACGGTGTCAAAGTGGAACTCCTGGTTCCCGGTGCTCAGAATCGGGAGATGGATCCGGCACTGGTAACAATCAAGCCGGGCGAAGAGATGCGGGAGCAGGGCTATCACGAAGGTGAAGAGTTCGGTTATGTGCTCCTGGGCAGAATCGTCTTGCAACTGGATGACCAGCTCTATACGGTAAAAAAGGGGGACTGCTTCTATTTTAGCAGTGACAAGAGACATTCGGTAAAGAACCCCGGGAAGTCCGATGCAAAGATACTCTGGGTGGTTACACCTCCCACGTTTGATTACTGAACGTGACTGTTTGGATAAAAGGAGAACTGACAATGAGCAAAGTGCTGATTATAGGAGCTGGCGGAGTTGGTAGGGTCGTGGTACACAAGTGCGCCCAGGCGGCCGATATATTTACTGAAATAACTCTTGCTTCCCGCACGGAATCCAAGTGCAAGGCCATTGCCGCGGAGATTGATTTCCCGGTCAAGACGGCCAGGGTGGATGCCGATAATGTGCCGGAGTTGGTAGCACTGCTGAAGAAGGAAAAGCCGAGTCTTGTGATCAATGTCGCGCTGCCCTACCAGGATCTGACAATTATGGATGCCTGTCTCGAGGTTGGGGTGGACTACCTTGATACCGCCAATTATGAGCCTCTCGAAACCGCAAAATTTGAGTACAGCTGGCAATGGGCCTATCATGACCGCTTCCGGGACAAGGGGCTCATGGCACTTTTGGGCAGCGGTTTCGACCCGGGCGTGACCAATGTCTACACCGCCCTGGCGGCAAAGAAGTACCTGGACGAGATTCAGGAACTCGACATCATCGACGCCAACGCCGGCACCCACGGCCAGCCCTTTGCCACCAACTTCAACCCCGAGATCAATATCCGCGAGGTTACCGCCACCTGCCGTCACTGGGAGAACGGCGACTGGGTGGAGACGGCGCCGCTTGCCACCAAGCGGGTCTTCGACTTCCCCGAGGGGATCGGGCCGATGAACATCTACCGCCTCTACCACGAGGAGATGGAGTCGCTCGTCAAGCACATTCCCGACCATCAAGAAGGCCCAGTTCTGGATGACCTTCTCCGATAACTACCTCAAGCACCTGGAGGTGCTGCAGAACGTCGGCATGACCCGCATCGACGAGGTCGAGTTCCAGGGGCCAGAAGATCGTGCCCTTCCAGTTTCTCAAGGCGGTGCTTCCCGATCCCGGCAGCCTCGGCCCGCTGACCAAGGGTAAGACCTGCATCGGTGTCATCGCCCGCGGCATCAAGGACGGCCAGAGGAAGCAGGTCTACATCTACAACATCTGCGACCACGAGGACTGCTACCGGGAAGTCAATTCCCAGGCCATCAGCTACACCACCGGTGTGCCGGCGGTGAGTGGGTGGATCATGATGCTGACCGGTCAAGTGGCGAGGCGAAGGGGTCTGCAACATGGAGCAGTTCGACCCGGAGCCGTTCCTGGAGAAGCTTTCGGCCCATGGGGCTGCCGCATGTGGTGGTCGAAGGCGAATGGCCGGAACTGTGAGAGACGCCATATTTGCGCCCGACAGCGCCGGATTCCTCTGAGGCTCCTCGACGTACCTTTTGGTACGCCTGCGTTGCCTCTTCGTCGCCGATACTGTCATCATCGCAAATCTGACGTTTCTGGGACAGCGTTCATTGGCTTTACCTTTGGAACAAAATGTCTGCTGGGCCGAGTCCCGTGGTTGCCCAGACAGATTGTTCGATACTCTGTGTTCTCTGTGGCTGAAGAAAGGTTTCGCATTTGACCGGAATCGACATCGAAAAAATCCTGCAACTCGCACCTTCACCGGCCTACGTCGTCGACCTGGGGCGATTGCGCCATAACCTGGCCATTCTGGATTAGGTTCAGAAACGGAGCGGGGCCAAGATCCTCATGGCGCTCAAGGCTTTTGCCATGTGGAGCACCTTTCCGCTTATTCGCCAGACCCTGCACGGCGTCTGCGCCAGCTCGCCCTGGGAGGCGCGGCTTGGCCGCGAGGAGTTCGGCGGCGAGGTGCACAGCTTTGCCGCCGCCTTCAAGGAAAGCGATGTCAGGGAACTGCTTGGAGATCTCGAACCACCTGGTCTTCAACTCCTTTAACCAGCTGGAACGCTTCCGGCCGCTGTGGGAAAAGGAGCAGGGTCGCGTTTCGGTCGGCCTGCGGGTCAACCCTGAGCACTCCGAAGGGGCGATGCCGCCATCTACGACCCCTGCGCACCCAAGTCGCGACTCGGCATTCGGCGCGGCGGAGTTCGAGGGGCGTTCTCTGGATGGGGTCGAGGGGCTGCATTTCCATACCCTTTGTGAGCAGCTCTTTGAGCCGTTGCAGCGGACCGCCGCGGTCTTCGAAGAGAAGTTCGGCGAATTTCTGCCGCAGGATGAAATGGCTCAACCTTGGCGGCGGGCACCATATTACCCGCGAGGGGTACGATATCGATGCGCTGGTGGAGCTGATCAACTATTTTCGGGAGAAATATGGCGTGGAGGTCTACCTGGAGCCGGGCGAGGCGATCGCCATCGGCACCGGAATCCTGGTCGGCGAAGTCCTGGATGTGGTGCAAAACGAGGTGGAGATCGCCATCCTTGACGTCTCGGCCACCTGCCACATGCCGGATATTCTGGAGATGCCCTACCGTCCCGGCATCAAGGGCGGTTTCGATGCCGGCGAAAAGGACCACCAGCTACCGCCTTGCCGGCCCGTCGTGTCTGGCCGGAGACGTCATCGGTGACTGGTCCTTCGAGCATCCACTTTCCGCCGGTGACGCGACTGGCTTTCCTTGACATGGCCCACTACACCATGGTCAAAACCACCACCTTTAACGGCATCCAGCATCCGCACATCTGCACCTTTGAGCCGCGATACGGGAGAATTGCAGGTGGTGCGCAGCTTTACGTATCGAGGATTTCAAGAGCCGTTTGTCGTAACGTCACCCGGCTAGGGGGGGTGTTTATTCCCCGTAGGTTATTTTTGGTGCAAATGCGCGGCTTACGCGCACGTTCGTTTTCTTATTACTTGCAAAGGTTGGTGAATTGCCTATGGAACGCTGGTCGATCAATGAATCTGCAAAAATCTACAATATCAACAATTGGGGCTCGGAGCTCTTTTCCATCAACAAAAAGGGGAACATCTGTGTTCACCCCTCGCCCAATTCGAAACATTCGATCGATCTGCGGGCCCTGATCGACGACCTGATCAAACGGAAGATCAAGCCGCCTATTCTGCTTCGTTTCATGAACATCCTTGAAGGGCGTATTGCCAGTATCAATCGGGTCTTTAAAAATGCCATCCAGGAGAATAACTATCCGGCCAAATACCAGACCTTCTATCCGATCAAGGTGAATCAGCAGCGTCAGGTGGTGGAGGCGATTACCAAATTCGGCAAGAAATTCGACATCGGACTGGAGGCCGGTTCCAAACCGGAACTGGTTGCGGCCATCTCCCTCGCCACCGGGAACAGCCTGCCGATCATCTGTAATGGCTACAAGGACACCGAATTTATCGAGACGATCCTCTATGCAACCAGGATAGGTTACGACATTACCATCGTGGTGGAAAAACTCTTCGAGCTGGAGAAGATCATCGAACTGGCCAGAAAGACCGGCATCACTCCGAAACTGGGGATCCGGGTGAAACTTTCTTCGAAAGGGACCGGCAAGTGGGCCACTTCCGGGGGCGACGATGCGAAGTTCGGCCTCAAAATTTCCGAGCTGATCGCTGCGGTCGAGATTCTACGGGAAAATAACCTGGTTGAAAATGTCAGGTTGCTCCACTTCCATATCGGCAGCCAGATCACCAAGATCGACAAGATCAAGAATGCCCTGATCGAGGGGTCCCGCATCTACGTGGAACTGAACAAAATGGGAGTCGACCTCCAATACATGGATATCGGCGGTGGCCTTGGCGTCGATTACGACGGCTCCAAGTCCAGCTATTTTTCCAGCGTCAACTATTCCGTCGAGGAATACGCCAATGACGTCATCTACCAGATCAAGAATATCTGCGACGAAGCGGGTGTTCACTGCCCGAACATCATCTCCGAATCGGGGCGGGCAACGGTCGCCCACTATTCGGTGCTGGTGACCAATATACTCGATACCAACACCCAGAATGCCCTGCCCGACTACGAGTCTCTGCTGGATGCGCCGGAGAAACTTTCGCCTACGGTCAAGAAGCTGGTCGATATCTACAAGAGTATCGACCGCCACTCCCTGCGCGAAGACTACCACGATACCATCCAGCTGATTCAGGAAGCGGTCAGCCTCTTCAATCTCGGCTACCTGAACCTGCAGCGATCGGGCCCTTGCCGAATGGCTTTGCGCAAAGATCATCCGGAAAATTAATGGCATCGTCGAAAAGATAAAGCCGATCCCCGACGAGCTGCAGAATTTTCAGCTCAGCGCTGCGCCAGACCTATTTTGCCAACTTTTCACTTTTTCAATCGGTTCCTGACTCCTGGGCAATTGACCAGCTGTTTCCCATTGTGCCCATTCAGCGCCTTAACCAAAAACCTGATGTTATTGCGTCCATTGCCGATATCACCTGCGATTCCGACGGCGAGGTCACCAGTTTCGTCGGCGAGAATGGCCGTACCAAATATCTGCCCATCCATAAAATTCGCAGCCGACGAAAAATACTTCATCGGCTTTTTCCTGATCGGTGCCTACCAGGAGATCTTGGGCGACATGCACAATCTCTTCGGCGACACCAACGCCGTACACATCACCTTCAACAAGAAGACGAACTACAAGATCGATACCGTGATCAATGGTGACGCAACCTGGGAAAGCCTCAAATATGTCCAGTACGAAGGGAGCAAGATCCTCAAGACGGTCCGGGACAACCTGGAAAAAAGTGTTGCTTCCCGCAAGATCTCCATTGAGGAAAGCAGCCACTTTTTGGAATTGCTCGACAGGACTCTCCAGGGATATACCTATCTGGGCGAGTGATGTCTCTGTTGTAAGGAAAATGCTAAAGCTCCCGCACTCCGATAAAGGACTGACGGGGGCTTTTTTGTTAAAAGTACGTTTGTTTTTCAGTGTTGGTCATGGGGACAAGACTGATGAGACGTCTTTTGGGTATTCTGAGAAGACCCAACCGCATAATGTGGCAGTTCTGACTGGTTGGTAGTGTCTCCAGGTGCGCAATATGCTATGCTTACACGATATCCGTGCTGGCGGGTATCTCGCGGGAGTAGATACTAGCTTTTTTTATGAGGCAGATAAGGAGAAACACATGTCAGTTGCAACCAAAGGAAGTACGGTAACCATTCACTACATCGGCACACTCGATAATGGTAAGATTTTTGACAGTACCCAGGACGATGAACCGTTGGTATTCGTCATCGGGTCCGATGCTGTTTTTCCCGCCTTGCAGAAAGCGATTATCGGCATGGCTCCGGGTGAAACAAAAAATATCATGATTCCTGCCGCGGAAGCTTTTGGCCCAAGACTGCAGGAAAACATCATCAAGGTAGAACGACCGAATTTTCCGTCCGGAAAAGTGATTGAAGTCGGAAAGAAGTTAAGTGTTGAATTTTCTGCCGGGTCTACATTGGTGATGATGGTGACTGAGGTGAATGATCATGAGGTAACTCTTGATGGTAATCATCCCTTGGCCGGTCTTGATCTTACCTTTGCCCTTCGTCTTGAGTCTGTAGCGTAAATCTTTTGCGATATTGACGATAATTCATTGAAATAATGTACTGAAATTGATATTTTCTAAAGGTTTGCATCAGTGCAATTTTCTTGGTAGCGCACCTGCAAATTGGTCGGCCGCATCCGGCCGGTGCTGGACAATGCGTTATTTTTCCTGAAAACATATATTGTTGTGACTCAACTATCCGGAAGGTAAGGAGGAGCACCATGAGAAAAGTACTGATTGTCGTTCTTGCACTACTGCTGGTACCTGTTGTAGCTGTTGCCGCCACTACAATGCGTGAGGGATTGTGGGAGATAACAACGCAGATGGAGATGCCGGGTATGCCCATGAAGATGCCGGCCACAGTCATGAAACACTGCTATACAAAAAATGATGTTTCAGATCAGAAGAAGATCATCTCCCGTGACAAGAACTGTACGGTGACCGATCTGAAGACTTCCGCCAACAAAGTAAATTGGAAAATGAAGTGTACCGGGGAAAATTCTGCGACCATGACCGGAGAAACTGTTTTTGGCAGTGACTCTTATACTTCACTTATGAAGATGAACAGCCATGGCCAGAATATGACCATGAAGGTCAAGGGTAAGCGCTTGGGTGCCTGCAAGTAGTCTAGCTCAAGGAAAATGCGTGGGACCAGTGCTTTTCTCCGATTCTGCTGTGCCTGCCGCCGACTCTTTTTTCCAATGGGATGCACCTGTTTTTGAGGATAAGAAGTAGTACCCATGAAAATACTCGTAACCAATGACGATGGGATTCATGCCCCGGGCATCCAAAGCCTTGCCGAGGCCTTGAGAAAGGTTGGTGAGGTGGCAGTGGTTGCTCCTGACAGGGAGCGGAGTGCTGTCGGCCATGCCTTGACGCTGCACAACCCCCTCAGGGCTGTGCAGCTGGGTCCTGATATTTTTGCCGTAGACGGTACCCCGACTGACTGTGTCAACCTCGGTATTCACAATCTCCTTTCCTTCAAGCCCGATATTGTTGTGTCCGGAATCAATCGTGGCGCTAACCTCGGGGATGACGTAACCTACTCCGGTACGGTCGCCGCAGCGATGGAGGCGACCCTGATGGGGATTCCCGCCTTTGCCGTTTCCCTGGTTATCGAGGGGCAGGGGGGGCACTATGATACGGCAGCGGAGTTTGCTGCCAGGCTTGCCTGTAGGATTCATGAAAAGGGCCTTCCCAACGATACCTTTTTGAATGTGAACGTCCCGGACCTCCCCGGTGATTGCCTGCTCCCTTCCTGCATCACCAGCCAGGGAAGAAGGCGTTATGAGGGAAGTATTGTCGGTAAGCTGGATCCGCGGGGTCAAAAATATTACTGGATAGGGAGCAGTGATTTATCTTTCCTTGATCTTGATGGAACTGATTTTTATGCCGTTTCACGGGGACATGTTTCCATTACTCCGCTTCACCTTGATTTGACGAATTACACATCCTTCCAGGAATTGCGCAACTGGGGCCTGGAGTAGTCCAGGTAGCTGAACCGATATGTTGGACATTTGCGTCTGTCTTTGATATAAAACTCACTCCGAAGATCGGATTTGAGGAGTGGAATGAATTACGATATCGCACGAAAAAGAATGGTGGAGGCTCAGGTCACCGGGCGGGGAATTCGAGACCGTCGCGTGATTGATACAATGCTGAAAATTCCGCGGCATCTTTTTGTTGAAGAGGCAATGGCATCGCAAGCCTATAACGACACACCTCTGCCAATTGGAGAGAGACAGACCATCTCTCAACCATATATGGTTGCCCTGATGACGGAGATGCTGGAGCTGAAAGGTAAGGAGAGGGTGCTCGAAATCGGTACCGGTTCGGGATATCAGGCAGCCATACTGGCAGTTCTCGCCGACCGGGTTTATACCATGGAAAGGATTCGCCCTTTGGCCATGCGGGCTCGCAAGGTTCTGGACAGTCTCGGTCTCCTGAATGTCAATATCAAGATCGATGATGGAACCTGCGGCTGGGAAGAAGAGGCCCCCTTTGACGCCATTGTCGTCACGGCCGGCGCTCCTGAGATTCCCGAGAACCTTGTTGCGCAGCTGGCGCCAGGGGGGCGTCTGGTACTGCCGGTCGGAGACCAGTTTGCCCAGACCTTGATCAGGGTCAATAAGAGAGAGGACGGGTCGGTTGAGATGGAGAGGTCTATCGGTTGCCGTTTCGTGAAGTTGATTGGTAAGCATGGTTGGGAAGTGGAGTAGGTTACGATTCTGTCTGTTCTATTCAGATTGCACTACCGAGAACTTGATTTTTCCGCTGTCTACAAAGCCAAGGGGGATGTGTTGTGAGCGAAAAACTTCTGGAAGAAGTCGAAGATCCGGAAACCACGGAAGAGCCGGAGCCCAGTTCTACAGCAGAACCAGAGAACGAAGGGTCGGAAGAACCTGAAGAGGAAGTGTCGGAAGAACCCGAAGAGGCAGTGGAAGTCAAGGTCGTTTATGATGGGCACTACGATGATGCAATCAAGCATTATTTGCGGGAAATTCAAAAAACTTCTCTGCTGACTCCGGAAGAAGAAAAGGCACTTGCAAGAAGGATCGACCTGGGCGATAAAGCGGCACGAGACAAGATGATCGAGTCGAACCTGCGCCTGGTAGTTAAAATAGCCAAACGCTACATCAACCGGGGACTTCCCTTTATTGACCTTATAGAGGAAGGAAATATCGGCCTGATCAAGGCAGTAGAGCGTTTCAAGCTGTCCAAGGAGTGCCGTTTTTCCACCTATGCCACCTGGTGGATTCGCCAGTCCATCGAGCGGGCTCTGGTAAACCAGTCAAGAATCATCCGCCTCCCGGTACACGTTTCCGATGATATCAACCGGATGCTGAAGATAACCAGGATGCTTGTGCAGGAATTGAATCGCGAGCCCACGACCAAGGAAGTCGCTACCAGGATGGAAGTAAATACCGCGTATGTCCGGCGGCTGATGGTTCTGTTGAAAAAGACCTATTCAATAGAAATGCCCATGGGCGAGAATAGCGATTACTTCCTGATCGACACGATCGAGGATACCTCAAATCACTCTCCGGCAACGCTCCTTGAAGACATCAACAAATTCGAACTGGTTTCCGAATGGCTCCGAGAGCTTTCCGAAAACGAGCAGAAGATCATTGCCATGCGTTTCGGACTCGACGACAAGGAACCTCAGACACTCGATACGATCGGGAGAAGTTTTGGCGTAACCCGGGAGCGTATCCGTCAGATTGAGGCAAAGTCTTTGGAAAAACTGAGAAAAATGCTCCAGCAGAGTGAAGCGAAAGGCAGCGTAGAAATTCCGTCCTGATTGGGGAGATCCAGTTTCTCTGATTTTTAAGAAAATACCGTAACTAGATTAGGAGAGCGGCATGGAAGATCTGAAAAGTATCATCAGGGATATTCCCGATTTCCCCAAAAAAGGGATTATATTCAAGGATATAACAACACTGCTTGCCGATGCGCCATCGTACCAGCGCATGGTGGATCTTCTTTCCCATCGCTATGTCGGGAAGAAAATCGACAAGGTAGTGGGGGTTGAGGCCCGCGGGTTTATCATCGGCGCGGCGTTGGCCTATAAGCTTGGCGCAGGGGTCGTTCTGGTGCGAAAACCGGGCAAACTTCCCGGTGAGACCGTCAAGAAGAGTTACGAGCTGGAATACGGCAGCGATACCCTGGAAATTCATGTGGATGCAATAAAAAAAGGCGAAAGAATTCTGATTGCCGACGACCTTCTGGCCACGGGAGGCACCATCTCAGCGGTAGTGGAACTGGTAAACGGAATGGGGGGCGATATTGTCGAGTGTTGCTTTATGGCTGAGCTGTCCTTTCTTAACGGCCGCAAGCGTCTTCCTGGGGACAAGGTCTTTTCCCTGCTAACCTATTAACTGATTACCCTGTGATTCAAGGTGGTTGTCCTTGCGACGTCTGGAAAACTCCTTGCCAAACAGGAGCGGCTGGTATATAAAACTAAGTCTATTTTGTCCCCGTAGCTCAGCTGGATAGAGCACTTCCCTCCTAAGGAAGGGGCCGGACGTTCGAATCGTCTCGGGGACGCCACTACTATACGAGGGCTCGGTTATTTTTGCCGAGCTCTCTTTTTTGCCTGAACAGAAAAAAAGAAAGGTTTGCCGGGTGGCCAGCAAACCTTTTCTCGGATATAATTCCAGGAAAGGTTTTGATACTACAGGCAAAATAATCATTTTACTTCCTGTACGGCAGATCTTTCTCTTGATATATTCTGAGACTACCGGAGGAATTCATGAAAGAAATCAAGGTGATCTTTACTGATGATTCAGTGGGCTTCGTGAAAGAAGCCCAACTTAATGCGCTCATAACTTCAGGCAAGATAAAATCTTTTCTACGTTCCAGTGGCTGGGTCAGGGTCGGTATCGATCCGGTTCGTGAAATCAGATACCAGGGACGGGATCGGAGAACGGTACGAGAAGAATAGAACGCGCGAGAAATTCTCCGTACGTGACCGGTATATTTCACCTTCCTCCTGCCAATCCAAAGCCGGCCTATTAAGCGACCGGTCTTCCTCCACAGGCCTTGAGCCGGCCATGGGCAAGGCGAAGCATCTCTTCTGTTGTTTTCCAGTCAATGCACTTGTCGGTGATTGACACACCGTATTTCATCTGGTCCGGATCTTTTGGTATCGCTTGATTACCCGCTTCCAGATTACTTTCGATCATCACTGAAGAAATATTTCCCTGTCCCGCTGTGATTTGCTCGATAACCTGCCCCATAACATATGGCTGCTTTTCATGGTTTTTTTCCGAATTGCCATGGCTGCAGTCCACCATGATGCTTGGGTGGAGTTCCGCCTTGAGCATCAGCTCAATGGCCTTTTGAATGTCTTCGGGCATATAATTTGGTTTTCTTGTTCCGCCCCTCAGAACCATATGGACATCGGTGTTGCCGGTGGTTTGAATGATTGCCGTCCGTCCTTCCTTGTTGATGCCGAGAAAACTGTGGGAATGGAGTGCCGACTTCATTGCATCAATGGCTATCTGAAGGTTGCCGTCGGTACCGTTTTTGAATCCCACCGGAAATGATAAACCGCTGGCCATTTCGCGGTGTGTCTGCGACTCGGTAGTGCGAGCGCCGATTGCGCCCCAGCAGAGCAGGTCTGCCAAGTACTCGGGTGTGATCGGATCGAGCATTTCCGTGGCAACCGGCAGGCCCATTTCGTTGATGGTGCAGAGGAGGCCCCTGGCGATACCCAACCCTTTTGAAATCTGATGAGTCCCATCCATGTCCGGATCATTGATCAGCCCTTTCCAGCCGATGGTGGTGCGCGGTTTTTCGAAATAGACCCGCATGACGATGAGTAGTTGATCGGAAAGCTCTTCAGAGAGTCTCGACAGTTTTTCAGCATATTCGATGGCGGCCTTCGGGTCGTGAATGGAGCAGGGACCCACCACAACCATCAGTCGAGGATCAAGGTTACGCAGGATGTTTTTGATGTGGAGTCGGCTCATATTGACGAATTCCGCTGTCTCGCCCGAGACCGGGAAGACCTGTCTCAGGTCTGTGGGAGCGATAATCGGGGTGATACTTCTGATTTTCAGGTTGTTGGTCTTGA
Source organism: uncultured delta proteobacterium (assembly GCA_963748325.1). Classification (GTDB taxonomy): domain Bacteria; phylum Desulfobacterota; class Desulfuromonadia; order Geobacterales; family Geobacteraceae; genus RPRC01. The sequence goes on along the minus strand of CAVVIJ010000004.1, from coordinate 1,471,728 downwards.
TCATGCCGTGTGCGTTCCTTTTGCTGGCTAAATTTGGGACTGGGTACTTCAGATTGATTTGTCCAAGATGAATGCGTCAATAAAGAAACATCGGTTTGCCCAGGACATGACGGATCTTGGGCCGGTATTCGTTTGTGTCATACAGTTCGGTTACGTCCACCCGCTTTTGCCCCTGCATGATGGTGCTGATGGGGATGTGGGTGTAGGTCCCTCCCTGGAGGGCTACCATGCGTCCGAACATGCCTTCGATGACAAGATCCATAGCCATATTGGCATAATTGAAGGCTGCCATCAGGTCCAGTGAGTCCGGGGCTCCGGAGCGCATGAGATAGGACAGTTGCTGGTAGATGATGTGAGAGCCGGTGAGCTTTTTGATTGCCTCACTCACCGCAACGCCGATTCCACCGAGCTTTTTGTGCCCGTACGCGTCCTCCTGCCCATATTCAATGATTTGGCCACCGATCATGCTGGCGCCTTCGGAAATGGTAACCATGGCGTAGTTACTCGGGTTGTCCTTTTTATCTTCTACCAGGAAGCGCGCCAGTTTTTCCACGTCAAAGGGGACTTCTGAGATAAGTGCCCGATCTACTCCGGAAAGGTAGGCGGAGATGAGTGAGGTTTCGCCGGAATTACGTCCGAACAATTCGACGATGGCGATGCGCTCATGAGAACCGGCACTGGTGCGCAGGTTGTGGATGAAATTGACACTTCGGGTTACTGCGGTGGAAAAGCCGATACAGAAATCGGTGCCGAAGACATCGTTATCCATGGTTTTGGGAATTGCCACAACAGGAAATCCTTCCCGGTGAAGCCTTTCAGCATAGCTCAGGGTGTCGTCACCACCGATCGGAATCAAGGCATCGATTTTGAGGTGCTCCAGCACCGAGAGGATGTGTGGGGTGAAGTCATGCTTGTTGTTTGTGGCTGGGTCGTGCTCATCGCTTCGTAGAAACGAGGGAATTTCCGCGAAGCTTACCTTGGCGGGATTCGTCCTGCTGGTATGGAGAAAGGTGCCGCCGCTCCTGTCTACGGTGCGGACCGCCTTGCGGTCAAGATGGAGGATATTCTCCTCACTCGATTCCGGGTCTGCCGGGTTGAAGTCAAGCAACCCCTTCCAACCGCGCCGGATTCCGATCACGCGGTAGCCGTTCTCGATTGCACGGTACACAAGAGTTTTCAGCGCCGGGTTGAGTCCTGGAACATCCCCGCCACCGGTGAGAATAGCCACTGTTTTCTGTTGTGAGCTCATACGCTTTCCTTTGTCAGACAGGTACGAGATAATTCCGGATTTAAGATAATCCGGAGCAAGATTTGAAAATTTTAGCACAGGATTTTACTTCTGTCTCAACTTTTCCCGGGGTTGTCACTTGATTCCGTGTCATGATAGCGGCATACTGCAAGAATTAAATGAAGGAGGGCTACCGTGTATTCACTGGAAAATGCTTTTCAATCTCTCTTCGAGATCAATATGGGAGCTGTTCCCGGAGAACGAATCCTGGTTTTTAGCGATACCATTCGCCCTGACGAGAATCCAATCCCGTCGGAAAATGATCGCCGACAGAGACTTTTTGCCGTGGCGCGCGAGGCAGCGGAATATGCGGAAAAAGCCTTTGGAAATTGCTGTTTCGTCTCCTTTGAGGCCACCGCTGCTTCCGGCGCGGAGCCCCCGGAGCCTCTCTGGCGAGCGGCTTTTGGCGACAGTGTGGTCGACACTCTGATAGCGGAGGGCATCCTTTCCGCACTCCTTGCAAAGCAGGCGGCCCCAGAACAGGTTGCACGGGCAGAGGCTATCGTGCTGGCTGGTGGCGAGAGGGTGGTGAGGGTGGTGATAGCCCTGTCAAATAACTCCACAAGCCATACCCGCTTTCGCTCCCTGTTGAATCATACCGGCTGCCGTTTTGCCAGTTTGCCTCACTTTGATCCGGAGATGTTTTTCAGCTCCATGCGGGTCGATTGGCACCAGCTTGCCGAGCGGACGAGCTGTCTGGCGGAACGAATTAATCGTGCTGTTGCGGTCCGGGTTGAATCCGGAAACGGCACCCAAATGCTTTTCGGCAAAAAAGGCAGGACAGCAGCAGGTGATGACGGGCTTCTGACTGCGCTCGGCAGCTTTGGCAATCTTCCCGCTGGAGAGGTGTACCTTGCCCCCGTGGAAGGGACCAGCGAGGGTGTGATGGTCCTAGAGTATGCGCCGATGCGGAAGCTGGCCAGTCCCCTGCAGCTTATCGTGCGAGAGGGCAGGGTGGTGGAAATCCAGGGGGATGAACCTTTCCGTGCCTTCCTGGAGGAAAAGTTCAGCCAAAGTCCCCTGAACCGGAACATTGCCGAGCTGGGCATCGGCACCAATGATCGCGCCAGCCGACCGGACAATATTCTAGAAGCAGAAAAAATCCTCGGCACCATTCACATCGCCCTGGGTGACAATTCAAGCTTTGGCGGTACGGTGAGCACGCCGTTTCACGAGGACTACGTCTTTTATGGCCCGACCGTGACAGCCATACTTGAAGACGGAACGACAGAAATTCTCCTGGATAAAGGAAAACTGCTGGTTTCGTGAGAAGGAGAAAGGACAATGACAGTTGACTCTTTTAAGGCAATGATCGTCGAAAAAACGGAGGATAAAAATTACTCGATCAGGATTGGAACTCGAGCTCTGAAAGATCTGCCGCCGGGAGAAATCCTCTTGAAAGTTCATTACTCTTCCCTCAACTACAAGGACGCCCTTTCTGCTACCGGTCAACCCGGCGTTACCAGGAACTATCCCCATACACCAGGCATCGATGCCGCCGGTGAAATTGCCGAGTCCGGCGATCCCGCCTTCCGGCCGGGCGACAAGGTGATTGTTACCAGTTACGACCTCGGAATGGACACTCACGGTGGCTTCGGTCAATACATACGCGTGCCCGCAGCGTGGGTCGTGCCGCTGCCGGAAGGTCTCAGCCTTCGCGAAAGCATGATTCTCGGCACTGCGGGGCTGACAGCCGGCCTTATGGTGGAGAAACATGTCGCAAATGGTCTAAAACCAGAACAGGGTGATATTCTTGTCACCGGTGCGACCGGCGGGGTTGGGAGCCTTGCCGTTGCCATCCTCGCTCGCGCGGGATTCCGGGTGGTTGCAGCGACCGGTAAATCAGCGCAAAAGGACTTTCTTCTCTCCATCGGTGCTGCTGAGGTGATTGGGCGCGAAGCGGTGCTGGAAGGGGCTGAACGCCCCCTGATGCCGGAGCGCTGGGCTGGCGTTGTTGATGTGGTGGGTGGAGAGATGCTCGCCGCTGCCCTCAAATCAACCCGTTACAATGGTACGGTCACCTGCTGCGGACTGGTCGGCTCACGGGAACTTCCCGTTAACGTGTTGCCGTTTATCCTGCGGGGGGTCAGCCTTCTGGGGACTGATTCGGCCCAATGTCCCATGGAGCGACGTCGCATTGTCTGGAATAAACTTGCCACTGTCTGGAAGCCGGATAACCTGGAAACTTTTTCCCGGGAGTGCACGCTCCAGAATCTGGAGAATGAGATCCAGGCGATATCGAAAGGTCAGCAGTGCGGTCGGGTTTTGGTCAATCTGCTGGAGAGTTGATGCAGAAGGTTGTGCTGAGGCGGAATGGCTGAACAGGCTGTGAAAGACTACCTGAAAACCAATGGTGACGCTGGTACGGCAAGAGCGGACTGTTTTTCCCTTCCAATCCGGTGACGTTACGCTTGGTCGAGCCAAGGTGGAAGCGGGCAGCCGATGGCATCGGCAACTGCCCGAAACAGCTCGATTTCCGCCACCGTCACCTTTCCGTCGTGCCGCAAGCATTCCAGGCAGGCGCCGAGAAGGCGACGTTTTATCAGCAGGCTGGTGTTTTCAAGGACGGCGAATGAGCGTTCCAGGCAGGCAACGCCGGATTCCGCTGCCGGAAGAAAGGCGAATTTGGTTTTTTCCTCTTGCAGGGCAATCAGTCCACGCTCAAAAGCCTGCCGTGCCAGGATCTCGTCCTGATTTCCGACCCGTGCCACGGAGGTCAGAACGCAGGAGCACTCTTGCTGGACGCCCCGGAGGCCGTAAATTTGCGCCGGCCGGTTGGGGCACTTGGTAAAGCAGGGTTCCAGGTGTCTCATCAGCAGGTAGCGCAGGGTAAATTCGAAGAGACTGGTTCTGTTATCGGCATCGCTTAACTGTCGAACCGTTTCCTTCAGTACGAAAAACTGATCCCGGCTCAAGGTGCGCAAGGCGGGGAGCGAGAGTTCCAACAGGGGCAGGCGGACTTCGGGAGGCAGGGTCTTAATTGCCGGAAAGAGCAAACGGACTTCTTCGATAAGGGCCTGATTTCCGTGTGCGGCCAGTATTTCTTCCTGCCTGGCCTTGATTGTGGGTGTCTTGTCAAGCAGCAGCCCGTAAACCAGGGCACAGGCACCGAATGAGTCCCGGGTAGCCGAGATCAGTGATTCGGGCAGTTGGTCGATGAGGTGTCGTGCCCGGTCGATATGCTCCTGCAGCGGATCGCCGGCTCGGCTGAGCAATGCAATGACCTCGGCTCCGGAAAGGGCAATAACCGGTTCGGGAGCGGCTTTGTGTAATTGCGGCGTGAGATAAATTTCTTTGGGCGGCGGCGCGGGAAGCGGCGTTACCTCGGGGAAAATTCCGTTGAAGGATGCGTCAAGCCGACGGATTCTTTCCAGCAGGGGCGGGTGGGTGTCAAGGGCATGGAGCCACGAATCCTGCAGGGCATTGCTGAAGAACAGGTGGCTCATCTCGTCTGCCCTGGGACTCTCAATTAGAGAGCCCATGGCCAGCCCGCCGATTTTTTTCAGGGCGCCGGCAAGCCCCTCCGGGTGGCGGGTAAACTGTGTGGCCGAGGCGTCTTCGAGGTATTCACGTTGCCGTGACACGGCAGATTTGATCAGACGTCCGAAAAAGTACCCCACGTAGCCGACCGCATAGAGAGCAAGGGAAATCACGGCGATTGCCGCGGTGCCTCTTCCGCTTGTGCGTCGCACCCCCCGCAATCCCATTTCCCCAATCTGGCTTACCATGAGAATGCCATTCAACCATCCGGTCAAATTCAGATTCAGACGCATATCGCCGTTGAGGATGTGGCCAATCTCGTGAGCCACCACCCCTTGCAGTTCATTCCGGTCCAAAAGTTTCAGTGCGCCGTTGGTCACGCAGATCACTGCGTCATTAAGGTTGTGACCGGCGGCAAAGGCATTAATGCCACGCTCTTTCTCCAGCAGGTAGAGATTCGGCACCGGTATTCCCGAAGCAATGGCCATTTCCTCCACCACGTTGCGCAGTTGCTTTTCCCGCAAATCCTGAGGCTGCAGCGGGACTGGTCGACCGCCGAGCATGGTGGCGACATGGGAGCCTCCGGCGCTCAATTCCTGGATTTTCCAGAACGAGCCGAGTCCGACAAAAAGCAGTGTCCCGCTCGTGGTCCAGAAAAAGAGGCGAGGATTCCAGAAGCTGATCCCGTGGGTGAGATTTTTGAAGGAAAACAGGCAGGTGAAGACCGCAACCAGATAGACTGCCAAGGCAACGCCAAGCACGGCAAGGCTGAAGAGGATAATCAGGCGGACTGTCCGGCGGCGGGCATCCTCCTGTCGGGCGAAAAAATCTCTCATCTTCCTTTTCTCAGTTAAAGTTGACGCTTGGAGCGGTCCGCTCGGATGTTTCTATCTCAAGCAGGCTGGCCGCGTCGAACTGGAATGCGCCGGCAATCAGAACGGCAGGAAATACCTCGCGGGCGGTATTGTAGGTCATTACCGCATCGTTGAATGCCTGGCGGGCAAAGGCAACGCGATTCTCCGTGGAGGTGAGTTCTTCGCTCAGCTGCATCATGTTCTGGTTGGCCTTCAGATCCGGATATGCTTCTACCAGGGCGAACAGTCGTCCGAGCGCCCCGGTTAAGGCATTCTCTGCTCCGGAAAGCATGGCCATGGCCTGGGCATTCCCCGGAGTTGCCGCGGCCTGTTTTACGGCTCCGGCAGCCTGGTTCCTGGCTGCAATGACCGCTTCGAGGGTCCCGCGTTCGTGTTTCAGGTAGCCTTTGGCAGTTTCCACAAGGTTTGGAATCAAGTCGTAGCGGCGTTTGAGCTGTACGTCGATCTGGGCAAAGGCATTTTTAAAGAGGTTGCGAAGTGTTACCAGGCGGTTGTAGGCGGCAATCGCATACAGCACGGCACCAACAATTCCGAAAATCAGTACAAGCAGAAATACAAGGGCGAGGCTCATGACATTTCTCCTATGAAGATTATGTTTTTGTTGCCTGAGCGAAAAATAACAGGAAATAAAAAGAAATGGTATGGAAAAGTGAGCGCTCTTCCCTTCCTGATCAGTCGTGCAACGGCTGTTTTTAAGCTATGGTCTGCTCTGACCCCCGTACTCATTGTGCATTTTTCCGAAAATGATTTTCTGGTGGTAACGCTCGCTTGTGTGCAGAAAATCGTATCGAACCCGTCGGACAGATATCCCTGCAGGTATAACAGGCAAAGCAGTCCGGAATCGATTTTTTGTCGCGCCGCAGGATTGCTCCCATCACCGTTGAAGGGCACGCAGCAGCGCACTTTTCGCAGGCGATGCAGGTTTCATACTGAACATTTATTTTTACGCGACTGTATTTTTCCAGAAGCCAGCCGACCAATCCGAAAGGGCAGAAGAGATGGCACCAGGGACGGTAGACAAAAAGGCTGAGTACAAGTAGCAGGCCGATACACATACCCCCTGTCATGCCGAGTGATGTCGGCTTAAAGATCTTGAACGGGTCAACCGGGGCAATGATGTCTGTTCCCCAGGCAAAGACGACGAGGACAAAGAGTGCAAAAAATAGCACTCGAATGGTGTTTGTTACGGCAAAAGGTAGTTTGAATTGCCGTAACAGACCGGTTTTCTGATTTTCACTGGTGTTGATACGGAAGATCAGTTCCTGCAACGTTCCGGCCTGACAGCCCCAGGCGCAGATATATTTGTTGGCCAACAGTACGATTGCCAGGAAGATTGACAGGGCGATCATTCGTGGGGGGAAGATAACGTGTGCCGTACCATAGAGGCGGATTGCATCCTTTACCGTGCCCATTGGGCTCGGATCCGAACCCAGTATGATGCCGAAAACGGTAATGGCACTCCCCAGAAGCCAATTCCGCTGGGTTGAGGATACCTTTCGATTTCTGAAATAGATGAAAACCGATGACAAAAACGCCAACCAGAGAGCGAATTTCAAGGGAATCTTGAGCCAGTTTTTGCTGGCATGCTCTGCGGCTAGTGCCATTTTTCCGGATGTCCGGGAAGATATCTGTTGTAGGGTGCCAAATTCACGTATTTGTTTTTGGAGGTCTCCTGGAGAGGTGAGGGAGAAGATTTCCTGAAGCAAGGTTGGCGATACTCTGTTGGCCTGTCCAAATTGAGCGACTGTCATATCTTTTGTTATGACCAATGGGCTCGGTTTTGTATTGTTTTCCGACTTTACGTCCTGAACCTTGGACGAGAGGGTTGATGCCCCTAGTACCAGGCTCAGAAGTAGAATAAAGCAGCCAGTTGTTTTTACTGCGGTTTTTTTTGCCATTGGACCTCTCCTGTACGAAAATCATGAGTGGAAGAACCAGCTGTTGCAAGAGACCTGGTCTGATTTTTGTTGGATCATTGCCGGTCATGGCGACGATGTGCAGAAAACTGAATTTTCGGACGGTTCAATGCTGACAGTGCCGGCAATAAAAGCTGGAACGCTGACCAATACGTGAAATCTCGATAGGTGTACCACAGACCTCACAAGGCTCACCGGCTCGGCCATAGACTTTAAGTTGTAGACTGAAATAGCCGGGCCGACCCTTGGTGTCGCTGAAATCGCGCAAGGTAGTACCACCAACGGCAATAGCCTCTTCCAGCACCTGTTTGATTTTAACTGCCAGTATTTGATAGCGGGTCAGACTCACGTGGCCGGCCTGCAGGGCAGGACGAATGCCGGCGCGGAACAGTGCCTCGTTGGCGTAGATGTTGCCGATTCCCACCACTATCCGGTGATCCATAATGAATGATTTTACTGCTATACGCCGATTCCGGGAAGTGCGGAAAAGATAGCTCCCGTTCATTTCCCTGGAGAGAGGCTCCGGGCCGTGATCGGCGAGCAGGGGATGGATCAGTGGGTCGTCATTGGTCCACAATAGTGTGCTGAATTTACGCATATCGTTCAGGCGCAGGCAGATGCCGTCACTAAAATGTATATCTGCGTGGTCGTGGCGCCCGGCAGGTGTCGGTTCGTGTAGGACGCGCAGATAGCCGCTCATGCCCAGGTGCAGGATCAGACAGCCTTGGGTACAGCGAAGTAACAGATATTTCCCTCGCCGTTCAACCGCAAGCACGGTTTGACCCAATAGCTTACGATTAAGGTCTATTTGTAGTGGTTGACGGAGCTTTGCTACGCGGATTTCCACCGCGGTGATTTCCCGCTGTAGAATCCACGGTTCGATGCCGCGTCGGACTGTTTCAACCTCTGGAAGTTCTGGCATTTTCCTTCTCTTTCGATTGGTTATGTTAGTGCCATAACATCGTGGACACTCGGGTTTTTATCGTAATTGATAATTGAATTCCTCAACCTGCGTTTTGTCCAGGAAGAGTTTCAATTTCTGATCTTTGACATCGATAGTAGCTACCACGTATTCGAACTTTAATTCAGGTGGAACCGGGAACAATTCGCCGAAGATATTGAGCTTCAAGTCACTGCGAATGAGACGAACAACATGGTAACGTCCTGTTTCCGGTTTTTCCAACCGATGCTTAGGAGCGACCTCCTGTGTGGGAAATCTCAGCTTTGTCTTTGATGCGGCAAGGGCTTTCAGAGGCGTTTTACCACCGAGCTTGCTGTAGCGATAGCTGCTGTTATGCCGCTGTTCAAAGGTGAAGGTTCCAGTTTTGAGATCGCCATCTGTTGCCATTAGGATCTTATTGAGAAACTTCTGCTGGTACAGGTCGTTGAACTGTTCAATCATCCCGTTGCGCCACGGTTCGGCCATTGGTATGAACCAAGGTTCAATGTCATGATGCAGACAGAGCCGGATAAGTGGCCCCATACCTCGGGGATGCGTCGGACTGCCAAAGAATGTCATGGCATTATCGATCTGGATGTTGTCCGGCATTCCCAATCGTTTCCATATGGCCCAGAACCCGTCCAGAATGTCTTGGCCAGCCTTGGTGAGAGACGAATGAAGCCCGCAACGAACAGTTGCTGTATCGACAACGTTAAGGCCGTAGAAGCGAATAGGCCCTTTCAGGTAGCAGGGGCCGACCAGATCAGCTTGGTGGCTCTGGTTTGGCAGTAACGATGGCAGCTTGGGGTACGCTGTCCCTTTGGCCTCATACTTGCCAGTACGTCGATGAGTCAAGCCGTTCCGACTGAGGATACGGTTGATGGTACGAAGCGAAGGTAATGGCTTAACGCCAAGGTCTTCAAGTTCCCAAAGAATCGCTTGAGCACCGCAAAACAGGTCTTGGTTGTAGAGGTTGAGGCGAACTATCTTGACGATCTCTTCAATCTCTTTCGGTGTGCGGTTGGTGACATTCAGAGGCTGTTTTGACCTACTCTCGTTCCAGGCATCGTCTTCGTTAAGACGACGCTCGACCCACTTATACAGCCATGACTTTGAGCGACCGAGAGAAGCACAGATTGATTCCGGTTTCTCTCCATTTAGAAATCGTTGCACTGCTAATATCCGTTGCTGCGTTATTTCATCCTTCATGAACACCCCCAGAATGGTTTCGGTGTTCATAGAAATACGTGATAGCTATTCGATTGTCAGAGAACTTTGTCCACGATGTCCTGGCACATTATTTCGTCCACGATGTCGTGGCACTCAACAGTTATGGATTAGAGCTAAAATAGCTTCATGCTATCTGCTTGGCAAGGAAGAATCTTGCCAGCAATGACTCACCTCTGTCGTGGCTGTGGTCATATCTGTCCTTCGCTTGTTCAACGGATTTTTCGCGTCTTCAGACCGCAGGAGGGACAGCGCTTTTCTTCAACAGCCTTTTCGCACACTTCGCACCAGTAAAGAAACTGAGTTTCATTTCTGCATCTCTCGCAGGCCTTCTTGTTGGTATTTTGATCTGATTCGTCAGTCATAGTTTGCTCCTCCGTTCAGTATATTTACTTATCAGCATTTTCTGATGAATATGCAACAAGTTATCAAATGCGAAAGTATTTTGTTCAATATATGTGTTTATTTGATTGACAAAGTGGTATCCGATATTAATATTTAAAAAAATATATAAAGTTGGATCAACGAATTGTCATGGATTGTTCAGTGAATTTCTGAGCATCAATATTTTCTTGCCGTTCCATTTCTGCCTATCTTTTATTCACCGTACCATTTTGCTCTGATCTTTTTGATGGACCTCATCTTCTCCACGCTATTATCGAAATAGTAAATATTCCCAAAGTAATTGCACTTCCATCGTACTGGTTGACGGTCTATTGTGGATTCGGTCTGACAGACATCTTTTTGCATGCAATTGCGTGTTTTGCACACTTTGTTTATCTAGGTATTCATTGAACAAAAATTACATTGTATCGGTTTATTTTGGAACGAAGGGAGGTGAAAGGTAACCGTAGATAATTTGAAAGACAAACTCGAGCCATAAATTTGAATAATATGCCTACCTGCGTATACATCCGATTGAACTTTATGCATCGCTACCACTTTCAGCAAACCTACCGAAACCTCTCAACAAAAGGAGTTACTATGAAGAAATTATCAATCGTTGTGCCATTTGTGCTTTTGTTTGTTGTCGCGACCATGTTTGCCGGTTGCGGCAGCAGCACTACTACACCGGCTGCTCTCAGTGTTACCACGTCAACCTTACCTAACGGCACCATAGGCGTCGCATATAGCCAGACACTTGTCGCAAGCGGCGGGACTGCTCCCTATACCTGGGCGGTTACTGTTGGCTCCCTCCCTGCTGGTCTGGTCCTGGATGTTGCTACCGGTGTTATTTCCGGAACGCCGACCACTGCTGGAGCATCCAGCTTTACCGTAACTGCTACCGACTCCGCCACAACGCCGGCCACGGCAACTGCGGCTCTGTCCATAACGATTGATGCCATGTCCATAACCACTACCTCGCTACCGGGGGGAACGGTCGGAACCGCCTACAGCCAGACACTTGTGGTAGCCGGTGGTACGGCCCCTTATACCTGGGCGGTTACTTCTGGAAATCTCCCTGCAGGACTCACCTTGGATGCAAATACCGGCGTTATTTCAGGAACTCCTACTGCTGCTGCAACGTCCCCCTTCACTGTTTCGGTTACTGATACGAACACAGCCACGGCTTCGCAGGCATTGTCTATTACGATTGCTGCACCGGGGGTTGACACAACACCCGATCCATTCAGCTTCACTGCCCAGACCGGTGTAGCGCTGAGCACGGTCATTACATCCAATGCCATAACTGTTGCCGGGATAAATAGTCCTGCACCAATCAGCGTCAGTGGCGGAACTTACTCAATCGATGGAGGAGCATACACCGCTGCAACAGGAACAGTGACTAATGGTCAGACTGTTACCTTGCGGCACACATCTTCAGCCAGCAACAGCACTACTATAACTACCACCCTGACTATTGGCGGCGTATCGGCTTCATTTACCAGCACCACCTTGGCGGCTCCAGCGCTGGATGGTGCGGCACTCTATGCTACGAACTGCGCTGGTTGTCACGGTCCACTGGCAAGTACAAGTGTAATTTTGCCGAGTAGCGTTACCGCAATAAATAATGCTATCAGTGCGAATCGCGGTGGTATGGGTTCCCTTTCATCGCTTTCCCAGGCGGTGATTTCAGCAATTGCCGGCGTATTATTGTAGGGTCAGGAATTAATCCTGAGAACTCATGTTTTATTGTTGCGTATCAAAAGAAAGGGCTCTTTTGGGAGCCCTTTCTTTTGATTGCAGTAGAAGTCTGGATAATGGTTTGAAATGGTTAGGGCAGATACCTTTCTCGACTGAATGTTTTCGAGAGAGTATCTGCCCTAAATTTTTCCTTCATATAGGTTGCCTAGCCAACAATGCAAACGGGGTGATAAAGTTTCAGTATCTACGCATATTGGATTGAGTTGTCCTATGGGGAGTAAATGGTGCTGAATTCTCTCCCAAAATATAGGTTACGTCATTAATTTGTTGCCCCGCTTTTATCTGTGTACACGACGGATCGCCGTTGCGCCTGACGCTGGGTGGGTTGGCTGTGCTGAGGACGGTTACGCTGTTCCGCAGCAGGCTGATGAGCACTGCTGCTGCGAGGTTTATTGCTCCCGCTTTGCGTCTTCGGTTTTTGCGCAGCCTGTCTACCATTTTTTGCTGGTCCGGATCCCTCAGCTCGGGGATTTCTTGTGCTATTCCCTGCGCGTGGTGTACGTTGTTGTCGTTGTTTGAAGACCGGTTCGGCAGCGATGCTTGCGTCTGGTGCAAAACCGTCAATCACCACCTTGGGAATCTCGCGCTTGATGAGACGTTCGATATCGCGGAGAAAATCCCGTTCGTCGATACAGACCAGGGATATCGCTTCACCCTCATTGCCGGCACGACCGGTACGGCCGATGCGGTGAACGTAGTCTTCCGGTATATTTGGCAGCTCGAAGTTGACCACATGCGGCAGCTGGTCAATGTCCAGACCTCGTGCGGCGATATCGGTGGCAACTAAAACCCGTACCGTGCCGTTCTTGAAATCTGCCAAGGCCCTGGTGCGAGCCCCCTGGCTCTTGTTGCCGTGAATGGCTGCCGAAATGATGCCGTCATGACTGAGCTGTTCGGCTAGCCTGTTGGCACCATGTTTCGTTCGCGTGAAGACCAGTACCTGTCGCCAGTTCTGCGAGTTGATCAGCCGGGACAGCAGTTCGCGTTTGCGCGTGCGGTCAACCGGGTGGACAACCTGGGATACCGTTTCGACAGTGGTGTTCCGGCGTGCTACGTCGATGTGTACCGGGTCATGCAGCAGGCCGTTGGCGAGTTGACGGATCTCATCGGAGCAGGTTGCAGAAAACAGGAGGTTTTGTCGACCGTTGCGGCCATTGGCCGGTAACAGGGCGATAATCTTGCGGATATCGCGGATGAACCCCATGTCGAGCATCCGGTCGGCCTCGTCGAGAACGAGGATTTCCACCTGCGAGAGATTGAGAGTCTTCTGGCCGATGTGATCGAGCAGACGTCCGGGAGTGGCAATAACGATGTCAACTCCTCGGCGCAGGTGTGCAATTTGCGGGTTAATATTCACACCACCGAAGATCACTGCCGAGGTGAGCGGCAGGTGTTTGCCATAGGTGGACACGCTTTCAGCGACCTGGGCGGCTAGTTCGCGCGTCGGGGTGAGGATCAAAGCCCGCACCGGCCGAACTTTGTCTGCAGTTTTACGTTCGTTCAGGCGCTGCAACAATGGCAGGGTGAATCCGGCGGTCTTGCCGGTGCCGGTTTGTGCTCCGGCAAGAATGTCCCGGCCTTCAAGGATCACTGGGATCGCCTGTTTTTGAACGGGTGTGGGGGTTGTGTAGCCTTCGTCAGATACAGCACGGACTAGTTCGGCCTTGAGGCCGAGTTTGGAAAATGACATCTGTTATAATGCTCCTGGAATGGCCTGCCCGGGCAATGCCCTGGGTCGGTCTAGGCGAAATTCTCTTGGTGGGGATGAAATCGAGGTGTGCCTGGTTGGTTACCGCGAAGTGCGACGCTGACCGAAATGCGTCGAGTTTGAAACACTATAACAGATTGTATGATATTTGGTGTGATTTATTTCAAGAAAGGAAAGAAACCGCATGACGCACCTTGTAACGATAATTTCGATGCTTCCCGGAGCGGTCGGAATCTATCTCGGGTTCTATTATCTTGCCGAAGATCCGAAAAAAGCTCTGGCAATCGTCACGATCACGACTGTGGGGATTACCGGCATTATTGCATTTATACGTCACGTGATCTTTCATAAATTTGATGCCAAGCGTTTAGGCTGGGAGACGGATCGACCAGACTGGATGTTTGAGGTGGGCTTTGCCAACCTGGCATTTGGCATTATGGGCCTGCTTCCTGTCCTTCTGCGTTGGGGAGAAAAGGCTCAAGTTTTGGTCCTATTCGGATACGCACTGTACCTGGTCCAGGCCGCCATGCTGCATGGGTATCGCTACGTTACCGAAGAGAAGCGATCGCCGGTAAGACTTTGGCGGAGTTGTCTTACCACGCTGCTCTACGCAGGGATGATGTCTTACTTTGCCTGCACGGCGCTTGGCCTGACCACGAGCTGAACCTGTCTGATTTTACTCGTACAGCGGATCAGGAATCCACACAGAGCTACTGTCTTGCGTTCATCCCAGCTGGATGAAATATGCCCAGGATTATCTGTTTTCCTGAATAAAGGTTGCCCCGTTCGTGCCGAAAATGGTATAAAGATATATCACCTGAACCACAGGGACTGACCCTGTGGTTTTTTTATTTTCAAAAAGGGAGTTCCAAAGAATGATCAGTACAAACAACGTGACCCTTTCGTACGGTAAGAGGGTCCTGTTTAAAGACGTAACCATGAAGTTCACCCCAGGAAACTGCTACGGGCTGATCGGCGCAAACGGCGCCGGCAAGTCCACCTTTCTCAAAATCCTTTCCGGCGAGATTCAGGCTGACAAGGGAGAGGTATCCGTGGGCAATCGCGAGCGAATCGCCGTGCTCCGCCAGGATCAGTTTGCCTTTGATGAAGAGACAGTTTTCAACACCGTTATCATGGGTCATGAAAAGCTCTACCGGATCATGGCCGAACGGGAGCAGATATATTCGAAGGGTGACTTCAGCGAGGAGGACGGCATCCGTTCCGCCGAACTGGAAGCGGAGTTTGCGGAGATGAATGGCTACGAGGCGGAGTCTGAAGCAGCGATACTTCTCAATGGACTCGGTATTCCCGAGGAATTGCGCTCCAAAACAATGAAAGAGCTGGAAGCGGGTGAAAAGGTCCGGGTCCTTCTGGCCCAGGCCCTGTTCGGCAACCCGGATGTGCTGCTCCTGGACGAACCGACCAACCATCTGGACCTGAAATCCATCTCTTGGCTGGAGGATTTCCTCTACCGCTTTCCCAATACGGTCATTGTCGTTTCCCATGACCGCCATTTCCTCAACCAGGTCTGCACTCACATCGCCGACATCGACTTCGGTCGCATCCAGGTATATGTGGGGAACTACGATTTCTGGTACCAGGCCAGTCAGCTGAATCTGAAGCAGAAACAGGACGAGAACCGCAAGATTACCGACAAGGCCAACGAACTGAAAGAATTTATCCAGCGTTTCAGCTCCAATGCCTCCAAGGCTAAGCAGGCTACCTCCCGGAAAAAGCTGCTGGAAAAACTGACCCTCGAGGATATGCCTGTTTCATCCCGTAAATATCCCTACGTAGTGTTCAAGCCGGAGCGCGCCTGCGGTGACATCATCCTGGAGATCAAAGGGCTTTCCAAAGCAATCGACGGAGTGCCGGTCTTGAACGACCTGACCCTGACCGTGGGCAAAGGGGACAAGATCGCCTTTGTCGGTGGCAACAGCCTGGCAAAAACAACCCTGTTCCAGATCCTTGCCGGAGAGCTTGAGCCGGACAGCGGCAGCTTCCGCTGGGGAGTTACCATTACTCCGACCTATTTCCCGAAGGATCACGGCGACTATTTTACCAGCGACATGAATCTGATCGAATGGCTTGGCCAATTTTCGCCTCCCACCGAGGGTGAGTCATTTGCCCGGGGATTCCTGGGCCGGATGCTCTTTTCGGGAGAGGAAGCGCTGAAGAAGACCAGTGTCCTTTCCGGTGGCGAAAAGGTTCGTTGCATGCTGTCACGGATGATGTTATCCGGGGCCAATGCCCTGATTCTCGATGAACCGACCAATCACCTGGATCTGGAGTCGATTACCGCCTTGAATAACGGATTGATATCGTTTACTGAAGTGGTACTGTTTGCTTCCCATGACCACGAATTCGTATCAACGGTGGCGAATCGAATTGTCGAGATTACTCCTGCCGGGATTATCGACCGGGTGATGGGATTTGACGATTATCTGGAGAATAGCGATGTGGCACGTCTGCGGGACGAAATGTGTCACGGGCATCAGGACCCGAGCCTGTAACCTCAAAAGGGTGAGAGCTTCGATGATTCGCGAAGCGAGATTTATGATGATTGTCTCCACGTAATTCAGTGAAAGCTCAGTAGTAATCACAACAAAAATGGCCTGCAATTGCAGGCCATTTTTGTTAGGAGAATGCTGTGCTGCCGGAGAGCACGCTTACCACTCGTCCTTCTGCTTTTCCAGCATCTTGCTGAAATAGATATCCGGATTGGTCAGCTTCTTGATTTCTTTTTCACTGTAGCCAAGTTCGCGGAATGGAAGAACTCCGTTGATGGCGTGACAGTTGATGCACGTCAGTGCCTTATCCTTCGTTACCATGTGGTTACTACCGAAGTAGATGGTCTGCCAGCCGGGAACCGGCTTGTAGTTCTTGATGCCGAGAGTCTTGGCCGCTGACGCCACCCCCGCGAGGGTATCGCCGTTGGACATGGGCGGAGCAAAGTCCATGGAAAGGAGTTGGCCGTTCAGGGCATTGAAATATGCCTTGCCCATATAAATCTTGAAGGGGTAGATCTTGCTCTTACCGTCTTTCCTGCTTCCCTTCGGACCAATGAAGTGCGGCTCGTTTGCTACCGTCTTGTTATACCAGGCATAGACCGGAACCGTTTCATTCGCTTCTTTCTTCAAGGTAGCCGGCTCATAGAACTTGTCCGAACCCTGTTCCCACTTGGTAAAGTCCTTGGCTATCGCACCACCGGTGCGAGGGATGTGACAGGTCTGGCAGGCTATCTTTGCAGTGTGACGATTATAGTCGACATCCTTGTGCGGTTTGTCCGAATGACAACCGGCACAGGAAACTCTCACGCCATCATTTGCCCAGTTGTTGGGATCGAACCCGGTCGGAATCTTGTGATCCTTGCTTGCATGGCAGTCCACGCAAACCATACCTTTGGCGGCATGAACGTCAGTCTTTTTGCTGAACAGAAAGCCCCGTTTTACCAGGAATCCGCCACCGGCGGCTTCATGGCAGATCGTGCAGTTTTTGGTGGAGGGCTTGCCGACAGCCATTGCTGCCTTGACGCTTCGGTCCTGGCCCATTACTATCCGTCCCTTTTCATCTTTGAACGGCTTGCGCTTACGATAGTCGTAGTTGCTGGAATGGCAGACCAGGCAGTCGATTGCCTGTTCCGCTTCGGGACCGGTGCTGCCTACATTGCTAATGTGATTGCCGGGATGGCAAGTGTTGCAGCCGGAAAATTTCGACTTGCCGGTCACTGGGCTCTTGGGAATTTCCTTCAGGTTGTTGACGACGTCGTTGCCGTTGCACATGGTGTAAATACGGTTTTTCATGCCGTACTCCTTGTGCGGGTCGAGGTTGTCGACATTTGTCACCTTGGAAGCGTGTTTCCAGTGAACTGTCTGTAGAAACTGTTTCGCCGTTCCGGGGTGGCATACCTCGCAGGTTTCCGGGCCCTTATAGCCGTTTTTCTCAATATACGCATTGCCCGGATGAACCTCGGCAAAACTTGACGCCGCCAATCCACATACAATCAGCAGGCACAGCGTCATGGTCAAACTTTTCATGGTTTCTCTCCTTGCTCCGGCTCAAATCCCGTCAGAAACTGTCCGGGACTCAGTCGGAGATGCTGCGTCAGCAACCGGCTGTTTTCCGGAAGTAGTTGCTGACATTTTTGCCGTCAATGACTTCATACTTGCAACGGATCTCATCATCCAGATTAATCCTGTGATCCTTGAGCTTGTCGAGCGTGAGGTCGTCATTGATGGTAATTGCTATCTCTTTGCCGGTTTCATTGTCCTGCAACGTCACCGTTGCTGTTTTGGCATCTTTACCCGCAAGATCAATAACGGTAATGACACCGACCATCTTTATTTCGTCTGCCCTGGCGGTTCCTGTGACGAAACATACTGATACTGCGACAAAAGCGAAGAGGGCGGCAATTGACAAAAATCGTTTCATACTTTTCTCCTTTGCGGCACGTGGCCAGTTGTGTTGATGCTTCTGTACGTCAGGACTGTCGACGGCGAAGAAGATACTCTCCGCCGTCGAGATCCCTGATTGTTAAAAGTGTACCTCGAATGTTGCGTAGAGGTCCTGAGCATTTTTTAACGGTGTTAGCATTTGTCCGTTCTGAGGATTGTTCAGGTCGGACATGTTAACCGGTGCACCGACCCAATTATTGCTGCCGGTGTAGTCGAAGTCGTAGTACTGATAGCCGATGCGGAAAAAGGTCTTGCTCAGGTAGGAAGAGATGGGCTTCAGTTTCAG
Organism: uncultured delta proteobacterium; assembly: GCA_963748325.1. GTDB lineage: Bacteria > Desulfobacterota > Desulfuromonadia > Geobacterales > Geobacteraceae > RPRC01. The sequence continues at coordinate 1,453,409 of CAVVIJ010000004.1, read as the reverse complement.
TTCCTGGATGATATAGAACTCGTAGACATTACCCCGGGTACCGAGCTTGGATGTCCACATATCGTCAGCGGCTGGAGCGAATGTTATCCAGTCCTTGGAGCCGTGATTATACTCGAAACCGAGCTTGGTTCCGGTCTTTTCGATGTCGTAGCGGGTGCCGACATAAACGCCCCAGCCGGTATTGCTCTTCGGGGTGCCGGTGTAGAGGAGGCCTGCTCCGGTATCAAGCATTCCGTTTGCGTCGGTGAAGCCTGTGACCGGGGTCTGAAGCTGGACTTTAACTGTATTGCCGTTGGGGTGAGTCTGGCTGATCGCACCGGAAGCAAACCAGTTAACATTGCCGATGCCGATATTTTTAACCTTGCCCAGTAAACTGACACCATACCAGTCGATATCACCCAGGTCCTGGACCGGACCATTTCCTGCGAATGGGCCGGTGAGCATCGTCGGAGAGTTGAAGATGTTCATCCCACGATTGTATTGGAATTCGGCTTTCAGCGCATCGGTGTTATACGGTGCGATATTGAGGCCAACCATGTCGGTACTGTGAAGGCCGTTGGGGATCGCATCGGAATTGATCGAATCCTGGAATCCGCGACCATAGCAGACCTTGGCGTACGCGCCTTCAAGGCCGGAGATGTCGGGAGCCCAACCAAGGGTTACACCGTCAAATGCATAGTCAACCAGCAGTGCTGGAACCCCGGCATTTCCCGGCTTTTCGTTGTTCTGTCGCAAGTGGCTTGGAACGCCTCCCGTGGATGGGCGACGGCCGATTGAGAACCAGATCGGTTGGCCAGCGATGTTTTTCCATGTTGCATAGACTCGATCGACGGCAAGTCTGCTGTCGCCCGGGACATGGCCGATGGTGCCATCGAAGAGCCCTGATCTGTCAGCAAAAAATGCACCACCATTTGAGTTTTGCAATGCAGCATCGTCTTGCGCCCCAGCCACCTTGTACATGAGTAATCTCGCGGTTACCGAAACATCCTGGGTTGCCTGTGCATGTACGTTGAGACCGAATCGGTTGGTGTAGAGTGCATTGTTTCTGAGAGTCTGGCCGGGCATCTGCAGGAAGAGGTCACTGCCGTTTGCCTGGGTGTTGGCCGGGTTGAGTTGGTAATACGGGGAAGCTTTGGCGTGCAGGTAGTCATATCTGAAGCGGTAGTCCCCGCCAATGGTCAGCCATTTTCCGAGGGATTTTCGTTCTACCTTGGCAACTTTTCGCTCAGTTTTTTTTACCGTTTTCTGCGTCTGCTGAAGCTTTGCATCATTTTCCTTGACCTGCTGTTTCAATGCATTCAGTTGCTGTGACAAGTCATCGATCTTGCGCAGAAGCTCTTCGTCAGCGGAGTAAGCAGTCAAGGGTGCTGTCACCGCGAGCAGCATGGTAATCAGTAGGATTTTTCTCAATCTTTTCCTCATATAACGCGCCTCCTTCATGGTATGCAATAATTGACCTTCCTTAACTAGGCAAACACCCGTACGTAGTGCTGCATTCACCTCCTTCCATTCAACGGGCATTTGTGCTGGTACCTTCAGAACGACATGGCCAAAAAATCCCGCACATATTACTGCTAAATTTTTAGAAATGCAAAAAATAAATTATAGATATATACAAAAATATCAATACTACGCTTGGGTGAGGTCAGTTTTTTCTCTAAATGCAGATGGTTACGGCACTAAAAAATTTTATTCGATCCGTTCTTTTTGTGAGAAATACTCTGTCCGCAGGGTTGACTCGCCGCTAAGTCATGCCTATTCTTTCACTAAGAGAATGTCTGCGAAGGGAGAAACAACCATGATCAGAGCGGAAAAAATGACCATAAAAACACAGGAAGCCCTGGGGGACGCGCAGCAGCTTGCTGTCTCCAATCAGAACGGCTCCATTGAACCGGAGCACCTTCTGCTGGCTCTACTGGACCAGGAAGGCGGGTTGGTCGGTTCCATCCTCCAGAAGATCGGGGCCAATCCCCAGTATGTCCGCTCGAAAACAGAGACGGAGTTGAAGCGTCTTCCACAGGCAACGGGGTCCGGTTCACAGGTGTACCTCTCGACAGCGCTCCACCATGCGTTGGATAGTGCCCAGCGCGAGGCCGATGCGATGAATGATGAGTTCGTGTCGACCGAACATCTCCTTCTTGGGCTTATCGAGGAGAAGGGGTGCAAGGCCTCCTCTATCCTGATTGACAGTGGCGTAAGCCGGGACTCGATACTGGCGGCACTCAAGAATCTGCGTGGTGACGAGCGTGTTACGGACCAGAACCCGGAAGAAAAGTATCAGGCCCTGGCGAAATACGGCCGCGACCTTACGGAGTTGGCCGGCAAGGGTAAGATGGACCCGGTGATAGGTCGCGATGACGAGATTCGTCGGGTGATTCAGGTTCTCTCTCGCCGGACCAAGAACAACCCGGTCCTGATCGGCGAACCGGGCGTGGGCAAGACCGCTATCGTGGAGGGTTTGGCTCAGCGGATCATCTCCGGTGACGTGCCGGAGACCCTGAAGAATAAACGCATCGTGGCTCTGGATATGGGAACTCTCATCGCCGGGACGAAATTCCGTGGTGAGTTCGAAGAGCGTCTCAAGGCGGTGATCAAGGAAGTAACGAAGTCGGAGGGGAAGATTATCCTCTTTATCGATGAGCTTCATACCCTGGTCGGTGCCGGGGCTGCGGAAGGGGCCATGGATGCCTCGAACCTCCTGAAGCCGGCACTGGCACGTGGCGAGCTTCATTGCATCGGTGCCACAACCCTCAATGAATACCGAAAGTACGTGGAAAAGGATGCTGCCCTGGAACGCCGTTTCCAGCAGGTTTATACCGGCGAACCGAGCGTGGAGGATACTATTTCGATCCTCCGCGGCCTGAAGGAAAAGTATGAGGCCTATCACGGGATCAGGATTCAGGATAGCGCCATTGTGGCGGCAGCAACACTTTCCGACCGTTATATTACCGATCGTTTCCTGCCGGACAAGGCCATAGACCTGATCGACGAAGCCGCGTCCCGTTTACGGATTGAGATCGATTCCATGCCGACCGAGATCGATGAGATCGAGCGGCGCATAATCCAGATGGAGATCGAAAAACAGGCGCTTCTCAAGGAGCAGGACCAGCATTCCCAGGAGCGGCTGCGAAAACTGGCCGATGAACTGGAGGTTCTTAAGGCGCAGTCGGCACAACTGAAGGTTCATTGGGAACAGGAGAAGGAAATCATCAAAACACAGCGCGAGCTGAAAAATCGTCTTGAAGACAAGAAGGTTGAAGCCCAGAAGCTTGAGCGTGAGGGCAACCTGGCCGGCACCGCGGAGATTCGCTACGGCGAAATTCCAAACATCGAGAAAGAGATGGAGGCAAAAAACCAGGAGCTTCTTCAGGTGCAGAAGGAAGGCAAGATGCTTTCAGAAGAGGTGGATGGCGACATGGTGGCCGAGGTTGTTGCCAAGTGGACAGGTGTGCCGGTGTCGCGACTCCAGGAGAGTGAGTCTGCCAAGCTGGTGAAGATGGAAGATCGGCTGCGATCGCGGGTGGTGGGGCAGGACGAGGCCCTGCTGCTGGTGGCAAACGCGGTCCGTCGGGCCCGCTCCGGACTCTCCGACCCGAATCGTCCCATCGGTTCGTTTATTTTCCTCGGCCCGACCGGCGTCGGCAAAACCGAAACCGCCCGGGCACTTGCCGAGTTTCTCTTTGATGACGATCAGGCGATCGTACGAATCGACATGAGTGAATATCAGGAGAAGCACACCGTTGCCCGCCTTATTGGAGCACCTCCCGGTTATGTCGGCTACGAAGAGGGAGGCCAGTTGACCGAATCGGTCCGGCGGAGACCATACAGTATCGTTCTCTTCGACGAGATCGAAAAGGCCCATCCCGAGGTGTTTAACGTGTTGCTCCAGGTTCTTGATGACGGCCGTTTGACGGATGGTCAAGGTCGCACGGTTGATTTCCGCAACACGGTCATTATCATGACCAGCAACCTGGGTTCCCAGTGGATCCAGCAGTATGGGGCCACTGATTATTCCCGGATGCGAAGCATGGTTATGGACACGCTGAGGGATAGCTTTAAGCCGGAATTTCTCAACCGGGTGGACGAGATCGTTATCTATCATGCGCTGCCACTCGACCAGATCAAGAAGATCGTCGAAATTCAGATCAAGGGCCTCAAGAAGCGGCTGGAGGACATGCGCATCAGCCTCGAAGTAAGCGACAAGGCGCGCGAATACCTGGCCCAGGAGGGATACGACCCGGCTCTTGGGGCACGACCGTTGAAAAGGACGATCCAGAGAAAAATTCAGGACCCCCTGGCCCTCATGCTTCTTGAAGGCAAATTCAACAAAGGGGATTCGGTGCAGGTTGATCTGTCCATAACCGGGGAGGGATTGGTCATCAAGAAAAAATCGTAACGGTGTTGAGCTCCCGCTCATACCTCCTTTTTCAAGAAGGAGGTATGAGCGGAGAGTACCTTTCTTTCATAATTTTCTAAGCTTGCAATTACAGACAAAGACCTTCCAATTCAAAACTCATAATTCAAAATTCAACACTGCCTTCATTCATTTCCCAGCCCCTGCCGCTTTTCCCTGGTCAGCTTTTTCAGGTCTCGTTCTACGATGTAGTCATGGAATGACATCTTGTCACTTCCCGGGTGAGGTTGATTGTCCAGGTCCCAGCGATAGATTGTCTCAAGTCTTATACCGACAAAACTGGTCGGGTTGCTGGTCCAGGCGAAGCTGTCGTCATCAAAGTCCTTATTAAGTAACAATATAGGTGAGCCAAGGAAATGGGGGTATTTTTCCGATACCGGCATAAGGTAGGTTTTACCGTTACCGCCACCAAACGAATATTTGAAAGCAACCCATTTGCCATCTGGAGAGAAAGATACCTGCCGAGCATCTTCTACTGAGTCGGTAAGGAGAATGATCCCTGCCGGCCTCCCCAGCTTAGAACACTGCAACCAAGTATGGCAAAGGGCAGAGTTGGATGTGCATATATCCGCACAAATCGATTTTACTTTTTCTGCGATTAATTATATCGGCGAGTGGGTGTTGGCTTGGTTCAAAGTTCATATTAAATACTTGCGTGTGTTTCGTATGGAGTAAGCTCCCAGCAAGAAATTTCTGTCACGCACTACGGACCATGCTGTCACATTCTCATGGCCTGATTTCCTTTATAATCCTGTGGTTCACTCCCGCCTCAAATCCACCAATCGCAGCACATTGCTGCCAGCCCAGGGGTCTGGCGAACTGGCTCCCTTTCTCCATCTCGAAAATAAAGAGTCGCTTACGGGCATCGGCGGTGGCGATTCTTTCGATGGTGTTAGCAATGGATTTGGTGATGTAATATTCGCGGTGTATTTTTTTCTTGAAATCATAAATGATGAAGGACCGGGTCTGCCCAAGCCCGATCATATCCTGATCGATGACCGGCATGTGCTGGCCGCTGCCCAGGTCATCAACGGCGTTCTTGAAGTATTTGTCGAATTTGATGCGCCCGTTGAAGAAGGAGATGAGTGTTATGGCGTTATTCAAGTCGCTTGTTCCCACCGAGTTGCCCATCGGAACGGAGAAAAGGGAATATACCCCCTGAAAACCGGTGCCGAACAAGCCGCCTTTGAGTTCAAATTTCTGAAGTTGGAGGGGTTCTGCCTCCTTTAAGTCATACAAACATTCCATTGTGCTTCCTCCAAAACTGTTGGATGGTAACAGACAATTAGCGATTACAAAGATTGCCAATACAAACAAAATACTTTTAGCCGGGTGCTTTATTAAAGCGGTTATTTGCATGGCGTCTCCTCATAGTCAACTTAGCCTTTGTTGGCCACTTTGATCCAGGCGGCTTCTTTTTCAGCATTAGGGATGTAATCTGAGCTCGATTTCTCCTAGCGCAGCTTTAATCTTCTCCAGCTGCCTTTTCGCAATAATACTGTTCTTAATCCGGTCAATATTCATATCCAACTGGTAGAAGCGGTAGGGATTGTACTGGGTAAAGAGTGGCCAGAGACTGGTATCGAATCCGTCCAGAAAATGCTTGGCGGTCCGGCAATACTGTCCGAAATCCATGCCGTTAATGGGAGAGGAATAGACGAATGTCATATACCAGTCGGTGCCGAACAGGATGCGCTCCTTTAATCTCTTGAGATTCAGGTTTTTCTGGTCCGTGATAATCTCCTTGAAATATTCACGGAATTTATCGCTGGCAAAGGAAGATGAAATGTCGGTGTACAAGTTTGGATAATTTCCGCTTGCAATCATCTCGATGATCTGCTGACTCCACGCCAGTCCCTCCTCGGTTGGTCCGCCAAAATGGGCCAGACAAAGATGCAAATCATTGAGCGGTCGGTCATTCACTGTAGCACCCAGCACTTTCTTCCAGGCATTGGGCGATACAAAGTGTGTGTTAAAATAATCCTCTCCGCTTATGCCCTCCTTTTCCCTGTCGTCCTCTAGCCTGTCTTTCAGATGCCGGAAGTGTATATATTCTTCTTTTTCAAAGTTAACCGCACCACCGGGCGTACAGTGGTTCAATATAGGGATCTGGGCGATAGCGCATCTGTAATAGAAATCCTCCAGTATCGGCAGGCGTGAGTCCAAGGGTCGGTAGCCCTGGGCGGTATACATCTTGAAACCGAGATATAACCCCTCGCCGGTTACCTGTGCCATGGGAAATTCATTACCGTTTTTATCCGCTTGCCAGCGTCTGGGTTCATAGTGAAACATCGGCAGCAGCTTCAAGGGGTATTTCAGAACGGCAAGCTCCGTGTATTTCAGTTGTTTCTCCCACCGCTCGTATTGTTTCGTCTCTTTCTTGGTTGTCAGAACGGGTGCAGCGGACACTGCCACCTGCTGGGTCTTTCCGGTATCGGCGTCAAAATAGGAGCCGATTATCTCAACTTTGTCCGAAGCCGTCACTCGATAGACATTAAACTCAGCCAAGGTTATTGGGCGGGCAGGTACCCCTTCAGCGTCGACTCTTCGGTATTGTTCTTCCGTACGCTGCGAAGTTCTTCTGAAAATACGCTCTTCAGGAGGCATCGGGCCAAACGGCGGTGTCGGTGTCTTTACCCAGGTGCCATGGACCGGCACCCAGTATGCATATGGTTCTTCCTCTTGTAGCAGGCCTTCCTTGGACTCGAAAATAGCGTTGTATATCTTCAATCCATAGAATCCATCCACGTGTGCAAACTCCATGTCCATGGTCATAACGACGCTGCATAGCACCAGGTGGGACACGCCTTTGTAAAGACTGTCCGGCATAAAGAATTCTTTATAGACTACATCTCTTTCGTCAATGCATTTTTTGGCAATTTTAAGAGTTGTCAGTTTCTGCATGCCAACAAGTTTTCTGAGTGCTGACTCCCGATACGCTTTTTCTCCTTTAATGAGATTGACGGGCACCAGAAGGAACTCCAGGAGATAGCCAACAGCTTTGCCGCTGCTTTCTACCCACCCTCTGGGCACTTCCAGGACCTTGAATAAACTCTTGAGGAGTGATGGGCTGGCGCCCCATACGAAGGGCAATGTTGCGCAACGCCCACTCTCGATATGCATGTGAGAATCGATGATTACCGAAGGTTGAAAAACACTGAGAGTATGCTTATCAGCACACATCAGGTCTGACTTTACGGACTTCAGCTCCTCACCTTTGGGATTGTTCTGTTCCACTTTTTTATGTGCGTTTTCTTTGGAATTGTTGCCAGCCATTTATGGTGTCCTTTATTTGCGGGAGTTTCTTTACAGCTTTTTCTGAACAGGAGCACACTTGTTGTAATAAAGGTGGTATTTGTTATTCAATTCAGCGCTTTCAGGGACCATGGTGATCTCAAATTTGGCAGTGGTTTCCTGGTTTTTAAGTTCGAACTCTCCGTTTTCATCGGTAGTAATGTCACTCTCACTGCCACTCATTTCTTTGATTGTTAAATCTCTTGTCGCAATCGGTTTGTTGATTGCTTCGCCTGGGAAAAAACACTTTTTTTTCTCATCGTAGACATCCCACGATAGATACTCCACCACCTTGAAATGAAATGTCGTAAGTGGGGGTTGTTCCCCATCCAGCGGTTTGGCGATAGGAGAACAGACAGCATCCTGGTTTACTCCATGAGCATTCTTGTTGTTTTGCGTCATGGGATCGGAATTGCGGCATACACCTTTTCCCTCGATTTTGACATCAAACGAGTAGTTGATGAACTCAGCCTTGCTTCCCACCGTGCCGGAGGCCACTCCCGTTCCGATGCCAGGAAGATCGCCGGTACTGGTGCTGTAGCAGCATCCGTCTATGGCACCCATGCAACCGTTGACTTTAACTGTTTTCGTTCCACCCGAAAGAGAGGAGGACTTGGCTACGTTGGTATAGGGCACCGGCACAAGCGAACTGCCCATTGGGGTGAGACAGACATCCGGACCGCTTACGACAACAGCTTCGCTACTAGTATTGGATACGCCCTGGCTGTTTGCAAAAACCGTTGATTTTCCCACGTTGTCGTTCCTCCTTCTTTCTTTGGATATTGTTCGAATTTTATTTAATGTTGCCAGCTATCGGTAGTGTGTCGTTTTTTAGGCTGATCGTGCCTCAAGATGTCGTTGCTCTGATGTCTGTTTTGCTGTTCAAGTACTCTGACTTTCACCAGTTGTGTTTTGTTCGCCAAATAGTTTTTCCAGAAAACTGCATTAGCGCTGTCAGCGCCCAACGATTGCTTCGAAGTTTAGCTACGTAGCAAATAAATGGCCGCTCCGACGCCATGTACTGTCAGAAACGGCCATTGTTGTTGAGCGTTTGTAAGCCTTAAAAGCTATTTCTTTTGCCTTTTTGCAATAATCAGTTTCTTGATACCGTCATAGGTTGCGGCTGCAATGATTTTTTTCTGTTTCAGTTGGTTTTTCCTGGTGTAGGGCCGGTTGCTGACAATCTGTTTTGCATCGCCGTTGGTCAGGCCGGGGAGGGCTGCGAGTTGGGCTGCTGTTGCGGTATTGATGTCGAGCAGCTTGGTTTTTGTGGTAGATTTTTTACGCGTTTTTTTTGTGAGTGTTTTTGCCTGCGGCACGGTTGCTGACCCTTTGTCCGGAGATGCGAATGAAATTGTGGCAACAAACATAATCGACAGCAAACCAAGAAATAGACCTACCGCAATTTTTTTCATGAAAGCCTCCTGTGAAATAGTTTATAAGTTTATATTAATAAAAAATTCTAATGTCAAGCTGTTTTTGGGGCTATTTATTCTTGCAATCGTATTCGAATCGCCTTACTACTAGGTAATTATTGTTGTGTATTACGGTTGGTGGAGATCCTTACATCAATTCTGTCCGATGGACTGATGCAGCTGTTCATCTCTAGAATGGGATAGTGGAGGCTTTGCTTTCATTTCCAGGGGGGGCATATGACAATGCTGAAAATTCCACTACTTTTCGCTTTCCTGCTCATGCTGGCGGCATGCAGTGTGAAGCAGGTCCGTCAGGGAATCTACGAGGGGGCACAAACCAGGAATCAGCTACTTACTCCACCTGCCGAACGTTTGGAAAAGAAGGTGTATCCTTCCTACGATGATTATGAACATCAACGCTCTGAGATTCTGAAGCGAGATAGTGGCACCGTTCCCATGATTCCGTAATCCTTGTGTGTTTCGAGTATAGAGGTCCCCGTGGCGCCCGGTGATTTGCTGATGGCAGTTTGGACTTGCAGTGCCAGGAAAGGAGTTATTCATGTCGAATCCCATTGCTGTCGGCGTCAGTTCCTGTCTTCTTGGTGAACAGGTCCGCTATGACGGCGGCCATAAGCACGATCACTATATTACCGACACCCTCGGGCGTTTTTTTCGATTTGTTCCGGTATGTCCCGAGGTCGGTTGCGGTTTGCCGGTACCTCGCGAGGCGATGCGGCTTGAGGGTGATCCGGTTGCGCCACGACTGGTGACCAACCGGACAGTTGTCGACCTTACCGAGCAGATGCTTGAGTACTGCCAGAGAACGGTAAAGGAGTTGGAGAAGGAGGATCTGTGCGGTTTTATCTTCAAGAAGAATTCACCCAGCTCAGGCCTTTTTCGAGTGAAAGTCTACAATGGTGGCATGCCTGCCAAAACCGGCCGGGGGCTTTTCGCCGATGCGGTTGTACGGCACTTTCCTCTGTTGCCGGTTGAAGAAGAGGGGCGTCTCTATGACATGAAGATCCGTGAAAATTTCATCGAGCGGATTTTTGCTTTCCGACAATGGAAGGATTTTTTGCTTGGCGACAGAGGGATGGGCGATCTCGTGGAATTCCATGCCAGACGCAAGCTCCAGATCATGGCGCATTCACCGGAGATCTACCGGCAGATGGGCAGATTGGTCGCGGAGGGTACATTGCTTGAGCGTGCGGAATTACTCGACCGTTATCAGGAATTGTTGATGCAGGCTCTTACCCTGCAAGCGACGGTGAAAAAGAACAGCAATGTCCTTTCCCACATCATGGGTTACTTCAAACGGCAGCTCACTCCGGAAGAAAAAGCGGAGCTGCTCGAGGTGCTCAACAGCTACCATGACGGACTGGTCCCGTTGGTTGTGCCGATTACCCTTTTGAAGCACTATGTCAGGAAGTTTGACCAGGAGTATCTGCGCAAGCAAACCTATCTTTCACCCCACCCCCTGGAACTGATGCTTCGAAATCACGTCTGAGGAAATCCTGTGTATCTAAGGCATTCTTCTTGCTAGATACAACCTCAGACAACTGAAAAAGGATTGTCGTGCTGGTGTTATTTTGCGAAATGTATACAAAATACTGTCAGGTCTATGTCAATTTTTCGACAGTCAAGGGTCGGGTTCATGTCAATAGTTTTTCCCAGAGGTGTCTGGGCGAGAGCTGAGCACTCTATTTTAGAAAGGGAGCATGAATCGTTGGAATATCAACACCTGCAGCAGTCGGGTAATTGCTGCAGCAAATTTATTGGATGGTGAACGGAAATGAAGAAGATTCTCTGCGTTGCATTTGTTGTACTCTGTTGTCTGAATGGCCAGGCCTTTGCCAGTATCGTCCATGCGGACAAGGTTGTCGTTATCAAAAAAAAGCGGCTGTTGCTGTTGGAGAAAGATGGTGAGGTATTGAGGAAATATCGGGTTGCCATTGGCAGGAACCCGGTTGGTACCAAGACCCGGCAAGGGGATGACAAAACCCCTGAGGGTGACTACATTCTGGATTGGCGGAACCCGAGAAGTAGGTTTCACCGCGCCATCCACATTTCATACCCCAATAACGAAGATATCCTCAGGGCGCAGAAACATGGAGTTTCTCCCGGCAGTGATATTATGATTCATGGCTTGCCGAAGAATTATGAGGATGTGGGAGAGTTGCATACCGTTACCGATTGGACGAAAGGATGTATCGCGGTAACGAATTCCGAGATTGACGAAATATGGTCTATTGTCCCGGACGGCACCCCCATCGAAATCAGACCCTAGAAACTTGTCAGAAATGCTCGTAGATTTTTTCGTCAGGGAACCTGATGAAGCGATCGCACAGCTTTCCTCAACAGGTACCTGTCAGGATGATTCAAGAACTTCCTGCACTTTTTCCAGCAGACTCCAGGGAACCACCGGTTTCGGCAGGAAGTGAAGTCCTTCCTTGAGTATTCCCTCTTCGGTAAGAAATTCTCCGGTATAACCGCTTACAAAGATTGCCTTGATCTCCGGATAGGCCTTTCTGATTTCCAGATAGGCGTCCCTACCGTTCTTTTTCGGCATGATGATGTCGAAAATTGCCAATTTGATACTGTCGCTGCTTTCACGGAACTTTTTCACCGCATCCATTCCGTCCACGGCTTCAATGACGGTATAGCCGAATTCCTCCAGAACAGTCCTGATGAAACTCCTCACGTCGGGATCATCTTCAGCAACAAGAAGGGTCTCTCCTCCTCCTTTCGGAACGCTGAGTTGTACATACGCTGATTCTTCCGGTCCTTCCATGACGAGGGGGAAGTAGATGTTCACGGATGTTCCTATCCTGGATTCGCTCTGGATGTTGATGTAGCCGTTCAGTTGTTTGACCAGGCCGTAAACGATGGAGAGTCCGAGACCGGTGCCTTTTCCTACCTCTTTTGTGGTAAAAAAGGGCTCGAAAATCCTCTCCTGTGCTTTTTTATCTATGCCGAGGCCGGTATCGGAAACGGTAAGATGAATGTAGCTTGCAGGCGCTTCGGGCAGGGCCGATGATTCCGTTTCATTGCTCATCGTGCAGTGTTCGGTCCTGATGCTGAGAATTCCGCCACTGGGCATGGCGTCCCTGGCGTTTGTGGCCAGATTGATGATAATCTGCTCGATCTTGGTTTCATCACCCAGCACAACCAGATCTTCCGTGCACAGATCCGTCCGGATTTCCACATCTTCACGGATCAGGCGAGAAAGAAGTTTTTCCGTATCCCTGATGACGTTATTGATATGCAGCGGCTTGAGGCAGATTAGCTGTTTCCTGCTGAATGCAAGCAGGCTGTCCGTAAGGCCGGCAGCCCGTTCGGCCGCCAATCTGATCTGCTCAACATATTTTTTCAATTCCTCATCTTCGAGTTTCATCTCCAGGATGAAGACGAATCCGGTAATAGCCGTAAGGATATTGTTGAAATCATGGGAGATCCCACCGGCCAGCTGTCCGACCGCTTCCATCTTCTGTGCCTGGATGAGCTGCTCTTCCAGCTGCTTCCTGTCGGTAATATTACGACCATATCCGCGAAATCCGGTCAAGTTTCCATTCTGGTCAAGGATCGGCATTCCGCTTGATTCCAGTACGATAGTTCTGCCGTCTTTATGTCGGAAGTTGCATTCGATCTCGGTAAATGATCGTTCCCCCTTTTTCGCATCAAGGAAGAGTGTGATAATCCGTTGCTTATCTTCTTCCGACACCAGGTCGAAGGGGTTCGTGGCGTAAACCTCTTCAGGGTCATAGCCCAGCAGGGCTTTTACTTTCTGGCTTGAGTAGGTCAGGGTGTCATGGATATCCGTTTCCCAGATCCAGTCAGTGGTCGCTTCCACCAGGGAACGGAATCGAGCCTCGCTCTCTCGAAGCAACTCGTCAGCTGACTTACGTGGTGTAATGTCCCGAACTACTGACAGCAGGCGTCTCGTGTCACTGATGATGACTTTTTTCAGGTTGACTTCGACCCAGAAAATGGTGCCGTTGCGGTGCCGTGCTTTCCATTCAAACAATTGTGGAGAGCCGCTTGCTGCCTCCTTCAGGCGGCGAACCGCTTCCTGCGCTGAAAAACGGGGGTCGGTGTCCGGTGTGTTAACGGGACTGCTGCGAAGGAACTCCTCACGGGAGTAACCGAACATCTCACTGGTTTTCTGATTGAAGTCGAGGATTTCGCCCGTTTCCAGTTCGTGAATTAAAATGCCGTCGTTCACCGCATCGAAGATAGCCCGGTAGTTTGCCTCCGATGTTTTCAGGGCAGCTTCAGATTGTATCCTTTCAGTGATGTCGTGGCAGATGTTGAAGTAAAAGAGATGATCCTTGAGCCGAATCGAGGTCCAATATGTCTCGACTTCCCTGTGATCCCCGTTTGCGAGACGGTGGGTGAAGATGGTATAGCCGCTACTGCTGCCATCTGCATTTTGGAATCTACCCCTAACTTCACTTTCGGGTAGCGTTGTCAGATCTGCAAACGTTAATTTTGCGAACTCATCCCGGCTATAACCGCAAAATTTCTGTGCGGATTCGTTGGCATCAAAAATGGTAAGAGTTTTCGTATCTACCAGATAGAGCATGGCGCTATGCTTGGCAAACATCTGGCGGAATTGTTGTTCCGAATCGGCAAGCGCAACCTGTGTCAGTTTCAGCAATTCATGTTCAAGGCGCAGTTGCTCTTGCGTGGAGAGAAGTTTTTGCGTGTGACGGCGGACAAGCCAGTAGAGGAGCACGGAGGTTACGACAACATACAGCCAGCCTTTCAGCGTGCTCCATGTTGTAATTTCGGCAGGGGTCGAGACAAACAAAGGAAGGATTCTGTCAGAGAAGTAGATCCATGCCAGCCCGGTAAAGGCGTAGATCAAGACGATGAATATGACAGACCGTGACTCTTTCTTCACACTTCCTCCTTACTGAACAGGGAGACTGCCACACCAGACCCTGGTGACAAAGCGGGACTGAACGTGAAGCCACTATCGGGAAAGATTCCGGTGTGGAAAAAGTTGTTTGAGAAGTTTGCGAGTTGGAGTGCCGCCGGTCCTAATGCATCGAAAAAAAGACGAGGGGAATCATACCTGACATTGACAGACAGGGGGTTGCTGGCTGGAGTGTTTTTGTTAGCGGGACGAAGTGCCGCCATTGCCACCTGCCTATTGTCGAGGATAGGACCGTACAAGAAGTCGGCACACCAGGTACGAGCGTGTACCCGGTGTGCCCCTGAAAGATCAGCCTTTATTCAGCGATGATGCGGTTCAACTCTTCGAGCAGTTTTTCCATGTCCACTTTATGGACGCCTGCGCCGTGTTCCAGCGCTTCCAGATCAGCGATCTGGCACTCAAGGCAGTCAAGTCCGAATTCCTTGAGTACGGAGACCGTCTGCGGATAGCGGCGACAGATCTCTCCGATTTTCATATCTTTTGTAATCATGATTTCTCCTCGGTACAGTAGAAGTTGCGTCGTGGATCGAATCAGTTCAGGTCATTGACGGCTTTTTCGATGCGGTCGATTCCTGTTCGGATATTTTCCAGGCTTGTGGCGTAGGAGAGTCGTATATAATTGTCTGCGCCGAACGCTATGCCGGGCACCACGGCTACCCGCGCTTCGTCGAGGAAATAGGCTGCCAGTTCGGTGGAGTTGCTGATGACCTTTCCTGCAAAAGATTTTCCGTAGAGATCTGAGACATTGGGAAAGGCATAGAAGGCACCGGTTGAGCGAAAGCACTGCATGTCGTTGACAGCGTTGAGACGCTCGATGATGTAAGTACGACGTTTTTCGAATTCACCTCTCATCATCGCCACAGCGTCCTGGGGGCCGCAGAGGGCTTCGACAGCAGCTTTCTGGGCCACTGAAGAGGGGTTGGAGGTGGATTGAGACTGCATTTTCGTGATTGCACCGATGACGTCCTTCGGCCCTGCTGCGTAGCCGATACGCCAGCCGGTCATGGCGTAGGTCTTGGAGACTCCATTGACGACAATGGTCCTGGAAACAAGTTCGGGAACAGCTGAGGCAATATTGTAGAAGGGGATGCCGTCATAGAGAAGGCTTTCATAGATATCGTCGGAGATGATGATGAAATCGTGGCGCAGGCAAACCTTGCCGATTGCCTGTAACTCATCTTTGCTGTATGCACTTCCGGTCGGGTTTGAGGGTGAATTGAGAATCAACGCCTTGGTCCTTGGTGTTACGGCTTTTTCCAGCTGCTCAGGGGTTATTTTGAAAGAAGTTTTCTCATCCGTCTGGATAATGACCGGTGTGCCGCCGGCCAGGAGAACCTGGTCCGGATAGGAAACCCAGTAGGGTGCGGGGATGATGACCTCGTCCCCCTCCTGAATAAGGGCTTGGGAAATATTGTAGAGGGAATGCTTAGCTCCGCAGGCAACAGAAATCTGATTACGGGAAAAAGTCAGGCCATTATCGCGCTGCAGCTTTTCGATAATGACATTTTTTAATTCATCGGTGCCGCCGACCGGGGTGTAGCGGGTGTGGCCTTCATCTATTGCCCGCTTAGCGGCTTCCCTGATGTTGGTCGGTGTGCCGAAGTCGGGTTCACCGGCTCCGAAGCCGATGATGTCGATGCCTTCGGCCTTGAGGGCCTTTGCCTTTGCATCGATGACAAGGGTTGGTGAGGGCTGGATTCTGTGTACGCGGTCTGCCAGTTTCATGAGTGTTATCTCCAAGTATGGGGAGGCGGATGCCGAGGCATCCGCTGTGGTGTTATCGATTGAATTTTGCGTCGAGCGCTTTTTTGACCAAGGGAGGAACCAGGCCGTCAATGGGCCCTTTCAATGAGTGTACTTCTTTTACGATGGATGAGGAAAGAAAACTGTAGAAAACCGAGGTCATTAAAAATACCGTTTCAACTTCCCGCGAAATACCACGGTTGATCTGAGCCATCTGGAGTTCGTATTCGAAGTCGGAGATGGCTCGCAGGCCCCTGACAATCGCCTGTGCCTTGCAGGAACGTGCATAATCGACGAGAAGGCCGTCAAAGGTGTCAACGGTTGCCCGGGAATTATCTTTCATAACTGATTTAATCATGTCTACCCGCTCCTCAACCGAGAAGAGCGGTTTCTTCTGTTCGTTGTGAGCCACGGCTATGATGACTTCATCAAAAATTTTCAGGGCACGGTTGATAATGTCAAGGTGCCCGAAAGTTATGGGATCGAATGAGCCGGGATATACGGCGATTTTTTTCATCGGATTGAGCCTTTCTGCATTGTGGTAAAGAAGGCCAGGGCTGTGTCGCCGTAGACCCTTTTATCGATTTGCCGAAGACAGCCATGGCACTCGGAAATGTCTTCGCGGGAGGAAAATTCGGCAACAATCACTGTCCGCTCATCAATAATCGAGCTTTTCCCGAGCTGGTCCAGGCATTTCTCGATCAGTCCCTTTTGATAGGGCGGATCGAGAAATACCAGCTGAAAAACCTCTCCTGACGATTCCAGCATGGCGAGAGCCGGGCAGAAATCCTTGAGGATCACTCTGCTCCTGTCTGTGAATCCGGTCAAAGAGAGGTTCTTGGCAATCAGTGTAGTCGATTCCCGGCTGTTGTCGATAAAGACAGCTTTCCTCGCGCAACGGCTCAATGCTTCAATGCCCAGGTTTCCGGTTCCGGCAAAAATATCGAGCACTGCAGATCCGTCAAGTGATTCCAGCATCCCGGTCAGGATGTTGAAGAGTGCTTCCTTTACCTTGTCCGAAGTGGGCCTTACGCTGCGTCCTCGCGGGGTGTGCAGTTTTCTTCCCCGGCAGGAGCCCCCTATTACCCTCACCGGGTTTTCCCCATGATGGCCGCAAGTTTCGAGGCGCTTCCCCTGGCGCGGAAGGCGGTAAGAAACTCCTTTGCCTCCCGGTAGGCCATGTCATTGATCATTTTAATGTTTTCTGCCGGAATTGCATCGATATCAGCCTTGAAAACTTTTGTTGCGAATTTGATGTCCCGGTTATTTTCCCGTGCCCAGCCGCGTATGGCATCCATAAGTTCAAGGGGCAGTCCGGCGTGAGCTACATTTTGCCAAAGGGTACCGATATTCCCTTTGCGGACACCGTAATCGGCCAGCTTGCCTACCAGGTGGAGAGGTGTTCCGGTGATGCCGTGCTGCACCAGCCCTGCTACTCCATAGGACGTAGCGACCTCGTGGATCTTCTTCGTCCGTTCCAGGTCGATTCGGACGATCTCGCCTTCCAGGTAATTGCCCCGCTTCGAACCGTTATTGATGGCAAGCAATTGAGGTGTGCAATCTTTTTTTGTCAGTTGGGACAAAAATTCCTCTGTTTCCTCCGGAGTGGTGAGGGCTGGCTGGTTCGAGTCGAGAGGCTGTTCTCCCAGTTCAACTTCCAGACCGTACCCTTCGGCAATGATCGGTGCACTGAGTCGGGTCACGATCTCGATATTGTCGGAAAGTGCATTGAAGGAAGCATCGATGGCAAAGGAGGTGTAGCCAGCCTCGAGCTGTGCCGCAATGAGTCGGGCGGCTTCGCTGCGCTCTCGCTCTCCAGTGTCCTGGACAGTGATATGGTCGGCATGAATCAGAAAGGGCTTGTTGAAGCGGCATGTCGAGGCGTACTCGATGATGGTGGATGCATACAGTTCCGGTGTCAGTCCGGTGTAGCCGCCGTCAAGACCGCCTTCAGTAGTGGTGAGCTCGAAGGCTACAATCGCATCCAGCTCTTCGGCAGCCTTCATGATCCCAGGAATTGCGTGCTTTATCCTGGCGTTACATGCCATTACGATCAGGTTTTCATTTTTCAAGCTTGTAAATACAGAAAGGCCGCTCAGGAGACAAACTTTGGAGTTTGTTCCCAACAGCCCCTTGATATGTTCCGGAACACGTTCCAGAAGCTTTTCATTCATGAGGTATCCCAATCATGGAATCGTTAAATTACCGAGAAATACTGGGAAAAGTTAGCATGACACGGTTTCGTGAGTCAAGGGTAAGTTTGTTGTTGACAGGGCTGTTGAGTAGGGTTTAATAAAAATTTACTGGGAGGTAACATTAGATGGATTCAATTGTCAGCGGAGAACGCCCCGATCTTGCAGGGTTTGCCGCTAAAAGTCGCCTGTCACGGGGAAGGCGCTACCCGGAAGAGTTTCGTGATGACCGTCCTGCATTCGAAAGAGATCGTGATAGAATTATCCACTGTGCGGCATTTCGCAGGCTGGAATATAAAACGCAGGTATTTGTCAATCATGAGGGTGATTACTACCGAACCCGCCTCACCCATTCCCTGGAGGTGGCCCAGATCGGCAAGGCCATTGCCCGGCGACTGCGGCTCAACGAAGAACTGACCGAGGCGCTTGCCCTGGCGCACGATCTGGGGCATACCCCTTTCGGTCATACGGGGGAGGAGGTTCTCAACCGACTCATGACGGAGCATGGGGGGTTCGAGCATAATCTGCAGTCCCTGCGGGTCATTGACCAACTGGAAGAGCGTTATCCGGGTTTTAATGGTCTCAATCTCTCCTGGGAGACGCGGGAAGGGATCATCAAGCACAAATCCCCGTACGACAGCCCGGCCGACATCATGGCCGATATGATGCCCGGCATTGTTCCGACGATAGAGGCGCAGATCATCAACTTTGCCGATGAGATAGCCTATAACAACCACGACATCGATGATGGGCTCAAGTCCGGTCTGATTACACTCGGCCAGTTGGAAAAAGTGGAAATCTGGCGGGAGGTGTTCGAGCTTATTGTTGCCCAATTTCCGGGCCTTGAGCCAGAACGCTGCAAACACCAGGTGATCAGCGCTCTTATCGGTCGGCTCATCAAGGATCTCTGCTCCACTACCCTGGAAAATATCGAATACTTCGGCATCCGCAGCATCGATGACCTGCGTCGGATCAACCGCCAGGTGGTTTCCTTCAGTCCTGATCTGGCGGAAAAGAACAGGAAGCTGAAGCAGTTTCTGATGGTCAACCTCTATCGCCACCACAAGGTTGAACGGATGCGCGTCAAGGCCGAAAGTTACCTGACGCAACTCTTCGAGGCATACCTGAAGCACCCGACGCTTCTGCCCAGGAAATACCTGCGGAAGATGGACAGTGCTTCCCGTGAGCGGGTGATCTGTGATTATATTGCCGGAATGACTGACCGTTTTGCGCTGGATGAGTACAAGCGTCTGTTCGAGCCCTACGAACGGGTCTGAAAAGATCCGGGGAGAAAATGATGCCCAGGATTGTGAAGAAAAGATCGATTAAAGCGGGACTACCGCCCGGCTCCCTCGTCTATCTGGGTGACAAGGGAAAAGGCCAGACCAAAGTTACCGTTGTCGAGTACCGGGAGGGTTCGGTCCGGGAGGCGTCTATTTCCGATCTTGCCGAATGCTTTCCGTGCAGTGATCCTTCAACGGTAACCTGGATCGACGTCAATTCCGTGCACCAGGTGGAGCTGGTGGCAAAGCTGGGGGAATGTTTCAAGCTGCATCCTCTCGTGGTGGAAGACATCCTCAATACCGACCAGCGCCCCAAGCTGGAGGACTTCGGTGACTACCTCTATGTCGTATTTCGGGCATTTTCCTGCAACAGCAGCCTCTGTCCCCTGGAAACGGAGCAGATCAGCCTGATCCTCGGTCCGAACTTCGTAATCTCCTTTCAGGAAAAAGAGAGTACGGTTTTCGATAAAATACTTGAGCGGATTAGAACGGGCAAGGGGCGGACCGTTAAATCGGGCGCCGACTATCTTGCCTACTCCCTGCTCGATACCATTGTGGATAATTATTTCATTGTGCTGGAACATCTTGGCGAAAGGATGGAAGCCCTTGAGGACGCTCTTGTGTCGAACCCAGCTTCCCAGACGCTTCGTGAAATTCACCTGCTCAAGCGGGACCTGATTTCCATCCGCCGTTCCGTTTGGCCGTTGAGGGAGGTTCTAAACACGATGCAGCGCGAAGGTTCAGCTCTGATCAGTGAGTCGACCAGGGTCTATCTGCGCGATGTCTATGACCATGCAATTCATGCCATTGATACCCTGGAAACCTTTCGTGATATGATCTCGGGCATGCTCGATATCTATCTTTCCAGTTCCAGCAACCGCTTGAACGAGGTCATGAAGGTTCTGACCATTATCGCCACTATATTTATCCCCTTGACCTTTATTGTCGGAGTCTACGGCATGAATTTTCACTATATGCCTGAGTTGAAGTGGCGCTGGGGCTATCCCGCGGTTCTCCTGCTCATGGCAGTCATCAGCGCTTTCATGGTGTATTATTTCAAGAAAAAGAAATGGTTCTGATGTAGAGCTTGATCGTTTTTGCTATGTCGCGGGATGGGAAGGAGAGGTGCTCCATGTTTGAATCCGCGGAATTGGGCCACATCGTCAACAAGGCGACCTACAAAAAAGAGGTTCCGCTTCTTAGGGAGGCGCTGCTGGAGGCCCAGTACGACCTTCTCAAGAAATCCGAGTTTCCAGTTCTCATCCTGATTTCCGGGGTTGACGGCGCCGGAAAGGGCGAAACGGTCAACGTCCTGAACGAGTGGATGGATCCCCGCTATATCGAGACCCACGCCTTAGACACACCGAGTTCGGAAGAACTGGAGCGCCCTCCCATGTGGCGTTACTGGCGGGTTCTTCCTCCCAAGGGAAAAATCGGGATCTTCTTTCGTTCCTGGTATTCCGAACCCATCAGTGCCTCACTCCGTAAAAAGGCCAAAAATTCGGAACTTGACCAGCAGATGGAGCGCATCATCCGTTTCGAAAAGATGCTGGTAGATGAAGGCGCGCTGGTCCTCAAATTTTGGCTGCATCTTTCAAAAGAGAGCCAGAAAAAACGGCTCAAGACACTGGAAAAGGATCCAGCGACCCGCTGGCGCATCACGGAGAGGGACTGGAAAAATTTCAAGATATATGACCGGTTTCGCATCGTGGCGGAGCACGCGTTGCGCCAGTCAAGTACTCCCGAAGCTCCCTGGACAATCATTGAAGGTACGGATCCCCGCTATCGTTCCCTGGCTGTGGGCAAGGCGATTCTTCTGGCCCTTCGCGTAAGGCTTGACGCCTCTGAACGTTCCTTTCGGGATACCATCAGTCTTCCGCCGATCAGGCCAAAGCTCGATACGCTTTCAGTTCTGAACCGGCTGGATCTTTCTCAGAAACTGGGGAAAAAGAAATATGCGGAGGCGTTGGAAAAGTATCAGGGCACGTTGAATCTTTTGACCCGGGAGGCAGCATTTCGTCAAATTTCTGTGGTACTCGTCTTCGAAGGCTTTGATGCTGCCGGCAAAGGGAGTACCATCCGTCGGATCACCGGAGCGCTGGATGCTCGTTACTACCGGGTAATTCCCACTGCGGCCCCGACTGACGAGGAGCGTGCCCAGCCGTACCTTTGGCGATTCTGGCGGAACCTTCCCCGTCTCGGTCGATTTGCAATTTTTGACCGTTCATGGTATGGACGGGTACTAGTGGAGCGGGTGGAAGGCTTTTGTGAGCCGGCCGACTGGATGCGTGCTTACGGCGAGATCAATGATTTTGAGGAACAGCTGATCAGAAATAGGACGATCGTGCTCAAATTCTGGCTCCACATCAGCAGGGAAGAGCAGTTGCGCCGTTTCAAGGAAAGGGAAAATACAGCATTCAAGAATTTCAAGATAACTCCGGAAGACTGGCGCAACCGGGATAAATGGGAACAATACGAACGAGCCGTCTGCGACATGATTGACCGTACGGGTACTGAGATTTCACCCTGGAACCTTGTGGCAGCAGACAATAAGCAGTATGCGCGCATCAAGGTTCTGAAAACCTTGTGCGAAAGAATCGAAAAAGAGTTGTCGCAAGAGTAGGAAACTCACGTTGTGGCTACGGGGACACCAATACCAGCTGCACAGCACACGGAGAAACAATGCAAGATAAATCGGACCAAATAGCTGAAATAATCGATAACCTGCGCAGAGTTTTTCAGGTCGTCCACGGGCAGTCGAAAAAGGCTGAGCGGGAAACCGGCCTTACCAGCCCCCAGCTCTGGACTATCAAGGTGATTGCAGAAGCAGAAAGTATCCGGGTGTCGGACCTGGCGCACCGAATTTACCTGCACCCGGCAACCACCGTGGGTATTCTCGACCGCTTGGAGAAAAAAGGGCTGGTGTTGCGTACCCGCTCAGAGGAAGACCGTCGGGTTGTACATGTCTCTCTGACTCCAGCCGGGCTCGACATTGTGGAAAAATCTCCCGAAGTTGCACAAGGCCTTCTGGTGGCCGGGCTCGAAAAGCTTTCTGCGCAAAACCTGAAAAAGATCGAAGCCGGTCTTGGGCAGATGGTTACCATTCTCGGCGCCCAGGAGATTCCGCCGCATCTTATCCTGTCACCGGAGGTGAACTCACCGGAGGAACAGCGGAAGAAAAAGGTAGGAAGAAAGAAGAAGGTTGACCTTTGAATGCATTACGGGATGGGGAAAAGCGTACGTTCTTCAAGGGAATCTCCGGGAATATCCTGGTACTGGGCCTGGTAAGTTTTCTTACCGATTTTTCCAGCGAGATGATCTATCCGCTCCTGCCGGTTTTCCTTACGACGGTCCTTGGTGCCGGACCCGCGGTTCTTGGTGTTATCGAGGGAATCGCCGAATCCACGGCCTCTTTGTTAAAGCTTGCTTCCGGTATCGTTTCCGATCGGGTATCTGACCGCAAAAGGCTCGTTTTGGCCGGCTACGGAATATCTTCCTTTGCCCGACCGTTTATTGCCGCAGCCACCGGTCCCCTGGCGGTACTGGGGATCCGTTTTGCCGACCGGGTCGGCAAGGGGATCCGGACCTCTCCCCGCGATGCCTTGATAGCCGATTCCGTAGAACCTTCCATCAGGGGAAAGGCCTTCGGTTTTCACCGTTCCATGGATCATGCCGGTGCCATTGCCGGACCTCTACTCGCCTCCGCCCTTCTTGCCTTTGTCGTCAGCGACATGCGTACGGTTTTCTGGCTTGCAGCGATTCCGGGAATCCTTGCGGTTGCGCTGATCTTTTTCAAAGTGAAAGAGGTAGCACGAAGAAGGGGACCGAGTAATGGCACTTTTCTCGGACTTTTCCCCCATGGCAGGCTCAGGGCGTATATCATTATTCTCTTTATCTTCACTCTGGGCAATTCTTCCGATGCTTTTCTGCTCCTGCAGGCCGGCCGACTCGGAGTTACCCCGGTAATGATTCCGCTCCTCTGGGCTTTTTTTCATGTGGTTAAGATGTTTTCCACCATGCCCTTCGGAGCGCTCTCGGACAGGATCGGGCGGCGGAAGATCATCATCGCCGGTTGGGGTGTCTATGCCCTGACCTACGTAGGCTTTGGCTATGCGACTAGCGAGATTCATGTCTGGCTGCTCTTTACCCTGTATGGTCTTTTTTACGGACTGACCGAGGGAACCGAGAAGGCCCTTCTGGTGGATATTTCCCATTCTGAGGAGCGCGGCAGCGCCTTCGGTTGGTACAATTTTTCCATCGGCATCGGTGCGCTGCCGGCCAGTCTCCTGTTCGGCCTGATCTGGCAGGTGGCCGGATCCAAGGCGGCCTTTGCCTTCGGGGCGGGTATGGCAAGTTTGGCGGCACTGCTCCTGCTGCTCTTCATCAAGCCGGCCACTGCCGAAGAAGCCCACATTTTCTGAAAGCAGGTTTGAACAGTATCATTCTGCAGTGAGAGCTGCTTTGTAGACTGAAAGGCCTTCCGAAAGTCATACCTCGGAAGGCCTTTTGCCTTCACGACTAATGAATTCCCCCTTTTCTCTCTCCCCATTGGAACGCGGGGTGTTCGCCACTATTCCCTCTCTGCTGCCATGAATCAGGTCTTGTTGCCGGAGAGCGCTCCCGCCTGGCTGGTGTTTGGCCTACGCCGGGTTGCACTGTCACCGGTTTTTGCTGCTGGATGATCTGTGTACGTTGCTGATGCTGGTTCGTCGTGCCCTGCCGAGGGGCCGTTCGAATCGTCGGCTGGTTGACCTTTGGAGCTTGACGGATGAACTGCTGTGGTGGCCTTTGCTGCTGCCGCGGTTGTTCTACCGCTGCCGGTGCATGGATAGTGGCTGGACCGCTATTCCGGATCGTGACGGGTGCCCGTCTCTGCTGTTGGGTTGCCGGCGAACGTTTCTGCTCCTGCTGACGCGGTTGCGAAGGACTCCAGACCGGGGTCGGTGCCACCGGCTGCGGCGCGACCGGCTGTGGTGCCACCCTGATGGTGGCGGGTTGACGTTGCTGACGTGATCCGGCGGGCGTGCCTTTTTCCTGGATCCTTCTTGGCGCAGGCTGTGTAAATAGTGGTGCCGATTGGTTCCGCTCAACCGGCAACTCCCGTCTTAGTTGATCATTCTGTTGCTGATGTCGTCCTTCCTGATTCGACAGCCTGTCAGTGTAAATATCCGGTTGCTGTTCACGAAGATTTCTTTTCGGTGTTTCACGGGATGATGGTGGCTGTTCTCGTTGCGGAATCGTCGGCCTGATAAAAAGGCCGCGCTTGCCGGGGATTGAATTTCGTTCTTTGCGCAGGCTGTCAGGACTGACGTTACGAAATTTCTGTGGCGGCCGTTTGGCTTCCGGAATCTTCATCAGTTTCGGAGCATAGGTTTCCCGGTCCGGCTTGAATCGTGGCGGTCCGATTCCCACATTCCTTTCACTGAAAGGATTGACCGTTCGGGGGACGGACATGTATTTCCCACGGAGAAATGTGTCCCGATGCAAGACCTTGATGGCGTTCCGGGCGTGCATGTTCCGGTAGTCTCGTTTGGTCGGGAATTTGTCGTGTGCCAGGATGTTGATGTTGACACTGCCCGGTCCGTAATAGCCATGCCCGTAGTACGTCTCTCCCGGGGCCAAGGGAATCCATGAGACATAGTTCGGCGTGTAGACCCAGCCGACATAACCCGGTCCCCAGTACACCGCTCCCCGACGGGGCGGAACCCAGCACCAGCCGCTGTGCTGCAGGAAGATCCATCTGCCGTAATGGTAGGGAACCCAGCCCCAGCGCTCGGAGGATATCCATACGTAATTGCCGCCGATCCATACCCATCTGCCGTCATGATAGGGAGCCCAATCCAGGGAGACCGAGATGAATGGCGTCCAAACGTACCCGTAACTGCTGTCGTACAGCCATCTGCCGTTTGCGTCGAAGTCGTAGCTGTAGGTGTCCAGCTTTTCGGGAAGGTAGCGGTCGCTTTCGTCGTAGATGCTGATTCTCCGGTCCAGATCAAGATTCCATTCCTCCCACTCGCCGGTTGCGTTGAGCGGAAATATTTCGGTCCTCAAGTCTTCGCCAATCCTGAGGGTTTTGCCGGAGGGGATACGGATTCTGCCTTCTCTGGTATCGGCGTAGGCATAACCTTGCAGAACGGAAATCTCCGTTGCTCCTGTATCTTCCACGTCTATCATTACTTTTGAGGATTCAGAACAATCTAGTGAGCTGACCGGGGTATTAATCAGAAGTTCTTCCTGTTGTGTTGCTAGGTTGTTTACATAGACGCGACCGCTGTTCAGGTAAAATTGGTACGAGTTGTTCTCCAGGGAGAGAATGTCGAAAGCGCTGTACGCGTCGAGCCGGATGAAGATTCCGCCAAGTACCTGGAGTTCGCTTCTACCGCCCTCGGGAACCCAGACCCGGTCTCCCTGGGTCAAGGGCGTATTGACTGCAGCGGGCGCCCAGTCTTTCGCATCCCCGCTATAGATCTGTACATCTCCCTGAACGATTCCCATTCTGACCAGGCCAAGGTCGGCGGAAAAAGCCTGGGAGCAAAGAACCACCAGGGAAAGGAGTGTCAGGGTAACGGTTCTGATTTTCATGGCTTGGTACCTCGTTACGTGAGTGTTTCTGCTTTTGCCGTCGATACGTGCTCTGAAAAAAAACAAAAATCGAGCCTGTTGCCATGCGGGAGTGTTTTGCTTTCTGCTTTTTCAGGATGCGGCGTCACTGGCTTTCGTACAATCTGATTACATAATTGTACTCTTGTGTTAATAATCGCACAACAGCCAGAATCGTTGACGGCGAGGTGTTGCGTGATATGATAGGGGCATGCCAGAGACAATCATAGACACAATTTCCGTTACGCGTCTGGACATCCTTGACCCGGAAGGCAATGCCGATGAATCATTGCTGCCCGACCTTTCCCGGGAGGATTGCCTGCGCCTGTACGAACTTCTGTTCCTCTCCCGGGCTTTTGACGGGCGGGCCCTCAACCTGCAGCGGGAAGGTCGGATCGGAACCTACCCCTCAATTCTCGGCCAGGAGGCTGCCCAGGTCGGCAGTGCCTTTGCCCTGGAAAAGAGCGACTGGGTTTTCCCCTCGTTCCGTGAGACCGGAATGCATCTTACCCTGGGCTATCCGATTGACCTGCTGTTCCGTTACTGGGGAGGGGATGAACGGGGCCTCATCTGTCCAGAGGGACTTTCGATCCTGCCGGTTTCCGTTTCGGTGGCGACCCACATTCCCCATGCCGTGGGTGCTGCCATGGCGGCCCGTTACCGTGGCGACCCGGTTGCCGTGGTTGCCTACTTCGGTGACGGAGCTACCTCCAAAGGCGATTTCCACGAAGCGTTCAACATGGCCGGTGTGTTCCGTCCTCCGGTGGTCTTCATCTGCCAGAACAACCAGTGGGCCATCTCCGTACCGCGCAGCAGGCAGACCGCCGCAACCACCCTGGCCCAAAAAGCCTTCGCCTACGGATTCGAGGGAATACAGGTGGACGGCAATGATGTTTTTGCTGTCTACAGTGCGACTCGGAGGGCCTTGGAGCGGGCTCGCAGCGGTGGTGGGCCGACCTTTATCGAGTGTTTTACCTACCGTATTTCCCACCACACCACGGCTGATGATGCCGACCGCTATCGTAATCCCGAGGAAGTGACGGAATGGAAGAAAAGGGATCCGTTGGAACGTCTGCGCCGTTTTCTCGAAAAACGCGGTTACTGGAGCAAGGAATACCAGTCGGAGCTGGAAAAGCGCACCCGCGAGACGCTCGATCAGGCGGTTCGGGCAGCGGAAAGTGCCGCTCCGCCCGTGCGAGACGAAATTTTCCGGTCGGTATTCGAGAGTTTGACTCCTCGACAGACCAGGGAACTGGAGGTGATGGCCGATGCCGACGTGTAATATGGTACAGGCCATAAACCTGGCCCTGCGGGAAGAGATGGAGCGGGATGACCGGATTGTCCTGCTTGGGGAGGATGTGGGAAAAGACGGCGGTGTCTTTCGGGTAACCGACGGTCTTTTGGAAAGCTTCGGCGAGCAGAGGGTCGTTGATACGCCCCTTGCCGAATCAGGCATCATCGGGACCGCCATCGGCATGGCTCTCTATGGACTGCGACCGGTTGCGGAGATCCAGTTCATGGGCTTCATCTATCCGGCTTTCGACCAGATCTTTTCCCATGCTGCCCGCTATCGGAATCGCTCTCGGGGTAGATTCAGCTGCCCATTGGTGATCCGGACCCCCTACGGAGCAGGCATCAAGGCTCCTGAACTTCACGAGGAAAGTAGCGAAGCTTTATTCTGCCATATGCCGGGACTTAAGGTGGTGGTGCCGTCCGGTCCCTATGCGGCAAAAGGCTTGCTGTTGTCCGCTCTTCGCGATCCTGATCCGGTCATTTTTCTGGAACCTACGCGGCTGTACCGCATGATCAAGGAAGAAGTGCCGGAAGGTGACTATACCCTGCCGTTGGGCAAGGCCCGAATTGTCCGGGAAGGGAATGATGTGACGGTTCTTGCCTGGGGAAGCATGCTCGAACGGGTGCTGAAGGTGCTGGCTCCCTACGACGCGGAGATTATCGATCTGCTCACCCTTTCGCCGTTTGACGAGGAGACGATTCTCCAGTCGGTGCGGAAAACCGGTCGACTGGTTATCGTCCACGAAGCACCCCGAACCGGTGGTTTCGGGGCGGAGTTGGCTGCAACGGTTGCCGAACGGGCGATATTGCACCTTCGTGGGCCGATTTTACGTGTCACCGGACCCGATGTGCCGGTTCCGCTGGCAAAGCTTGTTGAGCATTATCTCCCCGACGGAGCACGGATCTGTGCCGCCGTCGATGAACTGTTGAGGTACTGAACCATGCCGTTTGATTTTATCTTGCCGGATTTGGGGGAGGGGATTACCGAGGCTGAGATCAGGAAGTGGCTGGTCAAGGCTGGCGATACGGTACAGGAGCATCAACCTGTCGTCGAGGTTGAGACCGATAAGGCGGTGGTCGAAGTGCCGACCCCACGTGCTGGAAAGGTTCTTTCTCTGGAACGAGGCGAGGGGGAGATGGTGAGTGTCGGCGAGACATTGTTGACGATTGCCGAAGAGGGTGAAGCACTAGTGACCAAGCCCCGTTCGGTATCGGTGGTGGGGGAGTTGCCGGAGGCCGAGGAAGCGCCCCCTTCCCACGTGCTTGCCACCCCGGCGGTCCGAGCGCTGGCGCGTGAAAAGGGAATCTCCCTCGAAGGGATACCGGGAACCGGTCCCCGTGGCAGCATTACCCGCGAAGACCTGCTTTCCGCGGGGAAGGAAAGGGGTATGGCCGATGACGAAACGGGGGAGGTGGAACGTATTCCCTTCCGCGGTCTGCGCCGCACTATCGCCCGGAACCTGCTCAAATCCCATCAGATGACTGTCTGTGTAACCGGAATGGAAGAGGTTGACGTCACCGAACTCTGGAATCTGCGTGTTCGCGAAAATGCCGGTCTTGACGCCCGGGGAATCCACCTGACCTATTTTCCCTTTATCATCAAGGCGGTCCAGCATGCACTCCGGGAACATCCCTATCTGAACGCTTCGGTTGATGAGGATGGGGACTCGATCATCCTGAAAAAGTACTGCAACATCGGTTTTGCGGTGGACACCGCCGAGGGGCTCATCGTCCCGGTGCTGCGCAATGTGGAGAATAAGACGATCATTGATCTGGCGAGAGAGCTTGAGGCTCTTTCGGAGCGCGCACGGGAACGGACGATCACCCTGCCGGAGATGAAGGGGAGCAGTTTCACCATCAGCAATTTCGGCCAGTTCGGTGGTGGATTTGCCACGCCGATCATCAATTATCCTGATGTGGCGATCCTTGGCTGCGGCAGGATCAGCGACAAACCCTGGGTGGTGAAGGGTGAGCTAGCCATCCGCAAGATCCTGCCCCTGTCACTCACCTTCGATCATCGAGTCACCGATGGTGGTGATGCAACCCGTTTCCTGAGCCGCGTCGCGAGCTACCTGGAAGATCCGGCGTTGTTGTTCATTGAAAGCGTCTAAGATGGCTGAGAATAGAGGGTGGAAGGCGAAGGCTTACTCAAGAAGTTGTAACGCAAGGTTGGATTTGGCAGCCGTACTCCTCATGAAATAGTCTTCTTTTTCGGCAGTGTTTTTTTCTTTGTGGTTGTCCCTTCAGCCTTCAGCCTATTACCCTTATTGGTACGATATGCGAGAACTTGATCAGTTGTTTTTTCCAAAAAACGTTGCCCTCATCGGTGCCTCCCCCCGTGAGGATAAGCTTGGCGGTATCGCCCTGCGCAACCTTCTGCGGCTGAAGAGAGATATCTATCCGGTAAATCCCAAGTATGATGAACTGCTGGGTATCCGCTGCTATCCCTCCATTCGGGATATCCCCGAAGTCGTTGACCTTTCCATCATCATGCGGCCGGCGGTCGAGGTTCCGAAGCTTCTGACGGAACATGCGGGCAAGGCTCGTTTTGTCCTGATAGTCAGTGCCGGCTTTGCCGAAATCGGAAACAGATCGCTGCAGGATGAGATATCCCGCATTGGCAGAGAAGCGAAGCTTAGGCTGGTTGGGCCAAACTGCCTCGGTATCTTCAATCCCTACCATCGGCTGGATACCCTGTTTCTTCCCCACGACTGCCTGAAGAGACCCAAGCGGGGCAATGTGGCGGTGGTGTCCCAGAGCGGGGCCGTGATGATGTGCATTCTGGATGCGATCCGGATGGCCAATACCGGCATTGCCAAGGCGATAAACTTCGGCAATGCGGTGGATCTGGATGCGCCCGAGGTGTATGAGTACCTGGCCGAAGATGAGACAACTGAGGTGGTGGTTACCTATCTTGAGTCGGTTGGCGACGGCAGGAGATTCCTTGAAGCGGCCCGTTATCTCTCCGAGCGGAAACCGTTGCTGATTCTCAAGGCGGGCAAGGGGGCAGGGGGGCGTGCTGCCGCTTTTTCTCACACCGGCAGGCTGGCGGGAGACTACCGGGTATTCCATTCGCTGCTGAACCAGTTCAATCTGCGAGAGGTGGCCGGTTTCGATGAACTCCTTGATGCGGCAAAGGCGGTTTCCTACCAACGTCCCGCCCCGGGGAACCGGGTGTGTATTATTACTAATGGTGGCGGCTCGGGGGTGCTGGCTACGGATGAATGCGCGCACCTGAGCCTGGAACTTCCGGAGCTCCCGGCGGAAGTCCGGAACAGTCTCCACAAGATATTCCCTTCCTTTTACACCGTTGGCAATCCCATTGACCTGACCGGTCAGGTACGGATAGAGGATTACCGAGAGGCCCTGCAGGCAGTGAGAGACGTGTATGACGGCTTCCTGGTCATTGCTCTCACCGGGGTTCCCGGGGTCACCCTGGGGCTCGGCGAATATCTGCGCTCTTTCAGGGAGACGGTAGGAAAGCCGCTGGTCGTACATGTTGCTCAGGGCGGGGTTGCACCGCAACTCATTCGCCAACTTGAGAAGGCCAGGATTCCGGTCTACCGGTCACCGGAGCGGGCGGTGCGTGGGCTTGCCGCGCTTTTGAATAATCGGGGAGGGTGGCATGGATAGACGAAAAGAATTGCGTCACTTCCTCCAGCACCATGCGGGGACCAGGATTATTCCGGAGGGCGAGCTGAAGGTCTTTCTTCGCGAAGCGGGACTTCCCTCGCCCAAAAGTCTTTATCTTCCCGTGGGGGCGCCATATCCCGACTTCTCCCGACTTTCTTTTCCTCTTGTGGCAAAGGTGTTTTCGCCAACAATCCGTTCCAAAACCGACGTGGGCGGGATTCGCTTCGGCCTCAAAGATGCAGCGGCAGCGGCAGCGGCATGTTATGACCTGATGAAGATCAAGGATGTGGAAGGGGTGATTCTCGAGGAGCAGGCCAGGCCGGGTACGGAGGTCATTGTCGGCGGCATCGTTGATCCCCAGTTCGGCCCGGTGGTAATGTTCGGTCTGGGCGGGATTTTCGTCGAGCTGTTCCAGGATGTTGCCTTTGCCCTGGCTCCCTTGAGCCGTGATGACGCTTTACATCTAATGACACAACTGAAAGGGTACCGTCTACTGACCGGTTATCGGGGCACTGAGCCCTGCGACCTCGATACCCTGGCCGAGATCCTGGTTACTGTTTCTGAACTCATGGCCACCGGCCTGCTGGAGGAGATCGATCTCAATCCGGTGGCCCTCTATCCACAGGGTGCGATGATCCTCGATGCAAAGATGCTGGTGTCCCCTGCGACTAACTGATTTATTAGGTTGATTCCGGTTTTCTCGACATGATTTATTGCCACCTCCGCCCGAATCCGTTCCCCGCTACATTTCCCGCAGTGATCTTTTGACAGGACTGCCCGAGCTGTACTACTATGAGAAATTCGCCCGGAATCAAAGCGGGCGGCTGTCAGGAGAGCTCCTATGAAAGACACCATTACATCACTATTCCCCCATGAAGGGGAAATAGCGCAAAAATATCGTATTGAATCACCGGTCTGCCAGAATTATTACCTGGTAAATGGAGAGTTGCGTGACTGGGCCGGCCCCCTGCAGGAGGTCCTGTCGCCGGTCTGGGTGAAAACAGGGACCACTTTTACCCGGACTCACGTGGGTCATTACCCACTTTTGAGCCGGGAAGCGGCTTGCGAAGCGCTGGAGGTTGCGGTTCGTGCCTATGACAACGGCAGGGGCGCATGGCCGACCATGTCGGTGGGGGAAAGAATCCAGTGTGTGCAACGCTTTACCCGTGCCATGCTGGCCAAGCGGGAATCGATCGTAAAGCTTCTCATGTGGGAAATCGGTAAGTCGATCAGCGAGGCGCAACGGGAATTCGACCGCGCCATTACCTACATCCGCGAAACGCTGGAAGCTTTGAAGGAACTGGATCGCGTCTCTTCGCGATTCGTGATCCAGCAGGGCATCATCGGTCAGATCCGCAGGGCCCCCTTGGGAGTTGTTCTCTGTATGGGGCCGTACAACTTTCCGCTCTATGAGACCTTTACAACCCTGATTCCTGCTCTTGTCATGGGCAATACCCTGCTGCTGAAGCCGCCCCGTTTCGGCATTCTGCTCTTTCAGCCACTGCTCGAAGCCTTGAGGGATTCCTTTCCCGCCGGGGTGATCAATACCGTGTACGGGGAGGGTGAGACTGTCGTACAGCCGCTTCTTGCCTCCGGCAAAGTGGATGTGCTGGCATTTATCGGCACGAACCGGGTTGCCGACGCCCTGCGCAGGATCCATCCCCGACCCCACCGGCTTCGTTGCGTGCTTGGTCTGGACGCCAAGAATCCTGCCATCATCCTTCCTGACGCTGATCTGGATCTTGCGGCGAGCGAATGCATTCGCGGCAGCCTGACCTATAACGGACAGCGCTGCACGGCTCTGAAGATCATCTTTGTTCCCCGTGCCCTGGCGTCCGACTTCCTGGAGCGAATGGTAAAAGGGATTGCTGGATTGAAATGCGGGATGCCCTGGGAGGATGGTGTCACCATAACCCCGCTGCCGGAGATGGAAAAGCCTTCCTATCTTTCGGGGCTGATCCGGGATGCGGAAGGTCACGGTGCGAGGGTCGTCAATCCGGGGGGCGGTACCGTGGTCGAATCCTTTTTCTATCCGGCGCTGCTCTATCCGGTTTCCGTAAAGATGCGGCTCTACGGAGAGGAGCAGTTCGGTCCGGTTATCCCGGTGGTGCCCTATGACGATATCTCAGAAACGGTGAATTACGTGGTTAACTCCAACTACGGTCAGCAGGCGAGCATTTTTGGCCGTGATGCGGATCAGTTGGCACATTTGGTTGATTCGCTGGTGAACCAGGTCTGCCGCATCAATATCAACAGCCAGTGCCAGCGCAGTCCGGACACCTTCCCGTTTAACGGCCGAAAGGATTCCGCCGAAGGGACCCAGTCGGTCTCCGATGCCCTGAGGATCTTCTCGATCCGCATTGTGGTGTCGGCGCGTGAAACGGATGAAAACCGGGAGATCATCACCAATATCGTCAAGGAGCGAAAATCACACTTCCTGACCACGGATTTTATTCTCTAGTGTCCCGTGTGGCTAATTACTGCTGCGAACTAACCACACGGGACACTAACGGCGATTCGGATAGCTGGTGCCCGGTCGGCAGGTCGAGTTCTATTCTGAATTCAGCGCCGAGTTCCGTATTTCTGACGCCGAGTTTTCCTCCCATGTTTTTTTCGATGATGTTCTTCGACATATACAGACCGATTCCCGTGCCGCCGTTGGCTTCCCTGGTCGTAAAATATAATTCGAAGATCCGCTCAATGTTTGCCTCAGGAATTCCCCCGGCATTGTCGGTTGTTGTGACGACAGCTTTTCCGTTCTCGGCGTAAGCCTG
Organism: uncultured delta proteobacterium; assembly: GCA_963748325.1. Taxonomy (GTDB): domain Bacteria; phylum Desulfobacterota; class Desulfuromonadia; order Geobacterales; family Geobacteraceae; genus RPRC01. The sequence continues at coordinate 1,419,829 of CAVVIJ010000004.1, read as the reverse complement.
TATCAAAACTCGCGCTTTCTTGGTTCCTTTTTCTACCAGTGCCTCGCGGGCATTGCCCAGGATGTTGAGGAGCACCTGAGTGTATTCCTTCGGGTAACCATATGCTGTCAGCTGTGGTTCCGCGGTGATATCGACTTCAATGGAATCGAGTCGGAATGCCGGCTTGATGAACGTTAATGCTTTGTCGATCGCTTCCTTGATGAAGAAAACAGATCGCTCTTTCTCCGGTCGGTAAAAGTCTCGGAAGACATCGATTGTCTGGGACATATGATCCACCAGGCCGACTATCGTGTCTGTGATTTCGCTGAGGCTTTCATCTGTAAGCTTTCCTGACGATAGCTCTTCCTGCAGGCTGCCGGTAATGAGAGAGAGCGCATTGAGCGGCTGTTTCCATTGATGGGCGATATGATCGAGGGTTTCGCCTAATGCTGCCTGCCTGTTCTGGTGGATGAGGAGGATATCCTTTATCCTGTTTTTTTCCACCTCTTCCTGGACTCTTCTCTCAAGGGTTCGGTTCAAATCTTCCAACTGCTGTTTTTTTTGTCTGATCTTCTCCTCTGCCTGTTTGAGTCCGGTAATGTCGGTAACCATGGTTTGCCTGGCTATCGACCCGTCAGGCAGGTGCAGGGGGACATCGACGACATAGTCCCAGGTATTACTGACGGGATTAAATGTTTCCCGATGCATGGTTTTCCCTTCAAAGACCTGCATGATGTGGCAGGCAGGACAGACAGACTCTCTGCCGTGCAGTGCTTTGTAACAAAACTCGCCGAGAGTATCGTCTCCGGTCCGGTCGATAAATCCCTTGTTCATGAACTGAATGCGATAATCCATTGAGCAGATGTAGATCAAGCCTTCAAAAGCGTCAACAATGGCCTGTATCCTGTCCTTGTTGTTCCGGAGTTCATCCTCGATCTGCTTGCGTCTGGCAATTTCCTGGTGTAGCTCTTCATTCAGCTGGGCAAGGTCGGAGGTCCTTTCCTCCACCCGGTTTTCCAAAACTTCGTTAAAGGTGCGTAACGCCTCTTCCGCCTGTTTGCGTTCCGTTATGTCCATGAACGAAACGATTCCGATGGATTCGCCCTTAAAATCTATTCGACCGGCTGAAACGAATAGCCACTTGTCATCACCGCTTTTAGTGGTATGCAGGCATTCATAGCGGGACGGGACCGTTTCTCCCCGCAGTCGTGCCAGGCCACGTTCTCGTATCTGCTCCCGGAATTCTTTGTGTATCCACTCAGAGAAATTCATCTGCAGGCATTCCTGCTCCGAGTAGCCGAGCAAGTCCACTGCAGCGGTGTTGACATAGATGATCTTCTCACCGGTATAGAGGCAGATGCCGGCAGGCAAAGTTTCTGCCAGGACCCGAAACTTCTCTTCGCTATCCCGCAAATCCTCTTCGATTTGAGTTCGCTCGCTCAACTCATTATTCAGTTCCCTGGTTCTGGCCGTGACCTGCTTCCTGAGAGCCCTGTTCCAGATGATGATGCCTGAAATGAGCAAGAGAAACGCAGAGAAGGAGACCAGGATAGCGGTTTGGAATGTTTTGCTGGTGAAGATCGTTTTATGTTCCAGGGGAATCCATTTTTTATAAATTGCTTTGTTTTCGGCCTCGCTTATCTGAGCCAGCCCTTTTTGCAGAATGCTGTGCAGCAGCGGCCAATCCCTGCGTGAGGCAAAGGCCATGTTATAGGCGTAGCCGGATTCTCCGGCAAAACGGAGATTGGTAATACCCTCTTTTTCGATGTAGTAGGAAGCCGTGGCCAGGTTTCCCACAAAGGCATCGCTGGTGCCAAAGGAAACCTTCCTTAGCCCTGTTTGAACATCAGGGACCACATCACGTTGTACCTCGGGGTACATTCGCTCGACATATTCCTGGACGGCATACCCGGAAACTACGGAAACCTTCATCCCCTTGAGAGCGTCCATGGTGAGCGGGGCATGGACCTTTTCGCGTACGATGATTGCGGCCGGTAATTTCAGAAAAGGCTTAGTGAACAGGGCAAAGCCGGAGCGTTGCGGGGTTTCGGAGGCGGCAAAGAGGTCGATGCTTCCTTTTTTTGCATTTTTGATGATTTCATCCCAATTCCGTAGTCGGATAATTTTGAAATGAACTCCGAGCTTCTGTTCGAGAAGCGCGAGGTAATCGGCTGTCATACCGCGATACCGGCCACTTCCGTCATAAAATTCGGTGGGTGGGAAATCAGGGTCCGGTGCGAAACGAATTTCCTGGTGGCTTTTGAGCCAGGCCCTTTCCTGAGTAGTCAGCAAGTCACTGTTCTGCCGGCAGCTGCTTAAAGTTCCGATCAATAGGGCAAGTACAAGTGTGAGGATTACGATGCTCCAAAGCCATGTGCGGCGCTTGGCAGTATTGGGAGTTGTTTCAGGCACTATCCACCTCGCTTGATTCAATATCGGCTGCTCTTCGCTATAATCTGAAATGTGCCGCTTGGATCACACATGTGGGGCAGGTTTGCGGAATTTCATGTAAGTATAATAACCTTCTGCTGGTATGGCAAGAAAGATACTGCAAGAGGCTGGAATGAGCGTGGTGGGAGTCTTTGCGACGCGAGTTTTTCCGCGTGTCCTTTTCCTTGAATTATCCCCCCCGTATCGCTATACTGACGGGCGTTTGACATTCATTCATCTCTGGAGCTCTCATGAATATTCACGAATTTCAGGCCAAGGAAATCCTTCGCTCTTATGGTGTCCCGGTGCCGCGTGGACGGGTTGCCCAGTCAGCCGACCAGGTGGAGAGGGCTGCCCGCGAGATGGGCGGCACGTGCGTCATCAAGGCCCAGATCTATGCGGGCGGCCGCGGAAAAGCCGGGGGCGTGCGCCTGGCTGCTAACCAGAAAGAGGCTTTTCATATTGCCAAGGACCTCTTCGGGAAAACCTTGGTGACTCCCCAGACCGGCCCGGAAGGACTTGTTGTTCGCAGCATCCTGGTGGAGGAGGCGGTTGAGATTGCCCGGGAATTCTATCTGTCCATTACCCTCGATCGTCAGTCATCCCGCTACTGTGTGATCGCTTCGGCGGAGGGCGGCATGGAAATCGAGACCCTGGCAGAAAAATCACCGGAAAAAATCCACATCGTTACCATTGATCCCTATATCGGACTTCGCCCTTACCAGGCTCGTAAGTTGGCCCTGGATATGGGTTTACGGGGACGACTCTGCGAGGAGTGCGTTGTACTTATTGGGAATCTCTATCGCTGTTGTCTGGAGAAGGACTGCTCTCTCCTGGAAATCAACCCGCTGGTTGTTACCGGCGCTGACTGGTTGTTGGCCATGGATGCCAAGATCAACTTTGATGACAATGCCCTGTTCCGGCATACCGAGTACTCGGAGATGACGGATTACTCCCAGATTGACCCGCTGGAGATTACCGCAGGGGAATTCGACCTCTCCTATATCAAGTTGAAGGGAAATATTGGTTGCATGGTCAATGGCGCCGGTCTGGCCATGGCAACACTCGACATGCTTTCTGAATATGGTGGAGCGCCAGCCAACTTCCTTGACGTGGGGGGAGGCGCAAACAAAGAACGGGTGGCTGAGGCATTCAAGATCATCCTGGGGGATTCGGAAGTCAAAGGTGTTTTCGTGAATATTTTCGGCGGGATCATGCGGTGTGATGTGATTGCCGAAGGTGTTATCGATGCGGCATCGGAAATTGGCTGTGCTCTGCCGATCGTGGTTCGGATGGACGGAACCCTGGTGGAAGAGGGCAAGCGTCTCCTGGACGAATCATCTCTGAATGTCAGGTTCACCCATGATCTGGTGGAAGGGGTGGAAAGCATCGTCAAAATGGTGGAGAAATTCAGTTCGTAGTTTTGAGTGTTGAGCTTTGGGTTGAAAGTCTTTTTTGATTCGCTGTGCGTTCCGGCCTCTATTGGACTTGGACTCAGATACGCTGCCGCACAGCTGGTAGTTCAGGCTTCTGAAAACCAAAAACCAAAAACCAAGAACCAAGAACTAAGGTCCCGTTCCCCGAACCACAATCCTAAAACATTGAGCCTAAATTTATTACGGAGTACACCATGTCCGTTCTCATTAACAGCAAATCCAGAATAGTAGTCCAGGGAATAACCGGCAGAACCGGTTTGTTCCATACCCGTCAGTGTCGTGATTACGGTACTAATATCGTGGCTGGAGTAACTCCCGGCAAGGGCGGTACCGTGCTTGAAGGCGTTCCGGTCTTCGATACGGTGGAGGAGGCGGTTCGCCAAACCGGGGCCGATGTCTCGATGATTTTCGTTCCGCCGCCAGGGGCTGCGGATGCCGTGCTCGAAGCTGCTGCAGCCGGAATCGGTCTGGCGGTCTGCATCACCGAAGGCATACCTGTCAGGGATATGGTGCTGGTGAAGAGAAAGCTTCAGGATACATCAACGATCATGATCGGCCCCAACTGCCCCGGGATTATCACTCCGGATGAATGCAAGGTGGGCATCATGCCGGGTGATATCCACAAAAAAGGCCGGATCGGGGTGGTTTCCCGTAGCGGAACACTTACTTACGAAGCCGTAAAACAGCTTTCGGTTATCGGTCTTGGCCAGTCCACCTGTATCGGTATCGGCGGTGATCCCATCATCGGCCTGAATTTCATTGATGCCCTGCGCCTTTTTAATGACGACGCCGAGACGGAAGGTGTTTTTCTGATCGGGGAGATAGGTGGCGGCGCGGAAGAGGAGGCAGCCCTCTGGATCAAGGAAAACATGAAGAAACCGGTTGCCGCCTTTATTGCCGGTCGAACCGCACCCCCGGGAAAAAGGATGGGACACGCGGGTGCGATTATCAGCGGCGGCAAGGGAAAGGCCGAGGACAAGATTCGAACTCTCCATGAATGCGGTGTGGTGGTGGCTCCAAGTCCGGCCCAGATGGGCGAGGTCATGGTTCAGGTAATGAAGTAGCGCAATTCTGATACTGGAGGATACGCGATTGACATCTCCAAATTCCCTAGTATGGAGCCAGAAATTCAGAAGGTGGGAAACTGGATTCCCGATCAGAAGCGATTCGGGAATGGCGTTGATTCGAATTGGCAGAAGGTCGATGCTTCTCAGAAAAACAATGGAGATTTGTTGTGAGCTGGCTTGGCATAAGGAAAGAGCCTTGCTTTTGGTGAGACTGCCTTTATACTAAAAATGAACAGACCGTAAACGGAATGATCGTCAAGGAGCAAATTTTATGGATTTATTGACTGTTTTGGTACTACTTATAACGGTTACTCTGATTTCTGCCTTTGTCTACTTGATTACTGTGTGTGAAGAAATCAAAAAAACTCTTTCTGTCGCTCGTGGGCTTATCAATCGAATCGATTCCGAGGTCGATCCCATTGTTTCTGACCTTCAGGTTGTCATGTCAAACCTGAAAATTGCTACCGAAGGGGTAGCGTCTCGGGTCGATGAGGTCAAGTCGGCCATGGAAGCGGTTGGTGAGACCGGAAGAAATATAAGCAGAATTAATCTTGTAGTCGGCCATGTGGCGGATGTGCTTGGACGAATTTCACTGCTGTCTGCCGGAACAAAGGCAGCAGGGAAGTTTCTGTTTGAAAGAATCTCACACAAAAGGAGGTAATGGATATGTCTGATGAAAATGGAACAAGCTTTGCGACAGTGGTCGTTTCGTTTCTTGCCGGTGCGGCAATCGGCTCCGGTCTGGCTCTGCTCTTTGCACCGAAAACCGGTAGGGAGACACGCGAGCAGATCAGGGATCTGACTGATGATGCCGTTGACAAGATCAAGGACTATGCAAAGGATGCCCAGGAAAAGGTGAAAGACTACGCAAAAGATGCCCAGGAAAAGGTGAAGTCCACCTATGAAAGCGGCAAGGACGTGGTCATGGAGAAGAAATCCATTATCAGTTCGGCGATCGATGCCGGTAAAGAGGCCATGGAAAAGGAAAAACAGCGGCTTCAAGAAGAAAGCCAAGCGTAAGGAATTTTATCGGAGAAGCCCACCGCGAGTGGGCTTTTTTTTGCCTGGATTTTCAGGGAATACTTGGAGTTGATCATGAAACAGAGTGGTGGCGGCAATAAGGATTTCAGGGCTTTTCTGGCTACACGGCTTGAAAAAGCGGAGTCGTCCGGTTTGGGGTGCCGTCGCCGTGCCTTTTTGCGTTCCCTGCATGTCGTTCTGCTGGTGGTAAGAAATTTTCTGGAACACAAGTCTTTTCTGCGTGCTACGGCACTATCATTTACCACGCTTCTTTCCATCGTCCCTCTCCTGGCGCTGGCCTTTGCGGTGCTGAAGGGGCTCGGTGTGCAGAATTCTCTCGAGCCGCTGATTCTCGAACGGTTTACCGTCGGTTCCGGGGAGGTGGTGGAGAGGATCGTTACCTATATCAACAATACCAAGATGGGCTCCGTGGGAGCGGTGGGTCTGGCCTTTTTGATGGTAACAGTTGTTTCCCTGCTGGGTAACATCGAAGAGACTTTCAACGAAATCTGGGGCGTGGAAGAAAATCGACCGATTTTTCGCCGATTCAGCGACTATCTGAGTGTCGTGGTCAGCGGTCCTCTCTTGATGCTGGCGGCCCTGAGCATTAGCACCAGTCTTCAAAGCCAGAGCTTCGTGCAGTGGTTTTTGCAGAATACCTATTTTGGCGACCTCTTGCTGTTGCTTTTTCATGTGGTGCCGTATCTGATTGTCTGGATATCACTGGCCTGTCTCTATACGTTCATGCCGAATACCAAGGTCCGCCTCAAATCCGCCCTGGTCGGAGGTATCCTGGCCGGGACCATCTGGCAGTTGGCCCAGTGGGGCTTTATCCATTTCCAGATAGGAGTAGCCAAGTACAATGCCATCTACGGCACCCTGGCGGCGCTGCCGGTATTCATGGCCTGGATCTATACCAGCTGGTTGATCGTGCTGTTCGGGGTTGAGGTGGTGGCTGCCCATCAAAGCAGAAAGACTTTTCTGCACGATTTTGAGCCGGCTGATCTGAGTTATGCCACGTGGGAGGCCACTGCTCTGGTGATCCTGCTCACGGTGGCCGGGGCGTTTTATCGTGATGAACGTCCCTGGACACTGGAAAGGCTGGCCGACGAGCACCACATACCGCTTCGAACCGCTCGAAGATTGCTTTCCAAGCTGGTGGCAACCGGATATCTGCTGGCTTCCGAGAGGGGAACCTATTATCCGGCGCGTGATCTGGAGCACATCCGGATCAGCGCGCTGATGAGGGATCTGAAGCACCAAGGCGGGGAGTTTCCCCTTGTTGAAACCTGCCAGTTGGAAAAAATTGCCAGGGAACTGGTTTTGAAGATCGACCGGGTAATGGATGAGGCCCTTGATGAACTGACCCTCAAGGACCTCGTCGATAGGCTGGATTAGATAAACTGTGAAAATTGTGCCTAATAATGGCAGGTGTGAGCCTGCCAGGTTTTCTGAACCTGGCAGGCCTATTTTACTTGTAATGCCGAGAAATGCTGGATTTATGATTAGATAAACAGGTTGTTGTCCGAAGTTTCCGAGGCCTCCAGATAGGCTGCGACTCCGCCGAACTGTACGCCTTCGATCAGTTCTTCCGCGCGGATGCCCATCAGGTCCATGGACATCTGGCAGGCCACGATATTCGCGCCTCCTTTGATTGCCATGGCCATCATGTCTTCCAGTGCCGGTACGTTCTTGTTTTTCATGATTCCACGAATCAGTTTTCCGCCGATACCACCCATATTCATGTTCGAAAGGGCGAGCTTTTTGCTGCCGCGCGGCATCATCCAGCCAAAGGCCTTTTCGATGATGTTCTTGCGGAGTCCGCCGACCTTTTCCGGCTTGCGCAGGGCATTCAGGCCCCAGAAGGTAAAGAACATCGTCACCTTGCGGCCCATGGACAGGGCACCGTTGGCGATGATGAAACTGGCAATGGTCTTGTCCAGGTCACCGGAGAAGACGATGATGGTTTTGTCGTTGCCTTTCGAGAGGGCTGCGGCCGGGACGGCGTTGCTGCTCTTTTCGATGACCGCAGTGACGATACCCTTTTGCACGCTGATATCGCGTACCACATTACCGGTCGCTCGTGCCCAGGATGGGGCATCGGCGTAAAACCCGGGATCGCTTGCCGTAATCGAGATCGCTTCACCCTCCTCGAGACAATCCATCTCCTGCTTGAGCCGCATCACCGGCCCAGGGCACTGCAGGCCGCAAGCATTTACTTCAACTATTCTTGAAATTTTTTCTTTTGCTGTCTGCATATCGATGACTTTCCCCATATCAGTTCTTTGTGTAGGTGCCGTGTTGTTAACCGAAACCAGCGGTGCCGTTGCCACGTGCCAGGTCTCAAAGCCGCCTGACAGGTTGTAATGGTTGGTAAACCCGTTTGCTTCCAGTACCCGTGAAGCGTTGTAGGCGATGAGCCCGACCCGGCAGAAGACGATAACCTTTTTGTCGAGAGGTATCTCGCCGAGCCGTTCGCGGAGGTTTGCCTGTGGGATGTTGACTGCCCCCGGCATGCTGCCCGTGGAAAATTCCGCCGGGGTACGCACATCGAGAAGAAACTGTTCCGAGCTGTCGGTGGTGTCGACCTCCTCCCAGGTGGCGGTCCTGACCAGTCCGTCGAGGATGTTCTGGGCCACGAAGCCGGCCATGTTGACCGGGTCTTTGGCCGAAGAGTAGGGGGGCGCATAGGCATGCTCTATTTCGGCCAGGTCGTCGACGGTCATGCTGCCCATGATGGCTGTGGCAATGACATCGATGCGTTTGTCAACGCCGTTGTAGCCGGTTGCCTGGGCACCCAGTACCCTGCGTGTTTCAGGTGAAAAGACCAGCTTGAGGCACATCTTCATAGCTCCCGGGTAGTAGCCGGCGCTGTCGTTGGGGTGGATGATCAGCGTGTCGTAGGGTATTTCTTTGGCCTTGCAGAGTTTTTCCGAGAGGCCGGTCATTCCCACGGTGAGGTCGAATACCTTTGCAATGGCAGTGCCCATGGTGCCGTTGTAGGACTGCATTTTTTTGCCGAGCATGTTGCCAGCCACGATCCTCCCCTGTTTGTTGGCCGGTCCTGCCAGCGGTATCGCTGTTTTCTGATTGGTCAGAGGATGCAGTACTTCGATGACATCGCCGGCGGCAAAGATGTGTTCGTCACTGGCCTGCAGGTAATCATCGACAATGATATGCCCGCGCGCACCCAACTCGATCCCGGATTCGGCAAGGAAGCCGGTGTTCGGCTTCACGCCAATGGAGAGCAGCACCAGGTCGGCCTCAACGGACTTGCCGCTGGTGAGGCGTGCGATCACGCTCCCATCAGGTCCCTGGTCGAACGAGGCAACGCCGTCTTCCAGTAATAGTCCGACTTTTTGCATGGCCATTTCCCGGTGGACCATGGCAGCAATCTCGTAGTCCACGACATTCATGGCCTGTTTGGCCATTTCCACCACGGTAACATTAATTCCCCGTGCGTGAAGGTTTTCCGCCATCTCGAGGCCGATGAAACCGGCCCCAACTACCAGGGCATTTTTTACCTTTCTGTCGTCAACCAGGGCTCGGATCCGGTCCGAATCCGGAATGGTCCAAAGGGTGTGGATCGCCGGATGGTCGAAACCGGGAATGGTCGGTTTCACCGGCGATCCACCGGGCGTCAGGAGGAGCTTGTCGTAGGATTCATTGTAGACACGGCCGGACGCCAGCTCTTTGACTTTGATTTGTTTGTCGTTGGGATGAATAGCCAGAACCTCGTTAGCGGTTCTTACCTCGATGTTGAAGAGCTCCTTGAAGCCTTCCGGACTCTGTACCACCAGCTTTTCCCGCTCGCTGATCGTATTCCCAATATAGTAGGGGAGGCCGCAGTTTGCGTACGAGACGTGATCGCCCCTTTCGAAGACGATGATTTCTGCTGTTTCATCCAGTCGCTTGAGTCTGGTCGCTGCCGACATGCCGGCGGCGACGCCGCCTACGATGAGATATTTTGCCATGAGTTCCTCCAGTTGAATGACTGGGTCTTGTTTTTACAGATCTGTTTGTCCAGTACTTTTTGAAATCTGTATAAATATTATATTTTGAATATATAGAAAACTGAATGCGTGTCAACTCTTTTTTTGATCTGGCAGTTGGGAACATTTTTTTGAAATGACTTTGGGGTACAGACTAAAGGCGTGTGGCTCGCCCGATATGGCTGGATTCTGAAAGTTGGCACCATTATGCATCAAGCTAAGAAAAAGTATTGTACTGCCTAGTGCATTGGAAATATGCATAAAAAGGCTTACTTCAGCGTTACCAAGTGGTGTTGGCTTCGGGATGTTGGTGTTGCAAGTTTAATCAGTAACATATAATTAAACCAATGTTGATAATTACAATGCAAAATGTAAAAAAGTGTAAATACAGTTTTCCTGTCTACTCTGGCAAGCAATTATTGACAGTAAATTCCGGATACAATTTGTTTCTGCCTTGTCAGTCATTTATTTCTTGGGGGTAATGAAGATTCAATGCGTCGTGGTAAACGGAGCAGATGCAACGATAAGCGACTTTACGGCGACATTTCTCCCGGCAGTCAAAGTATATGTTATCGCAAAGTCCCTCGGTTCGATACTGTGCATCAATGCCAATACGCTTGCAGTCGAAAAAACTATCAACCTTGGTGTGAGTTTGATTAACAGTATCGCAGTGATTGGCGATACGCTCTGGTACTCCTGGGGTAACCAATGGGGGTCTATCGGCCGCTATAACCTGACGACCGATCAAAATGAAACACAGGTCATCGATCGTATCTATGAAGGTATGCTTCGGGCATCGGATCAACAGCCAGGCATTCTGTTCGTGGGACAACAGGGGCTAAGTCCGGGTAACATTCTGAAGTATGATACCTCGGTTGAGCCTCCGGCTCTTCTTACGCAAACTGACGCTGCCGGGAGCAATCGGGTTGGAACTGTTCCCTCAATCGCGGGTGCTTCGACCATCCTGGTCGTTGCTCCCTGAGTACAACGGTATCCTCCAGGTCTCCGTGTCAAGCCTGTTTGAACAGTCTTAGGTACCCGTAAACTTGAGACTTGTGATATTCAATTCTAAATGCGCAACGAAATACAGGGACATCTTCCCAATTGACGAATGGGAAAGGTGTCCCTGTATTTTTGGGAACGTTATGAATGTGCGAACCAGTCAATAGTCCTGCATTCCACTTGTTGGTTTCAACTGAATTGCCGTCTGAGCGTTGAAGTCCAGACTAGTGTCCCGTGCGGTTAATTCAATCCTTGAAATTCCGGTTCTTTTGCCCTCTGACTACGTTGTGGCTCCTCGACAGAGCCCCGCTATGCCTGCGTCGCCTCGCCTTGCCAGAGACCAAAATTCCACGGAATTACTGCTGCTAACTAACCGCACGGGACACTAGTTTTCCTCGCTTTGCTCCTCAAAGACACACAAGCCCATCAAGCGCAATGCCAGAGCGTTTTCAACCGTGGTGGAATATCGCCAGGTGTATTGATTGTTGATTACCTTGCCGCTCTCCAGGCACACGCACTTTTCCCACAGCTCGGCAGGCAGACTCCTGAGCTTGTCTCTCTGGATGAAGGTCAGAAGAATTATTTTCTCCATCTTTTTCTCCATACTTCTTATTCTCCCTTCGCCTGTTATTCCAAGGTGGCTATCTGGCCGAATTTCGGCTTATATCGTTCGGGCAGGTCTCGGTCTCTGGTTGTGCTGATCCACAGTGTGGGAATGCCGGGGTCGGTTTCCGGGCTATCTCCCTCCAGGTCGGTCAGGTAAATTATGCAGCCGGCATCGGGTACGTTTTTTAGGGTCCATTCAAAAGGCGGGCGCAGGTCAGTGCCGCCAAAGCCGATAGCTTTCATTTCTATCGGGTAGTTGTCCGGGTCAATGGTAGCGGTAGCGGAAATCTTACTGTCACAGTACACGACATGTACGGTAGTGGGATAGCTTAGCAGGATGTCGTTCAGTTCTGCCTGAAACTGGTTCAGCTCCTTCTGTTCTATGGACCCGGACGTGTCAATGGCCAGGACAAGGGGCTTAAGCCCTTCCGAGCGAAGACTGGGCAGATAGATCCCGCCGGCGATGTGCCGCCGATTGGGATAGAGCCAGGAATAGTCGTTGCGGGCCGTGTGATCGATGAAGGTTCTTAACATTTCGCTCCAATCGAGGATGGGATGGACCAATTCGTCAACCAGGCGTGCAAGGGAGCCGGGTAATTTTCCTTGCGCTTTGGCGGCCTGGGCTGCCTGCTGAATCTTAATGGCAACTCTGGCTTCTTCCTGGTCTCTTTCAGACTTTGTCAATGGTTTGCCCTGCTCGTTTTTGCCATCTTCGAAGCCGCCGCAACCACCCGGATCTTCAAAGCGGTTGCCTTCTTTTCCTTTGCCTTGGTCTTTGTCTTTTCCCTCGTGGGACAATCCGGGCAAATCATCGTAAATCTGTTCAGCGGCAAGGTGGTCGTACTCTTCTTTATACAAAGCGCCGGGCAACATGCTGAGGCCGGCTTCCTTGAGTATGCCGTTTATTGCGTAATCGCCGGCTTTATTGAATCTGTCGAGATTTCGACTGCTACGCCGTAACGGGTGGAGATGGGCAACATGCATGACCAGGTGTGCGAGAACGAACACAACCTGATCGACCTGCAACGATTCGATAAAGGTCGGATTGTAGCGGATCACCTTTCCGTCGGTGCAGGCGGTTCTCGTGCCGATATCTTCCTGCAATCTCATCCCCAGTAGCAAACTGGCAAAAAACGGGTGGTCGAGCACTGTCCGTGCAATTGCTTTTGCCAGCTTCGGGGATTTTTTCATCGTACTTCCTCCCTGGACAGGTCGGTTGTCAGGACCGTTGGTCGTCACAGCAACATCTCGGAGTTGTCTTTGGCCCATTCGGTGAACTCTGGGGTGGTGGCAAGCATGGGTTCGGCTTGCAGCGCATCCCGCAGCCAGACCACCTGGAATTCGGCCGGAAGCCGGGTCATGTAACGAAAGGCCGGAGAAATATTGCCTGAGGTTACCTTGCGGCTCATTGCGCCGCACAGGGCATAGAGTACGGATGGTTCCTCGGGAACTTCCGAATTATCAGGGTCGAGCATGATAGCCTCTATGTCCGGCAGGTCGCGATATATCTGCAAAAAGGAAGTGTATTCGGCGGCCGGGCCGAAACCCAGTGCCCCTGCGAAAAATGGCAATTCGGCTTCTAGTGGCAGCTTGCCCATAAACTGGCCGACATTTGCCCAGACTCGCGGACAGGGAAACGAATTGCCCTGAGCCTTGGGATCGAAATGGTGAAGCAGGTCCGGCCGCAGGCGCAGAAAGCTGATGATTTCTGTCGGCACGTTGTTGAGCATTGCCCAGGCACACCACTCATCCAGATCAACTGCCAGTTCCAGGTGCGTAGCAAAGCGGGAACCGAGCGCCTTGCTTATCTTTCTACTGAAGGTGCCGTCGGTCACCCTGTTTCCCGCCGCCAGAATTCTCCAGCCCTCAGGCATAACGTATTCGCCGAGCTTGCGATCAAGAACAAGCTGCAGCAGCGAACTTTGAACAGATTCGGGCGCCTGGGACAGTTCATCGAGGAACAGCACCCCTTCGCCTTCCGTTGGTAGGAAGATGGGTGGATTCCAGCGGGTAGTGCCGTTTTCCACAGACGGTACACCGCGCAAATCAACCGGGTCCAAGAGGACCGCGCGAACATCGATGAGCGGAAGATTCAGATCAGCGGCAACCTGGGCCACGATTTGGGACTTGCCGATTCCGGGAGGTCCCCAGAGGAACATGGGTACATTGACGCTGAGCCCGCCTTTGAGAATAGCGATTGCCAGTGATGGTTTAACGGTTACGGAAGTTTCCATATATATCCTCCCTTGAGGTTGAAAGAAATAGTGGGAGCCTGAACGGACCCCTTAAGCGATCATGCTTACTATAAGCTCTCCGAGCACAAATTAATATGACCTACATCAAAATTTTGGACCTGATTACCAGCTAAAGGATAGTTCTGGTGAAGTATGCTGATCGACAGTCATTATGCCCTCGCTATCATCTTTCATGCCGGGAAGCGCAGGCATACTCTCTCTTTAGACTAGGCGTGCCTTCAAACCTGGCAAGTCAAAGGTCGAGAAGGTGCCCGAGAATACAATGAGTGTAGAAGAACCCTGGAAATCCGATGTCTGCGCAAATAAGAGAATATGCTGTTGGCATTAGTTGAAATATTCGAAAAAATTGGCGAAAAACACGGGTTGAAGAGAGTTGTAAATGCTAGTAAACCATTCGCAAGGGAGGGGCGGAAAGCCTACAGGGTCTCCTTGAGATAGCCGGGTCGCCGAAAATACCAACAAGGTGTGGCGAACCCGGCTTTTTATTGTGTGCTGTGCAGTGAGTCATGTTGCGTAACATGCCATTCGCCGTGTTTCTCTGAACTAAAATGGAGCCAATAATGAAAATAGCATATCAAAAAACAAAAAGGTTGAGTGTCGTGACCGGAATTTTATTCGCCTGCACGCTTTTCTGGACATTTTTCCTGGTGGGGCAGCAGAATTCCTTTGCCTATAATATCAATCTCGAATGGGATCCTCCCTCGGGACCTGACGTGGCAGGGTATAAGTTGTATTACAAAGCCGATTCATCCACGTTACCCTTTGACGGTACCGGGTCGAAGGAAGGTTCTTCTCCAGTCGATGTTGAAAACGTCACAAATTTCACCATTCACGACCTCAACCCTGACAAGAAATATTGCCTCTTCGTTACGGCCTATGACTCTGAAGGCAATGAAAGTCTCAATTCTAACATCATTGAAATTCCTGCGTCCGTTCCCTCTGACATTTCGATACCAACGGTGGTCAATAATTCGAAAATCAATCTTTCCACTCTGATCATGAACGGTACTGTTTCAAATGTTTACGGCATCGGTAGCCTCACCATAAATGGTGTGGTTGTTCCTGTCGCAGCGGACGGCAGCTTCAACTATTCGCTGCACCTTGCAAAAGGAGCCAACACCATCACGACAGTTGTGTCTGATAAGATGAATCGCCAGACCGTGGATCTCAGAACCGTTTTCCTGGAAAGTGTGGAGACCTTCGGTGGGTATATGGTATGTAATAAACAGCAACACCGTCATGCATAATGTTGTGAGGTTCGGTGCGTCAACAGACCAGCCTCTCAAGTAGAAATAAATACATGCATTCAGGGTGTAGTTTTTCTTGCTGGAGGTAAAAAACTCAAGCCAGAGTGCAACGCCAAACTATCCATGCCTACAGCACGTTACCCGGTTTTGCCTGAAGGGAATGTTGAGTCCTTGATTGCTCGTAGCTTGATGAAAAAAGCGTCCTTGAGAAGAACCGACCCGTTTTCCAGTGTAGAAATTGCACCTTCTCTTTTGAGCTTTATCAGCACGCGAGTCGCGGTTTCCCGTGCAATAGATGTATAATTCGCGATCATCTGGTGCGTCAGCTTAATATTGACGATTATTCCCCGGGCATCCTGTACCCCGTACTGTTTCTGTAAATGGTCAAGAATAATTATGACTCTGTGTTCGGCATTATCCTGACCCAGGACATTGATCATCATCCACGCATCTCTTAGTCGATGGCAAAGCAGAACGATTATTTTGCCCCGAATTACTTCATGGCTTAGAATGTGTTCCTCAAAGTCGTCCTTATGGAGCAGTCCGATTACCGTTTCCTCTTGGGCAATGACGGTTGCCGGCTCAGTGTCACCATCGAGAAGAGACATCTCACCGAAGAAATCTCCCTTTTTATGAAAAGTTATGATCTGTTCCCGTCCATCCTCATGTTTGTTTACCACTCTGACCTTGCCTGAATATACGATATACATATATCGTGCGGTATCTTCCTCAACAAGAACAATCTGGTCCTTGGTAAAGTGTCGTTTTCGTACGATCCTCTCCACTTTTTCGGTTTCGTCCTTTGAAAGTTCCGAAAAGAAGGGTATTCTGCTTATCAGATTCCAGTCACTTTTTTCCAGACGTATAGAATTAGAGCCCATGTAAACCCCCGATGTCTTAATCGCATCGTGATTCCCCTTGTTTTTTAATTATGGCACTTGTTTTCACTTAAACAAGAGACCAAAGGGGTCAAGTACCATCCTTCCAGCGAAAGAAAATTCTCGATGGATTGATGGATTCAAGAGGACCTATGAGCGAATCTACGAATAGTAAAGATGCCGAACGCCGAAACCGCATGGTTGCAGAAATGCGCCGGGAGCAGCAGGCGCGACAGGCAGGATACCGGGAACAGGCGTTGAAGCTGTTTCCAGCGGTTTGTGGTCGCTGCGCCCGTGAATTTGAGGGCAAGAATCTTCGCGAGCTTACGGTGCACCACAAAGATCACAACCACGACAACAATCCGCCCGATGGCAGCAATTGGGAGCTGCTCTGCATCTACTGCCATGAAGAGGAGCATACCCGCGGTGTGCAGGAGGCCCGAAGTGCAGAAGTGGCTTCTGCTGGAGAAGGCAAACCTTCTTTGGTTCATTCACCTTTTGCTGATCTTGAGGCTCGGCTGAAAAAAAACGGGTAGTGTCCAGTCGGATTGGGTGGGGGAGACCTTTCCAGGGGCCACCTGGGGTTGTTCATGGACAGGCAGACATGACCTTTAACAGTACTGATACACCTCCGGCGGATCTGCTGCGAGCCATTGAAGAGTTCAATCGCGAAAATTGGTTTTCCTGTCACGAAATTCTTGAAGCACTTTGGCGGGAAGAGGTCGGGGAGATCCGTGATTTCTACCAGGGGTTGATCAAAATTGCCGCTGCTCTGCATCATTGGCGAAACGGGAACTACGTCGGATCAATCCGTCTTCTCGATGGTGGCAGCTCCCTGCTGCGGCAGGTTCGTCCCACCTGCCAGGGAGCATCCCTGTTACCTTTTATTTCCGCTGTCGATACCTTGCGCAAGACCCTGTCCGACCTGGGCCCGGAACGAATGCATGAGCTTCCCCATGATCTGCTGCCCACTTTGCAGATCTCAGGGAGTGGCAGGAAAAAGCCGGAAGCATAAATCCTGCAAGCTGCTTCCAGCCATGGTCAGGGAGTATTACTTGCGCCCCTTTGACAGGAAAACTCCGCCGATAATTCCGAGAGCTGCGCCGATTATACCACCGGCAAGCAGATAGTTAAAAGATGTCCGTGCCACTTCCAGGTAGATCTGGTCAAGGCCCTTCAACGACCCGCCCCGGGTAATGACGACATGGAACGGTAACTGACCGGTCAGAAAGGCGGGTGGACGATAGAGGTACCCCACAGACGCCCCCACCAGCAGTCCAATAACTCCGAATAGTAAAATCAGCCTAGCGTTTTTTGACATGGAACCTCCCTAGTCCACTCGCAAGAATTTCTCATAACCAACTGTCCATTCAAGTCGTTTTCAAAGTGCTCACACTAATAGACCATTCCGAAAAACCGGAACCTGTCCATATGATATCATGCAGATGTTGTTATAAAACAAAATCGTAAAGAAGTCTTGCGATCTCTGCATGAGCTCTCGCCTGCGACAAGCGAACTCTGTGGGCCTGTGACTCAGGCACGAGTGTCTTCAGAGGTATGCGCTGATAGTTCCGAGTAGTTCGTTTCACCTAAGCATATCATCAGGGGAAAGCTCTGCTGATGTTCTCTGCCTGCCTAATCAAGTGAAGTATAGTCCCGATGTTGGGAACCTTCTGCCCGTCAACGAAGCCTCTGTTTTAAACAGAATCCTGCCTCATGTGCGAGTGCGCATAACGTTGACCAGATCCGAACATTTAGGCGAAGAGGCAAGAAGACCGAAAATTTTGCAGACCCGGCATTTTTCCTGTTTTTTTTGAAAAAAGATGCGATAAATGAAGTTCCAACTATAATCAATAAGACAAAAATATATCTTTAGAAGTAACAACCAATGACAGAATCAGCTGACATTGGGTATATTCCAAAATGGGACACATCATGCCAATACACGTATTCGACGCCATTAAAAGTAATATCAGTTCTTTTTTAGGCGGTGCCGCCGTGGACCTGCTTCCCGGCGATGCCGAATTGGTCACTGGTGAAAACACTTTCAGGGAGAGCGTTTCCATCGAGGATCGCCCTTACTGTTTCCTGGCTCGGAGGGAGGCACTCTCCTTTACCCGCAGCGAGACGGCCTTTTGTCGCGAGCTGCTGACCGCTTTTTCGGGAATGTTCAGCGGTTTTCGGCAGGAAGGATATACCGCCCATTTCCGCACGGCGCTTTTGGCTTCAATCATGGACATCACCGTGGCCCGCTCGCTGCGGGGTGACCACCGCAAAGGATTCTGGCCGATTCAACAGCTGATTCAGCTGTTGAAAAATCTCTCGTACCAGCGCTACGAAGGAAAACCAGCGACAACCGGTTTCATCGTACACCGCACCACGCCCCCTCTGCTGCTCAAATTGGTGCGAGAGCGGGACCATACCCTGATCCCTCTGCACCCGCATGAGGACATTACCCCTGATTTTTTTTATAATCCCTTGCCGTACCGTTTTGTCGATGGCACGAACCTTTTCTTTGTCGCCAATATCCAGATGCAGGTGACCGGTATCCTGCGCACATCCCCAACCGCGCCTCAAATCGACATCGAACGTTTGACCCAGCGGGAAATCTTTTCGCTTGTCCGGCGTGCCGGACATGGGGCTTTTGCCGTAACCGTCAATGAAGCCTCCGAAATCGAGGTGCTGAACAGTCCTGCCACGCTGCTGGTGCGGCGAAAAGGGGCTTGGGCAATCTTTGATCCGGACATTTTCCGCTCTTTTCTTGCCGGAAGCATTGACAGCGAATCCATCGATGAACTGCTCTGGACGGTCTATGCGCTTTCCAAGGAGAGGCACGGCACGGTAATCCTGATTTACAACAAGGGGGCGAAAAAACTGGCACTTTTGAAAAAGGGCTCGGTGGGGGGGGACGATCCGATCGGTCGCCTCCTGATAAGTCGCGTCCAGAAACGGACCATAGCTGAACTGAAAAGCGCCGGAATCCTGCTGCGTATCCTCTCCGCGGACGGTATGACGGTTTTCAACAAGAGGGGCAGGCTGATGGAGGCGGGTTTCATTTTTGATACCTCCTATGCCCGGGAGGTGGTAACCGGCGGGGGGAGAACAACGGCCGCCAGTGCCGCGTCCTATTTCGGAAAGGTTATCAAGGTTTCCCAGGACGGTCCCATCGAGCTGTATCATGACGGGCAACTTGTTTACCGGTTTGGATAAGGGAACTCAGTACCTTCTTCTCAATGGGTGAGGGACAGTTCGCTATGTATGAGCAAAAAGTAGAGATTCATACTTCTTCTTCAGAACTGCCGAAAATCGATGCCAATCTTTCCGGTAACGATGCCATCACTCTTCTGGAAATCATCCACGCAGCCATTTCTTGCACGACAGAAATGGATTTTGAGGCCGTTTTTCCGAAAATTCAAGAACTTTTCCCCTTTGACTTTGCTACAGTCTTGACCGGACACCATGATCAGAGACTCGGTGCTGTTCCTGGTCATAGCGTCAATATCAGTTTCCCCGAAGCATGGCTGCGCGAATACATGTCGCGAAATTACTTTCAGGTGGATGCCATTTTGAAAGAAAACTATTCCACCTACGAGGTGCAATTCTGGCCTGTCGACAGAAAGAGGCTTCAACGGTTGGATGAAATCACTTCGCTCGGTATGGATTTCAACCTGAGAGAATGCTGCACCCATGGATTACCACCATCGTCCCGGGAAAAAGACGGCAGTATGTTCTGTTTTGCGGGCAAGTCACTGGCAAAAACCAATCGTACCGAGTGCATCCTGAGGCTGGTTGTTCCCCATCTCCATATGGCCTTTGCCAATCTTTCCGGAAGCATTCAGTCCGCTGCAGCAACGCCGGTCCTTTCCTGCCGGGAAAAGGAAGTCCTCGATTGGCTGAAACAGGGCAAAAGCTCATGGGAAATATCGGTCATACTTGATATCAGTGAAAGGACTGTTAATTTTCACGTATACAATATCATGCGTAAACTCGGAGCAACAAACAGAGCTCAGGCCGTTGCTGTCGCGGCAAGCCTCGGTTTGGTCAGCATTGAATAAATTTAGCCTGATTTCTCCCTGTTTCCTGAAATGCCCTGCAACACGGTATTACGGGGGCAAGTAAACATATCAAAGGTAGGGGCTAGGCGCGCCTCGCCCAATCAGGGCACGGCGCGCCGTGCCCCTACATCAGGGTTGTGAAGTTTAATTGCCGAAGTAATAACGGAAGGGAGTTGCCTTCAACAACGGCAGGGCAGCTTACCATGTCTGATTCCAAATGCTTGCGCCTGTCAGTTCTGACAGGTGACAATACCTTCATTGTATGGAATCCTCCCGGAGAGGTTACATCATTTGCTGTACGGCAAACACGATTAATCCAACATCAAATGGAGGCTGCAATGAAGATTACCGTTATAAATGGGAGTCCGAAGGGGCGGGACAGCGTAACCAATATAATGGTCAGCGCATTTTTGAAAGGTGCACGGGAGGCGGGGGCCGAGACTGTTACTGTTTTTCTGTCAGAAAAGGAAATTAAGCATTGCAATGGTTGCTTTTCCTGCTGGTTTGCCACTCCCGGCCAGTGCGTGATCAAAGATGATGATATGGCAGAGGTTCTCTCTCAAGGAGAGGGAAGTGAGATCCTCGTTCTGGCAACACCCCTGAAGTATGCCAATATTTCAAGCATGCTGAAGGTTTTTGTTGAGCGGTTGCTGCCATTTGCCAACCCGTACATTCTCAAGGATCAGGCCGGAGAAAATCGCCACCCCAAGAAACTGCCGGAAGCAGAGTCATCATTGTATCGTTCAAAATTGGTCTTGATCGCCAACGGCGGACTTGGCCAACGGGAGCATTTTCAGGTTGTTTCCCATTGGATCAAGAGGTTTGCCCTCAACAATCTCAGCGAAGTAATTGGTGAGTTTTTTGCCCCGCAGGGGCCGCTTCTTGTCGATCCGCCGGAAGAACTGCGACCCGTGGTCGAGAACTATCTGCGGCTTTTGGAAAGAGCCGGAAATGAAATCGCAACCAATAAAAAGGTTTCGCAGGAGACGGAAAAGCTGCTGGAACAGTGCCTTATTCCTGATGAAATGTATCTGCAACAGATCAATGGCTACTTTGAAAGTCTGTTGAGTAATGTACATCATCCGTATGTGAAAGAGTGGGGGAATCCGGGCGCCTGAGCGGACTATCGAGAAGTTTTGGTTGTGCGTACAAGGTAAGTGCAGATGGAAAAATCTACTGCTGGATGATGTCCCTCTGTTTGTCTGCGTGGGACTATGCCAAAGCACAGCAGAGGAAATGTTGATTGCAGCATGGAAAACTGACGTATCTTGCCGACCCCGGTTCGGAAAAAGGACCGCCCTATACTGTTATTCAAGTGGGGCGGTCCTTTTTTTGGGAAATATCTAAGTGGATCAGTTGCCTTGGGGAACAAAGAGAATTTCCTTGCAACATACAATGTCGGCCAGATGCTACTGTTTAGCTGATCTGAAATGATGTATAAAAGGATGATGGCGATTAGATGCTAAAATTCAGAAGAAAACATGCAAGGGCAGCGGGGGATATGAAGAGACATGCCAGATTATCTTGCCAGCTCTGCCTAGAAAAAGTCGAGTACTTTCGAATTCTGGGACCTGAAAAAGATTGATCCAAAACCTCAAGAGTGAAGAGGACGATGAATTTTCTGTCGAAACAACAAATCCAACCGCCTGGTCACGACGAGACGGTTTTTCGTCTGTCGCGCTGGGGTTCAGTGCTTACCTTTCTGATTTTCTTGATCGGATTGCTGGTCGGTGTGGTGCTATTTGCCTGCAGTTTTCGATCGTCAATCATCTGGGGCATGGTTCTGTCAGGTGTCTATTCTCTGCTCCTGTGGTGGCTTTGCCGGATACTTTTTCGTGCCATGCTGGCCACTTTTTCCCTCTCCAATTGGCTGGCGAGGATTGGTCATAATGGTGTCCTGATTAAGTACCGCTCCTACCTGCATGACGACTTTCCCGCGGAAGATCCGATCGCAGTAAAGCTATCGTGGTCGGAGATTTCGGATGTTCAGTTGCAACAGGAGCTTCACACCACCACCGATAGTGATGGAACCCACCGGATTACGCGCTGGTTTCTTGCCATTACCCTGAATTCCCGTTACCTCGCTGTTGACAGTATCAAATCTGCGCTGGAGTTCGAGAGCCAGCGCAAGCCGGCTCATTTCAAGGTCGATGATCTGAAGCATGAACTCTTCACTGCACGCAAAAACAGGGCGAGCGACTCCGAAATAGCCCGGATCAAAGCGGAAATAGCGCTGGAGAAGGAACTGCATCCCGGCAGGCGCAGCAAGGCGCAATTCCGTGATCGCCCGGTGGTTTTCGTCAACCCCGACCAGTTGAGAATGGAGTGGACCCATATTACACCCGGGAAGAAAAAGCTCAGAGAGTTATTGGCGCACTACACGAAGGTCATCAGCGATCAGGAACAGCAATTCGAGGTCGAAAAACCAATGACGGAAAAGGAGTTTAACTCACTGCTGGCTACTCTGCTCAGTCGCGATGAAACAATCGAGGCACTCAAGCTGGTACGCAAACAGCTGAGTTTATCCACCACGGAAGCCAAAGCGTATCTTGAAAATTACGTTGCCAAGGAACAGCGCTGCGATGGAAGGAGAGGGCATGCTGGTTGACGCACATGCGCACATTGATTGGTACACTGATGCCTTGCCCGAGGCACTGTATCAGATCGAGAAACTTCGCATTCTGACCATGGCGGTTGCCATGGATGTGCCATCCTACCTGAAAACTCGTGAGATAGCCCGTTCCCGTACTCATATTATCCCGACCTTCGGCATCCACCCTTGGGAAGCGGCCCGCTACGCAGACAGGTTGCACGAACTTGACCGCTTCCTCGAAGAAACTCCGGTTATCGGTGAAGCAGGACTCGATTTTCATTATGTGACGGACAAGGGGCAGTATCCTGGACAGTTGAAGGTTTTCGAATACCAATGCTCGTGGGCGCAACGTCTGTCTACGTCGATGAACCTCCACACCCGGGGCGCAGATCATGAGGTTTTGGAGATGTTGCGGCGCTACGGAATCAAACGGTCGATAATTCACTGGTATGCAGGGCCGGTCAGCTTGATAGACACGTATCTGGCGGCCGGATGTTACTTTACAGTCGGTGTTGATGTGCTGAATCCGCGGAAATCGCCCGGTATTGCCGAGATTCTGCCCTTGGATCGGATTCTGCTCGAGACGGACAATCCTGATGGCTACCGCTGGCATGCGCAGGAGATTGGCATGCCTGATTTGCTTCTGAAAATTCTCGAGAAGGTCGCAGTGATCAGGGGCATGTCTACCAGTGAACTAGAAGACAGGTTGTGGCAGAATTGGCAGGATTTTTTTGGGAAATAGCGTTACACTGGAAACAATCTCTTATCCGTTCATCTGCTGGATAGGCGGGTCTCAAAATGTTCTTTGGCCCACTGGCTACGGTTGTGGGCGTTGAGAGCAAACAATCTGCACGGCAGCAACTCCGGATTGATGGTGCATAAGAGCTTGGTAGAAAGATTGCCGAAGTACTCGGTTCGTAGCTGATTGGCAATACTGTTGTCCTGCGAAAGAATGGGAATTTGCAATGGACTCTGGCGAAAAAGGGAACTCCTGCCGCTATCTGATTGATGGTGCTGACAGAATAATCTGTGTCAGTGGTAACTGGTTAGCGTTCGCGCAGAGAAATGAAGCAGCGGAAAGCTGTCATCCTGATAGGGTAATCAATCGATCAATCTGGGATTTTGTCGATGGCATTGAAACTACGCATTTGTATGAACTTATCCTGGAAAAGGTTAGAAGCACAGATAGGTCGGTCAGGGTGCCGTTTCGCTGTGATGCTCCGGGTACAAGACGCTACCTTGAATTATTGATCACACCGGTTCAAAGGGACTTTGTCGAGTTTGTCAGCGCCTTGCTCTATGAAGAGCCGCGGGATCATGTCGAGTTGCTCGCTTCAGGTGTTCCGAGATCAGAGGAATTTATTAGAATCTGCAGTATGTGCAAGAAAGTGGAATTGTCCAAAAATTCCTGGGTGGAAATTGAAGAGGCCATTGAAGCCTTGAGGTTGTTTGATAAAACCACATTGCCCCAAATAACGCATGGCCTCTGTCATGAGTGTTTTGCGTACGGGATGGCGGAGGTAGAGAAACTTTAGCTGTAACGTCTCAGGGTATGATCTGCACATGGGAGAATCTACTTGGAAACACTTGATAGAGAGACAGCCAGGAAATTGTACGAAAAGTACCGTAAGCAGCGCGACGGCATCAGGAACGAGCCGGATATGGCTTCAGTCTGTCTGATTTGTGCTTCTTTCAGGATTATCCCCAAGGCAGAGGATGTCCTGATGCGGGTCTGCTGCAACTGTAACTTCCCCTTTTATCGCTACGAATGCAGTGTGTGTGGAGCGACTGTCGACGGTCGTGACCCGCAAAATCCCGGCTGCGAGGCGTGCGGCTTGAGGGTCTGCACCTGTGGGGCCTGCGGTTGTCCGAAGGACGGCGAAAAGTGAGGAAGAAAAGGAGGCTGGTTCTGCAGAAAAAACGGTCTTTGACCTACCTTGTTTTTGTTGTGGCATCTGCCATCTTGTTCTCAGCTTGCGCCACTCCCGCTCAGAAGCCGGTGGTGACCGCCATTCCCCCTGATTATGAGCTCAAGGATGTGCGGGAGTTGCCACAGGATTTCAGCTGGTACGCAAATCCCGCATCCGTGACTGCTCCCGATGGGGTTTGGCAAGCTGCCCTGTTTGCGGAAT
The DNA here is from genome assembly GCA_963748325.1 of uncultured delta proteobacterium. Lineage (GTDB taxonomy): Bacteria > Desulfobacterota > Desulfuromonadia > Geobacterales > Geobacteraceae > RPRC01. The sequence goes on along the minus strand of CAVVIJ010000004.1, from coordinate 1,395,137 downwards.
TCACCCGGAAGTACTATGCCCCTTGGCGTGGGGGGGCGCCGCTTTCGGATCTTTCCCGCACTGTCCAGACCATGAAAGATCATGTCGCCAGGGATTGGTACGGGGAGAACAGGAGGCGGGTGCCAGAGAAGATTCTCGACGAATTATTGGTAAACTGCGATCTTGCACACTTTCCTTCCATGAATTCACGGGCGATAGCCATCTTTCCGGCTTCCTTGCGGGTTTTACCGACGGCGAGGCCTTTTTTTGTAGTAGCGGATGATTTTCCCTTCGACGCCTTGCAAAATGCCGGTCTCAAGATGAACGAGCCGCTCAGGCTTCTGCACATTTCCGCAGATGGCGTCTGGGCCTTTGCCGAAACGTCTGACGCCAACGGATGGGTGCCGATGCGCGATATCGGGTTTATCCGGGAAAGCCAGGCCACAGAATGGGCACGTGGAGCTCACGTCGTAATCGTCAAGGATTTTGCCCCCATTCGGAACCGGCAGGAGCAGTTTGCCCTGAGGGTCAAAGCCGGAACACTGTTTCCACTCGCCCGCGAAGATAGTGATGCCTATGAGGTGTTCGTTGCGGTGCGATCAGCAAACAATGGCGTTCGTGAAATTAGCGTCAGGGTTCCGAAGGATTCGGCCCGACGGTTTCCCCTGGAAATGAATGCCGAGGATGTTGCCTTGATCGGCAACGAGCTGATCGGCAAATCATACGGGTGGGGAGAGCTCTACCAGGACAGGGACTGCTCTTCGCTCATGCGGGATTTTTTTCTGCCCTTCGGAATCTGGTTGCCGAGGGGCTCCTACAACCAGATACATTCCGGGAAAAGCATTTCTTTTTCCGGCTTGAGTACGGGGGAAAAGGAGCGGCTCATTATCGAAAAGGGCATCCCTTTCCGTACGATACTTTATATGAAAGGCCATATCATGCTCTATGTGGGCTCCGAGAATGGCAAAGCACTCATTTTTCAATCTCTGTGGAAAGTCAAAGTGAAAGACGCTGATGGCCGTGTGGTTAAACAGATAGTGGGTAAAGCGGTCATCACTACCTTGACCCCCGGAAGCGAGTTGTCTTTGGCCGATGCTACCCTGTTGGAAAAAGTCAGCAGCATGCGTATCTTGGGCGGCAAAAGCGCTTTTAACCGAGGCGAAGACTGAGCTCACTTCACCGGTCTGCTGAATGCCTCATTGGCAGGGTCGTTCCATCTTGAGCGAATAGTCAACATCAGACAGCTTTATCGTGTGCAGCTACCGGTTTGGCAGGGACGATCATGGCAAACTCGCAGGCCTTGGCATCGCACGTCACATTGCCGTTGTGTGTTCGGCTTTACTCCGCGCGGCAGCGGCACAGCGGCATGGGGCGGCAATTTCCTTGCTCTATGGTTATCGGACAACGTCAATGGTGGGGGGCAGGCTTGCATCGGTAGAGTTGCCGGACAGGTTCCGGTCCGGAATGGACGTCCGCGATTTCACGCACTCCTTTTGCTGCAGCGTTCTTGCAGTTGTTTTGCCTGCAGGACAAAGGTGCAGTACTCCATGATTGCCTCACCCTGGGCTTCAATCCTTCTTCTATTGATCTCTTCGAAATTGTCCGCGAGCAGTTCCACGAGTTCATGATCAAGTGCCCCTGTCTGGACCATTCTTCCCAAAAGTCTGAGGGTTTCCTCGCGGTCCAGTCCTATCCTGTAGGGCCTGGTTTCAGTGAGCGCGACAAAGGCATCGGCTATGGAGACAATTCGAGCGCCGGTGGATATATCCTTTGCCGTAAGATGGCAGGGATAGCCTCTGCCATCCAGTCGCTCATGATGCAGTGCTCCCCATTTCCGTATCGTGTCGAATCCCCTGACCGGTTTCAGGATATTATCGGTATGATAGGCATGGGTTCTGACGACATCGAACTCTTCTTTTGTCAGCGCTGATTGTTTGTCCAGAATTTCTGCAGGTACTGCCAGCTTGCCAAGGTCATGGATGTAGCCGGCAACTTCCATGCGTCTGCAATCGCTTTCCGAAAAACCGGCCAGTTCAGCCAGCGCAACCGCTGAGGCCGCCACCCCGCTGGTATGGGTGGCAGTGAAGCGACTGCGGAAGTCTATGATCCGGCAGATCAGTCTGGATATTCCGAGATCCTCATCCCATGGCAGTTCTTCGGCACCAAAGGCCTGGGCCAGGTTTGCATCTGTTGCCGAGAAAAACGCCTCAAGCCAGAAACATTCGCGGGATGCCAGATCGGAAAAAACAGTGGTGAGTTCAGGGGAAAACATCTTGCCTGTGAGAGTCAAAATACGATCCGTTATGAATTCCGCCTGCGAGAGCACCGCAACCTCGGGTTTCAGCAGCACGGCAACCCTGTCTGCCAGATGAATAATCTGGCTTTCCAGTGGAACCTGGTTGTCACAAAATCGTGCTCCCGCTCCATATTCCCACTCCACATGATGAAATCTGACTATTTCCGCGGCAGCCGCAAAAGGACGAAATGTCTTCAACAGCAGGTAACCGAGAACCGCATGCTCGTGGGCGTTCTGTGACTCGAACTGCAAAGCGTCCATCCGCATGGCCAGTGACAGACCCCCCACATCATGGAGTATGCCGGAAATTGCCACGTTGCGGATTTTGTCCTTTGAGAGTCCCATTTCACGGGCAATACTGACGGCAATATGTGCCACGCGTTTGTGGTGGTCCGCCAAGACCGGACTGACCAGGTCGATAGCCTGGGACAGGCAGCGGATGATCTCGAAAAAGTGGATCGGTTGTTCGTTATTCATGATTGCTCCCGGGAGTATGCCTCTATCGTATCTCCGGTGCGCCAGTCAGCGGAAAGCTGACGATACCATGGTCTGACATTGGATCTATTCCCATCCTTCAAATATACTCCCATACACCACGGTTACAATTCTCTGGCGATATTTTGATTCTTAAATACTGTCCGGACTTTCCTGAGAAACTTTGCATGATTGTGAGACACTGCGTTACACTCTGTGATACAACATGGCGTTCAATGGGGTGTCGTGTCACCTTTGTAATCCCGCTATTTATTAATTCCGGAGGATCTGCTATTCTCTGAAATCGGACGAAATATGCCTTTTTTGGGGACTGCTCCAGGCATGTCGTGCGCAATTTTTTTAGATCGAACAGAAAAGGAAAATATATGTCATCACGTCGTTTTGTTATTACGGTTATCGGTTTGGACAGAGTGGGCATCGTGGCAGGCATCAGCCGTGTTATGGCCGAACATAATGTCAATATTGCGGATATTCGTCAGACTATCATGGATGATCTGTTTACCATGATCATGCTGGCCGAGGTTAAAGCTGAGGATGTTGATCTGTCAGCTTTCCAGGAAGCCATGTCGGCGATCGGCACGGAATTGGGTGTGCAGGTGATCGTGCAGCATGAAGACGTTTTCCGCTTCATGCACAGGATATAAGGGGGCTCAACAATGCTTATTCATCCGGAAGAGATCCTCGAAACCATCAAAATGGTGACGAATGAGAACCTGGATATCAGAACGGTCACCATGGGTATCAACCTGCGCGGCTGCAGCCATCCGGATATCAAGGTATTCAATGAGAATATTTACCGCCGAATCCTGCACTGCGCGGAAAACCTGGTCAAAACCACCGCGGATATTCAGACCCTCTATGGTATTCCCATCATCAACAAGCGGATCTCCGTGACGCCGATCGCCATTGTGGCTGAAAGCTGTCATGCCGATGATCTCAGTTCCGTGGCGGAAACCCTCGATCGGGCCGCGCATGAGGCGGGCATCGATTTTATCGGCGGGTTCAGCGCCCTGGTGCAAAAAGGCATGACGCCCGGCGACCTGAGTCTCATCAACTCTATTCCCCAAGCCCTGGCTTCGACGAAAAAGGTCTGCTCTTCGGTGAACGTGGCAACTACCAAGGCCGGTATCAATATGGATGCGGTTGCCATGATGGGGCACACCATCAAGAAGGCGGCGGAGTTGACCCGTGATCAAGGGGGCATCGGTTGCGCAAAACTGGTGGTCTTTGCCAATGCTCCCGACGATAACCCCTTTATGGCCGGCGCATTTCACGGTATCGGCGAACCTGATTGCGTAATCAACGTCGGTGTCAGTGGTCCGGGCGTGGTCAATTCCGCGGTTCGTGCGCTGAAGAACCCCAACCTGGGTGAAATTTCTGAATGCATCAAAAAAACGGCCTTCAAGATTACCCGCATGGGCGAAATGGTCGGGAGAGAAGTGGCACGCCGGCTCAATGCCCAGTTCGGCGTGCTCGACCTTTCCCTGGCGCCGACGCCGGCCGTGGGCGACAGTGTGGCAGCCATTCTGGAGGCCATGGGACTGGAAAGCTGCGGTACACATGGCACCACAGCGGCCCTGGCGTTGCTCAATGATGCCGTCAAGAAAGGCGGTGCCATGGCCTCCTCTTCGGTGGGCGGGCTAAGTGGCGCGTTTATCCCGGTGAGCGAGGACGAGGGTATGATCCGGGCGGTGCAGCGTGGTTCCCTTACGCTGGACAAACTGGAGGCAATGACTTGTGTCTGCTCGGTTGGACTGGACATGATTGCCGTACCCGGAGATACCTCGCCGTCCACCATCTCGGCCATCATTGCCGATGAAATGGCCATCGGCATGATCAACAAAAAAACCACGGCCGTTCGCATCATTCCGGCACCGGGAACCAAAGTCGGGGATATGGTGGAATTCGGCGGATTGCTCGGTAGTGCTCCGGTTATGCCGGTGCACAATTTCAGTTCGGAGGTCTTTATTTCACGTGGTGGCAGGATTCCTGCTCCCATACAGTCTCTTACCAATTAACCAGGGAGGACGCTGAAAAGTTTCTGTGATCGGAATAGATACACGCAAAAAGGCCGGCATTTGCACATCACAGATTTTTACAAACCCCGCTTTATTTGAAGTGGGGTTTTGTTTTGTAGTTTTTTGCTGTTTGGTTATGCTGTAGGAAAAAGAGACCTTACCTTGGGTAATATTGACCTACAGGGCGCTCTATAGGTTGTGAAATGACCCGTAAATAATATCGTTTGTATTTAATTTTATCGAGACCCTCAAGGTGTCAAGTTGGATTTGCTGAGTAATTCCAGGTGCTGGCTGATCTTAGCAGTAACGGGATTCACCGTTTCCTTTCCAGGGCAAGAAAAGCTGGTGGATAACTGTATCGTAGGGGGCAGATTCGCTGAGGCAGTCAAAAAAATTGGCAACTCAAGCCCTGCATCAGGGAGCAAAAGGGAAATAATGAAAAGATCCGGCAAAAGAAAATTGTCTGTTATTTTCGCAGTCGTGTTGACTGTTTTTGTAGTTATTCTGGAATTTTCTTTGCGCATTGTGGGCAGTTTTTCACCTGCGGCACATAGATATATTCACGGACTACTTCAAAATCATCCCCTTATCGATGGTTTTCTCTGTGCTTTCTTCATGGTCTCCGGGGGCTATATCGCATATGTTAAATATATGGAGCAGAAGACAAAAGTCAGGCTTGCAACCTGCATTATTACGTTGCCGATTTTCCTTGGATTATTGTTGTATAGTTTTTTCATTATCCACAGATCTAATCCAGCTCAAGTGCTATGAAGTCTGCCGGTCGCACAGATTTGATTGACTGTTGTCACCTTTAGTCGAACTCCAGGTCAACGGGGAACGCCAGAATTAATTTTACTGCAAGAAATTGCTGGATTTTTTTCTTCAATATCCGATAGCTTCTATAAGAGTTATCTTCTTTTTCTCCCTGGGATTTTAAACTGGTTTGTTCTGTGTTCTGGTAAGAGTTTGACTGCACCAATCGTTGCGAGAGATCGCTCCCGTAACGATTGTTTCAGCTTCGGCCCAAAGGTTCCGTTAATGTCTTTTGTAAGCTTGAAAACCAAAATGAGCGTTGCCGTTTCCCTGTTGATGACGGCAGTTTTGTTGTTTCTGGCCATTGCGGTGATCTGGTACTTCGAGAGAGAGTTCAAGCAAACAATTGCAACGCAGGAATTTACCTTTGTTTCAGTGTTGGCCGAGGAGATTGATGAAAAAATACTGAGTGCGCAGGAGGGTCTCGTTGCCGTTGCCGGGAAAGCAACCCCTGACCTGGTCAGCGATTCTCGCAAGGCGCAGGCTTTCCTTGATGAGCGGGCAGGCACGCGTAAAGTCTTCGACAGCGGGCTGTTCATTTTTTCTCCTTCAGGGGTACTCATAGCCGCATCACCGCCTGAGCCGCTCCTGCAAGGCAAGGATTATACTTTCCGTGACTATATCAGGATGACACTTGCCACCGGCAGGCCGCAAATTTCCGCTCCCTTTTTTTCCACCCAATCCCATCACCATCCAATCGTCATGTTTACCGCACCATTTTATGACCCCAACGGGAAATTGGCTGGAATACTGGGCGGGGCTCTCGATCTGTTGAAGGAAAATTTTCTTGGCAAGCTTGCCACCATCAAAATCGGGAAGCATGGCTACCTGTTTCTTTACAGCACCGATCGGACGATGATTATCCATCCCGACAAAACTAGAATTCTCCACAAGGATGTTCCTCTCGGAGTCAACAGGCTTTTTGACCTGGCTATCAAAGGTTTTGACGGAAGCGGCGATACGGTGAATTCGCGAGGTTTACACGCCGTCAGTTCCTTCATGCATCTTAAAACCACCAATTGGATTCTGGGTGCCAATTTTCCTCAAGCCGAGGTTTACGCGCCGATACAACGTGCGCAATGGTATCTGCTGGCTGCGCTGATAGTGACATTGCTTTTCTCCTACAGCATCGTCTGGTGGGTCATGGGTCGTTTGACCGCACCGTTGGTGCGGTTTACCGACCATGTCAGAGATTTTGCCTCCCATGGCTATGATCCGCAACCGGTCAGAATTGGCTCAGGGGATGAGATCGATACCCTAGGACAGGCATTTAATGAAATGATCGGTAAAATGGGCCAACAGAAGACGGCCCTTCACGACCAGAAGGAATTTACCGAGAAAATACTGCTGAATTCTGCAGTTCCTACCTTTGTTCTTGATGTTGACCATCGGGTGGTTCTCTGGAACAAGGCCTGCGAGAAACTTACCGGTATCAAGGCTGCCGAGATGCTCAATTCGACAGATACCTGGAGAGGTTTTTATCAGGAACAGCGACCGGTACTGGCAGACATCATCATCGATGCGAATATCAAGAACCGCACCTTTGAGTATGCTTCCTTTAAAAAGTCGCCCCTCACTCCTGACGGATTGCAGGCCGAAGGTTGGTGCCAGAACTCTAACGGGCCGAAACGATATGTATTTATCGATGCGGTTCCTGTGCGAAATGCCCAGGGGAAAGTTGTTGCGGTCGTCCAAACCGTGCAGGATATTACCGAAAAGAGACGCTCACGGGAGGAGTTGGAATTCAAAAACCTCGTCCTTACCACTCAGCAGGAAACCTCCATCGACGGTATCCTGCTGGTTGACGAACATGACAACATCATAACGTACAATCGCCGTTTTCTGGAATTGTGGGGAATTCCGCCCGACTTGGTCGCGGCCGGGGTTGACGAGCCGGTTCTCCAACTGGTTGCTTCCCGGGTCGCCGACAGGGGCGGCTTTCTGGCCCGGGTTAGATATCTCTATCAACACCGGGAGGAAACCAGCAGGGAAGAACTGCTTCTTCTGGACGGCAGATCCTTTGACCGCTATTCGTCGCCGATTATGGCAGCTGACGGGAAATACTTCGGCAGGGTCTGGTATTTTCGCGACATAACAGAGCAGAAGCGCATGGAAGAGGCAGTCAGGGGAAGTGAGGAACGTTACCGGCGACTTGTCGAACATTCTCCCGAAGCGGTTTTCGTACATGTCATGGGGCGGTTCACTTTCATGAATACCACCGCTGCGAGGCTTCTAGGCGCGGAACGTCCCGAAGATCTCTATGGTCGGACAGCACTGGACTTTGTGCATCCGGACTATCAGGAACTGGTCAGGGAACGGATCGAAAATGCCCAGGCTTGTGGGGAAAATCCCCTGATTGAAGAGTTGCTCGTTCGGATTGACGGCTCAACCGTGCCGGTGGAGATGGTGTCGGTCAATTTTAACCGTCGAGGCGAGGGTTCCGTTCTGTCCATCGCCCGCGACATCAGTGATCGGAAAAGGATGCAGGAGGAGTTGCTCAAGGCCCACAAGCTTGAATCCCTGGGGGTTCTGGCTGGCGGCATCGCTCATGACTTCAACAACATTCTAACCGGAATTCTCGGCAATCTGTCGCTCGCTAACGCACGGCTCGACCCTTCCCATGTCGTTGCCCGGTATCTGCTCGATTGCGAGAAAGCGGCCGTCAGGGCAAGTAAACTGACCCAACAATTGCTGACCTTTGCACGGGGTGGAGAGCCGGTCAAGAAACATCTCGACGCCTGCCAGCTTATCAAAGAAACGGTAACGTTTGTCTTCCGGGGCTCCAATGTGAAAGCTGTTTTTGATTTGGCGGACGACCTCTGGTGCGTTGAGGCGGATAGCGGGCAATTAAACCAGGCCTTGCACAATGTTCTGATCAACGCAATACAGGCGATGCCGGATGGCGGAGAGGTGAAGATTACTGCCGTTAATGAGATATTGTCTGTCGACAATGCCAGTCTGCTTTCCCCTGGGCACTTCATCAGGATAGCCATTGAAGATCAGGGTTGCGGCATCCCGGTGGAATACCTGGGCCGGGTTTTCGACCCGTATTTTACAACAAAGCCGAATGGGACCGGCCTCGGGTTGGCTTCGGTCTATTCCATCATCAAGCGGCATGGCGGCGCCGTGGAGGCGACCTCGACCGTGGGGATCGGCAGTTGTATGGTGCTATATCTTCCGGCGGTACCATGTGGAAACCCGGAAGGCGATACGGATGGCTCGGTGCCTGAACTTGCGGGAAACGGCCGAATTCTCATCATGGATGACGAAGATATCATTCGCGAAATCGCCACGGAGATGCTTCGGTTTTTAGGGTATCAGGTGGAGAGCTGCGCCGACGGCAAAACTGCGGTAGATATGTACTGTGAGGCAAAGAAACGCGACATCCCCTTTGATGCCGTGATCCTGGACCTGACGATCCCCGGCGGCATGGGAGGCAAAGAGGCTGCCGGCAAGTTGCTGGAAATCGACCCGAATGCCTTGTTGATCGTCTCCAGCGGCTATTCGAACGATCCGGTAGTTGCCGACTACAGCCGTTATGGCTTCAGCGCTGCGGTCTCGAAGCCGTTCGATGTCAAGGGGTTGGTGAATGAACTGGGCAGGCTGCTGAGGCTGCGACCATAACTTCGTTTCTTCGCACACCACTTTTTGGCGCCCCTCTGCCTGGACCGGTCGTTATCGCTGGCACTGTCATCCCCCCTTCGGTGTATTCACACTTTGGAACAGTCAGTTGTGTTCGCCAGGACACGGACCGGCGTGCACGACGGTGAAGGACGTAATCAAATGAACTATTGATTATTCCGCATATAAGGTTAGAATGCCTACATTGTTTCCTCACTAGCAGGACATACGGAGATCTGAATGAAAAAGAATTCCGGAGAAGATACCGGTGCCGCCAAACCGACCAAACGTGCCAAGCCTGTTGCTTCCCTTGTGCGACAACCGAAACAGAAAGAGACAAATAACCAATTCCCCATCGTCGCTATCGGTGCCTCCGCGGGTGGTCTGGAAGCCATCAGCGATTTCCTGGGACAGGTGCCGAAAAACACCGGGCTGGCTTTTGTTATTATTCAGCATTTGGACCCGACCCATGTCGGCATGTTCCCGGAGTTGCTGCAAAGGGTAACGCCGATGGAAGTCCACCAGGTCAAGGACAAGATGAGGGTTTTACCGAACTGCGTCTACGTCATCCCGCCTGATAGGGATATGTCAATTCTCCATGGTGTGCTGCATCTGTTTGAGCCTACGGAACCTCGTGGTCTGCGCTTGCCGATCGACTTCTTTTTTCGTTCCCTTGCCGAGGATTGCCGGGAGGGGAGCATCGGTGTCATCCTTTCGGGGATGGGTTCGGATGGAACCCTGGGCCTGCGGGCCATCAAAGAAAAGGGCGGACTTGTGCTGGCCCAGGATCCGTCATTGGCAAAGTTCAACGGAATGCCAAGCAGTGCCGTCGGTTGTGGCCTGGCAGACATTGTGGCCGCGGCAGAAGATCTGCCCGGAAAGATTCTTGGCTATCTCAAACATGCCTCTCCAGCTAAAAAGAATAAAACACTGATTGAAGCCAAGGAGGTGAGCGCCCTGGATAAAATTGCCATCCTGTTGAGAGACCGGACCGGTAACGACTTCTCCCTGTACAAGAACAGTACTCTGTACCGACGCATCGAGCGTCGCATGGGTATCCACCAGATCGACTCCATTGCGACCTATGTCCGTTATCTTCAAGCGAATTCCCAGGAGCAGGACCTGCTCTTCAAGGAACTCCTGATCGGCGTGACCAGTTTTTTCCGTGATCCCCTTGCCTGGGAAAAGCTTCAGTCAGAGGTAATCCCGAAACTCGTGGCCGAGCGGTCGAAGCAGGGCGTATTGCGGGCCTGGTCGGCCGGTTGCTCCACGGGAGAGGAAGCGTATTCCCTGGCAATAGTCTTTAAAGAGGTACTGGAAAGGGTGAAATATGAAAAACCGGTCACCTTGCAAATTTTTGCGACCGATCTTGATCATGACGCAATCGAAAAGGCCCGGCAGGGATTTTTCCCTTTAAATATCAGCGCGGATGTTTCCGCGGAACGCCTGAACAAGTTCTTTGTCAAGGAGGAAACAGGGTACCGGGTCAGGAAAGAAATCCGGGAAATGGTTACTTTTGCTGTTCAGAATGTCATTTCTGATGCGCCCTTCACCAATCTGGATATCCTTATCTGCAGGAACCTCCTTATTTATCTTGACGTGGAAACACAGAAGAAACTCCTGCCGCTTTTTCATTATGCGCTGATACCCGGTGGCGTTATGTTTCTCGGCAGTGCCGAGACACTCAGCACGAACTCGGAGCTCTTTTCTCTGATAGACGGGAAATTGCGGATTTTCAAGTGTGAAAAGAGCTGTGGTCGTCAGGAATATATTTCGTTCCCAACTACATTTCTTCAGTTGATTCCCGGGGGGCAAAAGGAGGCCGTGGTTGCGAAGCCGGATGACCTTCAGGCGCTGGCCGAAAAACTTTTGTTGCAGAAGTTTTCACCGCCGGCAGTGCTGGTCAACGAGAAGGGTGATATCGTCTACACCAGTGCCCGAACCGGAAAGTATCTGGAGCCGCCGGTGGGCAAGGCAAACCTGAACATCTTCGCCATGGCCCGTGAAGGACTCCGACGGGATCTGTTCACGGTCTTCCAGAGAGCACTGGATCAGAAAGATCCTGTCATCCAGCACAATCTTGTCGTAGGAACGAATGGCGGCAGCCAGACAATTGACCTGATTATCCAGAAGCTCGATGAACCTGAGTTGCGCAGGTATGTCATGATAATCTTCAAGGATGTATCCCCAATCCAGCTCCCTAGGAGCAAGAGGCGGTCCGCCAAATCCTCGCTCGATGAAAGCGCTCGTTTCACCGAGCTGGAAACGGAACTCCAGCGAACCCGGGAGAATTTACAGTCCAGTTATGAAGAGATGCAGACTTCCCAGGAAGAACTCAGGGCCGCGAACGAGGAACTGCAGTCGGTCAATGAAGAGTTGCAGTCCACCAACGAGGAGTTGACGACCTCCAAGGAAGAGCTGCAGTCACTGAATGAGGAATTGCAGACGGTCAACGCCGAGCAGCAGGCCAAGGTCGACGAGCTTTCGCACCTGAACGAAGATATGATGAACCTGTTGAACAGTACCGAGATTGCCACCATTTTTCTCGATAGGCGGTGTAATCTGCGGCGCTTCACCCCGGGCGCCAACAAGATTTTCAAGTTGATTCCCGGTGATATCGGACGACCGCTGACCGATATCGTCAATGAGCTGCGCTATCCGGAGTTGTCGCAGGATGTGGATGAAGTGCTGCGAACGCTGTGCACGGTGGAGAAGCAAATAGAGGCCATGAACGGGCACTGGTTTTCCGTGCGCATCATGCCGTATCGAACCCTTGCGGATGTTATTGATGGCGTGGTTATCACCTTGAACGACATAACCATTACAAAAAAACTGGAAATGGAGTTGCGAGAAGAGATTCAGCGCAATAAGCGGTCAGCCAAAGCGTAGGTGTCTGCAGTCAGACACCCTGTCCCGACGGTCATTTTCCACTGCTGCAAGGGAACTGACAGAAAGCGAAGTGCCATGAGCAAGAAAAAAGAGTCTGCTTTCCCGATGCTGGCGCTGCGTCATCGTGCAGAATTGAAACTTGAAACCTCATTGTCGCACCTGGTTCTTCCCTCCAGCGAGGAAGATCTGCTGAAGCTCGTGCATGATCTTCAGGTTCACGAGATTGAACTGGAGATGCAGAACGAAGAGCTGAGACGCTCCGAAGAGGAGCTGGTTGCGGCGCGGGATACGTTCAGTCTCCTCTATGATTTCGCTCCGGTGGGCTATTTCACCCTTGACCAAAAGGGGGCGATTCGGACCGTTAACCTGACTGGAGCGAGCCTCCTGGGGATGGAACGCGCCCATTTGGTGAAACGGTTCTTTCGGCATTACGTTGCGGATGAAGACCGACCGGTATTCACTGATTTCCTCCACAAGATCTTTGATAACACATCGAAACAAACCTGCGAGATACGGCTTTCGACTTCCGGCGGCGCAGCTCTCTTTGTTCGTATGGAAGCTGTTGCTGTCGAACCGGGCCAGGAATGCCTCGCCGCAGTGATTGACATCACTGCTCTGAAGCAGATGGGCACGGAACTGCAGCAGTCGGTTTACGATCTGCAGAAGGAGATAGACCAGCGCAAAGTGCTGGAGCAGCAAATTATGCATGCGCAGAAGATGGAAGCTGTCGGACAGCTCGCGGGGGGCGTGGCCCACGACTTCAATAACCTGCTGACCGCCATTGTCGGTTATGGTGAGGAAATCCGAGACGGCCTTCCGGCCGGGGCTGATCATCTGCGGGAGAGCATCGGGCAGTTGCTGCAAGGAGCGGAACGGGCTGCCGAATTGACCAGGCGGCTCCTTGCCTTTAGCAGAAAACAACACATAGAACAGAAGCCGGTGCTCATTGATGATGCGGTTAAGAATATCTGCAAACTCATTCAACGAGTCATTGGTGAGGATGTGGAACTGGTCACGGAGCTTTGCTGCGATGGGGTGCATTTCCTGGCGGCGGTCGGCCAGATTGAGCAGGTCCTGTTGAACTTGGCGGTAAATGCCCGCAAAGCCATGCCGGAGGGAGGCCGGCTCTCTATTGCTACCCGGCAGGTGATGGTGGCGCATGGAGATGAGGTGCAGCTTGACCTGACGTCTCCGGGTCCCTACGTCACGATTACCATCAGCGACTCGGGCACGGGCATCAGGAAAGAAACTATCGACAGGATATTCGAACCATTTTATACCACCAGGGAAGTCGGCCAGGGCACCGGCCTCGGCCTGTCCATGGCTCATGGCATCATCAAACAGCATGCCGGTTCCATCCTGCTGCGCAGCACGTCAGCTAAAGGCACGATCTTTGATATTTATCTGCCGGTTTCAGAAGGACAGGTAATGGAGAAAAATGGCTCGATTCCGGATACGCAAAGCCGTGGAACGGAAACCCTGCTTGTTGTCGAGGACGAGGAAATCGTCAAACTTTTCCTGAAAAGGACCCTGGAAAAAGTCGGGTACCGGGTCATTGTTGCCGGTGACGGTATTGAGGCGCTGAAACTTTTTCATGAACATGACGATATTTCCCTCGTCCTGACCGATGTGGTCATGCCCGGGAAAAACGGCAAAGAACTCCTGGACGAATTGCGGCTGATAAAACCAGAGATGAAGGTTGTTTGCATGAGTGGCTACACGGCAGATATCTTGAGTTCGAAAGGCATTAGGGAAGAAGGTATTGATTTTATCGCGAAACCGTATTCGAAAAACGATTTGATCCGGACGGTGCGAGAGGTTTTGGACCGAGAATAAAGGCGAATAGTGCCACGTCGACCCATGGATAAACACAGGCTGCTTGCCATGGCCCTTGAAGGGTTTTTGTGCAGGCAGCCTGTTTTGTCTTGTACGCTGCGATCAATCAGTTTTGGCCACGGAGCTTTTTGACACCGAAGCGGACCAGCAGCTGCTGCAGGGCTTCCGGCGGCAGTTCGAAACCGAAGGGCCAACCGGGGTTCAGGGCAACCCCGGAGTTTTTATAGGCACCCAGCAGAAACCATTTGGTGTCAACCGCCAACGCAAAGGGAAAATCCGGATAGAGGGGCAGTGCCGCCTTGGCGCGTTCCAGACTGCTGAAAGTCACCAGTGCGTCGAAGCCCATGGCGGAGGTTATTGCCAGGGGGTTGAAATCCATGCTGGGACCGGTGATGTCCACATCTCGATCAGCCAGGATGATTACCTGCGTATCAAACATCAATTCAAGAAATTCGATGATCTGGATCTCTTTCCGGTACAGTGCCAGCAGTTTTTCTTCCAACAGATTGTTTGGCGTGAATTGACTTTTCATGGGTGCTCCATCCTTTCGCTTCCGTTACGTTACAACGCAGAATTTTGAATCTTGCGCTATGTTTATGGATACATAACGGCTGTGCTACTATGGTGAGGACATTGGACCCTGTCAAGAGAAACCTGCGCAACAGCAGTCGTCAGCAATCATCAGGTGTTTTTTTGTTCGCCTTTCCATGCCTTCTGCCTTCGCCAAGGTTTTAGCGGGCTGATTTGCAACCTCATGGACCTATAGTACACTGTAATGATAAATAAACATTGGAGAATTGACCATGGACAAATTCATCGTACGGGACTGCACTCTGCTGACCAGAATGAGCGGCGTCAAGGAAGCGGCGAATCTGCGCGAGTTGCGCGACAGGGTTGCCGCTTGCGGAGAGAACGTGCTTTATCACCATTTCTGCGAGACGCTTCTTCGTCCATCCTTTGATTCCCCTGACTATCATAACGATTTTGCGGTCTGGACAAAGCTTTACCTGGATGACCGGGTGCTCGGGGAACGCCTCGGCATCCTTGATCCCTACTCCATAGAATCCCTGGAAAGTCTCAGGGGGGCGATGCTGGACATCATCGATGAGCGCCTGAGCGAATTGCCGATAAACCCTGTGGTGTCAAAGGGTAACGAGTTTTACTTCCTCGAGGCGATTACCGTGGTCTTCGAGACTGGGGACAGTATTGAAGAGCCCTCGCAACTTCCAGCGAAAATCGCCAATATGACGAACGGGAGTATCTTCTATCACTTCATCGAGTCTCGCAGGAGGACACCCGATGGACTCGATGACTTTTCCGAATGGCTTTCCCGATTCGGGGAAATAGGGACCGGTTATGTAGAGCTGTTGAGTTCAATCGACTTCAGTTTTCTTACCCTTGCGGAAATGAAAAATGTAATCGTCGAGAGCCTTGGCGGAATCGGAGGAAATAATGGCAAAATCATTGACGGCGTATGAAGGCATTGTGAATCCTTCCGTAATCAGGCAGCTGCGAACCCTTGGCGGAAATCTGAAAGGTATGCGGGTGGTCCATGTGAACTCCACACGCGAGGGGGGCGGCGTCGCGGAGATCCTGTCCTGGATGGTGCCACTCATGTGTGACCTGGGAATTGAAGCGAGCTGGGAGGTCATTGACGGGACCAGCGATTTTTTCTCGGTGACCAAGTCTTTTCATAACGGTTTGCAGGGGTACCCGGTGAATATTTCCAGGAAGGACATGGAGACTCACCTGGAAGTCAATCGCTCAAACCTCGACCGGCTTCGCCCGATCCTGGAAGATGCGGAAATAGTGGTCATCCATGATCCGCAGCCCGCTCCACTGCTCGGCCTTTGCCCCGAAAGAAAGGGGAAATGGGTATGGCGCGCCCATATCGACATAAGTCACCCGTTCCTGCCGGTGTGGAAGGCTTTACGACCCCTGGTGACGGACTATGACGCAAGCATATTCTCCATGAGCCAATTCGCCCAGCCGCTTCCCCATCCGCAATTTCTCATCGCGCCGAGCATCGATCCCCTGAGTGAGAAGAATATCGACCTGTCCCAGACCGAGGTCAATGCCGTCCGTGCTGATTTCGGCCTCGATCCGGACCGGCCCCTGCTGGTGCAGATCTCGCGATTCGACAGGTTCAAGGACCCCTTGGGGGTACTAGAAGCCTATCGGATGGTGAGGAAGGTTTTGCCCGTTCAACTGGTCCTGGCCGGTGGTGGGGCAGCCGATGACCCGGAAGGCAAGGCGGTTCTGGACGAGGTAATGGAAGCAGTGGCCGGCGATCCGGATATCCACGTACTGCTCCTGCCGCCTGATGCCCACCGGACCATTAATGCCTTACAGAGTCTGGCGGACATCATCATCCAGAAATCGGTCAAGGAAGGGTTTGGCCTGACGGTGACCGAGGGGCTATGGAAAGGGAAACCGGTCATCGGTGGCGATGTGGGGGGAATACGACGCCAGGTCTTCAACTACCACACCGGTTTTCTCGTCAACACCCCGGAAGGGGCAGCCCATCGCATCCGCTTTCTGCTGCACCACCGGGGGATGATCGACGAGATCGGGGGAAAAGCAAGGGAATTCGTCAGGGAGAATTTTCTGCTGACCAGGCACCTGAGGGAATACCTGACACTTTTTCACTGGCTTCTCAACGGTGAAGGCGAGTCCAGGATTTATCTGTGACCGATACAGTCGCGAAAGGGTCAGAAGGGTTGGATAACGAGACAAAGACAGGTAATGGGCTGAGCAAAATGCTTCCCTGGCAGCTCGATATCGGTGCGACGGTGCTGGACGACGACAATGTTCGTTTCAGGGTCTGGGCGCCGCAGGCGGATGGTGTTTCCGTCAGGATAGTAACCTCTGCCGAGAGTCGCCTGGTCTCTCTGCGGAAAGAAGGCAGGGGATATTTTTCGGTTGTTGTCGATGGCGTCCGCGAGGGTGACCGGTATCTTTACCTCTTGGACGATCGGTCTGAAAGGCCTGACCCTGCCTCCCGCTTTCAGTCGGATGGAGTGCACGGCCTGTCGCAGATTGTCGATCCGCGGGGCTTTTCCTGGACTGACGGGGCCTGGAAGGGGATGCCGCTTGAGGAGTTCCTCCTCTACGAACTGCACGTCGGGACTTGCAGCGTCGAAGGGACTTTTGAAGCGCTGATCCCCCGGCTTGACTACCTGCTGGATTTGGGGATTACCGCAATCGAACTGATGCCGGTTGCTCAGTTTCCGGGGGAGAGGAACTGGGGCTACGACGGGGTAAACCTCTTCGCTCCGCAGAACAGCTACGGCGGACCGCACGGGTTGAAAAAGCTGGTTGACGCCTGTCATCGCAAAGGGTTGGCCGTGGTCCTCGATGTGGTCTACAACCATCTCGGACCGGAGGGCAACTACCTGCATGGTTTCGGCCCGTATTTCACCGACCGCTACCACACCCCCTGGGGTGAAGCCCTGAACTTCGACGGACCGTATAGCGATGAAGTCCGACGCTATTTTTTTGACAATGCCCTGTATTGGATTTGCGAATATCATGTGGATGCCCTGCGGCTCGACGCAGTGCACGGCATTTTCGATTTCAGCGCCCGTCATTTCCTGGAGGAGCTTGCCTCGGAGGTCCACCAGGAGGCCGAGAAGCTCGGTCGAAAGGTGTATGTACTAGCGGAAAGCGATCTTAACGACGTCAGGCTGGTCAACCCGCTGGACAAGGGCGGATACGGGCTTGACGGGCAGTGGAACGACGACTTTCATCACATTCTGCATACCCTGCTTACCGGCGAGAAAGACGGTTATTACCAGGACTTTGCCGGCGTAGGTCAGTTGGCTACATCCTTTCATGAACGGTTCGTTTATTCCGGCCAGTACTCCCACTTCCGTCATCGGCGCCATGGAAATTCCGCCGTCGGCAGGCCTGCTCGCCAATTCGTGGTTTTTGCCCAGAATCATGATCAGGTGGGGAACCGCATGTTCGGGGAACGGCTGGCAACACTGGTACCCTTCGAGTCACTCAAGCTTGCAGCGGGCACGCTGTTGCTGTCTCCCTATATTCCTCTGCTGTTCATGGGGGAAGAGTATGGAGAGGCGGCGCCGTTTCTCTATTTTATCAGCCATTCCGACCCCGGACTGGTCGACGCGGTGCGTGAGGGCAGGAAGCAGGAATTCCGCTCATTCGCCTCGCGGGGTGAACCTCCCGATCCCGGTTCGGTTGAGACGTTCCTGCGTTCGAAACTCGATCCGGGTACAAGGTTTGCCGGTAATCACGCCGTCCTGTTGCAATTCCACAAAACACTGATTGCCCTGCGAAAAAATATTCCGGCACTTGCCGTATCAGGCACGAATGCGCTCCGGGTGTCTGCGCAGGAGGAACACAAGCTGCTTGTGGTGGAAAGATGGCAAGGCGACTGCCTGGTGGCGTGCCTGTTCAATTTCAGTGAACAGGACGGGAATGTCCGGCTTCCGGGCATCGAAGGGAGATGGCGAAAGTTGCTTGATTCCTCCGACACGACCTGGCACGGAGCGGGTGCCGTCCTTCCGGACAGGATTGCCGCAGCAACGAGTGCCGTCATGCGTGGGCGAAGCTGTGCGGTTTACCTCTTGGAGACTTACTGACAATGGAACGATACATCTGCATTCACGGACATTTTTATCAGCCCCCGCGGGAAAATCCCTGGCTGGAGGCGGTGGAGATCCAGGACTCCGCACACCCCTATCATGATTGGAACGAGCGGGTGACCGCCGAATGTTATGCCCCGAACTCGGCGGCCAGGATAGTCGATGGTGACGGCCGGGTGATGGATATAGTCAGCGTCTATGCCAGGATCAGTTTTAATTTCGGCCCGACACTTCTTTCCTGGATGGAAGCGAATGCACCGGAGATTTACCAATCGATCCTGCTGGCGGACCGCCAGAGCAGCGAGTGGCGCTCGGGACACGGCAACGCAATTGCCCAGGTGTATAACCACATGATCATGCCCCTGGCTTCAACTCGTGATAAACGGACTCAGGTGCTTTGGGGAATACGTGATTTCGAGAGCCGCTTTGGACGATTTCCCGAAGGGATGTGGCTGGCGGAAACAGCCGTTGACCTGGAAACCCTTGAAATTCTGGCAGAGGCAGGGATCTCTTTCACCATCCTGGCCCCGCACCAGGCTGACAAGGTGCGGGGAATCGGCGGCACGAAGTGGCGAAACGTCAGAGGCGGGAATATCGATCCGTCCATGGCCTACCTTTGCAAGCTCCCCTCGGGGAGAAAAATAAACCTCTTTTTCTATGACGGGGCCATATCTCAGGCGGTCGCCTTTGAAAAACTGCTGAACCGGGGGGAGGACTTTGCCCATCGCCTGCTGAGCGGTTTCTCCGAATTCAGGGGCTGGCCCCAGCTTCTTCATATTGCCACCGACGGCGAGACCTATGGTCACCATCACAAATACGGCGATATGGCCCTGGCCTATGCACTGAATTACCTGGAAGAAAACGGATTGGCCCGGATTACCAATTACGGCGAGTACCTGGAAAAGCATCCGCCGGTTCAGGAAGTCAGGATAATCGAAGACACTTCCTGGAGTTGTTGCCATGGCATAGAGCGATGGCGGAGCGATTGCGGCTGCAGTTCGGGCGGAAATCCCGGCTGGGACCAGGGCTGGCGGGCTCCGTTGCGAAACGCCCTGGATTTGTTGAGCGATCGCCTGGCAGAGGGATATGTCCAGCAGGCGGGCAAATATCTGCAGGATCCCTGGCTTGCCAGGGACGATTATATATCCGTGGTCCTGGACCGTTCCGAGGATAATTTCGCCGCTTTCATTCAGCGGCATGCCCTGCGCGAATTGTCGCGAGAAGAGTGGTCCGAGGTCATCGGTTTGCTGGAAATACAGCGCCAGTCGTTGCTGATGTATACTAGTTGTGGCTGGTTTTTCGATGAGATTTCCGGCCTGGAAACAACCCAGATTCTCAAGTACGCAGGACGGGCTATCCAATTGGCAGAGAGGTTGATGCCGGGCAATTACGAGGAGACCTTTCTGGAGGTCCTGTCCGAGGCGAGGAGCAACCTCCCCAGGCATGAAAACGGACGTGTGATCTACGAGGCGTTTGTCAGGCCGAGCATTATCGATCTGATGAAAGTGGGTGCCCATTATGCGGTCAGTTCCGTATTCGAAGATTACATCGACCAATCCGAAATATACAGCTACCGGATAGATCGGGAAGAGTTCCAGCTATTGGGAAACGGCCAATCGGTCTTTGCCGTCGGCAAGGTCACCATCCGTTCGGCAATAACCATGGAATCGGGGCAGGTCAGCTTCTGTGTCATCT
This sequence comes from uncultured delta proteobacterium, assembly GCA_963748325.1. Taxonomy (GTDB): domain Bacteria; phylum Desulfobacterota; class Desulfuromonadia; order Geobacterales; family Geobacteraceae; genus RPRC01. The sequence goes on along the minus strand of CAVVIJ010000004.1, from coordinate 1,374,885 downwards.
ATTTCCTCAATAACGCCGTCTATGGCGGGGTCCGCTCCTTTCTCGGTGAAAAGGCGTACGAAATCATGAAGACCGAGACGCTGAAAGTTTTTGCCAATGGCGATTATGCCGAGATCATTCGGCTCATGGACAGGTACTTCGGCATGCACAACTATTCGGTCAGGGATCTTTTCCGGGACGAGCAGCGAAAGATCCTCGGGTTGATGACTGATAAGACTCTCAGCGATTTCGATCACCAGTACATGAAACTGTATGAAAACAGCCGGAGTCTCTTGGGGATTTTGCGAGATACCGGAACGCCGATTCCGTTGAGGTTGATCAGCACCGCTGAGATTGCTCACAACCTGGAGTTGCAGGGCTTTTTTGCACTGGACAAGGTTGATATTGACGGAGCCGGGAGAATCCTCGCTGAAATGAATGATTGGAACATCAAGGTGGACTCCCTTGACCTGGAGTTTCTCGTCCGGCGTAAAATTGAGAGAATGATGGAAGAGTTTCGAACCGACCCGGATAACAGCGAGCTGCCGGAGGAGCTGTGCCGACTGGTGGAATTTGTTGCGGAGATCCCTTTGGAGTTGAATTTCTGGAAGGCCCAGAATATCTGGTTCGAAATGGCCAAAACGGAATTTCCCCATTTTTTCGCCGGTTCGCATTCCGGTGGGGAACGTGCAGCGAGGTGGCTGGAGGTTTTCGCGAAACTGGGTAAACTTCTTGGGTTTGACACATCGACGGTCATTCCTGTCTCGTGAAAAAGAATAGTGTTTGAAAGGATAGACATGGAAAACTGTTGCTCCGATCTGCTCAGTGTACCGGTAGCCACGTATCGGCTGCAGTTCAACAGTGAGTTCGGTTTTGAGGCGGCGCGTCGTATTCTGCCTTATCTACATGATCTGGGGATCAGCCATATTTACGCCTCTCCCTATTTCAAGGCCAAAGTAGGGAGCGCCCACGGTTACGATATTACCGATCATAACTCCCTTAATCCTGAGGTGGGAACCAAACAAGAGTATGAAGCGTTTATCGCGGAAATGAAGAAATTGGGCATGGGACAGATCCTGGACATCGTGCCCAATCACATGTGCGTGGAAAGCAGCGACAACCTCTGGTGGTTCGATGTGCTCGAAAACGGGCCCAGTTCGCCCTATGCGTCGTTTTTCGATATTGACTGGGATCCGGAAAAACCGGAGCTGAAAAACAAAGTGTTGATACCGGTTCTCGGTGATCAGTACGGTGCCGTACTGGAAAACGCTGAATTACGTCTGGACTACCATGAAGGTGCTTTTCACCTTCATTATTACGATCACACATTCCCCATCATCCCCAAGACCTATCTCAGCATCCTTTCTTGCCGCCTTGATGAACTGGCTGGCCGACTCGGCGAGGATAACCCCCACTACCAGGAACTGCTGAGCATCATGACGGCTCTCGAACATCTCCCACCCTACACGGAAACCGACCCCGATCAGGTCATTGAAAGATACCGCGAGAAAGAAATTGTAAAAAGGCGTCTAGTTACCCTCTACCGGGAAAGTGCCGAAGTCGGGGAATTCATTGATGGAAATGTGCGCATTTTCAACGGCGTGAGCGGTGATCCGAGGAGCTTTGACCAGTTGGATGAGTTGCTGCGGCAGCAGGTTTTCAGACTCTCGCACTGGCGGGTGGCGACCGAGGAAATCAATTACCGGAGATTCTTCGATATCAATTCCCTGGGTGCGATCAGAATGGAGGATCCTGTCGTCTTCGCCGAATGTCACAGGATGATATTCGATCTGATCGGGCAAGGGGCGGTGACCGGTTTACGCATCGACCACATCGACGGACTGTACGATCCAGCCATCTATCTCAGTCGTCTGCAATATGGTTGCTATCTCACTGCATGTCGGTCAATTCTTGAGCAGCGAGAGTCGTCAGGCAAGGAAGGGGAAAGGGGGAATGACGGACAGGACCTGGTCGAAGAAGCCCTGGCTGAGAAGTATCAGGAAATTCTCGCCCTGGCCCCGAACTTCAAGGCTTTTTACATAATCGGCGAGAAAATTCTCGCCAAGGGTGAAAACCTGCCGGAAGACTGGCCTATTTTCGGGACGACCGGCTACGGCTTCATGAATGCCCTGAATGGCCTGTTTGTTGAATCGGCAAACAGCAAGGCGTTCGATGCCTTGTATGGCAGTTTCAGTGGTTGCCGTGAAAAATTCCCGGAGACGGAATACCAAAAGAAGAAGCTGGTCATGCAGGCATCCATGTCCAGTGAAGTCAATACCCTCGGACACTACCTGAACACCATTTCGGAAATGGACCGGCAGACCCGCGATTTTACCCTGAACAGTCTCATTAAGGCACTCGTTGAGGTGATTGCCTTCTTTCCGGTGTACCGGACGTATACCAACTCTTTTGAGGTTTCCGAGCGGGACCGGCAATACATCGATTACGCGGTAGCCAAGGCCAGGCGCCATAACCCGGCCACCAACTCTTCCATTTTCGAGTTCATACGGGATGTCCTGCAACTCAGGTTTTATGACAGGATGAACGAGGGGGAAAAAAGCGACTGGCTTGATTTCGTTATGAGGTTCCAGCAGATTACCGGACCGGTCATGGCCAAGGGCGTGGAAGATACCGCTTTTTACGTGTATACCCGCCTCGTTTCCCTGAATGAGGTTGGCGGCAATCCGGAAAGGTTCGGTGTATCCCTTGAGGCGTTTCACGGCCAGAACATCGAACGCTGGAAATCTCGCCCGCTACGCATGCTGGCCACCTCCACCCATGACGCCAAGCGGGGCGAAGATCTGAGGGCCCGAATAAATGTCCTGTCGGAGATCCCGGAGATCTGGAAAAGAGCTGTGCAACGTTGGAGCAGGCTTAACAGGAAAGTAAAGCTGGTTGTGGATGGCCGACTGGTCCCCGACCGCAACGAGGAGTATCTCCTCTATCAGACCCTGGTCGGCGCCTGGCCGAGGGTAAGCCTTGACGAGCTGTTCAGGCAGCGCATCAGGGAGTATATGCTCAAAGCCGTCAGAGAGGCCAAGGTGAATACCAGCTGGATAAACCCCGATTCAGCCTATGAAGATGCACTCATGTCTTTCATCGACAAGGTTCTCGACGATAGGTACCCGAACCGCTTCCTGGAAGATTTCATCTCGTTCCAGGCACTGATTACCCGCTGCGGCATGTTCAATTCTCTGGCGCAGACCCTGCTCAAGATAACCTCGCCAGGTGTGCCGGATTTTTACCAGGGGGCCGAACTCTGGGATCTGAACCTGGTCGATCCCGATAATCGCCGTCCGGTCGATTACACGCTGCGGATGGTTTTGCTGAATGATCTGAACAGGGCGGAGTCCGTAATCGATCCTGTTCGCCTGGTGCGTGACCTGCTGGGGACCAAGGAGGATGGCAGGGTGAAGCTTTACCTTGTCCGGAAGGCTCTTGCCCTGCGGAACAGGAGGAGGGAGCTATTCGAGTCAGGCAGATACCTGCCTTTCGAAGTTACAGGGGAGAAGGCCGAGCACGTCTGTGCCTTTGAGCGCTCTTTGAACCTTGATGCGGTAGTTGTCGTTGCTCCACGGTTCTTTACCCGGTTGGTGTCTGACGCCATGGACTTGCCACTGGGCGAGGATGCCTGGGGGGACACCCGAATCGTTGTACCTTGTGAAGTTCCCGGCAGCAGATACCGCAATATCTTTACCGGAGAAATTATTTCGTCGTTAACCGATGATGGGGTTGCGGTGCTGAAGTTAGCGGAGGTCCTGGCGAATTTTCCCGTTGCCTTGCTGGAAAGAATCTGACCGAGGGTCGTTACCCCTGTCACACCTCGATGCGGAATTCCGCGCCCTGGTCGGTATTGCGCACTGAAATTCTGCCATTCATACGCTTCTCGATGATCGACTTGGATATATAAAGACCGATCCCCGTTCCTTTGTCTGCATCTTTCGTTGTGAAGTACGGTTCGAAAATACTGTCAATTACAGTTTCAGGGATACCACCGGCATTGTCTGTTATTGTTGCTACATGCCGATGACCTACTCTGAATAGTTTGATTTCTATTCGTGGTGAATATGTTTTCCGCTCTGTCATGATGTCCCTGGCATTATTCAGGATATTGAGCAGGACTTGACAATATTCATTCTGATAGCCTGTTACAATCAAGTCTTCCTGGGCCACGATGTCAATAGTTATATTTTGCTCTTTAAAACTGTCGCCAACCAGAATGAGGGTCTTCTTGACAGCATCCTTCAGATTAAACTGTTTGATTTCCTGGTCAGGCTTTAAAAAGTTCCTGAAATCATCGATAGTCTGGGACATATGCAGGACCTGGTTCATAATCTGTTTGACAGTTTTGTCAACATAATCCTCGCTGCACTCTCCCTCCTCATAGGTGGCCATGAGGTCCTGGATCGTGATGGCTACCATGTTAAGCGGTTGTCGCCACTGATGGGCAATATTGTTTATCATCTCCCCCATGGCGGCCTGGCGGCTCTGATGCATGAATAATTGATCCTTCTCGTGGAGAGTTTCCAGTGCCTGGAGACGCTCCACAGTTTCCTTCTGTAAGGCCCGCTCCGCTTCTTTCCGCCGGGTCTCCCTGTTGAGGTTGTCGAGTGCGAATGAGACGTCTGCCGCCAACTGCAGCAGCAAGCTACTCATTTGTCCATGGAAAAAGTGCTTTTCACCGCCATAGATGGTCAGTGCGCCTATGGTCTTCAGGTTCAACTTCAGGGGAATCGCTGCCACTGAGTTGTAGTCGTGTTTTTCCGCATCCTTGTGCCAGGGGGCGGTACGCGGGTTGCTCAGGAAGTTGTTTATAATTTGCAAATTTCCCTTGCGGATGGCGGAACCGGTTGGTCCCATTCCCTCCGGCTCTTCTTTGGCGGTAACCCGGATGTTGTCCAGATAGCCTGCTTTTACACTATAACTCGCGACCGGTTTCACGACCCCGGATTCCTCGTCCACAAGCCCTATCCAGGCCAGTCGGAAGCCGCCATGTTTGACCACAACCCGGCAGATTTCCTGAAAAAGAGAGCTTTGGTCGGCTGAGCGTACAATGGCCTGGTTGACCTGGCTCAGAATCGCGTAGAGCTGGTTCAGGCGCAGTATTTGTTTTTCAGCATTTTTGCGCACAGTGATGTCCTGGACGGTACCGACCATATGATCCGGTGTCCCGTGAACATCGAAAACGATTTCTCCCTGTTCCTGAATTATTCGCACAATGCCATCGGGACTCAAGACGCGGTATTCAACCGAGTGCGGTAGATGGCTCTTTAGACAGGTTTCGAAAGCCGATTGGGCAGTATCCCTGTCTTCAGGATGCACAAGCTTCAGAAATGCCGTGTACGAATCAGCGAAATCCGTCGAAGCCAAGCCGAAAACACGGTAGCACTCCGCCGAGGCCGAAAGGAGATTACCGGAAAGATCCCAGACCCAATTGCCCACTCGAGCTATGCGCTGCGCTGTGATCAGGTTCTGTTCACTGGCTTTCAGTGCAGCTTCCATAGCCTTGCGTTCTCGGATGTCGTGGAAATATCCGGCATTCAGTTCTTTGCCGTCGTGTACCAGGTAGTTTGCCGTTACCTCAACCGGAACCAGTTCACCCGAAGCAACACGATGCAGAGTTTCAAAGCGTACTGATTTGTTTTGTCGTATCTGCTGCTGGACCAGATCGATCTTTCCCATGTCGAATACGGGGTCCCAATCGGGTATGCGCATGGTGATCATCGTTTCACTATCCATTCCGAAGTGTGAGCACGCAGCCTGGTTAACGTAAACCAACCTGCAACCGTCTTCGGGATCAATCACATAGGTTGGGTCACAGGTGTGCTCAACCAGAGTTTTGAAGAAAGACGCTTCCTTTTCTGCCTGCTTCCTCTCCTTGACCTCCTGGGCAAGTTCCAGATTTTTCAGGCCCATATCAACCAGTATTTGCACCAGGTGCCGGTAGAAGACCATAATATTGCGAATCTGTTCCCTGGTAAATACCGGAACCCGGTTCAGGGCTTCCAGGTAATCCTGCTCATCAAACCCGAATTCCTGCGCCTGTGCCCGGAAAAATTCCACATCCGGTTTTTCGTCATCGTAGAAAAACTGTCCCGTGAAGAATGTTGCCAGGTGTTCCCCGGCGATAATGATCGGCACGGCCACATCCCGTAACCCGTTCCGGCATTTGTAATCCAGGTACTCGCCGTCAAAGTCGGGCAAATGCGCCTTTATGTAGTGATCGCTTTCCCGGCAACGTTTGCAGGTGTCGGGGTGGGTGCGGTGGAACCGGGTACAGATATCCTGCCAGCCGGTTGCGGCCAAAATAGTGCCGTCGCTATCCAGAATGGCCGAAAGTACGCCTGTGACCCTGTAATGCGCCTCCAGCATGCGTTGTATCTGTTCGATGTCAACGAGTTGTGTAAAGGTCATTTTGGGCAGCTTTTTATCGTCTGATAACAATCAGTTTCCCCTTTGTTGATTTCAATTGAGAAAAACCCCTGTTTGCCGGGTGATACCAACTTTATCTTGATTACTGGTGCAATCTTCCGCTGAATCCTTCCCTGATGACCCATAGGGCCTACAGTGCGGGAGTTTGATGATAAAAAGGTACATTATTCGAGAGCAGCGCTGAAGTTGTCAGAGTAGCAATACCTAGGCAGACATAGCACCCAAGAGCGTTTTGAGACGCTCCTGCAATATCTTGTCTTCCGGACCGCCAGGGGTAATTGTAATCCCGTGAGGTTGGGACCGTCCATCATGGTCGACATGTACGAAAGTGATGAATCCGTCCAGAACGAATTCGCCCTTTGCGAGCATTCGTACATGGGCATGCAAAGAGGTGCGTCCTGCCAGGATGATCCTGCTTTCAAAAACGATGATCTCACCCGGGTGTACCGGACGAATAAAAGTCATTCCGTGTATCTTCAGACACACGATGTTTTCCGGTTGCGTCAGGCTCGCGGTTGCAATGAATCCCGCCTCCACAAACCATTCCGCGCTACGCCCAGCATAGAGCGTTCCGTGATGGTTAAGATCCTCGTTTTTTATAAGGCGGTGCGTGGTAAATGTCTTGGGTTCCATGAGTACTCCAATTTCATGTTGTTGCGGATGGCGCCAATGAGAGTTTCAACAATTGGCGGTTCGTTTGTCAATAAAATCATACCCGAGAGAATCTCGGGGGGAGAATTGTGAATGAAGAGCAGCTGTTTTCGATCCGACATCAGGGGGTGTTTTGTACTATTGTACGTTGGATTCGAACTTCATCAAGTAACAGTTTCCTTACAGTTTTTGGTAAAACGGGAAGAATTGAGAAAAAGCCCTTGTGTAACCAATAGATATGGTGCAGCTGAAGAAAATTACTTGCTGTTGCGACAGTGCCGGAATACAATTTCTCGGAAACTTTACAGAACAATTACTCAGGTTTTCCGTGAACAGGGTGCGTGATATGATACCGAAACGCGTCGATGAACTTAGCACTTTCATTGTGATGGATGTGCTTGAAGAGGCCCAACGGATGGAGCGGGCCGGGATTGAAGTAATCCACCTGGAGGTGGGTGAACCTGATTTCAATGTTCCTGAATGCGTGAGTGCGGCGGTCTGCAAGGCGGTCAAAGACGGTCATACCCACTATACCCACAGTCTCGGTATGATCGAATTGCGGGAGGCGATCGCCGATTATTACGGAAAGAGGTATGGTGTCTCGGTAGACCCTGAACAGGTCATTGTCACCTCCGGCACCTCTCCGGCCATGCTGAATATGTTTTCGGTCCTGCTGGAAAAGGGCTCCGAGGTCATAATTTCCGATCCCCACTACGCCTGCTATCCCAATTTTATCAAATACCTCGAAGGTACCGTTGTTACGGTGCCGGTGTATGAAGAGGATGGTTTCCAGTACCGGCCGGAGGCCATTAGCGCGAAAATAACCGCCAAAACCAAGGCGATTCTGATCAATTCTCCCAGCAATCCCACCGGTACCGTTCTGGCCGCGGACCGGATGCGGACGATCAGTGGTCTTGGCCCCTGGATCATTTCCGACGAGATTTATCATGGCCTGAACTATGGCGAGGCTGAGCACAGTATCCTCGAATTTACCGATCAGGCCTTTGTCCTGAACGGTTTTTCAAAGCTGTTTGCCATGACCGGACTGCGGCTCGGTTACCTCATTGCGCCGCACGAATTCGTTTCGTCACTGCAGAAGCTGCAGCAGAACTTTTTCCTGGCGCCGAACTCGGTGTCGCAGTATGCCGGACTTGCCGCGCTGAAAGATGCTGGTGACGACGTGGTGCGGATGCGAAAGATTTATGATGAAAGACGGCGCTACATGATCGACCGGCTCAGGGAGATCGGCTTTGGTATCCCGGTGGAGCCGACCGGGGCATTTTACGTGTTTGCCAATGCAAAACACCTTTCAGCCGATTCTTACCGGCTGGCCTTCGATATCCTGGCAAAGGCCCACGTCGGAGTAACGCCCGGGATCGATTTCGGCCGGGGTGGGGAAGGCTATCTCAGGTTTTCCTATGCCAATTCTTTGGAAAATATTGTCGATGGTTTGAATCGCCTTGAGAAATATGTGCAGGGCAAGAAAATCTGAAAATTCGCCCATGCGAGTCAGCGGTCCGGGTTTTTCATGTTTCGCCGGGTGAAGTGAGGTTACGTGAGTTCAAAGAAAAAATGTACCGGTATCATGGAAAATCCTCGGCGGCACTATGCAAATCCGCTGGAAACACTGGCCGGGGTGTTCGGTTATCCGGCTTTCCGTCCGCACCAGGCCGAAATCATCGAGGCCCTGATTCGCGGGGAAGACGCCTTCGTGCTGATGCCGACCGGCGGCGGCAAGTCGCTCTGTTACCAGATACCGGCGCTGCATCGCCCGGGGGTCGCAATTGTCATCTCGCCGCTTATCTCGCTGATGAAAGACCAGGTGGATGCGTTGCGTGCCAACGGTGTGGCCGCTTCCTTCTACAACTCGACCCTTTCGGCAGGAGAAGCACGGGCGGTGCTGGCCGAGCTTCATGGGGGACGTCTCGATCTGCTTTACGTGGCGCCGGAGCGTTTGATGGGCGAAGGGTTCCTGGAGCGCCTCGCGGAGTTGGAAGTCGCCCTGTTCGCCATTGACGAGGCCCACTGCATCTCCCAGTGGGGCCACGATTTCCGTCCCGAGTACGTGCAGCTCGGTCGGTTGCGCCGGCTGTTTCCCGCAGTGCCGATCATCGCCCTTACCGCTACCGCCGATGCCCAGACCAGGGATGATATCCTGCAACGGCTCGGAATCTCCCGAAGTGCCTGCCGCATCACCGGTTTCGACCGGCCCAATATCCGCTACACAGTGGAGGCGAAACAGAAGCCGTTCGCCCAGTTACTCAATTTCCTTCGTACCCGCGAACCGTACGATGCCGGAATTGTCTATGCCCTGAGCCGGAAAAGGGTTGAGGAGGTGGCAGCGCGCCTTTGTGAGGCCGGCTTTGCCGCTGCACCCTACCATGCCGGTCTTCCTGATCGGGAGCGGGCGCGGGTTCAGGATGCCTTTCAGCGCGACGACCTGCAATTGGTAGTGGCGACGGTTGCCTTCGGCATGGGGATCGATAAGCCGAACATCCGCTTTGTGGTTCACTACGATCTGCCGAAGAACATTGAAAGTTATTACCAGGAGACTGGTCGGGCCGGGCGTGATGGGCTGCCTGCCGAAGCGCTGCTGCTGTTCGGTTATGGCGATATCGCCATTTCCCGCGGGTTGATCGAGAACGGTGGCAACGCGGAACAGAATCGCATCGAGCTGCACAAGCTCAATGCCATGGTCGGTTTTGCCGAGGCCGGTATCTGTCGTCGTCGGGTGCTGCTCGGCTACTTTGGCGAATCACCGGACGCCGATTGCGGCAACTGCGATGTCTGTCTTAACCCACCGGAACGCTACGATGCCACCGAGGACGCGCGCAAGGCCCTTTCCACCGTCTACCGGGTCGGCCAACGTTTCGGCATGGGACATGTCATCGATGTACTGCGCGGCTCCCGCAACGAGCGGGTCCGAGAACTGGGCCATGACCGGCTCTCCACGTACGGCATCGGTGCAAACCAGAGCCAGGAGGAGTGGGGGAACATTCTCCGCCAGCTGGTGCACCTCGGTTACCTGGAGCAGGACCTGGCGCGCTATTCGGTGCTGCGCCTGACCGAAACGGCCCGCCCGCTGCTGCGCGGTGAGCAGAATCTTATTCTGGCCAAGGCACGTTTGCGGCCGCTTTCGGGGAAAAAAGCAAAGAAGAGCATGAAGGTAGGGGGCGCCGTGCTTGAGAAAAACGAGCCGCTCTACCAGGAGTTGCGTGCCTTGCGCAAGGAGATTGCCGGACGGGAAGGGGTTCCGCCCTTCGTGGTCTTTGGTGATGCGACCCTCGCCGAAATGGCTTCCCGGCGACCGGCCGATAGCGAGGAACTACTCGGAATCAGCGGGGTGGGGCAGCATAAACTGGGCAAGTATGGTGCAGCATTTCTCGAAGTAATAAGCAAATTTTCCGATCAGTAATTTTAAGCTGATTGCCACTCCTCCAACTTCCTCTTCAAGGCCGCCTGCGCCGTGGCTGAAGCTGGGTTTCCTCCCAATCCCCGAATCCAGAATTTGTCGCGAATTTTCCCCTGAACCGTGTCAATGCTGATGTCTTCCGGAAACAGGGTCAGGAAGGCCAGGTTGTTGAGAATTTGGCCGAGAAAACCCAACTGGTCGGCAGCATTTACCTCGAGGTAGAGGGCTCCGTTGTGTTTTTCCGGCGGTTCCAGGGTGAAGTGGGAGATTGTTATGCTGTTCTCAGGGGAGGTTTTGTTTTCTTCCTTTGCAAGCGCTAGGAAGTCCAGTGTGCGGGGATCGCTTGCGAAGCGGGTTTTTTCGAGCTCAAAGTCGGTTTCCCAATAAGCAAGGGATTTCTTCGCCGTGCCTTTTATGATGCTGATCTTGTGCCGGGAAAGCGCGGAGGACAGCTGTCCGATCCATTCCGGGGGAAACCTTCCCCAGATCTTTAATTCAAAATTTCCCGAAGGGATGGGCAGTATTTCAAAACCGCTTCTGGCCCTGGAAGTGCCGTTGAAATTGTCAGTACGTGCTTCGATTTTAGTCATGGGCTGCTGGCCTTTCTGTTACGAAATGCTGCCGCCCCGCTTCGATAGCGGATCTGCAGCGGTTTCAAGAGACGATAAAATTTTGTTTGCAAAGAAATATGCAAGCATTCGGCCAGAATGGAAGATAACACAGGTCAAAGGTTGGTTACGAAGACGAAGATTTTATCAACAGGGGTGTTCCGCTGTCTGTCGATGATTGTCAACGATGGTGTCGGGGTGTTACAGTAAATACACGCATAAAATATGATTGATTGTGTGGATGGCCCGGTTGGAGAACAACAGTGAATTATGTGGAATTGCTGTTGCTAACATGGTAGAAATGTAATATATAAAAACAAGAATGAAGACGACGTCAAAAAGATAACAGTGGACAGGCTGCTGCGCAGGTTGCGCATCCTGCTTCAGGGAGGATTATCATGGAACAGAAGAAACGTATCGTGGTTGTTGGCGGATCGGCGGCAGGACCGAAGGCCGCGGCACGGGCCAAGCGCCTTGCGCCGAATGCCGAGGTGACCGTTATCCAGAGAGCTCCGGAGCTGTCCATGGCCTCCTGCGGCTACCCGTACTTTGTCGGCGGGGTCTTTGATAACCGCAATTCACTACTCAGCACTCCCTATGGAGAGGTGCGCGATCCGAATTTCTTCGTCACTACCAAGGGAGTGGTGGCCAGAACCGAAACAGAGGTAACCGCCATTGACCGGATAGCCAAGAAAGTGCAGTGTTGCGATCTGAAAAACGGAGCGGTCGATGAGATCCCCTACGATACCCTGATCATCGCCACGGGAGCCAAGCCGCGTAAGCCATCGGTGCCCGGCATCGATCTTGAAGGGGTCACCACTCTCCAATCCATGCGCGATGCCGATTTCCTCCGTCGCATTCGCGATGAAGGCACGATTAAAAAGGCGGTGGTGATCGGCGGCGGACTGATCGGGATTGAAACCTGCGAAGCGCTGCAGCTTTCCGGCATCGACATCACCGTGATCGAAATGCTGCCGCAGATCCTGATGTTCCTCGATTGGGAGATGGCCAAGATTTTGGAGAATCACGTGCGTAGCAAGGCTGCAAATGTCATGACCGATGTGAAACTGGCCGGATTTATCGGTGAAAGCGGCACGTTGACCGGGGTACGGCTGGAAAACGGCACCGAACTCCCCTGCGAACTGGCGGTGCTGGCGATCGGTGTGGTGCCCAATGTCGAATTGGCCCAGGCAGCGGGCCTGGAAATTGGCGCAACCGGCGGAATCCTGGTGAATGAATATATGCAGACGACAGATCCGGACATCTACGCGGTGGGCGATTGCGTGGAACTGGTACATCGCATCACCGGCAAAAAGACCCGTGCCCCCTTTGGCGATCTTGCCAACCTGGAAGGGCGGGTGGCCGGAGAAAACGCCGCCCTCGGCAACAGGGTGACCTTTCCCGGCACCATTCACACCGGCGTCTGCAAGGTCTTCGATTTCAATGCCGGTTCCACCGGCCTGTCCGAAAGCCGGGCTCGGCAGGAGGGCTACACGAACATCGCCACGGTGATCAACGCCAGCCTCGACAAGCCCGAGTTTATGGGCGCGAAGCTGCTTATCTCGAAGATGGTGGTGGACGCAGACAGCGGCAGGATCCTCGGCGTGCAGTGTGTCGGCCCGGGGGATGTAAGTAAGCAGATTGCTGTGGCAGCCATGGCCATCCTCGGTAAGCTGACTGTCCAGGACCTGGTGAATGCTGATCTGCCCTATGCGCCGCCCTTTTCCCTCCCCATCGATCACGGAATTGCCACCTCCCACCTGATGGAGAACAAGCTCAAAGGACGCTTGAACGGCATCAGTTCGGTGGAGTTCAAGAAGCAGTTGGACAAAGGCAAAAAACCGTTCATCCTCGATGTCCGCACTCCCGGGGAATTTGACCAGATGCGCATCGGCATCGGCGAGACGCTGATCCCGATCGGCGAGCTGCGGCAGCGCTTGTCGGATCTGCCTGCGGACAAGACGCAGGAGATCGTCTGCTTCTGCAAGATTTCTCTGCGCGGCTACGAGGCGGCCGTGATTCTTGAAGCGGAAGGGTGGCAGAACGTCAAAGTGCTTGAAGGCGGCGTGATGGCCTGGCCGTATGGGCGTGAGAAATAGCGACTGTCCCTTGTGTCATGTTGCGTAGCAGAATATACAACCTGCCCGGGAAGTTGACCGGGCAGGTTTTTTTGTTTGCACTATTATTAGTGTTGCGCTAATCAGCTTTTGTACTAGAGTTGTCTTGAAATCCGGGCGGAGGGATGCTCGGGTCTGGTCAATAGGGAGTAAGGCAAATAAAGCTGCAAGTAGTAGCAGAAAGGCTCAAGCTAACACGCGAATAAACCTATTTTACTTTGCGTCCAGGTCACTCACGGCCACATTGGTTAGCGAGAAAGAGGGGGAAGAAAAGATGAGTACTCAGAGCACTTGTGTTAATCCGTCTGAAGAAATCATCCAAATTGGCGCCACCGGAATCAAGGTCCGGTTCCTACTGACTCGTGAGAATACTAACGGTCTCATGTCCGTATTTGAGTTTAGCGTCCCTGCGGGCCTGAAACTGCCCGCACCATCCCATAAGAACGACGAATACGAGGAGGTCCTCTATGGCATCGAGGGCGTCCTTACGTGGACGGTTAACAGGATACCCATCACAGTTGGTCCCGGCCAGGCTCTGTGTATTCCCAGGGGAGCTGTGCACCGTTTCGACAATTTCGGCAGCGTGGATGTAAAACAGCTCTGCGTGATCAGCCCTCCGGTCATGGGTCCCGAATATTTCCGCGATGCCGCTGCGGTAATCGCTGCCGCTGCGGGCAGTCCGCCTGACCCTGGGAAGATGGCGGAGATCTTTCGGCGTCACGGCATGACGGTGGCTGTGCCTCCCTCTTCCAAATAGCCCGCCAGAGGAGTTTCCAGGGACGTTAGGGCATTCAAGCTGGGGTCGGAGCAAGCTAACTATCTAATTTCTTGGAATTGACGTGCTGCTTGGGCCTTCATTTTGGCCCTGGAGCCACGTTTCCACCGCTAAAAAAGGGTGTTTAAGAATGGTGAAAGCAAACTCGATGTTCCCGCCCAGTTGCAGATTCATTCCTGCTATGACCGGCGTTTGGCCGCGAGACGCACTAGTGTCCCGTGCGGTTAATTCAATCCTTGAAATTCCGGTTCTTTTGCCCTCTGGCTACGTTGTGGCTCCTCGACAGAGCCTTGCTATGCCTGCGTCGCCTCGCCTTGCCAGAGACCAAAATTGCACGGAATTACTGCTGCTAACTAACCGCACGGGACACTAGGATGTAGGAAAGAAATGCCAGTACCAGGTTTTCCGCGAAAGTCGTCCAGGAAAGCGGCCGGGCAAAGAAAGAACCGAAACATCCGCAATTGAGGATAAGTTTGTTGCTGAGTAGCATGACAGCAGCAAAGCCGGCATACATGACATGCAGCCCCAGGGAGGCATAGGCCGCTTTTTTCAGCTGTCGCCCCCACATCAGCCATGATCCGACAATGAGCTCCGTGGCGGTAACGAGAATCGCAGCAGGCCAGTGTGTGCCTTTCGGGAAGATCCCGTAGGAGTGGAGCACCGCCACGAAACCGGGCATGTTGAGGAGTTTGGCAACAGCCGCAGCCGCAAGGACAAAGCCGAGTAGTATCCGCAAAGTAAGTTTCATCTTCAGGTTCTCCGTTGGTATATAAGTGCACGCAGCAGTTAGGATGTGTGATGCATCTTTACCATGAAGTTACGAACGTTGGAACAACAAAATGTCCAGTTCGTGTAGATGAATGAAACAATGTTTGCCCTTGTTGATTTGTCTGGACCTTCCGGACTCCGCGCGGAGCTTCTATTCGGATTGCCGTGCCACGTCGCAGGTGCACAAAAATCGGCAAGCAAGTGAAGGCGTCGGCGGCAGAGCGTAATCCTTCGTCCCTTTCAAACAGGCAGTATTTAGCTGGACTTTCTCTGCTCAGGCAACTTCCAGATAAGGACGTATGGCAATTCGACAATATTCCCTGTCTTCGCCCTTGGCAATTGAGCCGATCGCCTCGATGATTTTTTCCGCCGATTCGTCCTCTACAATAATTTCAAGCTTCACCTTCTTGACGATTTTCGCAACGAGCTCGGCACCGCGAAAGATCCTTACGTGGCCCTTCTGATGGCTATGGCAGGTGATCTCACTTTCCATGAAATCTTCGACGCCCATTTCATAAAGACAGTTCCGGACCTCTTGCAGCTTGATTTGTTGTAGTACGGCTTCTATCAGCTTCATGGCACACCTCCGCGTGCAGGCAAAACTTCTTGCACAGTTTTTTGGACCGCTTGAGGTTTATATTTCATAAGGTGTGCCAATTTTGTATATGATTGTTATCTGCATGATTACAGCGTGTTAGGTAAACTGTTTCCTGTTGGTGTCTGATGCATGCCGTAAACTTGTGCAGGTTGCCGAAGGTTGCCATGGAAGTAGACAGGATTGCTCGTGGCATGCACATGTCGTGGTCAGGCTGGAAATAATGGATGTTGTTGGAAAATACGAGCCTAAGGCGATTGGCAGGAAAGTGGTAGTTGTGCCGAAGATACAGTCGGCTGTGGACAGGTTGATTTGAAATTGTTTAATGAGCTGAGATAGTGGTATTTGTTGGGTATAAAATTAAGTGATATCAATATTTTGCCTTGCCTGCTTCAGGTTTTTGCGGGTTGACATAACGACATTTTTCGATAGTATGATTGTCAATATATACCCCGTGGTACACGATAATACTTAACCATCCGCGAGGATGGGGCGGAAAGCCTACAGGGTCTCTTCGAGACAGCCGGGTTGCCGAAATGTCACCAATATTTCAGCATCCCGGCTTTTTTTCGGCCTGGAAACCGCATGCTGATAATCACTTCTCACAAAGGAGGAGACAGGATGAGACGGAAATTTCAGAAGTTTATCGTATTGGCAGGGTTGATTTTGTCTGCAGGGTTGGCAATTTCCCAGCTTCCAGGGTGCTCTGGAAGTGGGGGCAGTGCAAGTACCGGAACATTGCAGGTTGCCCTGACTGACAAGCAAAGTGATGATTTCCAGAATGTCATGGTTTCGATCAAGGAAATCCGGGTTGTCCCGGCCGGGAAAGAAAACGCACCGGACGATGATCCCGGTTTGCCGGTGATTGCCAGCTTTGCAACGCCTCACCAGGTTGATGTGCTGACCCTCCATTTCCAGCAGGATATCCTGGGAACAATCAATCTCCCTGCCGGAACCTATAACCAGGTGCGCCTTATCCTGGAGCCGAATCCCAGCGGTCAGGGGGCTGATCCGGTCAACTACCTGACTTTGAAGACGGACCCGACCACCAAAATCCCACTGAAAACTCCAAGCGGTCAACAGTCCGGACTCAAGGTTCTCGGGAAATTTACCGTCAAACCAGGGGTTATCAATGCCATCTTGATCGATTTTGATCCGAACACGGCGATCGTGAAGCGTGGCAACGGAGACTACAACCTGAAGCCGACCGGAATTCGCATCGTCCAGTCCGACGGCCCTCTCACAGATTTCGGTTCGCTTTCCGGCACCGTGGTGACATCCTTCAAAGACTTCTCCAGCGCCACGATATCCGTGGTGCCTGACGGGAGCAGCAGTCCAGTGGCCTCGGGAATGGTCTTCAGTAATTTTTCCAGCAATCAGTGGGAAGGGCCTTTTGTCTCCTTCGTCCCGGGCGGAGACTACCGGGTTCATGTCCAGGCAAAGGGATTCGCTCTTTATTCCAGTCAGCTTCAATCGGTAACTGCCGGGCAGGATACACCCCTGGGAAGTCTCTCCCTTGTCCCGCTGCCCTGATGGTCCGGTTACATAATCGCAGGCATGCAACGTGCCGTTGATGATCGCAAAAGGCCCCGAAGAAATTCGGGGCCTTTTGCGTTTAGCCGTGTAATTCAGGATTTCTTATGGATTTTTTTCCGGATATCTTCGATAATCTCCCCTGTTTGCGCGTAAGCCAACAATCGATTATCAAGGTTGCGCACAAACACCTCTCCGTTCTCCCCGCGAGATGCAAAGCCTGTTTAAGGGAGTGCTACGAATTTGGCCATAATCACATACTGTAAATATGAGGTGAATGCATGTTCCTGAAAAAACTTTTTGGCTTCGGTAAGGATTTCAATCATTACCTGGAAAAGGCCGACCGTTACCTGGCTGAGGAGCGGTTCGCCGAGGCGAGGGTTGCCTATGGCGAGGCCCTGGAAAAGATCGAAGCGAGCGACGGGGAAGGGCTCCATCTGGTCGAGCCGGTGCGTCGGAAAATCGCGCTGACCGGTAACATGCTGGGGCGTCTGAACCTGGTCGAGGCGGAATATGCCTTTTCCAGTGGAGACAGAAAAAAGGCCGGGGAACATCTGCAGGTTATCTTGGATCTGGCGGATGACACGATCCTTCGGGAAAATGCCGAGAGGCTTCTGGCCGAGCTTGATTCCGAGCCCGGAGTGCCACCACAGGATACGGCGGCTCATGCCTGCATCAGTTGCTCGGGAAAGGGGCTTGCAACAGTAGATGAAGACTATCCTGATATGTCAGATACCATTTCACCGGAGGATAGATTAGCCCTCTATTTTCAGACACTGCCCGAAGAGCTCTCCGGACGTTATGCCGCTATGGGGGAAGAATTTGCCCGGGCCTGTCTGCTGAATCTGGATGGGGATGAGGAAGGCGCCCTGAGGGTGTTCGAGGCAGTACCAGCGGACAGGGAAAATGACATCCTGGATTATGAAAAGGGGCTTCTCTATTTTCACCAGGGAGATTCGCTGAAATGCGAGCAGCTCCTGCTCAAGGCCATTGCTTTCAATCCCGACAATCCTCTCTGCCACATCGGGCTGGTTCATCTGTATGCGGAGACCGGCAGGGAGCACGAGGCGTTGCAGGTGCTGGAAGGGATGATTGCACGTGAGCTGATTCCGGAACAGGCCAGGTTGATGGAGGGAGATCTGTACAGCCAGATGCAGGATGAGTCGAAAGCCCTTGAAAGTTATTCAAAGCTTCTTACCTCTTCTGCATATGCCAGTGAAGCGGCGGTAAGGATCGTGCCGATCCTGGAAAAGCAGGGGCGCAGTAAAGAGGCTGCATTTCTGGTAAAAAAATACGCCAAGGGGTGTTGCTGAGCCGCTTCTTTCCCTGGTTTACGAGGGCAGGAAGAGTTCCAAGAATTCGTTGACCGGGGTGGACTGCAGCTTTTCCGGGTTGCTGCAGAGGTCGAGCACATTCGCCACCCGTTTCTTCGAGAGCCTGGTCGCCAGGTTTTCCCGGCATTTCTGCAGCAACAGCGGAATTCCTTCCTTCCTGCGGCGACGATGCCCGATTGGGTACTCCACCTCTACCTTTTCCGTGCAGCTGCCGTCCCGGAAAAATACCTGGACGGCATTGGCGATGGAACGCTTTTCCGGGTCCAGATAGTCGCGGCTGTAACGCGGATCTTCCTCCACCATCATCAGGTTTCTTATCCGGTTGATTCGGGGATCAGCGGCAGCGGAGTCGCTGTAGTCGTCCGCGGTCAAACGACCGTAAATCAGGGCCGTGGCCGTCATGAACTGCAGGCAATGGTCGCGGTCGGCCGGATTGTGGAGGGGGCCGGTCTTGCTGATGATGCGGATTGCCGATTCCTGGGTCTTGATCTCGATCCGCTCGATCTCATCCAGCCGTTTTCGAACACTTTCATGGAGCTGGAGGGCACATTCCACAGCGGTTTGGGCGTGGTATTCGGCCGGGAAGGAGATTTTGAAAAGGATGTTTTCCATGACGTACGAGCCGTAGGGGCGCTGCAGTCGGAAAGGATTGCCGCGGAAAGAGACGTCGTAGAAGCCCCAGTTGCTGGCGGTCAGGGCACTCGGGTAGCCCGGTTCGCCCCGCATGGTCAACAGCGCCAGCCAAACTCCGCGGCTGGTGGCGTCTCCGGCGGCCCACGATTTCCTCGAGCCGGTATTCGGGGCATGCCGGTAGGTGCGCAGGCTCTGACCGTCGATCCAGGCCTGGGACAGGGCGGCGACAATCTGCTCCCTGCTGCCTCCCAGAAGCGCGGTGACCACAGCGGTGGTTGCCACCTTGACCAGCACCACGTGGTCGAGTCCGACCCGGTTGAAACTGTTTTCCAGTGCCAGACATCCCTGGATCTCGTGGGCCTTGATCATGGCGGTCAGGACGTCCCGCATCGTCAGTGGTGCCTTTCCCTCGGCGATATTTTTCCGGCTCAGGTAATCGGCAACTGCCAGGATTCCGCCCAGGTTGTCGGAGGGGTGACCCCATTCTGCCGCCAGCCAGGTGTCGTTGTAGTCCAGCCAGCGGATCAGGATGCCGATGTTGAAGGCCGCCATGACCGGATCCAGTTCGAAAGCGGTTCCCGGCACCCGGGCTCCGGGGCTGAGTGTGACCCCCGGAACGACCGGGCCGAGGAGTTTCGTGCATTCCGGGTAGTTTGTGGCAAGCAGCGCGCAACCGAGGCTGTCCATCAGGCAGAGGTGGGCGGTTTTATAGGCCTCGTTACTGGTGACCGGATACCCGGCCACGTAGTCGGCAATCTCCACCAGTTCCCGGTCCGGTGGTGGCCTGATATTGCTCTCGGCGGTGCTGTCGGTCATGGCCTCTCTCCTGACAGGTACGGTGTTACTTCAAATAATGTGCATTTCACTAGTGTCCCGTGCGGTTAGTTAGCAGCAGTAATTCCGTGGAATTTTGGTCTCTGGCAAGGCGAGGCGACGCAGGCATAGCGGGGCTCTGTCGAGGAGCCACAACGTAGCCAGAGGGCAAAAGAACCGGAATTTCAAGGATTGAATTAACCGCACGGGACACTAGCCACAGAGTTAACGAAGAACTCAAGGGTAAAGTAGCATGAAGCACGTTCTCTCTACTTTCTCCGCCATCGCTAAAGCTTCTGCGCACTAGTGCTCAGTAACACTTAAATCAACGTTGGATTTTCCCCTCCCCCCTGGTGGGTGTTTACACCCATCGAAGGGAGGGGGGCTTTGCGAAATAATAAATGTTACAGGGTACTAGTGTGCCCTCTGTGGCGAAAAATAATTTTTCTCTAACGCTTCTCAACCGGAACGAACTTTCGCGGTTTCGGCCCGATATAGGCGGCGGTCGGACGGATCAGTCTTCCCGTGGCTCGCTGCTCGATGATGTGGGCCGACCAGCCGGCTGTTCGGGCAAACACGAACAGCGGGGTGAACATCGCTGTCGGGATGCCGCACATGTGGTACAGGGAGGCGCTGTAAAAATCGACGTTGGCGAACAATCCCTTCTCGCGCATCACCACCTCTTCAATCCTCTCGGAGACCTGGTAGAGAATTTCGTGGCCGGTTTCTTCGGCGATCTTCTTTGACCAGCCCTTGATGATGTCGGAACGGGGATCGGGGTTTTCCTTGTAGACCCGGTGTCCGAAGCCCATGATCCGTTCCTTTCTTTCCAGCATCCGCAGGATTTCCTTTTCCGCTTCGTCCGGCGTCTTGAAACGTTCGATGAGCTTCATCGCCTCTTCGTTGGCGCCGCCATGGAGCGGACCCTTCAGGGTGCCGATGGCCGCGGTGATCGCCGAATGGTAATCGGTCCTGGTGGAGGTAGTCACCCGGGCGGAAAAGGTCGAGGCGTTGAATTCGTGCTCGGCATAGATGATGAACGATACATTGACCGCGTTGCAGGCTTCCTTGGTGGGCGATTTGCCGTGCAGGAGGTTCAGAAAATGGCAGGCTAGGCGCTCTTCGTCGCTGATCGTATCGATCTGCTTGCCGCTGGTGTGGAAATGGTGCCAGTAGAGGAGTATGCCGGGCAGGGTAGCGAGGAGCCGTTCCATGCATTTCAGCTGTTCATCCTCCGAAGTCTCCGGCTCCATGGCACCCAGGGCCGAGCAACCGGTGCGCATGACATCCATGGGGTGTGCACTGGCGGGTATCTGCTCAAGGATGTTTTTCAACGGAGCAGGCAGGCTGCGCAGGGAATTAAGCCGCGTGCGGAATGCGTCAAGTTCATTCTTTGCAGGGAGTTCGTTATAGAGCAACAGGTAGGCGACCTCCTCGAAATCCGCATATTTGGTCAGGTCTTGAATGGAATATCCACGGTAACTGAGCCCCAGACCGGCCTTGCCCACCGTGCTTATCGAGGTCCGGTCGGCGACAACGCCGGCAAGCCCTGGTACGATGTTGTTTTTCATGGTGATCCTCCTTTGAGGGTTATTTGTCGAGTTTCCGTTCGTACTCCAGGTAGCCGAGATAGTCATACAGTTCGGCGCGGCTCTGCATCGAGTCGAGCATGCCTTTTTGGGTACCGTCCATCCTGATCGTCTGAAAGACCTTGAGCGCCGCTGCGTTCATGGCCCGGAATGCCGAGAGGGGATAGAGAGCCAGGCTCACCCCGGCCTCGGCCAGTTCCCGGAGTTCATAAAGCGGGGTGACGCCGAATTCGGTCTGGTTGGCCAGGATCGGCACCCCCAGCGTGTCGGCAAAGGCCCGGTAGTCGGCAAGTCTTGTCAATGCCTCGGGAAAGATCATGTCCGCGCCCGCCTCACGATAGAGGCAGGCACGTTGGACGGCGCTTTCAAGCCCTTCAACGGCAAAAGCATCTGTCCTGGCCATGATCACGAACTCAGGGTCGCTTCTGGCATCGACCGCCGCCTTGATCCGACCGACCATCTCTTCCACGGGAACCAGGGATTTGCCCGGGCGGTGCCCGCAACGCTTTTCCTGTATCTGGTCCTCAAGGTGTAAACCGGCTGCTCCGGCCCGTATCATCTCCCTGACCGTGCGGCCGACCATCAGATTCCCGCCAAAGCCGGTATCGCAATCCACCAGCAACGGCAGTAGGGTGGCACCGGTGATACGCCTCACCTCTTCCAGCACATCGACCAGGCTGGTCATGCCGAGATCCGGCAGTGCGAAGGCGCCGTTCGCCACGCCGGCGCCAGACAGGTAGAGGGCCAGGAAACCTGATCTCTCCGCCATGCTGGCGGTATAGGCGTTTGGAACTCCGATTACCTGCAAGGGTTTTTCCTGCTCCACGGCGGTCCGGAGGAGTCTTCCTGGCGAGTACTCGCTTTTCATGATGTATTCCTTTTTCGTATGAGTAATCAGTTTTTCCGGACAAAATTCAGTGCACCACCGGCCAGCAGTTCCTTCCTTTCCCGATCCGAGATCTGCAGCATGCCGATGATAACTCTATCGCCCAGGTTCAGAGGGATTTCTTCTGAGCCGGATGTAACCAGCGTGCGCAGGTCTCGCAGGGTCAGCGTAGCCCCTTGTTTGATCAAGTCGTAGTCTTCGGGGTTCCTGAAGGTCAGGGGAACTACGCCGAAGTTGACTAAATTCGCTTTATGGATGCGGGCGAAGCTCTTTGCCAGTTTGACGCGCACCCCGAGATACCGGGACGCCAGGGCCGCATGTTCCCGGGAAGATCCTTGGCCGTAGTTCTCCCCCCCTACCACGATGCCGTTGCCCGCCGCTTCGGCCCGCTCGGCAAAGCCGGGATCCAGCTGGCTGAAAACGAAGCGGCTGATGGCCGGTATGTTGCTTCGAAACGGCAGAACCTTATTGCCGGCCGGCATGATGGTGTCGGTTGAGATGTTGTCGCCAACCTTGAGCACTACCGAGACGCTCAGTTCATCGGGGAGCTGCTCGAATTCCGGCAGCGGGATGATGTTGGGACCGGTGACGATTTCCACCTCGCCCGGCTCTTTGCTGGGCGGAATGATGCTCGAGTCGTCGATCAGGTATTTTTCGGGGTTTTGCACATTCGGCCAAGGCATCAGCTCACCGAGTTTTCGCGGATCGGTTACGGCGCCGAAGATCCCGGCAGCAGCCGCGGTTTCCGGGGAGCAGAGGTAGACCTTGTCGTTCAGGGTGCCGCTCCGGCCGGGGAAGTTTCGCGGAAAGGTGCGCAGGCTTACCTGGCCGGTTCCCGGGGCCTGGCCCATGCCGATGCAGCCCAGACAGCCGGGTTGATGGATCTGGGCTCCGGCCAGAAGGAGCTGGACGACGCCTCCCTGGTTTGCCACGTTTTCCAGGACCTGACGGCTACCGGGATTTATGTTGAAGGATACATGAAGAGCGACCCGTCGACCGTCGAGAACTTTACAGACCGTCATCAGGTCGCGGAACGACGAGTTGACCGAACTGCCGACGATCACCTGATCAACCTTCAGTCCCTCGATTTCCCGGACCGGCACCACATTATCCGGCGAGGAAGGACAGGCGATGAGCGGCTCCAGCGTCGAGAGGTCGATCTCGTCATGGTCGTCGTAGTCGGCGCCCGGATCGGCCGAAAGTTCTCGCCAGGTATCCCCGCGGCCTTGGGATTCAAGGAATTCCCTGGTTCGACCATCGGAAGGAAATATCGTGCTGGTGGCGCCCAGTTCTGTTCCCATATTGCCGATAGTGGCGCGATCGGTGGCTGAGAGGCTTGCCACACCCGGACCGTAATACTCAATAATCTTTCCTACACCGCCTTTGACGGTGTGGCGGCGCAGCATCTCGAGTATCAGATCTTTGCCCGAGACCCAGTCGGGAAGTCGGCCGGTAAGTTTGACCCCCATGACCCGCGGGCAGGGAAGGCGGAAGGGATGACCCGCCATGGCCAAGGCCACGTCGAGTCCACCGGCGCCGATGGCGATCATGCCCAGTCCTGCAGCGGTTGGAGAATGGGAGTCGGCGCCGAGAAGGATCTTGCCCGGGACGCCGAAACGCTCCAGGTGGACCTGGTGCGAAACGCCGTTGCCCGGCTTGGAAAGGTAGAGACCGAATTTCTTCGCAGCCGAAGTCAGAAAGGCATGGTCGTCGGCATTCTTGAAGTCGGTCTGCAGCAGATTGTGATCGATATACTGGGCCGCGAGTTCGACCTTTACCCGGGGCGTCCCGGTGGCCATGAATTCGAGCATGGCCATGGTGCCGGTGGCATCCTGGAGCAGGGTATGGTCGATTCTCACGGAGATCTCGTTTCCGGGAATCAGAACGCCTTCGACGAGATGGGCTTCCAGTATTTTGGTTGTAAGGTTTTTTGCCACGATGTTCCTCCGGAACTTATTCTGAATAGTTTCACTAGCTTTCCTACTGGATCTGCTGCAGGAATGGTTCCCTGACAGTTTGCCATAATTCACTACAAGCATGCCACAAAAAGCATCCCCCGCAACTTTACGCCATCTTAAGTCCAGGGCGGTTCGACAGGGTAATTCCCGACTCACTGCTTTCAGTCATCTTCAGGCTGGCCCGGTTCTACTCGTACTGTTTTTACTTCGATAGGGCCGCTTCGGAGATACAGATCCCGCTGGGGGAACGGGATTTCGATGCCGTTTTCACGGAACTTTTCGATAATGCTGAAGTTGAGGGAGCTGATGAGCAGGCCTTTCTTCTGCACGAGCGAGGTACTCCAGACCCGCAGTTCGAATAAAAGTGCGCTGTCGCCGAACTCCATGAACCGCACCGCGGGTGGTGGGGCTTTCAAGACGTCAGGGTTCTCGTCAGCGGCTTCCAGCAGCAGTTTCTCCACCAGGCGCACATCGCTTTTGTAAGAGACACCTACCGGGACTTTGAAGCGTACCGATTTGCCGTGGAGACTCCAGTTGACAACATTTTGTGTAATGAAATTGCTATTGGGGACAATGATAGCGATATTGTCGTTCGTTACCACAGTGGTGCTGCGTCCCTTGATTTGAACCACATCTCCTTCGACATTCCCCACCTCGATCCGGTCGCCGATCTTGATGGGGCGTTCGAAAAGAATAATCAGGCCGCTGATGAAATTGCTGGCAATATTCTGTAAGCCGAAACCGACCCCGATGCCGACCGCACCGGCCAGGACATTCAAGGCTGTCAGGTCAATGCCGGCTGTTTGCAGGATGATGATGAATCCTATGGCTATGATCACGTAACGGAGAATCGTAGCCATCGCCTGACGGACCCCGATGTCTATATTCCTGCGGGCAAGAATTTTGTCGGCAACCAGGATTTTCAGCTTTTCTGACAAATAGAAAAGCAGGTAGATCAGGACCACCAGGTAGATCAGAGTCCAGAAGGTCAATTCTATGTGCCCCATTTTAAACAAGGAAAAGGACAAAAAAGATTTAACCTTTTCCAGCACGTTCCAGAATGTTTCCATGGTTTTCCTCCCGATTTAAAAGGGCCATAACTTGGGTATGAACACCGTCGCAAGTACCCAGAATATCAGATTTAGAGGGGTTCCGACCCGCAAGAAATCGACGTACTTGTATTGACCCAGGCTGTAGACCATGGCATTGGTCTGGTAGCTGACCGGGGTCATGAAAGACGCGGATGCGGCAAAAGTAACCGCCATCAGGAATGGCCGGGCATCGACGCCGAGAGCATCCGCGGTGGAGATGACGATCGGCACCATGAGTGCGGCTGTTGCATTATTCGACATGAATCCGGTAAGTAAGGAGGTCAATAAATAAAAGGCCGAGACCAGGGCCTGGGGTCCCAGTTTGCCGACGGTATCAACAAGGTAATCTGCGATAAAAACGGCGGTGCCGCTTTTTTCCATGGCTTTTCCGAGAGCGAGAACACCCCCAAGCAGAAGGATGATGTTCCACTTGATGGATCCGTAGGCTTCCTCAAGGGTCAGACAACGGGTAAGTACCATGAGGATGCTGCCGAGTAATGCGCCTATCAGGATGGGAATCAAATTGAATGCGGCACTGATGACCACGAAGGTAATGATAGCACCGGCCATGAGCATCTTGCGCCTGCGGAAGGTTGGGTATTCCACTTCTGAGACAAGAACAAAGGTGTTGTCTTCTTCGAGTTGTTCCAAGTGGTGCCTCGCCACTTTGAAAAGGAGAACGTCTCCGGCCCTGAGGGTCATCTCTTCCAGGTGTTCGCGCATGGATAGTCCCCGGTGTCTGATGGCGAGAGCGGTAAGCCCGTAACGGGAACGGAAGCGAGCCTGTTTCAGCGACCGGCCGTCGAGAGTTGAATTCGGTGCAATGACTGCTTCCACGAAGGCGAACTCTTCAGTTATTTCATCATTAATCCTGCCGTGGCGAAGATCGAGACCCTGCCGCTCATGGAGCTTTCTCAGGCTGTCGAGACTGCAGCGTACCTTGAGATGATCACCGGCTAGCAGGACAAGCTGGTCGGGGGGCTCTTCGACGAGTTTTCCACCCCGGTAGACTTCCGCTCCACGGATATTCAGATCCTGCAAGAGGGGGGATTTCGAGAGGACGGTACCAACCGATTTGGCGTCGGACGTGAGCACCAGTTCGAAAAGGTAATCGCCGATGCCGAATTTCTTCCGGAGATCCTCATCCGGTTTTTTTCCGGGGAGAAGTCGCACTCCGACAAACAACATGTAAAGGGTTCCGGCACAGAGGATGATGAGCCCGAAACTGGAGAACTCGAACATGCCGAATGGCGCTTGGCCGTGTTTTGCGGCCATGGAGCTTACAATGATATTGGTGGAGGTGCCGATGAGTGTGCAGACTCCGCCAAACAGTGCACTGAATGAGAGCGGTATGAGCAACTTGGCCGGACTGACCCCGAGTTCTTCGGCCAGACTGAGAGTAATCGGAAGAAAGATTGCCACCACCGCCGTGTCGTTAATAAAGGCTGATAGGGCTGAGGAGGTCAGCATGAGCATGAGGAGGGCGAACCAGAAATTTTTCCTGCCAACGCGTATCAGTCGCTTCCCGATGAAGTCAACCGCTCCGGTTCGCTGAAGTCCCGCTGAAAGAAGTAACATGGCCGCGACAGTCACCGTGGCCGGATGGCTGAAACCGGCTAATCCTTCTTCCAGGGTCAGAATCCCGCTAAGCAGCAGAACCACCAGGACGATGACAGCGGAAATGTCGAGGGGGACTTTTTCTGTTGCAAAAAGTATGACTGCTGCAACAACAAGAAAAAGAACGAAAATCATTTCAATGGTCATGGCTGTTCCTGGTTGTCTGCTTCAGAAAAAGCGTCATAAGTGCTTAGCCTTCCCCAGATTTTCTTTCTCCGGAGTATAGACAAGTATCAAATCCCCCAGTTTGTCGCTCACGTCCAATACCGGAGCAACCGCCAGAATGTCACCGTTTGTAAGGACTTTTACCGTTGTTTCGTCGTGCCCCAAAACCGCCGGCGAATATATCCGGGCAGCCTTGGTGCCCTCAAACTTTTTGTCGGTTGCAACGATGATCGTACCGTTCATGTTTGACAGTGCTATCGACTTGAAGCGACTCTCTTTGATCAGCCTCTTGAAATACCGGTCAATGTTCTCAAAATTTTTATTGATCATCTCGCTACGCACAGCCCAGGACAGCGGGATGGCGGAAAGTCGCACGAGGTCAATGTTTTTATCCAAAACAATTCGCTTGACCTGCGTAGCCCGCTGTTTTCTTTCTGCCTGCATTTTTTCAGTGATCGAGTCTACCGAGATGGTTTTCCACTGGAACATGATGGCAATCAGAAACAGGAGGAAGAGGGTAAAGACAAGGCGCCAGTGGCTGGTAACGGCAGGGAAAAAACCGTACTTCGTCTCCTTCTGTCGATCCGTCTCTCCTGGTGGCCCGCCAGCATCGGATTTTGGAGTGACATCGTCCATTTGGTCGATCATCGTTTGCCTCCCTTGGGTCTGTTCACCGCTGGTTAAACAACCAGCTTCCCGGTTTCCGTGCGAAAGCGCGAGCGTGTGCGGAAATTTTGTAAGTATAGAATAAGAGATGGATTACGCAAATCTTTGGATGGGTTGAGTAGAGGGGTCCTTGTTGACAGGACAGCGGATGGTGTGATGATTTTTGTCTGTGGACGGAATGCCGTAAGCCGGTGGGTGTCTGATGCCACCAGGCACAAAGACGGCCGAGGGGATACCTCATGATTCGGCCGTCTTTGTCGCGTGTGCCCCGGCTGAACCGAATATGTTCCGACCATTGGTGTCTTTTGCTCGGGGTCTGTTCGGTCGATCAGGTGGGTTATGGATGTTCGATGAGTTCTATGAATTCTTCCTTCTTTACCTCGTCAACAATCCAGGAGCAGGCGGCAAAGCAGATATCGCGGGTTTTCCCTGAAACGATTGCCAGCAGCACCGAGTCACAGGCGCCGATTGCTCCCAGACGATGTACGATGAGGACCTGATTGAGGGTGAACCTTTCTTCCGCTGAGCGGGCAATGGCGGCCAGTCGGGAGTCCACATCGTCGACGAGCGGTTTCAGTTCCACTGAGGAGAAATCCGGAACCTGTTTGCCTGGTCGCTTTACCCTGCCATGGTGAAGGACCACGGTGCCGGTGGCGTCCGTTTCCTGCGCAAGGAATTCACTGTATAGCTTCAAATGGTCGAAAGGTTGTTCTGATGCATACGCGGTAATCATGGATTTCCCCCCTGTTTATTGAACGCTACGGACTGGAACGACTTTGCAGTTTCCTGACACTTCCTTACCTTCGATTACTCCCTGCCTTTCGGTTTTTTTCGTGCTTCCTTGCCGGCGAACCAGCCTTCCGATGCCTCGGGATGACAATCGAAACGAGGCACATAGGGTTTGATGTCCAGAAGTGGGGTGTTGTCGAGGACGTCGATGCCGCTCACTTTCAGCAGGTTGCCCTGTCGTTCCAGGAGCCTCACCACGGTAATGCCGATTCCATTCGGTCGGCAGGGGTGGCGAGTGGCAAAAATGCCGTGCGGTTCGTCATCGAGAAAGGGATGCCGGATCAGTTCTCCAACCTCTGCCCGATCGAAATGGTAAAAGAGGTAGATGTGGCTGAACAGTTCGATATCCTTGAGGCCTTCGGCGAATTCGGGGAAGACCGCGATCGTGCCGAGGGCATCCGGTTGAAAGACTCCCTGGACCGGAGCCTGCTCTTTGTTTGCGTGCCCGGTTGAGATACTGCCTATTGCGTTGAGTGTGATGTTCATGCCTGCAACTCCTTCCCTTGAGTGATGATCATTATGTAAGAGTTTTTCGACTGTACTTGCCGGTTTGCCTGTGTGTTGTTTCCGGTAGGGAAAGGAAGAGGGTGGTGTCATTTGGTGAAAAGCATCTTCATGGAAAGCAGAAGCAGGCCGACCGCGAATACCTTTTCCAGGACCATGCTTGGCAGATGAGTTGCCAGTCGAGCGCCTATTGGCCCTCCCACAACAAAGCCAACGCAGATGATCCCCGCGGCCCTCAGATCAACAAAGCCGTAGCGGTAATAATACATGGCCGCCAGGATTCCTACCGGGGGAACCATCATGGCAACGGTTGTCCCTTGGGCGGAGTGCTGGGAGAATTTGAAAAAAAATATCAGAGCCGGAACGATGATGACTCCTCCGCCAATACCGACCAGACCGCTCAAGGTTCCCGCGAAAAGTCCCAACATGAGATATGCGAGGATAATTTCCATCTCTGCCTCCCGTTTCAGTTGCTGAGGCTGCTACTGTAACCCGTGACTTGCCGGTGATGCAAGATTTATTGGAATAGTGCGTGAAAACTCAAGTTTTGCTGGATAATCGCCAGGGTTAAAAAACTGCTCTGCAGGCTGTTTTAGCTGTAGATGGGCCTTTGTAGGCGCAAGTATTTAGGTGGCCGATTATTTCCCTTGACAGACGTGAAGTTCACTCTTATCTTATAGGTGTAACAAACACATAGAAGCGAAACGCGAAAGCCTGCAAGGTACTAGGTGCGGGGTAAAGCCCCGAGGCTCTTTCCAGTCACGATTGTCACTAGAGGTATGTCTGCAAGAGGATCTGGAATGGGTGGTTCTGGAAGAGGTATGGGCGGTTCTGGTGGCGTCCGAGGCGGTCGGATGGGAGGTCCGGTTGCGTCCGGTCCTGGTGGGGAGTGTGTCTGCTCCGCCTGTGGACACCGGGAACCCCACCAGCGGGGAGTGCCATGCGTGGCGCGAAAGTGCCCGAAGTGCGCTGCTCCGATGGCGCGGGCATAGGTGAAAGTCAGAAATACAAGGGTGCATTATCCTATCTGGCCATAACAACTGATAAATACAGGAAGTGCCGTACTCAGGCGTCGATTGGGTAATGCGAAAAAAAGGAAAGGAGGTTGAACCATGCCACGAGGAGATGGAACAGGACCAAGGGGAGTCGGTCGGCAGAGTGGACGAGGAGCAGGCTATTGTGCTGGATACGATATGCCGGGATTTGCGAATCCGGTACCCGGACGCGGATTCGGTACGGGTGTCGGCCGCGGTGCGGGATTTGCCGGCAGCGGACGAGGTCGAAGAAACTGCTTTTATGCAACCGGACTGCCCGGCTGGATGCGGTTCGGTAGCTATGGGGCTGGCGGCAACACTGAGCCGATCCCGGCCATGAGGCCTGACCCCGAAAGGGAAAAACAGTCTCTCAGGACGCAGGTTGAGGTTCTTGAGACAGAGCTGGATTTAATCAGGAAGCGAATTTCCGCAATGGAAAGCGGCCCCGCTGAGGGGCAATAAGGAAAAACAGGGATTAAAACTGAAGGCTGAAGGATCCGGATTGTCTTTTGAAGAATGACTCTATTTTTCCTCCCTCAGCCTTCAGTTTATCAACCTGATTTACTAAAAAGGAGAACAGTCATGAAAGTTGTCTTCACCACATCAGGGAATACTCTGGATGCGCCGATGGATGGCCGCTTCGGAAGGGCCGCTGGTTTTATCATCTTCGATACGGACAACGAAACGTTTGAAGTGGCTGATAACCAGCAAAGCGTCAATACCGCCCAGGGTGCCGGCATCCAGGCGACGGAAGCAATTGTTAGCCACGGAGCGAACTGCCTCGTGACCGGTCATTGCGGACCCAATGCCTTTAAAGCGCTCTCGGCAGCGGGAGTCAAGATTTACACGACGTCGGCAGCAACGGTAGCAGAAGCCCTTGAGGCATTTCGCGCCGGGGCTCTTGCAACCATGAAGTCCGCAGATGTGGAAGGACACTGGTCATGATCATCGCGGTAGCATCCGGCAAGGGCGGGACCGGCAAGACCACGGTCTCCGTCAATCTGGCGCGTACCGTCGGCCACGGTGTTCAACTTCTGGACTGTGACGTGGAAGAGCCGAATGCCCACCTGTTTCTGAGGGGGAGTGAATCCGGGAGCGACATTGTCAGCATTCCAATTCCCGAAGTGGATGAGTCGCTGTGCGACGCCTGCGGTGAGTGCGGCAGGTTCTGCCGCTACCATGCCATCGTATCTTTCGGCTCATCCCCCCTGGTGTTCCCCGAGATGTGCCACAGCTGCGGGGGGTGTGCTCTGGTGTGTCCCCAAGGAGCCATCCATGAAACCGGGAGGCGCATCGGCGTGGTTGAAACACGTGAGTCCGACAACGTCACCCTGGTTCAGGGGAGGCTTGACATCGGCGTGGCCATGGCGCCGCCCCTGATCCGTGCTGTCAAAGCGCGCATGAAAAACAACGGGACGACCGTGATTTTCGACGCTCCGCCGGGCACCTCGTGCCCGGTCATCGCAACACTGCGGGGATCGGACTTCGTCTTGCTGGTGACGGAACCGACGCCGTTCGGCCTGCATGATCTGCGGTTGGCGGTGGATATGGTCCGGGAGCTTGCTATCCCCTTCGGGGTGGTGGTCAATCGTATGGGTGTTGGCGATGACAGGGTTCACCAGTTCTGTCGTGAGCAGGAAATACCGATTCTCCTGGAACTTCCCGATGACCGGCGTATTGCCGAGGCGTATTCACGGGGGGAACTGGTTGTCGATGCGCTGCCTGAGTACGGTTCCCATTTTGCGACGCTGTTGTGGAATATCAAAGAATTCAGGAATGCCGGGGGGAAGTGAACCATGACAGGGTCGAAGGTACAGGAACTTGTGATTATCAGCGGCAAGGGGGGAACCGGAAAGACCAGTCTGACGGCTTCGTTTGCCGTACTTGCCGATTCTCCGGTGCTTGCCGATTGCGACGTGGATGCTGCGGATCTGCATCTCATTCTCGCGCCGACTATTCTAAATCGGCATGAATTTTACTCAGGCAATGAGGCCGTGATTCGATCGTCGGAGTGCATCATGTGCGGAAAATGCTTCGACTTGTGCCGGTACGGCGCGGTCATGCCGGGTGGCGAGGGGGAAGCGTATGCCATTGATCCGGTTGCCTGCGAGGGGTGCGGGGTCTGTGTCCGTTTCTGTCCTGCCGGCGCCATCGATTTCCCGGAATCCCTCTGCGGAGAATGGATGATCTCGGAGACACGCTGCGGCCCCATGGTCCATGCCCGGCTCGGCGTTGCCGCCGAGAATTCCGGCAAGCTGGTCTCAACCGTGCGCAGCGAGGCGCGCCGTCTTGCAGAGGAGAACAAGCACGGCCTGGTGATCGTGGATGGCCCGCCCGGTATCGGCTGCCCGGTAATTGCTTCCCTGACCGGAACTTCCCAGGCGCTGGTGGTGACCGAACCGACCGTATCCGGTGAGCACGACCTGGAACGGGTGCTCAAACTGACACGCCATTTCGGAATTCCAACCGCGATCTGCGTGAACAAGTGGGACCTGAACCCTGCCATGACGGAACGGATCGAGGCTCTTGCCCTCCGATCAGGTGCGAGCATCGCGGGGCGCATCAGGTATGATAATGCCGTCACATCCGCGCAGATGCTCGGAAAAGCGGTAGTCGAAACCGAAGCACCGTCAGCCAAGGATATCCGCCTGGTGTGGACATCGCTCGGTTTGTAATACAATTATAAAAAGGAGTAAAAAATGGCAAAAAGCAGTGGTTGCCCGGGTGATTCCGCCCAAGGCAGTCAGAGTCAGAAGAATGAAACGGCGGGAATTGATGAAGCGCTGAAGCGTATCAGGCACAAGATAGTCGTGCTGTCCGGAAAAGGCGGAGTCGGCAAGAGCACCGTTGCGGTTAATCTTGCGGTATCACTCGGCATGGCCGGTTACCGGGTGGGACTGATGGATATCGATATCCACGGGCCGAGTGTTCCCAAGATGCTCAACCTGGAAGGGTCGATCATGCAACCGTCAGACAGGGGCAAGCTGATTCCGATAGACTTCGGCGGCCTCAAGGTGATGTCCATCGGGTTTCTCCTCCCCTGCGAGGCGGAGGCGGTCATCTGGCGAGGACCGGCCAAGTCGTCCGCCATCAAACAGTTTATCGGTGAAGTGGAATGGGGGGATCTGGACTACCTGGTCGTGGACTGTCCTCCCGGTACGGGAGATGAACCGCTGACAGTTATTCAGACCCTGCAGGGGATTGACGGTGCCGTGGTGGTTACCACCCCACAGGATGTTGCCTTGGCGGATGTGCGGAAATCTATCAGCTTCTGCGGACAGCTCAACCTCAAGATTCTCGGGGTGGTGGAGAACATGAGCGGTCTCGTCTGCCCCCACTGCGGGGATACGATTGATGTCTTCAAGAGCGGCGGTGGCGAGGCAATGGCGAGGGAGATGCTGGTCCCGTTCCTTGGTCGAGTACCTATGGACCCGATGATGGTTATCGCGGGCGACAATGGGACACCCCATGCCTACCACAATGAAAAGACCGTGTCCGGCAAGGCTTTCGCCGATATCGTCACTATGCTACTGGAAAAAACCGTAACGGGAAATGAGATAAAGGAGATGAAATTATGAGAAAAATAGCGATACCGGTATGTCAAGGGGTTCTGACTATGCACTTCGGTCATTGTGAGACATTTGCGTTGATAGATATTGATCCGGCAACAAAAACCATTACCGGGACAACAAATGTGGAACCACCTCCGCACGAGCCGGGCCTGCTCCCCGGCTGGCTCGCAGAGCGGGGGGTCAACATGGTGATAGCGGGTGGTATGGGAGGGCGTGCCCAGCAGCTCTTCAGCCAGGCCGGCATTGAGGTCATCGTCGGCGCTCCATCCGCCGAACCTGGATCAGTAGTCATGGACTACCTGGCAGGCAGCCTGGTTACCGGAGCAAACGTCTGCGACCACTGATATGAAGCGGATCATCAATTCGGCTTCAGAAACGGGGCCGAATTGATATTCATCGCCCTGCGTCACGTGAAGTCATAAGTGCCGCAGCTGAAGGGAGGTCGGCATGCCAGCTGGTTCCGGAAAAGGCGGAGGGCCGTGGTGGAGAAGCTTGCTGGGCAGAGGTGGAAGGAACGTGGCCAGGAAAGGGAGACCGGATTTCTGCATCTGTCCCGCTTGCGGTTTCGTTGTTTCGAAGGTGCTGGGCAGCCCCTGTTTCCTCACACCGTGCCCGAAGTGCGGCTCACGCATGGCCCGCAG
Source organism: uncultured delta proteobacterium (assembly GCA_963748325.1). Lineage (GTDB taxonomy): Bacteria > Desulfobacterota > Desulfuromonadia > Geobacterales > Geobacteraceae > RPRC01. The sequence continues at coordinate 1,340,723 of CAVVIJ010000004.1, read as the reverse complement.
ATTCGGCGACGGGGAATGACAGGCAAATCTCCATGAATAACGAGATAGAGAAAAAACAACGGCTGAAACGGGGGCAGAGCATTGCGCTTGTCTCAGCCATCGCGACTCTTGTTCTGGCTCTTGTGAAAGGTCTTGTCGGCTATAGATTTGACTCGTCCCTACTGGTGGCCGACGCTTTTCACAGCGCCGGAGATGTTGTTACCATTGCAGCATCCGGCTTCGGACTCTGGCTTGCCGCGAGGAAAAAGAGTGAGACATTTCCCTACGGGCTTTACCGGGCGGAGACGGTGGCAAGCCTGTTCATTGGTGTGCTGATCCTGTGGGCAGGAGTCGAGATGGCCCGGGATGGTTACGCCAAGCTTCTCCACCTGCAGGTCATGACCGATTTCCCCGTCCTGCCCCTTTGCGCTGCGCTCCTGTCCATCGCCGCCAGTATTTTTCTGGCAAAAAAGCAGAAGGAAGTCGGGAAGGCAATCAACTCCCAGTCCCTTCTCGCGGCATCCCGTGAAACGCAACTTGACATCTATGTTTCCGGAGGGGTGTTCGTCGGTATCCTGCTGGCATTTTGGGGGATACCCTATGTGGAAGGGGGGCTTGTTCTCGTCATTTCTCTCCTCATCCTTAAACTGGGGGGAGAAATTATGTGGTTATCCGTCATGTCGCTGCTGGATGCCAACCTGGATCCTGAACTGCAGACTGAAATCGGATCCAGGTGCTCTGCCATCGAAGGTGTGCGGGCTGTAACCGGGCTCCGGATCCGTCGTGCCGGACCCTTCAGGATGGTCGACTGCACCATCGAAACCAGCCCAAATCTGCCGCTCTATAAGGCACACGAACTGGCGGACCGAGTCGAGGAGTCCATCATCGAGGAACACCGGGATATCGACACGGTCTTCGTCCATGTTGAGCCTTTCCGGAACAAAATTCTTTCGGCCCTGATACCCGTCATTGCCGTAAACAGCCTTGATTCTTCCATACACGAGCATTTTGGACGGGCTCCATATTTTGCGTTTGTCCGATTTGACGAAAACGACCTGTCCCTCGAAGATTTTTACTATAACGAATATCTCGATGAAAAAATCCATATCGGAGTAAAGATCGTCAAATCGATTGCGTTTTCCGAAGTTGACATCCTGTTTACGAAACAAATCGGCGAACTTGCCTTTTCCCTGCTCAAAGAGCGCTTCGTCGACATTTACCTGGTGGAGGGAAATCCGACCATAGGAGAGATAGTTGCCGCCTACAGGGAAAACCGTTTGTCCCGCCTCCATGCGGCGACGCACAGTCTTGAGGATTCGGAAACCGGGCGCTCCGCCGAGCCCTCGATCTCCGGAACGGGGCAAAAGATTCATCTTGGGGGCGAGTAAAGTAAAATCCGGGTCAGGATTCGCAAAACGTTTTGGTATTTCCTCCGCCGGGTATGGAAGTCGGAGAAAAAGGCTTAGCCTTTTGCTGATTGGGAGATAGGGTGATGACATCGATTCTTGAAAAAGGCGGGGGTGCATTCAGGGGGATCAAGCTATTGCTGTGCGAGAACCCTCTTCCTCCCATCGAGGAAGCAATCGTTGCCGCGCAGGCGGAGGTGCCTTTCGGCAATTACTACACCGAGCCCTATTCGGAGCCACTGCGCCGTCATCTCAGTGAAAGCATCGGCGTCCCGGTGCGGTTGATTCACATCAACGCCGGTTCCGAGCTGATCCTGCGCCAGATATTCGATCGTCTTGGGCAGCGGGTCCACCTGCTGACCCCCACCTATGTCCTGTTCCCGGAGATCGCACTAACCTACACTGAAACCCGCTTGCCGCCGGAGCATGACTTTGCCTTTGACCTTGCCGGTCTTGTCATTCCCGACGGCACGACGCTGGTGGCAATTGTGAACCCCAATAACCCTAGCGGCGGTGTCTTCGATATGTCGCCTCTGCCGGAGCTCCTGGTGCGCTATCCTGACACCTGTTTCCTCGTGGACGAGGCATTCATCGGCATGGGCGGAGACTCCGTGGCCCATTTGGTGCCCGCTTATCCCAATCTGCTGGTGACGCGCACCCTGTCCAAGGCGCACAGTCTGGCCGGTTTCCGCGTCGGCTATGCCATCCTCCCCGAGACCCTGGCAGACGATCTCAATTGCCACAACGACGCCTATCCGTTGGCCCGCCCCAGCCAAGCCGCAGCTTTAGCAACCCTGCTCCACGAAGACAAAATCCGTGACCGGGCCTTACAATTGCGCGCCTGGGCCGGTCAGTTGGCAGCCGAGCTGCGATCCCTTGGCGTGCGGACCTTCCCAACAGAAACCTACTTTTTCCTGGCGGACTTTGCACCCCTCGATGCAGGGGTGCTTGCAGAGCGACTGAAAGAGCGGGGAATACTCATCAAGCCACTGAACGATCCGCAGCTGGGGTCCGGCTTCATGCGCATTACCACAGCATTGCCCGAAGACAACGTGCGTTTTGTCGTAGCCGTCAAGGAGCTGCTTTGATGAATCCACTTGCAGCACCTCACGTGTAATGGAAAATTCGGTCAACCACGTAGCCGGGACCCTGGCTAGCACATTTATTCATCGAAGCGGTGGAATTGATACGGCGGCACGACAGTCTGTAATGCGTCGCGCTGTCCGCTTTCAGTTTGAAAGGCATAGCAGGAAAAGGACTGCCTGAGAGAATAGTTCGAAATTACCGGTCGTAGTAGTCGTGTGGTTGTTCGCCACAGGGGATTTCTCGTTACTGCAGGTTTGAAAAAATTTCGCATCCGACCGATGACTTTTGACGTCAAATACCGGTTGATTGGTTGTGGTAACAGGTATATAACGAGAGGGCATCGAAGATTGACGGCGTAAGCTGTCCGATCCGACCGCCGTTGATTGCCTGCGGATTATTGTTGAAACAGGGTATCAGGGGCTAAAAGTATAGCTGAAAAAGTTTCACGCTTAATAGTCAGGAAGGTACATTACAAACAGGGGGTAAACAATGACGTTGAAGATTCAGAAGCGGCTGGTTGATTTCCTTGAGGCTCAGGCGAGTGATAACGTAATCAGTGATGTTCGCATCGGTCTTGGCTATACTGCGGTGCGTCTGGAGAGCGGGCATGCCGGTGTGGCCTGGACGGCTACCAGTGACGCTGCCTGTTGTACCCATTTCAAGGAGGCCGGCACGTTAACGGGCCGCCCGGCAAAAGAGCTTGTGCATAAACTGGTGAACGAAAGTTCGGCCCTTGCCAGGACGGTCGGTCTTGCCACTGCAAATGCACTTCTTGCCTCACTGCCATCTCCAGCCACTTCGCGCGATGAGGTCATCTCTACGCTGGACATTACCCCGGAAGATCGGGTGGTGATGGTCGGCTTTTTTGCTCCGATTGTCGCTCAGATCCGGAAAACAGGTTGCCGATTCGATATCGTTGAACTGAATAGTCATCATGGCGACACGCTGACCCCGGAGCAGGGCCGGGAGGTCATGGCCGACTGCACTGTTGCGGTTGTTACCGGGACATCTCTCATCAACGGCACCTGCGACGACCTGCTGGCAGACCTGGGTCGACCGCGTGCCGCCGTGCTGCTTGGACCCTCTTCGCCGCTCTGCCCCGACGTGTTTGCCGGGACTCCGATCACCCATGTTGCAGGAGCACGGGTGCGCGATGCCGAAGGCGTGCTGCGGGTTGTTTCGGAAGGGGGTGGCACGATGCTGATGAAACCAAATCTGGATTTTGAAACGGTTCTTGTGCCGGGCTGAGATTGAATGTCACCGATAGTCGGACAGTTTGTCAGGCTGGACAATGAAGTCCATGCCTTGTATGCCCGATTCTGTCGATAGTGAAGAATTGCTATCGTTTTTCGCGTATGTGTGTTATATAGTAAATGTTGAATATATAGATTTATGGAGAAATGTCCCATGCCGGTAAAAAAAGCTGTCCATTCGTACACGAACGAGCGACTTAATTGTGCTCAAAGTATTTTCAATGCCTTCTACGAGCGAAAGGGGCTTCCCCGTGACGCAGTAACCGAGGCCCGCAAATTTGGTGGTGGCAGGGCTGAAAACGGCACCTGCGGAGCTCTCTATGCTGCGCTGAGCCTGCTTGATGACCCCGCAAAAAAAGAATCCCTCCGTCAGTCCTTCCTCGAAGTCGCCGGTTCGGAGCAGTGCCGCGAGATCCGGGCAAAGAGCCTCATCAGCTGCCTGCAATGTGTCGAAATTGCTGCCCGCTTTCTGGAGAGAGCGGATAGTTGAGTTGCTGATCAGGCATATTCGAGTAGTACGTCAGAGAAGACACCCGCAAGGGTGTCTTTTTTTATGGGGATTCAACGGGCTGAAAGTCGATATTCGATTTGACGCACCACTATCTATCTCGTAGAGTAGTGAAAAGGTTAGCTGAAAGGAGGTAAACCATGTCGAGAGTCCCCTCTATCCTCTCTGCTCTGCTCGGTCTCACTACGTTGGCCTTGTTGTCAACGCCCGGCTTTTGCCTGGATGCGCCATCGCGAGGCGGTACGGTGTACGTGCCGGTCTACTCCATGGTGTACACCGGTGATCGTGCGGTTCCGGTCAACCTGGCCAGCACCCTGAGCATTCGCAATACTGACCTGAAACATTCGCTCAAGGTTTCCAGTGTCGATTATTATTCTTCGGCAGGGAAGCTTATCAAAAAAATGCTGCCGATAGCACTTGTTCTGGGACCTTTGGCATCCACGAGCATTTTCATCAAGGAAAAAGATACCAGCGGCGGTTTCGGCAGCACCTTTCTCGTCCGATGGGCGGCTGACAAGGAGATTTCCGCTCCTCTGATCGAATGTGTCAACATCGGTGCCTACTCGGGCCTGGGGATTTCATTTATCACTTCTGGGCGGGAGATTCGATGAGTCTCGATGTCCTCAAGGAACTTGAAATCCTTTTTGGTTTGGCACTGGTTATTGTTGTGCTGTTCCGGCGCTTCCGGCTGCCTTCCATCATCGGCTTTCTCGTTTCCGGGATCCTGGCTGGCCCCCATGTTCTGGCTCTGATCAGCAATATGCATCAAGTTGAGCAGATGGCCGAGCTTGGTGTGGTCCTGCTTCTCTTTACCATCGGCATCGAATTTTCCCTCAAGGAGTTGATGCGCATCCGTCACCTGGTACTCCTTGGTGGGGGGCTTCAGGTCGGGCTTACGATCCTGGTGGTTGCCCTTCTGGGCAGTGCTTTCGGCTATCCCATGGGCCAGGCGGTTTTCTTCGGTTTCCTGGTGGCCCTTTCCAGTACCGCGATCCTGATGAAGCTTCTCATGGATGCCGGCGAGATGGATACCCCCCATGGCAAGATGTCCATGGGAGTGCTGATATTTCAAGACCTCTGCGTGGTGCCTTTGGTGCTCTTTACGCCGTTTCTCGCCGGTGCGGGAGAGGGACTCACCGGTATCCTTGCAGTTTCCGCCAAGGCTGCCGCGGTGGTCCTGGCGGCTCACTACAGCGCCCGTTTCCTGATTCCCTGGATTTTCAGCCAGGTGGTCAGGACCCGAAGCCGGGAGCTGTTCATCCTGACGATTATCTTCATCGGTTTCGGCACCGCCTGGCTCACCGCCCAGGTCGGGCTCTCCCTTGCTCTGGGCGCATTTATTGCCGGCCTTGCCATTTCCGAATCGGAATACAGCCATCAGGCCCTGGGCGACATCATGCCCTTCCGTGATGCCTTTATCTCCCTCTTCTTCATTTCCGTGGGCATGCTGCTTGATCCGGCCATCGTCCTTAAGTATCCCCTGCTGATCGCATCTTTGGTAATCAGCATCATTCTCATCAAAACCCTTATCACCTCCGGAGCGGTGCTTTCTCTCGGCGTGCCGATGCGTATCGCCCTCATGTCCGGCCTCTGCCTCGCCCAGGTCGGCGAGTTTTCTTTTGTCCTCTGCCAGTCAGGGCTCAAGTACGGGATCCTGACGCCGGACCTCTACCAGATTTTTCTTGCCTCATCGGTGGCCACCATGGGCTTGACCCCCCTCTGCATGAAGATCGCTCCCGCGGTTGCCGGGCGGCTGGTGGGATTCTTCCCCTCCGCCGTAACCCGGGGCAGGGGCGCGCTGGCAAGGAACGAAAGCAAGATATCATTGGCTGATCACGTGATCATCGTCGGTTACGGTCTGAACGGACGAAATCTCGCCGGGGTCCTCAAACACCTGAAGATCGCCCATCTCGTTATCGAGACCAATCCCTTTACCGTAAGGGCGGAAAAACGGAAGGGCAATCAGATCATTTTCGGTGATGGTTCCACCGCTGAAATTCTGGAACATGCCGCGATCGACAAGGCCCGGATCATTGTCATAGCCATTTCCGATGCCGCCTCGAGCCGTCGCATTGCCGATCAGGCGCGTCGCCAGAACCCCGGGGTGCATATTATTGTCCGGACCCGCTATATTGCCGAGATGGAGCCTTTGTATGGCCTGGGGGTTAATGAGGTGATTCCGGAGGAATTCGAGACCTCCATTGAAATTCTTTCCCGCGTCCTGCGGCGCTATCTTTTGACCCACGACGAGATTGAACGCTATGTTTCCGAGGTGCGGAGCGATTCCTACGATATGTTCCGGAGCATGAGCCGCAGGCACAGCCATGCGGTGGGGATTTCCGGCTTTCTTTCCGGGGCGGAGATCGGCACCTTTCGCCTCGGTGCAAAGTCGCCGTTGGTGGGGAAAAGCCTGCGGGAAGGGATTCTCCGGGATCGATCCGGAGCGACCCTGCTGATGATCAAACGTGGAGATACCGTGATTCCCAACCCCGATCCGGTCTGGGAGCTTCGCGAGGGTGATGTGGTGCTGATTATGGGTACCTCCGAACAGCTTGCCGCGGCAGCAGTATTGTTCGAGCATTCCGTGTAAGCGGGTCCGGTGGCCGGGAGAAAAAGACAGGAGATTTGCCATGTTGCAGTACATTCAGCTTACCAGCCGTTCGAGAAGTGAACTGATCGACATAACCCAACGTGTTGTGGACATTGTGAAGAAATCAGGAGTTTCACGTGGAGTAGTTCACCTGTGCTGCCTCCATACTACGGCCGGTATAACAGTTAATGAAGGGGCTGACCCGGATGTACGGCATGATATTTCCCGATTTTTCGATAGCCTGGTCCCTGTTGATGCAGGTTTTGATCATGCCGAGGGTAATTCCGATGCCCATGTGAAATCCTCGCTGGTCGGGGTGTCGGAAACACTTTTTATCGATGATGGGCAACTTCTTCTCGGTACCTGGCAGTCTGTCTACTTCTGTGAATTTGACGGACCACGCACCAGGAAGGTTGCGGTCAAGATTGTTGTGGACAGGTAAAGGACAGTACCTGATTTTTCGAGCCAGTTCAGGTTTGTCCGTACCGTCGGATACGTTGCCTGTCATGGGTGTTGTCCCGCCCCTACAAATATATTTGTAGTAAGCAGATGATCACGTTCAGAGATTGACCCCATGTCGTATGACTTTACGAAATGAGCAGTGTCTGCTACTATTTCCCCGCAGCTAAAACCTGAGCCTGAAAGGTCGCCCGTTTGGAAAAAAATGTCGAGTTCTATAAACGTCTCCTGGACAACCTCTATGACGGTGTCTATTTCCTGGATCGGGAACGCTCTATCCGCTACTGGAACAAAGGAGCAGAACGGATTACCGGCTATTCCCGCAACGAGGTAGAGGGATCTCAATGCTGGAACAATATCCTCATGCATGTGGATGCGGAGGGAAACAGCCTCTGCAAGGACAGATGTCCGGCACGGAAAACCATGGAGGGTGGCATTCCCGCCGAGGCGGAGATCTTCCTTCATCATAAGAACGGTCACAGGGTTCCGGTGACTGTCAAAGTTACGCCCATTCAGGACGAAAGCGGCGCCGTTATCGGTGCCGTGGAAATTTTTCGGGACAACAGCGAAAAACTGGCAACTCTTTCCCTGATCGAGGAGTTGCAGGAAAAGGCATTCCAGGATACTTTGACGGGGCTTCCCAATCGGCGTTACCTGGAACGCTACTTACTTTCGAAGCTCGATGAAAGATCTCGCTATGGTTGGACCTTTGGTCTTATTTTTCTCGATATTGACCATTTCAAGGTAATCAATGACACCTATGGTCATTCTGTGGGGGACGAGGCGTTGAAGATGCTGGCACTGACCCTGGTTCACAGTTCCCGTTCTTTTGACGTTGTTGGCCGCTGGGCTGGCGAGGAATTTATCATTGCTGTTGTCAATGTTGATCGGGACAAACTGCTTCACATTGCCGAGAGGTATCGGCGCATGATTGAGAGTTCCTCCGTGTCGGCGGGAGATGCGGAGCTGAAGATGACGGTATCCCTCGGCGCAACGCTGGTTCGTGAAGATGATAGTATGAATTCCCTGGTGAAAAGGGCTGACGGTTTGATGTATCAAAGTAAACTGGCTGGTCGCAATTGCGTGACGCTGGAGTAGCAAGACTGAAGGAAGAAGGCAGAATAGATCCGTTTCACGAGGCCGGATTACTGCCGCGTCAACACGAATGCATGCTCCACGTGAAAGGAAACACTATGAATATCGTGATACTTGCAGGCGGGTCAGGAACCAGATTCTGGCCGTTGTCCCGGAAAAAGACCCCCAAGCAGCTCATGTCGGTTTTTAGCGGCAAATCCATGCTGCAGCAAACCGTGGAGCGTGTTCTGCCCCTCAAACCGGAGCGGATTTTCGTGGTGACCAACGAAGTGCAGGCGGAAGAGACCAAGCGGCAGCTTGCAGGTTTCGACAGCCACGCCATTTTTGTCGTCGAGGAGCCGCTGGCAAGAAATACCGCTCCGGCAATCGGACTGGCGGCCGCCATTATCGAGCGCCAGGATCCAACCTCCATCATGGTTGTTCTCCCTGCCGATCATTTTATCCGGGACGAAGAAGAGTTTCGGGCCACCTTGCTGCGTGCCGAGGCTGCTGCTGCCGACTGGAACCTCGTTACTCTTGGCATTGTCCCGAGCGGACCGGAAACGGGCTATGGCTATATCGAAGCCGACCTGTTACAGGGAACACATGATGTGCTGCCGGTGAAGCGCTTTGTGGAAAAGCCTCCCCGGGAAAAGGCCATCGAGTTTGTTGTTGCCGGCAACTTTTTCTGGAACAGCGGCATGTTTGTCTGGCGCACTGATGTGATTCTCGATCGTATCAGGACCCTTATGCCGGAGCTTTGGGCCGGCCTGTCCGTTCTGGACGTGCCGAGCAATCCTGGTCACCTGCATTCCATGAAAGCGCAGGTTGCAGAACTATATGCTCGGATTTCGTCACAGTCCATTGATTACGGAGTGATGGAAAAAGCTGCGGGAGTGGTGGTGCTGCCTTCTTCCTTCGGTTGGAGTGATGTGGGGAGCTGGAGTGCCGTGCCGGAGATTCTGCCGGCCGGATTGGACGGAAATATCGTGATGGATGCCGGCCCGGTAGTCTTTCTGGACGCCTCTGGCTGTCTGGTTCGCGGCGCTGACAAAGCCGTTGCCCTGGTGGGTGTGCAGGACCTGATTGTTGTCAACACCGGCGATGCCCTGCTGATCTGCCCCCGCGACCGTGCCCAGGATGTCAAAAAGGTTACCGAGGAGTTGGCGGAAAGAGGATTGTCAGAACTCTTATAGGGGGGTGAACAGGTTGTCTGCCCACCCCATCGAGCAAGCGGCTACATGTAGACCATGACGCGAAACGAGACAGACCCGTCCAGTGACTTGAAGGGAATGGTGACGCCCTTGCACTGAATGTTCATGCTGGTCTTTTCCGCAGGTTCCGGTGGTTCGCTGACCGGGCGGATTTTGCCGGAAACAACCAGCGGCAGACCCAGGGCTACGCTGCCGTACTGTTCATGGTACTTGCTCTTGAAGACCCCGGCGATGTTGTTCGTCAACTCCCCGATGGCGTCGCGAACGGCCTCTTCGTCCGCATCTTCCATCATGAGGAGTTCTTTTGCCACCTGAAGAGCGGCATTTTTGTCGGTAGCGTACATGATGTAGCCTACGCGTTCTCCCGCTACCCCGACAATTCCCACGACATCCGATTCCACCGGCTCGATTTTTTTCTCTATCTTGCCCGCGAGAATTTCCATGCCCATATAGGTCATGAAGGTATCCTGCGTTGCCGACATGATGGTGAACATGATCTCTTCAAAGGTTATTCCGCTCACGTGTGATCCTCCTGGTAGGTTACTCTGCTTTACTTGCTTATCGTCTGTTTGTGTCGGAAGTTTAGCGCTCTGTGAAATTAAATTTTGAATTGCTGCGTGAACTGAATGACACGCAAGCGTACCTGTGGTGGCATTGAGGTTTCTTTTAAGCTGTGCCCTTTTTCGTAGGAACATACTGTCGCTGATATTTTCTGGATAGAATGTCTGAAACGGAGGAATAGTATGAAAATCGCCCTGTTGGGACTTCCGCAGTCCGGGAAGAAGACACTTTTTACGCTGCTGACCGGTCGGGAAGTCCCCGATCACCGTACTGAGGGGGAAGCATTGGAAGGTGTGGCGCCGATTCGTGATCCCCGGGTCGATGTGCTGACGGAACTGGCCCAGCCGGAAAAGACCAAGTATGCGGAAAACAAGGTGGTACTCTGCCCTGACATGTCCGAGGGGACCGGCAAACGTGACTGGCTCGATGCGGCCCGGCGCTGCGATCTTCTCTGCCTGGTGGTGCGCGATTTTGCATCCGAGAATGTTTACCATCCGAGCGGTTCGGTTGATGCAGAGCGGGATCGGCGAACACTGGAGACGGAGTTGCTGCTGGCGGACCTGGAATTGATCGAAAAACGCCTGGAACGCCTCGCCAAAGATAAAAGGGGCGGGCTTACCCCTGGTCAGCAGAAGGAGGAAGAGGTGCTTCTGCTCTGCCGGGAAGCGGTAGAGAATGAAAAACGGGTCAGCACCCTTGGCTTCGGTGAAGAGGAGTTGTCCGCCATCAGGAGCCTGAATCTTGTTACCCTGATGCCAATTCTCTGGATTCTCAACGTGGAGGAGGAGCGGGTAGGCATTACGGAGCCGGTTGCTGGGGATGTCTTCCTCATCTCGGCCCTGATCGAAAAGGAGGTCATGGATATCGAAGATTCCGAAGAGCGGGGTGAATACCTTTCCGCGCTCGGCCTGGAATCTTCGGGGCTCGATCGCCTCAACGCCGCGGCTTATGACGCACTCGGGCTCATGTCCTTCTATACGGTGGGTAAGGACGAGGTGCGTGCCTGGACGATCAGGAAGGGGAGTCCGGCACCGGCTGCCGGCGGCAAGATCCACAGCGATATCGAGCGTGGTTTTATCCGCGTCGAGGTGATCAAGTACGATGACCTGGTGGCGGCCGGAAGCGAAGCGGCCGCCAAAGCACAGGGCAAGGCCATGCTGAAGGGGAAGGATTACATCATGGAGGATGGTGATATCTGCCACTTCCGTTTTAATGTGTGACAGACCGTAAACGGTATGAAACGTTCGGTATTCCAGAACGAAAAAAGGGCCGGGATTATTCCCCGGCCCTTTTTTGCTACCCCTATGCAGCCTTCCTTTTGGAGGCCTGACACTCGCTGTGCATTTCATCCAGCAAGCGTCCGATCTCCTTGGAAAGATCGACCAGTTGCGGGAATAGCTGCTGAGCCAGAGCCTCATTGCCGCCATTGACCGCATCCACAATCTTGCGTGCCACGGTATGGACCTGCTCATGGGGGGCATCGATTGCCTTGAAGCTGGACAGGTGGCCACACATTTGCCTGCCTTCGTTATAATACCATTTTCCGAAGCGGCAGGTGAGGTGGGTGGAGAGAGAGGCGCCGTCCTGCTGCCGCTTTCCCTTGAGGACCGCTTCCACATTGTCGACAAAAGCCTTGTGGTCGGACTTTGCCAGTTGCAGGATGAACAGGCCGCTTCCTTCGGTTATGAATGTACGGCAGTCAGTCTGAAGGTTTTCAGCCAGTTGCACCAGGTCATCGGCAGCCCGTGTGCTGGTTTTGGACAGTTCAGCCGTTTCCTGGGTAACCGTGGTGATCTGGAGGATGCTCCCGCTGATTTCGCTGGTGGTTGCCGTCTGCTGCTCTGCTGCCGTGGCTATCTGACTTACCTGCAGGCTCACGGTATTGATCTGCTGGAGAATCTCCTCAAGAGCCTCCCCAGACTTGCCCGCTTCGCTGGTTCCTGTTTCCACTTCACGAACACCCTCTTCCATCGTCTGGACAGCACCCCTGGTCTCCTGCTGGATGGACTTGATCATTTCACCGATCTCCTTGGTGGCCCGCGTTGTTCTTTCCGCCAGAGCCCGTACCTCGTCAGCGACCACGGCAAAACCGCGACCGTGGTCCCCGGCCCGTGCCGCTTCGATTGCCGCATTGAGAGCCAGGAGATTCGTCTGGTCGGCTATATCCTCAATGGTGCCGACGATAGCTCCGATCTGGTCGCTTCTGCTGCCGAGCCCTTCCACGGTCGCCGCCGACTCCTTCACCTTTTCCGCTATCCGCTGCATGACCTCTACCGTTCGTTCGATCACCGCCGCACCGTTTACTGCCGTCTGGTTGGCGACCTGAGAGCTTTCCGCCGCCATGATGCAGTTGTTGGCGATTTCCGTGGAGGTAGCCGCCATTTCCTCACCTGCGGTCGCCACGGTTCCTGCCTGGCCGGCCACTTCGTCAGAATCCTTGGTCATGATCTCGGCACTGAACAACAATTCCTTTGACTTGTCCGTGAGAGAGAGTATCGCGTCCTGGATGGACTTGATCATGTTCTCCATACCGACCATCATTTCATTGAATATTTTTCCCATGTCGCCCAGTTCGTCATCACCGTGGAGCGTGACCCGGCTGGTCAAGTCCTTTTCGGCTACCCGGGACATGGCTGCCGATACAAGAGCGAGGCGGCGACTGAGTCTGCGTGTGATGAGGCGGCCCAGCAACGTCACCAGGAGACCGACAATTGCGCAGATGACAAACTGCAGCCACAGGAGTTCTTTGCTCCTGGCGTTCAAAGTGGCTCTCCTCGTGTCGTAGTTTGCCTGGGCAATGGTTGTCAGTTTCTTCATTGTCACTTCAAGGGGACGATCGATACCTTTGGCAAGGGTTGCGTCGATTTTTTCAATGTCGTTGCTGGTTGCCCTTGCCGTGACTAGTTTGTTCAGGGAGGAACGGTAGTTTTGCAATTTTGTCCTGGCATCGGAAAGCAGCTGTTGCTCTTCTTCCGTCAGGCCGATCTTTTCGAATGATCTGAAGCCTTCTTCAAGCTTGCCGGTTTGTTCTTTGAAGGCGGCAAGCTGGCGGTCATCTTTACGGATAAGATAATTCTTGTAGGCGCGAACGGCTTCCAACAGGTTGCTGCGACCTTGCCGCGCCAGATTGACCTGTGCTGCATTCGTACGAATCATTTCTTCGGTGGCAATCCGCTGTTTGTTGGTGCTGTAAAGGGAAATACCCGCTACTGTTATCATTCCCAGTACCGCAAACAAGACTATCGAGTTAAGTTTTGTGGTAATTTTCATCCGCATGGCTTCTCCTTGAAATCATGTTTGACAAGCAGTGTACCCTTTTTAAATTAATCGGTTTTTTACGGGAGAACTTTAATGGAAAAATTACGGTAAATTGTGGTGTTACAGGAGGGTAGATGCAATAATTTTTTATCGAAATATTACCTTTGTGATAACGAATGGTTAGGCGTTGAGTGGATGTGTCGCATTGTTTGCTTGTGGCAGTTGGTAGGATACTTTTTTATCTGGAACTGGTGATGATCTTTCCTGAGTATTGGTCCTGTTTCCAAAAGGTGCTACGCGAAGTTGTGCTTTCATGGGGGATTTGTATACTGGCCTGGCTGGAAGCCTGGAGGTCCTCTCAAGGAGAAGTACCAGTTTAGCGGGGACCGGGGTGGAGGCAGTGGTTCTGCTGGGGAGCCGTGGCAGCTTGTATCACTTGCTAGAATCAGACAATAATAATATCTGGGCCACTATCGAAAAGATCCTTTAACTCCCGGATTATCCCGCTTTGTTGGGAGAACATGAACTGGGAAATGCATTGTTCGCTTTTGTTGTCCATTTCCAGTTCGATGATGAATTTGGCGGAGGAATCGCCATGGTTCACCTTCAGAAGCTTGCCGGACAATTCGAGCATGGTCGTGGGAAGGGCAAGGGAAACCGTGCCGGTACTGTTTTCTTCAAGAGAAATGTTTTTAGGAGCACTGATGGAGAGACCGCTGAAGGAAATATCTTCGATACTTCCCTGACCCAGCTGGTTGTTGAATTGGAAGGAGGCATCGACCTTTTCAGAGACACGTACCCGAACGCAGACCCTGCGTTCTGCGGTGATTATGGCGTAATGGAAACTGGTCAGAAAGGCGCTGTGGGTATTTTTCCTGATCTTCATGACCTTGGCGACAACATCATAGGGAAGTCCCTGGCACTTGATAAACACTTCCTTCTGGATCATCATTGCCGCTGCCTGGAGGTCATGGATTTTTATCTCAACGACACCCCGGTCGCTGAATACGATGGAAGCGTCGAATGAGACAGGCAACTCCCGGTAGTAATTGAGAAGTTTGATGCTTGTACCATTGGCTGAGAGAGTCTCCAGAATCTCATTCTCGTCTTTTTGAATGTCCTCTACTGTCACCAATTGATAGTGTTTATGCATGGCAAATCCGTATCTCCGGCCCTGTTTAATTGACTGAAATTTATTCCATAGGGACCAGTTTCGCAGTGAAAATTATTGCGAGTATACACAGCCAGCGGCGGAAATTCAATCAGTTGCCGCTGATAAATGCTGTTTATAGAAGAAGGACTCCGGGAGGCTACCTATAGTTCAGGGCTTCCCGAGCAGTTTCTTTCAAAAAATCGAAGACCTCTTCTCGGGTTTCCACGCAACGCGGAAGCTCGGTATTTATGATGTCTTCCAGTAGGTGGAGGACTTCGCCATCATCCGTTTCCAGGGCCGTCATTACCGCGGAAAGCATCGGGAGAATGTCGTAAAGATCGTCTCTGTTGAAAGGCGCAGGATCAGGCTTTCCCGTAAATTTGGGCAGGTCGCGGTTTATCGTATCCCGCGGATATTTGTACTTCAAGTCGGATGCCTTGACGATAATGTTCATGGGTTTCCTCCTGCTATTTGGGGTTTTGGCAGTGTTGCTCACGCTGTTTTTGGGCAATTTCCGGCACGAACGGTTTCTTTATCTGTATGAACATCTAGCACGGTGCATGCCAAAAGCGCAAAGCAGGGAATCTGGGGCATTCGTATATCGTAGGCGGAGAATGGAGAGGTGACATTGCCCTGATACTGGGCATCAGGGCAACAAGTTGGGTCACATGGGGCAGAATAGGTAGCGTGTCAGGCTGCGGCGAAGCCGAGCATCTCCCGGTATTGTCCGTCATGGCGGGGAGACGAGATGAGTTTTCTGATCGTCCCGTCGATTCGGGTCCGGTCCCGGTAATGCTGGTAGAGATAGCCGGAAAGGCGGGTGTCGCCAATGATGATGTAGCCATTGATCATGCCGTCAACCAGGTAGACCCTGCGCCAGATATCGCCCTGCTGCCAGGTAATTGCCTCGCCGTTGAAGTCTCCGGCGGAAATGACAGGAAAGTCGATGTGTTTGCGCAGGACGGTGGTATTGATTGAGCCGCCATAGGAGCCGTCACCGTGTAACAGGTGCCGAGCGGCCACCCGTGCCTGGCGCATGGCATTCGGATAGTTTGCGTATACGCCGGTCGTACCGTTTACCGCATGCCGGGTGACGGCCACATCACCGGCGGTGTAAATACTGGGGTCTGCCAGCATTTGTTCGTCACAGCAGATGCCCTTGTCATTGCCCTTCAGAGGCAAAGAGTTTGGTGTTACTCCCACAGAGAGGATCAAGAGTGATGTCGCTATCTCCCGGCCGTCGGAGAGGCGGACGCCGGTAAGCTGGCCATTGCACTGAATTATTTCCTCAACTGTTGTGCGCAGATGAATATCCAGGCCGGTTTTTTCCGCCAGCCTGAGGGTGGCGAACTGACCACCCTCTTCGTCGGTCATCTGGGAAAGAAGCCGGGTGTTGCGGTGGACCATGGATACATGCAGCCCACGCGTCTGCAACGCCAGTGCCGCGTCGACCCCGATGAAGCCGCCGCCGAAGACAACCGCTTCCGTTACCTGCTCTTCCCTGAGGTAGCGGTCGATAGCCATCATGTCGCTCAGGGTTTTAAAGCCGAAGACGCCTTTCGTTTCCAGCCAATCCGGGTTGGGGTACCAACTGTGGGAGCCGGTGGCAAAGAACAGCCGGTCGTACTCTTCTATTTTACCGTCGGCGGTACGGATGCAGTGGCGATCAGGGTCAACCTCGACGACCGGTTCCCCGAGTCGGGCGCTGACCCGGTATTTTTCAAAAAAGTCCTTTCCTTTCCAGTAGACCGTGTCCAGCGGTTCTCCGGCAAGGTAAAAGGGGATCACGCACGGCGAATAGGGTGGAAATTCTTCGTCGCCGATCATAACGATCTCGCCGTCAAATCCTTCCAGCCTGAGTTGCTCGACGAATTCCGCCGCAGCCATTCCGGTGCCTGCCGTTACGATTTTCATTCTTCACTCCCGCGGCGCCGGGCAAATTCTTTTCTGCGCAATTCACGATAGAGTTCAACCAAGGGGGGGACCCCTTCTTCGCCGAGGAGATAGGTTCGCAGGGACTTGGTGGCTCGTTTACTTCTGGTTGCGTCGTATTCGGCGTAGACCAGTGCTCCCGAGTGACAGGCCTCGACACAGGCCGGCGTACCGCCCTCTTTCGTGCGCACCAGGCAGAGGTCGCATTTGTGGGCGATCTCCCTGCCATAAGGAGAGCGGTGGGTCTCTTTGAAGGAGATGGCGTCGAAGGTGCAGACCATGGCGCACATGGCGCAGGCCTTGCAACGGGTCGGGTCAATGAGAATAGCGCCGGTTTCCGCGTCCCGACCGAGAGCTCCCGACGGGCAGGCGCTGAGACAGTCTGCCGGGTCGCAGTGACGGCAGGCGAGGGGGAATGCTTCATGTTCGATGCCGAGCACCCGAACGTCGATTTCGGTCTTTCGGTCTCCCAGCGCGCCGAAAAGGCTCTCGGAAGGATGGTGACGGACGGCACAGGCCGATTCGCAGGCCTTGCATGCCAGGCACTTCTTATAGTCAACGAATATTCTTTTCATAAGAGTATCTCCGTGTCTTATGCCGCGGGGGCGGAACAGCTGCAGTGAGTTGTACAGAGCCGCGATGCCAGGGCGGTAACAGCTGCTGCATAGCGGCTCTCCGGGCTTTCCAGGATTTTGGTTACTTCAGGCTCCAGTTCTGCCAGACGTGGTTCGGACGGTAATTGGTATAATGTTTCAAACAGGTCCGAAAGGGGTTTCTTCGTCTCTTGTTCATAGCGGGCAAGTTTATCGCTTGTCTTGTCGGTGGCCCTGTTTACCACCAGGCAGACGTTGGGTATCCCGATCTGCTTGGCCAGGTCCGCCGAGTGACAGGCAACGTTCAGGGCGTTGAAGGTGTCGTCGGAGACGATCAGGCAATGGCTGAATCCCCGCGAGAGAGCCCGGCCGAAATGCTCCACACCGGCCTGTGTATCAAGGAGAATACCCTCGTTTTCCCGCAACGCCAGGTGTCGGATGGTGGAATCAAGCAGTACGTTTTCGGCACAAAGGCAACCGCCTCCGGCCTGCTTCACCGTCCCCATGACCAGCAAATTGAGCTTGTCAGAGATCTTCATGCCGAAGCGTTCCACCACGTCATCCACATCGGGATTGAGCTTGAACATCGAGCCCCAGGTGTTTTTCTTCGGATTGATGCCGGTTTTTTCCTCGATGTAGTCGCTGTTCAGATTGAGCGGCACGATCGCAGCGGCCCGCTCCACACCCAGTCCGAGGGCATAGGGCAGGTTCATCTGGGGGTCTTCATCAACCGCCAGGACGTTGATGCCGTCCCGGGCCAGAACAGTGGCAAGGCAGGAGGTGAGGGTGGTTTTGCCCACACCACCCTTGCCGGTTATTACAACGCGAAAGCTTTTTCTATCTGTACACATGCAGTTTTCCTCTGTGTGGGTAGTTACTTTTTATCCGAAAAAACTGGGTATGAATCTTTTGGTTTTAATTTGCAAACACTCAATTTCTCCCCCTCCCATCAGGAGAGAGGGAGAGAAAGGCCAGTTTTCGGACGGAAACTAGTTACTTGTCAAGTCCAAGCGCAGTGCGCCTGTCCATGATGATCTGCTCCATCTGGTCGGCGGTGGCGACCGGATCCTCTTCCACGAAGAACCATCCGCCCAGCGCTGCTTTCACGTCCTGGGTAAGGATTTTCGTTACCTCGGGTCCGCCGAGAATCGGCGGCACGGGCCAGAGGTGGACCGGAATGCCGGAGGCGATGAAGTAGGTACCGATGGCAACGGCCTTTTCCGTGGTCCATTCCGGAGCCGATCCCACGAGCGGAAGGTCGGAGATGTCCACGCCGAGATGGTCGGCGATACCGCCTGCCAGGTTGAGCATCCGGGAACAATCCACGCAGGAACCCATGTGGAGGACCGGTGGAATGCCGAGCTGCTTGCAGACAGCCTTGAGTCCGGGGCCGGCCAGTTCCTGGGCCGGTATGTCCATCAGGCCGGCTTTGGCCGCGGCCACGGCCCAACAGCCGGTGCCGATGACCAGGATATCACGCTTGATGAGTTCGGTAGTCAGGCTGCGATGGAATGCGTCCTGTTGGACTTTGGCGTTGTTGCAGCCAACGATGCCGGCCACACCCTTGATCGTCCCATTAACGATCAGGTCGATGAGCGGTTGGGGGGTCCCGCCGAGGGCCTTGAGGATCTCTTCAACGGTGAAGCCGACAATGGCATTCGCTGTCTGTTTGGGGATGTAGACCTTGGCTTTGTTTCTGCTCGGGAAGGCTTCAATGGCTGTTTTGATGATTTCCGAAGCGATGTCGTTTGCCTGGTGCTCATCGAACTGGATGTGGATGGCTCCAGGGATCTTGGCCTGTTCGCTGGTGGTGATGAAGCGGGTATGGTAACAGGAACAGAGATCGGCCATAGCCGGGTAGATGCACTGGACATCCACCACCATGGCATCCACGGCACCGGTCATTATTGCCAGTTCACTGTGGCCTTCGTTGCCGGCGATGCCGACGCCCTGACGCAGCAGAACTTCGTTGCCGGTGCAGCAGAGACCCACCACGTTGACTCGTTTCGCACCAACCGCTTCGGCGAGACGCTTCATCTCCGGCAATTGGGCCATTTCCACGACCTTTGCGGAAAGAACCGGCTCGTGGCCATGAATGACCACGTTGACGCTCTCTTCTTCCAGTACGCCCAGGTTGGCCTGTATCTGCCGGATCTTGGGGGTGCCGAGCAGAATGTCCTGGAGTTCCGTGGCGATCATCGAGCCGCCCCAGCCATCGGAGAGGGAGCAGCGTGCCGACTGAACCACGAGGGAGAGGGGGTCGGAGTCGCAGCCGAAATGGGTGCGGTGAAGGATGTCGACCGCTTCCCGGTCGATACCGCGGGGCAGGAGACCCATTTTTGCGCCGGTCGCTTCGTAGAGGGAATGCTCAAGAGCCTTCAGCCGCTCGAAACGCTTTTTCGGCATGTATTTCTGAGTGAAGCTGATCGGCTCTTCATCCTGCTTGCCGAAGCATTCGATGGCAGCCTCTGCTACATCGGCGGCGATATCCTTCAAGAGGCGCTCTTCCGTTTCAATGCCGAGTCGGGTTGCCACGGCGCACAGTTTCTCTGCATCGGTGATCTGGTAGTCAGTGTTGCTGCCGTTGGCCACCGCTTTCAGCAGTTGCGCGACTTTGCGACCATGGTCCGAGTGGGATGATGAGCCGACCGCTGCCATGCGGGCCAGGTTTCGGGCAACCATGGTGTCTGCCGTTGCACCGCAGACGCCGCGGGTCGGGCCGTCGCCAAAGGGATCGATGCGGCAGGGTCCCATGGAGCAGATCCGGCAGCAGGTTCCCAGCTGTCCGTAACTGCATTGTGGTTGCTGTTTTTCCAATCGCTGCCAGATGGTGTCGAGACCGTCCCGGTCAGCGATCTGCAGCATTTCCAGCGCAGCCGGATCGGCACTGCGAAGGTCCTTTTTCTGAATCGTTTCGTTAGCCATATGCTTTCCTCCACACGAGAGTTTGAGATGTGTTGCGCACGGGATTATTCGGCAAGAACTGCCGCAATCCGGGTGTCGGACAAATGGTGGTCAGAATAGCGCAAAGAGCGTTTTTTGGGAATTCCTTCCTTGCTGATGACCGGTATGGCTTGTGAATGGTCGGAATTGTGAGTGAAGGGGTTTTTGGTGTTTAGTTTTCAGTCGTGAACGAAGATGAAAGTGGATTACGGAATGCGGGGTAAGGGGTGATGGTGGGGGCTGGGAGAGTGAGGGGCAAGGGGCAGGGCGCAGAGTACAGGGGACAGTGGAAAGCGCTGAAGATTGATAACGGGTTACTTTAAACCTATTTCTACCAGGAAATCCTGCAGCTTGGTTCTGCTGATCGGGAGGCGGGTTTCGGTTCCTTTTACTTCGACGGAGCATTCGGAGCGGTCCCGCTGGACTTTGCGCACTTTTGATATGTTTACCAGGTAGCTGCGGTGGATTCGGTAGAACATCGAACTGTCCAGGCGCTTTTCGATCAAGCCGAGGGAGAGGTCGCAATGATATTCTCCGGATTCGGTGCTGACGCGGGAATAGATGTTGTCTGCCTTGAGATAGACGATCTCTTCGGGGTTGAGCAGGTGAATTTCATCTCCCGAGGTGACCGGAATGCGGATCAGCTTTCTCTCGGTGATGATGAAAGGGGTTATGTCATAAAACAGTACGCAGATCTTTTCATCTGTCATGTCCCTTTCCATCAAGGGGACGAGTTTGATGAGGAAATAGCAGTCGCGCCCGTCATGCCGGAGGATCTTCAGCGACAGGGGGACCTGGCGTTTCGATTCCCTGGTCAGGCGGAGCATTTCGGTAATCTTTCGACGGATTTCCTCGTCATGAAGGTCGAGCATGTTTCCTTCAAAGAGGTGTTCCCGTTTTACGTGGCTGAACATCAGGAGAAACATCCGGTTAATATGGGACACCGACAGGTCGTTGTTGAGAATTACCACGCCTGGTTCGATGTTTTCAATGATACTGAGAATCGGGCTGCTGCCCATGGGATGCTCCTGTCAGGATGGAGAAGGTCCGGGGGTCATGTGGTCTACGTTGAAGTGTAGTCGAGCAGAGCCTCCCTCGTCAAGTGTTCAGGTGCCTGATAATCAACCAGCGGTATCTTTTTGAGTGTCTTGCTCACGTGCCGGGATGAAAATGGCGGATTATTTGCTGCTATGGCTCATTCTTTTCACCGAACCCCTGTTTGATTCCGCTGGTACTGCCGGGCATGTCCGGAATTCATGGGTGAAAGCAGTTGACGGCAAAGGGAGAAATTGCGTAGTATCGAAGTAATATCCTCATCAAAGGTTACCTGTGAATACAAGCAAAAAACTATATATCGAGACCTTCGGTTGTCAGATGAATGTCAATGATTCCGAGACCATGGTTTCGCTTTTGAAAGAACTTGATTACGAGCCTACGGACAGCGCTGCCAAGGCGGATCTGATATTGCTCAATACCTGCTGCATCAGGGCCAAGGCCGAGCAGAAGGTCTACAGTGAACTGGGGCGGCTGAAAAGCCTGAAGAACGGAAAAAGGAAGGTCCTGCTCGGTGTGGGAGGCTGCATAGCCCAGCAGGAGGGGGAGAAACTTCTCAAGCGGGTGCCCTACCTTGACCTGGTGTTCGGAACACACTCCCTGCACCTGCTGCCGGACATGGTTCGCGCGGCTGAAAAAGGCGAGCGTCTGACCCGCAATGATTTTCTCGACCCCGATAGCCGCATTGACCTGTTTCCGCGCAAGGACACTGAGGGAGGCGTCGCCCGTTTCGTAAACGTCATCCAGGGTTGCGACAATTTTTGTTCCTACTGCATCGTTCCTTTCGTGCGGGGCCGGGAGATCAGCCGGCGCTCTGCGGAGATCCTGCAGGAGATACGCGAGCTGAGTGAAGCAGGTGTCAAGGAGGTAACCCTCCTCGGGCAGAATGTGAATTCCTATGGCATAAAAAGCCCCGAAGAACCGAGCTTTCCCGAACTGCTGCACCTGGTCGCGGCAATTGACGGAATCGAGCGGATCCGCTTTACCACCTCCCATCCGAAGGACATGTCCCAAGCTCTTATCGACTGTTTTGCCGAACTGCCGAAGCTGTGCAGCCATATCCATCTTCCGGCCCAGTCCGGCAGTGACAAGGTACTCAAGGCGATGAACCGCGGCTACACCCGCCGTGAATACCTGGACAGGATTTATGCTCTGAAAAAGGCCCGTCCCGATATCACGGTCACCGGTGACATGATTGTCGGTTTTCCGGGTGAGAGCGAAGAGGACTATAGGGAAACCCGTTCCCTCATGGAAGAGGTTGGCTATGCGGATCTCTTCTCCTTTATCTTTTCCGCACGCCCTGAAACGGCAGCGGCCAAGCTTGCTGATACCCTGACCCGGAAGGAAAAGCAGGAGCGGCTGGACAGCCTCCAAAAGCGGCAGCATATCATGACCCGGGAGCGGAACAACACGTTGCAGGGCACTATTCAGGAAGTGCTCGTGGAGGGTGTCAGCAGGCGTGGCGACCAGCTCTTCGGCCGCACCAGCGGCAACCGGATCGTCAACATCTCCGCCGATCCTTCCCTGATCGGCAAAATCGTCACGGTACGCATCGCCGAGGCGTTCCAGAACTCGCTGTTGGGGGAAATTGTGTAGGGTGACGTATGAACTTCGGATTACGAGGAGCGGATTACGGAATAAGGAGTACGGTTTTAAGTGTCAGGATTCAGGTGTTAGGAAAATGGCTTGGACCTAGAACATGCTACACACTTAACACCTAACACCCGGTAATAACTACTAACTCAAATGTAAGGGGTGAATATATGCGCGAAGAATCATTCCAGTTTCTCAGGTCTCTTGTGGAGGCTCCGAGCCCTTCCGGGTACGAACAGCCGGCCCAGCGGGTTTTCCGTGACTATGTTTCCCCTTTTGCCCCGGTAAACGGTGATGTGCTCGGTAATGCCATTGCTTCGATCAAGGGGGCAGGAGAGGGACTAACCAGGGTGATGGTGGTCGGACATTCCGATGAAATCGGCCTGCTGGTCAAATTCATCGATGACAACGGCTTCCTTTTCTTCGGTGCGGTCGGTGGCATTGATCCCCAGATAACCCAGGGGATGCGGGTTGCCGTGCAAACGAAAAAAGGACCGATCCTCGGCGTGATCGGCAAAAAGCCGATTCACCTGCTGGAGCCGAAGGACCGTGAGACGGTGGTGAAACTGGACGCCCAGTACATCGATATTGGAGCTGCCAACCGGGAAGAGGCGGTCGCGCTGGTGCGCATCGGCGACCCGGTAACTTTTTCGCCCGGGCTGGAAAAGCTGCAGGGTGACCGCATTGCCGGGCGTGGTTTCGACGACAAGGCGGGCAGCTTTGTTGTTGCCGAGGTGCTCCGGGCCGTTGCCAGGGCAAAGAAAAAACTCCCGGTGGATCTGTTCGGTGTTTCCTCGGTGCAGGAAGAGGTCGGACTGCGGGGCGGGACCACCAGTTCCTATTCGGTGAAGCCCGATGTGGGCATCTGCGTCGAGGTCGATTTCAGCACCGATCAGCCGGACGTGGACAAAAAACAGAATGGCGATGTTGGTCTCGGTAAAGGACCCATCATCCCGCGCGGAGCCAACATCAACCCGGCACTTTTTGACCTCCTGGTGGATACGGCGGAACGGGAAAAGATCCCGGTGCAGCTCACCGGCCATCCGCGGCCGGCCGGCACCGATGCCAATGTCATGCAGATCAGCAGGAAAGGTGTTGCCACCGCCCTGGTGAAAATTCCCCTTCGCTACATGCACACGCCGGTGGAGGTGCTGTCCATGTCCGACCTGGATAACGCCGTACGCCTGATTACGGCGACTCTCTACCGCATCGGGGCAAAGGAAGATTTTATTCCCCGTTAACAGTAGTTCATGCCCGAGGTCGAACGGCTATTTCACTGCATCTGAAGTCCTTTTAACTTGACTAAAGCAAAGGCCTGTAATATTTGTAGAAATCACACTTTTTCCAAGCATAAAGGAGCGCGTAATGATAGAAGACAGTATTAGGGAAGCTCTTACCTTTGACGACGTGCTGCTCGTCCCGGCGTATTCGGATGTCCTGCCGGCAGAGGTGGACCTGTCCTCCTGCATTACTCGAAACATACCTTTGAATATACCTTTGGTCAGTGCCGCCATGGATACCGTCAGCGAGGCGCGTACCGCCATCTGCATGGCACGGGAAGGCGGCATGGGGATCATTCACAAGAATCTTTCCGTCGATGCCCAGGCTCTCGAGGTGGACAAGGTCAAGAAAAGCGAATCCGGGATGATTGTCGACCCCATCACCATGCGGCCCAACCAGAAGATCCGCGAGGCGCTGGACATCATGGAGCAGTACCGGATCTCCGGGGTTCCGATCATCAAGAGCAACGGCAAGCTGGTCGGGATCCTGACCAACCGCGACCTCCGCTTCGAGACCGATCTGGATCTTCCCATTTCGGCGCGGATGACGAAGAAAAATCTGGTTACCGTTCCGGTTGGAACCACCCTGGAGGAGGCCAAGGATCATCTGAAGCATACCCGGGTGGAAAAACTGCTGGTGGTGGATGATGAGCGGAACCTGAAAGGGTTGATTACCATCAAGGACATTGAAAAGGTCAGGAAGTACCCCAATGCCTGCAAAGACAGCCTGGGACGTCTGCGGGTCGGCGCTGCCGTCGGACCCTCCACCGACATGATGGAGCGCGTTGATGCCCTCTACAAGGCCGGGGTCGACCTGGTGGTGGTCGATACCGCCCATGGTTTCTCCCAGATGGTGATCAACGCCATCCGTTCCATCAAGGAGAAGTTCCCCGCGCTCGAACTGGTGGCCGGGAATATTGCCACGGCTGAGGCTGCCGAAGCGCTCATCACTGCCGGGGTCGATGCCATCAAGGTTGGAATCGGACCCGGTTCCATCTGTACCACGCGTGTGGTCGCCGGTGTCGGCGTTCCGCAAATTACCGCCATCAGTGACTGTGCCCGGGTGGCCAGGAAGTACAATATTCCGGTGATTGCCGACGGCGGCGTCAAGTACTCCGGCGATATCACCAAGGCGATTGCTTCCGGCGCCGACGTGGTGATGATCGGCTCACTTTTTGCTGGTACCGAGGAGTCTCCCGGCGATACCATTCTCTTCCAGGGTCGTGCCTACAAGACCTATCGTGGTATGGGCTCCATCGGCGCAATGAAACGGGGCAGCAAGGATCGTTACTTCCAGGCCGAGGTCGAGGTGGAGTCGAAGTTGGTTCCCGAAGGGATCGAAGGGCGGGTGCCGGTGCGCGGACCCCTTTCCTCCACCATTCACCAGTTGATGGGCGGGCTTCGGGCTGGTAT
This sequence comes from uncultured delta proteobacterium, assembly GCA_963748325.1. Classification (GTDB taxonomy): domain Bacteria; phylum Desulfobacterota; class Desulfuromonadia; order Geobacterales; family Geobacteraceae; genus RPRC01. The sequence continues at coordinate 1,315,375 of CAVVIJ010000004.1, read as the reverse complement.
GGGTTATACCGGCTGCCGGACTATCAAGGACCTGCAGCAGAAGAGACGCTTTGTCAAGATCACCGGCGCAGGGCTGAAAGAGTCCCACGTCCATGACGTTATCATAACCAAGGAAGCCCCGAATTATCGGGTTGAGAACTAACCATGACCGAAGATATCCACAGTGAAAAGATCCTGATTCTCGATTTCGGCTCCCAGGTAACGCAGCTGATCGCACGTCGTGTCAGGGAGCAGAGCGTTTATTGCGAGATTCATCCCTACAATATTTCCCTCGAGAAAATCCGGGAGTATGCCCCGAAGGGCATCATCCTCTCTGGAGGACCGTCCAGTGTTTACGATACGGACGCCCCTCACTCTGACCCGGCCATTTTTGATCTGGGAATCCCGGTCCTCGGTATCTGTTACGGCATGCAGCTCATGACCAACCAGTTGGGCGGCAAGGTTGAGCGATCCGATAAGCGGGAATATGGTCGGGCCATGATGGATCTCGACGGCGTGGAAGACATCTTTTCCGGATTCGACGGCCGGGCGGAAGTCTGGATGTCTCACGGCGACCGGATCGAGGCCATGCCCGAAGGATTTTCCCGTATTGCCCACACCGAGCATTGCCCGGTGGCGGCCATGAAGAATGCCGAGCGGCGTTTCTACGGCGTCCAGTTTCATCCCGAGGTGGTGCACACTCCCCGTGGCGAAGAGATGCTCGGCAACTTCGTCTTTTCCGTATGCGACTGCCGCCCGGTCTGGACCATGGCGAGCTTCATCGAAACCGAGATAGAAGATATCCGTCGCAAGGTTGGTGACGGCCGGGTGATCTGTGGTCTCTCCGGTGGAGTCGACTCCTCCGTTGTGGCGGTGCTGATCCATCGCGCCATCGGCGACCAGCTCACCTGCGTGTTCGTCAACAACGGCTTGCTGCGTAAGGGCGAGGCGGAAAAAGTCGTCAATCTATTCACCAAACACTTCAAGATCAACTTGAAGTATGTGGATGCAACCGACCGTTTTCTTGACAAACTTGCCGGTGTTACCGATCCGGAGCAGAAGCGCAAGGTCATCGGCAATGAATTCATCTACCTCTTCGAGGAAGAAGCGAAGAAGCTGGGCAGGGTGGATTATCTGGCCCAGGGAACCCTCTATCCGGACGTGATCGAATCGGTCTCCACCAAGGGTCCTTCAGCGGTCATCAAGAGTCACCACAACGTGGGCGGCCTGCCGGAGAAAATGAACCTGAAACTCCTGGAGCCGGTGCGCGAACTGTTCAAGGACGAGGTGCGACTCCTGGGTCGCGAACTGGGCATGCCGGACGAGGTGATCCACCGCCAGCCTTTCCCCGGACCGGGCCTGGCGATCCGCTGCATCTGTGAGATCACCGCCGAACGGTTGGATATTCTCCGCGAAGCTGACGCCGTCGTTCTCGATGAAATCCGTAAGGCCGGTCTCTATCGCGATATCTGGCAGTCGTTTGCCATCCTGTTGCCGGTGAAAACCGTCGGCGTCATGGGCGATGCCCGGACCTACGACTACACAGTCGCCATCCGCGCGGTCAACTCCCTGGACGGCATGACCGCCGACTGGGTAAAGCTTCCCTATGAACTCCTCGGCAGCATCTCGTCGCGGATCATCAACGAGGTGAAAGGCGTGAACCGGGTCGTCTACGACATCAGCCAGAAGCCGCCCTCTACCATTGAGTGGGAATAACGGTCTTTAGGCGCTAGGACTGAGGTAAAATGTGGGCTGGAGATGGAGGACAAACCTTCGCCTTCGGCCTTTTTTCGTTTTTAGTTTTTGGTTTTTAGTTTTTAGTTTTTAGTTAAAGACCTGGTCCTTCGAGCCTTGAACCTTGAACTTTGAATCTACAACGCTTTTCAACCCAAAACCAAAAACCAAAAACCGACTGTGAAACCCTATGAAAAAAATAGACCTGATACTGTTTGACCTGGACGGAACCCTGATCGACTCCCTTGACGATCTGGCTAGCGCCACCAATCACATGCTTTCTACCCTGGGCAGGCCTGCCGCGACCCGGGAGCAGGTGCGAAGTTATGTGGGGAAGGGAGCGCGGCGCCTGGTCGAGCGGGCCATGCCCGATGCAACTGCTGACGAGCTTGAGCGGGGACTTTCGTTGTTTCTCGACTATAATGAGGAACATATCGTTGACCGGACCCGGTTCTATCCCGGCGTCATGGAAACCCTGGCCTCTCTGCGCGAGGCAGGCCTGACGCTGGCGGTGGTCTCCAACAAGAATGTCGCCCTCTGCAGCAAGGTCCTGACCACGCTCGGGGCGGACGGTTTCTTTGCCCGTGTCATCGGTGCCGATTCCCTGGCGGAACGCAAGCCATCGCCGGAACCGCTGCTGAAGGTCCTTCGTGAGCTGGGTGTCCCGCCGGAGCGGGCCGTCATGGTCGGTGACAGTATCAACGACATCGCCGCAGGTCAGGCGGCCGGCGTGGCAACGATCGGCTGTACCTTCGGCTACGGCGATATGGCGGAAATCGAAGATGCCGATCTCCTGATCGACTCCCTACCTGAGTTGCTGAAACTGCCTTTGCTGAACGGGGAATAAGCGTGCCGACGATGACTAAAAAGCTTGTACTCGCATCCACCTCGCCCTACCGCCGGGAGCTTCTGGAACGGCTTGGCATTCCTTTCGAGGCAGTGGCGCCCCGTTTTGACGAACAGCTCGACCAGGGGATTGTGCCGGAGGAACTGGTTAAGAACCTGGCCCTTGGCAAAGCCCTGTCCCTGGCGGACGATTTCCCCGATGCCGTGATCATCGGCTCTGACCAGGTCTTTGTCGCGGCCGGCGAGATCGTCGGTAAGCCGGAAACCGCTGAAAAGGCCTTTGCCCAGCTGAAGCGCATGTCCGGTGCCTCCCATACCTTTTATACCGGCCTGGCCGTGGTGGATACGGCGAACGGCGTCAGGCTGACCTCCTGTGTTCCCTTTACGGTAACGCTCCGCTCTCTCGCCGACGACGAGATCCGCAACTACATTCGCCGGGAAAATCCCCTCAACTGTGCCGGTTCGTTCATGATCGAGGGTCTGGGCATTGCCTTGATGGAAAAGCTGGAAGGAACGGATTTCACCTCCCTGATCGGTCTGCCGCTGATTCAGTTGATCAGCCTGTTACGGCAGCTTGGCATCAACCCCCTGGCGCATTGAGCACGAATCTCCTGGAGAAGACTCCTGCCATGGAAACCTCCTTTACAATACTTCACTCCGACGAGCGAATCAGCCTCCTGGCCACCCTGGCAGAGAGGTTCGGTGTCCAGGTGTTTCTGGTGGGCGGGTGTCTGCGTGACGTGGTCATGGGGCGGCCGGTTCACGATTATGATTTTGTCCTAAGTGGGGCGGAGGAAGCGTTGCCGGTGGCGTTTGCTGCCCGCAGCGGCGGGAGTTTCTTCTGGCTGGACCGGGAGCGGCGACAGTCGCGGGTCGTGATCGGCCGGGGCGCGGAGGCGCTTACCTGTGATTTCGCGCCGATCCGGGGAAACGGGATTCATGAAGATCTGGCCCTGCGGGACTTTACCATCAATGCTCTGGCCCTGCCTGTTTCGAAAGAGTCGGGTGGGCTGCTGGACCCTATGCAGGGGCTGAGAGATATAACTGCGGGAATGGTCCGGGCCTGCGGAGAAGGCAGCTTCGACGACGATCCCCTGCGGCTTCTGCGTGCGGTGCGCTTTGCCGCTACCCTTGATTTTTCCATCGAGGCGGAGACCTGGCAGGGAATGCTGAAGCGTCCCCTGCTCCTTGAGGGTGTGGCCGGGGAGCGAATCCGCGATGAGCTGTTCCTTATTTTCGCTGCCCGGAATGTTGCAAACTCGCTTGAGCTGCTTCGGGATTCGGGACTTCTTCCTTTGATTCTTCCCGGAATTTGTCAAAACGGAGAGTGCCTTCCCGATCTGGAGAGGAGGAGCGCCTTTGCCGTCGCAACCGAGCAGGTCCTTGATGAGTGTGAACGCCTTTTCCCCGCCGAGAAGGAACAGCTTGCGGCCCATCTGCAGGGTCCCGTGGAAGGTGGTATCCCGCTTTTTACGCTCCTGAAGCTGGCAGCCTTTTTGTCCGGTGATGATGCGCGGGAACAGGTCAAGACCTCTGGCGATCGAATCCGGCTCGGTACCAAGGCCCGCACCAAGTTGGCGGTTCTCTGTGCCAGCGCCACAAGCTTTCCGGCTCTGTTGAATGATTCCGCCTCTGAACGGATGCTGTTCCGTTTCTTCCGTGACCGTGTCCCCGGTGGGGCGGAGCTGGTTGTCCTGCCCCTTGCGGCAGGACTGGTCGATCCGGAGACGGCCAGCCGCCTGGTATCGTACTATTTTCGAGCCTATTGTGTCGATGCCGCCAATCTGCTGCTCAGTGGCGACCAGGTTATGGAGCTGCTCGCAATCGGCCCCGGCCCAAAGCTTGGCAGGATACTGGAGACACTTCGCGAAGCGGAAAGCACCGGCCAGGTGGGCTCAATCGGCGAAGCACGGGATTTTCTTCTGAAAAACCAGTTGACAACTGTCGGTCAATAAGCTAAAAAATTTGTCTACGCGGGAATAACTCAGTGGTAGAGTGTCAGCTTCCCAAGCTGAAGGTCGCGGGTTCAAATCCCGTTTCCCGCTCCACTTACAATGAAGAGGTTAAGCAATATGCTTGGCCTCTTTTTTAGTATCCGGTTTACCTGTAACCTTACTTCTTTCATGTGAGGAGGGCTAAGGATTATGACTACCAATCGCAGCATCATTTCTCCCCTCAAAATCGACGCAGTTGCTGTTCCTGGCACCGGCGGTCTCATCGGCATGACCGTTTGCCCTGGTAAGGATGAATACGCCGGGCTCGGAATTCCTTCAGGGCCCTGGAAGCGGGATCTGGACCTGGACCTCCAGGTGATCTGTGACTGGCAGGCGTTAGCACTGGTGACCCTTATCGAGAAGTTCGAGTTCGAGCTGCTTTCTGTTCCTGAGCTGCCGGAGCGGGCGCAAGCCTTCGGCCTGCGCTGGTTTCATTTGCCGATTGTCGATGTCTGGGTGCCGGATCGGCTGTTTGAAGAAGAGTGGGAGAGGGTAGGTGAGGAGTTGCGGCAGATCCTGCGGGAGGACGGCAGGATCGTGCTGCACTGTCGAGGTGGGCTCGGCCGGACCGGGACCATTGCCGCGCGGCTGCTGGTGGAGTTCGGCATGGAGCAGCGCGAGGCGATTCGCCGGGTAAGGGCTGCCCGGATAGGGGCGATTCAGACGCGGGAGCAGGAGGAGTATGTGTTGAGGTGTGGGGCGTGATGAAGTTGGTACACGCGTCAGTTGACACAGGTCGTTTCGCCGCCATTTAATGGTTTTAGGTTCTTGTTTCTGGTATTTATGCTTTGACTGCTTGAGGCACGTTACCAATTGAAGCCCCATCAGGTTCGGGCATCGTTTTGGAAAAAGGGCAATTGGAATTGCTCGTCTAACAAAATACTGCAGGGTGAAAGCCGCCATGGTCGGAGATATCTGATAGGCGGCTTTTCTTTTGAGTGCAGTAAATTAATAATTGAAAAGTCTGAACTCCTACCATTCCTTCGTCTGCCTTTGGCAGAAGTTACACCATATGAGAACTGTGTTCCCCGCTATGATCTGAAGGTCGCGGCAGGGCAGTTCAGCGCGGAACATAATCTTTGAGGGGAAGACAATCGCTTAAATATTTGTATACTGTAATGTACGATGGTAAATGATTAACCTTGCTGAAATGCTTATGCTCATATCCTTCTACCTGGTCATGCCCCTGGAACGTATCAGGATTCACCACGCACTCGTCGGAGGGATCTCAACGATAATTTATGGAAAATCAACCGTCGTATTCTGGTCTGGTATTATGCGGTCGTGTCCATGGTACATGTAATTTACGATTCCGTAACCACGGTAGTGGTAGCTTATCTCAGTATAGAAGTTGTAACGATAATCCTGCTGTTTGGCGCCCAGGTTATCGCGGAACGCGAGATCCAACCCGCTGAACCGGCAGGAAAAAAACACCCAGGATTTCAGATATGATGATTGGGTGGAGAGGTCGCAATGGAAAATGACAAAGACAAGAGCTTGTCAACTGCAGCAACCGAACTGCGCCGGCAGGCAGAAGAACGGTTGCCGGCGGGAACAGCGGGAACGGATTCACCCCGCACCGAGGAAGAGACCCGGAGGCTCGTTCAAGAGCTTGAGGTCCATCAGATCGAGCTGGAGATGCAAAATGAGGAACTCCAGTTGGCAAGGAATGAGCTAGAGACCGCTTTGGAAAAATATACCGACCTCTATGATTTCTCCCCGGTCGGTTACTTTACTCTCGACAGGGACACTACTATCCGCGCGGCCAATCTCACCAGCGCCAAACTGCTCGGGGTCGACCGCTCCCTGCTGATCGGCCAACGGTTCAGGCTTTTCGTAACCGCTGAAGACCGTGCCGCCTTTGCCGCCTTCGTCGACAAGGTCTTTACCAGCGAGGTCGAAGAAACCTGCGAAGTGGCACTTCTTAAGGATGATAGTCCACAGCTTTTTGTACAGATCGAGGCCCTGGCCGCCGGGCAGGAGTGCCGCGTAGCACTGTTCGATATCACCGGGCGCAAGAACCTGGAAACCCAGCTTCTGCAAGCACAAAAGCTTGAGACGGTCGGACTTTTGGCCGGGGGCATTGCACACGATTTCAACAACATCCTGAATGTAATTGTTTTGTACGGATCTTTTCTGGAAATTGCTTTGCAGGAAGACAAACTTTTGCTGGGCAAGGTGAAGCAGGTACTTTCGGCGGCGCAAAGGGGAACTATTTTAAACAGGAGCCTTATGGATTTCAGCCGGAAGCAGCTCATTAGCCCGCAGCCGACTGATATCAATAAGATCATGCAGAATCTGAATACGTTTTTGACCATGATGTTAGGGGATGAGGTCCTGCTCAAGACTGTCTGCGGAAAAAAAATCCTGAAAGTAACCGCCGACAGTGCCCAGCTAGAGCAGGTCGTGATTAACCTTGCCAGCAATGCAAGGAATGCCATGCCGGACGGCGGCACATTAACGATAATCAGCGAATATTTTGTTATTGATACCGAATTCATCAAGGCACGCGGTTTTGGCGAGCCCGGTGAATATGCCCTCATCTCGGTGACTGATACCGGGACGGGTATGGATCGGGAGACGATCGCAAGAGTTTTCGATCCGTTCTTTACCACCCTGACGATGGGAAAAGGTATGGGACTCGGCCTTTCGATTGTTTACAGTTTCGTCAAGCAGCATAACGGTCATATAGATGTCACCAGCGAGCCGAACAGGGGAACGACTTTCCGGATCTTTCTGCCGTTGATCCATAAAGAACAACTGTCGGATGAGCATTTGCCCCTGCCATCCCAGTGGGCGGGTGCGGAAACGATACTCCTTGCCGAGGATGATGAAGCGGTACGGTTTAAGACGGAACAGATGCTCACAGGGTTCGGCTACCGGGTTATCTCAGCGGTGGACGGGGAGGATGCGGTAGTTAAGTATTTGGCGCATAAAGACTCCATCCAGATGTTGCTGTTCGACCTGAGCATGTCGAACAGGGACGGCAAAGAGGCATATGACGAGATCAGAAAGGTCTCTCCATGGGTCCGGGTACTCTTTATGAGTGGCTACTCTACGGATGGTATTAAGGCAAATGACCTCGATAAAAGTGCGGCGGTACTCACGAAACCATTTTCGCCCACTGAATTGGCGAGAAAAGTCAGGATGGTGCTCGGTGAAATGCAGTCTGGATGTGTGTAGAAAGCGCGGGGTGGACCCGGGAGACTATTCGGCGGGTGAGGGCTGCAAGGAAGGGTGCTCTGGAGCAGGAGGAGTATGTGTTGAGGTGTAGGATGTGATTGAAGCTGCTTTCGTCGTGTGACACGGGTACGGTAAATTGTGTGTTAATTGAAATATTTTTAATGGTAATAGGTTTTAGGTTCTGGTAGTAATGTTTTGGCTGAATTTGGCAAGTCTGTTATCGAGGCGCTTCGGGCTCGGTAGGCATTGAAAGAGGAAACGTCATGCGTTGTCAGATGACATATAGAAGGATGAAAGCCGCTGTTGACAGAGATATCTGACAGGCGGCTTTTTCCGTTCCTGAAAGCGGCTCATGCGTACGGTATTTTGGCTGGACTTAAAAACCGAAAATGCCGTTATGGGATATTGAGCAGTAAACGCTCAACTTCCTGAATGGGATGTTACTCAGATAGGCTATCCTTATAAATTGAGTGGTTACGTCAATAGTAATTAATTGCCCCACCCAATGCTTTATCCTCAGAACATAACATCTTGCTGCCCCATAATCATTGACCGTACGGATTCCCTATGCGACGTTTCGCCAATTTTTATATCGTCCTGTTTTTGATCGATGCCGGTCTTTCCCTGATCGACGAAATCTCGACGGTGTTCGCTGCACACATGCCAGCTCTCTCCATGGTCCGCAATTTCGTTGCCTTCCTGGTGATCGTGCTTTCCCTGGTGGTTTATTTCCTTCTGGGACTTGACCTGAGGCTGCCGAAGCGGGTTTTTCTGCCGCTAACCGTGTACACCTTCTGGTGCTCCCTGGCGCTGTGGCCGCTGCTGGACATGATTTCGCGCGAATCACAGGGACTGACGGCGGCCTTTGGGCAGGTCTTTATCGGCGGTGTCGCTCTGATTACGCTGCGCAATTATTACGGCCGCAATCTGCTGCCCGCGGATCTTTTCCAACGGCCGTTGTTCGGTTGGCGCAACACCCTCGTTTTTTCGGCTGTCAATCTGCTGTTGTTGCCCCTGGTGCTGGTTTATTCCTTGATGGCAACGGGTAGCTACTATCTCAACCAGCAAACCGCCGGTTTCATGCGGCTGAGTCCGGTCGGTATCTACACCTCCGAGCGCAATTATCATCACGCCGGTAAAGTGGTGCGCCTGGTGGCGATGATGCACGTCGCCCGCAAGGGTTATTACCAGGAACTGTTCGCCTCGTTGCCGGCAAAAGGAACGATTATTCTCGCCGAGGGGGTGACTGACAAGGACCGGCTGCTGAAGGGCCGTTTTGATTACGGCAGACTGGCCAATCTGGTCGGCCTCAGTTCCCAGCAAAATGATGCACCTTGACGGCAATCTGCTTGAGCTGGACAACCTCGGACTGGCGGCTGGTATCCAGCGGGACGAGACCAAACCGGATATCGTGCAGGCCGACACCGATCTCAACCGCTTCAATCCGCAGACGGTCGAGTTTCTCAACGTCATCGCCCGTACCTTGCTTGGTGACAAGCCGCTTGCTCAGGGGTTTGCGGCATATAGTGACTGGGTTAAAGTCCATGGAACCCCAAAGATGATTTCGGGTGTAATGGACGATATCCTCTACAAACGCAACGCGGTGGTGATCGACGCCCTGTATCGGAGCCTGGATCGCTACGACACCATCGTCATCCCCTGGGGAGGGATGCACATGCCGGCCATCGAGTCGGCGTTACTGGAGCGAGGGTTTGTGCCAGGAGATAAAAAGGAGCGTCTGCTGTTCGCCTTCAGCGCCATCCCCTTTAGCGAGTTGTGGAAAGGCGGAGGAGTCAGCCGTTGAAAAGAAAATTTTGAATATCGCTGTCCCAAGGAAGGTGAGGGGGCACGTCTTGAAAAGAAAGTTTTTTGGACAAAATATGCCGAAAGTGATTTTGCCTGATTTGACCACCTGCCGACGTTCGGTTAATTGACACTTGGACGGCTAATGCCATAATACAAGAACGTTAAAGTTCAACGACCTGACGAAATTACTGCTGCGAACTACCCGCACGGGACACTAATGCCCATTTGAGGAATCCATTGGCTGGACAGTGTGCCAAAAGGTTGCCATGTCGAGTTTATCTCGGAAGAAAAAATCCCTTGTGAAAAAAATGAGTGTCGGATTCGCAGCTATGGCGTTCTTCACCTTTACCGCCATGTTGCTTTCATTCATCGGCCTCTATTCGATGCACAATACCGCCAAGGACATCGCTCGTCACGATCTGTTCATTATCAAATCAGCCGACAATTTACGAGACTTCCTCCAGGATCAGGATACCGTAGCTGCCAAGTATGCCATCCAGAACAATTCCGAATACCTCAACCAGTTCCGTCGCTACGAAGCAGAGTTCCTGGCCCTTCTGGAAAAAGTCCGGCCGGACATGCCGGCTCCGGAAGCTGCAATCATTGTCTCCCGTTACCGTGAGTATCGTAACCAGGCCGGTCGTATCTTTGCCGGTGATGCCGCAGCGCTGGAAAAACTTCGGAAACTACTGCCCTTACTGATGGTGGACCTGGAGCAGTTCGAGAAAGAGCAGCAATCCCGTGTTGAAGAGCGCCTCAAGGAGGCCGATCGCAGGGAACGGCAGACCATCAGCATCACGCTTGCCCTTTCCCTGACCGGCTTCATCCTGGCGGGTATTGTGGCCCTGCTGATGATGCTCAACATTTCCAAGGCCATGGACAAACTGAAAAAGGCGACCAACCGAATTGCCGAAGGTGACTTCGATTACGATCCCATGATTGCTGAGGGGGATGAGATCGGCGATCTGGCCCAGAGCTTTACCCGCATGGCCGTTCGGTTGAAGGATCTGGAACAATATTGCCTGGACGCCAGCCCCCTGACACGCTTGCCGGGCAATATCGCCATTGAGCGGGCGCTTACCCGTAAGCTGCTTGCCGGCGAACCCTTTGCGTTCTGTTACGCCGACCTGGACAATTTTAAGGCGTATAACGATAGCTATGGCTATCACCAGGCCAGTGAGGTAATCAAGCGGACCGCAAAGCTCATTGACGAAACGGTCAGCCAGTTTGGTGGCACGGACTATTTTGTCGGTCACATTGGAGGCGACGATTTTGTCATGTTTGCGGACCAGGGACATGTCGAAGCGCTCTGCCAGAGTATTATCGAACGGTTCAGTTCGATGATCGTACAGCAGTATTCTCCCGAAGACCTGGCGGCAGGATGTATCAAGGGGATTGACCGCTATGGCACGCCCCGGACGTTCCCGATCATCACCATTTCCATTGCCGTGCTCATGTGCAATAATGGAGACTATGTCTCGTCGATGGCCATCGCCCGGACTGCTGCGGAAATTAAAGAGCATGTCAAAGGACTTCCCGGCAGCAATTACTTTGTCAACCGCCGTGCTGATGTCTTGAGAGAGCTCTCGCCTTCATATGCGGAATAATTGAGACGGAGGAAGAGGTTGGGGCAAGAAAGGATCATGCGGAAAGCTTGATGATAAGCCCTTTAATGGTGGATATTTTCGCCGCAATGGCGATCCGCGCCTGCTGGCCTTGCATCACGAGGCGCAACAGTTCGTCAACTTCCTTGTCGATGATGCTAACGAGACCAAGATCTCTTCCAATGTAGCTTCCCATGGATTCGAACCGATATGCCATGGATGTCGCCTTTTTGGCGAAGGTTCCTATCAGTTCGCGGAACACTGCCAAATTGGCGGGTGACGGCTCCTCTTCCAGTCTGTCACCCGCATGGAAAAGCTTGTCCCTCAGATCTTTTAGCGACTGTTTTTCGGTATCCTGCTGCTTCTCTTCCTGCCTGGCCAATTCGCCGAAAAATATCGATGTGCCACCCCTCCGCGTAACAACGCCCCTGTTTTCTCTGGATCTCATTGACGAAGGCTTGCTGTCTGAAATTTTCATGGTTATTCCGTTTGTCCGGTTCGCTCATGGTTCAGTATATTAGTATCGTCTCGGGTGTTCAAAACATTAGAAGTATATTGGGGACACTGAAAAAGAGGAAGGGTTATGAGGGAGTTTTTATTCCATGGCAGAAGCCCTCCATCCCTTCAGATTCGTCATGTGCGTTCCCTGCAATGAAGCTTTCGCCCATGCCGATAAACACGTCGATCCGTCTGACCACATCGTTTGTATTCATATTTACCCCCGACATCTTCAGTGGCTCTTCAGCAAAACCATGGATTGTACGGTGAATATTCGATAAAGCTCCACCGGAGATTGGTTGCGTTCCTGGTCTCAACTATGCTCTTTATCCTGAATTCAACCATCCGTTCCGCACCCGGGAAGAGATCCGCACGCGCGCTGTCCCTGATGATTTTCGCGGACCCGGACATCTGGAGGATCCCGCCATTTTCAAAGTCCAGGAACAGCAGTCCGCAGGCAGGATTTTCCACTATGTTCCCCAGTGTGTTGAACATGCCGTTGCCGTTGTAGTCGGGCCAGGTTATGGTCTCATCATCAACTATCTGCACGAATCCGGGATAACCGCCCCGGTGAGATATGTCTGCGCCACCCTCAGGGTGGTAACTCGCGATAAAGAAGGTGTCCGCCTGCTCGATCCACGCCCGATATTCTGTGTCCAGGGAGGTCGATTGACGCATCGCGCGGGGTGAGGTCGAAACAGTGCCGCCTGAGTCGCAGTTACGAGACTGGATGTACCGGGGGCAATTGGCATATACCTGGCGGGTCCGGACTGAGAAACCCCCATCTTCCATGATCACGGTACCGTTCACCCGCAATCTGCGGCGGGTGGAAAAATCCAAAAGTAAAAGGCCGATTTCCGCGCCATCCCCGAAATTCCCGTTACTAGGGTCCTGTGCCTCCGGCAGGGCATCGATCCTGAGGGTCTGTTCGTCCATGACCTGCATGAATCCGGGCTTGCCGTGCAGGATGGAGCCCCATGCCATCCCCTGGTTGTCGGCTGCCCCGATGAAGACATACTGTTGGCTTTGTATGAAATCAACGTAGAGATGGGCGATAACCGGCAGGACCATGCGTTCCAGGTTTGCCGCCGCTTCTATGGCGCCAGCCTCTGCATGAATCTTTCGTTCACCTGAATGATAGATAGAGCTCATGAATCTCATTCTCCCTTCTCATGATGTCATGTATCTCTTTCCCGCATGTCTAAAGGATATCTTAGGCCAATGATTATTACTAATGATTTGATTTGATTGTATCGTTCACAAATTATGATATCACCTGTTCCATGGATTGTAACGAACTGAGAATTTTCATGGCAGTTGCGGAAGAGGGCAGCGTGTCAAGGGCTGCGGAGCGACTCAATTGCGTGCAATCGAGCGTCACCGCGCGTATCCGCCATTTGGAGGAGAGCTTGAATGTAACCCTTGTAGTTGACGTCAGAGTCATCAGATGACGTAGTTTAATTTGTGAAAACATGAGGGTGTCTTAGGTGGACGGTCTGACACCCTTTTGTGTATAGAATTATGCTTTCGTTGCTTCGCGGGCCGAGTCCAGGAAACGAAGTACTGACGCCGCCACGACGGGCGTGCTCTCCATCAGGAAGGCGTGGCCGCCGGGGTGGCGCTCGAACCGTCCCCGGGGCAGGAGCTTGGCGAGCGTCTCGGCTGCGGCTGCAGGGAGGAGGACATCGTCTTCTCCGGCGAGGACGAGCGCCGGGACGCTGATGCGCGACGCCCGCTCTCGAGTGTCGTGGGTCAGGCAGGCGTCTACTTGCGCGGCGAAGCCGCTCGCCGAGGGGGCGGGCGCGTCGGCGAGGGTCGCCAGTGTCCCCTCGATCAGCGCGTCGTTCTCGATGGTTTCAGGGCCGAAAACCCAGGCGAACTGCTCGCGCCGGAAGGTGTCGGCTTCTACCCCTGCCAGGAGGAGCCGCCGCCAGGCGTCGAGGGCGCGGCGAGTCCGTCCCGGGAGGCGGGCCGCGGTGGCGGCGAGCACCAGCGAGCGGATCCGGTCCGGAGCGAGGATAGCCAACTCCTGCGCAACAAGGCCGCCGAGCGAGAATCCGAGCACGTCCACCGATCCGAGCGAGAGGTGGTCGAGGAGCGCGAGCGCGTCGGAGGCGAGCCGGGCAGTGGTACACGGTTCCGGCGGCGGACCGGACAGGCCTGACCCGCGGGTTTCGAGGAGCACCAGCTGGCGCTCGCCGCAAAGCGCTTGCGCCAGAGGACCCCACGCGGACAGGTCGAGTCCGATGCCGTTCAACAGGAGCAGGGGCGGTCCGCTGCCGGCGATCTCGTAGTGGAGCGTCGCTCCGTCGAGCGTTACGTCACTCGTCTCGGTGGCGCCGCTGTTCGCCGCCTGCGTGCCGGCGCCCGCCGGCCGCTCGAGCTGGGCCTCGACGTACTGCGTGAAGTCCTTCAGGGAGCGCAGCTTCACCGAGGATTTGTCGCTAACCCGGATGGCGAACCGCTCCTCGATGGCCGCGATGAACGCGGTGAAGCCGAACGAGTCGAGGGCGTTGTGCGCGACTGCCTGATCCGGCTCCAGCTCGCGGACCGTCTGCGCGTCGCTCCCTACCTGCACTATGAGTTCCCTCAACTGATCGATAATTGGTGCTGTCATGTCCCCTCCTTGCTTGCCGTCTCGCTGTCTGTGTGTTACGCCGTGCTCCGCTCTCTCAACTTGAACCGCTGCACCTTCCCGGTGGAGGTGCGCGGCAGCTCGGCCACGAACCGGATCCGGGCCGGGCACATGTGGTCCGGGAGTCGCTCTCGGCAGTGTCGCCGTAACTCTCCGACCAGCTTCGGCGACTCGGTCACTTCGCGGTCGAGCACGACGAAGGCGCCCGGGACGATGAGCGCGCCGACCCGGGTGGCCACAACGGCGCACTCGGCCACCACGGGGTGGCCTCGCAGGACTTCCTCCACGGCAATGGGCGAAACCCAGCAGCCGCCCGACTTGAACATGTCGTCGCTCCGGCCGCGATAATAGTAGAAGCCGTCCCGCTCCACGAAGAGGTCGCCGGTTGCGAGGGGAGCGTCGTAAGCTGCATCCTGCGGGCTCCAGCAGCCAGGGGTCAGGGTTGGCCCGTCAATGAGCAGCTGCCCCTCGTGCCCGGGAGCAACATCCTTGCCGTGCTCGTCCACCAGCCGTGCCTGGTAGCCCGGCACCAGCCTCCCCGCCGACCCCGCGACCGCATGCCCGGGGGCGTTCGAGATGAAGTGGTAGGCCATCTCGGTGGAACCGATGCCGTCGAGGATTTCCAGACCGGTGAGCCGCTGCCACTCTTCGAACAGTACCGCCGGGAGCGTCTCGCCTGCCGAGCAGCAGAGGCGCATCGGCAGCCGCTGCCGGACCTCCGGCAACAAGCGGAGGATCTGGGCAAAGAGCGTGGGGACCGAAAAGAACACCGACGGGCTGTGCTGGCGGACGAGCTCGAGGAACGCCGCCGGATCGGGCTTTCCCGGGTGGAGGATGGCGGATGCGCCGAACCGGAGCGGCAGGGCCAGGCTGTTGATGAGACCGTAGGCGAAGGAGCACTTGCTCGTGGAGAAGATGACGTCCTCGCCCGTCAGACCCAGCATGCCCTTTCCGACCAGGTCGCACGGGAGCACCAGGCTCCGGTGCCGGTGTGGTATGCCCTTGGGCGCGCCCGTTGAGCCGGAGGTGTAGAGGACATAGGCGAGGTCGCTGTCGGCTGGCTGGAAGGCGTCGCAGAGCTCCAGTGCGGCGCCGGTGCCCTCCAGTGGGCCCACCTCGTCGCAGGCGATCTCCTCCAGGGAGCCTGCCGGCCACTTCGCCGCGCTGCCTTCCAAGGAGATTCGCAGGCGCGCGCGTGCGTCGTTCGCGATGTGCGCCAGTGCTTCGCGGTCGAGCTCCGGGTTCACTACCACTGCCACTGCGCCGGACAGGAGGCAGCCGAGAAAAGCCACGGGGAAGGCGAAGCAATCCGGGAGGGCGACGAGGACGCGCTCCCCCGGTGAGAGGCCGCGCTCCCGCAGTCGGCGGGCCAGGCAACGAGCTCCCTCGCCCAGCTCGCGGTACGCGTGGGCCCTGCCGGAGCAGAGATAGGCGGTCTTGTCCGGGCGGTCCCGGAGGTTGTGCTCCAGGAGCTCCAGAGCTGCGTTCGTCGCGCTCAATGATCCTCCCTGCGAGTGGTCCACGTGTCGTCGTGAGCGCCTACGTCTCGGATCCGACGCGGCGGAGATAGCTCGCCGACGTGGGGGCGAGCTCCGGTTCGTGGCCGTGGTGAAACGAATCCACCCGTGACCCGACCTGAAAGGAGTAGGAATTAGCTTGTCAGAGCAGATTTTGTACCACCGGAAATGAGCTTGTGTCAATCAAGAACGTCCCCGCAGTCCCCAACAAGAGCGTGGCAGACGGTCTCCGCTCCGCCGCTGCACTTTCAGCCATTATAGTCCTTGATATTCTGCAGCAAAATCGATATCTTCAAATTTTTTTACGAACAGCCAGCTTACTAAGGACCAGAAGACAGTGACCCATAAAACCGATGCCATCTATGGTGCACCCCTGCAGAATATAATTGATTTTCAATTTGATGAACGGGTTGCCGCAGTTTTTCCCGACATGATACAACGCTCGGTCCCCGGCTACGGATTGATTATATCCAATATCGGCATCCTCGCTGCGAAATACGCCCAGTCAGGGAGTCACTGCTATGATCTGGGCTGTTCCCTCGGGGCGGCCAGTCTGGCTATGCGCCAGCGGATCACTGCGCCGGACTGCGACATTATTTCGGTGGATAACTCCCCGGCGATGATTGATCGTGCCCGTGAGCTCTTGGCTCTCGATACTGTGTCGACCA
Source organism: uncultured delta proteobacterium (assembly GCA_963748325.1). Classification (GTDB taxonomy): domain Bacteria; phylum Desulfobacterota; class Desulfuromonadia; order Geobacterales; family Geobacteraceae; genus RPRC01. The sequence goes on along the minus strand of CAVVIJ010000004.1, from coordinate 1,298,911 downwards.
TTCCGGTGACGATGATCTGTGCCGATCTCCAGGAGGTTACGATTGAGAACGCCTCGGTCGTCGTCCTCAACTTCACCCTGCAGTTCATCCCCCCCGCACAGCGACTGGCGCTGATTCAGCGGATCCATGCGGGGCTCAGACCGGACGGCATTCTCATTCTCTCAGAGAAGATCTCTTATAGCGAGCCGCGGCGGCAACACTTTCATGAAGAACTGCATCACGACTTCAAACGGGCAAACGGCTACAGCGATCTCGAGATCAGCCAGAAGCGGTCAGCGCTGGAGAAGGTGATGATCCCCGAGACCCTTGCTTGTCATAAAAAACGTCTGCGGGCGGCAGGCTTCTCTTCCTCTGAACTTTGGTTCCAGTGCTTCAATTTTGTCTCTCTGGTCGCGATTACATGAAATTTTACGAGCCACTCTATCCGCACCTGGCCGCCATGGGGCAGGAACGTTGGGCTGAACAACTGCAAACGACCCTGTCCGAAGAACTGCTCCTTGAACGTTACGGCGATATGGCGGGCTGGCAGAGCGCCCTGCAGGCGCTGCCGGAGATACGGCCGTCTCGATTTTCGTTGCAGGACAAGGTAACCATCGGCTCCAGCGCTGATCTTGACACCATCAACCGCGAAGAGTTGATCGCCCAGCTCCAGGCTTTTCACCCCTGGCGTAAAGGCCCTTACAATTTTTTCGGCATTGAGATCGATACCGAGTGGCGATCCGACTGGAAGTGGGAGCGCCTTCTGCCGCACATCCAGCCGCTGGCCGGACGCAGAGTCCTCGATGTCGGCTGCGGCAACGGCTATCACGGCTGGCGCATGCGCGGCGCCGGCGCCGACTTTGTCCTTGGGATTGAGCCCTTTCTGGTTTCGGTGATGCAGTTCCAGGTAATGCAACGGTACCTTTGCGATCCTCGTCACCATGTCATTCCAATCGGCATCGAAGACGTACCTGCTAATCTTGCCTGCTTCGACAGCGTCTTCTCCATGGGCGTCCTCTACCATCGTCGCTCACCCCTTGACCATCTTTTCGAGTTGAAGGGCTGCCTCCGCCCGGGAGGGGAGTTGATTCTGGAGACGCTGATTGTCGAAGGGGACCAGGCGACGATCTTCATGCCGCCAGGACGTTACGCAAAAATGCGCAATGTCTGGTTCCTTCCGTCTAGTGCGGCAATGATTTTGTGGTTGCAACGCTGCGGATTCACGGAGATTGCCTGCGTCAATGCCACTCGCACCAGCCTTGAGGAACAACGCTCGACGGAGTGGATGCGTTTTGAGTCGCTGGCGGATTTTCTTGATCCGGATGATACGGAGAAGACGATTGAAGGGCACCCGGCACCGCTGCGGGCGATCTTTACCGCGACCAAGCCGTAGGGCAATGAATTAAATGGACATGACGTAGTTTCCGTCCGGAAAGGGTGCTTTTTCCCCCTGGCGGTGTCAATCTTCGGTTTTACTTGTACGGCTTACCAACGTACGTCTCCGCGCAAACCCTCAATTTACTTGCCAGAAGAAAAAATTCCCGCTTTCCAAATCGGAAACCAGTAGTTTCTCATCCGCAGTTCCCAGATGGAAACTACGTAGTGTTGCAACAGTTGCCTATAGTCTTCACGTGCCTGGCGATAGAGGATTTCATGGTACAGGGCTTCTTATTTCTGCTCTTTGTAGTAATTCAAAGTATTTCTTGCAGAAAAACCTGAGATGATAAAAACAATCGAATCCAGGTTATTCATCGTCTAGTGTCCCGTGCGGTTAATTCAATTCTTGAAATTCCGGTTCTTTTGCCCTCTGGCTACGTTGTGGCTCCTCGACAGAGCCCCGCTATGCCTGCGTCGCCTCGCCTTGCCAGAGACCAAAATTCCACGGAATTACTGCTGCTAACTAACCGCACGGGACACTAGGCGGTATTCCTGACATTACGCGCAGGATTTTGCTGATTCCGCCATGGTGCTACTGACAATCTTGATTCAGTGTGTATAGTAAAAGGAGTCTTCTTATTCGGTAGTTAGCGCAGTATTCGTTCCCTACATCAAGATTGGGAAAGCACGTCATGAATAATTTTGAAAATGATGCGGCGATAGCCGACCAGCACCATATCCCCCTAGCGGAACTCGAACAGCGTCTGAACTGCACAAACGCAGGACTCAGCAATGCCGATGCGGCTCAACGTCTAACTGAATTTGGAAGTAACGAACTGCATGTCCGCAAAGAGACGCCGGAATTCATCAAGTTCCTCCGCCAGTTCACTAATTTCTTTGCCCTCCTGCTAATTGCTGGCTCCGCACTGGCGTTCTTCGCAGACTACCTGAAGCCGGGTGAGGGCAACTTCTATATCGGTGTGGCATTGCTGGTAGTGGTGCTGCTCAATGCGCTGTTTTCCTACATTCAGGAGCATGAAACCGACCGCATCATGGAGAGTTTCCGCCATATGCTGCCGCCGATGATATCCGTACTGCGCGATGGGCAGGTATCGCGTATCGAAGCCAAGTTGCTGGTGCCGGGTGATGTGATCCTGCTGGAAGAGGGTGACCGTGTTCCGGCAGATGGTCGCCTGATCGAAGTCAACCAGCTCAAGGTCGATCACTCCTCGCTGACCGGCGAGAGCGAACCGCAGTTGCGCAAGCTGGACTGCACCCACGACAACCTGCTGGAAAGCCGCAACATGGTGTTTTCCGGCACGCTGGTGCAAAGCGGCAATGGCAAGGCGCTGGTTTATGGCACCGGCATGAACACGCAGATCGGGCAGATCGTCCAGCTCACCAAGGAAACCGTTACGGTTGAAACGCCGATACGCAAAGAGCTGCGCTATTTCATCCGGATCATTTCCGGGATCGCCATCACGCTGGGCGTGCTGTTTTTCACTCTCAGCGTATTCCTCGGCAAGCCGCTCATCGGCAGCCTGATTTTTGCGATCGGCATCATCGTCGCCAATGTGCCGGAAGGCCTGTTGCCCACCGTGACTCTTGCGCTTATCCATGGCCTCCAAACGCATGGCCAGAAAGAACGCGCTGATCAAGAATCTGGAAGCGGTCGAGACACTGGGCTCGACCACGGTGATCTGCACCGACAAGACCGGGACGATCACCCAGAACCGGATGAAGGTCACCACGCTGGTACTCGGTGAACACGAATGGTCGGCCTATCAGAGCGGGCTGGCGCAGGCCGAAGGCTTCGACGAGGCCTGGGCCGCGATTGTGCTGTGCAATAACGCACGCTTGACTGACCATCGGACTATCTGGGCGACCCGACCGAGGGGGCACTGCTGGTCTTCGCCCAACAGTTTGAAACCGATCGGGGATTTACTGATCCGTTTTCCGCGCATTCACGAAAGTCCGTTCGATTCCGCCACCAAAGCGCATGATCACTACGCACCGTAGCGAACACGGCCAGGCCAATCTCGCCTATATGAAGGGCGCGCCTGAAATTGTCTTCAGAAAATGCACCCATCGCCTGCGTCAGGGCGTTCTGGTCGAGTTTGATGCGGCAGCCCGTCAACAGGCGCTGGAGCTTTACGAAGTACTGGCCGCGCGCGGCGAACGTGTGCTCGCACTGGCATTCAAAACGACCGAGGCCGATGCGGCAAGTGAGGAAGGCTTTCATCTATCTGGGGCTGGTGGGCATGCTCGATCCGCCGCGAGCGGAAATTCCGGATGCGATTGAAAAGTGCCGCAGCGCGGGCATCCGGGTATTCATGATCACCGGCGATTACCACACCACCGCCGAATCCATCGCGCGCCAGGTCGGGCTTTATACCGGCGATGGCCAGGTGATCGTCGGCGAAAAGTTGCTGGAGATGGATGAGGAAGAATCTGTCCCAATTCTGCTGGACAGTCGTGAACTGATTTTCGCCCGCACCACGCCCGATGCAGAAGCTGCAGATCGTCAGGGCATTGCAGAAAAAAGGCGAGATCGTCACGGTCACCGGCGATGGCGTCAACGATGCGCCGGCGTTGAAGAATGCCGACATGGGCGTGGCCATGGGCGTATCGGGCACCGAGGTCGCCAAGGAGGCGGCGGACATGGTGCTGATGGACGACAATTTCGCCACCATCGTCAGCGCCATCGAAGAAGGGCGCACCATTTTCGCCAACATCAAGAAATTCATCGCCTACATCCTGACCAGCAATGTTCCCGAGATTCTGCCGTTTATCGCCTTCGTCGCGCATTGGCGCACCGCTGGCGCTCACCGTCGTGCTGATCCTGACGATAGACCTGGGCACCGATCTGCTGCCCGCGCTGGGGCTGGGACGGGAGCGGCCGGAGAATGACGTGATGAAACAACCGCCGCGAAGCGCGATGAAAGGCTGCTCACCTGGCCGCTGCTGGGCATGAGTTACGGCATCATCGGCATGATGCAGGCGGCCGCAGGATTCTTCGCCTTTTTTGTCGTGCTGCATCAGGGCGGCTGGACATGGGGAGCTGAATTGCCGACGTCAGGCCTGCTCTATCAAACGGCCGTCACCTCCTTCTTCGCATCGCCGTGGTGATCTGCCAGGTTGCGGATGTGCTGATCTGCCGGACCCGGCGGCAAAGCATCCTGTCCGCAGGCATCTTTGCCAACAAACTCATCTTGCTCGGGATCGCAGTGGAGTTGGGCCTGGTCGCGGCGATTTCGCATATTCCGTTCCTGCAGCCCTTTTTCGGAACAGCGCCGATAGGCTGGTTCGAGGTGTCGCTGGCAGTGCCTTTTGCCGCTGCGATTTTGCTTGGAGATGAATTCCGGCGCTGGATGATCAGAAGAGAGAATCGCTTTGTGCAGCGTTGGTTCTCCTGGTAACGAGTCGACTTTCGGGGGATAACGCCGATTCGACCCCCTCTGCAAAGTCAAATTGTTTATAATTACGATTATGTTTTTCTCACCTGAGGAAGTTGAGTTGATTTGTAATTACATGTCAAGAGGTTTGGTGACAATGCCCTGGTGGAAGTAATTATCTTTCGCCCTCCGATTTATGTATCATTTATTTGACTATGAAAATCAACTTCATGCCTTGGTCGGAAAATTAATCCATCAGTTTTTTTCTGCTTTTATTATCTGATAGCTTGCAAAATATATTTAAAATCAGTAACATATATATAGAGTGTCAGGAAGCTTTTCGACCGGATGTTCCGGTTGGAATCGACATTTTATCACTCCGAAAGGGGGGTGAAATCAATGAAAGAAACAACCAAAAAAATATGCGACATCAATGACCCGAACGAACTTAGAGCGGAGATTCTGAGAGATAAGGGTGGCGAATTTACGTGTGTCACATGTTGTGCAGTTTCTCACGATGAAGCAAGTCTCTGCAAACCTGCCAAAACTGAGGAAGCAAAACTGTTCTGCGAAGTTGAAGTTTAAATTTGTGTGGAATGTTAAAATAATGTTCGACCGGGTGTGAGCACATTATCTTCTCTAGTCATAGACTGAAATATCCCACTGAGCGACACAGGCTCAGTGGGATATTTTTTTATGCGGGTGGGGTCATGTAGTTCAAAGGGGCAGGACCCAACATTAGATAATAACTGTTGATTGGTGATAACCGCGGGATGAGTGACTAAAATGAAGTCCTCTTTTCCGTGTGCGTTCACAGGGCAGCCTGGCGATGTAAATCGGGCTACTGGCGACTCATGCTGGTGGCCAGTCCCTGTGCCATGTCTTTGCTGATGGCTGCCAGGGCGCGGCCATGGGCAGCTACCAGTGCCTCATATCCTGCGCCGTCGGCAGGTTCCTTCACAAGGGAATGCCCCTTTTCCACCGTGCCGTCTGCTCCATGTCGCACCGACCAGAGGGCCTCGATCGTCACGCCTTTTCCCGGCACCGATTCGAAGCGCAGAATGTCCACCACCAGCCGGTATTCTGCAGTGCGGCTCGCGCTCTGGTCGTAGGTGGAGACCCGCGCGGGACGCAGTAGTCGGGCGAGGTTTTCCGCCAGCAGGCGCGGTATTTCGCTCTTGAGTGGTTCGGCCCAGCGATGGGATTCGAGGATATTCACTTTGTTGGCGGAGATTCGCGTTACCATCTGCGGCCGATCCACCAGTTCCGGCACCGTGACCGGGCCGACGGCAATCCCCGCGGGATGTGCGCTGGCCGCTGCTGCTTCCGGTGCCAGAGCCGAGATGGTATAGAATGTCACAACCGGGGATCTGGCGCACCCCGAATTCATGACCAGCATGGCTGCCGCCATCACCCCGATAACTATTCTACGGACTGTCATTGCTCGTCCCCCCTCTTGCCGCGTAGAAGCGATTCCGGATGCTGTTCCAGGAAGTCTGTCAGGATTCTAACCGAACGGGCTGCACGGGAAACTTCCTGCAGGGTATCGTGCAGGTCATGGTGCATGGGAGCATCCGCTGACAATACATTGCCGGCGTCACGGAGAGTGGCTCGCGCTTGGTCGAGAACGGTGTGCGCTTCCGGAACGATCTCCTTGTTGACCCGTTTCAGCAGTTTGTCGGCACTGTTCAATGCTTCGTTAAGGGAACGCACCGAAGACCGAACCTCCTCCAGGGTCTCCTCGAGGGGCATTTTCTCGATTTTTCCGGCGAGCCGCGTCAGAGTTTCCCGGAGATCGTTTTCTCCCGTTCCGGTGGTTGGCAAATCGGGCGGTCTCATGCTCCAGTCGATCTTTGTCTTTTGCGCCGCGGAAGCAAAATCGAGGGTGATGTGTCGCTGTCCGGTCAGCAGGTTGCTGCTGCCAAGCCGTGCCCGCAGACCACGCTCCACGAGACCATTGATGATTGTCCGAATATTCTTCTGCGACTTAGGTGTATGTGCCATATTGCCATGGAGACGTTCCAGGTACAGCTCAACCTCGACCGCCACGTAATACTGTTTCCGGTGAGGATCGAACTCCAATGAAATATCTTTGACCTCTCCCACGGGAACACCTTGAAATACTACGGGTGAATTGACGGACAGGCCTTCTACCGAATCCCTGAAAACAAGTCGGAAAGCCAGGGCCGATTCCGCGTGCTTTAGGGCGTCTCCCCGGTTGTCGAACATGGAAAAGGTGGTATTCGCGGGCACGCTGGTCGCTTCTAGCCCATTCTTCGGGGTCTCGAAGGCTATTCCTCCCAGCAGGATGGCCGCGAGGGACTCGGTATTGACTTTGAGTCCGGCGGCACTGATTGACAGGTCGACGCCGCTTGCGTGCCAGAAAGCGGAGTTCGTTTTGACGAACCGATCGTAGGGAGAATTGATGAATATGGTGAAGGTCACTCCCTGTCCGTTCTTGTCCAGATCGTAGGCAACCACCTGCCCCACCTGCAGGCGGCGGAAAAATATCGGCGACGTGATATTAAGGGAACCGAGATCCTTGGCGTGCAGGAAAAAGGTCGTTCCCTTGGCGTCCGTGGTAACGACCGGCGGCACTTCCAGTCCCCGGAAGGTGCGGGACTGTTCCGTTGAACTGCCCACGTCCACGCCGATATAGGTGCCTCCCAGAAGAGTGTTGAGTCCGGAGATGTACCCGCCGTAGATGCGGGGACGGACGACCCAGAAGTTCGTGTCCTTAACGAGAATCCCCGTGCTCTCGCTGCTTACTGTGGCGGTGACGATCACATGGGAGCGGTCTTCGGCAATGACGATATTTTCAACCTTCCCGATATCCACATCCTTGTATTTGATTCTCGTTTTGCCCGCTTCCAGGCCCTCTCCGGTTTTGAAGGTGATGGTGATCGTTCTTCCTCGTTCGAGATAGGCCTTGAATGCAAGAGTCCCGCCGATGAGAGCCGCGATAATCGGGATAATCCAGACCAGCTGAATGGACCAGCGCCGTTTCGGTTCCGCGACAGCTTCGGGAATCTCCTCGACGTTCGGCTGATGCGGTGTATCGTTCATGCTTCATTCCCCTTGTTTGTTGATGAATCCCAGATGAGCCGTGGATCGAACTCCAAGACGGCGATTATAGTGAGCACTACAACGGCGCCGAAGGGAAAAGCCGCCGGACCCACCGCGACATTGGCCAGGAAACTGAACTGCACCAATGATGTAAGAAGTGCCACCACGTAGATGTCGAGCATGGACCAGCGGCCGATCCAGCGGATCAGGCGGTAGAGCCTGGTTCTCTGTTTCGGCATCCATCCGGCGCGCATCCGTACCGATACCAGGAGCAGGGTGAGGGCGATCATCTTCAGGATCGGTACCGTAATACTGGCGAAAAACACCACGGCGGCGATTCCCCAGGAACCTTCTCCCCAGAGGGTTATGATGCCGCTGATGATCGTGTCTTCCCGAGTTCCGGTCACGGTGCTGGTAATCATCATCGGCAGGAAATTGGCGGGAATATACATGATGAACGCCGCAATCAGATACGCCCAGGACCGCTGCTCGCTGTAGGGTTTCCGCAGGTGCAGCCTGGCGTTGCAGCGGGGACATCGCGCGGTCCCGGGGGGATCGGACGGTTTCGACACCAGACCGCATTCATGGCAGGGGAGGAGGCCGAATTCTCTTGAAGTCTTTGCCTGCCCGGTCATGGCTCGGTCTCCGTCAAGGCAATGCGTTCTGCCCGGATCCGGATGTCATGGGGATCGAAGGAAGCCCATGCCGCAGCCAGCAGCAAGGTGAGTCCGGCGAACATCCAGAGGGCAAGGGCAGGTGTCACGCTGGCAATTTTGGCGAGTTTTACCAGAGCCACGAGCACCCCGAGCATGAATACCTCGACCATGTTCCAGTGCTTGACTTCCTGGGAGGTCCGGAGAATCGCGTTGAATCCCGCGGGAACGCGGCCGAACTTGAGCGGCAGCAGGAGGTAGAGCAATGCGCCTATTTCCATGACCGGCGCAACGATGGCCGTGATGAACACCATGCCTGCCACGATGGTCAGGCCCTGGTCCTGGAGGGCCTTTACCGCTCCGATGAGAGTCGTGGTCGTGCGTATCCCCTGGGCTTCCAGTCCGACAATGGGATAGATGTTGGCTATGAGGTACACGATTGCTGCTGCGAGCAGAAATGCAACAGTCCGGTCGGGACCGTTGGGGATGCTGCGATAGAGAAGCGCGCCGCAGCGGCGGCAGCGGGCGGCACCGCCGGAGGGAAGCTCCACTTCCCGCTGGAGCAGGTCGCACTCGTAGCAGGCGATGACCGGTTTGGGCCGGGTCGCCATCGGGGCGTTGGGTACTGCTGGATTCTTTTCGCCAGGTGACATCGGTTACCTTCCTGGTAAGTCCCGTACCTGCAGCTTCACCGTTCTCTCATCGGGAAAGCCGTCAGTTTCCACGGCCACGGAGGATACGATCTGCAGAATCGAACGTTCGTAAGCTTCCGGTTTTTTCTGGAGAGTGAGCAATCAGCAGTGGAGGACTCCAGCCCGCGATTTTCTAAACAAGAAGATACCATCAATCCCCTGTTCTTGCAAGATTACCCGGAATAATCGGCTTGCGCTACCGAGCGCATTCCGGCTGTCTCTTACGGTCCCTGTAGGTATTCCGTCCGGTTGAGTAGTATCGGTTGCCACTAGTGGAAAAATTTGGGTCTGTGGAATCACAAAGCATATAACTGTCAACGGTACATTATCTTGAATGAAGGGCAGGGGGTAGATACGTATTTGGGTAATTTGGGTCATAATTTTTGAAGTCGGGCAGATTCCCCGTGTGGTTTTTGCCTGCCTTGGCTGCGAAATCCATCCTGAGAGGTTAGAATTGAATCAGAGGGATCGATGCCTGGGGGGAATGACCTCAAAGAGGTGTGGCATGGATGCGCCGTCCATTGTCTGGCAGATAGTGCCTCAGTTCGCTGTCATGTGTTTTTGGATGAGCCTGATAGCCCTGGTGGCATCTATCCTGGCTCGGCGAAAACCGCTTGCGGCATCCGCGCCGGAAGATCCGTCAAACCTGATTGCCGCTGTCGTCTTTGGCGGTTTATACGCACTGGTATTGTTGGCTGTTGCGGCTGCCAAGGTACATTTTGGTGCTCACGGCCTCTATTTGGTGGCTGCCTTGTCGGGACTTACCGACATGGATGCGATAACGCTTTCCACGGCCCAGTTGATCAATGCCGGGCGATTGAGCGTAGAAACGGGGTGGCGGATGATGCTGCTCGGTGCACTGTCCAACATCCTCTTCAAGGGTGTCGTCGTTGCCCTGTTGGGAGATCATCGCTTACTGAAACTTATTACGGTACTTTTTACGTTGTCATTGGTCGGTGGCGGCCTGCTTCTCTTGCTGTGGCCCTGAATATGTGGGTTTGCCGACAGTTTAGGGCAGCTGTCTGGCGTGTCTTCCGCGTGGATGCTGTGATCAACAGGCTTGTGAGCGAGGCATACGGGTGGACGCCTTGCTCGACAAAAAGGAGGCTGACCTTTTCTGTGGTATCTATAGTTGAAGCTAAATTTCTTTACAACATTTGTTTGCCAAATACTAAAAATCTGATAAAGATACCTAATGTTCTGCGTGGTTGATTCTTTCCGTTTGCTTCCGGTACGTAGTAGCCTTTGGCTGGGTAATCTTCGCCATGTCTTGGTTGCCCACTTTGCCAGGAATTCAAATTTTTAGAATTTTATGTGGCGAACTAACCATACGGAACACGAGAGCAACCGTAACATCTTGTCTGCATCATTCAAAAAAGGAGCATCAATCGTTGAAAAAATGAACTTTTATGTAGCAAAAGCACGATACTTTCTGCTATACACATGTTCGCAAAGATATTTTTACGTGAACATTTGTACCAGATCGTTGGAATATACTACCCCCTAACAGGGGACTTTCAAAAAGGAGGAAATATGACAAAGGCTGAAATTGTCGGAAAAATCGCAGAGGGAGCGGAATTAACAAAAGCACAGGCGGAAAAAGCTGCTTCAGTATTTCTGGATAGTATTGTTGAGGCCCTCAAGGATGGAGACAAAGTAACCTTTGTCGGTTTCGGAACCTTTTCGGTGAGCGATAAGGCCGCCAGAGTTGGGCGCAACCCGCAGACCGGTGCTGAAATTAAAATTCCCGCAAAGAAAGCAGTAAAGTTCAAAGTGGGTAAAGCACTTCAGGATGCAGTTCAGTCAAAGAAAAAAAAGCCTGCTAAAAAGAAGTAACAGCTCATTCTAACAACCGGAGGGTTCGCGTTGTGCAACGAGCCTTCCGGTGATTCTTTCTTGCCATTACCATGACTTTTGTGGTAAAAGTCCATCCTATGACCAAAAAAGACCTGATAGAAAATATTCGAGTCAACAGCAACCTTCAGAGAAAAGAAGCTGAAGGGATCGTTGAGTCCGTTCTGTCCATCATCAAGGAATCCCTGGCTTCCGGCGAGGAAGTCAAACTTTCCGGCTTCGGCAAGTTTGTTGTTCAACAAAAACGCGACCGGACCGGGCGAAATCCGCAGACCGGCGAGCCGCTCACCATTGTTGCCCGCAAAATTCTCACCTTCAAACCGAGTACCCTCCTCAGACAGGAAATCAACGGGGAGTAGCGCTCCAACTACTGAGATTTTCTCTGTGTAGTCTCCTGCCTTCACCACCACTGCATCGACTATTTTGATAGTTTGACGCAGTGTGAATCCAATTTCTTCAAGATCTGTTTGCTCCAGCCACTAAGCAGTATCCCTGTTTTGTTCTTTATTCTGTTTGGTAGGTACCTTCCTCCAGGAGATTTCGTCGACCTGGGCGCAATTTGCCATTTGTAGAAGTTTTTGCTAGGGTAGCTCCATTTATATTAAAGGTCTATCAATGAACATGCCTGGAAAATTTATCATCAGACTCTGTCTTTCCCTTTTGATCTGCTTGGCATTCCTGAGTTTTGACGTAGCCGGTGCAACAGAGCCTTCCACGGTGACTGACGGACCCACTCTGCGCCTTGCCATGTCCGGTGCTTTTCAGCCTTTTTCCACTACTGATGCTTCTGGAAGGCTTGTCGGTTTTGATGCCGATATAGCCCGCGAACTGGCGCGGCATCTGGGCTGCAAACCGATCCTTGTGCAGACTGATTGGGCCGGCATTCAGGCAGGTCTGCAGGCCGGTAAGTATGACCTCATCTGCGGTTCCATGGCGATTACTTCCCAGCGACTGAAACAGATGCTGTTCAGTCTGCCCTATTATGTCAGTGGAGCCCAGGTCTTTGTCCGTCGCGGACTGGTACGCCTGCGCGGTAAAAGGATCGGCGTTACCGAGAGCTCAACCTACGCCCGCTACATCAAAAAACATCCCCGGCGGTTTCCGAAGGTTACCATCGTTACCTATGGCAGCGAGGCGGAAATCGTTGCGGCAATGAACACCGGCAAGATTGACGCATTCGTCTCCGATCGTATTGTAGGCGGATTTTACATCAAAAAAGGGAGTGCCGGCGACATCGTGCCGATGGGGCCTCTGCTCTACCGCGAGGCGATGGGGATTGCCGCTCGCCAGGATTCGCCCGAGCTGGTTCGGCAGGTTAATCAGGCACTGCTTGCCCTGGTGCAGGACGGCAGTTATGACAAGATCTACCGCAAGTGGGTTGGCAGTGCTCCGGATCTGGAGGCACTATTTTTCGCCTGGGGTGATTATGCACGCTACCTTCCCGGCTCTGGTGGAGAGGTCCGCTCCGGAAGCGTCAGGAAGAAACCGGGGTTCGCCGATACTGTTTCAACCATGCTGCCGCTTCTGGCTAAAGGGGCATTGCTGACGTTACTTCTTTCGGTCATTACGGCAGTGGTAGCCCTTGGCAGCGGTGCCTTGGTCGGTATCGGTACCATAGCCCGAAATTCTCTCGTCCGAAGGGGGGCAAACGGCTTTATCTGGGTGGTACGGGGCACACCGTTGCTGGTGCAGCTTTTCATGTCCTATTTCGCCCTGGCTACGATCATCAACCGCCTGCTCGGTTTTGAGGCTATCGGCGCTTTCGGTGCCGCTCTCCTGGCCCTCATCGTCAATACGACTGCTTACAATGCTGAAACTCTTCGCGGTGGCATCAATGCCGTTGATCGGGGTCAGTGGGATGCTGCCGCATCTATCGGCATGACCCGTGCCCAAGTAGTACGCCGCGTTGTCCTGCCCCTGGCTTTTCGCGATTCGCTCCCCTCGCTGGGAAATAATTTGGTGGTCCTCATCAAGGACACGTCACTGGTCGGCGCAATCACCCTGATCGAGCTGACCTATGTTGCCCGCAACGTTGTCTTTCAGACCGGCCAGCCATTTCTACCTTTTCTATGCGCGGCCGGTTTTTATCTGGCCATCATATCCTTGGTTACCGTCGGTGTGAAAACCTGGGAAAAGCGTTTGCGACGTTCCCGTCTGGCTGGAGGAGAAACCATATGATACATGAATGCCCGCCGATGGAAATCGAGACGCGTAATCTGAAAAAAAGTTTTGGAGAACTTTCGGTTCTCACCGGTGTTGACTTCCGGGTCAGTCGGGACCAGGTTGTTGCCTTGGTCGGCCCCTCCGGGTCGGGCAAAAGCACTTTTCTTCGTTGTCTCAATCTGCTTGAGTTTCCCGATTCCGGTGAAATCCTCTGGAAGGGGAGCTCGGTCGATTACCGCGGCATGCGTCCTGCAGAGCTGAGCCGTCATCGGCGTAAAATGGGCATGGTCTTTCAGCATTTTCATCTTTTTCCCCACCGAACCGTATTGGAAAATGTTATTGAGGGTCCGGTTCAGGTCCTCGGCACGCCGCTGCGTACAGCGAGGGAGGAGGGACGGGTACTTCTCGAACAGGTGGGCCTTGAAGAGAAGACCTTGGCTTGGCCGGACCAACTCTCGGGAGGACAGAAACAGCGGGTCGCCATTGCCAGAGCCCTGGCGATGAAACCCGAAGTGCTGCTCTTGGACGAGGTTACCAGTGCCCTGGATGTGGAGATGGTTTCGGGTATCAACGATTTGCTTTCCGGGCTGGCAACAAGTGGTATGACGATGGTGGTCGTAACACACGATCTCGGTTTTGCCCGGCGTGTTGCCGATCGAATCTGCTTTTTCGATCAAGGGTGCGTTGTCGAATCAGGTACTCCGCAAGAGGTACTTGAAAATCCCAAAGCGCCGCGTCTCGTTGACTTTCTCAGCGCAGTTCAGGAATCGCCCATCGTTTCAGCTTGAAGGGTTCGGCGCCTTGTATTCAGGTACGTCGTTTTGTAGCATCCTGATAACCATATGTCTCACGTAAAGGACGGAAACAACCGCTGCCGTCCAGGCGACCAGGAAGATTCCCCACCAGATGCCCCGTATCCCCCAATCCAACCGGTAGGCCAAGAGGTAGAACACCGGAATCGGTGCGACAATCTGCCGCATCAGGCCGATCCAGATGGCGAACATCGGTTTTTTCATTCCCTGCAGCGCGAAGACATTGATATAGAGAATTACGTAGGCACCGAAAATGAAGGCCGCCACTCGCAGGTAACTGACACCGATGGCGAGGACCGCTGAGTCCCGGGTAAAGATTGCCATGAGTCTTTCCGCGAATATGAATGCCGCAACGGCAGCGGGGAGCATGATGACGATCCCGGTCGTGAGGGCGGTTTTTACCGTTTTTTCGATGCGCTGGTACAGTCGAGCTCCATTGTTTTGGGCTACGAGTGCCAGGGTGGCGATGTTCAGGCCCATTACCGGCAGCAGCGCGACCTGCTCTATGCGTGATGCGATTCCGTAAGCGGCTACCGCATCTTTGCCGAAACGGCTGAGGAACCAGGTGATCACAAAAATGCCGAGGCCGACGGTCAGCATGTTGAGACTGGCGGGGAAACCTTGGCGGGCAAGTTCTTTGAAAACCTCTTTTCGCGGAATGAAATGGGCGGGGCGGCAACCTTCCAGTAGGCCGGTCTTGCGTAATTGCAGTAGAAGGTAACAGTTTCCGCTTCCCTGGATCAGTACCGTGGCCAGGGCGATCCCCGGAAGTCCCAGGGGGGGCATCCCCATACCTCCGTAAAGGAGCCAGGGGTCGAGAGCAAGGTTGAGGAAGAAGCCGGCGATGAGGAAGTTGCGAAAACTCCTGGTGTTGCCCGATGCATACAGTCCCGAGTTGAGGATGTAATTGAGGAGAAACAGCAGGGTCCCACAAAAGATCACGTTCATGTAAGAAAGAGACAGAGACAGGTACGCGCCCGATGCTCCCAGCAGCTCGAACAGGGCCGGTGAAGCCACCAACCCGGCACAGGTTATGGCTGCTGCGGTGAGCACGGCAAAGGAGATGGCCTGAACGGTATAGGAGCGGGCGTCCTCGATTCGATCGGCACCGAGAGCGTTGCCGATCAGGGCCGTGGCTCCGGTGGAGACGCCGGACCCTGCAGCGATGATAAAGAAGAAGACCGGAAAGGAGAGGGACAGTGCAGCCAGGGCCTGAGTGGAGACGAGGCCGCCATAAAAGGTGTCCACCACATTGAACATGGTGGTGAAGAAGAACCCCACCCCTGCAGGTACTGCCAGGCGCCGAAGAGCCGAGCTGACGGGGACATGCAGTAACTCGTTTTTCGGTGTCTGACTGGTAGCCATGCCGACCACTATACCTGTCGGTTGCCGGGTGTCAATCCTTTACCTGGAGAGACAAAGGGGATCGAATTATAGAGAGAGGGGACATTGTTCTTACATGATACTGTCAACCTGTCTCCGGGGTTTGATTTAAGAACGCCTTCCTTGTCTTTTAGATTGATTTTCTCTCCAAATATCGTAGAGTTTGTGAGAAGTAACGTGTTTTTCGGAGGGTTGAATGATTCGGCGCGTAAGCAGGTTCGGGCTTTTGGAAGCCTTTCTTGCCATGGTTACCCTTCTTTTTGTGATCCTGACGATGTTGAATTACGCGCATGCGCTGAGAGATTCGCGCCGACAAGCACGTACCATGCTTCTTCAGGACAAAAAAACGGTGTTGGTGGAAGTGCGTCGTTTGTCCGATGCCATACGCGCCGTCATCGGTCTTTTGGAAGAGGGCGAACGAAACGGCACCATTGATTTCAGCCGCCCGGATACCGTGAATCCGCTTTTGATGCCGTTACTGCGCATCTATCCTCCCCTGACATCGGTCAACCAGGGCGATGGTTCCGGCAATGGCTATCTGCTTCTGCAGGAGGGTGATGTCTGGAAAAACCGTATCAAGCTGGCCGACAGGCCGGGGTCCGTGTTGTGGCGGACATTGGCTGGCTCCGGCAGGGAAATAAGCAGGGAAGAGCGCCCGGACAAGTACGATCCGCGTCTGCGACCATGGTATATCCTCGCCAGAAAACAGAGCGGAATAGCATGGAGTCCGCCCTATGTTTTCAGAACGACGAAAGATCTGGGCTTCACGGCGTCGAAAGCTATTTCAGCCGATGGTCAGGTGGTCGGGATTGATATCAAACTGAAAGATCTTTCCGCATTTCTGGCTGTGACCGGTAAAGAATGGAAAGACACCCGCCTGTTGATTATCAACCAAGCAGGAAAGATCCTTGCGACATCCGATGCTGTTTCCTTTGCCGCTCGGCTTTCCAGAGCCAATGCGCCGCTTCCCTCTCTGGAAGATCCAGAGTTTGCGCTGGAGCATAAGGCAGTTGCTGCAGCCGGAGCAGGGGGGCTTCCTTTCCAGGCAATCGACTCAGCCAAAGGTGTTGTGTTTGCCGGTGTTACCGACATCCCACTTGATAAGGGCAGTACTTTCCGGTTAATCATTTCCGTGCCACGTTCCGTGTTCATGGAAAACTTCCACAACCAGCTCGCCTTCAACATATCGGCATACCTGCTTGTCCTGCTCATCATTTCCTACTTTTACGTTCAGCGCTATATCGTTCCTTTAAAACAGTTGAGTCGTCAAATCAGCGAGTTTGATTTCAGCCGTCCCCGCATGCTTCCGGAGACGAATCGCTCGGATGAAATAGGTTTCCTGAACAGCCATATTAACGATATGACCGGAAAGCTATTGGAAGGGATGGCTGCCCTTCGATCCAGCGAAGAGCATTATCGGCTCCTGGTGGAGAATTCCTGCAGTATTATACTGCGCATGGACAGCGGTGAACGCATTACCTACATAAACCGTTTCGGGGCGGAATTTTTCGGCTACGCTCCAGAAGAATTGACCGGACGATTTTTTAAAGATCTGGCCGCGTCGCCTGAAGATGGAACTGAATGGAAACAAGAACAACTATTTGTCGGAGTTTGTGATACACCAGACAACTCCCGATCAGTCGTGAAGGAAGCCGTTACCCGCGATGGCCGCAGAGTTTGGATCAACTGGTCGCATGCTGCCTATCGTGACGGCTCCGGCAGTGTCAGGGAAATCCTCAGTATCGGCAATGACGTTACAGACCGCAAAAAGGCGGAGGATGAGGCTGCGCGTGCCAGGGACTATATTTACAACATTATCAATGTGATTGCCGATCCGGTATTCGTCAAGGATGAAAAGCACTGCTACGTGCTGGCCAACGACGCCCAGTGCAGCTTGCTCAAGAGGTCAAGGGATGAAGTTCTCGGAAAGACTGACCATGAGTTTTTTCCGCAGGAACAGGTAGCTGTTTTTTGGGAAAAAGACGATCTGGTTCTGAACAGTGGTGTGGGAAATATCAACGAAGAAGAGGCGCTGGACGCGGGAATCGGGCAGAACCGCAAATTCATGACACGAAAGTCCCGCTATGTCGATTGCGATGGCAATCGCTTCCTTGTCGGCGTGTCCCGGGATGTCACCGACTTGAGAAGCGCGGAAGAAGAACGTATGGAATTGAACAGACGACTTCTCCATGCTCAGAAACTGGAGAGTCTCGGGGTCTTGGCGGGCGGTATAGCTCACGACTTCAATAATCTGCTCATGGTTATTTTGGGAAACCTGGATCTGGCGCTTTCCAAACTTCCTGACGAGACGGACGCCAGTCAAAGTATCAGGTATGCAGTCAACGCTGCCAGTCGAGCAACGGAGTTGACCAATCGGATGCTGGCATATACCGGGAAAGGAAGTTATATTGTCCAGGAAGTAAACCTGAACGACCTGGTGGAGGAAAATGCCACCATGTTCAGTGCGTCCGTTTCCAAGAAGGTGAAGCTGGAACTGAAGCCTGACCGTATGGTCCCGCCGGTGATGGCCGATGTGGCGCAGGTCCAGCAGGTAATCATGAATCTGATCACAAATGCATCCGAGGCTATTGGCGATCAGTCCGGCACGATCATCCTCACGACAGGTGTTCGGGAATGCGACTCGGCCTATCTGAATAAAAGCCGGGCTCAGGAAAAACCTTCGCCGGGTAAATTTGTCTGGCTGGAAGTCAGTGATACCGGCTGCGGCATGAATGAGGAGACCCTGCAACGGCTCTTTGATCCCTTCTTCACTACAAAGTTCACCGGTCGGGGCCTCGGCATGTCCGTGGTTCTCGGGATTGTCAGAGGGCATCAAGGCGCACTGTTCGTGGACAGTTCACCTCGGCAAGGAACCATTATCAGGGTTCTGTTTCCGGCGATGGTGTCGCTATCTCAGGCAAGAGGACTCCTCGCGGACAGTCCCGTAACGGATGATGCGCTAAAAATACTTCGTCTTTCTGGAAACATCCTGCTGGTCGATGATGAGTCCATGGTCCTGGAGGTCTGTAAAGCCATGCTGGAGGAGCTCGGCTTTACCGTAATTACTGCAGTTGATGGAGAGGATGCCGTCAGGGTCTTTTCTGCCCAAGCCGACAAGATCGACCTGGTCATACTTGATGCCTCGATGCCGCGAAAAGGAGGGATAGAGGCCTACTGGGATCTGCGAGCCGTACGGCCTGATATAAAAGTCATACTGTCCAGTGGTTATGCGGAAATGGGAATTGCTGAACAGCTGGCCGATAGCGGCCTGGCTGGATTTATTCAGAAACCATTTACCCTGGATAAATTGCGACGGATTGCCGGCGATGTCCTGTGTCGTACCATGCCGGACTTGGCCGGAGACACGGACCGGGATGGTCTGCAGAAAGATATTTTGTGACGTATGTTTCATGCTGTCGCAGTTACATCATTTGGTCTCCCATGCAGCGGCATCCTGACGCATTCCGTTGCGCCTGCCCGGCATTGAGCTATAGTTTTACAAGAGGTGATAAAATCATGACTTTCGAAAATAATAAAAGTAATGGTGTTACGCGGCTTGTTTCCTCATTTGCTGCAGGCTTTCTGGCAACGCTGATTTTTCATCAGCTGGCACTCTGGATTTTGTGGCAAGCCGGTGTGGCGCCGTTTGCACCCTTTGCAACAGTGGCAACGAGTCCGTTCGGGGTGCCGGCGGTCTTTTCCTTGTCATTCTGGGGAGGTGTCTGGGGAATAGTGTTCGCATTGGTGGAATCCAGGTTTCCATCCCAGGGGTGGTATTGGGTTGCGGCGTTCCTGTTCGGCGCAATCCTCCCTTCACTGGTGGCGTTACTGATCGTACTGCCTCTCAAAGGGCGCCCCATGGGCGGCGGCTGGGGGGTTCCCTTGCTGGTTACGGCGTTTCTGATAAATGGTGCATGGGGAGTTGGAACGGCATTTTTTCTCAGGTTGTTCTCAGGGCAAACCAAGGGCACAGAGGGGATACGCCCTCGCAGATGACCTCTTCCTTTACGTAACGGTCAGTGTCATGATTTGCCAGTTGCCCCTTTCTGTTCCCATCTGCTTCTGTCAACCAATTGTCGTGAAACCGCTGATATAAGAGGAGACCTGCCAGACATAATGGCTGTCAGGTCTGTCCTTCACCGTGGCAGAAAATGGGTAGCAAAAAGCCTTCCACTCTGAAGAGCGGAAGGCTTTTGTATGTTAGCAATCTGCGCTAGTTATATTCAAATGGTTTGCGTATGAAAAGAGATTTGCGGACTATCATTTCAAGGGAGAATCAATCACTGCCAGTCATCACATGCATGGCTGTCCATATCGCAGAAGCATGCATGCCGACCAACGGTGTTGGTCACCGCCTCGGCAACTTTTCTCATCTCATCACAGCTATTATGTTCGGATGCCGTGTTAAGGTACCCTTTAATGTTCGCAGGGATGTAGTCGTTTTCGACGAAAACGTTTATTTCGTCACCCATCGAAACATGGAGAGAGTCCGAATAGTCAACCCTTAAACCGTCGCTATATTCGCATCTCATACTAACACCTCCTTTATGTATACATTATCCCATACGGTTCTGTATATTGCAAAGCCTGAATGTTTCGTTTGACTCGGTCATCAGGAATGCTTTTATCATCCCACTATTTTTTCCCCCGGACTTTCACCCGCATATTTATCCCGAGCGAGACCCCTTAATGGTGAATGATCTTCAGCCTCACGGCCTGTGCCGTGTCATTGCGAAGTCGTTCATAACGCGTGCGGTCTTTGATTTTCGGTAGAGCGAAATTTCCCTTGATGAACCATTTGTCTTTCAGATAATACCATGGCGCCAGGCTGGAAAGTTTGTAGCCGTCGCTCAGCTCGATTGGTTCGTCAGCCTTGATGTTCAGAATGAACAGTCCCTTGTCGTTGGCGAGCACGGTATGGCTGCCGGCAAAGGGCAAGGCACCCCTGTCGCTGAAATCCCATCTGACTTCCTGGCGTTGTTCACCATTCTGCGCGCCATGGCAGGACTCGCAGCTGCGACTTTTGCCGTATTTGTGCGACATCTTGTCCATCTGGATCCAGAGCAGCGCCTTGTTGTTTTCCGGCAGACCATCAAACAATCCCACGTAACCCCAGGCATCGTCAGTCCGCTGCAGTTTCGGCAGATTTGCCGGATATCGCCAGTGCAGGCCCGGTTTCAAATCCGCGGACTTCTGGTTCAGGACCGCCATGGGGAACGGCTTGACCGGTATCCAGCGACCTTTCTGGTCCTTGATCAGGATAGGTTCCTTCATGATTCCATAATAGCCATTGTATTTGTAGTACGGAGTTTCCATGCCGGCCAGATTGCCGGGGCCCCAGAACGTGGCCTGATAGCCGGCGACGTTGCTGATGTGGCAGGCCTCACAGGAAAGTTTCCTGTGTACGGAAGTGGCATTGCTCTTGAGCGCCTTCTGGTGGCAGTTGCCGCAAGTCGCCTGACGGATGATCGTGGCATGCCCCAGGGATTTGTTGTTGCGGCTGCTATCATGGCAGTCGAGGCAGCCGACGTTAGCATCGACATGAATGTCCTGTGTCATGCCTTCGGGGTGTGAAAAAGGTCCGCCGAAATAGCCTGCACCGCGTCGCCGGTCTTCCGGCCCGGCATGGCAGAGCGCACCACGTCCACCACCGTAGCAGCTTTCCGGTTTCGGAACTTTTGTGAAGGTGTGCATGCCGCCCTTTGGGGTATTGCTGTCTTTTGCCTGGGGGTAGTAATGACAGTCAAGACAGCCGACGTGGCATGTGTTGCAGGCACGCTGATTGAGGGAGCTCATCTCCCGTGAAAAGGGGACTGCCGTATTGGCGGCAATCGCTTCATAGTTATCGGTAAACCAGACGCCGCAATTGTGAGGGCCGTGTTTCACATCGTTCCAGCCTTTGTATTGGCTCTGCTTAGCGTTGCGCGCCATGTTGCTGGTGCGGAACTCGGTAAATTCCCTGGGGTGGCATCTGCCGCAGGTTTTTTCCATGATATCGAAATTCTGCGACAGGGTGTCGGGGCGCCTGTCCTGGTAGAGAATGGCTCTGACGGAAGAGTCAGGTCGTTTTTTTCCATCTCTTTCTACCATGGGACGGAGACGGGTAACCATGTTTCCGCTTTCTTCGAGGGACAGTTTCCGTTCGGCCTGCTCAGCCTTCAAGCCCTTTTTGCGCAGCAGGAGCAGACGTCCCATCCCTTCGTGGGCCTCTTCCTTTCCGAACTTGGACGGGTTGCCCAGGTGGCAATCGCTGCAGTCGGCCGGCATCCCGGTCTGTGCGGCAACCTCCTGCCGGGTGATTGTAAAGTGGGGGTAACCCAAGGCGGCCATTTTTGCGGCATCTTCGTGACAGCCGCGACAGCTGTTCGGTGGTGCCACCCCGCTGCTGAGCGACGGAATTAAAGCGATAATCAGAAGCGTTATCAAAAGCCGAACGTGTCGCAAAATATCGTGCACTATCATGCCCTCCGTCGGTCCAGGTTTACTGTTGCTTTTCTTGATATCTCAATCTTCTGTCTGCCGCTTGAGCTGAATTCATGCACTGTCGTTTCTGGTCAAGAACAGTTCGCTGGAAATTTTGCGCTATTTCGGTATTTTGATGACGTTGTATCCGGTGGGGATTGAGTTTATATGTATATCTGAAAATTGCGCATAAGCAAGATGGGAAATGGCTGGTTGATATACGTGGCTATCCTTTTTGGAAAGCAAGAGCAAAAATAGCTAGTTAAGTGCCGAAAATAGCTAAAGTTGGAAGCACTTTCTGCCGAATAGCTGTTAATGGTAAGCAGTAATCAAGTATGCGGTTAATGTGGGAAGCTATGTCCCGTAAAAAAGCTTGGCTATGCCTCTGCGCTGCTATTAAATTGCCCTCTCTTCATCAACTGTTTGATTTCAAATTCTGTCGCCAGTAGTCCTACTTTGGTAGCCTTTCTCACTAAGGAGACATTCTTTTGCAATGAAAAACCTGGCCGATCAAAGCGGGAACAATCCCGTATCAAGCCTGATGACGTCAAAGTTTCTTTGCGTACCTTCTCTGTTGCCGGTTTCCGAAGCAATCAGGTGCATGTCGGATGCAGGTGCGCACTTTCTTGTCGTTTTGGATGGTGATCGACCGGTAGGTTTGCTCGATGAAAGATCTGCACTGCGTTTTATGGTTTTGCAATCTTGTTCAGCCGATCAGTGTGAACAAGAAATACCGTGGGAATCTTTTATCATAACGCATCTGCAGACCAGTCTGGAAACGGCATCAGCGTTGCTTGCACGCAGTGAAGCTTCCTATTTGCTGCTTGTCAATGATTATGGTTCTGTGGAAGGGGTGGTACGTTCGTCACTGATCCCTTCCACACCTTGGCCGGGCGTAGCACGTGCTGAAGATCATGTGCTCCGCGAAGGTATGGTTATGTTGGAGGCTCACAGCAGGAAAGTATCCGACGTCACGTGCTCGTTTGCGGAAATGCTGGGATATACTTGTGAAGAATTACTTGGGAAGTGTCCCTGGGACTGGGATGCGAAATTTTCTAAAACAGAAATAGAGATGATGACTTTTGAGCATCGGGCTTCCGGACACGGTGCGGTAAGATTTTTCGAGACGGCCATGCGTCGCAAAGACGGCTCGCTGTGTGATATGGAAGTGAATGCAGTACTGATCGATTTAGCAGGGAGTCAGCAAATTCTCTGTATTTGCAGAGATATTACCGAAAGGAAGCTGACTGAGCAGACTTTGCGGGAGCGCGAGGAGCTTTTCAGTGCCATTGTTAATCGGGCGCCTGTCGGGGTAGTGGTTGTGGATGCCGAGACATTGCGGTTTGTCGAGTTTAATGATATCGCCTGTGAAACACTGGGATTCTCCCGGGAAGAATTCGCCCTTCTCTCCGAACTGGACATCAATGCAGAAATGAGCAGCGACGAACATGCCCGATTCAAGAGGGAAATTGTGCAGAGTGGCCATGGAATATTCGATACTCTGCACCGGCACAAGGACGGCTCGCTGCGGAATGTGCGTGTCTGTCACTGCACGATTGAAATCCAGGGACGCAACGGTTTCATCGCCATCTGGACGGATATAACCGATCAGCTCAAGCTGGAGGAACAATTGGTCCATGCCCGCAAGATGGAGGCGGTTGGCCAGTTGGCGGGAGGCGTCGCGCATGATTTCAATAACATCCTGACGGCTATTGTCGGGTTTGCGCACCTTATTGAAATGAAGCTGGAAAATGATGCGGATCTGAAAAAGTACATTCGTCTGATTCTTGAATCTGCAGAACGAGCCGCAGGTCTTACGGGCGATTTGCTGACCTTCAGCA
Source organism: uncultured delta proteobacterium (assembly GCA_963748325.1). GTDB lineage: Bacteria > Desulfobacterota > Desulfuromonadia > Geobacterales > Geobacteraceae > RPRC01. Next base: position 1,275,234 of record CAVVIJ010000004.1, on the reverse strand, counting down.
GAAAGAGAGTTCTGGTCCTTTGCCCTCTCGATCTGAACGATATCGTGCTAAAAACGGAAAAACTACTGGCTCGTCTCATCCGAGCAGACATAAAATTGCTCATTTCCTGCTGCGACTCCACTCTCACGGTAATGGCTGATGAAGCGCAGTTTGGGCAGATTCTCATGAACCTGACAACGAATGCACGGGACGCAATGCCTGATGGAGGAGTGATCACGATCACCACAGCCTCAATCGAACTGGATCAAGAGCAAGTTAATCAGCATGGTTCCGGTAAACCGGGCAGATTTGCCCTCATGACGTTCGAAGACACCGGTTGCGGTATGACTGAGGAGACGCGGAAAAAGGTCTTTGAACCATTTTTTACCACCAAGGGGCAGGGCAAGGGGACCGGTCTTGGTCTTGCGACTGTCTATGGAGTGGTGAGTCAGCTGGGAGGTTTTATCACTGTGTACTCGGAGCCGAACAGGGGAACGACATTCAGGATATATTTCCCGGAGCTTCAGGTTGCAGCGGTTGCAGAAGACAGGGGAGAGGACGTATCATCCATACCGGGCGGCTCGGAAATAATTCTGCTTGGGGAAGATGACCCTACTGTCCGTGAGATGGTGTCATTGCTGCTTATGGAAGCAGGGTATGGTGTGTTTGTCGCAGAAAATGGTGTCGAGGCTCTGGAGGTCTTCCGGGATAAAAAAGACTTGATAGACCTCATGATTCTCGATGTCATCATGCCGGATAAAAATGGTACCGAGGTGCTGAAGCATTCGCTCGAATTGAAGGCCGATGTCGACGCAATCCTTATGAGTGGTTACACCTCGGAAATTGCAGTTATGAGCGATTTCATCCAAAAAGGAGTCAAGTTCATCCAAAAGCCGGTAAATCCGGGCCACTTCCTTACTATAGTGCGAGAAGTGCTCGACAAGCGCGCAATCATGAGGAGTCATGCGTATAAGGAGTAACAGGAACCTTTGTTTGACTTGTGTCCGGATTCTCCGGATTCCGAGGAATAATCGCAGCTGCCGCTAAGAAAAGAGGGTTTTTCCACCGGGATGCTGTGGTATGGTACAGAGCTCGATACGTATAGTTGGCTGATATCCTGAGGAAAAAAATGACTACCGAAACTGCTGGAGAGTATAACGAAGAGGGCGTGGAAGTGGCGTGGGATGCGCTCAGTTCCGAGGCGTTACGCAATCTTATTGAAGAGTTTGTCACGCGTGAGTGGTCCGAATTGTCTGATTCCGGATATTCTCTCGAAGACAAGGTGGATCAGGTTTTACAACAACTGAAAGAAAAGAAAGTAAAGGTGGTTTTTGATCTTACCTCAAATACGGCAAATATTGTCCTGTGTCGGTGAAGGCTGGCGTCGAAGCTCTTTTCGATCACTGATTGCCCTGGAGAGACGATGGTTGAACTTAAAAAAGCCCTTGGATATCAAGGGCTTTTTGTGTCTTGAAAGCGGTGTTCCTAGATTTTTCTTACGTTGGCTGCCTGCAAACCTTTGGGACCTTTGACCACGTCAAATTCTACGTCTTCCCCTTCTTGCAGGGACTTGAAACCCTCTCCAGTGATCGCAGAGAAATGACAAAACACATCATCACCATTCTCCTGCTCGAGAAAACCAAACCCCTTTGCGTCGTTAAACCATTTTACTTTTCCTTTTGCCATTTTCGTGCGCTCTCCTGAAAATTGTGATTTTACCCGAAGAAAAACCGGACAATTGACTAACCGTACCAACTTTGGTTCCAATGTCAAGTGAATTGACGGCTTTTAAGCAAGTTCATGTTAATTTGTTAAAAAAAATCATCGAAATGGTAACCTCGGCTAGGCAGGAGATCTTCAAAGAACTTCAGAAGGAGTCTCGAATGTCTGCCGGACTATGACTTGCCATCGGGCAAATCTTACTTCATGGGTTGAATGTTAAGCATATGCAAACTTGAACTATGGCTCACACTGTTGACGTGTAGGAAAACTCTGTTACTATTTTGTCACTGTGCCGCACAGACAGTTTGATTCCTGGATTTCCCAATTGCTCTGTATATATGGCCTACTTTCAGTGAAGCAGTGACCGATAATGCATTCGATTCTTCCCACTATACTAATGATTTCCGTTCAGTTGCTGGCGGTTGTGCTTCTGCAAGTGCCGTTATTCCTTCCGCTGCTTGGAAAAGCCATGTTTTCCTCCGCCCACGGTTCGGTCTGTTATCATGACCATCGACTCTGCGGTTGTTCCCCGGACAGAATTGCCAGTCATACCTGCTGCTGTGCTCGTGAAGAAGAGCGGTTTCGCATGGCTGCAGATCTCAACGAAGAAGAGAGTGCCAGTCCCTGTTGTCGTCATGGACAACATTCCAAAGCCAGGCATGTCCTGATGATGGCGCCGTGCGGTATGGCCTCACCACTATTTGTATCATCTGTTCAGGACCATCTGTTTACCCGCTATGCGGGCGAGATGTCTTTGATCGTACCTCGGAACATCCGTTCCTTCGAGTATCCCGGCAGTCTTCTCAAGGGCTACTTCGACCCTCCCAAGCCTCCTCCAAGAATTCTCTATTCTGTTTGACATCCATTTAATCAGACATAGTTTTTTATCGATTAGTACCATAGGGAGATTTTTCTGAAAGTCCGCCGAAGAATTACGTCCGGCGTGCATGGATCTCTTCCCTGTGACTACAACCGTGTGACCTTTGTTCGAAAGCTGTTGCAGTGCCCTGTGGCGTCGATATATGCAGGTGCTGACTGCGTGAAGGCTGCGGTATCCATACTTCAAGGAGTGATAATGCGCATAGGATTTTGGGTCATTTGTGCTATGGCCGTTTTCTGCCTGGTGCCCGGCTATTTGAGTGCTGCCGAGACCTTTTTACTGGATGAGATAACTGTTCGCGGTGAGAAAGAGTCGCCAGGGGAAGAAACTCTTACAATCAGAGAGGTCCGGGAAAGCCCGGCCAAGGATCTCGGCGAGGCTCTGCAGCGGTTAGAAAGTGTCTCGATTGTGCGTAAAGGAGCAATTGCCAATGATATCGTGCTGCGGGGATTTCAGCGGGATAATATCAACGTCCTGGTGGATGGCGTGCGTCTCCATGGTGCCTGTCCGAACAGGATGGATCCACCGGCCTTTCACTATGATTTTGCCGAGGTTGAGGATGTCCAGGTTTTGAAAGGGCCCTACGACGTGACAAACCCCGGAGGGCTGGGAGGCCTGGTGCAGGTCAAGACCAAAAAAACCGAGAAGGGTTTCCACAGTGATGTGAATCTGAACTACGGCTCGTACAACAGTAACAATGATTCCGCCACCGTTTCCTACGGCACGGACCGCTACGATGTGCTTGGCGGCTATGCTATCAAATATTCCGAGGTGCCGCGTTCGGGGGACGGCACACTGATCACGGATATTTATCCCTCTGCCAGCCCGAACCGCTACCGTCCCAACGCCATTGATTCGAAGGCATATGAGATTCATACCGGCTGGACGAAGCTTGGCTTCAATCCCACGGAAACCTCGCGAACCGAATTGAGCTATTCGTACCAGGATGCGGAACACGTTCTCTACCCCTACCTGAAGATGGACGCTGATTTCGACCGGACCCATATCCTGAACTGGACCTACAAGATTGAAAAAATATCGGATATCGTTGCCGGGCTTGAATTGCAGGCCTACTGGGATAAGGTTGACCATCTGATGGACGATCGTTTCCGGGAAAGCTCCCAACCGTCGGCAAAAGTAACGCGCCAGTACTCGATGGAAACGGTTGCCCGCACCCATGTGATCGGGGCCAAAATGAAAGGTGACCTTGCGGTCGCGTCCGGGACCCTGAAGAGCGGCATCGATTTTTATAACCGCAACTGGAATGCCCTGAACGTGCGGGCCATGTACACAGCAACGGTGCCCTATACGACGCTCAATATGATTCCCGATGTGGATGTGGATAATTTCGGGCTATTTGCAGAGTACGAACTGCCGATTTCAGAGTTGTTCAAAGTACAGGCCGGAATTCGCGGTGACCTGACCTGGATACATGCCGATTCGCCCAATGCTGCTTCAAATCTCCGAAACAACACTGATTTCAGCGAGGTGAGCGGCAACCTGCAGCTTACCTATACCCCGGTTCCGAGCCTGGATGTTTTCGTGGGGCTGGCACGGGGCGTGCGAACCCCGGATCCGGAAGAGCTCTACATCAGCGTTCCGGCTGCGTCTCCGGCAGTTACCTGGCAGGGCAACCCGAATCTGAACCCGACTGTCAATCACGAGGCCGACTTGGGTGTAAAGTATGCCGGTGGGAAGTTCTACGTGAATGGGACGATATTTTATAGCGACCTGACCGATTACGTGAATTTCTACAGTGCAACAAACACTCTCAAGAGCTATCAGAATATTGACGCCAGTATGTGGGGAGCTGAATTTGGCTCACAGGTGTCGCTTCCGTATGACCTCTACCTGCGGGGCTCCCTTTCCTATACCGAGGCGCGCAACAAGGATGCTCATCGTCCTCTTTCGGAGATTCCTCCACTCCGTGGAATGGTTTCTGTTCGATACGATATAGACAAATGGTTTGTCGAACTGGCCGAAAATCTGGCTGCGCGCCAGGACCGGGTCGATTCGGGGCTTAACGAGCAGGAGACAGCCGGGTGGATGACGACTGACCTGAAGGCGGGCATCAACTGGCAGTCTCTTTCGGTGTATGGCGGGGTCAACAATTTGCTGGATAAGCAGTATTACCGTCACCTGTCGTACCTGCGGGATCCCTTTGCCGGAGGAGTCGGTTTCAAGGTGCCGGAGAATGGCAGAAATTTCTACCTGACAGTAACGTATAAATTTTGATGTTGCACTGATTGTTTCGCGACCCGGGAGAGTTGCCCGCTTTTGCTGACAAAAGACTACTCTTCAGGGTCGCGGAATTTCCCGTCCGCTGTACAGAGCTTTTCGGGCGCTTCCCGTTTCAGGGTGCAGCGTGCGGGGTATCAGGTCAGTGCAATGCCTTACCGCTTTTCAATCCCTGCTACCACACGCAACTCTGCCAGCAGGTTCTCTTCAATATCGATTACGCCGGTTTTTTTATGGTGGCGTGCCCGGCATGCACCCCGTTCCCCCGGAATAAATATTTCCGCGACCCCCGGCAATTTTTTGGTTCCTTTGACCCGGGCAATTATCTCGTTCACATTCTTTATAAACTCCTCTCGTTCACCGAGGATGTCCGGATCGATAGCATAGATCAGGTGTCCCCAGTTCCCCTTGCTGTCGCCCAGGCCGCAGAAGGCCGCGCCGACCAGGGGACCGCCGAGAATTTCGTTGACAAGAGCCAGCCCGGATCCTTTGTGGCTCCGGTCAAAGGAACGGATTGCACCTTGAATCGCGTCCTTGGGATTGGTCGTCGGCTTGCCCTCGGCATCGTAGGCTACGTCGTCCGGGATGTTCTCTCCGGCCGTGGAGGCCTCAACCAGGCCGTAAAAGGAAATTGCCGCGGTGGACATGTCCAGAACAATGGGGTCCGGGTCGGCAGGAATGCCTACTGCCAGGGGGTTGGTGCCGAACACCGGCTCAAAGGAGCCGTGCATGGCCACCCGTTCCGGTGACCTGCCGAAGACAAATCCGATCAGGCCCTGCCGGGCCAGTTCCGCGGCAAAGTAGCCGATGGCACCCGAGGAGGTGTTTGTATTAAAGGTCCCGGCGATGCCGAAGCCGTTTTTCTTCGCCTTTTCGATCACGATCTCCTGGGCCTTCTTCACCACGACCATCGCGTGATTGCGGTTGCCGTTGATCCTGGCCGAAATCGGCGTTTCCTTTTCTATCACGATTGTACCGGACTGTGGATCCTTCGGGATGCCCTTGCCGATCAGTTTTGCCACTCCCTGGTTATTGCCGCGCAACTGGGCATAGAGCAATACGTCACAGATAGCCTGCGTCTCTTCATCATTGTAGCCGAAGTTTTTTACGGCCCTGGCTGTCAACTCTTCAAGCTCTCGAGTGGTTATTTCCATTTCAAGACCCTCCTGTCAAAAATGTTTTACATGTGCCGTTGCATACCTGAATCCAGGCAAACCAGTCGCTAAAACCTTACCCCAGCAAGATGGTCAGCTCAAGCGAAAATTGTTATGGGAAAAAGTTGCTTCTTCGTCAACTTTCAATTCTATTTCCAGGTGCTACACTATTCTGTGAAGTCAAAATTTTCAGTCAAAGGAGCGTTACGATGAAAAATGGCGAACATATCGTGTTGGGGATTCACATTCAGAACAGGGTGAAAGACGCGCCGGAAATCCAGAAAATCCTGACCAGCTTCGGTTGCAACATCAAGACCAGGATCGGTCTCCATGAGGTGACGGAAGATTTCTGCTCCGGTTCCGGCCTTGTTATCCTGGAAATGGTGGGGGAACCTTCCGTTTACAACAAACTGGCTGATAGCCTCAATGCCTTTGACGGTGTCGAGGTGCAGAAGATGGTTTTCGGTCACGATTAGGGGGCAAACCATGAGCTTTTCAGGGCAGGACGCTTTGATAGTTGGCGGAAGCAGCGGTATGGGGCTGCAGGTAGCCAAAATGCTGGTGCAAAAGGGTGCCACGGTGACGCTGGTTGCTCGAAATCCGGAGAAATTGACCGGAGCCCAGGCAACCTTCGAAAATACTCAAAAAGTTCGTACCGTTGTCTGTGACCTGACGAACAAGGAGGATCTGAATCGTTTGCTCCTCCACGTGCGAAACAAAATGAAAAATATCAAGTGTCTGGTCAACGCAGCGGGCGTGTTTTCTCCCAAGGCTTTTTTAGAACATACGGTCGAGGACTATGATGCCTATCTGGAACTCAACAGGGCGCTTTTCTTTGTTACCCAGCAGGTGGCAAAGAATATGGCGGCGTCCGGCGGTGGGTCGATCGTCAACATCGGCTCCATGTGGGCTCACCAGGCAATAAAGGCTACGCCCTCGTCGGCGTATTCAATGGCTAAGGCCGGGTTGCACTCCCTGACACAGCATCTGGCGATGGAACTTGCAGAATACGGTATCCGTGTCAATGCCGTGGCACCGGCAGTGGTAGAGACGCCGATTTACGGTGCCTTCATCAAGCCCGATGAAATTCACCAGACCCTTCAGGCATTTAATGACTTCCACCCGATCGGACGGATCGGCAAGCCGGAGGATGTGGCCGCGGTGATTGTATTTCTGCTTTCGGAACATGCCAGTTGGGTGACCGGCGCGATATGGAATGTGGATGGCGGGGTGATGGCCGGACGGAATCAGTAATCAGTGCGGCACTATGTCCGCGTCCAGGAGAGGCGGCTATGTACCGAATTTCTCCACAACCGGCAATGTTACTCTGAACAGTGTTCCCTCGGCCTGTCGGCTCTCGGCGGCAATGCATCCTCCATTGGCTTCCGTTAAGTTTCTGCACAGAGTCAGTCCCAGGCCGATACCGCGAACCTTGGTGGTGAAGAGCGGTTGGAAAAGCTTTTTCATGTTTTCCGGAGAGATCCCTTCTCCGGTGTCTAAGACACTGATTTCGATGAAACCGCTCCCGGAGTTGAAGTCTGCTTCGCCTATTTGCACAACATTTCCATCGGATTCTCGAGGCTGCGCCTGCGAATCGTGAACTGATCGGGCGCTGATGGTGACAGAGCCACCCTGAGGCATTGCCTGAATGGCGTTGGTTATAAGGTTTTGCATTACCTGGTAGATCTGCAGCGGGTCAACTTTCAAAAGGGGCAGAGATTCCGGCAAATTTGTTGAAATGGTGATCCCATCCGGAACAGCGCACCTGTCAAGGACATTTTTTACCAGTTGGGATACTTTGGTAGGAACTATGTTCGGCGTCTTGGTTCTCGAAAAATCAAGCACGTTGGTGATGATGTTTCCGGCATTTCCGACTTCCTCACTGATTATTTCCAGGTATTCCTTTATTCTTTCATCCTGACTCATTTGGAGGGCTTTTAGAAAATACACGGCATTGCTAATTACCGCTAGCGGATTGCGCATTTCGTGGGCGACACTTCCGGATAATTGACCGAGAACTGCAAGCTTTTCCTTGCGAATCAGTTCTTCCTGGGCGCTGAGAAGCTGTTCGCTTCTTTGCTCTAACGCCACGTTCTTGTCGCGAATTTCTTTCTCCGCACGTTTGTGGCTGGTTATGTCACGGACGATCGCAATGGCGTTCCACTTGCCCTTGATTTTCACCGATGAGAGTGACAGCTCGACAGGAATTTCGCAACCGTCTTTCCGCAGCGCCGTCAATTCAACAGTCTTATTCACCACGGCGCCATGGCCGGAATCATGCCATGCCGGGAAAGCGTTCAAGTAGTCTTCCCGGTAGCGGGGAGGGGGTAGGATTTCGTGTACTACTTTCCCGATGGTTTCTTGCTTTGTATAGCCGAAGATACGCTCAGCCGCTTCATTCCAGTAAGAAAATCGACCTTCGTTGTCCATCATGACAATGGCATCCTGGGCCGAGGCGGTCATGACGCGGAACTGTTCTTCACTATCCCTCAGCAGTTCTTCAGCCAGTTTACGTTCGGTAATATCAACAAAAACCGATATTCCGATTCTTTTGCCCGCGAACTGCATGGTTTTTGCAGAGAGAAGCCCCCATCTTTCCTCACCCGCTTTCGTGACATATTTGAATTCATACTCTGAAGGAACCTGGACCCCCTGCTGCCGTGCAAGGCCGCGCGATTTGACCAGTTCCATGAAGTCGGGGTGGATAATTTCCCAGAATTTCATGGCGAGTAACTCTTCTTGTGAATACCCAAACATTCGTTCAGCGGAGTGGTTGCAGTAAATAAATCTCTCACCCTGATAAAGAAAGATTGCAGCTGGTGACGTCTCCGTAACGGCGCGGAACTTCTCCTCGCTTGCTTGCAGTGCCTCCTCCGCTTCCCTGCGTTCGGCATTTTCCCGAGTAAGTTCCTTGTTTGCCTGGTTTAATTCAGCAGTACGTTCATCCACCATTTCCACAAGATGTTCGCGGTACCGCTGGAGATCCAACTTGGCCAGTCTTTTCTCTGTTATCTCTCGAATGTGCTCCACAACCATGGTGGCCTTGCCGGAATCATCAAGGACCGGATACGCGTGGATTTTCATCCAGCCGATTTTTGGGTTGAGTTTTTCCCTGATCACAGGTTCGCCGCTCATGAAAACCTTAAGGGAATGGCAGTCTTCACAGGGCGCTTTCCGTCCGTAGAATGCTTCATAACAGAGGGGGGTGCCCCTTCGGTTGGATTCTGGGACATAGCCATAGCCACCGTGCCAGTTGCAATAGAGGATATGATAATTTTTGTCGATTATGGCAAGCTGGTCGGGAATTGTCTCGCATACAATTCGGAGGAGTTCATTCTTACTTGCGAACTCGTCCCGTTCCCGCTTGATTTCCTCCAGCTGGACCTCCAGTTTGCTGTTTCGTTCTCGCATTTCAGCGAGATCATTCAATAGCTTTCTATTCGTCAGCCAAGTCAGGTTCATGGATCACTCCGGGGTGAACAGCTGTCCTTACCGCGTGCAAAATGTTTTACCTGTTTCCTGCTCGTAATCAAACGTCTACGGCAACTCTGTTCCGGCCTTCGCGTTTGGCCCGGTAAAGGGCGGCGTCCGCTCGATCAACGGGGTTTTCACCACTGCTCGAGTTTTGCCGATAGGTTGCTACTCCGAGGCTAATGGTTACCTCTGTTTGCTCCTCCACAAGCTTCCGTAATCTTTCGGCGGTTTCAGCAGCCAACAGCGCATCCGTTCGGGGCAGCAGAACCAGGAATTCTTCGCCTCCGTATCTGAAGACGAAATCAGCGCTTCTGATATGCTTTGACAGGATGCCGGCAAGATCAGCGAGGAGTCTGTCTCCCTGCACATGACCTCGCGTGTCGTTGTAGTGTTTGAAATGATCTATGTCCAGCATGATGAGGGAGAGATATTCGCCATACCTTTTTACCTCTTCAATATTCTTTTTCAGCTGGAAGTCGAGGAAGCGTCTGTTTGGAAGGCCGGTGAGATGGTCATGGAGCGAACCGGTTTTTGCCTCTTCATAGAGCTGTGCATTGTTGATGGCAACCCCGATCTGATTCGCAAGGGTGGCAAGAATCATGTATTCCGTCTCGCTTATCTCGTTATCGGGACATATGTAGAGAGAGAGAACGCCAACGACCTTGTCGTGGGCCTTTAAGGGTAAGACTATATTGCCGTGTCTGGTCATACCGGGATATCGGATGCTATGGCGGGGGTCTTCGTAGGAATTTTGACAAAGGAGGATCTCTCCTGTGCTGGCGGCCAGACCGCAGAGGCATTCCCTGTTTAAGGGGGTATTGCAAAGCTCCAGTTGGACATCGGTGAGACCGCGGTGTGATACGAGGCGCAGCGAGTCACCTTCAATGATGAAAGCTGCACCTTTTTGATCGAAATGAAACAATTCCATATCCAGGAGTGACCGCAATACCCCAGATAGGAGTCCTTCCATTTCGATTGAGTGGTTGATCGCCAGAGAGACTTCATAGATGGCCTTTAACTCGGTGTTTTTCCTTTCAAGTTCCGATTTTTGTTGAGCGATATTCTCCTGGGCAGCCATCTTTTCCATAGCGCGCCTGATATTATTCATCAACTGTTCAATTTCGTACGGTTTCACGAGGTAGGAAAATGCTCCCCTGTTTGTCGCTTCTATGGCAGAGGATAAGGTTGCGTTTCCCGTGAGGATAATGGCCTCGGTTGTCTGGTGGTTGGACTTGATTTCGTCGAGAACATCAATACCGGAGATATCCGGCAGGCTGAGGTCGATAAGGGCAAGTTTGATGTGGTGACTCCCCAGAAGTGTCAGGCCTTCCCTGCCGCTTCCCGCTGTATGCGTCGTGTAGCCACTTGCCGTGAGGATGTCGGAGAGGGTTCTCCTGAGATTAGTGTCGTCATCTATGATTAAAATAGCGGGTTTTTCCATTGTATGCCTTTTTATGGCAAAAGCGGCATCCGGGTCCTTGGAGAATACTTCGGATGGCTTTTACCCGGTTGACTGGAAATGGATATGCACATAGTTGGTTTCCATCCTAAAACGCCAAAATCCCCCCTCCCATCAAGGGAGAGGGAGTGAAAAGTCAGTTTCCGGATGAAAACCAGTTAGGAATCTGACGGAGCTTAACGCTTATCAGGCTTCATCTTCAATTAAGTGGTTGAGGGTATTCAATCGCATTTGGTAAGAAATGGTACACTGACAGTCCTTCGTGAAAGGTACCTCATTTTTTGCGGAAGTCAACTGTTGCTGACTTTACTTAAGTAGACAGGAATGCTTGCGAAAGTAACTTTATTTGCGGGTATTTTCTCTTGAAATGATGATGGTAACGGTGGGGTGTGGCGGGGAACGCCGACGTTAAATCCTGTCCCGATGCAGATGGAAACTGATCCGTGAGTAGCTCGTATTGCTGATGCCGGTAAAGCAGACGAGACCGAGCCAGGTCACGAACAGAACAACCAGGATACCTGGCGACCAGAGTGAAAGGACACCGCGCAGCAGGTCCACGGCCGGTAGCGGGGTGTTACCCTTGAGGTACAGGCTGACCCCCAGGGCAAAGATGACCGAGAACACCGACATGAGCTGATAGGCGGATATTTCCCCCCTGCCTCGGTAATCGTTGCGGAAGAATTCAGAAAAAATCCTCCAGAAACCGGCAAAGAGTGTTGCCACCAGGTAAGCCAGAAGTGGTTTGCCTTCAGTAAAGAGCACCAGCGTCACTACACCGGCAAACGACGAGGCCAGCATGGTGATCAGTTGAATCGGTATGATCTTGTGGCCGTCGAGACCTGCCGCGTAGGCAATTTTCTTGTTTTTCCCTTCAAACACCACCGCGCTCCAGGTAAAAATCTTTTTCAAAACTCCCCGATACTCATCCACTGTCTTTCGTAACAGCAGCCGAAGCTGAGACAGGCAAGACGTCCCTTGCCTTCCCCGAAGAGAAAAGAAACCGCTCAGGCTGCAAGGGCTTGTCTCTCGGTATTTCCATGTTTCGGCGCATCAAAAAAGTTGATTAAAAGGCAGATTTTAATATATATTTGTAAATTTTAGTTGTGACTATTATTTGCCAGCTGCCAGACGCGATTGAGGAGAAATAGCATTAGATGAAAGAACTTCCAGAAGCAAATAAATCTTCACTTTCCAGAGCCGTTTTTTTGAGCAGCATGACTGCCGGAGTCATGCTGCTGAATCTGTTCGTCATTACCCTGATCGTTTTATCGCTGCGCCAGAGTTTGCATCAATACGAAGAACGGGCGGCAATAGAGACACAGAATCTGACGCAGGTGCTTGAGCATGATATCGACGGTATCATTGACAAGACCGACGTGGTTCTGGTCGCGGCAGCAGAGGAATTCGAGCACCAGTTCGCAGGAGGAGGCGTCAATCGGCGTGAACTACAGAGTTTTCTGAATCGAATGGAAACTCAGTTGCCAGAACTTGACCGTCTGATGGCAATCGACGCTCGTGGCGAAGTAATTTACCATACGGGTACCGGGACTCTGGGCAATGTTTCCGACCGCGAATTTTTCCAGCGATTGCGAAAAAACCAGGGATCAGGTTTATATCTCTCAAGACCGATCAAGAGCCGCATCAACGGCAGGTGGGTGGTTATTCTTGCGCGCAGGATAAATCTGGCAGATGGAACCTTTGCCGGAACCGTCTGCGGTGCGTTCTCCCTGAACTACTTTCTCCAGCTCTTCTCCTCCGTCAACGTCGGAGCGCACGGCACCATTGTTCTGCGAGACGGGGACATGGGGGTAATCGCCCGTTATCCCGAACCGGTCAGTACCGGGCGTACGATCGGCCAGAAGAAGATTTCCGGCGAGATGGCGGACCTGATGCGCACCGGGAAGGAAGAGGGCACTTTCAAGACTTCTCCACCCATCGACAACATCGAGCGGACCTACTCCTACCGGAGGTTGAACGCATACCCCCTGAACATCGTCGTTGGACTTGCCAGCAGCGATTATATGAAAGAATGGCGTGCCGAGGTCGCAAAAATGACTGCGGCGGCCCTGCTTTTCCTAATGGTCACGCTCTTTTCCTCTTGGCTTGTCTATCAGGGGTGGCGGAGCAGAAATAACATTATCCAAGCGCTCAAGGAGCAGGAAATCAAGTACCGCACGGTTGCCGATTACACATACGACTGGGAGTACTGGGTCGGCCCCGACGGAGCGTTTCGGTATATTTCTCCGGCATGCAAGCGGATAACCGGTTACGATGCTGAACAGTTTTACGAAGATCCCGAACTGTTCAACAGACTGCTGCATCATGACGACAGGGAGTTGTATGCCACCCATCGTTGCAAAGGTTTGCAGCGGGCCGACAGTCTTGTCTTCCGAATTGTCCGGGCCGACGGAAACATCCTCTGGCTGGAGCATGTATGTCAACCGATTGTGGACGAAGCCGGCGTATTCCTGGGTAACCGATGTTGCAACCGCGACGTCACTGAACGAAAGCGGGTCGAGCAGTCACTCTGGGAAACTCAGTTTTTCCTTGACCATGCGTCGATGCCGATTTTCTGGATAGGGGAAGGGAACCGTTTCCTTTACGTGAACCGGGCCTGCGACTACCTCGGCTATTCGCGTGAGGAGTTGCTGGGGATGTCCATATGTGACATAGACCCGGATTTTTCGGAGGAGGTGGCTGCGAAAATTCAGGAAGCTGTCAGGGAAAGAGGCTCGGTTACCTTCGAACGCCGTCACAGGACCAAGGCCGGAACTCTGATCCCTGTTGAGGTTATTCGCCACGATGTGCGAAGCCCCGAAAAAGAATACCGCGTCTCCTACGTCAGGGACATCAGGGAAAGAAAAGCGGCTGAGGCGGAAATTGCCCGTTCCGAACAGAAGTTCCGCGCCATCTTTGAGAGCGCCCGCGATACGATCTTCCTCATTGCTGCGGACTCAGGATTCATCGACTGCAACCCCGCAGCAACGGAAATGTTCCGTTGCACTAAAGCGGAGCTCCTCAAAAGGAATCCCCAATATTTTTCCCCTCCCACACAGCCTGACGGCCGGGACACGAAACTGAATGCCAAAGAATTGATTACAGCCGCGCTGGCGGGGAATCCGCAAAGCTTCGAGTGGAGGCACCGCCGTCTGGACGGGAGTGAATTCGATGCCATGGCTGTACTGAGCCGTTTCGAACTGGATGGCGCACCGGTGCTCCTGGCGATTGTGCGCGATATTTCCCAGAAAAAAAACCTGGAGAAACAGCTTTACCACGCGCAAAAAATGGAATCCATCGGCACGCTTGCCGGAGGTGTTGCGCACGACTTCAATAACCTGCTCACCGTTATCACCGGCTACGGCTTCATGATAAAGACAAGACTGGCTCCTGATGACCCTCAAATGGCCATGATCGACCAGATACTCTCTTCATCTGACCGGGCTGCCCAGTTGACACGGGGACTCCTCGCTTTCAGCAGGAAGCAGGTAATTGAACCTAAGCCGGTTGAGCTCAACGATACCGTGAATAGGGTGGAAAAGCTCCTGAGGCGCCTAATCGGCGCTGATGTGGAACTCATCACAACACTTGCCGAAAAGCCGTTGAGACTCTTTGCCGACGAGGGCCAGCTCGAGCAGATCCTCATGAACCTGGCCACGAATGCACGTGATGCAATGCCCGAAGGAGGATCTCTCATCATTTCGACAGAGGAAAAGAGAGAGGAGCATTACAGCTTTCATGGGTTAATCAAACCCGGGAACTATGCACTGATCAAGGTTTCCGACACCGGTTGCGGCATGGACGAGCATACACGGGCAAAGATTTTCGAACCTTTTTTCACAACAAAGGAACTTGGCCGCGGTACGGGTCTTGGTCTCGCAATTGTGTACGGAATTGTCAAGCAGCACAACGGTTTCATCAACGTTGATAGCGAACCAGGCAGCGGCACAACCTTCAAAATTCATCTTCCGCTCATCTCAGAACTGATCATTGATACGGATGCCGAAGTCGAGCCGCCACCAGAAGGGGGCCCGGAGACTATTCTTCTCACGGAAGACGACGATATTATCCGGGCCATGGTGAGTAGCTTTCTCCGGGATTTCGGCTATCGCGTGATCGCTGCCGTTGACGGTGGGGATGCACTGGAAAAATTCGTGAAGCACGAACATGAAATTGATCTATTGATCCTGGATGTGATTATGCCAAAGAAAAATGGCGGAGAGGTTTACAAAGCTGTAAAAGGTCTGCGCCCTGAGCTCGAAGTCCTGTTTGTCAGTGGGTACACGGCAGATATTATACGGCAGAAAGGGATTCTTGAAGAAGATATCCAGTTTATTTCAAAACCAGTAAGTCCCGCTGATCTGCTCAGGAAAATCAGGGAGATACTGGATAAGAAACTTTAGCATGAAAAAATCGCTATGCTCCGGGTTCAGCGGATATGAATCCTCCGAAACTTGCTGTATGAAGGAAGTCCCGGTTCCCTGTAGTTGCCTGTCGTCACAGAGTTTACCGATTAGGCAGGTACTACTGGAGAGAATTTCATTTCGAGAGTTGGATCTGGCAACTAATGGTGGTGTGCTGTGACGAGGAATGGCTATCGATTCTGCTGTTAAATCCTGTCCCGGTGCAGATGGAAACTGATCCGTGAGTAGCTCGTATTGCTGATGCCGGTAAAGCAGACGAGACCGAGCCAGGTCACGAACAGAACAACCAGGATACCTGGCGACCAGAGTGAAAGGACACCGCGCAGCAGGTCAACGGCCGGTAGCGGGGTGTCACCCTTGAAATAACAGGCTGACCCCCAGGGCAAAGATGACCGAGAACACCGACATGATCTGATAGGCGGATATTTCCCCCCTGCCTCGGTAATCGTTGCGGAAGAATTCAGAAAAAATCCTCCAGAAACCGGCAAAGAGTGTTGCCACCAGGTAGGCCAGAAGTGGTTTGCCTTCAGTAAAGAGCACCAGCGTCACCATACCGGCAAACGACGAGGCCAGCATGGTGATCAGTTGAATCGGTATGATCTTGTGGCCGTCGAGACCTGCCGCGTAGGCAATTTTCTTGTTTTTCCCTTCAAACACCACCGCGCTCCAGGTAAAAATCTTTTTCAAAATTCCCCGGTATTCATCGACCGGCTTGCCGTAGCAGCAGCCATAACTGAGGCAGGCAAGCCGGCCCATTCCTTCGCCGAAGAGGAACGAAACCGCGCACGCGGCAAGGGCCTGTCCCATCGGTATTTCCGCGCCGAAGAGTGGACCGGCGAATCGGTTCAGGAGCAAAATCAGAAAAGGTGCGGCGATCGCGCCGACAAAAGCTGCGCCCCCGACGGTCAGGGTAGCCGGTTTGCGTTCGACGATGCGGGCGACCAGGCTGGCTGCCGGGACGCAGATGAGCAACAGCAGTGCCACCAGCGACATGCCTGCGTCAACCGGAACTCCGACGGCGCCGAGCATGATCAGGTACACGACAACGGCAAAGATTGTTGAGGTTGAAAGGAGCAGGCCGTACCAGGTGATGTTCACGGCCTGCCAGGAGCCTTCTTCCGCCTTGCTGACCGGAATGGAGGCGAAAAACTGCCAGCGTTCTCGCGGTAGCTTGTTCCTTCCTAAAAGAATCGCAGCGCGGCAGATGAAAGCTATGGAGCCAATTACCAGGTAATTCTTAATCATGGTAGATCTTCCTCCCGATGGTGGATCTCACGTTCAACTCAGTCTCAATCACCGGCCGTTCCAGCCAGGCGGAGAAACGGTTTCGTACGTCGTGCCGCAGTTGGTTTCCCAACAGGTCCCGGGAAAAACAATTCGATTTTTCTCGAAGAAGAGGGCGACCGTGCTGCTCCCGGGCCGGAAGAGCGCCTTGGGCTGACCTTTTCTTAGAAACAATCCGGGAGCTACCGCTGTTGGTGCCTGATAGCGTTCGGCACTGTAGCATTGCAGAATGTCACCGATCATCAAGGCGACTATCTCCACCATGACCACCGTTCCGACCCCAGAGCCTCCTTCCACCTCGGTATCGATGACCGTAACCACCCGACGGTTCTTGGAAAGGGGGGTGGCAAGGGCAATGGCCGAACTCGGATTGCAGGAGTGGTACCGGCCATCCACCTGATAAATTTCCGTGACCAGGCCGGATACCGGGGCATGGGTAAAGTGATATTTCTCCGGCGTCAGGCGGAAAACCGCATAGTCGCCACCTCCCAGTAGCGCATGGAGCGAATGTTTTTCCCTTCCGAGCAGCTCCTGATAATCAAAAAACTTTCCCTTGAGATACAGTATGGATGATTCATCCAGTGACCCGACCAGCATCTTCGCGTCTGCCGGTGAAACGATTACCCCCGCGGCCTCGTCCATCGGGCGACTGTGCCAGTAGGCAATCTGCCGTTCGAAGATTTTGCGCGGGGTGTCCAGTTCCTCGGCCGGGAGCAGACAGTCATCGGTGTTGATGCCGGATTTTTCCAGGAAACGGGCCGATCCTGAAAAACGTGCATTCAGCGCCAAGTCATAATTAACAAAACCAAGTAGGTTAGTGATGGAGCGGCCGGTCAGAGCGTTGAAGAACCAGGAAGTTTTCTCCCTGACGCTGCTGTAGATGAACCGGATCGCCGAATCGGCAAGGAGTTCCTCGTTCATGACCTGGCCGGTTTCGCGCCGGATAAATCGGTGTGTGCTATGCATGGTCAGCTCCCGCTTCAATGGTATCGTGATGGATGGATAGGATGACCAGACCGATCAGCCTGGTCAGTACTTCGGGAGACGCACTGTCCGAAAGCACCTCGTCTCGGCAGGAGCGCAGGAAACTGAACGGATCGTTTCCGTCCAGTTCCGCGACCAGAGCGCTCTTTTCGCCTTCTTTCCAATCGGAGGCAGAGGAAAAATCTTCCTCGAGAAACGTGAAAGCCTCGTGCATGTGCGTGCGGCAGAGTGAAGTCCGATAGTGCTGCTCGGCAGCTGCGTTGAATTCGTCTGCCTTAACCGCTAGTGGTTTGCCTGCACCGAGTTTGTCAAGGATTCCCCGGGTCAATTTTCCGGAAGCCGTCAAACGCTGGTCGTCAAGACGAGCCTGCAGATCCCGAAGTGTTTCCCCACAATCGAGCATCTCCACCAAGTCACCCGATTCTTCCTGCAGGGTTGCCAGAAGTGCTTGCCGGTAGTCGTTGCTGCGGACCTTCCAATAGTCGCTGTACCGTGAACTCGGCCGTGAGGAAGTAGTCTTCGTGAGGATTCGCTGCAGGAAGCGATTCGTCGTATTCTTGCGGACATAGAAAGAAGAGAGTCCGATGGCGTCCCCGAAGAAAACCTGCCGGCGCTCGCTTTCGCAGTGCGGTGTGTCCGGTATGTCCTCATGACCTACCGTGCCTTCGGCGATCATCTTAAAGGCACAGGCATGGATGAGGTTCTGGAGATTTACCGCCTGAGACATGTCGTGGCGCAGGCTTTCGAAAAGACTGTACTGGCGGGACTCGAAACCGGAAAAACCGATCCGTGAATATTCCCGCAACTTGATCGGCAGGTAAAGAGACATCCCCGGGTCAAAGACACCGAGTTCGGCGAGGTCGTTTTTGAGCCGTTCGCTGTTGCCGCGGAAACCGTCCAAAGCCGGACTCTGGTCAGTGCTGAGGAGACATACCAGGTAGTCGAGCAAACGGTAGTCATGGAGAAAATCACCCTTGAGATTGAAAACCCGGCTGATCATCCGGTCGAGCCACTCCGGTCCGAATGGTGTTACCGGAGCACCGAAAATGCCGATTTTCGCCTTGGCTTTCCACATTCGCCAGAGAATGCGCAGTTGCGAGTAATCAAGTTCGTGAGCCAGGAAGCCGAGAGCCTTTTCCGGGTGAAAGCCTGCGTAGTCGAGCCGGTACGGGGCTGCGCTATAGGTGCCGACAAAGAGCGGCAGGAAGTGTTCGGCAATCTTGATCACCAGGTCGCCGAGAAACTTCTCCTGTTTGTCGCCGTAAGCGATGTTTCCCGTGGCCATGGCCGCAGTAAGCCTGTTGCTGCCGAGGCTGACGTGTGTGCCGTTATTGGCCAGGCTGACGTTGGAGGTGTTCGGCAATACCACGAGATTGTTAAGGATGATGCCGGCATGTTTCAGTTTTGCCACGGCATTCAACTGGCTTCTGCTCAACACCTTGTGGCAGAGCCTCATGTACTGGTACTTTTCCTCACCCTTATCCCACCCTGACAGGCAGGGACTCATGAACAGGTCACGGTAGAAGGAGTCGGAGATATGCTCGTTCAAGGCCTTCTGTCGTTGCGGCGGGTTAGGCGCCAAATAGACGCTGGCAGTCTGTCCGCTTTCCTGGAGTCCGAAGCTCCGGTTCGCATACATGATCAGTACTTGGGTGAGAAACATCCGTTTCGATGCCTCACGCGCCACGGCAAGACCCATTCCGGTCTTTTCCCGCAGCGGTATCACATGAAACGAGAAGGTTTCCGGAGAGGTGTTGTCATTCAGGTAGTGGCCCATCAGTCGTTCGGCGGTGGCGCGCAGCAGAAACGGCAGGTTGTTCCGGGTACCGAGGTACTGGGCCATGGCCAGCTTGACCAGGTAGCTCACCGGTATGCGCACCATGGGGCTGCCATCACTGCCAGTGAAGAGAAATCGGGCCAGATCCGATCTTTTTGTACCTTCGAGAGAGGACTTGTCGGCTCTTACATCACTTTCCAGAACCTGGTTCGCGTAGCCGCACAGGACGCGCCGGGCAAAGCGGACCCAGCTGTTTTCCCAAACATTATCCCCGTTTTCGCTCATGAATTTTTCAATGTCGACGACCAGTTTGCGGGGGAGGTCTCCGGTGGCTGCCCGCCTGATGGCATTGGCGAAGTAGTTCGAGGATTCGATGGTCCGGGGAAGATCAACATCCTGGCGGGAACCGTACACCGCAACCTGCAGCTCCGTCTCGGTTCCGACTGTCGTGTCATTTCGTGAGAAGGGCAGGTTTTCCAAAACAACCCGACCCGATCTGTCGAAAATTTCCAGGGAGTGAAAGGTCTCCCGCAGTTTTTTTCCGCCGGCTCCTGCCGCAACGGGTCTGGAATGATCAATCGCAGATTTTCTGCTTGCTCGTAACATGGTAGGGAATGTCGTTCCCGGCTCCTTTCGTCCAGTAATTGATTAATCCCACTACGCCATAGCTGTGTAGAGATCCTGTTACAGCCGGACAAAATATTGGTGAAGATTGTTGTCGGCCCGGGATTGGTGGAAATTGTCCTTGTTTTAACGGTGTTGAAACACCACTGCAAAATAAGTCGGCTAGTATCCAGAGCAGAAATGAGGAACAAATCGATGTATAGAGAGCAGATTATGGGTGAGAAATTATCGCGATTCTTCGAATTGGCGGCCAAGGCGGTGATTTCGCTGGTGGTTGTGGCGATCTTCGTAACGATCCTGGCCGGTACTGCATACACGGTATACGACTTCCGGCTGATTTTCAGCCAGCCGTTTCATGAGGCCTTCCGGACTATCCTCATCGACATCCTCACGGTCCTCGCCATCATGGAGATACTCCGCACAGCCCTTGCCTACTACAGCTACGGCAGGGTCAAGGTTACCTATATTATCGATGCCGTGCTGGTTACCACCCTGACTGAGATTCTGGCGTTCTGGTACAAGGACATCCAGTGGGAGAAGCTGTTCATGGCGCTGGCATTGGTTCTTTCACTCGCCTTTGTTCGGATAATCGCCATCCGCTTTTCGCCGATGAAAGAGAAGGACGCTCTCTAGAAATAATGTGCCATTTTTACCACCCCAGGCTCCTCCTGAAAAAGCAGGGGGGTGGGGTTACAACAGAACTTGGAGGTGCACCATGTGCCAAAGTCTTCACTGCCCGCTGCATGGCCAAAATTGTCAGTTTTGCCTGAACAGTGCGGAAGGAGAAATCGTTGAGGTACTGACTGTTCTCGGCACAAGTGCCGTGATCGCTTACCATGCATCCTGAAACATCGTCCATGCATGCTGTCGCTCAAACTCACGGGAGAGAGGAACCACCAGGATCCGGTCCAGGCCGAGGCTCAGCTCATGAGCCTGATGAGTCACGGCACATTGTCCCCTGCCTGCTGGATATCATGCAGGAGATAACAGGTATCCCCCCTGACACGAAAGTTCAGGATGTAGAGGCTACCTTGGCAGCGAAACTTTCTTCTGCGGTACTCGGAGGCTGTGGGTGCTGGTGCGTTATAGGTAGAGTCCCGCAAAACACCGTGACCTTAATATTGAGTTAAGTTTCTCCCCGTATACTCTCCATTTTCAATTTATGCCTTATTTGACTGTCGTTAAGAAAATGGAAGACTCCATGGACAAATCCACAGAACATGCGTTGAGCAAAGTTCCGGAAGTAACCATTATTTTCTGGATCATAAAGATTGCTGCTACCACCTTGGGTGAAACTGCCGGCGATGCCGTTTCCATGTCTATGAACCTGGGGTATCTCGTTGCGACGGGGCTGTTTGCTGCAATTTTTCTCGTGTCCGTGATAGTCCAGGTCAAGGCACGGGATTTTCATCCATTTCTTTATTGGATAACAATCATCGCAACGACTACGGTCGGGACAACCCTGGCCGATTTCGCCGACCGTTCCCTTGGGATCGGCTATGCAGGAGGCACTTCGCTGTTGTTGGCACTGTTGTTGTCATCTCTGCTCGTCTGGTACCTGGCACTCGGTACGGTATCCGTTGCCACGGTAATTACCCCGAAGGCTGAAATGTTCTATTGGCTTACCATCATGTTTTCCCAGACCCTCGGCACTGCGCTGGGTGATTGGACTGCCGATACTGCCGGTTTAGGCTATGGGGGCGCAGCGATACTGTTTGTAATCATGCTGGGTTTTGTTGCTGCGGCATATTTTCGCACGAACATGTCCCGGACGCTCCTGTTCTGGTCTGCCTTCATTCTTACGCGTCCCCTCGGAGCCGCGTTGGGTGACTTTCTCGATAAGCCGCATTCTGCCGGTGGACTGGCATTGAGCCGCTACTCTGCATCCGAAGCGCTTCTCCTTTCGATTGTTGCCTGTATCGTGCTCTTCCGGCAAAGAGCTGCAAGACAAACCCATTAAGGAGGGGGCCTTCCCTCGAGAAGGACCTGGACAAACCGCCATCTCTACCGGCAACGATCAGGAGACAGAAATTTTCCATTCCCAATGCCACACGAATCAACTATTATCAGAAGGAGAAACGTCGATGAAAGAAAATGCAGTCAGAATCGATCAGCGCAGATTTGAGGTAGTGCTTGACGACGAAGTTGATACAGCGACATACGGAGCAACACAACCTGCTCCAGAACTCATGAAAAAAGGAAATGAAATGCGTTCGGTTTCGGAATCGTTTGCCTTCAGGAACAGGGGCAGAATCGGCTTGGCGCTGGTCTTGCCCTTGATCGCCCTGATTCTCTTCAGCCGGCCCCTGGTTGCGGAGAATTCCCCGCTCGGCATTGCCCTCAATGTTGCTGCCTGGTTCATGTTCGGTCTCTATGTGACCTTCAGGATCTGGTCGACGCTTTTCATCGGTGCCCGCAAGGACAGTACCCTGCAGCAGGAGGGACCCTATTCCGTTACCAGAAATCCACTTTATTTCGGCACATTTTGCTTTGCAATGTCTGCTGTACTATTATGCAAAAGCATCGCTCTTGCGGTTGTCATGCTGATCGGCTTTCTGTTTTACTCCCGCTTTGTTATCCGGGCTGAGGAGAGTTTTCTTGCGGGACGCTATGGCCAGGAATTTACGCGATTCCTTCAGCGTACACCGCGCTTCATACCTTCATTTTCTTCGTACCGCTCTCCCGAAACTGTGAACGTCAGTGTGGCAGCCCTCCGCTCAGAAGCCAAACGACTATGGATAGCACTGCTCTTTCCAGTGGCGATCCAGGCCCTGATGCTTCTCAGAATGTCGCCGGGTTGGCCCCACTGGTTCAATCTTCCCTAAGGGATCGAACCTTTCAGTTCCCGGCCGGGTAGCCGCGATTTTTCAACCAAAGTGGGAAGGGGATTCATGCGAATACTCCTGGTGGAAGACGACGAAATGCTTGGTGATGCCCTTGGCCGTTCCCTGGCTCAGGAGGGCTTTACCGTCGACCGGGTGCGTACTGCCGAAGATGCCGACCTGTCCCTTCGTACCGTGGACTACAGTCTTATCCTTCTCGATCTCGGGCTTCCCGACAAGGGAGGTCTGGAGTTCCTCGCTGAGCTGCGTGCCAGCAGGAAACCCGGTCCCGGTTATTATCCTTACGGCCCGCGATGCCATTGCGGATCGCATCGCGGGCCTGGACTCCGGCGCTGATGATTACCTGGTGAAGCCCTTTGACCCCGATGAACTGGCCGCACGGATCAGGGCTTTGCAGAGGCGTCAGGCTGGTCGCTTTTCGCCTGTTATCGAACATGGCCCGCTGATCCTCAATCCGGCGACCCGCGAACTTTCATGCCATGGTGTTCGCGTTTCGCTCACGGCACGGGAGTATGCCGTTCTGGCGGCCCTGATGGAGCGACCGGGTGCCCTTCTCTCACGCAGTACCATCGAGGAGCGTCTCTATGGTTGGGGTGAGGAAATCGAAAGCAACGCGGTCGAGGTTCATATCCACAACCTCAGGAAAAAACTGGGGCAGGGTATCATCCGAACGGTACGGGGAGTCGGCTACATGTTGGAGGAACCTCCATGAGGTCCATTAACCGGAGGCTTCTGGCCCTGCTTATCGGCGGATACCTGACCATCGCCATTCTTGCCTGTGCCGCCGTCTATTTCACTGCCCTCGATGAACTTGACGAAGTTTTCGACTACCAGCTTGTGCAGGTGGCCCGCGCTTTTTCCCGTCATGGAAACGCGCCGCTCCCGTCCTCGATCAGCCGGGAAGACGAGGCCCAACTTATTGTGCAGGTTTGGAGCGGGAAGCGTCTGACCTATGCCAATCCTACCGGAGCAAATATTTCGCAGCAAGCCGTAGGATTCCACACTGTTTTCTCCGGCGCGCACAAATGGCGAGTCTTTGTACTCCGCAACGCGGTGAGAACCATCCAGGTTGCTCAGCCCATCAGTGCACGGAGGGAGATAGGTTTTTCCTTTGCTCTGCGCGCGATTATCCCCCTTTTGCTGGCAATACCGCTTTTTGCCCTTTTTGTCTGGCTTTCCGTACGCTATGGCTTGAGCCCCCTCAACCGCATAGCCGAGGAAGTAAAGCTACGCACCCCCAGCGAATTGAAAACATTTTCCCTGGACGGAATCCCTTCCGAGATCCTCCCGCTTGTCACCCAGCTGAATTTCTTTCTGGAGCGTCTCTCGGCCGCCCTGGAAACCCAGAAACGTTTCGTTGCCGATGCGGCCCATGAACTCCGCACTCCCTTGGCCGCCCTTGCGCTGCAACTCAGGGTTCTGGAGCGAAGCTCCAGCCAGGAGGAACGCGTCGAATCCATCAGCAGCCTGAAAAATGGCATCAGCCGGGCAGCCCACCTGGTCAGCCAACTGCTCGCGCTGGCAAGACTGGAACCGCAGTCGCCCAGGGAATTCACGGAACTGAGGCTGGATGAAGCGGCACGGGAGATCGTGGCCGAACGGGCGCGCATTGCCGAACAACATGGTGTGGATCTTGGTGTAAGCGAGAGCGAGGCGATAACGATCATGGGAGAAATTGAATCGATCCGGGCACTGATAGCAAACCTGGTTGATAATGCTGTCCGCTATACGCAACCGGGGGGTATTGTGGATGTAGCGGTTCGTCATGGAGAATCGGGCGCACTTATCGAAGTGATCGATAGCGGCCCCGGAATCCCGCCCGGAGAGCGGGAGCATGTCTTTGAACGTTTCTACCGCTGTCCGGGATCCGGCCCTGTCGGTAGCGGGCTCGGTCTGGCTATTGTCAAGTCAGCCCTGGAGCGACACGGCGGAAACATAACATTGACTGACGGCCCTGAAGGCAGAGGCTTGCGTGTTGTCGTGGAAATTCCCTGCTCACTTTCTCCTCCTCGAGAAATCAGTAGAAAAGACTTCCCATCGCAAGCACCCGGCGGAAATCCCACAAATTCATAAAAAATGGATCGAAGCGGTCCTGTCGGATCTGCTCATCCTCACGCTTCCAGAAGTACAGGTTGCTGACCGGGTAGAGATAGCTGAAACCGTAGGCGGTCATGCTCTCCCTCGGTCTGGCAGAGCTGAATTCATGTCCTGGTTGAAAGGATTTGCTGAGCGGACGTAGTAGCTCGCTGAAAGGGGTTGTGGCGCCAATCGGCTCTTTTCTTATTGAGCCATTGGCTTCCTTCGGTTGTTGTGCTGGTGACAGACAATATGACAATTTGAATGTATACTGATAGTAAGAGTTTTGCCTGTTCGGATCGAACTCTTCGGCGAGATCCGGACTTGATCAACAATGAATGAAGGAGGCCACCATGGCCGACTGCTGCAATCATAATCACGATACAACAGATCATCATGAGCATGGAAAGGAGCATGAGCACAATCATGACCATGGGCCTGGTTGCGGGCATGATCACGACCATGGGCACACTCATGAACACGATCATGACCACGAACATGGGCCCTGCTGCTCTGCTCTCCCGGCATCGCTGGAGCGCCTCTCTGCACAGGAGGTTGTCGCAGAAGGGGTCAGGACTCCGATTCGTATTATGCAGATGGATTGCCCTATCGAGGAGACGCTGATCCGCACCAAGTTGAAGCGCATGGCCTCGGTCAAAAGCATGGAGTTCAACCTCTTGCAGCGGGTTCTGACCGTCGTGCACGAGCCGGACGCCCTGGGTGATATTCTGGCGGCGGTGCATTCCCTCGGTTTCAAACCGGAACTGGCTGGTGCTGAAAAGCCCATCGCCGAGGGTGAGGCGAAGAAGCCCTGGTGGCCCTTGGCTTTGGCCTGCGTTGCGGCGATTGCCGCTGAGGCTGTCAGCTGGATGGGGCAGCCCACCTGGCTGGTTGCGGCACTGGCCATAGTGGCCGTTGCCTCCTCAGGACTGGGTACCTTCAAGAAGGGTCTGGTGGCCATCACCAACGGTAATCTGAACATCAATGCGTTGATGAGCATTGCCGTGACCGGAGCACTGTTTTTGGGCGTCTGGCCGGAAGCGGCAATGGTTATGGTACTGTTTACCATTGCCGAGCTGATCGAGGTAAAGTCACTTGACCGGACACGCAATGCCATTGAAAGCCTGATGAAGCTTGCTCCGGAAAAGGCCACCGTTCAACAGGAAGATGGTTCTTGGCGTGAGGTTGAGGCCAGCGCGGTTGCGGTGGGCAGTCTGGTGCGGGTAAAGCCGGGAGAGCGCATCGGCCTGGATGGTACGCTTGTAACGGGCCGTTCTGCGGTAAACCAGGCCCCGATTACCGGTGAAAGTCTCCCGGTTGAGAAGGCCGAAGGTGACGCGGTGTTCGCCGGGACCATCAACGAGTCCGGTTCCTTTGAGTATCGCGTAACGGCAGCGGCAAGCAACTCCACAATCGCACGTATCATCCACGCGGTGGAGGAGGCGCAAGGGTCAAAGGCTCCGACCCAGCGCTTTGTCGACCGCTTTGCCCGGATCTATACCCCTGCTGTCTGCATTATGGCGCTGGCGGTTGCCATCGTGCCGCCGCTGCTCACGGGAGCTGGCTGGCACGATTGGATCTACAAGGCCTTGGTGTTGCTGGTAATCGCCTGTCCCTGCGCGTTGGTGATTTCGACTCCGGTGTCCATCGTTAGCGGCCTGGCAGCAGCAGCACGGCACGGTATTCTCATCAAGGGCGGCATATATCTGGAGGAGGGCCGCAAGCTTTCCTGGCTGGCGTTTGATAAGACAGGCACCCTTACCCAGGGCCGGCCGGTTCAGACCGATTTTGAGGTGCGGGGCGATCTGTCTGCCGATCAATGCCGACATCTGGCTGCCAGCCTGGCTGCGCGTTCCGATCATCCGGTTTCGCAAGCCGTGGCCAAAGCCGCCGAATTCGACCGGGTCGCGCAATCGAATGTTACGGACTTCGAGGCTCTCTCCGGACGAGGGGTGCGTGGCGTCATCGACGGCCTGAGCTATTACCTGGGCAACCACCGCCTGATGGAAGACCTGGGGATCTGTTCAGCGGAGCTCGAAAACACGCTGGATCTGCTGGAAGCACAGGGCAAGTCCGTGGTGATGTTGAGCGACGATCAGCAGGTCATGGCACTGTTTGCCGTGGCCGATACCGTCAAGGATACCGGTCGTCATGCCATCGAAGACCTGCATCGCCTGGGTGTCAAGACCGTGATGCTGTCGGGGGATAACCTGCACACAGCCCAGTCCATTGCCGCACAGGTGGGGATAGACCGGGTGCACGGTAACCTGTTGCCAGAGGACAAGTTGAGAGCGATTGAAGAGTTCGGCGCAGAAGGGATGGTGGGCATGGTTGGTGACGGCATCAATGATGCGCCAGCCCTGGCGCGGGCCGATATCGGATTTGCCATGGGCGCCATGGGGACTGATACGGCAATTGAGACCGCCGATGTGGCCTTGATGGACGATGACCTGCGCAAAATTCCGACATTTGTTCGTTTGTCACGTGCTACGAGAGCGGTGCTCGTGCAGAATATCGTTCTGGCATTGGCCATCAAGGTGGTTTTTGTGGTGCTCACCCTGGTTGGCCTGGGCACCATGTGGATGGCGGTGTTTGCGGATGTCGGTGCAAGCCTGCTGGTGGTATTCAATGGACTGCGGTTGCTGCGGAAATGATATGCTGGACTTTTACGTCTACTAGTGTCCCGTGCGGTTAGTTAGCAGCAGTAATTCCGTGGAATTTTGGTCTCTGGCAAGGCGAGGCAACGCAGGCATGGCGAGGCTCTGTCGAGGAGCCACAACGTAGCCAGAGGGCAAAAGAACCGGAATTTCAAGGATTGAATTAACCGCACGGGACACTAGACTGTAGCGATCCTGTTACATAGAAAAAAAGGGCGGTATGCAAACCCGCCCCTAGAGGGAATTTTGTTGGTTTTTGTTCAATAATTGTCTGAAAATTGATTTTTTGATGAAGCGAAATATCCTGGCTAATGATGTGAAAAAGTCGAGCGGTAAATACGTTCGTTATTGTA
This sequence comes from uncultured delta proteobacterium, assembly GCA_963748325.1. Classification (GTDB taxonomy): domain Bacteria; phylum Desulfobacterota; class Desulfuromonadia; order Geobacterales; family Geobacteraceae; genus RPRC01. Next base: position 1,247,309 of record CAVVIJ010000004.1, on the reverse strand, counting down.
AACTGACCCCCGTCTCGCCTTGGGCCATGACTTTCACTGACAATCGGTCGTCCTGCACCGTTGCCTCGCCAAGGGACAAAGACTTGACAGTGCCGGACAGGGTTACATGGTCGGCCAGGCGCACCGAGGACAATGCTATGGACGCTTTCTGGCGTGCCTTTTCCATTTGCTCAACGACAGTGCTGTCGAGCTTCGTCCTGATGGTATTTCGAATGGGGCTGCTGAACAGCCAGCTTCCTGAGCTTATCAGCCATCCGGCATTCTTCGTGTCGAAATCCACATCTTCGAAAACAAGGGTATTGTTCTCCTGGCTATAGACCGGCTTGGCAAAGATTGTCAGCTCTCCCTCGAAGTCTCCGGTTGATGTCAGCACCACGACCAGACGCCCATCTTCTCCCTTCAAGTTGAAACTTTTTATGGTGATTTTTTTGTCATCGCCGAAGGTCTTGTTCAGCAACACCGGGTTGAGCGCGGTCACGAGATCGGCAAAGAAGATGTCGGCGGCAAGCTGAATATGAAAATTTTTGTCAAAGGCCGGGAGCAGTTGTACCGGCGGCAGTGCTCTTGCCGGGTCTGCGGCAGGCTTTGGCCCGACAGTTATCTCGGCGCCGGTAATGACACCAATCGCAAGCTTGATTTTGTTGTGTGCCGCAACCAGCGGACTCATGACGATTTTCTCCGGCGTCAGCTTCAGCCAGGCGCTGAATTCTTTGCTGACCAGTTTTGGAGTAAAGGCATTCTGCCAAAGCGGAGCAATCTTGGCCCTGAGTTGTACGGTCTCATTGATTTTATCGTCTATGATCGGTGCCAGAAGTCTTTGCAGTGGTTGAGCGAGATTCTCGACCATGCCTTTCGGTTTCATGGACAACGGTCCAATGTTGAGCGTGTCGGCGAGATTATCTGATAATCCGGTATAGTAGAGTTCGGTCTTGAGGCGCCAATCCGGAGTGACATTCACCCTGGCCTTGAACCTGAGTGACGCCCTCAGCGGATAGCTCTCAAATAGCCCGTAGCTGAAAGTCAGCTGAATGGGCAGCGTAAGGTAGACAAAATTGTCACTGGCAGAAACCAGCAGCGGACCGGTACGGAGAACGGTTACGGACGTTCCCATCCCACCATGCCCTTTGTAGAGTTCTTTCGGGAGAGACTGGTTGACAATGGCGGCAAGATTGGCCGCAGTCGCCTCCACGCTGAGATTGATCGATGACAATGGTACCGCAGCGGAAGCATTTGCTGCGCTGAATATAAGGAACAAGAATAGTATATAGAGCCGGTGCATGTTGGAAATATCCCCCTAGAAACAATCTTTGAAATTAACGTGTTTCTTTTGATGATGCGCGCAATAAGGGCGGGTTAGAAACCCGCCCTTGGTTCATCCTGTATAGCATAAAGTTGCCGGGAAAATACAATGAATATGACAGGATCGGGTGGATTACCAAGTATACTTTACCGGTTAAAATCAAGAAAACGGGAGATGCCCCCCAAATATTATGTTCCGGGAGCCGTGACCCTTTGATGGTGCCGTTTGTGCACGACCAGCTTGTCCGAATTATATTTGCATCCTTCAATTCAAAAAGCTAGAATGCGAACAACTGATGACAGTATGATGCCGAGAAGGACATAATTGTGCCAAACGAAAATATTCCACTGCATAATAAGATTAAGCTGTTCCGCGAAGAACGCAGTTGGTCTCAACAGGAGCTTGCCGATCGTACCGGAATTTCCCGTGCGGGAATCAGCGCCATCGAAACAGGCAAGCTGGTTCCTTCCACCGTTGCGGCTCTTTCCCTGGCCAGGGTCTTCAGCAGTTCTGTCGAGGAGCTGTTTCAGCTTGGTGGCGATAAAAACATGCATTGGGCGTGGCAGCCTCAGCGAGGCTACTGTCGCTTCTGGCGATCCATGGTCGGGGAACGAATGCTTATCTATCCGGTAGAGACCTCTCCGCACGTGTCGGTTCCCCATGACGGTATCTTTCAGGATGGGAGATTCATCGACAATATGGCACTGGATCCGCGCCGGACCCTTGTTCTCGCGTGCTGCGATCCAGCGGTAGGGTTTTTGGCCGCCGAATATGCACGTACTACCCCCTATCGCATGTTGCCTCTCTCCCGTTCGAGTCGCCAGGCGCTCCTGCTTCTGCGGGATGGTGTTGTTCACGCTGCAGGGTTGCACATGGCGGAAATATCTTCTCCGGAAGTAAACCGTCAGGCGGCTAAAGAGATTCTGGACGTACCCTTCAGGTTGTTGCGGGTTGCAATCTGGCAGGCGGGACTTGCCATGGCGCCGGGATTAGGGCTGAAGACTGTCGACGAAGCTCTTGATGCCAATATCCGCTGGATCGGGCGTGAGCCCGGTTCCGGAGCCCGTCAGGTTCAGGATCAAATACTTCAGGGTGTCATCGCTCCCACGGTCATGGCCAAAAGCCACAAGGAGGTGGTTGATGCGATACGTTCCGGGTGGGCCGATGTTGGCGTTTCCGTGCGACTGGTATGCGAAGAGGCGGGTCTGGATTTTCTGACGGTGCGGGAGGAGGCCTATGATATTTGCCTTCCACTGTCGCAGACCAATGATCCCCGCATAATTTCCCTGGTTGATGTCGTGCGATCACCATCCTTCCAGAACATGCTGGGTCAATTGCCGGGCTACGATATCAGTACAACGGGTGACATGTTCTGATAAAACTCTTTGGCTGCGGTCTGGTCACACAGAACTATTCGTTGTCATGGATCTCCATTACTTACCAGGTTATTCGCCGGTAATTATCCTTCTCATGTCACCTTCTGACACCTCAACCCCCAGGAAAAAACGATAAAAATCGCTGGCCTCCTTGACGATGTCGATTTTGTAATCTCGGGGGTACAGGAGGTTCAGGACCCATTTGAGGCCGATGAAACGCATGAAGGAAGGGGGCCGGTCGAACCAGTTTGTCGGCTGATCAGGGATAAAAAATACCTTCCTGTTTCTTACGGCACGTATCCGTCGCCATTTCGCATCGTGGAATACCCTCCGGTAAAAAGTCCGGTCAAACGCCAGTATTACGTCCGGGTTGTAGAGCAGTACCTGTTCCATGGAGACCTTTTCCATTCCATAGTTATCTCCTGCCCGACACTGATGTACATTTTTCCCACCGGCAAGCGTTATGAGTTCTGAATGCCATGAACTGTCGCACTCCGTGCTCAACCCGTCCGCTCCTTCCGCGTAATAGACAGAAACTCTTCTTTTGTCTGGAATCCCAGCCGTGACCATTGCGGCTTCATGCAAGGTCTTGCTGCAATACCTGCCCAGTTTCCTCGAGCGTGCTTCCCGTCCAAGGATTCGTCCAACCGTTGCGTAAGCATTCGGATAGTCGGCGAGTGCGTAAACCGGGACATTCAGAACCGGCATTCCCATTGTTTTCATGGTCGAACAGATCTTGGCGCTAAGAGCAGAATGATTGATCGAAACAGCAACAACCTCCGGTTTTATCTTGAGGAGCATCTCCAGGTTCGGGGTATATGCCTGGCCGAACCAGCCACCGATGACCGGCAGGTCCGATGCGCATCGATACAGGTATTTTCTGTCATTCTCCTTGATCGGAAAATTCAGGCCGGTAAGCATGGTGGCGTCTATGGTATAGAGAAGCCAGGTGACCGGCGGTGAAGCACTGAAGACCTTCCGGGGATAGTCAGATATGACAAACTTCCTGCCGTACATATCGGTGATTTCGCGGGCTCCAACGCGGGTTGACAGCCAAAATGCCATCAGCAGTGTGATGACTGCCAGGATGGTTTGTCGCAGAAAATGAGCTTTTTTCATAGGTTTCTCCTGGCAGAATTTTCAGAATCTGGCGGTGATTCCACCGAAGATGTTGCGTCCTTGCGCGGGCAAACCGTAGCCGTCGAAATAGTTGCGATCAAAGACATTATTGATGGCGATGTACGCTTCGTAGTTGCTCTTGATTTTCTGTGAGACCCTCGCGTTGAGAAGGAAATAGCCCGCAACACTCTGGACCTCCGTTGTCGGCCTGGTCGGGGTCGGCAGTTGCGTAAATATTGTGCCGAGAAGGATTCCGTTCAGGTCGAAACGGGTCTTGGTACACGGAACCGTATACTGCAATCCCATGTCCAGTTTGTGTTCCGGTACATTCGCCACATTTTCGGTAACTCTGCCCTCAGTCTGATCATGTGCGTGGTTGAAGTTGTAGCCGAGCTTCAGCACCAGGTCGTTCACGGGGTAGAACTCGGTTGTGGCTTCGATCCCATATATTTGGACAGTACCGAGGTTTTCGTAGGGCTGGTATGGGCCTGCAACTGCCTGAACAATCATGTCGGTAATGTCATGGTAGAAAAAGGCCAGTTGGCCCCACATGAATGTGCCGAAGTTGCGGGAGACACCGATTGTCGAATTGATAGCGCTTTCCGGTTGCAGAGTATAACTACCGGTGCTGATGTCGGAATAGAGCTGGCGCAGGGTCGGGAAGCGTGTTTTGCGTGCGATGGAGGCGAATAGCTTCGTGTTGTCCGGAAAGAGGTAGGTGGCACCGATCATGGGATTGAAACTGTCCGAGGCCGGTCCGGTTGGCAGGGCGGTCTGGTTGATGCAATCTCCCGTGTTTTTGTCAGTGTTGTTCTTGTTGGCGTCGGTAATCTTGAACCAGTCGTAGCTACCGCCCACGACCACGGAAAAATACTTCGTTATACTTACTTCGTCTTCAATTCCGAGTGACCCTGTCCAGGCAAAATACTCGGCATAGGGCAGGTAGTCGTCCGCCCGTTCCTTGTGAGAATCACCTCGATAGTTCAAGGCGAGGCTTACCTTGTTCCAGGAAACCGGTCGCCACTCCGTGATAAGCGAACCGCCTATCATGTAATCGAAATATGAGCTCCTGGCGATGATGTTGTCGTAGTTCCAGTCGGAATAGGAGTCCATGGCATCGGCGTGATTATGGTAGAAAACCTTTCCCTTCGTAGCGACCTTGTCGCTCAGTTTCTGCTGTCCGCTCAGATCGAGTCCCCAGTCGTCATAGCGGTTGAAAGAAAAAAAGTTGGTAAAAGCGGGGCGGGCCGTGAAACGCCTGACAGAGAAAATATTGCAGGGAATCGGTTTGTCTCGTGTTATGTAATGAAAGTTCAGGTAGTACTCGGAGCCCGGCGACGGTTCGATGCCGAACTTGGCCCAGATGCTGTCCTTCGAATAGTTTGACTGATTGCGGGTGCCGCCGTCTTCAAAAATCCCCGTGATGGTTGTTTTCGTGCTGGCGTCCAGACTGCTTCCGACAACCGGCCTGAATTCATCGGACATCCTCCATCCATGAGCCTGGCTGTGCTCATAATTGAGCCAGTAATTGAAGATGCCTTTCTTCATGCCGTGGGAAGCGGATGCCTTGTAATAATCCACGTCGCCGCCCTCGACGTTTACGGAGAAAGAGGGTTTCTCAACCCCATTTCTGGTAATGATATTGATCACTCCACCTTCGGCATTGGCTCCGTAGAGTACCGAGGCGCCTCCCTTAATGACCTCGATCTTTGCCACGTTGTCCGTGGAAAACTGGTTCAGGTCCAGGTATCCGCGATTGGTTTCATAGTACGGGACTCCATCGATCAAAACCAGTATCCTTTGCTGGTCGAAAAAACCGTGGATCGAGACCATCGGCTCATTCCTGCCGTTGCTGATGACGGTCATGCCCGGAACGTTTGCCAGCGCATCGGCTACGGTTCTGCTGTTCGTGGCCTTTATCTGTTCTGCGCTGATCTCGTTGGTCAGCGAAGCCTCCTTGGCGACGGACGGCTTATCACCGGTGATGAAGACCTCGCCGAGGGCATACTGTACATATCCCTCTCCCGCTTCTTCTGCTGCGTATGAGGATGAAGGCAGGACTGTCATGAGAAAGCAACCTGCCAGAGCCGCTAGGGTACACTTCATTATTCCGTTCCATCCTTTCAATTTTTGGTGACAAAGCAAATCCCGTTTGCGGGTTCTCGGAGATTCGATCTCTTCTCCTGTCAACTGATCAGAAGAGATTTTCTCGAGCCGGACAGATACGGAAATCGTACGGGTTTCGTTAAGCCTGCCGGTGCGGTGATCAGGGGACGAGGTGGGCGCACGGTTTCCAAAAAAGGCCGCGTGAGTATGATTGGAATCGGCCTTGGAACTATATTTTCGTCACGTGTATTTCTGTTTGGATCAAAGAGGCAGGCTCCAGGGCAACAAGCCTATTCCACTGCATAATAGGCGCCGAAGGCGCATGCCCTGCACATCGGGCCGGCAATGTCCTCTCTGATCGTGAGGTCTTTTCCGTCGAAGACTTTTTCTCCGCATTTCACGCAGGTGACGATCCGTTTCGGCTTGCCGGGCAGTTCCTCCTCTTTCAGCTGTACCTTGACTTTTTCCCAAAGCAGAAGCTCATCATCGGCCATGGTCAGAACACGATCCTTGGCATCATCCTTTCCTTCATCGGCCAATTCTGTCGGCTTCAGCCCGACCCGCCAGGCAAGATTGTTTTTCAGGTTAAAAAACGTGGCCGCCATTCTGCCGTAATCGACAAATTTGAGATTTCGGCGTCCCAAACGGGTCCCGGTTGCCATCAGGACTGCATCGGCAATACAGCGGTCATTTTCCACGAAAACGATCAGATCCTTCCGGTCTTCCGGCATGGTCAGTTCCAGTCCTTTTTTGGCAATTCGCACTCCCAGCGATTGCCCCATACAGTAATGTCCGTGATAATCGACACATTTCCTGAGAACCTCGTGAACATCGGCTATGAGCATCTCTTTCTCCTTTCATTGTAGGCATCTGATTGGCGACCGTCCTCGACATGCTGCCCTGCCGTTACCAATCCGGCTCGGCACGCAAACCTTGAAATTTTCTTTCAGGGCATGGACGTCTACTTCCCTTCCGTACAGGGCATAGAGGTTTTCGGCATTAATAATTTCATCGGGATGACCATCGGCGAGTATTGCACCGTTTTTCAGCAGTACAACGCGGTCTGAGATCCAGAGTGCATGGTCGGGGAAATGGGTGGATTTGATGAATGTATAACCTTCGCTGCAGAGACCGACCAACTCTTCCAGCAGCTTGATCTGATTGCCGTAATCCAGGCCGTTGGCCGGTTCGTCGAATATGAAGGTATGGGCACCCTGGGTCAGGGCTCTCGCTATCAGCGACAATTGACGTTCGCCACCGCTTATTTCGGTGTAGGGCCTGTTTTCAAGGTGCAGAATGGAAAGTTTTTCCATCGCATCTCTTGCCAGTTCCAGATCACGGTCGTCGAACCGGGTGAAAAACGATTTGTGCGGCATTCTGCCCATCAGGACCACGTCCAGCACCCGGTAGGCAAACGATGCACGGTGAAACTGGGGGACGTAGGCAATCTTTTTTGCCAGGGTCTTCTGTTTCATCGTGGAGATGTCCACACCTTCCAGGTGCACCAGCCCGGATTCCATGCGGTTCAGCCCCAACAGTACTTTGAGCAGTGTCGTCTTGCCGCAGCCATTCGGTCCGAGCAGTGAGACTATCTCACCTCTGTTTATTGTCAGGGAGACGTCGCGTAGCACTCTCCTGTTGCAATAGCCGAAATGTATGTTTTCCGCCTTGAGAAGCATGTTATCCCCATCCCTTCCGTGCGTTTTTCAGGACCAACACAAAAAACGGTATTCCCATCAGTGACGTTACGATTCCGAGCGGGATTTCCACACTGAAAAGCAGTCTCGACATATCATCCATGGCAACCAGGTACAACGCGCCGATCAGTGCTGCCACCGGCAGCAACAGCCTGTTGTCGGGACCAACCAGCATGCGTGCCACATGGGGGATAATCAGGCCGACCCAGCCGATCATTCCGCCGACAACCACCGTAAGAGCACTAATGAGAGTTGCGAAAAAAATCAGGATCATGCGTATCAGGGTCACATTGACGCCAAGGGATTTTGCCTCGTCATCACCCATGCTGAGTATATTCAGGTAGGGGGAAAGGGCCAGCATGATGAGAATCCCTATGCTGATCGGAATCGATATGAAAAATACTGTCCTGCCGTCGGCCATGGAAAGCCCCCCCATCAGCCAATAGACAATTGCCGGGAGCTGATTGTCCGGGTCTGCAATGTATTTGACCATGGAGAGGAGCGAAGTGAACAGGGCTCCGCTGATTATGCCCCCCAGGATGAGCATCAACAGCTTGTCCCCCCGATACAGCCTGGCTATACCCACGGAAATGAATACGGCAAGACATCCGAAGAAAAAGGAACTCGATTGGACGACAATCCAGTTGTCAGAGGCAATCATGCCGAGGGCTGCACCGAAGGACGCGCCAGAGAGAACCCCGAGCAGGCTGGGGGATACGAGAGGATTGATGAACATTGACTGGAATGCGGCGCCGGAACAGGAAAGGGCGGCACCGATCAACAATGCTGCAAGGATTCTCGGTAGCCTGATGTCCAGTAGGATATTCTGTATCAGTTCCTTCTTTGGGCCATTCATTGAACCGAAGCCGCATGTTGCAGACAGGTAATGGCATATTTCTCCGAAACGTAACGGATACTTGCCGAGAGTCAGCGACAGGACCACCGTTGCGAGAAGCAGCACTATCAACCCTGTAATCCAGAGACTGTTTTTCAATGCTTTTAAATCTCCCTTATTCTGATTATTCGCACAGAATTTAATGACATGATCATGACATTACGTCCATTATGCTGACCGTGGTGGGCAAAAAAAGATGTGGAAATTACCTTTATATGTCCCACCACAATACTGCCCACTTTACCTGCCTTCGGTAGGACATCTCCCATTTTCCATCATGTCGGACGAGATATTTTTCCAGGTGTGACTGCAGGACTTTTTCTTCAGTCGGGGTAAGGTCGCCCAGTTTGAGCCCGATAGTGGTAAGGGCTTCATCAAGGCTCTCATAGGCATTCCGTTCCAGACAATTGATGAAGTTGACGTTAGCATGTATGCCCATCTGGTAAAGGAGGTTGTAAATGTAGATGTAATCGGGCCCCGGTTGCAGTATTCGGCCCAGTGCCTCGAAAATTCTCCGGTCATGGGGGCCATCACCTACAATGGTGGAGAGGTACACTCTTTTTCGCGCGCTATGGTGAAGTTTGGTTAGTGCACTTTCGTAATCATCGGTTATAAGGGAACGTGAAGAGATCGCTACATCATGTTTTTCGATTCCCAATGCATTCCAGTCGTCTTCCCATGCACCTGATACGGTATGTATCGTGGAAATCCCGAGTTTCGCACAGCGCTCTCTCAACAACTGGAGCATGTTGTTGGAAATATCCAGGGCCGTAATCGATTTCACCCGTTCCGCCAGAGGAATTGCCAAGGTGCCGGCAGCACTGCCTACATCCAGGACCGTCCAGTGCGGCCTGACATTGATCATTCGCAGGAACTTGTCTGCATAGTCGCTCCTGGACGAGTTTTTGGCAAAGCCTTGGGCACGGCTGTCCCAATAGCTCGAATTGCCGTTTGGATGGGAGCGCTGTTTTCTCGCCTCGCGACAAACAAGATTCCAGTTGATTTTCCTGATATCAGTGACTTCGTGAGTTTGTTCCGTCGTCGGGCGGATACCGTCGTCGGGCTGGAGGTGATGGCAGGGAATGTTTTCGTTGATGTTGGATGAATTCATGGCATTTTCTTCCGATCGAACCGTGGACATATGACGTGGCATTGTAAGCGCGGGCAGAATCATACCCGTATTGACATTATAATGTCAACAGGATTTTAATACATTAATCAAAAATCGTACAGGTGCTTCGCAATGAAAAGGCGATTTACGGGCAGCCTACGATCTTGCTGAGCGTCGTTCTCTGGTGCCAAGGCACGTCAGGTGTTATGTCATGTACCTGTTGTACCATTTCAGCACGATCTTTGTTTTCGTTGAGGAAAAAGCAGGCAGAGGCGATAATCACGACGCACACCGTGCCATAATCGCAGGAAAAAGACAGTGTTGCGGGACTCATGATTTCTCTGAATTCTTCTCTGTCCATGATGAACAGGCAGGGAAAGGAAGAGCTGGCACGAGCAGTGCCCCTTGAAGTGCTGATCAGGACGGTTTTCTGGAATTTTTGCCAAGTGACGAAACGGTCAGTTTCAGGCCGGAGATATTTCGTCAGAATTTAGCATCCCTGTAACATGACTGTAACAGAACGTATCGTATAATCTGAGCCATAGTTATTATCCAAAAGGAGGTAAATATGTTCAGTAAAATACGTGCAGCAATTTTTGCCGTTGCGGCTATTGCCGTGGTTGCGGCAGCCGGTCCGGCAAGCGCAAGCTCTCTTATTAACGGTGCGGGCGCAACCTTTCCTTACCCCATCTATTCAAAATGGTTCAGCGAGTATGCCAAGGTTGACCCTTCTGTCAGGTTCAACTATCAGTCCATAGGGAGCGGTGGCGGCATCAAGCAGATCACAGCGCAAACCGTGGATTTTGGTGCATCGGACAAGCCCCTCTCCGATGCTGAACTGGCTGCAGCCCCCGGAAAACTCCTTCATATTCCTACGGTAATGGGCGCCGTAGTTGTGACCTATAACATTCCCGGCATCGGCAAAGGTCTGAGGCTGACCCCTGAAGCAGTCTCCGGTATCTACCTCGGCAAGATCACAAAATGGAATGACCCGGCAATCGCATCGGTAAACAAAGGCATCACGATGCCGAACGCTCCGATAATTGTTGTTCACCGCTCCGACGGCAGCGGCACCACCGCTATTTTCACCAACTACCTCTGTCACATCAACAAGCAATGGAACGCCAAGATTGGCACCGGAACCTCTGTCAACTGGCCGGTAGGTCTTGGCGGTAAAGGTAACGAAGGTGTTTCCGGACAGGTGAGAAACACCAAATACACCATTGGTTACGTGGAACTGGCATACGCCTATGAGAACAAGCTTCCCTTTGCTTCTCTGAAAAACGCCAGCGGCAATTTCGTCGAGCCGACCATTGCGTCCACCAGTGCGGCTGCTGCAGGGGCAGCCAAGAATATGCCGGCCGATTATCGCATCGCCCTGGTAAACCAGCCCGGCAAGAACGCCTACCCGATTGCCGGTTTTACCTACCTGCTTGTATACCAGCATCAGAAAAACCATGAAAAAGGAAAGAAACTGGTCGAGTTCCTTAACTGGGAACTGACTCACGGTCAGAAAATGGCCTCTGCCATTCTCTATGCGCCGCTTCCGGCCAACGTGGCCAAAATGGTCGCAAAGACTATTAAGACTATCAAGTACTAAGCTGTGATTATTGAAAAAACGATGACAAGCGTGAGATACGTAATCTCACGCTTGTTGTTTATTTCTGCTGTTTCGGATAAACTTTACAATTTTCGGGTGTATGGATCGGAAAATGAATAATGAAAACTGTACTATTGAGACAGGGGCGGTAATGGCTGAAAAATCCGAATCGACCGGCTGGAAAATACGAAAAGCACTCAACGGTGATTCCCTTTTCAGGGGAGTCACATCCATATTCGCCTTCAGCATCATTCTTATCCTGCTTTTGATGCTGTACGAGATGACCGTGGAAAGTATGCCGGCCATCCACAAGTTCGGCTGGAAATTTATTTCCAGCAGCGACTGGGATGCGGTTAATGGAAACTTCGGCGCCCTCCCTTTTCTTTACGGCTCGGTTGTTTCTTCTGTGCTGGCGCTACTTCTGGTAACGCCTCTCAGTGTCGGCGCAGCACTGTTTCTGACCGAAATCATGCCGCAAAAATTCGGTGCCGTCATTTCATCGCTGGTTGAATTACTTGCGGCGATACCGAGTGTTATTTACGGTCTCTGGGGAATCCTGGTCATGGTGCCGTGGCTGCAGCGCACCGTTGAGCCTTTTCTGACGGATCATTTCGGCTCGCTTCCTTTTTTTCAAGGGGCTCCCTACGGGGTGAGTATGCTTGCCGCCGTGCTCATACTGATGATCATGATTGTTCCCATCGTAACCTCCATAAGCAGGGAGGTTTTGCGGGCGGTTCCGCAGAGTCAGCGGGAAGCTGCCATCGCCCTGGGGGCAACCCGCTGGGAGATGATCCGCATGGCTGTGCTGCCGTACGGACGATCCGGCATACTGGGGGCGGTGATTCTCGGACTTGGACGTGCGATCGGTGAGACAATGGCCGTTACGATGGTCATTGGCAACACTCCGCAGATATCGCTGTCCCTCCTCAATCCGGCATACACGATGCCGAGCGTGATTGCCAACGAATTTGCCGAAGCATCATCAGCGATGCATTCCGCGGCCCTCATGGAAATCGGCTTGATACTCCTGGCCGTAACTCTCATCATCAATATTCTGGCGAGGATTCTGGTCTGGAGTGTCACCCGTGGAGAAAGCAGCAGGGGGGTGGCTCAATGAGAAAAGTGAATATGCGAAAGATAAAAAGCGCAGTCATGACCTTTCTTATGCTGTTTGCGACCTTGCTGATTCTGCTCCCGCTGGTGCTGGTTTTCTTCCATATCGTGAAAATGGGCTTCAGTTCGATCAACCTGGATTTCTTCATGCATATTCCCAAACCGACCGGCGAGACAGGCGGCGGAATGGCTAACGGCATGTTCGGCAGCCTGGTGTTGATCGGTATGGCTTCGGTCATCGGTCTGCCAATCGGGATATTCGGGGCTCTCTACCTTGTCGAATACGGCGGCGGCCGGTTTTCCAACGTGATACGTTTTTCGGCCGACGTGCTGAACGGCATCCCGTCGATCATCACCGGCTTGGTTGCTTACACAATGCTGGTGTTGCCGATGAAGGGTTTTTCGACGCTTGCCGGTTCCGTTGCCTTGGCCCTGATCATGATACCGATAGTGTTGCGAACGGCAGAGGAACAACTGAAAATGGTCCCCGGTTCACTGCGAGAAGCCTCGCTGGCATTGGGAGTGCCACTATGGCGCACCACCTTCAAAATTACCCTGCGGAGCGCTATGGCGGGAGTTTTGACCGGGATACTGCTTTCTCTCGCCAGGATCGCCGGCGAAACAGCGCCTCTTCTTTTTACCGCTTTGGGCAATATGTTCTGGAGTCACAAACTAACCGAACCGATTGCCGCAATGCCGCTGCAGATATTCAATTTTGCCATATCACCCTATGATGACTGGCATCGTCTCGCCTGGGCAGGCGCTCTCGTGTTGGTGACATTCATGTTTACCATCAGCCTTGCAACGAGGTATTTCAGCCGTCAGAAATAAAATTCGAGCTTCCTGAATTAATACCATTCAGACACAGTACAGAGGATCCCCATGGGCAGAAATGTAAAAGTAAAAATCGAAAATCTGAACGTCTATTTCGGCGGCAACCGCGCCGTGAAGGATATCAATATTGATTTCCAAGAAAATAAGGTAACCGCCATTATCGGACCATCCGGTTGCGGCAAATCCACGGTTCTGCGCAGCATCAACAGGATGCACGATCTTATCGCCTCCGCCAGGGTTACCGGCAACATTATTTTTGACAATATGGATATTTATGGCAAAAATGTCGACCCGGTGCAGATTCGTCGCAGAATAGGTATGGTTTTCCAGAAACCGAATCCCTTCCCGGCCATGACAATCTATGACAACGTCATCGCCGGCTACAAGCTCATCGGCAGGCTGAAAAAGCAGGAAGCCGATCAGATCGTGGAAGATAGCCTGAAGAAGGTGGCTTTGTGGGATGAGGTCAAGGACAGGCTCAAGACCAGCGGCATGGATCTTTCTGGAGGTCAGCAGCAGCGACTCTGCATTGCCAGAACCATTGCGGTCAAGCCGGAAGTTCTGCTCATGGACGAGCCCTGTTCGGCTCTCGACCCGATTGCCACCGCCAAGATCGAAGAGCTGATCAATGAATTGAAAGAGCAATACACCGTTGCCATTGTTACCCATAATATGCAGCAGGCTGCACGAGTCTCTGATAATACGGCTTTTTTATACCTGGGCGAATTGATAGAGTTCGACAACACGGCCAAAATCTTCACCAATCCCGACAAGAAACATACCGAAGACTATATTACCGGCAGGTTCGGTTAGCAAAGTAGTTTACGGTACAACGTGTCACATGACACGCTACTCGGAAAAGCAAGGGGGCCCTCGTGCGAAAGCTTGAACGGCCCATGGTTATTTTCTTTACAGCTTGACATCTGGACATCGGGGAATGAAATGCAAAGAGAGCATATCGTTAAACAATACGACACGGAGCTGAATGAAATCCGTGAAAATCTTATTATAATGGGCGGGAAGGTGGAGACGATGATCACCAACTCGCTGAGGGGACTCGTGGACAGGGATTCCGAACTTGCCGAACGCACTGTCCAGTCCGATCATGAAATCAACCATCTTGAAATGGAAATAGACGAAAAATGCATGGAAATTCTTGCAAGGCGGCAACCTGCTGCCCGTGATCTCCGTTTCCTCACCCTGGCTCTCAAGATCGTGACCGACCTGGAGCGGATGGGCGACCTGTGCGTCAGCATCGCGACGAGGGTGATAGAGCTTAATCAAGAGCCGCCGCTCACGAATTATATCTCTCTGCCCCGGCTTGCGGAAGCCTCCGGCATTATGGTCAAGGAAGCGCTTGACTCCTTCGTCAGGGGAGATGATCAGCTTGCCATGAAGGTCTGCGCTGACGACCAGTTTGTCGATGATCTGAACGTTCAGATACAGAGGGTGCTCTTGACCTACATGATGGAGGATCCGTCTACCATAAGCAGGGCAATAAAACTCAACTATCTATCCAAGTGTCTTGAGAGGATCGCCGATCACGCCACAAATATCGCGGAAATGGTTGTGTTCATGATTAAGGGAAAAGACATCCGGCACACCAGTGTCGGTAATCAGTAGAAAAGTTGCAAGGACGGGAAAGGGCCTGTAACGAAAAATGTGTACATGACTCTTCGGTCATTTAAAACATTTCTGTCGGTACTTTTGTTTTCTGATTTTGAAGAAATATTCCACTTGATGCCGCTTCTGCCCATTGATCTACCACCACTCTTTTCGAAGCTCTATCTGTCCAGCACCTCCCTGATCTTTCGTAGCAGGTTTTGTGGTCTGACAGGTTTCATGACAAGATCACAACTCTCATCCTGCAAGCCATTTTTATGGATGACATCCAACAGATATCCGCTCACGAAGATTGCCCGGATATGGCTTCCCGATTTTTTGATTTCGTCATAGGCGACTTTTCCGTTCTTTTTCGGCATAATGAGATCAAAAAGCAAGAGCTGAATTCTCTCCTTGTTTTCCTTGAACTTGCTGATTGCCTCTTCTCCGTCTCCTGCCGTGATGACCGTATAACCGAAATCAGTGAGAAATCCTTTCATAAGGGTCCGGATCATTGCATCGTCCTCCGCCAGGAGGATCGTTTCAGTGCCCCGTGGCAGTGGGGCTGAAGGGGTCGGTATTCCCACCTCAAGCGGTTTTTCAAGCAACAACAGTGGAAGGTAGATCCTGAATGTCGTCCCAATGCCTGGCTCACTGTAGACGTTGATGAAGCCATTGTGCTGATTAATAATCCCATACACGATCGGAAGTCCGAGGCCAGTCCCTTTCCCAACTTCCTTGGTGGAGAAGAATGGTTCGAAGATTTTGGCAGTTGTTGCCGCATCCATTCCCGATCCGGTATCGGTAACAGTTATTCGGGCATACCTGCCGGTAACACCGTAGTTGTACGTATCAAGAAAATTGTGGTCGATCTCCACGGAATCGGTGATAATCGAAAAGGTCCCGCCAGCGGGCATCGCATCCCGAGCATTGGTTGCCAGGTTCATCAATACCTGTTCGATCTGTCCGCTGTCAACGTTAGCAGTCAGGGTTTCTTTTTTGAAAGTTGTTTCGAATGCTATGTCTTCGCCGATGATCCTGCTGAGGAATTTTCCTGTTTTCATGACAAGCTCATTGAGGTTGACTGGCGCTGGCTGCATCACCTGTTTCCGGCTGAAGGCAAGAAGGTTCTTGGTTAATTCAGCGGCCCGGTCTACCGCAGCAAGAACCTGCTCCATGTCGGCTTGGGACGGATCATTATCTGCCATGTTCATTTGTACCTGGCTGCTAAAGCCGAGGATTGCGGAGAGTATATTGTTGAAGTCATGGGCGATACCTCCCGCCAGTTGGCCGATCGCCTCCATCTTCTGGGACTGCCGTAGCTGCGCCTCCAACTTCCTGTGCGCGGTAATGTCGCGAAAGTTGCACTGAATTACTCTGAGTTTGTCAACCATATAGGCATTACTGACAAACTCCACTTCGACCTTTCGTCCATCCTTTGTGGACAGAGTGAAGTCATCGTAGCAGATATATTCTTTCTCCTGCAATGTCCTGAAAGCATCCTGTGATGCTGCGATATCTTCGAATGCTTTGATTTCCCAAAGGTGCTTGCCGATAAAATCTTCTGAAGAAAATCCGAGGAGTTCGCAGAGACAAGGGTTGACGTCAAATATCAGCCCAGTTTCTGCTTCGAGAATCAGAATCCCGTCCTTGGCGGACTCAAAAAGTCTCCGATAGCGCCGTTCCGAATCTTTGATCTTTCTGGATGATTCCTTGCGCTCAGTAATGTCGTGAAAATACCATTCTCTCCCGAAGTACTTCCCGTTGGCAGCTATCATCGGAGCTGAAAATCGCTCGAAGATCCTGCCATCTTTCAGCGTAATCTCATCCCGGCTTTTCTCCTGCCTGGATGCATTGAGATACCTGATCTGTTCCAGAAAGCTCTCTGCATCAACGACCTGAGTTGCTACAAATTGTAAAACCGGCGCATCTTCTTTGGTGTTGAGCAACTCAGGGGGGATGCCCCACATCTCAATGAACCGCTGATTATGCAATGTTATCATATCGTTTTCATCGACAACCAGTATTCCGTTCGTGGCAGTTTCCATCTGCGTGGTAAGGATGAGATTTTTTGACAGCAATTCTTCCTCGGTCCGTTTGCGCCCGGTGATGTCAGTTAAAGTAATGCGGCATTCCTGGCCTGACGCGGCGGCCAATGCTTCGATCTGCACGAAGAGCGTGTTTTCCAGCGCCGACTCGAACACCTCTTTGACCAAACCTGTAAAAACCGTAGTAAGGAAGTCGGCAAAGGAGGTACGAGTCTCAACGGAGAGGAAATTCGCAAATCGCTGGCCGATCAGACGAGAGCGCTCTATCTTGAGAAGACTGGAGCCCATGAAGTTAACACTGCTGATAATTCCTGCCCGGTCCAGCGTAAAGTAGCCCACGGGAGCGAAATCATAAAGATCGGTGTACTTTTCCCGTGCTTCCTCCAGTTCATTCCTGGACTGGCAAAGTTCCTCATTCTGCATCTCAAGTTCAATCTGGTGCACTTGCAATTCCTGGAGGAGACGCAGCGTTTCTTCCCCTGATTCGGCGAGAGGTTGTAACCTGCCACGTATATTCAGCTGCTCTTCCGACTGGCAGAGCAGTTCGTCACCATCAATTCGTGTGACTTCTTTCTCTTCCATGGGGTGCCCCTTCGATAAAAATTAACAATCAACAATAACTATACACTCATAACGGTCAATTGCTACTCTCGTCCAAAGGTCGATTCTGCCAGGGCTTTATTTCGTCGCGGATACCGTCGGTACCTTGGAAAATCAAAGAGGGTGATGCGCCTCATACATGTATTCAAGATGCCCCTGTATGTCACGGCATACAGGCAAATTATTGTGTCGGAACCGATGCCGTTGAGATTGCCGGAGACGCCACCGATGGTCTGTACTTCTTGAGTCCTTTGTCCACCTTCCAGGCCGCTGCGGATGCGATTCCGTGATTGCTCTGGCTACAAAGTCTGCGAGACAGAAAGCATTTTGAACGTTGTATCCTCCTTCGTGAGGTGAGAGGCATGCACGTGTAGATATAGTAATGGTGCCAATGTGACTGCGATACAGAATGCCGCTAAAATATTCAAACGAGATGGCCGATACTCAGTTGTCTGCTACAATCAAAATGGTAGTGGCTGGATACTGTGCCGGGCGGCTTGGGAGGTGCTGACGTGATGGGAAATAACTTGATGTACGGATATCACCTTGGAATGGGCTGGATGCTCTTCGGGATGGTTTTGTGGATTTTCATCGTGGTCTGCGCGGTTTTAGTCGTGCTGTGGCTGGTCGGAAAGAGCGGAAAAGCTATGCATGCGCACAAAGTGGACACAGCCCTTGAGATATTAAACAAGCGCTATGTTCAGGGAGAGATTTCACGGGAACAGTATGAAGAGATGAAAAAGGATATTTCGGAGTAATGAAATGCCTGGTTAAAATTCCCGGCAACCCTTGTCTTGGCCGGATTGCCGCGCGGATTGCGCTTGCGATCAAGGCAAGGGTTGCCAAACCAGTTCGTATACCTCAGGTGCTAGAGGCTACCAGGCAATTTCAGGTGCCGGTGAGGAGGTTGAATTCGCGGTTGATATTGTCGATGTTATCCGTATTTGCTTTTAACAGAGAGTGAAGTTCCACGAGCGTGCCGAGGTCCGTATCCAGGAACTCCATTCCGGCTACGGTGCCTTGGGTATGTTTGACTTCAGCATTGAATTGCAAATACTTATCCGAGTGGCCAAGGGGAAAGGACAGGCAGATGCCGTCTCCCAGTTTGAGTGGAATGGCTTTTCGCAACTCAACCATGGCCCCTTTTAGGGATATGTCCTGCAGGGTAACTTCAGCTGAACCATTCTCAAAATCCACAAAGCATTTCTCGACCATTTTGCAGCGCGTATAACGTCTCACAGCCATCGTCAATTCCTCCTTCAGTGCGTTGTTATGGTAGTGCAATTCCTGATGCAGGTATTTTATGCAGGCCAGCGGTGATTCAGGTAAGAACCGCTAAAACTAAAAAGTGCCAAGTTGTACTACCAGGAAAGATGAACTTTAATGAACCTATCGGCATGCTGGGAAAAAACTTTAGCGTTGTTTCACTAAAAGATTTTCTACGTTTCGAATCGTCGGTGAAAGACTGAACTGGCGAGCACATGGGAGCTTTTACATTTCCTTTACATGTAAAGTTTTCCGGAGGGGATACAATAAGGAATAAGCATTTTCTCTCTGCCTCAATAAATAATGAAACCCGGAGTCCTGCGATGAAGATTCTCCTGATTTACCCGAAAAATCCCGACACCTTCTGGAGTTTTAAACATGCCTTGAAATTTATTTCCAAAAAAGCCTGCTATCCGCCGCTCGGTTTGTTGACCGTTGCCGCACTGCTTCCTGAAAGCTGGGAAAAGAGACTTGTTGATATGAATGCGCAAAACCTGACTGACAAGGAGCTGCGCTGGGCTGATTATGTGTTCATCAGTGCCATGACGATCCAGAGGGAGGCGGTAAAAAAACTGCTGATCAGGTGCCGGGAAATCGGAGTGCCAACCGTAGCCGGAGGTCCGTTGTTCACCACCAGTTCGGATGAGTTCGACGACGTGGATCATCTGGTGCTTAATGAGGCGGAGGTCACGCTACCGCCCTTTATCGAAGACCTGCAACGAGGGGAGGCCCGCCACGTGTATACCTCTGAACGACGGGCAGAGCTACATGAAACTCCGGTCCCGCTTTGGGACTTGATTAATCCGAAAAAATACGCGGCCATGAATATCCAATATTCAAGAGGGTGTCCGTTTGATTGCGAATTCTGTGATATCACCGCCTTATTCGGGCGAGTACCAAGGACAAAAGGTAAAAATCAGCTGTTCGAGGAACTGGAAAGTCTGTATGCACGGGGCTGGAGGGGTGGGGTTTTCTTTGTCGATGATAATTTTATCGGAGACAGGAAAAAACTGAAACGGGATATTTTGCCGGCCCTTGCCCGCTGGATGGCGCTCAAAGGCTATCCTTTCACTTTTATTACCGAGACATCGATCGATCTGGCGGATGATGGTGATTTGCTGCAGTTGATGGTTGCGGCAGGGTTCGTGGAGGTTTTTATCGGCATCGAGAGCCCGAGCGATGAGGGGCATCATGAAAGCGGCAAAGTCCAGAACAGAAACCGCGATCTTCTCGAAAGCGTCAAAAAAATACAGAATGCGGGACTTCAGGTCCAGGCCGGCTTCATCGTCGGTTTCGACAGTGATTCGCCGTCAATTTTCGAAAGGCAGATCCGCTTTATCCAGGAAAGCGGTATCGCCACCGCCATGGTCGGGATGCTCACTGCGTTGAGCGGTACGAAACTGTATCAGCGCCTGGTCAAGGAAGGTCGCCTGCTGGAGGATGCCTCCGGCAATAACACCTCAATCGCTACGAATTTTATTCCCAAAATGAAGATGGAGCAGCTTATCAACGGCTACCGCACAATCATCGAAACAATCTATGCGCCCAAGAACTATTACCGCCGTGTGAGCACCTTTCTCAAAGATTATCAACCGATCCAGAGGGGGGGCATTCACCTCAAGCCCGCCTACCTGGGGGCGCTCTTCAAATCAATGCTGATCCTGGGATTGCTTGGAAAGGAAAGATTTCAATACTGGAAATTATTTTTCTGGTCGCTATTTCGAAAGCCGCGACTGTTTCCTACCGCTATTACCCTGGCTATTTATGGTTTTCATTTCCGCAAGATCGCTGAAAAGATCTTTTTGAGTCCGCACTGAGTAGGGGAAGACTACTCTTTTTCTCTCATGGCGTTCAGTTCATCCAAATACTTGTCTCGGCACGTAGGGCACAGTCCATGGCTACAGCCGATATCCAACCGATCCTTGAGATAAGTTTCCACCTGAACCCAGTAGTTGTTGTCAGTTCTTACCTGCTTGCAAACGGAGCAAATTGGAATGATATTCCGAAGTTCAACCAATTCGGTGATGTCTTCCAGTACCAGAATCGCATAGGACGTGTCATGGAAAACAAAAGGAGATGAGGTTACCAGGACGTACATCTCCATTACTTTTCCATCTCGAATGAGTTCCATTTTTTGACGGCAGCGAACAACTTTGCCGCCCTGGAAGGCCTTGTGTACCGAATTTCTGATAACACAGTCAGCGCAGAACACGGTTCGACCACAGCCATCTTTCCCGGCGTGGTGATGGATGCAATGAAGAGCCTCTCCTCCGCGCAACCTGAGAACCTCTGATTTGTCCGCAGTCAGCAGTGCCGTTGCCGCGGTATTATATTCATGAAAGCGTACATCTTCGTCCACAACAAAGACCGGGGACGGCATTGCATCAAACGCTCTGGCTAAAAGATCATCCACTCTGTTTCCCTCACAAACCTGCAGTTGTTAAAAATCCAGAGATCATATCACAAAACTGTTGTTAAAGTGATACAAAAATGACAAGGGTCGGAATGTAACTTCCTTGCCGCTGCAATCATGGAAGTAGCCAACACCGGCATGGAGGGCGATGGTGTCCTTGCAATAATTCCGGTGAGCAAGCTCTATCGCATCCGGACTAAATCGGAGATTACACTCGAAGAATTCTGATACGTTGTTGAAAAACTGCTGTAAAAATCAGGGGATTCGCTGGAAGGGTGGTTGGCGGGAAAACTGGAGTTCCCCCTCCGCCGGAGCGGAGGGGGAAATGTCATGGTACTGCTTGCTTTGTAGCCCTGCTTGCGATGGCGGGCCACAGTGCTTGGTTCACCGCATACGATGCTTTCTTAGCCCTGGACAACGCGACGAGCAGCGCGCTTGATGCTGACCAGGTTACGGAAACTGACGTTGTCGGTGGTGATGTTGTTGCCCTGTGAACCGCAGCCGAGGGTCAGGGAAGGAATCATAACGTTGAACAGGCCGCCGATGGCGCCGTGGCTGGTGGGGGAGTTGAACGTTACACGGTTTGCGTCCACTTTCTCGGCAAATTCGATGCAGAGTGCATCGCTTGCTGAGTGAATGCCCGCGGTGTGGCCGGCGCCCCCTTTTTTCAGCAGGTCGGCACAGAGGTTAATGGCTGCATCTTTGCTGTCAACGATGTAGTAGCCAAGGCTCGGAGAAAGTTTCTCGCGGCTCATCGGCTCTACTTCCTGAGTACCCTTGAGAGGACCGACCAGCAGAGCGCGGGTTCCTTCGGGTACCGAGAAGCCTGCCATTTCAGCAATGACCGGAGCCGCCTGACCGACAACTTTGCCGGACACAACGGTGCAATCGCCGAAATAGAGGTTTTCCAGTTTGGCTTTTTCTTCAGCGTTTACAACGTACACGCCGATTTCTTTCAGCTTGGCAACGGCTTTCTCGGCAACCGCGGCATTGTCGAAGATCAGGTTCTGTTCGGATGCGCAAACAACTCCGTTGTCGAAAGTCTTGGAGAGGACAACGTCGTTCATTGCCTGGTCGATGTCTGCGTCAGAAGCAACATATACCGGGCAGCCGCCGGCGCCTACGCCGAAGGCGGGGTTGCCGGAGCTGTAAGCGGCCTTGACCATGGCTCCGCCACCAGTTGCAAGGATGACGTCAACACCGGGGTTGGTCATCAGGGCGTTGGTTGCTGCAACAGAAGGCTCTTCGATCCACTGGATGCAATCCTTGGGTGCGCCTGCGGCAATGGCTGCGTCGAGGCAGAGCTGTGCGGTTTTGGTGCAGCACTTCTGGGCACGGGGGTGGAAGCCGAAAATTACCACGTTGCGGCCCTTGAGAGATGACAGGACCTTGAAGCAAACGGTGGAAGTGGGGTTGGTGGTCGGGGTAACTGCGGCAACAACACCTACCGGTTCGGCGATTTCGATGATATCGTTTTCATCTTTGACTACGCCGACGGTCTTCACATCCTTCATGTCATTCCAGATAACGGTAGAACCGAAGTGGTTCTTGATGGTCTTGTCAGCCACGTTGCCGAGACGGGTTTCTTCAACGGCCATTTTTGCCAACTCTTCCTTGTTTGCTTCAATTACCTTCGCGATTGCTTCGCAGATCGCATCGGTTTTTGCCTGGTCAAGCTTTTTGAACTCGGTAAGTGCTGCTTTGGCTTTCTGTACCATCTGATTAATTTTTTCTTCAACCATCTGTATAGAACCTCCTGAAAGTGCCGGGCTTGGTAAGCCCGGTTAAAATACTGGGTTGTCTGTACTCCATCAGAGCTATATTTTACAAAACTAAACTACATTTTTAGTAAAGCTAAAGGCATCTGTCAATGGTAAAATGTCGAACGCGACATTGCTGGTAGTGATTTAACTATTCGTAAATAGAGGCTAACTAGCTGTTTGAGCGGAAGAAAACAGTGGTATAAAATGGACTGGTGTAAAATTTACCTGCACTGAAAAATACGATTAAATTTTATGTCCAGTAAAGTTTTGCGGGTGGAATCGTAAGCTCAGGAGCGTTCGCCTGTCGTAACATGGCTTTGCAACTAGCTGATTCACAAAGAATAAAATAGGGATGTTTGTGCGTGGGGGTAAAAGAGAACGGTATTCTGTGTCGAAAAAACATACTGATATTTGTCGGTTAGTGTGTCGAGTCCGGCCAGGTTCAAGACATTTTATCGTACTTTTCAGGAAACTAAAAAAGGGCCGATCATACAAGCCGGCCCTTTTTTAGTTTCCGTAGCTGTACTGCTTGAATCAGCAGTTCGTACAACGTTATTCCGCTAAGTTGTTTTACTTGCTTTTGGGTGCATTGCCTCGCACGACCCCTTCTATCCAAAGGGAAATGGCTTTGCCGCTTTGCAGGGTTTCTTCGGGAATGGTGAGGTTGTTTTTCGTTGCCAGGTCCCGGGCAAACTTCAACTGAGCTTCGCTGGGCCCACCTCCGGCGGACCGGGCCGGTGGCACGCTGAAGGCCATCTTGGCGTGAACTCCCTTGCAGAAGCGCTGCCAGGTCTCCTTGTTTTCGACGATAAGGTCGAGAAAACCCTCCATCCGGCCGGTGAGGGCGTAATCGATCACCCATGGGTGTTTGTCGCGAAGGTAGTCCACCAGTGTCTCGCCCGGCGGTAGGGGTACAACCTTCCGCTTTTCTTCCCTCACGTAGCCCCGGTCGACGATGTTCTTGGTGATGGCTGCATAGGTTGAAGGGCGCCCGATGCCGAGCCGCTCCAGTTCCTTTACCAGTGAGCCCAGGGTGAACCTTCCGGGAGGTTTGGTCTTCTTCTCGGCCAGGATCTCCTTGACCTTCGCTACCAGCTCCCCGACCTCAAGCTGCGGCAGTACCTGAACGGTGTCTTCGTCGCCTTTTTTCTCTTTATCTTCATCAGTTACAGCATATACCTTCAAAAAACCATCGAACTTCAGGACCCGCCCATTGGCCTTGAATTTTTCTCCTGCCACCTGAAAGATCAGGGTCGTAGAGTCATAGATCGCCGGTGCCATCTGGCTGGCCACGGCCCTGCGGAAAATCAGCTCATAGAGTCGGGCATGTTCCGCGCCGAGCCCCTCCTTGCGAACCAGTGCCGCGATCTCGGCTGCGGAATGCATCCTGGTTGGACGGATACCCTCATGGGCATCGGCCTGGCTGTTTTTCGACTTGTGGCGGTTGGGTTTCGTTGGCAGATATTCGGCACCGAGGGCAGTGCCCAGGAAATCGCGGATTTCCTTGATGAAGGCATCGTCCATGCGCACCGAGTCGGTACGGTGATAGGTGGTCAGACCGTGATCGAAGAGTCCCTGGGCCAGCTTCATAGTCTGTTCCGGGGTGAACTTCAGGTGCACGGCAGCAGCCGCCTGCAGATCGACGGTGGTGAAGGGCGGCTTGGCTGACTGACGGGCCTCCTTTTTGTCCACTTTTTCGGTCAGGGCATGGCTTTCGGCCTGAATTGCTGCAATGATGGCCTGGGCATCCTCAATCTTGGTGAATTTGCCTTTCAGGTGTCGGGCGAGAAACAACGTCCCTTCTTTTTCCAACTCGATATCCAGCATCCAGTAAGGAGTCGGAACAAAATCCCTGATCTCCCGTTCCCGGTCAACCACCAGCCGCACCGCCGGGGACTGCACCCGCCCGACGCTGTATTTTCCGCGCAGGCTCCTGCTTGCCAAGGGGGAGAGGATGTAGCCCACCAGTCGGTCACCAATTCGTCGGCCGAGGAATGCGCTATAGAGACCCTCGTTGGTCTCCTCGAAGAGTAGGGCCTTGGCCAGGGATTCCTTCAGGCCCTTTTCGGTGATTTCATAGACTTCCAGTCGCCGGCATTCTTTGGCGACATCTTTCACCTCTTCGTAAATATGGCGGCTGATGGCATATCCTTCGCGATCCGGGTCACCGGCGAGCATGACGATTTCATCCTTGGCCGCGGATCGCAGGTCCTTGGGCAGGTGCTTCTTTTTCTCGTGATAGACGAAGGTAGGTTCGTAGGTCTTAAGGTCAACGCCCATGCTGGAATCGGGCAGGTCTTTGAAGTGCCCCACCGTGGACATGGTTTTTACTTTGAGGATTGACTGTATTTTTTTCGCCTTGGTGGGCGACTCGACGATAATAAGCATGTTTGTTCTGAAATACCTGTTTTGTCTGTGATTTTGCGAAGTTTCAAGTTGATGTGGCCGCGTGTCTCTGCCGCCTGTGCGTAGGTCCGGATTTGACGAAGTGTCAATAGTACAGGATAGTATGTAATAAGTCACCTTCGGGAGGAAAACTTTTATGCTGTCGAGGGGAAGAGAGAGGAGCAGGGCATGATTCGGCTGGAAACCAAAGACAGATTCAGTGGCTGTCTGTTGGCAGGCGCGGTGGGTGATGCGCTAGGCGTGCCGGTTGAATTTCTGGATATCGCCGAGATTCGGGCAAAGTACGGCCCGGAGGGTATCCGGACTTTTTCGGAATCACCGTCGGGCATCGGTACAGTCAGTGATGATACGCAGATGACCTTGTTTACCGCCGAAGGATTGTTGCGGGAATATAATCGCTCACGAAAAAACGGTTCCAGGCCGGATTATGTCGGCTCGGTGTACCGGGCCTACCTGGGCTGGCTTCACACCCAGGGTGAGGTGTCCAAAGATCCTTGTTTTCACGAATGTCTCGATTGGAACCTCTTGAAGGTTCCTGAACTGAATCATCGGCGGGGGCCGGGCAGTACTTGCCTTTCATCGCTGATTTCCGGACGGATGGGAACGGTGGAGTCACC
Organism: uncultured delta proteobacterium; assembly: GCA_963748325.1. Classification (GTDB taxonomy): domain Bacteria; phylum Desulfobacterota; class Desulfuromonadia; order Geobacterales; family Geobacteraceae; genus RPRC01. The sequence goes on along the minus strand of CAVVIJ010000004.1, from coordinate 1,221,443 downwards.
CCTCAATACCAGCAAAGGCTGTGGTGGAGTCATGCGGGTTTCTCCGGTCGGGCTCTTCTGTCGAGCCCTTCCCGGTACTATGGACGACCGGGAGCGGGGCGCCATGGCCTTTGATCTCGGCTGTGACCTGGCTGCCATCACCCATGGTCATCCCCTTGGCTATCTTCCGGCAGGCTACCTGGCTACGGTTCTGTTTTCTCTCGCATCCGGGCGGGGATTGGAAGACGCGCTGTCCGAAGCGATGATGCTGCTGATTGAGCGCCCCGAATACGAAAAAAGCACTTTGGCAGGCATGATTGGACAAGCACTACGCAGTAGTGTTCGTGCCGAACCGGTGCCGGAAACGGTGGAGCTTCTTGGCGGCGGCTGGGTTGCCGACGAGGCTCTCTCCATAGCGGTTTACTGTGCCGCGGTGGCGAAAGATGATCTTTCCCTTGGCCTTAGACTGGCAGTCAATCATTCCGGAGACTCCGACTCAACCGGATCAATCACCGGCAACATCCTCGGCACTCTGCTGGGCAGAAAAGCGATACCGGAAGCGTGGCTGGCCAGGGTGGAAATGCGCGAGTTGATAGAAAAAATGGCGATGGATTTGTTTGACCTCAGCAAGGAGCTGAAAATCAAAACCAAAAACTAAAAACCAAAAACTACCGTTCAGCGAAATCTCGCATGTTTGTGCAAGAATAAAAGCCGCACCGGAAATATATGCTTTTCCGGTGCGGCTTTTGTCGTCAGAAGCTCTCTTCAAGAGAGGGCATGGATTTCCTAATATGAGTTCAGGAAAGTTTGGAGGTTACTGATGTCTGTGGCCGAGAGGGTAATTCCTTTGTGTCCACTTACCCCGGCTGTATACTTCCCTGGCACCAATGAACCGTCACCGGAGAGGTTGGGTGCTGACCCTGAAGTGTCGTATGTGCCCAGACTGTGGCACCTGGCGCAGTTGTTGTCGTAGACTTGCTGCCCGGACGTCGGAGTCGGTGTCGGGGTTGGCGTTGGCGCCGGTGTTGGTGTAGAAGTCGGATTGTTCAAGAACGCCTTCAGGTTGCTGATATCCGTTGCCGACAGGGTGATACCTTGATGTCCGGAGGTTCCTGGGCTGAAGTAGCTGTCAACGCGGGTGCTCTGGTAAAGGTCCGGAGCCGAGCCGCTGGTGTCGTAGGTGCTGAGCTTATGGCAGCCGGAACACATTGAATCGTAGATCTGCTGCCCGGTTGTCGGAGTGGGTGTCGGGGTCGGCGTTGGCGTCGGCGTGGAAGTCGGGTTGTTCAAGAACGCCTTCAGGTTGCTGATATCCGTTGCCGACAGGGTGATGCCTTGATGCCCTGAGGTTCCTGGGCTGAAGTAGCTGTCAACGCGGGTGCTCTGGTAGAGGTCCGGAGCCGAGCCGCTGGTGTCGTAGGTGCCGAGCCTGTGGCAGCCGGCGCACATCGAGTCATAGATCCCCTGGCCGGTTGATGTGGTAGGTGGTGGCGATGACGAGTGGCAGGTGTCGCAGGAAATGACCTCCGGAGTGCTCGGCACCAGTGTCCTGGCAATGCCGTCGATGTCTGTGGTAGTGAGGGACTTCAACTGAGAGGTTCCCATGCCGCCCACATTCCCTCTGATTGCACTTGAGATATCGGAACTGGTACGGTATTCCAGGCCTGATGGTGTATGGCAGGCAACGCAGTTGGCCAGGAACAGGTTTTTGTCCGCGGCTGTCATGGGGGCTTGGGGGGCTGCCGCGATGGTAAGCGTGAGGGACCTGGTGGCGGTTACCGACTTCGCATCCACGGCAAGGACGGAGAAGCTAAAGCTGCCGGACTCTGTGGGAGTACCCGTTAACGCTCCTCCCGAGGTTACCGTCAGTCCCGCTGGGAGGGTGCCGCTAGAGCTCCATGAATAGGGGCTGGTTCCTCCTGATGCGGCGAGCGCCTGGCTGTAGGCGGTGCCTGTTGTGCCGTCCGGCAGACTGGCAGTTTCTATCGCGAGTGCCGGTACAGGAGTGGTCACGGTTATGGAGAGGGATTTGCTCGTAGAAGCCCCGGCAGTGTCCGTCACTTTGACCGTGAAAGTGAAGGTTCCGGTTGCGCTCAGGGTGCCTGAAAGAATTCCGGAGGAGTTGAGTGACAGCCCGGTGGGAAGGGTGCCGGCCGAGCGGGACCAGGTGTAGGGAGTTTTTCCGCCGCTGGCTGTAAGGGCCTGGCTGTAGGCCGTTCCCTGCGCCCCGTCCGGAAAACTCGAAGTCAGGATGGCCAGGGGGGCGGTGGTGGTCGGGTTGTTCAGGAAGGCGGCAACATTGGTGATATCGGTGGATGAAAGGCGTATCCCTTTGTGCCTGGATTCTTCGAACTTTTCCTTGACCTTTGACCCGTCCCCGAGTAGGTCGCGGGAACCCGAGGTGTCGTAGCTGCCGAGCTTGTGGCACTTGGCGCAATTTTGATCGTATATCTGCTGCCCGGTCAATGCTGCACTGGCGAAATAGGCCGGAACGGCAAGCAGCACTGGCAGGAGCCAGAGTATTTTTATCAATTTATTTCCAGATTTCATATCTTCTCCTTTCAACACTATAAAACTGCTGACTCTCGGACGATGTTACAGTTCCTTTACCTCGAAGGTCGCCTTCCTGTTCGGGTCGAAGACATGCACGGCGCAGGCTATGCAGGGATTGAAGGAATGAATCACCCTGAGCACTTCAAGGGGGCGTCCCTCGTCGGCAACCGGCACGCCTGTCAGTGAGCTTTCGACCGGGCCGGGGACATCCTGCGCGTCGCGGGGGCCGAAGTTCCAGGTTGAAGGAACCACCATCTGGTAATTGGTGATCTTCTGGTTGGAATAATTCAGCCAGTGTCCCAGGGCCCCACGCGGGGCCTCGTTGAGCCCGACGCCGGAGCCTGAGCTGACCATGCTGAAGGTCTTGCGGTTCGGCATGGCGCTGGTACTCGGGGTGGTTGCCCGTACCTGTCCCGCCCAGGTGACCATGGCGTCTGCGATCACCTTGGTCTCGATGGCCCGGGCCGCGGTGCGGCCGAGGGAGGAATACATGGAGGACAGGGATAGTCCGAGTTTTTGCAGAAAAGAGTTGACCTGGGTCCTGGTGGCCGAATGTCCTTTGCCGTAGTTGATCATGACGCGGGCCAGGGGGCCGACTTCCATCGGCTGTCCCTGGTAGCGTGGTGCCTTGATCCAGCTGTACTGGCCCGAAGTGTTGATGCCGCTGTAGCTCGGTACGGTCTCGCCCTGTGCCGGCTTGCTGCTGCTGTTTCCTGAATACCAGCTGTGGGTGATATGTTCGCTGATATTGTTCACATCGACCGGCTGCACTGAGGTCGTGGCCCTGTTGAAGATCGCGCCTCGCGGGAAGAACAGGCTGGACGGCTCCGAGGCGCTCAGGGGGAATTCCCCGAACGACATCAGGTTTTCCGCAGGGCCGATATTCGCGTACTCCTTGTAACGGCTGAGTAGGTAGGTTGTGTCCGGCAGATAATAGTTGTTGATGAAGCTCTGGGCCGCAGTCACATGACTCTTGAACTCGCTGATTCGGGTCGAGGTGAGATCCTTGTTCAGGGTGACCCCGCCCACGATCATGGTCTGGGGATGCGGGTTTTTGCCGCCGTAAATGGCGTGCATTTGCGCCACTTCTCTCTGGACCTTCAGGGCTTCCAGGTAATTGGCCATGAAGACCAGGTTTTCTTCCGGGGTGAGTTTGTAGGCCGGGTGGCCCCAGTAGCCGTTATTGAACGGTCCCAGTTGCCCGCTCTGGGCAAAGGCGGCCAGCTGCTGTTTGATCGTGTTGAAGTACGAGGAAGTCCTGGTCCGGGAGGAATTGATCTGGCTGTCAACGGAAGCCGCCTGTGACGGATCGGCGGACAAGGCGCTGACCACGTCCACCCAGTCCAGGAGGTGAAGCTGGTAGAAGTTAACGATATGATCGTGGACGAATTGCGCGCCCATCAGCAGGTTGCGGATTACCCGCGCATTGTCCGGGATCGTAATCCCCATTGAGTCTTCCACGCTACGGATCGAAGTGACCCCGTGGACATAGGTACAGACGCCGCAGAGGCGCTGGGTGATCATCCAGGCATCCCTCGGGTCTCGATCCTTGAGGATCGGTTCGATGCCGCGAAAAAGCGGGCTGGTGCTCCAGGCGCTCGCTACCTGGCCGTTTGACACCTGTGTCTCTATGCGTAAGTGTCCTTCTATACGTGTTACCGGATCGAGTACAACTGTAGCCATATATAGTTCCTTTCTTTGCTTGCCTTGCGTGAACGGATCTCGGCCGCACTGGTGCGGCAGTTGTTGTCAGTAAAAATTAATCGTCGTTACTTTCGCCACTGCTCCCGTTGTAGCTGCCGTTGTAGTTGAAGAACGTACCCTTGTCCCAGAATTCCGGCTGCGAGCAGCCTTTGCAGGGACAGTCAGCCTGGACGCACCAACTGGTCTTGTCGTTGTACTTCACGGTGGGGCAGTTGTTATAGGTGGTGGGGCCCTTGCAGCCGAATCCCTGTAAACACCAGGAGGTGTTTCGGCGCTCGCACTGGTCGTGATTGGTAGTGCCGTAGGCAAAGGTCGGTCGGTAGAGGTTGTCAACCTTGGGGAAATCGCTGAAGAGCAGGTAGTTGATGATCAGGGCCGCGAAGTTTACCGGGTTGGGGGGGCATCCCGGCAGTTTGATGGTGGGGAGACCATTCAGTGCCCCGTGGACGCACTCGGCCCCGGTAAGCCCACCGGCGGCTTTTGGCAGACCGCCGTAGGAGGCGCAGGTGCCGAGGCTGATCATCATCTTGGCCTGAGGACAGACCTCCTGGGCGATCTGCAGCATGGTCTTGCCGCCAATCATGCCGTAGTTGCCGCTATTGGCGAGCGGGATGGCGCCCTCGGTAACGACAAAGAATTTTCCGGCGTACTTGGCCACCGCGTCCTCAAGGCTTTTGGTGGCCGCATCTCCTGCCGGTGCCATGATGGTTTCGTGATATTCCAGTGAAATCTTGTTCAACAGCAGGTCGTCGATGAACGGGCTCGAAGAGCGGAGAAAGGCCTCGGTGCAGCCGGTGCATTCGGCGAACTGCAGCCAGATGAACGGCGGGCGTGGCCCGGAGACCAGCGCCTCGGCTATCTTCGGCAGGTAGGTTGCTTCCAGTCCCAGGGTTGCCACCATCGCACCGCAGAACTTGAGGAAACTGCGGCGGGAAACCCCCTTGCGCTTCAATAAAGTATCTATCTTTTCTTCCAGCTTGTCATCAAACCTATCGTCTATTCCCATACGATATGCCTCCATGTTGTGTTGTGCTGCGTCAAAACGCAACTCCGTGGATACTGCTGACATTTCCGCGGGGCGGATCATGCCGGCAAAAGGTACAACTATTCCGTCTTCCCGTCGTGGCTATTGGTGCCGGGCGAGGTTTCCGGCGTCTGAGCCGGACCATGTTCTGTTGTGAGAGAATTGCTAGTTGTTCATTTCGCGCGCGTGTAATTTTTGACTACACGGGAGAGGAGGGGTCGTCGTCAAAAGAGTGGTGCTGCTTCATTTTAGTGTCTGCCCATGCGGCAGGGTAAAACAAAAAAAGCCGGGCTGCCGATTAACTATGTGATAGTTCGGCAACCCGGCTGTCTCGTTGAGACCCTGTAGGCTTTCCGCCCCATCCTCGCGGATGGTTGAGTATTATCGTATATCGAGTACATCTGATGTGTGCTAGATTTACTAGCTTCGATATTAAGTACCGCTATTTGTATATAATACTTGAAAGCTATTTGCAAGAAAAATGATACCAGAGTGAAATAGTCAAATAATATGCTGAAAAATAAAAAGCCGGGTTGCCGCATACTATGTGATAGTTCGGCAACCCGGCTGTCTCGTTGAGACCCTGTAGGCTTTCCGCCCCATCCTCACGGATGGTTGAGTATTGTCGTGTATCTGGTTCAGTTATTTTTTTGCGGCAAGGTACTACAGTCTGGATGGTATGTCAATGCAAATAAACATATATATCGAATAAACTATAATTGTGAATAGTGGGTTACGACAAGGTGACAGTTGCGTTTCGGTTCGTAGGCTAAAATTCCCGGCGTGCATCAGAATAGAAGGTGGTGCAGAATTGTATCTCTTCAACCACCCGCCGTCGACTGTCAGATAGCGTCTATCTTGATGGTAAAAAATTAAATGGTTTTATTGTTAAGATTCTGCTAAAAAACGAAATATTTAGCTCGTTGCCGTTTATGGATATCCCTGCCTGTATGCTGTTTATAGGAGTTTTCTTGTGGGCCATGGTAGAGGAAAATATTTTTTATGAAAGCCGCAGTGCCGCGCGAGTCCGGTATGCGGTTTTTTTTGTGACAAAACCTAAAACAGTTTTTTCACAAAGGGCGCAGAGAAAAGCAAAAATTTGAAGGTGTTATGACGTTCTTTGTGCTCTCAGCGGTTTCTAGGTGGGAAAGGGAATTTATTGGGTTAACTATGGAAAGCATATAATAGTAGATGCTGAAACCTAACCGGTCAATAACGATGTTGGATGCAATCGAGATTATCAATGTTCAGAATGCAATTGGAAGATACATTATGCCGGGAGAGGATATGCGAGGCAGATTGGCTTATTCTCCAGGCAAGAGATATTGCGGAGTTATCTCGCCAAACAGCTAACCCTTCTTTGCTTGTGTTTTCATGCTTGGAAGCCCGTAATGCAATTGAACAACTTTGGTTTGAGCTGCTGATGGTGATATATGGCGGTTCGATGGAGCGCGATTTACTCAATAAATGCAAGAAACGACGCAATGGATTCCTTGCTGCAATTCATGAGGCAGGGCCCCAATACCGACTCCTTGCTCAATTCACGGCACTCTGCATAAAACTTGACGCTAAGGCGACATTCAAGGTGATTGTATGTGACCTTAAGCGTTTGAAAAAACCATGGCAATCACTGAGTGGCTATTGTCACGCCCAGGCCTCCCCAACTGAAACCATTTATGACTTCAATTGGTTTTCTGAATGGTTGTCTTTGATTGACGAAACATTTCAATATTTCAAAAGCCAAATGACTGAATGTGCGACTTCCCTGTTGTCACCTGATCGGATGATCCCAGAAGTTCGAATGAACTGGGAGGATTTCTCAGCGCACCGGATCAATGAAGAGCAAGTTTTGATACGTCTCAAAATCGTGCAACTTTTACGGAGTGCATAATTCCAACACTTAGGACCCGCCCAAACGGCTGGCGGGTCAAAGCCATGCCCGTTACATATAGTGGAGATGAATTCTATTCAAATGAGGAGAGGATATGATCCTGACTAACGTAAACAGCGTTCCCGGCAAGAAAATCGTTGAACATTTCGGTATTGTGCAGGGCAGCACCGTGCGTGCCAAACATGTGGGGCGGGACATCATGGCCAGTCTGAAGAACCTTGTGGGCGGCGAGCTCAAGGGGTACACTGAACTGCTCCAGGATGCCCGAGAGGAAGCGATGAAGCGGATGACCGAACAGGCGCAGCAATTGGGAGCCAATGCTGTGGTTAATATCCGTTTCGCCACCTCGTCCGTGGCACAGGGAGCAGCCGAGCTTTTTGCCTACGGAACGGCTGTTCGCGTCGAATAGGGGGGATCATGAAGAGTTTTCTAAATCACATTGATCTGGTATTTTTTCTGGTGCTTGCCTCCCTCGGCTACACCGCAGGAACCTACGCGGAACGAAAGCATTATGCTTCCATCAAGCAGCGTGAGCGCGAGCAGTTGAAGTATCCGGTGATGACGGCCGAGGCATATTTTACCGAAGGCAGGGTGAAGAATTCCTTCCTGGTGAGCGGCAGTGTGGTCGTCTCCATCGATTATTTCAAGCGTCTGCTCGCCATTCTGCGCAATATCTTCGGCGGTCGGGTCAAGTCATACGAATCGCTGGTGGACCGGGCGCGGCGGGAAGCTATCCTGCGTATGAAGGAGCAGGCCATTGGCAAGGGCGCACAGATGGTGGTCAATCTGCGCCTTGAGACCTCGGCCATCGGCAATTCAGCCAACCGCAAAAAGAGCGTGGGGAGTGTGGAAGTGATAGCCTACGGGACAGCGGTCACTCTGAATCCCTCATGAAATACACGCCGCGGGAACTGGCGGACAATGTCAACGTTTCGGTAACCCACCCTCTGAAGGAACTGGTCTGGATGGTGGGGGGACTGGTCGCTATTGTCGTGATCGTCTCCCTGGCCTTCTGGTTGATCAGCGAATGGGTCGTCCCACGGGTTCCGGTTGACGTGGAAGTCTGGGCGGGAAAGAAACTTATGGGCCAGGTTTCCGGGAAGCAGAATCAGGAGCTGACAGGGATTCTGCACCGGTTACTGAAAGCCCTTCCTCCTGATTCCCCCCTGCGTCGTTACAATTTTTCCGTCAGAGTGGCCGACAGCAAGGAAGTGAATGCAGTGGCGCTGCCAGGGGGGCGGATCGTGGTCTTTTCCGGGCTGCTGGTGCAGGCCCGATCGGAGAATGAGCTAGCCATGGTTCTTGGTCATGAACTCGGCCACTACGCCCATCGCGATCATCTTCGGGCATTGGGTCGAGGACTTGGCGTTACCCTTGCCATGGCGATGATGTTCGGAAAAGACAGTCAGGCGGCCAGCCTCGCTTCGGACATGTTTCACGGTATGGAAATGCGCTACTCGCAAAAACAGGAGCAGGCCGCGGATGCATTCGGTCTCGATCTTTTGGAGGCGGGGTATGGCCATGTCGGTGGTGCAACCGACCTCTTTTCCCGTCTCACCGGGGAAGCGGGGAGTAAATATTCCTACGTTCTTGCGTCGCACCCCCATCCGGAGGCAAGGATTTCCGCACTCCGGGCAATGATTGCGGCAAAGGGCTATCCCGTTCGTGCGACTATTGCACTGCGGGGTAGGAGTACCGAGAAGAAGAAGTAACTCTTCCGGAGGAAACCGGGAGGAGCAGCTTTCCACGTATTAAGTTTGATATGTGGAGATGTGTATCCTATTGTTAAAGAGCAGACCTGCCGGGTTTTGAAAACCTGTCAGGTCTCTGGTTCCTGGGAGAAATCCCGTGTCCCGTGCGGCTTAAGCGCACCCGTCTAGCAGATCAACCGGGAACCGTTGATAGAGAGGAGAAATATGACGAATTTTGAATTTGAAGGTACGCCAACACCCCCTCGGCGTTCAACTTTTGTAAATGTCCTTGCCTGGATATTTATCGTCCTTGGAAGTTTTGCAACTTTCATAAGTATCTTACAGAACATTATGGTTCGGGTACTGTTCCGTAAAGACGAAATGACCCAAGTGCTGCAGCAGGCAGAAAGTTCAAAGCAAATACCTGCAGCTGCGAATTTCATGTTTCATCATATTGACTCTTTCCTTCTTATTTTTCTTGTCGTCTCTGTGACCAGCGTCGTTTCAGCAATCGCGCTCTTGAAAAGAAAAAATTGGGCAAGGATTGTCTTTATTGTTTTGATGTCACTGGGCATCGCCTGGAATCTCGGAGGATTGGTCCTGCAATTTACCCTGTTCAACACCATCCCTCAAATGGCCGGCATGGCGGTTCCAGCGGGATTTGAAGCAATGATGATTATTATGAAAATTGCGAACGTACTCATGGTTGTGGCTATTTCCATTTTATTCGGATGGATAATTAAGAAGCTGACGTCTCCGTTGATAAAGGCAGAATTTTGTCAATGAAAATAATTCACGTACCAGCTGACGAGCTAGTGTCCTGTGCGGCTAATTCATTCCTTGTAATTCCAGTTCTTTTGCCCTCTGGCTGCGTTGTGGCTCCTCGTCAGAGCTCCACTATGACTGCGTCGCCTCGCCTTGCCAGAGGCCAAAATTCCACGGAATTACTGCTGCGAACTAACCGCACGGGACACTAGAACGTGCAATGATCCGTGAGGTGCTCGATTCTAAGGGCTTCAACTACTTCGTGAATAAAATGACAGAACAGAAAAGCAAGCGCTGGAGAAAGAAGCCGGGTTTACAATACGCTGAAACAGCTAGTGTCGGTAGCAGTCGGCTTTGAGGGGGAACAATGAAAACTGCATTTCAGCTAATTTTCGCCGCGGTGCTTGTCACAGCAGTTCATTCCATGGGCTGGGCAACCGATACCGATTCGATGATTTGTCGTGGCGGTATCGTTTCCATTGGAGACACTGCCGGAGAGGTGCTCAACAAATGTGGCGAGCCTGCCACGAGCACCAGTCGCGAAGAACAACGATATGGAACGGGATTGATGTACGGTCGCGACCGGTCCTTTGCCACCGTTGCAATAGACGACTGGATTTTCAACTTTGGTCCGGACCAGTTCCAGTACCAGGTGGTCTTGGAAAATGGCAGGGTTGCGCGGATCGAGAGCCTGGATTATGGGTATTGACAGGGAGACAGATAAGTGTTGTCCGTTTTTTTACCCTGAGAGTGGTGAAGCAGGAGATGTCTCCCTATACGCCAGGCGAAGATCGCAACGCGGATGACAATACAAAATCCGTCGAGCTGGAGTACCGGGAAAAACAGCACTGATACTTTCCGCGTCGGGCAGCTCTGGAGTCGTTGAGACAGTCCATAATAATAAGGAGGCTGAAATGCCCCTGGTCCTTCTACGTGGAAAATTGTCTGCCATGAGCACACTGTTTATTTTATGTGCTACAATGCCCACTCTTGCTCGTCTTCGTAGTGATGCGGCAGGAGTATTTTTCTCCCTGGTGGTGTAATGGAAAACAACCTCTGCGGCAACCTCTCGGATACCAGAAACTATACCGACTCCTTTCTCGATTGGGCGCGCGGGAAGGGAAGCATCCTCATCATTATTCACGATCATCCTGATCCCGACTGCCTTGCTTCGGCCATGGCCTTGCGGCACCTGTTCACCATGAAACTGAACAGGGCTTCCGTCATTGCCTTTTCCGGAAAGATCAGCAGGAGCGAGAACATGGTCATGGCCCGGGTGCTTGAAATCAACCTCACCTCCATAGATGCCGTGAACATCGCTGACTACAGCATGGTCTGCATGCTGGATACCCAACCGGAGACCGGCAACAATTCACTGCCGCCGGGTGTCAGGGTCGACCTGGTGGTTGATCACCATCCGATACGAGAGGCCAGCAGGGCCTGCCGTTGGGTCGATATTCGCACGGAGTACGGGACCACGGCGACCATCCTGTACGAATACCTGAAGTCGCAGGACATTTCCCTCTCTACCAAGCTCGCTACCGCACTTTTTTATGCCATCAAATCGGAAACCCAGGATCTTGGGAGGGAGGCCGGCCGGGCGGACCGGGATGCCTATCTTGCCCTCTTTCCACTCTCGAACAAAACGCTTTTGTACCAGATTACCCATCCCAGGCTCAGACCGGCGCATTTTCGTGCCCTGCACTCGGCGCTGGAAAATGCGCTGGTCTATGCAAACGTGCTCATTATTACCATGGGAGAGGTATCCTCTCCGGAGGTGGTGCCGGAGATGGTCGATTATCTGGTGCGGCTCGAGGGGATTGAGGTCGCCATGTGCATGGGGCGCGACCATGGTGCCCTGATTCTTTCGTTACGAACCGTCTGCCAGGATCTGAATGCCGGTGAACTGATGAGGAGGCTCGTTGCCGGCCAGGGAGTCGCCGGCGGTCATGGGATGATGGCCGGCGGAAGGATCGATTCCGTTCCCGCTTCTTTTCGAGACATAGAAGCTCTGGAAGAGAGCCTGACGCAGCGCCTCCTTGGTGAATTGCAGGTTCCCACCCGTGAACCCCGTGCGATCTTTGACGAGTGAGTGCCTGGGTTCCCCGGTTTTTTTCCGGCGGAGGGAATACCTCCCGAACTGCTGTACGCTGTATCATCTGCCAGCGTAGTAGCCATCAATCAAAACAACAATCATACCACTCAAGGAAAGGTGAAAACATGCTTATCGATACGATTAAAGAGGACCGGATCAAGGCTCTGAAGGCCAGGGATGAGAAAAAGAAGAGTCTGCTCGGTGTTTTGATTGCAGATGCCTGTAAAGATGAAAAGCAGCCTGACGATGTGACCGTGGTCAGGTTTGTGAAAAAATTCATCGAAAATGCCAAGGAAAACCTGCAGGCCTGTGAAAAGGGGAGCGGTTCCTCTGAAAATAGCGAAAGTGCCCAACGGGAGATCGAGATTCTCACGGAATATCTTCCTGCGCAACTGACCGGGGATGCCCTGGTTGCCGCAATCCGCCAGGTCATGTCTCTCGATGGTATCGAGGCTGTTCCCGTTAATATGGGAAAAGTGATGAAGGCACTGGGTGTCCATCATGCAGGAGGATATGACGGTAAGGAGGCCAGCGAGTTGGTAAAGGGGCTCTTGTCAGGCAAGATATAAAGAAAATTTTTGTGGGGCTGTTTTATGTACATTTCCGGAGTATCAATGATGGACCGTTTTAACGATCTCGAAGTACTCATCGACTCACCGTAGCCGATTATCTGCATTAAAACCCATGAGGAGGCCCGGGCGGAGAAAATCTGATCCGCGTCTACCTGGATTAGGGCTGCCGGATGAAGAAGTGCATTTCATCCAGCAGCCTTTCTCTTTGCCCAAAATGACCTGCAGGTTCCGTGAAGTACCAGATAAACACCCGACTCTGTGGCAGTCACCGACCTTGAGTTTATTAGAGATCGTCTTCGTGGAGCCTGTCAGGATGGAAAAGGTCTCTCCCTCCGGCTTGCCGACTGCCGATGTAGACCAGAAATCCGGCGTGACAGATGAAAAGAAAAATAAACAGCAGGGTAATCCATCCGGGGAGCCCTGCCATCGAAGCCTGATCCAGGTACTGTCTCGGGGAATGGGCGGGGTGCGGATGGAGGTCGATTTTCAACAGCCAGCCGGCAAGCAGTATGCCGAAAAGGAAGATGTAACTGGAGCGGATTCGACGCCCCAGGGCATGGAGGAAATCAATTTTGTACTGGGGGTAGCGAAGATCCTCGGCTAGTTCGCTCATCCAGTACGAATTTGCCTCCAGAGGAAGATTGCCGACCAGGATACCATGGATGAAATTCTGGTGGAGCATCCTCACCCGGTACTCATAGGCGTCGAAATAACGAAAACGCCTTGTTTCGACGAACAGCAGCGTGTAGACGATGGCCAGCGAAAACAGAAAAACGCTGTGGTGGATTTCCTCGTGGGAGAAAGCGAAACCGAGAAAGGCCGCGGCTGCACCGACGGCCCAGTTGGTCGTGCGATCGAGGCGCTCCCGCCAGGCAAGACTACGCGTCACCTCGGCCCGATAATAGTGAACCAAAGCGTTCATGGTTTCGCTGCGTGATGGACGTTCGGTTGATGAGTTTTCCTGATCCATAATAAAACACCACATGCACCGCAACGGAAGCCTTGAGCCTGGGACTTCGGTTGGTGGTGACCTTTCATTTTGCTTGTAATTCCCTTCTATTGGTAATTCTACACATAAACAGCTGGCTGGGAAGTGCACAGTTCATCCTGCCAGCTATATATTGTTATATTTGCCATCCCTTCACCTGTTTTATTTGATTGTATACCTTGTAATACGAAAACTATTATTTTATAAGATGTTAGATGTTATTTCCCACTATTATTAGTGGAAAACTGCGATATGATTGTCGGTACATGGTGTGGAAAACATTCTCTGTCATTTCAGCCTAACTAGTGGCAGACATTCGCGGCGAAGAGACCAAAGTGCCATGATATTTTTTTGCGGCGGAGAATGGACATTTATCTTGGTTGGAGTTGGATTGTTGCCAAGAGGAAGGAGGTGCCGGATGAAGTCCGCACCTTTGATACCAGCGATGTAATCAGGTTTCCTGGACTGGGCGGAGAATCAAGCGGTATTGGTAGTTATCTCAAAGGAGGATGTCATGAAAGCGATGAGTATTACCTGCAACGCGTTGGTGGTTTTTCTTGCCACAGCATCCGCTGCTTTTGCTGCCGCATCAACCAAGGTTTACAGTAGCGGGATTCTGTTGTTTGCTTTTCTCGGACTTTGCGCCCTGGTGGTTGTTGCGCAGTTGCTGCCTGCCCTGGTTGTCATGTTTGGAATGGTCAAAGGTTTGTTTAAAAAAGAGAAAGATATCCAGGTTGCAGAAGTCGAATAGCGTAATCAATGCTGTAACTTCCGTTTGGCGAAATGACGAGGCGTTCATCACTACTTTCATCCATTACGGGGGAGAGAGACGTGGAAAATCTTTTTACATCGGTCGGCCAAGTTAAGGAACTTTTCACGCTGGTTGATTATTATCATTATATAAAGGGGCTTGAATACCTTATCTGCCTGGCATTCTTCGTCGGTTTTCCGGTTTTTTACCGATATATCAATCAACCCGATGAAAACACGGATGACAGGTAGGTTTTGCCGGCGCTACATTCTTTTATGGCAATGCTGCTGTCTTGAACTTTTATTGTTTGGCAAAGGAGAGCGTCTTATGTCAACAGTGTTATACCGGGCTGTCATCGGAATGGCCATGTTTGTTCTGCTTGCGCTTCCGTCTGGTGTCCTGGCAAAAAACATGAACATGCCCGATACCGTTGAGCTTGATTCCATCGAGAACCTCTATGGGAAGGTACCTTTCAACCACTCCCAGCATGTGACAATTGCGGGTGACTGCTCGGTCTGCCATCACCACACTACCGGAACTCCTGTAACAAATCCGGACTGCGCCAGATGCCACAAGAATAGCGGCGCCACCACGGTTGTTTCCTGCAAGGGCTGTCACGCAGCCCAGCCATTCTCCGCCGCCGTCATGCGGAAAAAGAATAAAAACGCTTATCACATTGATACCTTGGGTTTGAAAGGGGCATATCATCAGTGTTGTACCGGCTGTCACCGGGTTATGGGTGGTCCGACCGGTTGCCAGGACTGTCATGCTCTCAACAAGAAAGGAGCAGCTTTTTACGATGCCGGTGAGTATGCCCCGGCTAAAAACCAGGGTAAGGGTGAAGCGAGCGGGCATTGATGCCTGATTTCGGCGGTGTCCCTGTTGAAAACCTCTTTCTGGTACTGATTGTCACACTATAGTGCCTTTTGAATTTTTATGTTTCTCTGCTTGCCACGAGTAATTGGTATTTTCTGATTATTTTTGCAATGAAGGAGAACGGGTCATGAATCGAAGGGATTTTCTTAAAAGTTGTATGGCGTGCGGGACCGCCGCGATGCTTGGTGCTTCGCAAAACGCCTGGGGGGTGAACTCTTTTGAGGGGTATCCGGACGGCATGGGGGTCTTGGTGGACCTGACACGGTGCGTTGGCTGCCGCAGCTGCGAGGCGGCCTGCAACAAGGAGCAGAATCTTCCAGAACCGGATACACCGTTTAATGACCAATCGGTTTTCGAAGAAAAAAGGCGCCCTACCGAAAAAGCCTATACGGTGGTAAATCGCTATGACATCAAGAAAGAAGAGACTCCGGTCTTCCGTAAGATCCAGTGCAACCACTGTAATGAGCCGGCTTGCCTGACTTCCTGCTTTGTCAATGCCTATACCAAAACCAGGGAAGGGGCGGTTATTTACAACTCCAAGGTATGTGTCGGCTGCAGAATGTGCATGACCGCCTGTCCCTTCAATGTTCCTGCCTACAGTTATTCCAGTGCCTTCAATCCCCTTGTTAAAAAATGTATTTTCTGTTACGAGACACGTCTCAAAAATGGCAGACCACCTGCCTGTGTCGAGATCTGTCCTCAAGAGGTCCTGGGATTTGGTCACCGGAACGATCTGCTGAAAATCGGCCACGAGCGTATCAGGGAAATGCCTGACAGGTACGTGGATCATATCTATGGCGAAAAGGAACTTGGGGGCACCAGCTGGCTTTACCTGGCCGGAGTGGATTTTGCTCAGGCTGGCTTTGATACGACGGTCGGCAATGAACCGATCATCTCCAGCGTCAAAGAATTTCTCGGTATCGTCCCCATGGTTTTGACCATCTGGCCGGCTCTTTTCACCGGTTTTCATCTGCTTTCCAAGCATAAAAAGGATCGTTCTGATCATGACGCAGGCCAATCCGGACAGGAGGGTCCCAGGATATGAAAAGATTTATCGTCGAAGGTGTGCAGCTGGTTGATTCCCCCTATAAAATACCTGGAAAGAGCAGATGGGGCCTGAAAGAAAAGTTGCTGCTCGGATTAACTCCGAAGCAGTATGTTGCCCAGAGCGTGAGGAATCCCTTTAACTGGGTCCTGTTGGTGATATTTGCTGTCGGGTTACCGGTCATAGCCGGGCGCTTTCTTTTCGGGCTTTCCTGGGCAACGAGCGCCTCCTATGACTACCCGTGGGGGCTTTTCCTGGGATTCGGACTCTTTACCATGGTTCCGCTTTCCTCATCCGGTTTCCAGCTCGGAACCGCGGTGGAGATCTTCGGGCGTCATGATTTCGAGCCGATCGAGAGACTGGCGCTGCTGAACGGCCTCCTGGGATATTTCTTTGCGGTTGTCTACCTGCTGGTTGACCTTGGTCAGCCCTGGCGTCTGCCCTATCCGATGATGGTAGCCTTTGGTCCGGCCGCTGTACTTTTCCTGGTGGCCTGGCATGTGGCCACCTATCTATCGGTCCAGGTGGCCGAAGTTTCCGTCTCTTTTTTCGAATGGATCGGCTTCCCGGTGGGCAAAAGGGGCGTCCGCAAGATTATCCTTGGTCTGACCGTTGCCGGGATTATTCTTTCAACTCTGCACCAGGGGGCCCTCGGTGCACTGTTCAACTATGCACCCGGTAAAGTGCATCCCCTGTGGTATTCCTCTTCATTCATGTGGCTGCATTTCTTTGTCTCTTCCATCCCTGCCGGGCTCAGCATGGTGATTGTGGTCAGTGCCATTGCCAGCAAAACGATGGCCTGGCGTTGTGATAAAAGATTCCTCGCCAACCTCGACAGGCTCACCATTGCGTTGGCTAAAGGGTCTGCCATGGGACTCGCCACGTATCTCACCATCAAACTGATCGGGATGGCCCATGATAACACCTGGAAATACCTGGGGACCGGTTGGGGGGCCTTGTATATCTTTGAAATCGGCGTGGGTGTTATTCTGCCGCTCTTGCTGTTTTCTTTCTCTATCAGGCACAAGATGATCAGGTTGGTTCGTTTCAGTGCGCTGCTAACTCTCGTAGGGATAGTTATGAACCGCCTCAATACCGCCATTGTCACTTTTAACTGGAAGTTGCCCGAGCGGGAGATCCCTCCCTGGCGCGAGGTGCTCATAACGATTACGATTTTGGCTATCTATACTGTCGTGTACCGCTTTATCCTCTATCGATTGCCGATACTGTATACCTGGAATAGTGAAGTCGATCATGTGCCCTCAGTCGGGAAGGCAAATGGCTATACGAAGGAGGTCAGTCAGGAGGTCCGGACAGGGACGTAGCTTTTCCCGGTTAATTGTCGGCAGGGCATTACAGCTTTCAGAAACTGAATTTTTGCAATTAAATTTCTCGTGATGAAGGGAGGAGAGATGAAACGAGCAACTATCGCCTTGTCTATGCTGATTTGCTTCACAGCCGTCAGTGCCTGGGCACAAAATGATACCATGAAAAGGGCTCAGGCCGTTTTTTCGCCAATTCCGCTGAAACCGAAAACAATTACCGGAAATGCCGCTAATCCGGGAAAGCTTGATCTCGGTAAAAAACTGTTCTTCGATCCCCGCCTTTCCGCCTCGTTTCTCATCAGCTGCAACACCTGTCATAACGTAGGACTGGCTGGTGCCGATCTTCAGGAAACCTCCATCGGTCACGGCTGGCAGAAGGGACCGCGCAATGCACCAACAGTATTCAACTCGGTCTTTAATATTGCCCAATTTTGGGATGGCAGGGCCGAAGACCTGAAAGCCCAGGCAAAAGGCCCGGTGCAGGCCTTGGTGGAGATGCACAATACTCCGGAGCGGGTAGTCGTAACCCTGAAAAGCATGCCGGAATACCGGGCACTCTTCGCCAGGGCTTTTCCCGGAGAAAAAGATCCGGTTACTTTCGACAACATGGCAAAGGCAATCGAAATTTTCGAAGTAACGCTGACCACCCCCGATTCTCCCTTTGACCGCTATCTCAAAGGCAACCGGAAGGCACTGTCGGCCAGGGAAGAAAAGGGGCTTGCAATTTTTCTGGACAAGGGCTGCGTTGCCTGCCACCAGGGGATCAATGTCGGCGGCTCGGGATACTTTCCTTTCGGGGTTATCGAGGCCCCTGCCGCGGATATCCGTCCCGCTGCCGATACCGGGCGCTTCAAAGTTACCCATACCGCTCAGGATAATTATGTTTTCCGTTCGCCATCACTGCGTAATGTGGCATTAACACCTCCCTATTTCCATTCCGGCAGGGTCTGGAAGTTGAAAGATGCGGTCACTATCATGGGATCGGCTCAGCTTGGTATAAAGTTGAATAATGACGATGCTAGTTCACTGGTTACCTTTCTTGCTACCCTCACCGGTAGGCAACCGACAGTAGTTTACCCGATTCTGCCACCCAATTCGGACAGCACTCCGCTGCCGATAACCAAATAATCGGCACAGGCCGGAGCGAACCTCCGGCCTTTTTTTTGCCGTATCAGCAATGATCTCCCTTTTCGCAATCCCTGAAGCGGCTCCTTGACTTGTTAATGAATGGTGCCCTTTTCAAAAGTTTTAGGGTACTATGTGGTCGCTCCTGAGGGCCGTTTTCGTGCGGTATTGTCAGCTGCTTCGCTGCCGACTGCATCGGGAGGTGTTTCTTTCTCCGCGGAGGAAGCTGAAACTGTCCGATGCAGGACGTATTCCTGCCTGACCCGGTATCTATTACGGCGTAGTGGGCGTTACCTTTGAAAAATATCGATTGTTAGATACACTTTTCTCGTATGCTAATGCTCAATATCTGAACCTGGAGTTTGGAAGACGTGGAAAATATTACGGTACATTCGTGGGATGAGCTTCAACGGGAGCTTTTTGCCAACTCATGGAATGATAAAATAGGGCGATTCCGCTCTCGTTATGCGTTTCGAGGCCTGTCCAGTGCCTCGTATCGGTTGGAGACGACACTCATTCGCCTGCGCGGGGATTATGTCAGGCTGGAGCGCCATCTGTTGCGCAACTTTCGAAAATATGCCCACCGCAGCTTTGTGGAGCGCGACTCGCTTTGGCATTGGCTTTCCGTTGCACAACACTTCGGCCTGCCGACCCGCATTCTTGACTGGACCTATTCACCATTCATCGCCATGCATTTCGCTACTGCGGCCATTGACAAATTTGACCTTGACGGAGCTATATGGGCTGTCAACTATGTAAAGGCCCATGAATTGCTGCCGCAATCCCTGAGAGACAGGCTTGTGGAAGAAGGCGCAAATGTCATGACCCTCCAGCTCATGAACGAATCAATCGATACCTTGAATGATCTTGATCTGCTCGGTTCTCAATCGGGCGAAAAGGTGGTAATTTTTTTCGAACCTCCTTCCATCGATGACCGGATCGTCAATCAGTTCGCGTTCTGCTCGGTTATGTCCGATTCGAGCCTGGTACTTGACGATTGGTTGGAGCACCATCCTGAACTGGCCCGCAAAATAATCATCCCTGCGTCTCTCAAATGGGAGATCCGTGATAAGCTCGATCAGGCAAATATCAATGAGAGGGTGCTCTTTCCCGGTTTGGACGGTTTGAGCCTCTGGCTTAAGCGGCACTACAGCCCGAGCAGGTCTGATTGATATTCCGGGTGTGAAGTGACGAAAGCGAAGTGTTTCTTGCTGATAATGGCAGTTGCTGGTCGGTTTGAGAATCTTGCGGCACCTGTAAGGGAGAGGTATAATCGGGCATGGGTGAATCCGGCAAGAAAGAACTTGGATATTGGGAGGTAACTGCTCTCGGGATTGGTGGAATGGTCGGCGGGGGGATTTTTGCCGTTCTTGGCCTGACCGTGGACTTGACCCGGGGTGGTGCGCCCCTGGCTTTTTTTCTTGCGGGAATTGTCGCCCTGGTAACGTCCTACTCCTATACTCGACTTTCTGTCGCTTTTCCGAGCCAGGGAGGCACCGTTTCTTTTCTGGACCGGGCTTTCGGCCCGGGGGTGCTGACGGGAAGTGCAAACATCCTGCTCTGGATCAGCTACATCGTGATGCTTTCTCTCTATGCCTATGCCTTTGGCAGCTATGGCGCATCATTATTCCCTCCCGCCTCTCAACTCCTGTGGAAACACCTTCTCATCAGCGCCATTATCGTGCTCTTAACCGGACTCAACCTGCTGAGTGCCAAACTGATCGGCAAAGCTGAAGACTGGATTGTCTTCATCAAATTGGCAATTTTGCTGCTTTTTGTTGCGGTCGGAATCGGCGGTATCGATGTCGTCCGGCTGGAGCCAGCGTCGTGGTCTGCTCCGCTGAACCTGGTTGCCGGAGGCATGATCATATTTTTAGCCTACGAAGGCTTTGAATTGATTGCCAATACCGCTCAGGATGTGCGAGACCCTCAGAGAACGCTGCCTCGCGCCTTTTATTCCAGTGTTGTTTTCGTGATAGTTCTCTATGTCCTGGTTGCCATTGTGACTGTCGGAACCCTGCCTGTTGCCACGATAGTTGATGCGAGAGACTATGCATTGGCAGAGGCTGCCCGACCATTCCTCGGACATGGCGGATTTGTCTTGATTGCCGTTGCCGCCATGCTTTCCACGGCATCCGCCATAAATGCCACGGTGTACGGAGCGGCCCGCTTGAGCTATGTGATTGCCAAGGACGGCGAACTGCCCCGAGAATTGGAAAGGAAGGTCTGGGGTACACCGATCGAGGGTTTGTTGATTACCTCGGGATGTACCCTGATTATTGCAAATCTGGTTGACCTCTCCAGTATATCGATCATGGGGAGTGCCGGTTTTCTGCTGATCTTTGCGGCTGTCAATGCCGCCAATGCCCTCTTGGCACGCGAAACCCGGAGCAAGAGATGGCTCTCGCTGGTGGGAGCTTTTCTTTGCCTCGCC
Organism: uncultured delta proteobacterium; assembly: GCA_963748325.1. GTDB lineage: Bacteria > Desulfobacterota > Desulfuromonadia > Geobacterales > Geobacteraceae > RPRC01. The sequence continues at coordinate 1,200,625 of CAVVIJ010000004.1, read as the reverse complement.
GCACTGGCATGTCTTCTCTGGCAGACTGTAATCACTTCGCCGGGCCATCTCTGGGTTTTGCTGGCCATGGTGGTAGTATCCCTTGTGGTTGAAATCACCTTTCGGCTTACGACAAAACGAACAATTAATCTTTCACAGCGCCTCAAGAAGCACGTGCCTGAGATCTGAAACCCACGGCACTGTGTGGCGGTTGCCGGTGTTACCCGGTACACCTGAAGAGGCGAGGGCAACGGTATTATATTTGATGTCTTGTTTTCGTTGGAAATATCAGTTTTCCAGTCGTCGCGTTTTGTCCGTAGGTGGTGTGCTGCGGCTTGCGTTGTGCTTCTGCTTGTTGTCGGTATCCGTCGTTTACGGTTTTGACGATGGAGTTACCGGAACATGGAAAACCGAGGACGGCCGGGCACTGATCGATATCTATCACTGCGGCGCGAACATTTGTGGTCGCGTGGCCTGGTTGCGGGAACCCTGTTTTCCGGCAGATGACCGGGAGGGTATGGCGGGCAAGCCGCGTGTCGACCGTCACAATCCCGAACCTGAACTGCGAAACCGCAGGGTTATTGGCCTGCAGATCATGGCGGGGTTTACCCGTGAAGGTGAAAACCGCTGGGAACACGGAACGATTTATGACTCCGATACGGGAAACACCTACCGTGCCCGACTGACCTTGATCTCCCCTGATCGGCTTGATTTGCACGGCTATATCGGGATTCCGCTGTTCGGAAGATCACAAATCTGGTCCCGTCAGAAATGATAGAAACCTGAACTGACCACAGTCACGAAATCTTTTGTCGTTCCTGCCTCAAACAACAGATTATTGTCCTGTTGCAGGGTAGATTATACTATCCTGTCTCGATAGTCCGTGGTATATCCACATTGATACGAAGAGGCTTCCGCTGTCTTCAACCATTACTGAATTTGCTTTGACGACGGTTCGTTTCGAGTAGTATGGTTATTTTTTGGTAATGTGTATCAAGTCCACTCTTGAAAAGCAGCGAGAGGTTGTTCCTCTGCCTCCGCAAGAGGATGTCATCCATGTTCCATTGGCTCCGCGACCATCGTCGCGCCGAGATGCGCGAGCGTCCTTTTCCTCCGGAGTGGGAATCTATCGTGCGCGCCAACGTGGCCCACTACTGCGTGCTTGACGACGCCGAACGTGCCGAGCTACATTCGATGATTCAAGTTTTCCTTGAGGAGAAACAGTGGGAGGGGTGCGGCGGCCTCGAACTTACTGATGAGATCCGCGTCACCATTGCGGCCCAAGCGTGTCTGCTGCAACTGCGTCTCCCCCACGACTACTATCGCAATGTGCAGTCAATTCTCGTCTATCCTTCCACTGTCGTACCTCCCGAGCGCCAAGCCGGCGTCTTCGAACGTGGTGGCAGCGTGGTTTCTGCCCCAGTTCCCATCCTGGGACAGGCCTTTGCCCAGGGTCCGGTGATCCTGGTATGGGATGCCGTCCTCCATGGCGCACGTCACCCCGAACAGGGTCATAACGTGGTGTATCACGAATTTGCCCACAAGCTTGATATGCTTGATGGAGTTGCCGACGGAACTCCGCCCCTCGTTGATCGCGACCAGCTCGCGGAATGGGTGGACGTATGCTCCCGAGAATTCCTGCGGTTGCGCAGCCTTGCCGAGATGGGTCACAAAACCTTCCTTGACGCATACGGCACGAAGAATGAAGCCGAGTTTTTCGCCGTGGCCACCGAGGAATTCTTCGACCGCCCCCTTGCCCTTCAGGTGCATGCTTCTGAGCTTTACCATGTTCTCTGTGCTTACTACCATCAGGATACAGCAGCGCGCGTGAAGAGATCCTGCCCCGAGAAAGACTGAAAGTACTCCCACTTGATTACAAAGGAACCTGGGATACTACGTCACGTGGTCAGTTCGGATTATCCATCGTGCCCTTGCTTGACACTTTTTAACATCAAAACAATCTTTATTAGCGCTATACTTGCAAACGATAAGGGGATCAGACCTTTGGTGAAATGCCTGAATGAAAATCCTTTTTTTAAATTATACAAAATAACGAAAGAACTAGAGTTGAGTTGGACAGGTAGATAACAAGTGCTGACACTTAAAAAGATTATCTCAGGATGTAATTCAGAACAAAGACGTTTTGGTTTGTCTTCTATGATTCTGTATTCATTGCCGGTAGCAGCAGTAGCTATTATTTGTATTTTCTATGTTGATAGGCCACTCAGCTTATTTGTGCAATCCCACCTGTACGGTAACAAGGTGTGGTCTGACATTACCTCTACTATTCCCGATGCACTCCTGGCTACGGTAATAATCATTTCCACTTTGTCGTGCACCGCCTATCTATCCAGAAAATATAAACATGTATATGATACAAGAACATTTCTGTTGAAAGTTGTGGCAATTTCTTTGCCTGTTTCGTATGTAGTTAAAACCGCGCTAAAAGTTGTCTTCGGCAGGATTGAGACGAGGATATGGCTACAAAATTCACAGCAATACGGATTTCATTGGTTTCATGGTGGTTTTCGATTTGACGGATTTCCTTCAGGTCATATGGTTGTGTTTGCAACTTTGTTTTCTGCCATATGGAGAATCTATCCAAAATATAAGATAGCGCTAGTTTTGTTATTGGCAGTTTTAGGGGTCCTTCTTCTTGCCACTAATTACCATTTTTTGAGTGATGTTATTTGCGGTACATATCTGGGACTTTTAGTTGAATCTATTATGCAGCGTTACTGCAGTGCGGAAAGAAATTCACCGCTTCATTGAGGCTCACAATGCAAACAGCACCCACCGGCAAAGATCTTGCCATGATTGCAACCGTCTCATCATGGTTCCAATATTTATCATGTAAAAACAGCCTCTTGGGCCTTCGTGAATAGTGCTATGCTTGCATAACTACAGTTATGTAATAATATTTAAAAATAGAGGGTTTAAGATGTTGGGGGGCTACGTGTAAAACTTAGTGAGGCGAGGAGGTAACGTATGCGAGAGCTAATTGTTGCAGGTTTTAATGGACAGTTTACCGCCGATGAGGTTCTTCTCGACCTTGTGAAGTTGAATCAGATTAATCTGGTTGACCTGGGTGAAGCCGCCGTGGCAATACGAAAAGCTGACGGTACCATTTCCATAAAACATACAAGTATTCTGGTTATGGCAGATGCGGCTGTGGGCGGTAGTTGCGGATTGTTAATCGGGGCCGTGTGCCTCAATCCGATCATGGGCACACTGGTCGGAGGAATAATCGGTGCGGCTGTCGGCAAGATTGTCACGCTGGTGGAGAAGGTAGGCATCGAAGATGATTTTATTAAAGGTATTGCAGATACATTAACACCGGACAGTTCAGCTATTTTTGTGCTAGTATCCAAAGGGCTTTCTGACCAGGTGGCAAAAGAGTTGGGCAAATTCAGCGGAACGCTGTTGCGTAGCTCCCTCACACCGGAAAGTGAACAGGAATTGTGTGAGATCATCAAGCAAAACGTGAAGTTGCATTAGCTGACGGGCCTACAGTTTTTTCCGGTCAGTACGAAAGATGGCGTTCCGTAAGCAAACCTCTTCAAAACTGCATCAATCTGAAAAAAGTAGTTGACAATATATCGTTTGTATACAAATAATAACTTTTGTAAATCGTGTGGAAGAACTATCAGAAAGTCGGGCTTGTGATTTTGTGGATGAAATCTTGCGGTAGGTACTAGTGAAGAATTTCCTGGGAAGGGGAGACCCCTTTCCAGTTTTATTTTGGGCTGATGTCGACAGGCAGGAAAGGCTGCAACCGGAACTTCCTGTCGGGATTTTATTACCTTGAAAAACGTGGATACCGATGAAAAGTAAAATTTACGAAGAAGTTACGCTTTTTGCCAGCGTTATCAAGTGGACAGCCTATGCTGCCATAGTTGGCTCTTTGGCAGGATTGGCAACAGCATGTTTCCTCCGTTCTCTGACGTGGACATCGGGACATTTTGGAAAGTTCCCCGGTTACTACCTGACACTACCTCTTGCAATTTTGGTCAGCAGTTTTCTGGTCAAGTGGCTGGCTCCCGATGCAGCGGGTCATGGAACTGAAAAAGTTATCGAAGCGGTCCATAAACATATGGGGAAAATTCCTTTACGGGTCGTCCCTGTCAAACTCGTTGCAACGGTAATAACCCTTGCCAGTGGCGGATCAGCAGGTAAAGAAGGGCCCTGCGCCCAGATTGGGGCGGGGCTTGCGTCGGCGTTCGGTGGTTTGCTGAGATTGGACGATGTGGATCGACGAAAACTTGTCATTTGCGGCATCAGCGCAGGTTTTGCCACCGTTTTCGGTACGCCGGTTGCCGGTGCATTGTTCGGGATAGAAGTACTGGTGCTGGGGCGCATGATGTATGACGTGCTCTTTCCTTCTTTCGTGGCGGGCATCATCGGTTTTCATGTGGCAACCCTGATGGGCGTTGAGTATCAACAGCATGTTAACGCCCTTGTTCCCCATCTTTCCAGTGGAAAATTTCTTGAAATAATCCTGCTTGGCATGTGGTGTGGTCTGATAGCACTGTTTCTGATCGAGATGATGAAATTCAGCCACAAGATCTTTGATCGTCTGCCTTTCCACTACACCGTAAATGCTCTCATTGGAGGCATCCTGCTCGTTTTGATCGGTAAATTTCTTTCTCTCGATTATCTGGGGCTGGGTCTTAACTCCATCGACTCCGCGCTTAAGGGCAATGTGATGCCAACAGGGGCAATCTTCTGGAAAAGCATCGCCACTTCGATTACCCTTGGTTGTGGAGGCAGTGGCGGCATCGTCACGCCGATATTTTACATCGGCACCGCTGCCGGCAATTTGTTTGCCCGAATCTTTCACGAGCCGAATCTGGCGGTTTTCTCCGCAATCGGGATGACCTCGCTTCTGGCGGGAGCCGCCAATACTCCCATTGCCGCCTCGGTAATGGCCATCGAGCTGTTCGGCCCCGGGATAGCTCCCCATGCCGCCCTTGCCTGTATGGTGAGTTATCTCATTGTCGGCTACCGAAGCGTCTATCCGAGTCAGGTGCTGGGCATTCAGAAAAGTGCTTCCCATAAATTGGCAACCGGGATGCCTATTAGTGAGGTCGGGCGCGCAGAGTATGTGGCACGTGATAAATCACTGATTGGGGTGGTACACAGTGTCGTTGACCGAATTCACCACCACAAAGATGAACCGAAATAGCAGAATTTTACTGTTGAAAATATAAGGAGTTAATACTTTCCCTGCTGATTCGAGAATGCTTGTCAGTCCGGCAATTCCAGAAAGTGTTTTCTATGGTATTGCCCTGCGCGCCTCATAGAAATGCCGGAATGATGTAGCTGCCATTAGTTGATCTGGTCTTTCTTGTTCTATTCCGCCTGACACGTGCCGACCCATCTGTTGGTAAATTGGGTAGCGGTCATGGAACCGTTTTTATTTCGTCAGACATGAAATACCATTCCACCACCTTTTAGTCGAACTCTCCTTTTGCTATCTTGCCGTCCTTGTATCCGTCGATATCTGCAAAGCGAACGCTCCAGAAAGCCACGCATCCATCGCTTGTCACCTTGCCATTCTTGTTTGCATCCATTTTGTCAAAACGGTCAGCTGTCTGCTGCTTGGACTCACCCAGGATACTGTGCCATCAGGGTTCGTCTCGTACGGCAGAGCTAACGGTACGCTCGCTGCACCGTCACTCAGCATGCCAATTCTTCCCCCTTCGGGCTGGAAGCTGTAGTCTTGGGCGGCAAAAAAGCTGCAGTTGCTGATCAGATAGCGGCTGGCATGGTTGCTGTCAATCGGGCTGATGGTGGTGCCGGAGATGCCCCCTGGGTATCCAAATAATGCGGCCTCGGCATTCACGGTTCACCTGAAGGGCATCGGCAGTTTGCCAGGTGCGAGTGTCTATTTCCCCCTGTGAAAGGCTCAAAGCATTTCCTGTCGCTACATGGATTAAATCAGGGTACTCATCACACTCGGAATAAATTGCGGTACTCTATAAGGATCAAAGTACTTTGCTCGGTTCCGATAATCGGCCTGGGAGTTTGTCAGGCTTAGGAACTTTAGCGAAAATTAGGCAGGACGACGACAGATGATTTGTAGCAGACGTATCCAACGTCCGACAGGTTCCTGAGAGATTATCCCTGAAGTCGGCAAAGTACCGGCAATAGGGGGGGAGATATGGAAATACATCAAAAAGTATTGTTTGTGGACCCCGCTACAGGATTCTACAGGACGAAAAAATATGCCCTCGATCGTTACTTCGGTCCGGTTGACCTGGGTATTCATCTTACGGAAAAGTTTCAAAGCCTCAACTTCGGAGTCGGGATCTTTGCCGGCTCAATCTTCCCTGGCTCGAACCGCATGGTGGTAACCGGTTTTTCCCCCTGCTGGCAGGGACTGTATATCAGCTCCATGGGTGGTGCCGGACTTGTTTTTGATAATCTTGGCATCAATATGCTCAGCATCGTGGGAAAGGCGCCTGTATCTTCAATCCTTTACCTGAACAGAAACCACGGTGAAGAGATCCAGGTGGAAGTGGTTCCCTTTGATGTGCTGGCAGCCTGGAGTTCTGCGCCAAAGGGTGTGTACTCCCTTACAGAAGCGGTTTTCGGGATGTACGGATCGCGATACGAGAACGACCCACGTATTCTCGTTACGGGTCCCGCTGCCATGCATACCGACATGGGCGGTATCATGTCGGTTCCCATCACGAACGGCGCGATCAGCCACGTTGACACCTGGGCCGGCCGCGGCGGATTCGGCAGCGCGCTTCTCCAGCAACACGGAATTGTTGCTATCATCTATGGTGGCACCGTAGTGGATGATGATTTCCGGGACAGCAAGGTTGCCGACGAATGGTTCCGGAACAAATACAACATGCGTCTTCAGCAGAAGGACCTGGAAAGCACGGGCAAGTACCGATACGATGCCAAAGTCGGCAGCGGCGGCACCTTTGGCGTCAACTACTCCACCATGGGCGGCAGAGTCCTGGCCTTTAATTACCGGTCCATCTTCTGGCCGGAAGAGGCTCGAACGGATCTACATCGGAAATTCATCATTGACCATTATCTCCGTCAATTCAACGAAGAGACCATTGTTCCACGGCAGCAGGCAACCTGCGGCGAGCCATGCGTAGCCGTATGCAAAAAGATGAATGGGGAATATAAAAAAGATTACGAGCCTTACCAGACGCTGGGACCCCTGTGCGGCATATTCGATCAGCGTGCAGCGGAAAAGCTGACTCACTATTGCGATGCAATGGGCTTTGACGCCATCTCAGGCGGGGGGGTGCTGGCGTGGCTCATGGACCTGCTGGACCAGAAGCTGCTGACAAAGGAAGACCTTGGCGTCACACTGCTTCCGCGATGGGATCTGGCGGACTTCGACCCGGTCAGTGACTCGATGCTCAACGCAGACCTGGGTTGCGAACTGATTGATTCGATACTTGAACATCGCGGGATCATGGATTTCAGCGAGGGTGTCCGCAAGTGGGGCAGGGCGCTGTCTCGCACCAGGCAGGAGTCTCTGCTCGATTGCTTTGTCTATGCGGCATTCGGCCGGAGAGGGTGGATGGTCCCGAACCAGTACTGGGTCTCCGGTACCCTTGTCCCAATGGCTATCATCGGCAAGTACTATATGGTCTACAGCAACGATTTTATACCGCCCCGGGAACTGGGGAGAAGATGCGCAGACCGCATGAAAAAAGAGCTGATACTGGACAACCTCGGCATCTGCCGATTCCACCGGGGATGGGCGGAAGAACTGCTGCCTGAAGTGATGGGCTCACTGTATAACAGCAAGGAACAGTTCGAACGTGCGATTAGTGTTTTGGCAAGCCGCCTGAACAGCCATAACTCACCGATTTTCTGGGAATCAGAGCGTAGCGTTGACTTCGTGCATACCTTCCTGACGCGCAAAAGTGAGATTGAAAATGACCCGTCCCCCGAACTCGCGGCATGGCTCGACCGGTTCAACAAAGATAAGATCGAAGCCGCCAAGGAGTTCTGGTATGAGGCGCTCAAGGGAATTGACGAAAGTCTGCGGGAATTTTTTTGACGACTCGCTGCACACAGCTACCATGTGCAGCAAATGAAGCGAGATAGTTTCCTTCTGGAATCCTCCGGATGAAAAGCTGCTGTTTTCCGGTTTTGCAAGCATCCATTCCGGAAGGAGACGAGATGTAAGACTTCCTGGAATACCTGGTAGATGACATTATTCGCGTCACCTGCGGATGATACCTTCCCTTGAATTTCGTGTTATATATTCCCTGCCTGTGATACGACACCCCTCTATGAGTGTTTCACCTCCCCTCAACACCACCCTCAATATGTTGTGGTTCCGCCAAATACCACGGTTATGAAAATCGCTTCTTGTCTTACCGTTGCCTCTTAAGAGTGTCTAATTACCTGATATTAAAGACTGGTTTCCCTTGTTTGCTTTAATTTGTTTATTGGTAGGGTAATTGCTTTTATTTAAATAAATTTTGCTCATTACATCCAAAGGAGAGATCCTTCAACTGTCCAGAGGGGGGGATAGTATCTGCTGGTCATAAGAATATTACATTGAATGAAAAAATGGAGATGGAGACATGGTAGAGGATTGGTAAGAAAACTCGTGACGTACTAATTTTCGAAAGGAGGAATTATGAAAAAGTTCGAGGCGAAGAAAGCGTATTTGTTATTCATGCTACTGCTCAGTGTGTTTATTGTTCTGCCCGGATGCGGTGGTGGGGGTGATACGTGCCCATTAAGCCCTCTATCCTCCACCAAGGCCATTACGGCATATTCATTTGTCGGTTTTTCAGGGAATGCTGGTACCGTAAATGAAGCTGCAAAGACCATAGAGGTAACCCTGCCGTTTGGGACAAACGTAACGAATCTGGTTGCGGCATTCACCACAACGGGTGCAAGCGTAAAGGTGGGAACAACGGTTCAGACGAGCTCTGCGACGATAAATGATTTCACCGGGCCGGTGGTCTACATCGTTACTGCGTTAGACGGATCAACGGCGACGTATACCGTGACGGTTACCGTGGCTCCAATCTCTGCCAAGGCCATTACCGCATATTCATTTGTCGGCTTTACCGGTGCTGCCGGGGTGATAAATGAAGCGGCGAAAACCATAGCCGTCACCGTGCCGTTCGGGACAGACCTGACGAATCTGGTTGCGACATTCACCACCACGGGGGCAGACGTACGAGTAGGAGCGACGGTTCAGGTGAGTGGTTCGACAGCAAACAATTTCACAAATCCGCTGCAGTATATTGTGACCGCGGCAGACAGTTCAACGGCGACCTATGCCGTGACGGTAACCGTGGCCCCGAACTCTGCCAAGGCCATTACCGCATATTCATTTGTCGGCTTTACCGGTGCTACCGGGGTGATAAATGAAGCGGCGAAAACCATAGCCGTCACCGTGCCGTTCGGGACAGACCTGACGAACCTGGTTGCGACATTCACCACCACGGGGGCAGACGTACGAGTAGGAGCGACGGTTCAGGTGAGTGGTTCGACAGCAAACAACTTCACAAATCCGCTGCAGTATATTGTAACCGCGGCAGACAGTTCAACGGCAACGTATACCGTGACAGTAACCGTGGCCCCGAACTCTGCCAAGGCCATGACCGCATATTCGTTTGTCGGCTTTACCGGTGCTACCGGGGTGATAAATGAAGCGGCAAAAACCATAGCCGTCATCGTGCCGTTCGGGACAGACCTGACGAACCTGGTTGCGACATTCACCACCACGGGAACAGTTGTACGAGTAGGAGCGACAGTTCAGACGAGTGGTTCGACAGCAAACAACTTCACAAATCCGCTGCAGTATGTTGTAACTGCGGCAGACAGCTCAACAACTACCTATACCGTGACGGTAACCGTGGCCCCGAACTCTGCCAAGGCCATTACCGCATATTCGTTTGTCGGTTTTACTGGTGCTACAGGGGTGATAAATGAAGTGGCAAAAACCATAGCCGTCACCGTGCCGTTCGGGACAGACCTGACGAACCTGGTTGCGACATTCACCACCACGGGAACAGTCGTACGAGTGGGAGCGACGGTACAGACAAGTGCTTCGACAGCAAACAACTTCACAAATCCGCTGCAGTATATTGTGACCGCGGCAGACAGTTCAACGGCGACCTATGCCGTGACGGTAACCGTGGCCCCGAGCTCTGCCAAGGCCATTACCGCATATTCTTTTGCCGGGTTTACCGGTGCTGCAGGAACAATAGATGAAGCAGCATCGCCAAAGACCATCACGGTGCCTGTTCCGCACGGTACAGATGTAACGAACCTGATAGCGACATTCACGACCACAGGGACAGTCGTAAAGGTGGGAACAACGGTTCAGACGAGTGGTTCAACACCGAACAATTTTACAAGTCCGGTGCAGTATATTGTAACCGCGGCGGACAACTCAACGGCAACCTATACCGTGACCGTAATTGTGACCAACGCACCGGAACTTGGAGCTATCGCTCCATTTGGAGGTTTTGGGGGGGGAGCAGGCATGACCAACCAAGGTCTTCTTACTGTAATCAACGGCGATATCGGCACCACCGGGGCTTCAACGTTAATTACCGGATTTCACGATCTGGGAGGCAATGTGTATACGGAAACGCCACTCAATCAAGGATTCGTGAACGGAACGATATATACGGCGACTGCTCCTCCTGGTTCTGTTCCGGGCGTAGTTGCAGCCGCAGGCGCACTGGCAGCACAGACTGCGTTTGACAATCTGTCTCCCGCTTCGTTACCAGGCGGTACTGATCCTGGTGCCGGCCAGTTGGGTGGGCTCACGCTTGCCCCTGGAATCTATCAAGCAGCGGGTGGGTCGTTTCAGCTGACCGGATCGGATCTGACCCTGGATGGCGGTGGAGATGCTAATGCTGTCTTCGTGTTTCAGATGGCAAGTACGCTCACTGTCGGCGGACCGGGGGCTCCTCGCAGCATAATTCTGACCAATGGCGCTCAAGCGAAAAATGTGTACTGGTACGTAGGCAGTGCGGCGACAATTAATGCCGCAGGCGGTGGTACCATGGTGGGAACTATCATTGCCTCTGCCGGAGTTACATTTTCTACGGCCGGCAATGTCACAGTTGTGACATTGAATGGCAGGGCAATAGGGTTAAACGCATCAGTAACACTGGTGAACACAGTCATTAACGTGCCTGCACCATAGGCTGTGAGATATCTGATGAAAAAGAAAGGGGCAGGCAGCAGTTAGGCTTTCTGCCTGTCCCCTTAAAGCTCTACTTCAGCACTAGAGGGTACTAGCACAAGCAAACCTTTTTACGGGTAATCATTCCCTGGTTGGCGAAATGAATGTATAGGAGGATTTATGTTGAAAAAACTGTCCGCGTTGCTAATAACCTTCGCAGTCTTGTGTGTCATGGCAGCACCTGTTTCCGCCGGAGAACGGGCAGGGGCTCTTTCACTTTCACCGTATGTTGGCGGCTACACTTTTGACGGTGTTGAGCATTTGGAGACAGCACCCGTCTATGGACTGCGCATCGGTTACGACTTGACCAGGAACTGGGAAGTGGAAGTGGTTGGCAGCTACCTCGCGACTACATGTACACTCTGTAAAAAAACGAGTGTAAATGCTCTGTCCTATCGCCTGGACATTCTCTATAACCTGATGCCGGATGGTCCGTTGGTGCCGTATCTTGCCATAGGTGGCGGCGGCATCACAAAAGGTCACGGTTCAAGTTACCAGGGGGGGAGCAACACCGACGCTACCGCCAATGCCGGCCTGGGACTCAAGTACTTCCTGACCGATTCGATTGCACTGCGTGGAGATGCCCGCCAGTTGTTCGTTTTCGAAAACCATAACAGCATCATGTACAACTGGGAATATACTGTGGGACTAACCTTCCTCTTTGGCGGCAAGACAGCCTCGGTTCCTTCCAGCAGCCTGTCGGTTCTGCCGGGTTCCATTACCAGCGGTGAGGCTGCCACACTCAAATGGACCTCCAGTAACGCAACGACCTGCGATATTCAGCCGGGCATCGGCGCAGTCAATACCGTTGGCAGCATGTCTGTCTCCCCTGTGGCAGATACCTCCTACTACCTGTCGTGCACCGGTCCGGGCGGCACAACGAATAGCAGCGCAAGCATCACTGTTAGCCAGCCAGTCGCAGCACCGTCCCCGACGAGCAGCCTGTCGGTAGCCCCTCTCTCCATTACGCGAGGAGAAACAGCCACGATCAGTTGGAATGCACAAAATGTCTCGACTTGCGATCTAGAGCCTAGTATCGGCCAGGTAGCTCCGGAGGGCAGCAAGGATATCACGCCAACGGATAACACTACCTATCAGTTGAACTGCAGCGGGCCTGGAGGTGCTACATCCAGCACGGCGAATGTAACCGTTGTTGCACCATCGCCGGTGGTACTCTGTCCGGAAAAGGAAGAAACCGTCAACCTGCTCATCGAGTTTGACTTTGACAAGTCAGTGATCAAGCCTGAGTTCTATTCGCACGTAAACGCGGTGGGCGAGTTCCTGAAGAACTATCCCAGCGCTACAATCACTGTTGAAGGCCACACTGATAACGTGGGCAACAAAGCCTATAATCAGAAGCTCTCCCTGCGACGTGCCAAAGCCGTAAAGAAGTACATTGTTGACAAGTTTGGTATCGATGCCAAGCGGATCAAGGCAGTCGGTTATGGAGAAACCAAACCGATTGACACCAATAAAACAGCCGAGGGTCGCTACCATAACCGTCGGGTCCAGGCTTATCATGCCGCAGTAAAATAGGCATGGACAATCGGTGCTTTTGAACGGGTCTGTCCTGAATGGTTGTTACTGGGGTCAGATTGCCATGACACTCGTCACACGCAACAAATACGTAATTACTGAAAAAGGGGCCGGCCCGAACAGGGCGGCCCCTTTTTTTACTGCCCAGTAACCACATTCACTTACAGGAAAGATTCAAAGCAAAGCCGGGCATGAATTGCCTGTTACTATTTGCGCAGTGATTATTTTGACTTCTCCGCCTGACACGGGCCGACCCATCAACTGGTAAATTCGGTAGCGGTCACGGAACCGTCTTTATTTGCGTCAGGCGTGGAATATCATTCCAGCACATTTTTATTGAATTCACCTTCGATAACTTGCCGTCCTTGTTTACGCCCATTCTGTCAATAAGGTCAGCTGTCTGCTGCTTTGCCTCGCTACAGGAAACAGCTATGTCATAGTTTGTATCGCCTGGCAGTGCTGTTAATACGGCGATGAAACGCACAGGGCTTTAGAAATGCATCGTTTGACTAATAATCACTCCCCCTGTTTAGGCTCATGACACAAGAGCAGTTTAGGTTGCATAACACCCCAATGCCACCCTCAATATGTTGCAATTCCGTCAAATGTAACGGTTATGAAAATCACTTCTTGTCTTTATGTTGTCTCTTAAGCGTGTCTAATTGCCTGATATTAAAGACCAAGTTTCCTTCGTTTGTTTTTGCTTGTTTGTTGGTTAGTTAATTGCTTTTACTTTTACAAAATTAACTAATTCCATCTAGAGGCGAGTTCCTTCAACTGTCCAGAAGTGAGGGGTGCAGTGTCTGCTGGCCATGAGAATAATTACACTGAATGAATAAGTGGAAATGGAGACATCGTAGAGGATTGGCAAGAAACTCGTGACGTACTAATTTTTGAAAGGAGGAATTATGAAAAAAATCGAGGCGAAGAAAGTTCATTTGTTATTCATGGTACTGCTGAGTGTTTTTATTATTCTGCCCGGATGTGGAAGTGGGGGGGTACTCGTCCAGGGAACCTTCCATCCTCCTCCCAGGCCATAACCGCATATTCATTTGTCGGGTTTCCAGGGTATGCCGGGGCCATAAATGAATCTGCAAAGACGATAGAGGTAACTGTGCCGTTCGGGACCGACCTGACGAACCTGATTGCGACATTCATCACCACGGGAACAGTCGTAGAAGTGGGAGGGGCAGTTCAGACGAGCGGTTCGACAGCAAACAACTTCACAAATCCGCTGCAGTATATTGTAACCGCGGCAGACAGCTCAACAACGACCTATACCGTGACCGTAACTGTGGCCCCGAGCTCTGCCAAGGCCATGACCGCATATTCTTTTGTCGGGCTTGACGGTGCTAGCGGGGCGATAAATGAGGCGGCAAAAACCATAGCCGTCACGCTGCCGTTCGGGACCGACCTAACGAACCTGGTTGCGACATTCACCACGACAGGAACAGTCGTAGAAGTGGGAACAGCAGTTCAGACGAGCTCTGCGACGGTGAATGATTTCACCAGTCCGCAGCAGTATATTGTAACCGCGGCAGACAGCTCAACGGCAACGTACTCTGTGACGGTAACGGTGTCGCCAAGCCCTGCCAAGGCCATGACCGCATATTCGTTTGTCGGCTTTACCGGTGCTGCCGGGGTGGTAAATGAGGCGGCGAAAACCATAGCCGTTACCGTGCCGTTCGGGACAAACGTAACGAACCTGGTTGCGACATTCACCACCACGGGAACAGTCGTAGAAGCGGGAGGGGTGATTCAGACGAGCGGTTCGACAGCAAACAACTTCACCAATCCGCAGCAGTATATTGTAACCGCGGCAGACAGTTCAACGGCAACGTACACCGTGACGGTAACGGTGTCTCCGAGCCCTGCCAAGGCCATGACCGCATATTCGTTTGTCGGCTTTACCGGTGCTGCCGGGGTGATAAATGAGGCGGCGAAAACCATAGCCGTTACCGTGCCGTTCGGGACCGACCTGACGAACCTGGTTGCGACATTCACCACGACAGGAACAGTCGTACGAGTGGGAACAGCAGTTCAGACGAGCTCTGCGACAGCAAATGACTTCACCAGTCCGCTGCAGTATATTGTAACCGCGGCAGACAGCTCAACAACGACCTATACCGTAACGGTAACGGTGTCGCCAAGCCCTGCCAAGGCCATGACCGCATATTCGTTTGTCGGCTTTACCGGTGCTGCCGGGGTGGTAAATGAGGCGGCGAAAACCATAGCCGTCACGCTGCCGTTCGGGACAAACGTAACGAACCTGGTTGCGACATTCACCACCACGGGAACAGTCGTAGAAGCGGGAGGGGTGATTCAGACGAGCGGTTCGACAGCAAACAACTTCACCAATCCGCAGCAGTATATTGTCACCGCGGCAGACAGCTCAACGGCAACGTACTCTGTGACGGTAACGGTGTCGCCAAGCCCTGCCAGGGCCATGACCGCATATTCGTTTGTCGGCTTTACCGGTGCTGCCGGGGTGATAAATGAGGCGGCGAAAACCATAGCCGTCACCGTGCCGTTCGGGACCGACCTGACGAACCTGGTTGCGACATTCACCACGACAGGAACAGTCGTACGAGTGGGAGGGGCGGTTCAGACGAGCTCTGCGACAGCAAACAACTTCACAAATCCGCTGCAGTATATTGTCACCGCGGCAGACAGCTCAACAACGACCTATACCGTAACGGTAACGGTGTCTCCGAGCCCTGCCAGGGCCATGACCGCATATTCGTTTGTCGGCTTTACCGGTGCTACCGGGGTGGTAAATGAGGCGGCGAAAACCATAGCCGTCACCGTGCCGTTCGGGACAAACGTAACGAACCTGATTGCGACATTCACCACCACGGGGACAGTCGTACGAGTGGGAGGGGCGGTTCAGACGAGTGCTTCGACAGCAAACAACTTCACAAATCCGCTGCAGTATATTGTGACCGCGGCAGACAGCTCAACAACGACCTATACCGTAACGGTAACGGTGTCTCCGAGCCCTGCCAAGGCCATGACCGCATATTCGTTTGTCGGCTTTACCGGTGCTACCGGGGTGGTAAATGAGGCGGCGAAAACCATAGCCGTCACCGTGCCGTTCGGGACAGACCTGACGAACCTGGTTGCGACATTCACCACGACAGGAACAGTCGTACGTGTGGGAGAGGCGGTTCAGACGAGCTCTGCGACAGCAAATGACTTCACCAGTCCGGTGCAGTATATTGTAACCGCGGCAGACAGCTCAACGGCAACGTACTCTGTGACGGTAACGGTGTCGCCAAGCCCTGCCAAGGCCATGACCGCATATTCGTTTGTCGGCTTTACCGGTGCTGCCGGGGTGGTAAATGAGGCGGCGAAAACCATAGCCGTCACGCTGCCGTTCGGGACAAACGTAACGAACCTGGTTGCGACATTCACCACGACAGGAACAGTCGTACGAGTGGGAACAGCAGTTCAGACGAGCTCTGCGACAGCAAACAACTTCACAAATCCGCTGCAGTATATTGTGACCGCGGCAGACAGCTCAACAACGACCTATACCGTGACCGTATCGGTGTCGCCAAGCCCTGCCAAGGCCATGACCGCATATTCGTTTGTCGGTTTTACCGGTGCTACCGGGGTGATAAATGAGGCGGCAAAAACCATAGCCGTCACCGTGCCGTTCGGGACCGACCTGACGAATCTGGCAGCGACATTCACCACGACAGGAACAGTCGTACGAGTGGGAGGGGCGGTTCAGACGAGTGCTTCGACAGCAAACAACTTCACCAGTCCGCTGCAGTATATTGTAACCGCGGCAGACAGCTCAACGGCGACCTATACCGTGACGGTAACCGTGGCCCCGAACTCTGCCAAGGCCATTACCGCATATTCGTTTGTCGGTTTTACCGGTGCTACCGGGGTGATAAATGAAGCGGCAAAAACCATAGCCGTCACCGTGCCGTTCGGGACCGACCTGACGAACCTGGTTGCGACATTCACCACCACGGGAACAGTCGTAGAAGTGGGAGGGGCGGTTCAGACGAGTGCTTCGACAGCAAACAACTTCACAAATCCGCTGCAGTATGTTGTGACCGCGGCAGACAGTTCAGCGGCGACCTATGCCGTGACGGTAACCGTGGCCCCGAACTCTGCCAGGGCCATTACCGCATATTCGTTTGCCGGGTTTACCGGTGCTGCAGGAACAATAGATGAAGCAGCATCGCCAAAGACCATCACGGTGCCTGTTCCGCATGGTACAGATGTTACGACCCTGATAGCGACATTCGCGACCACAGGGACAGTCGTAAAGGTGGGAACAACGGTTCAGACGAGTGGTTCAACACCGAACAATTTTACAAGTCCGGTGCAGTATATTGTAACCGCGGCGGACAACTCAACGGCAACCTATACCGTGACCGTAATTGTGACCAACGCACCGGAACTTGGAGCTATTGCTCCGTTTGGAGGTTTTGGGGGGGCAGCAGGCATGACCAACCAAGGTCTTCTTACTGTAATCAACGGCGATATCAGCACCACCGGGGCTTCAACGTTAATTACCGGATTTCACGATCTGGGAGGCAATGTGTATACGGAAACGCCACTCAATCAAGGATTCGTGAACGGAACGATATACACGGCAACTGCTCCTCCTGGTTCTGTTCCGGGCGTAGTTGCAGCCGCAGGCGCACTGGCAGCACAGACTGCGTTTGACAATCTGTCTCCCGCTTCGTTACCAGGCGGTACTGATCCTGGTGCCGGCCAGTTGGGTGGGCTCACGCTTGCCCCTGGAATCTATCAAGCAGCGGGTGGGTCGTTTCAGCTGACCGGATCGGATCTGACCCTGGATGGCGGCGGGGATGCTAATGCTGTCTTCGTGTTTCAGATGGCAAGTACGCTCACTGTCGGCGGACCGGGGGCTCCTCGCAGCATAATTCTGACCAATGGCGCTCAAGCGAAAAATGTGTACTGGTACGTAGGCAGTGCGGCGACAATTAATGCCGCAGGCGGTGGTACCATGGTGGGAACCATCATGGCTTCTGCCGGAGTTACATTTTCTACGGCCGGCAATGTCACAGTTGTGACATTGAATGGCAGGGCAATAGGGTTAAACGCATCAGTAACACTGGTGAACACAGTCATTAACGTGCCTGCACCATAGGCTATGAGATATCTGATGAAAAAGAAAGGGGCAGGCAGCAGTTAGGCTTTCTGCCTGTCCCCTTAAAGCTCTGCTTCAGCACTACAGGTACTAGTGTCCCGTGCGGTTAATTCAATCCTTTAAATTCCGGTTCTTTTGCCCTCTGGCTACGTTGTGGCTCCTCGACAGAGCCCCGCTATGCCTGCGTCGCCTCGCCTTGCCAGAGACCAAAATTCCACGGAATTACTGCTGCTAACTAACCGCACGGGACACTAGCACAATTAATGCTTTTCCCTGGTTGGCGAAATAAATTTACTGACAAATAGGGCCGCCCCGAACTGGACGGCCCCCATTTTTACTGCCCGGTAACCACATTCACTTACAGGAAAGATTCAAAGCAAAGCCGGGCATGAATTGCCTGTTACTATTTGCGCAGTGATTATTTTGACTTCTCCGCCTGACACGTACCGACCCATCTATTGGTAAATTCGGTAGCGGTCACGGAACCGTCTTTGTTAGCGTCAACGATGGAAAACCACTTCATCACATTTTTATTGAACTCCTCCTTTGATATCTTGCCGTCCTTGTTTCCGTCGATATCTGCAAAGCGGATGGTCCAGAAAGCCACGCACTCATCGCTTGTTACCTTGCCATCCTTATTTGCATCCATACTTTTGAACATAGATTGTTTGATTCCATGAGCCGCTTTTTTCGATGTTTTGGCGACCTTGGGTGCAGGTCCGCACCATGCGATAAGATATTCCTGCATATCAACCATCCCGTTCTTGTCCTTGTCCATTGCCTCAAAGTTCTTCGTTGTTCCCGCCTGAAACTCTGCCATTGTAAGCTGCTTGTCTTTGTTTGTGTCCATTTTGACAAAACGGTCGGCAGCTTGTTGTTTGGCCTCGCTGCAGGATACCGAGCCGTCCTGATCCGTATCGCCAGGCAGAGCTGATGGTGTGCACGCTGCACTGGCGCTCAGGGTGCCGATCAGTAACAGGGAAAGAGTGGTGAACATTGCGCCTGTGAATACTTTTTTCATGGAAACCTCCTTGGTAATTGAATGTGCTGAACATTGGTTACTTTTAACAGATTCTGACCATGTATCCATCTTATGCTGCATTTCTACATCGCAGTAACAATCAGAATTGAGGAGCCGTCTTAGGCAATGGACTACTGGCTATACCTTCGCACAGTGCGTTGTCCACCGTAAGGTTGCCATGGCCGTCGAGTTTTATGGTCCAGATGGTGTCGTAGTCGCCCTGCGGCCACGATAACGGAGGGTCCGGATTGCTGCCGCCATAATAGGTCGTCAGTAGATAGGTCAACAGTGGTGGAAAATGTTCGTGCTCCCACGCTACCAATACGGTCTGGCCGGAGAACGTACCGCCGGTAAAGAAAAAGTCACTGGTTGCCTTTGCTACTCCAAGGTCGGTCGAAGCACCTATGCTGAAAGATGAAACCAAATTAAAGGGCAGGTTGTTGGCGATTGCATAGGGAAGTACCGTTAATGATGGCCTGACGTAGGAAACGCTGAGACCGGCGTAAGTGAACGATTGCGCAGGATCAATGGAATACACCATGGTGGGGCTGCTTTGACCGCGCAGGGCATCGGGCAAGAAGTTGGCAAGGGCTAGGGCGCGCCATTGCCCGGCAGCAACAAAGTTGCCGTCTTCAAAAGTGCTTGAAGGATGCGCCTCTGCATGTCGGATCAGATAGACCGTTTCGTTTGTATTGGTTCCCGCTGGCACTGAGACGCCATCAACACCGTCGGTTCGTGAATAGCTGAAAAAGTTCTGTTGTGTGCAGGAAGCGCTTGCCAAGGGTAAGGGCAGCACCGGGTAGGTTGTAGGGGGTGTCAGCTTGCTGTCAAAGGTAAGCAGGCGCGCTTCTCCGGACGGTGTGACGGTTAATGCATAGACATGATTTGATCCCTGAAAGGACGTGGGAAGTTTCAGGTGGTACCCCATGGCTGTGTTGATAGCGGTCAGTAAGGCACTGGTCGTTTCCCAGGGTGCCGAAAAGACATGAAAGCCCAGGGCTTTTGTGTTGATGATGCTGGTTGCCAGGGTAAGGTTGTTTCCGTGTGTGTCGTTGAAAGCCAGCCCCTGGGCACCGGGCGTGTAGGGGGTCGGTGTGGCGACTCCCGCGGGCACGTCACCTTCAGCGTATCCTACTGAGAGCGGATAACTGTTGGCGGTTGTGCCTTGTATGGTAATTTGGTTGAGAAGGGCGAACTGCTGGATGAAGCCGATTGCTGCCATGTCAGGAAACTGGTTTGGGGTTTGCAAGTGGGTCATTGGTGACAACACGTGAATGTCGGTTACCTCGTTTGTCCCCAGCAGTTGCGGTTTCAGGTAGGAGGCAAGCATGAGCGCACGCTGTAAACCCTGATTGTTAAGGTTTGCCGTGACCGGATTAACGTCACCGAGCGGGTCGTTATCCAAATCAGGACTTACCACGAAGACCAGGTTGATGTTATTGGCGCTCAGCAGGGCGGCTGATTCGGAATTGCCTCCGCAGCCTGCGAATAACGACAGGGCAAAAGCCAGTAAGAGCAAAAAACCGACGGAAATCTTATTCATTTGACTATCCTCCTTGGATGTCTGTTACGAGCGCGTAGCACCAAAAAACAGCTGGATAACCTTTTCCCTGCCGATGGCCCGAACCAGTTCCCGCATGGCACAATAAAAAAACAGCAGCACGGCAAGCCATATCTGAATCAGCCAGAAGTGGGGCCATACTGTTTCCGTTACAAAAAGCCGGTTTGCTTCTGAAAAGCTCTCGTGTTTCATCAATGCGTGAATAATACGCTCCAGATATTGGAGAAGAACTGCTGCTGAAAAATAGATAAGGCATTTCCACGCTGTGGTGAAGATCAGTTGACGGTGGCTGATTTTGCTCACAAAGGTGAGCTTGTCTACGAGCAACACAACTTTTCCGACCAGAATTGCGCCAACGATAGCTGAGCCGAAACCTGTCCAGGTGATGCCGTACTCGCTGAGAATCAACCTTTTGGTTAACAGTACCAGGCTAAAGGCGATAAAGAAAAATATGGTTGGCGGAAGAACTTCGACAAAATCGTGCTTTATTTTGTGTAAAAGTTTCATGGGAGGCCTCTCTGCTTTGCTCATATTCAGCCTGTCTGTTCCTCTACCAAATACTAGTGTCACGTGCGGCTAATTCATTCCTTGTAATTCCAGTTCTTTTGCCCTCTGGCTGCGTTGTGGCTCCTCGTCAGAGTTCCACTATGACTGCGTCGCCTCGCCTTGCCAGAGGCCAAAATTCCACGGAATTACTGCTGCGAACTAACCGCACGGGACACTAGTCAGACGCAGTTCTGGCTCGGCAAAGGCCTGGGTCAAGCCGGCCGGCAAACTCCGCAACGCAGTGCAAGTCAAGGCCGGACAGTAGCCTCAGCTCTTCCGGAAACAGTTGATAGCCTTCCTGCAGGCAGGCCGTTTCCAGTGACTCGGTCGCCAAGAGGCGGAACCTCTCGTCGGTGATCATTCGTCCCAGTACCTGCTCAACAGCTGCCTGTGACATGTTTTACTCCTGATCGGACCTGTTTGTCCAAGCTGGAATATGCCATTGTGGTTCAGTTGCGAAGAACAACCTGCGATGGCATGTGTGACACCCAGCGGTAGCCAGTAAAATGAGCGAGTCTGCCGGAGTCGGGACTCCGGCGGCCTCGCTCGTGAGTGCAACGCTGTGGTACGAAGAATTACGTGATTGAAGGGTACTTAGCTTTCAATGCGTTGATCATAGTCGGACTCAACTGCTTGAAAAGTTCCGCATTGTACGAGGCACAGTATGGAACTGCCGGTACCGACCCATATAGTATCGACGGATCGGTATAGGGGGTTCCCGTGCTTGGATCGCTGGAGTCACCTCCCTGTGGCCGCGTTGGGTCCATGGGGGGGAATACAGTTCCATACATCTTTAGATAGTTGGGATTATTCAGCCTTAAGTCTGCTTGAACTATCTGTTGCGTGGCAACAGACATTTTGCGCGAAGTTGCTGCGGGTGTGCCTGCTGCTACCGCTGGATCGACATTTACCGTAACGATTGAAACGGTGTAGTCGCTGTTGAGATAAATCTCAAAAGTCCTGAATTGTTGCGGGAGGTCTCGCAGTGATGAGGTTTCCACCTGCCAGAAGCCTTGCTCAGGTGTGCCGCCAGTAGGTGGCATGAAGGCTTTAACGGTATTGAGATGACGATGCCCGGCGATCCACATGAGAAGATTTGGTGTGTTTTGGAGGGTCGACACCAGTCCCGTCAAGTCAACAGCATTTGTAGTCGTAGTAGATGTATCACCTGCCGCGCCAAGCCACCATTCGGTCTCGTCACCATATTTCACAACAGCGATCGGGACATGGGCTGCGATGATCATCAGCTGATCATTGTCCTGGCCCGCCTGGAGTTCATCCTGAAGCCACTGCCAGCGTTCATCGTCAAGAAAGCCATGTCCATGGATATCGATAGAGCCATCGTCTTCCCGTTGGGTATTGTCGAGAACGATCACCTTGAGCGGTACATCAGGGTTTGGTTGGAAGCTGTAGCAGGCAAACCCCGGCGATTTCGTGGGGTCGACCAGATTAAAGCCGTGACCGATCGGTAGGGTGGATGTCTTGAAAAATTCCTGGATCCATTCCGTTCTCAGGAGTGAACGACGATTGGGGTCGGCTGCCACTTTTGGCGGGGTACTGAATGGCCCGACAGCTTCTGCGTGGATAATTTCACCGGTAGGCGTGGATCCATCAAGTACGCCCATGAAATACTGTGGTTTCAAGGTCGAGTTCATACTATAACAGTCGAACACCGCGGGGAAATTAGCTGGTTGGAGAAAATCCGCTCTGGACCAGACGGTATCGCTGATGTATGACTGGCGTAATCCGAGAGCCGGGTTGGCATCGACGGGTACCGAACCAATATAGAAGTGATCGTGGTTGCCCAGGGCCTGATAAAAGGGGATCGATTTATCGAGTCCCGCAGCCTTGTATGGCTTCTGGTAATCGATGGAGTTGGCGCCGAGATGTGCGCCGGAACTCGGGGTGATAACCTTGCCGTCAATGACGTCAATATACCACCTGAGTTCGTTGTAGGAAGTGTTGTTGCAGGTATCGCCCAGAGAAATGGCAAAATCGAAGGGATTATTCTTGTGCAGGGCGTTTGCCGTCTGAATTGCTGCGTCAAGGACATGGGTAGTGTACGGCATGATCGGCGAATAGATGGACGTGTTGGTGCCGGAGTACTTTGGATCCTCTTGCTGGAGGTAAATCAGCTGGTTCGGCGCTTCCTTGTCAGTGATATGGATGTCGCTTATGGTAAAGAAATTCAGAAATTTTGTGTACTTGGCGGGCGTAGGATATGCGTCGCCACCCGGCATGATATCCTTCCGCAGTTTAATTGGGAGGCCCTCAGCGCTGTACTGCCAATCACCGTAACCATAATTACTGTACTGATCAACCAGGTGAAGCTCGGAGAGGTAGAGTCCCGTTCCCGAGTTGGGGCCGGTTGGTTGCGTCGGCATGGGAAATGATAATACCCGACTTGTCGTGGTGACGACCGTGGAATCAATCGGGTAGGTGGTGGCCTGAATGCCGGCTGAACTGCCGCACCCGGTGTTTAAGGTGCCCAGGTAGAGGCAGGCAAGCGTGCCTACGGAATATTTCATGAAATCTCGGCGGCTCACGCCACGGACCAATAGTACATCGTTGCTATCGCGGACCAATGTAAGTTCATCACTTGCCAGAATCTGTTTTTCCTTTGTTGCTTCGTCGTTGCTCATGATCTCCTCCTGTAGTTTTGCATTTTTCCTGGAAACCAAACCGAACTGCATAAAGTCAGTGATGGTGAGTTCTTTTCGTGAAAGGGAATACAATGGATCGAGTTATTCCAACGGCTATTTGTGAACTTTCTAAGTTTATCATAACGTATCGACATAAATGATTATTACTTAAGAAATAATTGTGCGCTGAACGTAAGTTGAACCAAGTTTCAATGCTCTATGTCGGGCATTATTTAAAGCCGATACATATCTGTCCAGAAATGGACAGTATTGCCTGAAGCGAGAAGATTACACACTAGTATCGCGAATTCCGAGCCAACTATGGATGTTACGTTATTTCAGTAAGTTGCAGCGATGCATTGTTGGAATGATGTCTCCACCGGGACAAGATGTCCGCTGTCGGACACGTGGCTGGATGGGGGGAGGGGCTGAAAGATCAATAGAACATTTTGCGGGAAGCTTTGAGCAGTCGAGCGGCAGAGGATTTGTTGTTGTTGCATTTTTCCAGTGCCCAATCAATCACTTGCCTGTTGACGGCGTCAAGCGAGAATTCCTCTGGAGAAAAATTGACGTGGAGGGAGATTCTTTCTTGGGGGGGGTCTGCCCGGCAGGAGCAGGTTTGTTGCAGTCTCAGGTGTTCCGGCTGGATCAGGTCGCCGTTGGTAACGATTGTGGCATATTCCAGCAGGTTGCGCAGTTCTCGCACATTGCCGGGCCAGTTATGAGTCATCATCAGGTCGAGAGCCGCTTTGGAGAGGCCGGGCAGCGACTTGCCTTGGTGCTGTCGGAAGCCCTGGAGGAAGTGTTCGGCAAGCTGTGGGATATCCTCACGGCGTTCGCGCAGAGGTGGGATGGTGATGGGAAAGATGTTCAGCCGATGGTAGAGGTCCCGTCGGAAGATGCCCTGGTCGCAGCATTCATCCAGGTTTTGATGGGTCGCGGCGATGATCCGAAAGTCAGCAGTGACCGGACGGTCGGAGCCGACCTTTTCATAGACCCGTTCTTCAAGCAGTCGAAGCAGCTTGGGCTGGAGTGACAGCGGCATATCGCCGATTTCGTCCAGGAACAGGGTTCCTCCATGGGCCCTGCTGCATTTTCCTTCACGTTCGCGATCGGCACCGGTGAAGGCCCCTTTCACGTGACCGAACAGTTCGCTTTCCAACAATGTTTCCGGTATGGCGGCGCAATTGATCGCCACAAAACTCGTCATATTTTTCCCGGAGGCAACGTGAATGGCTCGGGCCATGACCTCTTTGCCCACCCCGCTTTCGCCATAGATGGCAACGGTGGTGTGTGAGGAGGCGGCCACCTTCTGTCCGGCAGCAAGTGTCGCTCCCATGCTGGCGGAGTTGCTGGTAATGTTCTGGAAGCTGAACTTTTTACGCTCGGAATCCATCATCCGGTCGTAACTGACACGCAGTCGGGCATGATCAAGCTGCCGTTCCAGTACCAGCAGCAATTCTTCCCGGTTAAGTGGCTTCAACAGGTAGTCGTTAGCCCCTTCTTTCATGGCAGATACAGCGCTTTCAACGCTGCCGTGGCCGGTAACCAAGATAAATGGTAATTGTTGATGGCGGTTGCGCACCTCGCGCAGCAATGTGAGCCCATCCATTACCGGCATGATCAGGTCAGACAGTATCAGGTCATAGCGGCTGTGTTCCAGTTCTTCGAGGGCTTCTGCCCCTGAGGCAACGCAGGTTGCCTGGTATCCGGAATCGTCCAGGTAGCCCTTGATAAGAAAACAAAAGCTTTGCTTGTCGTCAATTACCAGTATCCGTGCGCCGCTTGTCATGGGGTATCCTTTCTCGGTTCCTGTGCTGCACTGTAGTAGTTATCGGTTGCCCGTAACTGCTCTATCACCTGCTGCAATTGCTCGCCGCTTGCGGATGAGGCGTTCTGCTGCAGCCAGGCAGCCAGTTCGGCCGGTTCCCGGTTGGCCAGATGTCCACACAAACCTTTCAAGGTGTGGGCGGCCCGGCCAAGTTCGTTGCGGTCATCGCACTCAAGGGCATTCAGCAGACAGCGCAGTTCATCCTCTATATCCTGCCGCAGAATCTCCCGATACTTTCGGGCCCGTTCAGGGTTTGTGCCCAGGTCGCTGCAGGTTTGTGCATTCAGCAGCAATTCGTTCGCAGGTGTTGACGCCATAAGATTTTCACAGTGCGCGGCTATGGCCCTTGCAACCTGATCGGGGCTTACCGGTTTTGCCAGGACAGTGTTGATGCCGGCAGCAAGACAGGTCTCACGGGTTGCTGCGTCGGCATCGGCGGTGATGGCAATAATCGGGACGGATTTTTCCGACCGTTCAAGCTCCCTCTGCCTGACTCGTCGGGCAACCTCAATCCCGTCAATATCGGGCATACGAATATCCAGCAGAACCAGGTCGAAACATTGCTGCTCCATAAGTTGAAGCGCCTGCCAACCATTCTCCGCAAGAAATACCTGGTGTCCCCAGGATGTCAGAGTTTCCTTCAGCAGCCTGCGATTGAATTCGTTGTCTTCGATCACCAGAATCATGCCTGGCGCCATGACTGTTGCTGTCGTAAGGAGGTCTTCCGTCACCTGCTCTGCAGTCTGGAGCGGCAGTTCGACGACAAAACAGCTTCCGTTGCCTTCCTTGCTCTCAACGGTTATGCTGCCTTTCATCATTCCAACCAGGTTACTGACAATGGCCAGGCCAAGACCGGTGCCGCCGAATTTGCGGGTGACAGACGGGTCAAGTTGGCGGAATGGCTGAAAAAGCTGGGATCGATTTGTTTCAGGGATGCCGATGCCGGTGTCGCGCACTTCGAAACGGACCAGTCGACTGTTTTCGTACGTGACATTGTCGGACAGGCTTACGCTGCAGGACACCTCACCTTTTTCGGTAAACTTGACGGCATTGGCAAGAAGGTTGGTGAGGATCTGGCGCAAACGGACTGAATCACCCCGTACCCAGACAGGTACATTGACGTTTACCTTCATCCGGAATGCCAACATCTTCTGTTCTGCCAGGTGACGATAGTGTCCCTCCAGCCCTTCAGTCAGTTGATGCAGGTCGAAAGCCGTGCTCTCAAGCTCCATCCGGCCAGCTTCGATCTTGCTCATGTCAAGGATGTCGTTGACCAGATCCATCAGGGTACGTGACGATTGTTCAATGATTGTGTGGTACAGGGCAATTTTCGTTTGGTCGGGGGTTGTGCGGGCCAAGCTGCTGAAGCCGATCAAAGCGTTGAGCGGGGTGCGGATCTCATGGCTCATGGTAGCCAGGAACTGGCTCTTGGCAATGTTGGCGGCTTCCGCGGCCAATTTGGCCTCATTGAGACTTGCAAGCGTCTTTTCCAGGAGTACATTTGAGTCCTGTAACGATTTTTCCGCCTGCATGTGATCGGTAATTTCTTGAGCCAGTTTTTCGTTTGTCTGTTGCAGAATATCATTTGCGTCGGAAAGCTGAATAGTCCGTTCTGCGATCTGCTCTTCAAGAAATCTGTTGCGCTCCAACAGTTCCTGCATCGGATACACTTCGCCCTCACGGACCAGATGGTAGGGAATGGAAATACTGCTGTGCGAAATCTTCCATCCGGCTGATTCCTTACAGAATATCAGCACCAGCCGGGCGGTCTCGCGAGACAGGATCTGGTCTTCGATGGGAAGATGGATATTGAAAAATCCGGTTGTTACAGCGACCGTGTCAGAAAGTGACTGGATGGCGAGATCCTTCAGTTCGATGCGGAGCGGCTCTTTGACCTGGGCGAAATCCTGTCGGGTTATGCCGACCCATTCCTCCCGGTCCTTGACCAGAAAATCACCTCCACCGGTAAAGCCGGAAAAGTCGTCACTGAAATAGGTGGTGAGCCGATCATCCCGGGTCGCATACATCCGCAGGTAGTCGTCGAAAAGCTGCCGGATTGTTTGATAGTCGCCTGTTTCCATTGAGGTTGGCCTTTGGAGTATATCTTGCGTAACTGAGGCGTATCCGGATAGATGCTATGAATCTCTGACGGGCTGTTTTGTGAGCGACAGAACGTTATATCAGGAACTGCTTCGTTGACGTTATAGTCACGAGACATCCATGGTCATAAAATGCATATCAGATGCTTGTACGGAAGCTGCAATCCTTTGCGGGTCGTTTCCCTGTTTCACGAATGTGCTTACCACTTCTTATCGGCAAACGTTGGTAAAGCTTAACTACTATTTGCAGAGATTTGGGTTTGGTAGTCATATGTTGACGAAAACAAAAAGACTGATATCTTTCCGACATGCAATTTGTCTGATGGGACAATGCAGGTGGAGGGACTCCCAGAGGTGGCCAGTGAAGCTGGCCGGGCGCGTTTTTTGTTAATAATGCAGCATTAACTTGTCAGTTATAATACCTGATACACTATACTATATATATCCACGCTTGCCAGACATTGCTATTAGGGGAAAATCGAGAAAGCTGTAGCGGGACCTAGGGTGTTCGGAAAGGGGGTACAATGAGTTTTATCTTGGCGCTTGACCAAGGGACGACAAGTTCCCGGGCTTTGGTTTTTGATTATGACGGAAACGTGTGCAGCGTTGCCCAGAAGGAGTTCCGCCAGATATTTCCGCAACCCGGGTGGGTGGAACATGACGGCAACGAGATCTGGGCTTCCCAGTTGGGCGTTGCAGTGGAGGCCATTGCCTCTGCCGGACTGACTTCGCAGGATATTGCTGCCATTGGCATCACCAACCAGCGGGAAACCACCCTGGTCTGGGACCGGGAAACCGGGCGGCCCATCTATCATGCCATTGTCTGGCAGGATCGACGTACCGCATCTGAATGTGAGCGATTGCGGGAAGCCGGCCTGGAAGCGCTTTTCCGGAAAAGCACCGGGTTGGTTCTTGATCCTTATTTTTCCGGTACCAAAATCGCCTGGATACTGGATAACGTTCCGGGTGCGAGGAAGCGGGCGGAACAGGGCGAGCTTGCCTTCGGCACTGTGGACTCCTGGTTGGTCTGGAACCTGACCGGTGGTGAGCGTCACGTGACCGATGCCAGCAATGCGTCCCGTACGTTACTGTACAATATCAATCAGGGTACCTGGGATCCCGCTTTGCTGGATGTTTTGAAAATACCCGAGTCGCTTCTTCCCGAGATCGTTCCCTCCAGTGAGCTTATTGGTGAAACGGCTACTCGCCTGCTTGCATCCCGTGTGCCCATCGCCGGAATCGCCGGTGACCAGCAGGCGGCCCTCTTCGGTCAGGTTTGCGACCAACCCGGGATGGTCAAAAATACCTACGGGACAGGCTGTTTCATGCTTATGCACACTGGAGCCCACCCGGTAATTTCGAAACGTAACCTTCTGAGCACCGTGGCCTGCCGGATTGGTGGCCGAACCGAGTATGCTCTGGAAGGCAGCGTGTTCGTTGCCGGTGCAGCGGTGCAGTGGCTTCGGGACGGACTCGGTATTATCCGCAATTCCAGTGATGTAGAAGCGCTGGCCGCCTCGGTTCCCGATAATGGTGGCGTGTATCTTGTCCCGGCCTTTACCGGTCTCGGCGCACCCCATTGGGATCCCTATGCCCGGGGGGCCATGTTCGGTCTGACACGCGGCTCTACTGCCGGACACATAGCTCGCGCGGTTCTGGAGGGTATCGCTTTTCAGACAGCCGATCTATTGGTTGCCATGAAGGAAGATGCCGGTATTGACATCAAGGAGCTGCGGGTAGATGGCGGAGCGACTGGAAACAATTTGCTCATGCAGTTTCAAGCGGATCTGCTCGGGGTCCCGGTTGTGCGTCCGAAGGTGAAAGAAACAACGGCGCTGGGCGCTGCTTTTCTGGCTGGACTGGCGGTGAATTTTTGGCGGGAACGTGCTCAGATAGGCGCGCTTTGGCAGGCCGATCGAATCTTTACACCTGTCTTGGCACGTGCTGCAGCCGCTGAGCTGCTCGACAACTGGAACAGGGCGCTTGAGCGGTCCAAAGGCTGGGTGCTGCCGTAAGGCGAAAGGGGGCCGGGAACTTCCTGGCGCTTGACTGCATCATGATACATGGTATACAGAATGAAAAACTACGTCATCCCATGTATGTCAGGCTATAAGCCTTGCTGATTTTTTTGTTGTGTGCAAGGAATGATGTAACCAGAAAGAGTAAAGATAGTCGATCAAGGTAATGGCGCCCGGCGAAGTGAACTTCGCTGGGCGTTTTTTTGTTCAGGAAGCAGCACCATCAAACCAAAAAGGAGAAAGTATGAAAGCAACCTGGGAAAAAGTCTTTGAGTATGCATCGATGCCGCTCCATGGAAGCCTGTCGAGAAAGTTGAGGAAAGGGATCAAAATTCAGGTCAATGAGGGAAAGATTTACGAAGACGCAGTGCTTTTTCTTGGTGAAGAGTTTGTGCGCTTTTTCGAAGAGAAGGATGGTAAGAACATCAATACCTATTATGACTGGACGAGATTAGACTCGGTTAGAACATACAGTGACAAGGAATAATTCAACTCCTGGGCAATTTTTCTATCAAATAAAATGCACGACGAAGGGGACGGTTTATCCGTCCCTTTTGTCGTGCATTTTCTCTGTCATCTCGTTACTTCCGCAGTAAAAAATTCCTGTTAGAAATTACCCTTGATTAGCTCTGCGGTGATGACGACTGAACTTTTTCTGGGGGAGTCATTCACGTCCGGCATTACGGTCGGGATGGCGAATTTTACCTTTCCGTTGTTTACTTCCACCAGGGCACGGGAAGAAAAGTAGCCGTACGCTGCTCCGCCCAGGACACCTGCCGCGGCACCATACGCCATATATTCCAGATGGTCACCCGGTTTGTGCGAGAATGCCAGGACAGCGGCTCCGATAACCGTTCCCGCGATACCGCCGTAAATTGAGTCCTGAACGATTCCCTTGAAAGCGGTTTCAGCGGCATGACAAGGTACCTGGATCAGAAAAAGCGTCGCGGTGGAAACGATAGCCGAAACGAAAATTCTCAGCTTCTTCATGGACCTCCCTTCGAACAGTGCCAGTCGCAATGTCTTCCCTTATGCATGGCCCGTTTCGGTAAATTCCTTTTGAAATCTGCGCTCCTTACGAAATAATGTCGTGTTGAGTAAACAGTTGTGTAACAAAATAAAAACAGAATATCACGATTTGGCTGCGTGTCAAAGGAAAAACTATTTATTTAGTAAAGATTGTGCTGCAATCGTAGCACTCCGGCGCCATCAAGAAGGGCTCACTTTCTAACTGAAGATCCCTACATGGCGCCGCACAGGTGGCATATGCAGTAATCTGATTCTTTGACAATCAGATCCATGTTCTATATAGTGCTAAAATATCCGTAGAGATCAGATTTCTCTGCTGGTTTTGAATCCCACTTCAGTTTTTCGCATATTCAGGGGGTTAGGTCGATAGGCCTAGCCCTTTTCTGTTGATGTGCCCCGTTGACTGAACGGTTAATCCATGGAGCGTACCGCATGATTCATCTGTCAAATATTTCCAAGCAGCACGGCTCGCAGGTTCTGTTCCGCGATGCCGGATTCCAGATACTCCCGGGGAGTCGCAATGGTCTTGTCGGCCCGAATGGGGCAGGCAAAACCACTATCTTCCGGATCATTACCGGAGAGGAAGAAGTGGACAGCGGCGAAATTAGTTGCGCCAGGAAAACCACCATCGGCTATTTTTCTCAGGATGTGGGTGAAATGGCCGGCCGCTCGGCACTGGAGGAGGTTATGGCCGGTTCCGCCGAAACCATGCGTCTGGCCGGTGAGTTGGCGGAAATGGAATCAGCCATGTGCGAACCCCTGGAGGATGATGCACTGGCTGCTCTGTTGGAGCGCTACGGTGCCGCCCAGGAGGAATTCGAGCACCGGGGTGGCTATGACCTGGATACCCGGGCCCGGACCGTTTTGACCGGTCTCGGCATTGGACCGGACCGCTTTGATCTGCCGGTTGAGTCATTCAGTGGCGGTTGGAAGATGCGCATCGCCCTGGCCCGCATTTTGACGCTCAAGCCCGATGTGCTGCTGCTGGACGAGCCGACCAACCACCTGGATGTGGAGTCGATCGTCTGGTTGGAGGAATGGCTTTCCGCCGAATTTGATGGTGCGCTGCTCATGACGAGCCATGACCGCGACTTCATGAACCGGGTCGTGACCCGCATCATCGAGGTGGCCAATAAGACCGTAACTTCCTACAGCGGCAATTATGATTTCTACGAGAGGGAGCGCGATATCCGCCTGGAGCAGTTGCTGGCAAGCCACAAACGGCAACAGGAGATGCTGTCCAAGGAAGAGGAATTTATTGCCCGTTTCGCAGCCCGTGCTTCCCACGCGGCACAGGTGCAGTCGCGGGTCAAGAAACTGGAGAAGATCGAGCGGATCGAGATACCGGCCGAAGAACGGGTGGTTCGTTTCGAGTTCAAAGAGCCGCCTCGAAGCGGCGATGACGTGGCGGTATTCGAAGACCTCTCGAAAAGCTGGGAATTACCCGCTGGCGGTGTTCATCCGGTCTTCAGCGGAGCATCCGGTATCGTCCGGCGGGGCAGCAAGATCGCCGTGGTCGGTGTGAACGGCGCGGGTAAATCGACTTTTCTGAAAACTTTGGCCGGTTTGACCGATCCGACCGGCGGGACAGTCAACCTGGGTGCAGGTGTGGAATTGGGTTATTTCAGTCAGCATGCCATGGAAGTGCTGGAACCGAAAAAGACGGTCTTCGAAACTCTCCAGGATGCCATGCCCTTGGCAAACATCGGAGTGATCCGCAACCTGCTGGGAGCCTTCATGTTCTCCGGGGACGCGGTGGACAAGCGGATCGAAAACCTTTCCGGTGGCGAAAAAAGCAGGGTGGTGCTGGCAACGCTGCTGGGCAGGCCGATCAACTTTCTGGTACTGGACGAGCCGACCAATCACCTGGACATCCGTTCGCGTGAGATCCTCCTGGATGCCCTGAAAGGCTTCAGCGGCACCGTGGTGCTGGTCAGTCACGACAGGCATTTCCTGCGCTGCCTGGTGGATAGGGTTTTCGAGATAGACCATGGAGAGATGCGGATTTATGAGGGGGATTACAGCTACTACCTGGAAAAGACCAGAAACGATTCGACAATTGCGGCCTGACGGGGTAGAGGTGCTCTGGTACTTTCATCAGCTTCGTGCCTGAAGAGTCCTTGACACCATGAGGTTGAATAGCTTTTCCAGGCTTTCCTGCACCTCGGCAGAATCAATGATACCGAGCGCGCGGGCGATCGCCTCGAATGTTGCCAGACCTTCGGGGTGACACTCTCTTCGTATACCCCAGTTGGTTTTTGGCCCTTCAGGGAGACGCACCATGGTGGCATGCTCCATTCCGGGGAGTCGCCTGCCCATGCGTGCTGCCTGACGCCAGTTACCATCCGGTACCACGAGGTTGACCGGTCTGGGATCATCGGCCAGGAGAGACCGGCTTAGGACCCGGGCAGCTTCGCCGGGATAGAGAAGCAAGGTCCGGCGCTTTTCGCAGTCAAGGTCCTTGAGGTCAAGCGGCTGCTCCTGGTCGCCCTGAATGCGAAGTTCGCTGTTGCTGAGTGCCGCAAGGGCCAATGGTCCGGTTGCGGTCGGTTTGGCCCATTCGCGGTGATGCATTACCAGGATAAGTCTCGTGTCAAGATCGTGCCGCGTTATTGCGCTACAAATGCAGAGGTGAGTATGCAGACGGCAGTGAGGACAACGTTCGCTACGTTTAGATCGGGTACCCATATCGTCACCCTATCATAAATGTGCCTGGAGTGATATTGCCGAATGTTTTCCATCGTGGAAGAGTGCCGTTGTCTGGTATAACAATAGAAGTGCCATTCAGAAAATTTTGAAACAGCGGTTTTGGGCTTTACCCGGCCGCTTGTGCTGTTGAAAATTCCGTATTACCCCCCAAGGAGGGGCGCATGGATACTAATGAACATTATGAACTGTGTCGTCTGCAGACCCTGCGAGTTGCTCGCGTTGATGCGCGCGGTATTTGGCTGGAGACTGGCGGGCAATTGGCACATTTACCGCGGAAGGAAGCGCGCGATGTGAAGCCTGGTGAGCAACTGGAGATTTTCCTTTATCAGGATGTGGCTGGAGAGTTGCAGGCCACCTGCCGTCAACCGCTTGCCCAGGCCGGTGAATTTGCCGTGCTGAAGGTTCAGTCGGTTGGTCCCCATGGAGCTTTCCTCGACTGGGGTCTGGCAAAGGACCTGCTGGCGCCGTTCAGTCTCCAACCGGAGCGGATGCAGGTTGGCGGAAGTTACCTCGTCATGGTTGACGTCGATCCGCAGGGCCGCCCTTTTGCCAATGCCCGCATCGAGGACTGCCTCGACTTCGAGAGGCCCGAACTTCGCGAAGGCGAGCCGGTGGATTTTCTCATCTGGCAACTCACCGACCTGGGCGCCAAGGTAATCGTAAATCATCGCTATCCGGCATTGCTCTACCGGGATGAGTTGCCACCCGTTGCCGGTGCCGGTATGAAGCTTAGCGGCTATGTGAAGCGCCTGCGAGAAGACGGCAAGCTTGATGTCACTCTACGCAAGGTCGGAGCCGAAGGGGTTTCGGACGCCCGGCAGGTTATTCTCAAGGCCCTTGAAGAGCAGGGTGGCTGTTTGCCGCTGCACGACCGCAGTTCCCCGGAGGCCATTCAGCAGGCACTGGGCATGAGTAAAAAAACCTTTAAAAAGGCGGTGGGTGGGCTTTACAAAGATGGACTGGTAACGTTGAGCACTGACGGAGTCAGTGTGACGGGCAAAGTATCCGGGTCAGAGCGCAAAAAGTAGCTGGCCGTACCCGTTTATTATCCAGGTTTCATGGCTGAAGGCAGAAGGTTATCAATCACGAAATATTGGGGGCTTGCTTGATTCATGTCATTCAGGTGCGCTTCGGTTCCGGCAACCAAGGATTTTTAATGACAGTACAAAGATTTTCCTCGCAGCCTTCAGCCTTCAGTCTATTTACCTGAACAGGTACCATAAAATAAATTTTCCTGGAAACTTCATGGGTAATTACTCTGTCGTTGTGCTGGACTTTGAAACTACCGGACTTTCTCCTGACTGCGGCGACCGGGCCATTGAGATTGGTGCGGTCCTTATCCGGGATAACCGGATCATCGATCGATTCGAGAGCCTGATGAATCCGGGGCTGAGGATCAGTAGCTTTATTGAAGGGTACACCGGCATCAGCAATCAGATGCTTGCAACAGCGCCCCCGATTGCCGATGTCATGCAACGTTTTCACTCTTTCATTGACCGACATCCCCTGGTAGCCCACAATGCCAGTTTTGACCGCCGATTTCTCGACATCGAGATGCAGCGCATCAACCGGCAGCGCAATCAGGAGTTCGCCTGCTCCATGCTTATTTCCCGCCGTATTTATCCCGAAGCGCCGGGGCACAGCCTGGAAAAGCTGGTTCGTTACAAAAAACTAAAGACCGACGGGATCCACCACCGTGCCTTGGCAGATGCTGAAATGACCGCTCATCTTTGGATCAGCATGGTGGCTGACCTGAAAAATATGTTCGGTCTCAGGCAGGTCCCCTTCGAACTGATGCGTCAGTTGACGAAAGTACCGAAAAAAAGAACTGCCGCTTTTCTTGCCAGCATTGCAGATGGGCAAAGCTGAAAAAGGTCCATCTTGACATTTGAGTACAGATAGCACACCGTACAAAGTCAAACAAAAAAGGAGATTTTTCATGAATCAGCTTGACATCAACTACCCACGAACTGCCGATCAGATCGTAATTGCCCAGAACTCACTCATCAGGCAGGTTTATGCCTGGATGGGGGGTGGCCTTCTGCTTACAGCACTAACGGCCACGGCTACCATCTCCTCGCCAGCCCTGTTCAATGCTATTGTTGGAAACCGCATTGTTTTTTATGCCTTGATTATCGGAGAGCTTGGCCTGGTGATCGGCATCTCCCGCGCCATCAATAAAATCAGCGCACCCGTGGCATCAGCCCTGTTTTTACTTTACGCTGCTTTGAACGGTGTGACCATGTCGGTCATTTTTGCAATCTACACTGCCGAGTCGATTACCTCCACCTTTGTGATTACGGCTGCCACATTCGGTGCCATGAGCGCCTTTGGCTATTTTACCAAACGTGACTTGACCCGTTGGGGTAGCTTCCTCTTCATGGGGTTGATCGGTGTGGTAATTGCCTCAGTGGTAAATATTTTTGTCGGAAGCAGCGCAGTCTCCTGGATCATTTCCGTAATAGGGGTAATTGTCTTCACCGGGTTGACCGCTTATGATACCTGGAAAATCAAGGCCATGGCAGCTGCCGGCGCAGAAGGGCGCAAGCCGGCCATTCTTGGTGCGCTTACTCTATATCTCGACTTTATCAACCTTTTCTTGATGCTCTTGCGTTTACTCGGCAACCGCCGCTAAATGCTTGTTGAGCACTGTTAGAGATCAGTTTCTGATGATAGCTGTTCAGCAATTACAAGGATATGAAATACGATGACGATTCGCTGGTTTCCCGGACATATGGGCAAAGCCCTGGAGCAGATTGAGGAGCAGATCAGACGCATTGACGTGGTGATCGAGGTGCTGGATGCGCGCCTGCCTTTGTCCAGTTCCAACCACAAGCTTGCTGCGCTGCGCAACAACAAGGTCTGGATCAAGGTGTTGAACAAAAGTGACCTGGCCGATTCCGCCATCACCAAGGCCTGGGTGGGTTACTTTCAGGCGAAGGCGGGGGTGCGTGCTTTGCCTCTTTCGGCAAAAAAACACGCTGATACGAAGCCGTTGATAAAACTGTGCAAGGATTTGGTTCCACGGCGCGGTAAGCCCGGCTTCCCGGTCCGCGCCATGGTGGTCGGCATTCCCAATGTGGGCAAATCAACCCTGATAAACACGTTGGTCGGAAGAAGTGCTGCCAAGGTGGGAGATCGGCCGGCAATAACAAAATCCACCCAGCAGATTGACCTGCGTAACGGTATTGTCCTGTCCGATACGCCGGGAATGCTTTGGCCGGATATGGAGGATCAGGAAGGTGCGTATCGTTTGGCCGCAACGGGGGCCATTGGGGATAATGCCCTGGATTATACCTCCGTTGGACTCTTTGCCGGGGACTACCTGCTCTCTCGCTATCCCGACTTGCTGAAAGAACGCTACGCGTTGCAGGAACTTCCCGAATCCGCACACGACCTGTTGCTGGCTGTTGGAAAGAAACGAGGACTTTTGGCAACGGGCGGGGTAATAGACCTGCATCGGGCAGCCGAGGCTTTCCTGCGGGAACTGCGGGCTGGCAAGATCGGCCGGATAAGCATGGAAGAGCCGGACAGAGACTTTTCGCCGTCCGTGTAGTGAATGATTTAATCCCTGTCTTTCTCGCGGCAGGCACCGCTATGCGCTGCCTGCCGCTCTAATCTTACCTCTGGTAATCCTGTCGGTGATCCCTTCCTCTATTATCATCTCTGTCTTGATGATAATTTTTGTCCCCGTGTCTGACCTCTTTCGGCCAATGGGATCTCGGTAGCTCTCTCCATGGTCCGCCGCGCGATTTTGAATATTGCCAGTTATTATTCTGGTAGTAATAATAATAGCCATTCTGATAGTAGTAGGGGTCTGATCCAAGAATCACGACCGACGGAAGAGGCGAAACCGTCACCCCACCATACTCAGACGGGCCTGGCGTGACAACACATGCAGTAAGAATGAGCAGCGAGAATAACGAGACAACCAGCAATTCTTTCATGCTAACCTCCTTTCACTTGTCCTGATTCTTAACCCTGATCTATATACATAATTCTACGACGTTTGTTCCTGATAACAACCGGTCTCTTGGTCCCTAATTTTGAACGCTGAAAGGCCATGAATGCCGGGAATCTTCAATGGTTTGATTGAATTTTTTCAGAAAACGGCACTCTGTAAAAAATATGCTACAATCTCAATGAGTTAAAGGGTGTTCTTGGTGCTGCCAAATTTGCCTGTATCTCTTTCCTTCGGGGAGAGGCGTTTTGATGTAGCTAGTGTCCCGTGCGGTTAGTTAGCAGCAGTAATTCCGTGGAATTTTGGTCTCTGGCAAGGCGAGGCGACGCAGGCATAGCGGGGCTCTGTCGAGGAGCCACAACGCAGCCAGAGGACAAAAGAACCGGAATTTCAAGGATTGAATTAACCGCACGGGACACTAGTGCGCACATTGCTTGCTCTGGAAAATTTTTTATAGCCGGTGAGTTCAGCAGAAGAAGAGGAATATCATGAATTATCCCGTTTGGTACCTACCCGACATTGGTGGCGGAACCCTCATTGCCCTTATCGCCATAGTTCATGTTTTCTTGTCCCATTTTGCCGTGGGCGGCGGGCTTTACCTGGTAATGGCGGAGCGGAAAGGCCTGCGCGAGAATAACCCTGCGATCCTCGAGTTCACCAAAAAACACGCAAAGTTTTTCCTGCTTGTCACCATGGTTCTGGGAGGCATAACCGGGGTCGGGATCTGGTTCATCATCTCCCTGGTTAACCCGTCGGCCACGTCAATTCTAATCCATACCTTTGTTTTTGGATGGGCCACGGAATGGGTTTTCTTCCTGGTGGAGATTGTTGCCATCTTTGTTTATTACTACTGTTTTGACAGCATGGATACCAAAACTCACCAGAAAGTAGGCTGGATCTATTTTGTTGCGGCGTGGTTGAGCCTGTTTGTCATCAACGGCATCATCGGTTTCATGCTAACACCGGGCAACTGGGTCGCGGACGGCAGCTTCTGGTCCGGTTTTTTCAATCCATCGTTCTGGCCGGCTCTCTTATTCAGGACTTTTGTTTCCCTGATGCTTGCCGGGGTCTACGCCTTTATTACCACGGCATTTTTGCAGGATAGGCAATTCAAATCGCTCATGACGCTCTATTCTGCTCGTTGGGTTTTGTTGTCGTTGCTTGTGGCTGTGCCGGCCGGCTACTGGTACTTAGAGATCCTGCCGAGCCAGGCCCTGACCCTTGTGGGCGGAGCCTCTCCTACCATTCAGATTTCCATACGGTACGGCTTGATCGGAGTTATTCTACTGCTGGTCGGGACTCTCGTCCTCTTGCTCGTGAAGCCATCCTACCACACCAAATCTATTTCTTTCGTCGTGCTTATCAGCGCCTTCCTCTTCATGGGGTCCTTTGAATGGACTCGGGAGGCGTCACGGCGCCCTTATGTCATAGACGGTTACCTGTATTCCAACTCCGTCCTGGAAAAAGATCTCAAGGAAGTGAACAGTGAAGGTTACCTGCACGAAGCCCGGTGGGTCTCCACCAGAGAGGTGGGGACGGACAATCAACTGGAAGCGGGCCGTGAGATTTTCAGAAACCAGTGTTACGCCTGTCATACGGTGCGAGGAATAAACAATCCAATCGCCGTGAGGACCGCGACCATGGATTATCTGTCCCTGGTGAATTACCTCGGCAGAATGCACCAGATACGGTATTTCATGCCACCGTTTGCCGGCAACGAGGCTGAGCGGAAAGCCCTGGCATATTTTATCATCAAGGGGATACAGGGAAAAGACGTTGACCTGTCAACTGTGCAGCCCAAGGCGTCCAGGTCGGAGGGCGGAGTGCTGTTTACCAGCCATTGCACTATCTGTCATCCCGAAAGTCTGGTCAAATCGCGAACCGCCAGCTGGGACCGGAAGAAAATCCGTTGGGCACTGGACAACCTGAACAGGCTCCAGAGTGCCATGCCCGACTTTCAGGGGACACCGCAGGAAAAAGATCTGATAGCCGCCTATATCTATTCACTTCAGGGTGCTTCAGATACTCAACAGGGCCATGAAAAGGGAGAGGAGGTCTTCGAGAGAAACTGCGCCGTCTGCCATACCCTGCGTGAAGGAGCAAATCCGCTGTTGCCGAAGATGCAACACTGGACCAAGGAAAAACTGCGAAATTCACTCGATATGCTGGAGAAACTCAAGGGCGGCATGCCACCCCTTGATACTTCCGATGCCGAGAAAGATGATCTGGCCGACTTTCTCTACAGCTCACTGCAAGGAGAATCGCGATGACGGCTTTCATTCCGACCCCCGATACCTTTCCTGCCGCCTGGGAACTGTTCCGCTTTCTGCTACTGCTTGTGTTTCCGCTGCACCTTTTGCTCATGAACGCGATGGTCGGGACCACTCTCATAGCAGCCGTCGTTTTTCTGCGAAAGGGTGATACCATGAGGGAGTTGGCGTACGAACTTGCCAAGGTGATTCCTTTTCTGATCGCCTTTGCCGTAAATCTTGGGGTTGCAGCACTCCTTTTTCTTCAGGTTGCCTATGGCCAGTTTTTCTATACCGGTTCCATTCTGATGGGGGCGTATTGGCTGGCGGTCGTGCCGCTTTTATTGCTCGCCTATTACGCTGCCTATCTCTTTGATTTCAGGTTTACTCGTTTGAGTAAACCGCTGGCTATTTTCCTGATAGTTGTGCCGCTGCTGATCTTTCTGACCATTGCCTTCATTTTTTCCAACAACATGACCATGATGCTTGATCCGGTAGCCTGGCGGGCCTATTTCGGCACGCAGGATGGGACGCTGCTCCATTGGGGGTATGCGCCCTTGATTCCACGCTATCTGCATTTTATTATCGGTGGATTGGCGGTGGGCGGGTTGTTTGTTGCCATTCTCGGCAGGGTGCGCACGAAGATGGCTCCGGCTGTTCGGGAAGCCGCAGAGAGGATCGGGATGAAAGTATTCACCGCTTTCACCGGAGTGGCGATACTGCTCGGGTTTTTCTTCCTGGCGATGCTTCCCCGGCCGACGTTTCTGCTTTTCATGGGGGGAGACCTGGTTGCCACGCTGATTTTCGCCTTGGGCATGATCCTGTCGCTGATTATTGTGGTTGCCGGAGGAAGCCGGAAGATCTGGTTGTGCACCGGGCTTGTGGTTCCGTTGCTCTACCTCATGTCGTACCTGAGGGATGTGGTCAGAACTTCTTACCTGCAACCATATTTTTCCACCGGGTCACTGTCGGTGGTTCCCCAGTACGGTGCGCTTGTTATGTTTCTACTTGCCTTGCTGGTGGGGCTTGTTGCCATAACCTGGATGATAGGAAGGGCGATCTCTTCTTTCAGGGGGACAGGGCCCTGACGAAAGGCTGCATACATCCCTGGCCGCAGCTATCGGACAGACTGTTTCCGGGAAACTGTCTGTAGTAGGTGTTATTTTTTGTCCAGCGCCTCCCGTACTTTCCCGGCCAGTGTTTGCATGGAAAACGGTTTCTGGATAAAAAAGACACCTTCGTCCAATACTCCCCGATGGGCAATTACGTCGGCGGTGTATCCGGACATGAACAGACAGGTCAGATCCGGGATGATCGGCGCCAATTTTTCTGCCAGTTCACGACCATTCATGCCGGGCATGACCACGTCAGTCATCAGTAAATCGATTTTCCCGACATTTCCACCGGCGAGCTTGATGGCCTTGTCAGGAGTGCTCGCCGCCAAAACCGCATAGCCGAAACTTTCCAGCAGCTCTCTTCCCAGCTCCAGGATTTCCGCTTCATCCTCAACCAGGAGAATGGTCTCGTGGCCCCTACTTGCCGGTTTCCGGACATCTGTCCTAGCGGCTATTTCTTTTGCCGAGTGTTTGGGTAGGTAGATCTTGAAGATTGTTCCATGGTCTGGCTCACTGTAGACATTGATGAAACCATTATTCTGTTTGACGATACCGAAAACCGTGGACAGCCCCAGGCCTGTTCCTTCTCCTACCGCTTTGGTTGTGAAAAACGGTTCGAAGATTGTATTCATGGTCTCTTTTTCAATTCCGCAGCCGTCATCACTTACCGCCAACATGACAAACTCGCCAGGAATGGATTCCGGGTGGCTGAGGCAATATTCATCGTTAATTGCCGTATGCGCCGTTTCAATAATGATCTTGCCCACTCCACCGATTGCATCCCGGGCGTTGACGCAGAGATTAGCCAGAATCTGGTCAATCTGGGAAGGATCCATTTTAACCTGCCATTCTCCTGTACCCGGAAGCCAGATGAGTTCAATGTCTTCACCAATCAGGCGACGCAACATTTCGAGCATCCCGTCCACAGTCTTGTTCAGGTCGAGTGCCTTGGGTGCAATGGTTTCTTTCCGGGCAAAGGCCAGCAGTTGACGGACAAGTTTGGCGGAACGTTCGGCAGCTTTGCGGATTTCCTGCAGGTCTGAACAAAGAGCATGGGATGGTTCTGCTTTCATGAGAGCCAGTTCCGTGTGGCCGAGGATGACTCCCAGCATGTTGTTGAAGTCGTGTGCTACACCGCCGGCCAATCTTCCCACCGATTCCATCTTTTGTGCCTGATTCAGCTGTTCCTGCAATTTCTCCCTTTCAGCCTCGGATCTCTTGTGTCCCTCCAGGGCTTGTGCCAGTTTCAGGTTGCTGTAACTGACGTTGGAAATCAGTGACGCGAATCTGGCATAGAAATGCATCACACTGTCCACCATCTCCCGGCTCAAACGAGGAACTCGGTCCAGGGCGGCCAGGTATTCCTCTTCGTTGAAGCCGAATGTGCGTGCCTGCTGGCGGAACACTTCATAATTCGCCTCTTCGTCCGTATAGAAAAATTGACCGAGAAACACATTGCCCTGATATTTGCCGCCTACGATGAACGGTGTTGAAATGTCCCAGAGATTGTTTTTGCATTTATACGCAGTGAACGTTCCCGCAACGCGTCCCACGGTCAGCAAGGTATCACTCTCGATGCAATTGCGGCAGGCCTCGGGGTGGACACGATGGAATTTCGTGCAGATGTCCTGCCAGCCGGTGGCGACCAGCACCTTGCCCTTGGAATCTATCAGGCCGATGCCGATATTGGTGATCTGGAAGAAATCGTCCATGATGGCTTGGATTGCCTCCACATCGATGATATCCGACAGCTCAAGTTCACTGATTTCTCCATCCGGTGAAAGGACGGCTTCCAGTTTTGCGCGAACTCTTCCTTCGCTTTCCTTCAGGGCCTCTTCAGCTTGCCGGATTTCGGTGATGTCGAGGATTGCGCCGATCAGCCCCTTAGGGGTCCCCTGGCTGCCCGTGAACAGAGCCTTGTTGAACTGAACGCTGCGCACTTCTCCCTGCGCGTTTGACACCATTGCCTCGTAATGCTGAGTTCCACCGCCCTCAAACAGTTCGGTATCTTTGGCGAGATAAATTTTTGCCAGCTCTGGCGGGTTGATATCAAAGACCGACTTTCCTATCAGCTGATTCCTGGATGCGCCGAAAAATTCTTCGAATGCCCTGTTGAATCCCTGGTATCTCCCCTCTTTGTCTTTGTAAAAAACCGGGATCGGTATCGCATTGATTAGTGTTCCGAGAAAAGCTTCACTTTCACGCAGTGCCTCTTCGGTTCGCTTCTGTTCGATGATTTCCCAGGTAACATCAGCCAGATAGGCTACGGCGTCCAGATCGTTTTCCGTGTAGTCAGTTGGTTTATTTCCCACTCCAAGGATGGCAACCACCAGGTCATCACGCATAATCGGAACCACCATTTCGCGATGGATTCCGGTATGACCGTCAGGTAGCCCCCTTTTGTGTGGCAAAGACTCGTAATCGTTG
The DNA here is from genome assembly GCA_963748325.1 of uncultured delta proteobacterium. GTDB lineage: Bacteria > Desulfobacterota > Desulfuromonadia > Geobacterales > Geobacteraceae > RPRC01. Next base: position 1,157,559 of record CAVVIJ010000004.1, on the reverse strand, counting down.
TGGATGAGCGCTTTTTTCTCCCGGATGGCGTCAGCCCAGACCCCGGCCTGGTCGAGGTTGTAGTGCAGGCCATGGCCTGCAGCGTGACAAAATTCCTTCAAGGTTCGGGTGGACCACTGCTGCAGGGAGATGCTTTGCTGATCTGCCGCAATAAAATGGTAAAAGCCGATAGGACTCTCTACCAGTTCCCCTGTAATATCCAGCGCCTTGGTCAGAAGTTCGTCCAGAGAATGATTCAATGCATATTCCTGCAGGCTCAGTCGTGCGGCCAAGAGATGTTGCATTCGGCGTTCATCGGACTGGTCGCGGAACACCAGGACCACTCCGGTAATTTCCCCTTGCTCGTCGTTGATTGGTGCAGCCGAGTCAGCGATGGAGATCTCTCTGCCGTCTTTTGATACGAGTTGCGTATGGTTTGCGAGCCCCACCACGGTACCTTCTCGCAACACCTTGTTTACCGGATTTTCGACCGGATTCCCCGTTTCCTCATTGATGATGCGGAAAACGTCCTCCAGCGGTCTTCCGACAGCTTCGCTTTCAGACCAGCCGGTGAGTTTTTCAGCTATCGGGTTCATGAACTCTACCTGACCTTGCGGATTTGTGGCTATGACCGCGTCGCCGATTGCTTTCAGGGTAATGCTGTAACGTTCGTGGCTGGCATGCAATCGGGCTTCGGCCTGGTAGAGAGATTGATAATGGCTTTTCCTGTTGCGTTGCCAGAAAGCCAGACCCAGGGCCAGGAGGCAGCCCATGAAGGAGAAGATCAGCAGTAAGGAAAAGATGATAAGAAAATGTCTGTCGGCAATCAGGGTCGAGCCGATCCTGTCAAGAAAACCAATTCCGTTCACAGCACTATCCTTGTGAAGGGGCTCCGCGGCATGGCTTCGTAAAACGCCTCCTGGGAAGAGAAGTACGAGTGAGATGCTCAGCGCAATCGTTATCCAGCGTGTAGGTAATCCACTTGAATTATCAGTCATGCTGCAACTTTCCCCATGTGCTTGTTTACGGCCGAAGACTGAAAATGGCAGGCCTGCCCCTGGCACAATATCCCAAGTGGCGCGACCTGCCAATATTTTTTAACATGCTTCCCACTTCGTGTGGGTGAGGGTCGAGCCGGATCAGGAGTAGGTATGACTCGTACGGGTCATGTTCTTGAGCGTATCCGCAACACCCTTGGTGTGTCCTGCCGTTTCGGCGCTCCGTCCGCTTGATTCCTCGATTACCTGGAGCAGGGTGGAAAGTCGGGCGACGTCGGTTGATTGGGACTCTATTTCGTTAGCCACCGTGCTGATTTCGGAAGCCAGGCGTGAAATGTTGGTCCCAATTTCCAGCGCGCTTGTGCGTGATTTTTCCGCAAGGTTGCGGACCTCATCGGCAACAACCGCAAATCCGCGGCCACTGTCGCCTGCGCGGGCTGCTTCAATGGCAGCATTAAGTGCCAGGAGATTGGTCTGGTCGGCAATCTGTTCGATAATTTCCACGACACTCTGGATGTGGAGGCTTGCTTCTGCCAGTTCACGGGCGCTTGTTGCGGAGGAAGTGGCCTGACGAGTTACACCAGCAAAATTTTCGCCCAGTTCCTGGATGGTCTGTACCTGCTGTTCGATGTGTGAGGCAAGATCGTCCACTGAGCCGTAAAGGTCATTTGCACAATCCTCAAGCTGACCTGCCATGGATTCCCTGAGGCCGTGAGCTTCGTTAAGGACCTGGCCGAGATCGTTCAATCCGTCGAATAGTTTCGCCATGGAGGGATCCAGTCCTGCTGCATCAAGCCGGCTTTCGAACTCCTGCTTTTTGAAATCGTTAATCTGCTTTGCCACGACCTGTGACAGACCGCTCAGTTTCGCGATCTGGCGTCTCAGGAAAAAGGCCTTGAATTCTCCATAGTGGGCAACGAAATTGTCCACATACTCATCATGGAATTCCGCTCCTGCCGGTACCTGGAAAAATAGAATGGCGGTCAAGGTCTGGTTTAGGTTCAGGCCAAGGATCTCGCCAAAGGTTGAAAAACCGGCAATAGCTGTACCCGCGAGGACCCGACCCATGTCGGACAGCTCCCGCTCGTTGCAGAGGCGGCGCAAGATGCAGTCGTTCAGAATTCCGGCAATCGGGGCTCCCGGTTTGCCCTGCATGAATCGTTTGAAATCCTTTTCCGAATTGCTTACCAGGCTGGTCCTGCGTACCAGCAGCAGCTCCTCGCCGGGAGAAATGTCGCAGTAAAAGTGTACCCGTCCTGCGGCGACATTCATCTGCGAAATAGATCGAACAAACAATTCTTTTCCCACCATGATGGCAAAGGAGTATTCGGCCAGTTTCTCTTCCAGGTTTGAGGGTGTGCATTTCAGCGTTTCACAGAGAGCTTCCACGAGAGTGCTGATATGGCCCTGGCGGTCAACCACCTGGGTCACGTATCGCTGTTCTGCTGACGCGGAAAGGACTTGGTAGCTGTTTCCCGTGGGTTCGAAATTCTGGCTTTTCAAGACACCGAAGCGAACGTTTGGAGACGTTTTAACGAAGGCGATCAAGGCATGGTTTTCCAGTTTTTTCTTGCCATCATGTAGCCAGGTGTTGCGGAAATCGAATGTTCCGCCGGCCGAGCCGCCCACGAACAGACAGGGAAAGCGACCAGAATCGTACAACGCTTCCATAAAGAATGATTCGGATGCTGATAGCCCGTCAAATAATACGTAGGCGAGGGTGTCGCGGGAATCTATCTTCATTTTTACTTTCAGGTCGGAAATCGATTTGCCGATGCGGTCGACACGATTCTGCAGATCACTTTCGATGCTGCCTCGACGTAGATCTTCACAACCGAGAGGGACACTGACAATCTCTGCTTCCGCAACTACCGATGCGTCGAAACACTGTACCACCACCCGGTCCCAACGATTACCGGTCGCGCAATAGAGCTTTCCACTATCAGCATGTAATTCACCGGCAGTGGAGCAGATCATCATGGGAGCACCTGGAAAGCGGCTGGTAAGGACCTTCGCTACCTGGTCTATGTCAACATGCGGCGAGACATATGCACTGACAAAAGTCGGAGAGAAGCGAACTTTGTCCAATTCGCCCTGTAGTCCGTTTACGCTGCTTTGGAGTGCTATGGCACCGGCTCCAACTTTCCTTTTTTTTCCAAGTCCCCAAAAACCCATGGTTTTCTCCTTTGCTCCGGTAAATACCAGCCTTATAAAATTGCATTTCAGTTGTGTTTGACAACCAGCAGTTTACATGTTTTGCGGAAGAACGTTTTTATTGCATAGTTGCCAAAATCCTGCTTTGACTGTTTTGTCGAGACGGGTGACAAATAAGGACACCCCTGTTGTATAGTGCGTTCGTACCATACAACCTTGTTCTCATGTGTATATATCGGACGAACTGTGTAAATCTGAAGAAAAATATTTGAATTTTCTGAAAATATATTTTTCGCAAAGCACTTAACCAGGTTAATTAATTTCCAAAGGTGCGATAATTGCCGTTCATGGAATACGTGAGCTATTTCTGTCTGGTCAGTAGTTTATTGACTGTTTACAAAGGTTTGAGGTGAAAATTATCCCTGACATGGTAATCTTTTAGTGCATGATGAGTGGTCGGAACCAGTCCGGAGGGAGGAGAGTTGCCCCCATGGATTTGATCAGGGATGAGCTGATATGCCAGTGGCGGAGGATATGCCAGGTATGTTAGTATTACCGACGTATTCAAGAGGATATTTTGCGGTTCTGATAAGTCTCTGACCGGAACCTGCTTATCTGAAGGAGTTACTAACTACCGTGATATTCCCTGCACCGTTACCCCTGAAAAGATTCTTGTATTTTTGTAGTGCGGTTCTGCTTCTGTTGCTTGTTTTTGTCACGTCAGCCTCTGCTCGGGAAAGTTTTGCCGAGTATCCCACCTTGCCGGCCAGTTACACATCCATAAAGGTCTATGATCACAAGGGCCGTTTTGTGGGCAGGTTGCCGGCCGAATCGCGATACTGGGTCTCCCTTAACCAGATCCCTCTTTTTTTGCAGAGGGCTTTGGTGGCCATTGAAGATGTCAGATTTTACCAGCATGGTGGAATTGATATTCGCGGAATTGCCCGGGCCTTTATGAAGGATGTGGTCAAAGGCAAAATGGTTGAAGGGGGCTCGACCATTACCCAGCAGCTGATCAAGAACAAATACCTCAGCAGGGAGAAAACCCTGGACCGGAAGTTGACGGAAGCTCGCATGGCCATGGCGTTTGAGCGTAAATACTCTAAAAAACAGATCCTGGAGATGTATTTCAACGAAATCTATTTTGGTAACGGAGCTTGGGGAATTGCACAGGCCGCCCGTCTCTATTTTGATAAAACTCCCGAGCAACTGAACGAGTCAGAGTGTGCACTGCTGGCCGGAGTGCCGAAGGCCCCCGGACGCTATAATCCGTTTGCGGATCCTGCTACGGTTAAGGCTCGAAGAGACCTGGTTCTCGCACGCATGGCCGAATTGGACCTGATCACTGCGCGCCAGAAGAGGATTCTTACCGCTCAACCGATAGTGACGGTGAAACGTAATGAAGCCCCGTACTACCTGGCACAGATCAAAAGCAAGCTGATTGAGCGTTACGGTCCGAAGATCATCGAACAAGGCGGGCTGGATGTAATCAGTGCCATGGATCTTCCCCTGCAGAATGTGGCGGAACAGGCGGTACGGGAAGGTGTGCGGCAGATTGCACCCGGACTGGAGGGGGCTCTTCTGAGCATCGATCCCGCAAACGGGGATGTTTTGGCGGCGGTCGGTGGTACTAATTACACGCAAAGTCCGTACAATCGGGCTTTTGTTGCCAAACGTCAGCCCGGGTCGGCCATCAAGCCTTTTATATATGCGGCAGCCCTGGAAAAAGGTTTTACGGCCAGCACCCTTATGAATGATATGCCGGTTAGCTATAAGCGGGGGGAAAACGATTCCTGGCAACCTCAAAATTATGGGAAAGAGCTTTATGGAGAGCTTACTCTGCGGCAAGCACTTGCGTATTCGAATAATATCATTGCGGTAAAACTGCTGGAAGCGATTGGTGTGCCGTATTTTACCGACTTCGCCGGGAAACTGGGGCTTGTGCTGCATCAGGCCAACGGCCTGTCCCTGGCCCTGGGAACGGAAGAGGTTACTTTGCGAGATCTGGTCTCCGCCTACGCCCCCCTTGCCAATGGTGGGCTGCTTCCCAAAACCCGTACTATTTTACGCATTTACGACCGGAATCGACATTCCTGGACGGACAATCCACCATCCGTCAGCCAGGTTCTTTCCCCGGCAACTGCCTATGTCACGACGCAAATGCTGAAGGATGTCATGACCTATGGTACTGCCAAGTCGCTTGATAATTTCAGCAAGCAATATCCGTCGGCCGGTAAGACCGGCACCACCGATGATTATCGTGATGCCTGGTTTATTGGGTATACTCCGCGCCTGGTAACCGGTGTATGGGTCGGCTACGACAAGCCTCGATCCGGAGGCAAAGGCTTCACCGGCGGGGCAGTCAGTGCTCCGATATGGGGGCGCTTCATGCGTGCAGCTCTCAGCGCCGGCCAGAGTGTCGATTTTTCGAAACCGGATACGGTAGTTACTGTTTCGATCGATCCAGCAACAGGATGCCTTGCCACCCCCGATTGTCCGGTCAAGAGGGATGAAGTCTATATTGCCGGAACCGAACCGACTGAATACTGTCCCGAACATGGTGACGGCGCTACATCCGTACCGGACACTCCTGAGGCTTCGGATCCCGGTCGGGTAGAACCAAAAAAAGATAATCAGGATGTGCCCGTTCCTGGAGATCCTGGACAGATTCGTGACTGAGCCCCCAGCTTGGTCATGTCGGAGGCCTTGTGAGATTCCTTCCCGTTGGCGCTGGGCCATGACAACGTAAATCATTTGCTGTTTCTGATGGACCTACTTGTTCCTGCTATAGGTTCCCATGAGCTCAGCCTTTGCCAGAATGTGTCCTTGCATGGCATTTTCCAACTCGGCCTTGGTAGCGGATCGCGGCAGATTCAAGACAATATCGAGAGCATAGAGCTTTAAAAAATAACGATGCGTACCGGACGGAGGACAGGGCCCGCCGTAGGAATTGCGTTTCCAACTGTTGAGACCTTGAATCGCTCCGTCGGGAACGGAGTTTTCGTTGATGTGCCTGGTACCTGGCTGAATATTCCAGAGCAGCCAATGAACCCATGTCCCAACGGGGGCATCCGGGTCATCCATGATCAGCGCCATGCTTTGGGTTCCGATCGGTGCGCTGTTCCACTCCAACGAAGGATTTATGTCCTGTCCGTCACAGGTGAAGCGGCCAGGTATCTGTTTTTTAGCGGTAAATGCTTGACTGGTCAGCGTAAGTGGTGTCATTTTTCTTAACTCCTTTCCCGTGAGAGATCCGGGCATCAGTAGAAGCGTCGCATTTGCCAGCATCAGGATTTTTATTTTTGTCAGCACCTCAGCCTCCTTCCCTGATGGTATTTTTGCTTTCTCAGCATCCTCGTTTTAGCCGCTGCAAAAAACATTACTTGATCAAAATTGCAACGTAACAATTGCATGTTTCTCCTTTGTTCAGCCTGATTCAGGTCAGCCTCTACGAAAAAAAGCCGCTTCCTGAGGAAACGGCTTTTTCTGTCTTGGAAAGCATTGGGGAGCAAGGCGGTCTGCTCATGCATGGCACGGTGTCCCGGGTTTGCTGTTCCCTTACTTTCTAAGGTGGCAGGATAGTCTCCAAGGGAGCGTCCTGTTTATTGAGAGAACTGTCCCTCTATCGGTGCCTGATGGTGTCCCGGGTGTGTCTTGATATGTTCTGTAATTCCTGCCTGCGAAGTGAACTCGGCTCCGCAGGTGGCGCATTTGATTAACGGAGTGGCTTGCGTGGCGGCTTTGTGGTCAGGGTGCAACTTGAGGTGTTCGTTTAAGCCCGCCTGAGATGTGAACTCCGCTCCACAAGTTGAGCATCTAATGAACTGTTTCGCTGATTGTGCGTCCTTGGCAGGTGCCGATGTGGTTGCACAACCTGTTAAAGCCAGTGCAGCGCCCAGAAGTAAAACCGATAACAATTTTCGCATTTCTTCGTCTCCTTTCCCATCCCTCTTTAATTAATATACTACATTTCATCTGGTAATAAGTCTATTCTCTAATACTGATTCGTCAAGTACCGTATGGAAAAACTCTATTCAGTGGTATCAATTTGTTGAAAACTTGAATAAGCACGGTAGAAGATGTCATGAATATTCTCTTTTCATCTGTTTGTTTGAAGGGAAATGAGTGCAAATGAAGTTTCTCTGCGGTACTATCTATTACAGTCAGAGACGAACAATAGGGAAAGGAGAAAAAACAACCATGAAACAGCTTGGCAAGATCATGTTCCAGGGGTTGGTGGCGATACTGCCGGCGCTTTTGACACTATATATTCTTTTTTGGCTGGTTCGCTCTGCTGAGACTGTTCTCGGTGGGTTCCTCCAGGTGCTCCTGCCGACAGGTTGGTATATTCCCGGAATGGGCTTGCTGACCGGCCTGGTCGGCATATTCCTCTGCGGGTTGGCCCTCAACGCCTTTCTGGTGAAACGTTTGCTCGCCTTGGGTGAGGAAATGCTGAACCGGATCCCGCTGGTCAAGACACTCTATGGTTCAGTTAAGGATTTTATCGGCTTTTTTACCGCCAAGCGCGATTCAAAGTTTAACCAGGTGGTCACGGTGGATCTGGATTTTGGCGGGACGCCCATGCGCATGATCGGTTTTGTTACCCGCACTGAGTTCAGCGACCTGCCCGCCGGGATCGGCACTGAAGGCGAGGTTGTCGTGTATCTCCCCCTGAGTTACCAGATCGGCGGCTACACGGTAATCGTCCCGCGTTCCGCTGTCAGGAAAATCGATATTTCCACTCACCGCGCCATGGGGTTTGTCGTGACTGGCGGAATGGTTTCCGAAAAGACTAAAGCAACTGCTAGCTCCAGATGATGTTTTTTTAGCATGGGAGCCGGTCGGGCGGGAGAGACGAACAGTTATCGGGGGTATTTTCCCTGTTCGGCGGTTATATCCGGGGTGATGCAGAGCGCGTGGCTCTCTATCATGTCTATTGACATTTTGGGTTGCGATGGGGTACATTGCCGTAAGTTTTCGGATGATAACCCGGCCTGAGGGACGGGATTTTTGATACCCGTTCCTGCATTAAGATAAGGGGGGGTCGGCCTGCTATGGCTGACCCCTTTTGTATTGTGCAGTGTCGAATCAGCAGCAGGGAGAATGATACGATGAATGGCCAGTACAGAAAAGACATCCATCCCGGTATGGCCGTGGCCATTGTGTTGAAGAAAGACCAGCGCAGCGGCAGGTTGACACATGGAGTGGTCAAAGATCTTCTCACCAGCGCACCTTTCCACTCGCGGGGGATCAAGGTTCGTCTGGAGGATGGCATGGTGGGAAGGGTTCATGACATCTTTTCCGCTTCCGCAGTTGAAGGAACTGGGCACTGATGGGAGAGTCGCCGCAAACGCAGGATCTCGTCGCGCAGGAACAAAAGAGGCTGATGGATATCTGCAGGATCATCGATCGATCCGCTGCCGAACGGAATGCAACCCTTTCGCTTCACGATGCGCGTGCTCGGGAGTTGGAGCAGGAGCGGCTGGATTCGGTCAGTTGGCGAGAGAAGAATGATCTTGCCGAGAAGCTCATCGAGCATGGTCATCACGATCCCCGCAAGTATCTCAAGGATTTCTGCGACAGCGCCGGGTCTCCTTATTTCGGCATCATCGGCATCCACGACAGTGACACGAGGATCGGCGACAAGGAATACCTGATCGGCAAGCAGTCGCTGATGGATGGAAACAGGGTTGCCATCGTTGACTGGCGCAAGGCGGAAATATCCCGTCTTTTTTATGATTATGAGCAGGGCGAGGAGTACCTGGAGACTATCCAGGGGAACGATCGGGAAGGTGTGCTGGTTCGCAAGGACAAGGTCGGCATAACCCGGCAGCTGCTGCACCGGATCGAAACACCTTCTGATACCTTTGAATTGGTGGACAATGCCTGGCAGTGTAACGGAACGACTTTCCAGACTTCGGCCGATACCAAGTCGCTCGCCGGTGACCATCACCTGGTGGATATCGTTGCACTGATCGATCCGGACCAGTTCCGGATGATCGCCAAGGAAACCGACGGTTGTACCTATATCACCGGTGGTGCCGGCTGCGGTAAGACAACGGTGGCGCTCCACAGACTTTCCTACCTGCAGTTCAACCAGCCGAAACTGTTCCGTCCTGACCGCTGCCTGGTTCTGATGTTCAACCGGGTTTTGCGAGACTACGTAAAGAAGTCCTCCGAAGAACTCCTGGGAAAGACCCGGGTGGATACCTTCAGTGCCTGGTCGCTTGCCGCTTTGGGGCAACTGGGCGTCTATTCCTTGTCAACCACCTTTGACGATCCCCATGGTTCCGCGAAAAAGAACAGTGTCATTGCCGGGCTGCTTGGCCGCTATGTGCAGGAGACCAGGAAAATCGATCCGCTAATGGACCTGTGGCGGTTTTTTTCCTGTAGTTACGTGCTGGAAGCCCTGTTTCCGGAAGTAAAACAGCGGGCAGCTTTTTCCTCCAACATCCAGCAGCGGCTTATGGATAAGAATCGGGTTGTCTCTTTTTCGGATATCAGTATCCTCCTGCGACTCTGCCAACTCCGAACCCCTGCCGACACCGTTGTGCCAGGTGCTCTCAATCACTATGATCATATCATTGTCGATGAGGCGCAGGACCTTGGTGCCCTGGAACTGGAGTCGGTGCTGGCGGCCACGTCCCCCCGGCGCAGCTTGACTGTCTGTGCTGATGAAAAGCAGAAAATTCTTTCCTTTGTGGACGGGACCGGCTTTGTCAACTTTCGCCGACAGTTGCAGGTGTCCGGCCTGGATAAGGAAACCCTGGCTATCTCCTACCGTTCGGCCAGGGAAATTCTCGAACTGGCGGCCAGGGTCAGCGGCCGACCGGTGGATATTTCCAAGTCCCATTCCGGGGTGGTGAAATTTTATCCGGAAAAAGACTCGTCTGCGGCATTACGCAGGGTTCGCCGAATTGTCGCGCAACTGGTCTCGCGGGAACCGAACGCACTTACTGCCATCATCTGCAAGAAAAAGGCGGATGTGAAGGAACTGTATGACTCCCTTCACGGTGTTGCGGGGTTGCACCGGGAAGGGGAGGTATGTTTCGAACCTGGGGTGCTGGTGGTGAATGCCCATATCGTCAAAGGGGTCGAATTTACCAACGTCGTTCTCTGGAACCCGAGTGAAACGGACTACCGACAGACCGAGATTGACCGGAACCTCCTCTATGTTGCTCTGACCCGGGCGAGCAAAAGGCTGTATGTGGTTCACTGGCACCCTCTGGCAAAGGGATTGACGGCATGAGGGGACCGGGATACTCTAGAAGTATATAAATACTATTCAGCGGAAATGGGTCGGCAGGGTCGGGAAGGAACGGAACAGCCGATTCTTTTCCGGATGAGAACACTATAAGAAGGTGAATATGAGAATATGGGTTGATGCCGATGCCTGTCCACGGGTTGTTAAGGATATCATCTTTCGGGCATCGGAAAGATTAAGCATACCGGTCAGCCTGGTGGCAAACAAGGAGCTGACCAAACATAATGGACACCTCATTGATTCGGTAGAGGTTGATGAGGGATTTGATGTCGCGGATGATTACATTGTCGACAACATTGCAACAAGCGATCTGGTTGTTACCGCGGATATACCTCTTGCTGCCAGAATAGTCGCCGAAGGCGGGATTGCCCTGGACCCACGAGGAGAGATTTACACGGAGGAGAACGTGGGAGAGAGGCTCTCCATACGGGACCTGATGATGGAGTTGCGCTCCGGAGGCTATGTGCAGGGTGGTCCGCCTCCGTTCAGCAATAGCGATCGTCAGCGCTTTGCCGCGTCTCTGGACAGTCTCCTTAGTCGGATTCTACGCGGTCAACGGCCGGTATGACCGGCTGCATGGTCGCGCGAAATTTAGCAGCATACGAGCTGAACATTCATAAGGGGACCTGAAATCATGGCGCTGCCGTCAATAATCTATCGCTTCTCGCTGGAACTTTCTGATATCGACCGACAGATCTATGAATCGCTCCAGGCTACGGTTGCCCGTCACCCTTCGGAGACGGAGGAGCGGCTCGTTGCCCGACTTCTGGCCTATGCACTTTTCTATGAACCGGGTCTGGAGTTTACCAAGGGAATCTGTGCCGGAGATGAGCCTGATATCTGGCTGAAGGGTGCCGACGGGAGATCCCTGCTCTGGGTCGAGGTCGGCCTCCCCGAAGCGGAGCGGCTGCTAAAGGCGGGCAAACACTGTGAGCATGTCGCTCTCCTGGCTTGTGGAAACCCAACCTTGATCTGGGAACGGGAGCAGTTGCCCAAGCTTGAAGCTGTGCGCAATCTGTCGGTGGTCGCTATCGATCAGAAATTCATTTCCCAATTGGTCTCCCGTCTGGAAAGAAACATCCGTTGGTCCGTTACCAGAACGGAGGGATCCCTATACCTTGCCGTGGCCGGTGAGACGCTGGAAACGAACCTTCAGATCAAGGTGTAAGAAGGAAACTCCGTGAAAAAATCGAAAGTCGTGAAATCGGTTAGTGAAAACCCGAACTCCCTTGAAATCGAAATTGCCATTGCAACGCTGCGTTCCAGTGGTGATTTCGTGGTGCTGCGCAAGATCGACCTGGCACGGGACAACCGTTTTACCCGCAAACCGGTTCCGGCGTCCCTGGTTGGTCTCTGCATCGATACCGAGACGACCGGACTCGACTATGCCCAGGAGAAGATCATCGAGATGGGGATCGTGGCCTTTGAGTACGACCCTGCTAGTGCCGAGATCATCCGGATTGTCGGACGCTACTCAGGCTTTGAGGATCCCGGCTTCCCCCTGGATGAGGAAATCACGCAGATCACCGGGATCACCGATGAAATGCTTGCCGGGCAGGCCTTTGATGATGAACTGATAACGGCCATGGCAAAAGGCGCGAGCCTTGTGATTGCCCACAACGCCGCTTTTGACAGGAAATTCGTTGAAGCGCGCTTTCCGGTCTTCGTTGAGCTTCCCTGGGCCTGCACGCTCTCCCAGATCAACTGGCAAGAGGAGAGACTTTCCTCCCGTACGCTGGAATTTCTGCTGTACAAGTGCGGCGGTTACTGCATCAATGCTCACCGGGCGCTCGATGATACCGAGGGGCTGCTGGGGCTCCTGCTTGGCAGGCTGCCGCTCTCCGATACCCCCATTTTCAAGGCTCTGCTGGAGGAGTCACTCGGGGTTACCTCGAAAATTTGTGCGGTCGGGGCGCCTTTTGATAAGAAGGAACTCTTGAAACAGCGTGGTTACCGCTGGAACGACGGTTCCCGGGGAGGAAACAAATGCTGGTGGGTGACTGTTCCCCGCGATCATGAAGCGGAGGAGCTTGATTTTCTTGCCGAGGAGATTTATCCGGGAGGCAACACCAGTTCTGTCGAAATCAACCGGATCGATGCCTATTCCCGCTTTTCGGTACGGGAACCGTAGAAGTATCGAGTCTCTACCGTTCAGACACATAAGGCTATCCATGCATATCCATCTGGTTACCATTCACGCGTTCAGCTCTCCGCAGGCAGTCCCCTTAGCGGCAGCCTGTCTTAAATCATCGCTCGACGTCCACTCAACACCTGGTAAACCGCTTACGGTTACCTTTGCCGATTTTTTTTGTGGTGATTCCATTACTGAAATTTTCCGGTCTATTCAGGACGTGGCGCCGAATAGTGTCGGCCTTTCCCTCTATGCATGGAACCGGGCCGAGTGTCTTACCCTGGTGGCGAAACTGCGAGGAGAACTGCCCTCTCTGACCATCTTTGCCGGCGGACCCGAGGCGACGGCCGACCCGATCGGTCTGCTTGCCGCAGCAGACTTTGATTTCCTGGTGCTGGGGGAGGGCGAGTTGACCCTGCCTGAGGTTATCGACCGTTTGGACGCCGGTTTATCCCTTGACGGTGTATCCGGTATTGCGCGGAGAACGGATGCCGGAGTCAAGTTGAGCAGGCGGGTGCCGATAGCCGATCCCGGCTCTTTGCCGTCGCCGTATCTATCCGGCATTCTCGATGCCTATATTCCCCACGGGGTTCTCTGGCAGCTGTCCCGGGGCTGTTCCTTCGGCTGCGACTTCTGTTTCGACGGTATGGGGGACCGGGTCGTGCGCCGCTATCCCGCCGAGAGGCTGGAAACGGAGCTGGACTACCTGGTCAGCCATGGCGTGAGCCAGGTGGTGGTGCTGGATTCGACCTTCAACCTTGACGTGTCGCGGGCCAAGTCTCTGCTGCGCATGATCCGTAAGAAGGCACCCCATGTCCACTTCCATTTCGAGGCCCGGGCGGAGTTGTTGGATGCCGAACAGGCCGGCTTGTTCGGCACGATGAAATGTTCCCTGCAGATTGGGCTTCAGACTGCCGATCCCGATGTTTCGCGTTCCGTGCACCGCCCCTTGAATCGTCGTGAGTTCGCGAAAAAAATTGGCCTGCTCAATCAGGAAGGGGTAGTATTTGGGTTCGACCTGATCTATGGACTGCCCGGCGGCAGTCTGGCTCTATTTCGGGAGACCCTTGATTTTGCCCTCGGCCTCTATCCCAACAGCCTTGCCGTTTTTCCCCTGGCGGTTCTCCCCGGGACCGTCCTTGCTGCCAGGGCAGAGGAGTTGCGTCTCCGGCATCTGCCGGCTCCTCCCTATACGCTCCGGGAATCACCCACTTTTTCTGCTGATGATCTGCTTTCGGCGAAACGGCTGGCTGATGCCTGTGACATTTTTTATAGCCGTGGAAAGTCCGTTGCCTGGTTCAACGGTATTGTCGCGTCGTTGCGCATGAGTCCATCAGCTTTTCTGGAGGAATTCTCCCACTGGTTGCAGAAAAGGTCCGGCAATGATTCAAGCGAGAAGGACTATCGGGACGAGGATATTTTCCTGCTGCAGAGGGAATTTCTGTCTGTTCTGTTCATTCAGCGAAAAGTCCGTCGTTTTCTTAACGCAGCATTGGATTTCGTTGACTATCATTACCACTATGCAGCCAGCCTTCTTGCCGTCCCACCCAAAGCTCTTTCCAGTCGCCAGCTGGCACGGGTCGATGTTCTCCGTCAACCGCTGGTCCTTCCGACATCGACGCGACTGGCGATTTTCCGTTACGAAATTCTCGATCTGCTTGATGCGGGAGAGCCGGATCTTCACGATATCTGCGGCAGGTTACAGGCCTCAGGTTCTTTTGCCGTTATCTATCCCCGTTTCGGCGAGGTTGCCACGGAATCACTGGCCGAACCCTATTTTAGACTGCTGGAGAGGCTTGATGGGAAAACGTCTGCACGCACTATCGCCCTGAATCTGGCTCTTCCTTCGGACGAGGCATGTGAATTTCTGGAATTTGCCCTGGCTGAGGGAATAATTTGCCTCCCCTAGGAGGTGACTTTGACAACTTTCAAGAAATAGGGTAGTGTTGCCCAATAGTTCCTGTTGCCACTTCCTGATGGATACTGATCTTTTAGGAGCTTCCGGCGCAATTTTTTTGCTTGCAGGTGTGGCATCTTTATTTGAACGACCTTTATTATTTTTGGAAATCTTTTTTGCCGTTCTGTTCGAATCAACGCCCCTTGGTGCCTCTGCCAAAGGATTTGTTGTCTATTGCAGCATTAGAGGAGTTTATTATGTTTGCCAGGATCGAAATCGATCGGTCCAGGTGCAAGGGCTGTGGTCTCTGTACGAGAGCCTGTCCGCGAATGCTCCTGGATCTGGAGATGCCTGAGGACGAAACTGCACAGGCGACTGCAGTTTTGCTTTGTCAGGAAAAATGTGTCGGATGTGCCCAGTGTGCCGAGATGTGCCCCGATATGGCCATCAGCGTTTTCAGTCGGCAGAAAAATGAATTCACTGGAAGGGCCAATGGATCCTTTAAGGAATATTCCGGGATCGTGGCAGCTCTTTTGGAAAAGACGTCCCCCCGTGAAGATCTGATTTCTCTTTTGAAAGTAGCTGGCCGGCAGAGATGAACGGTTTTTTCTGGGATAGTGCTCTTTTGCCGGTGAAATCATGAATGTTTATGTGATATTAAAGGTTTAACTCTCCTTCACGCTTTCGTGTCGCACGGCTGAATATCGTGCAGAGTGAATCTTCGTCTGCGTGCTCCATTAATTTCTTGTAAAAAATAAATATATCCTTAAGATATCAAAAAAATCACGTGGTTTACCGGCAGTTGGTAATTGGTGTAATTCTGACAGGGAGGACGCGTACGCTATGCAGCAAGATCCCGCACATGTCTCCAAAACGGTAATGATAGTTGATGATGAACTGTTTTTCAGGAAGCTGCTTGGCACCATGCTTACGGAACATGGTTTTTCCATTGTTGCGGAGGCTGCCGATGGTGACGAAGCTGTCGATAAATATAGTCTGCATCGTCCCGAGTTAACGATTCTCGATATTTATATGCCGAAAAAAAACGGTTTTGATGCGACAAAGGATATCCTATCCATGAACCCGAAGGCCAAGGTGGTGATCTGCAGCGGTCTGGGGTACGATGAGGATGTTAAAGCCGCATTGTCACTCGGGGCTAGGGACGTAATCCTGAAGCCGTTCATCCCCCAGGAAGTGATCGAAATCGTTTCCCGGGTACTGGCAGAGTAATCGGCCAGTTGCAGAAGGATCCCCGATTCCGCCAAGCTGCTCTTATGGTGCCAAGAGTGGATCTTTACATTCAGTACCCGCAACACTTCTATCCCAGGGGGTGAGCCATTCAGGTTTGCCCCCTTTTTTTGTAGACAGCTGTCTGATGATAGTACTCGAGGGGAGAGGATAGCTGTTGCACTGGGACCTCTCGTGCCTATGCGACGTATTTTGTCATGCCGTCATGCTCCCGGCATGCCTGTTGTGTCGCGGAAAAATTCCCAATCACAAGGCAGTGTTTCTTTTCCCGGGATCGTCTCTATCACTGACGTTCGATTTGCTGTATAGTTAGCGCGTCTTTTTTTAACCCAAATATGTCTGCTCTGCGTTGAAGGAATGGGTTTGTCATGTCACTGAACGTGTATACCAGCAACCGAATGGAGATTCTGCTGGAGACCTTAGCCAAAACGCTGGTACGGCCTGCTGATCCATTTACTCCGGAAACCATTATCGTCCAGAGCAAGGGTCTGCAGCGTTGGCTGGCCATGGAATTGGCAACGCAGTTCGGTGTCTGGGCAAATGCCGACTATCCGTTCCCGAATAAATGTGTCTGGGACCTTTTCAGAAGGGTGTTCAAGGACCTCCCTGAAACTTCCCCTTTCGAGCCCTCGCTCCTGCTGTGGCGCATAATGCGGGTACTTCCCGAACAGCTTGCAAACTCCGCCTTTGCGAGCTTGCAGGGATATCTCGGCGGAAAGAACCGCGACCTCAAACTTTTTCAATTGTCCGGAAAAATTGCCGATGTTTTCGATCAGTACACTCTCTTCCGTGGCGATCTGCTGGAGAAGTGGGAGGCAGGGGCGGAGGATCACTGGCAGGCGCAGCTTTGGCGTTCGTTGGTGGCGGAGATCGGCACACTTCATCGAGCCGAGATTAAAAAACGATTTCTCCAGGCACTCAGCGCCGATGTCGTTGCTGAGGATATTTTTCCGCGTCGCATTACGTTGTTCGGTATCTCGTACCTGCCTAAGTTCCATCTTGATTTTCTTGCCGCAGTTGCGGATTTCAGCGAGGTGAATCTTTTTGTGCTGAGCCCTTGCCGCGAGTACTGGTCGGATATCCTTCCCGCACGGAGTATGGTACGCCTGTCACCTGCGGAACGGACCCACCGCATCGAGGGAAATCCTCTCCTGGCTTCTCTCGGACGTCTGGGCAGGGATTTTTCGGAGATGATCGTCGACTATGGCGAAGCCAGCGGCGGCTCGGAAGATCTTTACCGGCAAACACCAGGGTGCAGCCTTCTTGAGCTGATCCAGAACGATATCCTTGCCCTGGAGGGGGCTGGGAATGTCGGGATAGCGAAACATGCCGTCCTGCCAGATGATTCTTCCCTGAGGATTTCCTGCTGCCACAGTCCGATGCGTGAAGTAGAAGTCCTCCACGATACTCTGCTGGGAATGTTAACCTCTCTACGGGACCTCGCGCCGCGGGATATTCTGGTAATGACCCCGGATATTGAAACCTATGCTCCCTACATATCCGCGGTCTTCGAGGGGCGCCAGGGGGGCGGCAGGCGAATTCCCTATTCAATCGCCGACCGGAGCATCCGCAGTGACGGCCGGCTGACTCAGGCTCTTCTGGCACTTTTCGAACTCCCGGGGAAACGCTTTCCAGTTACCGGGGTCATGGATATCCTTTCTTACCCGGCTGTCAGCGCTGCTTTTGGCTTTGAAGCTGCCGATCTCGATATTCTTCGTTCCTGGCTTGAGGAGCTGCGGGTTTGCTGGGGCATGGATGAAGGGGAGCGGCAGCGTGAAGGTTTCCCCCCGTATAGGGAGAACAGCTGGCGCTCCGGGCTTGACCGGCTGCTGCTCGGCTATGCGATGCCTGATGAGAATAAGCTTTTTGATGGCATTCTTCCCTTTGACGATATGGAAGGGGACAATCCGGAACGTGCCGGGAAACTGGTCCGTTTTATCGAGCTGCTTCATGACCTGGTTGAGAAGCTTGACCGGCAGCGCACCCTTGCGGAGTGGGAATGCCTCTGTCGGGAAATTCTTGCCGACTTCTTCTCCGTGGGAGAGGACGAGACCGAGGAACTTTCTTTTTTTACCGCTCTTCTTGAAAAGCTGAGAATACTGCCGGAGCTGACGGATTATTCCGGTACAATCGATCTGCCGGTGTTTCGCTCCTGGCTGGGCGCAGCGCTGGAGCGGCAGAAGCGCGGACTGGGTTTCATGACCGGAGGGGTAACCTTCTGCGCCATGCTGCCGATGCGAAGTATTCCTTTCCGGGTTGTTGCATTGCTCGGCATGAATGAAGGCGGCTTCCCCCGGCAAAACAGGCCGACCGGGTTCGACCTTGTTGCTCTGGAACCGCGGAAGGGGGACCGCTCTCTGCGTGACGAGGACCGTTATCTTTTCCTTGAGGCATTTCTTTCGGCTCGTGATAGTTTTGTGCTGAGCTATACCGGACAGAGCATCCGCGATAACGCACCGCTCCCGCCTTCGGTATTGGTTGACGAATTGCTCGAATACCTGGGGCGCCGCTTCAGCGATGGCAGTGATACCTTTCCGGAGGCGCTTGTTACCCGCCACCGCCTGCAGCCTTTTAGCCCGGATTATTTTTCCGGGGAAGGAGCACTCTCCAGCTTTTCCGAGGAAAACTACCGGGCGGTGTGCGCGCGGCTCGAGGGGATTCGATCCGTAGCGCCGTTTTTTACCGAACCATTGCCGGAGCCTCCCGAAGAGCTGCGGGAAATCTCACTCGCTAATTTTCTGGCCTTTTATGATAACCCGGTTAGATATCTCCTCCGCAACAGAGTCGGCATACGACTTGGTGATTTGGCGCCGCCCCTTGAGGATCAGGAGCCGTTCGGGCTTGATGCGCTGGATGCTTACTATCTCCGCCGAGAAATGCTCGAGCAGGTACTGGCGGGACGGGATACCGATCAAATTCATGCCCTGACCAAGGCCAAAGGGGTTCTTCCTCCGGCACGGCAGGGTGATCTGCTGTTTAGGGAACTGGAGACAGAGGTCAGGGGTTTTGCCGATGGGATCCGCTCTCTGACCGGAGACCAGCCGATGCTTGGTCCCCTTCATCTGGATCTCGTGATTGGTCCTTTCAGGGTTTCCGGAAGTCTTTCCGGGATCTGGCCCGACCGGTTGTTGCGCAGTCGCAGTGCCAAGCGTTCTGGACGTGACCAGATGCGGCTCTGGATTGAACACCTGTTTCTTAACCAGGTGAAGATCGACGGATATCCGCTTTCAAGTGTTCTTGCCACCAGTGATGGTACCCTGCGTCTTCTTCCTGCCCCGGAGAGTGAGGCGTGCCTCCGGCAGTTGCTCGATTACTATTGGTCGGGATTGCGCCAGCCGCTGAAGTTTTTCCCCCGATCTTCCTTTGCCTATGGCAGGAAATGGGACGTGGACAGCGCCCGGAATGCCTGGGGCGGGGATCGTTATCCCGAGGGTGATGATCCCTACTACCAGCTTTGTTTTGGCGACAGTGACCCTCTGGATGATGAGTTCGAGCGGGTGTCACGGACGATTCTCGAACCTTTTCTGCGGTATTGTGAGTACTAGGAGGCTTTGCCTGATAATCTATTCCTTCATTGCCATAACGGTTTAATTTCTGTCATGTCGCAATCTCAGTCAACACTTCTATTTGAATAGGATCGCCAGGATGTGCAGGAAAAATCAGAGGGTTATGTTGTAGCAGGTATCTTGTTCCACCCTTGAATTCCGATAGTCCAGAAAAGTGACACGATTATATTGGAAATAAACTAATGCAGCGCGGTTTTTATGGATATTTACAATAATCTCACCATAGAGCTGTCAGGTCGGAACCTTATCGAGGCGAGTGCAGGAACCGGCAAGACCTATGCTATCGCCTGTCTCTTTCTGCGCCTCGTCGTGGAGCAGGGGCTCCTGCCGGAAAATATCCTTGTCGTTACCTTTACCGAAGCGGCCACCAAGGAGCTGAAGGGCCGTATCAGGGAGCGACTGCGTATCGCTCGGGATTTTTTCGCTGACTGCGGAGTGGAAGACGAGTTCTGTGCCGACTTGCAGGTCAAGCCCAATCCCTGGTGGCCCGGACGGGAAAAAGCGATCGAACGGCTTGACCTGGCCTTGCAGACCTTCGACTGTGCGGCGATTTCCACGATCCATGGTTTTTGTTCCCGGGCGCTCCAGGAACATGCCTTTGAAAGCGGCTCCCTCTATGACACCGAACTGGTTACCGATCAGAACCCGGTTATTCAGGAGATTGTGGCGGATTTCTGGCGTAGCAATTTTTTTGGTGAAGAGGCATCACTGCTGGCCACCGTGTTGCGCAGGAAATGGACTCTTGAGGAAATGGTCCGTTTTCTTCGTGGTAAGCTTGCCAATCCCGATCTTACCGTCGTGCCGCTTTTCTCTCCGGAAGAGGTAACGCAACTGTCCCAGGATTGCAATTCTTTGTATGTGCTTCTTCAGGACCTCTGGCAGAAAAACAGGACTGAGCTGGAAGAGATACTCACCAGTCACAAAGGTTTGAGTCGGGCAAAGGACAGGTATCATCCAGACCAGATTCCCTGTTTGATTGCGGCCATGGATTCCTTTCTGGCCGCGGAGAACCCTTTCGAGATCTTCGATGGAATTGAGAAATTTTCCACACGCTACCTATCCAGTCAGGCTTTGAAACGCGAGGCCCCTCCCTATCATGATTTTTTCGAACGCTGCGGTGAACTTCTGGCACTGGTCGAGAGACGTTTTATCGCCCTGAAGGGAAGCCTGTTTCTCTTTGCCCGGGAACACCTGGCCCTACGCAAGGCGGAGCGGAACATCCGCTTTTATGACGATCTCCTGACGGATCTCTATCGTGCCCTGCAAGGCAGCACGGGCCTTGAACTCGCGGCTCGCCTGCGGGAACGCTACCGGGCGGCGCTTATCGACGAATTCCAGGATACCGATCCGGTCCAGTATCGTATCTTCCGAGAGATTTTTACAGAAAATGCCGGTCCCCTGTTCCTGATTGGCGATCCAAAGCAGGCTATTTACAGCTTCCGCGGTGCGGATATCTTTGCCTATCTGGAAGCGAGGGAAGACGTGCCGGAGAAAAAACGCTTCACCATGGATAGGAACTGGCGCTCCGCTCCGGAAATGGTCGACGCGTTGAATATTCTTTTTCGGCAACAGGAGCAGCGGCCTTTTCTTTTTCCCGCCATCGGCTACCCCCCGGTGAAAGCGGCTCGGGACAAGCGTCCGCTTGTACTTGAGGGACGCGATCCGGCACCTCTCCAGGTCTGGTTTCTCGCGCGGGGCGAAGGGGACGGCAAGGTGATCGGCATCGGAGCGGCCAAGGTGAGAATCGCGCAGGCGCTGGCCGCTGAGATCTCCGGGCTTCTGGCTGATGGACAAGCCAAACGGGCATTGCTTGACGGACGTGCCGTGCTCCCTGAGGACATTGCAGTAATTGTCCGGAGTCATGACCAGGCGGCATTGGTTCAAGAAGTCTTGCGGGCATATTCTGTTCCCTCCGTGGTCCAGAGTAGCGCCGGTCTTTTTACCACCCGCGAGGCCAGTGAGGTACATCGTGTCATTATGGCGATTGCCGAGCCTTCCCGTGAGGGCCTGGTACGGGCGGCCTTGGCAACCTCTCTTTTCGGGCTGTCGGGAAATGAGATTGCCGCTTTTCTTGAAGATGACTCAACCTGGGAAAATCGTCTTGCCATCTTCAGGGAGTATCACGACCTGTGGCGCGACCGCGGGTTCATGGTGTTTTTTCGCACCATGTTCTCGCGCGAGAGAGTTAGGGAACGGATACTTCCTCTGTCCGCTGGCGAACGTCGTCTTACCAATTTTCTTCATTGCGGGGAGCTGCTTCATCAGACGGCAACAACGGAAACGCTCGGTATGGATGCGCTTTGTGCCTGGTTTGGTGAAAGAGTATGCGTTCCACCCGAGGATGATGAATTCCAGATTCGCCTTGAATCCGATGCAAAAGCGGTGCGTATCGTCACTATCCATGTGAGTAAAGGCCTTGAGTATCCGATCGTTTTTTGCCCCTTTTCCTGGGGCGGCATCTTTGATTCGGTTGATACTGCTGTCTGTCATGACGAGTATCGCCAAGTGGTGGATTTTGGATCCGATGATTTTGACCGTCACCGGATTGCTGCGGGGAATGAAGCCTTGTCGGAAAACCTTCGACTTCTCTATGTCGCTTTGACCCGGGCCAAATACCGTTGTTATCTGGTTTGGGGACGATTCCGTCATGCAGAGACCTCGGCGCCTGCCTACCTGCTGCACTATCCGGATGAAGAGGTGCACGATGCCGTTAGCCGCTTGTCAGGGGTTATGAAGGATATTTCCGACCAGGACTTGCTTGAACGACTGACCGGAATGGCAGGGGAGAGCCCTCAGAGTCTGGCCGTGAGCGTTGACCCGGAGCCGGAACGTGCTGTCGGAAAAGGTGCCGAATCATCGGGTGCCGGGACGTCGCTTCCTGAGTTCTCTCCTTTCTCGGGAAACATAGCAAACGACTGGCGTGTGGCGAGCTTTACCGCTTTTGCTGCCGGACATCGTGAATCCGCCGAATTGCCCGACCGCGACCAAGTTGCTAGCGGCAACGAGAGTGATCCTGGGGCCGATGCGCTGGCTCCACCCGGCTCCATCTATGCGTTTCCCCGGGGTGCCACGGCAGGCCTCTTCTTTCACTCGATTTTTGAGCAGCTTGATTTCTCCTCTTGTAACGATGGTTCCCTTGAGGTCCTGGTTGGGAGTTTGCTCGGTCGCTACGGTTTCGATGCTTCCTGGCAGACAGCGGTCTGTGACATGGTCCGCAATGTGCTAGGAACGACGATTCCTGTTGCCAATGATACCCTGGTACTGGGAGATTTGCCGCTTGCCGACCGGATTACCGAAATGGAGTTTTTCTTTCCACTTTCCTTTGTGGAATCAAAACAGGTAGCCGCTATCCTTTCCCGCTGGTGCGGAAAGGATACTGCTGATCTCAGCGATGTTGTCGAACGGCTGGCTTTCAGCCCGGTACAGGGCATGGTGCGCGGCTTTATGGATCTGGTCTTTCGTCGAGGCGGTAAGTATTACCTGGCTGACTGGAAGTCCAATCATCTCGGCAACCGCCTGGTGGATTATTCCCGTGAGCGGTTGGCGGTCGAGATGGGACAGAAGCTCTACCACTTTCAGTATCTCCTCTACCTGGTGGCCCTGAACCGCTACCTGGAGAAGCGTGATCCGTCGTACCGCTATGCCACTCATTTCGGTGGGGTCCTCTACCTGTTTGTACGTGGCATGGACCCGGTTCAGCCTGGAAACGGCTTCTACTATGAGCTGCCTCCGGAGGGCCTCGTGCGTGATTTGAGCGACTGTCTTATTGTCCATGAGGGGAGATAACGATGAGGCGTGAAGATACCGAATACCGTGAAATAGATTGTGTTTTCGCGGATTTTATCTGTCGTCTCGCTGGTCGCGAGTCGGAACTCCTGCGTCCGCTGGTGCAGGAGTTGAGCAGGGGAACCGGGGAGGGCCACATCTGTTTGCACCTGGATGATGAGATCCCTATCGCGGAGTTGGCCGCCTGCGCCGCTCTCCTTCGAGAAAGCAGTGTGGTGGGCGCTCCGGAAGAATTTGCGCCCCTGATCCTCGATAGGGAGAACCGGCTGTATCTCTATCGCTACTGGGCATACGAACGGAAACTGGCCAATGCACTGCGTGCCTTGGCATCCGAGCGATCGACTGGCCTTGATACGGCGAGTGTCAAGGAGGCTCTCTTTCGCCTTTTTCCCGACTCGACCGGAAGCGAGCCGGACTGGCAGAAAATAGCCGCAGCCGCGGCCCTTTGGAGCCGTTTTTGTGTTATTTCCGGAGGTCCGGGCACCGGCAAGACCACAACTGTGGTAAAAATCCTCGCACTCCTTCTGGAACAGGATGAGAGTGCCGATCTTCGTATTGCCCTGGCAGCGCCAACGGGAAAAGCTGCTGCACGCCTGCGCGAGTCAATCCGCCGCGCAAAAGGTCGGCTGCAGGAGATGACCAGTGTTTGTGGGCAGATCCCGGATGATGTTTCCACCCTGCATCGACTCCTTGGATTTGTTCCTGGTTCCAGCCGTTTTCGTCACGACAGCGAAAATCTCCTCCCTTACGACATCGTGGTGATCGATGAAGCCTCCATGGTCGCGCTTCCGCTCATGGCCAAACTGCTGCAGGCCATGCCCCGCACCTGCAGATTGCTTCTCTTGGGGGATCGGGACCAGCTTGCTTCGGTCGAGCCTGGTGCGGTTCTGGGGGATATCTCTTCAACGGGAAGTACTCCACCGTACTCAGCCGCTTTCCGGAACTACCTGGTTGACGTTACAGGGTGTTCACTGGCTGAAAGCAAGGCGGCAGCGGTGCCGCCGGCCCTGGCTGATTCCCTGGTGGTCCTGAAAAAAAACTATCGTTTTGATTCCGGAAGCGCCATCGGCATAGTCAGTCGGGCGATCAATGAGGGCGATCAGGCTGCAGTACTCGAAACTTTGCGGGACAGCACGCATGATGAGGTTTGTCTGCGCGACCTGCCCAGCGCAGCGACTCTTCCCTCAGCCCTCGAGAGTGCCGTGCTGGCCGGCTACCGCGAGTATCTTTTGCACACGGACTGTCCCGCCACGGCCCTTGCAGCCTTCGAACGTCTTCGGGTCCTCTGCGCTGTTCGTGGAGGGCGCTACGGCGTTTCGGCACTGAACAGTGCCGTCGAAAAGCTACTGGCGGCTCATCATCTGATTTTTCCGGAAATTCCCTGGTATTGTGGCAGGCCGGTTATGGTCACGGTAAATGATTACGTGCTGCGGCTGTTTAATGGTGATGTGGGTATTGCCTTGCCAGATCCTGATCAGCAGGGTGCTCTTGCTGTTTTTTTTCCCGCGGAAGATGGTGGGGTCCGCAAGGTATCTCCTCTGAGGCTGCCCCGGCACGAAACGGTATTTGCCATGACCGTTCATAAAAGTCAGGGGTCGGAGTTCGACCGGGTGCTGCTGGTAATCCCGCCCACCGACGCTCTGGTTTTGACACGAGAGACCCTCTATACCGGGATTACCCGTGCCAGGAGTTCGGTTGAAATCTGGTGTGGAGAGGAAATTCTCGGCGTGGCGTTGACCCGTCGTGTCGAAAGGCGTTCCGGGTTGCGTAACGCGTTATGGGGAAACGAGTAACGGTTACCTCTTTTCATCGACAACGATGTGCTGGATATTCAACCGACTCTCCATTGCGGCTCAGGTCGACCTGACCGAACCATTGAACTGACGGCTGCAGATCTGGTGCGTACCAGTGGCAGGCATCTCGGCGCTTTCTCGCGCAAGTCTCTTGTAGTGTGAGTCATGAACGCGAAAGGACGTGATGCGGGGATAGTGAGCCGGGTTATGTTGCACAGTCTGCGACATTTTTGAGTTGGTGGCTCGGAGTGTTTTAGCATAATTCTTGCAGATCTACGTACGGGAACAGCGTGTCCATGTAATCCTTTTCTGGCAAGCAATAAAGAATTATGATATATAGAAAAGCTAATAAAGGAGGTCGCCTATGAAAATAACGGTATGTAGTACTGCGCTCTTCGTATTGGTCGGGTTGGTTTCTGCCCATGCCGCGTCATTGTCAACTACTCAGGGCACATCGCAGCCCAGGATTCTCCTGGCAGATGCCGGGTTAGCGAAAGCCCAGAGTGCCAGGAATTGTCCACGGGTGGAATTGTTTGTCACATCCTGGTGCGGCTACTGCAAGATGCTGGAGGATCTCCTCGATAAAAAGGGCATTCCCTACACCACTTATGACGTTGAAAAGGATGATGCTGCCGCTAAAACCTTCCACGAGTTGAGAGGGCGGGGCGTGCCGCTGGTGCGGGTTGGCTCGAAGGTTGTCTACGGGTATGACCCTGATAGGGTTCTCTCGTATGTGTACGGGAAGTAGCCGTTCCTTCGTTTTCCCTCCTCCGGTAGATATT
Source organism: uncultured delta proteobacterium (assembly GCA_963748325.1). Taxonomy (GTDB): domain Bacteria; phylum Desulfobacterota; class Desulfuromonadia; order Geobacterales; family Geobacteraceae; genus RPRC01. Next base: position 1,131,961 of record CAVVIJ010000004.1, on the reverse strand, counting down.
TCCGCTTGTCACGAAATGGCATGTCTGCCGGAAAAGGTGTATACTTTTGCCTGATTGCCTGGACATGAAATGACAAGGGGAACTTGGAATGGATAAGAAAATTTATGTTATCGGGCACCGGAACCCTGATACTGACTCCATCGCTTCGGCCATTGCCTATGCCGATCTGAAAAAGCGCACCGGCGTCACACACGTGGTGCCTGCCATGGCCGGTACGCCCAATCCTCAGACGCGTTTCGTTCTGGAGCGCCTGGGCCTTGATCCGCCGAAATATCTGGCAGATGTTCACCCGAAAGTCAATCACGTTCTGAGTCGTGTTCCTATTTCCGCTCGGCCGGATATGACCCTCAAGGATTCCCTGGAACTATTTCATCGCCATTCCGTCAGGGTTTTGCCGGTGATCGATGAGAATGATTTTCCGGTCGGCATAGTTTCCCTGCTCAAACTTTCCGAGAAATATCTCGTAGCAGGATCAAATCCTTCACGTACCTTCACTGCTTCTCTCGATGGAATTGCCACCTGCCTGAAGGGAACGTTTCTCTCCGGAAATCCCGATCCCCGCGTGGAACAGTTGCATCTGTTTATCGGTGCCATGCTGGAAGAATCGTTTTCAAGCCACATTGCCGGCTATGAACCCGCATCGTTGTTGATCATGACCGGTGACCGGCGCTCCATCCAGGAGGCTGCTATCGAGCGCCGTGTCCGCCTGCTGGTTATTACCGGTGGTCTCGGGATAGGGGATGAGCTTCTGGCCCAGGCTCGCAGCAACGGAGTCACGATACTTTCCACCAATTACGATACGGCAACGGCCGCAGGCCTGGCCAAGCTTGCAACCCCCCTTTCGACTTTCGTGGAGAAAAAATTTTCCCGGATCGGCATCGGTGAGCCTTTCGAACATCTGCGGGTGCGCCTCATACAGGGGGGCGAGTCAGCGGTGATTGCCGTGGAAGAGGACGGGACCCTGGCCGGGATCGCCACGAAATCTTCTTTGCTTGAGCCGGTGCCCTTTGCATTGATTCTTGTGGACCATAACGAACTGGGACAGGCAGTGCCGGGAGCGGAATCGGTGGAGATTCTCGAGGTCATCGACCATCATAAGCTCGGGAATCCGGGAACGACTCTTCCCATTGCCTTCATGACCGCTCCGGTAGGCAGTACCTGTACTGTTGTTGCTGCCTTGTATCGGGATCGGGGGGTTATTCCGGCGCAGAAAATTGCTGCCCTCCTTCTGGCGGGAATTCTTTCCGATACAGTTATTCTTCGGTCAGCCACAACCACCGACCGTGACCGGGAGATGGTTGCCTGGGTTGAGCAAATTGCCGGCCTGGATCACCGTGAATTCGGTAGGGAGATTTTTACCGCGTGCAGCGGGTTTGCTCCCCATCCCTCTCCGGAAGAAGCGATCCGCTCCGATTTTAAACATTTCAGCGTTGGTACCACCATGATTGGCATAGGGCAGGTCGAGGTGGTCGGGTTCGATGAGTTCCACGGGTTGAAAGAGGACCTGCGCGCAGCGCTGAAACGGGTTCGCTCCGAGGAACGCCTGCCCCTTGCCGGACTCATGATTACCGATATCTATACCGAGACGACCCTTTTTCTGGTGGAAGGTATGAACCAGATTGCCCATGTGATGGGTTATCCCCAGCTTGAACCCCATCTGTATGAACTGAAAGGGGTCATGTCCCGAAAAAAGCAGCTGATTCCGCACCTTCTGAAGGTCCTGACATCGCTCTGACCGGTAAAAAACAGTTCCCCATTTGGCAGGTTGTTGAAAACGACGCGACGCGGCTGGACCTGCGCGCAAAAGTTCTACGGAGAGCAAGCGAGTAAAAGCGTAGCTACGCTACGTTAAGCTTCCGCGCAAATGGCGACATCGCAGGCCAGTCCCGCTCTGTTTTTCGTTACCCTGTTAGCTCCCGGCAGGTACCAGGTTGAATGCCCATTATGCCAATAGTTGTTAGTTTTCTGGTGTGAGTTTTTCTTTTCGATGGTTTAAAAAGCAGGAACTCAGTTTTACATGGTTGGGTTCTTTTTCGTTTCATGTGCAGAGAAGTATTCAGGATAGTGGTATGTGAGGCAGTCAGGGCACAGGCCGTGGGTAAAGAACAGCTCGCTGTGCTCGGTTATATACGATTCAATCTGTTTCCAGTAACCTTGGTCGTCCCGGACTTTTTTGCAAAAACTGCAGATGGGAAGTAAACCGCTCAGGGTTTTTACCTCGTCCAAGGCTTTCTTTAAGTCCCGTACCAGTTGTATTCGCTCCATCTCTTCTTGTTTTCTTTCCGTTATATCCGAAGCAATTCCCTCGATAGCAAGCAATTCTCCCTTTTCATCCTTGAGCAACGTTGTTCGGAGCTGTATCCAACGGATTTTTCCTTCCGGATGCTGAATGGGGAAGGTCTGCTCCTCCTGGGAATAACCGTGAAGATATTTTTTGAATTCACGCTCAAATTTTGCACGCCAGGCGGGAAGAATCAATTCAAGTAGCAGGAAAGGCTTCTGGTACCATGTTTCGGCTGGGTATCCGGTAATCTGCGCTACTCCACGACTGATATGTTCAAATGTGCCGTCGGGCAGGGACACCCGGAAAAGAACATCCCTGATGCTATCCTCAAGGCGACTCGTTATGTGCTGCGGACTTCGCGTGCAGGGCGAAAAACTTTTTATTTCGGTAATGTCCTGCACCTGGCAGAGAGCTTTCCTGGTTCCGGCATAACCGTCCGCTAGTGGGCGAAAGGTGACGCGGTGCCTGGCGCCCCCCAGCGGCGCATTTCGGATGGAAAGTACGACCTCGGTACTCGCGTTTTCGATTAAAGTGCTTTCGATGGCTGCAAGGGCCGCTTCCGTATCAGTCGCAGAATAGTGGGAAAGGAATTCCTGAAATGTGGTTTGATTTGTGGTTTCGGTTAGTCCCAAAAGGTTTGTAATTGTGACTGGCCAGCTGATAACGCCTGTTGTCAGGTCATATTCGCCTTGAATACGTTCGGTACGTTCCTTAATTGCGGGGCTGTTTTGAGTGGCTTTCGCCGAGGATTCCTGATTATTGAATTCTCCACCATTTCGCTGACGGCCAAGCTTACGAATCGATTGAGAGCCCGATTTCAATGCCTGGGCAAGGCGATTACGGTTAACAAACATGCAGACCACCCTAGTGTTCCGTGCGGTTAATACCTTCCATTTTATTCCGGTTCTTTTGGCCTTTGCCTGTGCTATGGCTCCTCGTCAGAGTCGCATTGTGTCTTTGTCGCCCAGCCTTGCCGGGAGCCGAAACTCCTCGGAATTAATGCGGTGAACTAACCGCACATGATACTAGAACGGCATTCGTCATATGTAGATAGGTACAGAGTATGAAATTTTATAGCTCATACGCATCTTATTTGCAATGATTTTATAACGATGTTTAATGGTTGCTTTGTGGTGATGCCTCCTTGCCGTTGCAGGCACTTGAGGCAAAGTTGGTTGTATTCCAAGGTGTGGTGTCTGAAAGAGTGGGACAGGTGCAGAAAATCTGGAGCATTTTCGCTCTGTGGCAATTCCAAATGGTTCTGGCTTGTGGAGTGGTCTGTTTCGGCACTGCAAAGACCATTGACAAAGCCGTTCGTGGATGGGAGGGGAGCAAGACTCTACCGTGACGGCTGGAGTGATTAATCCGGTTTGCACGGCATGAAAAAAGGGGCCGGTTGGGTAAACCGGGCCCCTTTCAGGCGTGATGTCGATTGGGTAACTCACTTTTGCTGCATGGAATTCCCCTGCTATTTCAGATTGTAGAAAACTTTCTTTCCCTTGAACAGGGCGGTAGCGTCCAGTTCGTCTTCGATGCGAAGCAATTGGTTGTACTTGCAGACCCGGTCGGTTCGGCAGAGAGAGCCGGTTTTGATCTGCCCGGCATTGACGGCCACTGCCAGATCGGCCAGGGTAGTGTCCTCGGTTTCTCCTGAACGATGGGAGATGACTGCGGTGTATCCGGCACATTTGGCTGTTTCGATGGCGTCGAGGGTTTCGGTCAACGTTCCGATCTGGTTGAGTTTTACCAGGATGGAGTTGGCCACGCCTTTCTCTATTCCCTCCCGCAGCGTTTTTGCGTTTGTCACGAACAGGTCGTCACCCACCAGCTGAATTCTTTTTCCAAGACGATCCGTAATCTTCTTCCAGCCGTCCCAGTCGTTTTCCGCCATACCATCTTCAATGGAAATGATCGGATAGCGGTTAACCAGGTCTTCATAAAAGTCTACCAATTGTTCAGCGGTCTTTTTCGCATCTTTTTCATTTTCGAGATAGTAGGCGCCATCTTTGAAAAGCTCGGAAGAGGCAACGTCAAGCGCCAGAAGAACGTCATCTCCCGGCTTGTATCCGGCGTTTTCAATCGCTTCCATGATTACCTGGAGGGCCTCTTCGTTGGAGCCAAGGTTCGGGGCGAAGCCCCCTTCATCACCAACAGAGGTATTGTAGCCTTTCTTTTTCAGCACGCTTTTCAATGCGTGAAATATTTCCGCTCCCATACGCAGCGCAATGGAGAAGTTCGGGGCACCGACCGGCATAATCATGAATTCCTGGATATCGACATTGTTGTCGGCATGGGCACCACCATTCAGGATGTTCATCATCGGCAGTGGCAATTCACGCGCGTTTACGCCGCCGATATAACGGTACAGGGGCAGGCCGAGTGCTTCGGCTGCAGCTTTTGCAACGGCAAGTGAAACGCCGAGGATGGCATTTGCCCCAAGGTTGCTCTTGCACTCGGTCCCGTCCAGTTCGATCATACGCGCGTCAATTCCTGCCTGATCGGTTGCATCCATGCCGATAATCTGATCAGCAATCTGGGAATTTACATTATTGACAGCAGTGAGGACCCCTTTTCCGAGATATCTGGTGGAGTCGCCGTCTCTAAGTTCCAAAGCTTCCCTTTCACCGGTGGAGGCACCGGAAGGTACGGCCGCTCTACCCATAACTCCTGACTCCAGGAGCACTTCTACTTCCAAAGTCGGATTCCCTCTCGAGTCAAGAATCTCACGTGCATACACATCAGCAATTATACTCATTTTTGTCTCCTTTGCTTCGGGGTACACGCCCCTGTCCTCAATCGAACAATTTTATAGCACAATAAATTCAAATGGGGAAGATCTACCGCGTCAAAGGTGTGTTGATCGCTCCGGATGCCGAAGTGGCGTGCCATTTTCGGGGGGATGTTTACGTTGACATATTTGCCAGAGAAAGATTATAGTTATTCTTGTTTTTTTACTAATTCCCGGTATTCCGGCGAGGTTTCAGAAATAGGGTATGCCCTCCGATACTTCCAAAGGCAGTAACAAAATGAAGAGAGCAGCTATGCTCGCTGTACGCGGGAGACGCTTGTTCGATTCCCTTCATGGTAGGTTCCTCAGCGAAAGAAACGAAAAGGTGACCCGGGTGCTGCTTCTGCTGGTGGTCGCACTTGTTCTTACTTTTCTCGTTGTTCCCGGTCAACACTTCCACACCTCTCAATATAATGCCGGAGAAATAGCCCCCGCCGATATCAAGGCCACCCAAAACTATCTTTTGGAAGATCCTGCTTTGACGGAAAAGAAGCGCTCCGAAGCGGAAAATGCCACACCCTATGTCTATGATTTTCGTGTCATGAAGGGTGCCGACCTGAAAAATCGTTTTGCGCAGGTCTTTGAACTCTTGCATGAATCACGGACCAAGGCGGCAACTGATCACGATGCGTTGCTGAAACAAGTTTCCCAGGAACTTGGCTGTTCTGTAACCGCAGTGGAACTTGCTTCTCTGGAAAAGATCCGCAATCCTCGTGCGTTGCTTGCTGAGATCGGACGTGTTGCTGAAATTATTTATCGCTATAAGTTGGTAAACGATAAGGCGGAGTTCAATGAAGACCGCCGACATGGGATAGTGCTCTATGAAAGCCGGACAGGTCGACTTTCCGGTGCCGGAGATGCGTCTATCACTGCAATTGACCTGAAGGACGCAGCAGGCATTGTCAGGGACATGCACGTGACCGGTATCGACCGGAAAGAGGCTTCGGTAATTAAAGGGCTTTTCCTGAAAACGCTCAAACCGAATCTTACCCGCAATCAGGCTGCCACCACTGCGAAAAAGGTTGAAGCGAGATCATCCATCAAGCCGGTTGTGTACCAGATTAAACGGGGCGAAATGATTGTTCGTGAAGGCGAGCGAATCTCCGACGAGCAGGCCACTAAGCTGAACAAGATTTACAGTTCCGCCAACGGTGTCAACAGGTTCCTGTCCGGCCTGGGAATTTTTTCCCTGATTCTTGTCCTGTTTTATTTCCCCTATCGTTTCGGCAGGAAGAACATTCGGAAGTTCAACCCGGCCATAAAGGACCTTCTGCTTCTTTCTCTTGTAACAATCCTGCTTTTCCTCTTTCTCAAGATCGCCTTTATCATCTCTTCGGCAATGGGCATTCTCTTTCCCCAGATCGGCACCGACGACTACTTTTACCTTCTGCCATTTGCCGCAGGTGCCATGATTGTACGGATTATCCTAAACTCCGAAATTGCTTTGATGTATTGCGCCGTTACGGCCTTACTCCTCGGGGTGCTCTTCAACGGAAGTCTGGAAATAGTTATCTATGCACTGATGGGTGGGATTATCGGTGCCCATGGTGTGCGTCAGTGCCAGTACCGTGGAACCATCTACACAGCCGGCTTAAAAGTCAGTATCGTTAACCTTGCCCTTGCCATTCCGTTTCAGATTCTCTCTGATAATCTCTTTACCTGGCAAACTCTTTATATTATGCTTTTTGCTATAATCGGTGGGGTGGTAAACTCCGTTGTCGTGTCAGGAACCGTCCCGGTTGTCGAGAACCTTTTTCATTATACGACCGACATCAAACTGCTGGAACTGGCCAGCCTCAATTCTCCCGTACTGCGTGAACTGATGATTCGGGTTCCGGGCACCTACCACCACAGCATACTTGTCGGAACAATGGTTGAAGCTGCCGCGGAGGCTATCCACGCCAACCCACTCATGGCAAGAGTTGCGGCCTATTACCATGATATCGGCAAGATCAGCAAGCCACTCTATTTCATCGAGAATATGTGTGGCGGCGAGAACAGGCATGACAAGCTTTCACCGAGCATGAGCGCCCTGATTCTTATCTCCCATGTAAAAGAGGGGGTGGAACTGGCCAAAGAGAAGCGCCTTGGCGTGCCGATTATCGATATTATTCGCCAGCATCATGGTACTGCCCTTATTTCCTACTTCTACCAGAAGGCCAAGAGTGCGGAAGACCCTGATGCACGGAATGTGGATGAGCGTGACTTCCGCTATCCAGGGCCCAAGCCGCAAACACGGGAAGCCGGACTGGTCATGCTGGCAGACTGCGTGGAGGCTGCTTCCAAGACGCTGACTGATCCCACTCCGTCCCGTATTCAGGGAATGGTGCAGAAGATCATCAACAATATTTTTATCGACGGCCAGCTGGAGGAATGTGAGCTGACCTTGAAAAACCTCCATGATATCGCCAATAGTTTTAATCGGATACTTTCCGGGATCTACCATCACCGGATTGACTATCCTGAGCCGGCATTCAAGGTGAGTGGAAGGAAGAAAGCTATTGAAGATAGTGATAGGGAACAGACAAAGGCGCCATCGGATCGAGGCGAAGAGGATAAGAAGGCTGGCGGAGAGGACCTTAAACGCCTTGGGATTCATCGATAGCGAGCTGTCCGTTACGATCGTCGGGGATCTGAGCATTCGTCGGCTGAATCGTGAGTATCGGGGCTTTGACAAATCGACTAATGTTCTTTCATTTCCCATGTCCGAGGGTGATTTCCCTGATCTGAATCCCCAGCTTCTTGGTGATGTGGTTATTTCCGCTGATACCGCTTTTCGCGAAGCTCAGGAGCAGGGGATCAGCTTTTTCGAACGTCTCGGTTTTCTGCTCCTTCATGGAATACTTCATGTAACCGGCTATGATCACGAGAGATCCGGCGAGGCCGAGGCAAAACGGATGGAGAAAAAGCAGCGACAGCTGTTCACTCTCTTGAAGGCGGAAGGTTTCCTGTCTGACCACGACCACAACTCGACTTGTCAGGATAGATTGTGAAGCCGACACGGTATACAGATTCTGTAAATTGTGCCATTGCAGGGATTATCTACGCGGCCAAGAGCCAGAAACACATGCGCAATCATTTTCTGGCGGCCCTGGTAATTCTCGGCGCGGTTCTGTTTTTGCGGGTTTCCAGCCTGGAATTTATTCTGCTCGTTGTTTCCGTATCATTCGTTCTCTTTGCTGAATTGGTCAACACAGCTATCGAACTGTGTGTTGATATTGTGTCTCCCGACTATCATCCCCTTGCAAAAGCTGCCAAGGATGTGGCTGCCGGAGCGGTGCTGACCGCTGCGATCGGTGCTGCAGTCATGGGCTACCTGATTCTATCCCGGTATATTTTCCCTTTCTACAAGGAGGCTCTTGGCATGATCGGGACCCCGACGGAGGTGGCGACTCTTGTTGCTATCTTGAGCGTCATAATAATGGTGGTAATTTTCAAGGCATGTGCCGGCAAGGGAACTCCCCTGGAAGGCGGTTCCGTCAGTGGTCATGCTGCGGTCGCTTTTGCGATTGTTTCGGCAGTGTCTTTTACCACCCAGGATCCGATAAGCTCACTGCTTACTCTGGTACTTGCTCTGATGGTCAGTCATTCCCGAATAACACTTGGGCTCCATACTCTTCGCGAAGTCTCTCTGGGAGCAATTTTCGGAACGGCTCTGACTCTGGCGGTGCTGATAATTTTTGCGGCACTGAAATAGGTGCAGCAAAGTCGATTGAGTCATGATTTTGTAAACAGGTTTGAAGTGCCGACAGGTTATCATCGATACTAATGGAGGAATAATTCGCTTGGAAGAAGGCCCCGGTAAGAAAAATTCAGTGTATGGAGTGCTGCTTGGCTGGTTCGCTTCCGGCCGCAAGAAGATAACCGAGGAAGAGATCCAGGATGTTATCACGGCCGGAGAAGAGGAAGGACTTATCAACCCTGAAGAGAACGCCATGATCCAGTCCATTTTTCATTTCCGGGATACCGTGGTCCGAGAGATTATGGTTCCCCGCAATGATATGGGGTGCATCGACAGCAATGACAGCATTCAGGAGGTCCTTTCAAAAATAATCGCATTCGGCCATTCGCGCCTTCCTGTCTATGAGGGTACCCTTGACAATATCATCGGACTTGTTTATGCCAAAGACCTATTGAAGTACTGGGGCATGGATATTTCCCACTTCGAACTGAATAAGATTTTGCGCTCTCCCTACTACATTCCCGAAACAAAAAATCTTGAAGAACTGCTCCAGGAATTCAAGCGCAAACGTGTACACATGGCCATTGTCATCGACGAGTACGGCGGGACTTCCGGACTGGTTACGATCGAGGATCTCCTGGAGCAGATTGTCGGTGACATTCAAGATGAGTATGATGTGGAAGAAGAATGGTTGATTCCGCAACCAGATGGGGCGATTGTCGTTGATGCCCGCTTGCCCATCGAAGAGCTTGAGGAACATCTGGGAATTGAAATTGAGCGGGAGATGTTCGATACGGTTGGCGGATTTATTTTCCATTTGACCGGCAGGATTCCTCGCGAGGGGGAGGTTGCGGAAAACGAGGATATCAGTTTGAGGATTCTGGATGCTGATGAGCGAAAGATTCGCCGAGTCCGCATCGAACGAAAAACGGAGCCGGTTCCGGAGGTTGTCGAGTAGTGACAGCTCTCCGATTTGCCATGAAAAGCCCCGCCATGCTCACGCTCCGCAATTATCTTCTTGCTGCATGTAGCGGTGTGCTGCTGGTATTTTCTTTTCCTAAAGCGGAAATTTCCTGCCTGGCCTGGTTTGCATTTGTTCCTCTGCTTGTGGCCTGTGCGGACAAGAGCGCGGTAAAAGCCGCTAAACTGGCTTTTTTTACCGGCTTGATCGCGTATGGCGGGATACTCTACTGGATCAATATCGTCGTCACGGTCTACGGGAAACTGCCGCTGGTGGTGAGCATTTTTCTCTATCTGCTCCTGGTAGCCTACCTGGCGTCATACTTCTTTGTTCTCTTCTATCTGGTTCGAAGGGCTGAGGTACGAGGGATTTCCGTTGCCTTATCATTTCCCTTTCTCTGGGTTGCTCTCGAATTCCTTCGTTCATTCCTTCTGACCGGTTTCCCCTGGGAAAGTCTCGGTTACTCCCAGTATCGGATCCTTCCCCTGATTCAGGTGGTTGATATAACGGGTGTCTATGGGATAAGCTTTCTCATTGTCCTGGCCAACAGTACTCTCTACCTGCTCTTCAGGTGGATGAGAGCTAGGGAGAGCAGGGCATTTCCTTACCGGAGTTGCACGGTTTTTCTCGTTCTTTTTGCTGCGATTCTGCTGTATGGTTTTGGGCGGATGCATCAGGAACGGGTCGGTGTCCCCTTGAAGGTAGCCCTGATTCAGGGTAATATCGACCAGGGAATCAAATGGGATCCTTCCTTTATGGAGGAGACCATCTCAATTTATGAGCGTCTTTCCCGTCGTGCCGCTGCCGACGGGGTGGATCTCGTTGTCTGGCCGGAAAGTGCCGCGCCGTTCTTTTTTCAGGAACCGGGGCCCCCGACTGACCGCATAACCTCGTTGGCGCGTGAAATACATTCGTTTCTCATCTTTGGCAGCCCCGCCTTTGACGACAACGGGCCTCGCAGAAGGTATTTCAACAGCGCTTTTCTTGTTTCGCCTTCCGGTGAGGTTCTTGGACGCAGCGACAAGATCCATCTTGTGCCCTTCGGGGAATACGTGCCTCTCGCAAAATTGCTGCCTTTTGTACATAAACTGGTGGTGGGAGTCGGTGACTTTACTCCCGGGGATACCATTACCACGCTGAATATCGGTAAGGGCAAGGTTGGTGTACTTGTCTGCTTTGAAGGTATTTTTCCCGAACTGGCGCGCCGCTATGTTTCCGCAGGCGCCCAGCTCCTGGTCAATATTACCAATGACGGCTGGTACGGTCGGTCATCCGCTCCCTATCAGCACCTTTCCATGGCGGTATTTCGAGCGGTTGAAAATGGGGTGCCTCTTGTCAGGGCGGCAAATACCGGGATCTCGGCAATTATCGATTCAAAAGGGCATATTTCCCATGCTACACCTCTGTTTACAGAGGATTATGCTGTCGGAGAGGTGATCCTGGGTAAGGGGGGCACGCTTTATACGCGGATCGGTGATGTTTTCGCACTTTTGTGCCTTGCTGTCTCCGCCATTATCTCCGTACTTTGTTTCAGGAAAATGCCGAATTAAACTCAAATAAGGAGTACAGAATGTTCAGAGAAGAAATTGCACGTATTGAGGACTTGGAAAAGCGCATCATTGCTCTTCGGGGGTCTCTTTGACATAGATCGGAAGAGGGAAGATATCCAGGAGATGGAGGCATGCATCGCCGCTCCTGACTTTTGGGACGACGGGGATACCGCCCAGAAAGTTCTGAAGGACCGGATGTTCCTGGAAAAGACGATTGAGGGTTGGGACCGGCTTAACCGGGATACCGAAGACATCAAGGTTCTCATTGAATTGGGAAGTGAAGTGGAGGACCCAGAGACGCTCACTGAGGCGAAGCTTCTGATTGATGACCTTGAAGAACGGGTATGTCAGGCTGAGTTTCAGAGAATGCTGTCCGGGCCCCATGACAAGAATTCCTGCTTTGTGACGATTACTGCCGGAGCCGGCGGTACCGAGGCCCAGGACTGGGCTGAAATGCTTCTGCGGATGTATCTCCGCTACTGTGAAAAAAAGGGCTGGCGCACTGATATAACCGAATTTCAGGCCGGTGATGAGGCTGGTGTCAAGGGAGTCACCTTTACACTTGTTGGTGAGTATGCCTATGGTTACCTGAAGGCGGAGGTCGGTATCCATCGGTTGGTACGCATTTCGCCCTTTGACAGTAATGCTCGAAGACATACTTCTTTTGCGTCCGTCTTTGTTTTTCCCGAGATAGACGACGATATCGATGTTAGCATTTCCGATGTAGACCTTCGTATCGACACCTATCGATCCGGCGGTGCCGGTGGGCAGCACGTGAATACTACCGATTCGGCAGTCCGGATAACCCACATACCGACCGGACTCGTGGCCGCCTGTCAGAATGAGCGAAGCCAGCACATGAACAAGGCCACTGCCCTGCGGATGTTGCGGGCCAAGCTCTATGAACGGGAGCTTGAGGAACGGGCGGCAAAGGTTTCGGAAATCGGAGGAGAGAAAAAAGAGATCGGCTGGGGAAGCCAGATCCGGTCCTATGTTCTTCATCCGTACCGGATGGTGAAAGACCTGCGGACCGGCGTCGAGTCGGGAAACCCCGATGCTGTCCTGGATGGTGATCTGGATGATTTTATTGTTGCATTCCTCATGGGGGTGCGAAGGAATGAACAGGAGGGTGCTTCGTAATGATTTTCAGATGTTTCGTCTTGGCATGTTGCCTTCTGTTTATGGCTGCAGGATATGGCTGCGCGGCATCGGTCGCCGGCGGAATTTCAAAACTGGGTTACTCAATCCAGGTTGGAGCTTTTTCTGAGGTCAAAAATGCCGAACGGCTTACGACTAGACTCCAGAATCAGGGTGTCGAAGCATTTTACTTTAAAAAGGACAATGGTCTGTTTGCCGTCAGGTTCGGGGATTTTTCCAGCCGTCAGGAAGCCCGGCGTATCGGAAAGAAGATAGTACGAGAGCACGGTATACGTGATTTTTTTATTGCCCCACCTTTGAACAAGCCGCTACGGGTTGAAACGGAGCCGACTTCTCCTGTGCCGGTTGAAAAACCGGTTCGGAAGCAAAGACGCGACGATATGGGGGTCATTGCGGCACGGACCGCCGAGAGATTTGTCGGGATTCCATATCTCTGGGGTGGGAACACCGTGGTGGATGGACTTGATTGCAGCGGTTTTGTCCGGGCTGTCTATAATCTCTGCGGTGTCAACATTCCCCGCACTGCAGCAGAGCAGTACCGGGTGGGCAGAAGCGTTGATGTGGATAATCTGGAAGATGGCGATCTGGTATTTTTCGGTTCCTCTGACACCGGGATTTCCCATGTGGGGATCTACGTGGGGGATAATCGATTTGTTCATGCTCCACGTAGAGGCGACAAGATCAAGATTTCACCTCTGCAGGGCAACGGGTATTTCTCCAAGTTTATGGGCGCGCGCAGATATTTTTAACCGTTTTTCATGCCGCTACCATGACCGGCAGGTATCGGCACGACGAACTCCACAATAGAATAAAACTACTGAGAAAGGTATGTATGGCACTGATTAAACCCTTCAGGGCGTTGCGCCCTCTTGAAAAAATTGTAAAGCAGGTTGCTGCACCACCCTATGATGTGATGAGTGTTGCCGAGGCTCGTAGTATGGCTGACGGCAACCCGTTCAGCTTTCTTCATGTTTCAAGGCCGGAAATAGATCTCCCCGTTGAACTTGATCCCCATGACGAAACCGTCTACCGTCGGGGACAGGAAAATCTGGCCAAATTCGTCAGCGAAGAAACTCTGATCCAGGACCCGGAAGAGCACTACTATATTTATCGGCAGAAAATGGGTTCCGTTATTCAAACCGGCCTCGTTGCCTGCGCAAGTGTTGACGACTATCAGAGCGGCCTGATCAAGAAGCATGAATTGACGAGAGCGGACAAGGAAGAGGACAGGGTGCTTCATATCGATTATCTCGATGCCAATGACGAACCGGTTTTCTATGTCTATCAGAATTCTTCGGTGATTACCGAGCTCATTGCCCGCTTGACCTCATCCGAGCCACTCTATGATTTTACCACCGGAGATTCCGTGGTTCATACCGTCTGGGCTGTTTCAGATGCTGAAATTATTCAGCAGATCAGTGAGGAATTTTCCCGCATCGAAACTCTCTACGTTGCCGACGGGCACCACCGTAGCGCTGCTGCAAGCCGGGTGCGTGAACTTCGCAAAGACAAAAATCCGAATCACAATGGTAATGAAGAATATAATTTTTTTCTCACGGTAATTTTTCCTGATAATGAAATGAATGTCATGGCCTATAACAGGGCGGTGAAGGATCTGAACGGATACACCATTCTCGAATTTATCTGCTATGGTGGGTACCAAATTCACCATCACCCCTGCTTCGGCCCCGGTCGTGCCTGAACGGCGCCATGATTTCGGTATGTATCTCATGGGGGAATGGTATGCTTTGACAGCCAAGCCCGAACTGGTTGACGAGGAAGATGCAGTAGCGCGACTTGATGTCTCCATCCTCCAGGATCAGTTGTTGAGTCCGATTCTTGGCGTGCGCAATCCGCGGACCGATCAGCGGATTCACTTCGTAGGCGGAAGTCGCGGAACCGATGAACTGGTCAAGCTTGTTGACAGTGGTGAGTTTCAAGTCTCCTTTTCCCTCCATCCCACGTCGATTGATGAGCTGATGTCTCTTGCGGATGCCGGCAAGATCATGCCGCCGAAATCAACCTGGTTCGAGCCGAAACTTTTGAGTGGTTTGTTTCTCCATCGACTTGCCTGAATCGAAATACGAGCTTTTCGATGAAATCTTCCCGCAAATACTGGCTTTTTAAATCCGAACCCTCCAGTTTTTCCTTCAGCGACCTGGAAAAGAGTCCGAAGGGCGTCGAGCCGTGGGACGGGGTTCGGAACTATCAGGCCAGGAACTTCCTGCGGGATGAAGTTTCGCCCGGCGATGGCGTGCTCTTTTATCACAGTGGAATTCCCCGTCCCGCCATTGTCGGTACGGCGGTTGTGGTGCGGGGCGGCTATCCGGATGGTTCAGCCCTGGATCCGCAAGGAGATGGTTATGATCCGCGCAGTACCCCGAAAGATCCCATCTGGTATCGGGTCGATGTCCGTTATGACAGGCCCTTTGCTCATCACGTGACGCTGGAAGAGGTAAAGCGGCACCCGCTCCTTGTCGATATGGAACTGTTGCGTCGGAGCAGGCTTTCCATTCAGCCGGTAAAAGAGGAAGAGTGGGATGTGATTATCCGTCTTGGGGGTATTCTTGTAACGGCTTGATGTTCCTGGCCAGGAGCATTTTAGATCTCCAGCCCGATGCTGTGCTGGAGGGGCTTATGGAAATTATTGTCATCTCTTTTCTCGTCATATTCTGGAGTTTGCCTGCTGTCTGCCGGTACAATACGTACGCTTGGTTTTGCTAAGTGCTACTAATTTTCTCCCTGATTTGATGTGCGCGAGTGCATTACATTTCTTCACAAACAACACAGTGAAGTGGTTGTGGAAATTCCCCGAAAATAGCAGGGTTACCGACAGTTGCTCGATTTTTGTTTCGAGCTTTTTGCTTGATTAACGAGATGAAATGGGTTAATTTGCGAGTTTATTACGTGTGTTACGCAATTCTTAGCAGCAGAACGGAAAGGTTTGGTACCAGTGGAAGAGCTTAGTGAACTTCTCTTGCAGCGACGAAAGAAAGTGGATGCCTTGTGGGAATCGGGGATTAATCCTTATCCGAACGATTTTAAACCCGAACATACTTCGGCCGATCTGTTCAATGCCTTCGGCAATGTGGAGTCGATTTCCGAAGATGTGGAGGATCTCTTCGTACTTGCCGGGCGCATCATTGCCCGACGCTCTTTCGGAAAGGCGGCATTTGTGCAGGTCCAGGACCGAAAGGGGCGTTTCCAGGTATATGTAAAAAAGGATACCCTTGGTGAAAGCGCTTTCGCTGATTTCGAAACTTTCGATATCGGCGATATTATCGGCGTGAAGGGCCGTCCTTTTCGAACCAAGACCGGCGAACTTTCTCTCCATGCCAGTGAAGTTCGGCTCCTTACCAAATCTCTCCTTCCCCTGCCGGAAAAATTTCACGGATTGACTGATGTGGAAACCCGTTACCGGCAGCGTTACGTGGATCTCATCGTTAACCCTGAAGTCAAGGATGTTTTCATAAAGCGGGCCCGGATCATACAGCTTATTCGAGAGTTCATGCTGCGCAATGACTTCCTTGAGGTGGAAACACCGATGATGCAGCAGATTCCCGGTGGCGCCACCGCGCGACCTTTCGTGACCTTCCACAATGCTCTGGACATGGAACTGTATCTGCGCATTGCTCCGGAGCTTTATCTGAAACGTCTCCTTGTGGGCGGCTTCGAAAAAGTCTTTGAAATAAACCGGAATTTTCGCAATGAGGGAATTTCCGTACGACATAATCCGGAATTCACGATGATGGAGTTCTATCAGGCCTATGCAACCTTTGAGGATCTGATGGACTATACCGAGGAACTCTTTTGTTATGTGGTTGAACAGCTGCTCGGTACGCAGGAGATCACCTGTCAGGGTGAGGCCATCAGTTTCAAGCGCCCCTGGAAACGCCTGACCGTTAAAGACGCGATCCTGGAATACGGCACTATCGATGCAAAATCACTCGAAGACCGGGACCTGGCCTATGCCTATGCTAAATCAATCGGGCTTGATCTTCCCGAGGACGTGGGGTATGGCAAGCTTGTAACTGAAATCTTTGAAGAGGTTGCCGAGTCAAAACTGATGCAACCGACCTTTATTACCTCCTATCCCACCGAAGTATCGCCACTTTCCCGCAAAAGCGACCACGACCCGAACGTAGTCGACCGCTTCGAGCTCTTTTGTCACGGTCGCGAAATTGCCAATGCATTTTCCGAATTGAATGACCCTGTGGACCAGAAGGAGCGATTTCTGGCCCAGGTTGAAGCAAAGAACAAGGGTGACGAAGAGGCTCATTTCATGGATGAGGATTATATCAGGGCACTTGAGCATGGGATGCCCCCCGCCGCAGGAGAAGGGATCGGCATCGACCGGCTGGTAATGCTGCTGACGGATTCTCCGTCAATCCGGGATGTCATACTCTTCCCGCAGCTCAGGAAAGAATCTAAATAATGGCCTATGAGCTTCTCATTGGACTTCGCTATTTGAGAGCAAAGCGAAAGTCGACCTTCGTATCCATCATTACCTTTATCTCGACTGCTGGCGTGGCACTTGGTGTTATGGCGCTGATTGTCGTATTGGCCGTTATGACCGGGTTTGAAGATGACTTGACAAACAAGATCCTCGGAACCAATGCTCATGTCGTTGTCATGAAGCCGAGCGGCGAAATTGATGATTATGCGCCGTTAATGGAGAAGTTGAAACGTGTACCGGGAGTTGTTGCCGCAACCCCCTTTATTTACAGTCAGGTGATGCTTTCCACCGGTTCGAATGTTTCCGGTGTGGTTTTACGGGGCATTGATACGCAGACGGATGTCCAGGTTACCAACCTGAGTAAGTCCATTACGGAGGGAAAGCTTTCCGGCCTGAATGGTACCCCTTCCGTCAAGGCGGAATCTCCCCCCATGCCGGGCATCATCATCGGCAAGGAGTTGGCAAAAAATCTCAATGTTTTCGTGGGTGATTCCCTGAATGTGGTCTCTCCGTTGGGAAATATTACCCCCTTCGGCATGGTCCCAAAGATGAAGCGGTTTCGTGTGGTGGGGATTTTCAACACCGGCATGTTTGAGTACGACTCGACACTTGCGTATGTTGGTCTCCGCCAGGCACAGGATTTCCTCGCTCTCGGCAATGCCGTGACCGGGATACAGCTTAAGGTTGCCGACGTATATCAGGCAGATAAAATTGCTAAAGCCATTAACACGAGATTTGGGTATGAATACTATGCGCGGGACTGGATGCAAATGAACAAAAACATTCTCTTCGCCTTGAAGACGGAAAAAATGGTAATGTTCATCATCCTTACCCTCATTGTGCTGGTGGCTGCCTTCGGTATTGCCTCAACCCTCTTCATGGTGGTGATGGAAAAAAACAAGGATATTGCGATCCTGAAATCCATGGGTGCGACGGGTGCGAGCATCATGAAGATCTTTGTGCTGGAGGGACTGATTATCGGTGTTGCGGGTACCGTGATTGGTGTCCTGAGTGGTCTTCTGATTGCCTCCAATCTCGAATTTATCGTGGATTTGATTAAGAAAGTGACCGGATTCGAACTTTTTAGCAAGGATGTCTACTACCTCGATCATTTTCCTTCTCAGGTCGTTCCCAGTGATGTTCTGCTGATTTCCTTGACGGCCATACTCATCTCTTTTATCGCAACGCTCTATCCGGCCTGGCAGGGATCGCGACTCCCCCCGGCAGAGGCATTGCGCTATGAGTAGTTGTCTGCTTGAAATCAAGGACCTTCGCAAGTCCTTTCAAACTGATGTGGCAAGGATTGATGTTCTTAACGGCATCGATTTGACCATCAAGAAGGGTGACACCATCGCCCTCGTCGGCGCGTCAGGAGCCGGGAAAAGCACCCTCCTTCATATCATGGGGACTCTGGACAAGCCATCATCCGGAAACGTCTACTTCCAGGGAAACGATATCTTTGCCTTGAATGAAAGAGCGTTAGCTACCTTCCGGAATCGTTCCATCGGTTTTGTTTTCCAGTTTCACCATCTTCTTCCCGAGTTCACCGCCTTGGAAAATGTCATGATGCCTGCTCTTATCAGTGGCATTTCCAAGGAAGAGTCACGCAAATCCGCTCTTGTTTTTCTGGAAGATGTGGGCCTTTCTCACCGGTTGAATCATAAGCCGGGAGAACTTTCCGGAGGTGAACAGCAACGTGTTGCCATTGCACGTGCTCTGGTACTTTCTCCGGCATTGCTCCTGGCGGACGAGCCGACCGGGAATCTGGATCGAAAGACCAGTGAAGAAGTTCACGAACTACTTGCCGGGATACAGAAAAAGACCGGATTGACGCTCATTATTGTAACTCACAACGAACGACTAGCCGCCAGAATGGGTAAAACCATTAGAATGGTGGATGGTCGGATTCAGGAGAATGGTAACCCGTGAAATTGTTATTCCATAAAGACAGCAAATTCCGTCGCGCTCCCGTTACCCTTTTCGTGCTGATTGCGTTCCTGGCAAATGCCCTGTGTCCTGCAATCCTTATGGCTGACAACGAAAAAATTAACGATATTGTCATTACCGGGAATGAAAGTCGTGAAACCGCTTCAATCCTTCCTTTGCTCAAGAGCAAAGTTGGCGATACCTTCTCCCCTGAAAAAACCAATGAGGATGTCAAGACAATCTACCGAATCGGTAACTTTAAGGATGTGCAGGTAGAAACTGTCAAAACAGACAAGGGGCTTTCACTTCTTTTTACCGTTGTTGAGAAACCAATTGTCCGTGGCGTTTCAATCATCGGTAATAAGGAAATTGCCCGTGACAAGATACAAGACGCGATAGCGTTAAAGAATAACAGTTTCTATTCCAGCGAACTGCTGGCAAAAAGTATCAAGAAGATCAAGACGATGTATGCGGATGAAGGCTATTACCTTGCCGAGGTCGACTCAACCACGAGGAAATCTGGTAAAAACGGGGTTCGTGTCACATTTTCCATCAAGGAAGGCGACAAGGTTCTCATCAAAAATATTTCCTTTGTGGGCAATAAGGTTTTTTCCCAGCGACAATTGCGAAAACAGATGGAAACCAAGGAAAAATGGTTTTTGTCGTGGATTACCGGGTCAGGTACCTATAAAGAAGACGTTCTGAAGAACGATGTGAATCGCATTGCCGATCTTTACTATAATAACGGTTATATCAATGTGAAGGTTGGAGAACCCAAGGTAACTCTGCTGCCCGACAAGAGTGGGCTTTCCATTACCATCGGCATTACCGAAGGTGACCAGTATCGTACCGGAACCATCGGTTTTAAAGGTGATCTTCTCGAAAGCAAGGATGTGTTGCAGAGCAAGGTCAAGCTGAAAACGGGCGAGATTTTCAGTCGGGAGGTGCTGCGCGGTGATGTCTTTACCTTGACGGATGTCTATGCAGACAAGGGCTATGCCTTTGCCAATGTGAGCCCGCTCTCCAAGATTAATCCGGAAAAAAAGACCGTTGATATAACCTTTGATTTTGATAAAGGTAAGAAAATCTACATTGACCGGATCAATATCAGCGGCAATACCAAAACCCGCGACAAGGTCATCCGCCGCGAATTCAGGCTTGCCGAGGGTGATCTTTACAGCAGTACTGCCCTGAAGAGGACCAAACAGAACCTTTCGAATCTTGGTTTCTTCGAAGAAGCGAGCATCGCTCCGGCAAAGGGAAGTGCGAGCAATAAGCTTGATCTCAATACCGTAGTAAAGGAAAAATCTACCGGCCAGTTCAGTATTGGCGCGGGATATAGTTCTTCAGACGGCATCATCGGGCAGGGTTCAATTCAGCAAAGCAATTTTCTCGGGCTCGGTCTCAAGGGAACGCTTTCCGCTTCGCTGGGTGGGAAGACCCAACTCTACAACATTGGACTGAGTGATCCTTATTTCCTCGATACAAACTGGACTCTGGGGTTCGATGTCTATCGTTCTGAGCGTGATTATGAGGATTATACCCGAAGAGTTACCGGTGGTGACATTAAAGCGGGTTACCGTCTGTCCGATGAACTCTCCACTTTCTGGCTGTATAAGTATGAGGTAAAGAGTCTCTATGACTTTTCTACCGGATTTCTTCAAAATCCCAGTCTCTTGACCGAGACCAGCGGTACTATCGGATCGCTTTATGGAAGCGTTACCCTGGATAAAACCGATTATCGGCTTGATCCGACGAAAGGGTACAACGGCACCTTGTCGGCGGAGTATGCCGGTCTTGGTGGCAATCAGCGTTTTGCCCGTTTTATCGGTCAATCTGCCTTTTTCTACCCCTTGATATGGCATACGGTCTTCTCCCTGCGTGGCGAACTGGGCTACATGATGCGAATCGGCAAGGATATCCCCATTGACGAAAAATTCTATCTTGGTGGTATCAATACCTTACGTGGTTACAGTTCCCGTACGGTGAGCCCGACAAAAACAACGTACCTTAAATCGGTCGACTCCGTGACCGGCGTGGCAACAACCGTCCCCACAACGGTCTATCTCGGCGGTATAAAGGAAGCGGTCCTTAACGCGGAATATGTCTTTCCGATCATCAAGTCCGCCGGTCTAAAAGGTGTGGCCTTCTTTGACGCCGGTAATTCCTATGGACCAGGGGAACAATATTTTTCCAAGGTACTCATGAGTTACGGCCTCGGAATCAGATGGTACTCACCCATGGGACCCCTTAGGCTCGAATACGGTATACCGGTAAATCCCCGTGAGGGAATTGACAGCAAAAGTGGCAAGTTCGAGTTTTCAATTGGCGGGTTTTTCTAAGAGCAAAGTGTTGTTTTTCCGTTTTTTACCTGTGCATATTGGTTGTGTTCTTTTCCGTTTCTTGCGGAAAGAAGTGACACATCTTATACTGAGAACTAACATTATGAAAAGGAGATTCGCATGAGAGGTTTTATTACAATTTTTGTGGTATTTTTGGCGTTATCCTTACCTGTAGGTGCCTTTGCGGTCGAAAACGGCAAGCTTGGCTACGTGGATATCCAGAAGGTCTTGAATCTCTCCAATGCCGGGAAGGAAGCGAAGGCTGAATTGACCGCCAAGGTCAAGAAACACCAGGAGGAGATCAATCGCAAGCAGGCGGAGTTGAAAAAACTGAAGGATGTCCTTGAAAAACAGGGATCCATTCTTACCGAATCCGCCAAATCCGCCAAGGAACGCGATTACCAGCAGGCATTGAAAGACCTTCAGCGTATGCAGAAGGATGCACAGGATGATCTGCAGTCCACTGACGAAGAGTTAACTCGGAATATCCTTTCCGATATTGAAAAAGTTGTTAAAGACTACGGTAAGAAAAATAGCTATGAGTTTATCTTTATCAGAAATGACAGCATGGTTTATGCGGATGAAAAGAACGACCTGACCGATCAGATCCTTTCGCTGATGAATTCAATCAAGAAATAGAGGGGGCATCGTGGAAAAAACTCTGAAAGAATTGGCTTCCCTCCTGGGTGGCAAGGTCATTGGTGATGAAACCGCTGCAGTATCGAGCCTTGGCACGCTGGATGAAGCAATGGAAGGACAGATTACCTTTCTTGCCAATCCCAAGTATGCCGGCAAGGTTGCAACCACTCGTGCGACAGCTGTTATTGTGCCACCGGGCGCGGAAAGATTTAACCGCAATGTTATTGAAGTAAAGAATCCCTATCTCGCTTTTGCAAAACTTCTTTCGCTCTTTCATGTCAAGCCGATTGTTCCAAAAGGCGTCATGGAAGGTGCTTTTGTTGCCGAGAATGCAACACTGGGTGAAGGGGTCACTGTGTATCCTGGTGCTTATGTCGGCGAAGGGGTCAAACTCGGCAAACGGGTAGTGCTCCATCCCGGAGTGGTTCTCTACGAGGGAGTTGAGATCGGCGACGAAACCATCCTCCATGCCAATGTTACTGTTCGTGAGGGCTGCCGGATCGGCAGTCGCGTTATTGTTCATAGCGGTACCGTGATCGGTAGTGACGGTTTCGGCTATGCTCCTGATGGCAAGGCTTACCAGAAAATCCCGCAGATCGGTATAGTTGTTATCGAGGATGATGTTGAGATTGGATCATCCACAACCATAGACCGTGCGGCATTGGGGTTGACACTCATTCGTCGCGGCACCAAGATAGATAATCTTGTGCAGATAGCCCACAACTGCGTTATCGGTGAAAATTGCATCATTGTCTCCCAGACAGGTATTTCCGGAAGCACCAAGCTAGGTGAGCACGTAACGATTGGTGGCCAGGTCGGTATCGTCGGCCATCTGGAAATTGGTGACAACGTTATGGTGGGAGCGAAGTCCGGAGTGCATAACAGCATCCCCTCCGGAAAGATTCTAAGCGGCTACCCTGCATTCCCCCACAAGGAATGGCTCAAGTCTGCCTCCATTTTTCCGAAATTGCCTGAAATGCGCAAGGTCATGAATTCTCTGGAAAAGAGAATCCAGGAACTGGAAGCAAAGCTTGATGAAAAGAAGTGATGCTATTTTATTGGAGGATTGAGAATGCTTACTTTGCAAGAAATTATGAAAATATTGCCGCATCGTTACCCATTTCTGATGGTTGACAGGATTCTTGAAATGGACCCCGGCAAACGTATTGTCGGCATCAAGAATGTCACAATCAACGAGCCTTTTTTTCAGGGGCATTTCCCTGGACATCCGGTCATGCCGGGTGTTCTGATTATTGAATCGATGGCGCAGGTGGCCGGTATTTTGGCGTATCTTTCCTCCAGCGATGAAATTCGGAAAAAAGTCAGTTATTTTCTGGCAATCGACAATGCCCGCTTCAGGAAGCCGGTTATGCCCGGTGATGTTCTCCGCCTTGAAATGGTGACGACACTGAATCGCAGGGGGATTTGGGGTTTTAACGGCAAGGCCTATGTAGAGGACAAGTTGGTAGCAGATGCCGATTTAAAGGCGACCTTTGCCGATAGCTGAGCAGGTTGACAGCTGCACCATTCCATTTTGGAGAGCGGCGCAGTTGCATGACGTGCCAATCCTAAGTGTTGCTTGTTTGAAATGCTGTTGTGAATGTTTTGCCGTTTTGAACGGTGATTGGAGATATAGATGATACACCCTACCGCCATTGTGCATCCGGGAGCGGTACTGGGCGACGATGTCGAGATCGGCCCTTTTGCAATTATTGGTGAACATGTGAAACTCGGCCGCGGTACCAAGGTTGGCGCCAGTGCCGTGGTTGATGGCTGGACGGAAATCGGTGAAAACAACCAGATATTCCACCTGACTTCTGTTGGTGCAATTCCCCAGGACCTTAAGTACAAGGGGGAAGAAACCTATCTGAAAATAGGTAATGGTAATATTATCCGCGAGTTTGCAACCGTACATCTAGGAACAGTAACCGGGGACGGCGAAACAACAATAGGCGATAACAATCTCTTTATGGCTTACTGCCATGTTGCCCATGATTGTCATATCGGAAACCACGTGATTATGGCCAACGGCTCAACGCTGGCCGGACACGTGACAGTTGAAGACTTTGCTATTCTTGGTGGACTTTCTGCCGTGCACCAGTTTACCCGGGTAGGCGAGAGTGCCATGCTGTCCGGTGGTGCCATGGTGGGACAGGATGTGCTGCCGTTTACCGTGGCAAGCGGGAACAGGGCTACTTCGGCGGGATTGAATACTGTTGGTCTCAAGCGCCGCGGTTTTTCTCCGGAAGTCATTTCGAACATCAAGAAGGCCTACCGGATCATCATCCGCTCGGGAATGCTTCTAGAGGATTCACTCTGTAAAGTCCGTAGCGAGGTTCCGATTTCGCCGGAGATTGAGCGTTTTCTCTTTTTTGCCGAGAGATCAGAAAGAGGCCTATGTCGATAAATAGAAAGTTACGGACTGCTGTTGTCGGGGTTGGTTATCTCGGCGGCTTTCACGCGGAAAAGTATGCAACGCTACCGAATTCGGAACTTGTTGCAGTCGTGGATGTGGACCGCGAGCGTGCCGAGTCTGTGGCTGTTCGCCTGGGCACCAAGGCGTACACGGACCACAAGGAAATACTGGATAAGGTTGATGCCGTCAGTATTTCTGTTCCGACCCAATGCCATTTTGATGTTGCCAGGGACTTCCTTCTCCAGGGAACGAGTATTCTACTTGAAAAGCCGATTACCACTACTCTTGAAGAGGCGGACGAACTGATCCGCATTGCTCATGAAACCGGCGCGGTGCTCCAGGTCGGACACCTGGAGCGCTTTAACCCTGTGGTAATGGCACTTGAGGGGACACTTACGGAGCCGCGTTTTATCGAATCAATCAGGATTGCTCCGTTTAAGCCGCGGGGGACCGATGTGAACGTGGTCCTCGACCTTATGATTCATGATATCGACATCATTCAACACCTGATCAAATCCCCGATTGAACGAATTGATTCCATTGGTGCGCCGGTATTTACTGAGGAAGAAGATATCGCCAATGCCCGCATCCAGTTTGAAAATGGTTGTGTCGCCAATGTGACGGCCAGCCGAATCAGTCTCAAGAGTGAACGCCGAATGCGCATTTTTCAGTCGGATGCCTATATAACTCTTGATTTCCAGAATAAAAAGGTTGCGATCTTCCGTAAAGGGGAGGGCGAGATGTTTCCCGGCATTCCAAATGTTGCCATAGATCAGCGCGAGTTGGGCCAGGGGGATGTCCTGAAAACTGAAATCGAATCTTTCCTTGCTTCGGTGTCCGGCGGTACTGAACCGGTTGTGACCGGAGAGGATGGCCGGAGAGCCCTGGAAACCGCTCTGCTGATAAATAAAAAGCTCTGATATTCTCCAGCCGGGACATCTGTTGCCTTGTCCGGCATTTTTTTTGCTGATTTCTGCAAATTACGGCAACATGCCGTAACAAGAACGTGCATTACTCCTGACCTCTTATTTTATTACTTTTACCCCAGTATTCCAGGTGTTTTCTATGATCCCAATGGTTGACTTGAACCAGCAGTACCACCGGTTACAGGATGAGATAGACGGTGGTATACGAGATGTATTAGAGAAATGTCAGTTTATTCTTGGCCCGAATGTAAGTGCTTTTGAGACGGAAGCTGCCTGCTATCTTGGCGTCAAGCATGCAGTAACCGTTGCCTCGGGTACCGACGCTCTTCACCTCGCTTTCGCAGCGGCAGGAATCGGTCCGGGTGATGAGGTGATTACCTCTCCCTTTACCTTTATCGCCACAGCCGAAGCGATTCGCTACGTCGGCGCTACTCCTGTATTTGTCGATATCGATCCGCAGACTTTCAATATCGATCCAGAAAAAATTACTGCTGCCATTACCCCTGCCACACGGGCGGTTCTTCCTGTTCACCTCTTTGGACAGCCTGCCGATATGTCTGCAATCTCGGCTATTTGCAGGGAGCATTCTCTACTGATGGTTGAAGATTGTGCCCAATCGTTCGGAGCCGCGACTCTCTCTGGAAAAATGACGGGTGCCATCGGTTCATTTGGCTGTTTCAGTTTTTTCCCGAGTAAAAACCTCGGTTGTTACGGTGATGGAGGAATGGTGACGCTCGAATCAGATGAGCTGGCTGACAGCGTCCGTGTTCTCAGAAATCACGGCAGTCGGCAGAGATACCATCACCATGTGATCGGTTTCAATAGCCGACTCGACGAAATTCAGGCGGTGATACTTCGTGCAAAACTGAAGCATATCGATGAGTACAACAGCAATCGAAGACGTGTGGCTGCATTGTATAATGAACTTCTTTCCGGACTTGACCTCCTGCTGCCGCATGAAGACGGAAAGGGCGTGCATGTGTTTCACCAGTACACAATACTTTCAGCCCATCGTGACCGGATAATGAAAGCGCTTGCCGAGCAGGAGATAGCCTCGGCAATCTACTACCCCATCCCTCTGCATCGCCAGGATGTTTTTGCCGAAGGGTATCGTGACTGTTCACTCCCTGTTGCCGAAAATGTCGTACAGCAGTGTCTCTCTCTCCCTATTTTTCCTGAAATGACCGAGGAGCAGATAGAAAGGGTTGTTGCTGCAATTACTACATGCTTTACCTGATCTGGGTCCTGGAATCTTTTTTGATGCCTGAATACGGGCGCCATCGGATTATTGTAACGAACATTTGAAGGGGGAAATACAATGCACCGAATTATGCGGCAGATACTGAGGCCCTTTCTTTTTGGACTGCTTCCACTGACTCTTGCTGCCTGTGGCAGTAATTCTACCAATAATTCTTCGGCGGTATACGGCAGCCATAGTGTCGTTCTCGATCATACCGCGACGAAATCTTTTGGTGCAAACGGCTATGGTCAGCTGGGGAACGGTTCTACCACGGACAGTTCGACTCCTGTTACTGTTTCAGGCACCTTTTCCGCAGTAAGCATCGGCGGGGCGCACAACGTCGCCCTTGATGCCGCAGGAGCTGTCTGGACCTGGGGGCTGAACGCTTCGGGTCAACTGGGGAATGATACGCTTGATTCGAAAACCGCTCCGGTTCAGGTGACGAGTCTCAGCGGGGTAAAAGCAGTTGCTGCCGGTGGAAACCATTCCCTTGCCATTGCCTCCGATGACACCGTCAAGGCCTGGGGACTCAACTCGTCCGGCCAGTTGGGCAACAATGATTCTAGCCATACTTCCCAACCTTTACCGGTACAGGTGCTTACTGCCGATGGTGTCACCCCTCTTTCCGGAGTAACGGCAATCGCAGCTGGCGGAGCCTTCAGCCTGGCCTTGAAAAGTGATGGTACCGTCTGGGCCTGGGGCAGCAACAGCAACGGTCAACTGGGGAATAATAATCTCTCTGTTACCAGCAGTTCTGTTGCTGTTCAGGTCGTTACCGCTGGCGGCACACCCCTCACCGGGATTACGGCAATCGCAGCAGGCGGCAGCCACGCCCTGGCACTTGACGGCAGCGGCACCATGTATGCGTGGGGCTACAATGAGTTTGGCCAGCTTGGCGACGGTACGACAACCTCAAGCTCTTTTGCCGTCCCCGTGGACAGGACAGGGATACCTGGTGTCGTGACAGCAATTTCCGCAGGCCTTGATCATTCCCTGGCCATAATTGACGGTGCCGTGTATGCCTGGGGCTATAATTATTACGGCCAGCTTGGTAATGGTGCTGACCTCCTAAATGACGCAGCGAATCCGACACTCCAGGCCGTGCTTGATCAAAACAGTGTTCCGCTCTCAAATATTGCCACCATCATTGCCACCGGACATCACTGCATTGCTGTCGATACGACCGGCAACATCTGGACCTGGGGCAATGATCTCTACGGTCAGCTGGGTGATGGAACCACACAGAACCGCAGCACGGCCAAAGTTGTTATTTCAGGAAGCTAGGAGCTTTTTGAAGCTTCTGCGTACACTGTACGTGAAACATTGCATGTCGTAATCAGTCATTGCGCATTACCAGGTTTGTGAATCCCGGTGACGAGTTCCCTGTGTTGCTTTGCCCTGGGCACACGGCCCTCTTGCTGCATTTTCATCAGCCTGTTACAGGGTTACCGTCTCCTGAAAGAGGGCGCCTAATCCGCGCAATGACTTTTTTTATCTGCTCTGATTGAAGTCAAGAACCACGGAGGAAACGTGGCGCAAAAACGCATCATGATTATCGCAGGCGAGGCATCGGGCGATTTGCACGGCTCCTTGCTGGTCAGGGAGGCCTTGTCCCTTGACCCTTCTCTCGAATTCTTCGGAATAGGTGGATCTCTGATGCGGGCGGAAGGGGTAGATACTCTGGTTGATGCGCGAGACATGGCAGTAGTCGGCCTGGTTGAAGTCATAGCGCATTTTCCGACAATCTATCGAGCCTTTCGAAAAATGGAGAAGATGCTCAGGCACAACCCTCCCGATCTCCTGATACTTATCGATTATCCTGATTTTAATCTGCGTCTGGCCAAGGTTGCCAAGTCAGTTGGGGTAAAGGTTCTCTATTATATCAGTCCGCAGGTCTGGGCCTGGCGGGTCGGCAGGGTTAAAAAGATTGCCCGGATTGTTGACCGGATGGCGGTCGTTTTCCCCTTTGAGGTTCCTTTTTACGAGAAAGAGGGCCTGCCTGTTTCTTTTGTGGGACATCCCCTGGTCGATTCGGTTCAGTCGACCATGTCCCGGGAGGCGGCTCAGGACTGTTTCGGCATCGATCCAAAGCGCAGAACTGTTGGCTTGTTCCCCGGAAGCAGAAAACAGGAAATTTGCAGGCATCTTCCACTTCTTCTCGAGTCAGCCCGTCTTTTGCGGGGGCGTTTCCCTGACATGCAGTTCATTCTGCCCCTTGCGTCCAGTCTTGTGCCTGCGGATGTTGCACCGTATCTTGATTCCAGTGATGTCAGCGTGACCCTCATTGAAGGCAAGGGGTATGATGTCATCCAGGTGTGCGATGCAATAATTACTGTTTCAGGCACGGTAACATTGGAGATTGCACTCCTGGGGGTTCCCATGGTCATTATTTACCGGGTTTCCCCGTTGACGTATCAGGTCGGGAAACGCTTGATACGGGTGGATCATGTGGGTATTTGCAATATTGTTGCCGATGAACGGGTAGTGAGGGAATTGATTCAGCACGAAGCAGAGCCGGAAGTCATCGCTGAGGAGATCGCACGGATCTTGTCTGACTCCGCCTATGCAGAGACAATCCGGAGCGGTTTGTCCAAGGTGCGCAAACGTCTCGGCAGCGGAGGATGTTCCGCTCGCGTCGCCGGAATCGTACAGGAAATGCTTCAGTAACAGTGAGGGAGAAGAATGGGTTCGTTTAGAAGACTACTGGGATATACGCTTCCGTACTGGAAGCTGATAATCGTTTCTCTTATCGGTGCCTTGGGCGTTGCCGCATCGGATTCGGCAATTGCCTTTTCCGTGGGTAAAGTCCTGAAACAGATATTTAACGAAAAATCCCATGCGATAGCAGTATCATTGGGGCCGCTTTTCAGTACCTCTTTTTCAATTAACTCCCTGAGCATTTTCCGCATCCTGCCCATGGCATTGATCGCGTTGTTTGTTTTTCGCGGGGGCTGTCGATTCGTGCAGCAATTCTGTATAACCTATGCGGGACAGCTTGCGGTTCAGGATGTCAGGAATGTAATTTATCAGAAAAACATGCGGTTATCGCTCCGCTTTTTCAACAATAACCCGACCGGAGTCCTCATGGCCCGGGTTCTGAATGATGTGAGCCTGATGCAGAACGGTTTCTCGGAAGTCCTGATGAGCGCTTTTCGTGACACTCTGACAGCATTGGGCCTTCTCGGACTCATTTTTTATCTTGATTGGCGACTTGCGGTCATTACCATTATCGTCGTTCCGATGATGATCCTACCGTCTCGGATTATCGGCCGTCATCTCAAGCGTCTTGCCAAGCTGGGACTGGAAAGGATAAGCGATCTTTCCTGCATCCTTCAGGAAACTTTTTCGGGGATCAAGGTCATTAAAGCCTTTGGTCTGGAAGCCCGTGAGATAGTCAAATTCCGCACCGCCAACCTGCAGTTTCTCAAATTTGCCAAAAAATCACTCAAGTATGAGGCCCTTCATACGCCGATTCTTGAGGTCATCAGTTCGTTGGGTATCGCAAGTGTCATTTGGTTCGGCGGCGGCCATGTCCTCTCCGGTCAGATGAGTGCTGATGCCTTCATTTCCTTTGTAGTTGCCATGGGTATGCTCTATACTCCGGTAAAGAAACTGCTGAATGTTTATTCACTAATGCAGCGCTCCCTGGGTGCCGCAGAAAGAGTCTTTGAAGTCATTGACGAAGTACCTGAGATCACGGACAAGCCTGATGCCCTGAGCCTTGAGAGAGCGAGAGGCGAAGTCGAGTTCCGTGAAGTTTCATTCTCATACAATAACGATCCGGTCCTGTTGAATGTCAGCCTGTCAGCGAAGAAAGGCGAGGTTGTGGCCCTTGTCGGCACCTCCGGGGCGGGAAAGACAACGCTGGTATCCCTTATCCCACGCTTTTATGACGTGGAAGGAGGATCAGTGCTGATCGACGGCATCGACATTCGCGAAGTGAAGCTTTTCGATCTCATGCAGCAGATTGCCCTTGTGGATCAGGAAACTATTCTTTTCAATGAAACCATTGCCAACAATATCCGCTACGGCAAGACCGATGCCACGGATGAAGAAGTGGAGCGCGCCGCCAGGGCTGCCTATGCCCATGATTTCATCAACGAGATGCCGGATGGCTATCAAACAAATATCGGCGACCGGGGAGTTCGTATCTCCGGGGGGCAAAAACAGCGGCTCTGCATTGCACGGGCTATCCTGAAAAATGCGCCCATTCTCATTCTGGACGAGGCAACCAGTGCCCTTGATACCGAGAGCGAAAAGATGGTCCAGCAGGCCATCAACAACCTCATGTCAAACCGCACGACATTTGTCATTGCCCACCGGCTTTCCACTATTCTGCATGCCGATACGATTATCGTACTGGATAAAGGGGTCGTGGTCGAACGGGGTAGCCATCATCAGCTACTTGAGGCCGGCGGTGTTTATAAAAGACTGTACACCATGCAGTTTCAGAACGGCTGAGTGACCGGGTGGCAGCCTGTGCCGCATCTGGTTCCAGATGCCCTGTCGTACTGGTATCTGATCGTACAACTAACTTTTTCCAGGAATCTGCTCCCTGGTGAACCATCCATTATGATGTATTTACTCTACGACATACTACTCTTTCTCGCTGTTCCACTTTTTATTCCCTATTTTTTCTATCGGAGCCTCACCAGGCGACGGCTCCGCAAAGGAATTGTGGAGCGCCTCGGCTTTCTTTCCGCAGAAAAGCGAGCGTGCCTTCATGGTGCAGAAACTCTTTGGGTCCATGCCGTGTCCGTTGGCGAGACAATCGCTGTACGACCACTCCTGATGGCCTTGAAAAAACGCTATCCCGAGAAGAAAATTGTTCTTTCAACGGTAACCGAAACAGGCAGAAGTATTGCGGAAAATCTTGATGATGTTGATCTTTGCATCTATTTCCCGTTCGATTTCGGTTTTGCGGTCCGCCGGATGCTGAATGCTGTCCGCCCGTCTCTGATAGTGGTGGTGGAAACGGAGATCTGGCCGAATTTCCTCCGCTATGCCCATCGCTCCGGTATCCCGACCGTGCTTGCCAATGGGCGCATCTCGGATACGTCTTTTGGCGGCTACCTGCGTTTCTCTTGGGCGTTCCGCCCGGTACTTGCCAATTTTGCGGCACTCTGCATGCAGACTGAAGAGGATGCCCGTCGAATTATCGCTATCGGTGCACCCCCCCGGCGGGTTCATGTGGCAAAAAATTTGAAGTACGATATACCTTCAATCAGGGTCTCTGCGGAGACAAAACGCTCCCTGCTTGACAGATACTGCCTGCCCGAAGGTCTGCCGGTGGTTACCGCCGGAAGTACACACCGGGGAGAGGAAGAGGCAGTTCTGAAGGCATGCTGTTCGCTTGAGAAAGATGGGCGGGAGTTTGTGCTGGTTCTGGTGCCGCGTCATCCTGAAAGGGCGGAGGAGGTTGCAAAGATCGCTGACCAGTTAGGTGTCCGTTGTGTGCGACGCTCGGAACTGGACGGGCAATCTTCGCTGCTTCAACCGGGAGAGGTGCTCCTTGTTGATACCGTTGGCGAGTTGATGGATATCTACTCCATTTCTGACCTGGTTTTTGTTGGTGGAAGCCTGGTGCCTGTTGGTGGTCACAACCTTCTTGAACCGGTTTCACTTGCCGTTCCGGTTCTCTTCGGCCCTTACATGAATAATTTTCGTGAAATTGAGGCCTTGATTCTTCTTCACAAAGGTGGAGTGCAGGTTGCGGACAGTGCCGCTCTGACAGAGACTTTTCGGCAGTTGCTGGATAGCCCTGTCGCGCGAACGAAACTGGGCGAAAATGGTGCGCAGATACTTTCGGAGAACTGTGGTTCCACGGATCGGCATATGGAGATCATTGCAGGGTACCTCTCAGGGAAAGATACTGTGATGAAAGGTTCAGCTTCTTCTTCGCCGAATGACCATGGGAGGCCCGGTGACCTATGACATCACCTGACAGATACTTCCGCGAGTTGTGGGAAGGAAAGCGAAGTGGCTGGACCGACAAGCTGGTTGTTGCCCTACTGATCCCCTTTGCTCTAGTCTATGGTGTCATTGTACGCATGCGGGCATTTTTGTACGTAAGGGGAATTTTATCTTCCTTTCGCTTGGATGTGCCGGTGATTTCTGTCGGCAATCTTTCCGTCGGTGGAACCGGCAAAACCCCCATGTCTATTCTGGTCGCACGTTTGCTGATTGCCCGGGGAAAGCGTGTTGTCGTCCTCTCACGGGGGTATGGCGGTGCAGGTGGCGCTGCTGTCCGCCTGGTTTCCGACGGTTCCCGGATTCTCCTTCCAGCCTCAGAAGCCGGCGATGAGCCGGTTCTGCTTGCCCGCTCCGTTCCCGGATTGATAGTCCTTACCGGTTCCGACCGATACCGGGCCGGTCTTGAGGCTCTCAAACGTTTCAACCCGGATATCATTCTGCTGGATGACGGCTATCAGCACCTTCGCCTGCAACGTGACCTGAATATCCTGCTTCTTGAATGCCGCAAAGCCTTTCGGTAATGGATGGACGCTTCCTGCCGGTCTGCTCCGTGAACCGTGCTCTGCCTTACGCAGGGCGGATCTGATCGTCTACACGCGTGCCGACAGAACCACGGAATATCCGGATGATC
This sequence comes from uncultured delta proteobacterium, assembly GCA_963748325.1. Taxonomy (GTDB): domain Bacteria; phylum Desulfobacterota; class Desulfuromonadia; order Geobacterales; family Geobacteraceae; genus RPRC01. The sequence goes on along the minus strand of CAVVIJ010000004.1, from coordinate 1,098,989 downwards.
GCCGATATTCCCGTGTGTTACTCGCTGCATCATCTTTCGGGAGTTGTTCCGTTGCCCGGAGGGGAACTCTCCTCATTTTCCATTTTTGCCGGGAAAAAGGGAGTGGCCTGTGCCGGGATTGCCGATCCCGACAGTTTTTTCAGCGCTCTGGAGCGCGAGGGGCTCGACCTGGCCGCCAAGGTCGCTTTTCGGGACCACTGCTCGTATGATCAGCGCGATCGTGACGAAATCCGGCGGGTCATGGCGGAGTCAGGGGCAGACTATCTGGTTACCACGGAAAAGGATGGGGTGAAACTTGCATCGTATCGAGATGATTTCTGTAGCTGCTTATGCAGCGGTTCTTGAACTTAATCTGGTAGATTTGGCGGTTCTTGCCGGTGAGATTGAGAAACTGCTTTAACATTGTGTCGAAGGTATGGCAATATACACCATTTTGGGATACGTTTACTTCCGACGGTTACGGTTTTTGCCGGGATAACCGTGGCAACTGATTACATACGAAAATTTTCAGGGGTGTTCATGGAACTTGTTCAGGAAATGCTGGATATACTGGCGTGCCCAAAATGCAAGGGGCCCCTTCGTGCTTACCGCAGATTCCCTTATCTGCGAGGCTTGCCGGTTACGCTATTCCATTCGTCATGGTATTCCGGTACTCCTTGTGGAAGAAGCTGAAAAGCTAGCTGAGGAGTAAATTCTCATGGTGAAAATTCTCCATGCTGAAGAGCAGCCACAGGGGCTGAATGGTGCAGTGAAGCGAATCCTCATCCTGCGCTACCGTTTTATCGGGGACACCATCCTGACCGTTCCTTTTCTGCGTAATCTCCGTTATGCAGAACCGGATGCCCATATCGTCTGGGTTGTTGCTCCCGGTTCTTCTGAGGTGGTGCAGGGGATTCCCTATGTTGACGAATTGATCTACTGGGATCCTGTTACTATTCATGCCGACAGTCGCGGAACACATAGAACCTTCGGCGATAAGCTGCGATTCATCCTCGGGCTCCGTTCGCAAAAGTTTGATAAGGTGTATGTACTGAAACGCTCCCTTTCCAGCGCCCTTATGGCCTTTTTTAGTGGCGCTCGAGAGCGGATCGGTTTTGACACGGAGGGAAGGGGCTTTCTCCTTACCAAGCGGGTTCCCTATCGACACGACCAGCATGAGGTTGAGAATTTCCTCGATGTCCTTCGTGCTGATGGAATAGCTATTCAGGATGATTACCTGGAATCCTGGATAACCTTCGAAGAAGGTCGTTCCGCTGATGAACTGCTTGTCCGGGAGGGAGTCGCTCCCGAGGAGAAATTAGTACTGCTCCACCCCTTTGCCGCGACACCGCAGCGGGGCTGGCCTCTTGAGGATTTTGCTCGACTGGCAGTCCTTCTCCGGGAACAGGGCGTGCGGGTTGGGGTTCTCGGTTCACCGCGCGAAAAGGAGCTGTTCGAACCGCTTCGTACCCTTTTTGGTCCTGACTGTGTTGATTTCGTAGGCAAATGTCCCCTCAGGGTTACCATGGCTCTTTTGAAACGCTGCGCACTATTCATTGGCAATGACAGTGGCATAATGCATTTGGCAGCTGCCTCCGGTATTCCGTTGGTCGCACTTTTTGGCCCCCAATCTCCGGTCAAGTTCGGCCCATGGAGCGAGAAGGCCGCCATCCTCTATAAGGCTTTTTCGTGCTCGCCATGTCGTCAAAAGTTTTTTACCGAGTGTGAGCCGTCTGAACGCATGCGGCCGGCTTGCATTGAGGCACTTACACTTGATGAGGTGTTTCGTGAGGGGATGAGGCTTTTGTCCGAATCTGTTGTATAAATATTTAACTCTGGTTGTTAGTCGAATTTTCTTCACCGGTCCGGATTGTGTGAGTAAAGGAACTTACTGATATGAACGATAGAGTAAAAATATCCGCCGTTGTCCGTACCTTCAACGAGGAACTCAATATTCGCGAGTGCCTGGAGAGCGTTAGCTGGGCTGACGAGATCATCGTGGTTGATGCCTGCAGCTCCGACAGGACGGTGAAAATTGCCGGGGAGTTTAACGCCAAGGTCCTGATCCAGGAATGGCTCGGGCATATCGGCCAGAGTCAATTTGTAACCGATCAGACTGAAAATCTCTGGGTTTTCAGTATTGATGCCGATGAACGTGTTTCACCTGCCCTGCGGGATGAGATCCTCTCCCTTGACCTGAAGAACAGCGTTCATGATGCCTATGATATGCCCCGACGACATTTTTTTCTTAAGCGTTGGATTAATCATTCTGGATGGTTTCCCGACAGGAATATACGATTGTTTCGCAAAGACCGCTGTTATTGGGCAGGATATGAACCCCATGATAAAATCCAGGTTCCCGGGTCATTGATGAGTCTCAAAAATGACCTGTATCATTATATTTATCGTGATATCAATCACTTTGCAGAAACTAAGAATAAATACGCCACCCGCACGGCACGTGATCATTTTAAATCCGGGCGTAAGAGTACAGTGATTCACTTCACTCTGCGGCCCCTTTTTACTTTTTTTGATCGATACTTCATTCGTCTGGGAATTCTGGACGGGCTTGCCGGGTATGTGATCTCGGTAATGGAAGCGTATGGCGTATTTCTGAAGTATTTGAAGCTGTATGAACTTCAGAAACGTTTGATGCGCTTTTCCGAACAGGAACAGCTTCAGGAAAAGAACTGAAGACGTATCGAACCACTTCTGTAACCGGTTTCACTTTCTCCGGACTTTCTGTGCCACTCCTCGATGCGATGTCCATCTCGTTATGATGTGGGCCGTTTAGTGCCGCAAGGTGGCGAGTACCGTGACTTTCCCTGGATTTACCTTTGCCCGTGTCCGGATTTTGACCTGATCCCTTACGCAGCGTTATGTGATACGGACATGTTTGTGGAAGTGCTTTGCCAATGAAAATATTGCTGGTCAATAATGATAAAGGGTGGGGTGGCGGTCAGGAGCACCTGAAGGAGTTGGCCCGGCAATTTCTGCACGTGGGACATGATCCGCACTTCCTGTGCCGAAGCAAATCTCCCTCAGAGCAAAAATACTCCCTCCTGGGTTGTCCTGTCTATGGAGTTTTCGCGGGTGGCGGCACTATTCTACAATCATTATATCGGACTGCGCGAATCCTGAGACGGGAAGTTTTCGATGTCATTATGGTAACCAGGGAGCATGATCTGCTGCGAACGGTTCTGGCCTGGAAGCTGGCTTTTCCTTTGAAAAAGAAGAGCAAACTGGTGGTCTGTTATCATACTGCCACGAGTCGGAAACAACTCTTTCTCTGCAGTGTCGATGCCATAATCTGCATTTCAACTTTTATCAAAGATACCTTGCTTTCGGCCTGTCCTGCGCCACCCGCACCCGTTACCGTAATATCCAACGGGATTGCGGTCGGTGCTGAACCTGCCCCGGAAAAATTTAGCGTAACCAGGAAACATCGATACTTTGAACATACCACTTTCCCGTTGATCGGAATGGTTGGTGCTTTTTTCAAGAATCAGGAAGAACTGCTTGAAATTGTCTTGATCCTCAAAAAGGAATTTCCCACCATCAAGGTAGCTCTGGTGGGCGATGATTCCGATAGCGGCCTGACAGGGCCGATTGTAGCGCGAGCCAGGGCGCTTGGAGTAGAGGATTCGCTGATTTTTACCGGCAAAGTTCCCCATGAGAAACTGAGTGAAGTATATTTTGACTTTGACATCTCAGTAAGCACCTTTCGCAATGAAGGTTTTGGCCTGGTTCACCTTGAGAGTATGGCTGCCGGTACGCCGGTAATTGCCTATAACGAGGGCGGTCAGGTCGATATCCTGCGTGACGGCAAGGGGGGAATTCTTGTTGATGGTGGAGTGGCGGAATTTGCCGCTGCGGTACATGGCCTGCTCAAGGATCATGAACAACGATTCGCCCTTGGACGTTGCGGTTATGCCTTGGTCCGGGATAGATTCAGTGCTGAGAGGATGGGGCGTAACTACAGTGACTTCTTGGAAAATCTGATTGTGGAAGTGCTGTAAGTCATGTCGGATTTGGTGTTTTCTTGTGAAAAAGATATACCGGAGCAGGTATGCATCTGACGGGAAAAGTGCACGGACATGGTGATGGTATCGCAGTATCTGATCGCAGTGCAGAAAAACTCTTGACCATAATTACTGTAGTTTACAATGGTGCAGAGGATCTGCGCCGGACCATTGAAAGTGTAAAGCTGCAGCACCGGAACAACCTTGAGTATATCGTTATAGACGGCGGTTCAACCGATGGTACAGTCGCGGTGATACATAGCTACCGTGACGTCGTTGACTGTTGGAGAAGCGAGCCGGATTCCGGCATTTATGACGCAATGAACAAGGGAATTGCGCTCAGCATCGGAAAATATCTGTTGTTTCTTAATGCCGGGGACGAATTGGTGGTAAACCTGGCCGATATTGAAGGGGCCTTGAGTGGTGATCAGGTACTTGTGTACGGTAAAGCCAACATGCTCGAAAAAGATCGAAGAGTTGTCTATGTCAAAGGGAAACGGCTGAAAAGTCCTCGAAAGCTGCTTTCCGGTACGCCACTTTGTCACCAAGCGATATTTTACCGGCGGGACCTGATAGGTGGCTATGATCTTGAGTATCCGATCATGGCTGATCGGGTGTTAACCTATCAATTGGTTCAAACCTACGGTATGCATAGAACACTATTTATCGATCTGCCCATCGTGAATTATTTTGAAGGAGGTTTCAGCCGCCAAAATTATGAGCGTTGGAAAAGAGAGGAAATACACTTCCTCGAAAGTATTGGCGAAAATTTTCATGCAATATACAAGAAAGCCTCATTCTTGTATAAGAAGTACATCAGGAAACTGTTCAAGGAAATCTGAAATCCGCTCTCCCTTGACTGAAACCATTTTTGTCTGAAAAATCGCCAGAAGGTAATCAGATGATAGAATGTAGGCTGGAAGCGTAGATTCCTTCGAAGGTTTTCTCACGGTAGAAGCAATGAATTCGCCTGGATATATCGTAATTATGGGTGTTGCATGAAAGTAGTGATCAATTTGCTCGAGTTCAATCCCGGCGCCATGGGCGGTATTGAAACGTATGTCAGGAATATACTCAACCGCCTGGTTACAGGCGACAATCCTAATTCCTGTACGGTTGTCTGCACGGAGTCAACCGCTGAATACTTTGCCGAGATCGACAGACGTATCAAACTCAAGGTCGTCGTAAACAGGAGAAAATCTTTTCAACGACTGACACGAAGTTTTTTACGGAAGGTTGCTGGAATAGACCTGCTGGCCAGGGCAATTGATCGTTGTGGGGCAGATGTCGTGCATAATCCGTTGACCAATGTGCGTCCACTGGAGCTGGCTACTCCGTCGGTGTTGACATTCTACGATATGCAGCACGAATACTATCCTCAACTGTTTTCCCCGCGTGAACTGCAGCGCAGAAAAGAGAAATATGAAAAGGCCGTCCGGATGGCCGACAGGGTCATCGCCATTTCCGGCCATGTAAAAATGAGCCTGGTTGAGAAGTACGGGATTGATGCGGAAAAAATCGACGTGGTATATCTGGGCTGTGGCGAGGAATACCGGATACTGGTTGATGACGTCCGCTTTGAAGCAATCAAACAAAAATATGGCCTTCATCGGCCGTTCATGTATTATCCTGCTGCCACGTGGCCCCACAAGAATCACAGGAATCTTTTGGCTGCTCTGCAAGTCCTCATGAAACGAGGTTCTTTTGACGGGGAACTGGTGCTTACCGGGATTGCCATGCAGTCACATGCGGAAATCCTGGTTGAAATTGAAAGGCTTGGTTTGACCGGGACGGTAAAGGTTTTGGGCTATCTCCCCTATGATGAGCTTCCCTTTTTGTTCAACATGGCCCGGTTGATGGTCTTTCCTTCTTTTTTTGAAGGTTTTGGGATTCCACTGGTGGAGGCAATGGCCTGCGGGTGTCCGGTTATCTGCTCCAACGTGACCTCTCTTCCCGAAGTGATTGGTGATGCCGGTGTACTGTTTGATCCCCATTCTTCCGCTGATATAGCCGAAAAAGTCTGGTCAGTCTGGAATGACCAGGAAAAACGCGATGCCATGAGGAACAAGGGGCTTGAGCGGGCAAAAATGTTCAGTTGGGATGAAACGGCTCGCAAAACAGTTGAGGTGTATCGCAAGACCGCAAGGAAAGTTCTCCTTGTCACAGGGGAAGATAGATAAATCGTGCTGAAAAAGTTGTTCCGAAAAATATATACCTCCGGTAGTGGGGTGGAAAGCCGCAGAGTCCTGAATTATTTTCCTTCCGGCCAGAAACCGAAAGGCCATGCTCTGGTAAGTTATATCCCAGAGCCTTTGTTGTATCGTGAAAATGACAAACGCTTCATGCGCCATTCCAATGCCTGGGAAAGCGCCGAAACGGTCAGGATATTAAATAGACTTGGCTATGTTGTTGATGCCATTTCCTGGGATGATCGAGCATTTGTTCCCGAAAGGGATTATGATGTGGTTTTCGATATTCATCTGAATCTTTTGAGGTGCTCATCGTCGGGGACGAGCAAAATATTACATTGTACGGGGAGTGATCCGGAATTTTCCACTCGAGCTGAACGGGAAAGGATTGAAGAGCTGTTGCACAGGCGGCAGAGAGTGGTTGCTCCGCGCAGGTCCGTCAGTGAGGGTGATATTCAACAGTTTCATGCTAATCTGGAGTCTGCCGATACCGTGACGCTGATCGGCAACGAGGTGACCGCTGCTACCTTCCCGGAGCGCATGCGTAGCAAACTGACACTCGTGACCCCGACCGGGGCACACCTTGCAATGGTGCGGGACCCCAATAAAACTTTGCTCAAGAAAGAATTTATATGGTTTAACGGTACCGGGGCGGTGCATAAGGGCCTGGACCTGGTGTTGGAGGTTTTTGCCCGCAACCCGGATCTCGTGCTGCATGTGGTGGGCCCGTATCGGAAGGAGCTTGATTTTGCCGCTGCCTACGAGTATGAACTGACGAAATGTCCCAATGTATTCAGTCATGGTTTTCTCTATCCTTCAAGCCGGAAATTCAGGAGAATTACCAGAAACATTTTGGGGTTTGTCAGTCCTTCCTGCAGCGAGGGGATATCTACCTCGGCAATAACCTGCATGCAGTACGGCATGGTGCCCATATTGAGCAGGAATTCCGGCATCGATCTGACGCCTGAGATGGGTTGTCAACTGCAAAAATGCACCATAGGGGAAATCGAGGAGGTCATCCTGGCACTCCTTGAGAGACCCGAACATGAGATCAGGCGGATGATGGCGAACAGCCAGGAATACGCCTTGAAAAAATTTTCCCGAGAAGAATTCTCCAGGAGGATGGAAACCGTCTTAGCAGGCTCTCTTTGATTTATCGTCATTTGTAAGTAGAGAACCAATACTGTTGGATAGAGGGACTCAGTATGAGATGCAAGATCTGTAATCACACTTCCGTCGAGATTTTTACGGCAGAAATGCTTGGTCGATACGAAATACCGTACTATCTCTGTGATAACTGTGGATTCTTGCAGACGGAAGAACCTTTCTGGATGGAGGAATCATACGGATCCGCTATCAATGCTTTTGATACGGGGGCGCTGGCTCGGAACATTGCTCTTTCGAAAAAGGTGTCGGTTCTTCTCTATTTTCTCTTCGACCGGAGCGGTAAATATCTGGATTATGCCGGTGGCTATGGTTTTTTTACCCGGCTCATGCGGGACATTGGGTTTGATTTTTTCTGGCATGATCCTTTCTCGAAGAACCTGGTAGCCCGTGGTTTTGAGTATGATGGGACAGCCGCGCTCGATCTGCTTACCTGCTTCGAGAGTTTTGAGCATTTTACGGAGCCGATGGCCGAGTTGGAAGGCATGCTGGCACTTTCCCGAAATATCCTGTTTAGCACGGAACTGCTTCCCACGCCGGTTCCTGCTCCCGGTTCCTGGTGGTATTACGGCTTGGAACATGGTCAGCACGTTTCATTTTACTCAAGGAAAACCCTGAGGTTTATAGCAGAAAGGTTTGGGTTGACTGTTCATAGCTATGGCAGTACCTTGCACTTGCTTACTTACAAGAAGATAGACCCTAAGCTTTTCCATTTGGTACTGAAGTTCAGGAAAGTATTATTCGGACACGTAACGAGAAAAATGACCAGCAGAACACGGGCTGACATGCACTTCCTACAAGGCAGTGCAAAGCGCTGACGTGTTGACAGTCGCGGTGGGTATGTTCTTTCTGCTGACTGGTCTCTGTATTCAGCAGCGAACTATCCAGTAAGATCTTCAGCGGAGCAAAGTATGAAACGGATATTTCCCGGCAACGCAAATCTGCCGAGTTTTGTCTCTGACAAAGGGGGAGATACTGTGCATGGCTAAAACAGCTCTTGTTTGTGGTATTTCGGGTCAGGATGGGGCATATCTTGCCCGACTTCTTCTGGAAAGGGACTATGATGTATTCGGTACCTCCCGGGACGCCCAGATGTCAACATTCAGGAATCTGGAGAGGCTTGGTATTCGTGATTCCGTTCGTTTCGAGTCCATGGCCATCAACGATTTCCGCAGCGTCTTGCAGGTAATGTCTAAAGTCCAGCCGGATGAAATCTATAACCTGTCCGGACAGAGTTCTGTGGGTCTCTCCTTTGAACAGCCGGTGGAGACCCTTGAGAGTATCACGGTCGGTACGTTGAATATTTTGGAGGTGCTTCGTTTTCTCAACCGCCCGGTCAGGTTCTACAATGCCGGTTCCAGTGAATGTTTTGGTGACACGGGAAACCACGCTGCGGATGAAGCAACACCTTTTTCTCCGAGAAGCCCTTATGCCGTCGCCAAATCCGCTGCTTTCTGGGAAGTTGCAAACTACCGGGAAGCCTACGGACTCTATGCCTGTTCCGGGCTTTTGTTCAATCATGAATCACCCTTACGTCCAGAGCGTTTCGTGACCAGGAAGATAGTTTCCGCAGCATGCAGGATTGCCATGGGGAGCAGTGAAAGGCTGCACCTGGGAAACATATCAATTGCCCGTGACTGGGGTTGGGCGCCGGAATATGTTGAGGCCATGTGGCGTATGCTGCAGCAGGAGAAACCTGCCGATTTTGTGATTGCGACCGGCGTCACCCATAGTTTGTCGGATTTCGTCAGGGAGGCATTTCGCTGTGTCGGTCTGGACTCCGAGGATTACGTCGAAACCGATGCGGCTTTGTTGAGGCCTGCTGAAATCATGAACGGCAGGAGTAACCCGGCCAAGGCGCAACATGTTCTGGGATGGTGTGCTAAATATACAATGACGGATGTCGTCAGGATGATGGTTGACGCTGAAATGGAACTTGTCACCGGAGGGAATCATAGCGCTTTTCCGGAAACGAATGGGAGATGAACTCCTGCCGATAGGCACGTATGTTACCCTGCGCCGGATACAAGTCCTGAAAGAAGTTAACTTTGAAACACCATGGGAAAATAGACGTTCCAACGAGATGTTCTGGTGGGTAGAATAGTCGTAGAGGCGTGCTGAGGGGTATTTCCCTTTTTTGAGTCTGTTTACAGGGCCGCGGTACCCAGCTTCTCTGTGATATAGTGAAAGAAAGTGACAGGTTACAAGAAAAAATCTTACATCAGGAGTTAGTCATGAGTGAAAAGATAGCAGGTGTTCCATCAAACGGTGCAAAAATTTCAATTAAAAACGGGGTCCTTAGTGTACCGGATAATCCGGTCATTCCCTTCATTGAAGGTGACGGAACAGGCGCTGACATCTGGCGGGCGGCGGTTCGGGTCCTTGACGCAGCTGTTGCCAAGGCCTATTCCGGAAGTAAAAAAATTGCCTGGACAGAGGTTTATGCCGGCGAGAAGTCCTTTAACATGGGGCTCGGCTGGCTGCCCGATGAAACCCTGGCCGCTTTCCGCGAATATCTGGTCGGGATCAAAGGTCCCCTCACCACCCCGATCGGTGGCGGTATAACTTCGCTCAACGTTGCGCTTCGTCAACAGCTTGATCTTTATGTGTGTCTCCGCCCGGTCCGCTATGTCAAGGGAGTTCCTTCGCCGGTAAAAAGACCCGAACTGGTGGATATGGTCATTTTTCGCGAAAATACCGAGGATATTTACGCCGGTATTGAATGGGCGGAAGGAACCCCTGAAGCCAGGAAAGTCATCGATTTTCTCCAGAAGGAAATGGGAGTGAAGAAAATCCGTTTCCCGGAAACCTCTGGAATCGGCGTGAAGCCGGTATCCCGGGACGGTTCTGAGCGCCTGATCGAAGCGGCAATCGAGTATGCCCTGAAGCATGGGAGGAAATCGGTGACCCTGGTGCACAAGGGAAACATTATGAAGTTCACCGAGGGAGCCTTTAAAAGCTGGGGCTATGCCCTTGCTGCCACGAAGTATCGCGACAAAACCGTTGCGCAGCGAGAGACCTGGGTTCTGGATAACAGGGAAAAGGATCCCGCCCTTTCGGAGCAGGATCTTGCCCGTGCGATCGAGCCCGGCTTCGACAACATGACAGCCAATCAGAAGGAGGGGGTGATTCGCGAGGTTGAGGCGACCTTGGCGCTCTGGCCGACCCATGGCGACGGAAAATGGAAGAAGATGCTTTTGATCAAGGATTCTATTGCAGATATTACCCTGCAGCAAACCATCACCCGGGCAGACGAATTTGATGTTCTTGCCACGACCAATCTCAATGGGGATTATCTTTCCGATGCAATTGCCGCACAGGTCGGCGGTATTGGTATCGCACCGGGAGGAAATATCAATTATCGGACCGGACATGCCATCTTTGAAGCTACTCACGGTACAGCGCCAAAGTATGCGAATCTTGACAAGGTAAATCCTGGTTCGGTGATTCTGTCGGGTGTCATGATGCTCGAATACCTGGGCTGGAATGAGGCTGCTGCGCTCATCAACGGCTCCCTTGACCTGACCATCGAACAGCGAAAGGTGACCTACGACTTTGCCCGACTCATGCGGGCCGAAAACGTTGAGGGTGTTCAGGAAGTGAAGTGTTCGGAATTTGCCGACGAACTGATCCGGAACCTGTAAGTACAATCGTTGGGTTGCGATGATTAACGAGATGAAAGAAGTGGAGGAAAAAATGGCACGCAAAAAAATAGCATTGATCGGCGGCGGACAAATTGGCGGTATGCTTGCTCACCTCTTGGCTCAGCGGCACCTGGGGGACATCGTCCTTTATGATATTGTCGAGGATCTGCCACAGGGTAAAATGCTCGATATCATGGAGTCAGCTCCCATTCAGGGGTTTGACCTTTCTATTACCGGATCCAGCCAGGTGGAGGACATCAAAGGCGCGGACCTGGTGGTTGTCACCGCAGGACTTGCCAGGAAACCGGGTATGAGTCGCGATGATCTCGTTACCGTCAATGCGAAGGTCATTGCATCCGTCTCAGAGGCAATTCGTGTCTACGCTCCTGATTCCTTTGTAATCCTTTTGACGAATCCGCTGGACGCGATGGTCTCCCTTTGCCGGAAAGTAACCGGTTTCCCCCGCAACAGAGTCATGGGTATGGCGGGTGTTCTCGATTCGGCTCGTTTTGCCGCATTTATTGCCCAGGAACTTGAGGTCTCTGTTCAGGATGTCAACGCTCTTGTTCTTGGCGGGCACGGAGACGAAATGGTTCCGCTGGTTCGTTTTGCCAATGTGAGCGGCATTCCGGTTCAATTCCTCCTGGAAAAGAAATACGGAGTGGAAAAGGCACAAGAAGTTTTGGACTCACTTGTCTCAAGGACCCGCTACGCCGGAGGTGAAATTGTCGGACTGATGAAGACCTCGGCGTTCGTTTCACCTGCCTCAGCCGCCTTTACCATGGCCGAATCAATTCTCCTTGATCGGAAACGCATCCTTCCTGTATGTGCCTTGCTGGAAGGAGAGTATGGTGTTGACGGCTACTTCCTCGGGGTACCGTGCGTGATCGGTGCAGGTGGCGTCGAAAAAATCATCGAGCTTGACCTGACCCCTGAAGAACGTGCGACGTTCAACGAATCCGTGTCCCAAGTAAAATCCCTGGTAGACGCAATGAACCTCTGATGTACCTGCTGCAGGTGTGGACTCCGCCGTAAATAGCTGGTCCACTTCCTGCGGAATCCGTGCTATTATCCTAGGTTGCGTCCTGTGGCATACAGTCGACACACGGGTGTTGATCTTTCTACAGTTGCGTCTCAAGGGGCGGCAAAGATCGTCTGCTGGATCTTCGCTTCAGAAAATGCCGGCAGAAAGCCGTCGATTATTTTACAGGTGATTATTATGGAAAAGAGACAACCGGAAATAACGATACTTGAAAAATATTGCAAAGGCTGCCATATCTGCGTCGAATTTTGTCCGACACAGGTACTGGAAATGCAGGGGTTTATTGCCGTTGTCAAGAATCCCGAGGCGTGCATCGCCTGCATGCAGTGCGAACTTCGCTGCCCTGATTTTGCAATAACCGTTACCAAGTGATGTCCGGAAGGAGTTAACGTGTCGAAAAAGGTCGCTTTTTTACAGGGGAACGAGGCCTGCGCACATGGTGCATTGTATGCCGGCTGTCGCTTTTTTGCGGGGTACCCCATTACGCCCTCCACCGAGATTGCCGAGGTCATGGCGAAAGAACTGCCAAAAATCGGCGGAGCCTTCATCCAGATGGAAGACGAGATCGCCGCGATGGCCGCGGTGATCGGTGCTTCGCTCACCGGAACGAAATCTCTAACCGCAACTTCGGGGCCCGGATTCTCCCTGAAACAGGAGAATATCGGCTATGCCTGCATTACGGAAGTTCCCTGCGTGATTATTAACGTCATGCGCGGTGGACCCTCCACCGGCATGCCTACCGGACCGAGCCAGTCGGATGTCATGCAGGCAAAATGGGGAACTCACGGTGATCATCCTGCCATCTGTCTGGTTCCCGCTTCGGTACAGGAACTTTTTACGGAAACGGTCCGCGCTTTCAACCTCTCGGAAAAATACCGAACGCCTGTTACCGTCATGCCTGACGAGATTATCGGACACATGCGAGAACGGATTGTCTTTCCTGATCCTGGCGAGCTTGAGGTGATAAACCGGACCGCACCCACTGTCAGTCCCCAGGATTACAAACCCTATGATACCAGTTTCGGTGACGTACCTCCCTTGGCCGCCTTCGGTTCTGGTTACCGCTTCCACGTAACCGGGTTGAACAAGGCCCAGGACGGCTTCCCGACCACGCGTGCCGAGCTTGTCCAGGCTGAGGAAGAGCGCCAGATTCGAAAAATAGAGAATGCCCTCGACGATATCGTCACCTATGAGGAATATCTGCTTGATGACGCAGAGGTTGTCATCGTTGCATTCGGCTCTATTTCCCGCTCTGCCCGTTATGCGGTACATGAGGCGAGAAAAAATGGCATCAAGGCGGGGCTTTTCCGGATTATTACCTACTGGCCATTTCCGGAGCGACAGATCCGTTCCCTTGCGGAACGGGCCAAAGCGATGATTGTTCCGGAAATGAACCTCGGAATGACGATCCATGAGGTTCGAAGATGTGTTGAGGGTGCAATCCCTGTCTCGGGAATCTTTCGCGTCGATGGTGAACCCATCACACCCAACGAGATTTTTGCCCGAATCCAGGAGGTGTGCTGAGCCATGGCATTTGATTATGAAAAATATATTCGTCCAGGCAAATTGCCCCATATCTGGTGTCCCGGCTGCGGACACGGTATCGTGATGAAAGGTCTGATTCGGGCCATAGATGCGCTTTCCCTGGACAAGGACAAAACGGCAGTTGTCTCCGGGATCGGCTGCGCATCACGCCTTCCTGGTTATCTGGACTTCTGCACCCTCCATACCACACATGGACGTGCTGTCGGCTTTGCCACCGGCATAAAGATGGCCAAGCCGGAGATGAGTGTCATCTGTGTCGGCGGTGACGGTGATGGTGTGGCAATTGGCGGTAACCACTTTATCCATGCCTGTCGCAGAAACATTGATATGACCTACCTGATCATGAACAATAACATCTACGGCATGACCGGTGGGCAGTTTTCTCCCACCACCCCCTTTGGTGCCAAGGCTTCAACAACGCCGTATGGCAATCCGGACCAGCCTTTCGATATCGCGAAGCTGGCAATTGGCGCCGGTGCCACTTTTGTTGCTCGCGGGACAGCATATCATGCTGCCCAGATCGAAAAACTGCTTACCGAAGCCATGCGCCACAAGGGTTTTTCCGTTGTGGAAATCCTTGACAGCTGCCCGACAACCTACGGACGCCGCAACAAGTTCAAGTCCGTCATCGAGATGATGAATAATCTTAAGGATAGTGCCGTTCCGGTAGCTGCCGCTGGCAAGTTGTCGCCGCAACAGCTGGAAGGCAAAGTGCTTACCGGTGTCCTGTACAAGGAAGGCAAACCGGAATATGTTGAAGAATACCGGAAACTCGTGGCGCGCGTGCAGGCTGCCGGTTGCTAGTGTCCTGAAACAATCCCTTTGCTCCAAATGTGTCGTTTTCATGCGCTGCTCGCGCATTTTGACCGCTTGAGCACGTGGCGGCAATCGGGTGACTCAAGAAAGATGATTTGTAATGTAAGGCTTTAGGTGTGGCTAGATAACATATTGAAACTAAGTGTTAATGTTTGTGTTGCTCAAGGTGTCGGAATTCGTTGCCAATCATGCTTTTTGCAAATGGCGGCTGGCACTTTATTTAGATCAGGAGATAATGCGATGTCGGCAAGTAGATACGAAATGAGGTTTTCCGGAGCAGGGGGGCAGGGTCTGATTCTTGCCGGGATCATCATGGGAGAAGCGGCCGCCATTTTTGATGGGAAGCAAGCCGTGCAGTCACAGAGTTACGGTCCAGAGGCTCGCGGTGGAGCATCAAAGTCAGAAGTGGTAATTTCCGACCAGCCGATCGATTTTCCTAAAGCGACAAACGTCGATGCGCTGCTTGCCTTGACCCAGGAGGCCTGTGATAAATATTCACTGGATTTGAAAGAGGGTGGTATTCTTCTGGTGGATTCCGACATGGTCCAGAATCCGCCGGAGGGAAATTTTACGGTGGTAAGCATCCCTATTATTAATATCGCAAAAAACGAGGTTGGACGCACAATTGTTGCGAATATCGTAGCCTTGGGAGCGATGGTAGCCCTGACGGGAATCGTTTCCCGGGAAAGCGCCATAAAGGCTGTCCTTGCACGTGTCCCCGAGGCTTTTGTCGAGCTCAATCGCAAGGCCTTTGACAGGGGATATACCGTTGCATTAGAGGCCAGTGGGCACTGAGCGGGATTTGGGTGAATGGCGTGGGTTTTGCTACCGGTCGTCTGAGCCCATGAAAACCTGCGTGGCATAGAGTGTGCCGTCAGCGGCTTGCGCCGTACCGATACCGGTCATGTTGAAGCCTGCGGTGAGGATGTTTTCCCTGTGGGGCCTGCTCTCCATCCAGCCAGAGATGATTGTCTCCGCATTGTTCCGGTATCCTTGGCTGCGTCCGACGTTTTCACCAATCTCTCGCCACCCCTTCAGTCGTGCTTTTACGACTCGAGCCTTGAAATCCATTCCGTTTTGCCCGTGACCGAGGTAGCCGCTTTTCGCCATATACCTGCTGTGGTCGCGTGCGAATTGTTGCAGGGCAGGGGAGACGGTAAGGGGCGTGAGATGATGTTCCGCTCTAATTCGATTGATTGACGCAAGGATATACGGTTCCACTGATGCGGATACATCGCTGATTCTTTCAGAGGGGTTCTCTCGCGCAAGTGAAATACCAGGAAGAAACAGCAGTAGCGCCAGCAGCAGAGGGCCGAAGTGCCACAACGATTTTCTCATCAGGTAGAGGTGCATGCACTTACTTTAGCTATGTCTGCGAATTTTGTCATCAGTTTTCTTGTTTGATGCTACTCTGTATCGGCACCATGTACCTTGAGGTATAGTCTGTCTTCATGTTCGGCAGCGTTTGGTGTTTTCTGGTTGACTGTTCAAGGATGAAGGTAGCAATCAGAGATTCGGCGTTCAGAAGGGGAGAGAAAGCAGAATGCAGCAGTTTTTCAGTGAATATCTTCAAACGTACGGATATTTGTTCCTCTTTCTCGGGACCTTTCTCGAAGGTGAAGCGGTACTGATTCTTGCTGGATTTTTCGCGTTTCAAGGTGACCTTTTCTTGCCCGCTGTCATGGGTACTGCTCTTGCCGGTTCATTTTTCGGTGACCAATTGTATTTTTTCCTCGGGCGCTGGCGGGGGAAATGGCTCCTAGAGCTGTTAGGCTCCAAAGCAAGGAAATTCCGTCGGGCTCTTCGAATGATTGAGAAGTACGGATCTTTTGTTGCCGTTATATCCCGTTACACCTATGGCTTACGGATCGTATTGCCCGTTATCCTCGGGATGACAAAGCTCTCCCGAAAACGATTTCTCCTGCTCAACCTGCTGAGCGCCACCAGTTGGGCTATCCTGTTTTCCCTGGCGGGATTCTTTTTTGGTAAAAGTGCTTCTTTGTTTATCGAGGATCTTGATCGCTATGAGCCCTATATCGTCCTGGCTCTGCTTTTCATGATCGGCTGCTTCTGGTTCGCCCATTTTCTCCATGTCTGGTGGCTGGGCAGGCATGCTCGCAGCAGGTTGCGGCGGATGCGAAGTTGGCGGGCGGCCAAGGCTGCGCGTACAGAAAATACTAATTCGAAAGAGAATTCCTGTGAGTGAAAGTATCTTGGTGGACAAGATCTGTATCGTGCTTGTGGAGCCGCAAACACCTGGCAACGTCGGAATGGTTTGCCGCGCTATGAAAAACATGGGCCTTCGGCATCTGCGGTTGGTCAAGGGCTGTCGTACCGATCATACTGAGGCGCGTCGCCTTGCCGTTTCGGCCAGGGATCTGCTTGACGGAGCCGTTCGCTTCGAGTCGCTTGAAGATGCACTGGCTGACATCGAGATCTCCGTTGCCACAACCCGCAGAACCGGTAAGTACCGCCAGGAGATCATGGAGCCAGCAGAACTGGTCGCGAAGCTGGGCGAAAAGCTCGGCTCTGGCCGCGTTGCATTGGTTTTCGGCAGAGAGGACAATGGCCTCAGTACCGATGAACTGGCCCTGTGCCGTTGGCAGGCGACAATTCCAACCTCAGGCGAGTACGGTTCCTTGAACCTTGCCCAGGCGGTGCTGCTTTTTTGTTACGAGGTTTCGCGTGGCGTGATGCCCGCTGTCCCTGTTCCTTCACGTGAAATGGCTACAAACGGCGAAATGGAAGAACTGTACCAACATATGGAGAAGACCTTGCTTGAGATTGGTTTCCTCGATTCGGCCAATCCGAAACACCTGATGCGCACCCTCCGCAGGATACTTTCCCGGGCCGAGCTGGATCTTCGCGAGATCTCGGTACTCAGGGGGATGATGTCCCAGATGGAGTGGGCAACGGATGCTTTGAAACGAAAGGAGCTGCCATGAATCTGCTCCATCTGGGACTTTTGGCCGGAGTGCTGACGAGTTGTGCGGTACTTCCGCAGATGTATCGAGCCTTCCGTACCCGGCAGGTGCGTGACATATCCGTTTGGCAGCCGGTTCTACTGGTTGTTGGAATGGGATTATGGCTTCTCTATGGTATACTGATTGGCGATCTGCCCTTGATCGTCGCGAATATATTCTCCATCAGCTGCAACCTGATCCTGATAGTCATGAAAATTGTTTTCTCTGATCACAGGGGGGGAGCAAAGTTCCTTGGCAGAAGCCGCACTTCACTTGACTCTGTAACACCGCAGAGCACTGGTATGTAAAGAATGACGATGTATCCTGAATCAATGAATAATTTCGTGGGCAATTAAACATATCGATGGTAGTGGCTAGGCGTGCCTCGCCCGATCTGGGCACGGCGCGCCGTGCCCCTACATCAGGGTTGTGATGTTTAATTGCTGAAGTATTAACTTTGATACAATCTAGGCAGTATGGAGGGTTCCATGAAAAAAATTGTGTATTTCCTGGTAGGGGTCCTGATTTTATCCACGTTGTCAGGCTGCGGTTATAACACCATCCAGGCAAACGAAGAGGCTGTTTTCGCCGCCTGGGGAAATGTTGAAGCTGCCTATCAACGGCGTGCGGACCTTATTCCCAACCTGGTCGAGGTGGTAAAGGGGTATGCGAAACATGAAAAAGACACCCTTACTGCTGTTACCGAAGCACGTGCCAAGGTAGGTTCCATGCAGATCTCAAAAGCAGCTCTTGATGACCCGGCTGCCTTCTCGAAGTTCCAGCAGGCGCAGGGTGAATTGTCCGGGGCACTTTCCCGCCTGATGGTGGTTGTGGAACGCTATCCCGATCTGAAGGCGAACCAGAATTTCCTTGATCTCCAGAATCAACTGGAAGGAACGGAAAATCGCATTAATGTCGCCAGGGTTCGCTACAACAAGGCAGTGGAGGTGTTCAACGTCAGTATCAGGACATTCCCCAATTCCCTGACAAATTCCCTGCTTCTCCATCTTCAGCGTAAAGAACCGTTCAAGGCTGATGAAGGGGCCAAATCCGCACCGAAGATTAAATTTTGATGAGAGTGCCACTTGATTCCGAAACCTTGTAAAGACGCGAAAACTCCATTGTCGGAACTGGACAATGGGGCGGGAGTGCCATGAAAACGATTCTTACCCTTATAATGCTGCTTCTCATTCCCACTGTCGGAACAGCTCTTGATGTGCCGCCACTCAAAGCACATGTGAACGATTATGCGCATATTCTTTCACCTGCCGCTATTCAGAAAATCGAAGCCGAACTGACCGCATTCGAGAAGAGTGACTCAACACAGATAGCTGTCCTGACTATTCCGAGCCTGGAAGGTGAAAACCTAGAGGAATATTCCATCAAGGTTGCCGATGCCTGGAAAATAGGACAGAAGGGCAAGGACAATGGTGCTATTCTCCTGGTTTCAAAGGGGGATCGCAAAATCCGCATAGAAGTTGGCTGGGGGCTTGAGGGAACACTGACAGACTTGGTATCCGGTCGAATAATCCGTAACGAGATAGCGCCCCGCTTCAAACAGGGCGATTTTGACGGCGGCATCGAAGCCGGAGTTTCTGCAATTATGTCAGTCGTGAAGGGGGAGTACTCGGCATCTTCCCATGACTTGTCTCAGCAGAAAAAGCGCTCACCGCCTCTCATGACCCTGTTGCTCTTTCTTTTTGTTGCCTGCGTGATCCTGGGGGCGATCTCGAAGGTTCTCGGAGGTGTTGCCGGTGCAGTCGGGCTTCCTGTGATCGCCTCACTACTCTTTTCCGGAACCGGGCTTGTTACTCTTCTCATACTTGCGGCAGTAGGTTTTTTTGGTGGCCTCTTTATCAGTCTCCTGTTCGGAGGCGGCGGACGTGGTGGCGGTTTCGGCGGGGGGCCCTTTCTTGGTGGAGGCGGGTTTGGCGGTGACTCTTTTGGGGGCGGTTTTTCCGGCGGTGGCGGAGGCTTTGGTGGCGGTGGAGCTTCGGGAGGCTGGTAACCAGCTAACTGTGCTGCAAGGGGGCATAAGACGGACATGAACAAGAAAAAATCCGTATCATTTTTCACGGAAGAGGAAAATGCTCGCATCCGAACGGCCATAGAAAATGCAGAGGCGAGTACCTCCGGTGAGATTGTTGCCATGGTGGTTGATCGCAGTGACAGCTACCGGGAGGCTGAGATCCTCGGAGCGGTTCTCAGCGCTGCTTTCTGCGCGTTACTCCTGGAGATTACCTTGCAGACCGGCTACCTCTGGTATTCAGCTCACGGATGGGGACCCGGCTCAAGAGTCGATCCGGAATTGGTTTTGTATGGGGTCTCTCTCTGGACCTACATACCTCTGGTACTGCTGCTGTTTTTCCCGTTCAGGCTTGTATTCAGGCGTTTTGAAGCAGTGAAGCTGCCTTTTGTCGGAAGAAAAAGAATTGACGAGGCAGTACGTGAACGTGCGGTGCGGGCATTCTTCGAAAAGGAACTGTATCGGACACGTGACGAAACCGGGATCCTGATTTTTCTTTCACTCCTGGAGCATAAGGTCTGGATTCTCGCGGATAGGGGTATCAATAGCAGGTTGCCCCATGACCAATGGCAGGAGCTGACCCGGGAGCTGTCCCAAGGGATGAGGGAAAAAAGGGCTTGTGAATCCCTCTGTTCGGTCATTGCTTCATGTGGTGGCGTGCTGTCCAGCCATTTCCCGAGAAAGGCCGACGATACCAACGAGCTTTCTGATCATGTTTTACATCAGTAACCGCTATCTGTCTTCGCATGGGTCGCGCAAATAGTGACTTGTTTTGGGAGGATTTCTTGAGTTTCAGTGTTTTTCTTACCACATTTGGTATGATTTTCCTCGCTGAGTTGGGGGACAAAACCCAGTTGACGGCTATGGCACTTGCGGCTCGCTATCCCTGGAAAAAGATTTTCGTCGGCATTGCCCTTGCGTTTGCGCTGCTGAATCTTGGCGCCGTTCTGGTGGGTAAGATTCTCTTTGCTCTTTTTCCGATTTTCTGGACCAAAATTGCCTCGGCCGGGCTGTTTCTTTTCTTCGGGATCACGACCCTGCGTCACTCCGGAGCCGAAGAGGAGGCCCACAAAGTAGTGGCAACCGGGGCCATTCGCACGGCGTTCCTGATGATTCTTCTGGCTGAACTGGGTGATAAGACCCAGCTCGTTACCCTCAGCCTTGCCGCCCAGTACGATTCTCCCGTCCAGGTGTTTTGCGCATCGACCCTTGCCCTGTGGCTGGTTTCGCTGATCGGCATATTCCTTGGAAAACAATTGATTCGTTATTTTCCCATACGGTATATTCACCGGGCGGCAGGTGCCCTGTTTCTCATCTTTGGAGCGGTTCTTCTCTACCAGACTCTCATGTAACACTTCTCACGGTAAAGGTTGATATTTTTTAGTGGAGCTGCCTTATTTCGCCATGTCCGAAACCCTCTCGCCAGACAAATCTTTACATGTGTCACGTGTAGTCCTTCGTTGCATTTTTTAGGGCGATTCCCTACAATGACGTAAAATTACACTTCCTGCCAAAGATACCAATGTCTGACAAATATATCGAAAAAGCCTTTCTCTATTTTGTTGCTCTCTCGCTGCTTCTTCACGTAGTGGTTTTAACAGGCCTTTATCTGATGCCTGAAGAAAAGCATGAGATTAAGACCAAGCCCTATATGGTAGACCTTACGGATCTCCCCGCAATACAGCAAAAAACACAGAAGAAGACCGAAACGAAACGTCTTGACGAAGTTCGCCGGAGAGTTGCCCGGGAGGTTGCACCAAAAGGGAACTGGCACCGTGATCTGTTGCCATTGCACCCTTCGCCGGTGCCCAATAGGTCGCCGAAAGCAACTCCGCGAGTAGATACCGTTCCGAGTCCACGGCAGGAGTCGGACATCAGTCCGAAAATAGCTTCGCCTGATCTGAAGAATCTTCCGGAACTGGCAAAGCTCTACCCCAGCGCCGAAAGAATGTCGATGCTCGAGGAAAACTATCGGAAAAAATACGATACGGAAGTTGAGGAGGGGGAGACCCGCTTTCTTAATTCGGATGATATCCGGTTCGGTTCGTTTCTGCGACGTTTCGAAACAGCGGTGTATAGTGTCTGGACCTACCCTGCAGCTGCTTCACAGGCTGGAATACAAGGAGTTACTCCGGTCAGGATAACCTTCAACAGGAATGGTGAGATAGTAAATATCCAGCTTCTTCAGTCATCCGGGAGCAAAATATTGGACGATGAGGTCTTTCGAGCCCTGCATGCGCTTGGTCCCATCGGCAGTCTGCCGAAAAATTACACAAAAGAGCACTTTAACCTGATTGCATTTTTCCAATACGGACTTTTTGGCGGGGCGATGCGTGGCAGTATCCGCTGATAGGCTATTCAACTAAGTTTTGCTCGAAGATATTTTTCCAGGTCCCTTCCCAGGTCGTCCCTTTTTAACGCCATATCTATCGTGGCCTTCAAAAAGCCCAGCTTGTCCCCGCAGTCATAGCGAGTTCCTTCAAATTGACAGCCATAAACCTTCTGGTGTTTCGATAGCTTCAGGATTGCGTCAGTCAGCTGGATTTCACCGCCTTTTCCCGGTTCCTGCTTTGCCAGAATCGGAAAAATCTCCGGGGTCAGCACATACCTTCCGATAATAGCCAGGTCCGAGGGGGCATCTTCCCTTTTCGGCTTCTCCACCAGGTCGGTAACCTCATAGATTCTTTCGGAAAGAGCATTGGCCCGGACGCAGCCATAGGCAGAAATATTTTCCATGGGAACCTGTTCCAAGGCCAGTACCGGACCCTGGTAGGCAGTGTAAACATCAAGCAGTTGCCTGAGGCACGGTTTCTCGGCATCAATGATGTCATCGCCGAGCAGAACGGCAAACGGTTCGTTGCCGACGAATTCCCGCGCACAGAGGATCGCGTGTCCGAGGCCTAATGCCTGCTTCTGTCTGACATAGTAGATGCTTATCATCTCCGCGATGTCACGGACTTCTTTGACGATGTCATCTTTGCCCTTTTCACGAAGGATTGATTCAAGTTCAAAAGAGATGTCGAAATGGTCCTCGATGGCACGCTTGCCGCGCCCGGTGACAAAGAGGATCTGTTCGATTCCCGCTGCGACTGCCTCTTCGACAACGTATTGAACCAGGGGTTTGTCGATGAGAGAGAGCATTTCCTTTGGAGAAGATTTTGTAGCCGGCAGAAAACGTGTACCTAATCCTGCTACCGGAAAAACGGCTTTCTTGACGGTCATCAAGGCACCTCCTGCCTGATCTGTTTTGCAGCGTGCATGGTTTTAGCTGATAGAAGGGTGTTCTGCAGGAGCATGGTAATGGTCATGGGGCCGACACCTCCCGGAACCGGAGTTATATACGAGGCTCTTTGCGCTGCGGTTTGAAATTCCACATCACCGACGAGCTTTTTCTCGGCAATGCGGTTAACGCCTACATCGATTACCACGGCCCCTTCCTTGATCCACTTGCCGGGAATAACTTCAGGCCTTCCTACTGCGGCAATCAGTATATCCGCCATGCCGATCTTTGCCGGCAGGTCAACGGTTCTCGTGTGGCAGATTGTCACGGTGGCATGTTGCTGCAGGCACATGAATGCAACTGGCTTGCCGACAATATTGGATCGTCCCACGACAACCACTTCCTTTCCGGTTAGATCAATACCGTATTCCTTCAGCAGAACCATGATGCCGTAAGGAGTGCAGGGTTGGAAGGTCGGCTTGCCCAGCACCAATCTGCCAACATTGTAGGGATGAAATCCGTCAACATCCTTGTCCGGTGAAATCGCCTCGATCACTTTGGCTTCGTTGATATGTTCGGGTAGGGGTAGTTGAACAAGAATCCCGTGAATTCTGTCATTATTATTCAGTCTATTGATCAGTGACAGCAGCTCTTTTTCTTCGGTTTCTGCCGGAAGTGTGTATTCATCGGAGAAAATACCGACATCGCAACAGGCTTTTTCCTTCATGCGCACGTAGACCCTGCTTGCGGGATTGTCCCCAACAAGTACTACCGCAAGTCCTGGGCGTATGTCTTCTTCCTCAAGCTTTTTGACTTCCCGGGTAATTTCTCTGCGGATCTTCTGCGCAGTTGCTTTTCCGTCGATAATGATAGCCATGTGGTGGTTTCCTGTGTCTGTGTCAAGCCGTTTCCGGTGAGAAATGTGCGATGAGAGTGTGACGACGTGCTGGACGGGAAGAGAACTTCAGTCAGAAAAAATCCCCCTGACGGGGGATTTTTTTCTATACATGGAGTTTACGCTGCCGCAGATGGGCACGAAGAGCAAGAACCATCTTTCGGGCAACTTTGGGGTGTCTTTGAAGAGGACGTCTTTGCATATCCTTCATTGTACCAACCGCTACCCTTTAGCGCGAAGGAACCCTGTGAAATCAGTTTCTGAATCGGCCCCCCGCACTTCGGGCATTCCGTTGCTGGTTCATCTGAAAATTTCTGACGAAGCTCGAACTGATTGTTGCAGCTTGAGCATTGATATTCATAAATCGGCATCTTGATGCACCTCCTATACTTATTATAAAATATATGAATTACCCTGGGTATTTGTCAATACTTTTGGGTAAGAAACCGTAGATGGTTGCTATTTGAAGAAACAGCTTGTCATGGCGAACAGTAACGGCGTCCGGTAGATGACTCCCACGACTTTCTTGTCGCGCACCACGGGAATCCGATGGAAACGATGGGTGAGAAAGAGATCGACCAGGTCGATGATGGAAGCCTCTTCCGTTACGGAAAGCGGTTCTCTTTCCATAATGTCTTCAACCAACTTGTCTTTGAGGTTGCCGCACAGTTGTATGTAAAAATCTTCTTTCGCTTTTTCTTCAGGTTTTGTGTCCCCGGCGCTTTCCATGAGAGCTGCCATGATGGTGAGAGGCATCAGAACCCCGGCCAGTTCCCCCCAATCATTTATTACAACGAGACCAGGGGCGGAATTGAGAAAACTCTTGTCGCTGTAATTTTTCTGTAACAACAGGACAGCTTCTTTGAGGGATGCCTTCCTTGAGATAGTTGTTACATCGCTTACCATAATGTCTTTGGCTTTCATTCAGAACTCCGTGATCAGTTTTTGAGTAGTGCCAGTATTTCTTCTTTGGTTGCTCCACGAATGGTCACGGTTTTGTGTCGCGACTTTTCACCGGCTATGATTCGAACATTCGACTTAGCCACATGCAGGAGTTTTGCAAAGTATTCCTGACAGAGTTTATTCGCGGCGCCTTCAACGGGAGGAGACGTCAGGCGAACCTTGAGCTCATTCCCGCTGAGCCCACAGATTTCATTGCGGCAGGCCTTGGGTTGAACATGGAGTGAAAAGGTGACTCCATCACCGGACTCGGTGACGCGGAAACCCTCGTCTCCAGGTCTATTCTTCATGAATTGAGAGCATCTTGTTATGGGACTCGATCAGGGACCGGAAGGATGTTTCGAATTGCATCTTCTGCCTGCGCATTTCCTGGATCTCATTCTTGAGCTGGACAAGTTTGTTTTCAGCATCAGCCAGGATCTTCTCGGCGCGAACCTCCGCCTCGGCAATGATCAGTTCTGCTTCTTTCTGGGCATTGTTCTTCATTTCCTCGGTGATTCTTTGTGCCGCCAGCAAGGTTTCACGAAGTTCTTTTTCCCTTTGGGACAGAACTTCCGCCTCGGCGGACATTTTCTGCGTCTGTTCGCGAAACTGGTTGTTTTCCCTGTTCAGGGTTTCCATTTCCTGGGCTACTGCCTGCAGGAAAGAGTCCACTTCCTCTGGATTCAGACCGCCAAAGAGTTTTCCCTTGAATTGTTGCTGTTGGATGTCTAAAGGGGTTATTTTCACGGGAATCCTCCCAGGTTAAGCTTCATTCGATACCCTTGGTCGAGTATCGATGCGATCAGGAACTTTTGCAGAAAAAAGATGACGAGTAAAACAATAAGGGGGGAAAGGTCCAGCCCACCCATAACAGGGAGCCTCTTTCTGACCTGATAGAGAATCGGCTCAGTAATGCGATAGAGAAAATTTACAATGGGATTGTACGGGTCTGGGCTAACCCAGGAAATAAGCGCCCGGGCAATAATGACGTACATGTATATGGTGAGGACGAGATCGAGGATTTTCCCAAGTGCAATAAGGAAATTGGCTGCAACAAACATTCAATCCTCCCAATGGTAAGTCTAGTAAGAACAGCAACTTTATACAGAAAATAGAGGAAACTGTCAAGTCGGGCGGCTTGGTACGTGACTGAAATGCCTATCTGGTCGGAGATTATGTAGACCGGCTTTTTTTTGTTGTCACATCGGTGAATATGGTTATACTGAAAGGCCCTATGTGAAAGGAGTTACAACAATGTCCCTTGCTAAAACCTGGTATACGGTGGATGAGGCCGAGTCGAAATTCGGTGTGACAAAAAATCTGATTCTCAAGTGGGTAGAAGACGGACTTGTGCGCAGCGAACAGGGTGACGGCAAGGTCGCAACGGTGAACGGCGATGATCTTGAGCTCAAGGTCGAGGAGTACGTGAAGAAAGGCTGATCGGTTTTTCTCCCACGTAACAGGTGACGATACCGAAGGTGTAATCGGTATGTACTACGTTTACAAAGCCCGATTCGTTCATAATCTTCTTGAATGCTTCCTGGTCCGGAAATTCGAGAACCGAGTCGGGCAGGTAGCGATAGGCGCCTGAGTCGGAGAATAAGCCGCCTATTGCCGGCAGAAGGCGGCGGAAATAGAAATTGTACACGGACTTGAATAGTCGGGATTTGGGGTTGGAGAATTCCAGAATGATTGCCCTGCCTCCAGGAAGCAGTATCCGTTGTATTTCCCGTAAACCGAGATGCCTGTCAGCTACATTTCTGATACCGAAGGCAATGGTGGCAGAGTCGAATGTGTCCTTGTGAAAGGGAAGAGCTTCGCAGGATGCTACACCGAGCGTAACCCTGTTGCCAAGAGCCGAGTTGTCGAGTTTGCTCCGACCGATCTCGACCATTGGCGCACAAAAATCGACCCCGATAATTTTGACCGTATCGTCTGTTGCTCTTGCCGCTTCAAGTGCCATATCACCAGTTCCCGTGGCGATGTCGAGGACCCGGCCCCCTGGTTGGCTTTTAATCTTTCTTGCTGCGGATTGCCGCCAGCGGTTGTCTATACCAAGGCTGAGCAGTTTATTCAGAAAATCATATCGGGGAGCGATCTTTGCGAACATTTCCCGGACTTGATCGCTTTTTGAAACCTTTTCCATCAGGCACTCTTCCTTTTTTATTTGTACTGCAGGATACCAGTGATTCAGGGGCCTGCAAAGCTGAATTCGGTAACATAGTAGCATACGTGAACGGAAAAAAGTATTCTGTTGTTTGCAGAAATATGGATTCCTGCTGCATGCATGTTATGCCGTATTATCTTTCAAGCTATTCAATCCTGCTGGTTTACCACTTAAGTCAAGCAGGTGATTGTTTGATCTAACTCATTTATCGAGGTTTGCCCGTGCTTGCACTGATTCGATGGCAGGACGTTGCCGATATCATCATCATGAGTTTTCTGGTGTATCAGCTCTACAGCTGGTTCAAGCATACAAAGGCCTTTCAGGTCGTCATCGGCTTGAGTTCTCTCGGCGTTGTGTATCTGGTGACCAAGAATCTTGGTTTTTTCATGACCAGCTGGATACTCCAGGAGCTGGGCACGGTGATTTTTGTTCTAATTATTGTTATTTTTCAGACGGAAATACGCCAAGCCCTCTACCGGATCAGTCCTCTACGCCGTTTTTTTGGACGCCAGGATTCCGGTCCTACTTTTGACTTTGCCGAGTTCTGTTCGGCGGTCTTTTCTCTTGCTTCAGCCAAAACCGGGGCGATACTTGTTTTTCAAAGAACCGAACCGATCGATGAATATATCACTAATGGCGTTCCTCTGGACAGTTCCATTAACGGCCATCTCCTCGAGTGCATATTCGAAGACGGATCACCTTTGCACGATGGAGCCGTGATTATCCGGAACGGCAGGATAATCAGCGCTTCAAGCCACTTACCGCTTTCAACGAGCCTTGCTATTCCACAGCAATACGGGACACGTCATCGGGCTGGTCTCGGGCTCAGTGAGCGTTCCGATGCTGCGGTGGTGATAGTTTCCGAAGAACGGGGGCAGGTTTCTCTCGCATTTGAACGGAATCTCGTGAAAATCGAAACGGCTGAGGATCTTTGCGCCCAGCTCCAAAAGCTTCTGCTTCTGCCAGGTCGTGAAGAAGTGCGTATAACTCTGGCGAAAAGGATCTTCGGAAACTTCTGGCCGAAGCTTGCGACTGTTGCCCTGGTATTTGTCTGCTGGCTGATAATCACGGCTCGGCAGGGAGAAATCGTCACCGTTACCGCTCCGGTACAGTTTCGCAACCCTCCGGAAACTCTCCTGTTGAGGAGTGCCAGTGCGGAAGATGTCGAGCTGCAGCTGAAAACCTATTCCAGTCTGATCCAGTTGCCGAAAGAGGGTGATCTGGCTGCTGAAATAGACCTTACGAAAGTTCACGCCGGAGTTAATAATGTTCTTTTGAAAAAAGAGGACTTCTCCTTGCCCTCAGGGGTTGTTATTAATAGAATCAGCCCTTCGTCTCTTCGCGTAATTATGGAGAAAAAAGTCCGAAAACTTGTGCTGGTGAAACCGCGACTTGCCGGTAGGTTGCCGGCGGGACTCCACCTTCGTACGGTCACTGCCGTACCCTCCGAGGTAATGTTGGAAGGTCCCGATTCGGTTATGGCGCGACTTGATTCGGTTCGCACAGAGGAAATTCGTCTTAAGGATGTTGATGGCAGTTCATCCGTGTCAAGGAAACTGGAAGTCCCTGCTCATATTCGAGCCATCTCGGCCGATGCGGTTGTTGTGAAGATATCTGTTGCCAAGTAGCTTGATTGTCAAACAAATTAGTTTACAAGGCCATGTCCGGTTGTACAGAATTTCCGGAACTTTCTCGTTCTTTTCCAACAAGCGGATTACAGAAATGTGTCATTTGAGGTTGACACCTGTTCGGATTCTAGGGTATAAAGCCAAAGATTTAAAATAATGTTTTGTTTGAAATAAGAAAAGGAGGACGCATGAAAAGTGGTACCCGGTTGCTCGGAATAGCCATGCTTCTGATTTCCTTCCCCTCACTTGCTTTCGCTTCAAAAACCCACATAGTAAAAAAGAACGATTCGCTCTTTACTCTCGCCAAGAGATATCATGTTTCGGTCCAGGCGTTCAAATCTGCTAATAACCTGGTTAATAGCCATTTGAAAATCGGAGAAAAGCTCGTTGTACCTTCGCGTACATCATCTGTAGCTGAAAGGCACGCCGCTAGCGTGAAATCAAAAGCTGCTGTTTATAAGGTTCGTAAAGGTGATACTCTGTACCGGATTGCCAGAAAAGCCGGACTCTCGGTGGATGAATTGAAACGGATTAACGGGATGTCCGGTAATTCTATCAAACCGGGCAAGATCCTCTCTTTTCGTGCAAGTGAGCCGGCTCAGGAAATCGCCGAAAAACCGACCAGGAGCTTTACGGTCAGAAATACCGAGCTGTTTTCTAACGAAGACTATGAACGGACTCTCGCGGAGTTAACGGACTCTGATCCGGATAAGTCAGTTGATCTGGGTGATGATCTGGCGTTGTCGACCGATGCAACAAAGCGCCTGAAAAAGAGCGCCTACAGTTTCCTTGGAACCCGCTATCGTTTTGGCGGCACCACTCGTAACGGTATTGACTGCTCCAGTTTCGTTCAGCATGTTTTTCGCGCGCTCGATATACAGCTGCCGCGAACGGCACGTGAACAGTTTCGTACCGGCGAGCCGGTAACATCATGTGACCTGCAGAAGGGCGATCTGCTTTTCTTTCGGACCTATGCGCCATTTCCTTCCCATGTTGGAATCTATCTTGGTAATAATAAGATGATCCATGCCTCCTCGAGCTTTCACAAGGTTGTTATTTCTTCCATGAATACTCCTTATTTCAAATCTCGTTTCATCGGCGCTAAGAGATATCCCTCGCTGAATCCTGACTCGATGAGTCTGGAAGATCTTTTTGCCGGTACCGATGTAGTGGAGGAAAATGATCAGGATGTCATTGCAAATGATACGATGGGTGTGCAGATGAATAATTGATCAGATTGGCTGAAATGCCTTTGAGAACAAAGCCGGCGTCGTTATGCGATAGCCGGCTTTGTTGTTTCAGGGTGAAGCAGGTCGTTGATGGGATATTTTATGTTTCTGTTATTGCGATAAATTTCTTCAATTACCGGAGACAATGTAATAAAGGCTTCAAGGACTTTCGGGTCAAAATGTTCTGGTTTTGTTCGGCCATCTCCCTCGGTGATGATCTTCACCACCAGATCATGGTCGGCAGAATCCTTGTAGGGACGCTTGCTGCGTAAGGCGTCGTATTGGTCGACCAGCATAACAATCCTTCCTTCCATGGGGATCTCTTCCCCTTTCAAACCGCGTGGATAGCCGCTGCCGTCCCACCTTTCGTGATGGTTCAGAGCGATAGATGCAGCCATGTGCAGTACCGGATAGGTTGATCCTGAAAGCATTTTCTCGCCGATCCTGGTGTGGGCCTTCATGACTTCGAATTCTTCCTTGGTAAGGCTTCCCGGTTTCAACAGGATATTGTCGGGAATTCCGATCTTGCCAATATCGTGCATCGGACTGGCAAAGGTCAGGTTTTCCACAAAATCTTCCGATAATCCCAGGTATTCGGCAATTTTCCCTGCATAAATACCGATACGGGCAATGTGTGAACCGGTATCGGTGTCCCTGAATTCGGCAACAGCCGTCAACCTTTCAATAACTTCAACACTGATATCCTTTACCATCATCAGTGCATCGGCCAGTTCCCTGGTCTTCTTTTCCACCATATCCTTGAGCATGAACTTGTAGTTCTTTTCCATCTGGATGAGGCGATTGTATTTGACGCCTTTTTCGATGGAGTGGAGAAGATAGGTTGGCTTGTACGGCTTGATGATGAAGTCGAAGGCGCCTTTTTTTATTGCCTCTACGGCAATGTCCAGTTCCGCATAGGCGGTCATGAGGATGACAGGGATGTCCGGGTTCAGGTTGTGTACGATTTCGAGAAGTTCGATACCCGACATGACCGGCATTTTGATGTCTGTGAGAATGGCGTCGAATTCGTTGCTCTGAATTTTCTGGAGGGCCTCTTCACCGTTATGGCAAGGGAGTACCGAATAGCCGAATTGGCTGAGCAAGGCAACAACCGATTCCAAGACGTACATATCATCATCGACAACCAGTACTGTTGTCGCTTTCGTCTCGTTCATCATCTTTGACCTTTCTGCTACTTGTGTGACATTATTTAAAGATTGCTGCGTTGAACCGGAAATAGTTCGCAAGTGCCTGCGAGGTTTCGCTACCTTCTGCGTTGTAGGCCGAAAGCTTTCCGATACCCGCAGTCATCGTGCAGCCAGGAAAGCTCTCGTACGAGTTTTTCCGTGAGCTGAACACATTCTGGATAGATTTCAAAACGTCGCGGATAAATTTTACATTCCCTGGTAACGACGTCAAGGTATCTGCAGGGTGTTGCCGTGAAGAAAATAGTGCCGTCTTCTTCCTCAATTTTTTCGAAACAGCAAAGTCCGCATTTTTCGCAGAGATGTTCCCACTTATCGCTTTCGTTTGCCGAAAAATTCATTGTCAGAGAATACCTAAACTATTCCGGTCCTGTCAATGAATTTAGGCTGGTTGTCTGATGTATTTGGTGGTTGGATTTTGTTACAGTAAGGTAAATTTTATCTGTAAAATGCCTTCTCGATTGCGGTGCCATTGAAAAACAACTTCGGGACGAGTAGTATTGAATGAGGATATTTACGTGAATAGGGGAGGCAATGTGGATCCAGCTCTTAAAAAACTCACAAAATTGCGCGGTGTTGGGGTTGTACTTGCAACCAGGTTGAGGGATATCGGCCTTGATACTTTTGAAAAAATTGTTGATGCCGGAGCAGATGGTTTGTCCAAGGTCCGTGGAATCAACCTGCGAGCGATTCCGGCAATTCTTGCCCAGGCAGCCGAACTGGTTGTCGAGGAGTCGAAACAAGCTGCTGATCAGGCAGTAGATAAAGTCGGCACTCTCAGCGGCAGGGTTCAGGAAGTGGCACAGGATGTTCGAGATCGTTTCTCTAGTGAGTTAAAGGGCAAGACCGGTAAAAAGGTCGAAAAAGAGATCCTGAAAATTGTCCGCTATCTGGATAGTCCTTCTTTGAAACGCCGGAAAAAGAAAGTTGCGAAGGGGCTTGCCAAGGCTGAAAAAAGGCTTGCGATTGCTGAGGAGGCGGGACTGAAGAAAATCCGTAAATGTTTGAAACGGACCCGCAAGTCATTGAGCAAGATTTCTTCCCATCGTTAAAGGAAAGAGGTGTCTTGTTGTGGCACTTTTGAAAAAAACTCCGCTCTGGATTGCGTCGAAGGGCCTTCTCGCCGAGCGTGGCAGTGATTTTTTCCGTTGCCTGGAAACAGCTTCTGCAACGCTTGCTCCGGAGGATATTCACGACTTGCGGGTTGCATCCCGGCGATTGCGGGAAGGTCTCTCTCTTTTTCGCCGATCCTTTCCGCTGGAACGGATTTCGCACATGAGGAAAGCGGTGCGAAAGGTCACCGATATTCTCGGTGATCTGCGCAACATCGATGAGTATCTCGATTTTCTGCGTGAAGAGGCCGGAGAGTTGGGGGAGTCACATGGCACTGAGCTTTCCGGTTGCATTGATTTGTACCAGGGAAAGCGCGTACAAGCGCAAAAGCAACTGAAGCGTGATCTTCGAAAGTCCAAGCCGTCGCGTTTGAGGAAATATTTTGTCAGAACAATTCATTCTCCCTATCTTTTCGATCCACCGCAGGATGCAAATGACCCCTTCTGCTCCATTGACGTTTTCGCACGTGAAAATATTGACCAACGGCTCTCGTCAGTAGTGACCTTGGTGGCCGACGCTCGCGTTCCGGAACATGCTTCAGTCCAGCATCGTCTGCGTATTGCCGTCAAGCACTACCGCTATCGAATTGAGGTCCTGTCACCGTTTATGTCTGACGGGTATCGCGAACTACTCGTTCACGTGAAGGCGTACCAGGAAATTCTCGGCAGAATTCATGATCTGGATGTTTTTGTCGAGATGGTCCGGGGAATGAACCTTTCTGCAGGTGCAGAGGGAGCCCTGTTAAAACTTTTAGCAGCAAAGAGAGAAACGTCCTTTAGCACATTTTCCGCAAAACTGGACACCATGCCTTTCGAGGCGATTGGCGCGGGAATCAGGAGCTTGCTGTGACACGAAGAGGGAAACGCCTGGCAGCAATAGATATCGGTTCCAATTCCATTCGCTGTATTGTGGTTGAAGTGGTCAGCGGCGGCGGTACCTTTCGCGTCCTTGATGACGAGAAGGCGGCCGTACGACTTGGCGAGGCCCTTGGTGAGGGCAGGGGCTTATCGCCGGCTGCGTGTGAACGGGCCATGGAAAACTTGATCCGCATGAAAAAGATCGTGGAAGGGTACGGTGTTCACTATGTGGAGGCGGTTGCCACAAGTGCCGTGCGCAGGGCGTCAAATGGCGAAGAATTTATTCGTGCAGTGGAGGAGCGGACTGGTATCCGGGTCGTTGTTATTCCGGGAGAGGAAGAGGCGCGTCTCGTTTCGCTCAGTGTTCTGCATAACTTTGAAATGGAGGGCATTCGCTACGGGATGATCGACATCGGGGGCGGCAGTCTCGAGATCATTACGGCCCTGGGAAACACAATCGAAGAGTATTATTCTCTGGAACTGGGAGCCGTAACCCTCACCGAAAAATTTCTTCACCGTGATCCGGTGGCTGAAACGGAACTGCAGAAGCTGTCCAAGCACATTCGGAATTCCCTGAAGAAAATTATTGAGGGGGAAGATGCCAAAGCCCGCTGTCTTATTGCATCGGGTGGTACCATTACTTCGATTGCCGCTATGATCATGGCTACCCGGGGCGAGACCTACGACTCCGTTCATGGCTACGAGATTCTCCGTTCGGATATCGTGCACCTCCTGTCAATGCTGGCAAGAAAGAGCATAAAAGAGCGCAAGGACATTCCCGGCCTTAATCCCGACCGGGCTGATATCATTGTCGCCGGTGTTGTCGTTATCGAGGAACTTATGAAGTTCTTTGGTGCCAACATCCTTCGGGTCAACGAACGAGGCATCAGAGAAGGTCTCATTCTCGACAGCCTTCGTAAACACGGCCTCATTGCGGAAGGCATTCGTCCCCGGAGTTGGCGAGCCGCTGCTTTGGATTTCGGCCGCTCCTGCCTGGTGGACGAAGAGCATGCCCGCCAGGTCGCCCGCCTTTCCCTGGAGATTTTCGCTGCTTTGGCCACAGCCTTTTCCTTGAAAGACCGCGATCGGCGCCTGCTCGAAGCAGCTGCGTTGCTGCACGACAGCGGCTACTTCATCAGCTATTCAAGTCACCACAAACATTCCTACCACCTGATCCGCCATGCGGATCTCTTCGGATTTACTCCCCGAGAGCGCGAAATTATCGCCAATGTTGCCCGCTACCATCGCAAATCGTTACCGAAAAAGAAGCACGAAGGGTTTGCGCGTCTCTCTGAACTGGACCGGGTGCTGGTTAGTCGTTTAGGCGGGATTCTCCGCCTGGCCGATGGCCTTGATCGACGCAGGAACTGTCTTGTCAAGCATCTGCGTTGTGAGTTGACGGAATCCCTTTTCCGTATTGTTTTGAGCGGAGAAGAGGATCTTTCCGTCGAGATCTTTTCCGGCAAGACAAAAGGGACACTTCTTGAAAATGCCTTCGATTGCATGCTTGTTTTGAGCATGGCCTGAGTATCCTTCCGACTTTGCTGACTTCCACCGCTTGTATGAACTTTTCCCTCACGATGGAATAGCTGCCCCTAAAGCTTCCTTCCCTGCACGCTTTCTTTTGACCTGCTTCGTATCGACATCATGCTGTACTGCTTCCATTAATTCAAAGATACTGATGTAACGCATATTTTGTTCACATGTAACACGGTTGTCATTTCCCTCCTGTATCTTCCCGATCAGTGCAGGCAGATGTTTGTGTCCGTCGATACAGCGTAAATTTCAGGCTGTCGGCTCACAATGATCTTATTACGAGAGAAAGAGGAGGAAACAGTGAAAGGGAAGATTATTGCAGCAGGTCTAGTAGCAGCACTGATGGTGGCGGGAAGTGCACAAGCCAAGAGCCTTGAAGACATCCTGAAAGAGAAGGGTGTCATTACCGAGGCGGACTACAAAGAAGTCACCAAGGTCAAACCGTATGACTACAAGTTGGGCAAAGGTTTTAACTTCACTTCGGCTGACGACAAATTCTCGCTTACCCTTGGCGGCCGCATGCAGTTTCGTTACATCTTCAAAGACTATGATTCAGCCAGTACCAACAGTGATTCCAGCACCTTTGATGCAAAGCGCGTCAGGCTCAAGTTCACCGGTCATGCCTATAGTAAGGATTTGACCTACGCGTTGGAGATCGACCCCCGGGTTCTTGCAACTTCAAGCACCGCAGGCGGACTTCTTGACGCGTTCATTAACTACAAGCTTATTCCTGAAGCTCAGCTTCTGGTCGGTCAGACCAAGGCCAGATTTTCCCGCTCGTATCTGATCTCCGACAGCGCACTGATGTTCGTTGATCGTGCTCCCTTTGTTGGAAAACTTGCTCCATCCTATGATATCGGCGCCATTCTTCATGGCGATATTGCCAAGGGGCTTCTGGAGTACAATCTCGGTCTTTCCAATGGCGATGGCCAGACCAATGCTGTTGCCAATAACGACAACATGTTCTCCACGCGCGTAGTATTCAACCCGTTTGGAAAAATGGCAAATGACGAGCCCGACCTGGAAAGAACCAAAAAGCCGCTTCTTTCCATCGGTGCCAACTATCTTTACGACAATGTTAATGATGCTTCTACTATTGGATTTGCCAAGACTTTTAAGCCGGCTGCCGGCTCCAAGAACGAATTCAACAACTACGGTTTCGACACCGAATTCAAGTGGATGGGTCTCTCGGTTATGGGTGAGGCCGATTTCGCCCAGTATAAGAATAATGTCTCCAGCGGCACGAAGCGTGCTCTTGGTTACCTTGCCCAGGCCGGTTACATGATTACTCCGGAACTTGGCGTTGCCGTCCGATACTCCGCTTTTGATCCTGATCGTGACGTGTCTGGCGACCTGCAGACCGAGCAGATCGGTTCCGTTTCCTACTACTTCAGCAAACACGCTCTGAAGTTGCAGGCCGATGTGGCGAACCTCCACGCGCAAAAGGGTGCCGCTGCACCTCAGGACGACATGGAATATCGCGTTCAGGCACAGATTATCTTCTAACAAATTTAGCACGGCTCTTTCACGTGAGCCTTCTGCATGGTGGGGGGACTGCTGTCCCCCCTTTTTTTATCCTTCCCGGTGTTTGTCATTCCTACCGTTTTTCCTGAAACACTACCCGCAATCATAGAGTGAATACTATCGCAAAATTAACACTGAATTTTTTCAGGTATCACGTGGCTGTAACATGTTAATGGTATAGTCTGGAAACTGAAGAAGCGTAAAACAGCAGCGTCTGAAAAGCGGTATCGCCTGCAGCTATTTTGACAAAAGGAGTGAAAAATGAAATTAATGCCGATAGGTGACTATTATGCCTGGTACTGCGAATGGTGCGATTCTCGAAATCTTACCCTCTGGACACGTTTTGAAAAGGGGCAGGTCACCTGTGGTGCGTGCCATAATGCCTATCACCTCTTGGAGAAGTCGCATGCTGTCCAGGAAAGGGCACTTTCGCGCGTATTATGATGCATTACCTGAAAATTTCCACCAGGTAGATGACGATTTCGATGACAATCAGGATGATGATAGTCCATTCCAGGCGTGAGGACCGCCGGGCATGGCTGAGACTGGTGAATACTTCGGTAATATCAAGAAGGGTTTCCGATTTATGGCGGATTTCGTTGTAGCGTTGCGTGAGTTCGAAGAGATTTGCCATGGTCAGGTAGAGCTGATCGGCCTCCTCGTTTTTCCAGGTAATCTCCGGCTTGTCCAGGACCATGATATGCGACAGGGAGGCGTACTTGAAGGTCAGTATGGATGACGCCATTCTGGCCAACCGCTTGTCGGTAATTCTCAGCCAACCTTGTTCCAGTCGGGTGATAAAGCCTTCTATTTCGTCAAGTACCTGGTCGAGGCGCTCTTCGATCCGTTCCAGGGCAACCGACTTTGCGATGACAAAGCAGATGATGCCGCTGAAAGCCGGGGTGTAATCCGGCATGATTGCCGAGTCATGAGTAATGAGCATTTCACTGCCGGCGTCGATCTGAAGCGCATATTCGTCATGAAATCTACTTGAGGTAAGGTTACGGAACGCTTCGCTGTAGGGAGCAATTCCTCGACAAAATGACTCGCGTGTTTTTACCGGGCAGTTTACGAACACCACTGCACCGAAATAGTAAAGATATACCCTTTCAGTACCGTACAGGTCATTTGCGGAAGGACGCAGATCAAGAGGGTTGAGAATCATCGGCTCTTCCCAGCGATAACGACGGCTGATGCCGAGTCGAGTCGCCAGTCTATTCAGGTCTATCTCACCCCGCAGGGCATAACCGGTAAAATCGCAGCTCTCCATGTTATTTCCCCTCGCAGTTGGTAGATATCAGGTTCTTTGCCACCAGTGTGGCGGAATGCTCGACCCTTACCGCACTGCCGATCCCCTTCAAGCCGCCCTCAATCTGCATCTTGCAACCAGGGCAGTCAACCGCCACCGTGTCAGCTCCGCTGGCTGCAATGGAGCCCAGTTTCTTTTTCAGAATCTCTCCGGAGATTTCCTGATGTTTGAACGCATAGGAACCTCCAAAGCCGCAACAGGCGTCACTTTCTTCCATTTCAGTCACCGGCTGTCCGCAGATATGTTCGAGGACCTGTCGCGGTTCCCGGTACACACCACAGCCCCGCCTCAGGTGGCAGGCATCGTGATAGGTAACGGCATTGACCGGCATTGTCTTGTTCGTTGAGGCGATTTTTGTTGCTGCCAGCTCCGTGAAGTTACAGACCTTTGTCGCCAGTTCTTGTGCCTTGAGGTGTAAGACTGGCTCTTCCTCCAGGAGTTTCGGATAGTCGTGTTTCAGGGAGATGGTGCAGGTGGGGCAGATGGTGACCACAAAATCGACCGGCTCCCGTAGCAGGATTTCTATGTTCAGACGTGCCATGTCCCGGGCGATCTCCATCTCACCGGAGTAGCGGGCCGGAATACCGCAACAGAGCTGACCCGTGGGATAAGAAACATCGTACCCGAGCTTTTCCAGGCTTGTCATGGTGTCCCGGCACATTTCCGGGAACACATAATCGGCCAGACAACCGGAAAAAAACAAAACCTTGGGGCGTTTTCCCGTTTCTATCTCTGGCGAGCCGGCAGGGTCTTTAATCAGGACATGGAACGGCTGCTCCGCAATGGGCGGAAGGGATCGCCCCGCCGTGTCGCCGCTGAGTACCAGGGGCAGGTGCCGGATACGGCCGTCACTTCCCTGAAAAGGCTTCTGGGCGAAATAGGCCGCACGGAGGGCGGAGTGAAACAGGCTGCGGTTTTTCATGAAAGTGCCGATCAGGGTCTTCTGGGCCGGAAATTTTGCCGACCGTTCGCGCAGGTTCAGTATCAGTCCCTCGATGTCAATCTTCGCCGCGCACACTTCATTGCAGCGACGGCAGCCGATGCAAAGGCCGATTATTTCCCTGGCCTTGTCATTGCCATGGAAAAAAGGCGTGAGTACCAATCCGATGCCGCCCACGTAAATGTGGCCGAAGACGTGTCCCCCGACGATTTCATACACCGGGCAGACATTTGCGCAGGCCCCGCACTTGATGCAGGTCAGCGCTTCGCTGAAACGCGGGTCACGGGCCAGTTCACGTCTGCCGTTGTCCAGAAGCACAATGTGCATTTTCTTGCCGGGCGAAGGCCCCTTGATAAAGGAAACATATGAAGTTATTTTCTGGCCGGTGGCGTTCTTCGGCAGCATGGTGATGATGTCGAGCGCTTCCGTCAGGCTTGGAACGATCTTTTCCAGACCGATCAGGGCTATGTGGGTTTCGGGAAGGGTCGTCACCAGGCGAGCGTTTCCTTCGTTGGTGATCAGGCCGATGGTGCCACTCTCCGCAATTGCGACATTTGCTCCGGAAATGCCGACCGTTGCGGTAAGGAAGCCTTCCCGCAACATAGTCCTGGCGGTTTCAACCAGCGAAGGAATGTCCGGAGGACAGGGGTGACCGGTTTCCCGGGAGAAGAGATCGGCCACTTCTTCGCGATTCTTGTGGATGGCCGGCATGACCATGTGACTAGGCCGTTCGCCCGCCAGTTGGATAATCCATTCGCCCAGGTCGGTTTCCAGGCAACGAATTCCGGTTTTTTTCAGGTACGGGTTGAGTCTGATCTCTTCCGAGGTCATGGATTTGGATTTAATGGCAAAGGTGCTGTTGTTTTCCTGGATAATTGTCCGGATTACCTCGAGCGCATCCTGCGGTGATGAACAGCAATGAACGACAGCCCCGTTTTTTTCGGCATTAATCCGGAATGTTTCCAGTAAACTCGACAACTCTTTGAGGGCAGTTTTCCTCGAAGAGGAAATTTTTTCCCGTAGTGACTCGAAGTCTGTTCCGGCGAATGCAGCGGCCCGTGCAGTCGGATACTGCTGTGCAAAAGCAGCGAGCGCCTTACGCAGAAAAGAGTCATTGATCTTTTGCTTGATGATCTTTTTTGACATGACCTATTCTCCTGCAAGGATCAGAATGTGCAGTTCCTTCGGGCCGTGTACGCCGATGGTGAGTACCCGTTCAATGTCCGCGGTCCGGCTCGGTCCGGTGATTAACGAGAGGTACGAATGGGGCGAGGAGGCGAGGAGTTTCGCAAGAGTCCCTGAAAGAGCAGTTAAATCGGGAACGATGGAGGCTGCCCGGAGAAAAACCAGGTGAACTGGTGGCAGCGCGGTAGCGCTTCGTTCGATGTGATCGGATAGTTCCAGAAGCAGGCTGCCGGTGTCGGCAATACCGGCTTGGGCGAAACTGACACACGCCTTGGTGTTGCGGTACTCCTCCGATGGGGCAAAGGTCAGATGAGAAAGTGCTTGTCGGATGTCAGCAGGCAGTTCGGATGCGGCAAGGATCTCTCCTGCCATTTCCCGAACGTGGGCCGCGGCTTGCTCAAGGGATGAAAATCGTCTGACAACGGCGCCTGCCGCCTCGGCAGCGGCCTGGAATCGATCGATCATACTCTCCTCTTTCAGCAGGGTGCCAGCTGTCGTAGTGTACTGACTCAGCACGATGCACGATAGTCATCACCCGGGTGGTTACCGGGTGTGCGGGTAAAAACTGTTAACTCATGCAGAAGTTGCTCTGGGACGAAAGATGTCTTTCAGTGGTTCTGGTTCTCTGATGATTACGCAGTATGAACCTATAGTAAAGGAGGAGGCAAAGGCATGCAAGGTCTGTTTCTGCTCTTTTTGGATCGGGGAAGTAAATACAATGTACCATGAAAGGAAATCATGCAAGAGAGACTACTTTTTGGCGTTTCTGAAAAATTTCGGCTATACTATTTCAGATTTGATAAGCTTTTTTGTTGGCAGATACAAGTGATGTGCTGAAGCTTAACGCCGGGTACTGAGCGAGTGGAGGAATTTACACCGACAGGGAAAACCTGGGGAGGAAAGAATGACTCTCTATGCGAATCGAAGTCGCAAATCACCCATAATGGAGTACGAATTTGCAGATGATTCCATTACCATCAAATTCATTGATGGTTCGATGTATCGCTATACCTATGACAGTGCCGGGAATGCCAATGTCGAGCAGATGAAAAAGTACGCTCTTATCGGGCATGGTCTGAATGGCTTCCTTACGCGTTTCCTCAAAAAAGGGGCTGGAATGCTCATTGATCAGGAATGACAGAGGGACCATCCTCTTGTGTTGGGAGAAACCTCCAGCGTTCGTTGGCGCTGGGTTGCCGTATTCGATACATAAAGGAAGAACCACGTCGCGTGGTTGGTGATACGTACATGCAGTTGCTCCTTAAAATAGTCCTCAGTGTAGCCATCATACTTGCGGCAACTGCCGTGGCGAGGAAATACCCTTCTCTTGCCGGTCTGGTCGGCGTTATGCCGCTGACCGGTGCGTTGGTTCTCGTTTGGGTCTACTTGGAGAACCGTGGGGATCAAGGTGTCATGGTACTTTTTGCCAAGGGAGCACTCTGGGGAATGCTGCCAAGCCTGCTATTTTTTCTGGTTGCGTTTTTCTGCTTCAAAAAAGGTTATTCACTTCCTCTCGTCCTTGGCGCCAGTTTTCTTTGCTGGTTTGCCGCTGCCTGTGTTCATCAGGTCTTGCTGAAATAATAGGCTGTCTTTGCCGCAATCTGCTTGTTATCTCCTGTTTCTTGCCCGCCAAAGAATCCCGAACCGAAACTGAATATAATTGATGCACGTCAAGGCGAGATGGCATCACATCCTCTAGACTGAGTACATAAGACAAATCGGGAAAGACGGGTATAATTAACAAGTATTGTTGTTTCTTAATCAACAAGCAAAGAGGAGGTACTACCATGTTCTGTCATCAATGTGAGCAGGCCGCAAAGGGAATCGGGTGTGACGTGCTGGGTGTCTGTGGAAAGAAGCCCGATGTGGCGGCACTTCAGGATAACCTGCTGTATGGTCTCAAGGGGCTGGCCGTCTATGCCAATGAGGCCCGTAAATTCGGCGCAAAGGACCAGGAAATCGATGTGTTCATGCTGGAAGGCCTTTTTGCCACGGTCACCAATGTTGACTTTGATCCGGCACGGCTCGAAACGACCATCAAGAAATGTTACGAGATGAAGGAAAAAGCCAAGGCTCTTTACGAGAATGCTTCCGGGTGTAAGGCCGAAGGCGGTTTCCTGCAGAAATTGAAAGCGTTTTTTACTGGTGAAGAAGCTAAGACCTGTCAGGATGTTGCGGCACCCGCAGCCTGGGTACCGGCCTCCGACCTGGTGAAGCAGGGCGAGCAGTACGGGATCATGTCCTTCCATTCCGATCCGGACATCCGCTCGGCCATCGAGATTCTCATCTACGGCCTGAAAGGTATGGCCGCCTATGCCGACCACTGCCAGATCCTCGGCAAGCATAATGACGAAATCTACGCCTTCTTTCACCAGGCCCTGGCCGCCACCACCGATCCGACCCTCGGTCTCATGGACTACGTCGGCCTCGCCATGGAGTGCGGCAAGCACAACCTTACCGTCATGGGCCTTTTGAATGAAGGTCACGTGGAACGTTACGGTCACCCGGTACCGACTCCGGTTCAGCTCGGTACCAAGGCCGGCAAGGCGATCCTGGTTTCCGGTCACGACCTGCTGATGCTGGAAGAACTGCTCAAGCAGACCGAAGGCAAGGGCATCAACATCTATACCCACGGTGAGATGCTGCCGGCCCACGGCTATCCCGGCCTCAAGAAGTACCCCCACCTGGTGGGCAACTTCGGCGGTGCCTGGCAGGACCAGCACAAGGAATTCCCGGAATTCCCCGGCGCCATCATCTTCAACACCAACTGCATCCAGAAACCGGCCGACTCCTACACCGGACGACTCTACACCTGGGGTCTGGTGGCCTGGCCCGGCATCCAGCATATTGAAGGGTGGGATTTCTCTCCGGTAATCGAAAAGGCACTGTCTCTCCCCGGTTTTGCCGATGCTCCGGGCAAGGAAATC
The DNA here is from genome assembly GCA_963748325.1 of uncultured delta proteobacterium. Lineage (GTDB taxonomy): Bacteria > Desulfobacterota > Desulfuromonadia > Geobacterales > Geobacteraceae > RPRC01. The sequence continues at coordinate 1,056,922 of CAVVIJ010000004.1, read as the reverse complement.
CTGGTCGGTTTCGGCCACAACGCGGTTCTCGGCGTGGCCGACAAGGTCATCGAAGCGGTCAAGGGTGGCGCGGTGAAGCACTTCTTCCTGATCGGCGGCTGCGACGGCGCCAAACCGGGCCGCAACTACTACACCGAGTTTGCCGAGAAGGTGCCCCAGGATTGCGTGATCCTGACCCTGGCCTGCGGCAAGTACCGCTTCAACAAGCTGGACTTCGGCGACATCGGCGGCATTCCGCGGCTCCTTGACGTGGGCCAGTGCAACGACGCCTACTCGGCAATCCAGATCGCGGTGGCCCTGGCCGGCGCCTTCGAGTGCGGTGTGAATGATCTGCCGCTGTCCATGATCCTTTCCTGGTACGAGCAGAAGGCGGTTGTCATTCTCCTGACGCTCCTCCACCTCGGGATCAAGAACATCAAGATCGGTCCGTCACTGCCGGCCTTCATCACCCCGAACGTTCTCAACTTCCTGGTGGAAAACTTCAACCTGGCCCCGATCACCACCCCTGACCAGGACCTCAAGCAGATACTTGGCTAATAGTAGAAATGCGGCAGGACGCCTTATGCGTCCTGCCCGTTTTTGAAAAATCATCCCTTGCTAGAGACCTGCGAGGTTTTAAAAACCTGATATGGCAGGTCTTTGTCTTGTTGCGTCGCAGCGAGGTTTCCATTATAGTCGGTCCGATCCGAAAATATGTATGAACCAGGGGGGCTGATGAAACAGCATGCATACAGGAATCTTTTCGCTGTTGTAGTTTTCGCTCTTGTCTTGCTGACTGCCATGACGAACGATAACGTATGGGCAGGAACCGTTCCGGAACAGTCGTTAGCTAGCTTGAAAGCTGAAATGGAGGCCGCGTATGCTGGAAAGATGCCGCACGAGTGGGGTGAGACGGTTACCGGCGTGAAGACATCACTGAAGACCAAAGATCGGGTGATTGCCCTGACCTTCGATGCCTGTGGGAGCCCGAAAGGGAAGGGGGTCGATATGGATCTCATTCATTTTCTTGAGCATGAGAAGATTCCCGCAACCCTCTTTATCAATGCGCGTTGGATTGATGCAAATCCCGATTTGTTCATGTCACTTGCATCGAATCCGCTCTTCACCATTGGCAATCATGGTTTTCAGCATCGACCCGCCTCGGTAAATGGCAGATCCGTTTATGGTATAGACGGCACCAAGGATGTTGCCGGATTGGTGGACGAAATAGAAATGAATGCTCGCAAGATCGAGCGGTTGACGGGCAAAAGGCCCCGGTATTATCGCTCCGGAACCGCCTATTATGATGAGATTGCCGTGCAGGTTGCCGAACGGCTCGGTCATAAGGTTATCGGTTTTTCCGTGCTCGGCGATGCCGGCGCTACTTTCTCCAAAGAACAGGTAACGGCTGCTCTACTGAGTGCACGACCCGGTTCCATCGTCATCCTTCATATGAACCATCCGGAAAGCGGAACCGGTCAAGGGGTGATGGCTGCTGTGCCGCTGCTGAAGAAAAAAGGTTTTCGGTTTGTCGGCCTTGACGAATATCAATTACAATAGCCTGATCTTCGATAGCTTATCCTGCACGGAAATATAGACTGTTGTCGTGGTAGAAAAACCTGTTTCGCTAAATTGTTTCCATCCGGAAACTCCGGATGAAACTAAATATACTGGCCGCCTCTTATTGGGCGGCCTTTTTGTTCTTCCATGTTGATTTGGTCATGAACGTGCTCCGGGAATGGAGCCGGGTGAAAGAGAATGGCACTCATCTCAGGAAGATGTCGGCCAGGTGGAACTGGCCAAAAGAGCCGGTATCTCGGCGGCGGCAAGCGGCTTGCTGAAGAAGTTTCCTTGCATTTCCCAGCAGTCGAGTGAGGAGAGGAAATCCATCTCTTCCCTGGTTTCAACCCCTTCGGCTACAACGCGGAGGCCGAGGGTGCGGGCTGCCTGGATGGTTGCCCGGGTAATTTCCGCATTGTCGCTGTTTTCGAGCGGATCATGGATGAGAGATCCGTCGATTTTCAGGGTATGGATGGGTAATTTCCTGAGCAGGCTCAGGGAGGAAAGGCCGGTGCCGAAGTCATCGAGGGAAATGTGCACACCAAGATCACTCAGCTGACGAAGAACCGTGGAGACCGCCTCCGGCGCAAGGAGCATGATACCTTCCGTCACTTCCAACTCCAGGCAGCGTGGATCAGTCCCGGTTTCGGTAAGAATGCTTGTAACCAGTTCAACCAGGTGTGGATTTTCGAACTGCCGGGGAGAGAGGTTGACGGAGACCCGAACCTCCGGACAACCTGTGTCCCGCCAGGCCTTGATCCCGCGGCAGGCGCTCCGCAGCACCTTTTCCCCGAGGATATTGATCAGACCAGCTTCCTCGGCCAGAGGTATGAACTGTTTGGGCGGAATCAGCTCAAGCTCGGGATGTTTCCAGCGGGCCAAAGCCTCGACGCTTACGACCATGCCGGTTTTTATGTTAATCAGGGGCTGGTAGTGGAGAAACAGTTCGTCATTGTTGAGTGCCTTCCTCAGGGCGTTTTCCAGGGAAAGAACCCGTGACGACTGGGCATCGATGGTAGGATTGAATAATTTGTAGCGGTTTCGGCCGGACTCCTTGGCGCGATACATTGCCTTATCGGCATTCTCGATGAGGGTATCGCCATCCGTGCCATCATGGGGAAAGATGCTGATGCCGATGCAGGTGCTGATAAAAAGCTCATGCTCCGGAAGAGAAAGAGGTTGGGCGGAGGCATCGATGATCTTCTGGGCAACCCTGGCCGCTTCCTGAGGCGAAGCCAGGTCCGGCAGAAGGATGATGAATTCGTCGCCACCACGGCGTGAGACGGTGTCCTGCTGGCGGCGGCAGCAATCTTTCAGGCGCTGCGCCACGGCTTGCAGGACCTGGTCGCCGACGGCATGCCCGAGAGTATCGTTGATTACCTTGAACCGGTCGAGATCGAGAAAGAGTACCGCCAGGAAGTGGCCACTTCGTTGGACCTGCGCAAGTCCCTGGTGAAGTAGTTCATTCAGTAATTCCCTGTTGGGGAGTTTGGTCAGGCTGTCGTAATAGGCAAGTCGGCGGATGTACTCCTCCTGCAGGTGAAGCAGCCTGGTCTGTCGGACATGCTCCAGGCATTGTCCGATCGCGGAACATAGCTCATCCTTCTGCAGCGGCTTCTGGACATAGCGGCTGATGCCGATATCTACGGCATCGAGGATGTAAGAAGAGTCATTAGTTGCCGTGACTATAATGATCCGGGCGTTCTCATCGATCTTCCTGATTTCCCGTGACATCATAATGCCGTCCATACGCGGCATGACAATGTCGGTCAAAACGATATCAGGGTGTTCCGAGATGTAGAGATCGAGGCCCTTCCTGCCGTCTTCGGCGACTAAAATGGTCAGTTCGGGAAAGAGTAGCTGTACCATGGTCGTGACCAGGCTTCTGGCAGCCTGATCGTCTTCGACGAAGAGTAGTGTTGCCGGAGTATTTTCTTCGGTGCAGGTATCTTTACTCATTCTGGCTCCAGCAGGTGCAGATGGTTATATTCCCATACCATTCCTATCGGCGCAACAGCGACAATGTTTAGCTGACTCCCGTAATTATACTTGTAATTTGAGAAATTGTTGCCGGACAGTCCCCGGTTTACACTTCAATTCTGAATTCAGCACCGTCTCCGCTATTCCTGACACTGATTGAACCGCCCATGTTTTTTTCGATAATGCTTTTGGACATAAACAAGCCGATACCTGTCCCTTTGTCCGGTCCCTTGGTGGTAAAGTACGGTTCGAAGATCTTGTCGAAGATTTCTTCGGGTATGCCGCCGGCATTGTCGGAAATGGTTACAACTGCCCTGCCGTTTTCCATGCCGGTTGTGACGGTGATTTTCGGCTCTGGTTCGCAGCTTTCGGAAAGGGCATCCTTGGCGTTCGAGAGAATGTTGAAGAGAACCTGCGAATATTCATTCGGGTAGCCGTTGATGATCGGCTCAGCAGTTATTCTGGATTCTACGGTGATGTTGCAGAATTTCATGCTGTCCCTGACCAGGTTGAGCGACCGCGTGACGGCCTGTGCGACGCTGAACGGCACTTTTTCCTTGTCCGGTTTGAAATAGTTTCTGAAATCGTCGATGGTTTGGGACATGTGCATGATCAGTTCCACGGCCTGTTTTTCCATCGATTCAAGGTACTCCTGGGTCATGTCGCCTGCCTTGTGAATTTCGGGCATGGTTTGCATGATGAGGCTCAGGGTATTGATCGGCTGACGCCACTGGTGCGCTATACTGTTGATCATTTCTCCCATTGCCGCCTGCCGGTTCTGCCGAATCATCACCCTATCGTTTTCACGAAGATTCTCCAGTGCCCGCAGTCGTTCAGCGGTTTCCGCTTCGAGAGCAGCGGTACGTTCGCGTACCCGGTTTTCTAGTTCACGGTTCAGTTCCCGGAGCTCTTTCTGGGTTTTCAAGAGTTCCCGATTCTTTTCCACCGCCGTTTCATAGGTTGCCAGGAGCAGGTCGATAATCCGGGAGTTGCCGGCGTCTATCGAGTACTTCTTTTCATTGTGACGAATTACCACCTTGTCAGCCGTTTCCATTGGCCGTCGGTTAAGGCCGTGGCTGAGGGTTCGCTCGACCCGCGAGAGGAGGACTTCACTATTATATGGTTTTGAGATGAAATAATCGGCTCCGGCCTCAAGACTCCGCAGGACATCGGCCGGATCATTCAGCAGCGTTAGGAGAATGATCGGGATTTCTCCCGTATCGTCAGATTCCCTGATTCGCTTGCACAACTCGAAGCCATCCATTTCCGGCATGAGGATGTCGCTGATGACCATGTTTGGCTTCTCAATGGCGATCAATTCAAGGGCATTCCCGCCGCTATCGGCGGTGGCGACACGGTAGCCTTGCTCGGAAAGGATCAACTCCAGATGCTTCGCCTGTGTCGGGCTGTCCTCCACGATCAGGATTAACGCTGGCCCATTCATGCTATCACTATGCAGAATCATCATGTATTCCTGTTTCTCTTTTTGAAGTGTTCAGTGTCTGGTTCCACAGGACCGAAATAATTTCTTCGGGAGAAAGGACATAGTCAGCGGCATCGATGCGGATCGCCTCTCCGGGCATGCCGAAAACAACGGAACTCTCCCGATTCTGGGCAATGGTGATTCCGCCATTTTCACGCAGCAGTTTCAGTTCCTGGGCACCATCTTTCCCCATTCCGGTAAGCAGTATCCCGATTGCGCTCTTTCCATAGATCTCGGCGACTGAGCGGAAAAGAGCAGAGACCGAAGGGCGCTGTCCATATTCCGGTGGGTCAGTGCGGAGCACGATCCGGTCTCCGGGCGCCACAAGCATCTGGAACCCATCCGGCGCCACGTAGACACGTCCGGGAGACATGTGGCACCCTTCTGATGCCAGCTCCACCGGCAGGCGGGAAGTCTGGTTCAGCCAGGAGACAAATTCTCCGGTAAAGCCTTTCGTCATATGCTGGACGATAACTACCGGCACAGTGAAATCTGCGGGGAGCGAGGAAAGGATGGACTGCAGAAGCGGCGGGCCTCCGGTGGAGGTGCCGATTGCGATGATCCTGGTTCCGGCGCCTGCTTTTACTGCAATTTCCTGGGGAGCGGAGATCACGGATGAGGTTTTGCTTGGTCCAGAGTGGAAAAATCTGCGCACCACCTTGATTTCAGACATCAGCTTAACGGTTTTTACCAATTCCTGTACCGAGTTATCATGCTCCGGGTGCCCGGGCGGAAAAGGTTTTGCCGAAATCATCAAGGCTCCCGCCTCCATCACCCGGAAGAGGGTGGCGGAATCCTTGGGGTCCATCTTTCCGGTGACGATGACAATGGGAGTTGGGCATTCGGACATAATGGCGCGGGTTGCCTCGAAACCGTCCATGCCGGGCATATTTATGTCCATGGTGATCACATCCGGTTTCATGGTCATGGCGGCATGTACGGCTTCTTTTCCGTTGGCGGCAATGCCGATCACCTGGATATTCGGGTCGCTATTGAAGATTTCGACCAGTGCCTGCTGCACGGTTTTCGAGTCTTCCACTACGAGGAGTCTGATCAATGGAATTGCCTTCCCTTCAGGTAAGTTTCCGAATTACTTCAATGAGCCTGCTCTGGTCGAAGCTGCTCTTGACAATGTAGGCGTTAGCCCCGACGTCGATCCCCCGTTCCCGATCCTCGCGGGATTCCAGTCCGGTCACCAGGACCACCGGCAGTTCGGCAAAATTCTTGTCCTGCCTGATTGCTGCCGTGAGGCCAAAACCATCCATGCGGGGCATTTCCACGTCGGAAACCACGATGTCGTATTCCCCGGTTTTCAACAGACTCAAGGCGTCAATACCATCAATGGCGGTCCTGGCAATAAATCCCGAGGCCTCCAGGATGTTTTTCAGCAAGGTACGCGAGGTAATGGAGTCTTCCGCGATGAGTACCCGAATCGGAGGTGTACCGGTTTTGAGGCTGGAGGTTATCGGGACGCTGGCAGAGGTTGAGGTATTTGTTGCTGCTCTCAGCAGGTCGTTGATATTGAGGATCGGCACCACCCTGCCGTTGCCGAGTACGGTGGCACCGGCAATATTTCTGACCCGGGAGAGTTGCGGGCCCAGTGGTTTGACAAGGACCTCCTGCACGTCCAGAATTTGATCGACGGCAAAAGCAATCCGCTTTTCTGAAGTTGACAGTATGACCAGCTGTTGATGTTCGGCTTGCCCATCCACCTTTCGGGCCGGCAGACCGAGGAGTTCGTCAAGCCTTACCAGGGAGACTGCCCGGCCATCGATGGTGACCGTTTCACGGTTTTCCACTGTTCTGATGCCACTGTGGAGGATTCTGGCTGTCGACTCGATATCTGTTGTCGGCAGCAGGCACAAACGATCTGCCACTTCCACCAGCAGGCCGCGGATTGTAGCAAAGGAAAGTGGAAAGACGAGGCGGAATTCCGTCCCTTGTCCGGGGCGGGAATGAACAGTCACCTGTCCACCCAGCTTTTCAAGCGATTCCCTCACGATGGCCAGACCGAGTCCCTGGCCTGACAGGTTGGTTACCAGCGGGCTCGTGGATATCCCCGAGTCGAAGATCAGCTGGAGCGCTTCATTGTCCGAGATCGAGTCCGCCTGCTCCTGGGTGAGGATCTTCAGCCGGATTGCCGAAATTTTTATTCGATCGACGTTGATGCCCCGTCCGTCGTCACTAATGACCAGCTCCGCCCGGTTGCCGTCCTGTTGCCCGATGCTGATGGAGATCCTTCCGGTTGGATTCTTGTTGGCGGACTGGCGCTCCTCGGGAATCTCTATCCCGTGGTCAATCATATTTCGGACCAGGTGCAGGAGCGGTTCCTTGAGCTCCGTGAGGATGCGCCGATCAAGTTCGATTTCCAAGCCAGAACTGCATAATTCCAGCTCCTTGCCGAGTTCGCGGGCGAGATCGCGAATGTGCTTCGGCAAAGGTTCGACAAGGGACGCGAATGGAAGAAGGTGCACTTTTTTCATTTCGACCAGGAGGCTGTCAACCATGCTCTGGAGCGAACGGAGATTTTTTTCGGCACCGGTGACCAGCCTTCCTAGGCGATTCTCAAGGTTTTCTTCAAAATCGACCAGACCGTGAACCAGTTCGGCAAGTTTTGCTGATCCACCGCTGCTGCCTGACTCTCTTCCAGACGTCCGGATGGTTTCCAGGGCATTCGACCGGTCGCCCTTTCGGGTTGAGAGTTCCGAAGAAACTGTGCCAAGCTCTTCCAGCAACTCCTTGGCCATCAATTTAGCCGAAATGAGTTCTTCGGCCTGGAGAAGGAGCGTATCGAGAACAGTAACCGGGACTTTGATCGTTTCGACCGGCACGGTCTTGCTTCCTGCGGGGGCGCTGGTATCAGCCACCTCGCGTGCTTCCTGCGACGGAATGAAAAGCGGTGCAGTTTCAGATCTTTTTGCCAGGGTTTCCATTTCCAGGATAATCCTGTTCAGTCGTGAACGTTCCTCCTGGCTGTCCACGTCATCTTCTGCAAAAATGAATCTGCCCAGACAGTCAACCGAAGCATGCAGCATGTCCAGCAGCTCGACACCAAGGGTTATTTCACCTCGCTTCAGCGCTGCCAGCAGGCTCTCCAGGGACTGGCATGCCTCCACAGCCTCGAAGAGGTTTACCATATGCGCCGCGCCCTTGAGGGTGTGCATCCTGCGGTGAATGGTTTCCAGCAGAAGCTTTTGCTCTGCTCCATCGGCCTCGCTTTCCAGTGCGATCAGGAGCGTGGAAAGCGCCGCGATGATCTCCTCGGCTTCAGCTCGAAACGTTACCAGGAGTTTTTCAAGTAGATCTTGGCTGTTACCCATTATCCCGGGTACCTTTCTGTGGATACCGGCAGTTGTCTGCCGGCAGGCTCTTCATGGTTCACTTCAACGTGTAGCGATTTACCAGTTGCTGCAGTTTCCGGTTCTGATCGTAAAGGTTCCTGGTTGCAGCTTCGATCTGGCGGGAACCCTCCAGATTCTGATCACTCGCCTGGGTGATGCTTTGAATGGCGGTGGCAATCTGGTCCATGCCGATGGCCTGCTCCTGTGTCGAAGTCACGATCTGCAGGGTGGAATTGGAAGATTCCTCGATACTTGCAGCAAGAATACGGATTGTTTCTCCCGCTTCGCTCGACTGCCTCATGCCGACTTCCACCGCCTTGCTTCCTTGTTCCGTGGCCAGCACTGCGGCAGTTGTAGCCCTCTGAATCTCACCGAGGATGCCGCGAACCTGGGAGGTGGACTGCTTGGACTGGGTGGCCAGGTTTTTCACCTCCTGGGCAACCACGGCAAAACCCTTGCCGTGTTCCCCTGCTTTGGCTGCTTCGATCGCGGCATTTACCGCCAGAAGGTTGGATTGTTCGGCCAGGTCATTGACCGAGTTGATAATGTCGCCGATCGCCTGACTCTGTTCGCTGAGCTTGATGATCTTTTCGGCAATGAAACCCATTCTTTCCTGGATTCCCTGCATGCCGCCCAAGGCTTCATCAACCGCTTTCCTGCCGGTTTTGGCAACGGCTGACGAGTTTCGGGCTGTTTCATATACCTGTTTCGACTTCTGCGAGGCGAGGTCGGTCGTCTGCCGTACCTCCTGCACGGTTGCATTGGTCTCGGTGATCGCCGAGGCGGTTTCCGAGGAACTGGAGGCGAATTCCGTAACGGTGGCCATGATTTCACCGGCAGCAGAAGCGAGGACCTGCACTACGTTATGGATATCAGCGTTCAATTCCCTGAGGTTTTTCACCATGGTGGCAAAGGAGTTTCCGAGACGGTCCTTTTCAGAAGAAGGTATAACCTCCACTGTCAGATCGCCTTCGGCAATCCGATCGGCAGTGGCTGCCATCCGCTTGAGGGATTCCACCATGTTTTTCTTCGCAATTCCCAGTACATCCCGCTCCGACACGGGAACCATCTCAACATCCAGATCACCCTGGGCAATCCTGTCCGCCATTTCCCCCATCTTTCTGAGGTACCGGATCATTCTGTCCATGGAGCACAGCAATTGTCCCGTTTCATCCTTAGAACCGCCGGGAATTTCGGCGGAGAGATCTCCCGAAGCCAGTTGGTCGGCTGCTGCTACCGCGGATCTGAGTGGATTAACGATGGAAGCGGTGATAAACATGGCGGTTATGATGGCCAGTACGACCGCGACAATCGAGAGTACCAGAGAGAAAAGAAACGAACTTCTCTGGTTCTTTTCAGCATCCTTCAGGTAACTGTTTGCCTTGTTCATGGCAAACTGCAGTACCTTGTCAACCGCTGCATCGATCTTCGTAACCTGTTCCCGGGCGAAGGTCTTGTGCCAGGCGATGGCCTCCGGTATCCTGTCCTGCCGGAGGAGTGCAATGGTTTTTGCCCGCACCGGCTTCCATGCGTCCATCAATGACGTGATATTGTCAATCGTGGATTTGTCGCCGAGATAACCTTGCCGGGCAATGGCGAGCTGCTCGTAAACGATCTTTTCCGAATCATCAATTCCTTTGATGATGGTTTTCAGCTCCTTCTGGTCGTCATGGTAGAGCACCGCGTCCTTCATGCCCCGATTCATTTTTAGGATGTTTCCCTCTGCCTCGTGGATCGCATTGGTTACGGTGAAAGGATGCGCATAGAAATCCTTGATGATACGGCCCTGCTTCGCATAATTTACCAGGGAGATTACGCCAACCGTCATGAGAAAAAGGACGACTACACCGAAACCGGCCATCAATCTAGTTCTGATCTTCAGATTACGCAGCATGCTTTCCTCCGCATTGAATTTTTGCAAATGAATCAATCCACCTCTTCGTGGACAATCAATCTTTTGTCGGCAAGAATTCTGCCCATATCCAGCAGCGCCAGCCGTTCCCCGGTTACCCCGCGCAGGAAATCGCTCCGGATGCCGGTCAGGGTGGCCAGGGGTGGCTGCAGGTTTGCTAAAGATAGTGACCTGATGCCGACAATGCTGTCGGCCAGCAGTCCGAACTCCATGCTGTCGTCACGTACGATGATCAACCTGTTCAGGTCGGAGAGGCCTTCCCCCGGAAGATCGAAGAACCTCCGCAGATCGACGATGGAAACGATTCTGCCGCGCACATTGGTGATTCCCAGTACAAATGAAGGGGTGCAGAAGAGCGGGGTGAAATCGATCAGAGGCAGAGTTTCCCTGATATAACTCGACTCGATGGCATAGGTTTCACCAGCCAGCAGAAATTCCAGTACCTCGACCTGTTCCAGTTCGCTCTCAAGCGGGGAAAGCGGTTTGGCAAGCATCACGGCTCGTTCTCTGAGAATCTCATCGGCAGCGCGCCCATCGTTGGTGTTTCCCTTTTCCAGGGCCACACAGGAGGCTTCCAGGCGACGATTGATCTCCTGCCAGTCGACTCCTGCAAGCGGACTGTCATGAAGCGGAATATTTTCACTCATTCATGGCCCTCCCTTGGGAAATGGTACGGATGATTTCGGCCAGCCTGCCGGCGGTCAATCCGTCTGCTTCAGGGAGCGTATCGTTGGGATTCCTTTTCTCCAGAAGTCGCAGGGCATTGGCGAAATTCCGTTGAGCCTCCTGTTTCCTTCCGGTCTGCATACACAGATTGCCGAGGGTGAAATAGGCCGGGACATAATCATGATCGATATATAATGCCCGGTTCAGTACCGTTGCCGCTTCCTCCAGGCGTCCCTCCTCCTGCAGAATGACAGCCAGCAGGTAATAGTTTTGCGCCTGGAGCCGGTCCGCCGTAATTGCCATTTCACAACACTCGACAGCTTCGGAAAATTTCCCCAGGTTCGCATAGGACTTGGCCAGAAGCTGCAAGGCATCCACATGTGTCTCTTCGGTTTTCAGGAGTTCCCGTACCTTGATTGCCGCGAGTTCATATTTTCCGGTCTCATACAGAGTACATGCCTCCCGGTAGATACGTGGTAGGGGCGTTTCTTCGACTGTCTCCGCTTTTGATTCGTAACCAGAGTCAGGCTCGCTAACCCATCCGGGAGCACGTTGAAATTGGTATACGGACGCCAAGGACTCCGGCAGCGGCTCGGTCGACATGGTGATTGGCACCATGTCCGGAGACGTCCACATGGAATCCGCCATGCTAGTGCCTTGTACATCCGTTTCTGAAGATTTTTGGTATCCAATTGCTCCGCTGAAGCGCTGGCGGGAGAATCCCTGCAAAGGTCGTTGAATAGCCTCTGTCGGGCCGAGGAACAACCATCCGTCATCCCGGAGTGCATGGTGAAACTTGGCCGTCACCGTATTGATCAATTCCGGTTGGAAATAGAGCATTACGTTCCGGCAGAAGATAAGGTCAAGAGCGTTGGTGTTGCTGAAGAGGGTAGGGTAGCAGTCTTCGGCTAGATTGAGATGGCTGAACTGAACCATTTCCCGGATTCGAGGCATGATTTCGTAACGCCTATCCGTATTCTCTTTGAAATATTCCATCAGCCATGGTGGGGAGTCTCGGAACGACCAGCGGCCGTACACTCCTTGCTGCGCTTTATCAATGGCGTGCGGGTTGATGTCGGTAGCCAGTAGCAAGATGTTCCAGCTATCCAGGTCCGGGAGCATCCTGCTGAGCAAGATGGCCAGCGAATAGGGCTCTTCCCCTGAAGAGCATCCGGCGCTCCATATTCTAAGGCGTTTATCACCATTTCTACGGACTTCCACGAGATCTCTGAGCACATGTTCTTCCAGTGCCCGGAAACAGTGGGGATCGCGAAAGAAATACGTTTCACCGATGGTGAGCGCACCGGCCAGGACCTCCAGGTGCTCGCGGGAGAGGGGTGTTGACATCAGCCAGAGCATGCACGCCTCGGAGTCATCGAAAGCGAACTTGCCACAGACTGACTCCATCTTCAGTCCGAGATCGGGCAGTCTCTCGCTACTGAAGTGGAGCCCCATGGTTCTGCTGATGAACCGGCTGAACAAGGTGAGAGTCTTCTCCGCCGAATTGGCATACTTCAAGTCAGTCATCAATGTGTTCCAGCGCCTTTGACAAAGAAGTTTTTTCTTCAAGGGAGAGAAAGGTGTTGAGATCGTGAATCAGTACCAGGCCGTCGCTGCTCCTTACCACTCCGGTAAGGTATTCAAGTCCGGGTGATATCGAATTGGCGGGGACCGCATCCAGCGCCTGATCCAGAACGTCCAGCGCTTCGTCCGCCACCAGGGCGACCCGCAGTGATCCTGTTCTCGCGACGATAAACAGATCTTTGGGAGTGATAGCCTTTTCGGCTAACTGAAAGCGTCTCCTGATATTGATAACAGGAACGAGCTCACCGTGAAGATCCAGAATGCCCAGAATGATATCAGGGGCCTTTGGCAGCGGAGTTACAGCAGCCGCCCGGATGATTGTATCAACAGCATCCAAGGGGAGCGCATAGCGCTGTTCATCGAGGGAAAAAACAACAAGGCTGCTTGTTTTGATAACGCTTTCCTTTCTTGCTGCTCGGATGAAGAACAGTTCTGGATGCGAAAAAGATACAATATACAGGTATTATTCCGGTATCAAGTAAATTTTGCCTCTGCTTGACCGAGCGAATCAGGTTTCGGCAGGCATCGTGGCAACTGGGTCAATAAACCAGGTTTCGCACAGTTCGGGACATCGGGGGAAAGTCGGAAAAGGCGTTTTTACGGAATCAAAAAAAGGGTGAACTGATGTGAAGGGCAAGTTTCATTCGACTACGTTGCTTTTGATGTGGTACCGGATCACTCGTTATCCGATTCCTCAAGGATGGCGAGCCGCCTCAGAAGTCCGCCCCTCTGGAGCTTTTCCCGGTAGTCGTTGCGGTGATTTTCCAGAAGGTGGCTCAGGTAAGCGATGTTGTTGTCTATGGAGTCGCCATACATATCGTAGCCAATTTCCCAGCGGCTCATGAAATGGTGCAGGAAATAAATTTTAACGTTACCGAGATCATGCTCCATACGGTACTGGGCCTGCCGGTACGAGTCAAGGGTGTTTTCCAGTAGATCCAGTTCGGTTTTGAATCCAAGTACCTGAACTTCACTCAACTCCTGAAACAGGAACAGGAGTTTTTCCAGGTAGGTGCGATCGGCGATCTGTCCGACTATGTCGGCGGTGGCAACCATCTGGGCAAGGGTCAGCTCACCCTCGGATGAGAACGGAAGCGCTTCGATGTCCTCAACCATATCGGTGGCCTTGATAAAGTTGCAGCAGAGTTCGCAATCCGTGGCGTCGTAACTGTTGCTTGCAAAATACTGCGTCACAAATTCAAGGGTCCGCTCCAGTCGGACCAGCGTATATTTCGCACCTGTTCCGTCGGTGTCGTCATAGCGCTGGATGTAGCCTGCCTCGTGCAGCATGATCGCTATCAACGCCAGAGTAACATGTCTTTCCCGGAAGGTGACCCCGGTCGAGCGCGCACCGTTGATAAGGCTCGCCAATGCCAGCAGTCCGTCGGTTAGATGTTTCAGGTTGTGATAAGGCGTAGTGCACTGACGAAAGCCCGGATAGTTGCCGCTGTAGAGGTTGACAACATCCTTGAAGACACTTGTGAGCCAGGTGGAATCGTAATCAAGGTACACACGGGAAATCAGATTCTCTACTTCTTCAAAAACGCTCTGGGGAAAATCCATCGAGATGAGATCGGTCAGAAACAGCTTATTGCGGATCGGGTCCATGACATCATCCTTTACCTGTGGCAGATATAGGGGAAACAGAGAGTATGATTAGTGAACTAAATAGCAACAGGATGTCAAATGTCAACAAAAAAACCCCTTTCAGGCCAAATCCTGCAACATCCGGGCAGGCCGTTACCCTGTGCCTGACAGGGTTTCGCGGGCAATTGCGATCGGCTACAGCTGTTGCTTGCCAAAGGTGGGTTCGAATTGCTAGACTGTAACGGACACAAACGGTGTCGCTCACATCCGCGGGTGGGTAAGCGAAATAATTTATCTTGAAATCAGGGAGATCCAAAGAATGAACCTGCCGAAACGTGACGAAATGCTGCACGTTATCGATACACTCTCAACGCACTATCTGCGCGGTAAAGTACGGGCGGTGAAGCTATCCGTGATTGCCCTTCTGACCGGCGGACATATTCTTCTTGAGGACATTCCCGGCCTCGGGAAAACGACCCTTGCCCTCGCTCTGTCCGGTGTGCTCGGCATGTCCTTCGGTCGGCTCCAATGTACCAGTGATTTGCTGCCTTCCGATATTACCGGGCTCTCGGTGTTCAATCGTGAGGAGGGCACGTTCACTTTTCTCCGTGGGCCTATTTTCAACAACTTGCTGCTGGTGGACGAAATCAACCGTGCCATGCCCAAGACCCAAAGCGCGATGCTGGAGGCGATGGAGGAACGTCGAGTAACCGTCGAAGGGGTGACCTACCCGCTTCCTGCACCGTTCCTGGTTATTGCCACCCAGAACCCGGTTGAGCAGGTGGGCACCTATCCGCTGCCCGAATCCCAGATGGACCGTTTCCTGATCCGGACCGGAATCGGTTATCCGCCGGATGAAATAGAAAAGGCCATTATCCAGGGTGGAAGTATCCGTGACGAGATCCAGAAGCTCACTCCTCTGGTGCAGATCGACGACATTCTCGAAGCACGATCCGTGGTTAAAGAAAAAGTCTATCTTTCCGAAAAGATAGTAGACTATATCTTCAGCATAGTCGCCGCTACCCGTAACAACCCTTTTATTCTTTCCGGTGTTTCCACCAGGGGTGGGATCAATATGGCTGAAGCGGCCAAAGCCCATGCCTTTCTTGAAGGGCGGGACTATGTCGCCCCCGAAGATGTAAAGGCAATTGCCGTTCCGGTGGGGGCACACCGGCTGATACTTAGCCCTGAGAACGAATCGCTTGATAAGGAGGACCTATTCAAGGCGGTGCTCAAAAACATCGAAATTCCAATCGTCTGACCATCACCCGGTCTGGCTACTGGTACATTGCCATCACTCTGTTGATGGGTTTTGCCGCAGTCAATACCGGCAACAATCTGCTGTTTCTCGTGGTTGCCTCGCTGCTCGGTTTTATGGCAGTTTCCGGGTTTGCCGGATGGCTGAATATTCGCAATATTCTGATTTCTCTGAACTTTCCCGATGAGATTTATGCTGGTAAAGACGTTTTCGTGGCAGTCCATCTGCAGAACCGGAAAAAGATCATCCCTTCCTTCCTTCTTCGACTGGACGCCATGGGCGCAAGCCTCACTTTCCCGTTGCTGGAAAAGGCCTCTGCGGATGCCGGTGCCTTGACCGTCAATTTCCGGGAGAGGGGTGAAGTGGTAACGGGACAGGTGCTCCTTTCTTCTCCTTTCCCGATTAATTTCTTTGTCCGTATCCGTAGCCTTGCGCTGGATGCCCGCTGTGTTGTTTTTCCCGCGCCCCGAGAGTGTGCCTTGCCTGATGGGCCGGGCCTCGAGAGGTCGCGCGGGGAGGCCAATTCCTCACGAAAGGGCTATGGCGGCGATATTGCCAGGATTCGTGACTATGTCGGGAGTGATCCGCTGAAACTCATTCACTGGAAACTTTCCGCGCGTCACGAGGATTTGCAGGTAAAGGAACTTACGGCTCCTTCCGAAGCGCCGCTCGTAATTGATATCCATTCCCTTCCGGGAGCAAATATCGAGGACGCTCTCTCCTACGGGACCTTTCTCGTCAACAAGGCGGTCCGGGCCGGTCGTCCGGTCGGTTTACGCCTTGGAAGCCAATTTATCCGGCCGGACATTACCCGGTCGCACCGGCTGCACCTGCTGACGGAGCTTGCACTTTATGGTAAGCATTAGAACGGTTCTCGATATTCTTACCTGCCTGATCAGTCTGGTGGGGGTTGCGCCGCTCTATGTCTATCTGGACAGGCTACCGCAGCTCGCCTTTCCCGTGGCTCTGGTGGCGGCCTTTTTCATGGGAAAGAAATCTCTTCGGCCGCTGGCCGGCAGATTTCCCACGGTACTTTCAATCGGATTTTTCCTCTTCTATGCAGTGCGGATTTCACGGGATAACATTCTCGACCCGACTATCAATATCCTGGTGATTCTCCTTGCAGTTCGACTGCTGAGCGAGAGAATTCCCCGAAATTATCTCCAAGCGTTCGCGCTTTCGTTGTTTGCCCTTTCCGCTTCATCCCTCTATGACCTGAGCCCACTATTTCTTGTGTACCTTCTGAGCATGCTGCTGTGTATTGCCGCTTCGCTTGTTCTATTAACCTTTTATACGGTTGATTCGCGTCTGGCGCTGAGTCGAAACGGCATGAAGAGGCTGATGACGGTGTCGGTGGCCATGCCTGCGGTTGCGCTGCCGCTTATTCTGCTGTTTTTTGTCATCATGCCGCGTCCCCAGTTCCCGCTCTGGAACTTTTTGCTTCCCTCGGAAGAAAAGCAGACCGGTCTCAGTGAGCTGATCGACCCTGGGGCGTCATCACAGGTTCTTCCGGTAAAGAGCCCGGTACTGCGTGCCCAGAGTCCCAAGTTGCCGCGGAAGGATCTCTACTGGCGTGGAATCGTCTTGAATACACCGCGGCACGACGCCTGGGTGCGGTCGCCGGTCAGTGAAGGTGGTTACGTCAAGAGTCATGGCGCGGAACTGGTTCGGCAGACGATTTTGCCGGAGCCCAATGCCGGCCCGTATCTCATTACCCTCGATACTCCGGTCAAAATCAGCGGTGTGCGAGCCAATCAGTCGTCAGACCTGGTGTTCACCCGGAAGAGGTCTGCCGGAAGGGTTCGCTACGATACGGTGTCGTGCCTGAATCGAAATATCTCGGTCAGTGGGACGCTTGACCGTGATTTCTACCTGAAACTACCCGAACACGTTTCCCGGCGAGTAAGGGACTTGGGAAAAAAAATCGCGATGCAGGGTAAAAGCGACAGTGAGAGAGTTGCGGCCTTGGAAAAGTACTACAGAGCGGCCCGTTTCCGCTATACAACGACCGGACTGCCACGCTCGCAGGATGCGATCGGTGAGTTTCTTTTCCAGAGCAAGGCTGGTCACTGCGAACTTTTTGCCACCTCTTTCATGCTCCTCCTCCGTGAGGCAGGTGTTCCCGCGCGACTGGTGGGCGGGTATTATGGCGGTGACTATAATGATCTGGGTGGTTACTACCTGGTTACCGAAGATATGGCCCATGTGTGGGTGGAGGTTTTTCTGAAGGGCTCCGGCTGGGTGAGAATAGATCCAACGGTCTATGCCGTGGGTTTTGTCGCAGGTGGCAACGGAAGCAAGGATACGATCATTGGCACGCTGCGAAAGTTCTCTGATTATCTCAACTACTACTGGAACAATGCTGTTATAACCTATAACCTGGACAAACAAATACAGATTTTCAGGTCGGCAAACAATGTCATGAGGAATTTTTCCGTCCCGGTTGGTTCACGGTGGTTGCTGTTCGCCTTCCTCGGCTTTGGCGGACTTGCCGCAGCGGTTCGGTTTGTCGTGAAGGGTGGGCGGTCAACTCCCGAGGAAAGGTTGATTCGCGCGTTTCGTATGCTGGTTGCGAAAAAGTATCCCGATGTTACGATCTCTTCGGCTACCGGACTTCTGGAGCTTGCGGAGCGCACTGACGACCCGTACATCAAGGAGTTTGCAGAAACGTACTATGCTTGTGTTTACCGCGACAGCACTTTTTCCGCCGATCAGCTGGGGCGTCTTAAGAAAATTCTCAAGGCACTTGAATACCCTGAAGGAAATGTTTCCTGAGTCGGTGAAACTCGGCATAAGTCATTGACTTGATTTTGTTTTACTGTTATATTTTTAAGCATTTGTATGGTATCAATGCTGTCTTGCAGTGTTGATTTCCCGGTAAAGAATTGGGGTTTGCTTTCCCAATGCTGTACGAACTTAGGTACAATCACTGGATTCCAAACATAAGAAGGGGCTATTTTGAGTTCTCAAAAAGACAAATTTCTGGCCAGCGCGCAAAAATATATCCAAAAAGGTCAATTCGACCGTGCCCTTAGAGATTACGAACAGGTTGTCACAGCCGAACCCAAGGATGTAAAACTGCGTCAGAAGCTTGCCGAGCTGATGATTCGCTGCAATCGTCGTGAAGATGCCATTCGCGAATATAACACCATTGCCAAATTTTATGATGAGAATGGCTTTTACCTGAAGTCCATAGCCGTGTACAAACAGATTCAACGGCTTGACCCTTCAAATGTCGAGATCTCCCTCTGTCTTGCCGCGCTGAATGAGAAACAGGGGATGATCGGGAACGCCCTTTCCGAATATAAGATGGTCTACGATTACTATCAGAAACAGGGTCTGATTAATGAGTCAATCGAAATTCTGCTGAAGATGCAAGCGGTTGACCCCGACAATGTCGATATCCGACTGAAGCTTGCAGAAACCTATTTTGGCTCGGAAAAGAAAGATAAGGCATATCAGGAGTTTACCCGCGCTGCCCTGACCCTCAAAAATCGCGGTAACAGCGAATTTTTCGAGCGTGTCAACCGTAAGATTCTCGACTTGTTTCCCGATAAGACAGACACCTCTGTCCTTGATATGCTGGCTGAACAGCTGCAGAGCGGCACGGTGGGAGATGCCGTGCCAAAACTGGAGCAGATTCTCACGGTAACTCCCGACAATCTTGTGGCTCTCGGACTGCTTTCCGAGTCATACCGTCTCTCCGGTGATGCCGAGAAACGGGAGGGTGTTTTGAAGCGGTTGATCGAACTGGCACCGGGTGATGTCACTTCGAAGAAAGACCTTATTCTCTGCCGAGTTCAAAGGGACGATCTGGAGGGGGCTATAGAACTTCTTGACAGCTATCTGCCGGAATTCTATGACGCCGGGGCCTATGGCGATGTTGAGCATTTTTTCACATCGCTGCAAAACCTTGCGCCCTATGATCTCCGCCTGCTTGAAGGCCTGAAAAACCTCTATGAACTGACCGGAGAGTCTTCGAAACTTGCAGATGTTCAAGTCAGCCTCAATATTCTCTCGCAGAAAGAAACATCCCAAAGTTCCCGCCAGGCGGCTGACGCTGCTCCAGTCTCCTCGGATGCTGTTGTGGAGGAAGTTGAAGATTCGCCCTGGGGCGAAGAGATCGATCTTACCCTTTCTGTTGAAGACAACACTGACAGCGGAGAGGGGTTGACGACTGTCGATGCCATGGATTTCGGAGCCATTGAGATTTCGACGGAAGATGTCTCCGGTACTGTGGCGGAACATGATGACTTTGAAATTGATATTTCTTTCGAATTACCTGAAGAGGGTGTTGTTTTTTCGCCCACGGATCCGGAAGCCGAATCTTCGGCTGTCGAACATCCGGAACCTCTGGAGCTGGAAGAAGCACTGCCCGCTGATATCGATGAGGTCCCCGATTTTCTTTCTCCTGAAGTATCGCAGGATGATTCGTTCCAATTCGATGAGCCTGTCACTCCGCCACTTCAGGAAGAGCAGGCTGATTCATTTGACGTTTCTTCTGAAGAGACGTCATTTTCTCCCACGGATACGGGTCCTGGTCAGTCCCCGCTGCCTACTTTCGATGACGCAGAGAGCCAGCTTTCTGCCGGGGATGCTTCACCGGTCGAGACGATTTCAGCTGATGATGTTTTTGCCCGTTTTGTGGATCTTCCGACACAGGATTATGAGCAGGACGATGCGGAAACACACTACAATCTCGGTATCGCCTATAGGGAGATGGGGCTTCAGGATGAAGCTCTCAAAGAGTTCCGCCTTTCTGCCAACGATTCAGACAGGAAGCTCGATTCCTTGACTCTTCAGGGGCTTTGTTTCCGTGATCAGGGGAAATTTGCCGATGCAGAAGAGCTGTTTGCAGCGCTTCTTTCTCTCGACTCACTTGACTCTGATCGTCTTCTTGCTCTTCGCTATGAACTTGGTCTTCTCTTTGAATCTGCAGGTCGTAAGGGCGAGGCCCTGCAGGTCTTTCGTGAAATTTTCGGTACCAATCCCGGTTTCCGTGACACGATGCAGAAGATTACAATCTTGAGTGGCAAAAAGAGTTCCTTTGATCTTTCGGATCTCGATGACGCGGATATCGAACTGGAAGAGTTGGTTTAGCACCCGAATCCTTCCCTGCAGCACCGATTGCATCGGTTGCTGCAGGGCCGCTACACGGGATTCTTCGTACGACTGTAATTCCCTGCCATCTTTTCCCTTCGTTTTCATGCGGTGACCGCATGCCCTTTTTCCTGTTTTGTCCATTTTTGTGCGTGATGCTAATCAGATTTCTATAAAATCACCCGTACTTGCCGGTACGGAAGAGGAAAGCAGCAGAAAGCTTCCCCGGCATCATCCTGTGAAAGCAAAAAACCGTGATACGAGCAAAAACGGCTTGTGTTTTGCTGTTGGATGAAAGATAATTTTGCGTCTCATTGGGCCGCTGCTTTGCAAACGAAAGTCCAGGTACAGAGCGTGCCCGGAAAGGATCGTCATCATTATGGATAGAATTTGGGCTCCTTGGCGCATGGAGTTTATTCTCAACGAGAAACCTGACTGGTGCATATTCTGCCTGGGAGAGATGCGAAGCGAAGAACTCGAGAAAGAACGCTTGATTCTTTATCGGGATTCCCTTTCGTTTGTGATGATGAATCGCTATCCGTATTCCACCGGGCACCTTCTTGTGTCTCCCTATCGTCATGTCAGTACCTTGCAGGAGTTGACCTCGGATGAGATGCTGCAGCTGTTTGAAAACGTCAGACTTTCCTGTGACGTGATATCGAAGGCGGTGGCACCACAGGGTTTCAATATCGGCATCAATATGGGTAAGGTGGCGGGAGCTGGCGTGGCTGACCATCTTCATATCCATATTGTTCCTCGCTGGGTGGGTGATGCGAACTTCATGACGGTTGTCTCTGATGTGCGCGTTGTCCCTGAAGGTCTTTTGGCTACCTATGAGAAATTTTTTCCTTTTTTCCGTGACGTCGGCGGAAACCAGGTGAAATGAGCCTGATTAATCAGTCGCACGGGAGAATAACTCCCGTGATACCGCGTTGCAGGCCATGGGGCGCGAAGACCTCGGAAATCGTCAGTTCCTGAGGGAGATTGGAGAGACATGAACGCTCGAGAAAAGAGACGAAATAGAGGCCTGTTATACGCAGCAGCCGGATTGATGATGGTCGTTGTGGCACCGACTGTCGGAGCACTGTTACATGCAATCATATTCTACCAGCCGGGCGTTTCCTTCTGGTTGCAGTTGATCGGCGAGGTGACTGCAAGCCCTGAAAACGTTCTCGTGTATACCTATATAGGTGTAGGTACTGCCTTGTTTTCCACTATTGCCGGATATGTCCTCGGGAAAACCATGGACCAACTCAGCGACCGGGCGAGCGACCTGGAGCGGATTAACGCAGAAGCGGTTTCCCAGATGGAGTCTTTTGAGGAACGTTATCGCGCACTGGACGGTAATATCAGGAAATTCCAGAGGATCAGTACGAAGATTCAGAAGACTCTTGATATTCAGGAGGTAATGTCTCTCTGCGCCGAAGGATTGCACGAAGTTCTCGGGTTCGAGCGGGTCAATGTCCTGATGGCGGACCCGGAGCGAAAAAATCTGCATTTTCTGCTGGCAACCGGAAGCGAAGGGTTTGAAGCGGAAGGGGTTACCCTCCCGCTCGATCAACGTACCGGTGTCATCAATAAATGTTTCTCCGAACAGAAGTTTTACCTGATAGACGATATCGGCAAATGTCCCCAGGACTATTATCTGCAATCCCCCTATGACACACTCAAACCTCTTCGGTCACGCTCGTTCGTTCTCTGTCCGATCGTGGTCAAGGGAGAGTCGGTCGGTCTTTTCGGCATCGACAACGCTTTCAGCCGACGTCTGGCCAATGAGAGCGATGAAGATACCATCAAACTTTTTGCCGATCAGGCCGCTTCCGCCATCATGCGGATAAATCTGCTGGGAGCCATAGATACTCTTACCTCGGAACTTGATGATACCTTCAGCGGTTTTTTGCAGAAGCAAAATGAGTTTTCCAATACTGTTTATAGTCTTAAGGCAGCGATTGACTCATTGTTTGATGGTACCGCCCGCATTGCCCATGCCTCGGAAAGCGTCATGTCGTCGGTGGAAGAAACCAGCTCCGCAGTCGGCCAGATTTCCTTCTCCATTGACCAGGTAACCAATAACCTTAATTTTCTTGCCGATACCGTCGACAAATCCGTTTCCGCCATGGAAGAGATGCATGCCTCCATCAAGAATGTCGAGAAGAATGCAGCATTTTCCCATGAAGTTTCCCAACAGGTCCGGATGCAAGCCGATGCGGGCAAGGACAAGGTCGGGGAGACTATTGCCGCCTTGGAAGAGATTCAGCGTTCGGTGGAGATATCTTTCGAAGGTATCATGCGCCTTGCCGAAAACAGCGGGCGTATTGGTAATATTGTAAAAATCATCAAAGATATAACGAAAAAGACCAACCTGCTGGCACTGAATGCCTCGATCATTGCGGCTCAGGCCGGTGAATTCGGCAAGGATTTTGGTGTGGTAGCGGAGGAGATGCGGGCGCTTTCCCATCAGACTGGTCTCATAACGGGTGAGATCGCGGTAATTATTTCCTATATCCTCAATGATTCCGATACCGCTGCAAAAAATATCACTTTCTCCAAGGAACTGGTGCAGCAGGGCGTCGAGATCGGCCATGCAACAGGAGAGACACTCAAAATCATCCACGAGAGTGCGGTGCGCTCCATGGACATGACCGAGGAAATAAAAATCGCGACAGAAGAGCAGGTGAAGGGCGTTAAGCTGGTAACTCACTCCATCGAAGACGTCAGTGCCATGGCCTCACAGATCTATACCGCCTCGAAGGAGCAATCCGGGGCAACGAAAAATATCATGCGTTCTATCGAATCGATTAAGGACATGGCTTTGGATATGGTCAAGTCCACCGAGGCCCAGGTCCGTGACGGCTCCGAGATCGAGGCGTCGGTGGAATCCCATGTGCAGACCAGCGAAGAAATGTTTGCCAACATGGAGTTGCGCAGGCAGCAGAGCGTTGTCGTAATGGAACAGCTGGAGGTCATCAAAGGGGTTTCAGCATAATTTACGCTGGTATTTTTTGATCTGGTATGGTAAGTAATTAAAAGATTTGAGAAGAGCCGCCTGGCGGCCTTTAACTAGTGATCTGAGTACTATTCTTATACCGCCTGTATTCATGAATGAACCGGGACGGGAGGCGATAGCCGGACTACGATGACGAAGAGCAGCGCCCTTCGTATCGTTACCCATACAACGCCCTCTGTCACCGGAGGGCGTTTTTTTATGGGGTCAGGTGTGAAACGCAAACGAACAATTCTCGATATACGCAAAATGAAGAGCGACGGTCAGAAGATAGCCATGCTTACCTGCTATGACTATCCGACCGCGCGAATTCTCGATGAAAGCGGAATCGACATCCTGCTGGTCGGCGATTCGGTCGGTGTCGTTTTTTCAGGATATGACACGACTCTGCCGGTGACCATGGAAGAGATGATCTATCATTCCCGCGCCGTTGCCCGTTCCAAACCTAAATCGCTTCTGGTTGCCGACCTGCCGTTTTTGTCTTTTCAGACCGATGTGCGTGATGCCCGTGTCAACGCGGGTCGCCTTGTCAAAGAGGGCGGCGCCGAAGCGGTCAAATTGGAAGGCGGCGAAAACATTGTCGGGAGCATCAAGGCCATCGTTGATATGGATATTCCGGTCATGGCCCATATTGGACTCACCCCCCAATCCATCCACCGGATGGGTGGCTACAAGGTTCAGGGAAAAACCGAAAGTGCCGGGGAGAGGCTTCTGGCGGATGCCCTTGCCGTACAGGCTGCCGGTGCTTTTGCCGTGGTGCTGGAAGGTATTCCCCTGAAGCTTGCGCAAAAGATTACCGCTGAACTGGAGATACCGACCATCGGCATCGGGGCCGGGCCCCATTGCGATGGTCAGGTGCTGGTGATTCACGACATCCTTGGCCTTTGCGAAAAATATTCACCCAAGTTTGTCAAGCACTATGCCGACGTGAAATCTATTATTTCCGACGCTGCCGGACGTTACATCGCCGAGGTAAAGGCGGGTGACTTTCCGACAGATGACCACTCCTTTCATTGATATGGAAATCATAACTTCGGTAGCAGACATGCAAAAGAGGGCGACAGCAACACTGGCCGCCGGAAAAACCATTTCCTTTGTGCCGACCATGGGTTTTCTTCATGAGGGTCATGCATCTCTTTTGCGAGAAGGACGTTCTCAAGGAGATCTGCTGGTGCTGAGTATCTTTGTCAACCCGACCCAGTTCGGCATTGGCGAGGATTTCGAATCCTATCCGCGTGATCTGCGGCGGGACAGTGAAATAGCAGCAGAGAATGGTGTCGATATTATCTTCGCACCGACCGCGAGCGAGATGTATCCGTCGGGCTATCAGACTTTCGTACACGTGGAGAAGGTCTCTCTGCCCCTCTGTGGTGCTTCGCGGCCGGGCCATTTTCGCGGTGTTACCACGGTGGTTGCAAAGCTCTTCAATATCGTTAGGCCAACCCGGGCTTTTTTGGGCGAAAAGGATTTTCAGCAGTTAGTTGTAATCCGGCAAATGGTCCGGGATCTCAATATGGATGTACAGGTCGTCGGGTTGCCGACGGTACGCGAGGATGACGGTCTTGCCAAGAGTTCTCGCAACTCCTACCTCTCCAATGAGGAACGAAGCGCAGCCCGTTGTCTTTCGCGGGCTCTGGCAGCGGTCAGCGATCTCTATCGCAGCGGTGAAAAAGATTGTGACAGGCTGCGTGAAAAGTTGTTGGCTATTTTAACAAGAGAACCTTTGGCTCGTATCGACTATGCGGAATTTCGTGATGGAGATTCACTGGGAGAGGTGAATCAGGCTGATGATCGGACGGTGGTTGCTCTTGCCGTTCGTTTTGGCTCCACACGACTGATTGACAATACCATGATAGGAAAGGGCGTCACATGGAAAGAAAGATGCTGAAAAGCAAAATTCATCGGGCAACGCTGACAGGAGCGGATCTCTTTTATGAAGGTAGCGTCACCATCGATCGCGACCTCATGGATGCCGCGGATATTCTTCCCTACGAGGCGGTCAGTATCTGGGATGTCAACAACGGCAGCCGTTTCGAGACCTATGCCATAGAGGGGGAGCGGGGGTCCGGAGTGGTCTGCGTCAACGGTGCCGCTGCACGCATGGTTGCTCCCCGCGACCTGGTGATCATTGCCAGCTTTTCCTCCATGAGCGATGCAGAGGCACGTGCCCACGAACCAAAGCTGGTGTTTGTGGATGAGCAGAACAAGATCCTTCCCACCCGTAAAGAAGTTGCCGGGCAGGGTACCCTGAGAAAGGTCACCTGGTAGTCGCGCAGTCCGCACTCATGGTCGATTCCGGGCTTGCTGGCGTTGCTTTTCCGTAGTTCTTTGTTACAAGTAGAGTAGGACCCTGAGGAACTTCTGAAACGGAAAGCCGGGACGCCACCATGAAAATATACGCCGCTTCACATCTCTTGCCGATTTCCGCCCCCGCCCTTGATGGTGGGGCACTGGTCGTCGAGAACGGCAGAATCCTGGCAGTCGGAAAACTCTCCGAGTTGACCGCTTCCTTCTCTGCTCCGGTGATCGAATTCCCCGGATGTGTCATTCTTCCCGGCCTGGTGAACGCCCACAGCCATCTTGAATTGACCCATTTCCCTTCCTGGAAAGTTCGCAAGGATATTAACTACTCTCCCCGGACCTACGTAGACTGGATAATCCAGGTCATTAAAATCAGACGATCGCTCAGTCTCGAAGAGCAGGAACGCTCGCTGCTCGAAGGGATCAGGATCTCCTTGGAGTCAGGGACAACTGCACTTGGCGAGATCATCTCCGAACTGAGGCTTCTGCCTCTCTACCTCCGCTCTCCCCTGAGTGGGAGGCTCTATCTGGAGGCCCTGGGGCAAGATCCACAGCGTTGTGCGGGAGTATTGTCCGCCATCAGCGAGACGCTGCCGTTCTTCTCCGGAACGGATCTGTTGTCCGGTATCTCGCCCCATGCGCCTCATACCCTGTCTGCCGGATTTTTTCAAAAACTGGGTGATTTTGCCGCCGACAGAACGCTTCCGCTGATGATTCATCTGGCAGAGTCCCGGGCAGAAGAGACCTTCCTCTTTGATTCAACCGGACCGATCGCCGAAAAGCTCTATCCCCTGGTTGGCTGGAAAGAACATCTGCCGCCGCCAAGGCACACCAGTTCGACATCCTATCTGGATTCTCTGGGGGTACTGCAGTCCCGGAACCTCGGTTGTCCACTGCGTTCATATCACGCCAGCGGATGCGGAAATTTTGAAAAAAAGAGCTGTCTCCGTGGTACTCTGCCCTCGCAGTAATGAAAAGCTGGATGTGGGATAATGCGCCGGTGCACCTCCTGAAAGCGGCCGGAATACCGCTGGCACTCGGCACGGATTCACTTGCCAGTAATGATTCCCTGTCCCTGTTCGACGAAGCCCGTTTCCTTCTTAATACATTCCCGGAGCAATTCACGCCGGAAGAAGTCCTGCACCTGATGACCTTGGCGGGTGCCGAGGCCATCGGCAGGGGGGCTGATATCGGCTCCCTCGAGCCGGGCAAGATGGCTGACTTCCTGGTTCTATCCCTGCCGGAGAACCCCGGTCCGGATCTCTCACTGGAAGATCATCGAAGAAGGAAAAATCTGCGAGGTATTTATCCACGGTAGTTCGCTGCACTCCGTTTCTTCCTCAACCATGAAGGGAATATAAAGAAATTACATGGTAATAATTTCCCCTATTTGGTATCATAAAAACAATGAGCGAAAAGTTGATTTGTAATAACAAGAAAGCCTATCACAACTATTTCATTGAAGAGAAGTTTGAAGCAGGCATGGTTCTCACCGGAACGGAGATCAAATCTTTGCGGTTGGGCAATGCGAATATGAATGACTCCTTTGCCATAGTAAAGAACGGTGAGGCCTTTCTCAATAATCTCCATATTACGCCTTATGAATTCGGTAACCGTGAGAATCACGATCCGGACCGGATGCGTAAACTGCTTGCTGCACAAAAAGGAAATAGCCAAACTGTTCGGCAAGATCCGCGAGCAGGGCTACTCGGTAGTACCACTCCGGCTCTATTTCAAGAACGGTCTGGCAAAAGTGGAGATAGGCCTGGCAAAAGGCAAGAAGCTCTACGATAAGCGCGAGGACATGAAGCAAAAGGATCACAATCGCGATATGGCACAGGCGCTGAAACAGAGAAACAAGTAAACAGTTTTGGGTTTTTAGTTTTTGGTTTTTGGTTGAAAAACAAAATTCAATTTGAAAAGTGAAACTATACATCTGACGTGCAAGTAGTGAGGTTGTAACTCAAAACTCAACACTAACAACTAAAAATCGATTTTATGGGGGTGTCAAGGTTTCGACGGGGGTAGTAAGCAAAGGTTGCATGCCGAGATCCGGGTGGCTCGTTAAACAATCCGGGGCGAATTAAACGCCGATAATTACGAATACGCTTTAGCAGCTTAATAACCTGCTAACGATTTGCCGACCCTCTCCCACGGGGAAGGACAAATCGTCATTTTAGTGGGATAGCCGAGGGGATTTCCTGTGACCCGAAGCGAAATTGAAGCAGGATCGCCAACTGAAAATCCCGGCCAGTGGAGCTTTACGCGGTTAAATCAAATACTGGTATAAGCATGTAGACGCCTTCTGTGGATGATCTTCGGACGCGGGTTCGATTCCCGCCACCTCCACCAGCCTTCGCCAAGGCTTCGGCTGGCACGCCATGTGTCAGTCGGAGCCTTTTGTTTTGGGCGAAGGCTGTCCGCCGTCAAAGACTACCAACGAAGTCCACCGACGTAGTTCGCCGTAGCCTTGGCAAAGGAGAATTCCCCACCACCCACCAAAATAACATTTCCAAATTCCACCACAACAGGTTACAAAGATAACGTTAAGTAAGCCTAATGCTGCTGGGTGGAGCTATGAAATACGTCTACCTTATCTGCAGTAAAAAATCTCCTTCCCAAACCTACGTTGGGCTAACGCACGACGTTCAAAAACGTCATGCCGCCCATAATGCCGGTCAATCATCTCACACATCAAAATATGCACCATGGGAGCTTGTGGCCTTTTTGGGTTTTACCGAAAAAGCCAAGGCCGCTGCTTTTGAGGAGTACCTCAAGTCGGGATCGGGAAGGGCAGTTGCTGTTAAAAGGCTCTGGTAGTGCCCCTGTCAAGAGCCGGGTACCCGTCTTCTGCCCCAGCAGCTTCGCGTTCACCTTCTCCCTCCCGAAACATTCGCATCGGAAACTCACCCGTTTGCCAAAATGATGGACTGTTTCCTGTCGATCCCTGTTTTCCTGGTATCCTTTGTTATAAGAAAACAGGGACATTTCCCTGTTCCTTGAATACATTGGGAAGTATCCCGAATTAATTCTTGCTGGAGAAGCACATGGTTTTACCTGCGTAACTCCGAGAACACCGGGTCAGGAGGATTTTCACTATGGAAGAGAAACGAGCGGTAAAGAAACTATCCATTACCACGGAAAGCGGCAGATATTTTCTGACTGACCGGATCAGGGAAGAGGTAAATTTCCGAGCCACTCCGCAATCCCGCGGAGTTCGACCTCCACCCGTCCAGAAACCTGCACCACCAGGCAGCCGGGTAATTCAGTTACCGAACCAGGAAACATGGTCAATCCCTTCGTGCAGCCTGCAAAAAGCCATTGCCGACCGCCAGAGCCATCGACGTTTCACAACAGAGCCGCTTTCTCTTGATGAATTGGCCTTTCTCCTCTGGGCAACCCAGGGAGTCCGTTCCGTCCTCCACGAGGCTGCTGTCCTGCGAACGGTTCCTTCCGCAGGATGTCGCCACTCCCTTGAGACCTATCTTGCCGTTCTGAGGGTGGAAGGCCTTGAGAGCGGTATCTACCGTTACCTCCCGCTTGATCACTCCATCGTGCACGTACGCGACATTGAAAACCTTCCGCAACGCCTCACCGCCGCAACACACGGTCAAGAGTTTTCCGGACAATCAGCCGTAACCTTCATCTGGGCTGCCGTTCCAGAACGTACGGAATGGCGCTATGCGGAAGCCTCGTATAAGGTAATTGCCCTGGATGCAGGTCATGTCTGCCAGAATCTGTACCTGGCATGTGAAGCGATTGGGGCCGGCACCTGTGCCATAGCGGCCTACAATCAGACTCTGGTCGATGCACTGCTGGGGGTGGATGGCTATGAAGAATTCGGCATCTACATGGCTCCGGTGGGGAAGGTCGGTGAGGAGCCCTGAAAGGCAAATTGTTCGTGAATGGAATTCAGGGTGGATCCGCGCGAGGTAATTCGCCGAGTGCGGGTTGCCCGGAATGGGACTATTCGGCCGAGGGAGATAAAGGATTATGTTTTGTGGTGTAAACCATGATCAGTCAGGGTGAGGTCGATATTTCGTCGGTTGACCGGACCCGGCCCTAGCGTCACAAAACAAACAAAAGATTCGATTTCGATTGCTAAACATTTTTTATAAGAAAGTTATTAATTGCCGCTTTTTGATCTGTATCAAGAATACACATCTACTACTCCTCTATATTGTTCCTCAGTATATTACTCGTGGTGCTTCATGTTTTGACTCCATTTTTTGTACATGACGGTCGTCTTCGGCTGGTTGAACATTGGTTGTGCGCTGTTAAATTGACTTGTGTTTATGCTGTGATAGTTGACTCTCTCAGTTCCCCTTGTGGCTTAAGATACTTACGGTTTCCCATGAAAAATCCACAGGAAATCGGGATGTATAAAATTCATGAAAAAGGAGGATTTATGAAGAGAAGTGTATTTTGGGCCATAATCCCGGTTTTTTTCGTCGTATTTGTTCTCTCATGTGGTCCAACAACAGTGTCGGCCGCATCGAAAGGGAAGAATTCAGGCATCAGGATTTCGAAACAGGGACAGGCATGCGTAGACTGTCATGAATCACAGTCCCCCTCCTTCGTCAAGGACTGGAAGGAAAGCCGCCATGCCTTGAAAGGTGTTGACTGTTACAGCTGCCACCGGGCGGAACCGACCGATGTCGATGCTAAGAAACATTACGGCTTTACAATCGCCGTCCTTGTCACACCCAAGGACTGCGGCAAGTGCCACGCAAGGGAAGTTAAGGAGATGACCGGCAGCCACCACGCCAAGGCGGGCGATATCCTCAATTCACTTGACAATTACCTCGGAGAGGTTGTCGTAGGGCCCCAGGCGGTGACGGTTGGTTGCGTTCAGTGTCACGGCTCGAAGGTTAAAGTGCTGGCCAATGGCAGCCTCGACCCGACGACATGGCCCAACACCGGTATCGGCAGGATAAACCCGGACGGATCCCGCGGTTCCTGCTCGGCATGCCACACGCGGCACAGCTTCTCCGTTGCCCAGGCACGCCAGCCCGAGGCCTGTGGCAAATGCCATCTGGGCCCTGACCACCCGCAGATGGAAATCTACATGGAATCGAAGCACGGCATTCTCTATGAAGCGAAAAAAAACCAGCTAAACCTTGAGAAACGGTCCTGGGTTGTCGGCAAGGATTACACCGCCGCGCCGACCTGCGCCACCTGCCACATGGGTGCCACCCCCGACCAGGCGGCAACTCATGATGTAGGCACTCGCCTCAGCTGGACGCTTCGCCCGCCCATTTCCAAGAAAATGGAGAACGCGGAGAAGAGACGGGCCGAGATGGAGGACGTATGCTACAGTTGTCATTCAACACCCTTTGTCGAGGGCCACTACAAGCAGTACGACGACTTGGTCAATCTCTACGATACAAAGTTCGCAAAACCGGCAACGGCTATCATGAAAGATCTGGCCGACCGCGGCATCATCAAGAAGATTGAGTTCGACAAGAAGCTGGACTGGACGTATTTCGAGCTGTGGCATCACGAAGGCCGGCGAGCGCGCATGGGCGCGGCCATGTCCGGTCCTGACTATGCATGGTGGCACGGTATGTACGACGTTTCCAAGAACTTCTACACGGAGTTCTTGCCTGAAGTCAGGGAGATTTCCGGACCTGCCGTCTACGACGAACTTGTGAAGAAATACCTTGCTCCGGACCCCCTCCATGACTGGTATACAAAAGGGATAAGCAAGAAACAGCTGGAAAAGATAAAAAAATTCTATCAGGAACGCTACGGCGAGAAGGTGCAATGACGAGTTCTGAACACCTTATTTGATGGCAAGTGATAAATTCATCTTCATGCAAAAGCCCGGGCCATATCTGAAGATATGCGCAGGGTACACAAGATGGGAATGATGAAGTAGTATTTTCTTCAGAACCAGACAAATGAAGACCCCCGGGATTGCATGGTTCTCGGGGGTCTTTTTGCTAATTTCGTAGATTTCGAACTGGACATCGGCAACGGCACTGTCAGTTGAGTGACGTATCCAGTCTTGATGCTTTTCCGTCGATAAAAGCGAATTTACCTTTCAGGTTCATGTATCTCACATCTGCCCTTCCAGCCGTTTTTCAAGGAATAACTTGAGAGTAACGGCATTATTTTGCTCAATGTTGTGGGCGCTGAAGAGAAGGGTGATGGTACCTTGCTGCGCCGCCTTGAAAAGTGGTTGCCAGGAGTCCGGATTCTTTTCAAGCTCGATGCTGTAGCGGCGACAGAACTCGTCCCACTTGGCAGGGTCGTGCGCAAACCATCGTCGCAGAGCATCACTTGGCGCCACATCCCTTATCCACTCGTCCATATGAAGATTTTCTTTTTTCATGCCTCTTGGCCAAAGCCGATCGACTAGGATGCGAATGCCGTCATCTGGGTCAGGTGGATCGTAGATACGCTTGAGCTGAATCATGCTTGTCTCCAGAGCTATTTGGAGCTCTCTCTCATGGATCGCCAGGTCAGAAAAGCCGCAACCAGCATGGGAAAAGCGCCCAGACATATGAAAATGATGTCGCCAGGCAGGCGCAGCCACTCAAGGATCCTGATAGAGCTCAGAAACTCCGGACCCCTGGCGTGCCAGTAGCCGTTGTTCAGGACATCGATAAACTGCAGCACCCCCCCGGGGAAAAGACTCGTTACAACCATCAGGCCAAGTCCCACATTCAATCCCCAGAATGAAATCCGGATATATTTCTCTGATTTCAGCCATTGTTCGTCCGTTGATACCTGCCGCATGGCAAAAACCGTAAGTGCCAGTGCCAGCATGCCGAAGACCCCCATCATCGCGGCATGGCCGTGGTTTGGTGTCAGCATGGTACCTACCTCGAAATAACTGACTATGGGCAGGTTGATGAGAAAGCCAAAGACACCGGCGCCGACGAAATTCCAGAAGCCGACTGCGATAAGAAAATAGAAGGTCCATTTGTGCGGGATAGTATTCTTGCTATTGCTGCTGTCGCCTCTTGATCTGGTTACTTTTATGAAGTCCCAGGCATCGAGGGTGAGCAGGGTGAGAGGCACGACCTCCATCGCGGAGAACATTGCCGCAAGGGCCATGGTAACGGTTGATTGTCCGGTCCAGTACCAGTGATGTCCGGTTCCGACAATTCCACTGCCCAGGTACAGGATTGCATCCAGATAAACGACTCGTGAGGCAGTGAACTGGGTAATGAGACCAAGTTGGAAGAATATGACTGCGACCATTACCGTTGCGAACAGCTCAAAAAAACCTTCAACCCAGAGATGGATGATCCAGAAACGCCAGTTATCCACGACCGAAAAGTTGCTGGCACTGCCGAAAAACATCGCCGGCAGGTAAAAGAGCGGAATGGCTATGGCGGCCAACAGAAACAGAGACGAAATCTCATTTCGTTCGGGATCCTTCCGGACCGGAGCAATCTCCCTGAAAAGGAGGAAAAGCCAGAATACCAGACCCAAGGCCAACAGGACTTGCCAGATACGCCCCAGGTCGAGATATTCCCAACCCTGGTTACCTAACCAGAACCAGAATGTACCGAGCAGTTGATAGACACCGAACAGCTCGCCCAGGAGACTGCCGAATACGACAACTATCAGTGCCCAGAACAAAAGATTAATGCCCCTGACTTGTCCTTTCGGTTCTTTTCCTCCCAGTGAACAAGCGAGAAAAAGTCCGCCCGCCACATAGGCTGTCGCTATCCAGAAAACGGCCAGTTGCAGGTGCCAGATGCGGAAAATGTTGCCCGGGAGGTACTTGCTAAGGTCAATCCCGAAAAAACTTGAGGGGTCGGCACGGTAATGTGCGGTTGCTCCCCCGACCAGGACCTGCAACAGGAAAAGTAAGGCAACCGCAAGAAAGAATTTAATGATGGCTCGTTGCGTTGCCGTGACAGTGCCGGGAGAAAGCATAGGTCGGATTTGATCACCTCGTGCTTTCCAGCCGAGGTAATTGAATTTACCAAAGACAAACAGTACTACGGCAATGCCGCCCAAGAGGGTAATGAGGCTCAGTGTGCTCCATAAGAAGGAGGCGCTGCTCGGCGTATTGCCCGCTGCAGGGTCGTAGGGGAAATTGTTTGTATAGGAGTATGATTTCCCTGGTCGGTTGGCCACGGAAGCCCAGGCAGCCCAGGCGAAAAAAGCTGTCAACTGACGAACTTCCTCAGGATCTTTAACCTGCCCCACCATCAGGCCGCCGTTCAGCGAAGGGTTCAGGAAATACGACGTCCATTTTGCGATCTGGCCATTGAACGAAGCAATTTCTTCGGGAGTATAGACTAGATTGTGTGTTTCGGCCGAATAGCGGTTCTCCTTGAGCAGGCGCCGGACCTCAGCATTGACAGTCTCTCTTTCGATCGGTGACAACTCCTTCATTCCCTGCTGGAAATCCTTTCGGGCAAGCATCTCCTCCGCGTCCAGGGTCAAGGTGTGCAGGTATTTGGCAGAGAAATCAGGGCCCAGGTACGCACCGTGCCCCCAGATGGAGCCATTCTCCATAAGTCCATATTTGAGAAAGACTTGTTGTCCGGCTAGTATGTCTGCACCGCTGAATACTGTTTCACCTTTTGCGTTTACGACCTTGTCCGGGATCGGCGGTGCATCCTGATAGGACCTGACGGCTATCCAGATCAGGATGGAAAACCCGAATATCAACACGAGTATTACGGAAGTTCTCCACCATGGAGACAGGGTTTCCGTGCTGTTGTCTATCATTAACGACCTCCTCTACGAGCAGATCTTCGTAAAACGCCCCAAATCGATATTCAGTCACGGGAGCCAGGTCGACCAAAGACACGCTTGAGCTGAATTATGGTTGTCTCCAGGTCGGTCACGAAATCAGAACGTAGCAAAAATTGTGAAAATATTACCACCAGCGCCAGAGAGCCAGGATGAAAATGATACTGAAAACCGCAGCAAGGTTAAGATACGCCATTACGTAGAAAGTTTTCTGCGGCATTGTCATCCCGGAAAACTCACCCTGTCCGGAAAGCGTGCCCACTGTCGGCATGGCCGTTACTTTCTCGTCGCCATGGGGCGCCAACGCAAGATCCTCCGTCAGGTCCGAGCCGGCGTGATGCCTTCCCATATGAACGCCGTTCTTCCAGAGCCTGCTGGCGGTAGCATCGAATATTTTCCCGTTGTAGGAGAAGTAGGCCGGCCGGCCTTCCGTGCCGTCGAACTGCGACAGTTCGTCAGGGGTAAGTTCACTCTTTCCAAGTGCGACCTTTTTCCTCTTTTTATCGCGAATATGGGGCGCAATAACCAGAACAACAAACAGTGCGGAAATCACCATTACGAGAAAAATTGCTATCTTGATGGTAAGGAGGATTCCGAAACGGCTGTGAAACAACATTTCCGGTGAGGACACTCGGAAGAAAGTAAGAACGGTGCCGGTCACGGCCATCACAGCCATGGAAACCAGCCCGATCATCATCTCCCCCTTGGGTAACCCTTTGGCAGCGTATTTCGGTTTCAAGACCAGGTGGACATAAAGAATTGTGCCGAACCAGAAAAATCCGGTCAGGATATGGATGAATCCGGCAGCAAGCCTGATTATCCGCTTCATCGGGCCTGTTTCCGCGACGCCTTGCTCCTGGTGAAGAGAAGCCTGGTAGGCTTTGCCGGAAGCGGTCAACTCTCCCCCACCGGACGGATCGACATGGCAGAAACCGCATTCCTTGCCGGTTTTCATGGCATATTCTTCGGTCCCGTAACATAGTCCGGTCAAGACAAAAAAAGCGATTAATACATGTAACAATATAATTGATAGCTTCATGCAGCGTTACCTCATGCCTGATATTTCATTCCGCAAGTCTTCCAGACGGATTTCTCCGACAATCTTGCCAGCGCGGCAGGATCGCTCCTTGCTTTTGTACCATGTGAGTGTTTGTTCAATGAGGGTGAACGCCTCTTCCTCGGAAGCAATGGCTTCTGCAAGTTTAACCGCAAACCTGGGAACAGCTCCGCCGTTGCCTCCTATCATGACATTCCATCCTTTTGGCGTTCCGATAAGTCCTGCATCTTTTATGCATGCCTCGCTGCAATCATTTTGGCAACCGGAAATTCCGATTTTGAATTTTTTAGGCAGTTCCAATCCGTGGAAGAGTTCATCAATTTTTAATCCGATAGCGATTGAATTCTGCTGACCACGCTTGCAATAGGTGGCACCTGGACAGATCTTGACGTAATGTACACAGAGCCCGGTGGCTGCACCAGCCAGATCACCCAGATCAGCCAGCACTTCATCCAGCATTTCCTCTGGCAGTCCTATGAGAGCCATTCGCTGAGCACCTGTCATCTTGACTGCCTGAACATGATACTTTTGCGCGACATCAGCAATTCTCCTCAATTGGTCAGGATTGATAAATCCTCCTGGCGTGAGGGTTTTAACGGCATAGGTTTCTTTGTCCCGCTGCAAGATGGCACCTTTGTCATGCTGATCTTTTTTCATTTCCGACCTCCTTTTCGATCTCTACAGATTCACATCACACGTGCAATAAATACAAATAATAGGCATTTTTGTTTCATTCAAACTCAACTTTGCCCCCTTGCCGGTTTCATATTCAAAAGGTCATAGACCGTTACCAGCACACCCGACAAGAAGATAACACCCAGAGTCAAGGTAACAGCCATCCAAAAGCGCATGTACGATTGTGCAGTCATATAACCCATGCCTAGCACTCGCTCCAAGTATGCCTGCAGGATGCCGGCGATACCGAACGTGAGTCCCATAAGCATCATTGCGCTGCACATTGTCCAGAACCCCATCTTTGCGCGACACGGACTTCCGGTATCTTGCTACGGCAGAGTTGTGCTGAAAGCAGTTGTGATTAAATTAGGTTCCTCAATCAAATTATTTATATTTTCTCAGTTGTGGAATATGCGTGATATCTCACAAAGAAATACTGACAGGCCGCCCTCAAAAGAAGAGGGCGACCTGCCAGTATAAACCTGAATCAAAAGATGCTCATTTATATGCGATAAATCTCGAACTATCTACTCCGCAAACAGGACATATTTTAGGCGGTGCATCTCCATCGTGTATGTATCCACAGACCAGGCATTGCCATCTTTTCTTTTTCTGCACGTCTGGTTCACCTCCTTGGCCACGAGAATAATTCCCTGTGAAAACCTAGTCGTGTCCGAATACCATTTTCTGGGCTTCCACGCCGTCAAAACCATTAAGAAGATTGGCCAACTCCTCATACTTGGCAGGATCCCCGACCATTTCCAGAAGAAGTAGTCCGGAACCGGAACAAAAATCATCTGAAACTTCATGGAGTCCGATACGTGTTTTGATATTGCAGCCAAAGGAAGTCAGTATTTTCTGAACTTCAGGTGCATTCTTTACTCTGTTCTGCAGGTGAATTCCCAAAACAACATGTGGATTTGCTTTCATTTTGACGCTCCTTTACGAAAAGAATGTATTGCTCAAGACACAATGAAACGTAATGCAGAAGATTGAGCTCGTTTTCTGCGTACCTTCACAATTGTACCACTGAAATGCGGCTTAACTATTTAAGCCGCAGTGCTTTCGGGAACAGAATATTGTTTTCGAGATGCACGTGCTTGTGCAAATCATCCTCGAATTCCTTGAGTTTTTGATAGGTAACCACAAAGGTATTGCATACATCACCAGGAATTTCATACTCCTTCGCAAGATGGCGAATCTTGTGGATTGCGTCCCCAACTTCCTCGTGCTCTCGATGGAGTTTCTCAAGGCCCACACTGATTGTTTCCAAATCTGTTTTATCCGGAGTTCCGTGAGACTTTTTGGCTGTGTCGAGCCGTTTGATGGCAGGGAAAAAGTGTTCTTCTTCGTATTTCAAATGGTCAGTCAAATCGGTTACTATCTTGGTAAATATTTTGGCTATGTCTATCACCTCAGGGTGGTTGGTTCCGTGAACATCGGCTATCTTTCGGGCGTATTCAGCGGTTTGTCCCATAGTTTCTTTGAGATAGGAGTGGTGGGTGTTGACGATAAAATCGATGAGAAATGGAAGCTCCCATGCTGAGTAGTTCAGGCTCCTGTCAAGTGATGCGACTTTTACTGATTCAATCTCTTGATGTATGGCAGCAAGCTCGATGCCCTTGTCGCGACAGATCTCCGAAAGGGCGATCTTACCTCCACAACAGAAATCAATCCCATGGTCTTCGAAGACCTTGGCGGTCCGATAGTCGTCGGCTACGATCTCACCGATAGTTTTCCGTGAAAAATCCTTTAATTTTTGATCCGATCTATCGATCTTTCATTGTTTCCTCCAGACTTTGCTGCACGCGGATGAATGATGTGAAAATGCTCGATTCCGGTTTTCCGGATCGATGCACAAAGTTCTAGTTATCGTCAAAGTAGAATCCTCTTTTCGATCGATTTCCTGAAGGTTTCCCAGAGATTTTTCCCATCTGTTTCCATATCGAGTTGAAAGTTGCTGAGAGTCCAGCGAATCACGGTAAAATTTATTGTTCCGATGAACATGCTGGTGACGGCTTCAGGATCCAGGTCCGGTAGAATAAAGCCCAGCTTTTGTCCCTCACGAATCGTTTCGTAGACACCTTTACAATAAGTCATCAACCTTGCCTTAACTTCTTCTCTGAGCGATTCATGGATGACCATAACTTCTTCGGAAAATATTGTGCGGGGGATTCCTTTGTTGTTCGTTGCATAGGCCAGGTGACGTTTGAAGATCTCTCCCATCTTTTTCAGCGGGTCGGAAATACCTTGTACAGAGGTTACTATCTGGCAAAGGTCTTTGCCAATTTTTACGATTACCGACTTTACAATTTCCTCCTTGTTCTTGAAGTGCCGGTAAATATTCCCTTCTGATATGCCGACTTCCGCTGCTATTTCGGCTATCGTTGCGCCATGGATTCCCTTATCACCGATTATGCGAAGCGCAGCGTCAGTTATCTGTTGCTGTCGTATTTCAGTAGTCTCTCGTTGCCTGGCACACATAAAACCACTCCATTTTTAACTATATGCAAGTGAGCACTCACTTTGCTATAGAATATCATTCGAAACGTAAACGTCAAGTTGTGAACTCATCTTCTGCCACTTC
The DNA here is from genome assembly GCA_963748325.1 of uncultured delta proteobacterium. GTDB lineage: Bacteria > Desulfobacterota > Desulfuromonadia > Geobacterales > Geobacteraceae > RPRC01. The sequence continues at coordinate 1,018,124 of CAVVIJ010000004.1, read as the reverse complement.
TGATGTACCCCTTGTTGAGCTGGACGGAGCGAGGTAGGAAGAGTATGTTGCTGCGCGTGCGAGCCGGCAACAATATCGTTGCCTCTCATATTCGTGCGGGTTTATTTGCGGAAATCGATGGGATAGGTAACGGTGAAGGTAGTTCCTTGCGCGGCATTCGATGTGAATTCCACCTTCCCCTTGAGGTACCGTTCAGTCAGGAGCTTGACGCTGTAGGTGCCGATACCGCGGGCCGGGCCCTTAGTGGAGAAGGAGCGGTTGAAAATCTGCAGCTGGGTATCCTTCGGGATCACCCCGTCGTTATTGCACCAAATGGAGATTTCTTCTCCCTGAACACAGCAGCCGAGTGTCACGGTACCACCTTCGGGTGTGGCCTCGAGGGCGTTTTTGATCAGATTGCCGATAATCCGGCCAAGGAGTCTCTCATCGCTGTAGAATTCTGTCTCGCATTCTCCTGGTACAATGTTGATCTCTCGTTCCCGCCCCAGGCGAGTGTTGCGGTAGATGAGCACAATCGATTCGAGTAACAGTCGCAAATGGAGAGGCTGAGGTCTCACCGTGAGTTCATTATTCTCCGCGGCTAGTAGGTCCCGCTGGCCGCGGATCTCGGCCACAAGCACCCGCGCCGTCTCGATGAGGTCGTCCTTTGCCTCGTCCAGAGTCATGATTCCATCGACCAGAAGTTCAGTCAGGTTGCAGATGGAACCCGCGGTATTCAGGATATCGTGGAAGAAAATCCGCTCCAGCACCTTGCGCCGCTTCTCGTTGCTGATATCCACCGCGACCACCAGTGCCAGCGCCTCCCCACGCCAGCGGAAGGGTGTCCCCCACACCTTCAGGTCGAGTGCTTCCACGCCTTGCGGGGTCTCCCGAAGGATCCGGCACTCGTAGGAGGTCTGGCTGCCGGCCAGCCCGGCAAGAATTGCTTCCACGGCACCGCAGGTTCGGCACGCTTCGCCGGTGCCGCAACCTGCCGGTGCGGCCAGGGCGTGCCGGCACGATAAGAGTTCGCCCGGGCGCATTCCGACCAAGCCGCTGCATCCCTGGGAAACTGCAAAGTTGGTAAGTGCCCGGTTGCCGAAGAGGACTTGCCGGGTCGAACTGACGATCATCACGAACTCGGGCATGGCGTCGAGAATGGTGCGGAGGCCCTCGTCTTCGGCAAGGAGGATGTGCTGACTGTTTATCTCCTCCATGGCTAAACGTTCCGGCGGGGCGAAATGACTGATTGGAGAGGTCATCGTCATGAGGCGTCCTTGGTTTGAATATAAATTTTGTCGTATATTAACAGGTCGCTGCCCGAGAAGGCAAAGGGAAAGAGAGAGCGGGACAAACCGGGGGGAAGTTGCTGACAAACTTTTCGACAGTCAAGCTGACTTTTCTCGACATTCGTCGTTCAGAACCTGTCCACTGGTTTGCAGCAGCAGGTGTGAACCAGGAATCCCGCGCAGCTTTTTTAGCACTTCGGCCCCTGATTCGCTCCGCTCCTTTGCCCATTGATGATCAGGCCTGCGTATGTGGAAGTCACCCAATTGAAAAGGCCCCGCGTAGCACATTGAGTGTCACTCGGGGCCTTTTTTTGTATCTGGGTCAGGGGTCATCGCCTCCGTTCAACACCTTCTCAAGTTCACTGCTAATATCCTCCAGACGGTACGGCTTGGCAAAGGCGGCCACGAATCCGTGTTGCCAATAGTTGGCCATTACCGGATTGTTTGAGTAGCCACTGGCGACGATGAGCCGGGCCGTGGGGTCGACTTCAAGGATGGCCTTTGCCGTATCAAGTCCTCCCATCCCGCCCGGTATGGTGAGATCGAGGATTACCGCGCTTGGAACATTGCCCTCCCGAATCAGGTCCTGATACCTTTGCACCAGCTCTTCGCCATGGCTGAAACTCTCGGCATCGTATCCCATCATGGACAGCATCTCGCATACCAAGTCGCGGATATATTCTTCATCGTCCATTATCAGGACGAGTCCTTTTCCGATCGTAACGCCCCGATGAACCCTGTTGTCATCCGCTAGGACCGTGTTGCGGCTGGCGGGAATTATTATTTCGAACGTGCTTCCCTTTCCCGGTTCGGAGGTAACGGAAATGTCGCCGCCGTGCTTGCGGACAATGGAATATGCTGACGTAAGGCCAAGTCCGCTGCCGGTTTCCTTGGTTGAAAAATACGGATCGAATATTTTCGCCAGATTCTTGGGTGCTATGCCTTCCCCGTCATCGCTGACCACTATCGCCACATACTGCTTCAGCTGCGATGAGCCAGACTCACGTTGTTCCGGAACCAGGTTCGCGGCAGAAACACGTACCACTCCGCCGCGGGGCATGGCTTGTACGGCATTGATGAGAAGATTGTTAAGGACCTGCTCCAGCTGTCCCTCGTCTGCATCCACCGTCCAGAGGTCGTCAGCGATATTTACTTTCGACGCGACATTTGATCCCGTAAGCGCGAAGGAAACGGAATGTTCTATAAGGTGGCGAAGCTCGATCGGCTTCTTAACCGGGTCGCCCCCTTTGGAAAATGTCAGCAACTGGCAGGTTAGTCCGGTGGCCTGCGATACGGCTTTTTCGCAGCGGTCAATCCGTTCCTGTCCCGTGTGCCCTTCGGGGAGTTGCGTCCTGAGAATGGAAAGGTTTCCCAGGATACCGGTAAGGATATTATTGAAATCATGGGCGATTCCGCCGGCCAGAATGCCGAGGCTCTCCAGCTTGTGGGCGTGCAGCAGTTTTCTTTCCAGCTCGTTTCGTTCCGCCTCGGCCGCGATCTGGTCGGTCACGTCCCGTCCGATCTCGATGACCTTGACGATCTTTCCCTCTTCATCCCTGACAGGCACCGACCGCAACTCGATGCTGCGACCGGGGAAAATTTCTTGGAGTGTTTCCTTCAGTTCTCCGGTCCGAAGCGTCTCCAAAACGATGCAGTTGTCGCAGGGCTTGTCAAACCCATGCCGCACCTGGTAGCAGTAACTCCCGATCAAATCCCGCGGTTCGTGACCCGTGGCCCGGGCTGCTGCCGGATTGGCCCACAGGACCTCCAGGTCGGGAGTCAGGAGGGTTAATCCGTCCGGGATCCCGTCAAGAAGAGCCTGGAATTCGAGAAAAAGGCTGCGGTACCTGGACTCGCTCTCCCTCAGCGCATCTTCCATGGCCTTCCGCTCAGTTATATCGTAGAAGTATCCACAGGTATATTCCCGGCCGTCGTGCATCAGGAAGCTTGATGTCAGCTCCACCGGGACAAGCGTTCCGGACGCTACCCGGTGCACTGTTTCGAAACGCGCCTGCTTTCCTTCTCGCATGAGCTGCATTAAACCGTCGAGGGCCGCCATATCGAAGGCGGGGTCCCAGTCGGGAATGCGCATGGTCTGCAACTGTTCCAGGCTGACACCGTAATGCTCGCAGGCCGCTCGGTTCGCCCACACCATCCTGAAGCCGTCGGCCGGATCCAGCACATAGAATGGATCGCGGGAAAATTCAATCAGGGTCCTGAAGAAAGACATCTCCCGTTCCGTCTCGACCCGCTCCGTGATGTCACGGGCTATGGCGCAGATGTATTCCTCGTCATGACAGTGAAGGTAGTTGGAGTGTATCTCGACGGGAATAGTCCGTCCGTCCTTGGTCCGGTGCGATCTGACCAACCTGATGCTGCCGGTCCGCTTCAGACGCTCCAGGTCCCCTGCTATGTCCTCATTGGCGTAAGCAGGGTCGAGATCCGTAACGGACATGGCAAGGAATTCTTCGCGATCGTATCCCAGCATGGTGCACGCCGCATCGTTGCAGTCCAGAAACCGGCCCTCCAAGGTGATCCAGTAAACGGCGTCAGATATGTTCCTGATGGAAAAGTCTGCCAGTTGTAACCTCTTGTGGGCGGACTGAAGATGTTTCAGGCTGGAACTGAGACGGTCGTCCACATCCGTCATACGGCGTACCTGACGATTGATGAGGTGGTAGAGTAAAAGGGAAGTAATCAGGATGAATGAGAGTCCCTTGAAGACCGAGATTCGCTGTAGCAGGTCGGGGTCACGGGTGATGAAGCCCATAACCGTGTCTGAACAATAGATCCACACTCCCCCGAACACGGCATATATCGCCACGATGCGTATAGTTGCCTTGCGCTCTTTCCTCAAGCTTGTCGATTTCAAGTCGTATTTCCCTTTTGACGTGTTTTGTCCGGTCGCGGATCGCTTCCCAAGCCGTGCATTGGAGAAGATATCATAGATAATATCGTACAATGTATGGAAAACTTAAACAGTACAAGATGGTAACATAAGTGACCGGGTCAGTAAAATATGGTTTGCCATAAATAACTTCTTTCGTCTCTGGATTAAGTATGCGCTCACCGATTCCCTGGTTAAGGCTGGAGCAAAGTATTTGATCGAATGGATGGCTGTCCTGGAAAGACTTTCTTTTACATTGGCTGGATTTGTGGTGGACGTGCAGGGTGTTATTGCGGGAAGTGTTCCTGGGGCGGCAGTGGAACTGAAGTAAATTCGACCTATTTTTGGCAACTCATCAGTTTACTTTTCCCTGTCAGGGAATGGCTTAATGTAACATGGGCGAATACTTTTTTGAATGGCTCCAGTCCCCCTTTAACAAATTCGCGAGCGTCTTTTGTCCCCATGGAAAGCATCCTTAGGTAAAAAAGAATTCTAATAACAGGGTGACGAGGTATTTCGTGTTCCATAAGCAGAACAAAGCCATCGCTGCGTACCACCCGTTTCATTTCCTGCAGGGCTCTCTGGCGAGTTTCGCCCTTCAATTCATAGAGTGCGTGGGAACAGGCCACCACAGTAAAAGTGTCGTCGGCAAAGGGTAACTCGGCCGCATCCCCTTCGATGAAAACTACCCTGCCGGAAATGTTTTTCTCCAGCGCTTTGCGGAGCATGCCGTGAGAAAAATCATACCCCACCGTTAGGGCTTCCGGATACGACTCGTCAAAGGCAAAAATCACAGATCCCGTCCCACAGCAAATATCCAGAATGCGGGGAACGGGCTTTCCATCCAGGCAGGCCGCATCGACCAGGAAATTACGGGTATCGTCTTCATCTTGCCGGGTATGCATCCTGATGAAGGCATCATAGAAATGAGAGAATATATCGTAATACCTGCGTCGCCCTGTTCTAAGTCGCGTCATGAAAAACCTCTCCTCCATGGGTACGGTCGGGAGCATAGGTACGAGATCCTTGGCCCAACTGCACAATCTCTTTATCGTACCAATTCTGTTTTTATCTGTTCATCGATAAAACTTTCCTCGATTGCCTCCCGGGCCCACGGTTCCTTGCAGGTGGCCAGCGCCCGTGCGGCCCCCTCAGCAACGGCCGGTATGTCGCTCCACAAGGCATCGCGAATGGCGCGCAGTTCGACCAGGTCGGGCTTTCTGCCGCCAGCCAGGTCTCGGCAACGGCCGCAGAGCAGGGCGAGGGTAGCCGGTTCCGGTTCCCGCTCCGGCCGGTAGTCCCACACCCGCAGCTCTTCCTTGCTTCCGCACCATTCACATTTGAAACCAGCGCGCTTGCCGATTTCCTTGCCGAACTGGCTGATGGTTTCCTGACGATCTTTGTTTGCCTGGTATCCTTTTGCCATAGACTGTTTTCCTCCGTTGTTATCCACTTCCTCAAGGAATTGTACCCGAGAAACCAGTATCGGGAAGGATAAAAATTACCGAGCTACCAGCCAAGAGCTACGAGCTATCTGTCAAAATTTTCTGCCGGTTTTGTGTCTTACTTGAAATATATTTATTGGTAATGATTTGGTGCTTCTGCTAATAATGTTCTCGAAGTATGGGCCATATGTCGGTTTTCAGGAATATAGTTTCGTACAATCAATATTTCAGGCGATACAAAGTGGACACTACAATTCAGGGATTAACACAAAGAGTATGGGAATTTTGCCAAGCGCGCGATTGGGATCAGTATCATGGTCCTAAAGATCTTGCCATTGGGGTCATAACCGAGGCATCGGAACTGCTGGAGCATTTCCGTTTCCTTTCGGAAGAGCAGGCGCTGGAAAGAGGGCGCGTTTAAACGAAGTAGTCAGCAAATCGATCCCTTAAATGCAGGGCTTCTTGATGACCCTGAAATCATTTGGATGACAACATCTTGAAACTTATGAATTCTTTCGATTCGTTGCCGGGTTTCTTGTGCCGGTTGCCGAGAAATGCCATCCGGTGTTTTTCCGGTTATAACCTGCTCGGGCATGTAGCGGCAATCGGCCTGACGTACATCATTGTTACTTCCGGATTCGATTGGAAATATTTTGAACTCACGCGTATACCGATCCTGCGCACTTTACTTTTTCCGGCGGTAAGACTCGGCATGCTGGTCCCGGTCGTCGTTCCACTGGTCCTGCTGGCATTCGGCGCACTGAGAAACGCCTCCAAATTGAAAAACACCGCCTTCGCCCTGGGGCAAGCCGCCTTTCTGGGTTTTGTTATCTCTTCTTTGTACAAAGCATTTACCGGCAGGATCCCGCCTCCCCATTTCTTTGGCCACGCTGTGCTAACAGATTCCAGCCACGGATTTCGCTTCGGCTTCCTGCGCGGCGGAATGTTCTGGGGGTGGCCCTCGTCACACACCACAGTCGCTTTTGCCATGGTTGTCGCGCTTTGCAGATTGTATCCCGGAAACAGGCTTGTCCGGTATGGGGCGCTGTTATACGCTTTCTACGTCGGCATCAGCGTCTCGGCTACAATCCACTGGTTCTCCGAATTCGCCGCAGGCGCAATCATCGGCTCGGTAATCGGCGCGGCTGTCGGAAACAGTTTCCTCCTTCGCAGCTCGAACATTGATCAGGGGCGGGACTCCATACAGGAACGGCGTTGACAGTGCATGCCCCCGCAAAGAGATGTGGAGCCCCATGTCCGCGTACCTGTTAACGCAAGGCATTGCCGCTGCCGAGACATACCGGCAATCACCCGTCTTCCGCATCAAATGCGCCGTACAATGGCCGCAAATTTTCACTGATGAGATAAAAAGCGATTCTAGTCTTCGGCATCGCTGCTGGCCAGGCTTTCGTGGCCAATTTTCCGCAGAACATGACGTGTTTTGCAAAGTTGAAACTTTATAATGCCGTGTCAGCCTAGAAGTTACTTGATCAAGTTCCCACTATGGAAGTTGGACCGGTCCAACACCCGCCCGGTTTGCTCCATGTTATCGCTTCTTCGGGAGTCCCATGAACCTATTATTACAGTCCAGGCAAATTCTCGGCTCATCCATCATGCTTCCTGTGCTGAAGCTCTTCCTTATTCCAGTCGGAGGTGGAATCCCTGCTGGTATTCTGCTCGCTAGTGCCAAAGGCTTGGCCTGGCCCATCACCACAGGGCTTTACCTGATTTCAGATATAGTCCTGGCCCTTGCCGTTGAACCGATCCTTCGACTTCTCACTGCCATGGGGGGAAAAATCCCATTTCTAGCTCGTTTCTGCGCGGCTGTAACGGCTTGCAGCGTGGTACCTTTTAGTGGCACTAGCGCAGGCCCCCTTACGCTCGTTATGATTGCCTTCGGCGTGGATCCAATAACAGGGCGGGCCACGGCGCTCGCTGCTGGCCACGGATTCCTTGCCGGCTGGGCCATTGCCATCGCTGGAGACATGCTATACTTTGCCGTCATCGCGCTCACGACTTTGCGCTTGAACTCGTTCTTTCGAGACCCAAACACTACAATGCTGGTCGTTCTTGGCGCGATGTTCGTCCTGCCCATACTGGTACGCTATTTTCGATCCACACAAATGCTTCACAAACAATGCTAGTGTCCCGTGCAGTTAGTTCGCAGCAGTAATTCCGAGGAATTTTGGTCTCTGGCAAGGCGGGGCGACGCAGGCATAGCGGGGCTCTGTCGAGGAGCCACAACGCCGCCAGAGGGTAAAAGAGCCGGAATTACAAAGAATGCATTAACCGCATGGGACACTAGTGTCCCGTGCAGTTAGTTCGCAGCAGTAATTCCGAGGAATTTTGGTCTCTGGCAAGGCGAGGCGACGCAGGCATAGCGGGGCTCTGTCGAGGAGCCACAACGTAGCCAGAGGGCAAAAGAACCGGAATTTCAAGGATTGAATTAACCGCACGGGACACTAGGTCATGTATTCGACCAATCCTTACCTAAGGGTCTATCGTGCTCTTGTTTTTGGTAACCCCTTGTTGGCGGCCATTGCTGAGTTAAAGCGGGAAATGCTGTTGGAGCGTCAGGCGTAGAGGATCAGGATGCTTAGGCGGCATGGGAATCATCGGGAAATACAAATGGTTGAAATAGGCTTATATATGTGTCTTCTGAGGGATTTTGTCATAACAAGTAGTGAAGGTCCTGGTCAATAAGTTTACCTGATTAGTACCGATCTTCCGCAAGTAGCAGCCAACCCTCAGGAATCTTTTCTACATACCCCGTGCTCTTTCGAAACGTGCTTTCCCTGGTAAGGATGTACTGCCGAACAAGAGGTCCATGGCTGATCTTTATGGTTGGCTTAGCGAGGCGCTTATTCTCATATCTTGCCTTATAGCGAAATTCACTCCGCACGACCTGATCGGCCGTGATTGGGGTCTTCGCGCATAAAACTCAGGTCTCCACCTATTACCTTGTGACAGGTGGAGACCTGGCACTCTACTATGACCTATTTCTGCCTGGAATCGTGGTGCGTATCTGTAACCGTGTCAATGCTCGTGGTCTGTTTCTTTTTATGATCTCGACCCGCGAGATCGCATGCATCAGACATTCAAGTCGATATGCCAAGTTTTGGCAGAATCACTTTTTGCAAAAGAACCCAGATAATGAAAATAGCAATGATTGTAATAAAGCCTTCCATTGTGCCTCCCCGAAAGTGGTCGTAAAAAATGTCCGTGGTTTGTTATGACGCCAACCTGGCGTCGCTCAGAAACTTCAGCCACCACTGTTGCATGATGCCGCTGAAGACGATCCGGTTGAGGAAAAAGATGAAAATTCTTTGCTTACCTCGGTTGACCCACAGTTTTGACACACCACAATTTCCGCCGCCGGGTTTTTCTGAAGTTTTTCAAATCGGTGACCGCACTTTGTGCACGAATATTCGTAAATAGGCATTGTTAGCCTCCTGTATGTCAATATATGGAATAATGAATATAATAGTCTGCCTCATGTGTAATGTCAATAGCTCGCATCTATTCACCATTCGGATGTACGGAGGCGATGGGGCCAGGTTGGACTTGTTTATAATTGCCGCCGCCTGTAAACGATTTCGTTGCCAACACGTTACATGGACTAGAGTACGTTCAGTAGATTGTGAAAATTGGAATCGAATTAATAGGTGGCAACATGAAATGAAACACTTCTTCTTATGCCGCTGTGGTATGGTTCTAAGAGTATTTTGAGCAAGCGGTAGATAGGCTAGTCAACGGTTTTATTCACACATATAACCTGTTGACAGGTCAGTGGCGTGAGATAAGCTTATCGAAGCTTTTGGGTGTTTTTTGCACAATAATGAGGGGGCACCATGTCAAAACTACAACGCAAACTGAAATTCCTGTTCTGTATCTGGGTGGTAACCGCTTTCTTGGGGTGCGTACTCCCTCCAGCCTACCAAAGTAACGGCCAATATGCGGGTACGCAATATCAAGAATATGGTCAGCCTGGATATGACTCGGTACTGCCGCCACCTATCGATTTTCAGTCGCCTCCAGATGTTGTTGTGTTGCCTGATACGAACTATGTGTATGTTGTTCCTGGCCTATCAGTTGATTTATTCTTTTGGGATGGTTGGTGGTGGCGTCCATGGGAAGGTCGTTGGTATCGCTCACAAAATTATAACCAGGGTTGGAGCTATTATAACAATGTCCCGAGTTTTTATTATGATGTAGACCCAGGTTGGAGGGGGTATTACAGAGACCATACTTGGTATGGACATCGCTGGAACTATGAACGGATTCCTACGCAAAGACTACAACAGAACTGGAAGAGCTGGAATAATAATCGCTATTGGGAAAATCAAAGAACCTGGGGCGTCCAGGGCTATCAGCCTCGACCGCAACAACAGAGACAGGAGCTGAGACAACAAAGGCAACAGCAATATCAACAGCGGCCAGAGTTTCAGCGAAATCAGCAACGGATACAACAAGATCAGAAGAGACAACAAGAACAGCAGCGGCAAGTAGAGCAGAAGAGGCAACAAGACCGGCAAAGACAACAAGACCTGCAGAGACAACAAGACCGGCAAAGACAAGAAGAGCAGAAGAGACAGCAAGACTGGCAGAGACAAGAATATCAGAAGAAGCAACAAGAACAGCAGAGACAGGAATGGCAGAAAAGGCAACAAGAACAGCAGAGACAGGAAGGACAGAAAAGACTGCAAGAACAGCAAAGACAAGTAGAGCAGAAAAGACATCAAGACCAACAGAGAAAAGAATCTCAGAAGAGGCAACAAGACCAACAGAAGTCAAAGGCCGGTAAACAGAATATAGACAAACAGAAGGAAGAAAAGCAGAAGGAAGAAAAGAAGAAGACAAGCAGAAACAGTCTCAAGAAAAACATGATAGATGGAATTCAGAACGGAGAAGGTAGGAATACGTGCAATGGGGTCTCCAAAACAGCTAAAAGTTGAAATATGATGGGAATATCGCCCAAGACATTAGTGGAGTTGTGGCGCGATGATTGTTTAGTTCACTTCCAAATGGGGAAAAAATAGGGCCATTGCTCCGTATTCTGGTACGAAATACGGAGCAATGGCCCTCTCTTTTTCCTGAGAATATCAAGTGGGTCGTAGTTGATGATTTCGTGGGCGTCAGAAGTCAGGAAAAATGGAGCATAATTAGCTTTCTGCCCCTGAAACTATTCTCAAGCTTTAATCCGATGAAGTTTGTTTTTCTGGCTTTCCAATCTGGCCTGACCGGACTCGAAGGCCGTCAGCAGCCTTTCTTTTGATTTCCGTGTCATGATTCGTCCTTCGTGCAGGAGTTTTGAGGCCTTGTAACCCATTGTGTCGGCGAATTCCGCAAAATCGTCAGCGAATTCGTGTGCAACCCTGTCGGTCCGCGTTCCGACCCTTTTTGCGAACCGGACAATATCCCTACGGGTCCTCCTGCCTGACTTGGGGGCGAACAGCAGGGCCAGTCCAGCGCTGACGACGCCGGTACCAACAATCGCGATGGTGCCTGTCAGGTAATTGTTGCTTGTGCGTGCCATAACGTACCTCCTTCCTGTGTGGTTCCATACATACTAATTATATAGCAAATGGCTGAAGAAGATAAGGATCAAACTTTAATAATACTTGCTGATGGCTGTTGTGGACCGCTGCCAACAGTGTGTGGCGTGGTGGAGGTGCATATCTTTTTCGTTTTTTTTAGTCAGGATAGATGATCGTTTAGATGGTAAATGATATTCAATATCAAAAACAGTGGTATAATTGAATCAGGTGAATGAAGTGACTTGAAAGGAAAATATTCTCGAGGGAGGAATAGCGTTTCCCTCGGGTTACGATAAGGAGGACGACATGGAAAAATATCAATGCAGGTGCCAATATGTGTACGATCCATCAAAAGGTGATGAATCTCAGGGTATATCTGCGGGTACTTCTTTTGCGGACGTATCAAGCGAGTGGAGCTGCCCGCGTTGCGGCCTGGATAAAGTGCATTTCTGGAGAAGTGAAGGGCGTCCGAATTCCGACATGGGACACCCGACAGTGAAAGTAAAAGTAAAATGCTTCTCGACTCTGTCCAAGGAGAATGTCTGCGGTTTTCGGGCCGACAGTGAATACGAACTGTATGAGGGATCGACGGTTCACGATCTTGCGGAAAAACTGGCTGTGCCCATGGAGGCGGTCAACTTGGTATTCCGCAATAACCGTGAGGCAGGCTTTGATACGGTTATCACCTCAGGTGACAGGATTGCCTTTTCGCCCAAGACTGGTGCCATGTGAGATCAGTCCGCGTAGGTGTGAGAACGAGATGTGACTGGCAAACGACATGGAAATATCGCTGGTCCGTGAGATGTTGTCACGAGAGTAGCGGAAACTATACAGGGAGCAGCTTACATGCTGCTCCCTTTCTCGTAAGCAGCTAAAACAACCATGCCTGTTTGCTTGGTCTTTCAACCCTGCTTGCTGCTACAACTTTTCTCTGCAGGTCAAAGAAATATTTGCTGACAAAGAATTACTATGTTAAAAGAACATTAGTTTTTTCATAAGCTCTGCATGCGCAACGCAAATTAAAACCATTACCAGGTGGGTTTTTATGATCGATAATGATTTCGTTGATTACTATGAATTGCTGCAGTTGAGTCCGAATGCCGATACGGATACCGTTGACCGTATCTTTCGCCATCTAGCAAAGAAGACCCATCCTGACAGTACCGAATTTCCCGATAATGACAGGTTCCAACAGATAGTCGAGGCGCACAAGACGCTTGCCGATCCCGAGACCCGTGCCGGTTATGACGCCAAGTACCAGGATTACTGGAAGCACAAATGGAAGATTGCTTCGGAGGCCAGTGGCGGATCCGCCTTTGACAATGACATAAAAACCCGCGAGAAGCTGCTTTCACTGCTCTATGTCCAGCGTCGACGTGATATGAAAAATCCCGGTCTGGGCGAGTTGTCGGTGGCCAAGCTGCTCCTGACTCCACCGGAATTGCTGGAATTCCACCTTTGGTATCTCAAGGCCCAGGGCTGGGTGGAGCGCCTTGATTCCGGGGTTTTTGCGATCACCGCCCAGGGTGTCGACCAGGTTGAGAAGAATCGGCTCCAGCTAATGCCCGACCATCTGCTTGAAGAACATTATGCCTCCAACGGGCTTGCGGAGGAAAATGGAGAACCGGATATCGAGAAGGAGTTGTTTTATTCCGAGGACACTGAAAACCTTTCACAAAATAATTGATATAGTAAATTCGAAGATTTTCGACTGAAGAGAAAGACCCCGATCCGCATCATCCTGCCGGTCGGGGTCTTTTTTTCGGGTTATGACTTTGATGGTCATTCCCTATCTGTATTTCAAGAAGATCGGATGTTTGCGAGAAAAAAGGGTGATTCTGGTAATCAATGCGACAGACTTCACCTTGTTGTTTCGGGTTTTATCCGCGCTGGAAGTCACTTATGATGCGCATGCATCTGCTTAGTTTTGTGATCCGGCCTGACGTGTTGATAGCGACGAACTCAACAATTTGCCGAACTCCACTATTTTGTAGGGCTTCGCTATCGCTCCGCTGAAACCATAGACTCGGAAGTCAGACATGATTGGATCATCGGAATAACCGCTCGAAACAATCATGCAAGCGTCTTGGTCGATGGCAAGTATCTGCTGTGCCGCATCCTTGCCGCCCATACCTCCCGGTATGGTCAGATCCATGATAACCGCCGAAAAACGATGTCCTGCCTCCCAGGCAGCTTTATAGCACGCGATTGCCTCCGTGCCGTTATCACAGGTTGTCGCCTCGTATCCGAGATGCTCAAGCAGTTCGGTAGTCATGTCCAGGATGATCTTCTCGTCATCCATAACCAAAATGGAGCCGCCCGGATGAACTGTTTCGGTGTGTAGTGGCGAATCCGTTTGCCGTAGTGAGTATGGTTCGCCGGTTGACGGAAGATAAAGCGTGAAGGTTGCGCCTTTGTCGGTTTCCGCGCTGACACTGATATGGCCACCGTGTCTGGTTATTATCGAATGGGCCGAGGCGAGTCCCAATCCTTTTCCGGTCGCCTTGGTCGTAAAATAGGGGTCGAAAATTTTCTTCTGATCCTCTTCAGCTATTCCACAACCCTGATCAGTAAATGACAGCCTGACAAACCTTCCGCCAGGGAGCTTCATGGGGTTTCCTTCGCTCAGTATCTCATTCCGGGCGCTCACGCTCAGCGTCCCGCCTTCCGGCATCGCTTGCGCGGCGTTGATGATGATGTTGTGAAATACTTGGTTGATTTGTCCCTCGTCCGCTTCGATGGCATGGATTGTTTCGGGCATATCGATGCTGGCTTTGACATTTGAGCCGCGCAGAACAAACGAAACGGTTTCATTGACAAGCCGGCTGAGAGGTATCAGTTTTTTTACCGGTTCCCCGCCTCGTGCAAAGGTGAGGAGTTGATGGGCCAGTTCTCCAGCACGTTCGGATGCTTTTTCAGCTTCAGATAATGGTTTACAGGCTTTATGGTTGTTGTCCAGGAATATTTGAGCAAAGGAAATGTTGCCCATGATTCCGGTCAGTATATTGTTGAAATCATGGGCAATGCCTCCGGCAAGAGCGCCCAGGGATTCCAGCTTTTCAATTTTCAGCAATTCCTTTTCATGCTCCTTGCGTTCGGTGATTTCTCTCGTAATGCCGTAATAGCCGGTGATAGCCCCATTCGCGTCACGTTCCGGCGTGGAGCTTACTTCCCCCCAGAGCCATCTGCCGTCTTTGCAGCGGTGTCGTGCTTCAAAGGTTATCACACCTGACTTGGTTCCGCGCAGTTCAGTCTGTTGTCTCTGCAGGGCAACATTCTTGAGGGTAGCGATTCCCTCTTCATCGAATAGATCAGTAACATGATGGCCGATGACTTCCTCGGCGCGGTATCCGCGCAATCGCTCGTCGGCCGGGCTGATATAGGTGAAGCGATAATCAGCGCCGACCTTCCAGACGACGTCGGAGGCATTCTCCGTCAGCAGACGGTAGTGATTTTCGCGTTCACGAAGTGTCTCTTCCGTCTGCTGGAGTTCAACTATCAGCCGCGCCAGTTCTTCATTTGTCTGTTGCAGTTTATAATTTGCTTCGGAGAGCTGCAGAGTCCGCTCCGTAACCAATTCTTCTAGAAACTGGTTGCGGTCCACCAGTTCATGCATCGGATACACTTCGCCCTGGCGAACAAGGTAGTAGGGGATGGAAATACTGCTGTGAGCTATTTTCCACTCCGTGGATTCCTTGCGGAATATCAGAACCAGTCTGGCTGTTTCCCTTGACAGGATATGGTCTTTGATCGGCAGGTGAATGGTAAAGAAGCCGGTTGTGACGGCAATCGTGTCGCTAAGGGATTGGATGGCCAGGTCCTTCAGTTCGATCCGAATCGGTTCGGTGATCTGTGCGAAGTCCTGGCGGGTAATGGAAACCCATTCATTCCTGTCTTTGACGAGAAAATCACCGCCGCCGGTGAAGCCGGAAAAGTCTTCGCTGAAACAGGCGGTAAGTTGGTCATCACGGGAAGAATACATCCGCAGGTAGTCGTAAAACAACTGGCGAATTGTCTGGTAGTTGCTATCTTTCATAAGGCGAGACCTGTGATTCTGATGAATCTGTAAGGGGGGAGATAGAATATAGTCCTTCTTATGTATTTTTCGGCTTAAAAGGGAATAACTTGAAGAACATTTGCATGCCGTGCAGCAGCAGTAGAACTGTCCGACGATTTTTGGGGGTGAATACGAAAGAAGGCTGCAAAAATACCAGCCGGGGCCTTCTCTTGTGCCTGCATGAAGATGAATAGATTGATCTCAGGGAAGATGGCTTTCGCAGTCGTTACTGTGCGTGGGTAACAATCCTTTGGTATTCCTTTTCGCTGATTAATTCCCGGTTGCTTTCCACGCGGTCAAGAAAAACGGTACCGTTCAGATGGTCCAATTCGTGTTGGAAGATCCGTGCCAGGAAACCGCTGAGCTCTTCTTCCCTCAGTTCACCTGACCGTGTCAGATATCGTATTCCGACCTTTACGCTTCTGGGTACGAAACCCCTGATTCCCGGAATGCTCAGGCATCCCTCCCAGCCTTTTTCTTTCTCATCAGAGGCCCAGATCAGTTCAGGGTTGAGCATGGCGGTTGGTTCCATGACCGGTGCCTGTGGATAGCGAATATTGGGACGGGAGGCGACGATGAAGATGCGGAGCGGTTCATACACCTGAGGAGCTGCGATTCCGACTCCGTTGACTTCGGTCACTGTAGCCAGCATGTCATCGATGAGTGACTGCAGGAGTGGCTGGGACGTGTCATCGACGGTCAATGTTTCCTGTCTCAAGACCGGGTTGCCCAATAAGGCGATCTGGCGAAGTATCGGCATGGGCGTTCCTTTGTGCGGTTCGAAATTTTCACTACTAGCGGGAAATATCCCCTCTATCTCCAAAAAGTCTACTATCGGAACTCCGGTTACGCAAGCCGTCAATTCCTGCAGTACCCAATCGAGGTAACCCGGGCTCAATTCCTGGTGTGCCAGCTAAAAAATCTTTCCAAAGGATTCTTCTATGTGCATTCTCGTCTTCAAGGTAACCCCTCGGGTGCCCTGGAATTTGCCGTCGAGCAGGTCGCAGACCAGCCGATGATCGAGTTTGTTTTTCTTCGACCAGGTAGTGACCGTTTCACCCATCGATTCCAGTTTTTCTTCTACGATTGATTTTCTCTGTTCAATATTCATGGGTATCTCCCTTTGACGGTGAAGTAATGATTCTTGTGGCACCTCTTGCAGCAGTGCCGGAATACATTGAAATGCAGTATCCGATTCTCCGGATCTGGCCCGTCAAAAAATGGCAATAAAAAAGCCGGGGCCAAATATCGGTGATATTTCGGCGACCCGGCTGTCTCGAGGAGACCCTGTAGGCTTTCCGTCCCACCCTTGCGAGCGGTTTAGTATTATCGTCTATCATCTGCTTGTTGGTGCTGCCTATTGTTAACTCAAAAACATAAGGTCTGTCAAGGGGTACCAGCAGATTTGTCGATGAAGTGAGCTGGTGGGGCAGGGAGCCGCTACTGATCCTGTGTTTACAACTGTTTCCTGGTTTTACTTATGGGTAAATCAGGATATACTTTTCCCGATTTATTGGTAATCCAGAGAGACGGTATACTTGGCTTATCGCCGGATGTAGACGCGTTTGCCTTCAGATGGACAGCCGCTCCGATCCTCAGCTGAAAAGGCATACAACATGTCCCACGAACTTTACTTGAACTTGATAGTGATTGTGCCGAGTCTTCTTGTGGGCTTTCAGCTGTTTCATCCGCGCCTGATGCACTCAGAAGTCTGGCGCGCAACGGTCACACCGCTCGCATCAATTATCGGGAGTGGTTTTCTCGTTCTGGCCCCGATCCTGATACGTGATTTCGGACAGTGGGCGGTGCTGGTAATGGCCGGACTCTGCCTGGCGACCTATGCCATTGGCGCCGCTATCAGGTGGAATATTATGGTGCTGGACGGCGCCTATGGATTGCTGCCCTTCTCCCGCTGGGAAGTCGGGTTGGAGCGCGTCTCCTCCGTGGCGCTCTCCTTTGCCTACGTGATCTCGGTCTGTTATTACATGAACCTATACGGTGCATTTTCCGTGAGCCTCAGCCGTTACAATGATGTGGTGTACGGAAAAATTGTCACAACGGTAACCCTGGTGGTGATCGCGGTGATCGGTTGGTGGCGTGGCCTCAGCGGATTGGAAAAGGCGGAAGAGCTTTCGGTAGGCGTCAAGCTTGCCATCATCGCCGGACTGTTAATGGGCATGCTGCATCACGCTGTGGGAGTTATGTCGAACGGGGTGATCGCGCACAGTGCTGTGGGCGTGGGGTGGGACTCTCTGCGGGTCGCATTCGGACTCCTCATAACTGTTCAGGGATTCGAGACATCCCGTTACCTGGAGGAAGCGCACGATGCTGCTACCCGAGTAAAGACCATGCGTTATGCGCAATGGATCTCCGCAGCCATTTACATTGTGTTCATTGCACTTGCCAGCGTTAGCTTCTCCGCATCAGTGATCAGTCCGCGCGAGACAGCAGTGATACAGATGACCCGAGTGGTCGCACCCCTGCTTCCCTTCCTGCTTGTGGTGGCGGCGTTGGCGGCGCAGTTTAGTGCCGCCGTTGCTGACACCAATGGCGGTGGCGGGCTGATGCAGGAGATGAGCAAGGGGAAAATTTCTTCCCGCACGTCTTACGTAATTTTGGTGGTGGCATCCATTGCTCTCACCTGGATGGCCAATATCTATGAAATCATCAGTTATGCTTCTCGGGCTTTCGCTGTTTATTATTTTTTGCAGACCACTCTTTCTTCGGTCCTGAGTTACAGGACCTCCGGTTATTCGCGCAGGACGATCGGTTTTGCCCTTCTTGCGCTCCTTTCCTTTGCGGTTGCCATACTAGGTATTCCCGCAGACTGACTCAGTTGAGGATGTCTTCCGGTTTGAACCTTGGACAACTCACAGTCCACAGGAACAACGTCCAGTTGCCAGGTCCCGTGCGGTTAGTTGCAGCAGGAATTCCGTGGAATTTTGGTCTCTGGCAAGGCGAGGCGACGCAGGCATAGAGGGGCTCTGTCGAGGAGCCACAACGTAGCCAGAGGGCAAAAGAACCGGAATTCCAAGGATTGAATTAACCGCACGGGACACTAGTGCCTTTTTTGCTTGTAATGGCCGTGCTTGTGACCGTGTCCCTTGTGATGTTTGCCGTGTTTTTTCTCTTTAAGGTACACTCGGCGCCCCTGTTCGACATAATATGGACGCCCTCCGGAGATCAGAATGCTTACCCCCGGAGGAGCCGGCAGGAAGGCATCAATGTTGATATGTACGTTGGGAGAACCAGGCAATCCGGGAGGAGCAGGCAACCCGGGGAGGCCGGGAAGCCCCGCTGTAGCCTTATGGATGCCAAATGTGCCGGTGACTCGAGGTCATTATCAGGATGGCAAGAATAGTTTTTGTACGCATTATGGCTCCTTTTCCCCTTGTTTGTTATTATTTTGAGATTTCCATTCCTGCCATCGGTTCCGGACTGCGGATACAAATAAGCAGGGACTGAAAAATGAATGATATTTCGGTATCCCGCTTGTCTCTTTGAGACCCTGAAGGTGGCCGGGACCGTTTTGCTGCCTCTGGAGTAGATAGCTTTTATCCGGAGTTTCAGATGGACACTAGATAGAAAAAGGCGGCCATAAGCCGCCTTTTTACGTGTCATCACAAAACATGTGTCAGTTGAAGAAATACCGTATACCGAAGGTTGTTGCGAGGCTGGTGGGGTCGTAATTGCCGACTTTTACGCCACCGGCATTTATATCCGCATCGGGAGCAAGAAGCCCCTTTACTTCAGCAGTAGCAGCTAATTGTTTCGTGAGGAAATAGTCCACTCCGCCGCTGACATGGACACCGGCGATTGTATCGACATCCGCACTTACCCCGCTGGAAGAAGAAAAGTCGTTAAACAGGATATCCAGACCGGTGCCCAACATAGGGACGAGTCTTGACAATCCGAGGTTGACGAAACGATATTGCACTCCCATCGAGACGTTAGTGGTGGCAAAATCGCCCTCTTTAAATCCGGCGCGATTTGCATCGAATTCGCTATGGGTGATGTCGAGTTCCACGGCAAAAATATTGTTTACTCCATAGATGAACCCGCCGCCGCCAATGAAACCGGCATCGGTATCGAGTTTGCTCGGGTTTGCAAATGCTTCGCTGTCAGTCGGAATCAGAAATCCGAGTCGTCCGGTGACGCCCAGTTTCCCCTCTATGCTGTCCGCTGCAGTTGCCGTTCCTGCCATCAATAACAGTGAAAGTACTGCACAATAAAGGATTAGATTTTTATTCATTTGACCTCCTTAGTCTGTTGTCTCATGTACATTGTATAGTCAGTAGTCTTCCGTGCAAGGCTGAGATACGAGCTCTGCCCCGTAGTAATCAATGATCGATATCTATATCTACCGTCCCTTTTACATGGACATAATCACCTCCTTTTCCTGTACGATTCTTTTCCCATAAAAAAAAGTATATCGAAAAAAAGCCGGAGCTGAATATCCTCTGGATAGTTCGGCAACCCGGCTGTCTCGTAAAGACCCTGTAGGCTTTCCGTCCCACCCTTGCGGGTGGTTTAGTAGTATCGTTTATCTGGGGTATATTTTGTTGTGGCTACAATCCGATTCAAAAAACAAAAAAACCGGGGCCGGATATCTGGTAAGAAGATATTTCGGCAACCCGGCTGTCTCGTAAAGACCCTGTAGGCTTTCCGTCCCACTCTCGCGAATGGTTTAGTAGTATCGTTTATCACACCGTTGACCAGCGATGCCTATAGGTAGCCTAAAACCGTCAGTTTAGTCAAGGGGAAAGTCCAGGTTTGTTCGCAAGGTGTCGAAAGTGAAATAACACTCTGGAAGTAGTGGTCTGACAAGTTGTTTTCATTGAAAACTTTCGGAATTCGTTATATACATAATTTTATTTCGATGGCTGGTGTCTAATCGACTTTTTTACCGGCCGTGTAATTTACTGACAAAAAGGAGATGTGTATGAAAAACTGCCGTAGTTACCTGTTTCTTGCTGTTTTTGTTGTGCTGTCGTTGCCTTTGTCCGCATTGGCCGACCCCTTGACGCTTTATGCCGCAGGGAGTTTGAAAGCTGCCCTGGGGGATGTCGTGGCATCGTATCAGAAGACCTATAAAACCGAGGTTGTCACCAAATTCGGTCCAAGCGGACTCCTGAGGAAGGCAATCGAGTCAGGTGAGAAACCGGATGTATTTGCTTCCGCCAATATGGGTCATCCGGAAAAGTTGGCCGCCGCCGGTTGGGGAAGCCCGGTTGTATTATTCACGCGCAATCAGCTGTGTGCCATGGCTCAGCCCTATGTAAAAGTAACAACCGACACGCTGCTTGAGACGATTCTTGACAAAAAGATCAGATTGGGTACTTCTACTCCCAAGGCCGATCCGAGCGGTGACTATGCCTGGGATCTTTTCAAAAAGGCCGATGCTGTCAAAAAGGGAAGCTTCGAAAAACTTTCGGACAAGGCTCTGCAGCTTACCGGTGGACCGAAAAGCGAAAAGCCGCCCAAGGGACGCAATAATTATGGCTGGGTAATGGGCGAGAAAAAGGCCGATGTATTCCTGAGCTATTGTACCAATGCCGTTTTGGCACAGAGAGAAGTTCCGGGCCTGCAGATTGTCAAAATCCCTGCAGATCTTACCGTGGGGGCCGATTACGGACTTTTGGTACGGGGTGATGCTCCCACTGAAGCCTGGCGGCTTGCCATGTATATCCTGTCACCCGAGGGACAAAAGATCCTGAACAGTTACGGATTCGATGCAACGGCTTTTCCGAAATAGGGAGAGAAAGCCCGTCCGGCAATTTTGCCGGGCGGGCTTTTTTTTTGTCAGATGGCGGCAGCTATTTCGGAGCGGATTCAGTTAGTACAAAAGACGATAGCTCCTGTACCGGATAAGCGTAGCGAAAAAGTGATTGCAGAGAAAGAACGAGTAAGGTATGTGGGTAGGATGATTCGACGTAATCGGCATCTATCTGGTACACTGCAAAAGAAATTGTCGGATCTTGAAGAAATGTGCCATACAAAATCCGCCCAAAAGCAAGAAACCAGAGGTTGCTACTTTTACGTGAATGAGAGGGAGGTTGTCCCCATGACCATGAAGTATCTTCTGATGATGATTTTCCTGTTTTCCGCTGTCGATGCATCCTGGGCAATCACGTCGTGCAACCGTGGGGATGCTGTCCGTATCTGGACTGCGCCGCTCGTGGCTCAGTCGGGCGAAAAACTGGATATCATGGCTGTCTCGACCGGTGGACAACTTTCAGAACTGATTGTCACTGATCCCGCAGGACGCCGGATCAGGATGCCTACCGTACAAGGAGGTGGCCCCCCCTGGAGTCTGCAGGCGGCGCTTCCGTCTCCCCGCCGTGGCAGGTACCGGATCGAGGCGCTGCAGGACGGGAGGGTGGCTGCCTGCAGCGAAATCAAAGTCGGGGGAGGTGCTGGGAACCGGGGCAGTGGCGAATGGGATCTGCCGACGGAAGCGTTTTTTGCCGCCTGGGTCGAACATCTCTTCGATGCCCCTCCCGAAGAATCGCTCAGTTTTCCTTCACTCGAACCGGTACTGCGCGACCCGCAGCGTAATTTCCTCCATGATTTTCTCAAAAAGGGGGAAGACAGCCAATTCCCTGCCGAGCCGGATTGCGCCGACTTTCCCTATTTCCTGCGTGCCTACTTCGCCTGGAAGCTCGGTCTCCCGGTAAGCTACCGCTCCTGCAGCCGCGGTAGTGCCGACAAGCCTCCGCGCTGTGGCCCTCCCGAAATCGACCATACCTTTGTTGGCACCACTGCTCGCTCCGCTGACTTCCATAGGGTGAGCCGCAGGATCATGGATCGGGTCACCTCCGGCAACGGGCGCACGGCGCTTTCTGACGATGCCACCGATTTCTATCCGCTGCCACTTGAACATTCGAGCCTCTGGCCCGGCAGCGTTTTCGCCGATCCTTACGGCCACACCCTGGTTGTCGCGAAATGGGTTCCTCAGACGAAGGAACGCAGCGGTCTACTCCTTGCGGTGGACGCCCAGCCAGACAATACCGTCGCCCGCAAGCGCTTCTGGGAGGGTAACTTCCTCTTTGCACAATCTCCGAACGCCGGACCAGGTTTCAAGGCATACCGAACCCCGGTCATCGACGGGAAGGGACAGTTGGCCATTATGTCCAATGCTGCTCTGAAGCATCGAACCGGCTTCCCTCCCTATTCGGCAGAACAGGCGGATCTGACGCCCGGGGATTTTTATGCCCGCATGGAGCACCAGATCAACCCGCGCGGGCTCGACCCGGAGGAGGCCTACGAGGCAACCCTCGATGCCTTGATGGAACAGCTGGAAACCCGTGTCGGCTCGGTTGCCAACGGAGAAGAGTACCTGCGGACCCATCCCGGGACTGTCATTTCCATGCCAAACGGTCCAGCCATCTTCGAGACCGTCGGACCCTGGGAAGATTATGCGACCCCTTCCCGTGATATGCGGCTGCTGATCGCATTGAAGGTACTCGCCGACCTTCCCGAGCGTATCCGTCGCCATCCAGAACTGTATCTGCTGGGGGGAGAAAGTCCGGCCGCAGCTGCCGCACGCATCGAGCGGCTCCATGCCCGGCGCTCTCGGGAACGCTTCATTACTTATACCCGCAGTGATGGCAGCTCCTGGCGGCTGAGCCTGGCCGACATCTACGCCCGCCGGCAGGCGTTGGAGATCGCCTATAATCCCAACGACTGTGTGGAGCGACGCTGGGGCGCGGCTCCCGGAATGCCGGACTTCGCCACCTGCCAGCGCCGTTCCCCCGCCAGTCAACGGCAAAGGATGGAAAGGTATCGACCCTGGTTCCATGAGGCTCGCCGGCCTCCGCGTTAGTTTTAAAGGAACTTTTCGGACGTAAAAGGAGGTATTTGGGGATATCACGATCTTTCCGTGAATAGTCTCGCGGGAGTCTCCCGCGTGTCATTCGTTCTGATTCCATAGTACAAAGAAGGCGTTTACTCGACTACCGGGTTTACCAGTGTACCAATTCCCTCGATTTCGACTTCCACGACCTGTCCGGGGCGCAGGTAGACAGGCGGCTTGCGCATGAAGCCGACCCCGCTTGGGGTTCCGGTCAGGATCAGCGTGCCGGGAAGCAGGGTGAAGGTGTTGGAAAGGTGCGAAACGATCCGTCGCACCGGGAAGATCATGTCGGCGGTGTTGGATGACTGCATCAGCTCTCCATCCAGACGGCAGCTGATGGCGAGGTTGTCGGCGTCCAGGTCTGTCACGATGGCAGGGCCGACCGGGCAGAAGCTGTCATGGCTCTTGGCCCGCGCCCATTGCCCGTCGCTGAACTGGACTGCCCGGTTTGACACGTCGTTTGCGGCCGTGTAGCCGAGAATGAACTCGTCAGCCTTTTCTTCCGGTACATTTCTGGCCGTTTTTCCGATCACGATGGCCAATTCGGCCTCGTAATCTATATTGTCGGGGTACTGGGCGGGCAGGATTATAGGATCTCCCGGGCCGCAGAGGGCGGTCGTCACCTTGATGAAGACCAAGGGCTCGGTCGGCAGCGGGTGGCCGGTTTCGGCGGCGTGTTCCCGGTAGTTGAGCCCGAGACAGATGATGTTCGGAGGGTCCACCGGCGCCAGCAGTTTCAGGTCGGCGAGGGCGAGCAGTCCGGTTTGGCGGACCAGTCCGTTAAAGGGGTCGCCGTCACAGGGATGAACACCCTGGTCATCGACAATGCCGTAGCGAGCGTCACCTTCATGCAGATACCTGATAATCTTCATAAGAAATGCTCCTTTACATAGTAATCCTTACACAAAATTGCAATCCGTAACTCAAATGCCTAAAACCCTGCTCTCACAGAGCGCACGGAGAACGCAGAGGAAAGCTAACAGTCGTGTATTTCAAGAAAATTGCCCTGTGCCCTCTGTGGCCTCCAGCGAATGAAGTGAGCGGGTGTGAGACTGCTTTTTGCCTTGAGCATCGGGGCGGGCGTTGTTCGGGCCATCGTGACCACCGTTGCCATCTTCTGGCATTACCTGCTGAAAAAAGTGTACAATAACTTCAGGGAATGAACAGTGTCGTCCGGTAAAATCCGTGACGATCATCAATACTCAGTCAATCCAGAAAGGACGGTGGAAGCAGATGAAAAGCATAAGAGTGCAAAACTTCGGGCCTCCCGAAGTCATGAAACTGGAAGAGATGGAAAACCTTACTCCCGGTCCGGGAGAGGTTGTGGTTGCGGTGAAAGCTGCCGGGGTCAATCCGGTGGATACCTATTTACGTTCAGGGGCATTTCGTCCCGATCTGGAACTTCCCTATACGCCAGGTTTTGACGCCGCCGGTGTCATTGTTGCGGTTGGTGAGAGGGTCAGACACAGAAAGGTCAATCAGCGCGTGTACGTGGCATCGTTGTCATCCGGTACCTATGCCGAACAGGTTGTATGCAGCGAATTCGATAGCCACCCGTTGCCCGACAGGATTAGTTTCAGCCAGGGGGCTGCTATCGGGGTTCCCTATGGTGCCGCGTATCGTTCCCTGTTTCAGCGGGCGCATGCTCTGGCAGGAGAAACAGTTCTGATCCACGGGGCCAGCGGCGGAGTGGGGCTCGCGGCTGTCCAACTCGCCCGAGCTGCCGGAATGCGAGTGATCGGTACCGCTGGATCGGCAAAAGGGTGTGATCTGGTACGGGCGCAGGGAGCACACCATGTGCTGAATCACCGGGAAGAGGGCTACCTGGACGCCATTCCTGAAATGACCTGTCATGGCGGCGTGAACGTGATTCTGGAGATGCTGGCAAATGTGAACCTCGATCAGGATCTGCAGGCCCTGGCCACCGGCGGGCGCGTCGTGGTAATCGGCAGTCGGGGGAGTGTTGAGATCGATCCGCGCAACGCAATGATGCGTGAAGCCGCGATTATGGGCATGATTCTCTTCAATGCCTCTTTGAAAGAGCGGGGAAGCATGCATGCGGCCATTGTCGCCGGACTGGAAAATGGAACGCTGCGACCGGTGGTGAGCAGGGAATTGCCGCTGGAGGATGCTGCGACGGCCCATCATGCGGTGATGGAGAAGAGCACTCTGGGTAAGATTGTGTTGATCCCGTAAGGCGCGGAACTCTGAAGCGGCGTTGACAAATATTTGCCATGTACAGCTGAGATTACCTGCGTGGAGGTTGATCGGAAAATGAAGGGAACGGATCTTCTGATAGATCTTCTGGACAGTTGGAACAAGCCGGTGGTATTGGTTGATACGAATCATACGATCGTGTACGTGAATGAGCCTGCCAGAAACACCTATGCTACCTGGGGCGACATCATCGGCAAGAGTATTTTTCACTGTCATAACGAGCAGTCCTGCCGAATTATCAGGGATGTCTTCGGGAAACTAAAAAGCGGGCTGGAAGAGGTGCTGATTGTCGACAATGAGCGGCACCGGGTCTACATGCGCGCTGTGCGGGACAAAGACGGTACGCTGATCGGCTATTTCGAAAGGTATGATCCGCCGTTGGGACACTGAAAGTTTGCAGGAAAACAGAGCGCCCGACAATGACTTGTTTTCAGGAAAACCTGCATAAGAACCTGTTGACTCCGGAGGAGAAGTCCGTAAAATATACCAGCCAAACGCAGGCTGGTGTAAAATCCTTGGAGAATTAACAAAAGGTTACTTGATGAATGGGTAAATTAAGGGATACTATAGCGAAAATATTCCAAACTTCCTTGTTGATGGAGATATCTCCAGAGGGAAACCACGAGTCCATTGTATGATAGAATTGAAAAATGTTACCAAACGGTACGATTCCCTTACGGCTGTTGACGATGTCTCTTTTTCCGTCAAGGCAGGCGAGTATTTTGCTCTGCTGGGACCGAACGGGGCGGGGAAGACGACGCTCGTCAAGATGCTGCTCGATTTTACCCAACCGACATCAGGTAGTCTTTCCGTGGCTGGAATTCCCAGTAGCCGGGCGGAATGCCGGACGGCAATCGGCTATCTTCCGGAAAACCACCGTATTCCGGCACACCTTTCAGGCTGGCAGTACTTGCTGCGCTGTGCCGAATTATTGGACATGAGTCGCTCGGAGGCGGAGGACCAGTGCCGGCGTATTGTCGAGTCGATCGGCATGCAGGGTAGGGAAAATACCAGGGCGGGCACCTATTCCAAGGGTATGATTCAACGGTTCGGATTGGGCGCGGCTCTGCTGGGTAATCCGAAACTGTTGATTCTCGACGAGCCAACCTCCGGACTGGATCCCATCGGTATCAGGGAGACGCGCCTGCTCCTGGAGTCTTTGAAAGAGCAGGGAATGACCATCTTTCTGAATTCTCACCTGCTGTCGGAAGTTGAAAAAATCTGCGATAGCGCGGCAATAATCAACCGCGGCAGGCTGATGGTAAAAGACGCTATTTCCGCCATCGTCAAGGATGGTGATACTCTGGAAGATCTGTTTGTCCGGCTTGTGAAAGGTTGATATGAAAACGTCGAAATCGCTTCCCGCTATTTTCAGGATTGCCAAATTTACCCTAGCTGATGAAGTGCGGCAGAGAAGTTTTCTCATCATGTTTGCTGTTTGTGCCCTCAGCGTATTTCTTGTTCGTGGCTGTTATCACGGCAACTACATTGTTAACGGCCAGGCTCTTGACACCGAAACCATTGTCAGGGCTTTATCTAAAGTGAGTTTTCATGTCGTAGCCGCCGTTGTGATGGTGATCACGGCGCTTCTTTCCATGCGGATATTCCGGCGCGACCGGAACGAGGGGACACAGGCATCTGTTCTGTCGAAACCGATCGCCCGCTGGCAGTATGTCAGTGGGAAAATTCTCGGATTATGGGGCTTGTCGGTCCTGTTCCTGTTCAGTCTGCATGCCATCATATTTCTGATTACCTCTCTCAATCTTCACGTTTTTACGCCGGATTTCCTGGTCGCTTCACTGCTCTGTTCCATAAATCTACTCTTTGTGGTGATTGCCGTGCTGCTTCTGTCGCTTCTGATGCCCGATATTGTCGCTTTTCTGTGCGTCCTGGGTATTGGCATCGTCAGTTTTGTGGGTGACGGCATTGCTGCTGCCAGCCACAGCCAGATAGCGCAAACGATGATGCAGCATTCAGCCGGCCAGCAACCGTCTGAACTGACCTGGTGGAAGGTTGTTTATTTTTTCTGGCCGAAGCTCCTGGGCGTTCAGCAGTCGGCAGTTTCGCTGCTCGGCAGCGAACCCTTTCATGGTTTAGAATCGCTCTATCCTTTCATCAATATCCTTCTGTACTGCCTTGTTCTCGGTGCCCTGCTTTTCCGCTGTTTCAGAAATGAAGACATTGTCTAGGTTGCAGGTCCAAAAGCGGTATCACTCAGTGAAAATGAGGCACAGGCTTGATCGTCAGTTTCTTTCCCGAACTTTCCCTCTGAAGGAGTCCCTAAATGCCTCACCCTGACGTGATCATAATCGGTGCCGGAATCAGCGGCATGTCCCTTGCCCATCATTGCGCCAAAGCCGGTCTGGCACCGCTGGTCATCGATAAAAACAGTCGTATGGGGGGCACCTTCAACACCTGCCGCACGGACGATTTCTGGTTCGAGCTCGGTGCCCATACCTGCTACAACTCCTATGGGAACCTGGTGGACCTGCTCCGCGAGTCCGGAAGTCTGGACAAGGTCATACAACCCGCGAATGTCGGCTACAAGATCTTTACCAAAGACGGCATCAAATCCATCATGTCACAACTGAACGTCGCCGAAATGCTTTTTTCTCTCCCGAGGATGTTCGGGGCGAAGATGGAGGGCGAGACGGTAGAGTCGTACTATTCAAAAATCTTCGGCAAGAGAAACTTTGCATCGGCAATCGGGCCGATGTTCAATGCCGTTATTTGCCAGAAGTCCAATGATTTTCCCGCGGATATGCTTTTCAAGAAGAGACCACGGCGGAAGGAAGTGATCAAGAAATTCAGTGTGCAGGGCGGGCTTCAATCGGTCATTGACGCCATAGCATACGAGCCGTCGATAGAGACACGTGCCGGCAAAGAAGTAACCGGGATCGAATTTGCTGCGAAAATCTTTACTGTAACGATAGCCGACGGCAGCACCTTCGAGTCAAAGTATCTTGCTCTTGCTACTCCCTCTGCCACAGCTGCAGCCATTCTGCAAAAAACATTTCCGGAGATTGCGCGGATACTTGCCTCTGTGAAAGCGGAGAAAGTCGAGACGCTAGGTGTCATCATCAAGAAGGAAGATGCCAAGATCGGACCGATTGCGGCACTTGCCGCCAAGGAAGATATTTTTTACTCGTTTGTTTCGCGCGACACTTTTCCCGACTCACTCTATCGGGCCTTTGCCTTTCATTTCAAAACCGATGCGGGCAGTCGCGAGGCTCGGCTTGAGCGTATCGCCCACGTGCTCGGGACGAAGAGTTTCGAACATGTCGCCACGGCCGAGCATGTCATCCCCTCACTACGCCTCGGCCACAAGGAAGCCATGGCCGAGCTGGACGCCCTGCTTGCCGGCTCGCCCCTGTTGCTCACCGGCAACTATTTCACCGGACTTGCCATTGAGGATTGTGTCAGCCGTTCGCTGCACGAGAGCAGAAGGCTGCTGGGGTAAAATGATTCTTCTGGAATGTATGGCTATGCAGGAAAAGGCCAGCCCGGCTTTACGTGTTTTGGTGTCGAACTCTGATCTGCTGCTGCGGGACTGGAACAAAAGGGTGAAGCAGGGCGGTAGCCGAGAAAGTGCTGACTGGGAGAAGCTACCATTTGCCTGACAATCGTATCTGTCTGCCGGACGCCGAGACCCATAACTGGCCATTTATCAATTCAGCTGCTACAGCTCCGCTAAAAGCCCCCATGGCGTCGGCCGCCAGATCATCCCAGCCGAAATGGTTGTCCTGTTCAAATTCATCCTTGATCTCCCATAGCGTTCCCGGAATCATGGCTACCCCGAAAGACGATATGGTGCGTGTTGCCGGACTCATGTTTTCTGCGTAGTGATACATGACGGTGTCTGCTGCCAGCCCATATAAAGAACTGGACCAGAAATGGGCGATATGGTCGCCATCAATCGCAAAAGCCGGGGTGGCACTCAGCAGGATTGTTAATAGTATCACCTTTTTCATAGCTGCTCCTTTTACCTTCAGTAAATCCCTTTTCCGTGCAGAGAGTGTATCACCATGAAAAGAAGGGGCAATAAATAAATTGGCTGTTCTTCGATGATTCGCACGATCCTGATTCCGAAGAGTTAGCAAATACTTGGGATTATTGTCTGTTGTCTTTGTATATGCCGGTTGCAACGAGGTGCCTGTCGGTGTAAAGCCTGTCCTGGTGGGCTGATAATGAAAAACATTGCATAAATATCTTGAACATGTATTATGGCTAAAAGTTAATAAGCCTTGCATAAGGCTTTTTTCGAAAATAGCAAACCCGGGGTAACCCGGGGACGCAAAGCCGCGGGTCCGACGAAGCTTTCAGCTATGCCGGACAGCCGGGTTGCCGAAGAAAACCCCCGACACATTTTCCCCGACTTCGGCTGTAACGAAGCGGGGTTTTTTTATGCGTGAACAAGAGAAAGTCAGCCGCCAGGCAACACCTCTGTTCAGCATGCAATTCAATATTTTGAGGAGGAAAGCATGAGTGCCAAGAGTCTTAGAACCAGCAAAGAAAGGAACCTTTTTGCACTATCTTTCGTGGTATCCCTGATTGCCTGGACGATCCTGGTCGTTACGATCATCGGTATTGTCTACGGGATATTTTTTGGCCTGTTTCTGTTATTTGCCCATGCCCTGGTGATTGCTCACATCAAGGGGCATGGCGTGAAACTGTCTGAAAAGCAGTTTCCCGAGATTTATGCACGGGTCGTCTCTGCCTCGGAAAAACTCGGACTCACGTCAGTCCCCGAAGTATACCTCATGCAAGCTGGCGGAGCATTGAATGCTTTCGCTACTAAATTGACCGGCAGAAATTTCGTGGTTATCTATAGCGACCTTGTAGAGGCCTGTGGTGATGACGGGAAGGAAATCGACATGATCGTCGGCCATGAAGTTGGCCACCTGGCGTTAGGACACTTGAAATGGCATTGGTTTCTGGTGCCGGCGAAGATTGTGCCGCTGCTCGGTTCGGCGTATTCACGGGCATGTGAATATTCATCAGATCTTTGCGGACTTATGGCCACAGGAGATATGGAGGCAGCAACGCGCGGTCTCGCGATACTTGCGGCAGGCGGAAAATACGGCAAACTTGTCGATATGCGGTCTTTTGTTTTTCAGTCACGGGAAACAGGCGGATTCTGGGCCTCGATTTATGAATTGAATGCCACCCATCCGTATCTGCCGAAGAGGATTGCTGCACTGTATAACAAGGAAAGGCCGGGCCTGGTTCCGGTGGCCAAACGTAACATTCTTGCCTATCCCTTGGCGCCTTTTTTCGGTTTTGCCTCGGCAGGCGGGAGCGCCCCTTTGGTGATGATTGCCATCGTAGGTGTGCTTGCGGCAGTGGCAATCCCGCAATTCGAGGCGTATCGAAATAAGGCTGACGTGGCAATGATGGATACAACCCTTGTGAAAATGTGCAAGACGGCCCGGGATTACCGCGGGAAAACAGGCCATTGGCCCTGTTCGGACGCGCAATTAGCCATGCCCGAGGTAACGGCTCTTATGGCCAGTAAAAAATGGCAGCTGGATACAGACTGTGAAAAGAACTATGCGTACATCAGCTATAAAAGAAATGGAAAGGAGCATTACCGGGTGATCGATTATTTCAGCGGGAAGATACAGGATGAGGCCGCGAACTGATTGGTATCCGATCGGTAGGAGGATGAATTATGGGAGGTGCAGAAATCATAATCCGTCGCATGAAAAGGGCTGATCTCGATCTGGCTGTTGCATGGGCTGCCGCTGAAGGGTGGAATCCCGGTTTACATGATGCCGACCCTTTCTATGCTGCTGATCCGAACGGATTTTTCCTGGCTGAGATCAATGGCGAACCGGTCGGTAGCATCTCGGCCGTGGCCTATGATGCCAATTTTGCTTTCATGGGTTTTTATATTGTGAAAAAGGAGCTGCGCCACCTTGGTATCGGCATGAGTCTCTGGAAAGCTGCCCTCGAGTACCTGGGCAGCAGAACCATTGGCGGCGATGGTGTTGTGGAGATGTTGGAAAAGTATGCGCAGTACGATTTCAAGATTGCTCACCACAACGCACGTTATGAAGGGATCGGCAAGAAGTCGCGGTCAGCTCTTCCGGATATTTCCCAGGTGCCTTTCTCGAAACTGGAGCGGTACGACCGCCGCTTCTTTCCAACTCCCCGGACCGCCTTTCTGGAAAGTTGGATCAGCCGTCCGGGAAGTTTCGGGAGGGTAGTTGTAAACAATGGCAAAATTGTTGGCTACGGAGTAATTCGTCCCTGCCAAAAGGGATACAAAATTGCCCCTCTCTTTGCGGATTCTGCAGAAATTGCCGAAGAGTTGTTTTCAGTCCTCTCAGGACTGGCTCCGGGGCAGCCGGTCTATCTCGATATTCCGGTCTGCAATCAGGCCGCTGTCAGTCTTGTTGAGCGGCAGGGGATGAATAAAGTTTTCGAAACTGCCAGAATTTACCGTGGAACTCCCTTGGCACTGCCGTTGAAAAGCATCTACGGCATCACCAGCTTCGAGCTGGGCTGAGAAGTCTTCGTGACTGGTCCGGCTGGAATGGTCGGGTGTAATTTAGTCAGAGCAGGTGGAAAAGTGATCCGCATCGTTATCATACTGCTAGTCGGCTTTCTGGCTGTGGCTTTGGGATGTATCGCCTTCCAGCGGCGGCTTTTATACTATCCAACCCATCATGCTGAGAATAATGGACTTACTGAATGGCTCTATCATGGGCAGTTGATCGGCTATGCCCGCGAAGTTACCGCACCGAAAAATGTCTGGCTGATGCTGCATGGAAACGGAGGACAGGCAAGCGATCGAGTCTATGCACTTCCGTCCTTTTCCCGTAACGATTCAGTATTTATTCTGGAATATCCCGGCTATGGTTTGCGGCCGGGATCACCATCCCGGTCATCCTTTGACGCGGCAGCACAACAGGCGTATCTTGCTCTCAGGAGCAGGTTCCCGGATGCCCCGCTCTGTGTCGTGGGGGAGTCGATCGGCACGGGGCCTGCTGCATTCCTGGCAAAAAATCAGCCTCCACCGGACAAGATTGTTTTGATCGTGCCCTTTGATATACTTTCCAATGTTGCGGCTCGCCACTATCCGTTTCTGCCGATACGTTTTTGTTTGCTCGATAATTGGAACAATATCGAATCGCTGAAAGGGTACACGGGGCCCCTGGAAATTTTCGCGGCACGTGACGACAGGATTATACCGATCGCTCACGCCCGAGCTTTGGCTGAAAATAGACCGAGCTCGATATTTCACGAGATTTCCGGAGGGCATAATGATTGGGCCGCTAGCGGACAGGTCAGGATAGGTCACTAGCAAAAGAAGAATTGTTTTGTTTTTCGTGAATATTTCACCTGGTTTGCCTGCAGCGTAGTACCGGTAGCTTCAAGAAGGAGCCTGGAAATGAAACCTGTCAAAGAGTCATATTTAGTGAAATGCCCTTCCTGCGGTGCCTCCAACCGGGTGCCTGCGGCGATGGCCGGAAAAACCGGCAGGTGCGGAGAGTGCCATAGCACCCTTCCTGCCCTCTATGTTGAACCGCTTGTTCTGGGGGATGCAAATTTTCGTGATTTCCTGCATGGCTATGCCGGTCCGCTCCTTGTCGAATTCTGGGCACCCTGGTGACCACATTGCCAAAACCTCGCACCGGTGGTGCGTGACGTCGCACAAGAATTGGCCGGCAAGGCGGCGCTGGTCCAGATCAATACCGATCTGAATTCAGGCCTGGCCTCCAGTT
Organism: uncultured delta proteobacterium; assembly: GCA_963748325.1. Lineage (GTDB taxonomy): Bacteria > Desulfobacterota > Desulfuromonadia > Geobacterales > Geobacteraceae > RPRC01. Next base: position 985,128 of record CAVVIJ010000004.1, on the reverse strand, counting down.
ACCAGATTCAGGGCATACCTGCGCTGTTGTTGTTCAAGGGCGGGCAGCTTGTCGGCCGGACCAGCGGCGGCATGAGTAAACAGGCACTGCTGGGTTGGATAGAGAAGTTTCTTTGATTGGGAAGCACGGTTTTTCTATGACGGGCAGGACTATCTTTATGCACCTGCTTCCGGCAGATCCTTGTTCTTTGTCTCTTCAGTAAATCTGATCTTTCATTTCCCTGATAATTTCATTCTGTGTCTGAAAAATAAATTGAGATAGGGCCCTTTCGTTTTTGCCATCAACCTCCATCTGAATGGCAATTTCCCGGGAGGATTCATTGTTATGCACCCGCAGGACTTTGCCGGGGACATCAAACTTTGTTCCGGACAGAATCAGACTTATCCTACTTGCAAGGTTTTCCTCGATGTCGGAATCTTTCGGAGCCTGTATCGCTATTCCGCTGATCGAGATGTCGTTTATCGTTCCCTTGACCGTTTTTGTCGATAGGTGAATGCTCGCTTCCATTGGTTGGGATATTTTTACCCGTACGTGCTTTCTCCGATCTGTAAGGATCTGGGCATAGCTGAAATGAGTCAGAAATGCTAACCCTTTATCCTTATTGACCTTCATCACTTTTGCTAGTACGTCATGCGCAAAATGCTCACTTCGTAGAATAGTTATTTTTTGATGCTGCATGGAAATTGCCTGAAGTTGGTGGACGCTCAGCTCAAGCAAGCCCTGGTCTATGAGATTAATTTCAGCGGCGAAGTTGATAGGCACTTCTTTATAATAGTTCAACAACTGCAGGTCATTGGATAACTTTCTGTTTTTGATATTTTCGAGAACCCCGATAATCGAAGACTCGTCTTTCCGGAAATCATCACCGGTCAGTGGTCTGTAATAGTTGTGCATCCTGGCTCCTTTGACTATGGTTCTATTGACGTTCTTAATGTTGTGGGACCGGTTTCCGCCTTTGTCTCGAGAGGTGAGTAGTGTTGTGACAAATATGAGCGGACTGACGCCATGCACGATACGGTAATCGCTTTAAAAATCGTATCGGATACATTCTGTATTTCTTGACTTGTATTTTACTGATTTTGTCTGGAAATGGAATTTTGGATAACGTAGTGATGTACTGTAAAAGCATTGCAAGAAAACATAGGGGATTAATGGCAACTTTGCTGTTTTGGTTGGAAGTGAAAGTGAGGTTTATCTTTTTTGTCCTCGCCAGTATACTGGTGTTTAGAATAGAATAGTGATGGCTACAATAGTATTGTTTCGTTGACTTTACAGCATGCTATCGCTATAACCCGGTCAGTGCAGTCGGAAGTTCACGGACCGCGAATGGTAGCCGAAGAGAGATGACAGACATGGTTAAACACGTGATTGATATCCGGGAAAATGTGCCGCTCGCCGATGTAACGTCCTTCGCGGTCGGGGGACCGGCCCGTTATTATGTCGAGATTTCCAGCGAAGAGGGTGCTGTGTCGGCCTTGGAGTTTGCCCGAAATAGCGATCTTGAACATCTGGTGTTGGGCGCTGGCAGCAACGTCCTGATCAGCGACGAAGGTTTCCCTGGTTTGGTACTCCTGAACCGGATCAAGGGGCTGAGCGTCGAGGAACAGGGTGACGACGTGTTTGTCACTGTCGGTGGTGGAGAGAACTGGCAGGATTTTGTAGATTTTTGTGTTGCAAGGAATTGGCAGGGACTGGAATGTCTGGCCGGAATTCCCGGGACGGTAGGTGCCTCACCGATACAGAATGTGGGGGCCTACGGCCAGGAAGTCTCGCAGGCTATCGCGTGGGTACGCTGCATGGAAACGGCGACCGGCAATATTGTTGTCTTTGAGAGTGGGGAGTGTGGATTTCGTTATCGGGAGAGCATCTTCACTACCATGGCAGCCGGTAAATACCTGGTCCTGTCCGTTACCTTTGCTCTCACCAAGGGAGGCGCTCCGCTTATCAGGTACCGTGAGCTTGAAGAGCGATTATCTGCCACCCCGTCACCGACACTGGCAGAGGTTCGCGATGCGGTTATCGCAATCAGGGCCGGCAAGGGTGTGCTGATCAGGACAGGCTATGAGTCTTTCAAATGCGCCGGTTCGTTCTTTAAAAACCCCATTGTGACAGCTGCCCAATTTAAAGACATCGAAGCCATTTTTCCCGGGAACGGGGGAGGAACCGCCTGGTCATGGCCTGTGCCCACCGGGGAGGTGAAAATCTCCGCTGCTTACCTGATCCAGCGTGCGGGATTTGAAAGAGGTTACCGCAAGGGAAAAGTCGGGCTTTCGCCGTACCACACCCTGATCCTGATTAATTGTGGAGGGGCGACGTCCAGGGAACTCGTAGATTTTGCCGTCCAGGTACAGCATCGGGTTCTGGAACGTTTTGGGGCGTTGCTGCAACCCGAGGCCCGTCTGATCGGTTTCAGCTCTTCTCCGTTATTGGTACATAGCTAACCTGATAAGATTTAATCTCATTTCTTGTTGAAATATAGTCACCTTTACTACCCTGAATGATTATGCCTTCGGGAGTTGATAGCTCTTGCCGGCAAATTGGATATTGTCCGGATCACTGCTTCGCGGTGGCGACACGGCATGAACCCCTCCGCATGCCGGGCAGGTGCCAACATAGGTTTCGAGGATGAAGCCTGCACCGCATCCCTGGCAGACGGTTCTCAGGCTGCCGCTGGCTATCGGCTTGTTTCTGATCGCGCCACCGTGGGCGTTATAGACAAATTCGACCAATTCTTTCCCTTCGGCAAATGGTCCCGCTCCGTTTCCACATCCTGCACAGTTACCCATGGTACATCTCCTTTTCATTTTGATTCAGCAATGTTGTTGAGCATACAGCGCTTTATCAACAAACCACATGATCCAGATCAAAATCAGGCATTATCTGATCGTTTATGGGAAGATCTGTCGCAGGTTGAGGAGAGTATAAGAAAAATGAACGTGCGCTTCAGCAGTCAGCATTGTTTTGCGGTAGTCAGAGAATCTGTCTGTCTGCGATACATGAACGCATAATTACCGGGATCTTGAACACATGGACTGGTCACGGGGAAAATGATTGGGCAGAGCGGCTTTGCAAGTTGCAATTATACGAGATTTTTTAATAATCTTTGATACTCAAAGATCCGCGGAAAGTTCAGTACGTGCATTTGTGAAAATATGTTTCCGGAACTGGATGGTGAATGTGAGCTCTTTGCCGATGAAATTTCGTGTTTTCATTTTTCTTGCCGCCGTGTTTGTGGCCGGTTCCGGCGTTGCATCAGGGCAGTCCGGTGGCGTCACCCAGATTAACCTGTCCCTGCTTCTTTCCGCAAGTCCATTACGGGAGAGTCCTTTTTTCCACAGTGTGCCGGTTGGGACGTCGAGCGGAACAGTTTTGCGGCTTTCACTGGGAGAGGCGATTGAACGGTACAAGGCGGCCGATCAAGCCCTTAAGGCATCAGAACATTCTTGTTTGGATGCCCGGGAACTTGTTGTCACGGCGGTGGGGAATGTTTACCTGCAGACTTTGGCGGGCGAGGCGAGGATAGCGACCGCCCGCGCCCAGTACACGACAGCGCAAACGTTGTTCGACAACGCTAAGCAAATGCATAGGGTGGGACTGACCCCCGGTATCGATGAGATTCGTGCACGAGTTGAACTTCAAACCAGGCATCAACAGCTGATTGCCGCGGAAAATGATTTTGAAAAGCAGATGCTGACACTTGCCCGGATAACCGGGCTCCCAACAGGGCAGGACCTGGTGTTAACGGACAAGGCTCCCTATGCCCCTCTTGAGGTGATGCCGCAGAAACAGGCATTGGAGCGAGCCTACGAGTCTCGCCAGGATTACAAGAGTGCCGTGGCTTCTGCTCATGATGCCCAAATTTCCAGCTTGTATGCGCATAATCTCGCAAAACTCGAGCTTGCGCGGGCATTGGGCGTTGCAGAAAGAGGCCTGAAGAATTTCCTGGGGGGAAGGTGACCATGGCTGAAAAAAACGAAAATCCGACATCCGGGCAGAATGGTTCCGGTCCTAATCGGATTGCTTCCGAAAAAGAGCCGCATGCCCCCGATCATGCTTATTCGCGGAAAATCCGCTGGAAATCCAAGACTGTTCTGGTGCTGGTTATTGGGGGTTTGCTTGTGCTGGGAGGGGTTTATTATTGGTGGCAATCCTCCTTCTGGGAAAAAACTGATGATGCCCAGATCGACGGTCATATCAACCCGATAAGCGCACGGGGCGGGGGGGCATGTTGTCCGACTAAATTCAAATTTCTCAGCACTCAATTATGGGGAAGTGTTACTATGTGAGGAAAAAATCGACTGGTTTTGTTTCTTTCAGAATCGCCAGATAAACGGAAAAAGGAGATACGATGAGCAATTTGCCAAAATGCCCGAAATGCGGCTCGGAATACACGTACGAAGATGGAATTCTATTTGTTTGCCCTGAATGTGCCCATGAGTGGCCAAAAGATGTGGCGGTGGAGAGTTCCGGGCAAGATTCTGTCGTGCGTGATGCCCATGGAAACGAACTGCACGACGGTGATTCCGTCACCGTAATCAAAGATTTGAAGGTGAAAGGTTCGTCCACGGTGGTTAAGGTTGGAACCAAGGTTAGAAATATTCGTCTCGTGGAAGGCGACCATGATATCGACTGCAAAATTGACGGAATCGGGGCAATGCAGTTGAAGTCAGAATTTGTCAAGAAGGCATGAAATTTTCAGGAAAGCAACCTCGTTCTTACGGCATGATTACGTTCTCGTCTGTTCGTGGTCCGTAACCGGTTTGAATAATTCAGGGGTCGCTTCTTCTTTCACGTACCATTGAAGAGCGACCCCTGTATATTTTTGCCACGAGTTCGCAAATAAACGGACACACCAAGCATCCGGTATGGAAAATACTTTGCCTGTTCTCCTGAAGAGCCGGTACGGACGACCGATGCTTTGGAGAGAATCAAGCCTACTTCTTCTCCCAACTGATCGCATCGACCGGGCAGATCTCGTCGCATGCTCCACACTCGATGCAGGTGTCCATATCAATTACGTAGATAGGATCTCCTTCAGTGATGGCTGTGACAGGACAGACCGGTTCGCAGGCGCCACATGCTATGCAATCGTCAGTAATGAAATGAGTACCCATGATTGTCTCCTTTTCGTGTTGTTAGCATCTTGTCAAATTAATTCTACCACCGTTTTTGATAAGTTCGTTGAGCTTTTTCACGTTCGTTCTCCCTGTCCAGGGGAAACAAGTGCCCGTGCCTTTTTTACTATTTTACCACTATTTTCTCCCATGACTTCCAGGAGAAAATCTTTGAGTGCAGTTCACTGTATTTTATACTGGACCGTTATCCTGTTCTTTCAGATCTTCATACGGAGCGATTTTTTTTCGGTACAGCTCCAGTTTGCAGCATTCCAGAGCTCCGATCATGTCATTGAACCTCTGATAGTTCGGCTCCGGAAAAAGAGTCGTCAATAGTTTTGTGATGGTGTAATTGAGATTGCCGGCGAAATTGCTGTCATCGTGCAGGCCGGTGAATGCTTCCGCCAGTTGCTGGATGGCTGGATCGAGTTGCGTGCGTTTTTCCTTGAGAATGTAGGGCATGTGGACCTCCTTGCAGGGTATATGTGCTCTGGGACAGGTTCGGCATCTCCTGGAGTAGCGAAACGGGAAATTGAGGGTTGTCTGAATTGTAGTGACTAGAAAAGTTTTCCAAGGATGGTATGCTACTACAATAATTATTGCGCTAAAAGGCAGGATTTGAAGAAGATTTAAGGGGATAAGATAACGCTGAAGGGCTTGGGTGAATGTGAAATCAGCGTAGTTCGTGCCTATGTCTGCCGGTCGCGCTAGGTATCTTCGCTGCATCGAGGGGCAGAAGGGTCACGCGGTTACGCAAAGATCAGTCTGGAAATACCATGTGTTTATCGGTCAGGCTGAAGCCTAAGGCAAAAATGATCTTTCGCTTGGTCTCCATGCGGCATGCTTCACCTTGTTCAATTCGTTCAATGGTTGCTGCGGACACGCCGGCCATGCGAGCCAACTCCATCTTGCTTATCAGCCGCTCTTCGCGAATTTTTCTCAAGTTATTTCTGTTTGTCATGTAAGTCCTCGCAGTAAGCAATGCCCTTCCTGTAGTATATCGGGAACCAGAACGTGACTGAATCCATTTATTTTAATATGATATTGTGAGGCATTTGTCAATCGCTGAGCGATTCAATCGTACCATTCCAGCCAGGTTTCCATGGAATTACAAGCGCTGATTGCTCTCAAGGGAACAGCTAACCTATGAAATTTTGCTGAACTTTGTGCTAGGCAACAGATTGTGATTCATGAAAGTGTTGAAGAGATATATTCAATCTAGCACGTTATTTTGGCGGTCTTTGCCGTAATCAGTGTGGCCCGAAGGTTCACCGGAAAAATTACATGGCGTTAGCTGGTTGCTTCTGCTACATATTGAGGAATGGTAACGAGAGATAAATAATTCTTTTTCCTGTCGGGCAGAACTGTTGCAGATTGATTTCTCTTTCGCGTAGGAAAAGTATGCAATTCCCCTCTATGAGTGAAGAGACACTGACGGTTCGCTGTTTAATGCCCTGCTGATAGATGATGGTGAAGGAGGCTGTCCAATGGCAAGAAAACTGATTCCTTTTGCAATTGCCTATGATTTTGACGGTACCCTGGCGCCCGGCAATATGCAGGAGTACGATTTTGTTCCGGCAATCGGTATGACCAAAAAGACTTTTTGGCGTGAGGTGGGTGAACTGGCGCAAAAACATGACGCCGATAGTATCCTCATGTACATGATGCATATGCTGGATAAGGCTGCAGCTGCCCAAGTCCCGGTGAGGAAAAGGGACTTTGTCGATTTTGGCCGGTCCGTGAGTCTGTTCGATGGGGTGGAGAGCTGGTTCGATCGCATCAGCGGCTATGGCAAGGAGCGGGGTCTGAAAGTCGAGCATTACATCATCTCCTCAGGAATTCGCGAGATGATCGTCGGGACTCCCCTGGCAAAGAAGTTTTCCTTCATCTACGCATCGTCATTCGTCTACGATCACAACGGGGTGGCCAAATGGCCGGCACTGGCTGTGAATTATACGACAAAGACCCAGTTCCTTTTCAGGATCAACAAAGGTGTTCTTAATGTCTACGACAACAGCCGTATTAATGATTTTGTACAGAACAAGGATCGTCCGGTACCATTTGACAACATGGTTTTCATCGGTGATGGTGAAACTGATATCCCCTGTTTCCGCTTGGTAAAAGAGCAGGGAGGACATTCCATCGCGGTCTATAAACCAAATACCAAAGGTGCCAAGGGGAAAGCGGAAAAGCTGGTGCATGACGGCAGGGTAAACTTTATTGCTCCGGCAAATTATTGCGAAGATTGTGAAATTGACCAGTTTGTCAAAAGAGTCATCGACAAGGTCGCCGCCGACGGTGCGCTTAAGCAGTTGGGGAAAAATGAGTGAGTACGGATGTTACTCTGTTTCTCAAACGCTGCATTCGCGTATTTTGCGAGAAACTTTAGCCGGAACGAGGTGAATGACGATGAAAGGAGACATGAGCGGATCTCCCCCGCAGCGATTTCCTCTACTGTTTACCCCGTGGTACGGATTTCTCTCCCGGTCCTTGCTTCTGCCGCCCGAGACTTCCTACCTTGAAGTGGACAGCCGTCAGGTCCATGTTCGGATGAGCTGGGCCTTCAGGACCACCTTTCCGATAGCGGCAGTGGTGACTGTGGCCGCGTCGAATTGCCGGCCGCTGAGCCGCGGGGTCCATGGATTTGCCGGCCGGTGGCTTGTGAACGGTTCAGGCGAGAGAATTGTCACCCTCGACCTTGAGCCGGTTCAGAGAGCCTATGTTATGGGTTTTCCGGTTCGTCTTCGTCGGCTTATGGTGAGCGTGGTGGAGCCTGAGGCTTTTATGGAAGCACTCAGGCCCACCAGTTAGCCATTATGGTTAGATCAGCGTAGCATTTCAACTGGCTACCCTGTTACCCCCGGCTGCTCTCGCCTGTTCCATGCGCGAACAGGCATTTTCCTTGAGCTCCTCGACCGTATTTCCACTCATTGAGTCGCTCAATCCCATGCTCACGCTCACCTGCAGCCCTTCTGCCAATTCATCCCAGGTAATTCCGCGTATTTTGTCGAGCAACCGCTCGCAGAGAACCAATAGGTCTGAAGCAGCGGCATTCATGAATACCAATCCAAAGGTCTCCTCGTCGTAGCGGCTGGCGATATCGCTGGAGCGCATGGACGAGGTAAAGATTCCGGCGATCTTTTTCAAGACCTGGTCGGCAATCTCTCCCGTAAATCCTTCCGCTATCCGAGTGAACCCGTCCACCGACACGACGGAAAACGAAACCGGTTTTTCTCTCCTGACCGACATCCTGAAAGCCTTTGCAAGGTTGTCGTCCAGATAGGCACGATTAAAAAGTCCTGTCAGCGCGTCTTCGTGACTTCCGATTACCTGGTGCTTCCGGCAGATCCTTTCCAGGGCATCCACTGTGGTATCGATATGCTCTTTATTGTGGGCCGCGTTCAGGATCAATCGGATCCTACCTTCGTCGACTTTGACGGCGGGAAAGCAGATGGGAGTGGAGTAGATGCCCTCTTGGTAGAGTTCCCGGGCAACCAGCTGCAATTTGCGGTGGTCCTCGATGAAGATAGGAATGATTGGGCTTTGACTGTTGCCGAGGTTGAAGCCCTTGGAAGCCAACTGATTCCGCATGTAACAGTTCTTTTCATGGAGCTCCGTGATCATACCGGGATTTTGCTCGATCTCGTCCAGACAAGCGAGTACCGCCGCGGCATCTGCAGGGGAGATGCAGGCCTGGAAAACATAGGGATCAGACCATTTGAGGAGCGAGCAGTATTCCTCTTTTGCTGCCACGAATCCGCCGATGGAAGCTGTGGCTTTGGACAGGGTCGACATGATGAAGTCCACCTGGTCGGTTACTCCCAGTTCGTGACAGTAGCCCTGTCCCTGGTCTCCGTAGATACCGAAGGTATGGGCCTCGTCCACGTAGAGGTAGAACTGGTAGTCGCTTTTCAGTGCGATAATCTCCTTGAGGGGTGCAAGATCTCCACTCATGGAATAGGCGGATTCCACCACCACGAAGATGTTCTGATAGGAGTTGCGGTATTTGCGCAGCTTCAATTCAAGGTCTGCAACGTTGTTGTGTTTGAACGATAGCCATTTGGCCTCGGCAAGTTTGAGACCATTGATGAGCGACGAGTGGCTTTCGCGGTCGAAGATAATCAGGTCGTCCTTGCCGGCAAGATAGGAGATGGCCGCCACATTCGCAGTAAAACCGGTGGGGTAGAGGATAGCCTTTTCCTTGCCCACGATTGCAGCGACTTTCTGTTCGATCTGCTTGTGGAGGGAGCTCATGCCACAGGATGCGGCCGAGGTTCCGCAGCCGGTGCCATACTCCTTCAGAGCCTGTGCCGCCTTTTCCAGAACGTTCGGGTTTCTGTTCAGGCTCAGGTAATGATTGACGCACCAGAGGATACATTGTTTCCGTGCACCGGAGTGTTCCGTGACGACGTTGGCAAAATTTGACGCTCCCTGCTCCATGTAGCGGTCATATTCATATCCGCTATCTTTGTTGGCGGTATCGATGAAATCCTGGATGAGCCTGGCCCTTTCGTCGATAGTGCTGATGTTGCTTTTCTTTAGATAAAACAGAACCTCTCCCATGGAGAAAAAACGGTTTTCCATATCGATGTACCTCCTGCCGATTTCTTTCGTTAGATCTGTGTCTGACGTATCAGACGACTTGTTGAACTGTTCTTCTCTTATCGTCAGCAGAGGTGATTTGTTTAGAAATTACTCGAACCGTACATAATCAGGGGAGGAAGTGTCCCGGAGGTATGGCAATTGCAGCTTTCTGGAACGTTGTTTTACTTTTCTGATGAAATTTTCTAATTTAAGAGTGTGTTGATTGAGTTTTTTATTAATGAATTTGACACAGTTATCTCGATCGTCACGATAGAAAACCACATTCTGCGAATTCTGACTGTTGACTGAAATGGGAGCAGATTGGCAAAAATTGTCACTTTTTCTGGCACTTTTATTTGCGTACTAATGTTTTTTCGACAGGTTTTTAAAAAGATCGCACCATGAGTAGATTGTTTTTGTAACTTTGATCAACGTTATGGAGGGTCGGATGCATAGATTTCGTCTTTTTTTTCAGAAGAATTTTACCCCGGTAACTATAATGCTTGTGCCGCATAGCCGATTTCGCTCGTTTAGCATAAAAATGCCAGTATTCGGCCTCTATTTGATCCTTTTTATGAGTATTGTCGGCTCAGTATATTTGGTCGGTGCTTCTATCCAGGCAGCCAGATTTTACCAGGCCAAAGCACGGCTTGCGCACGTTAACTCCCAATTTAGTGAGATTTCCGCAACGCTGCACTCTCTCAAAGAATCGGAAAACAATTTTCGCAAATTGTTTTCTCTGAAATCTAAAAAAGCGGTGATGGACGCGATGTTGGTGGAGGATACCGGTTCCGTCAACATCACCGCATTGAAAAAACAGATTGATCAATCCTTTAAGAGCGTTCACGAGATCAGGGATTACCTTGCTGAGCAAAAGGATATTTATCTCTCGACCCCGGTCGGTTGGCCGGTAAAGGGTCGAATAACTTCGTCGTACGGGATGCGGATGCATCCACTGCTTCACAGATGGATGCTGCATTCCGGCGTTGACATATCCATTCCCCCAGGTACTCCGGTAAGGGCAACCGCAGAAGGGGTTGTCAGTTTTACCGGTTGGGAAGGTCGAGGAGGTAATACCATCGTAATCGAAGACGGTAATGGTTTCAGGACTGCTTTTGCGCACAATCGGAAAAATCTCGTCAAGGTTGGCCAGCGGGTGGAGCGAGGTGATGTCATTGCTTATTCCGGTGCCACGGGGGCGGCAACCGGGCCGCATGTTCATTATGAGGTGTGGAGAAACGGTAAAAGCATAGATCCGAGCGAGTACCTTAACCACTGGGTGGATTAGAAAACCAATTATCACTGTCTGTGTAAAGAAAGGAATTGAGTATGTTTGGGAAAAAACAGCCAAGGCTTGAAACAATTATCGGTCCGGAATCAAAACTTGTCGGTGAGTTGCATACAAAAGGCACGGTCCGTATTGATGGTGTCCTTGAAGGAAATGTTCGTGCCGAGTGGGTCATTATTGGTGAAAAAGGGAGTATTGCTGGTGATGTAACCGCTCAAGGGACGGTGGTCGGTGGTAAGGTTGTCGGAAATATCCGTTCAAGCGACGTGGTGGAGATAAAACAAAAGGGGGAGGTTACCGGCGAAATCTCTACCTCTAACCTCATTATTATGGAGGGGGCTGTCTTCGAAGGCCACTCTTACATGCAGCGGACTCGCGCGATCGAGTGTCAGTCCTTGGAACCGGAGTTGGTGGAGTAGCAGCAATGGGCAGTTTCCATCCTGCATAACTGCCTTCGTTTTTTTCGTATGAACAATCTGGCCTTATGCCGACTCCTGCCAGTCCAGTTCAGTAGTGATAGTAATTGCTGCGCAGATGGATCGGTATACCGGGCAGTATTTCAGGTGATTCTTATGGATTTTATCGACCTTTTCCCGCTCAGATGCCGGAGTGGCAAGATGATACACCACATGGATCCTTTTGATAATCAGGACCCCGTCTTCCAGTTCCACTTCGCCACGTGCATTTCCCACTAACCCCTGTGTTCCGATCTGTACTTTCTGTGACTCCAGCGCACCGCCGAAGGTCCCGGTCATTCAACCGGCAGCAGCGGCAATGAGGTAATCGAGGGTGGTGGCATGGGGGTCGGAGATTTTCGGGGTAACACCGTATTGGGCTGCAATTGCCCCATGGACGCCGAACAGGACCGGTTCCGATTCGGCAGGAAGATACGCGCGACGTAATGGTCCCTTGACCCGTTCGATTCTCACCTCTGAAATGTATACTATCGCTGGCATGGTAGCCTGCCTCCTTACAAATGCGAGCGGTGGCAAACAGCCGTATCGCTGTGGCTGATATTTTCTTATAGTGTAATCCTTATTTTAAGGGAAGCAACCGCCAGAAGGCAGGGTGACGTACTTGCTATTTAATTGTATTCTGCTTTTCTTTCTAAACCTAAAACCTCGCAAAAAAGAAAGTCATTGTTACCTTATCCTCCGCGTGGTATAGAATAGAAACACAAAACCACAGGGCCAGCCCTGTGGTTTTTATTTTTAACACCTCCCGCCAAGATTGCGGTTTTCATTTACCTAAGCCAAAGCGGAATCCGATGCTACCGTGATACAAGGTGTATCCGGATAAGGAGTACTCTTCATGTCGTTTGAATCTCTCGGCTTGCACGCCGAACTGTTGAGCGCGATTGCCGCCCTGGAATATGAAACCCCGACCCCTATCCAGAGTCAGGCGATCCCGGTAATTTTTGAGGGCTGCGACCTGCTTGCCGGTGCCCAGACCGGTACCGGCAAGACTGCGGCTTTTGCCCTGCCGATCGTGCAGTTGCTGGGTGAAAAGCTTCCGGTGGAAAAGCGGAGAAAGCCCCGTGCACTGGTTCTGGTGCCAACCCGCGAATTGGCGGCCCAGGTCAGCGAGCAGATGAACAATTTTGCTCGGCGCCTGTCGCTCCGTTCAACGATGATCTACGGCGGTGTGAATATTCAGGCTCAGATCGAGCGGCTGCACCGCGGCGTCGATATCGTCGTTGCGACACCGGGCCGCTTGCTTGATCATGCGGAGCGTGGCACCGTGGACCTTTCCCGCATCAGGTTTCTGGTTCTGGACGAGGCTGACCGTATGCTTGACCTGGGGTTTATCGATGATATCCAGAGGGTGGCGGAGTATTTGCCGATAAAGCGCCAGACACTGCTTTTTTCGGCTACCTATTCGCAGAACATCAAGCAACTTGCCGACGAGTTGCTCAACCATCCGCGTCGCATAGAAGTGGCACGTCGTACCATTACTGCCGATGCCGTGAGCCAGTCTGTCTACCTGGTTGAAAAAAGCCGCAAACGGGAAATGCTCTCGCTGATGATCCGAAAGGGGAACTGGAATCAGGTACTGGTCTTTGCCCGGACCCGCTATGGTGCGGACAAGCTGACCGAGGAGCTGCTATTCGACGGGATCAAGGCCGCGGCAATCCATAGCAACAAGAGCCAGTCGCTCCGAACGCGTACCCTGGCGGAGTTCAAACGTGGCGAGTTTCGGGTGCTGGTGGCAACCGATGTGGCGGCACGCGGTCTCGACATCGAGCGGCTGCCCCATGTGGTGAATTACGATTTGCCCCAGGTTCCCGAGGATTATGTCCATCGGGTCGGACGCACCGGCAGGGCGGGAGAGGAAGGCATTGCACTCTCGTTGGTTAGCCCGGAAGAGCAGACCTTGCTGCAGGCAATCGAGAAACTGCTGAAGTATGCTATCCCGCGTGAGACACTCGCGGAGTTTCCGAAGTATGCGGCCAGCCGGGTTGGCAAACCAAAAGAGCGTAGAAAGAACAAAGGACCGGCCAAAACAAAGAAAAGGTCGGAAAAGCTCATGTCGGAGGCGGCCCAGGATTCGGCCCCGGATACTAATAGGTCTTCGCGGAAGAAAAAGGAACTCACTGCGCGGCCCACTCCCAAAACCGGTCGTCGTGGGAGCAGGAGCAGGTAGAAATAAGGGTTTTGAAGGAACTATAGAATTACGTGGCCCCGCGGTCTTGTCTGCGGGTGACAATCCATCAAAAGAACAGTTCCCAGGCACAGGCCGCCACCTTTCGCACGGTTAGCCTGCCTTTGCTGGAGGCTTCCCTGAATCCCCGGCTGGCCTCTTTTGACCGGCGGTAGAATTTCACAAAAGCCTTGATAAGCAGTATCTGCAGATAGTGACGATTGATCAGGGGATGGCGGAAGACGAGATGTAAGCCGTCGTAAAACTTCCAGCGCCGGCAGAATATTCGGTCCTTGATTTCTTCATAAAGCCTTGTCCCGGGATAGGGCGTGAGGATAGAAAACTGGGCAATATTGGTATTCAATCTTACCGCCAGCTCGATGGTCTTTTCCACATCGGCTGCGGTTTCGTTCAGATTTCCAATAATGTAGCTGCCGTAGGACTCGATTCCGTTTTGTCGTAAAATGTCGATTGCCCGGGTAACGTCGCCGGTGGTGGTGTTCTTGCCCAGGGCGCTCAGAGTGTCCTCGTTACCGCTTTCAATACCCAGATACACTGTTGTGGAACCGGCCGCCGCCATTCTTGTAACCATGTCTGGGTTTTTCACGATAGTTTCGACCCGTGAAAAATTCCAGAATTTCAGGTCATAGCCGCGTTCGATGATACCGTCCGCTATCTCCATGACTCTTTGCGGAGACAGGGTGAAGTTGTCATCCATGAAACAGACGGAGCGAAAGCCATAACGCTTATAGATCTCGTCCAGTTCTGCCAGCACTGATTTCGCGCTGCGGCAGCGCCATCCCGTACCGAAAAAGCTGGAGGATGAGCAGAATTGGCAGGCGCCAGGGCATCCTCGGCTGGTTATTATAGGTGTTGTGGCACGATTGCCCACTCTGGCCTGGTAGTCGTGCAGGTCCACCAGGTGTCGGGCAGGAAGTGGGAGTGTTTCTACATCAGGTGGGATTGCGGCAGGCGTATCGAAAAAGTGCCGGCCATCCTTGATGATCAAACCTTTTACCGATGCAATGTCGTCTTGGTTTTGAAGAGCGGCCAGGAGATTGGCAAAGATGAGTTCTCCTTCTCCTTTGACAATATAATCGACACAGTTCGAGGCAAAAATATCTGCTGCCATGAATTGTGGATGGGGACCTCCCATTACTACCGGTCTGCCGAGAGCGCTTGCCTTGCTGGCAATGGAGAGAGCCCTGGTGGCCCTGGTCGTGTCGGCAGAAATGCCGACCAGGTCGGCGTGCCGAATATCTCTGTCGTCGAGCTTATTATTGCCAGCGGCCAAGTCCCGAACGACCACTGAGTGGCCCGCCTGTTCCAAACTGGCGGCAATGTACAACAGGCCGATGGGCGGAAGGCTTAAACCAAAAGTGTTGTATATGCTGGAAGATTGTGGATTGATGAGCAGGATGTTCATCGCTAACCGCCGCTAGATTCAGATTTGAGTAGATACTCCTTGATACCTTCGTTCCGTGTTTATGCTGTAGCTATTTTTTGGAATCGTCTGTTTTTATTACGGGGAATCATTCGCACATATTCTATGTCGGGAAAGTGTATCATTCGATCTGACAGATGCAAAAGATGGCAATCCTCAAGGTGCAGGTTTCATTGTGCCATACGACGTTATCGGTGATCCCATCACCGTCATAATTTACGATATTCGGCTTTTTAGTCATTAACGATATGCTGAAATCCACTTGGTTGCTGTCCAGAACTTGACCCTATTCTTGCGAATGGTTGAGTATTGTTGTGCACCGTAATACATGTGTTTCATAGCTATAGTACATTAATATTTAAAAATAAAAATTATTATGGTGTAAAAAACGCACAAGAGCAATATTTTTGGCGCGCAAACTTCAGGGGTATTATTATTGGGAAAACTGACAAAACCAGGAAATGACAGCGTGTGGCAGGCATTCAACCTTGCCCGTTGAGAAGGCTAACGCTCTGTCAGTCTCCGGAGATAACCTATTCCTCCGGTGACTGAAAGTTGCAGCTGCGTTTTCACGTGGTATCACTATTTGTACGACGTAGTGTTTTAAATCTGTTTGTTTCAAAATTGCTCCCCTGGTTTTTACTACATTCCACGCTGAAACGTGAAGAGGCCAGTTAATCCTGTAATTCTGAGGGACATGCCTGCCAGCCAAATCACAGGAGCAAGCGGTTGTCCCTGGTTTGCGAACCATCAAAAATTGTTCAAAAGACTTATTTGTCAGGATGTTGCTTGATGAAAATCTCTCTGTTGCGGTTTTGTTCGTCGGGATCTATAGAGTAAACTAGGAGGTTCGAATGAATACAACGGATGATACCGTCACAGGTAAGGACCCTTTTGATTTAGATCGCTTTATTTCGGCTCAGGAAAGGAGCTATGATTCGGTGCTGGCCGAGTTGAGGAGCGGCCAGAAACGCTCTCACTGGATGTGGTTCATTTTTCCGCAGATTGTTGGTTTGGGCCGGAGTTCGACGGCCCAGCACTATGCCATCAAAAGCCTCGAAGAGGCACGGCAGTACCTCAATCATCCTTTGCTTGGCCCAAGGCTGCTGGAATGTGCAGGGGCTGTAGCTGTCATCGAGGGGCGGTCTGTCGAGGCAATTTTCGGTTATCCCGATGACCTGAAGCTCAGATCGTCCATGACACTTTTTGCCTCCGTTGCGCAAGATCCTCACTCAGTCTTCAACCAGGTTCTGGATAAATATTTCCAGGGAGAGCCTGATATACGGACGCTGCAGATTATGGAGACTCTTGGATGAGTATGGATATTCCGAAACGCAAACTGGGAAATACCGGGGTCGAAGTCACCCTGCTCGGTCTTGGTGGGGAAGGGATTCTGCGCACGTATGGTTATGACCGTGAGGCCTACGACCTGATCAATCGTGCCCTGGACTTGGGAATCAACTACTGCGAATCGGCGCGCGCCTATGAGGGGAGCGAATCCTACTACGGGAAAGCATTGCGGGAGCGCAGAAGCGATGTGTTTCTCACCAGTAAATCGCACGATCGCACGAAAACCGGAGCGTTGGGCCACTTGAGGCAAACTCTCCGTCACATGCAAACCGACTATCTCGATCTTTGGCAGGTACATGACGTTCGGACCCGTGCTGATATAGAGCAGATCTTTGCCCCTGACGGAGCGATTGAAGCCTTCATCGAGGCAAAGAAGAAGGGTCTTGTACGTTTTATCGGGGTAACCGGGCATCACCACCCGGCAATTATCCGCGCCTGCATCGAGCGCTTCCCGTTCGACACCGTGCTCATGCCGGTGAATCCCGCTGAACCGGCTCACCAGAATTTTATCAGTGAAACCCTGCCCGCGGCACTGGAAAGAAACATGGGCATTATCGGCATGAAAGTGTATCTGCGCGGGCTGGCTGCCAGGATTCCCGGTTACAGCGGAATGGAACCGTTCTTCCGGTTTGCACTTTCCCAGTCGGTCAGTACTGTCGTCATTGGCTGCGACGACGTGCGACAACTAGAAGAAAACGTCAGATTTGCTTCTTCCTTCCAACCATTGACGGCTGAGGAGTCCGTGTCTTTGGTCCGACAAGTAGCTCCCTTTGCACGTGAGCTCATGTATTACAAGCCTTAAAGCCTTGTTGTTATATCTGCCTGTTATTTAGTTCTTATTTCTCGTATCAGTTTATAAAGATGGTATGATGTACAGCGATTTTACGATTGGCTCCATAGCAAAGCTTCAATTACAAGGAGACACCATTATGAGTAAAGGCCAGGACAGCAAGAAAACCACTAAAAAAGAACCAGCCAAAACACCGAAGGAAAAAAAGGCCGAAAAAAAGATCAAAAAGGAAGAAAGGAAGAAATAATTGAAGGATGGGTTTGTGTCTCCGTGAGTCATACGTGAGTAATTGGAGATTTGTCCCTGACGTCTCTTGGAGCTGGATTCTTTTCAGAGGGTCAGAGCCCGTTTCATTTGTCAAATGATACTTGGTGAATTCTGGTGCCGTCGACGCGGTTTTGATAAAAAATAGGAGTAAGGCAGGTCCCATGGCACAGCCCTGGAAAATCATTGAAAGTGTTTCTACTGCAGAGGGGATTCTCGAACTGCGACAGCGGGGAGAGCGTGATTTCCTGATCATGATCGGCAGCCAGGTTTTGATGAACAGTCTGGCAAACCGTTCCGAGGTCATGCTGGGGCACTATGGCTGCTGCCATCTAGAGGGTCTCGCCGGTTCCCGCGTGCTGCTGGCTGGATTGGGCATGGGCTGCACCCTGCGGGGCGCGTTGGATACGCTTCCATCCGACGCGCAGATCGTGGTGGCCGAATTGAACCCGGTGGTGGCGGAGTGGTGCCGGGGTCCCCTGGCAACGCTTACGGCACGTGCCGTTGCGGACTCCCGGGTAACCTTGGAGATCTGCGATGTGATGACCCTGATCCGAGACGCGGCCCGAAGCGGCGGCAGTTCCCGTTTCGACGCCATCATACTTGATCTCTATCGGGGACCAGGTGCTTACAGCGACCGACTGAACGATCCCTTTTATGGCAGCCGTGCCATTGAGACCATGCGGGCGGCGCTGAATTCGGGCGGGGTACTGGCGGTGTGGGGCGAGAACTATGACGAAGGATATGCACAACGTCTGCGGAAGGCCGGATTCACGGTAACTTCCAGGCGGCCGGGGCGCGGCGGATTGCGCCATGTGGTTTTCCATGGACGGCTGCCCGGACAGTGTGCTTGATCAGGGACTGACCGCATTGTCAAACAAGGGGGAAGTCCTCACAATTCACAGCGTTTCATAGAAAGACTTCTTGAGAAACGTGAAAGAATTCATGAATTTGTCGAAGAGCTCAAAAGCGCTTTTGTCGTAACTGCTGTCAATGGCTCGCCACTGGTTGATGTAAAAGAGCACCACCCGATCCCCGCGATACCCGAACACCAGCATCGATCTGACCTTTATTTTTTTGCTCGGATCTTTAATTTCAAAGGTTATCGAAAGCCCTTCACCTCCCAGAACTTTTGTCTTCTTTTTTTCCAGGATGTTTTTTTGCAGCAGAGTGGTCCAAAAATAGCGCTTGAGACATTCCTTTGCACGGGTCTCCAGGTCTCGAGATGTGCCGTAGGGATCTTCATCATAGGCTATGAAACTCGATGGCAAGCTGCTCTTGTCATCGTCACTCCGGTAAAAACCGACAATATAGTGCGAGAACTGGCTCCCCTTGAGCATTTCCCATGGAGCAGGAGGCGGAATAAACTCGTATTCGTTGTTGTAAATCATCGTTCCCCTTGACGTCAGCTCGGATACTGCGGTCATGGGGACGTCTTTGTGGGGAACAACCTTTGCTGCACAGCTGCTCAGCAGCAACAGCAGGCAAAGCAAAATTACGACTCGTTGATTTTTCATGATTTTCATGGCCCCTCTCCTTCGCTGTTCAGTTTCTTGAGGAAGAGAAGTATGTCCTCATAGTCAGGCGAACCATCCCGTACATAGCGAATTACGCCTTTCTTGTCGATAATCACGGTTCTTCTATCAAAGACAAGTTTATTGCCGATTTGAGCACCGAAGCTTTCGCCAAGATAGGCGCTGATGTTGGAAAGAAGAGGGAAGGTTATTCCGTTTTCCCTGGCCCAATACCGTAATGTTGTGACATCATCACGACTGACACCCACGACCTGGGTGTTGAAGCGCTCATAGAGGTAGAGATTCCTCTGATGGCCCTCCATTTCCTCCGTTCAGACAGGGGTAAAGGCGGCAGGGAAAAAGGTGATGATCAGATTATACCTGCCGTAGTAGTCGTTGCCGTAATTAACCAGTCGATCCTGTGTGGAAGCCAGGCTGAAATTTATAGTCGGGGTGCCTATCAGTGTTGGTGTGATTTCAGCAGCAGCGGCAGGGCTGACGAGCCACATGGCGGCAGCAACCAGGAGCAGTAGACTCCATACACTCAAAGTTTTTGCTGTCATAGAAACTCCTTTCCGTTTAGTAATAAAACAGTAACTCATTTCCGGACGATTGCAATGTAGATCCGACCACAGCAAAAGAGATGCAACGGAAGACCGGGAGTACTCAGGATATTGAATAATCGGCGAGAGACCGCTAGTCTTGAAAATGTAGTATGAGAAGTAGCAGAATCCAGGGATTGGCGTTTCTGCCAATCAGGAAAGGAGTTTCGGTATGCGGGACAACACGTTACTCGAATTTTTGCGACACGAGGTGGTGGATCGATTTTGTCGCTATGTGAAAATCAACACTGCCAGTTGCGAGGAAAGCACAAGCAGTCCGTCAACGTCGGCCCAGCTGGACCTGGCACGTTTGCTCCGGTCCGAGCTTTTGGTGCTCGGGCTTGCCGCGGTGACACTTGACGAGTTCGGATATGTCTATGCCACGTTGCCTGCAACACCCGGTATCACGGCAGAGCCGTTGTCGCTGCTGGCACACATGGATACCTCTCCAGCAGAATCAGGCGAAAATGTTGCTCCTCTTTTGCGCGAAAAGTACGATGGCAAGGCACTTACTTTTCCCGCTGATCCGAGCCTGGTCCTTTCACCGGAGGATTCGCCCGAACTGTTACAATTTACGGGTGAAACCATCATTACCGCATCCGGCAACACCCTGCTGGGAGCGGACAACAAGGCCGGCATTGCGGAGATCATGTCCGTGTTGGCAGCCTTCTCTCATTTTCCCGAGCTTTGTCATCCGGAACTTCGGATTCTTTTCACCCCGGATGAAGAGGTTGGTCGCGGCACCGAACATGTTGCGGTGAAGAAACTGGGACAGGTCGGTTATACCGTGGATGGGGGGATGGTTGGTGAGGTCGACGTGGAGTGTTTTCATGCTCTGCGGGTCGTGATCGAATTCAGCGGCATGAATGTGCATCCGGGATATGCGAAGAACAGGATGATCAATGCCGGTCAGGTTGCAGCCCGTTTCGCGGCCGCACTGCCGGAGCATGAGACCCCTGAACATACCGATGCGCGGGAAGGTTTCTTTCATCTGACCGGTCTTGAAGGTGATGAAAGCCGGGCAACATTGAAGTATATTCTGCGCGATTTTGACGGTGAATTGAACCGGCGGAGGGTTGAACAGCTGGAGCTGCTGAAGGAGACCTATTTGCTGCGCTATCCGGGGCTGGGGATCGTTTTTTCCGTGACGGAGCAGTACCGGAATATGGGTGAAATCCTTAATCAGCATCCGGACCTTGTGGCATTAGCAGAGGAGGCCATGACCATGGCCGGCGTGGAGCCGGTCCGTAAATCCGTTCGTGGGGGAACCGACGGGGCCAGGCTCTGTTTTATGGGGCTGCCGACGCCCAACCTTTTCACCGGTGGCATGTTATTCCATTCAAAAAAGGAATGGATCGCGGTTCCTGCCATGCAGAAGGCCTGTGAAGTGCTGGTTAATCTCTGTGCGCTCTATACTCGGAGAAGCAGTGTCCCGTGACGAGACCTGTTCGTCTACTCCTGGCGTTGCTCCTCAAAGAAGTTGATTCCATAGCTGAAATATTTTTTTTCTGCCGTCAGTTCCAATCCGGCCCAATCCAAACCTCGGCCGACCTCCCTGCCGCAATCAAGGTGCCGGTCTGAGCAACTTTGCGATGCAGCGGTTCTCAGAGAAAAGCCGATTCCGACTGTCGGATTTTCAAGGATGGCAGTAAAAGGGCAGGGTTGCCAGGCCGGGATGCTTTGTCCTTCCTGGATCTTTTCGTTGTTCCGTAAACGACTGAAAGGTCGTCCGGCTACCTCATTGAGCAGGATCAGCGTGCCGTCTCCCTGCAATGATCGTGCGTCTACGGTTATCAGTAGTGAGCCTGAATCAACCCTATACGTCACGCGGCAGTCGCCTTGAGAGTCAGAGGGCCACATCGTGCTTTTGATTCGCATTACTCCGAAAAGTGCGTTCCTGAACTTTAAGAAAAGCTGTTGTTGTCCCGGTCTCTTCATGTAGACCTTGGCCAGTTTTTCCAACACCACGGAAAAGGTCCTCGGCATCATGACGCCGAACAGTTGCCAGCGTAGCTCCAGATCCAAACGAAATACCTTCTCGAAGACGTTCCGTTCAGACCAGTGCGCCGACACCAGCGTCGGGAAAATGGTTTGCTGCGAGGTTTTCCAAACCGGAAGGCCAAATCCTGCAGACTCCCCTGCATAGAGCTCGCCTTGATAAGAGAGAAAAAGGCCCTTTGCCATACCGGCGGTTTTTCCCATCTTCTGTGAGGGGTCATGCACCAGTGTCAGCCGATCGGAAACCGGCAGTCTCTGAATCATCGGCAGACTCTCCGACGCTGCGCTGGTCGGCATAAGCGGGCGGCTTTGAATAAATCATGTACCTCTGCGATTCTCTTTTTCAAGTACTCTTCGTCAAAATCCGATCGATAGACAAAGCGGTTTTCATTTTCAAACTGCCAGTCGAGCGTGTTTTGGACGGCAAAGGTCTTCTCGAAAAAACGGGTGCCCGGTAAAGGGTAGGGAATGGTAAAAGAGACTTCATCCAGCGGAAGGCTCAATGCCCAATGAAATGTCTCTTCGATGGAGTCATAGGTTTCTCCGGGATAGCCGACCATGAAGAAACCGGCACTCCGAATGCCGCTTTGGGCAAACAGTGCAACAGTTTCTTCTGCCATTTCTACGGTGGTTTGTTTGTTCATCAGGCGCAGCACTTCATTGTTGCCCGACTCCAATCCGAGATAAACCTTTGCACAACCGGCTTTCTTCATCAGTTCCATGTCGCGGCCGGTTATCGTGTCAACCCGTGAGAGGCAGAACCATTTCATATCCAGCTTTTCGCTGATCATTCTCCTGCAGAAGCCGCGAAGATGCTCAAGGTTTAAAGTCAAACCATCATCGGCGATCCACAGCCCGTCATAGCCCAGCGCCTTGATGGTATGGATCTCCTCAAAGATCCGGTCCAGGCTCCTTCGTCGGAAGACATCTCCAAAAATTGGTTTTGAACAGAAGTCGCACTGAAAGGGGCAACCGTAGGTGGTCATGATTCCGGCCAGTGAAAAGCCCTCTCTACGCTTCCAGAACTCCTGATAACATACGTGGTCGTAATCGCTACGATCGGGAATCGGCAGACTGTTCAGCATCCCGGCATCCGATGATTGTGGTTGGCTTTGGATAATTGAATATCCTTCCTGGTCCTGATAATAGACTCCCGGGTAGTTGTCAGGATGACTGAGGAGCAGCGGTAACTCGGGTGGTAACAAGCCGCCTTGGAGATAATCGCGACACAATGCTGGCAGTGCGTGAGTTGCTTCCCCGCGCAGTACAAGCTGGAAACCCGGAAGGAACATCTCGGGTTTCAGGGTCGGTAAGGGGCCTCCGCAGAGAAACAGGGTGTCAGGCAGTTGTTGGCGAAGCACTCTTGCAATTTCAAGGGCATTGTTTGAAATCGAAACCATCGCATAGATTCCAACAATCCGCGGCTTTGCCGCAACAATCTCTGCAAGTACCTCGTTTTGTTGCCGAAAGGTGCAGTCGATCGCACTGGCATCAAAATTTTCCTGACGCAGAAGCGCAACCAGTTGGGCGATTCCCAATGGATGAAAAAGCATTGCTTGGGGCGACTGTGTGTCAAAGTAGGGAAATACCAGCATGATGTCGGACATGTAGCATCCTCTAGAATCTTCAGATGATGGAATACACACTATGAATAGTAGCAGGTTTTTATCAGCTTGCCGTTGCGGAATCCTGACCTGAGATTTTTTCAGGTATTTCGACTTTAGCCTGGTATTGGCAGTAAGCTTCTGGTAATAGAATTTTATGCAGATTCAAAGGAAATAAATGCTATGACCAGAAAAGAAAAAATCCTGTTGCTTGCTGTCGGAATCGGATTGTTGATGCTTTCCGGGATTGCGCCTTATGATAGGGCAACCTGGTGGATGGAGATTGCACCGATTCTGCTTGCAGTTCCGGTCCTGCTTGCCACCGGCAAACGCTTCCCCCTGACAGCGCTAGCTTATCGATTGATCTTTTTTCATGCATTGATCTTGATGCTCGGTGGACATTATACCTATGCACGGGTACCGCTCGGCTACTGGGTACAGGACCTGTTCGACCTGAGTCGCAACCATTATGACCGTCTCGGGCACTTCGTACAAGGATTTGTTCCGGCCATCGTCGCCAGGGAGGTACTTGTAAGGACGTCCCCCCTGCGCCCGGGAAAATGGCTGTTTTTCCTGGTCACCTGCGTTTGTCTTGCCGTCAGTGCCGGGTATGAGTTCATTGAGTGGTGGGCGGCACTTCTTGGTGGTGATGGGGCGACTGATTTCCTTGGTACGCAAGGTGATCCCTGGGATACCCAATGGGATATGTTTCTGGCCTTTATCGGGGCCATGATCGCCCAGGTTTCCCTCAGCCGTCGTCATGACCGCCAGCTCCGCGCTCTGGACAGAGCAGGCGGCCTGTCATCGGCCGCTGGTTCAAAATGATCAAAGCTTCGATTGAAGTGCAGTTGTAATCATCCACTGAGGAGGTATACTCTACAATGCCTGCCGGTGGCTACTGTTGCTCCTGTCTTTACAGAAGCGACTCATGGCCTTCCGCCAGTGAACCATTCCAGGAGGGATTCATGAACAGCATGTCCTCCCCATCGGGTGACCCTGATACTACCTCGCGTCGGCAGTTTCTGAAAATTTTCACAGGTATCATCGGTTTTTTTATTGCCATAGTTCTTGCTGTGCCGCTGCTTTCTTCACTACTTGGACCTTTACTTAGTCGGAAAAAGGGCCAGTGGACGAAAGTCGGCAAGCTTCCCGAACTTGGTTCCGGTCAGCCGGTAAGTATTTCGTTCAGCGACCGGGCCGTGGATGCCTATATCCGCGAGAACATAACCCGAGACATCTGGGTGGTTAATCTCCCCGACGGCGGTTTGACCGTTTTTTCGCCGATCTGCACGCATCTGGGCTGTCACTATAACTGGGATGCGGCCAAAGATCATTTCGTCTGTCCATGCCATGGTAGCTTTTTTGCCCTCGACGGTGCTGTGCTCGGAGGACCGGCGCCACGACCGCTTGACACTCTTCCTGCCAAGGTGGAAAACGGTGAACTCTATATAGAATGGGAGCGGTTTGAACCCGGTACCCCGAAAAAAATACTTGTTTAGGAGGGTGCCGAGATGCTGAACCGACTAGCTAATTGGATAAACGAGCGCTGGCCCCTTTCTGAACTGATCCGTCTTGGGCTGGAAGAGGATATCCCCGGCGGAAGCAGTTATGCCTATGTCTTCGGTAGCCTTCTGCTGTTCACCTTTTCTTTACAGGCAGTGACCGGAATCTGGCAGCTTTTCTATTACGTCCCGTCCGTACAATACGCCTACGACAGTCTCAATTATCTTCGCACCGATATTCCTTTCGGCTGGCTGATCCATGGTCTCCATTATTGGGGTGCAAATGCCATGATCATTTTGCTGTTGTGTCATGCCATCCGGGTTTTTGCCTGGGGAGCCTACAAACCTCCCCGCGAATTGACCTGGCTTGCCGGAATAGGCCTGTTTCTCATAACCCTTGCCATGAGTTTTACCGGCGCCCCCCTGCCATGGGACGAGCAAGGGTTCTGGGCAACCGAGGTCGGTACGAGCATCGCCGGCACCGTACCGTTTGTCGGGAATCTGGTCAAACAGTTGATGCGTGGCGGACAGGAAATGGGACAACTCGCTCTTTCGCGCATGTTCATCCTCCACGTGGCAATCTTTCCGATTGCTCTTCTTGGACTGGCCGGTTTCCACCTTGTTGCATTTCGCAAGTTCGGCGGCAGTGGCCCGTGGGAAGAGGCAAAGCAAGCGCGTAGCGGGCGTTTCTGGCCGGATCAGGTTTTCAAGGACACGGTCGCTTGTGCGATGCTCCTGGTGATTCTCATCGCCCTGGTGGTGATCGTTCCTCCTCCTTTTGCAGGCCCTGCCGATCCACTTGACACAACCTATATACCGAAACCGGAATGGAACTTTCTTTTCCTATACCAAATCTTGAAATTCTTTCCCGGCAAGTTCGAGGCGATTGGTACGGTGGGGATTCCGACATTGGGGATACTGGTTCTCGCCCTGTTACCATTCTTCGACAAAAAAAGCGAGCGTGCCCCGGGACGGCGTCTTTTTGCCATGTCGATAGCGGGAGTGAGCATTCTGGGGCTGATCGGTCTGACCCTTGCCGGGCATTACAGCAATCCGGCCGGTGAACAGGGAGTTGCAGCGTCTCCCGTGGTCGCGCAATCCGAGCAGTCCTCGAATATCGGTTTTGGAAAGGCCCTGTTTCAATCTCAGGGTTGCACCGCCTGTCATATGGTCAGCGGCAGTGGCGGGAATGTTGGCCCGGACCTGTCAGGCGAGGGTGAGAAAGGGCGGTCCCGGGAATGGATCAGAGCACAGATTCGCAATTCGAAAACCCATGATCCGCAGTCACTGATGCCGGCATATATGTCACTCACCGATAAGCAGGTTGACCAACTGGTCGAGTATCTTCTCAGCCTGACAGGCGCAACCCCTGCTATCAGTACCGGTGCAACTCCCCTGGCACTGCCGGAAGTATCTGCGTCGTCCACTCAGGTGCCGGGCAAGGCCGCTTTCATCATTGGCAGCGCCGAGCATGGAACTGTCCTGTTCGAAAAGAACTGCGCTGCCTGTCATGGCCCGCGCGGCGCCGACAAGGTGCCTAATCCCGGTTCTGCCGATGGATTTGTTCCTCTGCTGCAACCGATCGACCGAGCTTTATACAATAAAAATCCGCAGCTATTTGCGTCAGCCATTGACCTGATTATTCAACATGGTTCCCGACCTGAAGGCCCTCGTCCTGCTTTGATCATGCCGGCCTTTGGCGATACCCGGGCCATGACCCAGCAGGAGATAGCGGATCTGGAAGCCTTTATTCTTGATTTGAATGGCGTGAACAGGGGTGAGATCGTTCACCCAGGGATGCAACCGGGGAAATTTCTCCTGATTGTTTCCGGGTTGTTCCTGTTTCTCTTGATCTTTGTCTTTTACCGAATGAAAATATCGAAAGATACCTGACATTCCATTATGCACACAAAACGAGGAGGTAAAGAAAATGAAAAAGTCATTGATTACTGGCGCGGTTGTAGTAGCTCTCGGTTTTACTGCTGCGAGCGGCCTTTGTGACACCACGAAAGGAGAAAAGATCGACGGCAAGGTCGAGTTTCAAAAGCATTGCGCTATCTGCCATCCCGATGGCGGGAATATCATTAACAGAATGAAGACGTTATCCGGTAAATCGCTTAAGGCAAACGGTGTGGTCGGAGTTAAAGGCATCATTGCAAAGATGCGTAATCCGGGACCGGCCATGACGAAATTCGATAAGAATACCATTTCCGATACAGAAGCAAAAGCTATTGCGGGATATATTCTGAAAGCCTTCAAATAGGACGACAAAAGCTGTTGCCGAGTTCTACGTAGCTAGTTTGTGCGAGACTATTCTAGTGGATGGAGCTTATGGGGCCGGTTTTATGCAAGAGCTGAAAGAAATTCTGGAAAATCCCGTGCGGCTTCTGATTTGAGTGAGGCGGGGCTCTGGAAAGAGTAGATTGTTGATAGTTGCTAAACCGGAACAGATTTGCCATGTTTAAGACCGGCATATTGATCTGTTCCGGTTTTTTGCATTTTAGAGATTATTTGGCCCAGCTGTCATAAAAGTGCTTTTCGAATGTCATGATCATTGTCATGCCATTTTCCGTTGATATACGGGCCACCAGAGGTTGACCTGTATCATCGTCTTTTCCTGCAAGTCGAAAAACTCCCTCGGTTTCTTCCAGTACATTATATCCGTCGTGTACCAGCCTAGCCGCCGCTTCTTTATTCGCAATTCCTTTATAAATAAATGCTTGAGCCACTAGCTGCTGATTGTCCTGGTAGATGCATCCTGTACCGATCATCGGTTCCGCATTGGTGACTTTGTAGAGTTCGGCAGTCAGACCTTTTCCCAACGAAATGATTTCATCCGGAGATCCGAGCAGCGAATGTACTTTGGATTGGGGCATCAGGACGCTAACTTTGTCCAGGGTGTCGATGTCCACTGCCAAGGCCGTTCCTGCCAGCATGATTATCAAGATGAATACACTTATACCTGTTATTTTCAATCTCATAGTGGCTTTTTCCTTTGTCAGTTAAATAGTTTGTCAATTGAATTCAGGATGCCTGCAGGGTTGATACTGACTCCGACAGTGGTGCTTGTTTTGTTGGTCACTTGAGTACCGTCGGGTTCGATGTAGCTCTTTGACGATGATGATGTCTGCCAGTTTTTATTAATCGGTTTTGCCTGGGAAAGACCGGCTGCACTTGCTTCAATTCCGGCTTTGAGAACGTCAGTTGTGGAAATGTCCTCGCTCCCTGGCTGGTTTTGATACGGCTCGCTGGAATCCTCTCCCGGGTATCCTCCGCTCACAGTTTTACCCGGGGTGCAGCCATCGAGAGGGGTGAGAGTCATTCGCACCGTGGCCGGTACAAGCACATACGCTTCACCAGTTCCCTCCTGTCCGGAGATAGATCCAAGACCGCTATTGATGGCCATTTTTGCATCCTTGAAAAAGAGCCCCGAATTAACCCCTGACTGTACCGCGTTCAACAGGACTTTGTTTGATTGGTATTGCCTGGAAATTACAACATCCTCCTGGCGATAGTTATCTTTTGCAAGTGTGATGATGTGATTTTTTGTTCGCTCCAGGGATACGGTGGCAGGTGTGTGTCCAACAAGAGTGCCGTCGGCAAAGATAGTCGCGCCCATCGGATTTGTCGAAACGGGAATGTCCTGCTTGAGGACCATGGGTTGGCAACCGAATCCGAACAGCGCAACCCCACATGAAACAATGATCAGTTTCTTTTTCAACATTCGTATCTCCTTGACAGTAGTTTGGTTGCCATTGGGGCAAACAAATAAAGTGATAATAATTGCACTTTATATATTTTATACGATCATCCATTAACATGTTGCTGTCAAGACACAATAGTACTCGCTGAAGAAAAAATCAGTGGAACTATTTGGCGTTATGATAGCCAATTGCAGTTCCTGATTGGTAACAGTTGAAATAAAAAGGGGAATTCTGCAGTAAAAGATTGTGTCCATGGGGGGAAACTTCCAACGCAGTAAGAACAATTCCGCCGAATGACTTACTAGCCGAATAAAATATCAAAAATGAGAATCATGTTGGCGGCAGGGTTAAACCGCTTACGTGTCACCATGAAAAAAGACCCCCGCCTGTTTCCTGGAAGACGGGGATCTAATAGAGACATCTGTGCCTATGGATTGAATTGAACCTTACTGCTGCTGATCAAAGAAAAAAGGCGGCGGAGGTTGTATCATTTTAGGTTTAGGAGAGTGCTTTTCTACCGGACAAACACTGATATAGTGTCTGCCGGCGGAAATGTTGCTGGTTTCGCCGCTTTTTTTGATGCTGATGGTGTATTGCTGTCCTTCCTGAATGCTTGAATCATCTGGAATCCTGATAACCACATTTGAATCACTCCAGGACGATATGCTTATGTTTACGGGAAGACCTGACGCGGATAAGAGTGTAATCGTACCTTGGTCAGTACCAAAATTCCTGCCTAGGATAGTCAGCGTGCTTCCGGGCACAATGCACCGTTCCATAATCCTAGATACCAGCGGTCCTTCTTCGGAACCGACAATTTGTATCGGAGAACATGAGCAGTTATTTTTGTTGCCACTTTTCGATTTATTTTCTGCGTCAATGACTGCGCACAGGTAGTATGTTCTGCCGACAGGAGTATTCCAAGGGATGGTCAGTGCCCCTCGAGGGTCAATTGTGAGAGTTTTGCCCGGGTCCAGGGAGATAACTGTGCGACCCCCTTTGAGCAGCACGCCATCATAATAATTTGAAGAGTAGGCGGCCTGATGGGTTTTGCCTGGGCAGATCGGGCTTTTCTTTAGAACGATTTCCACGCTGATATCTTTCAGTTTTCGATCCCCGATGTTTGCCACCAGGAGCTGTATCCTTGACCTTAAGTCTTGTCCGGCCTTGGCAACCTTAGGGCTGGCGACAAGCGCTATACTAACATCCTGTGCTTGGAGGACTGTTGTTCCGGTTAACAGGAATAATAGTGAAACCGCAATAAATATAAATCCTCGTGCCATGATCGTCTCCTTACTGGCGTCAAGGTAGTAAAAGAACCCGGCGCTGTCTCTTGTTGCTGGGAAGATATTCCCTTGTCCTGAAAAAATGAAGGTGCACCTTATCACTCCTATTTTTGTAAAATTATAACAAAAAGGAGCCGGGTTACAATCGACTGTTGCTGATATTTCGCGATGATTGAGGCAGGCTAATTTTTTTGGTGAAAGTCTTCACGTTGCCGACCCGGTAGTATGTGAATTAAATTGGATATTAATATACTAAAGTATCTTGTGTTTCTGCCGAAGTGAATTATTGTGACCGAGATGTGACTGTATGAGCAGCTGTTTCATTCAAGTTAGAGCGTTATATCGAGTGATGACTCGCGAGGGGTGACAATGTTAAAGAAAAAACTTACGGTGAAGGTTCTGGCAATACTTGCCATTACCCTGACAATCGGATTTTCAACCTTGGGAGCGGTTGCCATCTGGCTCCAGTTTAAATCAACCATGGATCTGCAGTTGAAAAATACCAGAAATGTCGGGTCTATCATCATTCGGGACATTGATGAATATATGATGAAGGGAGACTCGAAAGAGGTTCAGAGTTACATCAAGGAAGCGAAGCAAAAGCAGTTTCTTATGGATCTGAAAATTTTCGATACAGAAGGAAAGGAGCCGGATGTCACGGGTCCGGTCACTGCTAACGCGAAAATCCTGGAGGCACTGAAAAGTGGAAGCACTATCGAATTCGAGGGCCGCGAGAACGGTATCCACACCATGAATGTAGCTGTACCGCTTGAAAACGACCAGCGCTGCCAGGGCTGTCACGATCCCGGTCTCAAGTATCTTGGCGGCGTACTTCTCAAGAACTCGATCCAGAATGGCTACGACAGTTCGCGAAAGCTCGCCTATATGTTGCTGGTAACGGGGTTGTTTTTCTTTTTTGCCATGCTTGGCAGTATCTACCTCTTTTTCCGCAGGGCAATCATAAACCATATTTTGAAAATGGCCCGGACTATCGACGAGCTTGCAAGCGGCGAGGGTGACCTTACCAAGACAATTCCCGTAACTTCCGGTGACGAAATCGGCGGATTGGCACAGGGCGTCAATACGCTGATTTCAAAGATTCACACTATCATGACGCACATAGCAAACGACGCCGTGCAATTATCTGCTGCTGCCCAGCAGCTTTCGTCAACATCCAGGCAGATGGTAGCCGGTATCCAGGAGGTGTCGGCCCAGACCGGCAATGTGGCTACTGCCAGTGAGGAAATGGCGGCTACTTCGTGCGAAATTGCAAACAATTGCATTGTTGCTGCGGACCAGTCCCAGCAAGCAACCACTTTCGCTACAACCGGCACTGATGTTGTTGAAAGGACCGTAGCGGTTATGGAGAGGATTGCCGCCAAGGTTCAGGAGTCGGCCGCAACCATTGAGAGTCTCGGTACCAGGTCCGAACAGATAGGTGAGATAATTGGCACAATCGAAGATATTGCCGATCAGACCAATCTCCTGGCATTAAATGCTGCCATTGAGGCAGCCCGAGCCGGTGATCAGGGGCGCGGTTTTGCCGTGGTGGCAGATGAAGTCAGGGCTCTTGCAGAAAGGACTGCCAAAGCTACCCGCGAAATAGCCGCAATGATCAAGGCGATTCAGGCGGAAACACGAGAAGCTGTCGTAACCATGGAAAAAGGTGTGATAGAAGTCGCTGAAGGAACCTCAGAAGCGACAAAGTCGGGAGATGCATTGCAGGAGATTCTCGAACAGGTGAACGCAGTTACTTCTCAGGTAAGTCAGATTGCCGCAGCGGCTGAGCAACAGACGGCAACAACCGGTGAGATAAGCAACAATATACTTCAGATTACCGAACTCATCCAAGAAGCGGAACGGGGCATCCGAGAGACCTCATCTTCTTCTGCTCAGTTGGCTGTTCTGGGAGATGATCTGATGAGGCAGTGTGGCCAATTCAAGCAGGGTGCCTGAGCAGGACCGGGCGACACAGACATCATCAAGCGGGACCGAAAAAGGTCCCGCTTTTTTTGAGCAGATTTTATACTGTTGATGCGTTTTGGCACTGAGTTTCTGACGGCCGCTCATCTTCTGCTTCGAACAGTAAGGTGTCAGCTAGCTCTGTTCAGGAAGTGCCGGGCATCTCGGCAAAAGCTGTCTTGGCCCCTTGTTCTATTTCTTCCGGTGACAGGTCTTTGGTGTGGGTCGCCAGCGTCCAACTGTGGCCGAAGGGGTCTTTGACACTACCGATGCGATCTCCCCAGAACATATCCTGTACCGGCATGTGGGCTAGTGCACCAGCATTGAGAGCCTTCTCGAAAGCCGTGTCTACATCCTCCACGTAGAGGTAGAAAGATACGGGTGAACCGCCATAGGATTCAGCGCTCTTGCACGGCTCATGCGGATATTCATCCGACATCATGATAATGGAATCGCCAATCCTGATTTCGGCGTGCATCACGCCTTTGCCTTTGGGGCCAGGCATTATGAACAGCACCTCTGAGCCAAGGGCTTGTCGGTAGAATTCAATGGCCTTGAGTGAATCCTTGAAAACGACATAGGGCGTAATGGTGTGAAATCCTGCAGGAACTGGTTCTGGCATGGACATATTCCTTTCTTGTATGTACTTGAATAGCCACTTTCTGACCTTCAGTATACCATTAACTTGACCGTTTTGGCATAACCGGGAGTCCATTTTTGCTTCAATCCGCTTACGCCGGAAAAAGCAGTTTGCCCCATTTACCGTACCATGACATTTCCACTCTGACGTGGTTCTGAAATGACAGGCGTTGAGCTTCTTTTATCAAGCAATTCCGCCATTTCCACGAGCCTGATGAATTGTGCCCGATAGCCATGAATGTCGCTACCCTTTGCCTTGAGTGCCAATTTCTTTACCTGGGCATAGTTGGCGGATCCTTTGTATTCGGAATCCCGCAATATCATGCCCCATTCTGCCACTGCAGCCGCAAAGCGGATATTTTCTCCGGCATTCCGGATGGCAACCATGGTTGCGGGAATCTTTTTCACGATTTCACGACTGGTTTCTCCATCAGGATTTTTGTAGCGGAAGCGGATCGTTGCCAGTTCGTTTTTTCCCTTTGCATCACTTTTGACTGTAGTCGTCTGGTAGGTCAGGTCCTGTTTGGCTGACGTTACTGTATCGGAAGGTACTATTTCGTAAAGGGCGGTAACAGTGTGGCCGGAGCCAAGCTCACCGGCGTCTTTTGTATCATCGGCAAAATCTTCGGGACGAAGCATGCGCTTTTCATACCCGATCAGTCGGTAGGATTTCACTTTGGCCGGATTAAATTCCACCTGGAGTTTGACATCTTTGGCAATGGTCAGCAGGGTGCCGCCGAATTGAGATACCAAAACCTTTCTGGCCTCGAGCAGCGTATCGATATAGGCGTAATTGCCGTTCCCGCGATCCGCAAGTTTCTGCATCTTGGCGTCTTTGTAGTTCCCCATGCCAAAGCCGAGTACACTGAGGAATACGCCTTCTCTGCGCTTTTGCGCAATGAGTCGCTCCATTTCTGCATCACTAGAGGATCCCACGTTGAAGTCACCGTCCGTGGCCAGAATTACGCGATTATTACCATTTCTGATGAAGTTGTCAGCGGCAATCCGATAGGCCAGTTGGATACCTTCACCACCGGCAGTGCTGCCCCCGGCCCTGAGGCTTTCAAGAGCCTCCAGTATCTTCGCTTTGTCAGCACCGCTCGTGGCCGGGAGCACAACTCCTGCCTGACCGGCATAGACCACGATGGCAACTGTGTCCTTTTTGCGCAGTTGACTCACCAGCAGTTTGAAGGATTTGATCAGGAGCGGCAGTTTGTTTTCCTGTTCCATTGATCCGGATACATCGATCAGGAATACCAGGTTTGCGGGCGGGAGTTTTTCCGTGGTGATTTTAACTCCTTGGAGTCCAATAAGGAGTAGTTTGCTTCCCTCATTCCACGGGGTGTCCGTTACTTCGCTGGTGAAGGAGAAAGGTCTGTTTCCGTCTGGTTGTGGATAGTTGTAGGTGAAGTAGTTGATCATCTCCTCGATTCTTACCGCATCAGGAGGGGGAAGGTTCCCGCCGTTAATAAAGCGGCGGACGTTGGCGTAAGAGGCTGTGTCCACGTCTATGGAGAAGGTAGACTGTGGATTTGTAAGAACCTCGAGAAAGCGGTTTTCGTTTACCCGGTCGTACGCCTCGGTGTTGAAGTCTCGTGGCGAAGCCGGTTGGAGTGGCGATTGGTACGTTGAGGGTTGGTATTCTCTCTTCATGACAAGCTTTGACATTCTACCTGATGCGCCAAGGTCGGCAGTTTCGGGAACCTCTGCCAGCATGACGGTTGTCACTGAATCTTTGGTCTTTACTTCCTCCATCCTGCTGCAACCGGCGGCAAATAATGCCAAGATGAGTACAGAGGCGAAAATAGTGCAAGGTACCTTTCTCTTCACTTCCTCAGTGAAACTCTGTAGCAGAAACCTTCTTTTCATGGCCTTCTCCTTTCTCGTGGTGTTTTGATCAGTTGGACAGGATGGCGCATGCAAAAGTTCCATTTATTTTACTGGACGTGCTCAAAAAACAGTGCTCGCACCTGTAGCAGCGTTATTTGTTCTCGACTCACTACCGCTCGAATTTTGTAAAAGCTTTCTATCTGAAAGAGAATGAAATTCTTTCGTTTCCCATGGTGTAACAGCGCGCGGTAGGATTTTTATGGCCTATCTGTGACGAATTGTTTGGGTCTGCCAGGGTGGGGGCGGTACGTAGAATGCGTTTTCGGTAGTGAGTTTCGGTCTACCGAAAAAACTGATTTATTTAAGTTTTTCAAGCGTCTGTGCGATTGTGTCCAGCAGTTTTTCCAGCTCGCTACGGAGTCTTGTTTTTTCTCCGCTGTTCATGTTTCCCGGATCAAGTCTGCTAAAACGTTTTGATACGCTGCGGATATAGGTAAAGGGGGCCGATTTCTTTCCCGGTATCGACTTTGACCGTTTTGCCCGTACGGCAAGGGCTTCTCTGGTCAATGCTCCTTTCTGATACTGTTCGAAGGCCTCGAGCTGTTCCTTTTTGCCGGAGAGCCGTGCGATCAGCACCAGGATATCTCGCGGAATTGCCCGCGAAGAACGACATGCAGCAAGGATTTCTTCCGGGAGTCGCGTGATCGAGAGAATTTCCGATAGGGTAGCCACCGCCTTTCCTGTGATGCCGGACAGATCCTCCAAGCGGAATCCCTTCTTTTGCTTCAGTGAGGCAATGGCCTCTGCTTCTTCAATCGCTGTCAGATCGCTTCGCAGAAGGTTTTCGATCAGGGCGATTTCCAGAGGGTCGCCTGTAACAACTCTGACCGGAATAGTAGTAAGTTTGGCTAATCTTGCAGCACGTAAGCGTCTTTCACCTGCCAGGAGCTGAAGTTCGTTTCCTTCTGCCAGGCAAAGGACAGGCTGCAACAGGCCGTTTGCGCGAATCGAGTCTGAAAGGGCATGCAATTCCTTGTCGCAAAAATATCGACGGGGCTGTTCAGGGTTTAGTGCAATTTCATCTAGTGACACGTGATACAAATTTCCCGTTCGATAGGAAGTTTTTCTTTCTTTGGTGACTTTGGGGATGGATTCCGTTGTCGAGGCCGGTTCCACTTCGAATAGCTGCATCTGTGAGCCTGTTTCCTTACTGACGTCTCCCCTGTCGGGCATTGGTAACTCCTTTACAAACAGATCATTGTGTCATGGCAAGTGCAAGCCCGGAATGGTCTTCCACTGTATTGCCGGATGGACCAATGCCCTGATCATGGTAATGATGGGCGCTACTGTAGCATATATTGGCTGCAGTAATGCAGTGAGAATTAGTTTCTCGTCATGGTTGTTCTTGAGATGCCGAATCTGTCGGGAGAACAGGCGGCTGCCGTAAGATTATCGCCCCGGGTTGCCCGCGTGCACCTGGACCTCATGCAGCGCGTAGCCTCAGCTGTCCGAGAAAATTCATAATCCGTTTTTGCTGGTGCCGGTTCATGCCGCCACAGCGGTAGATGACGACTTCGGTTAACTGAGATGCCTGGTTGAAGTTTTAGGGAAAGGTGGTCTTATTTGAGCGGAGGTCCGGTTGTAGGTCGTACGCCTTTCCCCACATTTTCCTGACGTACATAGGGAATCAGGGCGTCATCCGGGATATTTCCGAAACCCTTTTTGGTAATATAGCCAAACGGCGCCGAGGAGTACTCGTGGGTATGATTTTCTAGATTTGTTACTTTTTGCGAGGTGAGGTTCAAGAGCCCGACGAGAAATTCTATTTTGTTCTGCATTTCAGTCTGCAGTTTTTCCCGGGCAGCTTTTTCTTTTTCGAGGTCCTGGCGCAGTGAAGATACCTGGTTGCGCAGCAACGACAGTTCGGAAATTGCCGGTTTGGTGGTTGTCTTTTCCTGTTCCATTGCGGGAAGGGTTTGCCTTGTTGCGCGTAGTGTGCTTCTTTCTGCGCAGTGTGCAGGAGAAACGTAGATGGTCAGATAAATGATAATAAAGATTGATCTGTGACAAGACGATTCATGTGCTTCTCCGTAACAGAAACTGAAATCGGCGAAATTTTTCTAGCATATATTATGTCCGATCATATAGACTACTTTTGGGACTCTGTCCACTACCGCAACGGCCCAACCGAATTTTTTCCTGCTTAGTGAACTCAGGAAGAGGATGATCCCTTCTGCTTTTCCAGTAGTTCCTATGGCTGTGGAGTCTGGGAGTGTTGGGTTTGCGTGATGTATGTTTGCTGAAAAACGTTGAAGCCTGGAAAATTTACGAAAAAAGGAACAACAGCCATGACAGACAAAGATGATCTGGAATTTACCGAAGAAGACGAGAGTTTTGCCGATCTGCTTGAGCAGAGTCTTAACAGCCAGAGTGGTCGCCTGGAACCGGGACAAAAGGTTACGGGAAAGGTATTGAAAGTAAGCAGTGAATGGCTATTGATCGACACCGGGCACAAGGGAGAGGGTTTTGTCGACCTGAAAGAGTTTACCGATCCTGAAGGCGGTGTGACGGTGAAAGAGGGTGATACGGTCACTGTCCACTTTCTTTCTTCACGCCAGGGCGAAATGCGTTTCACGACAAAGATCGGGGGCGGTGGAGCAGGGAGTGCCCAACTGGAAGAGGCCTGGCAGGCGGGAGTTCCGGTTGAAGGCATGGTTGAAAAGGAAATCAAAGGTGGTTTTGAAATAAAACTTGCCGGTGCGGTTCGAGCTTTTTGTCCGTTTTCCCAGATGTCCCTGCGCCGCGTCGATAACCCGGAGTCGATAGTCGGGTCCAAGCTGTCGTTCCGGATCACCGATTACAGTGAAAGAGGGCGAAACATTGTCGTTTCACGTCGAGTTCTACTGGAAGAAGAGCAAGTAAGGTTGAGAGACGAAGCGCGGGCTACGATTGTTGAAGGCACGACGGTTCCCGGCACGGTCACTTCTCTGCAGAAGTTCGGCGCCTTTGTGGATATAGGTGGTATTGAGGGCCTAGTGCCGATTTCCGAAATCGGCTGGTCCCGAATAAAAGACGTGAGCGATGTGCTGAGTGTCGGTCAACAAGTGAAGGTACTGGTCAAGGCCATTGATAGAGAAAAGGACAGGATCTCCTTGAGTCTCAAGGACACCCTGGCCGACCCGTGGGAAGAGGTGGCGCAAAAGTTTCCCGAGGGTTCTTTTCAATCCGGCGTCGTATCACGACTGGCTCCTTTCGGTGCCTTTGTCACCCTGACTGACGGAGTTGACGGGCTGATTCATATTTCCAAGCTTGGTGCCGGCAAGCGGCTCAATCATCCCCGCGAAGTACTCCAGGAAGGGGACACGGTTGAGGTGAAAGTCGAAAGTGTTGATCGGGAAAACCGTCGTCTTTCATTGGTCCTCGCCGGTGCTGCACGTGCTGCCGGGGAGGAAGAGGCGACACTGGAGGAATTCCGACGCAACGCGGCAGATTCCCCCGAGGGGATGGGTACTCTCGGTGACCTGCTTGCGGCAGCGAAAAAGAACAAAAAGTAGCAACTATCACATCAACTGGCGCTTGTTCAGTTGATGGTCGATATCTTGCTGTAGCGTCTGAAATGTGAAAAAGGACGAACAGGTTGTCATGGTAACCCGTTTGTCCTTTTTTTTGTCGTAACTGCTGGTAAGGCGCCTATAGAGGGCTGCCGGGAGAGCGGTTTACTGGCAGCGAAGAAGTTTTTTGCCCTGTTGGAAGAGGACTTCCATTTTATTCGGAGGAATTACGCTTTTAACCAGGCCGAGTCCGAATGTTGCATGGTTAATCAGCTCATTTGTGTGATATTTCCTATTCATTTCATAAGGTGTTGCCTGATCGGGAGCAAAAGATGGATTGAGAGATTCCCATTCTTCAATGTCAGAGGCTCCCGGATCTTTTTTCAGCTGACGGGGAACAGTTTGTTTTTTCGGCGCAGTCTGGCTGCTTGATTTCGCTTTCTTTTCAACCGGACCCCGATAATTGTGCACTCCGTGACAGGTGTTGCATTCGACCCGAACCACCCGTTCTCCCACCATGGCAACGATGGTATGATTCAGTGTTGCACGGCAACGGGTGCAACTTGCTTCAATGATATCTCCAGCAGAAAGCTTTTTAATGCGCATTCAGATTCTCCATGAGTAGATCAAGCCGGATACGTTTGTATCCCGGCGAATTATAAAGATAGAATTTCAGTTGGGTTGACGATTGTACGAAGTCGGAGAGGCGCCCGTTAATCCGTTGCCATGGCACCCGGGGATGTGACAAAACGCAGAAAGCCCCGGTCACCCGGGGCTTTCTGAAGCACAACGAGTATTGTATTTAAATTCTGGTTACGTTTGCCGCCTGTAACCCTTTCGGACCTTTTGTAATCTCGAAGGTTACCCTGTCCCCTTCTACCAACGATTTAAAGCCATCTCCGGTGATTGCGGAAAAATGAACAAAGACATCCTCGCCATCTTCCTGCTCGATAAATCCGAATCCTTTACTGTCGTTGAACCATTTAACTGTGCCATTTTCCATGTGTGTATTTTCTCCTGGTGCAGATTCAAATTCATTGCGGGTACTCCTCCGCAAATGTTTTGTGAGACTACAGGTTTTAGGTGAGAAAGTCAAATTATCGGAGTTGTTAGTTGTGACGATCACTGTAAACGTTCCTGGAGCCCACGCGGAGATTCATGATGTTTTTACGTATGAACTTTCTCTCTAGGTTCCTGGAAAGTTCTACTGATACGTGTTGAAAAGCGTTCGGATGGGTTTACACTGATAGAGAGAAATGCACGGTAAATATGACCCGCACAGTGGAGAGTTTGTGGATCTGGAAACTATTCGTTCCGTCTTGGGGTGGAGTTCGGTAATCAACATTGGAATCATTGTGAGCTGGTTCCTGTTATTTGCGGTGGCGCGCGACTGGATCTATCGCATTCACGGCAAGTGGTTTGCCATGCCGGTCGAGAGATTCAATGCTATACATTATGCGGCCATGGCAGTTTTCAA
Organism: uncultured delta proteobacterium; assembly: GCA_963748325.1. Classification (GTDB taxonomy): domain Bacteria; phylum Desulfobacterota; class Desulfuromonadia; order Geobacterales; family Geobacteraceae; genus RPRC01. The sequence goes on along the minus strand of CAVVIJ010000004.1, from coordinate 945,985 downwards.
GTGCGGTATCCTGTCCTTCAACCTGGTGCCGTATCTTGCCTTGCGTATCGTAGCATAAATGCACGAGGAGGAAGTCTGTGGAAAAGTGCAGAGCTAGATCATCTCTATACCGTATACGTTTTCACGGTCGTGGCGGGCAGGGTATGAAAACTGCCAGTCGTATCCTTGGTTCGGCATTTTATCTGGAGGGGTTTCAAGTGCAGGATGCTCCGCGCTATGGAGCGGAGCGGCGTGGGGCGCCGATATTTGCCTATGTACGTGCATCGAGGGACCTTATCAACGAACGAGGCATTATTCAAGCTCCCAACCTGGTTATCGTCGCCGATGAAACGCTCTTGACAATACCGGCTGCCGGTGTATTTCACGGGGTGACAGAAGAGAGCGTATTGCTGATCAATACTTGCGAAAATGCGGACACATTGAAGGCGAGGCTGAATTTCAACGGTCCGTTGATTACCTTTTCTGCCGCGGCTTCGGTAGAGGGTCAGCACGAGCTTCGCTTTGTCGGCACCGAGTGTGCCGGGGCGGCGGCTCGACTCACGGGTGCCATTGCCCGATCTTCCCTGGAGAAGGCGATCCGAAGTGAACTCTCCCACCTTGGTGATCAGGTTGTTGTGAAAAATCTCGAATGTGTCATGCGCCCTTATGAACTGATGGCTACTCATGAAGGGCTTGTATCTGCCGGTTATGGGGTGCCGGCAATCGGTTACCGAAAACCTCACTGGGTAGATCTTCCCTTCGAAGATGCTCGAATTTCTACTCCGGCCGTTTTTGCTCCGGCAACGAGCGAAAGGATGAAGACAGGACTTTGGCGGACTGAACGTCCTGTTCTGGATGACGACCTCTGCAAGCGCTGCTCCCTGTGTGCGACGTATTGTCCGGAAAATGCCATTACTCTTGACTTGCAGGGCTACCCGCGAATCGACTACGATCACTGCAAAGGGTGCCTGCTTTGTGTTGAGCAATGTCCAGCCAAGGCCTTGACGGTCGTCCCGGAACCGGGTCGAAAGGGGGAATAGATCTCATGAACAGGATCCTGCTTACGGGTAATAAAGCTGCCGCCTGGGGTGCTCGACTTGCAGGTGCTGAATACATACCGGCCTTTCCCATTACGCCGCAAACGGAAATTATTGAAACCTTGGCGTACTGGATTGACAGTGGAGAGATGGATAGCCGGATGACCACACTCGAATCCGAACATTCCATGTTGACCGCTGCCGGTGCGGCAGCGGTTACCGGAGTGCGGGTATTTACCGCTACATCCAGCCAAGGGCTCCTGTATGGCATGGAAATGCTTTATACCATCGCCGGATGGCGTGCACCATTCGTTCTGGTTAACGTTTCGCGAGGGTTGTCTTCTCCCATTACCTTAGAGCCGGACCATAATGATGTCTTGGCCGCGCGTGATAGCGGTTTTCTCCAGATTCATTGTGCCACCTGCCAGGAGGTTCTTGACGGAATCCTCATTGCGTACCGACTTGCCGAGCATGAGAACGTTCGACTGCCGGTTCTTGTTAATATGGATGGTTTCTACCTTTCCTTTACCCGTGAACCGGTGGAAATACCTGATATGGAGACAGTGCAAAGATTTCTGCGCGGGTATGACGCGGAAAATATCCGTTTTCGTGCCGGTGCTCCTCTCAGTGAAGCCGTGGCGGTACTCGGCGGTACCCTCTATTCATATTTTCGCTATGAAATGCATCTGGCGGCTTTGAATGGTCTCGCTGCCTTTCGATCGATTGCTGACGAATTCTCAACCGTCTTTGGCCGGGCCTACCGGGAGGTGGAGGGGTATCGCACGGACGATGCCGAACTGGTTTTCCTTATGATCGGGTCTTTTGCCACCAAGGCCAAGGCGGCTGTTGACCGTTTACGTGATGAAGGAATGTCTGTCGGGCTGGTGCGGCCGATTCTCCTGAGGCCCTTTCCGCACGAGCATATTCGTAATCTCCTGCTTGGGAAAAAAGCTGTTGCAGTCATTGATCAGAACCTGTCTATGGGCAGGGGGGGGGTGTTACATACAGAAGTTGCTTCTTCTCTCTATGGAATGCAGGGGCCTTTGCCGGTCATTGCCAGTTTTATCGGGGGGCTTGGCGGTCGTGATATCTCAGCTGAGGAGTTTTACGAGATGGCGAACTCAACCCTTCGGTCTGCCGAATGTGGACACACGCCACCTCCACGTTTGCTCTTTACCCGGGAGGAATTAACTGAGGTTCGGCGAATGCAGGAAATTGCCGGAGTAAGCAGAACTGTGGAGACGAAATCATGAGCGATACTAAACCTGGAAAGGCGCAGCAAGGCGGCTCCGACAATCGTTTAGGAACGGGTACTCCCATGTGTGCAGGGTGCGGAGGGCTCGCGGCCATCAAAGAGATATACGATGTGGTTGGAGAAAAGAGTGTCTTCATCAATGCGGCCGGATGCATGACCCTGCTGGCGAACTACCCCTTTACCCCGTTCAGGGGATCCTGGCTTTATACTGCCATGGCATCTGCTCCGGCCGGCGCGCAAGGAGTGCGAGATGCGCTCGATATCCTGATTGCCAAGGGACGGCTCCCTCAGGAGGAAGATCTCGAGACCGTGGTATTGACCGGCGATGGTTCAGCCTATGGTATGGGCCTTTCCGCTACCTCGGGGGCATTGGATCGTTCACTCAGTTTCCTCTACATTTGCTATGACAACGAAGGTTATGGCAATACCGGCCAGCAGGCTTCCGCCGCCACTCCCCTTGGTGCAAAAACCGCCACCAGCAGGGGGCCGCTCGGTAACCCTGTCAGGAAGAAAGATTTGTTTAGTATCTGGGCAGCCCATCGCCCTACGTACGTTGCCACGGTTAGTCCTGCACATCCGACCGACCTGGTCCGGAAGCTGAACATTGCAAAGAGCTTGAACGGGCCGAGACTGATCCTTGCGTTTGCACCGTGTCCTACCGGCTGGGGGTTTGACCCCAGGGAGACAATTGAAATGGGGAAACTAGCCGTTCAGTCCGGAGTCTGGCCACTGAAGGAATATCGCGAAGGCGTGGTCAGTCACACGATAGTTCCCCGAAAACTTCTTCCGGTAGCAGACTACCTGCAGAGACAAGGGCGTTTTTCCCATCTTTTTCTACCGCAAAGGAACGAGGAGCTTCTGCAGGAAATTCAATCCACAGTCGATGCTTACTGGGAAGAAGTCACTCATTGAGAATCTGGGCCGAATAGCATGTGTTCTGATCCTGTTAATGACAACTCTTCCGTATCTCCATGTGAGGTGTTGTGGATGGATGGATTCTTTCTGAGGGTTTTATTATGATTCCTGTCTCGAAATGTGCTACAATCCGCAAAATTTTACACATGGAAGAATTGAATGCTCCTGATTATTCTCCTGACAGTTTCGTCCATAGAAATGTTTCTGCTTGCGCTGTTTGGCTGGAAGAGGCGTAAAATAGTTCCGGCTGCACGGTTTTATTCGGCATTCATGTTGGCAGTTGCACTTTATTGCGGTGGTTATGCCGCGCAGATCTCATGCGGCTCGATTTCCTGCATGCATAGTGCTTCCCGCTTCGAATACCTTGGCGTCTCATGTATTCCAGCCGCCTGGGTGCTCCTGTCGCTCTGTTACAGTGGAATTACCGCTCGTTTTTCACGGGTACTTGTCTTCGTATTGCTCGTACTTGCTGCCCTGACTTTTGGCTTTTTCATCAGTAACAGTATATTCCTCTCGTTGACGCAAGATAAGGCTCTATTTGTTACTTCAGCTGGATTCTTTCCCTTGCTTGTTTTTTATCGAGACCCTTGGTATCTAATCTGCTGTTTTTATATCATTACTGCCATTCTGGCTGGTAATATTGTTTTTCTCAGCACGATATTCCGCTCACCGCCTCATCTCCGACTGCAATCGACCACCATGTTCCTTGGCTCGCTTCTTCCCTGGGGGGGGCTGGCTGTGTACCTTGACGGACAGTTTGCGCCGGGTTTTGACCCGCTACCCATTGCTTTTTCCGTGTCAGGGATTTTCTTTCTGTTAGGTCTTTTTCGTTTTCGACTTGTTAACCTCGCGCCTATGGTACGTAGTGTTCTGGTGGAAGACCTTACCGATGGCATGTTGTTTTTCAATCGCAATGGCCGTCTTCTTGATTTGAATCGGACTGCAGTGAAACTGCTTGATATGCCGAAGCAAGAGGCTATCGGTGCGTTTCGCGACCAGTTGCTTGCCGGGTATCCGAAGCTACGTGAGGTAATTGTCGAGGGTGGCGGACCCGTGGACGAGTGGGGGCAGAAAGTCACCGGTCGTCGGCTTACTGCACAGGTCACCGTAACTCCCTTGCGCGGCAGATGGCTGAGGTATGCCGGTTCCCTTGTCTTGATCCATGATATTTCCGGGCTTAAAAAAGCCGAGTCCGATCTTCGTGACAGTGAGGAGAAATTTCGCCTTCTGTTTGAGGCTGCACCTGATCCGATTCTCCTTATGGACGAGTCGGGACGTTGTATTGACTGTAACAATGCTGCAATACAGGTGTTTGGGGTGGCTTCCCGGGGCAATGTTCTTCATCGCAGTCTTTCGTTTTTTTCGCCGGAATATCAGCCGGACGGTGAGCTGTCATCTGATAAGGAAACTGACGTCGCACGACTCGCTTTTGTTGAGGGAACTTCTCTCAGCGAATGGGCTTTCCGGCACCAGGATGGATCACTCGTTATTGTTGATCTGTCTATTGCGATAATTTCCATTAAGGGGAAAAAGGTTCAGCTTATTCACCTTCGAGATATTACAGAAAAAAAATATGTGGAACAAAAGCTGCGGGATATTTCACTGACGGATGAATTGACGGGGCTTCACAATCGGCGAGGTTTCATGACCCTTGCCCTGCAGCAGATTAAAATAGCCGACCGGCTTGCGCAGGGGATGACGCTTCTTTATGCTGATCTTGATGATTTGAAAGGAATCAACGATACGTACGGTCACCTTGCCGGCGACCAGGCATTGACGGATGCCGCTGCAGTTCTTAAGACTTCGTTGCGTGCGTCGGATATTCTGGCCCGCCTTGGTGGCGATGAGTTCGTGGGCTTGATTCTTGAGTCGGGAGGCGAGACCGAGCAGGCCGTCAAGGCTCGGATACAGGAGAATCTGAATGCGCACAATCTTCAGAGGATACGTCCGTATCGGCTTTCATTCAGTATCGGTACCGCTCGCTACGAAGTGACGGCACCGTGTAGTGTCGAGGAGCTGCTGGAGGGCGCCGACCGAGAGATGTATCGCAATAAAATCGAAAAAAAGTCTTCGCAGGAAAAGTGTTCACTGTGACGGGCCGCGTTGAAAAATGTTGTGACAGAACGTACGTCCGAAATAGATGGTGCAGAATTTGTTATTCCCGAATCGCTTCAAAAAACCATACCTGTTTGTTCAGGTTGTAAGGACTTTCGTTAGTTCATCGGCATTGTAGGGTTTGATCAAAGCACTCTGGATGCCGTGTTTTTTGTATTCTGACATGACAGGATCGTTCGAGTAACCGCTGGACACGATCAATCTGGCTGAAGGATCTTCTGCCAGAATAGATTGCGCAGTTTCCATCCCGCCCATTCCTCCGCGAATTGTAAGGTCGAGTATGGCTGCGCAAAACGTATTGCCCGTTTGCAAGGCAGAATTGTACAATTCAATCGCTTCTTCACCCTTGCTGCAGGTGGTTACCTTGTACCCCAGGTGTTCAAGCATTTCCCTCGTTAAATTCAGTATCATTTCCTCGTCATCCATTACGAGTATGTTCCCGCCTATGCTGCAGGGGTCCTGTGGATCCTGCGTGGTATGGATATTTTCCACATCCCGGTGCTCCAGAGCGGGAAGATACAGCGTGATGGTTGTCCCCCTGTTCAGCTGAGAATCGATTTCAATGCTGCCGCTATGCCTGCTGACGATAGAATGGACCGAGGCGAGGCCTAGGCCGGAACCGCCTGCTTTCGTCGTGTAGTATGGGTCAAATACTTTTTTCAGGTCACCATCCTTAATCCCGCACCCCTCATCGGAAAATGCCAGTTTTATGTATCGGCCGGCAGTAATTCCCAAGGTGTTTTCATCATTCACCGTACAATTTTCGACCAGAACTGTTAATTTCCCTCCACCAGGCATCGACTGCACGGCATTGATGATGAGATTGTTGAAAACCTGTACTAGTTGACCTTCATCGGCCTCAATGAGGTGAAGAGATTCAGGTGCTTCGATGGCTCCAAGAACATTTGTTCCACGTAGAACAAGTGAAAGGCATTCCTCCAGAACGGGGCGAAGAGAAATTTGGGTCTTGATCGGAGCACCGCCTTTTGCGAAGGTCAGGAGTTGTCGGGCAAGTTGCGCGGCACGGCCGGAAGCTTTTTCTGCGGCCTCAAGCGGTTGATTGGCACGGTGAGATCTGTCGAGAAACATGCGGGCAAAAGATATGTTTCCCATGATTCCGGTCAGAATATTATTGAAGTCATGGGCAATGCCTCCAGCTAAAATACCCAGTGATTCAAGTTTCTGATTTTTCAGAAGCTGCTCCTGCAGCATTTCCTGTTTTGTTACGTCCTGGGAGCAGCCATATAGTATCAACTCATCCAGCTCTTTACCCGCCTCGCAATAGCAGGATTCCCGTATCCAGCGAGTATCTCCTTTTTTGGTAATGATCCTGAAAGTATGGGTCAGTTTCTGGGCTGGTCTGAGCAACATGAGCTGGCTGATACTATGCTCGGTATCGTCAGGATGTATGATATGTCTCCAGCAACCCATTGCAAAGATTTCGTTGTCGGAGTATCCGGTTATCGCTTCCACCGGGCCGGCCATCCACTGAATATGGTATGGCGCCGTCCCTGTTCGTGAACATTTGAAGACATAATCCGAGGTGATGGCGGTAAAAATCCGGTAGCGGTCTTCACTTGTCTGGAGTGCCTCTTCAGCTTCCTTTCGTTCGGAAATGTCATGGACGATGGCACAGAGAAACTCATCATTGTCGTATCTGATGAAATTGCAATTGATCTCTACCGGAAAGGTTCGACCATTCTTGTCTTTGTGCAGAGATTCGTATCGGTGTTGCTTGACTTCTTTCATCTTTTCCCACATTACCGGCCAGTCGGTCTCGGAAAAGCTGGGGTCAACGTCAAAGAGGGACAGGGTCAGCATCTCATCGCGGGAGTAGCCGAGAGCATTGCAGCTGGCCTCATTGACATCCAGCAAGCGCCCTTCTGGAGAAATCCATTCAAGACAATCAGAAATATTATCAAACACGAAACTCGTCAGTTTTCGCTTCTGTTCGTAGGCATTGCGCCTGCTGTTGTCGCGGATGATGCCGACTGCATGCCACTGGTTTTTTCGCTTCATGCCGGACAGGGACAGTTCGATCGGAATCTCGGAACCGTCTTTTCGTCGTGCGTGTACTTCGATGCTTTTTGCTGTTGCATCCCCTTGGCCGGTGTTTTTGAACTGAGCAAATGCTTTTATTGCTGCAGGGTAATAGCATTCCGGGGTTATCAACTGATGGAGGTCCTGCCCCAGTGCTTCCGATTCCAGCCAGCCGAGAATAGATTCCGCTGCGGGGTTCCAGAACGTGATCTTCCCCCCGTTATCAATAACGATGATTGCATCACGTGCTGCGTCCGTGATTGTTCGTAATGTCGCTTCGCTCTCTTCTAACGAACCTTTCACTGTCGAGTGTTCCTGTCTATCCAAAAAAAGTGAGAGTTTTTTTTGTCCAGCATCGGCCATGAGGGTCAGCAAGCTACGGTAATAATCAACGGCAGTCTTGATCTGCGAGCGACTGAAGACAGGAACCCGGTCGAGAGCATCGAGATATTCCGCTTCGTTAAAACCGAACTCTGCTGCCTGTGTACGGAATCTTTCTCTGTCGGGCATGTCGTCTTCATAAAAGAACTGGCCGGTGATATATGTCGCTACGAGTTCACCATCAAAATAGATAGGTAGTGCGACATCCCAGAGACCATTCTTGCACTTGTATTCGAGAAAATCGTCTTTGATATCCGCCAGGCGGGAAGGTGTGTATGGATCGCTTTCCTTGCAGTGTGCACATGATACCGGGGTTGTTGGGTGGAATCTGGTGCAGATGTCCTGCCAGCCAACCGCAGCGATGACCTTGCCTTCAGGGTCAAGTATTTTCGAGATGATACCGGTAAACTTGAAATGTGCTTCGAGTAGTTTTTGGACTTCTTCCATATCGAAGAATTGAAGTGGATTATTTGCGTTCATGTTCGCCTTCCCTGAAAGAGATTATGGAGAACTTCTGTGAGTCGCGGCAGGGTACGAAAATGTTAGATCGCTTCGGGTGCGTCCGGCAATGCCTCGCTGCAATGCATGTTCCGTATATTGGTATTTAACAATTCGTACTTCATTTGAATGTACACATTTTAGAAAAAAAATCAATTACTGATTTAAGAGTTCTCTTGTTTTCTCAGCTTCGGATAGTGGTCGAAGTAGCATAGGGTAATGTCTCACATGTTTATAAGTATTTTTTTTTAAAAAGGAATAAATTCTCTTTACATTGCGAGTTGCCAATATAGCGTTTTGTTTAAAGTTAGGTATAATTTTTGAGTCTGCACCTTTTGCATATTTGATCATGCTTCTGTGCAATAAATGCAATGCTGGCAAGTTTTTTGTGTTCATCCAGTGCACTTGATGCGAATTGTTGTTCAGTAGTTCTATAATTGAAAATATATAATGTCACTATTGGTAACATTAAAAAACAAAAATACTGAGGTTGTGTTTTTTAGTAACTGAGTTGATAGTCTTTGCTGGCGCTCTAACTAATTGGAATAGCGCTATTAAAAAATGTATTGTTTATCCTGTTCGCTGGCGTGCCCAATGGTGTTTGAAGAGGGATTCTGTAATGACGATGGAATAGTGTTGACTTTCATTAAAATGATCAAGATTGACAATTGGTTGTGTCTAATGCGGCACAAATTGTGCTATTTGTGTTAACTGAAACCGAACTTCGTGAAATAGTGTGTAATTATGTATAAATTGTTTATTGCAATAAATTAATATAGTGGTTTTGGTTAATTTTTTTCTGCGGTCCGTGTTGGCACTTGTCAATGTCAAAAGTGAACTTAGTACTTTACGTTGGACTGTTTGCGAGAGAAGAGTGAGGTGAGAGCATGAAAAATTTTCCTGAGCGTCTGGGCGTCGTCCTGTTCCTGGTTATGGTTTTTGGAATTGCAGTTCCTGGTTTTTCGGCCGTAACCATGAGTGATTATTCAATTACTCCGCCTTTTATCCAGGAAACCATCAAACCGAATCTTTTGTTCATGATAGACAACTCGTCGAGTATGTATGACCTGGCATATCCCGATGAGGGGAAAAAGGTCTGTTCGAACAATGCCTCAACCAGCTGTACAAAGAATTCTGACTGTTCGAGCGGGGGAACCTGTTCCACCTTTTTACGGCAGCCCTATTACTGCTACGATCAGACCTACAGTAACGCCAAGTCCTATGTTGGCTACTTCGATCCCTCGACCTTATACGAATACAATTTCACCAATGGTGATTTCGAAACTGCATCCTCAGCTTTCAGCTGTACTGCAGCGTTTGGTCAGGAAGCAAAATCGGTAGCCAATACACTTTGTGTCATTTATTCTAGCACCTCACCGTACTCCGTCAGTAAATTCCTCGCCACGGGTAATTATCTCAATTGGTTGACTTCTTCCAAATTCGATGTGGAGAAACAGATACTCACTGGCGGAAAATATGTTGGAAGCCAGCTCTTGGGTGAATCCAGAGGGTGTGTTGGGCAGACCTTTGTAAAAGAAGCAAACACGACAAATTTTATTGATGATGGTGTTGACCGGTCTCTGGGAATTACTTTCGGCATCAGGGGGCCTTACGACCCTTATAATAAATCGGCCCCATCTCCCGGTGGCCAGACCTTCCTTGACGTCTATCGGGGTAACTACAACCAGGCTGACTGCCAGAATGCCGTGTACCAGATTCAAAACGGTGGCAATGCGGCTATTAAGCAGGCGGTTGATGCCTGTCTCAATTTCTCTTCATCGGGAACACAGACGGCAGTAACGAAGACCAAAGTGTCTTTTCAGCAGAGCATGCAGGCCTGCTGGCAATATCGGGAAGGGCATGATATCGGGATTGATGATATTAATACTGTCAAAAACCAGTGCACGGACATCTATGCATCGTATGCCACGTGCAGCAATAATCCAAATCAGGTTTGTACCGCGAATGCTGATTGCGGTATCGGTAATACTTGCAATTACGGTCCGCCGGCCATAACTCCAGGTAACCCGGCATTATTATGCGGAGATAATTTTGAGGGGCAGTATTATTATTACCAGGGTGCCACCACTGCTGGCACTTGTACGCAATCCGGAAATGTATGTACGAGTGATGCAGACTGTGCAGCGATAAAAAAGTGCAGCAAATCTCCTTATGAAACGTGTTCTTCTGATGCGCAGTGTTCGGCGAACGGCAGCCATTGTCGGGACGTCGGTAATACCTGTTCCTTTGGTAGCGTCACCCCCGGCTGGTTGCTGCGCCCGGGAGTAACAACTGATGAAATGATCCAGACTCACCGGAATTTCTGTGACAGCCTCAGTATTCCGCAGGTTGTCGATCCGACCGATGCACCCTCAGATACCGCTCTCTACGATAATCTGCCGGCAATTATCAGCGGCATTGGTCTGGAAGCTCAGTTGAACCAGCCGATAGCCTCTTTGGCTGTCAAGGTGAAAAAGACCACGGCACCGATCGGCCTGGTGCAGAACTTCTCCAACATGATCCGCATGGGCCTGATGAGCTTCAACTTTCTTGGCTCTGCAACAGAGTCTGGCACGTCGCTGCCGGTAGCAAAAGTCTGTTCCAACGAAACGACGAAGGTCTGCTCCAGTGATGTCGACTGTCTCTCGCCAGGAACCTGTCGGGCGGCAACCACAGGTTCGGAAAATGAAGATGGCGCAAAAGTTCTACATTATATCGGCTATGGACATTGCTCCTCAACAACAACGACCGAGTGTGCCACCGCCGCAAACTGCCCGACGGGAGAGAAGTGTATCAGTGACGGGATCGGTACTCACAGCAGCGGAATGATCAAAGCGATTGATGATCTGAAAGCGACTTCCTGGACACCTTTTGCCGAATCTTTCTATGATGCCATCGGCTACTTCGCAAAAGATTCAACGGATACTACCGGGAAAACCAGCAGAACTGATTTGCGTATCAATAGCGGAGACTTCAGCGCCACCTTGAACCCATCTGAATACCGATGCCAGAACAACAATGTTCTGCTGGTTTCCGATGGTATGTCCACCGCTGACCGCAATTCCTCTGTCGATAATCTGGCCAAACTGTATACGGCGGCAGGCGGTTCCACAAGTTGGACTGCGTCCTGTCCCACGTACGGTGGCAGCGTGAACCTGGACAACCTGGCCTGGATCGCCAACCATCGCAACATCAACACATTCTCCAAAACTTCGGCATCAACTACCGTTCCAACGGAAAAAAACCAGTCAATCAAGACCTACGTTGTCTTTAACGGCTCTTCAAACGGCCTTTCCGGAGAGTGCAATTCCGAAACTCTGTTGTCGAATACTGCCACGAATGGTGGAACTACACTTTATAAGGCAGACAATCCTTCTGAACTTTCCACCGAACTTGAGTCTGCTCTCAAGGACATCGCCACCGGTTCGGCATCGGGTACCGCTGCTTCGATCGTTAGTAACCGGGGGCAGAGCGGTGCAAATCTTATTACCGCTATCTTCTATCCGGAAAAGGATTTCAGCGTCAATACGGCTACTGGTCTCCCCCAGAAAATTGACTGGATAGGTGATCTCCAGAACTACTGGTACTATTTCGATCCCTATATATCCAATAGCACCATTCGTGAGGATACTGATAGCGACAATATCCTCAATCTTGCCAATGATTACCGCGTTGACTTCGTGTTTGATGACGCCACAAGCAAAACCGTTGCCAATCGGTACAAAGATGACGGTACAGGTAATTACACCTTCGTTGATACGGTCGATCCCGATTCATTGAAAGCACTCTGGAAGGCAGGAACCGAACTGTATCAGCGCGATCTTACCGCGCTGCCTTATCGAAAGTTCCTGATCAACAAGTCCGGTTCGCTGTTCTCTCTTACCAATGACAAGTTTGCTTCACTGAGCACCCTCTGGCCAGACCTCGATACGTACCTGAATGTGGCCGACAATACTACTGCACTGAATGTCATGAAATATATTTACGGCTACGATATTGCGGGATACAGGAATCGAACGGTAAGTGGCTATGCCGGGATCACGACCGCAAATCCGTCTACCGGAGTAGGGGTATGGAAACTTGGTGACGTGGTGACTTCGACGCCGAAAGTACAATCCGATAAACCGCAGAGTGGTTACCATCTTGATTACGGTGATGCGACCTATGAGTCTTATATAACATCGAAAGATTATGAAGATCGCGGCATGGTTTATGTGGGGGCAAATGACGGGGCCCTGCACGCAATTTCTCTGGGTAAAGTTACCAGGAAGACCGGCGGTTATAATCAGGCGGAATTGACCGGAACTGATGTCGGTGAAGAAAAGTGGGCTTTTATCCCGGACAATGCCTTGCCGTACTTGAAGTATTTTGCCGATCCCAACTACACCCACCTCTATTATGTGGACAACAGTACCCTGTTGGTGGATGCCAGCCTTAATAAGCCGAGTGGTTGTACCTCAACCAATTACTGGGATTGCACCAAGGCAACCGGTAAAAACTCGGATAACGAATTGAGTCTTGCCGATACCAGCTGGCGCTCCATTTTGATCGGCCAGATGGGTCTTGGCGGAGCAAGTCGTGGGGCCGATGCGACCTGTTCGAACTGTGTCAAAGCGCCGATGAATATTGTGAATTTCAAGGAACATGGTTTGTCCTCGATCTTTGCCCTTGACGTGACCGACCCGGAAAACCCGACGCTCAAATGGGAGTTCACCAACCCGGACCTTGGTTATACGACGTCTGAGCCGGCAATCGTCCGTATTAACGGGAAAAATTCCAGTAACAACCCTGACCCTGGCAAAAATGGTCGCTGGTTCGTGGTCTTTGCTTCCGGCCCAACCGGCCCGATCGATCCCACCAGTCACCAGTTTTATGCCAAGTCGGATAAAACGTTAAAGCTTTTCGTTGTGGACATGAATGCCACTCCGCCATTCGTCCAGAACAGCAACTACTGGATTATCGACACGTTGAATGACGGTTCGCACATCGATGATGCCTTTGGTGGTTCTTTGGCCTCGAACGCCATCGATACCGATAAGGGTAATCGCTTCTCACCCGGTTATTACAGCACCGATGTTGTCTATGTCGGTTATGTGAAACCAAAAACGACCGGCTCGACTACTACCTGGACGGACGGCGGCCTTCTGCGCCTTGTAACGAAGGAAGATCCTGATCCTTCCCATTGGGTTCTCAGTAAGGTCATCGACGGTGTCGGTCCGGTAACGGCGTCAATTGAAAAGCTTTATGATGACGCCGACAAGACCTCAGGCAAACCGGTGCTGTGGCTTTATTTCGGTACCGGGCGATATTACTACAAAAACAATACTGACGGCATCGATGCCGCTGACGATCAGATGGCCCTCTATGGCATCAAGGAGCCGTGCTACTCAACCGCGACCGGTCCGATAAAAGACATGGATGATACCTGTACCACCGCACTCACAACGTCAGATCTTACCGATCAGTCGTCTGATACACCCAGTTCATCGTTGGTTTCCGGAAAGACTGACGGTTGGTTCATCAACCTTGATGGCACGGGAACCTATGACGGCAAGGCCTTCAAGGCTGAGCGTGTCGTGACTTCACCCAGTGCAAAAACAAATGGTCTCCTGCAATTCACGACTTTCAAGCCCACCTCCGATATTTGCGGATTCGGTGGCGAAACCATGTTCTGGCTCTTGAATTACGGAACCGGCGGGGCACCGGCCGCGGGAACATTGAAGGGGAAAATCATGATTCAGCTGTCCACCGGAGCGATCGTGGTCGTTGACTTGTCCGATCTCTCCTCGCTCGGCAGGGGCGGTCGGCAGGTGGACGTGGGGACCGGGAAACCGCCGCTTCCTGCACCTCCCGCTGATTCACTGCGCAAGCCGGTGAAAAAGATACTTCACATTCAGGAGCGCTGAGATGAACCGGAAGGGCTTTACTTTAATCGAATTGCTGGTGGTAATTGCGATCATCTCGATATTACTAACGATTTCTGTTATCAACTTTTCCAGCTGGCTAAAGAGACAGAGTATTGACAGACAGGTAAAGGAGATGTCAGTCGACATTATGTCCATGCGGCAACGTGCCATTGTTACCGGTCAAAATTATACGGTTCAGTTTCCCGATGCGGCGACTCTTGTCTTCAAGCGCTATTCCTCTTCGAGTGACATCGGTACTGAGGTGCAAAGAAAGAGCTTGCGCTTTCCCGTGGTCCTCAGCACTGCAGGAGCCATCAGATTTACTGGTCGGGGGATGATGCTTGACGACACCACGTTGAGTCCTGTCGAAAAAGTCGTATGCGTTTTTACCGATGCAAACCCTTCCACAGATGCGCTGGTGATCACCCCTACAAGGGTCAGCAAGGGAACAATAATAAATCAGGGGAGTAAAAATGCGGCCGCATGTACAAAAGCAAATATCGAAATCAAATAATTACGGATTTACCCTGATCGAGGTTCTGGTGGCGGTGGTTATTCTCATGGTTGGCCTTCTTGGTGTCATGAAGTCTTTGAATCTTGCCATCCGGACAAACCTGCAGACTGAAATGAGGACACAAGGGTCGATGATTGGGGAGGCCCAGATGGCAAAGATCAAAACTCTTCCCTTTGCCAATATCACCGGAGCTACGGAGAAATCTTTCACTGTTCCGGTAAATATGCGTAGTACAATACTCAATTTTACGGTAACGAAAAAGATTGACTTTATTCCTTCAGGGGATACCTCAGCGACCACGAAACGGGTAAATGTCGGTGTCAGCTGGACTTACCGCGGGAATCATCAGGATTATGTTGTATCTTCGGTAGTGACGGATCCGAGTGCGCATTGATCACGAAAAAGACAGCGAAAAACAAGGACAGGACCATGAAACGCACATTGTTACCTAACAATCAGGGCTTCAGCCTGGTCGAACTTATTGTGGTGATGGCAATGTTTGTAGTTATCATTGCCGTAACCGGCAACACTTTCAGCAGGATCATGTCACAGTCAGCTGTGCAGTCCAGATCAGCGGCTAGCAATATTGATGGAATCGTTAACCTGGAAATAATGCGCAAGGATATTTCCTCGGCCGGTTTCGGTCTTCCCTGGTCATTTGAAAATCCGATTACTTACAAAGAGGTGAATCCCGGGGCCGGCGACAGGGAGGCGATTGCTGCTGCCTACAATGTCACGCCAAATACGGAGGATCAGACACAGGTACCACCGGCTGTCTCAGGAGGGAACGACATCTCTCTTCATGATGACACCAAGTTGATGGAAGGATCCGACTATTTAGTCGTACGAGCCAGCAGCGTCGGATCGTCGACTGCCGCGCAACGCTGGAGCTTTATGAACTATACCAGCATAAGCAAGCCGACATCAATTTCACCGCAATCCTGGACACAGGACAATCTTTCGGGAAGCAACTGGGTTGTTGTGTTGAAGGTTGGTCTGACCGGCTCCTTTTCCAAAGAGCTGGAAACAAGTTCTGCAAGTTCCAATGTTTTCACCACGCAGTATAACAATCTGACAGATTTTGAGCCGGACGAGTCAAAGGTAACGAATTACATCTATGGGCTTACCGACAGCAGTCAACCCCGCATGCCTTTCAATCGTGCCGACTACTATGTACGAATACCCACTTCAGCTGATGTGAATCAGCTTCCGCAACGTTGTGCGCCTCATACCGGGATTCTTTACAAGGCTGTTGTAAAACAGTCGGACGGAACCGTCTCGTCTGCCACCGAATCTGAATTTCCACTGCTGGACTGCGTTGCTGACATGCAGGTTGTTTATGTTCTCGACTCCTCCAGTAATGGACAGACAACTGAAACGGACAGTCTTGCAGGTCTCTCCGCAGCTGCTATTCGATCCCAGTTGAAATCGATCCAGGTTTATGTGTTGACCCACGAAGGAGGGAAGGATTCTTATTATACCTATCCGCGTACTACCATAGCGGTTGGTCCCTCTACTGATGGACAGACCTCCATTATCGGCAGAAGTTTCCATCTGGACACGACAATCAACACAGGTTGGGACCACTACCGCTGGAAAGTCTTACATTTCTCGGTGAATCCGGCGAACCTGGCCTCGACACTGTAATAGCTTTCACGTTTGCTGAATAGTTTCTTCGCGCGGCGCTTCCAGAACAAGGCACGCACATACTGCACAGGTGGTGACCATGAAACCCATGAGGAACGAAAAGGGTGCGGCCCTCATAACCGCTCTTATGCTGACTTTGATTTCGTTGGCTATCGTCATGCTTTTACTGTACTACGTCACATCAGGCATCCT
Organism: uncultured delta proteobacterium; assembly: GCA_963748325.1. Taxonomy (GTDB): domain Bacteria; phylum Desulfobacterota; class Desulfuromonadia; order Geobacterales; family Geobacteraceae; genus RPRC01. The sequence continues at coordinate 929,506 of CAVVIJ010000004.1, read as the reverse complement.
GGTTTCTGCCTCTCAAAAGCGCTATAATTCCGTACTCGAAGCAGCCTATGGTGGCACGTCCCTTTCCATCAACGAGTTTATTCCGAAACTCAATAGCGCCATATTCGGCAATTATTCATCCGGTGTGCAGGATTTGATGGCTAGCTACGCAAAAAGCAGTGATCTCAATATGACGTTGGGAAACCTCACCTGTCTGCAGCAAAAACTGGATAATTCCACCAATAACTGGAGCGCAAGTTGTAGCAAGACCCTTGATCCACGTGACAATCCCGACATGACTTTTGTCCTTAAATCGACGCTTGATACGAACAAATTCATCCAGCCACCGGGTTACAAGGTTTATACGAAAATTGTCGGGACACCCATAAAAGGGAATACCGATAAGGCTGATATGCCAAACTTACGCAAAGGGGAAAATGTCGTGGAGTCGGCGGGGATTGAAGGAGGCGGTGTGACCATTCCCACTACCTATCGTATTGAGGTCAGGGCCGAAAAGGAAAACAACCCGCAGGAAAAAGCCACTATCTCTGTTCTCTATGCCTATTGATGCAGATACTTTTTATTGAAATCTGAAAAGGGGACAATGTTTACCATATATTGTCCCCTTTTTTATATGTCCTCCAGAAATTGCTGTTGAAACACGTTCTCTATTTCTAACGACCACCTCAAAAATTAAAAAATTCCTTCCTTAATTACATCTTGACTCCTTTGAAGCGTTTTAGTACCTTGCCTAGCAGTAACTTAACGGTGTTAAGTTGGACCCATGACTGATAAAAATCTTCAAAAAAAAGAAGAGTTCCGGCATGAAATACTCGAAGCGGCACGGGAGGTGTTTTCCACAGATGGCTATGGGAATTTCTCCATGCGCAAACTGGCTCGAAGAATCGGATACTCTCCAACTACCATCTACCTTTATTTCAAAGATAAAGACGAGATCCTGTTCTGCCTATGTGAAGAATTGTACGCCGAACTGTACCAGACCCTTCTGAAAATTGAGGACGAAGAAAAAGACCTGATGACAACCCTTCGCAATGTTCTTCTTGCCTATGTTTCTTTTGGCCTGGCAAATCCGGAACATTACCGGGTAGCTTTTTTTACCAATCCGTCGGTGTACGGTTCACCCTCCGAATATTTTGATAATGATACGATGAGCCGCCGTGCTTACCTGCACTACCGCGGATTGGTGGATTCATGTTGTGCTGCCGGTGTGCTGATTACCATGGATCCGGATGTTTTGGCCCAGGTACTTTGGGCTGGAGTTCATGGTGTCGTTTCCGCAGCGCTTCATACCAGGGATTTTCCTTTGGTTGACGCGAATGTCCTGGCTGAATGTATGGTTACCGCTCTTCTCACCGGGCTCAAAGGGGTTCAAGGGACCTGAAGTACTCGTAGTTTGCAGGTTCATGTGCTTTGTGCCCACTACTAAGGTTAGTGTTTCAGGAAGAAAATGTCGGGAGAGTTATGGAGAATAAATATTTCCGCTTGTCGAGGGCAGCTCTAACTGCCATGGTCTTCACTGTTGTGACCGGATGTGCGGTCGGACCGGATTTTCGTCCGCCCGACGCTCCCTCCGTGAAAGGGTATACCTCTGCGCCATTGCCTGCTGAAACCGCTTCTTCTCCCGCCAAGGCAGGTGAAGCCCAACATTTTGTCGACGGGAAAGAGATTGCCGCTGAATGGTGGTCCCTGTTTCGTTCCGAGTCGCTTGATAGCTTGATTCGTAATGCACTCAAGGATAGTCCGACGATAGCTGCCGCCCAGGCCCGCCTCCGCGAATCAGAAGAAAATCTTCGCGCCAGGGAAGGAACTGTCTACTCTCCTAGTTTTGATGGGGACTTCTCTGTGGTACGGCGTAAATCAACGGGGGCATCCTTCGGTCAGCCATCTTCAAATCCAAGCACCTACACGCTTTATAATGCCACGGTAAATGTATCCTACACTTTTGATGTTTTCGGTGGCAATCGAAGGGAATTGGAAGCACTGCGGGCGCAGGTCGATTACCAGCGATTTCTTCTGGAAGGCTCCTACCTGACCCTTACCGCAAATATTGCCACGACCGCAATGAAAGAAGCGTCCCTGCGTGGACAACTTCGCGCCATACGGGAGACGGTTTCCCTTCTGGAAAAGTATCTTGATATTATTAACACGCAGTACCGTGTCGGTGCCGTATCACTCTCCGACGTGCTGGCGCAGCGGTCCCAGCTTGCCCAGGTTCGAGCGACACTTCCCCCATTGGAAAAACAACTGGCGCAGACTCGGCACCAACTGGCGGTCCTGGCCGGAAAACTGCCGGGGGAGGGCGGACTACCCGAGTTTGAGTTGGACTCACTGGTCCTGCCGAAAGATCTTCCTCTGAGCCTTCCTTCTTCGATTGTCCGTCAGCGTCCCGATATCCGTGCGTCTGAAGCGTTGCTTCACGCCGCCTGTGCGCAGGTGGGGGTTGCTACCGCAAACCTGTATCCAAAGATAACACTCAGCGGCAGCCTTGGGACAAATGCGGTAAAGATAGGAGATCTCTTTAGTTCCGGCTCTTCCATCTGGAGCCTTGGTGCTGGCCTGCTCCAACCGCTTTTTCATGGAGGCGAGCTTTCGGCAAAACGACGTGCAGCAATTGCAGCCCATGATCAGGCTGTCGCCCAGTACCGCGAAACCGTTCTGCAGGCATTTCAGAACGTAGCCGATACCCTGCGGGCGCTGGATTTTGACGCAAGAACACTGCAAGCCCAAGCGGAGTCGGACCAGGCGGCACGAGAATCCCTCGAACTTACACAGGAACAATTCCGTCTCGGTGCTGTGAATTACCTTTCGCTACTGAATGCCGAGCGTCAATATCAGCTGGCGCAAAACAGCCTTGTCCAGGCACAGGCAGCACGCTTTGCAGATACAGCAGCTCTATTCCAGGCGTTGGGTGGCGGGTGGTGGAACCGTGACTCTGATGAGCCAAAGGGAAATAAATAATGAAATCTTACGAAAACTCTCATACTCGGGGGGAGAAACATCCCATGAAGAAACGCATGTTCATTATGCTGGCTATTGTTGGCCTGCTTTTTGGCGGAATTTTCGGTTTTCAGATCTTCAAAATGCAGATGATTAAAAAGTCCATGGCAGCGCAAAAGATTCCTCCGTCTACTGTGTCGACAATCAAGGCGGTCATTAAGCCATGGCAGCCGAAGCTCAAGGCGATTGGAACTCTCAGGGCCGTTCAGGGGGTTGATGTTACCTCCGAGATTGCCGGGTTGGTGCGTTCTCTTCATTTCAAATCCGGGGATGCTGTGAAGACCGGCCAGATTCTTGTGCAGCTAAATGCCGATTCTGATATTGCTCAGCTCCGTTCCAGCGAGGCAGCGGCAGAACTGGCCGGAACGGTCTTAGAACGGGATACAAGGCAGTTTGCCGTAAAGGCTGTTAGCAAGGCAGTGCTGGATACGGATGAAGCCGACCTGAAAAGCAAGCGTGCGATTGTCGCTGAGCAGGCAGCCATAGTGGCTAAAAAAAGTATCCGTGCACCATTTTCCGGGCGACTTGGAATTACTACCGTCAACCCCGGCCAGTATTTGAATCCGGGTGATAAGGTTGTTACCCTTCAGGCCCTGGACAATCTCTTTGCAGATTTCTACCTGCCGCAGCAGGAACTTTCGAGCCTTTCCCTTGGACAGAAAGTTATTCTGACTACCGATAGTTATCCTGGACGCACTTTTGCCGGGGAAATTACCTCAATCAACCCGAAGGTCGATCCCGATACCCGTAACGTACAGATCGAGGCGCGCATAGCCAACCCGGGACAGTTGCTTTTGCCGGGCATGTTTGCCTCGCTGCAGGTTCAGGCCGGAACCGTACAAAAATACCTGACCGTTCCGCAGACGGCAGTTGCCTTTAATCCCTATGGAGAAACAATATTTGTCGTGCAGGAAGGCGAAAAAGGTCCGGATGGTAAAGCCGGTCTGATTGCCAAGCAGGTGTTTGTTACAACTGGTGCCACCCGTGGTGACCAGATTGCCATTCTGAAGGGCATTAAAGACGGTGATACTGTCGTGACAGCAGGTCAGTTGAAACTGAAGAACGGCAGCCCGATAGTCATTAATAACAGCATTGTCCCAACCGACGAGAAGGCGCCGAAACCGATTGACGAGTAGAGGCGGGCCAGCGTTCCTTGTGGAGGGATCGCGGTTTGTCGCGATTCTTTGAAGCAGTTCTTAAAAAATCGGAAGGTAACTAATGAATTTTACCGACATCTTTATACGCCGTCCGGTGCTTGCCACCGTTATCAGTCTTCTGATTCTCGTTCTTGGACTTCGCTCCATGGACCAACTGCTGGTGCGAGAATATCCGGAAACCCAGAATGCCGTTGTTACTGTTTCAACAACTTATTTTGGCGCTGATCCGGATCTGGTCTCCGGTTTTATCACCACGCCATTGGAAAATTCCATTGCCCAGGCAAACGGCATTGACTACCTGGCATCGAAAAGTACCCAGGGTGTAAGTACTATCACGGCGAACCTGCGCCTGAACTACGACCCGAACAAGGCACTGACAGAGATAACAACCAAGGTGAACGCGGTTCTCAACAAGTTGCCCAAGGATACCCAGCAGCCGGTTATCAATGTCCAGATTGGGGAGTCCATCGACTCCATGTATATCGGCTTTTACAGTAAGGTACTTCCCACCAACAAGATTACCGACTATTTGATCAGGGTGGTGCAACCGAAACTTCAGGCGGTGGAAGGTGTACAAACGGCCGAGATTCTCGGTAGTCGCCAGTTTGCCATGCGAGCCTGGCTTGATCCGAAAAAAATGGCAGCACACGGAGTAACCGGAACTGAGGTGAATAGCGCCCTTGCCAGCAACGACTTTATTTCAGCCATCGGCCAGACAAAGGGGCAGATGGTCACGGTCGATCTGGTTGCTGATACCATGCTTCATTCAACCGAGGAATTCCGAAACCTGGTGATTAAATCGGAAAACGGCGCAATTGTGCGACTTGGCGATATTGCCAACATAAGCCTCGGCTCGGAAAATTATGATTCATCCGTTTCCTTCGATAATGCAACTGCCGTGTATATCGGCATCAAGGTGGCACCGACGGCAAACCTCCTTTCCGTTATCAAGGGGGTTAGAGAGGCTTTTCCCGGTATCGAGGCTCAGCTGCCGGAGGGGATTAACGGACGCATCGTCTATGACGCAACCAAGTTCGTCAACAGTTCTATCGACGAGGTCGTCAAGACCCTGGTGGAGGCGTTGTTGATCGTTACCCTGGTTATCTTCCTTTTTCTCGGTTCGGCACGTTCGGTGATCATTCCCACTATTGCCATGCCGCTTTCCCTGATCGGCGGCTTCTTTCTCATGCTGGCCTTCGGTTATACCATCAACCTCCTGACCCTGCTCGCACTTGTTCTGGCGATTGGTCTCGTGGTCGATGACGCCATCATAGTGGTGGAAAACATACACCGGCACATCGAGGACGGTTTGTCACCTTTTAAGGCTGCAATCCAGGGGGCACGAGAGCTGGCAATGCCAATCGTGGCTATGACCATCGTACTAATTGCGGTATATGTGCCGATCGGTTTCATGGGTGGCCTTACCGGGGCCCTTTTTACAGAGTTTGCCTTTACCCTTGCCGGAGCGGTGGGTGTTTCGGCAATTGTGGCTCTTACCCTTTCACCCATGATGTGCTCGCGCTTTCTGAAACACTACGACCAGGGCGGGAAACATCGTTTTGTTCATTTCATCGATAGCCAATTTGAAAGATTACGCAAAGTTTATGTCCGGGTACTCTCTGGTTCTCTCAACACTCTGGCGGTAACTGCGGTATTTTCGGTAATCATTCTGACCAGCATCTACTTTCTCTATGCCACCTCTAAGCGTGAACTCGCGCCCCAGGAGGACAAGGGGATTGTTATCTCATTGCTTACCACCGCTCCCAATGCGACCCTGCAACAGACCAAACTCTATACTCAGGAAGTCTACAAAATATTTGCTTCGTATCCTGAAAATGACCATGTATTTCAGTTGGACGGCATCAACGGTCCCAACTCTAGCATCGGCGGTATGGTTCTGAAACCCTGGGATGAGCGCAGCAGAACATCCATGCAACTTAATCCGAATGTTCAGATGAAACTTGCCGGTATTGCCGGCGGGCGCGCTGTTTCATTCCTGCCGTCACCTCTGCCGGGCGGTGGGGGGGGGCTGCCGGTACAATTTGTTGTCGGCACAACCGAGTCATTCGACAAGCTCTATCAACTGTCCGAGACGCTCAAGGCAAAGGCAATGGCAACAGGTCTTTTTGCCTATATGGATAATGATCTGAAGGTTGACAAGCCTCAGACAACCCTGGAAATTGATCGTGACAAGACTGCGCAACTGGGTCTTTCCATGGCCGATGTAGGCTCTTCTCTCGGCTGGATGCTGGGGGGCGGTTACGTGAACTATTTCAGCATCTCCGGCCGGTCCTACAAAGTTATCCCGCAGGTCATGCAGCAGGACCGCCTCAATGCCGAGCAGTTGCGTGATTACTATATCAAAAACAAAAGCGGCACTCCCATTCCGATTTCCACCATCGGCACTCTGAAGACGAAGGTCGTACCGGAATCTCTTAATCACTTCCAACAGCTCAATTCGGCAACAATCTCCGCGGTTCCGGTGCCGGGTGTCACCCTTGGCCAGGCGCTCGATACGTTGAAATCACTGGCCAAAGAGGTTCTTCCCCAGGGGTACAGCATCGATTACTCCGGACAGTCGCGTCAGTATGTACAGGAATCCAGTGCCTTGGTTATGACGTTCTTTTTCGCTCTAATCATTATTTTTCTGGTTCTGGCTGCCCAGTTCGAGAGCTTTCGCGATCCCTTCATCGTTCTGGTCAGTGTTCCCATGTCCATTTGCGGCGCAATGATCTTTATCAGTCTTGGCGTTGGTGGTGCCACCCTGAACATTTACACCGAGGTGGGGCTGGTAACACTTATTGGTCTTATCAGTAAACATGGCATCCTAATCGTCCAATTTGCCAACGATCAGCAGCGCGAAGGAAAAAGCAAGCGAGAGGCCATCGAGATCGCAGCCGGTATTCGACTTCGTCCTATTCTCATGACTACCGCTGCCATGGTTTTCGGTGTCCTGCCGCTGGTAACCGCATCCGGTGCGGGTGCCGTGGGACGCTATAATATGGGACTTGTGATCATGACCGGCATTTCCATCGGGACGCTGTTTACTCTTTTTGTTGTTCCGGCCATTTACATGCTCATTGGCACCGACCACGCGAAACTAAGAGCAAAGGTTGATGCAAAAGGCGGCTTGACCGAACCCTGATTCACACTTGTCAGACTTCCCCTTGTAACGGCATCTTCCCCTCGATGGACGAGTGGAGGGTGCCGTTATTTCAATTAATCCCCACGTTACTCGGAAATCAGCCGGCACCATACGATTGTTTTAATACTGCCCTGAACAATACCGTCATTTGCACATGGGCAAATTTTCGAGGGACTGCACACAAATAATAATTAGAAAGCTTGAATAAATGCGGGACGCGTGTAAACTATTTAACAATGATTTGAGGTTTCTCGGGCCATAACCAGGAGGGCTGCCGCGGCCGAATCGTTGTTACTGGAATTCTTCTGTTGTGAGGTATTGACATGATGGTGGAGTACTCATTCAAATATTGTCGCATCTGTGGTGGGGATATATCGATTGATGCTGAGATATGCCCCCACTGCAGCAGTCGACAGCAACCTGGTAAAACGTTCTGTTCCACTGGAATCATCATTGTCCTGGCATTGATCGGTTTTTTTGGCATAACGCTCCTGGGAATTATGAGTGCCCATGCAATCCAACACCTTATGTACGTTCGTACCAGCTCTTTCAATCGTCTCGCTTTGAACAACATACAGGCTGCACAAAAATCCGTGGAAAATTACGTTCTGCATAGTGGTAGTTATCCGAAAAATCTTGCCCAAACTTCCTTTACTCCAGACAAAGGCGTGACGGTAGATTTGCGGGAAGACTCGGCTGGAAGCTACAGTCTGGTTGGATTTCACAAGCAGGGTAACATGGTATATTTAATCATTGCAGGTAATAGTACGATATATTACAAAAAGAAGAATATTCAATATTTTCGCGTGTTACGGAATTGATTCTGCTACGATTTAAGGTATGAATACACGCAGAATGTAATTGCAGTAATGAAAATTCCAAAAATCTTCTTTCGTAAGCCACGGGTTTGTTCCTTGTGGTTTTTTGTTTTTGATAGTAGCGGAGGCCATGTTTACGTTCCATTTATTGCAAGAGTGCGTTTGTTCTCGTACTGCCGATACACTAAAATCATCTCTATTTCCAGACTACGTTGCCTCTTTGCCGGCATCCTGATATGATGTCACCTCAATTTCCGATTCCTTTGGATTAGAGGGGTGAGAATTTCTATGAAACTGATTGACCGGCTGGAGAGAAAATTCGGCCGTTATGCCGTGACAAACATTACCGCCTACCTGATCGCCGCCCAGACGTTATTTTATGTGCTCATCATGATGGGCAAGTTGAGTCGAAGCCAGCTCTGGTATTCTGCGGACAGCATATATCGAGGAGAGTGGTGGCGCCTGGCAACTTTTCTCTTTGATCCTCCGCTGCAGAATCCTTTTTTCGCTTTTTTTGCCTGGTACCTTTTTTATCTCATGGGCTCCGCATTGGAGGAATTGTGGGGTGCGTTTCGTTATAATCTTTTTCTGTTGCTAGGGTATTTCCTGATGATTGCCGCTTCCTTTGTCACTCCGGCATATCCTGTCAGCAATGCCTTTATAGGCGGTTCGGTATTCCTGGCCTTTGCCTATCTTTTCCCGGATTTCCAGCTTCTGTTGTTTTTTGTGCTCCCGGTACGGGTCAAGTGGTTGGCGCTGCTGACCTGGTTGGGCTACGGATATCTGATTCTGGTGGGTGGCTGGGCGACCCGTATGATGGTACTGGCCTCGGTGGGCAATTTCCTGCTGTTCTTTGCTCGGGACATACGGCTTACCATCAGGCACGGCAAAAGGCAGATGGTCAAGAGGGCTGCAGCTGCGGCACCCGGAAATGATCAGCCTTTTCACTGCTGTACGGTGTGCGGCATTACCGATAAATCGCACCCTGATATGGATTTCCGCTATTGTCCGGAATGCGATGGGCAGTACTGCTATTGTAGCGAGCATATTTTCCAGCATAGCCATGTGAAAAAATGATGGTATCTCAGCGCTAGGATGCCGATTGAGAAGGGCGGGTGTACATGTTTGATCTTAACTGGTCTTTTTTATACCTTGTCAGTGAATGGTCAATCCGTTTTATCATGCTTGTGTATGTGCCGCAAAGAAGGACCGCTGCTTCGGCACGAACCTGGCTGCTCCTGATCTTTCTTATGCCTTTGCCGGGTGTCATTCTCTATGCATTGTTTGGTCGAATCTACCTTCCTCGGCGTCGCATTGAAATGCAGGAGCGGGCATCCCGTACTATCCGGAGAGCTCAGGAAAAGTTCGGTTCGCATTTTAATTCCGCCGATACGCTGCCTGCCCACTTGGTTTCGACCATTAAATTAGCTCATCAACTTGGAGATTTTGAGGCCATTGGCGGAAACGATCTGGAGCTGCTCCCCGTGTATGACACTGTCATAGATCGGCTGGTTGATGATATAGGTCTGGCACAAAAACATGTCAGGCTGCTCTTTTATATTTTCCAGAGTGATATGGCAGGTCGTCGAGTTGTCGAGGCGCTGGTTGCGGCTGTTGATAGGGGCGTGTCATGTTCTTTGATGGTAGATGCTGTCGGTTCGAAACTGTTCCTTAGTGGTATGGCTCATGAACTGAGTGCCAAAGGCATTGATGTTCTGGCAACATTGCCGGTGGGGATTTTCCGGCGAAAAGCCGCCCGTTTCGATCTCCGTAACCATCGTAAGATCGCCATAATCGACGGTTGTGTCGGGTACACCGGTTCACAAAACATTACCGACCCCGAGTTCGTACCCGGGTTTCCCAATGAAGAGCTAATGGTTCGAATGACGGGCCCTGCAGTCTGTCATCTCCAGGCTGTGTATTTTGCCGATTATTATTTCGAGACAGGGCGTGAACTTGACCGTAATGAAATTTCCCGAGAAGCTACCGACTCAGGTTCTTCCCTGGTCCAGATTGTGCCAAGTGGTCCTGGATACCGACGACAGAACGGTCAGGAGCTTATTGTCGCCCTGATCTATGGGGCGCACGAGCGCATAGTTATGACGACTCCGTATTTTGTCCCCGACGAGCCGTTTCTTCAGGCGCTTCGCACTGCAATATTGCGCGGTGTTGAGGTTCATCTGGTGGTGTCGAAACACGCGAATCAAACCGTGACACAGTATGCACAGCGTGCCTATTACGAAGATCTATTGGATGCAGGGGTCGTTGTTCATCTGTATGAGCCGCGCTTTCTCCATGCAAAGCATCTGACTTTTGACGATAGTATTGCTCTCATCGGATCGACAAACATGGATATCCGTTCTTTTGCCTTGAATGAAGAGATCAACCTTCTGGTTTACGATCCGGCAGTGATTGCTCGTCTGCGGGTGCTCCAGGAAGCCTATTTTGCCGAGAGCGAATGCATAACCCCCGAGCTCTGGTGCCGTCGCGCTCTCGTTGAGCGGGTGCTGCAGAATAGTGCCCGTCTCATGGATTCCCTCCTGTGAATCCGCAGATTGTAACTCAGCTTTGTTATTTGTTGCGCGAATGAGAGTTGTTCTGTCGCTGGCTGGATCTTTTTCTTAATTTTCCTGGCAGCATGTCGATAAGAAGTATAGATAATGGTATGAAGACGTTGCGGAACAGGGAGACAAGCTCTCCTTTAATTATCCGTGTATCCCGTGGTATAAGCCTGTAACAAAATCATTGGAGGTCAAATGTACGATACAACGTCCCCGTACCTGACCCTGGTCATCCCGGCCATGGTAAAAGAAATGCAGCTTGCTGTGTTCATGACAGGTTTTGATTCCGTAACACATGGTAATGATGAATATATTCTCCTTACCTCACCTAACACATTACCTGGTGATTATCATCGTTTTTATCAGCTGCCAAATGACAGAAAAACATTGAAAGAACTGCAGGGTGTCATGGAGCTTGCCGAGGAGTATACCGAGTTTCCGTTTGTAAGCCGTTCCCTTCTCTGACGCAGTGCGTATACCAACAATGCTGACATGAAACTTATCTGTTAATAGTTCCGGTGACCGGACAACCAAGTAGCCTGAGTTTGTAGTTTGGCCCCAAACAATAACAAAAGCCGATCCTTAGTGCTTGATGCTCTGAGAGACCGGCTTTTGTCGTTCTTTGCTTGTCTGTTTTGGAGTGCCGCAAGCAGGCGATTGTCGTACGGTACTCGAACATCATGACGAGACGTGTCGGTACACTGACGTTTTATGCCATTTCTTTGATTATTGCCGGAGTAATGTCATCAAGAGGAAGGATTCTGTCAACCGCGCCTAACTTGATTGCTTCCTTTGGCATACCGAAGACCACGCAGCTTGCTTCATCCTGGGCAATCGTGGCGGCTCCGGCGTCTTTCATTTCGAGAAGTCCCTTGGCGCCATCGTCTCCCATTCCGGTCATGATGACCCCGAGAGCGTTTTTGCCCGCATAACGAGCGGCGGAACGGAATAGTACGTCAACGGATGGACGATGGCGACTAACCAGCGGGCCATCTTTTATTTCAACGAAATAGCGTGCGCCACTCCTTTTCAGGAGCATATGGCGATTACCCGGGGCAATAAGGGCTCGTCCGGGAATAATGGTGTCGTTATTTTCCGCCTCCTTGACAGAAATGCGGCAGAGCGTATCGAGGCGTGCGGCAAAAGAGCGCGTGAAATTTTCCGGCATATGCTGGACAATGACAATGCCAGGGGAGTCGAGGGGCATCTCTTCGAGAAAAATTCGCAGAGCTTCGGTCCCGCCGGTCGACGCGCCCACCACCACGACCTTCTCCGTGGTGCGAATCATGGCCTTGGCGGTCGGTTTTGCCAGGACCGCATCCGCCGTCAATTTTGGTGCCACCTGCCTAGGAGTCCTGACCGGACGCAAGCGCGCCTGGGCGGCTGCTTTTACCACATCACAAATAAGGACCTTTGATTCTTCGAGAAATTGCTTAACCCCCAGCCGTGGTTTCTGGATAATTTCCACGGCGCCATATTCCAGTGCTTTCAGGGCTGTTTCCGATCTTTCTTCCGTAAGGCTCGAACACATGACGACCGGGATCGGGTGCTGACTCATGATCTTTTGCAGGAAGGTAAGGCCATCCATTCGCGGCATTTCCACATCAAGGGTAATGACGTCGGGAAGCTCGCAGCGAATTCGTTCCACGGCAATAAAGGGGTCGGCGGCTGACGCCATAACCTCGATCCTCGGGTCTGAGGAAAGTATTTCACTCAGGGTCTGGCGAACTACTGCCGAATCGTCCACGATCAGTACCTTGATTTTTTTTTCACTCATGGGATTACCTCCTGATTTCACGGAGACGTTTCAGATAAATTACTCCCGATTGGGTGTGAAAAAAGATCTTTCTTCCGCGAAGACCCCCCACATCGCATGCGAGTAAGTTGATCTGCTCACGTTGAATAATCTTTTGTGCCTGAAGGATATTCTGCTTTCCAACGGTCATTTCCCGGTAACTGTTTTCGCTTGGCGAGAGAATGTCCGATCCTCCGAACAATTTGACTTCAAGATCGGTTTTCTTAATTCCATGACGGCTGAAGAGTTTCAGCATGGCAGCGATTGCAGAGTCAACATAGCGGAAAGGTTCTCCGAGGGTACATTCTTCAGGCAGAACTGCGTGACAGATGGCACTCTTTAATTGCTTCGGGCTGTGCATGGTTATGGATACGCATGAGCCGAGCACGGTTGAAACAATTGCCGGTGTATCGGCAAAGTAATGTTCCCCCGGTTTCAAGTAGATGGTGGGAATGGAGTCGGATTTTGAAATCATGCAGGCTTTCGGTAGATGGTAGAGTTGACCTGAACCAATGGCACATCCAGTCCGTTCAGCGTTTCCGAATGGCCGAGAAAGAGGTAGCCACCCGGAAGGAGGTGCCGGCAGAATTTGTTCAGAAGTTTTTCCTGTGTTTGTCTGTCAAAGTAGATGATGACATTCCTGCAGAAAATGATTCTCATCGGGCTTTCGATATCGAATGTGTCATCCATGAAGTTCAGACGCCGGAAGGTAATGGCAGAACGGAGTTCCGGGCAAATTCTGACAACACCCCGACTCCTGTCTTTGCTGCGGAGCAGATACCTTTTTTTTATTTCATGGGGTATCGGTGCTATCTTCTCTTCATCATAGATGCCGCGATGGGCACTTTTCAGGACATCCGTGCAAATGTCTGTGGCAAGTATCGAATATCTAAAACCCTGTCGACTTCTGGCATACTCACTCAGGGTCATGGCAAGGGTATAGGGTTCTTCGCCGCTGGAACAACCGGCACTCCAGATTCTAACGCCGTTGTGTTGCTCGATCTCCGGCAATTTCGGTAGAACCGATTCGCTCAGGTAGCTGAAATGGGCCGCTTCGCGAAAAAAATCTGTTTTGTTGGTTGTTACGGCGTCGATCATGCTGACAAGCTCATCCCGCATTCCCTGCTTGCTGACGAGGTAGTCATAGTAGTCGCGGAATGAACCGATCCCGAGTTGTCGCAATCGCTTCTGTAACCTCGATTCCAGCATCAACTTTTTTGAGTCGGGCATTCGTATGCCGCAGGAGCTTTCGATGAACTGGCTGAACAGACTGAATTCCCTGGCGGTCATGCCGGAAGATTTCGTGTCGGCCCGTCTGCTACTTTTATCAAGAGTTTCATGCATACGGAATTTTCCGCTCCTCAACACCACTGAACGAGCTGTGGTACGTCAAGGATCAGAGCCACGGAGCCGTCGCCAAGAATAGTGGCTCCTGATATTCCCTGGACATCGCGATACATCTTGCCAAGTGACTTGATTACCGTCTGATGTTCCCCGATGACCGAATCCACAAGTAGGCCGATACGTTCTCCGGCGATCTCGGTGACTACCACGTGTTGGATGCCGAGGTTTTTATCTCCAAGCTGGAATCTTTCCCGTAGTGGTATATACGGGATCAGGGCACCACGGACTTTCGCAAGGTTTCTGCCATGGGCCCGTTCGATATCTGCCAGGGTCAGTTCTACGCACTCTTCCACCAATGACAAGGGCATTACGAAATATTCCGGGCCGATTTTAACCATGAGACTTTCAATGATTGCGAGGGTGAGGGGAAGTTTTATGATGATGGTCGTTCCCATACCCTTTTGACTGGTGATATCGATAAAGCCGCGCAGTGCTTCGATGGATTGTTTTACTACATCCATGCCGACTCCGCGGCCGGATACTCCGGTGATCTTCTGGGCGGTCGAAAATCCGGGGGCGAAGATCAGGGCAAACAGTTCCCGCTCGTTCAGTTCCGCCACTTCTGAAATCAATTTCTTTTCAATGGCTTTGGCGCGAATCGCTTCCTTGTCAAGTCCTTTGCCGTCGTCCTTTATGGTAATAATAACGCTGTCTCCGGAATGTTCAGCCGTAAGGCAGACGGTTCCCTGTCGTGGTTTACCCGTCGTCTCTCGGGTATCAGGCGATTCGATTCCATGGTCGATGCTGTTTCTGATGATGTGTACCAGAGGGTCATTGAGTCTTTCGATAACCGTCTTGTCGAGTTCGGTATTTGCACCTTCGGTGACAATCTCGACTTCCTTGCCCAATTGCTGGGAAAGATCACGCACCAAACGGCGAAACTTGCTGAAGGTCGATCCGATCGGCATCATGCGGATATTGAGAGTGCTGTCACGCAGTTCCGATGTGAGTCGCTCAACCTCTTCGGCAATGTGCGCCAGGTGCTGGTCGCCACGTAGTGCCGCGGTTTGGCTGAGGCGCGCCTGAACAGTAACCAGTTCACCCACCAGGTTGACCAGCGTGTCCAGTTTGTCCGAGGGAACACGTATGCTTGCCGCAGCTTCGGAAATCTGACGTTTCTGCTGTGTTTCACGAATTTGCTGCTGTTCCACAAGCGCTGCTTCCACTTTCGACGGTGCGGCCAAGCCCGACTCAACCAGGATTTCACCAAAGCGTTTCTTGCTTCTCAGTACCGCTTCCATGTCTTCGATAGTCAAATCGCCTCGTTCCACCAAAATTTCGCCAAGCTTTTTATACGTTGGCTTGTCAATGGCGTTGCCCGAGTCATCAATTACATCGATATGCAATTCACAGTCGTCCTCAACGAAAATGAAGACATCCCTGATACCGTTTATTCCCTTGGAGGTGGATAGGATAATATCCCAGTATGTGTAGCAACGTTCCGGATCCATGGCATCGAACGAAGGAATATCGCTAAGATGGGCAATAATGCGACAGGTGCCCAGTTCGCTCAGTTCTTTCAGAAGAAGGAGCGGATCGGATCCGGTCAGAAAAATATCAGGTGATGGTTTGAATCTGATGCGGTAAAGTTTTTCGTCCTCCGCAGTAGTGGCCGCTTCCTGTAAAGGTGTTTCTTGTGTTCCCGCTGTTTGACTAAGGCTATTCGGGACTGCCATGTCACGAAAACTTGCCATCAAAGCCTGACGTTCCGATTCATCTACTTGATTTTCACCGGATAGCAGCGATCGAATGAGATCTCCAGCCTTGAGCGTTTTGTCTATGAGATCTTTGCTGACCCGAGCAGTTCCGCTACGAATCTGGTCGAATACGGTTTCCACTTCATGGGTCAGTTCGGAAATTTCGTTGAAGCCGAACATGGCTCCCGATCCTTTGATGGTATGCATGGAGCGGAAAGCGCAGCCGATCAGTTCGGCATCGTCAGGATTTTCCTCCAACTCCAAAAGTGAGGCTTCAAGATCGGTCAGAAGCTCATAGGCTTCTTCCTTGAATGCTTCACGGTGCATTTGTGCCATGTCCATGCTAAACCCTTTCCGGTTGAATCTGTTGTAACGAATGTACTCGGCCTGTTTTTATCAAGGGTGTTTCTCTTCCTGCCAGAGGCATGCTGCGTCTTGTTGTTGGAGGCATCCTGTTTGCCGTGGAAAACCAGCGACTTCAAGGCAGGCAACCAATGAGTCACCTTTTGTTTTCAGTACTTCAAACTTCTTGCCGGCCAGAACCGCTGCTCGATGGGCAGAGCAAAGAACCTGGAGACAGGAGAGATCGGTTGACTCGGTTGCTCCCAGATCGATTTGAATGTGTGATGCGTCGGTCAGTGCCCCAACCAGGGTGGCTTTCAGCTGTGCCGCATCTTCAATGGTCATCGAGCCGCTGATGAAAAGCTTTGCAGCCTCTTCGGACTGCTCAATGCTGCAGTTCATGGAATCTCCTTGCACGCTCGGAACGCTTTGTCGGATCAGTCATTGTTGAGAGTAGAGTTATGACCGGATCTACTTGACAAATTTTTTGATGGTATCGAGCAATTGTTCAGGTTTGAATGGCTTGACGATCCAGCCACTTGCTCCTGCCTGCTTACCGGCCATTTTCTTTGTATCCTGTGATTCCGTGGTAAGCATCAGAATAGGGGTGAACTTGAAACCGGGAAGACCTCTCAATTGACGGATCAATTCGATTCCATCCATTTCCGGCATGTTCAGGTCGGTAATCACCATGGATATTTTTGCTCCGCCGAGCTTGGTAAGAGCATCTTTGCCATTATTGGCCGAGATCACATCGTATCCGGCGTCTTTCAAGGTGAAAGAAACCATCTGCCTCATGGAGGCGGAATCATCTACAATTAAAAGTGTATGTGCCATCGTGTCATTCTCCTTCGTGTTTCTTAAAACTACGTTGTTGCTTTGTCCTACCAGATCTCCGGCTCGGAACTCTCCAGTGTTTCTTTCATGACCTGTCGTTCCGATTCCATAGTGTACATATCTTCCAGCCAGTTGATGTCTTTTGACTGGTCGGTATCATCCATTTCGAGCACTTCACCTCGAAGGTGCGCCATGACTCTTTCGCCATTGCCGCTAATGGTGCGCAGCGGTTCTATGACATGTTCTATTTTCTGGCGGGTTATGTCCTGGAATTGCATGGAAATAACGATACTGCTGATATCACTCGCCAGGGAGTCAGTGTCTGCAGACAGCCCATCCAGTTCATCCTTGGCATGTTTCATCGATTCGTTGAGTTTATTCATTGTTTCATTGATGATCTGTTCCGAGTTGAGGGAGAGTTTTTCCGTCTGACCGACATTTTCTTCCGTTTCCGCATACATTCCCTGCAGGTCGGTTTCAACGGTCTTGATCAGTTTTCCAATCTGTGCAGCGGCAGTTGTCGAGCGGCCTGACAGCTTGCGAACTTCATCGGCTACCACAGCAAATCCCCTGCCGTGATCACCGGCTCGGGCTGCCTCAATGGAGGCATTAAGTGCCAGAAGGTTGGTCTGGTCGGCTATGTATTCTATCTCAGAAATAACCTGGCGAATATTTTCCATGGTCTCGGTGGCATTTCGCATATTCTCCAGGGTGTGTCCGGCGACGTTGCTGACACTCCGCAGATTACCGATAACAGCGGAAAGTGCCTCTTTGCTTTGAACGATCAGTGTTGCGCCGTTTTCTTCCTCACAACCGGAAAATTCGGTAAAAGCATTGGCTGAGCGGGAGGCTTGTGCCCTGGCCCTTGAAATAATGTCCATGAATCCTTCACCAATTTCCAGTACGGCATTTTCAGTGTCCTGTATTACAGACTCAAGCTGCTTGATAAGCACAGGAAATGCCTGGGTGGTGAAATCCAGGTGTTGCAATGCCACTTCATGTTCCGTTTCGTCCACGGTATCCGTCTCTGTGGAGACTTCTTCTTTATCCGGTGTTTCAGTATCAGGAAAGCGCCGCACAAGAAGGGTCGCGATGCTGCACGAGATGATTAGTAGTGCAGCTGAGACAATGATCCGTGCATTGGTAGCGCTGATAAGGCTTGGAAAGGCCATCATCGTGAGCAAGGCGTAACCAATAAGCAGCTTTTTCGTTTTCGTCGATATCATAAAATTAATCCTGCACGGCTCCCCAGCCGAATTGATGGGGATGTGGTGGGCGTGAACCCGGGACGTCTGGACCGGAGTTCACGCTGAGGTGTCGTTGTCAGATCAAAACTTCTCGAATTCGTCATCAAGGTTGTCGCTGGTTAGATCGAAGGCGAAACCGGCATCGTTTACAGCTTTCTTGCTATGGTAGCCATTTGCCTTTGCCGTCGGGGTGATTTTCTCTTCTTTGCGCACGGGTTTCTTTTTTGCAAGCGGGGCATGACCTGGCGCTGTGGAGAGATTTTCTTCAGTGCGGAAAAAGGCTACGGCTCCCTGGAGCTGGGTTGCCTGGGCAGAAAGTTCTTCCGAGGTTGAAGACATTTCTTCTGCTGTGCTGGCATTTTTCTGGATTACCTGGTCCAACTGTTGGATTGCTTTGTTGATCTGTTCTGCGCCTGTATCCTGTTCGCGGCTTGCAGCAGTGATTTCCTTGACCAGGTCGGCCGTTTTTTCGATACTCGGGAGTATGTTTGCGAGAAGAGAACCGGCTTTTTCGGCTACTTCGACACTGCTTGCGGATAGCTCACTGATTTCGCCGGCAGCGGCCTGGCTTCGTTCCGCAAGCTTGCGTACCTCGGCAGCAACAACGGCAAAGCCCTTGCCGTGTTCTCCGGCGCGAGCAGCTTCAATGGCTGCGTTCAAAGCGAGCATGTTGGTCTGACGGGCGATTTCTTCGACAATATTGATCTTGTCGGCAATCTCTTTCATTGCGGAAACCGTTTGTGCCACGGCCTTACCGCCTTCGTTTGCCTCTTCCGAAGACTTTACGGCGATCTTCTCGGTTTGTATCGAGTTGTCGGCGTTCTGCCTGATATTAGCCGACATCTGTTCCATTGAAGATGAAGCCTCCTCGGCAGCTGCAGCCTGTTCAGAAGCACCCTGGGACATCTGGTCAGCGTTGGTGCTCATCTCTCGGCTGCCCGCTGCAACGTTGTCGGCCGCGCACTTCACATCGTTCACAACTGTGCCCAGTTTTTCCACCATGGCGGCAAGGGCGATCATCAACTCGTCCTGTGCTGAGCGCGGGTTGACCGTAACGGTGAGATTTCCGTCGGCTATTTCTTTCGCGATTTCTTCAATGACGCCCATCGCCGATTTAACCTCGCTCAAGCTGTTGTTGATCCTGCTGAAGTTTTCGTGTGCTTCTTTGGTGTATTTATCAGCAGCTTTTATTTCCAGGTCGAAGCTGAGATCACCCTTGGCCAAGAGCAGGAGGTTGTTGGCCAGACGATCGACTTCTTCCTGTGTGTAATCCTTGGCGGAAATCATCGCGGTGAGATCCTGAACCACCTCGACGTAACCGAGTTTTTCGCCGCGCTTGTTGGTAAGGAAGGAGGTGTCCTGCTTGCACTTGGATCCATGCCAGTCGAAGAAGCTCTCCGGAACACCTTTGTTCAGCTGCTTGATACCGCAGCCTTCGTTGTTGCAGATGTTGGCGCCGGCATTGCTGCAGGGAAGACCAACGGCCGAATCACGATCCTTGATCTGCCCTGCCTCCACCAGCAGTTTTTCGAAGGGCTTGTTGAGGAAGGTCCAGTTCATGTCCATGTCGGTTACATGGATAGGGAAGGGGACGGCGTCGATGATTGCCTCGTACCAGATGTTTTTCTCAACAACCGTATCCAGAGTCTTGTTGACGCCTTCAACTATGGTCCGGTACTCGCCGTTGTGTTTCGTGGCGTCGGCCCGTTTTTCAAAATCACCGTGGAGGGCCGCTTCAACGAGAGTTTCGGTATCCTTGATCATTCCGCCAACGGCATCCTTGACAACGCTGAGGCTGTTGATGATCTTGCTGAAGTTTTCGTGCGCCTCCTTGTGTATATTGATCCGCTGCTGCGATGTTCATATCGAAGCCCAGGTCACCCTTTGCAAGAAGGAGCAGATTGTTGGCCAGACGGTCAACTTCCACCTGGGTGTAATCCTTTGCAGAAATCATGGCAGTGAGATCCTGGACCACTTCAACATAGCCGATCTTTTCGCCATGTTTGTTGAGAAGGAAGGAGGTGTCCTGCTTGCACTTGGAGCCGTGCCAGTCGAAGAAGCTTTCGGGAACGCCTTTGTTCAGTTGTCTGATGCCGCAGCCTTCATTGTTGCAGATGTTGGCGGCGGCATTGCTGCAGGGAAGTCCCAGTGCCGAGTCGCGGTCCTCGATCTGGCCGGCTTCCACCAGCAGTTTTTCGAATGGCTTGTTGAGGAAGGTCCAGTTCATGTCCATGTCGGTTACATGGATAGGGAAAGGGACGGCGTCGATGATGGCTTCGTACCAGACGTTCTTTTCGACAACGGTATCAAGGGTCTTGTTGATGCCTTCCACGATGGTACGATATTCGCCATTGTGTTTTGTGGCATCGGCTCGTTTTTCCAAATTTCCATGAAGCGCCGCATCGGAGAGAATCTGGGTGTCGTCAGTTAGAGATTTGATCGCTTCGATCATGCCGATCAGGGCAGGGAGGAATTCGTCGTTCTCTGAACGTTTGCCGGCGCCGTTATTGATGGACTTGAGGAGCTCAAGATTACTCAAGTCACCTTTTGCGATATTATTGGATATTACCGTTGCGTTCAAAAGTCTGTCGCGAACATCGTTTACGGCCTTGCCGACCTCGGCGTAAATGCCGATATACGAGCCTTCTACCTTTTCTGAATGATCGTTTACTGCCATTTTCTGGAGGATTGTGTTTGCTTCAACGAGTCCTCCCAGTCCATCGATACAGTTATTCAGGTTGATCTTGATCTGGTCAAAAGCGCCATTGTAGTTGTTGACGATCTTCGGCGGTATTTCGCCTTTGCTTATTTTGGCAAGATAGGAGGATATGACCCTAAGCGGCGCACCGAAACCGTAGATGAGATCGTTGAGGCCTTTGACGATGTCGGCCCATTCGCCGGAGAATTTGGAGACATCGCCTTTGATGCTCAGGTCACCGTTCTTGCTCGCCTGGATTAGATTGCCCAGCTCTCCGCGGAGTCCGCTCATGGTATCAACCAGGGCGTTGATGTTTGATTTTATCTTGTTGTAATCGCCGCGGTATTCTTCGCTGATCTTTTCCGGGAGCTCGCCTTTACTGATTTTCTCGGTGTAGTCCATGGTTACTTTCAGCGGAGCGGTCATGTTTTCGAAGATATTGTTCATGCCGCCGGCTACCTTGGAGAAGAAACCTTCGTGTTTATCCGTATCGACCCTTACATCGAGGTATCCTTCATATGAGGCGATGCATACTTCCCGCACATCCATACGTAATGCTTCGAGGGCATTTCTCATGCGATTGAGGCTTTCCTTCAATTCCGCGAAATCGCCGTTGTAGCCATCAGTGATTTCCTCAAAAATCTCGCCCCGGCTCAGTTGGGCGATCTGTTCGGCGGCATGGTGGACCGGTTCCAGTGTGGCATCGAGCATTCCATTGACTTCCGTGATGATCCGCCGGAACTCACCGGTGTGTTTCGTTTCATCCGCCCGCGCTTTGAGGTTGCCTGCCATGGCTGCCTGCGCAAGCGTGTGGGTGTCTCCCATCAGGCTCTTGATTGCACGGATCATTTCATTCATTGAACCGAGAATACTATCAGCGTCTTTACCTTCCATATCAATCTCGATGGAAAGATCGCCTGCCGCAACGCTTCTGGCAATTTCAGCAACGTGTTTAGGATCATCTCCGAGTTGTTTCTTGACAATTTTGTTGAGAATGAAGCCAAGACTGAGGGCAAGCAGCATGCCCAGAATAATTACAATAAGAGAACTCGTTTCTGCAGATCCTGTAAGCGTGTTACTCACTGCTGAAGATTTGTTCAACCCGACTGATTTCGCGATCAACAGCTTTTGGACAGCGTCTGCCAATGTGGCAGATGACTTTTCCGCCTTAGGGGTACGAAGAACTTTAGTTGCATCGATCGGTTTATTCTTTAGTGCCAGCTGGATTGCCTTGTCCTTCTCTGAGGAGTAGTCAGCGCGCGCTTCCTTCAGAACAGTAATTTGAGAAAGTTCATCCTTGTTCAGTGCAGATTTTTCCAACAGTGCGATATCTGCCGCAATCGACGTATCCATTTTTTGCAGGGATTTTATTGTTTCCTGTGACGTTGCCTGACCTTTCGCGCCAAGCAAGGTTGACAAAGTCCGGCTTTCCTTTTGCTGGGTGTCGGCTATTCTCCCCAGTGCGGCTACCGGAAGGGTAGCACGCTGATGTACGGTCGAATAGGAAGCTTCAATGGTCTTCATCTGCATGATCCCGTAGCCGCCGATCAGCCCGGCAACGCAAGCAGCAAGCAAGAAGGCCAGAAAGATTTTTGACTTGAGACTCATTTCTGTAAATAGTGTTGATTCAGTCATGTTTTTCCTCTCTCGGGGTTTTCACCCCTTCTGTTGAACTATCGTAGTACGTCGTTTTTATCTGTTTTATAATTACGCTGCATTCGAGTCGGTCATTTCAGCGAGCACAGTGCCTTCATCAAAAGAAAATATTTTGTCGGTATCGAGGATTATGACAAAGTCCTCGTTCAATTTTCCCATTCCTTGGATGAAATCGATGTTTAGTTTCATGCCGATGCGCGGCGGCGGCTCAATCTGGGCAGGGTCCAATTCGACCACCTCCTGTACAGAATCGGCCAGTGCACCAACAATGGTGGTTTCATTCTCAATACTCACTTCCAATACAATGATGCAGGTGTTCACCGTCTTTTCCGTACGTTCCATGCCGAATTTCAATTTCATGTCCACAACCGGTACAACGCTGCCGCGCAGATTGATGACACCCCGCATAAAGTCAGGTGTCTGCGGTACTTTTGTGATTGCCACAAAATCGAGTATTTCTCTGACCTTGGCCACATCGACCGCGAAAGTCTCCTGGGCAAGTCTGAACGTCAGGTACTGCTTGCTTACAATCTCCGTTGAATCCATCGGTACATCCTTTCCATATTGAAATGCTGACACCTGACAGCGCAGTATTATCTATCCTTGTCACCATGAAGCTGCCAGGCAGGTGAGGGCATGGGTAGCAAGGTGGGTCATGCAAAACAATTCACTTCTCTCTTTAAGAATTTTCGGCAATATATTCCGTAACTTGAGCTTAATTTATCCTAATACAATTGCTTAATATTAAAAATAGCTTTCAAAGCGCTAGTGTCGAAACGTTGTATATTCGGGGTGTTAGCGATTGTTACCGCATTACTCTGTGAAGATTTGCCGAGTTATTGCTTGCTTTGAGTGATGTATAAGTCAACAATAACAAGCGTTGATTGTAGTGAAATAGTCAAGAACCCTTTGCGACGTAGCGTGGATACCTTCAATAATTCACGTGAATATAAATTGCTGGAGCAGCAACACGTCCGTTGACTTTATTGATGCGCGTCGTTAAAATATTCAATTTTTTGGTGAAAGCATGAATGATGTCCTGAAAATCCTGATCGTCTTACTGCTTCTCATAGTCTTGCTCCGTAGGAAGGTTTTCCTCGGCACGGTAATGGCTTTGGGTTCTCTTTGTCTTGCTTTCCTGTATCAAACCCATCCGCTTGATTTCCTTGCAGGTCTTCGCACTGCATTTCTGTCACCAGTTTCGATGGAGATGATCGGTACCATTGTTCTGACCATGATTTTGGAAAACATTCTTCGCACGACCGATACATTGAAAAAAATGGTCGTCAGTTTGACGTGCTTTCTCCCTGATTACCGTCTGGTGATGGCAACGATGCCTGCAGTGATAGGACTACTTCCTTCACCAGGGGGTGCGGTTTTTTCGGCGCCGATGGTGGGAGAGGCTTCAGCCGACTTTGGAGTGAGTCCGGAGCGAAAGGCTTTCATCAATTACTGGTTTCGCCATATCTGGGAATATGTCTCCCCCCTGTATCCGGGAATAATTCTCGCTGCGGGTATCGCCCAGATAACATACCGGGAATTGGCTATCATTAATGCACCGTTTGCACTCTCTGTCGTCCTGTGGGGATGGCTTCTCTGTTTTGCGGGTGTCAGGAAATCACCCGGGACGAAAGGTCTGCTGCCGGAAGCAAAGCTACAAGCCTTGGCAACTTTTTGTCTGGCATTTCTACCGATATTTCTGATTTTGATTCTGGTGGTTGTTGTCGGAGTCGGACCGGTTTTTGCGTTGGGCGGCACGATTATGGCGCTCTTTCTCGTACATCGTTATACTGTACGGCGAGTCTGGAACACGTTACGCGAGAGTGTCTCGATACGTATGCTTCTCATGGTGGCGGGTATACTGGTGTTTCAGGAAACCTTGCGCATTACCGGGGCGTTAACCGGGGTCTCGGCGTTTTTCGCTGCGAGCGGCTTGCCGGTTGTTCTTATTGTTGCATCATTGCCGTTCTTTACCGGTTTTATGACCGGACTGACTATCGCCTATGTCGGCATAACCTTTCCGCTTTTGTTGCCGCTCATTGACCATGGTGCCCTTTTCCCAGGGCTTATGGCACTTGCTTTCGGTAGCGGATTTGCCGGGGTAATGTTGTCACCACTTCATCTTTGCCTGGTTTTGACCAGGGAGTATTTCAATGCTGATCTCGGCAAGGTTTATCGACTTCTCATTCTTCCTTCTTGCCTTGTTCTGGCAGCGGTATTGATTCCCTTTTTCTGCATGTCCTGATTCAGGGGGCTGCTATATCTATGCGTATCTCGTGATTTTTGTTTTGTGTGAGTAGGTTGGTCCAGTGAAAAACTTTGTTGGAGGAACGGTTTGTATGGCGAAACGGATTGCTGCAGTTTTTTGTTTTCTTCCCTTGTTGGGAATCGTTGGCTGTGTGGGACAATCTTCCTATGAAAAAAAAGTTGACGAGGCGACCAGCCTTTCCCGGGAGCTTGCTGAATTGCAGCGTCAGAACAGCACCCTGACTCGTGACAATGAAGGATTGCGTGCCGATATTGCCGGACTTCGCTTGAAAGTTGCCGAACTTGATACCACGAGAAAACGGCTGGAACAGACGATCTCTTCCGGAGAACAATCGCCCTATCAGTTTGTCGCGGAGCTTGAAAGAGAAAAGGGCCAGTTGCGTGATGACTTGGCAAAGGTTCTCCGCACCCAGGATGACCGGGTGCGTACGTCCCGGAGGATCTATGAGCGTTGCCTTGACGGTCTGAAAGACGAGATCGCCTCAGGCCAGGTCCGGATTACCGAACTGAGAGGAACCATCAGGATCGAGTTGCTTGAAGAGGCTTTCTTCGATGGCACCAAGACAGATCTGTCCGTGCAAGGGAAGATTCTGCTTCGAAAAGTTGCGGAATTGGTAAAAGCGAGCACGGATGTTGATGCTTCGGTCGAGTCGTATTATGAAATTCCCCCTGTTCGTTTGAGTTCTTCAGTAAATCACCCTGGTCTCTGGCGGGTTCCATTGCTGCGAAGCTTGTCCGTTGCGCGTTTCATGATGCAAAGTGGAGTCGGGCCCGCAACCCTCAGTGCACTGACGCAAGGTACATTCGGTCTCGACTCGCATAGCGAATTGGTGACTGATAGCGTGCGGTCTAGTGGCATTGATATTTTGATTGTCGTGAAGGAATAAAGGTCGTCTCTATGAAGAAACGTAGGAAACAAAAGGCTGAAAAGAAGGAAACAACAAAAGAGTTCGCCAGTTCTCCCTTCAAAGCATTGAAAGGTTTTTCTGCAGAGAAGGACACCCCGCAGCAGAAAGAGGTTGTGAAGGAACCGTCATCGACCAAAAGTGACGATGAAAATGATGGGGCTGACCTGTTTTTGCGCTATGTTGAGGGCGTTTCCCGGCTACATGAGCCCGCTCCGAAAAAAAGGACTCCGGTAAAAAAAGATCAAGAACCGTCGACCATCCAGGAAGCGGACAGCCAGCTTTTTCTTTCTTCACTCGCAGGAATGGATGTGACTTTCCGGGATGAGTTTCCCGATCTGGAACCGTCACGCCCTCTTGCGACAAACCGCATGCGTCAAGTGAAAAACGGTTCGATACGGATTGACCTGGAACTCGATCTGCATGGACTGACGCGTGATGAGGCCCTGACCAGTCTCAAACATTTTGTAACCGGGGCATATAATCGCGGGCAGAAAGCCATTCTTGTCATTACTGGCAAGGGAAACAACTCGCCCGCGGAGCCGGTCCTTCAAGGTGCAGTTGCTTCATGGCTCCGTGAGGCGGGAAAAAATATGGTTGCCGAATTTGCTCCTGCACCCAGAAAAATGGGTGGAAGTGGCGCATTTGTTGTATTTCTCAAAGAAATAAAGAAACAGGATCATTCAGAACGTTGAACTGTTCGGGAGAATTGTCGATGCGGTAGCGATGCTCTTGCGTCAGGCAGACGGAAAAACGGCGGATTATCCATTGAAGATAATCCGCCGTTACTTTTCTCGGCACTTATGCGGGAGCATGACATGCCGGTGCGTGACAGGATGGTGCATGGCAGGTTGGGGCGTGGCAGGTCGGTGCATGGCACGAAGGGCCGTGGCATCCTGCACTGAAAGCCGCTTTACTTTCAACTTTTCTGGTCTTCAGCATGATCTCACCTCCTTTCGCTACGGTACGCAAAAGATTTCTTCTTGGCGTTGGCAAACCTCCAACCAGCTGGTCGGAACTATCGAATGACAGCAAAAGCATTTCTGAACCATCAATAAATAATAACACACTATCGCAGAAATCTGCTTAAGTACCAATTGTACCCATTTCAATGAGTTGTGCAAGCGCAGCGCTACACTCGGCCAGAAACTCCTGAGAATCCATTTCATTTCGGTAACTCTTCGCCAGAATTTCAACAATATCCTCAAAAGTTTTCGAACCATCACTCAGATTGAGCAAGTCGCGCCCGAAATCATTGATTTCCAACAGTTCGACGCCCTCGTCTTTCCGGAAAGCGACAATACTGGCTGCTTCTATCTGGTAATTTTCCCGGTAAATTCCCTTTTTCAGATCGCTGACGATGTCGGCAACATTCCAGGTAAAATTCGTAACCACAGTGGACTCATCCCGTAAGGGCAACAGTTGATGCAGGTTGCAGAGGTCGGCGGTTGCAGGTGTCCTAACAAGAGAGGGTTTCCCCACGTCCAGAAACAGATTTTCATAGCTGACGAGGTCGGGTAGATGTTTCCATGCTGTGATCTTTGCATCGTTGAGGGATTTGTCGATAAACGAGGGGAGGTGCAGCCGACATTCCGCCGGGGTAAGGTTTGCTGCTTCATGTCCTTCGCATTCCTGTACCATGGTAAGAAACCGTCTGAAGAGCTTGCTGATCGACTCCTTCAGTGCAAGGGACAGCAGGAGGAAAGTTTTCGGGTAGAGGTTGACAATGAGCGGGAAGAAGGTGGCAAGATCGTTCAACTCATCCAGAGCCATACCTGCACAGGGGAGGTTGTAGAAGCTGCTGAATAGCAGCGGGTCTGACTCGATGAGACAGGTGTCTTCAGCAAGGCGCTGTCCATTGTCAAACTCGAGACCAAGAGAAAAATAGGTATCCGTTTCCCGAATCAACCGATCTCCGTAGCGACTGTGCAATTCGGTGCCGGACAGTACGGTAGGCATTTGAAGAAGCGGATTGCTGTTTCCCTGGATTCCTGTTTTCAATGCAAGGAAGAGCGTTTTGTCGATATCCTCCCGCTCTTCCTCAGGGAAACCGATAATAAAACTCAAGGTAGGCACCAACCCTTCGTCGGTGGTTTCTTTGACACGCTGAAAGAGAATTTCCTCGTCTATCTGTTTGCGGATGAAGGCCAGAGTTCGTTCCGAACCGGAGTCTATCCCGTAACACATTGATTCGCAGCCCGCCTCACGCATTAAGTGGAGGAGGGCAGGGTCCATGGAGTCCAGTCGCGAGATGCAGTACCAGGGAGTGTCGTTCAGGCGTTCGTCTATTACCCTGCTACAGAACTCCTCAACAAACTTCCGGCTTGCCGTGAACTGGTCGTAGGCAAGTAGAAAACATTCAGCCGCGAAATTTTCCCGAAGGTGATGCATCTCTCCAATAATGCGTGACAGGGAAAAGGTCCGTGTGCGCCGTCGCCACATTACCGACTCAGAGCAGTACACGCACTGGTGCGGGCAGCCTCTTCCCACTTCCAGAATAGCAATACTTCGCGGGATATCGCACGCATCACGGTATGTTTCAAGGGAAGGGACGAAAGAGTAATCAGGGATCGGAAGGTCGTCGAGGTTGGTGATGAGGTCGCGATCTTCGTTGCGAATAATTGTCGCATCCTCGCGCCAGGTAACCCCTCTAGCTTCAGCGGGGTTTTTCTTCCCGGCATACGCTGCAGCCAGTTCCCTGAAAGTAATCTCTCCTTCGCCACGGATCACGGCGTCAATCCAGGGAAATTTTTCGAGAGTTCGTTGGTCGTGAAAAGAGACATCATGTCCGCCGAGGACAATCTTCAGATCGGGTTTCAATTTTCTGAGTAATTGCGTAATCCGGACAACGGCCGGAAAGGTCGTGCACTGCACGGAGAAGCCGACCATGTCAGGATTCTCCCGCAGTATCATTTTGGCTGAATCATGGTAAATAGAGCTATCCATGGGCAGGGTGTTAGTGCGAATGGCAAGGACAAGGTCCAAAACGCTGACATCGTGGCCGGAATTCTTCAAAACGGTCGCGAGATTGAGAAGACCCAGCGGTGGCAGGTTGTACAGAGATGCCAGGTAAAAAGGAGGAAATACGAGGACTATTTTCATTGTCGACTTTCCGTGCTACGTTTAGATGCCATTATTGATGACAGTGCCTGATGGTTTGAATCGGGCAAGCATGGCTGGAAGGAACCTTACGCAGCGGCTGCACTGTTTTTATGAAAGTTGAACAGAATGCATAGTACCATGAACCGAGGCCTTTGCAAGGTTATCAAAGAGCCTTCACCCGAAGACAAGGAGGAAGTTCAGAATGGATATTTTAGAAGGACTCTATACCCGTCGCAGTGTACGGGACTTTACCGGGGTGCCGGTAGAGCAGGAAAAAATTCGAGAGATCCTCTTGGCGGGTAGTTGGGCACCCTCCGGGCTGAACAATCAGCCCTGGAGGTTTGTCGTGATTAGAAACAGTGACATGAAACAACAGTTAGCAGGTTTGACTCACTACAGTCGAGTGCTTATTCAGGCACCTGTCGCCCTTGCGATTTTCGTGGATCACACGGCAATGTATAATGCCACCAAGGATCATCAGGCAATTGGCGCATGTCTCCAGAATATGTTGCTGGCTGCTCATGGCTTGGGACTTGGGGCGGTATGGCTCGGAGAAATTCTAAAAAATGCCGAAGACGTGCGAAAGGCACTGGATCTTCCGGAAAATCTGGAGCTGATGGCGGTACTTGCAGTCGGATATCCGTTGAGGACTGATCAGACCTCGAACCGAAAGTCATTGGAAGAGCTGTTGTTGAAGGAGATGTGACCGCACGGATGTGTATGTCTGAACTAGTGTCCCGTGCGGTTAGTTAGCAGCAGTAATTCCGTGGAATTTTGGTCTCTGGCAAGGCGAGGCGACGCGACGCAGGCATAGCGGGGCTCTGTCGAGGAGCCACAACGTAGCCAGAGGGCAAAAGAACCGGAATTTCAAGGATTGAATTAACCGCACGGGACACTAGGTGAAATCCGAACTATTTTGAGGATGCAAGGTTTTTCCATTGGTTATCCTCCGACGATTGGACAATCGTCAAACGTCTCCCCCAGGAATGTTTGCATTTTTTTTCGGCTGACCTCTTCAATGATCCCGATCAACCTTTCGACCTCCAGGGGCTTGTACAGGCAGGCGTAGGCCCCGATCTCTTCACCTTTGCTGATACTTGCCGCCATTTCTCTGCCATAGCCGGTTACCAGAATCACCGGCTTGGTGGGATATACGGCGCGGATCTCCTTAAGAACCTCAAGTCCGTCTGCATTGCCAAGCTTGAGGTCGAGAACCACCGTGAGATGATAGTTGCGCTCCATATTGCCCATCACATGAGAGGCATCCAACTCGGTCTCGACCCTGTACCCCTTTTCCTGCAGGATATCCTGTATCGTCCGGCAAAAAGCGGGGTCATCGTCAACCACGAGTATGCTCTCCTCCTTTCTTAGCAGTGAGAAAAATGAGAGCAGGAGCTGGATGTCGAGGGGTTTGGTGAGTACCGTGTATGCTCCCTGCCTTTTCGCCTCTTCCACCTGTTCCGGTGTGGTATAGGCACTCATCAGCACCACGGGGAGGCCGGGAGAGACGGTATTGATCAGGGCCAGGGCCTCTACCCCGTTGATCCCCGACATCTTGATGTCCATCAGGACGCAGTCCGGCTTTTTCTCCTTTACCTTCACCACCGCTTCCTCGCCGCTGTACGCCTCAATCGATTCATATCCCTTGACCTTCAGGATGTCGCAAATGGTCTTGACCATCCGCCGATCGTCGTCGACCACCAGGACCCTTAATTTTTCCTTCATGCCTTATCCTCCCAACCGGCAGTATTGCCGAAAAGATTGCTCCCTTGCACCGCTCGCTCTCCACCTCGATTCGCTTACATTTTTGGCTTTAGATTCTCGAGTTCCTTCAAGGTTTTTTTGTCCATTTTTTTTGAGCATTCCGGACAGATGCCGTGGCTGAAGAGCGCTTCGGAATGTTCGCTTATGTACACTTCCAACGGCTGCCAACTTTCCTTGTCATCCCTGATCTTCTTGCAGTACATGCAGATGGGGATGATACCTTCGAGTAGTTTCACCTTGGCAAGGGCGGCCCTGAGTTCAAGAATGAGCCGCTCCCGATCCTCTTCCGTTTGCCGCTTTTCGTCAGCTCGCTGAATATTGAGCAGTAACAGCTCGATATCGTACGGTTTCAGCAGATACGAGAAGGCCCCCAGGTTGGTCGCCTCAACCGCCGAATCAAAGGTGGCGCTGCCGGTAAGGATGATAACCTGGATGGCGGGGTACCGGGCTTTGATGTCCCGGAGGATGTCGATTCCGGAAGTGTCCGGCAATCCCAGGTCGGTAAGCACCAGGTTGATGGGATGATCTCGCAGAAAAGCGAGTCCCTCCGCGCCGTCCCCCGCCGCGAACGTTTCATAGCCCTTGGCATTGAGAATATCCAGAAGGGTTTTTCTCTCTCCGGCATTGTCCTCAATCAGAAGTAAGCTTGTTTTTACCTTCACACCGTTCCCCTTTCAATTGGCAACACGACTGCGAAGGTCGATCCCTGTCCCGGTTTGCTCGACACTTCGATCCGCCCGCTATTGGCTTCCGTGAGGTTCCGGCAGACCACCAGTCCCAGCCCGATTCCCTTTGCCTTGGTGGTGAAGAGCGGCTGGAAGAGTTTTTTCATGTTCTCCGGGGAGATCCCTTCACCGGTATCGATAAACTCCAGTCGAACCGTCCCTTCGCTGTCCTGCTCTCCACGAATGGTTAAGGTTCCTCCTGCCGGCATCGCCTGAATTCCGTTGGTAATCAGGTTCTGCAACACCTGCCCCATCTGCGCCGGGTCAACCCTGAGAGGGGGAAGGGCCGACGGCACAGCAATTTGCAGTTCTACATTTTCCGGAATGCTGCATCCGCCGAGGCTTTCATCTGTCAATGCACGAGCATGCACCGTTTTTAACTGCGGCGGCTTGGTCCGGGCGAAATCGAGGAGATCGGTGATGATCCGCAGGGAGTTGTCGATCTCTTTTTTGATGATATCCAGGTATTCCCCGACCGTCTCATCCGCCTCCGCCAGCACCATTTTCAGGAAGTAGACGGCGTTGCTCATGACCCCCAAGGGGTTTCTCAGCTCGTGTCCAATGCTCCCCGAAATCCGGCCGAGGATGGCGAGTTTCTCCTTGCGCACCAGTTCCTCCTGGGTATCAAGCAATTGCTTCGTGCGTTCGCGCACTTTATCTTCGAGTTCTTCATTCAAGTTGCGGATTTCTTCCTCCACCTGCTTGCGCTCGGTGATGTCGCGCACAATGCCCAGCCGATACGCTTTTTCAAGGGTGACGATTCTCATGTTGATTTCCACCGGAAAGATGGAGCCATCCTTGCGCCGATGCATGGTTTCAAACCGTGAGAATCCCGATTCCTCCAACTGCTCATTGACCATGAAGATAACATCCGTGTCCATCTCTGGATCGATATCTTGAACGTTCATGGTCAGCAACTCTTCCCGGCTGTAGCCCAGTTCACGGCAGGCGGTCTCGTTGATATCGAGAAATCGCAACGTCACCGGATCGATCACTTCGATAGCGTCGCTGGAATTGTCGAGAAGGGTTCGAAACAGCTGGAGTTCTATTTCATCCTGCTTCTGCTCGGTGATATCAAAGATCACGCCATCGATATAAAGTGGCGCGTCGTCCGGTCCGTAAACAGGCATGCCATTTTCTAACATCCAGCGGATGCCGCCATCCCTGTGCTTCAGCCGGTACTCCACCGCGAAGGCACGTTTCTCTGCAATCGCGCGCATGACTTCAGCCTCCACGCCGGGGCGGTCCTCGTCCAGGATCAGCGGCTCGATCGAGCAAACCTTGCCGGTGGTCAGTTCATCCGCTGCGTAGCCTGTCATTTGAGCGGGCATATCGTTATAAAACTGCATCCGTCCGCCTTCGCGAATGAACACCCGGTAGACCATGCCGGGCAGGTTCTGCGACAAGGTACGATAGGCGAGTTCGCTTTCACGCAGCTCGGTTTCCATTTGCTTGCGTTCGGTGATATCGGTACCGACGCCGACCGCATAGGCGCCCTTCGCAGTATCCACTCGCGTAGCCGTTAGACTGAAGACGCGTATGCCCATCTTTGTGATGAGGCGCGCAACATTGGTTGCCGTGCCCTGTTCAAAAGTTTCCTGGATTTTTTGGGCGACCGACGGACGGTCCGCCTCGTGAATAATGTCCAGTGCATTGGTTGCCGCAATCTGTGAGTCGGAGTAGCCGAGCACGTCTCTCAATTTGTCGTTCCAGCGGATAAACCTCCCGGTCGTGTCAAGCACGTAGAATATGTCCGGCTGGCTTGCGATCAATGTGTTTGAGAAATTCCTTTCGTCAATAGCCGTCTGTTCAGCCAGCTTGCGCTCGGTGATGTCCTGCAACGTTCCCATCATGCTGATGGGCTGCCCGTCATCTCCCTGCATCACTTCGGCCTGCCCATGCACATAGCGTAGCGTGCCGTCCGGCTGCAGGATGCGGTGCTCTATACTGTATGTGTGCTGCCGCGCCAAAGCATCGCGCACGGTGTCGTCCACCAACTGACGGTCTTCCGGATGCACCGCGTTCAGGAAAGCCTCGTAGCTCGCGTCGATCTGCTGCGGCGCGTAGGCCGAAGATGCGGTACATTTCATCCGACCAGTTCACCGTATTATTGATTACATCCCATTCCCAGTTGCCGAGATGGGCGATGCGCTGTGCTTCCGTCAGGCTGGCGGTTCGCTGGGCCACCTCCTGTTCCAGGTGTGCGCGGTGCTGTTCCAGTTCTTCCTGGGTTGCCAGTAGTTGCCGCACCTTTTCTTCCAGTGCCTGGTTCAATTTCAGGATTTCTTCTTCCGCCTGCTTGCGCTCGGTGATGTCCCTGAAGACGCCGACAACACTGGCTACGCCGTTTATCGTCATTGGGCCGGCGTTGACGTCCGCATAGAAGATGCTGCCATCCTTTCTTTTCACCGGCAGAGCCGGCGCGAGAGTGCTATCGCCCTTGGCTAAACTCTCGAATTCGCGGGCGATGCGGGGGAGAGCTTCCCTGGGATGCGTGTCCTGCACACACATCGTGAGCCACTCTTCACGGCTGTATCCGAGCATGCGGCACATTGCGGTATTGACCATGCGGTACTGCTGGGTTTGGACGTCCACCACGACGATTCCGTCCTGCACGGAGTCGAAGACCCCCCTGAGCAGCGCTTCGGATCCTGCCAGCGCCTGCTGCGCCCGCTTGCGCTCGCTGATGTCGAGGATCGCTCCGATCAACCCGTTGACGACTCCCTGACTGTCGTTGAAAACCGCCTTGCTGAAAATGACATCATGCAATGAGCCATGCGAATCCTTTACCTGAGACTCGTATTGCTGCATCTCACGGCTTACGAAGAGCTCGGTATCCTTCGCATGATAGATTTTCGCAAGCTCCGGCGGACTGAGGTCGAATACGCTCTTGCCGATTAACTGATCTCTTGTTGCACCGAAGAATGTCTCGTATGCCTTGTTGAATCCCAGATAGCGCCCCTCCCTGTCCTTGTAGAAAACAGGAACAGGGATTGCGTTCAGCAAGGTGTCGAGAAATTGTTCGCTTTGACGCAGTGCCAGTACTGTCTGCTTGCGATCGGTGATGTCCGTAAAAACAGCCAGCAGGAAAGAAGTTTCATTTACCATCATTACACTGGTATTGATGTCCGCATAAAAGATCGAGCCATCCTTCCTTTTCACGGGAACATTGGGCACGAAACTGATTTCGCGCTTGATATTCTGCTCGACCTGGCGATTGACCGTATCCATCTCTTCCTGGGGGTGAATGTCCGCCACGCCCAGCTCGAGAATCGCATCGGCGCTATATCCAAGCATTCGTTGAAACGAGGTATTACTCATGCGAAACCGCCTGGTTTCGGCATTCGCCAGGACGATTCCGTCCTTCACCGAGTCGAAAACAGTGCTGAGCAACGCCTGGGATTCCACCAGTTGATGCGTGCGCGTTTGGACATTTTTCTCCAACTCGTCGTTCAGTTGGCGGATTTTTTCTTCACCCTGTTTGCGCTCCACAACTTCTTGCCTCAGTCCGAAATTGGCCTTTTCCAGGTCCAACGTTACATTGGCCAGAGACAGGGCCTGGCTGTGCGACTTTGTCAACGACAAGACCACGAAAAAGAGCAGTAGACTGATGATGCTGCCAAGCAACAGGATGCTGTTCACCTGACCGGTATCGATGGTTTTTTCAAAATACGGTGTGGACTTGAAAACCAGGAGCCAACGACGACCGGCAAACTCCAGGATGGATTGGTAGCTGGCAAAATGCGCGTGATCCGACAGTGATTTCTTGTCCCCGCTGGGATACAGCAAGTCCGCTTTACGCGGTTCATCCCCATCAAAAATCTGAAGTTCAACATACTCCCGCTTCTTTAACAGAAGACCCTGCATGAAATCATTCATGCGGAAGGGACTGTACACATATCCCGTTAACGCCTCACGCCTCAGTTCAGGGGTTTTCGGTACTTCGCCTTTGCGGTAGACCGGCAAATATATTAGAAAGCCCGCCTGAACATCTTTTGCTGTTTCCTGAAGCAGGGTAACCTTGCCACTCATAGCGGTCGAACCGGTATCTCTTGCCCTCACCATGGCCGCTTTGCGCGTGGATTCGGAAAACATGTCATAACCAAAAGCCCGCTGATTTCGCCAATCGAAGGGTTCCAGGAAGATAATGGAGGTGTATACCGGACGCTTCCCCTCAGGAAGGATATCGTAGTTTGGGAAACCTTCTGCGCGCAACTGACGAATGTGTGCCTGCTTTTCTGCGGGCAGAATCATTTTGGCAAAACCCAGCCCTTGAATTCCTGGATAATGTTTATAAATCTGCAACGCTGTTACATAGGTCCGCCATTCCGCGCGTGTAACTTCTTCGGATCCTGCGAAAAGACCGGCGCCGCTATGCAGCAGGAATGCGTAGTCATGCAGACGATCGAGAAGCGTTGATTCTATTGCCTGGCTCCGAAACACAAAACGGTCATTCGCTCTTTCCTGCGTTACGCCCCGGGCGAAATACCAGGCAAAGAAAGTGACCGCCAGAGACGCCAACAGGACTATCCAGGCTATCCATTTACCCTGAAAAAAGGATCGAAGCGGTGAAGTACCACCTTCAAACGTCTGAGTAACAGAGAAACCGGGCGGTAACGCAGTCGATCCCTGGATATTATCTTTTTTCATATTCTGCTCATTATTTTCCATGATGATCATGTCCGATACGGTAGCCAGTATGATTTCCCCGGGGGAGAAAAGAGATCAGTTCTGTTTCGACAGCTTGTTTTCAGCCGCGTGGATGGTCAGTGTTCCGTCCTTGGTCATGACCTCCACTCCGTTGTTGATGAGATAGCAGAACATCTGTTGGATTTGCATGGCATCCACCCGCACCGGTGGCAGCCTAACCGGTCAGGTTCTTCACCACCGCCAGATCCAGGCCGATGACGAGAGCCTTGGTAGTGAACTGCGGTTGTGTAAGCTGATCTCCGTAAAAACCGCTTTCCATTATTGCTTGATCGCAGTATCAAGCTTAGGGTCGTCCGATCCTCCAGCAGGTTCTCTCTCTCCAGCCTGTCGCCGTCGGTCCCCATCAGTTTCTTTCAGCTCATCAGCCTCAGTTCTATACCTTGGCCTTGGTGGTGAAAAGCTTCCGTATGTTCTCAATTGAGAGCAACTTTGAAACGTAAAGCTGAAAATACATAACGCAACTATTTAGATTTGAACGTGTTTATAAGTTCTTCTCCAATATATAAAAGCTCAGCAAGTTTGCAGATTTAATGGTTATTAATACTATACATGTTCGGTACAGGAAGACAACCTGAGTAGCCCCATTAAGATACCTGAAATTGGCAGTCGATAAATGTCTGTAATGTCTTGATTTAACGCTTATCATTCTATTTTCGGATTACTGGTGATGTCTTGGCCGAAATGAGGCCTTGCTTTGAACGGGTTCTGGATGCGGTTTCGGTGGTGAGTTACAACAAATATGAAGCACACAACGGAGAGAGTCCTGGGAAATATGGTCTTCTTCTTTTATTAGGGGAGATTCTACCAAAAGAGAGAGGAGTGGAGAGTCGCGCAGGGTAGGGCAGGAGACCTGATACAGCATGCCGTTATCGGTGTTTTTGTACCTATTTTGGTATCTACAATTCCAACTACAGAAAAAGGGTTAGCCAAATATAGGCTAACCCTTTGATTTGTTTGGTTGCGGGGGAAGGATTTGAACCTTCGACCTTCGGGTTATGAGCCCGACGAGCTACCAGACTGCTCCACCCCGCGTCATGTGCGTAACTCAAACTTTATATCATAACGATTCGAGCTGTGTCAATAGTTAATTTTGCAAAATAAGGCTGAGTGCGGTTTTACGATTATTCAGTGACAAGTATGGCGTTATCGCCCACTTTTGCTGCAATCTTGGTCGCTGTGTCTTTATCAAGTTTGCTGCCTGTTCTTACCCTGTACCAGCTTCCCTTGCCCGGGATGGAATATTCTTCAATTCGACAGGAAAAGCCAATTTTTTGAAGCTTTGACTTTAATTCCTGAGCATCTGACTTTGCATGAAATGCAGCAACTTGCACGGTATACGTTGTTTTTCCGATATTTTTTGCCGTTGCTGCTGTCTGGGTAGCTCCAGAGTTTATGGCGGACTTTTCTTTATGTGACGAGTCTTCCTTTGTATCACTTTTTGCTGACGTTTGATGCTGTTGATGAGTTGATGTGTCGTTTTGTTCGGCTGCAGGTGTCGGCAAAGCATTCTTGGAAACAGTTTTATTCGGCAGATTATTTATGCCGCTTCCTATGACACCTTTTTCACCTTTAGGCAAGGTGTAGTAGAAAGAGAGGTCAGGTTCTTTGTCCTGTGTTTGTGTCGCAGGACCATTTTTCGCAGTTGGTGATTCGGGAGTTGGCAGAGATTTATCCAGTTTTGCCGGATTTATCATGGTTTCTTCTGTTTTCTGAGGAAGATATTTGAAAACAAGCCACCCGGTAGCAATTCCCAAGCAGTAGAGGGAAAAGATGCTCCCGATAATGAGAAGAAGCAGGAGTTTAAGCGGTCGCTTGCGCGGCCGGTTTTTGTTGACCTGTTTTTTTTGATTATAATCGAGAGCCATAGTGTCGGGAACTTTCCGTTACATTCTTTCGGGAGCAGATACGCCAAGCAGAGTCAGCCCGTTTTTCAGTGTCTGGGCCGTGCACTTCAGAAGTAGCAGCCGAGCGGAGGACAACTCCGGGTCTTCTCCTATAACCCTGTGTTTGTTGTAGAAGCTGTGGAAGAGGCCAGCAAGATCCTGCAGGTAATAGGTGATCCGGTGCGGCTCGAAATTCAGGGCACTCCCTTCCACTATTTCCGGGAATTGACCCAGGAGCTTGATCAATGACATCTCTTCGGAACTTTCAAGCTTTCGTAAAGGAATCTTTGTGAAATCTTCCGGTACAAGGCCCCGTTCTGTTACAGTCTCGAAAATGCTGCAGATTCGGGCGTGGGCGTACTGGACATAATAGACCGGGTTTTCCGTGCTTTGTCGTTTCGCAAGTTCCAGGTCAAAATCCAACTGGCTGTCCGAGCGCCGCATGAGGAAAAAATATCTGGCTGCGTCTCGACCGACTTCATCCACGACCTCTTTGAGGGTGACAAACTCTCCGCTACGGGTGGACATGGCAACCGGAACCCCATCGCGCAACAGAGAAACGAGCTGAACCAGGATTATCTTCAGATCGTCGGCACTGCGGCCAAGTCCCTGAACGATTCCTTTCAGACGCGGGACATAGCCGTGGTGGTCCGCACCCCAGACATCGATAACCCAATCGAAACCACGCTCGAACTTTTCCTTGTGGTAGGCGATATCCGAGGCAAAGTAGGTGGTGACACCGTTGCCGCGAACAACCACGCGATCCTTGTCATCGCCAAAATCGGTGGTGCGGAACCAGAGTGCTCCTTCTTTTTCATAAATATAGCCACTCTTCTGCATCGAAGATACCGCTTCGGCTACCTTGCCGGTGTCGAAGAGAGTCTGCTCCGAGAACCAGGTGTTATGGACGACGCCGAAATCCTCGAGATCCTGCTTGATCCCTTGCAGGATAATGTCTCCGCCAAGTTTGGCAAAAACAGGTATCGCTTCTTCGTCGGAGGACTCAAGATAGCGGGAGCCGAACTTCGTCACCAGGTCGCGTGCTATGTCCCTGATATAGTCGCCCTGATAACAATTTTCCGGAAACTCACTTGATTTGCCGAGCAATTCGCAGTAGCGAAGGTACACGGATCTGCCCAGGGTATCCATCTGGTTGCCTGCGTCATTGATATAATATTCACGAATTACTTCGAAACCAGCTGCAGAGAGGATTGACGCAACCGCATCCCCGGTTGCTGCTCCACGACCATGCCCGATATGGAGAGGTCCGGTGGGGTTTGCACTGACGAATTCAACCTGTACTTTTTTACCGGCACCCGCAGTGCTTTTGCCGAAGTCGTCACCGGCCGTGACTATTGATTTGAGGGATTCACGCCAGAGTTCCTTCCGGATAAAAAAGTTGATAAATCCGGGGCCGGCAATTTCCACTTTTTCAAATAGCTCATTGTTGACCTGAAGTTCCTTTACGAGAACTTCAGCAATCTGACGTGGTGCCTTTTTTTCCGGCTTTGCCAGCTGCATGGCGACATTAGTTGCAAAGTCACCATGTTCGGCATGCGCGGGGACTTCTATGATTATTTCCGGGACGACACCCGAAGAGAGCGTTTCGTTTGCATAACAGTTTTCGAGACACTTCCGTACGTGTCCGAGTAAAACTTTCTTCATCTTTCCTCCAAGAGTGCTGCGATTCCTTTTCTATCGGCGGCTATACAATATTCCGAGGCACTGTCAGTCCTGTCCCCGGTAGGGTAGAGTCAGTGTTGTGCTCCGTCGAAGGTGTGAAACCATATCGATATCGGGTTCTTCGCATCAGTTGCGGATCAGGCGGGTTGACTCGAGAATTCGCTTTAGTGACAACTTCTCCTGGGACAGTGCAAAAGATACCACGGCACTTTGTTATTTGATTACGCCACGATACATATTCTTCGGTACTTCTTTTACTTTTTTGAGGGGAACTGATAGATGATCTCATTTTTGCGAACATAACCGAAATCTTTTCGGGCAAGGCTTTCGAGGTAGCGGCGATCGGTCTTCAGGGCCTCAATTTCTCTCTTGAGTTGATCATTTTCCTGCGTAACGAGCGCTGTGCGTTCCTGAAGGTCCTCTTTTTCATGATTCAGGTGATAAATGCGCAGAAGTCCACGTTCGCCAAAAACGGTGAAAGAGAGAAAAACGAGGATAAATCCGGCAGGGATGTAATACATCCGCTTTTTCATAGGCTTCGCTCTTATGATTTACATGTAAGTATACGAGAGAAATAATCGATTGTCTTTTTTAATCCAGTATCAATGTCGGTTTTTGGTTCCCAGCCAAGTGTCTTCCTTGCAAAAGATATGTCCGGTTGCCGCTGTTTGGGATCGTCGGAGGGTAGCGGTTTGTAGATAATTTTGGATGAAGAACCGGTCAGACTGATAATACGCGTGGCAAATTCAAGTATTGACGTCTCGGTAGGGTTGCCGATATTCATGGGGCCGGTAATGCCCTCGCAATTCATCAACCCCAGCATTCCTTCAACCAGATCGTCAACAAAGCAGAAGGAGCGAGTCTGGCTTCCGTCACCGTAGACAGTGATGTCTTCATTGCGCAAAGCCTGGACAACAAAATTGGAAACCACACGACCATCGTTCTGGGCCATGCGAGGACCATATGTATTGAATATTCGGATGATCCGGATGTCCACTGAATTCTGTCGATGATAATCCATCATCAGGGTTTCCGCGACCCTTTTACCCTCATCATAGCAGCTTCTCAAGCCGATCGGGTTGACATTGCCCCAGTAGTCCTCTGACTGGGGGTGAACCAAAGGGTCACCGTACACTTCAGATGTTGAAGCCTGAAGGATGCGTGCTTTAACCCGTTTGGCCAGCCCGAGCATATTGATCATGCCCATCACGCTGGTTTTGATGGTCTTGACCGGGTTGTACTGGTAATGGACCGGTGAAGCAGGGCAGGCGAGATTGAAAATTCGGTCAATTTCCAGAAGTACCGGCTCGATAACGTCATGACGAATCAGTTCGAAACGATGACTGTCCAGAAGGTGGTCGATATTTTCTTTTCGACCGGTGTAAAAATTGTCGAGACAGAGGACATCGTGACCTTCATTGACGAGCCTTTCGCAAAGGTGTGATCCGATAAAGCCGGCGCCGCCGGTAACAAGTATCCTCATGGTCTAGCCCCTTTCCGAACTGAACTGCCTGCCGTTCCGACCGATGGCGAAATATTCGAAACCGATATGCTTCATTCTCCTCGGTTCATAAAGATTTCGGCCATCAAAAATTACCGGCTTGACCAGCAGTTCGGCAATCCGTTCGAAGTCAGGGTTACGGTACTCGTTCCATTCCGTGACGATGACCAGTGCGTTGGCACCATCGAGAATCTCGTACTCGTTGCTGTTATAGGAAATCCGATCGCCAAAAACCTTTTCCGCTTCTTTCAGTGCCACCGGGTCGTGGACGCGCACCGTGGCGCCCGCTTCAAGCAGTTGGCTGATGATGACGATGGATGGTGCCTCGCGCATATCATCGGTGCGCGGTTTGAAGGCCAGGCCCCAGAGGGCAATGGTCTTGCCGTGTAGAGGTTTTTTTGCCGCAGGGTCGCCAAAATATGCGACCACCTTGCGGGGCAGGACCTGCTTCTGGCGCTCATTGACCTCTTCCACCGCCTTCAGTAGCAGGAAGTCGTAGTGGTTCTCTTCGGCGGTCATCACCAGGGCTTTTACGTCCTTGGGAAAACAGGAGCCGCCATAGCCGACACCGGGAAAAAGAAAATCGTAGCCGATCCGCGAGTCCGAGCCGATCCCCTCGCGTACCGCGGTCACATCGGCACCCATCGCTTCGCAGAGGTTGGCCACCTGGTTCATGAAGGAGATCTTGGTGGCGAGCATGGCGTTGGCGGCATACTTGGTCATCTCGGAGCTGCGTACATCCATGACGATGATGCGGTTGGTGCGGCGCATGAACGGGGCATACAATTCCTTCATAATCTCGGCGGTGCGCACATCGTCCACGCCGATCACCACTCGGTCCGGTTTCATGAAGTCATCGATGGCGGCTCCTTCCTTGAGAAACTCCGGGTTGGAGACCACGTCGAATTCGATGGCCACGTTGCGTGCTTCCAGCTCTTCGCGGACTGCTGTGCGTACCAGGTCGGCGGTGCCGACCGGTACGGTGGACTTGTTGACGACAATCTTGAAGCTTTCCATGGCACGGCCGATTTCCCTGGCTACGGTGGTGACATGCATGAGGTCGGCGGAGCCGTCTTCTCCGGGAGGAGTGCCCACGGCGATAAAAAGGATCAGCGAACTCTTTACTGCTTCGGCAAGATCGGTGGTGAAGCTCAAACGGCCTTCTTCGGTGTTTTTGAGGATCAATTCCTTCAGGCCGGGTTCGTAAATGGGGATGATACCGTTCTTCAGGCCTTCAATCTTCTCTTCGTTGATGTCAACACAGGTAACGGTATTGCCGCTCTCGGCAAAGCAGGTGCCTGCAACCAGGCCGACATAGCCGGTGCCGATAACACATATTTTCATAGTTCAGAAACCTCAAATAAAAACGGAAGAAAGAGCTTCCGCGAAATAGCTGCTGGACAGGGCTGCGTCACTTGAGTAGGTAACGAAAAGATGCCCTGGATCTTTAATCAGTTCTTATAGCATAAAATTGAGTCTTCCTGCCAGAAATTTCCGAAAGAAAATAACAGGTTTGTAGCTTTTTTACATTGTGAGAGAAAAGGTGGCGTTGCGGAGAATTCATCTTTACAACCTATTGGAATGTATTGCGTCCTGCAGAAAACAAAAAAAGGGCCAGGCAAAATTGCCGGACCCTTTTCGGAATGTTTGGTGGAGCTGAACAGGATCGAACTGTCGACCTCTTGACTGCCAGTCAAGCGCTCTCCCAACTGAGCTACAGCCCCATTCAAGAAGATCTTTTATAGCAAATACGAAATGGTGTGTCAATAGTATTTCTTGCCGATGATGTCTCCAATTTGGAGGTTTACTATTTGATTTTCTTCCTTGACGGCGAATGTGGCTTTCGTTATAATCCCGAAACATTTTGCCGGAGTGGTGAAATTGGTAGACGCACGGGACTCAAAATCCCGCGGGGGCAACTCCGTGTCGGTTCGATTCCGACCTCCGGCACCAGTTATAAATAAAGGGTTAGCGTTATACGCTAGCCCTTTTGTTGTTTTTTTGCTGAAAACGCCGAGACAATTGCTCTCAAGAAATACCCTGATGGCTCTATTCTGGAACACTCCCTCACAAAAAGGCAGCTCGATCTTGGCAGTCTGCCTATAATACTTGAATATTCCGAAAGAAAAATATAAAGTGTCTGCCGCGTAGACGAGGACCATGCTTTCCTACTCTATTTTTTCCTGTTATGACTCTTTAGAAATTATGGAATAGTATTTTTGCTCATGTTGCACTCCCGATCCGTTTGCCTGGATTGCGAGACCACAAGTGCGGATAATTTTGTGAATTTCAGATTGTATCCCTGGGTAAAGGAGCCTCATACAGCATGAAGCAAGCCGATCTTGTTCTCATCCATCCTCCGAGTGTCTACAAATTCCGTGAACTCCCCATCTTTTATGGTCCGGTCAGCGAGGTGATTCCTTCCACTTCCATTTTTGAAAATTACCCGATAGGTTTTCTGACTCTCTCGGAATATCTCACCCGGCACGGTATTTCCGTCAGGATCGTGAACCTCGCCAATAAAATGCTCAAAGATGTCAGGTTCGATCCGGCTCTTTTCGTCTCTGGGCTCAAACCTGCAGCTTTCGGCATCGACCTGCACTGGCTCCCCCATGCTGATGGCAGTCTCAGTATTGCCGAAGTGTTGAAGGAACTTCATCCGGAAATACCGATTATCTTTGGTGGACTTTCCTCGACTCATTACCACTTGGAAATAATGCGCGACTATCCTTTTGTGGATTTCGTCATGTGCGGTGATTCAACGGAAGGACCGATGAAGCAGCTCCTGGAGGTCATCAAGAATGGTGGTGATTTAGGCTCCATTCCGAACCTGGTATGGCGCAATACGGACGGTGAAACAGTAGTGAATGGATTGACCTGCCAGCCACAAAACCTGGATTACGTCAATTATGATTATGCCCATCTCTTCAAGATGGCGGTGAAATACCGTGATTTGACGGGTTATCTGCCATTTCGCGACTGGCTGAAGAATCCGGTCATGGGGGTCTTTTCCAGTCGGGGTTGTCATCATGACTGTGCCTCGTGCGGCGGCTCCTCGTCGGCATTCGAAAAAATGTGCGTGCGGGAAAAGCCGGCTTTCCGCGCTCCGGAGTTGCTGGCCAAGGATATCAAGAACATCTCCCGGTATACCGGTGCACCGGTTATGGTTATCGGTGACCTGCTGCAGGCTGGCAAAAAGTATGCTGAAGACTTTCTTGTTGCCATGAAAAAGCAGCGGATCCGA
The DNA here is from genome assembly GCA_963748325.1 of uncultured delta proteobacterium. Lineage (GTDB taxonomy): Bacteria > Desulfobacterota > Desulfuromonadia > Geobacterales > Geobacteraceae > RPRC01. The sequence goes on along the minus strand of CAVVIJ010000004.1, from coordinate 885,367 downwards.
AATGAGATCGCCATAGAATTCTTTAATCCGCCCACCGGCGATTTTGTCGATAAAGTCTCTGGTTCCCTGGCCAATTTCAATGTTGAAATTTCACCTGAGTCCCATGATGTTCGCGTGCGAAAGGCTTTTGGAAAGACGTATGACAATGCCCGACTGGAGGAGTCCATCGCTGCCTTCGAGCGCAGTAACTGCAAAAGGATTGACCTGTTTTTCATGGTTGGGCTACCTTATCAGACGTACCAGTCGGTCATGGATACCGTAGACTATTGCGGTGAATTGATTGAAAAGTACGGGAAAAGCGGGAAAATCCTCCCTTTTATCGCTCCGCTGGCACCGTTCGTCGATCCTAGCAGCCGGTTTTTCGAAGAACCGGAGCAGTATGGGTATCGACTATTCTACAAGACCCTGAAGGACCATCGTGAGGCGCTGCTGACTTCAAACTGGAAACAGCGGCTCAATTATGAAACAGAGTGGATGACACGGGACGAGATTGTCAATGCAACCTATGATGGTGCGCTTAAACTTGTCGAGTTGAAAGCCGCGCACGGCCTGACTGATCGGTCAAAGGCCGAGGAGATTATCCACCATATTCGCAGGGCAAAGGATCTTATCAGAAGGATGGAAGAGGCAACGGTAATGGATGACTCTCTTAGAGAGGAAATCTTTCGAATGAACCCTATTGAATCTTTGTGCGACAGGCATGAGATGGAATGGCCGGTAATCGGTCAACGACTGAAGGTGATGAATGTTTTCAGACTGCTTCTCCGAAGAACTCCGCTCTTCGGATCCTGATATATGACAAATCCCGGTAGATAGAAAGCATACTCATTTTTTCGGACTCCCCAGCGAAGACAATAAAAGGCCATCCCCATGAACGGGTATGGCCTTTTTCTTTCAGGATACGATAGGTGGCTTCCGAATACAGTGTGAGAAGCTATTTTACAACAGGAAGTCCTGCATCTTTCCAATCGGCAAACAGTGTCTGATAAATTCTTGGGTAGGCAAGAGCAACAAGCTTCTTATAGGCGAGATAACTCCGGCTGCCGGTATTGCAGTAGACGATAATTTTTTTCCCTTTGGGAAGAATTTCCGATTTCGTGGCAAAGTTTTCTGTCGGAATGTTAATTGCCGTAGGGATGTGACCTTCCTTGAATTCCGCTTCGTCACGAACGTCCACGAGAAGGTAATCCTTTTCATTCGACTTTATCATGGTATTAAGATCGGCAGCCGACAGCTTGGATGTCTCGATCTTCTTGCCGTAACCGGGGCCGGTTTCCAGGGGGAACCCCCGTTCTTCCCACACAGGAATACCTTCGCGGTAGACGAGAATGTTCGTGTAGCCGAGAGGTTGGACAATTTTTGCTACCCTCGTGCTTTTGCCGCACTTGACCCCGTTGCAGTAAAATATCAGCAAAGCATCTTTTTTTGCGGGGAGTTTTTGTTTTGCACTTGCAAATTGCTTTTCGGGGATATTAATCGCCCCAATGATGTGAGCTTCCTTGTATTCCGCGGGCGTGCGAGCGTCGATAAGGACCATTTTTTCTTTCTGGTCAATGAACTGTTTCAATTGGTCAGTACTGATAACGGCAAAGTCGGTGCTGGCCAGTGCCGGTGAAAAGGATATCAGTACTGCGGCAAGTGCCGGCAGGACGGAAATGGTGCTTTGCCTGATAAGTCTGTATGTCGTTTGTTTCATAATTTCCCCTCTTGAAAATATCAATGCATAAATCTACTGCGGACAAATGTCAAAAATATCGCGGTAACTGGATCCCATGGTAGTGCTACTTGCTCTTCTGCTGACAGGGAATGCTTCTTTCCGGGCGATACTGTGATGGCATCATAAAGCTGCTGAATAATCTGCAAAAACAGCTATAAAGTCAAATTGTTAATATCTATAGCATTTGTTACGACTATTGATAAATGCGATAACTCTGTGTGTTCATAAAAAGTAAAATTACGCAGGATGGTTGTTATAGTGTGGGCGACTATATATATTTTGGTGTTTTTCGATACGTAGCAAATTCGTGTTCCTTGACCAGCTGCCTAGTGAAGAGTATTCTTTGGGAGAGTGAAGAATATTCTGCACCAGATTCCCCCCCGCAAAAACAATAGATCGAGATAAACCTTCGCAATTCAGCTGGTTACATGGAAAAATGTTGTTGGTACGTTCCTTGTATTTTTGTATTAGTTTGATTCCTTTTTAAGTAAACAACGGTAGTACAGTAAAAGGCCTATCCGAATTACATTCTTTACGGGGAGACCATGAAAAACAGTAAAACAAACCGAATTGTCCTGCTGGCAGTATTGGTCGCGGTAATCAGTATTCTCCATTACAGCACCCCTCTCAGCGCCCCTATGCTTCACGACATCTATCAGCGGCTCTACTACATCCCGATCATCATGGGTGCTTTCTGGTTCGGACTGTGGGGCGGGATCGGCTGCGCACTCATTGTAAGTATCATGTATGCGCCTCACGTTCTTTTCCAGTGGGGGGACCATCTGACGATGGAACTCGAAAAATATCTCGAAATTCTTCTCTATAATGTGGTCGGCGGGATTACCGGACTGCTTTCCCAGCGGGAGCGTGTGCAAGCGTATCAACTGCAACAGACCGCACTTGGCTTGGAAAGGTCGTATGAAAAGCTGCGCAGTCAATCTGAACGTATTACCGAGATGGAAGGGCAATTACGCAAGGCCGAGCGGCTTTCGACAATCGGCGAGCTGGCTGCGGTTCTGGCTCATGAAATTCGCAACCCACTCGGTTCCATTCAAGGCACGGCCGAAATACTGAAGGATGATTTCCAACCGGGCGACAGGAAATATGAATTCCTGGAAATCATGGTGAAGGAGTCCAAGCGTCTCAATAACGTGGTGGAGGATTTTCTCCGTTTAGCACGGCCACAGCCTGTTTTGATGGGAGAGTGTGATCTTCTCGAGGAGTTGAACAATGTCATCTCGCTTGTTTCCTCGGAAGCACGAAAACGGGAAGTCAGGTTGGAGTGCAGTATAGATAGTCTGCCTGTCATAGAGGGCGATCCGGAAAAACTGCGGCAGGCTTTTCTCAACATTATTTTAAACGGTCTGCAGGCTTCATCCGCTGGAGGCTCCGTCATCATTACTGATCGTCGGGAAGAGATGGAAAACAGCGGTCCAGACTGGTGTGACCTACAGTTTTCAGATTCGGGATCGGGAATCCCCGCGACAGAGGTGGAGAAAATCTTCGAGCCATTTTTTACCACCAAAGAGGGCGGAACAGGGCTCGGCCTGGCCATAACGCGCAAGATTATCGAGGGGCATGGCGGTAGTATAACGGTTGAGAGTAAGCCGGGCAGTGGCGCCATATTTCATATTCGTCTGCCGATAAAAAAACTTCAAGCTTTGGGAGAGAAATGAGACAGAAAATACTGGTAATAGATGATGATCCGTCGCTGCGTCGTGTTCTGGAATACAATCTCCAGGAAGACGGATATGAGGTAACAGTTGCCGAGTCGGGAGGCCAGGGCTTGCGGTTGTTTGACGAACTGAATCCCCTTTTGGTGATTACCGATCTGAAAATGCCCGGGATCGATGGTTTCCAGGTGTTGCGGGAGATCAAGGAACGTTCCCCCGACACCCTCGTTATGATTATTACCGCTTTCGGGGCGGTGGATACGGCCGTGGAGGCGATGAAGCTTGGTGCTTATGACTATATTACCAAGCCGTTCAATCGCGAAGAATTGAAGCTGGTGGTCCGCAAGGCGTTGCAGGTTACCAGCCTGTCCCTGGAAAACAGGCAGCTGCGGCAGGAGTTGACGGAGAAGATTGATTTCAGGAATATCGTGGGCATCTCCCGTGAGATGGAAAAGGTATTTAGAGTGGTGCGTAAGGTTGCGAATACTGATGCGACGGTCCTCATAACCGGCGAGTCCGGGACCGGCAAGGAATTGATTGCCAAGGCGCTTCACTCCATGAGCTCGCGAAAATCAGCACCTTTTGTGCCGATAAACTGTGCGGCAATTCCGCGGGATCTCCTCGAAAGTGAGCTCTTCGGCCATGTCAAAGGAGCGTTTACCGGAGCCGCCAGAGATAAGACAGGCAAATTCAAGCAGGCGGATGGAGGGACACTTTTTCTCGATGAGGTAGGGGAGCTGCCGTTGGATTTGCAGCCAAAGCTTTTGCGTGCCCTGCAGGAAAAGGTCGTGGAACCGGTGGGCGGAACAGAAGCCCATCAGTTGGATGTACGGGTGGTTGCTGCAACCAACTTGGATATGGAACAGGCAATGCTTGATGGCAGTTTTCGCGAAGATCTTTATTATCGGCTTTCAGTCATTCCCCTGCATATTCCGCCCTTGCGGGAAAGGAAGGATGACATACCTCTTCTGTTGAAGCATTTTGCAACCAAACATGGCGCGGACACGGTTGCGTTCGCTGCTGAAGCCGTAGAGTCCCTGATTGCCTATCCATGGCCGGGCAATGTGCGGGAGCTGGAGAATACGGTGGAGCGTCTTCTGATATTGCGAGAGGGAGATGCCGTTGCCCTGGGAGATTTGCCGGAAAAAGTTCGCGGTATTCGTAAGTACGCTGTCTCGGGATCGATCATCAATCTGCCTGAGGAAGGATATTCGTTGGAACAGCTGGAGAGAGAAATTGTTCTGGAGGCTCTGGAGCGCAATGATTGGAATCAGGCGGCTGCCTCCCGTTTCCTGAGAATTCCCCGGCATGTGCTCATTTATCGCATGGAAAAATATGAGATTACTCCGCCAGGGAAAGCTGGTAAAGAACGGGAAAATGCCGACTGACTCGCCTGATGTCTGATCCGATTATAATCTTCCTTTCCTCAGGGCGTTCTTTGCAATCGTATCTGGCTAATCTCACTGGGAGCACGTCTATGAACAGAATAGTCAAATCAGTATTCACACTGTCTTTACTGGTTCTGGTTTTTTTTACTGTTGGCTGCAGTAAAAAAGAAACTCCTCATTCACAGGAAACCAGGGTATCAGCCACCAAGGCCTACGAAAAGTATTTCGGCCCGGCACCGACCTCCGATGCCGGAACCTGTTTCGCATTTGTCATTTATTTTCCTTCTGCCAAGAAGCCGGGAAAAGTAGTGCCGTTCCCATTTTTTACCTTTGACCAGGGAAGTATCAAGAAAGTGGCTGTGGAACGACTCTTGAGCGGCATGGAAATAGCCGCCTACCGTGGAGACTTCCTTCAGCCTTTTCATGCCGGCACCCGTCTACTCGGGGTGACGGAGGATTCAGGGACAGTTACCCTGAATTTCAGCAAAGATTTTCTCACTATCAACGCTGGCAAGGCTGGCGATCAAAGTGTGCTTGACGCGCTGGCCTTGACCATGACTCAATTCAACGGCGTTCGGGAAGTACGCATTTCCGTGGAAGGCGAAAAAGGGCGCGTTTCGTTACCTCACGCGGGCGTACTGCGTAACCCGCTTTCTGTGGATGAAACTGCGGTTGAAGAGCCCGGTCCTCCGCAGCTTCTGGAAATTGTTGCCCTGAAAGACAAGGATGCAAAGAGTATCGAAGGCGTGCATGTCTATTTTGACCGCCCGGTGGATATCAAGGATCTAAGTCTTATCGACACGAACGGCAAACCATTTGCCGGTGAAATCTTTCATTCGGTATTTGACATGGCCGCTGTATTGAAACCGAAGGATCCATCCCAGTTCAAGGCCGGCATGCCGATAACAGTGCACTGGAAGGGAACCGACAAGCTTGGGCGGGCAGCAGAACAGAATAAGACACTTTCTCTTGAAATACATGTACATTGAATTTGATTAAAATCTCTTTTGTTTAAACAATGACAAAAGTTGAGGGGTAATGTCATGGAAATGAAAAAAATTGTCGCCATTATCAGGAATAGTGAACTGGAACATGTCGAGGGGCGACTTGTGGACATGAGGGTACGGGGCATCAGCATTACCAAGGTAAAAGGATTTGGAGAGTTTGCCAATTTTCTCAACCCTGACTGGATGGTCAGTCATTCAAGAATTGAAATTTTCACCGAAGAAGCACGAGTGGATGAAATCACCTCTGCAATTATGGAGGTCGCCCACTCGGGTATGGAAGGAGACGGGATAGTCGCGGTTATCCCGGTGGAAAAGCTTTACCGAATAAGAACCAAGTCAAGGATAACCCCGGAAGAACTTTGATACCTCCAAGAAAACCTTTCCGGATTTATCACTATCCGATGCAGATAATAAGATGATCTGATGACGTATTGATGCACATGATTTCTGCCGTATTTTACCTTGAAGACAAGGAGCAATAATGAAAGATCCCGTTTGCAACATGGATGTGAATCCCGAATCTTCGCCATACAGCCACGAGCATGACGGAGAAAGCTATTATTTCTGCAGCGAGCATTGTCTTATCAAATTCCGGGAGAATCCTGACAAATTTCTTTTCCCGGAATTACAGGCCAAAAAGGAACCTGCGGAAGCCAGAGAAGGGGACTATTTCTGTCCCATGTGCCCTGAAGTCCATTCCACGAAACCGGCACCCTGCCCGAAATGCGGCATGGCGCTGGAATTTGCCGGAGAACCGGCGTCACTCCAGCGCACTGAATGGACCTGTCCCATGCATCCCGAAGTGGTGCAGGACACGCCGGGGGACTGCCCGAAGTGTGGCATGGCGCTTGAACCGAATACGGTTACCGTGGAAGAAGAGGAAAACCCGGAACTGGTGGACATGAAAAGGCGCTTCTGGATTGCCTTATCATTGTCGATACCGGTGATGGTGAGCGCCATGGGCATGCACATTCCCGGTCAACCTTTGGAAAGGCTTATGTCTGCAGACATGTGGGGATGGTTTGAACTTGCACTTGCCACGCCGGTGGTCCTGTGGGCAGGTTGGCCTTTCTTTCAGCGTTTCTGGACCTCGCTCGTTCATCGCAGCCTGAACATGTTCACCCTCATCGGCCTCGGTGTTGGCGTAGCCTACCTGTATAGCCTGGTGGCCAAGCTCTTTCCGCAGATCTTTCCTCCCTCGTTTCGATCTGGCGCGGGCGAGGTTGCCGTCTACTTCGAGGCCGCTGCCATGATTATCACTCTGGTCCTGTTGGGTCAGGTTCTTGAACTGAAGGCCCGCAGTCGGACCGGCACCGCCATCAAGATGCTTCTCGGTCTGGCGCCAAAGACCGCCCGCCGTATCGACGATGATGGCAATGAGGAGGATATCCCTCTCAACGAGGTGCGGCACGATAACAAGCTTCGTGTCAGACCGGGTGAAAAGATTCCGGTGGATGGTATGGTTCTGGAGGGAACCAGCTCAGTGGACGAATCCATGCTCACCGGTGAGTCCATTCCGGTGGAAAAAGGACCTAATGACCGTGTGTTCGGCGCCACGATCAATGGCAGTGGATCACTGATTATGCGTGCTGAGAAGGTAGGGACCGATACCCTCCTTGCCCAGATCGTCCGCATGGTCGCCGAGGCTCAGCGCAGTCGTGCACCGATCCAGAAATTGGCCGACCTGGTGGCCGGCTGGTTTGTCCCAATTGTTGTCACCGCCTCGATAGTCACTTTCATCATCTGGGCGTTTGTCGGGCCTGACCCACGCATGGCACATGCCGTGGTCAATGCCGTGGCGGTTCTGATTATCGCCTGTCCCTGTGCCCTGGGTCTGGCCACGCCGGTATCTATCATGGTGGCAACCGGCAAAGGGGCATCATTTGGCGTTTTATTCAAGAACGCAGAAGCCATCGAAGTCATGCGACAGGTGGACACCCTGGTGGTTGATAAGACAGGAACCCTCACTGAGGGCAAGCCGAAGCTTCTAACTATTGAAACGGTTCAGGGAATTGATGCCGGATTGTTGCTTATGCTGACGGCAAGCCTGGAACTGGGTAGCGAACATCCACTGGCGGCCGCGATTGTCAAAGGTGCGGAGGAAAGGGGAGCGAAGCTTGTCAAAGCCGAATCCTTCGAGTATTCAACCGGCAAGGGGGTAACAGGTGTCGTGGACGGACGCAAGGTGGTCCTGGGGAACAGTAGACTGCTGACGGAAAATGGGATTGCTGCCGGGGATCTTGAAACAAAAGCTGAATCATTACGTCAGGAAGGTCAGACGGTGATGCTCGTTGCCGTGGACGGAAAAGCCGCGGGCCTCGTGGGAGTCGCTGATCCCATCAAGGCCACAACGCCGGATGCGATCAAACAGCTGCACCGTGAAGGAATTCGCATTGTCATGCTTACTGGTGATAATCGCACAACCGCCGAGGCCGTGGCGAGCAAATTGGGTATTGACGAAGTCGTTCCGGAGGTACTTCCTGATCAGAAGGCCGAGGCAGTCAGGAAACTCCAGGAAGAGGGCAGGATTGTCGCCATGGCAGGAGACGGAATAAACGATGCCCCGGCGCTGGCCCTCGCACAGGTGGGAATTGCCATGGGTACCGGTACGGATGTGGCCATGGAGAGCGCCGGAGTTACCTTGGTGAAAGGGGACCTGAGGGGTATTGTCCGGGCACGCCGTTTGAGCCGGGCCACACTGAAAAATATCAAGCAGAACCTGTTTTTTGCCTTTGTGTACAACTCGCTGGGCATCCCGATTGCCGCCGGTATTCTGTATCCCTGGTTCGGTATTCTGCTCAGCCCGATCATTGCCGCTGCGGCCATGAGTTTCAGCTCCGTATCGGTGATTACTAATGCTCTGCGGTTGAAAAATGAACGGCTGTAGTATGTTGGACGTGAAGTATATTCTTCACAGTGTTGCAGAATATTCACCATATTTATAGGAGTCGTGCCGCTCTGTGGAAATTGTGTCGATATGTCAATAAGTTAGAAGGTGTTGCAGGTTGGCATGTTGCTTGTAGATAACAAGTTTGACAAAGACCCAGCTTCGTTTTTTGAACGTCTCTATCAATGCACGGAACAAGCTACCAAATACTGGAGACAGGCCATGAACGTGAAGAATTATAATTGGATGCCTGGTACGTCGGCGATAGCGGGAACTATTCCTGTACTGGTGACCATGCTTGTTTTGCTTTTCCTGCCGGCAAACCTTCCTGCTAAGGAGGTCAAGCCTGTTGAGGATTTACCATCACTTGTTACAACAGCGCTGGCAAACAATCCGGAGTTGAAGGCTTCGGAGGCTCGCTGGGAGATATTCAGGGAAAAGATTGCCCAGGCGCGCTCCTTTGACGACCCGATGCTGACACTGGCCGTCAGAAACGGTGTCATCAGTGACCCTCTCAACTTCGGTAAGGAGCCGATGACAGGCAAGGCAATCGAGCTTTCCCAGAAGCTCCCCTTCTGGGGGAAGCGGGCACTTCGCGGAGAGATAGCGGCCAAGACCGCTGAGTCATACCGCTGGACCCTGGAGGAACGGAAGGTGGACCTCGCGCGCATGGTCAAAGAGGCCTGGTACCGGATTTACTACATCGACAAATCCATCGACATTGTCGACAAGAATATCAAAATACTGGACGACTTCATAACCCTGGCCGAGACGAAATATTCCGTCAACCAGGGCACGCAGACCGATGTGTTCAAAGCACAGGTGGAGCGCTCGAAGCTCCAGGATATGCGCATTACCCTCGAGCAGCAGAGGACATCGCAACAGGCGAGCCTGAACACACTTGTGTACCGTCCTGCCGAAACTCCGGTCGGCAGGATACCGGACTTCAGTATAAGACCGATGCTCCTGAGTGGAAAAAAACTTCGCGAAACAGCATATGAAAACCGCCCCGAGATCAAGGTTCTTGAGGCCAGGATAGGGAAGGGCGAAGCAGATCGGAAGCTTGCGGACAAGGAGTTCTATCCCGACTTCAATGTTTTCGGCGGCTACATGCAGCGGGACCCCGTGAACGGTAGCGCGGGTAACGATATGTACACACTCGGATTGAGTGTTAATCTTCCGCTGCAGAGGGAGAGACGTCACGCGGCAGTTGCCGAATCGGAGTCGGAGATCCGGATGGCAAATGAAGAGTTGAACAGCCTGAAAAGCAGCATTGACTTCGGAGTGTCGGACCTCCTGGCTCAGCTGAACAAGAGGCGAAAACTGGTGGAACTTTACAAGACCGGCATCATTCCCCAAGCGGACCAGGCGCTGGAGTCAGCTACCATCAACTATCGAGTCAACAAGGTGGACTTCTTGACCCTTCTCAACAGCCAGATGGTGCTCTTCAACTACGAGCGCGAGTACTACGACTCCCTTGCCGACTACCAGATAAAGCTCGCGGATCTTGAGGCACTGGTGGGGGGGGAGTTTCCATAATTGAGTTTTGAGTGGTGAGAAATATATTTTGAGTTGTCTACCTGCAAAAGCTACAAGCTAAACAGCCAAGTGCTATGGTTGACGAATCGGGGATACCTATGAACATTTCGAAAAGAACGGGAATCATGTTGGGCCTGGCAATTCTCCTGACGATCAGCATCGGCGCAGCGTACCTGTGGTTTAACCGCCCTGCAGGTCATGGACCTGCAGGTCAGGCCGAAAAGGTAGCAACCAAGTACACCTGTCCGATGCACCCATTCATCATCGAGGATCACCCCGGAGCGTGTCCCATCTGCGGCATGACCCTGGTCCCGATAAAGAAATCCGCCGGTGAAAAGGCCAACGAAAAAGAGATGAAGGCAATCGAGCAGGTCTCGCTCTCGCCGACCCAGATGGTAATGGCCAATGTCGCCACCGTCAAGGTTAACAGGATGCCGCTGGACAAGGAGATAAATGCCGTGGGTATCGTCCAGTACGATCAATCGCTGCAGGCCAAGGTCACCGCCTGGGTGGCGGGCCGCATCGACAGGTTGTACGTGGACAAAGTGGGCGATTACGTCAGCACCCGCCGTCCCGTTGCCGAGATATATTCGCCTGATCTGGTCGCTACCGAGCAGGAGTATCTGCTCGCACTGAAGAGCCGGGACCAGTTAAAGGACTCTCCCATCGCGTCCATCGCCGAAAGTGGAGAGGGCCTGGTGAAATCCGCACGCGAGCGCCTAAAATTATGGGGGGTGAAGGATTACCAGATCAAGGCCCTGGAGAAGTCGGGAAAACCCGACATTCGTCTTCCCATCTATACTCCCCTGTCAGGGATCGTCATTGATAAACTGGTGCTGAAAGGACAGTATGTAAAAGAAGGAGACCCCCTGTTCAATATCGCCGATCTGTCGAGGGTCTGGACGGACCTGGAGGTGTATGAAAATGAATTCCCGTTCATCAAGCTGGGACAGAAGGTGGAGATTACCTCCCAGTCGTATCCGGGCAAGATCTTCCACGGCCGTGTCTCCTACATCTATCCGTTCCTGGATCCGAAAACCAGGACCGTCAAGGTACGCGTGGAGATAGCGAACCCGGGTATAAAGCTGAAACCGGAGATGTTCGTGAATGGCGTGGTGAAGGAACCGCTGGGCAATGTTCTCGCAATACCTGTGACAGCAGTGCTCGATACCGGCAAGCGTAAGGTAGTCTGGATGGAGACGAAACCCGGTGTGTTCGAACCGCGGGATATCCAGGTCGGCGCCCGGGTTGGCGACTATGTCCAGGTCCTGTCAGGACTTTTCAGGGGTGACAGGATCGCCTCGACAGGCGGGTACCTGATCGATTCCGAATCTCAGCTCAGCGGCGGCGGAGAGTCCATGCCGGGGATGAAGATGGACAAACAGGAAGCCAAGCCCGCCTCGGCCGGCCATGGTGGTGCTGCACCGTCCGCCCCGAAAAAAGACAACATGAACATGGATGATATGAAAATGTGACGAAGGCGGGGAACGGGAGCTAGGAGCTGGGGCTTGTGGAAAATCGAATCTTCCTGGCATTACATCTGTCAGCTGTGGCAGTATTTGCGAATTTAAACGAGTTTTAAGGTACCAGCTCCCCAGCCCCTAGTCCCCGAATTCCTGGAGTTTCTATGATTGAATATATAATCGATTATTGTGCCCGCAACCGGGTTGTAGTCCTGATGATATTCGCCGTCGTTATCGCCACCGGTCTTTGGGCCGTATACACCACCCCCGTGGATGCCATTCCGGACCTTTCCGATAACCAGGTGATCGTGTTCACCAAGTACCCGGGCCAATCCCCGCAGGTGGTGGAGGACCAGGTCACCTATCCCCTGGCGGTAAATCTCCAGGGGCTTCCCATGGTCAAGGCAGTTCGGGCCGCCTCAGCCTTCGGCTACTCCATGATCTACGTGATCTTCAATGACAATGCGGACATCTACTGGGCAAGGACCAGGGTTCTTGAGCGTCTCAACTACGCAGCATCGCTTCTGCCGTCCGGGGTAACGCCGACGCTTGGCCCCGACGGAACAGGCGTGGGCCAGGTCTTCTGGTACACCATTGAGGGGAAAGGATACAACCTGGAGCAGCTCCGAACCCTGCAGGACTGGTTCGTCCGCTACCAGTTGAACACCGTTCCCGGTGTAGCGGAGGTGGCCTCCATCGGTGGCCTGGTACGGGAGTACCAGATAGACCTATCGCCCAACAAGCTCTGGGCATATCACATCAAGCTTCGTGACGTGATGAATGCGGTGAAACGCTCCAACAACGAGGTGGGCGGGCGGCTCATGGAACAGTCCGACGCTGAATACCTGATTCGCGGTACTGGTTATGTCCAGTCCCGTTCCGACCTGGAGAACATCGTGGTCGGCTCCGACATCAACGGAACACCCATCTACCTGAAAAACCTGGGCACGGTTCAAATGGGTGGCGAAATTCGCAGGGGGATGCTCGACCTGAACGGTGAGGGTGAAGCTGTGGGCGGTGTCGTGGTCATGCGCTATGGGGAGAATGCCAAGGACGTCATCGACCGCGTAAAAGCGAAGATAAAGGACCTCTCCAGCGGCCTTCCGCCCGGGGTGAAGATAGTTGCGCGCTACGATCGCTCCAACCTGATCGAACGGGCCGTGCATACCTTGAAACACTCTCTGACCGAAGAGTCGATTGTTGTTTCGTTAGTGGTCATCCTCTTTCTGCTCCATTTCCCAAGCGCCCTGGTGATAATCCTGACCCTTCCGATCGCGGTGCTGATCTCGTTCATTACCATGAAATTTCTCGGGGTAACCTCCAATATCATGTCCCTGGGCGGGATTGCCATCGCCATCGGTGTCCTGGTAGACGCAGGGGTGGTAATGGTCGAGAACTGCTACCGTCACTTGTCGGAGATGCCCCCGGAAGAACGCGATGATAAGAGACTCGAAGTGGTCATTGCCTCGGCCAAGCAGGTGGGCCGTGCCATCTTCTTCTCTCTCATGATCATCATCCTGTCATTCGTTCCGGTCTTCCTCCTGCAGGGGCAGGAAGGAAAGCTCTTTCATCCTCTCGCCTTCACCAAGACCTTTGCCATGGCGGGGTCGGCGATAATAGCCATCACCCTGGTGCCGGTCCTCATGTACTGGCTTATGCGTGGGAAGATGCCGCCGGAGACCTCCAACCCGGTATCGGGCTTTTTTATAAAACTCTATTCTCCGGTCATACGGTGGGTGCTGAAATACAAAAAAACCACCATTTTTCTCAATATCGTGGCCCTTGCCGTGGCAGTACCCCTGTTCATGAGCCTGGGCAGCGAGTTCATGCCGCCGCTCGACGAGGGTTCCATCCTCTATATGCCGGTGACCCTTCCCAATGTCTCCATAACCGAAGCGAAACGGCTAATCCAGGTGCAGGACAAGATAATCATGACCGTTCCGGAGGTGAAGGAAGTACTGGGCAAAGTGGGGCGCGCCGATACGGCAACGGACCCGGCGCCGGTCTCCATGTTCGAGAGCATCATCACCCTGAAACCGAAAAGCCAGTGGCGACCCGGCATCACCAAGAACGACATTGTCGCCGAACTTGACGGAAAGCTGCAGATACCCGGAGTACGCAACGGCTGGACCCAGCCGATCATTAATCGAATCAACATGCTCTCCACCGGTGTGCGTACCGACATCGGGGTGAAGATCTTCGGCAGCAATCTGAACGAGCTGCGTACGCTCTCCGAGCAGGCGGAGAAGATACTGAAGACCGTTCCCGGCGCAGCGGACGTGGTTGCCCAACGGGTCACCGGCGGCAATTACATCGACATCGAGCCGGACCGCGAGGCCGCGGCTCGCTACGGCATCGACGTGGGCGACATCCAGGACGTTATCCAGACCGCTCTCGGAGGCATGCGTCTTACCACTGCCGTCGAAGGCCGGGATCGCTTCCCGATCCGCATTCGCTACCTGCGCGATTTTCGTGACAACATTGACGCCGTGAAAAATATCCTTGTTTCCACGAAGGAGGGCGCACAGATACCCCTGTCCATGGTCACCAAGATCAAGGTATCAACCGGAGCGCCGATGATCGAAAGCGAGGGGGGGCTCCTGCGCTCCATCGTTTTTCTTAACGTGCGGGGCCGAGACATGGGAGGCTTTGTCACCGAGGCCCAGCAGGTACTTGCCAAGAAGCTGAAGTTGCCGTCCGGCTACTACGTGGCATGGTCGGGGCAGTGGGAAAACCAGGTCCACGCCAAAAAACGGCTGAAGATAATGGTTCCCCTCGGGATGCTGATAACCTTCATCCTTCTCTATTTCACCTTCCGTTCCGGGATGGAGGCGACCATGGTCATGCTTTCCGTTCCGTTCGCCCTGGTAGGTGGGGTGTACCTCGTTTGGCTTCTGCACTACAACTTGTCGGTGGCGGTGTGGGTCGGTTTCATCGCTCTTTACGGGGTGGCGGTGGAGACCGGGGTGGTGATGATTATCTACCTTAACGAGGCTTTGGACAAACGACTCCTGGCCGGTACTGTGACCGAGCAGGACATCTACGACGCTACCTTCGAAGGGGCGGTGCTGCGGCTGCGACCCAAGCTGATGACCGTGGCGGTGGCGCTGCTCGGCCTGATTCCCATTATGTGGTCAAGCGGCACCGGCTCCGACGTCATGAAGCCCATTGCGGCGCCGATGATTGGTGGCATGGTCACTTCGCCGATATTCGTCTTGATTACCCTGCCCGTATTATTCGTACTGATAAAGGTGCGGGACCTGAGAAAAGGTACATTGAAATACTCGAAAATGAAGCACTAACACAGGTAGGGGCTCCTGATAAATGCTCCATGTGGGTGAATACGAAATTTGCCCCTTTGACAACAACAAAAAAGGAGAATAAGAAATGATGAGAACAACAGTAGTAATACTGGCGGCAACCTTCGCCTTAAGTGCACCGTTGATGGCTTCGGCGTCGGAACACGGCTCCATGAACATGGAAATGAAACATGATGGCATGATGTCGATGGGTAAAATGATCCATTCGGAAACCGTAGATGGAGTCAAGGTAATGTTTCATCTCATTGACATGAAAGAAAAGTTGAAAGGGATGCAGGTTCCCGCAGGCATGACGGACACCCATCACCTCATGATCATGTTTTCCGATGCGAAATCCGGTAAGATGCTCAGTAGCGGGCAGGTAAAAGTCAAAATAATCGGACCGGCCAAATCTGAACAGGTGAAAACAATGATGGGCATGAACGGCGGATTCGGCTCCGACGTAAATCTGTCAGCGAAGGGCAAATATGGTATCATGACCAAATTCCTGCTCAGTGACGGCAAGGTACGAAGCTGTAAGTTCTGGTATGAAGTGAAGTAGTAGTACCCGATTACTGTGCGGAAGTCTTTGACATGTCATCGACTACCGCACAGCTTTACTAAATTTCTTCGTGGGGAGAGTGTTTTGCGTTCCGTGAATACATAGTTTTCATCCGGAGATTCCGTATGGACTAATTAGTTAATTCGGAACGCACTGACAAGTCAGGCTAGTGCCGTACACCAAGTCAGCCTCTTGCAGGTGGACTACAAGGAATTTCGAAAAACATTCTGTTTTTCTAAAAATGATGCAAAGAAAAACTCTCTTTATTTTCGGTTCGATAATCTCCTTCCTCCTGCTCTCGTTTACGTTAAAAGATTATCGAGCAGCTGGTCCAATTGCTGCGGAGAATCTCCGGGGCCTCGCCCTAACACTGACTGAAGCGATCGGCCATAGTGTGAAGCTGGACCCGACGTTCAAGTCTCTTGCTGATTTTCATCCTCCCGACCTTGCGTTCTTTGCCGTTATTGACCGAAAGGGAATCTATCGTTTTCATTCCAACACAGACCTCATCGGTATACCCGCAGACGATGCCAACGCCGCAGCAGTCGAGCAAAACAAGTCGATATTTGAAACAAGGATTGTTCTCGGCACCGGGGAAATGGCCTACGAATTCTATTCCCCTATTTTTGTTGGCAAAGAAGTGATGGTTTTACAACTTACGCTGCACACGTATCGAGCTGATTCGGTGATCAGGAGAGCTCGCCTCAACCTGGTACTCATTGTTTCCCTGGTCATCTTTGGCTGGTTGCTGGCGATTGTGATCGATCGATTTGCAAAACGTGAAGAACTGCATCAACAGAAGATGCAGCATCGGGAAAACCTGGCCCAGCTTGGCGAAATGGGCGCCCTGCTTGCCCATGAGATACGTAATCCATTGGCCGGAATAAAAGGGAACGCCCAAATAATTCACAAAAAACCAACCGAATCACGTAATGAGCAGTTTGCAGAGGGCATTGTAACAGAGGTACGCAGACTTGAATCGCTCGTCAATGATCTGCTCGTGTATGCCCACAGCGACCGGTATGACATGACGATCCTTGATCCTAAAGAAATTATTGACCATTCCATTTCACTCATTCACGATGACGCCGCAAAGCTGTATGTATCGATCAGTAATGAAGTGCCGGAAGGATTGTCTGTTACCGGTAACCAAGACAAGCTTGTTCAGGTGCTACTTAATCTGTCAATTAATTCGCTGCAGTCCATGCCGGAAGGCGGGATGCTGCGTTTTTTCGCTTGTAAAAACAAGCGTACGGTCAGAATTGATGTGAGCGACTCCGGTCATGGAATTGCCAACGAGGATATGGCGAAAATATTTGAGCCGTTCTTTACCACAAAGGCCAAGGGTACCGGCCTCGGCCTTGCCCTGTGCAAAAAGATAGTAGAGGAACATAACGGGACAATCAACATTGAAAGCGCGGTGGGAAAGGGAACCACGGTATCTATCATCTTTCAAGCGTAACAATGGGGGAGCAGATGGTCGGACATATTCTTCTGATTGAAGACGATGAAACATTCAGAACCTTTTTGCAAACTATCCTTGAGGATGCCGGCCACGAAGTGCTCACGGCAGAGGATGGGAGTAAAGGTTTGCGCTTGTTACGCCGGGAAAACTTCGATCTTGTTGTTTCCGACCTGAAGATGCCGGGCAAAAGCGGGCTGGAGGTTTTTCGTGAAACGAGACAAGAGCCAAATCCTCCGCCTTTCATATTTCTGACTGCTTTTGGAAGGGTCGATGAAGCCGTTGCTGCTATCAAAGAGGGGGCTGTGGATTTTCTCACCAAACCACTAACTGATCCGGATGAGCTCCTTGTTCTGGTAGACCGGGTGATTGCAGAACAAAGTCGGGCCAGGGAATATCTGTGCCTTAAGGAGACTGAAACTGCCGGATTGCCGCCGGAGGAGTTGATTTTCAACGGCTCGGTCATGAATAAGGTAAGGAAGCTTATCCAGGATGTCGCCGCAACCAATGCAAATGTGCTTATTTATGGCGAGAGCGGCACAGGAAAAGAACTGATAGCACGAACCATACATCTGCTGAGCCCCCGGCGGGGTGCCGCTTTTGTCCCATTAAACTGCGCAGCCATTCCGGAGAACTTGCTGGAAAGTGAATTGTTTGGCCATGAAAAAGGGGCCTTTACCGGTGCCGTCCAGGCGCGGGTGGGCAAATTTGAACTGGCAAGAGGCGGAACAATTTTTCTGGATGAGATCGGGGAGATGCCCATTGCCTTACAGGCCAAGCTCCTCAGGGTTATACAGGAACGAGTGTTCGAGAGGGTAGGGGGCTCCAAGGAAATCAAGGCGGATGTGCGAGTGATTGCCGCCACTAACCGCAACCTTCAGAATGAAGTGGCAGAGCGGAGATTTCGCGAGGATCTCTATTATCGTTTGAACGTTTTCCCTATTAAGCTACCCCCGTTACGAGAACGTATCGATGCTATACCTGCGCTGGCAGATTATTTTCTGCGTTGCTTCTGCCGACAGACCGGCAAGAAACTGACCGGGATTGATGTTGAAACTTTGGACGTAATGACCAGTTACTCATGGCCGGGAAATGTCCGCGAATTGCAGAACGTCATGGAACGCGCTGTCATCCTTGCACATGATGCGGTCAGGTGCTGCAATCTCCCAGAAGAGATGTTGCACACATCAGATACTGCTCAACATGGCAGCAAGGAAATTATGAAATCTGCAGAAAAGGAGATGATCCTCAAGGTACTGCAAAAACATGGTGGTAATCGTCGTCTAAGTGCCGCAGAATTGGGAATCTCGCTCCGAACGCTTCAGTACAAATTGAAAAATTTAGGATTGCTCGACTGATGCAAAGCTGGTGCAAGACTTTTCCCTGTCGGTGCAGTTGTTTGCACTGCTTACTGATGCAGCGCCACGTGCACGCAAATTAAAACACCGCAAAATCAGACTGTTATGACTCATTGTGCCATTGGCACAAACTGTGTAATACCTCCTCTAGAAACTTAAACTTTCCGAGGAGGAAAACAACGATGAAAAAACAAACAATTCTTTTGGTTCTGACGGCTATCGCAGCACTTTCATTCAGCAGTATGGCTTTTGCCCGCGGCGGTGGCGGAATGGGTGGCGGAATGGGCGGTGGTATGGCAGGTGGCAGTATGTCGGGTAGTATGGCCGGTAGTGGATCCATGGGTGGCGGATCTGGAATGGGCTCGTCCATGTCCCAGGGAAGTCATGGAAGTATGCAAGGCCAAAATGGCTCTGGAGCGGGAATGAACTCGTCTCAAGGTTCCGGCCACGGTAGCAAGGGAAATAGCTCCACAGGCCACGGTTCCAAAGGCACTGGACATGCAGGTAGCGGAACCGGATCTGGACATGCCGGCAACGGAACCGGATCTGGGCATGCCGGCAACGGAAGCGGATCTGGATATCAGCAGGGATCCGGGCAGCGAAGTGGGGGCGCTAACAACACCCCATAAGCATTTTGATTCGAGTTCTTGTACAAATTTTTCAGATGTGAACCAACCAGGTCAAGGAGTACTTTTTCGGTATGAAAACAGGCCGCTTTCTCTTCATCGTGACTATGGCTGTTATCGTTTACAGCCTTTTGGTCGGATTCGCTTTTGCCGGTTTCGGTTTTGGCGGTGATGATGCCGGAGAAAGCGGCCTGGACTTCTACAAAGGGTACGATGTCAACACAGTGAGAACAATATCTGGCCAGGTGGTGTCACCAATCGGAACCGGAGAACAAGAGCAGAATATCGTTGAGATCAAGTCAGGCAGTAGATCAGTCATCCTCAGCCTCGCGCCACAATCGTTTCTGGACACAAAATCATTCTCGCTCAATGTCGACGATCAAATTACGGCCAAGGGTTCCCTTGCTCAAGGGCGGGACGGAAAAATCTATATGATGGTGCAGAAGATTACCAATAGAACGTCCGGTGCCCAGTTGTCGCTCCGTAATAACCGGGGAAAACCCGACTGGTCGATGAAAACAGGGAGCGGCATGAGATGGAACATGCCGTGGGGTGGAATGATGCGTGGTGGTGGCATGATGCACGGAGGCGGTGGGATGATGAGACATTGAAAGGTCCCGACTCATGTATCACGATAATTCAGGAAGGTAAAAGGAGCCAACGTGAAACGTATTTTGCATAGTGAGAAGCTGTTATTCCTGCTGGCAGGGATGGCAGTCCTGCTTCTCCCAAACTTGTCGTATGCGGCAGACCCATTGTATTCTGTTGGTCTCGGATTCGAGTTTACATCAGGTGATTATGGTACCGGAATAAATACCGATTTTGTATCAGTACCGTTCACCATTGCGGTAAATCCTACCCGCAGGCTTGATTTTTCTTTGGAGATTCCCTATGTCTACCAGAGTAGCAGCGCGGTGGTGGCGGGCCAATTCATGGGTATGGGTAGCCAATCCATGGGATCAGGCATGACGACATCGGCTGCTTTATCAATGTCTGGTCCTGGCCCAAGGAGCAACGCTTCGACCGACAATCTGAATAAATCCCAGAGTGGTCTTGGGGATATGGTATTGAAGGGTGGTTATATCCTTTACAGCGAGGAAAAGTATATTCCGGCAATCCGTCCGAACTTTTCCATAAAATTCCCCACCGCTGACAAGAACAAGTATCTTGGAACCGGTGCCTTCGATGAAGGTTTTGGGGTGGAATTGTCCAAATGGTTCGGGAACTGGCTCACCGATGGAGAGGTGGGGTATACCCTCCAGGGTAAATCGACTGTACTGGATGTAAAGGATTACCTTTATTACACTGCCGGGCTCGGTTATCAAGTCAGTGAGCATTTTCGTCCGATGTTTCTGTTGAAGGGAAATACCGCTCCGGTTGTGGGAGCCACATCTCAGTTGGAAGCAAGGGTGAGGCTTAAATTCCAGTTCGGCAATCATACCGGTATCGATGGCTATGTGGCAAAGGGTATAACAACCGCAAGTCCAGATTATGGAACAGGGCTTGCTGTTTTTTATGAATTTTAGATTCAGTCGACTGATTCACGGGAAGTGAAATTTATCAAGTTGATGTACATTGTCTCACAATGACTGAGACAGTGCTCAACTGTCATGTACAGGTAGAGTTTCCTTCCCGCTTTATGATTTGCCGTCAAAAAGGAGTTTCTATGAAAAAGTTACTAGTAGCACTAGTAGTTGCAAGTATTCTTACGGCAGTTGTTGCCGCTCCGGTATTTGCTCACGGATGGGGAAGAACCTCCCGTGGTGAAGGCGAAGGTGTCAATCTCTTGTGGCCGATCACCGCGGCACTGGTCATCCCAGCGGCCATTATTGGTGCAGCGCAGCTTCGAGTTCCGGTAGGTGTACGATATTCTTATGCACCTCCACCGGTACCGGTAGAGCCGGATATGTATTCACGGCCTGCACCCTATTCGCCGAGAGTATATTATCCGACAGATAACTACCGGGGGCATGGTTGCGGTCGGTAATATGGTGAGGAAAGGTCGAGCATCATGATGCTGTTCCGTACTTGAAATTACGAACAAGATATGCCGCTAACAAGTTACGTAGTTACAACATGATACATAAGAAAAAGGGGTCACGACAAATATGTTGTGACCCCTTTTTTCTTGAAAGTTATGGCTGTTGTGGCATTAGTCTCAAGGTGCGTGTGGCAGTGCTCTTGTCTTGCTTCAGTTATGACACGTAGCCATTGTTTGCAGGATTCGTTAGGGTTTACCAGTTGCTTCATGTGCATAACGTGCCAAGCGCTCACTCCTTATCTTTTCAATCAAGGGAGGCAGTACTTTGATGACGGAGCTGATCTCTTCCATATTGTTCTCTCTTCCCAGGGAAAAGCGGATACTGCTGCGAGCCGTTGTGGAGTTGAGACCAAGTGCTGTAAGAATCCGCGACACCTCACGACTTTCTGCTGAGCAGGCCGATCCCGCAGAAACGGCAATTCCTGCCATGTTCAGGTCGGCAAGAAGAGCTTCCACATAGATTCCCCTGAAAGAAATATTGAGAGTGTTCGGCAATCTTTTTTCAGGATGACCATTGATTTGCACGTCAGGTATCCTCTCAAGAATTCCTCTCTCCAAAGCGTCTCGCATCGCCCGGATGCGCTTCATCTCTGTTTCCAGATTACAGCGGGCAAGCTCACAGGCTTTGCCGAGACCAACGATACCGGGAACATTCTCAGTGCCGGCCCGCCGGTTGCTTTCCTGGGGGCCACCGTTAATGAGTGGTGGAACGCGCACGCCGTTTCTTACGACCAGGGCACCAACACCTTTTGGCGCATGGAGCTTGTGTCCCGAAAGGGTGAGAATATCGATCGGGAGAGATCGGAAGTCGAGCGGAACTTTGCCAACCGCTTGAACCGAATCACAGATAAAACGTATCCCTTTCGATGCGGCAATTTCAGCGATCTTCGCGACGGGAAACAACACCCCTGTCTCATTGTTTGCATACATGGCCGAGATCATGAATGTGTCTTCTCTGATAGAAGATTCCAGTTCGTCAAGGTCGAGCAAACCGTCCCGATCCACACCGAGACAGGTCAGTCCAAAACCTTGGCGTTTCAGATTTTGGCAGCTGTTGAAAACCGCAGGATGCTCTACCATGGTTGTGATACAGTGTGAACCCGGCTTTTCCTGCAAAGACGCAATTCCTTTGATAGCCGTATTTACCGATTCGCTTCCTCCCGAAGTAAAGACGACTTCAGAAGGCGAACAATTGACCAGTGCGGCAACCTGTTCCCTGGCCGTGTTCATGGATTTTTTTACCGAACTTCCGGCCCAGTGAATACTCGAAGGATTGCCGAATGCTTCCCGGAAGAATGGTAGCATCGCTTCCAGGACTTCGGCGGCTACCGGCGTCGTGGCGTTATTGTCCAGATAGATCTTTTTCATGCGTTACTCCTGAAAATGTCGAGGACGTTATTCGGCGATATTCAAACAGCCTTTTAATCAAATTGACCAGACATGAAAAAACCCGCAGCAAAAACGACATGTGTCAATTTGCGTGCGGGTTTCGTTGGGTTTGCTTATGCAAAGGACGAAATGGGCGCATAACCACCACCACAGGCGGTGGAGATCTGTGACATGATAAGTTACGTGGAAAAGGGCTATAGTTGCGTGAGAAAATATACCAGTTGAGGCATGTGCGTCAAATATAATTTTCTTGAAATTATCGGCGTAAAGAAATCGTCAGTCCCAGAAGCTGATTCGGGAATCCGGAGCGCTACGTCTGGGGGGCACGTTAAAGCCCGGTCGAAAATGACAGGTTTTTACTGATAATCCGCTTATATTGGAAGTTTCCAGATGCCCTAGTGTCCCGTGCAGTTAATTCAATCCTTGAAATTCCGGTTTCTTTTGTCCTCTGGCTACGTTGTGGCTCCTCGACAGAGCCCCGCTATGCCTGCGTCGCCTCGCTTTGCCAGAGACCAAAATTCCACGGAATTACTGCTGCTAACTAACCGCACGGGACACTAGCTTACAGAGATTTCCCTGGCTCAAGGACACTGCATCGACATAGTGCCGAAGAGTTGCCGAATTTAAAAGTGACTTCTCGATTCTTGAATGCAGCCGATTTATGTGTATAGTAAACACTCTACAGCACTGCCACACCATATACCGTTTGAGGAGGGTTTATGTCGGATGCCATTGAAAGAGCCACACTCGGCGGGGGGTGCTTCTGGTGCCTGGAGGCAGCGTATCAGTGCCTGACAGGTGTTGTGAGCGTTGTTTCCGGATATGCGGGCGGAACCTTGGCGCATCCACTGTATGAGCAGGTCTGCATGGGCACCACGGGCCATGCAGAAGTGGTGCAGATTACCTTTGACCCCAGAGAAATCTCTTATAAAGAGTTACTCTCAGTTTTCTGGTGTATCCATAATCCGACCACCCGCAATCGCCAGGGACATGATGCCGGAACCCAGTATCGATCGATAATTTTCTATCACAATGAAGAGCAACATGTCGCAGCAGAAACATCTCTGCGGGAAGCGGATGCCTCAGGAGCCTGGTCTGGTCCGATTGTGACGGAAATTGTGCCCTATACGGTTTTTTATCTTGCGGATGAGCGCCACCAGGATTACTTCCGCTCACACCCGGAGGAGGCTTATTGCCAGGTTGTCATCGAGCCGAAGGTGGCAAAACTGAGGAAAGCTTTTCAAAACAAGTTGAAGAAATAGCCTCGCTACGATCATCTGTCAAAATAACTGCCATCCGTGCTCCGGGATTCCTGAATTGCTGCCAAATCAGGGTAATTTCCCATTACTTGTTGACATTCAATTGCACTTTTATTGTAGTAACGGATAGTTTTGAAGTAGGAGAAATGCTTTTCGTCTCCCGAAAGGCTTCTGGCAAAGCCCCTTTTCGGCAGGTACTCGTCGAGAATCGGGTTCATGACTTTGTCGACCCGGATGTACCAATCCGAGGTGGCGGCAAAGAAATCGCGATAGTCAAAGCCCTCCAGCAACTCGAGAAAATCAGAAAAGAGTCCCTTGCGACGGTTTTTCTCCGCGACAGCAACATGAACAATATTCAGGCAATTGGTGCTGTTGTCAGAACTTTCTGTCAGTACTATTCTTCCCGAGCGGTCTGTTTCGAGGCGGCGTTTCTGGATATGCGCTTCAATGAGGTTGATACCGGAAATACCGTTGGTTTCTTTGAGGAGAATACTGGTTGCACTGGTTAATGACAAAAATGTTTTCAGCTGTTTTGTGATATCGATTAGTTTCGTACTCATGATGGAATTACAGGGCCGGAGTTTTTTGTGTTGTGTGTGATGTCTGCCCTCTAGTATTTTTTAGCAAATCTCGTGTTTAGTTGCAATAAATAATCTGCCAGTAATTCATTCAGGGTAAATTTAGGGCTGTCGGATGATTTGATTTCGGATAGTAGCCTTGCCCGATGTCCGTATTGCTACACTGCTATACTGTAATGAGGAGAAATGCATGTCAGAGCTTCGTCAGAATCTACTTAACGGCAACTGGACTGTCCTGGCTCCGGGACGAGTGGTCAGGCCTATCGGTTTTACAACACCCGAAACCTGCCATTGTGAGACAATTCCGGAACATTCACGGGATTGTCCTTTCTGTCCTGATAACAGTGATCGCTTCCCCCTGGAAATCCTTCACGAGACGAGTGACGATAAGGGTAACTGGTCCGTTAAAACCATCAATAACAAGTTCAAATTGTTCGACGAATACTCTTACTGTCCCCGGAGCCCGGAGCCTTTTGAACGGCATGGTCCCTATGCATATTTTAACGGTTGCGGCAACCATTTCCTGGTTATCGAGACGCGCGCCCATCATCTGGCACTTGGTGAGCTTGCGATCGAAGGAATTCGAAGCGTCTTGAGCAATTATTGCGAGGCAATCAATAATCTGAAAAGCAATCCAAATAATCTGATTACACTAATTTTCAAAAATCAGGGCCCGCTGGCCGGAGCCTCGCAACCCCATGCGCACTCGCAGATTGTCGGCAGCCGCATTGTTCCTCCCCAGATTCGAAACGCCCTGCATGTACAGGATCGCTACTTCGATGACACCGGTTGTTGTGCCCTCTGTCATATCGCAGAGTATGAGTCACAGGTGAAGGAAAGGGTCATTTTCGAATCGGAACGGACCATTACCCTTTCTCCCTATGCCGCCAGTGCGCCCTATGAGGTCTGGATAGTGCCGAAGCGGCATGTCGCCTGTCTCGAAAATTTACAGGAAGATGAACTTGACGACATGGCCGTTGCCATGCAGCAGGTTCTCTCTGCCTATGTGAAGAAATTGAAAAATCCGGACTTTAATTACTTTTTCCATTGCGCTCCTCATACAATGCAGGGTGCGCCTTTTTACCATCTCTATCTGCAAATACTACCGCGCTTCTCGACACCGGGAGGTTTCGAAGTTGGAACCAATATCCCTGTAAATACCGTCTGGCCTGAAGATGTCGCTGCCATACTTGCAGGATAATCATTACGACTGTTCCTGTTTATAGCTAGCGTCCCGTGCGGTTAGTTAGCAGCAGTAATTCCGTGGAATTTTGGTCTCTGGCAAGGCGAGGCGACGCAGGCATAGCGGGGCTCTGTCGAGGAGCCACAACGTAGCTAGAGGGCAATAGAACCGGAATTTCAAGGATTGAATTAACCGCACGGAACACTAGTATCGGCAAAAAAGTGTGCGGCTTCTGCACGGCAATAATCCAATCAGCCTCCCTAGGGGAGGAACTTGAACAAGGGAGCATGTATGAACGAGCGGATAACCAATATAGAGATTCAATTGATGCATCACGAAAATACCATTCAGCAACTCAGTGATGTGATCACCCATCAGCAACTGGATATCGAGAAGATGCAGAAGCAACTAACGCTTATTATGAAGCATCTGCAGAACTTGACGACATCTGATGTAAGGGCATCTGAAGACGAAGAGCCGCCGCCTCACTATTAACCCGACAGGGTGGCAACCATTACAATCAGCTAATGATTCTTGGCGCAAAAGGGGTCACGATCTTTGCCCGGGTCACCGCCAAAACTTGCGGTTATCGCCGGGCAGCCCCGACAGACGGCACGCAGGGTGCAGTCTTGGCAGGCTGAACTTCCTTCGCGGTACGAGGTTGCACTTTTGGAATGATAGATCTCGGATAAACTTCCCTTTCTGACAGAACCGATAAGGGAGGGGAATTTTCTGCAGGCATGTACCCCGCCATCCGGAAGCAGCGCCATAAAATTAAAGGCCGCTCCGCAGCCGTATCCCGCACAACCATCAAACAAATTCCGATTTTCACTTTCTAAAACACAATTAAAGAGGCTGTCTTTGAGGGCCAGAATCGGATTATCCCGCATTGCGTCCAGGTAGTCGGACAGGAATGCCGTATATTCGTCCCGTTCCGGCAGCGCCAGTTGAGCACCTTTGCCGAACAGCGCCAGCCTGTTGAAGGTGAATGAGCGGGTGTGATCCCTGAGCAATTCAGCCAAGGGCAGAACCTGGCGAATATTTTCGCGTGTCAGGGTCAGCATGACTTCGCTGTGAACGCCGAGTTCTTGCATTATGTCCAGAAAACCGAGGGTCCTGTAAAAATGGCCTTTCCCGCGGATCTGATCGTTATGCTTTTCGAGACCTTCGAGACTCACCTGAAAATAGCTCGGCATTTGAACGGCAATGATCTCGGAGAGCTGTCGCGAAGAAGTGGGGTTGCCAAGTAGTGCCGTGGCAAGACCTCGTTCGACTGCGCCACGGTAGAGGGTCATAAAGTCCGGATGGAGCAAGGGATTGCCGCCGGTGAAGGAGATTTGTCCACGGACAAAGTGGCTGTGACAAAAATCCCGCATCTGGTCGAGAATGCGCAGCGCCTCTCCAAGCTCAACCCTGTTGAGCCCGCTCCGGTCATAGCAATGGAGGCAGTTCAGGTCACACTCCTGAGTGATGTGCCACTGCAGGGTAAAAACCGATGCCGACAGCGACTGTCCGCCGGTTGTAGCCGATGAAAAGGACTCAGGCCGTCGTATTCGTGAAGGAGGGGACAACAGCAACCCCTTGGAGACCGCTTGCCGGATGGCATGGTCAATATGGCCGATGGTAACGTTGGCATCCCGGGCAGCATTGTACAGATCTCTGTTTTCAACAACTATTTTCAGTGCCGCGAGGTCGGACGGGAGGGCGATCTCGGAAAGTACCTGCTGATCAAAAGGGGATTTCCAGACAAGGATCAGTTCTTCTCCCTGTTCCGGATGACTCAGGGTAGAAATCTTCACGTCAAGCATACCGATAAGCCCGCGCCAGTTGGTGGCAAATAGTTGCAGTGACGGGTTGACAACCCGCTGATCAAGATTTCTCGAAGCGGGTAGAGTTGTCGTGCGTGCATGCTCAATTGCTTTCCGTAAACGGGCGAGTTCTTCTTGTATGAGTGATGTGTCGGACATGGCAAAGGATGATGTTTCCGTTGAAGAACGGCCCGGGACGTATCGGTGCCGGGCCGCCGTGTAAAAGTTTATTTGCTGTCTGCTGCTGGAGAAATTGGTTTTTTCTTGCTAGTGGCTTTCTTTTTCACAGAAGACATGGATTTCTGCACAGCGGCAGGTGTCGACGTAGTATCCTTTTTTTTGCCTATCGAACCACCACAGCCAGATTTACCATTTTCCGCGGCGCCACCTGCGCCGGAAGATCCAGCTCAACCACTAGCTCCATAGGTAGTTCCCGGAGACAGTAGTGCAACACTTGCCATCAGTCCCGCAAGGCCGATACCGGCAAGCAGGCTTCTCATTGTATCATGTCCCATGTGCATTTTTCTCCTTTCACTTTTGTTGGCTATCTGAATAGACTTTGTTTCTAGAATTGTATCAATAAGTCTCCTTTCTTCAATAGAGAGTTTGAATTGTTTCAAAAATCGACACTCCTGTATTGTCAGTGCTGTCATTCAGCGTGAGATTTGTCCCGGGTGCCCAGTTAGCTATCAAGAGATGATTTCCCTGCAGGAGCACGTTGAGCTTGCTTCTGCCTGAATGGGTGTTACTCTTTCGACAACAGAACCGATAACCGTATTGTGAGAAGGAGCGTGCAGATATATGGGTGCCTCGGCATTGACAGACCTTGTCTATATACTGGCTTTTTGTCTTGGCGGTATCGCCCTGGCGCTGATACCGCTTATCCTGTCGCACCTGATTGCTCCCCGCCGAACCCGTGCCTTCCACGACAAGTCACATCAGGCCATCGAATGTGGCATGGATCCGATCGGACCCACTTCGATTCGCTATGGGGTTGTCTATTATCTCTATTCGTTGATTTTCGTGGCATTTTCGGTGGACGTTCTCTTTCTCTTTCCTGTGGCAACAGTGTACAACGAAAAAACTGGCTGGCTTGACCTGGGAGAAGTACTGCTGTTTATCGGAATTCTTGCGTTGATCATCATCTATGCCTGGAAAAAGGGGGTTTTTGTGTGGAAACGAAAACAGACGTTCCCGAAGGCCTGATACACTTTACGCTGCTGGACAGGATTCTGGATCTGGCCCGTGCGAATTCGCTCTGGCCAATGACCTTCGGCCTTGCCTGCTGTGCTATTGAAATGATGGCCACCGGGGCATCCCGTTTCGACATGGCCCGCTTCGGTTGTGAGGTGTTCCGTCCGTCCCCTCGTCAATCTGATGTGATGATTGTCAGCGGTACCGTGAACAGGAAAATGGCTCCGGCAATTGTTACTTTATATGATCAAATGCCCGAGCCAAAGTGGGTGATTGCCATGGGCAACTGTGCCATATCCGGCGGACCCTTCAAGTTTCCAGGTCAGTATGCGGTGGTGGAAGGGGTTGATACACTCATCCCGGTGGATATATATGTGCCGGGTTGCCCACCACGGCCCGAAGCGCTTCTGGAAGGTTTCCTCCTGCTGGAGGAAAAAATTACCGGAAAACGGAGATGGCCGCTGGCAGAAACTGGCTGACTTTCCCAGGTTTACCTTTCTTGGGCGCAATTCGTTTGGAATAGTGGACCGCTCTGACTTTTCTTGAGGCATCTATGATCATGTCTTTTGATGAACTTAAAATAGCTCTCACTGCCATCGCTTCGCAGGATTCGGGAGCACCCCTGATTGTAGAAACGGAGCATGCGATGAAGGGTACTGACCTTGAGGTTACCGTTCCGGCGGAACGGGTTGTCGACGCCGGTCATTTGGTCGATCAGGCAAAGTTTGCCCTGGAGGCCATTACCGGAATCGACTGGCCGGAGCAGGGCGGTATTGAGATAGTCTATGATTATACCTGCTTCGCCAAAGGTCTGCGGGTAACAATTCGCGCTTTCGTAAATCGCCTGGAAGCAGAACTGCCCAGCTTGTCCAGCATCTATCCCGGCGCCAACTGGCATGAGCGCGAAACCCATGATTTCTTCGGCGTACATTTCAACGGGCATCCTGATCTGAAGCCGTTGCTGCTGCCGGAAGATGCGGATTTTCATCCGCTGCGAAAGGATTTTAGCGGGTGACCAACGAAGCTACGACCATGCACCGCGAGACATTTATCATCAACCTGGGCCCGCAGCACCCTGCTACCCATGGTGTGCTTCGCCTCAAGCTGACCATGGACGGCGAGTATATCGTGGATGCCGAACCGGTGATCGGCTACGGGCACCGGATGCATGAAAAAATGGGAGAGAACCGATCATACGAGAAATTTCTTCCCAATGTCGGTCGTATCGACTATGCCTGTGCCCTGTCCAATAATCACGGTTACGTGAGTGCTGTGGAACGTCTGGCAGGTATTATTGTGCCGGAACGGGCCGAATTTATCCGGGTCATTACCACCGAATTGAACCGGATCGCAAGTCACCTGCTCTGGATTGGTGCTTTTCTGGTGGATCTGGGCGGATTCACCCCGTTGCTTTACACCTTTGACGATCGCGAGTTGATTCTCGACCTACTGGAAGGAATCACCGGCGCACGACTGACCTTCTGTTATTTTCGTTTTGGTGGGGTCTGTAACGACATCGATGATGATTTTATTGAGGGAGCGAAACGTTTCATTGTCAGAATGCGTTCACGACTGCCCATGTACCATGGATTGATTACCCACAACATCATTTTTCGCGGGCGCTGTGAAGGGATTGGAGAGATCAGCGCCGAAACCTGTCGCAGATACGGTGCTACCGGTCCAGTGTTGCGCGGGTGCGGCGTTCCCTATGATATACGCAAGGTCGAACCCTATTCAGTGTATCCGTTCTTTGATTTTGAAGTGCCGATATACCCGGAAGGGGACTGCATGGCCCGCTACCTGGTGCGGATGGACGAAATCATCCAAAGCACACGAATCATCGAACAGGCCCTTGATCGCCTACCCGAAGGTCCGGTCATGGCTGAAAAAGTCCCACGTATCCTTAAGCCGGCGGCAGGCGATTGTTATTTTAACGTGGAATCGGCACGTGGCAGCTTTGGTGTGAGGATTGTGAGTGACGGTACGGACACCGCCTACCGCCTCAAACTGCGGTCACCCTGTTTTTCGAATCTCAGCCTGTTCCGGGAATGTGCGCGTGGGACCCTGCTACCGGATGCCTTGGCTCTTTTGGGTAGTCTGGATCTGGTGATACCTGAAATTGATCGTTGATCATGTCATTTTTTATCATGATATACACCAATCCGACGCTACGATTGCAGGGAGTTCTCTCTCCCTGATGGTCAGGGGTAGGGTGAAGGTGGATTCGCTTTAATTATTGGCACAATTGTGTTTGAGAATGTTGAGAGGAATCTTGCCAGATGTCCCAGGAGTTGTTTCAGGAAATAGCGCGACTGGTTCTGTACCTTGTCGGCCTGATTGCCTTTGCGGCATTCAATGCGGCGTATCTCTCCCTGCTCGAGCGACGGGAGCCGGCCTGGTTTCAGCTCCGACGTGGCCCGGTCGAGGTCGGGCCGTCAGGGTTGCTGCAGCCGGTCGCCGACGGCATCAAGCTTCTGGGCAAGCAGCTGCTGGTTCCCCATGGTGCGGACGTTCTGTTGTTCAAGCTTGCGCCGGTGGCGGTCATTACTCCGGCAATCATGTGCCTGGCGACGATTCCCTTCAGTGAGACAATTGCTGCCCGGAACATCAACCTGGGCCTGCTGATGATTTACTCCTTTGCTGCCTTTACCGTACTCGGCACCCTGCTGGGCGGTTGGGCTTCAAACAACAAATACAGCAGTATTGCCGCTGCCCGGGTGGTAGCCCAGAATATCGCCTACGAAATTCCTTTGTTGCTGATCGTCGTTGCCCTGGTGATGGTTGTCCACACCTTCAATCTTCATGAGATTGTTCAGCTGCAAAGCGGAGGCTTCTGGCACTGGAATATCTTCAAGCTGTCAGCCAGTCCCCTGATGCCGGTGGCTTTTATAATCTATTTCATCTGCATGCTTGCCGAGACAAACCGTGCTCCCTTCGATATTGTCGAGGCGGAAAGTGAACTTATCGCCGGTGCTTTTACCGAGTATGCAGGCATGAGTTTCGGCCTTTTCTTTATCGGTGAATATGTCAATGTTGTGGTGGGATCTTGTATCGGTACGATACTTTTTCTCGGTGGCTGGCAGTGTCCTTTCGGCGTACTGCCAGGATTGCACTGGTTCCTCATTAAGGTGTATTTTTTCTGTTTCGCGGTCATATGGGTGCGCTGGACTTTTCCCCGTACCCAATTTTACGGGCTACTGAATCTCTCCTGGAAGATTCTTATTCCTCTTTCGCTGCTGCATCTCGTTGTGACGGCAGTCGCGGTGAAGCTGTTGTGATTGGTGCTATGGCGAAATATCTGGAAGATATTATCACCGGCTCCTGGAGCCTTCTGACCGGGATGTGGATTACCCTGCGCAACACCCTGCGCCCTCCGGTAACCCTCAATTACCCCTACGAAACCCTTCCCATGGCAAAGCGTTTCCGTGGTCATATCGAACTGATCCGCAACCATGAGACCGGTGAGCCGAACTGCGTTGTCTGCATGGCCTGCCAGAAAGCCTGTCCTTCACACTGTATCCGTATCGAAGGTGGCAAGCCCGAGGGTGCAACGCGCAGATTCCCGACACTGTATCTGCTTGACTTTACCACCTGCAGCCTCTGTGGGCTCTGCGTTGAAAGCTGTAAATTCACCGCCCTGAAATTTTCCAGGGAATATAATCTGGCGTCTATTTGTAAGGAGGATTTTCAGATGGACATGTTGGAGCGGCTACGAAAGGGGTCTTCTTGATGAGCTTTGCCTCCGAGTCATTGATCTCGCTTATCTCAGGTGGTATTTTTGTCGGCTTCGTCTTTGTGACCTTGGCCGGGGCCCTGATTGCCGCCCTGTCTCACCAGATGGTGCGGAGCGTTTGCGGGCTTGCCCTGTCGTCGGTCGGTCTTGCCGGTCTTTATTATTTTCTGGCCAGTCCCTTTCTGGCCTTGATGCAGATCCTGATTTACGTGGGAGCCGTCTGCGTTGTAATCATGTTCGCGCTCATGCTTTCAGAACCGCAAGAACACCGTCATTCTTCACGTTACGAATCAATCGTCGCTCTCGCCGGATTGCTGATTGCCGGTCTGTTTGCCGGTATTTTCGTGTACCTGACCGCTATCACCGATTGGCTCTCTCCTACGGCACGGTTGGGTGGTTCGGTGCAGGATCTTGGGCGGGCACTTCTGACCCGTTACGGTTTCGCCTTCGAACTGATCTCCGTGGTGCTTCTTCTGGCTATCCTGGGAGCATTGGTGGTTGCGCGATCCGGAAGGGGGTCCGAATCATGAACTGGCTGACATGGCCCGGGTCGCTGCAGGCCTACCTGGTGGTCGGGGTTCTGCTTTTTGCAATTGGCTTGCTTGGTTTTTTCCGGCACAAAAATCTGATCGGTATGCTGATCAGTGGTGAACTGGTGCTGGCAGGAGCATCGCTCAACTTTATGGCGTTCAACCGATTTGTTGCCCCTGATCCGGTGGCGGGGCAGGCCTTCACCCTGTTCATCATGGGAATTGCCGCGGCAGAGGCTGCCGTGGTTTTGAGTATCATGATTGCTGTTTATCGCAACTACCGTTCCATTGAAACCCGTGACCTGAAGGACCTTGAGAGGTAAGGAAAAGCAGGTTTGAAAACTGAAGGCCGAAGGCTGAGAGGTAGAAGATGAAAGGCGGACGTACGGGTGGACGCTAGATTACCACAGACCACAAGGTGCATGAATGGGAGGCTGCGCGAGCTCGAGTGTTTTCTTCAGTCTTCAGCCTTCCAACCTTCAACCTTATCCGGAAGTTCCCCATGACCGAACCAGTCCAGACATACGTCCTGCTGGCGGCAGTCGCGGCGCCCTTGGTCGGAGCCGTGCTGGTGATGCTCACCGGCTGCAGACCCAATCTGCGTGAGGCCTGTTCATTTGTTGCGGCAGCGTTCACCTTCGGGACAATCGCTTCACTGACCCCGGCGGTGCTGGCCGGCAAGAGATTCGTACTGCATCTCTTCACCCTGCTGCCGGGGGTGAACCTCACCCTGCGGGCCGACTCATTTTCCCTGGTTTTTGCCCTGGTCGCATCATTTCTCTGGATCGTAACAGTCCTTTACAGCATCGGCTACATGCGCGGTCTCGGCGAGCATGCCCAGACCCGTTTCAGCGCCTGTTTCGCCCTTGCACTGTTTGGCGCTATCGGCTGCGCCTTTGCCGACAATCTGTTCACCCTCTACCTGTTCTACGAGATCGTCAGTATCACCACCTACCCCCTGGTTGCTCATCATCAGGACAGGGAAGGGTATGAAGGGGGACGCAAGTATCTGGTCTACCTGACCGGTACGGCAAAGGGACTGGTACTGCCCGCCATGATACTCACCTATGTCATGTGCGGCACCCTTGATTTCAGTGACAATATCCGCAGCGGCATATTTCCGAGCGACGCCAGCCGTCTGATGGTGACCATCACCTATGTCTGTCTGCTTCTCGGTTTTGCCAAGAACGGTTTAATGCCGTTCCATAACTGGTTACCCGCTGCCATGGTGGCGCCCACTCCGGTCAGTGCCCTGCTGCACGCGGTTGCGGTGGTCAAGGTCGGAGTTTTTTCCACCACCCGGGTGATGCTCTACCTGTTCGGTGTCGACACCATGTCCGCGCTCAATCTCGGGGTGCCGACCGCCTGGTTCGTTTCCTTTACCATTCTGGCGGCTTCGCTGGTGGCATTGAGCAAGGACAATCTCAAGGCACGGCTGGCATACTCCACCGTAAGCCAGCTCTCCTATATAATTCTTGGCGTGGCACTGCTTACCCCGGCCGGAATCGAGGGTGGGATTGTTCATATCGTAAATCATGCATTAGCCAAGATAACCCTGTTTTTCTGCGCAGGGGCCATCTTTGTTGCCTCCAGCAAGAAGAATATCTCGGACATGAAGGGCTTGGGGCGGTCCATGCCGTGGACTTTCGGCGCCTTTACCGTGGCTTCGCTGAGCATGATCGGTGTCCCGCCTGTAGCCGGATTCATCTCTAAATGGTACCTCTTGATCGGTGCCTTGGATGCGCACCAGCTTGGGATCATTGCGGTGTTGCTGGTAAGCACCATTCTCAATGCGGCCTATTTCCTGCCGGTGGTATACCATGGCTTTTTCAGTGCGCCGCCTGCCGGAGTGGTTGCTCCGACTGTCAGGGAGGCTTCTCCGGCTTTGCTGGTTCCACTCCTTTTTACGGCAATTCTATCGGTTGCGGCAGGCATTTTTCCCGAGTTTTTCATTCAACTCATCAAGGGGGTGTTCGCATGATCATCATTCGCTGTATCGAATTCCTGCGCAGACACCTCAGAGCGCTCATTTTCTTATGCATCCTGGTACTGGTGCTGCTGGTAATCGTCGACTGGCTGTTGGTGAGCAAGGTGGGGACCCATACGGCAATTGAACATTGGTTCGGTTTCTGGTCCCTGTTCGGGTTTCTCTCCTGCCTGGCCATAATTTTCCTTTCCAAATGGTTCGGACGCCTGGGGATCATGAAACCGGAAGACTATTATGACAATGACTGATATCTGGTTCCATCCATCACTGACTCTGTTGACTGGCGCATTGCTGGTCCCGTTGTTTCGAGGGAGGTCCAGGAGCCTCCTGCTCCTGGCAGTACCGGCACTTGCGTTTTTCCAGGTAATGACCTCCCACTCGGGAGTCTATGGTGTAGTTCATTTCCTTGACTGGGATCTGACCTTTGGCCGGGTCGATCGTCTAAGCCAGGTGTTCGGCTACATCATGACCTTAATGTGCATTCTGGGAACCTTGTACGCACTGCACGTGAAGGACCCGCTTGAGCATGCCGCGGCCTGGGTCTATGTGGCAGGGTCGTTGGGGGTTATTTATGCCGGCGATTTTCTGGTACTCATGCTGTTTGGGGAGATGATGGCCTTTTCCTCGGTGTTCCTCATCTGGCTTCGTCGCAGTCGCGATTCAATCGGGGCGGGTTTCCGTTACCTGCTGGTGCATGTGACCGGCGGAGTGATCCTGCTGGGCGGCGTTATCGTGCGCTACCATGCAACGGGTGGCGACCTGTCATTCGGTTCCATGGACATTGCCCATCCGGATCTTTCCACCTGGCTGATACTGGCCGGTTTCCTCCTAAATGCCGCCGTGCCGCCCCTGCATGCCTGGTTGCCGGATGCCTACAGCGCGGGCACAGTTACCGGTTCGGTTTTTCTTTCTGCATTTACCACCAAGACCGCGGTGTATACCCTTTGTCGCGGCTTTGCCGGAATGGACATTCTTCTGCTGCTGGGGACCGTCATGGCCCTGTACGGTGTGATTTATGCGGTACTGGAGAACGATGCCCGCAAGCTGCTGTCCTACCACATCATCAGTCAGGTCGGCTATATGGTTGCCGGGGTTGGGCTTGGCAGCCAAATGGCGATCAATGGGGTTTGCGCTCATGCATTTGCCCATATTCTCTATAAAGGGCTTTTGTTTATGGGTACCGGTTCGGTACTGTACATGACCGGAAAGAGTAAATTTACCGAACTGGGCGGACTCTACCGGAAGATGCCATGGGCCTTTGTCTTTACCCTGATCGGCGGGCTTTCCATTTCGGCATTTCCCCTTTTCAGCGGTTTTGTCAGCAAATCCATGATCGTGGCTGCCGGTATCGAGCAGCACAAACTGGTCGGCTTTCTGCTGCTGGTAGCTTCTGCCGGGACATTCCTTCATACCGGATTGAAAGTACCCTATTTTATCTGGTTCGGCAAAAATAACTGTAGCAGTGAGACCTGGGAGAGTGCCGCCGACCCGCCTTGGAACATGCGGGCCGCCATGGCCGTTACCGCCTTCCTCTGCATCGGTATCGGCTGCTACACACCATACCTCTATTCCATGCTCCCGTATCCGGTTGAGTTTCATCCCTACACGGCCTACCATGTGTCGGAGACTCTTCAGATTCTCCTGTTCACAGGGGCAGGGTTCTTTCTGTTCCGGGAAAAACTGGTGCCACAACCGACAATCAGCCTGGACATGGACTGGTTTTACCGGATGGGCGGACGTGCTTTGCTGCGAATGGCTCGTGGCCCGGTGCAGACAACGGATACCTTTGTCGGAGAGCTGTATCGTCGCTGCGGGCTGCGCTGGATGATGGGTGCTGCTCGTGGTTCTGCCTGGTTTGACCGACAGGCGATCGACGGTGTTGTCGATGGGTTGGCACTGGCCGTGCGATCACTGGGCGGCAAGCTGCGAAAGGTCCAAACAAATCAGGTACAGGTAAATGTTATTTCGGCAATGGCCGTCATCGTGCTGCTTCTACTGCTCTATGTCGTGGCAAATACACTGGTACGGTAAAACATGACTATTTCCCCCTACATCGATACATGGCCGATTCTGAGCATCCTGATCCTGCTGCCCTTGGCTGGTGCTGTTCTTCTGCCCCTGTTCGGGAGGGGCCACGGCTGCAAAGTCTGGGCGTTGGCTGTCACCCTGACGGAAACGGCGCTGTCATTACCGCTGTATTTTTCTTTCAATTTCACCACGGCCAAGTATCAGTTCGTAGAAAATGTGCAGTGGATCCCCTCCCTGAACATCAACTATACAGTGGGCGTTGATGGGATCAGTCTGCTGCTGGTGCTGATGACCACCGTGATCATGCCGTTATGTGTTCTTTGCTCCTGGCGTTCGATTGTGAACAGAACCCGGGAATTCTTTGCCTGTATCCTGCTAATGGAAACCACCATGGTCGGAGTCTTCCTGGCCCTTGACTTCGTGCTGTTTTTTCTTTTCTGGGAGGCTATGCTGATCCCCATGTTCCTGCTGATCGGTGTCTGGGGCGGTCCACGAAAGGTCTATGCTGCGGTAAAGTTTTTCCTCTATACCCTGGCGGGTTCGATGTTTCTGCCGGTTGCCGTCATCGTCCTTTATCTGCACAGTACTCCCCACACTTTCTCCATTCCGGCACTCATGGGCCAGGCTTACCCGGTATCAATGCAGGTCTGGGTCTTTCTGGCATTTTTTCTGGCCTTTGCCGTCAAGGTGCCGATGTTTCCCTTCCATACCTGGCTACCAGCCGCCCATGTTGAGGCGCCCACTGCCGGTAGTGTCATCCTTGCCAGTGTCCTGCTGAAAATGGGCGCCTATGGTTTCCTGCGTTTTGCTCTGCCCATGACGCCCCTTGGGGTGGCGAAATTCGGTCCCTGGGTTCTGGCACTGTCGATTGCGGCCATCCTCTACGGAGGATTCACCGCGTTGGCACAAAGCGACATGAAACGGTTGGTTGCTTATTCCAGCGTGGCCCACATGGGTTTCGTCACCTTCGGGATCTTTCTTCTCAACAGCAGAGGCGTGGAAGGTGCCATTCTGCAAATGGTCAACCACGGCATCACCACCGGAGCCCTGTTCCTGTGCGTGGGTATTATTTACGAGCGAACCCACTCCCGCGAATTAGCCACTGCCAGCGGAATCGGACGGGCAATGCCTGCCTACGTGACAGCCTTGACGATTTTTGGTCTGTCATCGTTTGCTTTTCCCGGTACCAACAGTTTTGTCGGGGAATTCCTGATACTGGCGGGCGGTTTTTCCACGTCTCCCATTGTGACTGCCTTCACTATCCCCGGCGTCGTCGTTGGTGCCGCTTATATGCTGCGGATGCTCCAGCGCATGATCTGGGGGGGGACGGATAATCCGGACAGCTCGAAACTGTTGGACCTGAATCTCCGTGAAATGGCAACGTTGGCAGTTTTACTGATATTTGTGGTCTGGATTGGCCTGTCACCTGCACCATTTACCGATGTATTGCATCCGAGCGTGGAACATCTGCTCGGGCAGGTCCGGGCGGGAATGGCTCCGTAATCTCTGATCGTTGGAGAGGGTGCGGAAGTTGGCTGAAAATAAAGGAGTTGTATCCTCGTGAATCTGATCCTATTTGCTCCTGAACTGGTGCTGATCACTGCTATGCTGGTGCTGTTCCTTATTGCACTGGGAAGCGGCCGCGATCGTCTGGCGGCAACGGCTACTGCTGGTGCCGGTCTTGCGGGACTTGCTGCATGTGGCGTTACCCTTGGTTTGCATGGCGACCTGTTCTATCACGCCTATCGTATCGATCTTTTTTCGCAGATTTTCAAAATTTTCATCCTTGTGGGATTGACCGCAATCGCCCTGTTCGGACGGCGGCTTAAGGATATCCGTGACGATATCAGACCCGAGTACTTCCTGTTCCTGCTTATTGCCAGCCTGGGACTGGTGATGCTGGTGAGCTGCGTCGAACTGATTTCTCTCCTTGTCTCGCTCGAACTTTCCTCCTTTGCCGTGTATCTGCTGATTCCCTTGCGGCAAGAACGGTACGGTCTCAGAATACAGATGGAGTCGGCTGTCAAATACGTAATCTTTGGTGTTCTCGCCACCGGAATCATGCTCTTTGGCATGAGTTATCTCTTCGGCATTACCGGCTCAACCTATTTTTCCGACATTGCACCAGTTCTGGTGGCTCACTGGACGGAACCGATGGCGCTTGCCGCCGTATCGCTGACGCTGCTGGGACTTTTTTTCAAGCTGGCGGCCTTTCCCATGCATCTCTGGGCACCGGATGTTTACCAGGGAGCCGCCAACGAGACGACAGCCTATATTACCGGTGTTCCCAAAGCCGCGGCCGTGGCAGTTATCATTCGATTTCTCCTTGTTGCCGATTCTTCGGCCCATGGCCTGGTCATCTTTCTTACCATCATCTCGATCGCGTCCATGTTTCTTGGCAATCTTGTCGCTATTGTCCAGAAAGATATCAAAAGGATGTTCGGCTATTCGGCAATAGCCCATGCCGGCTACGTGACAGTGGGCTTTGCAACCCTTCATGGTCCCGGATATTCGGCAGCGGCTTTTTATTCCCTCTCTTTTCTGGTCATGAGTCTGCCGGTATTTCTGATCATCTGCCAGGTATCGCCACGGGGCGAAAATCTGGTGATCGACGATTTTGCCGGGCTGCACGAACGGTCTCCCCTGGCAGCACTTGTTATGGGACTCAGTCTGTTCGCCCTGGCCGGAATCCCGCCTTTTGCCGGTTTTATCGGCAAGCTTTTTCTCATGGCCGCAGCTCTGGACCGAGGTCTTCTGTGGCTGGTCGTGTTCATGGCAATCAATTCGGCTATCGGGATTTACTATTACCTGAATATTGTCCGGGTGATGTATTTTGAAAAAGCCGGAGAGCGAAGGGCTGTTCCTGAGGATTCCCTGGTAGCCGGGTTGGGGATTTTCCTGATTCTGGCTGTCACCGCACTCGGCCTAGCCCCCGGTTACTTGATGGAACCTATTTCCGCGGCGTTGCGGGGCTTATTATTGTAAACACAGATCCGTTTTCGGCAGATTTAAAGGTGACTGTTATGTGTGGACGATTTGTTTGTGACATCCCGCCCGGTATTCTTTCCGAATATTTTAACCTTCCAGTGCCGGATGATATACCGCGAAGTTTCAATATTCCACCCTCCAGCATGATTCTTGCCGTTCGCTGTCGGGAAGAGGTGAAAGAGCTGGCATTGCTTCGCTGGGGACTGATTCCCTCCTGGACAAAGGATGTTTCTCGTAGTGGCTTGGCAATCAATGCCCGATCTGAAACGGTCGATGAAAAGCCTACCTTTCGCCAGGCTTTTCGCCATCGACGCTGTATAATTCCTGCCAGTGGATTTTTCGAGTGGAAAAAGGACGATACGAGCAAACAACCCTACCATATCAGATTAAAGTCTCGCCAGATCCTGGGACTTGCCGGAATCTGGGAGCGATGGATAAGCAACAAAGGGGAATCAATGGAGACCTGCGCTATCCTTACCGTGTCCTCCAATAGTCTGATCCGAACTATTCATGATCGTATGCCGGTCATAATCCGGCCTGAAGATTATTCCTGTTGGTTGAATCCGGACAGCAACAAATCCTTCCGTGTGAAGTCGCTCTGTGTGGCATATCCTTCGGAACTGATGGAAATGTACCCTGTTTCTCCTCTCGTCAACAACCCCCGTAACAATTCTATCGAGTGCATTACCCGCCTGGATTGATTCAGTGTCATACGCCAGCTGAAGAACACATATACGCTTCAAGTAAAGCTTTACCTAAGCATTCATAACATGCTGTTATACCTGATGGCAGCGCCATGTGATATGTTTTTGAATAATGACCATGTCCATTTTTGATCTGTGTCTGGATCAATAAAGTGTGCTACTCTAACGGCGTACTTTGAAAAAGAAAGAAAGGATGCACCTTGATGTCTGAAAACGAAAATAGTAAAGGGGCGGCGGTTATCCCTTTTCCACAGGTAAACAAGGCGGGGGCACTGACCCTCTCCGCAAAAATTACGCAACTGAGAGCTGCCGGCAACCGCGAAAAAGTCGAGATGATTCTCTCCGACCCTGAAGGGAAAAAGCTTGCACGGTCGCTTGAGCCCCAGGAGCTCTATTGGCTGGTCAAAGAGTTTGGAGACACTGATGATGCCTTGTCCTTGATCGCCCTTGCATCTCCTGAGCAGTGCTGCTTCTTTCTGGATGTAGAGCTTTGGGACGGCTGTACCTATTCACGTGACAAGGCTATGGAATGGGTTGGCTATCTCCTGGAAGCGGGGGAGGATTTTCTGGTTGAGCAGCTTTATCACCTTGATTTTGAATTACTTCTTCTTATCTGCAGGAAAGAGCTGTACGTTGGTGGTGGTGTAGGTGACGTTATTTCCGATGATGAATCCAGGGCCGAGTGGGACCATACCTTCGATGATATGTTTTATATTACCTTCCGTGATGAAAATCATGGACCTCTCATGGGCCGTTTTATCGACAATATCTTCCGTCATGACAACTCCTTATATCGTCGTTTGATGGAAGGAGTGAAGAACGAAATCGATAGCGAGCAGGAGGAATTGTGCTACCGGTTCAGGTCTGGGCGGCTTGCGGATCTCGGCTTTCCCGAGTGGGAACATGCCATGGAAATCTACCATTATGTAACTCCGGAGGATTTTGTTTCTCAAGAGAGCAAAGATCCTGTTATTGTTGATTTCGATGTGCTTCTTCCCGCTCCCAGTTCCTTGGGAGATTCTCTTTTTCAGCGTGCCATGCAGAGTGCTGCAGATTCCGAGGGGCTGAAAGCCGAGTTGTACTGCCTGATCAATTCGGCACTGGTTGCGGAAGACAAATCATTTTCCGATCTTGATACCATGGAGTCGGTACTGCAGAGGGTCTACGGTTATCTGGCTATTGCACTCGAGCATCTTAGTGGCGGCGATGAAACAGATGCTATACGCATTCTTCAGAACGAGTATCTGAAAAGACTTTTTCAGCTTGGCTTCGGATTTGTTTCCCGGCTCAGGATCCGTGCCGAAGGTATTTCCCTCGAAGGGGCCGAACATGCAACAAACAGGGCACTTCTTGGCTTTCGCAGGAAATACCCTCGCTACTATCGGGGACTGGATTCCGATCATGCAGACGGATATCGCGAATTCAGGTGCCTGGAGGATATCAAGACTGTTGATGCTTTCCTGCAAAAACTCGAAGGCTGAATGATGACCTGCTGAAATCATGGATCTACGATACAAGCTTTCGAGGATGTAACGAGTATTTGAACTGCATCTAGTCCCGTGGGGCCCCTAGCGAGAAGCGCTACACGAAAGATTGATGCTACTCGCGAAATTGTTTGAGTAATTTTTCTGGTTGATTTTATTTTTTAGAGGGTGTATATAGATAAAGTTTTACGGGGGAGCTCTTGCTTCCCCGTTTTTTCGTGTCTTCCACATAACCACCGCAGCAACGTTTGTCCGCTTCCCTCCGAGCAGGTCAATCACTAACTGTTGGATAGTTTTTTTCGTGGATGTAACAAGGATTCAATTTATTTCGGGTACATTTTGCGGCACCTGACCTTGTACTCGTTATGTATGCAGACGTTTGTCAGTTCTGCAATAATCTCAGCATCGTCAAAGTGCCCGAATGGGTTACGTAATCAAGGAGACTTAGTATGAAATCCCTGCGTTCAAAATGTATCGATTGTGGAAGTGAAGCTATTGAAACCCTCATTGACGAGATTAAACCGAATTTCAAGATGGAAGTAGTTCGGTACGCCTGTGGCGCCGAATTCAGAGGCTCTTTTTCCACCACAAGCAACATGGGTCGAGCGGTTCACAGCGGTTGTATGCAAAGCTGATTTTTTACAATACTCATACATGAAGGCGTCTCGGCAGAAGTGCCGACAAATAGGCATTGCCGACACAATTTTCGCCTGAATTTCAGTACAAAAAAGCCCGCAGATGCGGGCTTTTTCATGTCGAAAGGAAGATCCTGGACCGGTCAGTAACAGGTTCCTAGCCAATTATCAGTGTTACGGCATGGATTATCAAACCGATCATGCCACCGACCAGTGTGCCGTTCATTCGGATGAACTGCAGGTCGGAGCCGATGCTTAATTCTATCTCTGTGACGAAATCATCGTCATTCCACTGCCGGATGGTTCCGGATATATGACGGGCAAAACCCATCCGCAGGCTGTCGGCGTAGTTTCTGACCATCATTTCCAAATGATCGTTGATGGAGTCTTTAAGGTCCTTGCTCTTCGATACGGTCCGTCCAAGGCCCACTGCCGTAGAGGCAATTTTTTCCTTGATCTTTGAGTCCTTGGTGCCGAGATCAACCTGTAACCAATTTTTCAGGTCACACCAGAGACTGTTGACGTATTCGGCCAAGGCCGGATTGGTAATGATATCCTGTTTGAACGATTCTATTCTGGCCCGCAATGCTTCATCGTGCCGCAGCTTTTCAGTAAATTCTCCCACTGCATCATTGAACTTGGCTCTAAGTTCATGATTCGGGTCGGCATTTACTTCCTGGATGAAATCATTCAGTCTTTTAGCGATCTTTTCACCGGCTCCCGCCATAAAAACATCTTTGTTAGGGATCATCCGACTCAGCATCGGATATTCATTGTTGACCCATTTTTCAATGGCAGAGGCAATTTTGCCCTGCGATTCCGGTATTTCGAGCCAGGCGGCAAAGCGGCGAAGAACATCATCAAGAACCTTCTGATGCCTGTCCTCCTTACGCAGGAAATCAAGGATCTGCGCAATCGTCCCGGCGAGGTCGAGTTTCTCGATCCGGTTATCAATGGCAGCGTGGATAATTTTGCGCACCCTGCTGTCGTCAATGAAGCTCAGTGCATCAACCAGAATTCGGCTTACTCCGGAGGCAACACTGTCGGCATTTTTTTCAGAAGACAGGAAGGTAGCAATCCGTTCCGCTGGATTAAAAGCTCGCATCTTATCGATCAGTGCCTCTGTAGCCAGAAACTTATCGCGGATAAACTCGGCAAGGCTGTCGGCAATAGTGTTTTTCTTGTTGGGTATGATTGCGGTATGAGGAATCGGGACACCCAGGGGGTGTCTGAAAAGGGCGACGACTGCGAACCAGTCGGCCAGTGCGCCGACCATGGCCGCCTCGGAAAAGGCGGATAACCATGCCCAGTAGCCTGTCCCGTTATTAATGCGTGCAATAACGAACAGAATTGCAGCGGCAATCATAAGTCCGCCGGCAATAGCTTTATTTCTGCGTAAAATGCGTCTTTTGTACTCCAAAATACAACTCCTTTCGAATTGATAGATGAAGGCACTCAGTGTTTTTTAGTTACGTGTAAAGCGGACCGGATATTTCAAGGTGTGTCAGAAAGAGCCTGACGTCAAATTCCAGCTGGTGGTAATTCGGCTCCATGTATTCGCACAGTTTATAGAAAGCCTTATTATGCTCTTTCTCCTTCAGGTGCGCCAGTTCATGGGCCACTATCATACGTAGAAAATCCAGCGGAGCGTTTTTGAATATCGATGCAATCCTGATCTCGTTTTTTGCTTTCAGTTTTGCACCCTGAACCCTTGAGACAAAGGTGTGGGTACCGAGTGCCTGGTGGACAACATTTATTTTCCCGTCGAAAACAACTTTGCTGATTGGTGCCGAAGAAGAGAGGTAGGTGTTCTTCATGGCAATGGTGAAATCGTACAACGCCTTTTCGGTACGTATGGCGTGAGTTGCTGGATATTTTCGTGCAAGCATGGCACCAAGTCTGTTTTCGGACACCAAGATGGCAACCTGTTTTGTGACCGAATCCGGATAGCCTTTCAGGTATTTCAATTCCTGCATAATGCTTGCTCCCTTTCGTGGGATCCCCATTGGAATGCTGTTAGGAAATATAAGGCGCAATGCTGCAGATTTGGGGAGCTTACGGTAGCACACCTTCTTGTCGAAGGTAAAGAGAAAGGAGTGTTTGCCAATAATTTGCTGGCAGTATCCCGGTTTCGGGATTGAAACTCCTCATTTGAACACTGGACAGGCAAGGTGCCTGATCAGTAAATTTCTTGCGTCGACTCTTTAAATGTACTTGCCATAGAGTTGCTGATCGATAACCCGACAGCCATCTTCGATTAGTGTCGCACCAGTAACATGGCAATCCTCGCTTTGAGGTGGGGTAATATGCTGGAACTATTTGATCTTTCGGTACACATGTGCTAGGAATTGATCCATGAAACTGATGCAGTTACCAAGAATTATCCACCGGCAGGATCATCCTCTTTCCCGCGCAATGATTAGTCCGAATGTT
Source organism: uncultured delta proteobacterium (assembly GCA_963748325.1). Lineage (GTDB taxonomy): Bacteria > Desulfobacterota > Desulfuromonadia > Geobacterales > Geobacteraceae > RPRC01. The sequence continues at coordinate 840,412 of CAVVIJ010000004.1, read as the reverse complement.
CTCAAGATCCTCTATCGGCTCAAAGACAACGGCCACATTGCCTATCTGGTTGGAGGCGGCGTGCGTGATCTCCTGCTCGGACGCGAGCCAAAGGATTTCGATGTCGCCACTGATGCAACACCGGGCAGGATAAAAAAACTCTTTCGCAATTGCCGTCTGGTGGGTCGCCGCTTTCGGTTGGCCCATCTCCATTTTGTCAACGAAATTGTGGAAGTCTCCACTTTTCGGGGGTCACCAACTGCTGAAACACAAGATGGGGCTGAGGATGCGTTACCGGAAGGTGTTAAAAATGTCAAACCTCGCCGCCTGTTGAGTGAAGACGGTTTGGTACTACGAGACAATGTTTTCGGTTCACCGGCAGACGATGCCTATCGTCGCGATTTTACCGTCAATGCTCTTGCATACAATATTGCCGATTTTTCGATCATTGATTTTGTTGGTGGTCTGGAAGACCTGGAACGCGGGGTCATCCGTACCATTGGTGAACCTGCACTTCGCTTCACGGAAGATCCGGTGCGAATGTTGCGTGCTGTTCGCTTTGCAGCACAGCTTGGCTTTACCTGTGAAGAAAAGACCTGGCAGGCTCTGGTGGAGAATTCCGCGGGAATTACACGTGCGACGCCACCCAGGCTGTATGAAGAGGTTCTCAAGCTTTTCCTTTCAGGGGAAGGCGAGGCAATCTATCAGCACATGCGCCTTGGGGGGCTCTTTGCTCCACTCTTTCCCGGATTCAATGAATGGTTGACACGGGAAACAGATGGTTTTCCCCATGCCCAGATCGGCAGGAATCTCGAATGGATCGACAGTCGCATCGCTGGCGGAGAACCTGTCTCAGCACCTTTGATGCTGGCACTTATGTTTGGTGAATATTTGGAAGAAATGGCAGCATTTTATGTGGAACAGGGTGTGGCTCCGCTGGATGCGATACAAGCATCTGTTGCAGGATTTATGGAAGAACAGTCTCCTCTTGTAGCGATACCTCATCGTGTGGCGCTTGCCGTTCGGGATATCATGGTGCTGCAGAACCGTTTTGCAAGGATGCCGGGTAAACGCCCCCAATCTCTGTTGTCAAGAACGGGATTTAAAGACGCCCTTGACTATCTCCTTTGTAAAAGCATGTCATCAGGAGAGGCGGCCGAGATTCATGCCTGGTGGGAAGGTTACGCAAAAGAACAAGTCCTGCCACGCGTGACCGAACATATGGAAACTTGCGGCGGGCGGCCCAAGAGGCGGCGGCGAAGACGAAAAAGCAAATCACCTGCCGCAGCCTCATAACGTTCAAAGATACAGAACAGAGAGTCAGTTTTTGCCTGCCGACATCTGCATCCCGTAAATGTTCTATAGTTCCTCCAGTATTCATTTGAATAACAGAAAAATCTGAAGTTATTCGGGCAGCCTCGTTAGGGCTGTTTTTTTACGCACATCGAATGAAATTTATCTTGTAAAGATTTGCAATTATGGTATTTTATAAAATTTTCTCGCCAGGGCAGTAACGTCAGTAACTATTGGAAATACTTGAGTCTAGAAAGTTAGCAACAGTAGTTTTTAACGTATCTTCACTGTAGCAGAACTACTTTATCAATTAGGAGTTGCAATGGGTTTCAACTGCGGTATTGTCGGTCTCCCCAATGTGGGTAAATCCACTATTTTCAATGCTCTGACTTCGGCAGGTGCCGAGTCTGCCAATTATCCATTTTGCACTATCGACCCGAATGTGGGTATCGTTCAGGTTCCGGACCCCCGTATGGAAAAACTTGCCGAGTTTGTCAACCCGGAAAGGATCCTTCCCACGACAATCGAGATACTGGATATTGCCGGGCTTGTCAAAGGTGCCAGTCAGGGAGAAGGGTTGGGTAATCAGTTCCTTGGCCACATTCGAGGTGTTGATGCAATAATTCATGTGGTTCGATGCTTCGATGATGAAAACATTGTTCATGTGAACGGTAAAATCGATCCGGTCCTGGACATTGAAATCATTCAGACGGAATTGGCACTTGCCGACCTCGAGACGGTGGAGAAGCGTCTCCAGAGGGTTGAAAAGCTAGCCAAGTGTGGCGACAAAAAACTGAAGGACGAAGCGGACTTTTATCTACGCCTCAAACAGTCACTCGAACAAGGGAAGGGGTCGCGTGGCGTGGCCGAATCCAGCGATGAGCAACTTCTTTTGCGTGACCTCCATCTGTTGACTGATAAACCCGTTCTTTATGTTGCCAATGTTGCCGAAGATGATCTTGCCGGTGACAATCCTGCCGTTGCTGAGGTACAAGGACTTGCAGCTACGGAAGGTGCCCAAGTGGTGGTAATTTGTGGAAGTGTCGAAGCTGAAATCTCGGAATTGCAAGATGAGGAAAAAGAGTTGTTTCTTTCAAGCATGGGTCTTGCCGAGTCAGGCCTTGACAGACTCATCAGGAGCGGATATGAGCTTCTTGGGCTGATAACCTACTTCACAGCCGGCAAAAAGGAAATTCGTGCCTGGACGATCCAGAAGGGCACAAAGGCTCCCCAGGCAGCGGGCGTAATTCACTCGGATTTTGAAAAGGGCTTTATTCGCGCGGAGGTCATTGCCTATGCCGATTATATTGCCGCAGCTGGTGAGGCCGGCGCAAAAGAAAAGGGACTTATGCGTCTCGAAGGGAAGGAGTATCTGGTACAGGATGGTGATGTAATGCATTTCCGCTTCAACGTCTAAAGCAAGCGCTTGTTTCAGGTGGTGGTTTCCAGGATGGTCGCCACTCTGTTGCTGAATATAGTGTCAGGAGGGGGGCGAAGGATAGGGTGTGGCGGCAGTCAGGGTGCCGAAAAATCGATATTCTTCGCATCGACGATTTCTGCAGTCACTTCACTCCGTTCCAGCTTGAGAATTGCAAGCGATTGCTGAGATGCCGCATCTTTGAGAGTGCCGGGATTCAATAAAATAATGTCGCCCTTTTTTTCCACAAGAGCTTTGTGCGTATGACCGTACAAAACTATATCGGCGGACATGTTGAAGGCTTTTTCGTATATTTTTTCACTGCCGTTTTTGACCTGATAGTGGTCACCATGGCTGAGAAATAATGATTTGTCGTCAAGAGTAAGGAGAATTTCTCGATTGGACTGTGGCGCAGAATCGCAGTTTCCTGCAAGCTTGATTACCGGAATGTCGAGGACCTGCTCGATGATTTCGGCATCGTGCAGGAGATCCCCCAGATGAATGATGCAGTCCAGTCCTGCAATGCGATCTAGCATCCTGATTGCCAAGGTAAAGTTGCCATGCGTGTCAGAAAGTACGGCAATTTTCATACTGGCGATTCTACCACTGACGCTGATGCGCCGTAATCTCGCGCGGTTACATCATGCATAACGATACATTCTTTCTTACTGGTTGTTTTCAATCCCGAGCCTGCGCATTTTTTCCACCAGCGTCGTCCGATTAAGGTTCAGCATGACGGCAGCTTTTGCCTTGACCCCTTTAGCCAGATGCAGTGCCTCACAAATCATCTTCCTCTCAATTTCATTCACGGTCTGAACCAGATCTACGCCCCGCTCAGTAACCTTCGTTAGAACCTCCTCACGTAGATTCGACGGAATATCATTTGCCGAGATGCGATTCCCGTCAGTCAGTGCCACAACCCTTTCAACGACATTCTCCAGCTCGCGCACGTTGCCGGGCCAGCGATAGGCCTCAAGGATCTCGAGGGCTTCGTTGGACATGGACATTAACGGCCGCTTCATATCAGTACAGTTTTTCTCGATGAAATGTTTGAGCAGAGCAAGGATATCTTCTTTTCTTTCTCGTAGTGGCGGTAACTGAATCGGGATGACGTTGAGGCGATAGTAGAGGTCCTCACGAAAATTTCCGTTTTTAACCTCCTCTTCAAGATTCAGGTTTGTTGCTGAAATAACCCGAACATCGAGTTGAATCGTTTTTGTTGAACCAATCCGCTCAACTTCCTGTTCCTGAAGTACTCGCAGGAGTTTCGTCTGTAGGTGCATCGGCATGGTGCCGATCTCATCGAGAAAAATGGTACCTTGATTTGCCGCTTCGAATTTGCCGACCTTGTCACGTATCGCCCCGGTAAAGGCACCCTTGACATAACCGAACAGTTCGCTTTCGAGCAGATTTTCAGGAATAGCCGCGCAGTTCACCGGGATAAAAGGTTTGCCTTTGCGCTGACTATTGAAGTGCAGCGCCCGGGCCACCAGCTCTTTTCCGGTCCCGGATTCGCCGAGAACGAGCGCGGTGGAATCGGTATTGGCAATCCTTTTCATCCGTTCGAAAAGCTTCTGCATGACGGGGGATGAGCCGATTATGTTTTCAAAATCGTATTTATTGTGGAGTTGTTGCTTCAGGTAGACATTTTCCGAAAGCAGTTGGCGTTTTTCCAGTGCCTTTGAAATCGTGATGGAAAGCTCGTCGAAATTCAGCGGTTTGGTAACGTAGTCAAAGGCTCCCTCTTTCATCGCCTTTACCGCCGTCTCCGCAGAGGCATGGCCGGTAATAAGAATGACTTCAGTAAGCGGAGATAGTTCCTTGACGTGTTTGAGAATGTCGATGCCGTTTATGTCGGGGAGAAAAAGGTCGGTAATAATAATATCGAATTGTTCATGGGAAAGAAAGGAGAGGGCGAGCTTCCCGGATGCTGCCCCTCTGACATTGAAGCCGGTCATTTTCAGGAGCCTGATCAGAGAGTCACGACTGAGATCTTCGTCTTCGACAAGGAGAATTTTTGCCCGTTCGTTCATCTGCCCCCCTTTTGTTTTATGTTCATAACATTTTCCCCTCTGGCTGGCAAGTCCCGAGTTTGACGACGAATATTTATCCGATATAATACTCATTAATATTACAGAGGAATTTATGAAAGTTTCCACTTTGCTTCTTTTGCTGTTTTTTCCCCTCGTCAGTACATCTCATGCTGCTTCTGAGATGATTCGCCTTTTGGAAATTCAGGGGTCAATAAACCCCGCTACCGCAGTCTACATCGACAGAAATCTTCAAGAGTCGGCACACAAAGGAGAGGCTCTTGTTTTGATTGAGATGGACACACCGGGTGGACTAGACAGTTCCATGCGGGATATCGTTAAGAATATCTTTGCAAGTCAGGTACCGGTTGCCGTTTATGTCGCTCCTTCAGGGTCAAGGGCTGCTTCTGCAGGTGCGTTAATCGCCCTGGCCGCTGATTTCTGTATAATGGCTCCCGGTACGGCAATTGGAGCTGCGCACCCTATATCACTTCTGGGAAAGCCAGATAGCGTGATGCAGGATAAAATTCTTAACGACATGCTTGCTTACGTGGAGGGAATCGCGGCAAAGCGTTCTAGAAACACGGATGTCGTTCGGCAGATGGTCAGTACAAGCCGTTCCTTAACCGCTGAAAAAGCACGTGAACTTAACATCATAGACTTCATTGCCCGTAACCGGAATGACCTTGTCCACGGTTTGCAGGGTAAAACAGTGTCTCGTGGATCCGGTATTGTGCGGCTGAACCTCTCGAATGCAACCATCTCCCTGCATGAGATGACTATCCGGGAAAAGATTCTTGATGTCATTTGTGATCCGAATATTGCCTATCTGCTCATGATGCTCGGTTTTATCGGTATTTTTTTTGAACTTTCAACACCGGGAGTCATACTTCCCGGTGTGATCGGTTCAATATCGCTTATACTGGCATTTTTCGCCTTTCAGGCTCTTCCGGTGAATTATGCGGGAGTTCTGCTGATCCTTCTGGCCCTTGTTCTTTTTATTGCTGAAATCAAGGTGATTTCTCATGGTATGCTGACGGTTGGAGGAGTATTCGCCATGATCCTCGGTTCATTGTTGCTTTTCGACTCAAAGGAACCTTATCTCAAGGTGTCGCTCAGTCTGATTCTGACCATGGTATTTCTCGTGTCGGGGTTTGCTGTTTTCGTAATCAGGAAAGCGGTTGCGGTGCACAGGAGAAAACCTGCGTCGGGAAGAGAAGGTCTGATCGGTGAAGGCGGGTATGCGGATTCAGATATTATGCCGGAAGGTAAGGTTTTTGTTCGGGGAGAATATTGGGACGCATGGAGCGACAGTCCGGTAGCTCGTGGAGAAAAGATTACCGTCGTCGCAGTGGAAGGCTTGAAGGTAAAAGTACAGAAAAACCCGGGAAGATCGGCCCTGAGCTGACGCCTCGGGATTCTACGTCAGGGAGGAACAGATGGAATCCATCTCCGCTTATTTCAGTTTTGTACCAGTGCTATTTATCCTTGTTGTCGGATTCATGGTTGCCGCCAGTGCTGTCAGGATCCTTCCTGAGTATGAAAGGGGCGTTCTCTTCAGGCTTGGCCGGTTCGCCGGGACCAGGGGACCCGGTCTCTTTTTTATCATCCCTGGTGTTGACAAGCTCATACGGGTATCCTTGCGAACGGTCGTCCTCGATGTTCCTCCACAGGATGTTATCACACACGATAATGTGACGGTAAAGGTTTCCGCGGTTATTTATTTTCGGGTCATTGATCCGGACAAGGCAATAATTGAAGTGGAAAACTTTCTATACGCTACAAGCCAACTCTCTCAGACAACTCTTCGCAGCGTTCTGGGGCAGGTGGAGCTGGACGAGCTTCTGGCCAATCGCGAAAAGATCAACCACGAACTTCAGCAAATTCTCGATCGCCATGCCGGACCATGGGGGGTCAAGGTTTCTAACGTAGAGGTCAAAAACATCGACCTTCCCCAGGAAATGATGCGAGCTATTGCCAAGCAGGCGGAAGCCGAGCGCGAACGCCGAGCCAAAATCATTCATGCTGAGGGCGAACTGCAGGCATCGGAAAAACTGGCCAAAGCAGCGGCAGTCCTGGCAGTGGAACCTATGTCGCTGCAACTTCGTTTTCTTCAGACACTGACAGAAATCGGAGCCGAAAAAAACTCGACAACCATTTTTCCAGTTCCTATCGACATGATTAAGATGTTTCTTGATAAAAAGGAATAAAAGATTTTTTGTACAGGAAATGCATGCGGGTGGGGTTCAGCTTTAGCTGGTTGTTGACCTTGTATCAGGAATCAAAAAGAACGGGCGCAATCGCTGCGCCCGTTCTTTTTGTATGCTCAAAAAATCAGGATTTAACTATTTCAATTTTCCCTTCTTCACGAAGTTTTTGAACCAGCGCCGAGATCTCTTTTTGAATCTCTTGCACTTTCAGATAGTTAATGATTTCCTTTTTTGCGTCTTTAAAGGGAACCGTACTCGCGGGTTTCTTGTCGGTAACTTTGATAATGTGATACCCGAACTGTGTTTCGACGATATCACTGATCTCGCCTGGCTTCATCGAAAAGGCAGCTTTTTCGAACGCCGGAACCATCTGCCCCTTGCTGAAGTAGCCGAGGTTGCCTCCTTGCGGAGCGCTCGGGCAGGTGGAGTTCTCTTTGGCAAGGGTAGCAAAATCTTCACCGGCTTTTGCACGTTTGAGAAGGGCCTCGGCCTTTTCTTTAGCCTTGGCTTTTTCTTCGGCCGATGCGTTAGGGGCAACACCAATGAGAATGTGACTTGCCTTTACCGTCTCAGGCTGTTTGAACTTATCACTATTTTCGTCGTAGAATTTTTTCGCATCAGCATCAGAAATGGTAACCTTCGAAGCAATGTTCTTTTCTATCAAGTTGTTGATGTATATTTCCTTGCGTGCGAACCCCTCAAGATCTTTTTCCGTAAGATCGCTGCCCTTGAGAGCCTTATCATAGGCAGCGGTATTGGGGAATTTACTCCTGCCTTCTTTCAATTGGGCGGCAACGCGACTATCAATGTCGGCAATTGGCTGTTTCTGGGCGGCCTGGTACAATAATTCCGCAGAGATTAATTGATTAAGAACCGCTGAATCAGCTTTTTTCTTCTGCTCTGCAGTAAGCTCTTTTGTGTTTCCACTTTGAGCAATCGCGAATTTTGTTGCCCGATCAAGTTCCATCTGCGTAATCGGAGTTCCATTCACTTTCGCGACAACTTTGGTGGAAGTCGAAGATACTGCCGTGGATTTCTTTGGAGACGTTTTTTTCTTTTCAGCACTGAAAGCCGTCCCTGTAAGGGCGATTGCAACAACGAGTGAAACAACAATCGAGCGGAGAGCCGATTTCCTGAAAACTTGCATCTTGAGGTACCCCTTTTTCGTTAATTTCGAAATCTTTGAAACTATACCATGCAGTGATATTTATTCAAAGAGACAATTATTCTCTGGTCCGTTGTTTCGCTTCGGTCCCTTGACTGGTTAAATGATAGCTTTGAGATCAGACTATTTCCTTTATCAAAATAATGCAAAAAATATGATTAGCATGTACATATAACACCGGTTCTTCGAGCCTGCAGCTATGGAGACCGAAAACTATGTTTACATGGTAAAATAAGATAAAATAAGAACAAGTCAACAGGGCAAAAAAAGTACCGTGTTTGATAGACAGTTGACTTTAACCACATATTTTGGTTTTATAGGACACTTATATTTTGTACCGTTTTTTGTGTGTATCCGGTACTTGTTTTTATATGGTTTTTGTGTGTTACCCTCATTTTTTCAGGGAGTTTAAAATGGAAAAGAAAAAATTTAAAAAAATTCTGGCCGCAAATCGTGGCGAAATCGCCATCCGCATCTTCAGAGCGTGCAGCGAACTGGGCATCAGTACCGTTGCGATTTATTCCAAGGAGGATAAACTTTCGCTCTATCGCTATAAAGCTGATGAAGCGTACCCTGTTGGGAAAGGTAAAAGCCCTGTTGATGCATATTTGGGGATTGATGAAATTATTGCCCTTGCCAAAGATAAAGGGGTGGACGCAATTCATCCAGGGTATGGTTTTCTTTCGGAAAATCCTGAATTTGCCGAAAAATGCGAAAATGCCGGAATTGTCTTCATTGGCCCGACCGCCGAAATGCAGCGCAGGGTAGGGGATAAGATCGCGGCACGCAAGGTCGCCATTGAGGCCGCGGTGCCGGTTATCCCCGGAACAGACGATCCCATCGAAAAAGATGAAGAAGCACTCGCATTTGCCGAAAAGGCTGGGTATCCTTTGATTATCAAGGCTGCTGCCGGCGGCGGCGGCAGGGGGATGCGTGTCGCTCGCAACCAGAGGGAACTCGTGGAAGGTCTTTCCAGCGCCCGCAGCGAGGCCAAGGCAGCATTTGGCAACCCAGCTGTGTTTCTCGAGCGTTTTATCGAGCATCCGAAACATATCGAAGTACAGGTATTGGGCGACAATTACGGTAATCTTGTTCATTTCTTTGAACGTGACTGCTCCATACAACGACGTCACCAGAAGGTAGTCGAATTTGCGCCGTCTCTCAGCTTGTCGCAGGAAAAGCGACAGGAATTATGCGAAGCTGCCCTACGCGTCACGAGATATGTAAATTACCGAAATGCCGGCACCGTGGAATTCCTGCTTGATCAGCAGGGAAATCACTATTTCATTGAAATTAACCCACGCATTCAGGTGGAGCATACCGTTACCGAGATGATCACCGGCAGAAACCTTGTTCAGGCACAGATCCTGGTTGCACAGGGTTTGAGACTTTCCGACCCCGAGATAAACATTCCTGATCAAAGCGCCATTACCATGTGGGGCCACGCTATTCAGTGCAGAATCACAACGGAAGATCCGGCAAATGATTTTGCTCCCGATTTTGGGACGCTGAAAGCATATCGCTCTCCCGGTGGGTTCGGTGTTCGGCTCGACGCAGGAAATGCCTTTACCGGCGCTCATATTACACCTCATTACGATTCTCTCCTGGTCAAGATCAGTACGTGGGGCCTTGACTTTAAGGAAGCGGCTCGCGTGATGAACCGTTCTCTCCAGGAATTCCGGATTCGAGGTGTCAAAACAAATAAATGCTTCCTGGAAAACGTTGTAACTCATCCGGCTTTTCTTTCCGGTGCGTGTGACACGTCTTTCATCGATAAACATCCGGAATTGATGGTGCTGAAAGAGAGGAAGGATAGGGCGACCAAGATTCTCAGCTATCTGGGCGATGTTATCGTTAATGGTTCTTCGGGAATCTCTTCTCCATTGCGCTCTGCAGATATGCTTGAGCCCAAGGTTCCTGCTGTTGACCATAGCGTGTCATGTCCTCACGGGACAACGGATATTCTTCGAGACAAAGGCGCAGAGGGGCTTTCCCGCTGGATACTTGACCAGAAGAAAATTCTCATCACTGATACCACGATGCGTGATGCACACCAGTCACTTCTTGCAACCAGGGTCAGGACACACGACCTGCTGCGAATTGCCGAGCCGACTTCCTATCTTGGCGCGGGGCTATTTTCATTGGAAATGTGGGGTGGAGCAACTTTTGACGTTTCCATGCGTTTCCTCAAGGAATGCCCTTGGCAGCGCCTTACCAAACTGAAAGAAGCTATCCCTAATATACTTTTCCAGATGTTGCTGCGCGGTTCGAATGCCGTTGGCTACACCAATTATCCTGACAACGTGGTCCAGCGTTTTGTGGAAGAAGCTGCGGATTCCGGCATAGACGTATTCCGGGTTTTCGATTCGCTCAACTGGACAAAAGGTATGACCGTGGCCATGGATGCGGTTCGTAAGACAGGCAAAGTCTGCGAGGCCTCCATTTGTTATACCGGAGACATTAGTGATCCTAAACGCGACAAGTACCCACTGGAATATTACGTTTCACTTGCCAAAGAATTGGAAAAAATGGGTGCGAATATCCTGGCCATTAAAGATATGGCCGGACTTCTCAAGCCATTTGCCGCATATAAACTGGTCAAAGCCTTGAAGGATGAGATCGGTATTCCGGTTCACCTTCACACCCACGACACGTCCGGAAACGCTGAAGCCTCGCTGCTGATGGCGTGTCAGGCAGGGGTAGATATTATTGACAGCGCTCTGTCCTCACTCTCCGGGCTCACCTCACAGCCGAACCTCAATGCCGTTATCTCTGCCTTGCGGGGGACCGAGTGGGATCCTCAACTCAATGAAGTTGGACTGCAGAAGCTTGCTAATTATTGGGAAACAGTACGTGATTATTACGCCCCCTTTGAATCTGGTTTGAAGAGTGGAACAGCCGAGGTCTATCATCACGAGATACCTGGTGGTCAATACTCCAACTACAAACCGCAGGTAGCGGCTCTGGGCTTATTGGACCAATGGGACGAGTGCAAGGAAATGTACCATAAGGTCAACCTCCTCTTCGGCGATATTATCAAGGTGACCCCTTCCTCCAAAGTTGTTGGCGATATGGCAATTTTCCTGGTAAAAAACAACATGGACGTGGATGATGTTTTTACCAAAGGGCACGAATTGACCTTCCCAGCCTCTGTTGTCGGCTTCTTCAAGGGGATGATAGGACAGCCTTATGGCGGATTTCCCGAGAAGCTCCAGCAGATCATTCTGAAAGGTGAAAAACCGATCACCTGTCGACCGGGAGAACTTCTCCCACCCGTAGATTTTGAGCAGGAGCGCCTGGATCTGGAGAAGAAAGTCGGGCATCTTGTCGACGACAAGACTCTTTTGTCTCATATTCTGTATCCCAACGTGTATCCTGATTTTGACAAACATCGCAGAGTCTATTCAGACACATCGGTTATTCCAACCCCGATCTTTTTCTACGGCCTTGAGCCGGGACAGGAAACCTCCGTTGAGATCGATCCTGGTAAAACTCTCATAATCAAACTGAATGCACTTGGTGCTGTTCATGAAGACGGTACCCGTCAGGTGTATTTCGAATTGAACGGACTTGCGCGTCAGGTTTGTATTCGCGACTATTCTGTCGAGACGGACGAGAAAGAGCGAATGAAGGCCGATCCTGGCAATCCGCTCCATATCGGTGCACCCATGCCAGGAAAAATATTGAAGGTTTCGGTCAAGGTTGGGGATGAAGTGAAATCAGGAGACATCCTGATGGTTACCGAAGCCATGAAGCTCGAAGCTAATATCAAGGCCCGGACTGATGGTAAGATTGCAGAAGTAAAGTTTGATGAAGGAGATAAAGTTGAAAAGGGAGATCTGTTGATAGTATTTGCATAACCGAAAGTTCTTTATTAGATCATGCGGATATTAAACAGGAAATAACGTAACTTAGATAAAAATCCCCTCAGTTGCTGCAAATTGAGGGGATTTTTTTATCAGAATGTTCCGGTACGGACTACTTACTGGACTGTTTTAGTTGTTTCATTTGAAAATCCGCTTTCATTGCCGGATGCATCGTAACAGGTTACAGCCATGTAATATGTGCCTGGAGCAAGATCTTTGATGGTGCAGGTTGTCAGCTTTCCTGTATTTATTTTCTTGTCATAATTGCCTGACGATGTCCCGTAATACAGGTTGTAACCAGCAATAATGCCGGCAGAATCCAAGGGGGCATCCCAAGCCAATGTGGCGGAAGACACGCTTGCGGACGGATTGGAAGGCGTTCCGCTTTCTCCCGCGGTACTGCTGCTTCCCGTGGTACTGCTGCTTCCTCCGGAGCCGCCCGAACCGCAGGCCGTTAAAGATAAGAGCAAGAACATTGACAGGATCAGGGTGGAATGAAACTTTGACATGGTAAGCTACCTCTCTTTACTTCGTTCAGAACTTAATGAATCAGTCAACAAAAAAGCCGGGGCAGAATATCTGTGAGATATTTCGGCGACCCGGCTGTCTCGTTAAAGACCCTGTAGGCTTTCCGTCCCATCCTCGCGGATGGTTTAGTATTATCGTGTATCTTGGCTAAATTTTGCGTGTCAGGTGCAAGTTTGATTTTTAATTTTTACTATGTGTAAGCACTGCTTGTCAAGCAAAAACCCAACAAGGTGACAAGATCGTAACAGTCGTGAACGGGAAAGTAGTCATTCTTTGTGTTTATTAAAAAAAGTAAGGGGCTACGAAAATTCGTAACCCCTTAAATGGTGCGGTGGACTGGAATCGAACCAGCACGGCCTTGCAGCCACCAGCCCCTCAAGCTGGCGCGTCTACCAATTCCGCCACCACCGCAAACTCTATTATCTGATTTCAAAGATACTTTTATTGACTGGTTTTCTGAATTAATTTCTATAGTTACCAGATCGTGACTGGATACATTTTTTATCAGTTTGCCGCTGAGATGTCAACGATAATTTGTAATTACCGTCATTTTTTTTGTGACTGTTGAGGAGCTACAGGAGCGGTTGCAGGGGGCAGTTCGGTCTTGGGTGCCACCTTGACTGCGGCTTTTTTTGCCGGCATAACAGAAGAGCTTCCCGGATTTCCAGACAAGTACGCTAGAGAAAGTGAGGTGATCATGAAAATGGTTGCCGCGGTTGCAGTCAATTTACCAAGAAAAGTACTGCCACCGCCTGCTCCAAACAGCGATTGACTTGACCCGGTCCCAAAGGTGGCACCAAGGTCAGCTCCTTTGCCGGCTTGCAGAAGAACAATTATTATCAGCGCTATACTAACAAAGATGTGAAGGGTGATCAGGAAGACTAGCATCGTATATCAACCTCTCTTGGTGAAATTAAAAAAGTACATTAGCATGATTATCGCGGCAATAAAAGAACTTATTTCTGAAAATGGATGATGGAGGAGAACGATTCAACTACAAGGCTCGCCCCGCCAACCAGTGCACCATCCACATCGGGTTGAGCCATCAATGCACAGATGTTGTCCGGTTTCACGCTGCCGCCGTACAGTATTCTCAAAGCTTCGGATGTTTCGGCGGAATAGAGTTTTTCAACAAGTTGTCGTATGAATGCATGGGATTCTTGTGCCTGTATGTCTGACGCTGTCCTCCCTGTGCCGATGGCCCAGACAGGTTCATAGGCAATGATAATCTGCTTCATATCTTCAATGGAAAGGGAAGAGAGACCTGTTCTTATCTGTCGTTCGAGCACAGCAAAAGTTTCACTAGACTCACGTTCCCTAAGGGTTTCACCGATACAGAAGAGTACCGTAAGACCAGAACGAATCGCTGCCATGATTTTTTTATTCACTTTTTCATCGGTTTCGCCGAAGAATTGACGTCGTTCGGAATGGCCGATGATTACATGACTACACCCGGCATCGACCAGCATGCCTGGTGAAACCTCACCGGTATATGCACCTTCTTCTTCCCAGAAACAATCCTGCCCTGCTACCTGTATTTGTGAATCGAACAGCAGGGAGCGCACGGGACCAAGAACCGTAAATGATGGGGCGATAATTACTTCAACGTCCTTCACGTCCTTGACGAGTGGCGCAAGGTCCTGGACCAGATTCAGGGCCTCCACGGTTTTTTTGAATAGTTTCCAGTTCCCTGCTATGACAGGAATCCGCATGGTTACTCCTTGGTTCGTTGATTAATCGTGACCTTTTTCTTCCAGAACTCTGATGCCGGGCAGAATTTTTCCTTCAAGCAGTTCAAGAAATGCTCCGCCGCCCGTTGAGATATAGCTTATTTTTGCAAACTCACCGGCACGATGCACTGCAACGTCGGTATCTCCACCCCCTACGATGGTCAGGGCATAGGAATTTGCCACGGCACTCACCATGGCAAAGGTACCCCGTGAAAAAGCATCCATTTCAAAGACACCCATGGGTCCGTTCCAGATGATTGTCTTGACATTCTGCAATGCCTCTGAAAACAGGGTTACCGTTGCCGGTCCGATATCAAGTGCCATCCAATCTTGGGGGATTTCCTGTATGGTGGTAATTTTAATTTCCGCTGCCGCATCGAATCGATCGGCAACAACGCAATCAACCGGCAGATAGATCTTTACGCCTTTCTCCCGAGCCTTATTGTAGGCATTGCGAGCTGTTTCGACCAACGATTCCTCAACAAGGGATTTGCCGACACTGTATCCGAGGGCTTTGAGAAAGGTAAATGCCATTCCTCCGCCGATAATCAACTTGTCGACCTTGTTCAGAAGATTGTCGATCACTTCGATTTTACCGGAAACCTTCGCGCCGCCTAGTATGGCAACCAAAGGGTGGACAGGGTTACGCATGGCTTTTTCAAAGAAATTCATTTCATTTTTCATTAGAAAACCGGCGGCAATGATCGGAATATAGTTTGTTATTGCTTCTACTGATGCATGGGCCCGGTGAGAAACCGCAAAGGCATCATTCACGTACACATCGCAAAGACCGGCTAGCGCTTTGGCAAATTCCGGGTCATTCTTTTCCTCGCCGGGGTAGAAACGAAGGTTCTCCAGCATCACGACATCACCGGGTTTCATGTCATCCAGCAAGGTTTTTACCGAGTCACCAATGCAATCGGTTGCCAGGGCTACATCCTTGTCAAGCAGGCGGGAAAGACGAATAGCCGCGGGTGCCATGGAAAATTTAACATTTTTTTCTCCTTTTGGCCTCCCAAGGTGCGAAGCAATCACAATTTTTGCATTGCAATCCAGTGCGTAGTTGATTGTCGGTAGTACTGCCCGTATGCGGGTATCGTCGGTTATGTTACCATTGTCGTCGAGCGGTACATTGAAGTCCACGCGCAAAAATATTTTTTTCCCGGAAAGATCCTTGATTTCGTCAATATACCGAATTGCCATACTCTCGACTCCCTGTATTTAAATAGTGAAGATAAACATTCATGAAACTAATGCCGTGTCCAGAACTATAAAAAATCTGTTGCCGGCATAATCATCCTACCAGGCGGAGCATATCGATCAACCGGTTGGAAAACCCGCTTTCATTGTCATACCAGGAGATAATCTTTACCAGGTTGCCCTCAATCACCTTTGTTGACAGTCCGTCAACGATGGATGAATGTGTGTTTCCGTTATAATCAATAGAAACAAGCGGCTCGTCGGAGAACGCCAGAATACCTTTAAGGGTTGTTTTTGCAGCTTTTTTCAAGGCCCTGTTGACTTTTTCGCTGTCTGTTTTCATTGATAGCTCAGCCACGAGATCGATCACGGAAACATTCGGGGTGGGAACGCGTATCGCCATACCGTCGAACTTACCTTTTAACTCGGGAAGAACCAGAGAGATGGCCCGTGCCGCTCCTGTGGCAGTTGGTATCATGGAGAGGGCCGCAGCACGCGCCCTCCGCAAATCCTTGTGGGGGAGGTCAAGAATGCGCTGATCATTTGTATAGGAGTGGACTGTTGTAACAAGGCCCTTTTCAATCCCGAAATTCTCGTGAAGGACCTTTGCGACTGGAGCTAGGCAGTTTGTGGTGCATGAAGCATTGGAAATGATAAAATGCTTCTCGGGGTCGAACATGCTGTCATTGACTCCCATTACTATGGTGATATCGGGATCGGTAGCTGGCGCGGTAATGATGACCCTGGTCGCTCCTGCCTTAAGGTGTAGTTCGGCCTGGTCGCGAGAAGTAAAGTGCCCGGTTGACTCAAGAACGATTTCGATATCTTCACTTTTCCAGGGAAGTTCGTCAGGATTTTTTATAGAATATATTTTGATTGGCTTGCGGTTGATGATAATACACCCATCGCCTGATTCGACCTTTCCAGGGAAAGTGCCGTGGACCGAATCGTATTTAAACAGGTGTGCGAGGGTCTTCGGCTCACTCAAATCGTTAATGGCAACGATCTCCAGATCCTTGGTATGTAACGCCTGCCTCAAAAACATCCGCCCAATTCTGCCAAAACCATTTATTGCAACACGAAGTGACATTGGTTGACCTCCCGGCGAATTTATTCGATTTACAGCTCTAGTGTAGCCTTTAAACCCTGAGATACTATACAAGCTGTCGTGCTTCCGTCAATCTTTTTTGGAAAGTTCTTCAGCATGTTTTCCGGGTTAATTCTAGAAAAATCTGCATTCATACACTGATATACAGGGTTTTTTCAGTTCATGTGTGTTGTTATATGTGCACTGTCTCACAAGTTTAATCTTGAATCTTTTTCTGCTTTTATGTATAAAATGTTGAGTTTACATCTTTTTCCATACTGTATTCTTCAACGATGGTTTTCCTGATCCCGGTCAGGAATGGTATTCTCGACCGGCGTATTGTGCCCTTTATATTTCAGGAGGATCTTTGCGAGTCTGTCTGCTTGCCAGTGGCAGCAAGGGTAACTCCCTGTTCGTCGAAACCGGTACTACCAAGATACTGATCGATGCCGGCCTTTCTGCCCGTGAAATTGCTCGCAGGCTCGATATAATCGGAGTTGGCGCCTCTGAAATCAACGGCATACTGATAAGCCATGAGCATGTTGATCATATTCGCGGAGCAGGAACTCTCGCGAGAAGGTTCAAGATTCCGATTCTCATCAGTTATCCTGCCAGCAATCAGACGCATGAACACTTTCACTCTACCAGTCTCATCGAATTTGAATCCGGCTGTTCCTTTGAATTCAGAGACCTTCTCATCGACCCTTTTCCGACAACCCACGATTCTGCAGACCCGGTAGGTTTTGCTATCGACAGCCCTGAGGCACGAATAGGGTTTGCCACTGACCTTGGTATCGCAACCAGGCTGGTGCAGGAAAAACTTAAGAAGAGCAGGGTGCTTATTCTCGAATCAAATCACGACGAGGAGATGTTGTTAAACGGACCGTATCCCTGGCATCTTAAGCAGAGAATAAAATCACGACATGGGCACCTTTCCAATCTTGAATCTGTTGATTTACTCACAGAGGTGATGCACCCCGACCTTGAAGGAGTATTTCTGGCCCATCTGTCGGAGGCAAACAACCATCCGGAAATTGCCCTGGAAGTCTACAGGAAACGGCTGTCCATTACCACGGCCTGTGCACCGCGACTCTTTGTCGGCGACCAGCAAAATGTTACAGAAGTACTAATGCTGTAAGAAACTGTGTGGAAGAGAACAGTATGACAACAGCGTGTGTTAAGTCCTTCACTTCTGTGTTATTGTGTATAAAATTCTTTACGAGGTAAAACTTAGATGATTGAACGTTACAGCCGTCCGGAAATGACCGGAATCTGGAGTGCCGAGAACCGCTACCGTAAATGGTTGGAGATAGAACTGTATGCTTGTGAAGCGCATGCCGAAATGGGAACAATTCCCCAAGACGCAGTAGAACGCATCAAGGCAAAGGCCAGCTTCGACGTGCCGCGTATCGATGAGATAGAAAAGGTTGTCAAACATGACGTCATTGCATTTCTGACTTCCGTTGCTGACTATATTGGTGATGATTCCCGTTTTCTGCACGTGGGAATGACCTCTTCGGATGTACTCGATACCTCTCTTGCCATGCTTCTGCGTGAAAGTGGACTTCTGCTTATCGAAGGCATAAAAGGCCTCATGGCTGCCTTGAAGAATAAGGCCTATCTCCACAAGGACACTGCCATGATCGGTCGTTCACACGGCATTCATGCCGAACCGGTGACCTTTGGTATAAAAATGGCGCTTTGGTATGATGAGATGAGGCGCAACCTTTGCCGCATGGAGTCCGCGGTCGAAACCATTTCCTACGGCAAGATATCCGGCGCGGTCGGAACTTTCGCAAATATCGATCCCAAGGTGGAAGAATTCGTCTGTGCCAGGGCCGGTTTGAAACCCGCACCCTGTTCGACCCAGATCGTGCAGAGAGATCGGCATGCGGAATTCTTTTCCACCCTTGCAATAGTTGCTTCTTCCATTGAAAAATTCGCCGTTGAAATCCGCCACCTGCAGAGGACCGAAGTCCTTGAGGCGGAGGAGTTCTTTAGCAAAGGCCAGAAGGGCTCTTCCGCAATGCCCCATAAACGGAATCCTGTCCTGTCCGAAAACCTCAGTGGACTTGCCCGTTTAATCAGAGGTTATGCCGTGTCGGCACTGGAAAACGTCCCGCTCTGGCACGAAAGAGATATTTCCCATTCTTCCGTTGAAAGGGTAATTGCTCCTGATGCAACCGTGCTGATGGATTTCATGCTTCACCGCTGTACCGGCTTGATTGACAACCTTGTGGTCTACCCGGAAAACATGTTGAAAAACCTGAACCTGATGAGAGGCCTTGTTTTCTCTCAGCGGGTTCTGCTGGAACTTGCCAGTAAAGGCGCTTCCCGCGAAAATGCCTACTCTCTCGTCCAAAGAAACGCCATGAAAGTTTGGGAAGAGGGCAAAGATTTCCGCGAGGAACTCCTTGGCGACAGCGACGTTCGTTCATATCTTTCCAGCGAGGAAATAGACAACGCCTTTGATCTTGCCTATCATTTCAAACATGTCGACACCATTTTTACTCGAGTCTTCGGTAACTAGCATGCAGGCATTTTTCCGCTCCCTGGTCGAACGCGACACGATTGTCACCTGGGTCCGGGAATGTTTTTTTGCGCTGCTTATTATCGTGGTCTTCTGGGGATTGTCTCGCTTCTTCCGTTACCTGTTTACGAAATGGGTCCCCAAAATTGCACGATTCACCCACACTGAGCTGGATGACCGTGTTGTGGTACGGATTACGCCACCGATTGAACTCCTGACCATGTCTGCAGGTCTTTATCTGGCGATTCTGAGTCTTCCGCTTCATGACCGTGTGCAGTTCCTGCTGTCAGGTGTTATTTTTATTGTCAATGTTTTAATTTTCGCAAATATCACCTACCGGGTGGCGGATGAGTTCCTTTTCTGGTACGCCAAGCGCGTGGAAGAGAGGACCGGGAGCAAGGTCGGGACGCAAATATTTCCCCTGATCCGTAAGGTAGTTACCATCTTTCTGGTATGTGCGGTACTGATTGTAGTTCTGAAGCATTTTGGGTATGATGTTCTGTCTCTTCTGACAGCCATGGGTCTCGGCTCCCTGGCAATCGGTTTTGCAGCAAAGGACACCCTGGCAAACATGATATCCGGCTTTACATTGATGATCGACAGGCCGTTCCGGATCGGTGACAGGATTCAGCTTACCACTGGAAAGTACGGAGATGTGGTGGATATTGGTCTCCGCAGCACACGAATAAAGACTGTCGACAACACTCTGCTCATTATCCCCAACTCGGAACTCTGCAACAGCACCGTGCTTAACATGGCGTTTCCTGATTTGAATTCACAGGGCCGGATTTCGATTGGCGTAGCCTATGGCTCTGATGTGGAAACAGTCAAAAGAATCATGTGGGAAACCGCCATTGAGAACCCTGATGTTCTGAAAGACCCATCTCCTGTGGCGTATTTTCAATCATTTGGAGACAGTGCCCTGAATATGCTGCTGGTATTCTGGGTCAACGATTATACGAAAATCTTTTCGGTCACTGATCAGATCAACCTGCTGCTCATGACAGCCTTTACCAAGAACGACATACAGATACCGTACCCCACCAGGAAGGTACTGCTGGAAAGGGAAGGATAATGACACACAGAATAGAAATCAGCCTTAAGGAACAGGTACGGGACGCCCGTGGAGAGCGCATACGAAGGGAAATCGAGGATTTCCTTCACTTTCCTGTTACTAGTGTCCGTACCATTGATGTTTACTCGATCGATGCGGAGTTGAGTGAACAAGAGCTCGAAAAAATCGCCTCCGGCCCTTTATGCGACCAGGTCATCCAGACAAGCTCCGTTGACAGCTCAGCGGCAAAAGACTTTGATTATCTCGTCGAAGTCGGGTTTCGCCCCGGGGTAACCGATAATGTCGGGCGAACAACCAGGGAAGCTATCGAGTATGTTACCGGTCGACGTCTGCAGAAAGGAGAGGGCGTTTATACCTCGGTTCATTACCTTCTCAAAGGCGATCTCAAACCTGCCGATGTTGAAAAGATTGCAACCGGCCTCCTTTGCAATACCCTGATCCAGCGCTACCGGATTGTTGATTTCGACACCTTCAGCTCCGGTACTTCCAGCCCCCTCGGCATTCCAAAGGTTACCGCTGAAACTCTTGCAACTGTAAACGAAATCAACCTGAAAGTCTCCGACGATGAGCTGCTTGCCATCAGCAAGGATGGTGTTCTGGCCCTGACCCTGGAAGAAATGAAGATCATTCAGGAGTATTTTCAGGACAGTGCCGTTACCGAAAAGCGAAAAAAGCTCGGCCTTTCCGAAAACCCGACCGATGTCGAGCTCGAGGCACTTGCGCAGACCTGGTCCGAACACTGCAAACATAAAATATTTGCCGCTACCATTGACTATTGCGATGAAACCGGCAATCGCGAAGAAATTCGCTCACTGTTCAAGACCTACATCCAGGGTGCCACGAAAAAGGTTCGTGAGCAACTTGGCGAGCGAGATTTTTGTCTCTCTGTCTTCAAGGACAACGCGGGTGTCATAAAGTTTAACGATGAGTATTCTCTGGTTTTCAAGGTTGAAACACACAACTCGCCGAGTGCGCTTGACCCGTACGGTGGAGCTCTTACCGGTATCGTCGGCGTAAACCGTGACCCTTTCGGAACCGGTAAAGGTGCAAAACTCATTTTTAACACCGATGTTTTCTGCTTTGCTTCGCCCTTTTATGAAAAGGCGCTCCCGGCGAGACTTCTGCATCCGCGACGTATTTATGAAGGGGTCGTGGAAGGTGTGGAACACGGGGGTAACAAGAGCGGCATACCCACGGTGAACGGCTCCCTGGTTTTCGATGACCGCTTTGCCGGCAAACCCCTGGTTTTTTGCGGAACGGCCGGTTTTATGCCTGCTACCATCAATGGCGAACCGTCCCATGTCAAAAGCATTAATCCGGGCGACCTCATAGTTATGACCGGTGGCCGGATCGGTAAAGACGGTATCCATGGAGCGACCTTTTCTTCCGAAGAGCTCAGCGAATCGTCACCTGTTTCCGCAGTCCAGATCGGTGACCCCATTACCCAGAAAAGAATGACCGATTTTCTGCTCGTTGCCCGTGACCGTAACCTCTATAATTTTATTACCGACAACGGTGCCGGAGGATTATCTTCTTCGGTCGGCGAGATGGCAACGGAATGTAATGGCTGCCGACTCGATCTGGCAAAAGCTCCGCTGAAATACTCAGGACTGGCACCATGGGAAATTCTCATCTCCGAAGCCCAGGAAAGAATGAGTCTTGCCGTTCCTCCCGAAAAAATAGATGAGTTCCTTGCCCTTGCAGAAAAAATGGGGGTTGAGGCCACGGTACTTGGTGATTTCACCGATAGTGGATTTTTCCACATCTTATATAACGACTCAACGGTAGCTTATCTTCCCATTGATTTTCTCCATGAAGGACTTCCGCCCATGCAGTTGAAAGGGGTGTGGGAATGTAAGAAACACCAGGAACCGAGACCGGTCGAAAAATCCGATTACACCGCCGATCTCCTGAAGCTCCTCTCTTCTCTGAATATCTGCTCGAAGGAATCAGTTGTCAGACGTTACGACCACGAAGTTCAGGGAGGCAGTGTCCTGAAGCCCTTCACCGGAGTCGACAATGATGGTCCCTCTGACGCGGCGGTTCTTCGCCCCGATCTCGACTCCTTTGAAGGGGTTGTCGTGTCTCACGGTATCTGCCCACGATACAGCGATATCGACACGTACCACATGATGGCCAATGCCATTGACGAGGGAATCCGTGGTTATGTGGCTGTAGGCGGTTCACTGGACCTGATCGCGGGCCTTGATAATTTCTGTTGGTGTGATCCTGTTCAGTCTGAGAAAACACCGGATGGTGAATATAAGACCGCTCAACTGGTGCGTGCCAACAAGGCGCTCTATGATTATTGTGTCGACTATAACGTACCCCTCATTTCCGGCAAGGATTCCATGAAGAACGATTTCTTTGACGGAGTCACAAAAATTTCGATTCCGCCTACGGTGCTTTTCTCCGTTATCGGCAAGATTGACGATGCGAGGAAGACCGTTACCATGGATGCCAAGCGTCCGGGAGATATTGTCTTTCTCCTTGGCAAGACGGCTTTTGAGCTTGGTGGCTCGGAATACTATGCACTGCGGGGCTCTGTGGGGAATCGTGTCCCTCGAGTAGATGCTGCGAAGTCGCTAAAGCGGTACCGGGCTTATCATGAAGCAGTGCAGCAGGGACTTGTCGCCTCCTGTCACGATCTCTCGGATGGCGGTCTGGCTGTGGCTTTGGCAGAAACCGCTTTTGCCGGTGGTTACGGTATGGAAATTGACTTGCAGCGGGTGCTGTTTGCCGGCGTCGCTTGTGATCGAACAGACGAAGTCCTCCTTTTCTCGGAATCGGCATCCCGCCATCTGGTGACGGTACATCCGGAAGATCGCGACATGTTCGAGAAGGTGATGACTGGAAACTGTTTCTCCAGCATCGGAACGGTAACGGAAGAAGCAACACTAACGGTAACCGGCATTGACGGTTCGATGGTACTACAAGCGGCTCTCGACAATTTAAAAGAAGCATGGCAGAGCCCCCTGAGGGAGTTGTAACATGACGCAGGCAAAAGCAATTATACTGACGGGAAATGGAACCAACTGCGAAGTCGAAGCGGCACATGCCTGCCGTCTTGCAGGATTTGATGAAGTGAGAATTGCGCATATCTCCGAGCTTCTCTATGGTGAAGTTCGCTTGGATGATTTTCATTTTCTGAACCTGACCGGCGGTTTTCTCGATGGAGATGACTTGGGAAGTGCCAAGGCACAGGCAAACCGCCTGAAAAATGCTCGTATTTCCGGAAGTGAGGAACATCTTATTGATCAGATCCTTCGCTTTATCGCTGATGGCAAATTAATTCTCGGTGTGTGTAACGGATTTCAATTGATGGTGAAAATGGGACTGCTTCCGGCTCTTGACGGTACCTATCTTCAGCAGACGGCAACCCTTACCTTTAACGATTGTGGCCGGTTCCAGGATCGCTGGGTCTACTTGAAATGCGATCATGATTCTCCATCGGTTTTTACCAAAGGAATCTCCGGGGGAATTTATCTCCCGATCCGCCATGGAGAAGGGAAATTTCTGGTCGAAACGCAAGCGGTCCTGGACAGTATTGAATCGTTGCATCTTTCGGTTCTGAAATACTCGGATTCTGATTATTCCGCTCCCACCATGGAGTTTCCCCTGAATCCAAATGGTTCAATCAATGCGATTGCGGGACTGTGTGATGTGTCAGGTCGTTTGATGGGACTCATGCCCCATCCCGAAGCATTTCTTCATCGCACCAACCACCCCCGTTGGACCCGGGAAACGCTGCCGGAAGAGGGTGACGGGCTCGTCCTCTTCCGCAATGCTGTCGAGTATATCCGTAGCAACCTACTGTAGGGAAGGGTTCTACCCTTGTTGAAACAAAGGAGATTGGTACATCAATGAATTTTGTCAGACCAGAGGAAGAATGTGGAATTTTTGGAGTTTATAACCATCCGGAAGCGGCAAACCTGACCTACCTGGGGCTCTATGCACTGCAGCACCGAGGACAGGAAAGCTGTGGCATTGTCTCTTCTGACGGCATGAACCTTCATTCCCACAGACGTATGGGTCTTGTCGCAGATGTTTTCGAAGACGAGGAAATTTTTCATACCTTGCCGGGATCTTCTGCAATTGGTCATGTTCGCTACTCCACTACCGGCTCTTCGGTCATCAAAAACGTACAACCGATCATGGTAGATTACTCGCGCGGCTCCATTGCCGTTGCCCATAATGGCAATATTGTGAATGCACAACTGATAAAGGATGAGCTGGAGGCTTGGGGGTCAATCTTCCAGACCACCATGGACACTGAGATCATTGTTCACCTTCTTGCCATGTCGAAGGCTAGCTCACTTCTTGATCGGATTACCGAGGCACTAGCCCGTATTGAAGGGGCCTACTGTCTGCTCTTTCTGAGCGAAACCCAAATGGTGGCGGTTAGGGACCCGAACGGCTTCAGGCCCTTATGTCTCGGCAAGCGTGGTGATGCCTATGTTGTGGCTTCCGAGTCATGTGCTCTGGATCTGATAGAAGCAAAGTTTGTCCGCGAGATTGAGCCGGGTGAAGTGGTTTTTATCGACAAGGACGGCGTTAAATCTTTTTTCCCTTTCAAGAAAATTAATCCAACTCCTTGTATTTTCGAATTTATCTATTTTGCACGTCCTGATTCATATATCTTCGGTAAAAACGTTTATATGGTTCGTAAAGAGCTGGGTCGACAACTTGCGCGTGAAAATAAAATAGATGCCGATATTGTCATCCCTGTACCTGATTCCGGTGTGGCGGCTGCTCTGGGCTATGCCCAGGAGTCAGGAATCCGCTTCGAATTCGGGCTGATTCGTAATCATTATGTGGGCAGAACTTTCATCGAACCGCAGCAGGCAATCCGTCACTTCGGCGTCAAGATCAAATTGAACCCTGTCCAGGATATCATTAAAGGAAAAAGGGTGATCGTCGTTGATGACTCCATTGTCCGCGGCACGACTTCACGAAAGATTGTCAAGATGATTCGCAGCGCTGGCGCAGCCGAGGTGCATACCCTCATTTCCGCACCGCCTACCGATTATCCTTGCTATTACGGGATTGATACCCCGACTCGAAAAGAATTGATTTCTTCGTCCCATACGTTAGATGAAATCAGGAAATATGTCACAGCCGATTCCCTCGGCTATCTATCCGTAGAAGGGATGCTGAAAGCGGTGGGATCCGGAAACACCGATTTCTGCCGGGCCTGCTTCTCCGGTGATTATCCTGTCAAATTCCCGCTACTCTCGCCGGAGGCCCAACTCGGCCTTTTCAATAAGGAGCAATAGACCGCATGACAAACAGAGACAAACTGAAGCAGATCATTCTTGAAAAATCCTACGAAAAAAAGAACGTGATTCTTGCCTCCGGACTGGAAAGCGACTTTTATTTTGACGGTAAGCAGTCGACCCTTCACCCTGAAGGTTCGTACCTTACCGGAAAGCTTTTCTTCGAGGCCATAAAAGATGTTGAAAATGTTCATGGTGTTGGAGGATTGACGCTCGGTGCCGATCCCATTGCTACGGCAACATCGCTTGTCAGTTACCTGGAAGGGCGACCGATACCGGCCTTTATTATTCGTAAAGAGCCTAAGGGGCACGGAACGGGTGCCTGGCTGGAAGGTGGTAAGAACCTCGGTAATGGCGCACGGGTCGTGATAGTCGAAGATGTGGTAACCAGTGGAGGATCATCGCTGAAAGCCATCCGTAGGGCTGAAGAGGAAGGATTGCTGGTTCTCGGAGTGGTCACGCTTGTGGACCGTGAGGAAGGTGGCCGTGAAAATATTGAAAAAGCCGGATACTGGCTGAAAGCAATATATACAAAATCAGAAATCCTGTCCTAGATTTCATCTGGGCATATTTCGTTTGCGAGAGGGCGGTGACTTGTTCACCGCCTTCTTCAATTATCAGGTACAATTTATCATGATCAGATCGTTATCCGTGAATTCCAAACTGCTTCCGATTGTCGAAAAATATAGTCTGCTCCTGAAATCGGTAGATCTCTGGTTTGCCGGCTCTGCGGCGTTAGCGGGGACTGCCGTTCAGTGCGGCAAAGGTTGCTCATCCTGCTGTAGAGGTCTGTTCGATATAACGCTTCTCGATGCCTATCATCTTCGTCAGGGAATTGAGGCACTGGCACCCGTGATTCAAAAAAAAGTGCTTTCCCGGATGTCATCTCAAATCAGGTCATTACGTTTGGCATGGCCGGAAATATCGCCACCCTATATCATCAATATCCTGACCGAAGAAGAGCTGTACCGGCTAATGCCGGAAGCTGACCCGACACCCTGTCCACTACTGGGAGAAAACGGTCTCTGTCTTGTCTATGAACATCGGCCCATGACCTGTCGACTGCACGGCATTCCCTTGATTGACACTTCCGGAGAATCCTTCCATGACGAGTGGTGCAGCAATAACTTTACGGATGAGGTTCCGTTGGAGAGAAAAGAACTGCGTTGGCAGTTTCGAGAGTTGTTCAGGACAGAACTATCTATTTTTCAGGAGTTTATGGCGGTATTGCTCAACCAACGAATTAGTGAATTAGACACACTGATTCCCGCGGTTGCGTTGATTGATTTTGACGGTTTTGACTGGGAAGGGTGGTGGTTGGCAAATAGG
Source organism: uncultured delta proteobacterium (assembly GCA_963748325.1). Taxonomy (GTDB): domain Bacteria; phylum Desulfobacterota; class Desulfuromonadia; order Geobacterales; family Geobacteraceae; genus RPRC01. Next base: position 813,697 of record CAVVIJ010000004.1, on the reverse strand, counting down.
GATAAAATCAGAAACGGGGATTTTCAAGAAAATCGTCAGGATTTTCCGCCGCCTGACTAATCTGAACTTTTCGTCCTTCAACGCGTATGCGGCCATCAATAAACAATTGAATCACCCGTGGATAGATCTTGTGCTCTTCACAAAGGATGCGACGTGTAAGGGTCTCTTCGCTGTCATTGTCCAGGACAGGCACTGCGGCTTGAGCGATGATGGGACCGGTATCGGTTCCGGAATCCACAAAGTGAACCGTGCAGCCGGCAATTTTCACGCCATTCAACAGTGCGTTGCGCTGAGCTTTGCTGCCGGGAAAAGCCGGCAGAAGTGCAGGATGAATATTCAGGATTGCCAAAGGGTAGGCATCGAGCAGCACGTGGGAAATAATTCGGTTGAAGCCGGCCAGGACGATAAGCTGCGCCCCATGCTCCATAACTATGGATAAAACCGCAGCATCAAACGACTCTCGATCGGCATATTCACGATGGTCCAGATGAAATGCCGGAATCCGGTGTTTTCGAGCCCGTTCAAGGGCAAAGGCGTTTGAACGATTAGAAAGTACGCAAGCAATACTGACGTCCAGTTTGCCCGCTTCGCAGTGATCGATGATTGATTGAAGGTTCGAGCCGTTACCCGAAACCAATACGGCAACCCGAACCTTCATTTTTCCATGCACCTCTGCTCGCTGGGCAATGATTGACTCAGACAAGTTCAACACACTCCGCGCCCGCATCACATTTTGCAACTTCACCAATGACGAAAGCCTGCTCACTGAGCCCGGACAGCCTGATCAATATTTCTTCAGACTCCTTGTCCGGAACTGCAAGCACCATCCCGATACCACAGTTGAAGGTGCGGAACATCTCCATATCTTCGATTCCACCGCCCTGCTGCAGCAGCGGGAAAATCGGCGGCACTACCCAAGAGTCTTTTGCAATAATCGCCTTACAGCCATTCGGCAAAATTCTCGGAACGTTTTCCAGAAGCCCACCGCCGGTTATATGTGCAATGCCATTGATCCTGAAGTCACGCAACAGGTTCAGGACGGTTTTCACATAGATGCGAGTGGGGGTTAGAAGCTCTTCTGCCACCGTTGACTCGAGTCCGGGCAGAGGGCTGTTGATTTCCAGACCCATGATATCGAACAGGACCTTGCGTGCCAGGGAATAGCCGTTGCTGTGGAGGCCATTGGAAGTTATACCGATCAGCTTGTTACCCACGGTAATGGAAGAGCCATCTATGATATTGTCCCGCTCAACCACGCCCACGGCAAAGCCGGCCAGATCGTACTCACCTTCGGAATAAAAACCGGGCATTTCTGCCGTCTCCCCACCGATCAGGGCACAACCGGCCATGGAACACCCCTGAGATATGCCCTTGACGATTTCCGAAGCTTTCTCCGGTACAAGTCGACCGGTAGCCAGGTAGTCAAGGAAGAAAAGGGGTTCAGCTCCCTGCACGATGATGTCGTTGACGCACATTGCCACAAGGTCTATACCGACCGTGTCATGCTTGTCAGCCATGAAGGCCAGCTTCAGCTTTGTCCCAACACCATCGGTGCCTGAAACAAGCACCGGCTGCCGGTACTTGCTGGAATTCAGGGAAAAAAGGCCTCCGAAACCTCCCAGATCGGCAATAACTTCAGGCCGGTAGGTTGCCTTGACCATCGGCTTGATCATTTTCACAAAGGTGTTACCGGAGTCGATATCGACACCCGCGTCTTTATACGTTACCCTGTTATTCAACGTCTGATCCTCCTGTATGCAAAAGAAATATTTTTACGGTATAAACGATTAAATGTCAATTTCAATCTGGACAGACCTGTTGCACTGCTCCTGACTAGGAGACGACTCATTCATTTCATGAAAAGCCGGGCGGAACGGAGCCTACCACCTGGAATATATCGATCGCAGCAAACCCGCTTTATTCATCCAGGGGAAAAAGCTGTTTCCGCTGTTGCGGGGTCTCCTGAAAAAACTGTTTACAAGGCTTCTAGGGATTGCTTATGATTATCCCGTTTGGAAAAGGGGCGCCGATGAATAAAGTTACTCTTCATCCTGTCACATCTGCTGACCTGGAAGAAATCCTCACCCTGGAAAGGGCGTCTTTTCATCATCCCTGGACTGGTGAACATATTCTCGATGAGATTCAATCGCCCCATTCTTTTCCATTGTTGGCCCGACTGGAAAACGGTTCCTGCGTTGGCTATATCTGCCCTATGCTTGTACTGGATGAAGGCCAGATTCTTAATGTGGCTGTTCACCCTGCCTATCGTGGAAGAGGCATAGGCAAGATGCTCCTGAAGACTACCCTCGAACAGCTGCGGGACAAAGGAGCCTCCGTTGTTTACCTTGAGGTACGGCCAACCAACACAGTTGCCATTTCACTCTACACCCGCTGCGGGTTTATCACCAATGGACGTAGAAAAGCTTACTATGAAAACGGAGAGGATGCTATCCTGATGATGTATAAATTTCTCCAGCAGAAAGAAGAGCCCCATGCAGTTTAAATCGATGGTTGTCAATAATCACGAGGTTTCGCCGGGGTACCACCGTATCCGGCTCACCGCTCCACAGGAAATCCTTACTGCAAGGCCGGGACAATTTGTCATGGTGCGAGTAGCCGAAGGTATTGATCCGCTGCTGCGTCGTCCATTCGGTATTTTCGATGTCGGGACTTTCAGCTCAGAGTACCCGGATGCACCACAGCAATACTATCTTGATATCCTCTACAAGGTTGTCGGTAAGGGAACATCCATTCTGAGTTCATTGCATGAAAAGGACTATGTTGACGTACTGGGGCCTCTCGGAAACGGATTTAGTCCCGGTGCCCACGGAGAGGAAAACATTCTCGTAGGAGGCGGTTTCGGTCTCGCTCCGCTCTACTTCCTGGCAAAGGATTTGGTCACTGTTTCCGCACCAAAGGTTTTTATTGGTGGAAGAAGGAAAGAGGATGTTCTCTGTGTCACGGAATTTGAACAGCTGGGTATCGATACGTACGTTGCTACTGATGATGGAACCTTGGGTACGCAAGGATTGGTTACAGAAGTTCTGGAACAGCATCTGTCGCGGAAAAGCAAAAAGCGTGTGGTCATGGCCTGTGGTCCGGATCCGATGCTGAGAGCTGTTGCCCGACTATGTGAAATACACGGAATCCGTTGCCAGGTTTCGCTCGAAGCGGCCATGGCCTGTGGGGTCGGAGCCTGTCTCGGCTGTGTGACAAAAGGTCACGACCATTCTGAGGAGAATCCTTCCTACCGTTGCGTATGCAAGGACGGTCCGGTTTTTGATGCAACCGACCTCCTGTGGAAATAGTGTAACTGCCATATTAGAAATGAGAAACCCTTTCCGATCCAGAAGGGGAGGGGGAATAGAGTCTATGAACAAACCAGATCTGTCCGTAAATATTGCGGGAATTTCCTTGCGAAATCCTATCATGACCGCTTCGGGAACATTCGGCTATGGCGAAGAGTTCGCCGAGTATGTTGACCTGGAAAAGATTGGTGCCCTGATAACCAAGGGGCTTTCCCTGAAACCTAAAGCCGGCAATGCCATGCCTCGAATTGTTGAGACGCCTGGCGGCATGCTCAATGCCATTGGCCTGCAAAATGTCGGTATTGACGCTTTTATCGAGAAAAAAGTTCCTTTTCTCCGCACTATCTCAACACCTGTTATCGTAAATTTTTTCGGCAATACTGTTGAGGAGTACGCCGCTTTAGCGGAAAAGCTCGATGCGATTCCAGAGGTTGCCGGAATAGAAGTGAACATCTCATGCCCGAACGTGAAACATGGCGGCATTGTTTTCGGCACCGAACCGAAGGCGGCTTATTCCGTTGTCTCAGCAGTCAGAAGTTCCACAATAAAGCCTCTGATAGTTAAACTCTCACCCAATGTGACAGATATCGTGGAAATGGCCGCGGCCTGTGCGGAAGCGAAAGCGGACGCCCTGTCGCTCATCAACACAATCACCGGGATGTCCATTGATATAAAGACCCGACGTCCTTCTCTGGCTAATGTAACAGGCGGGCTTTCCGGTCCGGCAATCAAGCCGGTTGCACTTAGGATGGTCTGGCAGGTCTCACGGGCGGTAAAGCTTCCCATTATCGGCATTGGAGGAATTACCTGTGTCACCGATGTCCTGGAATTTCTTCTGGCAGGAGCAACGGCAGTGCAGGTTGGAACCGCGAATTTCTTGTCTCCTTCTGCGTCGCAGCAGATCGTCGAGGATCTTAAGGCGTATCTTTTCGATAACGGCATCGATGATGTGAAGGAGCTTATCGGCGCATTGCGAACTTGAAATTCAACTGTAGTAACAATCAGGCACAAAAATGGCAAGGATGCATTCCTTGCCTTTTTTGTGCCTGATCGATGGATACCTATATCAGGTAGAAGAATTTTCGGCGGGGTTATTCGGGTTGGAAAGATATTTCGGATTGTGTCCAACAATTTCCACAATCGGACCGTTTTTCAGCAGTTCAACTTTACCGCTATCGGGTCCATACAAATTTTCTCCAACGGCCCATTCATAGAGTTTTTTAGAATCCTGCAGGACAGGTTTTTCCGGAACGGTAAATACTCTTTTCTGCATGGATTCGTCGTACACCCCAACACAACCATGCGAGGCGGGGCGACCTGGCAGATCTCGGGCATGTATCCAGTAGGAGACATTATCCGCACCGACGTGAAAGCGAATGGCATAATCCATCGGATATTGGATACTTTCGTCCTCGGTTTTGTACAAGGACGATGTATGATTTCGATCGCGTGCATCAACGCGAAAGATTCCCGTGGGCGTTTCGTGCCCATCTCTCCCTGTTGCGGCGGGAATAGAAAACTTCAACTTGCCATATTCATAGGCACCCAACCACTGCTCTTCCATGTTGATCAGAATATAACGACGGTACCTTTTGGCAGGTGCATACTCTCGTGCCACCGGTGTGTAATCTTTCAGATCCGTGATATGTACCGGCGACTTGATCGTCATGCCGGGATACACATGGCGGCGGTCTATGCGGTTGAAACGGGCAACAAGCTCCCAGTCTTTGCCATAGAGACTTTCGAGGGTATCCTGAGGGCGGATAAATACTGGCCTCCAGGCAATGGATCGAGTGCTCGGGTACACTACTCTGCCCAGGTCTTCCCTGGCAGGATCAGCGGGAGACGCTGCCGGATGGCTTATCTTCAGGGGTTTGTAGACTACGATGGTTATCAGTACTGCTGACAGAACAAGATATTTGATTGTTTTGGTCATTGATCGTCTTCGTCAAACAAGTATGAGTAAACTTCGTGGAAACAACAGGAAAAGGGGCTTACGCCCCTTGTTCGTATCCAGTACCATTATTTGTTGGTCAGGTCAAGAGAGTATCGTCTCGACACTCAGTACTGAACAATTCGGATCAGCTGCTATACTGTATTATAGATTCATGAGTAATTAAAATCCATGAAATAGATAGGGAGTTACCTATGACCAAGAATATAAAAATAAAGAGAGACGGAAATGATCGATTGTCTCGTCTTGCCAGTGTTGTCACGAACAACCTTCCGGAGGACGGCGGACCGGACTTCAATCGATTGATATTTTCCCAAAGCCCCTACCTGCTTCAGCATGCCGAAAACCCTGTCGACTGGTACCCTTGGGGGCATGAAGCCTTTGCCAAAGCGAAAGAAGAGGATAAACCGGTTTTTCTATCGATCGGCTACGCAACCTGCCATTGGTGTCATGTCATGGAACATGAGTCCTTCGAGGATGATGAGGTTGCTGCGGTACTCAATGCAAATTTTATCTGCATAAAGGTTGATCGCGAGGAGCGGCCTGACATCGATGACCAGTATATGACGGTTGCACAACTGCTAACCGGTGGTGGCGGGTGGCCTCTCACTATTGTCATGACTGCGGACAAGGTGCCATTTTTTGCTGCCACCTATCTACCCAAAACTCCCAAGATGCAAATGCCGGGGATCATCGAACTACTGGATCAAATCGATGATTTCTGGAAGAACAATCGCGATGCGGTACTTGAGAATTGCTCACAGGTTTTACAGGGATTGGAGAAAGCCGTTGAACCGTATGCCGGAGTATTGGAAGATGATGCAGCCATGTCCAAGGCTTTCCAGGTTCTTATAGCTGCTTACGACAACCAATGGGCAGGATTTGGCATTGAACCCAAATTTCCTTTGCCCCATTATCTTTCTTTCCTGATCAGGTTCTGGAAAAAATCGCGGGCGGTCAATGCACTCTGGATGACGGAAGATACCCTCAAGATGATTCGCAGGGGGGGAATCTTCGATCATGTCGGTTATGGTATTCATCGATATGCCGTAGATAAAAAATGGCTCGTTCCTCATTTCGAGAAAATGCTCTACGATCAGGCAATGATTGTGCACGCCTATCTGGATGCTTTTCAAGCAACAGCTGATCCTCAGTACCTAACCGTGGCGAAAGAGGTGCTTGAATTTGTCCTTCACGACTTGCGATCGCCCGAAGGCGGATTCTATTCGGCATGGGATGCCGATACTGACGGTGTTGAAGGAGAGTATTACACCTGGACCCGAGAGGAAGTATTTTCTTTACTTGGTCCGGATGCCGCCGAGATAGCGTGTCGCCTCTTTGATATTTCGGAACAGGGAAATTTTGAGGGAAGGAATATCCTCCATTTGGAAATTCCCACGCAGGAATTTGCAGAAATCGAGGGAATCACTCACGAAACGCTTCTGGAAAATATCGAAAACTGGCGCACCTTGCTGGAATCGGTGCGCAAGGAAAGAAAAAAACCTCTTCGTGACGAGAAAATACTCACTGCCTGGAACGGGCTTATGATCTCGGCATTGGCAAAAGCTTTTGCCGCCACCGGCGAACAGCGCTATCGGGAAGCAGCAGAATCCGCTCTCGATTTTGTGACAACACAGTTGCGGAACACCGATGATCGGCTATTACGCAGCTGGTATTGCGGAAAAGCTTCTATTCCCGGTTTTCTGGAAGATTATGCTTTTCTCGGCTGGGGTCTGATTCAGCTCTATGAAGCCACACTGGAGCAGAAATATCTCGATGATGCGCGCAAAAACTCCCGAGAAATTTTGAAGCTCTTTCACGACAACGACAAGTATGGTCTGTATGATACCGGTTCCGACAACAAAGACCTTCTCATTCGTAAAAAGGGGGGGCATGACGGTGTGATACCGTCCGGCAATTCAGTCGCGGCAATGAACATGATCAAGCTGGGTAAAATTACCGCTAATTCACGACTCCTGGAAGAAGGGAAGGGGATTCTCCGCTCCTTTATGGGCAGTATTGACGGGAATCCCTTAACCGGCCTGCATTTTCTGTCCGCCCTTGATTACCTGAGCTGTCCGGAAACGGAAATCACCTTCTCGGGCCGGATAGATTCGGCGGAAGCACGGAAAATGCTGCATGCCGTTCACAAACGCTTTCTACCGGGTCTCGTACTGCGCGTTGCCGAAGGTGACGCTATCGTTCTGCCAAAAGGAATAAAAGCGGAAACAGTTGTCCAGATCTGCGCATCAGGCACCTGCAGGCTTCCGGTGACCGAAACAAGCGAATTGGAAAGACTGTTGGACGAAATTGCCTGAAATAACTACCAATTTTCTCCAGCATGTGATACATACCCCTGTGAAATCGTGTTGTAGCAGGGGTATGCGTGTCTGAAAAGAAAAATATTGCACGAGCCGCAGGAGTAATGGGGATTGCAACCATCCTGTCGCGAATTATGGGTATGGTTCGCGATATGGTGGTTTCTCGTCTTTTCGGAGCAGGATTTGCCACCGATGCTTTTTTTGCGGCATTCCAGATTCCCAATATGCTCCGACGTTTCTTCGCGGAGGGAGCTCTTACCTCCGCGTTCGTCCCGACCTTTTCAGAGTGGTACACAAATAAAAGCAAAGCTGAGGCTCGAGAACTGGCCAATGTTTGCTTTTCCCTTCTAACCATTGTCATGGGTATCGTAACACTTTTGGGAGTGGTGTTTTCCCCATTCATTGTCTCCCTGATGTTCCCCGGTTTCCAGGCCGAGCCGAACAAACTGCAACTGACGGTTCTGCTCAATCGTCTCATGTTTCCCTATATTTTCTTCATCAGTCTCGTGGCACTCTGCATGGGGATTCTGAACACCCTTCGACACTTTTTCACTCCGTCCATTTCCACCGTTTTTCTCAACCTGTCGATGATCGGCTGCTCACTTCTACTGAGAGGTTTCTTCGAGGTTCCCATAACAGCCCTGGCTGTTGGTGTTCTAATCGGGGGCGTACTGCAGCTTCTTCTGCAACTTCCGGTTCTGTACCGGAAAGGATTTCTTTTCCGGCCGAAGTTCATGCCGAGTCATCCTGCGGTCAAGCGCATTGCACTTCTCATGCTGCCTGCCGTATTTGGTGTCGGCGTCTACTACCTGAATATCACCGTTGGAGCGATACTCGCCTCATTGCTACCCCAGGGAAGCGTCTCGTACCTTTATTATGCCCAGCGTCTTTTTGAGTTTCCCCAAGGAATATTTACCGTCTCCATCGCGCAGGCAGTGCTTCCGTCCATGAGCCGGCAGGCGGCAGCAGGCGACATGGATGGACTGAAAGAATCCCTTTCTTTCGGTGTTCGTTTAACGCTCTTTATTACCATCCCCGCAATGGCAGGACTTCTCCTTTGCGCAACTCCAATTTTTACCCTGCTTTTTATGGGTGGCGCTTTCGATTATGCCAAGGCGGTAAAATCAGCCGAAGCACTTTTTTACTATTCCTGGGGACTCACTTTCGTGGCGCTGGTCAGGGTACTGGTTCCGGCTTTTTATGCACTGAAAGACACGAGGACCCCGGTGCTGACGGCTTTCATAGCTTTTTTGCTGAATGCAGGCTTCAGCCTGATACTCATGGGACCGCTTCTCCATGGCGGTCTGGCTTTGGCGACCACGCTCTCTTCCTTCTTCAACATGGTGCTGCTTCTCTATTATCTGCGGAGGAAAATCGGATCTTTCGACGGAAGAAAAATTGTTTTCTCTGCTCTCAAGATCATCCTGGCAACCCTGCCCATGTCTCTGGTCGTGTACCTTTGCATACAGACATTAGACTGGTCGATCCAGGGACAAAAACTCATGAAAGGCGCGACACTTGCTTTTACCGTCTGTGCGGGAATGCTGGTTTTCTTTCTTTTTGCTCAACTCCTTCGCTGTGAAGAAACTGCTAAGGCAGTTGAAATTATTCGCCGGAGACGTAAAAAATGAGAAAAGTCTGGTTACCATGCGACGAAGAAGTTTATTTTTCCCTGTACCGGGTTGATGAGTATTATGGCGTTGTCGTTTTCACACGACTGGGACTGTATGAAATCACACTGCCGTCTGCCTCTTCAAAGGATGAAGTCCTGGCAACGCTGCACAAACACTACACCCGACCTGTCGGGGAGAATGATCTTGCCCGTGATGTTGCGAAAAAGCTGATCAGGTATTTTTCAGGAGAAATGGTGGATTTTGATGATCTTCTGGACACAAGAGGGAATACGGCTTTTCAGAATCAGGTGTATTGGGCGGTGCGGACCATCAGGTATGGGGAAGTAAAAACCTATGGCGAAATTGCCCGGGTAATTCATCGGCCGAAAGCAGCCAGAGGAGTCGGATCAGCCATGGCCCGGAATGCTCTGCCGATCATTATCCCATGTCATCGGGTGATCGGCTCATCGGGAGCCATGACCGGGTATTCTGCTCCGGGAGGCACAGAAAGAAAATTAACGCTTTTACGCATGGAAGCCGAGGTCCTTGAAAAGCATAAGGGAATCAAAGCCATGAAATAGTGCATCTCTTTCAAGGTTTATACACAAGTGCCCGTAATTACGCATAAGAATTTTTCTCGTTGAGGATAACCACCTGAAATAACATGACAATCTCGTAACATGTTAATATTGCAGCACAATTCTACTGCATCACAATTAGGCAAAAGGCAAAAAATACTTAAAACAAGTCAATAATTTGACTTATCAACGCTTTTTTACACAGGTTATTCACAGTTGCTGTGGAAATCTTTCTGAGATGAGCATGAGGCATGTCTCGAGTATGTATAAATACAGTTGCTTAGATGGTTAAAAGGCTCTTTTGGTCGACGTGAAATGGTACAGGTGACGGAGACTCACCAGAAAAGCCGATAATTTCAATGTCCCCCCTCTCGTACAATGTTCACTTATTCATTACGTTCGGATCTTTTCGCTTCTTCCCACAAGCTGTTCATCTGCTCAAGTGAAGCTTCGGGGAGAGTCTTGCCCTGAGCGTGCAGGGATTCTTCCACATGAGAAAAACGCTTGATGAAGCGTGCAATCGTTTTACGAAGCGCGTCTTCCGGATTGATGGAAAGGAATCTTCCCAGGTTGACAATGGCAAATAGCAGGTCGCCCAACTCTGCCTCGATGCGTTCCTGGTCACCAATGAAAAGAGTCTCTTCCAACTCTTTCAACTCCTCGAGAACTTTTGCAAAGACAGGATCGACATGATCCCAGTCAAATCCGACACGAGATGCTTTTTCCGATATTTTTTGAGCGTGCAGAAGTGCTGGCAGTTGGGGAGGAACGCCGGAAAGAGCAGAACGCCGTTCTTCTCCTTTTTCCACTTTCTTGATTCTTTCCCAGTTTGCTACCAGCCCATCAATAGAATCTATTTTTACGTCACTGAAAACATGCGGATGACGCCGTACTAGTTTGTCGCAAAGTACCTGCAAAACGTCATCCATTGTGAATTCGCCTTGCTCCTCAGCAATGACCGAGTGGAATACGGCCTGCAGAAGAAGATCTCCCAACTCTTCCTTGAGCATCTTCGTTGACTTTGAGTCAATTGCCTCCATTACCTCGTACGTTTCTTCCAGAAGATATCTCTTCAGGCTTTCATGGGTTTGTTCCGCGTCCCACGGACAACCTCCCGGTGCTCGTAAGCGGCGCATGAGTTCCAGCAACCTGTCGAATCCTTGTACTTTGTTCATAATCAGAGCCTTTCAATTCTTTCCTTGGTTTATCCTTGCTGTGAATTTTTGCTGGAGGGGCAGCCGGTATTTAACGCCTTCGATAAAAAATTGTCAAGGTATGCCAGCCCATAAAAAAAGGCCCTTGAAGGGCCTTTTTTTATGCACAGTAGTTCGATAAGAGAGTCTTATACCTGTTCTTCCGGGTAGGCATCAATGTTGTGAATTGAGAGGTCTGGGCCGATAAATTCAGCCTCCTTATCAAGCCGTATACCGACGGTCTTCGCAAGAATAGTATAGACAACAAAGCTGCATGCCAGGGCAAATACCGCAGCAATGACACTGCCGAGCAGCTGGGAAACAAAGGTAACTCCGCCCATGCCGCCCAATTCCTTGCAGCCGAATATACCCGCAGCAATCCCACCCCAGGTTCCGCAAACACCGTGAAGAGGCCATACGCCGAGCACATCGTCAATTTTTAATTTCTCCTGCTCTATTTTGAACCCGTAGACGAAGATCACAGCGGCAATTCCACCGGTAAGAAATGCCGCAAGAGGATGCATAATATCGCTGCCGGCACAAATTGCAATTAATCCTGCAAGGGCACCATTGTGAATAAAACCGGGATCGTTCTTTCCTGCAATAAGGGCAAACAGTACCCCACCAACCATTGCCATAAGGGAGTTTACCGCAACAAGTCCGGAAATGCCCTGCAGGTTACCGGCGCTCATGACATTGAAGCCAAACCAGCCAACCGCCAAAATCCAGGATCCGAGTGCCAGGAACGGAATGTTGCTGATAGGAATCGGATGCGATCCGGTTTTCGAATAACGACCGGTTCGTGCACCAAGAATCATGACTGCCGGAAGGGCAATCCAACCACCGATAGAGTGTACGACAACGGATCCGGCATAATCATGAAATTCCGCGCCACCGATGCTGCTGATGAAGCCCTGGAGAAGTGCTTTATTCTGTCCCCAGATCAGTGATTCAAAAAACGGGTAGGCAAGGGCGACAAAAATGGCACCGGCAAACAGTTGGGGCCAGAACTTTGCACGCTCCGCGATGCCTCCAGAAATAATTGCCGGGATACAGGCGGCAAAACAGAGTAGAAAGAAATAGTGAACAAGGTCGTATCCCTGAGCATTTGCCATAAGATCACCGGCAGGGTGCAGGAAAGAAATGCCATACGCCAGAGGGAAACCTACGAGGAAGTAAAGGATGGTGGAGATGGACCAGTCAGAGATAATTTTTACAAAAGCATTCACCTGACTTTTTTTCCGTACGGTACCAACCTCCAGAAAAGCAAAACCCGCATGCATGGCAAAAACCATGACTGCGCCCAGCATGAGAAACAGTACATCGGTACTGTTCTTGAGACCTGTCGCCATTGACAGAGCGTCCATTAGATATACCTCCGTTGGTATTAGTACTTCTTAGTCCCGCCTTTGGGATTAATCCTTCTGATAAGCAAGCTGTTTGCCAATCCGACAACTACTTGATAATATTTAAAACAAGGCTTTACTTAATCGGACATTTCGACCGGAATGCCTAGAAAATCGGCACTGCTGCTTAATAATTAAGCCGGTATTGCACATGTAGATTGAAGTTGACGCTACGAGTCGGTCGTAGTACATATTGAAGGATATAGGAGGAAGAATCCAGCGTGACGTCACGGACAGCTCTCATATACTCTCCGGATTTCAGCAAATTCTGTTACGGCAAGGAACACCCATTCAAGGTTCAGCGATTTCGACTTGCCTATGAACTAATGGAATCTTTCGAATTGACAACCTTGCCAGATACCCGGGTCTTCGACTGTGTAGTTGCTCAAGAGAGCGACCTCCTGACCTTTCACACACACAACTACCTGTCGAAACTCAAGGAATTCAGCCTTTCAGATGCGCCACGTGCAGACTTCCGCTATGGACTCGGTGATATAGAAAATCCGGTTTTCGCCGGTCTTTATCACTGGGCAAGGCTCGGCGCGGGAGGTACCCTTGAAGCTGCTCGCCTGGTAACGGAAGAGGGGTACATCAGCGCTTTTAATCTGGCAGGCGGGTGGCACCATGCCCACAAGAACAGAGCTTCCGGGTTTTCTTATCTCAATGATAGCGTGCTGGCCATTTATTCGCTTCTGCAAAAGGGCAAAAGGGTTGTATATCTTGACATAGACGCTCACCATGGCGATGGTGTGCAGGAAGCCTTTTACGACACCGACCAGGTTCTTACAATCTCTATCCACGAAAAAGGTGAGAGTTTTTTTCCGGGAACCGGGTCTGAGAAAGAAATTGGCAGCGGAAAAGGAAAGGGCTATTCGGTAAACGTTCCCCTGAAAGAACATACTGACGATGCCCTGTTCATGAAGGCATTCGACGAAGTTGCCTTTCCTCTGATTGCAGCATTCAACCCGGACGTCATGGTTACGCAACTAGGTGCGGATACTTTTCGAACCGATCCCTTGACCCGTTTGGAGATTACCACTCACAGCTATTGTTATATATTGAAGAAGCTCAAGGCACTGAAAATCCCATGGGTGGCGGTCGGAGGAGGCGGGTATGAAAACATCAATGTTGCGAGAGCGTGGACCCTTGCCTGGGCAATAATGAACGATATCGAGCTTCCGCCACATCTTCCTGCGCGATTCATAAAATTGATCAGTTCCCTGGGTTACTCCAATCGGATGCTTCTTGATGCGATGCACTGGGCAGAAGATGACGACCGGAACCGTGCACTTGACGCGGTTGAGAAGAGCATCGCTTCAATCAAGAAAAGAGTATTTCCCATTATTATCGGTCCCCATGGCTAAGTTACCCGGGAATAGACAACTGACCAATTCGAAGGGTAAACCACTCTTTACTCTTCGGGACATCAATTCGCTTCATTTCAGGGAAAAGGAAAATCTTTACGGAACAATCATTCCCGAAAGACTTTTCACTATGTTCGCCATTTCTCGCACAACATTCAAGGGTAGTGATGGTAGCAGAAAAGTCAGTTTCATCGCACCAGAGGGACTTGGGCTATGCCGTATTGAAGTGCGGCTTGCTCCGACAGATCGGGATCCGGTGTTTTTTTTGGAGATAGCAGATACCCAGTTTCATCAAATGGAACTGGCTTTCTGTATAATTAACGATCCCTATTCTCCTCGTTTTGATGTGGATGTCGACGAACAGGGCAGGAACAACTGCTTTACTACTCTTGGGCGTAATATCCCGGAGGAAATACGAGCAATGAAAGCCGGACTTTTTCCAAACCAGACCCATCGCGGACTGAGGATGTTTCCCGATTTTCTGCCTCGTTTTGAAAACTTTGTCGATGCTCTCGGTATGGAAATTATCGTAGCTGAGCCACTTACCTACGATAATGCAATCCGCTACGAAAAATATGGCTTCGACTATCTGACCGGTAAACGTCTGATGCTTGAAATTAACGAGGGTTTTTGCACGGGAAACATCTATCAACGACGCCTCGATGGCTCGTCCCCTTTCCGGCGTGCCGGATTTGAAAACACTGTTCAGGGGAGAAGTTGGGCAATACATGATGGCATCCTTGAAAAACCCTGGGATGATATCAGGATTTACCTGAGGGTTGGACAAAAAGCGGGCGTTGATACCTTTCCGGAAAGAAACGCTTACGTATCTTGAGACAAGTTCATTCACCGGAAAATACACACTCATTGGCGTGGGCATGGTACCTATGCAGGTTGGCGGAGGAATATATATGTTCGGTTTCAGTACTGCCGATTGGATTTTTATCGGACTTGTCATGGGGGTGATTTTCTTTTTTATTGCCCTCAGTGGTATGAATAAAAGAAAAAATTGATACCGTACTTTTAAACATGGTTACAGTGAAGGCTACCAGTTAAAAGGCGGAAATTATGCGTTCTTGTGGAGAAACTATACCGTGATGTTATTGAAATCAATCAAAGAAAGTGCAAAGAAAAGCGAAGGAGTTTTTCACAAAATTGCCCATGGGTTGGTCGGAAATGTTTTTCATGAAGAAATCCATGACCCTTGTATCAATCTGCGCGAGACCAGGGCTGTCGGGATACGCATTGAAAAACTCAACAAATCATTCGGTCCCAAACATGTCCTGAAAGATGTTGATCTTGATATACGTGCTGGCGAAACCTTTTCCATCATCGGGCCTTCCGGCACCGGAAAGAGTGTGCTTCTCAAGTTGATTGTGAAACTTGACGAACCTGACAGCGGTGAAATTTATATCGACGGCGCCCCGGTCTTTGGAGAAAAGGCTAAAAGCACTGAGCAGGACTATCGCTACAGCATGGTATTTCAGTCTTCGGCGCTGTTCAACTCGTTAAGCGTTGGCGAAAACGTAGGACTCTGGCTCAGAGAGAAAAGGGTCTGCAAAGAGGCACGTATACGCGAAATAATCCACGAAAAATTGGCCATGGTCGGCCTTCAGGACACGGAAAAGCTCAAAACATCGGAACTTTCCGGTGGAATGAAGAAGAGGGTGGCAATCGCCCGATCCCTTGCCATGAATCCTGACTTGATCCTCTATGACGAACCGACTGCCGAACTCGATCCGATCAGCTCCGATGATCTGGCGAACACCATTATCAAGGTCAAGGAAACAACTCGCAATACGACAGTGATTGTTACCCATGATTTGAACTTTGCACTGTATGTCTCAGACCGGATCGGCATGCTCCATGATGGTCGGATTATTGAAACGGGTACTCCAGCCGAAATTAAGTCCAGCACCAACCCGATTGTGCGGAGCTTTGTCTATACGACAACTAAAGGGATCAAAGGGTAGGGCAGAAGTTTCTTGCGAAGTTCCTGTGCCTGCCAATGAGAAACAGTGTGACAAAAAATGATGGACATGCTTACCGTTTTACTCCATCATTGTCGCCTGCGTTTCATCATGTTTGATTCACCTCGACAGCATGAGGAGACTATGGGCAAGATACTGATAATTGACGACGACGAATCTTTTCTGCAACTCCTCAGTTCCTATATTGAGCATTATTATCCGCGACTGGATGTGCAGACTTGCAAGAACCCTCTGCAGGGACTGAAATCCATGAGGCAGGATCTGGATCTGATGATTATTGATCTGGAAATGCCTCATCTTGACGGTTCAAAACTTCTGAAGTATGCATCGGAGAAGGGCATTAATAAAAACAGGATAATACTGCTCTCCAGTCATGATGCAGATTATCTCCATCATCATTTCCCCATGGGAACCTGTCTTGCGGTGTTGAATAAATACGAAGCAGGCCAGAAAGCCGTCCTCGACATGATTTTCAGTTCCCTGGATAAAAAGGCTGCGGGCTGACCGAAATTCTTGATCACCTTCCTCTCTCCCCGGATACCTCATGGAAGTAATTACTACTCATGTAAACGCTGATTTTGATTGCCTCGGGGCAATGGTGGCAGCAAAAAAACTCTACCCTGAAGCTGCCATGGTTTTCTCCGGTTCCCAGGAAAAGAGCATGCGTGATTTTTTCCTGAAATCGACCGGTTTCGCGCTTGATTTTCAAAAAGCCAAAGACCTCGACCTGTCGAGCATTTCCCTTCTGATTCTCGTAGACTGTCAGCACTCATCCCGTATCGGTAGATTCTCCGAAGTTGTCTCCCGTCCCGGCGTGACTTTTCACATTTATGATCACCATCCCGAGAGCCATGGTGATATCCGGCCCTCTGCCGGTGAAATTCGCGAATGTGGATCTTCGACTACCATTTTGACACTGCGACTCATGGAAAAAGAAATTACCGTGACGCCAAGCGAAGCGACCCTCATGATGCTTGGGATCTATGAGGATACCGGAAACCTGATCTTTCCTTCCACAACGGTGGACGATTACCGGGCGGCGGCATGGCTTCTCGAACAAGGTGCCAGTCTCAATACGGTCAGTGATTTCATCACGCAGGAACTTACTGCGGAGCAGGTTTCGCTTCTCAACGATCTCCTCAAATCTCTCAGGACAACGACGGTAAATGGTGTGGATATCTCCATTGCCCAGGCTTCCGTTGACTATTATATCGGTGACATAGCGATACTCTCCCACATGATTCGGGACATGGAAAATCTTGATACTCTCTTTCTTGTGGTCGATATGGGGAAAAGAGTTTTCCTCGTGGCACGAAGCCGGCTTCCCGAGGTCGATGTGGGATCCGTTTTACGGGAATTCGGCGGCGGCGGACATCCTCATGCGGCTTCTGCAACGGTGAAGGACTTGACTCTTATCCAGGTCATATCGCGCCTGGAAGAAATTCTGCGTGTTCAGGTTAATCCGAAACGCACTGCTGCAGATATCATGTCCTCGCCGGTAAAATCAGTGTCGAGCACAGCATCCATTTCCGAAGCGCGAGACCTCCTAACCCGATACAACGTTAACGCCATGCCGGTCCTCTGTGATGGTGAGATGGTTGGTATCATTTCACGTCGCATCGTGGAAAGATCCCTCTATCATAACCTTGGCGACCTGCCCGTCACCGAATATATGCATACGGAATTTCTCTGCGCAGTTCCGGAAACGCCCCTGTCCGAGATACAGGACTATATTGTCGGCCGCGAACGACGTCTGGTCCCTGTCTTTGAGGGGAAGACACTTGTCGGTGTTATTACGCGTACAGATCTCCTCCGCGTCATGTATGCCGGGATCCATACTCGACTGGAAGGAGTTTACGACATTGCGCGTGATGAAATCCCGGTGCGGAAGCGCCATATGGAAAACGTCATGCAGAAAAGACTTTCAACCGGCATTTATACCAAGTTGAAAGAACTTGGGGAAACGGGAGACCTGCTGGACCTGCCTGTGTACGTTGTCGGTGGTTTTGTCCGTGATCTGCTTCTGGGTGTGGAAAATCTCGATATTGACGTGACAGTTGAAGGAGATGGGATTCTCTTTGCTGAGACACTTGCAAAGGCTCACGGTTGCCGGGTAAAGAGTCATCACAAGTTCGGAACTGCTGTCATCGTCTTTCCTGATGGGTTCAAAATCGATGTTGCAAGCACCCGTCTCGAATTTTATTCATCACCCGGCGCACTGCCAACGGTAGAAAGATCCTCTTTGAAAATGGATCTCTATCGTCGCGATTTCACCATTAATACCCTTGCCATCAGGTTGAATAAAAAAGATTTCGGGGTACTTGTCGACTATTTTTCCGCACAGCGAGATCTGCACGAAAAGGTCATCCGGGTACTCCACAATCTCTCTTTTGTCGAGGATCCGACACGGGTATTCCGGGCACTTCGCTTTGAACAGCGTCTCGGCTTCCGCATAGCCAAACACACGGAGAATCTAATCATTAACGCCGTCAAGATGAATTTCCTCAGCAAGCTTGGCGGAAAAAGACTTCTTACCGAACTAGTGATTATTCTCAAAGAAAAGGAGCCGCTGAGAGCCATCGATCGCATGGCGTCACTTGGTTTGCTGCAGTTCGTACATCCTGACCTGAAACTTACACAGGATATCAGCCAGTTACTTGCAGAGACGGCAAAAATTGTTACCTGGTTTGACCTTCTTTATCTCGATCGTCCTTACGAAAAATGGGTCATATATTTCCTGTCGCTTTGTGACCCACTTGCATCCGACCAGTTCATGGAAACGTGCATTCGCCTATCGCTGTCTGAACAGTATCGCAAGAAGCTTTTCGAGATGCGGAATCGGGTTGATTCCATTCTGGACACCATACAGCGCCGCATTGTTCGGGGACCGAAAATGAAGCGCAGCGAAATATATTTCCTTCTTAACGGAATCCCGGTGGAGATTCTGCTCTATCTGATGGTCAAAACAAAGGTTGAAGGAGTGAAAAAATACATTTCGCTCTACTTTACCCAACTAGATGGTGTACGAACATCAATCACCGGTGAGGATCTCAAGAAATTGGGCGTTCCTCCGGGGCCTCTGTTCAAGAAAGTTCTGGACCGAGTGTTTCGTGCACGCCTTGACAATGAATCCCTGACCAGGGACGAGGAACTCCGTATTGCGCGGAAAGAGCTCAAACGACATATTCTGTCCTAGCCAAGGTACCCACTTCACAGCACCAAAGCACACCTCCCAAAATCTAAGCCCCTTACCCTTTTATTAGTTTCGAACCGCGGTATTATATAAATGAGTTTCCGAAAAGACCCAAACCGGAGGAATATATTTGAAATACAGACCGAAGAATCATACTCCTTTGGTGTTAGTGGTCGACGATGATCGTTTCGTCCGGGTCCTGGTTAGAGAAGCTTTGGAAGCTGAAGGTTTCAGGGTAGAGGAAGTTGCCAACAGTGACCAGGTACTTTCCAGTTTTGTCAAGATATGTCCTGATCTTATCCTCCTTGATGTAATCCTCCCAGGAGAGGATGGCTTCAGTCTCTGTAAGAAGATTCGTTCTACGGAAGCCGGTCACACTGTACCTATTGTTATGATGACCGGACTGGACGACATCGACTCGGTTAAAAACGCCTACGCGGCTGGAGCAACCGATTTCATAACCAAGCCGTTAAACATTCCTCTCATTGGCTATAGGATTCAGTACATCCTCCGCTCAAGCAAGACCATGGAACGGCTCAAGCTGAGTGAAGCCCGCCTGGTTGATGCTCAGAATATCGCCAATCTTTGCACTTGGGAAATGGATCTGGCCTCCGGTGACTTTTACTGGTCACAGGAGGCTTATAGGATTTTTGACATGACTCCGGGTGATGGCAGAGTCTCCCATGATGTGTTCATGCAAGCCGTTCATCCCGAAGAAAAGGACAGTGTTGCTACCTGTATGAAAAAAGCTTTCTGCGAAGAAAGCACCTTCAGCATCGAATGTCGCATTATTACGCAGGAGGGGCGTGAACGTTCAATTCTAACAAAGGCGCGTATTAACAGGGATGAAAATGCCCAAGCCACCTGGGCGGTCGGTTTTATTCAGGACATCACCGAGCGAAAAGAGGTCGAGGAAAAGATTCGTCTCCTCGCATACTACGACTCATTGACAGGGCTGCCGAATCGCATCCTTTTCCACGATTATTTTTCCCATGCAATTGCATTTGCGAAACGGACAAAAACGCAGATCGGTTTACTCTTTGTTGACCTGGACAGGTTCAAATTGATCAACGATACGCTTGGTCATTCAGTAGGGGATAAAGTTCTGAAAGATGTGGCCAAAAGGCTTGATGCCGGCATCAGGAAATATGATTATGTTGCCAGAGATTCGCTGGAAAGCATTGATGCCGAGGTGGCCCGTTTTGCCGGCGACGAATTCATCGTGCTCCTGAAAAATGTGCGTGATCATTTCGATGCTGCAAAAGTGGCACAACGAATTCAGGATTCGTTAACCATGCCCTACAACATAGACGGTACCGAGATCATCATCACACCGAGTATCGGCATCAGTCTCTACCCCGTTGATGGCGAAAAGCTCGAGGATCTGATCAAATACGCCGATATTGCCATGTATCATGCGAAAGAATTGGGCCGGAACAATTTCCAGTTTTATTCGCGATCATTGGATACAACAGCCAAAGATCACTTGGTTCTGGAAGGACAGTTACGGAACGCCATCAAAAAGAATGAGCTGTTTGTCTGCTACCAACCGATCGTAAAGGTTCCTTCATACGAAATTGCCGGTATTGAAGCTATGGTCAGATGGCGCCATCCTGAACGGGGAGTATTATCTGCCGCCAACTTCGTGCCGATGGCCGAAGAGACCGGTTTGATTACAGAAATCGACGAGTGGGTACTGCTCAGCGTTTGCTCACAGATAAAAAATTGGCAGGAGAGATTCGATCACAGCTGGATGGTATCGGTCAATATTTCGGGGCGTAATTTCAAGAAGAGAACCCTTGTTGAAACTGTTGGCAAGATTTTAGACAACACCGGGATCGATCCCCGCTGGCTCAAGCTTGAAATTACCGAAGGGATATTAATTGATAAGGACGGATATGTTGTATCTGCTTTGAACAGCCTCAAGGAAATGGGTATCTGTCTGGCATTGGATGATTTCGGAACAGGATATTCTTCTCTCGGTTATTTGAGAAAATTTCCTTTGGATATTCTGAAAATCGACAAAAGTTTCGTCAAAGATATCCTCGTTGATCCCGACAGTTCATCAATCACCACGGCCATCATTGCCATGGCCCGGTGCCTGAAACTCGATATCGTAGCGGAAGGCGTGGAAACGAAAGAACAGATGGAGCTCTTGCTGCAGATGGGTTGTGATAAGCAGCAGGGTAACTATTTCAGCCGCCCGCTTACCTTGCCCGATCTTGAAGTTTTTTTCCGTCAAGGCTTGGCCGATAGTGACATGCGGTCTTCCGGCAATAAATCCCGCTACAGGGAGATGGCAACTCCTGTCGTCAGCGGATAACCTTGCACAAACTGTCAGTCCCCGGTAACCGTCCGGATTGACGCCTCGATTCCATCCATGAGTTTCCCGAGTTCTACCATGGTGATGGATAGGGGGGGGAATACCACCAGCACGTTGCCGAGCGGACGCAGAAAGAGGCCATGTTTTCGTGCCTCAGTGCAAACCTTGATACCGAGCCGCTGTTCCCAGGGGTAGGGAGTCTTCAACTCCTTGTCCTGAACAAGTTCGATGCCACCGATCATTCCCATCTGCCGAGTATCTCCCACATGCGGCAGGTTTTTCATTTCTAAAAACCGCTTTTCGAGGTACTGTATTTTCTCCGTTAGGCTTTCCAGCAATCGATCCTGTTCAAAGAGATCAAGACTTGCCAGGGCCGCGGCACATGCTATGGGATTTCCAGTAAAGGTATGACCGTGGAAGAAAGTCTTCAACTCGCGGTAATCGCCGAGGAATCTATCGTAGATCTCCCGGGTCGCAAGGGTGGCAGCGAGCGGCAGGTAGCCGGCGGTAAGTCCTTTTGACAAGGCCATCAGATCAGGGGTAACGCCTTCACGTTCGCAGGCAAACAGGGCACCGGTTCTACCAAAACCGACAGCCACTTCATCCGCAATCATCAGGATATCGTAGCGGTCGCACAACTCGCGGACTTTCCTGACAAAACCTGGTGGTTGGACCACCATGCCGCCGGCACATTGCACCAGGGGTTCAATGACAAGCCCCGCAGTTTCTTCCCCATGTTTTTCCATCAGATTTTCAAGTTCTTTAAGACAAAACCTTTCACAGCTTTCATCTCCACTTCCGCCGGATTGGCACCGATAACAGTAAGGGGAGGGGGCGAGAATCGTGGGAAAAAGGAGCGGCCGGAAGACACCGTGAAACAAGTCAATTCCGCCTACGCTGACAGCCCCGATGGTGTCGCCGTGATAGGCATTTTGAAAAGAAATGAATTTAGTTTTGGTCGCGAAACGCCCCCCTCTAAGACGTTGATACTGGAAGGCCATCTTGATGGCGATTTCCACGGCAGTGGAGCCATTGTCCGAGTAAAACACCTTTTCCAGCCCGGGCGGGGCAACATCGATGAGTCTTTTCGCCAGGATAGCCGATTGATCATTTGCCAGGCCCAACAGGGTTGAATGCTCGAGCCGGTCAATCTGCGCCTTGAGCGCCTCATTGATTTCAGCGCGACAATGACCATGGACATTCGTCCAGATGGAGGCTACACCGTCCAGGTAACGAGTCCCCTCGGTATCGATCAGATAGGATCCTTCACCCCTCTCAATAACAATCGGTTCATCCGCTTCCCAATCACGCATCTGGGTAAAGGGATGCCAAACATAGGTCTTGTCAAATTTTTTCAGGGTCTGTGTGTCAGGATTTTTCATGTAAGAACTCCTGGGAGAGTAACGTGATAAGATCCTCCATTTCCGGAACTTCCGACAGTCTCTCCACAACTAACTTTTCAGTAGCATCAGTGCAGCGCGGCAACACCGCGACTACTGGTACCGCAGCATATTCGGCTATCACGCGTCCGGCATATTCCTCAGCCACGTCCGGGTGTTCCGGTTGCCCATTAATAACAACGCCCAGAACCTCGATACCCCGTGACAGGGCACATTCACAGGTCATGAGCGTATGATTGATGGTACCGAGATTTGGGCGAGCGACTATTACAAGGGGAAGTGAAAGCTCTGCCGCAAGGTCGACCACTAGAAGATCTTGTGCCAGTGGCACCAGAAGACCTCCGGCACCTTCGACAATAACAAAATCATGGCTGGCAGAGAGTCGCTCAAAGGCCTTGCCTACCTTATTTACTTCGATAACAACCCCTTCTCGGGCAGCTGACTCTGATGGCGCAAGCGGTTCAAGAAGGAGATACGGCGCAATGTCAGTATCCGGAGCGGAGCACGCAGAGGCCCAGCGAAGAAGTTCAGCATCCTCGGAAACGCGCTTGCCGTCAATCGTCAGTGCACCACTGGTCACCGGTTTCAGGACAGCCACTCTCTTTCCGGTCTTACGTAGAGAGAGGGCAATGGCAGCAGACACGATGGTTTTACCAACGCCGGTATCGGTACCGGTGATAAAAATTCCTCGTGAACGAAAGGAGCCAATCGTCGTGGGCATTATTTGCCACACCCATGTTGCACAATCGTGAGTTCCAGATCTTTGAGCATCTGACGATCCTGTGCCTCGTCACGTCCGCTGGTAGTGAGGTAATTGCCGATCATTGTGCCGTTTGCCCCTGCAAGAAAAATCCATGACTGGAGGTCCCGCAGGTTTACTTCACGACCGCCACAGACGGCAATTTTCTTCTTGGGCAGTATCATACGATACAGAGCAATGATATGAAGACATTTCAGGGGCGTAAGATAACTCGCCTCAGCCAAGCGGGTACCGGGAATCGGATTTAAAAAATTGATCGGCACCGAGTCGACATTCAACTCTCGCAATGTCATGGCGAGTTCCACCCGTTGCGCCATGGTTTCTCCCAAGCCGAAAATACCCCCACAACAGACTTTCAAACCGGCCTGACGTGCATTACGAATAGTCTGAATGTCATCCTCATAGTCATGGGTAGTGCAAATTGAAGGGAAAAAGGAACGTGACGTTTCAAGGTTGTGATGATAGGTCACCGCACCTGCTGCTTTGAGCCGTAGCGCTGTATCCAAATCGATGATTCCAAGCGAGCAGGATGGTTCAATATCGCTTTCATTCCTGATGCGGGCTAGGGCAGCACAGATGCTTTCCAGTTCTTCACCCGCACTGATACTTGATCCGCTGGTTACAATACCGAAGCAACCTGAACCGCTTTGCTCTGCAGTGAGGGCAGCAGCTGTAATAATATCTTTGTTTACTAATGGAAAAACCGGGGCCTCGGTTACATGGTAAACCGATTGAGCGCAGAAAGCACAGTCCTCACCGCAACGTCCGGATTTTGCATTGATGATCGAACAGAGGTGAACCTGGTTCCCGATAAAATGCTTTTTAACACGGTTCGCAGCCGCGAACAGGTCGGGAAGATCCTGGGATTCAATCCTGGAAAGCTCCAGAGCCTCTTCCGGTGCAAGATCTTCTCCCTGTACTATGTGCTTGGCAATACTGTCGATTCTGCTCTTCATTCTGTCCTCCATTTTTCTGATACCACGGGAAAGCTACCTATGTCAACCGCATTAAAGTGGGTGGTTAACGGGTAAAGGAAAAAGTAAGGCAGAGATGACCTGACCGGTAATCTCTGCCTTTTAAGCAGATTCAGGGATGTTTCGGTACTGTTTAAATAATCTTGTTAAGCGGATATTCAATGATCCCTTCTGCCCCGACTTTCAACAACAGAGGAACAATTTCACGGACCTGTTTTTCGTGAAGAATGCTTTCGATGGAAACCCAATCCGTATTATGAAGGTATGAAACCGTAGGGAAGTTGAGGCTGGGGAGAATCTTGATAATCTCCTCCATTTTCTCTTTTGGAGCATTCAGCTTGAGGCCCACCATATTCTCCGCCTTGAGTGCCGATTGGAGAAGCGTTGCAATCTGTTCTATCTTTTCGCGCTTCCAAGGGTCATTCCAGGCCTTCTTATTGGCTATAATTACCGGATTTGAGGTCATGAGTGTCTCAACAATGCGTAAGCCATTTGCACGAATGGTTGAACCGGTTTCGGTAACCTCAACAATGGCATCACACAAGCCTTCCACGACTTTCGCCTCGGTTGCGCCCCAGGAAAACTCAACAGTTACCGGAACGTTGCGTTCGGCAAAATACCTCTTGGTAAAACCGACCAATTCCGTCGAAATTGTCTTTCCCTTAAGATCATCAGCACAGGTAACAGGCGAATTCTGGTTGACAACAAGAACCCATTGTGCAGGCCGGCGTGAGACCTTAGAGTAGACGAGATCGCAAACGTTGACCACATCAGAGTCGTTTTCCATAACCCAGTCCCTACCGGCGATGCCCACATCGATAGTACCCTTTTCAACATACATGCTCATTTCCTGGGTACGGATCAGGTTGCATTTCATTTCATCATCATCGATAGAGGGAAAATAGCTGCGCGAAGAAAGAGCTATGTGCCAACCGGCCTTGCGGAAAAGCTCGACTGTCGCTGCCTCGAGGCTACCTTTAGGAATACCGAATTTCAGCAGATTATTCATTTTTTGTACACCTCATCTGGATTGAAAAGCGGATTTGAGTGCTCTACCCACTGATTGTTCTCACGCTTTACATAGAAACAGCTGCGATTACCGGTATGACAAGCAGCTCCACCATGCTGTTTTACTTTGATAAGCACCGTGTCGGCATCACAGTCGGTATAAACTTCAATTACATCCTGAACATTTCCGGACTCCTCGCCTTTCATCCAATATTTATTTCTGCGGCGGCTGAAAAACCAGGTTTTCCCTGTCTCAAGGGTCAGGTTCAAGGTTTTTTCGTCCATATAGGCAAGCATGAGTACTTCACCGGTTTCGTGGTCCTGGATGATGGCGGGAATCAAACCGCCCATTTTGTCAAAATCGAGCTCGATCATTGAATAACCTTTCATGCATCATGAATTTCTAAAAAAAGAGATTTCTTCATACACTGTCGGACCGTTCGCTGTCAATCCCTTGCATGCCTTGGCGTGCCGATTACCGTGTGAAGAGTTCATCTATCAATGGTAGTATTTAAGGCCTTAGGATATATTTGACAGATCAGAATTTGACCAACAGGGAATATTGTTTCAGACACGGATATTCGTATAAAATCCATGCTCTCCAAACGTCCAACATTACCTGCAGTACTTTCATGATTCAGGTAAAGTTTCAGGTAAAGTTCTGCTAGTATTGACGAGCGAGAATAAATCATTAAGGGAGGAACATACTTTGCTAGCATTGCTCCGTACTATTTGCGCAAGTTTTTTCCTCTGGAAATTGTTACGTTTTAGCGGGAAATAGTTAATAAAATACGAAAAAAATACTTGCTTTTATCAGTAGTCACATGATAGAAAAGATCAACAATTAAATGTTCACTTAAAAAGTGAGCTACTTCAGCTCGCTTTTTTTGTTTTTCAGCAGGACAAAAATGGTTCAGGTAAATATTTTAGATAAAATTGACGGCTTGCTGCAGCCGCTGGTAACTTCACTCGGCCTCGAACTGGTCGATGTTGAATACAAGCGTGAGGGTCGGCAGATGATGCTGCGGATCTTTCTGGATAAGGTCGGTGGCATAACACTTGATGACTGTGCTGCAGTCAGCAAGGAATTCTCGGCGCTACTGGATGTGGAAGATATTATCCCGGGTAAATTTACCCTTGAGGTTTCTTCTCCCGGACTGGACCGGCCACTCAAGTCGTTATCTGACTTTGTCCGCTTCAGCGGCAAGCTTGTCAAAGTTAAGACTTTTGAGGCCATTGCCGATGATGCCGGCAACCTCCGCAAGTCTTTTCTCGGCCAAATACTTGGTGTTAACGGCGACGTACTGCTTTTGAAGCTACTGGATGGGCAGTCGGCTTCCATACCTTATGCTGCCGTGGCAAAAGCAAATCTTGAGTTTGAAATGTAACTTATTTTTCGTCGTAGTCTTTTTATACAACTTTTGTCTCTTGCTAGAGTCAGATTAACATTACCCATATACAATTTGAGGAGATTCGGAAGTGGAAACTACCTTTAACCTTAAGAATACAATTGATTCGATCGTTAAGGAAAAGGGCATTGACAAGCAGGTTGTCCTCGAAGCCCTCGAGCAGGCAGTGCTTTCCGCGGCCAATAAAAAATACCGCAATACCCGTGACTTGGAAGCCCATTTCAACGAAGACGTAGGAGAAGTGGAGCTCTTCGAGTTCGTAACCGTTGTCGACGAGGTTACCGATTCCTACAAAGAGATCGACCTCGAGGAAGCACGGGAGGTAGACCCCGATGTGGAAGTCGGTGATTCGCTCGGCATGAAAATGGATTCCAGCGACTTTAGCCGTATTGCTGCGCAGACGGCGAAACAGGTGATAATCCAGAAAGTCCGCGAGGCCGAGCGGGAAACGATTTACAACGAGTTTATCAGCCGCAAGGGTGAGTTGATCAACGGTATTGTTCGCCGTTACGAGAAAGGTGACCTTATCGTCGACCTCGGACGAGCAGAAGCCGTTCTTCCCCACACAGAACAGGCTCCGCGTGAAGTGTACCGTCAGGGAGACAGGATCAAGGCTCTGATCACCAAAATCGAAATGACCGGAAAAGGTCCTCAGATTATCCTTTCCCGAACCAACCCGCTGGTACTTGCTGAACTTTTTGAGGCTGAGGTTCCCGAAATAGCGGAGGGTGTTGTCGAAATCAAGGGAGTTGTCAGGGAGACCGGAAGCCGCTCGAAAATTGCCGTCTACTCTCACGACGGCAACGTTGATCCGGTCGGGGCCTGTGTCGGCATGCGTGGTGCTCGTGTACAGAACGTCGTTTCAGAACTCCGCGGTGAAAAGATCGACATCATTCCCTGGTCAGAAGATATCGCCCGCTTTGCCTGCAATGCCTTGGCTCCGGCCGTTGTTTCCAAGATCTATATTGTCGAAGAGACAAAGTCCATGGAAATTATCGTTGCCGATGATCAACTTTCTTTGGCAATCGGCAAAAGGGGGCAGAATGTGCGCCTGGCTGCACGACTGACCGGATGGAAAATCGATATAAAGAGTGAAACCCGTGCTGCCGAAGCTGAAATGCTGGAGTTCGCTTCTTTTGACGGCTCAGAAGATGAGCTCAGTGAAGAGGCTACTGCCTCTGAAGAAGTTTCAACCGAAGAACTTGAGCAAAGCGAAATACCCGCAAGTGATTCTTCCGAAGAAGCAGCCGCAGGTGTAAGTGAGGAGCAGCCCGAAGAATTGGAAGAGTAGTCTATGCCCAAGGAAGAACCTAAAAGGACGTGCATCGGCTGTCGCGAATCTCAGGACAAATCGAAACTTTTACGCTTTGTCCTTGCTCCTGATGGTACGGTAGTTCCCGATCTCATGAACAAACTGCCGGGGCGTGGTGCTTATACATGTTTAAAAGCCTCCTGTATTGAGAAAGCTTGCGAACGGAACCAGTTTTCCCGTGCATTTAAAAGTCCTGTTCCGGATGCCGATGCCAAACAGTTGCAAAACTGGGTCATTCGTTCCATGGAGGAGCGAATTGCTTCCTATCTTGCACTGGCAAATAAGGCAGGGAAGATAGTCTCCGGGAGCGATCTGGTCGCTGACATGCTGAGACGTAAGACAACAGTCAAGAAACTAGTTTTTCTTGCCTCTGATATTTCCGAAGACATCGGCAACAGGCTGCGCGGTTTAGCAGACCTTCACGGAGCAGGGCATGTGACCCTTTTCACGAAAGATTATTTTGGTGAACTTCTGGGAAAGGGACTGCGAAGCGTTGTTGCTGTGCAAAGTGATGGTTTTGTGGATACTATGAACACTGAAATAGGTAGATACAGGAACTTCTTGAGAGGGGAGGGATGTACATATGAATAAGACCCGTGTACACGAGTTAGCCCAAAAATTGGGGATCGACAATAAAGAGCTTATAGCAAAATTCCAAGCTGTCGGAGTGGACGTTTCCAGCCATATGTCGGTTGTCACCGAAGAAGACATTAATAAGTTATCCCCCCCGACACCCACAGTGAAGGAAGTCTCTCAGGAAGAAGTTCGGGTTAAGCCTACCGTTATCCGACGTCGACCAAAAGTCGTTGAAGAACCGGTTTCCGTGTCATCAGATGAGTCTGACGAGCCTGTGGCCGACTTAGACGCGGTTGAAGAGAAGCCTAAAAGAGTTCAGGGCAAAGAAGAAACTCCCAAAAGTGAAGAGACGAAGTCGAAAGAGCCGGAGGAAGTTGTTTCGAAACCTTTGACAGAAAAACCTGAACCCGGAGCGGCAGACGAAGCAACCTCTGACCAGGCAACAGTGCCGGAACCCGAAAAGCACGTTCCCGGAAGAGCACGAATTATCGGGCGGGTTGAAATTCCGATTCCACCACAGCGACAGCCACAGCGGACAAATGCACGTCAATCAGCCGCACGACCGCCGAAGATTGCCGAAACGGAAACACCTACTCCTGCTACTGCTCCCCAGGATACTGCCATTCCTGTTGAAGAGCGTAAAAAAGGCCGAAAAGGTAAAGATGTCAAGGAAGCTCCAGTCATTGAAATGGACAGAGCACCGAAAAAGGTGGCCGCTGCAGGCAAAAAGAAAGATTCCTACAAGAAAGTTGAAATTATCGAAAAACGAGAGCGGGTTTTTGAACCCTCCTTCCGGTCCGGCAAAGGTAAGCGCAGGGAGAAATACCGTGATCCCGACGCCAGAAAAACTGAAATTACCGTACCAAAAGCTATCAAGAGAATTATCAAGATCAGCGAAAGCATTACGGTTGGCGAAATGGCTAAACGCATGGGTGTAAAAGCCAATGATCTTATTCGCACCCTGATGAAAATGGGCTTCATGGCGACAATCAACCATCCGCTTGACTTCGAAACAGCTTCCATAATTGCCTCGGACTTTGATTACGAAGTGGAAAATGTTGCCATTGACCTTGATGATATTGTGGAGACAGTCCCGGATTCTGAAGAAGACCTGGAAAGAAGACCGCCGGTTGTTACCATAATGGGCCACGTCGATCACGGTAAGACCTCGCTTCTCGATGCCATTAGAACAACGAATGTCATTGCCGGGGAAGCAGGTGGTATCACCCAACATATCGGCGCCTATGACGTTGAGTTGAAGGGAAGGAAGATCACCTTTCTCGACACACCTGGCCATGAGGCCTTTACCGCAATGCGTGCCCGTGGTGCAAAGGTCACCGATATCGTTATTCTCGTGGTTGCCGCAGACGATGGTGTTATGCCGCAAACACGCGAGGCGATTAACCACTCATTGGCTGCAAGTGTGCCCATAATCATTGCCATCAATAAAATCGACAAGCCAGACTCCAAGCCGGAACGCGTCAAACAGGAATTGATGGAATTTGGCCTGGTTTCGGAGGAATGGGGTGGGGAGACCATTTTCGTCGAGGTTTCCGCGAAACAGAAAACCAACCTGGAAGAGCTATTGGAAATGGTTCTGCTCCAGGCTGATGTTCTTGAGTTGAAGGCCAACCCGAATAAACCGGCACGCGGCACGATTGTTGAGGCAAAACTGGATAAGGGCCGTGGCCCCGTTGCCACCGTGCTTGTTCAGGAAGGCTCTGCTAAAGTTGGTGATTATTTTGTCTGCGGCATTCATTACGGTAGGATCAGAGCAATGCAGAATGACCGCGGTGAAAAGGTTCCATCTGCCGGACCATCTATGCCGGTAGAGGTAATCGGACTAACCGGTGTTCCCGATGCAGGTGATGCTTTCGTAATTATGCCGGATGAACGACAGGCAAAAGAAATTGCCATGTTGCGCCAGCAGAAAGTTCGGGAAACCGAGCTGGCAAAATCAAGCAAGCTTTCCCTGGAACAGCTGTATGAGAAAATCCAGATGGGAGAGGTTAAAGAGCTGAACGTTGTGGTAAAAGGCGATGTTCAGGGCTCTGTCGAAGCGGTATCCGAATCTTTGCGGAAGCTATCGACAGACGCTATCCGTCTGCGCGTCATCAATGCATCCGTTGGTGCAATTACTGAGACAGATGTAAACCTGGCAACTGCCAGTAATGCAATTGTTCTCGGTTTCAATGTCCGTCCAGAGGTCAAGGCTCAGGCCCTGGCCGAAAAAGAAGGGGTCGATATTCGTCTCTACAACATCATTTATGATGCGGTTGACGATATCAAAAAAGCAATGGAAGGCCTTCTTGAACCGACTCTCAAGGAAAAATACCTTGGCCGTGCTGAGATTCGTGAAGTATTCTCTGTTCCCAAGCATGGAAATGTCGCCGGTTCCTATGTTCTGGATGGCAAGATGTTGAGAAATTCACAGGTTCGGCTCCTTCGCGACAATGTAGTTGTCTATGAAGGAAAGATGGCCAGCTTGCGCCGTTTCAAAGATGACATCAAGGAAGTTGCCGCAGGATACGAGTGTGGTATCTCACTGGAAAATTACAACGATATCAAACCGGGTGATATCATTGAATCCTTCGAAATAGAAAAAGTAGCAACGACCCTTTAATATCAGGCAATAACACATATGACCATAAAACGATCCGACAAAATTTCTGAAGCACTCCATGAACTGATTTCCGGGCTTCTCGTAAAAGGTGTAAAAGACCCACGCATCGGATTTACCACAATAACGGCAGTAAAAGTTGCCGATGATCTTCATCTGGCAACAGTCTTTTTTACGGTCATTGGTGACGATACAGAGAAGAAGAATACGGAACAGGGTCTCAACAGCGCTCGTGGATTCATTCGCAAGGAAATGGCAAAATCCCTCCGAATGCGCTATGTTCCCGACATCATATTTAAATATGATGAATCAGTTGATTATGGTCGGCACATTGATTCGCTCCTTAATGAATTAACTACGACGAATGCAGAAGATGATAACGAAAATAATTCGCGAAATAGAATCTAATACCTCTTTTCTTGTGACAACGCATGAGGGACCGGACGGTGATGCTGTTGGGTCAACCATGGCATTGACGTCTTTTCTTCGAGCTCGAGGAAAGGATGTAACTCTCTATTATTGTGATCCGATTCCCGACACGTATCGTTTTCTTCCTTTTGCCAACTCGGTAGTCCATGCGATTCCCGACCGAAGTTATGATGTCTGCTTTGTTCTTGATGCCGGAGAATTGAAAAGGGCAGGGGCCGAAATTTCCGCTTTTCGTGGCTGTGGCAAGACAATAAATATTGATCACCATCCCTATTGCGAAGAATTCGGTGATCTTAATTATGTCGACCCTTCTGCTTCTGCAACTGGCGCACTTATCTATCGAATTATTAAAACTGCCGGATTCGCTCTTGACTATACTACAGCCTTGTGTGTGTATGTTGCGATTGTAACTGACACCGGATCATTCAGATATTCAAATGCTGATCCAGAAGCCTTTCAAATTTCCGGTGAACTTGTTGCCACCGGCATAAACCCATGGGCTGTTGCCGAAAAACTCTACGAAAGTCAGCCCTTGAAAAGGCTTGAGTTACTTGCTCTGGCACTTTCAACGCTTACTGTCTCCAAAACGGGAGAATTTGCATCCATTACCGTAACCCTCGACATGTACCAGAAAACTGGTGGAACGGCTGAACTTACTGATGGTTTTGTTAACTATCCCCGTTCCATTCACGGCGTTGAGGTGTCGGTATTTTTTCGTGAAATCAGAGACGGGGCCTTTAAGGTCAGTTTCCGTTCAAAGGGTAAAATAAACGTTTCTTCCCTCGCAATGGCTTTTGGCGGGGGTGGGCATCATAACGCGGCCGGTTGTACACTTCTCGGTTCTCTCGATGAAGTGAAAAATAGCGTTTTTTCCTATCTCGATGAGGCAATTTTGAGTTGATGAATGGCATCCTCACTTTCGATAAACCCGCAGGCATAACCTCCCATGATGTGGTTGCACATGTCCGACGTACCCTGAAACTCAAAAAGGTCGGCCATACCGGTACCCTGGACCCTTTTGCAACCGGTGTTCTCCCCATAGCCCTTGGCGAAGCGACAAAAATCATCCCTTATCTTGACGAGTCTATAAAAGAATACCGTGCTGTCATGCGATTGGGCATCTCGACGGACACCCAGGATTATACCGGTAAAGAACTTAATCAAAAAGATACGGATCACATCACAAGGGAACAGATCCTTGAATCTTTTGTCGCGTTTACCGGAGCAATTTCTCAGGTTCCACCCATGTTCTCAGCAGTGAAACAAGGGGGAATTCCCTTGTACAAGAGAGCCAGGCTTGGAGAGGAAGTTGAAAGAGCACCACGCCCAATTGTTATCCACAAAATTTCCCTCGAACACTTTCAACAGCCGTATGTGACAATTACTGTGCGATGTTCGCGCGGTACCTATGTGCGTACGTTGGCTAACGATATCGGTGATGCGTTAGGTTGCGGTGCCCACTTGGTTGAACTTCGCAGAACCAGAAGCGGTATCTTCACACTTGAAAGGGCAATTCCGCTGGATTCGTTGCAGGGGCACTTTACTGAGGGATCTTTAACAGAATTTCTTATCCACCCGTTACAAGCTCTTGCTCATCTTCCATCAATACACCTCACTGAAGAAGGCGCGAAAAAAGTTGGTTTTGGAAGAGCACCGTCCAGCGCTGATTACCAAGAGCAGCCAGCAGTGGAAATTAAAGATGGACAATCGGTCTGCCTCATTCGTAATGATAAACTTCTGGCTATCGGTTCAAGTAAAGTTTCTTCTCTGGCCGATCACGAGAAAACCATAAGTCTTTTAAGGGTTTTTACCTAGGTTTTCCTTTACACGATTGAGCTTTTGTGATAAAAAAAAGAGCCTTCGCCGAACGATAGTATGATGTAAATAAATATATTTTTTTCTGGAAAGGGGGTGTACATAATGCTGGTAACTGATAAGAAACAGGAAATCATTGAGACTCATAAACGTCATGAGAATGATACCGGTTCTCCTGAAGTACAAATAGCGATTCTCAGCGAGAGAATCACATATTTAACGGAGCATTTCAAGGTTCACAAGAAGGATCATCACAGCCGTCGCGGTCTGCTGAAGATCGTCGGTCAGAGACGTCGTCTGCTCGACTACTTGAAGAGCAAAGACGTAGAGAGATATCGTGCCATTATTTCCAAATTAGGCATCAGGAGATAAAAAAAGGCAGTATATCTCTTGAATAACGAGAGATATATTGCCTTTTTATTTTTTTTAACGGGCTTCATGCCCGTTCGTTTTTTTGTTGGGGGCGCGGGTAAAAGTACTAACGAACAAGGCCCTGTCTTGTTAGTGTTTTTATCGACGGCCCCAACAAACAGCATGTTGGCTAGGAGGCCATAAATAATGAAACAAATAGTTCAAGCAGAGATTCAAGGCAAAACCGTTAGTATAGAAACAGGTTGGGTAGCAAAGCAGGCCAATGGTGCCGTTATTGTGCGAAGCGGCGACACCATGGTATTGGTAACCGCTGTAGGTGCAAAAACCGCAAAGGAGAATCAGAACTTTTTTCCTCTAACCGTCAATTATCAAGAGAAAACCTATGCCGGTGGTAAAATCCCTGGTGGTTTTTTCAAGCGGGAAGGGCGTCCATCAGAAAAAGAGACCCTCACGTGTCGATTGATTGACCGGCCGATTCGACCGTTATTCCCCGAAAACTTCCTCAATGAAACTCAGGTTATGGCCACCGTTATTTCCGCTGACCGTGACAATGATCCGGGAATACTCTCCCTTATTGGCGCATCGGCAGCACTAACCATATCGGACCTTCCTTTTCAGGGACCGATTGCTGGTGTCAGAGTTGGCAGGGTGGGGGGGAGTTTTGTCTGTAATCCAACGGCTGATGAACTTCTGACAAGTGACATTGATATAGTTGTTGCCGGAAGCAAGGAAGCGGTAATCATGGTCGAAGGCGGTGCTGATATCGTATCCGAGCAGGACCTGCTTGATGCAATTTTCTTTGCACATGAATCGATTCAACCAATCATTGCTGCACAGTTGGAACTGCAGAAGCTTATTGGTTTGGAAAAGATTGAGGTTATCACTCCGACAGTCGATGAGGCACTCATGGCGCGTGTTTCTGAGCTTGCTTATGCAAAAATCAAGGAAGCGGTAAAGATAAAATCAAAAATGGATCGCAAGGACAGTCTTACGGCAATTAAGAATGAAGTCCTTGCTGACTTGCAGGAAGATTTTGTGGAACGAGAAAGCGAAATTGCCGGATTTCTTTCCGATCTGCAGTACCAGATT
Source organism: uncultured delta proteobacterium (assembly GCA_963748325.1). Taxonomy (GTDB): domain Bacteria; phylum Desulfobacterota; class Desulfuromonadia; order Geobacterales; family Geobacteraceae; genus RPRC01. Next base: position 778,689 of record CAVVIJ010000004.1, on the reverse strand, counting down.
GTTCGTGAGCATATTGCAAAGGATGGCGAACGAATTGACGGTAGAGATACAAAAACCGTTAGAAAAATCACCTGTGAAGCAGGCTTGCTTCCACGAGCACATGGCTCCGCACTGTTCACCCGCGGAGAAACCCAGGCTCTTGTTGCAGCAACCTTGGGCACCAGCGTTGATGAACAGCGGGTTGACTCTCTCTATGGGGAATCAAAAAAACGGTTTATGCTACACTACAATTTTCCTCCATTTTCCGTAGGTGAAACAAGCATGCGTCTCGGACCGGCACGTCGCGAGATAGGCCACGGCGCACTTGCTGAAAGGGCACTTGCAAAAGTTCTCCCTTCTTTTGATGACTTCCCCTATACCCTCAGGATCGTTTCAGAGACTCTTGAAAGCAATGGTTCCTCTTCCATGGCAGCTGTCTGTGGCGGAACTCTTTCGATGATGGATGCCGGTATCCCCATCAAGGCACCTGTTGCGGGAATTGCCATGGGACTCATTAAAGAAGGGGATTCTGTGGTAATTCTTTCGGATATCCTTGGTGACGAGGATCATCTTGGGGATATGGATTTCAAAGTTGCCGGAACCGCTAATGGTGTAACCGCGTTACAGATGGACATCAAAATAGGCGGTGTAACTCGTGCAATAATGAAAGAAGCCTTGGAACAGGCCCGCGAAGGAAGACTCCATATTCTTGGTGAAATGGCTGGAGAACTTGCTGAACCACGCAAGGAAATGTCTCCGTACGCACCAAGAATCACAACCATCTTTGTCAAGACGGATAAGATCAGAGACGTTATCGGCTCCGGCGGTAAAAACGTTCGCGGGATAACTGAAGCTACCGGTGTAACGATCGACATTGAAGATACCGGCAAGATTAATATCGCAAGCCATGACATGGCAGCCTGTGAGAAGGCTATCAAGATGATTCGTGACCTGACCGCGGAAGCTGAAGAAGGTAAACTCTACATGGGAACCGTCAAAAAGGTTATGGATTTCGGAGCATTTGTCGAAATCTTCCCGGGAACAGATGGACTGGTTCACATATCGGAACTCGATACCGAAAGGGTCAAGAACGTTAGTGATGTCCTCCGTGAAGGCGATACGGTACTGGTAAAATGTATCGGTATTGATAAACAGGGCAAGATAAAGCTTTCCCGTAAAGAGGCTCTTGGTGCAACATTCCCGGAATAAACAATTCGATCTTCCTCTGGAAATTAGTCTTTTCAGGGGTATAGTTATTACATGATTTGCAAATCACTCTTACATAATGGAATACGTGTTATCAGTGAGACTATGCCACATTCCCATTCCGTTTCTATCGGTATATGGGTAACGAATGGATCACGTAATGATACGATCGATATAAATGGTGCTTCCCATTTTGTCGAACATCTCCTTTTTAAAGGAACACCAACAAGAAATGCATTGGACATCGCCCGCGAAATTGATTCCGTGGGCGGTGTCCTCAATGCGTTCACCTGCCGCGAATATGTCTGCTACTATTCCAAGGTTTTGGATGCAGCTTTACCTAAAGCCGTCAACATGCTGGCAGATATATTCCTGAACTCACTATTTGACCCCTCCGATATCGAAAAAGAAAGAAAGGTCGTGTTTCAGGAAATCTGGATGCTGAAGGACAGCCCTGACAGCTATATTCACGATCTTTTTTGTCAAAACCTCTGGAAATCCCATCCTCTTGGCAAGTCTATCATCGGCACCGAAGAGACTGTAGGCAGAATCTCGCGTGACACCCTTTTGGAGTTCAGAAAAAAGCGTTTCTGCGCCGAAGACATTATCATTGCAGTGGCAGGTAATGTCGTTCACGACGAACTGATGACTCTTCTTGGGGACCTATTTAACGACGTGACCCCTGGAGCATATGTAAAGAATGAATCGTCGCCCACCTACAAAAAACAAGTGAACCTGAACAACAAGGATCTGGAGCAGGTTCATCTCTGCCTCGGAACGAAAGCACTGCCCCAAAACAGTGCGAAACGCTATGTCGGTTATATTCTGAATACCATCTTGGGTGGCGGCATAAGTTCGCGACTCTTTCAGGAAATTCGGGAAGAAAGAGGGTTGGCCTACTCCGTCTATTCATACATTCTTTCTCATTCCGATGCTGGCACCTTCGTCGTCTATGCCGGAACCAAGAAAGAACAGCTAAACGAGGTTATCGAAATAATTCTTCAGCTTATGAAAAGGTTGAAGGTTCAACCGGTTTCCTCTGCCGAAATGCAATTTGCGATTGACCACCTGAAGGGAAATCTGCTTCTTTCGCTTGAAAGCACCGATAATAGAATGACAAAGCTGGCGAAAAATGAAATATATTTTGATCGTCAGGTATCCATCCCGGAAATCGTTGCCGGTTTGGAACGTGTCACCACAATTGATATCATGGATCTATGTAATGAACTCTTTCAGGATAGCTTTCTAACCCTGGAACTGATGGGCAAACTTGATGATCTTTCCCTCTCACCTTCTTCTATTACTCTCTGATACCCCATGAGTGATTCACTTACCGTCAAAATCCGCCGCATTCATACCGATAGCTGTAATCAACTACCGTGCTATATGACCGCCCACTCCGCAGGTATGGACCTGTATGCCGAGTTGCCGGCTGTCATCGTCCTGTCTCCAGGGGAACGTGCCCTGGTGCCAACGGGAATAGCCTTGGAACTTCCCGAAGGTTATGAAGTTCAGGTCCGTCCTCGTAGCGGTCTAGCACTTCGTCACGGTATTACCCTGGTAAATTCTCCTGGTACGATTGATCCTGATTATCGTGGGGAAATTGCTGTTATCGTGATCAACCACGGTACGGAACCTTTTACCATTCAATCTGGGGATAGAATTGCACAGATGGTATTTTCGAAATTTGTCAGGGTGCTGCTTAGCGAAGTTACTGAATTGGGTAAAACAACCAGGGGTGAGGGCGGTTTTGGCCATACCGGCACTACCTAGCAGAATCCAACTTTAAATCGGTCGAAATCCAACTAGACGCTTGTAGCTGCCTGTCCCAGGCGAGATTCTATTTCATCGCAAAGCGGCTTAAAACGGCTTAAAAATTTACCCTGTTCCCATCTATTTCTGAAAGGAGAGCGAATGCAGGATCCACGAATGAAAGAAATGGCCGCAGTGCTTGTTAATTATTCGACCCGGGTCAAGAAAAACGATGTCGTACTAATCAGCGCATCGGGCATTTCCTGCCTTCCTCTTGTGAAGGAAATTTATGCACAGTGCCTCAAAAAAGGCGCAAAATACGTTGAATACGACTTTTCCATCCCCGAAGTTAACCGTCTATTTTTTACCACTGCTGATAAAAGCCAGCTATCCTATTTCCCCCAGCATAAACTCGACTTTATGAAGAAGGTGACGGTTTTTATCGGAATTGGTTCCGCTGAAAACTCGATGACCATGGCACAGGCGAATCCTGACAGCATGATTGCCTATTCCAAGGTAATGAGACCGATAATCGACAGGCGAGTAAAAAATACCCGTTGGGTCATTACCCGTTTTCCTACCAATGGCTCCGCCCAGGAAGCACGAATGAGTCTTGATGAATATGAAGACTACCTTTTTTCGTCCTGCTGTATTGATTGGCCAAAAGAATCTCGAAAACAGAATAAATTAAAAAAACTCATGGATAGTGCGGAAAAGGTGCGTATCACTGCATCGGACTCTGAACTATCGTTCAGTATCAAAGGAATGAACAGTATAAAATGCGACGGTCGTTTCAATATCCCCGACGGAGAAGTATTTACTGCGCCGATCCGAAATTCCGTTGAAGGATATATTACCTATAATTGTCCTTCACTCTATCAAGGTAAAGAATTCAATGATGTGCGCTTCGAATTTTCCCAGGGAAGGATTATCAAGGCAACCGCTGCTAACTCCAGCAAGACCTTGAATCGCATCCTTGATACAGATGAAGGTTCTCGCTACATCGGTGAATTTGCTATTGGTGTAAACCCGAAAATCCGCGTTCCGATGAGGAACATCCTGTTTGATGAAAAAATATTCGGATCGATCCATCTGACTCCGGGTCAAAGCTATGAAGAATGTGACAATGGCAATCGATCCGCAGTCCATTGGGACTTGGTTAAAATTCTCACCGACGATGGTGAAATATGGTTTGATGATGTTTTAATACAGAAAGATGGACTCTTTGTTCACGAGTCTCTTCACGACCTCAATCCGGGGGATTGACGATGTTAATGGAAATAAACCCTGATAACCCACAGGCACGTCTTATTGCAAAAGTCGTCGAGATTCTGGAAAATGGCGGAATAATCGCCTATCCAACCGATACAACATATGGGATCGGTTGCAGTATCATGAATAAACGTGGCATAGAGCGGATTTATTCCCTGAAACAACGCGAGAAAAACAAACCTTTCTCTTTCATTTGCAGTGATCTATCCGATATCTCCCGCTATGCAAAGGTAAGTAATTACCAGTACAAGGTAATGAAACGTCGTCTCCCAGGAGCTTTTACTTTTGTACTGAATGCTACGAACATCGTCCCCAACCTGCTAGTAACCAAACAAAAAACCGTAGGCATAAGAATTCCCGACAACAAAATCTGCCTGGCCATCGTCCATGCTTTAGGCCATCCAATCATCACAACAAGTGCTAATAGATCAGGAGAAGAACCGATCGGCAACCCCTCCGTTGTTAACCTGGAACTGGGTAAGCAGGTCGATCTTGTGGTTGATGGCGGCATATTGTCTGCCGCAGTCAGTTCAGTTGTAAGCCTCATTGACGACACTCCCGTAATCCTTCGAAAGGGAATAGGGGAGGTAAATTGGTGTGAATAGTTTTTACTCTCCTTCATTGTCCAATGTTGCGTATCTGGCAGAGGACCTTCGTCCCCAAAAACTCAAAAATGACTTTTGCCACAAATATTTCATCTAAAAGTTTCAGGGTAACCTCTTGCTACCCTGATATCGTCTCTGACCTGAATTTAGCGACAAAAACTCGGGAAATTCATATGAAATCCACTAGATTCTCAACTCGATACACCGCACAATGAGTTGACTTGGAAGGATACTATGTTGAAAGCAGTTGTTTTTGATTTTGATGGCATTATTGTAGACACTGAACCAATTCACTTTCAGGCATTTCAGAGTATTCTGCAGCCGCTGGGGCTCGGATATTCCTGGGAAGAATATCTCGAAAAATACATAGGTTTTGATGACAGGGATGCTTTTCGTGAGGCATTTAAACGTACCGGCAAAATTTTGGATGACGGGCTGCTGGCAACTTTCATCAACCACAAAGCCGAGTTTTTCGAAAAAATCATACGTCAGGGAGTACAACCTTATCCTGGGGTTATCGATCTTGTGAAGTCACTTTCCGGCACACTGCCCCTTGCCTTGTGCAGCGGCGCCTTGCGCCGCGACATCCTTCCGATTCTCGACCAGTTTGGATTGCAGACGGCATTTGATACCACTGTAACCGCCGATGATGTGAAGGCCAGTAAACCCGATCCAGAAAGCTATATCCTGTCTCTCCAGCGACTTAAGAAGGTTTTTCCTTCTACAACCATTCTTCCTGAGGAATGTATTGCAATAGAAGACACCCCAGCTGGTATTTCATCGGCAACTGGTGCCGGTCTTGCTGTACTTGCCGTGACCAATAGCTATCCGGCACAGCGTCTGGCAGGAGCTAATCACATTTGCAACTCGCTGAAAGATATTACCTATGAGGTTTTACAGACCTATTTTGCATGACGTTTTCATACGATGATAAAACAAATTCTTATGGATGGACAAGGGGCAGATTGGTAAGGTATACGGAACCGTCAGCCATGAGAACCTTACGAATGGTGCTTTCTTTTCGTGCAGCTGTTTTGACACCGGGATCCCTATGCAAAGAGTCTCGGTTACCGACAAAATCCCTGGTTATGTTTTGACCATTGAGCCATGCTTCAAAATGAAGATGAGGCCCTGTTGATCGACCTGTCGAGCCGGTAAGCGCAATCGTTGAATTTTCATCCACCCGGTCACCAGTGGCCGATAAATTTACGCTATTGTGAGCATACAATGTTGTCATTCCACCATTGTGCTCCACAATGACAATGTTTCCATAACCACCTCGTGTCCCGCTATAGGAGACAATTCCGGCAGCTACCGGCTTTACCGGTGTACCTTCTGCTATGGCTATATCTACCCCCCTGTGATTTCTCAGTTCGCCGTCGATCGGATCATAACGAAGGCCAACTGTAGAGGAAATCCACCCATGAACCGGTAGACTGCAATGACCATGCTTTTCAGCAGATGCAAGTGGTTGTGAAGAAATTTGTGTCGATTTCGAGTTGGCAGTAAACCTTCTCTTTGATTTTATCGCCTTATTTTTGATTCTACGGTGCTCACGTAATATAAGTACAGAGTCACGGTTTACCGGAGCATCTGTATAGCATATAACGCCATCCGGAGAAATGTGCCGATAAATATCGGCATTTGCATTGTTGGCAACCACAAGCGATTCGAGTAATAAAACAAAGAGAATACTTTTCATGCAATGGTCCTCAACCCGATGAGCTGTTGCTGAGCATTCTTTTGTCATCATTTCATAAAATGTTATTTTCTTCTTATACTGCAGTAGCGAAGATTTGCAAGAAAAACCAATTTTTCAGTAACTTTACTACCCATGCAACCATGCAGAAAACTGACAAAAATATTATATCTGTTATTTGAACAGGAGCATTGGGATCCTACAACGGTGCTGCTCTGAAAAATCACAAAAAGCTTTATGATTTCTGCTGCGAAATCAATACGTCCACAAAAAAGAATTACTTGGAACATTCCATCCAGAGGTCATTCCACGTTATGTTAAAGCTTGTCAATTCATTCTTGAGCTTCAAGCTGACCTGCAGCTTGATAGGGGACATCAAGGAAGAGGTGATTGCACACATTTCCAGACAATCACTCTATAACAAAATTCAACTGTTACTTTTTGAAAAAATGGTGGCATCATCGAATAAATTGGGGCATTATATACTGTCAATGATAATAGATCGTCTGATCCAGCTTAATGCGATTTTTAACATTCCTTTTCAACGCACTATAGAGCAAATAGATTAATTATTCATCTTTTCTGTTAGCAATGATTTCAACTGCGATTCATCTGCACATATTGTGGGCAACAATAGAATAAGTGCCTATTTTTTAGAACACACCTATATATTGCCATGGCCAACGACATGCGTAACTATTTGTTTTTTTGAGCATTAGTTTTTTTACTAATTAGGCAGACAATTTGCATTTCGATTAAAATGCCATCTATTTTTATTCCCTAAGTGTGAGCTGCATACGATGGTGAATTGTATGAAAATTTTCTGAGGGGGTGATTCAATTGAAGAAAGTAGAAGCTATCATAAAACCGTTCAAGTTGGACGAGGTCAAGGAAGCTCTCAACGAGATTGGAATCCAGGGGATTACCGTTAGTGAAGTAAAGGGCTTCGGTCGACAAAAAGGGCATACGGAACTATATCGCGGTGCCGAATATGTAGTTGATTTTATCCCCAAAATCAAAATGGAAATCATAGTCGGTGATGACCTTGTCACAAAGGTTGTAGAGACTATTGAGCAGGCTGCTAAAACCGGCCGCATTGGAGACGGGAAGATATTCGTAACCACCGTGGAAGAGGTTGTCCGTATCAGAACCGGTGAGCGTGGACAAGACGCGATCTGATCGTGTCTATTTACCTTTATAAAGGAGAGAATGAATGACACCGCAAGAAGTTGTAAAGTTTGCAGAAGACAATGGCGCACTTATGGTTGATTTCAAATTCATGGATTTCGTTGGTCTCTGGCAGCATTTCAGTGTGCCCATCAGCGAATTCGAAGAAGATGTATTTGAAGACGGATTGGGTTTTGACGGATCTTCCATTCGTGGTTGGCAGCCGATCCATGCGTCAGACATGATCATTCTTCCAGATTGCACCACTGCAATTATGGATCCGTTCACAGCTGTTCCGACCTTGAGCCTGATCTGCAATATTTTCGATCCGATTACCAAGGAAGGCTACAGCCGCGACCCGCGGAATATTGCAAAAAAGGCCGAAGCATACCTGAAAGCATCCGGTCTCGGCGACACTGCCTACTTTGGCCCGGAAGCAGAGTTTTTTATTTTTGATGACGTACGTTACGATTCTTCTTCGAATCAGTCTTTCTATGCCGTTGACTCTGTGGAAGGCGCATGGAACACCGGTCGTGAGGAATTCCCCAACCTCGGCTACAAACCTCGCCACAAAGAAGGTTATTTCCCTGTCTCACCGACTGACTCTCAGAACGACCTTCGTACCGAAATGGTTTTGGAGCTACAGAATGTCGGTATTCGTATCGAGTGCCAGCATCACGAAGTCGCCACAGGTGGTCAGGCCGAGATCGATATGCGCTTTGCTTCATTACTTGAAATGGCAGACCAACTCCAGTGGTTCAAATACGTCATCAAAAACGTGGCACTGCGTAACGGTAAAACCGTTACCTTCATGCCGAAGCCTCTCTATGCCGACAACGGCTCCGGTATGCACACACATGTGTCCATCTGGAAGGACGGCACCAACCTGTTTGCCGGCGACAAGTACGGCGGACTTTCACAGATGGCACTCTATTACATCGGTGGTATTATCAAGCACGCAAGAGCACTCTGCGCACTGACCAACCCGACAACAAACTCCTACAAGCGTCTGGTTCCTGGATTTGAAGCTCCGGTCAACATGTGCTACTCCAGCAGAAACCGCTCTGCATCACTTCGTATCCCGATGTTCTCTACCAATCCGAAGTCAAAGCGTGTCGAATTTAGAACACCTGACCCATCCTGCAACGGCTACCTGGCCTTTGCCGCAATTTTGATGGCAGGTCTTGACGGTATCGAGAACAAGATCGATCCGGGTCAGCCGCTTGATAAAGACATCTACGGACTTTCTCCTGAAGAACTGGCTGATATCCCTTCAGCACCTGGCAGCCTCGAAGAAGCTCTCAATGCTCTCAAGGACGACCACGAGTTCCTTTTGAAAGGTGACGTTTTCACACCTGATGTCATCGAAAAGTGGATTGAGTACAAAACCGAAGCGGAAGTTAACGCTGTTCGTATGCGTCCGGTTCCCATGGAATTCGAACTGTACTACGACATTTAATTTTTTAATCTGCATCTATGATAAAAGGCGGGAGCAATCCCGCCTTTTTTTTACCATTTCACACTAACGCCAACGACTGTGCATACATTGACTTTTATCAGCCAATCTGTTAAATAAACACAGTTTATCATCATAAAAGACACCTGAGAAGGATTATGGAAAACTTTCTGTTCAAACTTTCAATCATGCTTGTTCCTGCTTTATTCGCTATAACCTGTCATGAGGTTTCTCATGGGTACGTGGCCTATAAACTAGGAGACAATACTGCGCGCTCCCTTGGGAGACTTACCTTAAACCCCCTCAAGCACCTGGATATATTCGGCACCATCATGGTTTTTATCGTTGGAATAGGGTGGGCAAAACCTGTTCCGGTGGATTTTGGAAGACTTAGAAACCCCAAAAGAGACATGATCTGGGTAGCGGCGGCTGGTCCTGTCACCAATTTTTTACTTGCGTTAGCATCCGCTTTAGCTTTGCGAGGTCTCGCCATGCTGAATCTCGAGGTACCTGGTTTTTCTATTCTGGAACCAGTTTCTTTGATGCTGGCTTTTTCTCTCTATATAAATCTACTCCTGGGTCTCTTTAACCTGATTCCTGTTCCACCTCTTGACGGAGGTCGCGTCTTAGTCGGAATTCTTCCTTACAAAATGGCAGCCTCCTATTCCCGTATTGAACCATATGGCATGATCATCATCATTGTACTGGTATTTTTTACAAACGTTTTCAATTATATTATTGCTCCACTTCTTGATTTTGGCATACGCTTGCTGGCGGGACCTCAAACCTCTCTTATCTACGGTGTCACCTCATTCCTCATGAAATAGCTCTCTTTCAGTTCTTGTCACGGAAAGTTACGCATAGCCACTATTCAAACAATTAGGGGCACTAATTGGAAATTGATTTCTCTCGCAATAATCATGATATATCGGGTAGTTACATCCAATCATACAAAGTAGAGCTTGATAATTTCCAAGGTCCTCTAGACCTGCTTTTGTTTCTGATAAAAAAAAGTGAACTGGATATTTACGATATACCCATTGCGATAATTACCAAGCAATACCTTGAATATATAAAAGTTCTTAAAGATCTGAACCTGGAAATTGCCGGTGATTTTCTGGTAATGGCGTCTACCCTAATTCAGATTAAATCAAGTATGCTACTCCCATCGCGACATGAGGAAAATCCCGATGAAGAAGGCGAGGACCCTCGTGCAGAACTGATTCGCAGACTGGTTGAATATAGCAGATATAAAGAAGCCGCGTTGCGACTCAATGAGCAAAACCTTCTTGGCAGAGAACTCTTTGCCCGATCAACCCTATCGGAAGAGTTACACTCTGAAGACCTCCCTGCTGAGCCATTGGAACTTGATCTATTTGCCCTTATTGATGCTTTCAGGACTATTCTGGCGAAGGCACCCCATGAAAGCTTCCATGAGGTAAGCGCCGAATCCATCAGTATTGCAGAGAGAATCAATGAAATTCTTTCTCTTTTGCAGGAAAAAGAAATTATAGTTTTTGCGGAACTATTTGAAAATGGCAGAGACCGCGACTATATAGTTGCGACCTTCCTCGCCATTCTTGAACTCTGCAAACTAAAACTGATTCGTGTGCACCAGCAGGAGCAATACGGAGAGATTTGGCTTAAACCAGCTGTCGTTGAAGAGTCAGACAGTTCTGATCAGGAGAGGAAAGATGACAGCTTGTCGGATCAAATCGATTATTGAAAGCCTTATCTTTATCTCGGAAGAACCCATGTCACTTGACAGACTTTGCGGTATACTTCACGAATATGACCGGGATGTCGTTCGAAGCTGTATACAGGAACTGCAAAATGAGTATGATAATCCTGAACGTGGCATTTTCCTGGCTGAGATTGCCAAAAGGTACCAATTCCGGACCAAGGAAGAAAACGGAGACTATGTTCGCCGCCTGATAAAGACCAAGACATCCCGCTTCAGCCAATCCGCGTTGGAAACCTTGGCCATAACAGCGTATCGCCAACCGATTACACGAGCAGAAATTGAATACCTTCGTGGAGTTGATTCGGGAGGGGTAATTAAAACACTTCTCGAAAAAAAACTTATAAAAATTCTTGGCAAGAAAGATATTCCTGGACGACCTTTAATCTACGGTACAACGCGGTACTTTCTTGAAATGTTTAGTTTAAAAGATCTGAAATCCTTACCAACGTTGCGGGAAATTGAAGATTTGGCAGGAGAGGGCATTTTTGAACAACAGGAAGAGTTACCGCTTGAAGGAGCAACTCCTGGCGAAGCGTCGAGATCGGAACGTGATGAGCTTTAACGGGTTACGCCGTAAGGAGTAGTACCATGACACGTCAGCCTGCAGTGGCAGGGCAATTTTATACCAGTAATCCGATACATCTCAAAGCCCAACTGAAGAACTTTGTTGCGTCACAAGACACCAAGGTAAAAGCACTCGGAACTATTGTTCCTCACGCGGGATATATCTATTCAGGTGCTGTTGCCGGTTCCGTCTATGCGCGTGTAAATATACCGGAAACTGTTATAATCCTCGGGCCGAATCATCATGGTTTTGGGCCGAGAGCTGCTCTGTATCCTACCGGAGAGTGGATCACACCTCTTGGCAGCGTCGCTATAGACCAGCAGCTATCGTCGTTGATAACCCAGAACTCGCCTCTGATAGAAGTTGATAGCAGTGCTCACCTCCAAGAGCATTCTATCGAGGTTCAACTACCATTTCTGCAATTTATCAGGCCTGACGTCCTAATAGTTCCTCTTTGCCTTGGGTTCAACGATTTTGCTTCATGCAGAAACCTTGGACTTTCACTGGCTAAGGCAATAGCAGAGTACAAAAAAGAAGTGCTGATTATTGCAAGTTCAGACATGTCTCACTATCAACCGGAAGATGTTGCGCATCAAGAAGATTCACTTGCAATTCAACAAGCTTTGGAAATTAATCCCGAAGGTCTCTATTCTGTTGTGCAGGGGAGGGGGATTACTATGTGCGGAGTTATTCCCGCCACGGTGATGCTGGTAGCTGCCTTGGCAATGGGGGCCCAAAAAAGTGAATTGATTCGTTACTCCACAAGTGGTGAAGTATCAGGAGATTTCAACCAGGTAGTAGGGTATGCCGGTGTCATGGTGTATTGACGCCTTGCTCCTTTTCCTTCATTATTCTTACTACTTGCAGCACACCATTAATTGATTCGAGCTCTCGAAGATCAAGTGAATCGGTATCTCCGATAACACCGATAATTATTTGGTTCACGCCTGTCGATTGGTGAATATCAAAGCCTCTGTTAACTAAAAATTCTTTTATATTATCAAGAGCTTCTTCATCTGCACTTTTTTTCATAATAATAAGCATTGCATAACCCCATAGTGGCTCATTTCTCATGCCCGGTCATGATACGTTCCAATCGCCTTGATTCATCAATTACCCTTTCGAATAATCTTACGATTGCCTGATCATCCAGCGGCCCAGGATTTTCGTTTTTCATTTTTTGAAAAATTCTCTTTTCACGGCCTGGATCAAATATGGGAAGACCCGTTGTCTTCTTAATCTCACCAATCTTCAATGCCAACTGTGCTCTCTGATTGAAAATCCTCAAAAGTTCACTGTCCAACCGATCAATTTCGCACCGCAAATCATCAATTGTCATAATCCCTCGAATTTATTTGAATAAGAGTATCTTTCTGCCAATTGACATCATCGCGTTCGGGATAGTCAATGTTATAGTGGAGACCACGGGATTCTTTTCGCTGCTGCGCACATCGAATTATCAACTCTGCCACCGTGGCAATATTCCTTAATTCAATAAGATCTGATGTTATGAGAAAATCCCAGTAATATTCTGCAATCTCTTCATGGATAAGTTGTATACGGTTCAAAGCGCGCTTGAGACGTTTATTGGATCGAACAATCCCAACATAATTCCACATGAAACGTCGAACTTCATCCCAATTTTGTGAAACAACAACCATTTCGTCACTATTGGTGGCTGTTCCCGAATCCCATGCCGGAATTTCCGGAAAGTAAAAATGGTCATTTTTTAGACGTTCTACACTGTGACGATATGCCCTGCTGGCAAAAACCGCTGCCTCAAGAAGGGAGTTACTGGCAAGTCTGTTAGCGCCGTGCACACCAGTGAAAGCGACTTCACCAACAGCATAAAGATTCGCAATGTTAGATTCACCGTTTTTATCTGAAACAACGCCGCCACATAAATAGTGGGCAGCGGGAACAACGGGTAAAGGTTCTTTTGTCATATCAAGACAGAATCGTAAACAGGTCCGATAAATGTTCGGGAAGCGGGTTTTAATGAAGTCAGGGTCTTTGTGGGTTATATCCAGATAAACGCAATCATCGCCATACGTTTTCATTTCGTTATCAATGGCCCGTGCAACAACATCGCGAGGCGCCAGATCTTTGAGTTTGTGATACTTCTCCATAAAAGGTGTTCCGTCGCGACGACGAAGAATTGCACCTTCACCACGTACCGCCTCGGAGATGAGAAATGATTTGGCCAACGGGTGATAGAGTGTAGTAGGATGGAATTGCATGAACTCCATATTTGCAATCTGTGCCCCGGCACGATACGCCATGGCCACACCGTCGCCGGAAGCAACATCCGGATTACAGGTGTACAGGTAAACCTTCCCGGCACCTCCGGAAGCAAGTAGTGTTATTTTGCTCAGGAATGTCTTGACCTTGTTATTAAGAACATCAAGTACATAGGCCCCGTAACTACGGTTTGGTTGTTTTGTATTTTTATTGATTTTAAATTCTGAAATAATATCAATTGCGGTATGATTCTCAAAAACTTCTATATTCGGGTGCTCAAATGCTGAGGTAACCAAGGCACGCTCTATTTCACGACCAGTGAGGTCATCAGCATGGAGTATCCTCCTTTTACTGTGCCCACCTTCACGAGTCAGGTCATAGGTATCTCCTCGAGTGGTAAACTGAACCCCCCATTCAATGAGTGTTTTTATGACCTCCGGACCTTCTGCAACAACCATTTTTACAACATCTTCATGACAAATCCCGGCACCCGCAATCATGGTATCTTCGCTATGAGAATCAAAGGTGTCTTCTTCTGAAAAAACCGAAGCAATACCACCTTGGGCATAATTCGTTGCAGATTCGGTAATCTCTTTTTTGGTAACAAGCGCAACTTTGCCGTAATTCGCCGCTTGTAAAGCGTACGTCAACCCGGCTATTCCGCTACCAATTACCAGAAAATCACTCTCTATCTGCATAAAATCCCCCAATTACTACATCAGGATAGTTTGAAGTCAAAGATTATCTATCCCTCTATCCAGTTTTGTCAATTAATTTTAACAGAAAACATCACAAGCTTTTACTTAAAAAATAAATACATCTGACATAACAGATCAAAAACCAGATTTTATTGGAAACAGAAGAAAATGGTAGGCATGAATTAAACTTGTCCTTGAAGTACTCAAGAACATGCACGGAGTGTTTTATTATTTAGCAAGAACTTTAAAAAAACGTACCAGGTAATCAACACCAGACCAAATGGTAATAATAGTGGCAATCCATAGATAAAATATCCCAACATTGTGCATATTAACCAGGAAATATGATGATTGTATACCGAACAACCAATGATAATCATAGTTAAGAAGAAGTCCGATGATTGCCACAATCTGGAAGATTGTCTTGTATTTACCAAGATTGCTTGCCGAGATAACAATTCCTTCCGTTGAGGCGATACCTCGCAATCCGGTGATAATTATTTCTCTACTGAGAATGACAAGAACCATCCAGGCAGGTACTCTGTCATAGGGGATTATCATTATCAGTGCAGCCATTACGAGAAGCTTATCGGCAATTGGATCAAGGAATTTGCCGAGTACGGTGATTATTTCCAGGCGCCTGGCAAGATAGCCATCAAGCCAATCAGTAAAAGATGCTATTGCGAATAAAGCAGCCGCAAGGAACCCGGCGGACCTAGTGGGTGACGTCAGAATTATAGCCATGGGCGGAACAACCAATATCCGGGAAAGAGTCAGGAAATTTGGTAAGTGGCGAAGAGCTTTATTTTTATTACGTTCCATCAGTAGTACCTAATTACTTTTATAGGATTTCTGATAACTCAGAACCCTGGAAATATAATTACGGGTTTCCTCGTAAGGTGGCACACCGCCATACTGGTTAACACGCGCCAATCCAGCGTTATAAGCCGCAAGAGCAAGAGTCTCGTCTCCCCGAAAAGTATCAAGCAGAAAGCGAAGATATCTGACTCCTCCACGGATATTGTCCCTGGGGTCCAGTGAATTTGAGACATTGAGATCCTGAGCGGTTTTAGGCATCAACTGCATCAGTCCTTGAGCCCCTTTTGGTGAAACCGCATTAGGATTATAGCCGGACTCTGCGCTGATAACTGCTTTCACAAGGCTCTTGTCAACACCATACTCAGATGCGGCAGAACTGACAATCGGGTCAAATTCTTCAGGATTTCTGCTTAAGGATCCCAATTTGAAGTTGGTTCGCAATTTCTTGTCTTTTTTGAAGTCCCGCATGAAGATCTTAAAGCGACGATCGGTGGGGGCATCAGTAAAATGCATGACACCATTGTTATCGACGAATTTATAGATATCCGCTGAAGCAAGTGAGGGGATACAGAAGGGGAGGGATAGAAGAAGGAAAAGAAGATATGAGTGTGTCCGTCCAAAAAACATTTATTCCTCCTTCCATTAAATTAAAACAGAATTCAAAATATAGACCATAATTACTAATTCTTCAATATAGTAAATCAGTTTTATTGAACAATAATCGATGGATCTGATGCTATGATCAATATTTTACTTTTCCTTTCCGTCCATGGTAGTATTTAAAACAATAAATTTCAACGGAATCGAGGAATAAATGTATCAACTGAAAATTACCTGTAATTTTGCTTCTGCCCATAATCTTATGCATTATCAGGGTGACTGCGAGAATTTGCACGGCCATAACTGGAAAGTCGAAGTTTCAGTGACAGCTCATGAACTGGATAAAGCTGGCCTGGGAATTGACTTCAAGAAACTGAAAGCTGAAACGAAAACGTTATTGAAGACACTTGACCACAAATACCTGAATGAACTTGAACCGTTCAAAAGTGTTTCCCCTTCATCGGAAAACATCGCTCGATACATCTATCAGGAACTCTCACGCACCCTAAACAACGAAAATATCAGGGTAGAATCCATTACGGTTTGGGAATCCGATATTGCCTGTGCAAAATATTATGAGTAATTATACCGCAAATATGATTGAAGTCTTTTCTTCTATCCAGGGAGAGGGAAAGCTCGTAGGTTTGCGCCAGGTATTTATCCGTTTTCACGGCTGTAGCTTGAATTGTCACTATTGCGATTCGCGTGTCACTCATACACTGTCGCCCCCTGAATACTGTCAAATTGAATCAACGCCTGGCAGACAGGACTTTATCCAAGTAAAAAATCCGCTATCCCTTGAATATATTGAGGTTTTATTATCTAAATGGGTGTCTTTGCTGCCAAATGCACACCACTCGCTTAGCATCACAGGCGGTGAACCACTCCTACACACAGAATCTTTGCAAGACTACCTGCCGGCATTACGTCAAATCTTGCCAATTTACCTGGAAACCAATGGCATTCACTTTCAGGAGCTAGAAAAATGTATACATTTACTTGATTACATATCCATGGATTTCAAACTTCCATCAACAACTAAATCCCGAGATTATTGGGAAGAACATCGGAAGTTTCTTGAAATTGCGGTAGAAAGTGACGTATACGTGAAAGCCGTAATTTCCGAAGAGACGCCCATCTCGGAGATAGGAAAAGCCTGCCAGATAATTGCTTCGGTAAATGCGACCATTCCTTTAATACTGCAACCATTGACATCAGTCGATGGAAAACAAATTATTTCGACTACAAAATTATTCGAGCTACAAGAAGAAGCAAGCAATCACGTAAAAGAGATAAGAATTATTCCACAAACTCACAAATTCATGCAGCTTTTATAAGCAAAGATATAAATACAGGTGAACATATGATCTTAGAAGAAATAACAATGGGGGAATTTGAGGAAGGACTCAATAAAACGCGGACTGTCTTGCTGCCATTTGGTTCGGTAGAAGAGCATGGATACCATTTGCCGCTTTCTACTGATACATTTCAAGCTTATGAGGTAGGGAAAGCTGCCGCCAAAATTACTCCTATTTTTGTTGCCCCACCAATTCACTATGGTTGTTGCCGGTCAACATCTTGCCATCCGGGCACCATATCCATTTCTACCAATACCTTACAAAGCCTCATGAAAGACATCGTCCGATCTCTCTATTCTCATGGACTGACAAACTTCATAATATTGACCGGCCATGCCGGAGGAACCCACAAAATGGCCCTCATAAATGCCGGAGAAGATCTTATAGCTGAAATGCTGGATATCAAATTGGCCGTTCTAACAGAGTATGATCTTGCTTACAGCGAGGGAAAAGATCTTATCGAAACTAACGGGGACGCTCATGCAGGTGAAATTGAAACATCCCGGATCATGTATTTGTTTCCGAATCTCGTTAAAGGTACAGGTCAGAGAGAGTTCCCAAATTTTCCACCAGGTATGATAGTACGCAATAAAAGAAAGTTTTGGGCTAATGGCGTGTGGGGCGATCCAACAAAAGCTACTTCCGATAAAGGCCGAAGGATTAACGAATTAGTTGTCCGGAAGTTAGTTGAATTTGTCGATACTTTTGAGAAGTTTTCAGAAAACTGATCTGCCTCATCAGAGGACCAAGCTCTTTCTTCAACTCACCAAATCAATATCTCCCGTCACACAATACTGCGTACTTTACATAATATATCTTATCGGTCATTAAGTCCCTAGAGGCGTATTATGTTCCAAGCTAATCAAGCAGCCGATGCAATCAGCGCCGGCCCTTCCTTTCGTAACAAACGAAACATTCAACAATCTAAGCAGATCAAGGTAATGTTTCCGTTTTTTCCTCACCAGTTCTCAATGCTGAAAAGGTATTTGTCCACACAGAGCCTGACGCTTAATGACCGCAACAGGGTTTCTTGTGGTCTGAGAAATATATACTGGCGTTCCTCTAAGGTCAACCTTGGGCGTCTTATTATATTTTTGCTATTACACCTCTTTTTTGTAGAAATGCACAAAAATTAGGCTTCGAAATTTGCGTTTTAAGCGGTTTTTACTGCTTGCCTCATCATGCTTGTCCAAGGAACAGAGACCAGTGTCCAGACGGTGAAGTTTTAAAAAGACGTTTCAGTAATTATTGGCCAACTGGTAATACCGGATACAGGTAGGAGGATGAGATTCACATGTTGGGGAATGACTTAAAAACTGACCACACCCTACTCTCAGTCGATAACAAGCGGACGGACCTTGTACGAGGCAAATAGCCTGTTAAACCATCAATCTTGAGACCCTCGAAAAATTGTAAAAGAAAAGTAGTTAGTTTTATAGTTTTGACAATGACTGACATTTGAAAAAAACAAGCTATTCTAGAAATCAAAGATATACTATGTTCTTAAGTGATCAGTAGTGTGTAATGTTTTTCTAACGGGTCAGAATGTTAGTTTCAACAAAGCTTATATGAGTAATGATTATTTACTGTAAACTTGACAAAAAAAGGGTCAGCCGAATGGCTAACCCTTTGATTAATTAAATTGGAGCGGGAAACGGGATTTGAACCCGCGACTTCAACCTTGGCAAGGTTGCACTCTACCACTGAGTTATTCCCGCTCAATCAAGTCTTTGTTTTATATCAAAACTCGGAAACCAAGTCAATCATTTTTTACACAAGTAGAAAATTATCAAATCAAACACGGAATAAGGCAAAAATCAGTGCATGATTCTGTTTCTAAATGGTTTATGGAGCAAAGTGACCAAATACATTCTAATTTGTAATGTTACAAAACGTCTAAACAGATCATTCATAACGGTAAATATTTAATTTCTTATAAGCTCCAAATAGACAATAAACCGTACAACTAAATCTTTTTTTAACAAAAAAGCAGTCTTAAGTTAGATATTGTGTTGCACATATCAACATATAGCTTCCAATAATAATTGTTTACCATGGATCGATATATTATCTATGCCAGGAGGGTTTGTTTATGTCAACAAAGAAAATAACATATCTTTTTGTGTCTGTTCTGGGATTACTTATATTGTTTATTGTATCATTTATATCAGTCAAGCTAGTCTCAAAGGAGAATAGTGCTCTGCTAAGCGATGATTCAATAGCAATAGTAAATATTAAGGAAATGATAATAAACTCAGACGAAATTATCAAACAACTTCATTATTCAAAAGATCAAAGATGCGTCAAGGCTGTAGTGCTAAGAATTGACAGTCCAGGAGGAATTGTTGGCCCAACTCAAGAAATTTATGAAGAGATCAAAAAACTAAAAAAAATCAAACCTGTTGTAGTTTCAATGGGAAGTGTTGCTGCCTCAGGTGGATACTATATTGCAGCTCCAGCTACCGTAATTTATGCTAATCCAGGCACAATTACAGGTAGTATCGGAGTGCTGATGAAATTGGCAAATGTCCAGGTACTTCTGAATAAGATTGGCGTACATTCGAGCGTATTAAAAAGCGGAGAATATAAAGATACAGGATCTCCTGTACGACCAATAACGACAGGAGACAAGAAAATCCTGCAAGGCATTATTGACAGCATGTTCAATCAGTTTGTCACTGCTGTTGCCGAAGGAAGAAAACTACCGATTGCGAAAGTTCGGGAAATTGCGGATGGTAGAATCTTCACTGGAGAACAAGCTCTTCACTTAAAATTAATCGACAAACTTGGTAACCTTCAAGACGCAATAGAAGAAGCCGCAAAACTCGCCAGAATAAATGGTAAGCCTAAAATTATCTATCCTCCACAAACAAAGAAAAGTTTTATGAATTTTTTCATGGAAGGATTTAGTGAAAGTCTCGTACATAGCATAAAAAATGAATACAGCACGACTGATCGTTTCGAGTATTCTTATTAACTGATCCCCGAACGCAAAAACGCCCCACCTCGATAAAGAAGTGGGGCGTTTTGCAAAAAGATCTCGGCGGCGACCTACTCTCCCACACAGCTACCCATGCAGTACCATCGGCCCAGAGGGGCTTAACTTCCGTGTTCGGGATGGGAACGGGTGTGACCCCCTCGGTATAACCACCGAGAAATCGTTTGTACATGCTGATTGTAAACCAACAGTACGATATCTATCGAGTCAATTGCACAGAGAATGATTTGTAGTATTTGGGTATATAGAGGGGGTGGGGTTACCACCCCCCATGAATCAATTTTTATGGTCAAGCCTCACGGCCGATTAGTACCGGTAAGCTGAACGCATTGCTGCGCTTACACACCCGGCCTATCAACGTTGTGGTCTACAACGGGCCTTTAGGGGATTGCTCCCAGGGATACCTAATCTTGAAGGAGGCTTCCCGCTTAGATGCTTTCAGCGGTTATCCTTTCCGTACATAGCTACCCAGCGACTGCTCCTGGCGGAACAACTGGAACACCAGAGGTACGTCCATCCCGGTCCTCTCGTACTAAGGACAGCTCTTCTCAAGTATCCTGCGCCCACGGCAGATAGGGACCAAACTGTCTCACGACGTTTTAAACCCAGCTCGCGTACCGCTTTAATTGGCGAACAGCCAAACCCTTGGGACCTACTTCAGCCCCAGGATGCGATGAGCCGACATCGAGGTGCCAAACCTCCCCGTCGATGTGAACTCTTGGGGGAGATAAGCCTGTTATCCCCGGAGTACCTTTTATCCGTTGAGCGACGGCCCTTCCATACAGAACCGCCGGATCACTAAGACCTACTTTCGTACCTGCTCGACTTGTGGGTCTCGCAGTCAAGCTCCCTTATGCCTTTACACTCTACGGCTGGTTTCCAATCAGCCTGAGGGAACCATCGCGCGCCTCCGTTACTCTTTGGGAGGCGACCGCCCCAGTCAAACTACCCACCAGACAGTGTCCCCGACCCGGATGACGGGCCTGGGTTAGACACCCAAAACAACCAGGGTGGTATTTCAAGGTTGCCT
>CAVVIJ010000004.1:0-752500 GCA_963748325.1 uncultured delta proteobacterium | reverse complement strand
AACTTTTTCGACGCAAATATTTAGGGAAAATAGCTCTTCTTAACGCAGAAAAGCTGAGTACGGCGATTGAGGAACTGGAAGCTATCCATAACCACAATATCAAACCACAGTCGTATGCTTATTTACTTTTCGCTGAAGACAGTACAAACGTCCTACACAAGAAATTATCTCAGCGAGGGATTGAACTGGCCAACACGGCAGAACAGAAACTTTTGTTTTTCGAGATTGAAATTAACGATTTGCCTGAAGAGACTTTCCAGTCGCTGGTACAGAACAAGCATCTTCAGCAATACAAGCATTATTTACTAAGTCTTCGAAAGTTCAAGCCTCACATGCTAAGCGAGCGGGAAGAACAGCTTTTGAAGCAAAAAAGTTTAACAGGAGTTGAAGCCTTCTCGCGGCTTTTTGAAGAACTGACTGCGTCATTCAGTTTTCGTATGGATATTGATGGTGCGGAAAGAGAAGTTACCGGTGAAGAGCTGCTTGGCCTGCTACACCATGACGATGCTGCAGTGCGGGAAAAGGCCTTCACTATATTCCTCGCTCGATTTAAGGAAGAATCGATCACCTACAGTACCATTATAAATACTATCACGCTCGACCATTACCAGGAGCGTCTTCTTCGTGACTATAGTTTTCCAATGGAACCAACTCACCTGGCCAATGAACTGTCAAATGAGTCAGTGACAAGTCTAATGGAAACAACTGAAAGGAATTATCCGCTTGCACGAGAATACTTTCAGCTAAAAGCTCGCCTGCTTGGGCTCTCTACACTGAAAAATACCGATATTTACGCACCAATAGGCACGACTGACAAACGATTTTCCTTTGCTCAAGCGCGGGAAATGGTGCTGGATTCCTACTCTAAATTCAATCCGGAATTCCATGGGATCATTGATAGCTTCTTTATTGAAAAAAGAATCGATGCATTTCCTCGACCAGGCAAAAGTGGCGGTGCGTTCTGCATGGGGATCTCGCCAACACTTCCGCCCTATGTCTTGATGAATTACACCGGCAATCTGCGAGACGTTGCCACGCTTGCCCATGAGCTTGGTCATGGACTACACTATGTGCTGGCGCAAAAAAACAGTATGCTGAATTACCATCCGCCTCTCCCTCTGGCAGAAACCGCTTCAGTTTTTGGCGAAATGTTGCTCACAAAATCACTTCTTGAAAGAGAAAGCGATCCAGCCATCAAAATTTCACTATTGTGCGCGCAGATAGAAGATATTATCGCCACGACATTTCGGCAAAATGTTCTCACACGCTTTGAAGAACGAATTCACCTTGGCCGTGAGCAGGGATTGCTGTCAGCATCGGAAATCTGCGATGCATGGTGGGAGGAAAATGCCAAGTTGTATGGAGATGCAGTTGAAATGATTGACCCTTACCGCTGGGGCTGGAGTTATATCTCGCACTTTATCCACTCACGTTTTTATTGTTATTCCTACACATTCGCTGAATTGCTCGTCCTGGCACTCTTTCAGAAATATCTTAGCTCGGAAAATACATTCGTTCCGATCTTCACCGAAATCCTTGCGAGCGGTGGCGCACTCTCACCAGCCGAAACGGTACGCAGAGCAGGGATTGATCTTGTGGATAACAACTTCTGGCAGGAAGGGTATGATCTGCTCGGAGGAATGATTGGTGAGCTGAAGAGCCTACTATAACATCACAATACACATATACATGTTGGCCTGATATCAGTTTGTGACCGGCTCTCCCTGGACAGCCACCAGCCCTGCCCGACCGGGGATTTCTTCCATGGCAAGGCCACAAGCAGATGGAGCGAGTGATAAGGCCTCTTCAGCTGCCTGTGACAGGGTAACAAACCTGGCGTCTGCTCGAAGCAGTCGTTGCAAAAGATCCTTAAAAACATCGACCATCCCGCCGCCCTCAAGCTCTGCGTGAATTGTATGGACATTCAGGCCCGACCTGACAAGAGACAGATAATGATCGTTGATAGTATCTGCAGAAAGGCCCTCTGTTCCCAGCAGCTCATCCATTGTTGGAAAAGTCGTTGGGAGCTGAAGCGTTTTGTAGCGCTTTCCTTCAAAAACTGGATAGAATGGTGAGTTTCCCCGCGAGTCGCTGCAGTAGCGTAGCGACAGCGTATCCTGAACCTGCAATGAGTTCGTAGAAACCGTCCATCCTGGAGCGGCTGTCGTTTCCGCGCGTCGACCCAATATTTCGAGAAATTTCCGACCGGCTTTGTCGAGCTCCTTTCGCACAGTTTCGCCAGTCATTTCGGGTAATTTGTCATGCCAATACACATGATCCCAACAGTGGATGCCGACCTCATGACCATGTTCAAACACACCTTGAAGAACTGCGGGGAAAGAAGCTGCTATCTGCGGGGCGGGGAGAAGTGTGCCATAAAGAAGTGTTTTCAGACCATACATGGAAGGGGCCTTGGTACGGATCATCTTTTTCAGGAACCCCTTCCTGGTAAAGATGCGACGAATGGCCTTTCCCGAATTATCCGGTCCCATGGAAAAATAAAACGTCGCCTTGATTCCAAAAGCATCAAACAGCTCCAGAAGGCGTGGTACTCCATCACGCGTACCTGAAAAGGTATCAACATCAACCTTGATCGCAAACGTCGAGGTTGTCATGCCGATACAATCTTCTCGATTTTTTCTCCCTCATCTACAAGGTAGAAATCCAAAGTCTTTTTCAGTGCCTCATCAATGGCGGTTAGCGGCTTCCAGCCAAGAATTTCCGAGGCCCTTCTGATGGAAGGAACCCTGGTAATAATATCCTGATACCCGCTTCCATAAAACTCCTCAGAAGTAACTCCCACAATCTGGCATTTTTCAGCCCTTTCCTTGTATTGAGAATATTCTTTGACCATGTCACGAAGTTTATGCGCAAGCTCTTTCACCGAAAGGTCATTTGCCGGGTTCCCGATGTTGAAAATCCCCCCATCGGCACAACCATCCTTATTCTCAATAATCTTCATCAGACAATCTATACCATCCTCCAGGAACGTAAATGACCTGCGCTGATTTCCACCATCAACAAGATTGATCGGTTCACCGAGGATAATATTATAGAGAAATTGGGTAAGGACTCGAGAGCTTCCTTCCTTGGCGGTATCAATGCTGTCCAGGCGAGGACCGATCCAGTTAAAAGGGCGGAAAAGCGTATAGCGCAACCCTTCATGCATTCCGTAGGCATAGATGACCCTGTCGAGCATCTGCTTTGCGCAAGAGTAGATCCAGCGTTCTTTATGAATGGGTCCGAGGACGAGTGGCGAAGCATCTTCTTCGAACTCTGTATCGGGACACATACCATAGACTTCGGAGGTAGAGGGGAAGACCACGCGTTTCTTGTATTTTACGCACTGCCTGATTATGGCAAGATTTTCTTCAAAATCGAGTTCAAAGACGCGCAACGGCTCCTTCACATAGGATGCAGGGGTTGCTATGGCCACAAGCGGAAGAATAACGTCACACTTTTTTATATTATATTCTATCCATTCCTTATTAATGGTGATGTCACCCTCAAGGAAATGAAAACGGGGATTCCCGATTGAGTGCTCAAGCTTATCTGTGCTCATGTCGAGACCATAAACATCCCAGTCCGTCGTGGTGAGAATCCTACGAGTCAGGGCATTTCCAATAAAGCCGTTTACACCAAGGATAAGAATTTTCATAATTGCTCCCTTTTGAATATTTAAAAATACGATAAATGATTGAATTGTATCCCGAAAAAGACTATGTATCAGGGTCATGCTGAGAAGTGAATACCTTGCCAAGAACAGGGTTTTCTCGAACGAATTCCATTGCGCTAATCTCCTTGTCCAGGTCATACTGCAGCGAAACTATCTCCAGCAGGCCTTTTCCTGTTCCCACCAGCAACGGCTGCTCTGAATAAACCTCTCCTGCTCTTCCCCTGCCTTCTCTCGGCGCAGCCGCCCAGATATATACTTTCCTCCCATCCAGGAACGTGAAAGCCCCGGGGTACGGGTGCGTTACACCACGAATCAGGTTGTATATTTCTGTCGAGCTTTTCTCCCAGCAAATTAACCCATCTGCGGGCTTCCTGCCCCCATAATACCTACCTGCAGACAAATCCATCGGAACTCGTTGCGCTGTACCGGACAGAAGTTTCGGCCAAGACCGACCGATAATGCGAACGGCCGCCTCAGCAACCTTATGAAAAACATCAAAGGAAGTATCAGTAAATGCAATAGCAACGCGTTCCCGATCAACAATATCCCCGGCATCAGGTTTTTCAACCATATAATGAAGAGTGGCTCCCGTTTCAGTTTCACCCTGAATAACGGCCCAGTTGACCGGCACTCTTCCCCGGTATTTTGGAAGAAGCGAACCATGGAGATTGAGAGCCCCTTTGGAGGGTATATCCAGGACCTCTTTTTTAATCATGGAACGGTAATAGAAAGAGAAAAGAAAATCCGGCGCTATTGTACGTAACAGTTCAATATTTTCCGGCAAGCTCACATCTGTCGTATAACAGGGAATCTGATGATAAGCGGCCAACTCTCGCACTGACTCGAACCAGATTTCTTCCGCAGACGAGTCATCATGAGTAAACACAGCTGAAACCTGGGCGCCTAATGTCAGCAGCTCCTGGAGACAACGATACCCTACCGTATGATAGGCACAAACAACTATTTTAGCGAGATCAGACACGAGATTTTTCCTCAAAAACAAAAAAGGTGTGTTTATGGAATCGCTGGTAACTGGATGGGCTTATCGAGGGGGTTACACCAAGTGCATCACGTCTGCTACGTCACATCCATCTCTTTTTTACTTCAAAACCGGAAGATTTGCATTACAAATTTTAGCTAGCCTATACATGTTCAACGAATCTCAGAATATCACGAAAGATGTTTCGTGGGCCCGTCACCACCCTGATTGCGACCATAATTCAGTCAGTTAAGACCTTTTCGACTAAAATAATTCAAGAAAACCCAAACGACAACCGATAAACATTCCATAGTAAGAAATGAAGAATTAATGAAGGTCAGAGGACCATGGTACGCTATCACTCCACAACAAAAACCGAATCTTCTCATAAATGGAGACAGTTGCTTGGGAAAAACGTCGATGAAATTATCCCATTTACCGGGAAACCTTTTGCGTCCTATACTTTCAACAACGAAGAGGTATTTCTGTTTGATGAAGGAAACATTTCGACAGTCGTCGCACGTAACGGCAAAATTATCCGCTGCGACGACTTGACCGAAACCAGAAGAACGACCAGAATTAATCTCTCGGAAAAAATAAATTTACCGGTTTCCTGAAGGATTTATCAATTGCTGGCGCAGCATTCCACCTACCTGAAGAACCTGACCTTACTATCGGAGCCCGCTTAGTAATATCTCTCGCCGTCCCTTTTCACGGCATTTCCCGGTACATCCAAATTTCCTGCCGAGTTCAGGACGTCAGATGTTCAAATCCCGAGAAAGTTGTCGTGGTTCTATTTGATCTAACCAATTCCCCATGGAAAAAACAATTACTGTCCAGGTATGTGCAGGTGAATGAAATGCTCTCAGAACCAGGACTTAAAGTCCCGTTAAAACAACTTTCCACGCAGCCCCCCTTGAGATCCTGCTGACACATTTGCTTCTCCCCTCTTTGCATTCCTGCTATTTCTATAACATACTGCTTAATAGACCAACATTTAAATCAAGGCTAGTGCAATTCCCAGTTTGACTAAGGCTCACAGGCATCAAAGTGATAATTACTTGACAATAATTACCAGTTGCAATACATTTCACTTATGAAAAATACTGTACACAACTTAAGAGATATTAAAACGATAGAACTTGAAACCGAGTGCAGAAAGAATGGTCTTGCCATGACTATTCAGAGACGGGCAATTCTTGATGCTCTGGCATCACGCTGCGATCACCCCACAGTAGATCAGGTCTATGAAGACATAAAGGATACTCTGAAGGGTGTTTCAAGGACTACCGTGTACCGAGTACTTGAAACTTTTGTTTCCATAGGCATTGCGAAAAAAATCAGCAACCCAGAATCAAAGGCACGATTTGATGCCGACACGCAGCGTCACCATCATCTGTGCTGCTTACGTTGCGGGAAAGTTCTGGATCTTCATGATGCCACGCTCAACAATCTTGCGCCAAGCAAATCTATAGAGCGGGAATTCGCTATTCTGGATTATTCCATCACCTTCAATGGAATCTGTTCCAGCTGCCAGGAATCAAACCGACAGATGTCACAAACTGTTGGAACCGACACGATGGCGCCAGCCAAAAATTAATTTTATGGTATAAAGAATAAGGAATTTTTTTCACATGGAGGACACATGGAACCTGTTGAACTTAAAAAAGATATTTACTGGGTAGGCGCAATTGACTGGGCTGTCCGTGACTTTCACGGATATGAAACCCCACGAGGGACAACGTACAACAACTATCTTATTCTCGATGAAGAAGTTACTTTGATCGATACAGTTAAATACGATTTTTCCGATATCACCATCAAACATATCAAGAACCTGGTTGATCCGGCCAAGATCAAGCATATAGTTATCAACCACATCGAAAACGATCATGCCACAAGCATTGATGCAATCATGGCCCTGACGCCAAACGCCACGATTCATATTACCGATCGAGGAAAAAAGGGACTCGACCGGTTCTTCGATACGAGCCGCTGGAAATTTCATATAGTCAAGACAGGGGATACGCTGAAGATCGGTAAAAATACTCTCCAGTTCCTCGAAACTCCAATGATTCACTGGCCCGACTCCATGATGACATTCTGCCAGGAAGCCAGCGTACTTTTCAGCCAGGATGGTTTTGGGCAACACTTGGCATCCAGTGCCCGATTTGACGATCAATTCAGCGCCTGTGTTTCCACCGTGGTACTCGAAGACGCAGTTGTTGATTATTATGCCAATATACTCATGCCGTTCGGGCAACTGATCCTGGACAAGATTGGCGATCTGCAAAAATTTGGAATCAACCCGGAAATCATCGCACCTGATCACGGGGTCATCTGGAGATCCAGAGTCAAAAATGTTCTTGAATCATACATCAATATGGCGAGTGGCAAGGCAGACCTCAGAGCAATTATTGTCTATGATACCATGTGGAAAAGCACGGAGATGATGTCGGTCCCTATCTGTGAGGGCATCAGCAGCGAAGGGGTTGATTGTCGGATTCTGAAGCTGAGAGCTACCCCCATGAATGTTATTGTCAAGGAATTCTGGAAAGCACGGGGCACTCTTTTCGGCACGCCGACCCTGAACAATATCATGTATCCTTCAGTGGCTGAGTGTCTCACACACCTGCGTGGCCTCCGCCCCAAAAACAGACTCGCGGGAGCATTCGGCAGCTACGGCTGGGGTGGCGGCGCCGTAAAAGAAGCCTATGAGATTTTCGACAAGATGGGTCTCGAGAAATTTGATCCCGGGCTCCAGGTCATCTATAAACCTTCCTCCGAAGACGATGAAAAAGGCTACCAGTTCGGCAAGGAATTCGCGAAGCGGCTAAAAGAATACCACTTGCGTTTCTAACAGAAAGCGCAACCTCAATGAAAGGAGTATAAAATGGCGAAACCAAAACAATGGCAGTGCGTCGTATGCGGCTACAAAAGTGAAGGAGATGCACCTCCTAAGCAGTGTCCTCCCTGTGGTGCAGATGCATCCAGATTTGTTCCTTTCAAATAGGATCTTCCAGAAAAGAGAACAGCTGCTCAAACCATAACACAACGTAATACAAACAAAAAAACCGGGATCCTTTGCAAAGGGTCACGGTTTTTTTGTGTCTGCAATTTAAACAATTAAACTCAGTCAGGTATCCGCTCCAGTTCGGCAACCCATGCCGCTGCCTCGCCATCACTGGGAGCGCGCCAGTCACCACGCGGAGAAAGCGAACCTCCGGATCCTACTTTCGGCGAGTTGGGAACACAGGTCCGCTTGAACTGACTGGTCTTGAAGAAGCGCCAGAGAAAAACCTTGAGCCACTTTTTAATATCGTGAAGGCTGTACTCGTGCTGTTTTGATTCCGGAATGTCCGGCCAACCGGGGATAGCTTTATCGTGCCAGGTGTTCCAAGCTAAAAAAGCAACCTTGGCAGGAAGATAGCCCAGCCGCAGGGTGTAATAGAGGGTGAAATCCTGAAGCTCATAGGGGCCAACAATATCTTCGGTACGCTGAACAGGCTGACCACTGGTTTCATCTCCGGGAACCAGCTCGGGACTGATTTCCGTTTCCAGGATATCATTAAGTACCGGACTGACCTCGGGGCCAAGCTGATCCGTCAATGCAGTCCAGCGAATCAGATACTGAATAAGAGTCTTGGGAACACTGGCGTTCACGTGGTAGTGGGCCATGTGGTCACCAACCCCATAGGTACACCAACCAAGAGCCATTTCACTCAGATCGCTTGTGCCGACGACAATTCCGCCGTACTGATTGGCCAAACGGAAAAGATGGCTTGTCCTCTCCCCGGCCTGAACATTTTCAAAGGTAACATCGTAGACAGGCTGGCCTTCGTGGAAAGGATGTCCGATATCTTTCAGCATCTGATGGCAACTCGGTCTGATATCGATTTCCCGATAGGTGCAGCCCACCGTTCTGATCAGTCGACGTGCCTGCTCGAGAGTCCGCTGGCTCGTTGCGAAACCGGGCATGGTATAGGCAAGGATATGAAAGCGGGAAAGCCCCATTACGTCCATGGCTCGCGCGCAGACGATCAGCGCCTGGGTGGAATCGAGTCCTCCGGAGATACCGATTACCATTTTATCGGCACCGGTGGACTTGAATCTCTTCACAAGGGCCTGAACCTGGATCTCGTACACTTCGCGACATCTTTCGTCGCGCCGGGTCGGATCGCTCGGGACAAAGGGAAATCTCTCGTAACGCCGCTCCAGGGGAAGCTTCTCCGACGAAGGCAGTTCAGCGAAAAACTTTATCGTTCTGAATCCCTGCAGAGCATCCCGAAAACGAAGAATCGACTGGCCAAAGCTGTTCTGTCGCATTCGTTCCTGAACAAGCCTGTCAAGATCCAGATCCCCATAGATTATCTGATCTTCATAACTGAAACGTTTTGACTCGGCGACCAGGGAACCGTTTTCGTAAATCATCCCATGGCCGTCCCAGGCAAGATCTGTAGTTGATTCACCCAGTCCGGCAGCACTGTAAAGGTAAGCCGCCAGGCAGCGACCTGACTGGTTAGCCACCAACTGTCGCCGGTAATCGGCCTTGCCGACTGTTATATTTGATGCAGAAAGATTAACGAGAACCGTGGCCCCAGCCAGCGCAGCGTATGATGAAGGAGGAATTGGAACCCATACATCCTCGCAAATCTCGATAGTAAAGGTAAGAAGAGGTTGATTCTCCACCTGGAAGAGCAGCTTGTTGCCAAAGGGAATTTCCGCCTGACCAAGCAGATCTATGGTTTCACGCAAGGAATGATCTGCAGGGGAAAACTGGCGCAGTTCGTAAAATTCACGGTAATTTGGAAGGTAGGTTTTCGGGGTAATGCCGAGTATTCTGCCGCGGTAGAAAACAACGGCACAGTTGAAAAGGAGGCTGTCGATTCTAAGAGGAAGACCGACAAGGCCAATTACCGGGATGTTCTTCGACTCCTCCAGGATGGTATTGAGTCCGGCTAGACAAGCGTCAAGGAGAGTCTGCTGATGAAAGAGGTCCTCGCAGGTATAGGCTGAAAGACCGAGCTCCGGGAAAACAGCCAGGAGGGCCTTGTTTTCCATGGCCTCTCGCAGCAGACGTATGGTTTCACGTGAATTATATACAGGGTCTGCTACCTTCAGCTTCGGAAGGACAACGGCCGTACGGATAAAATTGTGTGCATAGAGGTTCAGAAATTGCTGCTTTTGGTTCATGGGGCGTTCCCTTCAGGGGTACATCTTTAACACTCCGACAGTGTATAGACGCACTCTTTCTACACCTTTCGAAACCGGAGTGTCAATGATTTTCAGCCAGGAAAACTGCCACCCCACTGCGCCCAACCTGACAACAATTCGTTTCCTTTGGCAACTTTTTTAGTAATTTTAACGTCAGGCGGCCTCCTCAGCCCAGGCGAATTCACCCTCACCAAACATCCCTTCCACATCGAGAATGATAATCAGCTTGTCGTCCATCCGACCAATGCCGCTGAAACAGTCGCCACCGGAGGTTTTAACCGTTTCCGGGGTTGGAGAAACGGAATCGTTTTCCAGCTTTATGACATGAGAAACCTCATCCACGATCAGTCCGATGGTATTCCCGACAATGTCGACGACGACAATTCTTCGGGATTCATCTTTTTCATCTCCGGCTTCGGGCAGGTTGAATCGTTTCCTGAAATCGATAACCGGGATTACCCTGCCCCGCAAATTAATAACGCCTTCAGCGTAGTCAGGAGCATTCGGAATTTTTGTAATTCCTATCATTCTGATGATTTCCTGAACTTTCAGTATGTCCACACAGAATTCTTCCTTACCCACGGTAAAACCGACCATGTGATGCATTTCACCCGACAGAGTATTTGAAACGGCCATGTCATCCCCCCTGAATATTATAATATTTCTAATCATATCGGCATGCACAGGAAAATCTTTAACGAATTGTTGGGGAAGTGCCATTTCAAGCAATTGAAAGCATCACAAACGTATTTCCATAAGCACACCAGCAAAAGGTGAGTTTCGGCCTCGCACTGTGGTTTACTCGGCTGCCACCGGGTAAATCACCAAATGCCGTTCAGGCTCCCTGCCCACACTCTGTGCCACAAGCCCTAGACTTGTGAGGTAACGATGCTGAACCTTTCGTAAAGCAGGACGTCGAGGCAGTAAAGCGACCTCGATTCCCTGCTCCAAAGACATGCGAGCGGCCTGCTCCGTCTCTTCGACAGCTTGTCGAACTTCTTCATCATCCATTCCCTGGACCAGATTGAATATTCTTTGCAAAAGCCTCCTCATCTCCGCGGTCGTATTCCTTTTAATGTAATGCAGCGGCGCTTCGGAAATGCGGGATAATTTTTTGAGCCCAAGGTCTTCGGCACGGGAGCGGAGGGCAATAATCAAGTCTGCAGACTCAACACGGGAAACGATTCTGATATCAAGATCGAGTTCACGCCCTGCCCTTTCCAAGGTCTCCCGATTCAGCCCATGAGGATACACTCGAATAGGACCGGTGGGATCCAGTCGACGCCTTGCCGGAGTCACAGTATCTCGCTTGCGAGTACGAGAAGAAGGAGCTTCACTTTTCGAATCCGCCACGTGAATCTGCCCGTTTTCAGACTGATTTCTCTTTTCACCACAGGGCTGATACCCGCGTAGAATACTGTCAACGGCAGATCCTGTGTCTTTATGGATAAGCACCTCATTCCGATCAACCATCTCCACGAGAATATCAAAAGTGGGAGGCGACTTCCGTTCGCTCACCGTCTTAGTGGTGCCCCTGCGCCGCGCTTCATCATCACCAAGGGTAACGGTCTGCACACCACCGACTAGGTCCGAAAGAATCGGGTTCATAATCAGGTTTTCCAGGGTGTTGCCATGTGCAGTACCGATCAGCTGCACACCACGCTCAGCAATAGTGCGAGCAGCGGCCGCTTCAGCTTCGGTCCCTATTTCATCGACAATAATTACTTCTGGTGTGTGGTTTTCAACGGCTTCGATCATGACCGCATGCTGGCGATCCGGCCGAGGAACCTGCATCCGGCGGGCATTGCCAATTCCCCAATGGGGAATATCACCGTCACCGGCAATTTCGTTGGAAGTATCTATTACAATGACCCTTTTTCCAAAATCATCCGCCAGCACACGCGCCATCTCCCGAAGCTTCGTCGTTTTACCGATGCCCGGACGACCAAGAATAATAAGATTCTGCCCGGTTTCTATCAAGTCGCGCAGCAGTTCGATAGTACCGAAAATTGCCCGGCCGACACGGAGTGTGAGACCGATTACTACCCCCTTTCGGTTGCGGATTGCCGAGATCCGGTGCAGGGTTCTCTCTATACCGGCCCGATTATCATCGCTAAACTCACCCAGCAGGGCGATAACATGTGAAAGGTCTTCATGGGTAACAAGCTTTTCACTCAACCTGACCACCCGATCAGGAAAGCGGGCCTCAGCGATACGACCCAGATCCATAATAACCTCAAGCAGTTCATCAAGAGGCTGTTTCCGCAAAGCGGTCTGCAGATCTCCTGGAAGAGTCGCAACAAGAAGATGGACATCATCAGCGGCAAGCGGGTTGTTTGCGCGATTGGTCATACAAAGATTCCTTTGGTTGAGGCTGATTCTAATACGTCTGCAACGTTTACTAATTTCTGTTTATTTGTTCAGTATAGCACAGCTGACCTACTGTAAATCCAACCATTTGAAGATTAAACTCAGGAAAGCGGCAAAAAAAACAACAAATATAACTACCATGCAAAAAGGGGGCAACTAATCAGCCTGCCCCCTTACGGTATAGATTGAATTTTGTTTAAAAATCAGCATTAGAAAACTATTCCAACGTAGATTTTATGCAGTACCGTGAATACTTCTTCGGACAATTCGGTTTACAGGTAAATTCATTAGGTTTGGAAATCCACCTTTTTAACAGCAACAATTATCAGAAGAGTTCTTACGTATTTTTGCCCTGAACCAGGTAGTGATGATACCAGTTGCACAACCGACACCTGCATCGACACATAGTGCGGAGACCGGGCAGTTTCGCATGCAGGCACCGCATTCCATGCAGGCATCACGGTCCTTAACACAGACGGTGTCCTTCGTCGCTTCGAAAACCTGATGGGGGCATACCTCACAACACATTCCACAGGCTATGCAGAGATCCGCATCAAAGCGCAGGGATGTTACCTGGTCGAGATGTCTGAAACATTCCATCAAAGCCCCTCGTATTAATAAAAGATCCCGGCAACTGCCAGCATGACACCAAGAACAATACTTCCGGCCATAATCGGCAAGGCCCGCTGCATTTCCTTCTTAACACCCGAATTGGAAGTAAAAGGCGTACATCCGGTAAAGTTCAAGGCATAAAAAGCACTCACCGTCGGCAGGATCAGGAGTGCTGCCAGGGCAGTGAACAGATCAAGCGTATTGCCGGGCCCGAAAAAAACATACCCAAAAACCAGCGCAAGTCCGGCCACGGCTCCTTTCAGTGAAAAATAGCGCCCCGGCAACCAGGGAAGAAGAAGTGGTGTCACTACTAGACCAACGAAGGCAGCGAAATATAAAGCCGCCACCATGTGCAAACCAACAAGAGGAACACCCAGCAGAAGCGCACCAAGCAGCAGCAGAATCCCGATCAGCGCCAGAGGTTTTAGGGAAAGCATTATTTCGACGGGAATAAGCACGAGTCGCTCCCGCAAAGAGAAAGTCAGCTGCTTCATACGCGACGTAGTTATCATGCCATTATCGAGATACTCCGGAAGATCACATGCCCTGATGGTCGCATAAAGAATTTGAAAGCCGGTGAGTTGTTTGACTTCATGGGCGGCAATGCCGGGAGCACCGAGAATCGGCACAAGCAGCTGGTTATGGGAAACCAGCTTCGACACTCCCGTTTCCTCAATCCTCCGCACCAGTTCACGTGTCCCGAAGGTTCCCTTCCCTGCGGCACACCAGACATTTACCCCAAAGGTTTCAAGCACGAGCATCCAGACACTGCGCCCGGCCAACTCACTGCGAAGTATGTCGTAGCTCATTTTATAATTAGCCGTGACAATGACCGGGGCTTGAGATGTAGGTTCTCCGAGCGCATAAAGACCGGCAGGAACGAGGTACGAATGTCTGCCAATTCCCCATCGCACCAACCACGCGCCTGTCCGATCCGCAAATGTGAGAGTGGTTGATATGCGCGGAATTCTGCCCGCAGGGATATCGAGCCACCCTGAAAACCCGGGAACATTTTCGTTACATTCCCCAGACTGGGGAAAAGTTTTTGGTCCTCAACAGGTAGCAGCTTCGGAAGTACGGTGAGGCAACGGACTACTAAGATCTGTTGTGGCGGGGTTGTTCTGATGCTCGCTATGGTACGATACAGTCATTTCTTTCTCTCGTCAGACAAGCTGTTTTCAGCAATTACTTGCTGCTATTTCTAATCACTTCAGCTTGTTACTCTAGCATTGAAACCGAGACAATACAATCCTCTCCAGCCTGGATTCAAAAACCTCAAGCTGTTGCAATACTCTGAAATATGGTCGCAAAACTACGCTTACTGTTTTTGAGATAAACAGCATCAATACCCGGATCGAGATCAAACAACAGATCAGCCGGTTTACTGCAATCAAATGGATGTGAGGGGAATAAACGTACCGGGATGAGTGAAAGATGCGTGGATTTACAAATAAAAGGTACAACTTAAATCAATACGATCGAAACTTACGCGAGTCAGTGTGTGAACGCTGAATCTCGCCGGAACCGGTTCCGGCACGAACAGCTCTCTGCTCAACGGGAACCCATCTGTCAACTGAGTGATATGCAACTATCCTACCCTTCATGATCAATGAATCGAGGAGGTGACTTTCAACCACCCCAGCCGTCTGATCTTTGTATATCACACGAATCATCATTTTCCGATCCTCCTTCTTAGCCTTCATTTTTCAATTATACAAAGGAAACATCCAGTGTCCAGTGGATGAAAAGAACCTCTAATAGAGTTGCCGCCTCAAAACAAAACTGGAACGGTTCAAGCTGTATTTTTTATGAATCATTTTTTTTCACTGCACCTTTCGAGATGAATAATTGACAAAAACACACAGGGCAGACGAGAAACCGGCCAGCGATTCGGTAAGAACAATCCAATCATATCATTAGTTATCTCTATTGACTGGCGATAATTATCCCTTACTATTGGGAGAGGATTTCAGGCACTGCAAATCCAGAAACTCAATCTGCCGATTAATTTTTTACTGATCGTCATACGTTCACGAAACCAATCATCTCAAAACCATATTGAAGTTTTTGAAGACCTTACATAGGGACTCGGAGAAGCAACATGCAGGAACCTGGTGAATCACCACAAAAACGAGCTCAGGACACATCCCGCTCCGAAAACGGAGAATGGCAAGGAGATGATGTATCGGAATGCCGTATTACGATCAACGGCAAAAGTCATCCTCTTGGGGCAACGCCCCACTGTAGCGGAGTGAATTTCAGCGTCTATTCCAAGAACTGCACTGCTCTGGAATTACTGCTGTTCGACCATGTCTCAGACCCGCTGCCGACGCAGGTAATAACCCTTGAACCGAAACTCAACAAATCCTACCATTACTGGCATGTTTTCGTTCCCGGTCTTAAAGCCGGACAGTTGTACGGCTACCGGGCGTACGGCCCCTTTGCTCCTGAGCAGGGGCATCGCTTTGATCCGGGCAAGGTTCTCCTCGATCCCTATGCAAAAGCTGTTGCCGTGCCGGATGGGTACTGCCGCAGCAATGCCTGCGGTGTTGGTGAAAACTTTGCGTCAGCCATGAAAAGCGTGGTTATGGATACCCGTGACTATAACTGGGAAGGCGATATCCCCCTGAAGCGGCCTTTTTCACGCACAGTAATTTATGAAATGCATGTGGCCGGCTTTACCCGCAACCCAAACTCCAACGTTGCACTGGAAAAACGAGGCACCTTCGCAGGCCTGATTGAAAAGATCCCGTATCTGAAAGACCTCGGCATTACCGCTGTCGAACTTCTGCCAATTTTCCAATTTGACAAGCATGATTGTCCTGAGGGACTTGTCAACTATTGGGGATATAGCCCTATTTCATTCTTTGCCCCCCATGCTGGGTACTGCTCGTGCAAGGACCCGCGGGGAACCCTGGATGAGTTTCGGGACATGGTCAAGGCGATGCACCGTAATGGCATCGAGGTAATTCTCGATGTTGTATTCAACCACACCGCTGAAGGTGACGGAAAGGGCCCAACTCTTTGTTACCGGGGGCTTGAAAACAGCGTATACTATCTTCTGGACGACAGCGATGGGTCCTACAGGAATTACAGCGGCACGGGCAATACCCTGAATGCCAACAACCCGATAGTGCGCAGAATGATCCTGGATTGTCTTCACTACTGGGTGGAAGTGATGCATGTCGACGGCTTCCGCTTCGACTTGGCTGCCATTCTCTCGCGCGACGAAACCGGTACCCCCATGAAAAATCCGCCCTTACTCTGGGATATCGATTCTGACCCGGTTTTGGCGGGAATTAAGCTCATTGCTGAAGCCTGGGATGCAGCCGGTCTTTATCAGGTTGGCAGTTTCATCGGAGACAATTGGAAGGAGTGGAACGGTAAATTCCGGGATGACGTACGCAGCTTTTTCCGTGGGGATTCCGGAATGGTACAGAATTTCGCCACCAGACTGCTGGGCAGTCCGGACCTGTTCGGCCATGAGGAGCGAGAACCTGAACAAAGCATAAATTTCGTCACCTGCCATGACGGTTTTACCCTTAACGACCTGGTGACCTACAACAGGAAACATAACGAGGCGAACAGGGAAGGCAACCGTGATGGCAGTAACGATAATCTAAGTTGGAACTGCGGAGTCGAAGGACCGAGTGAAGATGTGGGTGTCGAGGATCTCAGAAATCGGCAGGTCAAGAATTTCATGACCGTGACGTTACTCGCACTCGGCGCGCCCATGCTTCTCATGGGAGATGAAGTTCGCCGGACGCAACACGGCAACAACAATGCCTATTGCCAGGACAACGAATTGAGCTGGTTTGACTGGGAACGGCTCTCCACCCATAGAGACATCCACCGTTTTTGCAAGCATCTCATTTATCGGAGACTGCGCCGAGACCGCCAGTCCGATGAAAATGTCATCACCAGCCTCAATCAACTCCTGCGCAAATCGCGCATCGAATGGCACGGAGTGCGACTCCATGAACCGGATTGGAGTCATGATTCCCACAGCATAGCACTTTCTGCCTGGAGTCACGACGAGCGACTCATGTATCATCTGATATTTAACGCCTACAGGGAAACACTGGAATTTCAGATTCCGCCTGCTTCCCCCCAGACCGGTTCCGGTTGGCGCCGTCTGCTGGACACCGCCGTGACCACCCCGGATGATATCTGCTTCTGGAATGATGCTCCGCTATTTTCAGATGCCAGTTACTATGTCCGCCCCTATTCGGTTGTTGTTCTCTGCGCAAGGCTTTCGCGCCGACAACCTCCAGAAACCCACTACGCAACATCACAAGGAGAATAACCTATGCCGGTTGTCGACTATGCAACATATTGCAAAATGCTGGACAGGGCCCGAGAAAGACGTATTGCCTATCCGGCAATTAATGTTACCTCGCTGAACATGGTAAACGGAGTACTCAAAGGACTTACCGAATCCGGCTGCGATGGTATCATTCAGGTCTCTACCGGAGGTGCTGCCTTCGCCTCGGGATCATCCGTAAAAGACATGGTATTGGGCGCGATCTCCCTTGCTGAACATGTTCACCGGGTAGCAGAGCGTTATCCGGTGTTTGTGGCTCTTCACACTGATCACTGCCAGGCCGACAAACTCGACAGTTTCGTACTGCCGCTGGTAATGGAAACGGAACGTCGCCGCGCAGCGGGTCTGCCCAATCTTTTCAACAGCCACATGTTTGACGGAAGCGCACTTCCCTTGCAGCAGAACCTCGACATTGCCGTTCCGCTCCTGAAGCGCTTCAGAGATAATGAACTGATACTCGAGATTGAAACCGGGGTGGTCGGCGGTGAAGAAGACGGTCTAAAGGCCGACGCAGCGGCAAAGCTCTACACGACACCGGAAGACACACTCGAAGTGGCACGCCGCATGAATGAGGTTGCAGGCTCCCGCTACCTGCTGGCGGCAACCTTCGGCAATGTCCATGGCGTCTACAAACCAGGACATGTCAAGTTGAAGCCCTCAATTCTCAAGGATTGCCAGGATGCCGTAGAAAGTACCTTCGGCATTGGCTCGCGCTTCGACCTCGTCTTCCATGGCGGCTCCGGCTCATCCCCTGAGGAAATCAGCGAAGCCATCAGTTATGGGGTGGTGAAGATGAATCTCGATACGGATACGCAATACGCGTATACCCGGGCCGTTGCCGACCACCTGTTCA
This sequence comes from uncultured delta proteobacterium, assembly GCA_963748325.1. GTDB lineage: Bacteria > Desulfobacterota > Desulfuromonadia > Geobacterales > Geobacteraceae > RPRC01. The sequence continues at coordinate 734,472 of CAVVIJ010000004.1, read as the reverse complement.
GCAATTATGATGGTGTCTTGAAAGTTGATGGTGAGGTGGGCAGAAAGAAAGACTTTGATCCGAGAACCTACCTGACGCTTGCGGAAGAGGCACTGGCGCAACGCGTACAGCAGGCGGTATTCGATCTTGGCGCCAATGGGTCAACCATCTTTACTTCATAGGGAGAATTGCATTCGTGATTGATCCGGAACTGAATTTTACCATCGCCACTCTCGGGAAATGCACTATCCAGTCACCGATGAAAGGGGTACGCTTTGTCAATAATGACGAACGCATGCTCTATGATTCCCACGCCTCAAAGGTCATGAAATGCCTTGAACAGGGGAAAGAGTTACCGTCGATGGAACTGGCCGGACCACGGGAAAAAATCTATTTTGACGCATCTAAACTGAAATGTGGCATCGTTACCTGCGGCGGCATCTGTCCAGGGGTGAACGATGTAATCAGGGCAGTGGTCATGAGTCTTCACCATCATTACGGCGTGAAAACCATTTTCGGTTTCCCCTACGGCTTTGAGGGGCTCAGCTGGCGCTACGGCCACTCACCTAGAGAATTAACTCCGCAGAACGTCAATTCTATTCACGGGATGGGAGGAAGCATTCTCGGCTCGTCGCGCGGCCCTCAGGACGTTGCGGAAATGGTCGACACACTCGAACGGATGAATGTTCAGATTTTGTTCGCCATTGGCGGAGACGGTACATTAAAAGGTGCCGGAGCACTTGCCGAAGAGATTGAAAAACGCGGCCTTAAGATCTCGATTATCGGCATACCAAAGACAATCGACAATGATATCTCCTTCATCGATAAATCGTTCGGCTTTGAAACAGCCGTAACCGAAGCAAGCAAAATAATTAACTCTGCCCACAACGAGGCCACCGGCGCGCGAAACGGCATCGGTCTGGTCAAACTGATGGGACGCGACTCAGGTTTCATCGCCGCTTTTTCCGTGCTAGCCGACAATAACGTCAATTTCTGCCTTATCCCCGAATCGCCTTTCACCCTGGAAGGCTTCCTTGCTGCCCTGCGTGAGCGGTTGGAACAACGGGGACACGCGGTAATCGTTGTTGCCGAGGGCGCGGGCCAGGACTTGATGCCGAAGAATTGCGAAACGGATGCCTCCGGCAACACGCGGCTTTGTGATGTTGGCGTATTTTTAAAAAATACCATACAGGATCACTTCAGAGAAAAAGGCATCACCTCAAACCTGAAATATATCGATCCGAGCTATACCATCAGAAGCGTTTCTGCAACGCCGCACGACTCTGCTTTCTGCCTTCTCCTCGGCCACAATGCGGTCCATGCCGGAATGAGTGGCAGAACAGACATGGTGGTCGGCTACTGGAAAGGCGAGTTCACCCATGTGCCGATTTCACTGGCCGTGTCAAAGAGAAAGAAAATCGATCCGGAGGGATGGTTCTGGAGCACGGTTCTCGCTTCAACAGGCCAACCACGTGAGATGCACTAGCTCGTTCAGCAACAAAGACACCACCATCAGCGGAGAACAGTCATGCCCCTTCCCGGTAATAAAACGAAAATAGTCTGTACCATCGGCCCAGCCTCCGAGACACCAGATGTTATTAAAAATATGCTGTTTGCCGGAATGAACATCGCTCGGCTCAACTTCTCCCATGGAGATTTTTCCAGCCACCGACAAGTCATTGAAAATCTTCGTTCCGCTGCCCTCGCAACAGAACGGCGCCTTACCATCATGGCTGACCTGCCCGGCCCGAAGATGCGCATCGGCATGCTTGCGCAAGACTCGATTACCCTCAGGCCGGGAGACACTTTCATTCTGACAACCGACGAAATCCTCGGTGATGCAACCAGGGTGTCCGTCAGCTTTTCCCAACTCCCTCAAGCCGTGAAACCCGGAGACAGACTCTTCTTGAATGATGGCCTGATCCAGCTGAAGGCCCTGCAGACACAGAATAACGACGTGCATTGTCGCGTAGTGGTCGGGGGAGACCTCAGTTCCCGCAAGGGCCTTAACCTGCCGGGAATTGACCTGGGCATCAGCTCCTTTACCAACCATGATTTTTCCTGCCTGAAGTTTGCCCTGGAACAGGGGGTGGACGTGATAAGTCAGTCCTTCGTAAATTGCGCGGCTGACATCAATGAGGTCCGCTCTGCAGCTGAGTCTCTTGGCTACAGCCCGTTTATCATCGCCAAGATCGAGCGTTCAAATGCCCTTGAACACATTGATGAAATTATCGATGCAGCTGACGGCATCATGATAGCGCGCGGAGACCTGGGTGTTGAGGTACCGATCGAAACGATACCGGTCATTCAGAAGCGGTTGATGAAACTGGCGAATCTGCAGGGAAAGCCGGTCATAACTGCAACCCAGATGCTGGAATCAATGACCCACAACAGTCGCCCAACCCGGGCCGAAGCAACGGACGTAGCCAATGCCATTCTCGACGGCACCGACTGCGTCATGCTCTCGGGTGAATCGGCCGTGGGCAGCTACCCGGTGGAATCAGTTGCCATGCTGGCGAAGATTGCCGCGGCCATCGAACCGAATCGTCCTATGCTCAAGGTGAAAGAATTGTTCAAAGATGGGGTGTCAAATGGGCCCATCCGGCCAGCCCATTTGATTGCACTGAGCGTTGAAGCCTGTCTGGAGCATGTACAGCCGGCCGCAGTTTTTGTTCCCACCCGTAGCGGATCAACCGCCAGAAGAATTGCGCAATTTCACCTTCCGGTCTGGATTATCGCTACCAGTTCCCAGGAAAAAACCTGCCAGAGGCTGCAATTCTCAGCGGGTGTCTGGCCGGTCAACTTGCAGGAACAGCCGGAAGACTGGAACGGTTACATAAAAAACTGGACCTCAAGCCGGGGTCTGGTCGGTGACTTCATCATCCTTGCCGAAGGCCCTTCGACAAAATATCCCGATTCAAACCACCGCCTGGAAATCATCGACCTGCAGCAAGAACGAGCGTAAAATCCACCCACTGCTTCCGCCCCGCCATCAGTGGTTATTTTTGCTGAAATTTTTTCATAATTTCCGCCGCGGCCTCCTCGATTGCCTTGTTCGTCATGTCCACTACCATCCACTTGAGATTATGGCGGTAGAGTCGCTTTGCGTAGAGAAGCTCGGATTCCACCGTATCGTACTCGGTGTAGCGCCCGATGGTTGGTTGCCTCATGTTCCTCATGCGGGAGGCCCTGATATTGATCAACTGCTGGACATCAATCGTCAAACCGATAATTCGGTCCTGATCTATCTTGAAAAGCTGTTCCGGTGTGGGCAGACCTTCCACGAGCGGGATATTTGCTACCTTGTAGCCTTTGCCGGCCAGATACATGGAAAGGGGGGTCTTCGAAGTTCGGGAAACTCCCACCAGGACGATATCGGCCTGTTCGAGATTCTGGGTATTCTGGCCGTCGTCGTGTTTCACGGTAAAATTTACTGCATCAAGTCGCCGGATATACTCCTCATCTACCTTGTAGATAACTCCCGGACGCCGTTTGGCCGGTACGCCGAGAAATTCCTGCATCTTATCAATAATCGGCGTAATAACGTCGAACGATTCCAGTCCGCGACGCTCCACCTCTGCGTTAAGCTCCGCAATGTGGGCCTGATGCATCAGGGTAAAGACAATCAGGCCGGGACGTTTCGCAACATCTTCCACGGCAATCCGGATATCATCAAGGGTCTTCAAATAACTCTTCCGGAATATCTTGGTATCAGAGGCATCAAATTGGGCGAGTGTCGCCCTGATTACTCTCTCGGCGGTTTCTCCGGTGGAATTGGAAAAGATGTAAATATTTTTTTTACGTTTCATGCAGAAGAACCTTTCTTATTGTAGGCAGTGGAACATTCCCATACACCAGAAGCAGTCACCACAGGGGACGGTGTTGCCGTAACAGTCCTGCTCGAAATCATCAGCAGTAAGATACTGGCAGGGAACCACATTACAGTTTGAACAATAGGGATAGTCGTAGGAGAGAACTTGCTCACGAAAATCTCGAAAGGCCGGATTGTTCCATACCTCCAGAATGCCGCTATCCCGCACATTTCCAAAGACTTTTGAGGTCACGATCTTTTTCCGACCGAATAGATGGCAACCATAGTGGTGCCAGAGAAAATAACAGGGATGGATACTACCATTCCATGAGACAAAAACGCTGCCTTTTTCGATAAAATCGCAGCGTCGAGTGCTGTTTGGAGCTGCTCCGGGAAGCACAATATCGAGTCCGGTTTCCTCAGCCACCGCTCGTGCCGCGGAAAACACCTTGTCCAGTTCATTCGCCCATTCTTCGTCCCGCTCAATGAGATTCTTCAGGTGGAGTGAAATCTCCCGGGTACGCGCCTCCGTTTTCATCTCTTCCACAAGGTCGTAGAGACGCTGCTCACGAGGAGTCCGCGAATATTTCCAGATAATGGTCAGGCAGTCAGCAAGCCTTGACTCGTTAGGGTCGGAAGTCTCATTCCAGGAGAGGACAAGGTCCTCAGCCCACGCATCTCCTCTTCCGCTGCGATGACTTGCTCCCTTCAACAGGGAGAGGATTTGCTCAAGAGCTGCCCGCATGTCCTCATCATCGCCGAAAAGTTGCGCAATCTGCCCCCGGGTATCGGCAAAGCTCTTGATGGTTATCTGCTTGGTCGGTAGACTGGAGCCGATGATTTCCAGAATCGCATCCATTCCGCTGGGGCCACCAGCAACGTCTGCCAACTCCACAAGAAAATTGGCCAGCTCCTTTTCTGTCGGTTTCCGCATATATTTCCACAGCACCCTGAAGTACCCTGCGATATCCAACCCCTCCTGTTGAGCCCTATCCCTCCACTCCGAAAATAAAGCCACCGCACCATTCATGTTTGATTCAAAAGCGGTCAGCGCCACGCTGCTTTGCGCATAGGGCAGCACGTGAGTAACGATAGCGAAAGAAGCTCCCAAGGATACGGCACGACGCAAAAGCTCGGGAAGTTCCCGGACATTATCGCGCATGAGAACGAATTCAAGGCCTACTTTAAGGTCGGGCCTTCCACAGGCAAGCTTGGCGTCATTGAGAAAAGCAAAAGCCCGCTCAACTCCCTGCTCCTCCCCTCCACGACGGATCTCCCGAAAGGTTTCGGGGTTCAAGGCATCAGCCGATAGACAGATACGGTCGACGCCTGCGGCCACAAGCGCAATCGCTCTCTCTTCGTCCAGCAACATACCATTGCTTTGGAAACCGACCCAGCTCTTCGCGGGCATCAACTCTTTGGCCCTGCGGATAAAATCCTCCAGCCGTAGATCCAAAAGCGGTTCGCCGACTCCGTTGAGAACGAGCGCCTCCAAATAGGGGAACGCCGGCTCCAGCGCCGTGAAGGTCTCATCGGCCATGTCGCCTTCCATCAAAGAGCGGTCCCACGTTTCCTTGACGCACATCCGGCAGCGAAGATTGCAGCGCGTCGTTGTTTCCACGAACAGCCGTGACGGCCAGGCACGGCGCGCAGGAATGGCTATTTCCACCTGTGGGGATTCGTTGTCAGGGGTCATATCAGTCTCTTATATTCGTAGGAAACCTGCCAGGTTTTCAAAACCTTGCAGGTCTCTGTAGATTCTTCCTGATCCACTCATCTTGGTGGATTCATCGTGCCGAACGGTAGCAGTCACAAGCACTTTCCTTGGCAAGAACCAGCTGCCACACCTGGTTGACCCTGGCGCGGAAAGCGCCGGCGCATGATAACAGATAATAGCGCCACATGCGATAGAATCTCTCACCGTAGCGGTCGGACAATTCAGGCCAGGACTCTTCGAATCTATGCCACCAGGCCATCAGGGTGGTATCGTAATATGGACCGAAGTTATGCCAGTCTTCGAGGGTAAAAAGACCCTCAAAAGCCGAGCTAATCTGTACCGCCGAGGGAAGCATCCCGTTGGGAAAGATGTAGCGCTCGATCCAGGGGTCGTTGTTTGTTACCGAGATATTGCCGCCGATGGTGTGCAGCAGGAAAAGTCCGTCTTCTTTCAGACAGCGATGGACCACGGACATGTACGTACCATAGTTTTTATAACCGACATGCTCAAACATGCCAACGGAAACGACCCGGTCAAAGGGTTCATTGAGGTCGCGATAGTCCTGAAACCGTATTTCAACCGGCAGACCGGAACATCTTTGTTGGGCTACATTGGCTTGTTCTTGTGACACGGTAACCCCGACAACCTCGACACCGTAACGTTCCGCCGCGAATTGAGCCATCCCGCCCCAGCCACATCCGATGTCCAGCAACCGCTGGCCCGGTTCCAGATGCAGTTTGCGGCATATCAAATCAAGCTTATGTTCCTGAGCCGCTTCCAGAGTATCAGCTTCTTTCCAGTATGCGCAACTGTATATCATTCGGGAGTCAAGCATCCGCTCATAAAAATCGTTACCAATATCGTAATGGTGTGTGCCGACCTGAAAGGAACGTGCCTGCGACTGACGATTAGAAAGCCGTGCTGTGATCGCAGCAACCGCCATGCCCCATGTCCGCACCTGCCGGTCAACTCCCCTGCTGAAGAGCCGACAGACAAGTTCATCAATTTTTTCGCAATCCCACCAGCCATCCATGTAAGACTCTCCTAGACCAAGAGAACCATGGGCCAGAAGCCGTCTGCAGAGATTCCCGTTATGGACAATCATATCCCAGGGTCGATCGCCGTTCAGAATGATATCAGCCGGGGCAAACAGTTCTTCAATACGCTTTTGGTAGGATGTCATGGTCTCTCCTCTCAGAAAGTAGTCAACGAAGATACTACTCCACGGACAACGGACCTTCATCTGCGCTTTGAGGTCATGGCTTCAAAACCGGCCACGATATCAAGCACTTCTTCGGTAATGACGCCTTGACGAAGGTCGCGGAATTGGCGGTTCAATTCGTCCAGCCTTTCGCCGATGTTTTTCTCCGCTGCCTGCATAGCGGCGAGACGGCTGGCGTTCTCTGCAGCCATGGACACGGCCAGGACCCGATACAGTGAGGCAAAAAGTGAATGCCGGAACAGGCAGGAAAAAAGCTGTTTCCGGGCCATGGAGTACCGGGGGATGGTTTTACTCGGCCACGGCTGCGAAGCAAGTTCGAGTAGCCGTGCATGATCAAAGGGTAAAAGACGGAGCAGTTCCGGACGACAGTTGGTGCCGGCAAGGAGCAGGTTATGAAACAACACCACTCGCTTGACTGAATAATTGCTATTCCACTGATCAATCACAACCAGGAGTGAATTTACGGCAGGAGTAATCCCGGTTATCGAGACTGGCGCAGAAAGAGAGTTATGCACCGTCCCACCCAGCTCGACAAAGGATGTTTCGGCGCGATTGCCGACACAAAGGATCTGCCGCCGCAATGCTTCAGGCTCAAGCGCCTGCAGTTGCTCCCAAGCAAAAGACGCAACCTGCTCATTGAAGCGACCACACAAACCCTGATCCGAGCCAAGAATGATAACACCGAGTTTTCCATCGGATTGAAGACGTTGTTCGTCTATCTCGTCGACACCCTCATGCAGCAGGATCATCAATCCCATGTCCACTGTCCGTGCGTAGTCGGTGAGCGACTGGATAACCTTTTCCTGATGGCGCAGACTTACTGCGGCCAGAGTCTTCATGGTTCTGACTACTGACTGAAGAAGATTAATCGTCCCGATGTGGGTTTTAAGGTTCTCTAGGGTCGGCATGACTCTCTTTTCCCTGCAGTGATGTCACCAGTGGACGAATAACATTCAGGATACTTTCCCGGTCCTGCTCGGTTAAAGGCGCTCCCTCCTCGATTCTCGTACACAGGTCCGGAAGAGAACGTGGTATATGAAAACGCACCTGCTGTTCCATTTCCGCCACCAGTTCCGGTTGAAGGCTGTCAAAAAGCCCTCCTGTTACGCCCACGAGCACGGCAATCTGCTCGCAAACCGGCATGGGGTCGTACTGTCGCTGTTTAAGTGTTTCCCGAACCCTCCTGCCTCGTTCCAAAATCCGACGTGCAGACTCATCGAGACGACTGCTGAAACGGGAAAATGCCTCCATTTCCTCGAACTGGGCATAGGCAAGCCGCAGGTCACCAGCCACGGCGCGATAAGCAGGTAGCTGCGTCTTGCCGCCGACCCTCGACACGGATTTGACAACGTCAACAGCCGGGAGAATACCTTTCTGATAGAGAACCGGCGACAGGTAGATCTGGCCGTCGGTAATGGAAATGAGATTCGTCGGAATGTAGGCGGAAAGGTTCTGCGCCTCCGTCTCGATTACCGGCAATGCGGTCAGGGAACCGCCGCCATGTTCCTCATTCAGATGGGTAGCACGCTCAAGGAGTCGGGAATGGATATAAAAGATGTCGCCGGGAAATGCTTCACGGCCAGGCGGTCGCCGCAGGAGCAGGGAGAGTTCCCGGTACGCCCGGCTATGCCTCGTCAGATCGTCATAAATAAGGAGAACATCTCTACCCTGCTCCATGAAATATTCCGCCATGGTGGTAGCTGCATAGGGGCTGACGTATTGCAATCCGGCAGGATCGGAACCGTCGGCGACCACCACAATGCAGTGGGCCATTGCACCATGTTTGCCAAGCTCGGCCACCAGTTTTGCCACCGCGGAACCCTGTTGGCCGATCGCACAGTAGATACAAATGACATCCTTGCCTTTCTGGTTGATGATCGTATCGAGAACCAGCGAGGTCTTACCTGACTGGCGGTCGCCGATAATCAACTGACGCTGCCCACGACCAATCGGAATCAGCGCGTCCACAACCTTGATCCCGGTTTGCAGCGGCACGGTCACCGGTGATCGGTGCATGATGGCGGGTGCCTCCCTTTCAACCTGACGTCTTTCGGACACCTGTACCGGCCCGAGTGTGTCCAGCGGGTTGCCAAGAAAGTCAATCACCCTCCCCAGAAGGGCCTCGCCAACCGGGGCATCAAGAACCCGACCGGTACGACGCACGGAGCAGCCAACCTGGAGAGAATAGCTCTCGCCAAGCATGATGACCCCAACTTCGTCCGGATCCAGGTTGAAGGCAATACCGAAGATCCCGCCCGGAAAGCGAACCAGTTCGTTGGCCTGAACACCAGCCAGACCTGAAAGCCTGGCAATACCGCCGTTGAGATAGGTCAGTGTGCCGGCATCCTTGACACGCAAGTCGGGATGACATTTTTGAAGAACCTTATCGAAAAACTTCGATGAATCGGTGAATACTTTATCGGCTTCCATAGTTTCCGGCATTTAGCCTGCCTTGCCTCCGCTGGTACTGGTACTGATCGATTCCAGTAATCGCTGCTCCATCTCGTCCAGATACTCCTCGATATTCCACGCCAATGATCTGCCTCCGGAACGCACTTCAATACCGCAGATCAGGGATGGGTCCACCTCAAACTTGACTCTTTCATCCTGTTCCGCAACCACACCCAGAGTTACCAGCACCCTAACGAGCGCTTTGCGCGATCCGGAATTCATTGCAAAGGCACTTTTGACAATGATTTCTTCACGGGATAAAAGTAGCTGCACCGCCAGCTTGTCCCGTTCCGCTTCCTCCAGGGCGAGCAGGCGCCGCTCGAGACAAATAACCATTCTATCCTGTAGTGTTGAATCAGCCATCTCATCCGCAACCTGTTGAAGAACTACAAAAACCTCCGTACAGACATACTGGCGTAGTGACCGGAGAAATGATTCCTGTTCACGATGAAATGATTCCTGCCATTGAGTTCTTGCTCGATCAACCTCATCGCGAACTTTATCCAAAAGCTCCTGTCGAAGCTCAGCAACCTCCGCTCTCGTTTCTAGCAGCTGTTCTTCCCGATGCAGGGAAAATTCCTTCAGCAGTCCCTCGTAGCGCACTCTCTGCTGCTCAGCATCAACCGTCATTTCTGCTGCGGCAGCCAAACGAGAGGCTATACCCGCCTCCCGCCGATCCATGGCCTGTACAATTGGCCGATAAAGAAAGCGCTTTAACAGGGCAACGAGTATCAGGAAATTGATTATCTGCGCTATAACGGTAAACCAGTCGACTCCCATCTAAATCCTCACGAGTGTTCAATGACGTATGTCCAGAACGGATTGGCAAATACCAGGATCAATGCTACGACAAAACAATAGATTGCCATGGACTCGATCATCGCCAATCCGACAAACAGGGTACGGCTGATGGTCGCGGAGGCGTCCGGCTGCTGGGCTATGGCGCTCAACGCCTGCGATACGGCTCTGGCCTCGCCAAGCGCCGGACCAATGGAACCAATAGCCATGGTGCCACCAGCCGTAATAACTGATACCATACCGATGAATCCGATATTGTCCATAGTGTGCCTCCTTAACATCTGGTGGTTAGACTGAAGGCTGAGGGCAGATGCAACAACATGCTCCCGTGCCAACAAATCTATTACTCAAGCGACCGTGCAGTCTATCAGGCGGACGTCTTCATACGATCCCCTTCAGTCTTCAGCCTTCAGTCTTTTTACCTGCCTTTTCATCCTCTTCTTCGAGATGCTTGTGTACGGAGCTGGCGGAAACGATATATACCATGGCAAGAATGGCAAAAATATACGCTTGGATTAGCCCGATCAGAAGCCCGAGAGCCTGCATCAAGATTGGAAAAAACAGGGGGGCCAGACTAAGCAGAATCCCCACAATCAGAGTGCCGCTCATGATGTTTCCGTAGAGCCTGACAGCCAGAGCCAAGGTGCGTGAAAATTCGCCGATCACCTCAAACGGCATCATGAAAACGGAAGGCTTGACGTAGTGTTTCAGGTAACCTGACAGCCCTTGCTGCATGACACCATAAAACGGCACGGAGATGAACACGCAAATCGCCAGTGCGGCAGTGGTGGAAAGTGACCCGGTGGGTGGAGAAAAACCGGGAATGATTTCCAAGCTGTTGGAGACGGCAATAAAGAGAAAGAGCGTACCGATAAACGGCAGAAAACGTTCGGGTGCCTGACGGCTGGTGGAACGAATCTGTTCATTTATGAAAGTAACCATACTCTCTAGCAGATTCTGTTTCCGCGATATCTTTCCTCCTGAGGAGAGGTTCCGCGTTATCAGCCAGGAGCCGACGCTCAGAAAAATCATCACCACCCAGGTAAAGACAATGGTCGCATTCAGCCCTATCTGGCCCCACTGCCAGAGTATTCTGCTATCGGGGCTCAATTCCATGGCAACCTCCTGATCAAGCTGAAAGACGCGATTCACTTCTTGCAGATCCCAAAAAACGGGTCAAAATAATCCTCATCAGCAAAAATCCGCCAAGGCAGGCCAAAAGACGCTGTAACTGACCATCCATGACGAGATAAATCCCGGACAGGGTCACCACCTGCCGAACGAGAAAACTACAGGAAAGGAGAACCACCGGCCTTCCAGAGCAGGGAATTTTTCGAACCGTGAGCCACAGCCCGCCAAAATGGAAGAAACCGAGTGCCAATCCGGCCAGGACCGCAAAAGAAAGGTGAAGTACCAAGTAGTTCATACCGTCGTTACTCCTTTAAATCCGCTTTCCATCAATCGTTTTTGGAAACCTGGCTGATCCAGTACCAGGCATTCAGACAACCGCAGAACAGTCCGCCGAACAGCAGCATAATCGTCCAGGAAAAACGGCTCGGCCAGCGACCGTCGATCCAGACGCCGAGGGCTAGGCCGAGCAATGTTGGCACCACCAGTGACCAGCCGACAATACCGAAAACACTCAACCCGAACAGCACACTCCGGTCACCTTCGCGGCGGGCACGTATCCGCCTTGCCTCTTTCTCGGCAACAGACTTTTCCATAGCGGTTCCCGATTCTGTCTTATTCTGTTTTCCCGGATCAGTCACAGCTTTTCTCTCCCAGCCTGATGAATCTGCCAACCAGATCAGCCTCGAGCTTAGCTAAAATTGTGCGGGACTGCTGCTCCCGCTCATCGAGAATTCGGAATTGTTTCTCGACCGCCTCCCGCAAATGCCCCAAAGTGGCGCCCCGCACACCGTGACGCGTGGATATCATGACCTCCGAAGCACATTTGACTAGTACTCCTTCATCGATGGCCAGATACTCTTCCTCACCGCTTTCCGTCTCGAAAGACAAGAGACCCGGCACCAAGGCCGCAAGAAAATCAATGTGTCGTGGCAACAGACAGAAGAAACCATTTTCCGCTTCGGCGGTCACCTTGGTTACTTCCTGGTCCATTAGGACACCCGATGGGAGAATTACTTTCAGCTTCATGATTTTCGCACCTCGTCAATTGCCCCGATCATATAGAGTGCACTTTCCGGAAAGCTGGAAAATTCGTCGTTCAGGATGCGTTCACACCCATCCAGCGCATCTGCCAGTCTGACCATTTTCCCGGTATGACCAGTGAACTGTTCCGTTACAAAAAACGGTTGCGTGAGGAATCGCTCCAAGCGCCTGGCACGGTACACGACCGCCCGATCCTGGGGGGAAAGCTCCTCCATTCCCAGCATGGTGATAATATCCTTGAGTTCCCGGTACTCAGCCAGGTTTTTGCGTATCGCCTGCGCAATCCCGTAATGGCGTTGGCCGACAATAGTGGGAGAAAGCATCTTGGACGCGGACTCAAGGGGATCGACTGCGGGATACAGTCCCTCAGAGGCTCGTTTGCGGGAAAGAACGACCAGCGCGGAAAGATGGGCAAAAGTATGGACGGCAGAAGGGTCGGTAAAATCGTCGGCCGGAACATATACCGCCTGGATGGAAGTAATGGCACCACTTTTGGTGGAACAGATTCGTTCTTCCAGCTGAGCCAGCTCGGTTCCCAAGGTCGGCTGATAGCCAACGCGAGAAGGGATCTGCCCCAACAGTGCCGACACTTCGGTACCGGCTTGGACATAACGAAAGATATTGTCGATCAGGAGCAGAACATCTTTTTTGCGGTCATCCCGGAAATATTCAGCAATAGTCAAGGCCGCATGACCAACCAGAAAACGGGCGCCCGGCGGCTCGTTCATTTGGCTGAGAATCATCACCGACTTATCCAGTACCCCGCTCTTGTCCATTTCCCGATGCAGTTCTTCAGCTTCACGGCAACGCTCACCGATCCCGCAGAATATGCTGACACCCTCATGGACACGCACCATGTTGTGAATCATCTCGGTAAGCAAGACCGTTTTACCGACGCCCGCTCCGCCAAAAAGGCCCGCTTTTCCGCCCCGTTCAAGAGGGGTAAGTACATCTATCAGCTTGATACCAGTTTCAAGTATCTCCGCTGAGGTTTCCCGCTCTGTCAGGGAAGGTGGGCTTTTATGAATGGTGCGTGTCTCGGTGCAGCAAAATGGTCCGCGATCGTCAATGACCTCACCGAAAACATTGAACATTCTACCAAGCAGCTCGGTACCGGTGGGTACGGTAAAAGGTCCACCGGTATCAATCAGGAGGGAGCCGCGTGCCAGACCTTGAGTCGGAGTTAGTGCAATCCCTCGCACCGTTTCATGGTCCAGGTGCGCCAAAACCTCCACGAGAACTCTGGACGGGCCTTCCGAGCAAAGTTTGTTGTGGATCAAGGGGATAGTATCGAAAAAATGGACATCGATGACGCTGCCACGGACGGCAACCACCTCGCCGACATTTTTCTGATTTGAACTTGTCTGGCCCTGTTCCCTCTTCATGAGTCTTTCCGCCTCAAGCGAGTTTGATGTCCTTACGTATCAGTATAGCGTACAATCAGACAAAAAAAGCCCCCTCCAACGATTGGAAGGGGCATGAGCGTGAAAAGTCTTAGAAAAAATCAGGAAAGGCATTGAAAAAGACCCAGACACCAGAAACAATCACCGCACGGGACGGTGTTTGTGTAGCAGTCCTGCTCGAACTCCTCGCAATAGATATATTCACAGGGAAGCAGGTTGCAGTTGGAGCAGAAGGGATACTCATGCTTCAGGACCTCTTCCCGAAAAGCACGGTACTGCGGATCGTTCCATATTTCCAGGATACCTTTGTCGCTGATAGTACCGAAAACTTTCTTTTTTACATATTTTTTACGCCCGGAAAAGTGACACTGGAAGCTGTGCCAGAGAAAATAGCAGGGGTGAACCTCGCCGTTCCAGGAAATAAATGCGCCACCATTATCAACGAAATCGCACTTCCTTTCATTTCTCGGCGCCACTCCCGGCAGACGCAGGTCAAGACCAGTATCCTCTGCAACAGCCTTGGCTTTTTCAAAGGTTTCGGTAACCTGATCCGCAAGGCTGACATCCCGCTTCATAAGATTTTCAAGATGGAGAAAAATGTCGCGTGACCTGGCCTCAGCGATCATTTCCAGCATAAAGTCGACCATCCGCTGTTCTTCAGGGGTCCTGATAAATTTACAGTGATACACGTGGAAAAAATTGCCGATATCTATCCCCTGCCTCGCGGCCTTTTTCCGCCAGGTTGAAAAGAGATCAACCGCTTCCTGGGTATTGTAATCATAGGCAATCTGCGAAACGTGTTCTTTGTCATAGGGAAGCAGGTGGGAAACGATGGCAAAAGAGACCCCCCGCGACGCAGCCCAGCGAAGCACATCCGGAAGTTGATAGATGTTGTCGCGCATGACCACGAACTCTACTCCGACCTGAAGATTATTGTCGGGATGCCGTTTCTTTGCCTTTTTCAGACAGGTAAATGCCTGTTCCATATCCGCCACCTCCCCGCCCTCCCGGATTTTTCGAAAGGTGTCGGGACAAATGGCATCCAATGAGAGGCAAATCCGGTCGAGACCGGCACGAACCAGCGATTCGGCGCGGACATCATCGAGAAGCAGGCCGTTTGATTGAAAGCCGACCCAACTTTCGACGGGCATCAGCTCTTTTGCCCTACGAATGAAGGACTCCAGGTCCGGGTGAAGGAGCGGTTCGCCGATGCCATTCAGAATCAGAACTTCAGCGGTAGCAAGTGCCGGTTCCAGAGCCTCGAAAGTTTCAAACGAGAGATCGCCCTCTTCCAGACCACTGCCCATACTCTGTTTTACACACATCTGACACTTCATGTTACAGCGGGTTGTGGTTTCCACAAAGAGCCGGGATGGATAACTCCGTAAAGCCGGCAACATTGTTTCCTCAGGTTCGGTTCTGCATGCTTGCGAAGTAATGGTAGTCATAGCAAAGTTCTTTCTCTCTCCTCTTCATTCATTTGAGCATCACATTAAAAACGTTACGCCACGCCCGCACTGTTACGGCATTGTCACGTCCTTCACCGTGCAGGCCATCTGGTTGGCGAAGTACTTCCTTTGGAAATAAAAGGCCAGATTGACCAAACTGATCAGGACCGGAACCTCCACCAACGGACCAATGACCGAGGCGAAGGCCTGACCAGAATTGAGGCCGAACACGGAAATTGCCACTGCAATAGCCAGTTCAAAGTTGTTGCTGGCTGCGGTGAACGAAAGTGTGGCGCTCTTCTCATAATTTGTTCCAAGTCTTTTACTCATAAAAAAGGAGACTACAAACATGACGACGAAGTAGATGAGGAGAGGAATTGCAATGACAACGACATCAAAGGGCTGGCTGATGATTTTGTCGCCTTGCGTGGCAAACATGACCACAATGGTAAAGAGCAGGAATATCAGCGTAAGCGGGCTAATAACAGGGGAAAATGATTTTTCAAACCACTCCTTACCCTTGATGCGGGTCAGACTGAAGTGGGTGATCATACCGGCAAGGAAAGGAATTCCCAGATAGATGAAGACGCTTTTAGCGATCTCACCCATGGTAATATCTACCACCGCCCCTTTGATACCGAACAACGGCGGAAGAATCGTAACGAAGACGTAGCAGTAGACGGAAAAGAACAGCACTTGGAAGATGGAGTTGAAGGCCACCAATCCGGCGGCATACTCGCGGTCGCCACAGGCCAAGTCGTTCCAGACGATGACCATGGCGATACAACGCGCCATGCCCATCATGATGAGACCGACCATATACTCGGGGTAGTTATGAAGAAAAACGATGGCAAGGACAAACATCAGGATCGGACCCACCACCCAGTTCTGCACCAGGGAGAGGCCAAGTATTTTCTTATTCATGAATACTAAATGCATCTCTTCATACTTGACCTTGGCGAGCGGCGGATACATCATCAGAATCAGGCCGATGGCAATGAGGATATTGGTCGTCCCCAGCTGAAAATAATTGATAAGGGTTTTGAAACCCGGCACAAAGTATCCGAGACCGATTCCGAGAAACATTGCCGAAAAGATCCAGACAGTCAGATAACGATCGAGGAATGAAAGCTTTTTGGTAATCCCTTGTACCATGATGTGCGCTCCCTTCTAAGTGTGATTAACCCTACCTGGATGTGGGTGACAGAGCCAATTCTCTGGAGAAATAGTCAAGGAGAGTGACCTTGACTTCATCCCTCACCTTCCTGAATTCCTCAAGTATCTTCTCTTCAGTCCCCTTTGCCTTTGCCGGGTCAGAAAAACCGATATGGGTTCTTTGAACACCAGCGAAGAATAGTGGGCACTTCTCATTGGCATCGCCGCAGAGGGTAATTACATAGTCAAAACTGTCTTCCGCAAACTCGTCCATACTCTTGGAGCGGTGCCGCGAAATATCGACACCGATCTCCTGCAATACGACAATTGCCTTTGGGTTGACATACGATGCTTCGGTCCCTGCGGAAAAGGCTTCCACACGGTCCCCCAGAAAGTGATTTACAATCCCCTCTGCCATCTGGGAGCGGCAGGAGTTGGCTGTACAGAGAAATAAAACCCTCTTTTTCACAAAATCTCTCCTTTTAGGTATCCGCATGAGCGGATTAAATAAGCAAAAAATATCAGGCGCACTTATTGTTGCGGCTTAACTCGTTCAATCTCAGTTGGTCGGACGTCGCCACCTCCAGAGATGGAAGTGCAATTCGCAGTGTAGCGATAAGTCCTTTCTGGAACTCGCTCACGCTGTCAGGTATTGAATAGTACATCCAGACCCCGCACCTGCGGTCGTCCACCCAACCTGAGTGCTTCAGATAGGACAGGTGACGCGAGACCGTTGACTGTGGCAGTTGAAGAACCGCCATGAGATCACAGACGCAGAGCTCTCCCCCCAGAAGGAGGCAGAGGATGCGAAGTCGTGTTTCGTCTGAAAGTGCTTTGAATATACGTGCTGTAGTTTTCATGTTCGCAATATCTCCGCATATGCGGCTTCAAGCAAGGGTTATTTATCAATGACTCTACCGGAATGCATGTAGTAAAAATTTACTTTTCCTTCCAGACAATCTTATTACTGGAAACGATAACGCCACAGGTATTGCAGAAGAAGACCACTCCGCATTTTTTACAGAATTCGAGCAGACCATCACACTCAGGGCAGAACGGATCCATATCGTATTCGTCATAGAGATTTTCGCCATCGCATTTGTCACAGGAAAATTCGGCTCCATCAGGAGTAAGTTCCTTCAGCATTTCCGCGCCGCAATCACGGCAAATTCTTCGTTTCATGACACTTTCTCCTCTGACACAATGCAATGGTCAAGTAAGGCTTATAACTATTCATCAAGAGCAAAGAAAAAACATCTGCCCCTAACCTTCGCAATGATTGGCAACCCTCATTTACGTGCGCTTTTCATCAAGTTTTGCTCTGACAAAAGCAGTGAACTCCTCCTCATTCGGAAAGGAAATCGCGTTAACAGGACAGAGCTTCGCACATGCTTTGCATTCGACAACACAGTTAAGAGGGGTCACCACTCGCGCCTTTTCAATGACCTGATCGAATTCAAGGACAGCATTGGGGCAGAATTCTAGACACAATTTGCACCCGACACAAGCTTCCTCATCAATGGTTGGAAACCACGGGATTTCTTCTCTTGGTATTCCCCGCCACTCTTTCATAATCTCCTCACTACGGGTTGTTGGCAACCAGTTCCTTGATTGCCGCCAAGGCTTCCTCTGTTGTCTTGTTGCGGATATCAAGAGCTACATGTTTCTCCTTCTCAAAACCCGCTGCTTCAAATGCATCGCGGAACATCTTGGCCTGCATCCTCGGGTCGCAACCGGCGACGTAAAGCTTTTCCGTAGCTCCACCGGACAAGAGAACCTTGATAAACTCATCACCATCTTCGACACAAAGCTGAGGATGGAGACAAACGTAACTGAAAAGCTTTTCCCGTCTCACGTCCGACAACAGGGCAAAAATATCCATATTGTTAAAACTCGGACACGTCCCCTGACAGACACACAGGATGAATCCTTTCATTCCCATTACCTTCCTCCTCGATTGTCACTTTTCCCGCTACTGGAAGTTCATCTTCTTCTTAACTATATATCCGGATAGCCGGATATATCAAGCAGTTTATTTTAGTCATGCATAACCAGCCCTGCAAGGGCATACGACTTTGCGAAAATTGAATTGCAAAGGGCTCTAGCCGAAAATCGCCCCATAGATCATACCGGTTATTGTCGACATGACGATGACCAGAGAGACAAAGACAACCGTCTTCCTGGTTCCCATAATACTTCGAATAA
Organism: uncultured delta proteobacterium; assembly: GCA_963748325.1. GTDB lineage: Bacteria > Desulfobacterota > Desulfuromonadia > Geobacterales > Geobacteraceae > RPRC01. The sequence goes on along the minus strand of CAVVIJ010000004.1, from coordinate 716,111 downwards.
CCAACATATTGGGGAGCGACAGTGCCGGACCTGCCAGCAGCAGCGCCAGGGCTGGCCCCTTGCCCATGCCGGAACCGATCAGGCCCTGGAGGATCGGAACTTCAGTCAAGGTAGCAAAGTACATGAAAGCCCCGGCGAATGAAGCAAAGAAATTGGCCCACAAGGAGTTGCCGCCCACTGCACCGGCTACCCATTCAGAAGGGATAATCCCTTCGTGCCCTACCCTGCCCAGGAGCGCGCCAGCTATCAACACCCCGAACAGCAGCAGAGGAAGAATCTTTTTCGCAAAATCCCAGGAAGAGGAAAACCACTCGACCGTCTCTCCGGTTTCGGTAGTGGTAATGACGGAAAGGGCTATGATCCCGGCAATGAAGGGAACGAGCGGCTGGCCTGGAAAAACAACAGCCAAGACAATAACCAGAACACTCGCGGAAACGACCTTCCAGGTTTTAACTCCGAACCAGATTACCAAGAAGATTGCCAGCGCAAGAGCGAATAATGAGGTGACAATCCACTTGATTTCATAGAGCATCAACCAGGCACCGCTGTCACCGGCTGGTTTTCCCCAGTTGGCGAAAACCAGGATGCCAACCATGGAAGCAAAGTAGAGGGCATTCTGCCAGAGCGGACGTTTTACGCCTTCATCGGGCAGGACAACCTGCGCATCCGCCTTGGCTCGCTCTTCTTTGTAAAAAAAGAGGTGCATCAGTACGCCGATAATGACACTGAAGGCAATCGCCCCCACGGCACGGGCGATGCCAAGTTCCGGCCCCAGCACCCGGGCGGTAAGAACGATGGCAAGAATATTGATTGCCGGACCGGAATAGAGAAAGGCCGAAGCCGGACCGAGGCCGGCACCGCGCATGTAGATACTGGCAAAGAGGGGGAGTACGGTACAGGAACAGACCGCCAGGATGGTGCCGGAGACCGAGGCCACGCCATAGGCAAGAACCTTGTTGGCTCGGGGGCCCAGGTACTTCATGACCGATGCCTGGCTGACAAAAACGCCAATTGCACCGGCGATGAAAAAGGCCGGCACCAGGCAGAGAATCACGTGTTCCTGCGCATACCATTTGACCAGGTGAAAGGCTTCCAGAATTGCGTTATTGAAGCGCTCCGTACCGACTGGCAGATAGTAACAGCCGAGAAAAACGGCGATAATCAGTGAGAGTGGTTTCCACTCGTACCTCCAGTTCATACGGCTATCCTTTCACAGGCAATGTTCTGCATTACTTCCTGAGGATCAAAAAGCCTGGTACAGCAAATATATTCCGACCAAAGAAATGAGCGCACCGCCGACCCGCTTTGACCAATCGGAAAAATTCCGCACGCCCTTGGCCTTGACAAAAGCCTCGACAAAACCGGTGAATGTTCCGGCCAACAGCATCAGCATGCAATGGCCGATTGCATAGACAAAGAGCAGCGCGGTCCCGTAGAGGACTTCTCCCTTACTGGCAACCAGCGTCAGAATGACCACCAATACCGGAGTAGCGCAGGGAGAGGAAACGATGCCGAAAAATAGCCCGAGAAGGAACGCTCCGGCAAGGCCTCGTCGTTTCGGCCTTACCTCGATGTGAAAGGGAAGCCGGAGTTGATACAGACCAATCATCTGCATCCCCATGAAGACGGCAACCACCCCCAGGGCCACGTACCACCAGCCGCCCATCATGCCGAACATGGTACCGAGCAAACCGGCGGCCGCACCAAAGGCGGTAAAGGTCAGGGAAAGACCGCAGATGAAGGCTATCGAGTAGAGAAATGCCTTCTTCCGGTCACCATCAGCATAGCCCCCCACGTAGCCGACCACCAGGGGAATCGTGGCCAGCACGCATGGGGAAGCGGATGAAATGATACCGGAAAGAAACACTGCGCCGAAGGCAATGAGCGGGTAGACGGCAACAATCTGCTCGATGTTGTCGAGAAAACTCATCTTATGCCCAGCGCTTTGAACTCGGCAAGGATTTCCGGCTTATCCATGAATCCCAAATGGCGCTTGACCTCTTTTCCCTTGGCATCAAAAAAGACTTGAGTCGGCATCATCTGAATATGATATCTCTCAGGCATATCCCGCTCCTCCTTAAGGTCGACGAAAAGGACATTTGCCCGGCCGCTGTATTCCTTTTTCAGTGAATCGAGAATCGGCTTCATTTTTTTGCAGGGGATACAGAATGAGGCACCGAAGTCCACCAGGGTCGGTTTACCGGAGGCAAGAGCCTGTCTGATCAAGGGCTCTGAATTGTCTGATCCGGCAAAGGCCATGCTTGCGAGCAACAAAGCAAACAGGAATGTAAATACAATTGTTTTCATTTCCGTACCTTTCATAGCGAGTTGTCACACAGGTCTGTATGACTGCCTGTCTCACAGACCAACTTCCTGTGGATAGATACCGATTACAGCATTGCCTTGATTTCCTCTGGCGACACCAGTTTTCCGGACACCTTGACTTCACCATCAACGACAATAGCCGGTGTGGACATGACACCGTAGGCAACGATCTCTTTGATGTCCTCGACCTTGGAAACCTCCGCCTCTTTACCGCTCAGTTTTACCGCTTCAAGGGTATTTTCATACAACTTCTTGCATTTCGCACAACCGGTTCCCAGAATTTCGATTTTCATGATTCACACTCCTTTTTTTGGTTTGATTACTTTTTTCAGTTTCTACAGAATTACGTTGAACAAGTACCCCACGATAATGATGGCGACTGCGACGGTACCGAAGAAGATCGCCAGGAGTGGCTTCTTCAGGACATTACCGAGAATGACCGCTTCAGGAAATGACAAAGCCGTAACCGCCATCATAAAAGCGAGTACCGTTCCAACCGCCATTCCCTTTTCCATTAGCACATGAACGATAGGGATAATGCCTGCGGCATTACTGTAAAGGGGAACGCCGATAATAACTGCAAGAGGAACAGCAAATGGATTATCCCTTCCTGCATATTGTGTAAGAAAATTTTCCGGAGCATACCCGTGAATAAAAGCGCCGATACCGATACCGACAAGCACATACGGCCAGATCTTTTTCAAGAGATCCCCGGTATACTCCCTGGCATATGCAAGCTTATCCCGAAAAGATAATTTCGAAATCTCACTTTTCCCGACCTGCATCTCCCAGACATAGTCCTGGACGTACCTTTCCATCTTGAGACGTCCGATAATCATCCCGGCAACTACCGCCACCAGCAGACCGCTGCCGATATAGATCGCAGCAATCTTCCAGCCGAACAGTCCGTAGAGAAGGATCAATGCAATTTCATTTACCATCGGTGACGATATGAGAAAAGAGAATGTCACGCCGAGGGGAACGCCCGATTCAACAAAACCGATGAAAAGCGGCACGGCAGAACAGGAGCAGAACGGCGTGACAATGCCCAGCAACGCAGCAAGAACATTACCGATATACTCCCGTTTATGGGAAAGAATCTGCCTGGTCTTTTCAGGCGGAAACTGGGAACGTATTATGGCCACGAAAAAAATAATGACCGTCAACAGCAGAAAGATCTTGATCGTTTCGTACAGGAAAAAATCGAGGGCCTCACCCAGGTGCGTCCCAGGCTTGAGGAAAAACAGCGTGAATGTCACATAATCGGCAAAATTTTTCAGCATGTACATCTCCGGTTAATACAACTAGTGGCACATCAAACTACATTCAGGAGATCGTTTCGACCGCTGATCTCTTTCCTGAGAATTACCGAAGCCATTTCCAGAATTTCCAGAACCTCGGGATGTTTCAATCGGTACATGATCTTGATACCTTCTTTACGACGAGCGAGAATCCCACAACCCTGCATCATGTTCAGGTGTCGGGAGGTGTTTGACTGCTCCTCGGCAATTGCCGGGTATATTTCACAGACACATCGCTCACCGTCACGAAGAAATTCCAATATTTTCATCCGGGTCGGTTGAGCTATTGCCTTCAGTATTTCGGCACGGGCAACTGTCAGTTCATCCATGGTTAACTCCTCAATCGTATGATTATATGCTCATACAGCAAATATTTTTCCTTGTCAATGACTTACACCTTGAAATTGTAAAAATGAAATGCTACTGTGCGAAAAATTTTACCTAGTTTTATTCTAATGAAGGGGGTACCAGGCATGGGAACGGCACCGCGTAAGCAGAACAAATCGATATCCTATTATGAAAAAATCCTGCGTGATTGCGATATCGTCGGCTGTGGATGTCAAAGCGAACACTTACATCCGGATCTTGAGGTAGTACTGGATATGATCGATCCGGAGATCCGTACGGCGTCTTATGGCAACGCTTCCCCTCTTCCGCCGAATCTTGATGGGTGCGTTGTTCTAGACATCGGCTGCGGAAGCGGTCAGTCCGCCTTTGCCGCGTCACGCCTCGTGGGATCAAAAGGCAGAGTCATCGGCATTGACATGCGGGATAATCTCCTCGCTGTCGCCAACAAGCACCGGGACGGCCAGATGAAAAAGTTCCGTTATAAAAAGCCGAACGTGGAATTCTTCAAAGGCTGCCCGGAAGACCTCTCGACTCTCGGCATCAAAAACAACTCGGTGGATGTGGTGATTGCCAACGAATTCATCAATCTTGCCCCCGACAAAAAGGCCCTGTTCGCCGAAATCTTCCGGGTCTTGAAACCGGGCGGAGAATTGTGCTTTTCCATGATCCTGGCCGACAGAAGACTCCCGGCAACCCTGGCCGAGGATCAGGCCCTCGCCCTTGCAGGGATCGCCGGCGCTATGTACTGCGAGGATTTCAGAAGACTATTACAAGATCTCGGCTGCAAGGATTACCGGAACTACACCAAGAAACAGCTCACCATCAGTGATCCGGAAGCCGCAGGTCAGGTAGGCCATACCTCTTTCACCTATCGCATCATCCGCACCTTCAAACTGAACCTGGAGGACATCTGCGAAGATTACGGTCAGGTGGCGGTGTATAAAGGCACCATGCCCGGCTTTCCCCACGCTTTTCCTCTCGACGATCACCACCTGTTTATCACCAACAAACCGATGCTGGTCTGCGGCAACTCCGGGGCCATGGTTGAAGAAACCCGCTTCGGTAAGCATTTCACTGTGAGCGGTGACAAGACGATTCACTACGGGGCATTTGACTGTTCCTAGTTTGGACGCGTTGCGCAAATAAAAGGCCACTTTTCAGCTTAGAAAAGTGGCCTTTCTCTTATTGGTTTTTGCCGTCTCACTCAACTACCGCCAGTTATTCTTCTAAAGAGCGTAAGAAGTCAGCGGGATCTTTAAACTGCTTTGAAACGAAGGCGGGTAATGAATCAAGCGGTTTTCCGTGGTTAATAAATACGCAGCCCAATCCCTTTATTTCCGACGCTCGTTCTAAATTGGACAAGGTATCCTCGACAAAATAGCTGTGTTCCGGATCGGCATCCATAAGCTCCAAAATAATCCTAAGCGGCTTAGTGCTTTCCTCCTTTTTGACAAAGCCAACTTGATCAAGTCCTAAAATTGAATTTGGCTCAAAGAAAGATAATATGCCTAATTTATCAAGCACAGGTATGCCAAAGCTCTCCATACAGCATTGAGACAAAATACCGTGCTTAACGCGCCCACTAATACCACGAAAAGCTTCAACCAATTCTGTCGTGTCGCTGAAAATATAGGGGCAATGGTTCATCAGTAGTTTGTAAAGCATGGCGTAGTGATTTTTGAACAGACGAAGCCGCGTTTCTTCTACATCGAGACCGTAATGAATGATCACCGGAATAAATGCGCCATAGCAGTCATGATATGTAGCATAGCATTCATCCACAAGATACTGCGTTTCTTCCGTGGATAAGTCAGGAAAGATTTCTGAGGCAAGTTTTACATGGGCATCGTGACAGAGGTCATGATATTCGTCGGATAGACGAGAATAGGGCAATAAAACGTTACCTATGTCCCAAATTATGCTGGTTTCGTTGTTCTTGAACTGATACATACAGCTTCCCTGTCAAGCAGAGGTTCCGGTGAAGAGTCGCATGATTTCTTGCGGCGTAAGACCCAAAAAGAGTCACGTCTCAAAAAATCAAATTCTCAGAATGTTTTGTACTTTTTCCGCCACTGTGCGCAAATGTTTATCCAGATCCAGTTCGTCAAACATACATAAAATGCCATATCATCAGTTGAGCGATTATTAGCAACATTCCTTCTCGACACTTTTCGGTTTTCGCAATCAACCCAAATATACTCCCGCTCGTTATTGATGTCAAAATCGATTTCGACAACCTTATAATACTACAAATATAAACCAACTCGGTTCAGTACTGTCCATAGCTGGTCAGCTTCTCATGCGAAAAATGCCACTCCTCAAACCGAAAAGTGGCATATTCGCAACAAGCTCAATTGATCAGCGCACTACCCAGGAAATGCGACTACAACTTCCTCTTATCAACAACTCTCGCAGCCTTCCCTTCATGCCGTGGCAAACTCGTCGGTTCCACAAGCTTGACAGTAGCCCCGACACCAAGGGCGGTGTGGATCTTTTTCTCCACCTGCTCCACGAAACCTTTCTGTTTCTTCATCTCATCAAAAAAGATATTTTCCGTCACCTCGATGTGCACCTCAAGGGTATCCAATGAACCTACTCGATCAACAACCAGTTGATAATGCGGTTCACAGCCCTCGATGGCAAAGAGAATTTCCTCGATCTGTGACGGAAACACGTTGACACCCTTGATGATAAGCATATCGTCGGAACGTCCCATGGTCTTTTTCATGCGAACCATGGTTCTGCCACACTGGCATTTTTCGTAATCGAGACCGGTGATATCCCGGGTCCGGTAGCGGATCATCGGAAAGGCTTCTTTGGTCAGCGTCGTGAGCACCAGTTCCCCGACACTTCCTCGCGGCAGGACCTTACCGGTTTCAGGATCGATGATTTCTGCAATAAAGGCATCCTCGGACAGGTGCATACCACACTTGAATTCGCATTCACCCGCAACACCTGGGCCGATAATCTCGGAAAGTCCGTAATTGTCCGTAGCACTGATGAACAGGCGGCTTTCAATTTCCTTGCGCATCGCCTCCGACCAGGGTTCGGCTCCAAACAGTCCGACTTTCAGCGAGAGAGATTTCGGATCGATACCCAACTGTTCCATCCGCGAAGCCAGGGTTATAGCATAACTTGGCGTGGAGACAAGCACAGTCGAACGATAGTCCTGCATGATCATGATCTGTTTTTCGGTATTACCGGCACTCATGGGAATCACGGACGCACCAATTGTTTCTGAACCATAATGAAGCCCGAAAGCACCGGTGAACATACCATAGCCGAAGGCGATCTGCACCACATCATCATGGGTAACCCCGGCCGCAGTCATGAAACGGGCCACCAGATTCGACCACATTGTAATATCGTTCTTGGTGTAACCGACCACAGTCGGTTTGCCGGTGGTGCCGGATGACGAGTGAATACGAACAACCTCCCGAAGAGGAACGGCAAACATGCCATAGGGATAGTTCAACCGTAGATCTTCCTTGGTGGTAAAGGGAAGCTGAGACAGATCGTCAAAGGACCGGATCTCCTCAGGGTTGATGCCCGCTTCGTCAAATTTTTTTCTGTAACAGGCAACGGAGCGATAGGCTCGGTTCAGGGTTGCCTGCAGTCTTTCCAGCTGTAGCTGTTCAAGATCTTCCCGCGGCATGCATTCGTGCAAAGGATCCCAAATATTCATAGCGTTACCTCAAAATAGTATTACCGGTCCCAGATTTCTTTCTTTTCCCTACCGAGATAAGCACGCTGAACCTCTTTGTTTTCCAAGAGGTCTGAAGCGCTTTCTTCAAGTATAACTTTACCTGTTTCCAGCACATAACCACGGTCAGCAATCTTCAGGGCAGCCTTGGCGTTTTGCTCGACCAGGAGAACCGAGGTCCCGCGCTGTTCCCTAAGTTCAGTGATGACCCGGAATATCTCCTGCACCACCAACGGTGCAAGTCCCATGGAAGGTTCATCTAGCAGCAGGAGTTTCGGTTTCGCCATCAAGGCTCGGCCGATAGCAAGCATCTGTTGTTCACCACCGGAAAGAGTCCCGGCCATCTGTTTTCTCCGGCTGGATAACTGCGGGAAAAGAGCAAACATATCTTCGATATCACTTCTAATCGTCCCCCTCCCCTCTCGGCCGCGAAAACGGAGATAGGCTCCGAGTTCCAGATTATCCTCCACCGAGAAGTCTTTAAAAACCTGCCGCCCTTCAGGAACCTGAGAAATGCCAAGCTCGACAATCCGGTCAGCAGAGAGACTGCCCAGGGAGACACCTTCAAAAAGCATCTCGCCATCACGTGGAGGCGTTATGGCCGAAAGTGAGGTGAGTAACGTTGTCTTGCCCGATCCATTTGCCCCGATCAGCGAGACGATTTCTCCCGCATTCACATGAAGCGAAACGTTCTTCAACGCGTGGACCTGACCGTAGTAGGTGTTAATATTTTTAATTTTCAGCATAGTGATTTCCAAAAAATTGGATACGGTGGGAAGCAGCGGTAAAGTGAGTTTAGCCGAAGCGACTGCACCGTGTAACGAGTATTACCCTTCGCCGAGATACGCGGTAACTACCTTCTGGTTTTCCTGGATCTCGAGGGGTGTCCCTTCAGCGAGTTTTTCACCGAGATTCAGTACCAGGATCGAATCACAGATATCCATCACCAACTCCATGTCGTGCTCAACGAGAACAACGGTGACGCCGGTGCCGCGAATTCTCTCAATTAGATGGCCAAGATCGGCGGTCTCACGTGCATTGAGACCTGCAGCAGGTTCATCGAGCAGGATAATTGCCGGGTCAAGGGCCATAGCCCGGGCGATTTCCAGAAGGCGACATTTGCCGAAGGGCAAATTGTCGGCGGTATCCGCAGCATGTTCGGTAATCCCTGCGAACTCGAGACAATCAAAAGCCTTCTGACGGATGCGACGCTCTTCGCGAATCGCGCGGGGTAATTTCAAGGCCGAAGCGAGAATACCACTGCGACTTTTGGTATGGAGGCCGATCATGACATTTTCCAGCACCGTCATCCTGCCGAAAAGTTCGACATTTTGGAAAGTCCGGACCATGCCACGCCTGGCCAACCGCTCCGGAGGAAACCGGGAGATCTTCGTGTCTGCCAGAAAAACATTTCCCGAGGTCTGCCGATAGATACCTGATATCACATTAAACAAGGTGGTCTTACCGGCTCCGTTGGGGCCGATGACGCCTTTGATTTCGCCCTTGGCAACGCTGAAAGAGACATCTCGCAGCGCGGTGATTCCGCCAAAAATCTGGGTAATGTTTTCAACCCTAAGCATTGCTTTGCCTCCTCACTTTGAGTTTCGTAAGGAGCAATTGCACCATGGACGGGATGCGCACCAATCCGCCGGGCATGAACATGGTCATGAGCACCAGCAGCAATCCGTAGAAAACGATATCATAATCCTGCAGGGTCCTAAGAAACTCCGGAAGCAGGGTCAGCAGAGCCGCACCCAGGAAAGAGCCGTACACCGTGCCAAGCCCGCCTATCACCACCATGGTCAGCAATTCAACGGAAAAATTAAAACCGAACGAGGTCGGCGATATGAACGACATGGTATGGGCATAGAGACTTCCGGCGATGGAAGAAAAAACCGCAGCAAGGGTAAAAACCTGTACCTTGAGCAGCCGGGCATTGACGCCCATTACTCGTGCCGCCACCTCCGAATCATTGATGGCCCGCAAGGCGCGGCCGATCCTCGAATTCACCAGATTTACCGAAAACAGTATCATCAGCAGAGCAAAGCCCCAGATGAGAAAGTAATTTTTCATGTCGCTGTCGAATTGAAACTCGCCGATTGAAAAATAAGGAATGCCGCTCAGGCCGGAAGGCCCACCGGTCAGATCTATTGTTTCATTGAAAAGAATATAAACAATGATGCCGAAGCCGAGGGTTGCCATGGCAAGGTAATGCCCCTTGAGCTTCAGGATTGGAAAGCCGATGGCAAAGGCAACGATTCCGACAATAACGGCGGCAAGGACCAGTGCCGTCCAGGGATTCCAGGCGTAGTTGGCCGTAGCAACCCCCGATATGTAGGCGCCGAGCCCGAAAAATGCCGCCTGTCCGAGGGAAATCTGGCCGGCATAGCCGAGCAGCAGATTGAGTGCCAGAGCCAGCATGGTATTGATGCCCACGAACACCAGGACATTCAGCAGGTAACCGCCGGCGAAAAAAACCGGCGCTACCAGTACGGCGGCGGAAAAAAGAAGGTATTTGAGCAGAACCTGTTTTTCTGAACCCATGAGTATCTCAGACCCTTTCGGTTTCGGCTTTTTTGAAGAGCCCCTGCGGACGAATAATGAGAATCAACAGGAGGATGACAAAGGCGATCGCATCCTTGTACCCCGATGAGATCAGACCTGCGCCAAAGGCCTCGAGCACCCCGAGAAGGAGCCCGCCGAAAACGGTGGCGATTCCGCTGCTCATGCCACCGATGATTGCCGCGCAAAATCCCTTCAAACCGAGCATAATACCCACATCGTAGGATGTCATGGTAAGAGGAGCGGAGATAATTCCTGCCACGGAGCCCATGGCGGAACTTATTGCAAAGGCAAAGAGCACCATGCGCTTCACGTCGATCCCCACCAGACTGGCAGCCCGTCGATTGTGGGAACAAGCACGCATCGCCTTGCCGCTGACGGTGTGATAGAAATAGAAACGGTTGACGATGATGATACAGAGAGTAATGGCAAAGATCCAAAGATGCTGGGGTAGAAGAGTCGCCCCGCCGATCATGATCGGCTTGCTCCCGCTGAACATCGGCAGCGAATGGGTATCCTTTCCCCAGATGAGCATGGCTATGCCTCTGATAAGTATGCTGCCGCCAATGGTAATGATGACCAGAATGAGCGGAGAGGCGTTTCTCAGGGGCCGGATGGCAAGGCGCTCGAACAATACACCAACCGCCGTGGTAAGCAGTACGGCAAGAAGCATCGCCAGCGGGAGCGGAAATTTAACAACAGAGAGGAAATAATAGGTTATCATCCCCCCGAGCATGAAAAATTCGCCCTGGGCAAAGTTGATGATGCCGGTGGAATTATAGATTATCGCAAAACCGAGACCGATGAGAGAATAGATCGCTCCTGTTGAGAGTCCTGACAGGAGATATTGTAATAGCTGGTCAGACATAATACCTTTTCTTGAAAATAATCGTCTCCGTGAAAGGAGCGATACTCCGAGACGCCCTTCACAAGCGTCTCGGAGCAAGCCTGGCAATACAGCAGCAGCGGTTCGTCACAGCTGCAACTGCCTCTATGCTACAGCAGTCACGAAAGCGCTGCTTCGAAAGTCTCTATTTGACAAGGGTCCAGCCGCCGTTTTTGACCTGTACAAGGACAAAGGCATCTTTGGTGAGACCACTATGATTGGTCGGGGAGTAATTGAATATTCCACCGATTCCTGCAAAGTTTCTGGTTTTTTCAAGCTGGGTGCGAATAGCGGCACGAGAGGCACCACCCCTCTCGATGGCGCCTTTCAACAGCATCATCGCATCCCAGGCATGACCGCCAAAATGATCGCCCTCGGCATTGAACTTCCTTTGGTATTCCTCCACGAAAGCCTGGAGAGATTTTTTCTGTTTATCGGATTTCGGCAAGAGGTCCGCCACCAGGACACGCCCGGAGGGAAGAATGATCCCCTCGGAAGATTTGCCAGCAAGTTCGATGAATTTCTTGGATGAGACACCGTGGCTCATGTAGAGAGGAATGTCGAGGCCAAGCTGCCGGGCATTACGGGCAATGATCGCCGGGCCGGGATTCGTTCCCCAGCAGATGAGAGCCTGAGCGTTCAACCCGCGAATTTTGGTCAACTGCGGCGTCATATCGGTATCTTTCGGTCCATACGTATCGTCAGCAACAATGGTAATACCATAACGTTTGGCAAGTGCCTTGAGCTGCTCGCGCCCGGATGATCCGAACGAATCGGAAACGGTCAGGATGGCAACGCGAGTCCTTTTGTTTTTCACCATGTGCTCGTAGATTTTTGAAACTGCCAGATAATCGTTCTGAGCGGTCTTAAAGACCCACGGCTTGACCGGTTCGGTGATTTTTGCCCCGGCCGCACAGGAAATAAGCGGCACTTTCGCCCGTTCCACCAACGGAATAACTGCCATGGAGTCGCCCGTGGTACTCGGTCCGATTATGGCAACCACACCTTCTTTGATGAGGCGCGTTGCCGCCTGTACCGCCTTCGTTGCATCACCCTGGGTATCCATTACGGTAAGCTCGATTTTCTGCCCTTTGATGCCACCGGCGGCATTGATCTGATCCACGACCATCTGTGCGGTATTTCGCTCGGGCTCGCCCAAAAAAGAGGCCGGACCGGTTACCGCAAACAGCCCGCCAATCTTGATGGTAGAGGCAGCTTGAACTACCGTTGCTGTAGTAATCAGCAGCAACACCAAAACACTCGACACGAGTCTTCTCATACATCCTCCCATTCCCCATGAAAAAATAAAAAATCACAAAACGGTTCCGCTACATCTGGTACAATCTTTCACCTTCAAGGACATTGAAGCCTCTTTCCACAAGGCAATCGATAGCTTTATCGGTCTCATCGAAACGGAAAATAATAACGGCATTGCCCCCGCAACGCTCCACAAAAGCATACATATACTCGACATTGATGCCGTCGTTATCAAGCGCATGGAGAATCTCCGAAAGACCTCCCGGCCGGTCAGGAACCTCAATGGCCACCACTTCGTTCTTACTGACGGTAAAGCCCTTTTCCTTGAGAATCTGTTTAGCCTTTTCGCTGTCACTGACGATCAGGCGCAAGATACCGAAATCGCTGGTATCGGCAAGGGAGAGTGCCCGTATATTGACGCCTGTTTCTCCCAACGCACTGGCAACTTCGGCGAGACGACCCGATTTGTTTTCAATAAAGATGGAGATCTGTTCTACTTTCATGGTTGCCTCCTCTTGATAATTTTATTCCGGCACCTGGGGATTTCAAAAAACCGGGTCAGACATCCACAGAATACATCGGTCAGCGTACCCTGTTGTCAACAACCCTTTTCGCCTTGCCCTCGCTCCGCATGATTGTCTTCGGTTCTACGAGACGAACCTTGCAGGTAATCCCGAGCAGGTCTTTAATTTGCTTTTCGATTGTGGCAGACACCAGCTGGAGGTGTTTTACTTCATCGGAAAAGAGCCGCTCATCAACCTCAACCTGTACTTCCAGACTGTCAAGGTTATCCTTGCGGTCCACAATCAGGAGATAATGGGGCTCGACACCCTCCATCTGCATGAGAATCGATTCGATCTGTGATGGAAAGACATTCACGCCGCGGATTATGAGCATATCGTCGCTACGACCACTCATACGAGCGATTCGGGCATGAGTGCGGCCGCAAATGCACGGTTCATAAGTTATACTGGTGATGTCGCGAGTGCGATAACGAAGCAAGGGAATTCCTTCCTTCGTTATGGTGGTGATAACCAACTCGCCCAACTCACCCTCAGGCATGGCTTCACCGGTCTCGGGATTGATGATCTCCGGAATAAAATGATCCTCCCAGATATGAAGGCCGCACTTCGCCTCTTGACATTCGATGGCCACACCCGGCCCCATTATTTCGGAAAGTCCGTAGATATCAATGGCACTGATATTGAGTTTTTCCTGAATTTCCTGGCGCATGGATTCCGACCATGGCTCGGCACCGAATATACCAACACGGAGGTTCAGGGTTTTGATATCCACGCCCTCTTCAAGAGCGGCTTCGGCAAGATACAACGAGTAAGAAGGGGTACAGGTGAGAACAGTGGAACCGAAGTCCTTCATGATAAGGATCTGGCGCTTGGTGTTGCCGCCGGACATGGGTATTACCGAAGCCCCGAGATTCTCGGCACCGTAGTGGGCGCCAAGTCCACCGGTGAAAAGTCCGTAACCATATGCGTTATGGATGATGTCGCCTTTATGAACCCCGGCCGTGACAAAGGAACGGGCCATCAACTCCGTCCAGGTGTTGATATCTTTTCGGGTATAGCCGACTACCGTTGGCTTCCCGGTTGTGCCGGATGAGGCATGTATTCGCACAATGTCTTCCATCTCTGCGGCGAATAAGCCATAGGGATAGGAATCCCTCATATCCTGTTTCAAGGTAAAGGGCATTTTCTGGAGATCAGACAGAGACTTCACGTCACCCGGACTGATGCCGTGCTTCTTGAAAGTTTCGCGATAAAACGGTACGTTAGCAAAGACTCTTTCCAGCATTACTTGTAGTCGCTTCAGCTGCAGGGCCTCCAGCGCCTGCCGTGGCAACGTCTCGATTTCCTCATTGAAATACATTCCGTATCACCTCTCAGGTTGGATGCCTATTTTCAGCCCTTCAATTCCCGGCCCAGCTGAAAAGCCTTTCTGTTCACTTCCAGGGCTTTGGGTGGAACCATCTTTTCAAGTGCCTGCATCCAATATTTTTCTGCTATGTCGAGACGGCGGGACACCGCACCAAGCAACACGGTATTTGCTGCGCGCAGGTTGCCCGCTTCCCGGGCCAGTCCCTGGCCATCAACCAGGAGAAAGTCGGAAAACTTTTCACGGATTTTATCCGCCAACCCCTCGGGGTAAACCTCCTTGCCCATCAGAACCGAAGGAGGTGAAATTTCCAGGTCATTGACGACCACGGCGCCACCCTTCTTCAGCAGAGACAAGTAGCGGTAGGTCTCCATCAGCTCGAATCCGAAGAGAATATCACCGTCCCCTTCGGGAACGAGAGGTGAAAAAACTTCGCGGCCATAGCGGACATGAGACACGACACTTCCACCACGTTGGGACATGCCGTGGATCTCGCTTTTCTTCACATCGTAGCCGGCAAGCATGAAGGTCTCAGAAAGGATCTCCGAAGCCAGCAGAATACCCTGTCCGCCGACGCCAACCAACAGGATATTGGTTACTCGTTCACTCATTTGGCCCTCCCGATAGCAGTGAATTTGCAGAGTTGACGACAGACATCACAGCCGCTGCAAAGGGTCGGATCGATGCGGGAAAGCCCCCTTACACCTTCGTCCGGAAGCCACTGGATCGCCGGACAGCCGATCTTCAGACAGGCGCGGCAACCAGTGCATTTTTCCGGATCCACCGCATAAAGCGGGCCACGCAGGAAGACGCCGGCACGCTTGACCAGTACGCATGGTTTGTCCGTGATGACAACCGATGTCTCGGGGCGCTCCATTTCCTCACGAAGGACTTTTTCTGTCTCTTCAAGATCAAAGGGATTGACCACTCGGACGTGCCGGACTCCAAGAGCCCTGCAGAGATCGGCAAGATCAACCCGGCTGGTTTCTTCGTCGCCCAGTGTGTGACCGGAAGCAGGATTATCCTGTCGACCGGTCATGGCGGTAATTCGGTTATCGAGAATCACCACGGTTGACGGCACCTTGTTGTACACCATATCCATCAAACCATTGATCCCGGTATGGCAGAAGGTAGAATCACCGATCACGGCAACAACCTTTTTGCGCTCTTCCTCGGAAACAACCTTCACGACCCCGGATGCATTGCCGATCGAGGCGCCCATGCAGACACAGGTTTCCATGGCGGACAGGGGCGGCAGGAATCCCAGGGTATAGCAGCCGATATCACCGGTAACGTACGCCTTCAGTCGATTCAGGAGATAGAATACACCCCGATGAGGGCAGCCGGGACACATGTTCGGCGGCCGCCCGGGAAGAGCAATAGAGGCGGTCTTTTCCTCATGGGCTCCAACCCCATACTCAGGAAAAACCCCTTGACCGGCAAAAGCCTTGATGATTCTATCCGGTGTGAGCTCTCCGCACAGGGAAAGAAAATCCTTACCGGAAGCGGCAATGCCATGCGCTTTGATCTGCTCTTCGAAAAAGGGGTCCAGTTCCTCCACAATAAATAGCTGGTCCACCGCAGAGGCAAACTGACGAATCAGATCCATGGGTAGCGGATGAACCAGCCCGAGTTTGAGAGTGGAAACGCTTGGGAATACTTCACGAACATAGTGATAGCAAACCCCCGAGGTAATGATGCCGACCTTGGTGTTGCGCAACTCAATACGGTTGATCGCCATGCTGTTCGCAGTAGATGCAAGTTTAGCCATCCGTGCCTCCACCAGTGGATGACGGACACGGGCGTTTGTGGGCAGCATCACCTGCTTAGCGGCATTTTTTACCAGTGCGGGAACCGGGAGATCACTGACCGGCTCAGCTAGCTCAACGATCGATTTGCTGTGGGAAATACGCGTCGTTGTTCTCAGGAAAACCGGCGTATCGTACTGCTCGGAAAGCTCCATGCCAATGCGGGTAAACTCCTTGCACTCCTGCGAGTCAGCCGGTTCCAGCATGGGAACTTTGGCGAATTTGGCATAATTGCGGTTGTCCTGCTCGTTCTGGGAGGAGTGCATTTCAGGATCGTCGGCCGTGACCAGAACGAGCCCTCCCCTGACCCCGGTATAGGAAAGGGTAAAGAGCGGATCTGCAGCAACATTGACTCCAACATGCTTCATGGCAACAATTGCTCGGGCACCGGCAAATGAGGCACCAATACCCACCTCGAGGGCTACTTTTTCGTTTGGAGCCCAGGACGAATCGATCTCTTTATACTGTTTGATATTTTCTAGGATTTCAGTGGAAGGAGTCCCCGGATAGGCACTGGCAACCTTTACACCAGCCTCATACGCCCCACGGGCAATCGCCTCATTACCCGAAAGTATTTCTTTTATCAATGACTGCCCCCTTCACAAAAAAATACGGGGATTCATCCCCGAAATCGCATGAAATATATACTGACAATCCGCTATTTCTGTCAACTGCAATCTGGCTAAACTTCCCTATTCTCCTGGAAAAAGTACAGTCATTATTCCGAAATTCCAACGTCCGATTGTAGGCTTAGCAGGAGGCCTTCCAGGAGGCCACTTTCACTGACGGTCAAAAAATTGAAGCCGAATTTCTCCATGGTCCGAATGGTAATGAGCGTTCCGGCTACGATCAGATCCTCCCGCCCCCTTTCAATTCCAGGCACCAGCAACCTCTGTTCCGATGTAAGAGGTAGAATTCGAGTGTAAATTTTTTTGATAACATCAAAGGACAAGATATGCTCATGGACGCTTCTGGAAGCATAATCGCTAACGCCAAGATCGATTCCTGCCAGTGTGGTCGGTGTCCCGGCGGTACCGATCAATGTTGTGCCAGGCGGAAATGTTGGAAAACCGGCCCTTTTCAGCCCCGACAAAAGGCTCTCAAGCTCACGCTCAATCTTGTCCTGCATGGCAGGGATGTTACCCTTCCCTTCAGCTAACCGCACGACACCGAGTGGAAGACTCTTGGTGTAGAGTGAAGTCCCATCATGTGCCAGGGTATACTCGGTACTCCCGCCACCGATATCGAAGATAAAAGCATCCCCCTCGCCCCTGATGCCGGTAAAAATCCCCCGCAGGGTCAGAAGCCCCTCCTCGTGACCGTCAATAACCTCGAGAAGAATGCCGGTTTGCCGGTAAACCTCGGCGATGAACTCTTTTCCGTTTGCCGCGTCTCGAACGGCGCTTGTGGCCGCGGCTCTTACATGTGTGACCCCATGTCGCTTAATTTCTTTGGCAAAATTACTCAAAACATCAAGTGAACGTGCGCGCGCTTCTTGAGAAAGTCCGATTTCTTTCGTAAATCCCCCGCCTAATCGGGTAATCAACCTCTGGACAAATAGTGATCTAATAGTTGACCGGGAATCAACAGTACCAATCAGTAAGCGGGCGCTGTTAGTGCCCAAATCAATGGAAGCGCAAGGCGTCAGCATCAACGGAGAGTCCTTTGTGTTTCAATAATGGAGCAAGAATACTCTCCGATCTTGGTAAAGGCCGAGACAATCTCCATAAAGAGCAGTCCGGCAATAACAGTGCAATTTCCACTGCTCAACCGCTCCAGATGACTCCGTTTCAAATCTTCTTCACTGGCAAGAAGTTCTTTTTTCAGTTCCTGCAGCGTCTCGTCATTGGGCATATCAAAATTTTCCAGAGCATCAAGCGCCAGGTTCATAAGGTCCGAGGCCATCCTGGCCTGCAGCTTCAATTCGTCCATAGCATTATCCGAAAAATAGACCGAACTTTCTTTTTTGCGACGGAGACACTCCAGAATCCCCTCACAGCTGTCTCCAATTCCCTCCAGGTCATTGACGGTACTGAGATATGCCGGAATCTCCAGCGGTTTTTCCGTTGCAGAGGATTGACGGGCAAGAAGCACGAGGAAACCGGAAATTTCCTTTTGCAGGACATCCAGAAGATTTTCTTTCTGTTGGATCAGGGAGACTCTTTTCGCGTTGAACTGGTAGAATTGCTCCAAAGTGTCGGCGACCATGGAGTGGGCCACCTGTGCCATCCTTTTCAATTCATTGCCCGCCTGCAGAAAGGCAAGTGATGGTGTGTTGACAACGCGGAAATCCAGGTATCGTGGATGCGGTTCAATGTCAAGATCGCCTTTTTCCGGGAGAATTTTACCCGCGGAACGCGCAAAAAAGCCGATAAAAGGAAGAAATACCAAGGCCATAAAAATACTGAAGAGCGTATAACTGTTGGCAACGGCTCGAGCGGTGACGGTATGATAGAGCTTATCTGGGGGGGCAAGAGAAAACACCCCTCCCAGGTGAGGCAGCGTTTCCCCGTAACCTGGCGTAATCTTGGCAACCAACCCCAGGAAGAAGGGAAACAAGAGTAAAACAATTGCGACAGATACGGTGGAAATAATGCCATAGAAAAAAACCGTCCGCTTTGCCGATAACGATCCGCCGATGGCACCTATTGCAGTAAGTCCAAGGGTACCGATCACTTCCCCGACGGCCATGGCCGTGGCCTGCTCAAAACCGATGAAGCCGCTTCCGGCCATGGCAAGAACCACCCCGATGGCAGCACTGCCCGATTGCACCAGAAATGTGAGCAATGCTCCGATAAGCACATTGGCAATGGGCACATCAAATGGAAAGGAATGTGTCCCATGGAAGAATTCAGCCTGTCCGAATGGCAACAGACGGCTTTCCATGATTTCCAGCCCGAAAAACAACAAACCGAAACCGAGCAGAATTTCACCAAAATAAACCCATCTGCGCCGCTTGTTGAAAAGCTTGAGAAAGACTCCGATAAATATAGCAGGCAAGGAAAGAAATGAAATTTTGAAGGCGATGAACTGGACAGCCAGTGCCGTACCGAGACCGGTACCCACTAGCATGCCAAGGGCCTGATACAAGGAAAGTAGCCCTGCATTGACAAAACCGATGATAATAATTGATGCGGCTCCGCTCGACTGCATGAGCGAAGAGAGACAACTTCCCATCAAGGCAGCGGAAAGGCGGTTGCCACCGAGTTTTTCGAGCAGACGGCGGATTTTTCCGCTGGCGAAACGTTGGAGACCGTCCGCCATGGTTTTCATGCCGAAGACGAACAAGCCAAGCCCGCCAAGTGCTTCAAACAGCTGAAACAACCGCATATGGTCAGACTCCGGATTACATTTTGATGCTGGTGAGTGCTCGTAAAAGGCGAGATTTGGCCAGGAAGACACAGCGGTATCTTTCCCGGACAAGTGACGCTATCGTATACACGCAAGTATACGACAGCGATGGGTGCCGGCAACGTCAATAAGGATGTTTTCTAAGGAAAAGTATTCTGGAGAAGGAACACTGGTCAGTTATCTACCATTTCCTTCAATTCTTTCCCTACCTTGAAGAAAGGAAGCTTTTTCGGTTTTACCTTGATCGCTTCCCCGGTCTTGGGGTTTCGTCCGACGTAAGGTTTGTAATCTTTGATTACAAAGCTACCAAACCCCCTGATCTCAATACGCTCGCCCCCCTGGAGCGCATCGGCCATGGAATCGAAGATCGTATTAATAATTTCTTCGGACTTCTTGAAAGACAGGTTCTTTCTTTCCGCAAGGGCTTCAATAAGCTCAGATTTGTTCATTACTTCCTCCAGCAGTTTGTTCTCCGCCAGAATTGCCACAGACAAGACCGTTTTTTGTTAGGACAATATGGCTGGCAGACACTTGCTAATCATTGCATTGGATCACAGGCTAGCCAAATACGTATAAGATATATGTTATAAAATTGAGCACTACCTAAAGAAAGTGATACACTTTCCGTACAGCTCAGAAAGGAAGTCCCCCCGCTTCAAGAGTCGCACAGAACGACGATTTTCCCTGTAAGTAACTCAAACAGGGTTTTATTGGGTTGGTTACCACAATCAGAAAAGTGCGCTCCCAATTAATTGAACATCCTACCCAGCACGGTTCCGCTTGCAAGTTTCTTTCCCAATTAAAGCTAAATTTTCCCTAAAATGGTTATACTCTCAATATGATACGTTTGGGGAAACATATCCACGGGACAACTTTTGACAATTTCGTAGCCATTTTTCTGAAGTAAAACCAGATCTCTCGCAAGTGTCGGAGGGTCACAGGAAACATAGATAATTTTTTTTGGTTTCAGATCAGGAATCTGGCGAACCGTATCGATAGCACCCGTTCTCGGGGGATCGAGAAGCACCACATCGAAGACTTCACCTCTCCGCACCAGATCACGTACTCCCACCGCCGAATCCTTGCAGAAAAAACTGGTCGAGCGGATGCTGTTTCGTCGCGCATTCGTGACAGCATCTTCTATTGATTGAGAGAAATCCTCATACCCGACAACCTCTGAACAATACCAGGCAAGGGGGAGGGAAAAGTTCCCGTTCCCACAGAAGAGATCCAGAACCCGCTCACTACCCGAAAGTTCCGCCCAACGCAGGGCGGTTTCAATCAACGCAGTATTCTGCAGATAATTTACCTGGGAAAAGCCACCGCAACGAAAAGACAAACTCAACTCCGGAAAACCCGGCCAAAGGTCCTGGGGAATTGAGTACGTTATTCTCTCATCACCCCAGATTTTGTTGATCGTGACTTTTCTGCCTTGCTGGAGGAATACACCGGTGACAGGAACTCGCCCCGGAATCTCCCGTTTTAACCAGGCTGTTACTTCAGCAGTTCTCTCTCCGAGATAATGAAAAAGAACGACGGCATCGCCGGCATCACCACTGGCAACATCAATCTGGGGAATTTTCTCCGGATCAGGAAAAGTGGACAGTATCGTGCGCAACTGCAGGAAAATTTTGTTTATCTGCTCATTGGCAATGGCACAGCCACCCGGTATGTCAACCACCCGGTGGGTTCCCTTGCTGAAGAAACCCATGAGAAGTCTTCCCGCAACATATCTGACCTTGAATTGCACGCGAGAGCGATAGCCGTATGGATTGTGGGCAGCAAGTAGCGGCAGGATCCTGTCACGGTCAATTCGCGTCGCCCGCATGAGGATCTCGGCATAAATATCTTCTTTTGCTTTCCCCTGCAGAGCATACGGCAGATGCTGCCAACTGCAGCCGCCACAAATGCCAAATACCGGACAGGGAGGCGTTATCCTCCCAGTTGCAGGAGTGAGACACTCCAGCACCTCACCCTCAAGATAGGACTTCTTTTCCGACACAATGCGGATACGAACCGTATCACCCGCGGCGGTAAAGGGAACAAAGCATACCTTGCCGTCAACACGGCCGAGACCTGCACCGCCAAAGGTAAGAGTGTCGATGGTGACCACTTCTTCACGCGCACTGTCCTGTGTCATCAGACAACACTCCGAAGCATCTTGTCTGAGGCCTTGTGCAATTCAGACTGGACCATTTTTTGAGGAAAGTCTTCCCTGCTGAAATACGGCAGGGCCGTAGCGATAAAACAGGAGATCAGCTCCTCTCGCGCGGTATCAATCCCTGTAAAAGGCACCCCCATTTTTTCTACTGTACGCAGATACCTGACAGAGTCGCCAAGCAGGGCACGCGCCTTGGCAAATTCTTCTGTGCTCTCAAAATAGGATTCCTGCACGGCAATATCGCACTCTATTTCCAGCCTGACGAGATGATAATCCTCATAGTAGCGACGGGTCGTATCATACATCGAAACGGTCAACGAATTACCCAGATCAATTTTCCTGACACATGTTTTCAAAGACAAGGCGCTCCTTAGGCAATAATTCGGGTCCTTCACATCCTGGGGGCCATCCGCTTTTCCTGCATAGGGCACAATGAGATACCGTAGAGGCACAAGAGGCAAAGGAACGGAATAGCAGAAGATGACAGATATTATTGACCTTTTTCTGCAAGAAATTGCAAGATAATTTTTTTCAGCGGAGAGCCCGGTTCCTCGCAGATATCATAGGTAACCTGCATGACCGGTTTTGAGAGAGGCATCAGACGTCTAAGGTCGATGGGCGTTGCCGACAGTATCAGGTCACACGGTGTTGCTTCGATGCTCCGGCGGAGGTCTTCGATCTGCCCTTCGCTATACCCCATGGCAGGCAGTACCCGGCTGATATGGGGATTAGCAGCATAGGTCTCGACCAGCGAACCGCAAGCATGGGGACGTGGATCAACCACGCTGCCGGCCTTACACTGAACGGCAGCAGCATATCCCGCACCAGAAGCGAGTCCGCCATGGGTAATGGAAGGACCGTCCTCGATTACCAGCACAGTGCGTCCCTCCACGGCACTCGGATCGGAAATGGAGACCTGAGAAAAAGTACGAAGAACCGTGGCAGCAGGATTCAGCGAGCGGACAATTTTTTCCAGGCGGTCACAAACTTGAGGCACAACGGTATTGCTCTTGTTAATGACTACCACGGCTGCCCGCAGCAGGTTCACTTCACCCGGATAATAGCGGGACTCGTCGCCGCTGCGTAGGGGATCGACCAGGGTGATTTCCAGATCAGGGACAAAGAACGGGAAATCGTTGTTGCCACCGTCCCAGAGTATCAGATCCCCTTCCCGCTCCGCCTGCCGGAGGATTTTTCCATAATCCACCCCGGCATAAACAACGGCCCCCCGGGTAATAAGCGGTTCGTATTCCTCCCGTTCCTCGATGCTGCAGCGGTAAAGCGACAGGTCATCAAAACTGGCAAACCTCTCTACCTCCTGTCGTGCCAGGTCACCATACGGCATCGGGTGACGGACAATGACCGGGTGAAGGTTTTCCGCTTCCAAGACATCGCACAGATAACGGGTTACCTGACTTTTACCGCAACCGGTACGTACCGCACAGACAGAAATGACCGGTTTGCGGCTCTTCAGCATGGTGGCAGCCGGACCCAGCAAAGAGAAATCGGCGCCCAATGACAACACCCGCGATGCCTTGTGCATGAGTTCGGCATGGGAGATGTCACTGTAGGAGAAAACTACCCGGTCGACACGAAGACGTGTCAGTAATTCGGGAAGTTTCGTCTCGTCATAAATGGGAATTCCCCGCGGGTACAACTTACCTGACAAGGCTGGAGGATAGCGCCGTTCAGTGATGTATGGAATCTGGGTAGCGGTAAAAGCCACCACCCGAACGCGCGGGTCGTCGCGGAAACAGACATTGAAATTATGAAAGTCCCTACCCGCCGCACCCATTATGAGTATCCGTTCGCGACTCATGCCAGTTGTTTCACCCCTTCCTCGAAAATTGCAAGGGCAGAATCGAGTTCCCGGTCTGTTACCGTCAACGGCGGGATGAAACGGATAATATTGTGCTCAATACCGCAATTGATCAGGATCAGGCCATTATCCAGACAATACTTGATCACTTTCCCGCAGGAGTCGGGATCAGGAGCACGATCCGGCAGAACAAACTCTATACCGATCATAAAACCGTAGCCACGCACCTGACCGATCACGGGGTGCTTATCCGCCAACCGTTGCAATCTTTCAAGGACTTTTGACCCTCTGTACGTGGTCTTTTCCAGAAGCGACTCATCGCGTATGACATCGATGGTTGCCAGCGAAGCAGCGCAGGATACCGGATTGCCGCCAAAGGTCGTACCATGGGCTCCGGGAGGCCAAAGGTCCATGATCTCCTTTCGTGCAACCACCGCAGAGAGGGGAAATCCGGAGGCAATCCCCTTGGCAACCGTGAGTACGTCGGGAACAACCGCAGACAGTTCAGACGCAAACCAGCGGCCGGTCCTGCCCATGCCCGATTGAACCTCATCAAAGATCAGCAGTATTCCATGACGGTCGCAGATCTCGCGCAAAGCGACCAGAAAATTCTGCGGAGCAGGGAAATACCCTCCTTCGCCCAGAAACGGTTCGATGATTATCGCCGCAACCTCTTCGGCAGATATCCTGTGCTTCAGGGTGTCTTTCAGATCATGGAGACAGCAGAGACCGCAACTGTCGGGTTTCTGCTGGAAAGGACAGCGGAAACAATAGGGATATGGAGCCTGGTAGATCGAGGAAAGGAGCGGATGGTAACGCTTGCGATAGGCCGCGGAACTGGTAGTTACCGACAATGCACCAAGTGTACGGCCATGAAAGGCACGGGTAAACGAAATAATGCCCTGCCTGCCGGTCGTATAACGTGCAACCTTCAGAGCACCCTCCACCGCCTCCGCACCGGAATTGCTGAAAAACAACCGATCAAGGCCGGGAGGAGTTATGGAAACCAGTTTTTCCGCCGCAGCAACGGTTGTCTCATTGAAATACACGCCACCGGTATGGATCAGGTTCTCCATCTGCAGCTTTGCCGCTGCCACAACCCGAGGATGGTTATGTCCCAATGCCAGGACAGCGAGCCCCGAAGAAAAATCCAGCCAGCTCTTGCCATCCGAGGCATAGACGGAAACACCTTCGCCCCGAATCACGGAAATAGGATAATAGAGGTGTAGTGCCGGGGTAAAAACCTCCGCCGACCGTTGGACAATCTCAGTGGAATCTGTCATCAATCCTCCTGCTGATAACGTATTGGCACAACAAGTAACACAGCTTATTCATCGATCTGGGCCTTCTGTAAACGACCGCTGAAGTCCCGATAAATGACCTTTATCCGGTTGTAAAAATCCAGAGCGCCACCTCTCCCACCGGCTTCCGGGTGTCCGGAGCCAGAATGTTTCCAACCGCCAAAGGGAAGATGAATTTCCGCTCCGATGGTAGAGGCATTAATGTACACGATGCCGGTATGCAGATCCCGTTCAGCCCGGGCGCTGATGTTGACATCCCGGGTGTAGATGGCAGATGAGAGGCCGAAACGGACATCGTTTACCATGTCGATTGCCTCGTCAAGGGTTGTGAACCGTAACACAGAAACGACCGGCCCGAATATTTCCTCTTGTGCTATTCTCATCCCGGGAAGAACATCAGCAAAGATTGTCGGTTCGATAAAATAGCCGTGCGAACAGGCGCCGCTGCTAACTCTAGTACCGCCGGTAACAAGACGCGCACCCTCTTCCTTACCAATATCGATGTACTTCAAAACTTTGTTCATCTGCTGCTCGTTGATCAGGGGTCCAACATCGGTCGCCGGTTGTAAGCCAGGACCGATTGTCATGTCCTCTGCCGTCGTCCTGAGCATCTCCAGGAACCGCTCATACACGGCATCATGGACAAAAACCCTGCTGGAAGCGGTACAGCGTTGACCACTGGTACCAAAGGCTCCCCAAAGGACTCCTTCCAGAGCAAGCCGAAGGTCGGCGTCGTCCATAATAATTATGGCATTTTTACCACCCATTTCCAGGGCCAGTGGCCTGTGCAGAGCACCAAGTAATGATTCGAGACGCTCACCTGCCGCGCAGGAACCGGTAAAGGATACAGCATCCACCCCTGGATGGGTAACAAGATATTCCCCCACCTCTTCACCCGGACCAAAAACCAGGTTCACAACACCTTCAGGTATTCCCGCCTCCTCGAAAGCCTGGACCAAGGCTGCGGCACAGGCAGGAGTCGATGAGGAAGGTTTCAGAACCACGGTGTTTCCGGAAATGAGTGCAGGAAAGAGCTTCCAGGAAGGTATTGCCGCAGGAAAGTTCCAAGGTGTAATTAACGCAACAACGCCGTGCGGCTGCCGAATACTCTTACAATCCTTATCAGGGAGCTCCGAGGGCACTGTTTCGCCCTGCAAACGACGGCCCTCACCTGCCATATAATAGGCCATATCTATGGCTTCCTGGACATCACCCAACCCTTCAGCCAGAACCTTACCCATTTCATGCGTCACGAGACGGCCCAATTCATCTTTCTTCCCGAGGAGAATCTCTGCAACCCGGAAAAGGATCTCACCTCTTTTAGGCGCAGGCAGAGCTTTCCAGGCGGAGAAAGCCTTTCGGGCCGCCGTAACGGCACGATCAACGTCATCTTTATCAGATGAAGCCACCGAGGCAAGCACATCTCTACTGTCGGCGGGGTTTGACGTCTCGAAAAGTTTACCGCTGTGAGAACCAACCCATGATCCGTCTATGAAATTTTTCACTGTGCGTGTCATGTCCCACCTCTCGTTTCATACATGTGTTATTTTAATACTACCAGACACGTCATGCTCTGCAATGACAGTATGATAGGAGACAATGCAGAGATATTTCGTCCTTGCTATTTTGGTCAAATACGACTATAAATCATTAACTAACTAACGAAGTAATTATATCGAAAGAATTGGTACCAGTAAGGAGTGTTCATGTCGAAAGAAGAAGCAATTGAAGTTGAAGGAACGGTTGTTGAGCCGCTTCCTAATGCTATGTTCCGGGTAAAACTGGAAAATGACCATATGGTTCTGGCACATATTTCCGGCAAAATGAGAAAGTTCTTCATCAAAATACTTCCCGGAGATAAGGTGACGGTTGAACTTTCCCCCTATGACCTGACACGCGGTCGCATTACCTACCGTTCAAAATAGTCCCGTCTTTCATATCCCGGCTCTCTTCGTCAGCCAATCCCTTCACAGATCCACTCAGGCATCTCGGGAGCAGGTACCATAAGCTTCCCATCATGTTACTATTGTTCGGTCACCTGGAGCATGCAATGCGTTTCTGACTGCTGGCCTGCTTAGGGGAAGATGGATGTTTAGCCGTGAAATGCATCGACTGAAGAGATCAACAGGATAGAGGTAGAAATTAATATCAGGACGGATGCAACGCTGCTAAACTGTTAAAGGCGACTTCTCATAACATCACGATGACAGAAGGAAATCGTGAAATTTCATACAAAAGGAATAACTGACAATGTATTCTGTTGCTGATTTGCGAAAGGGTTTAAAATTAACCCTTGATGGCGATCCCTATATCGTGATTGCCTTTGACTTCGTAAAACCGGGTAAAGGACAGGCCCTTTATCGCACAAAGTTGAAAAACATGATCAACGGCACGATTCTGGATCGAACCTATCGTTCGGGAGAAACCTTTGAACCTGCCTTTCTTGAAGAAAGAAAGATGCAATATCTTTACAAGGAAGACAACCTCTACTGCTTCATGGACAACGAAAGTTTCGAGCAGATCAGTATCAGTGAGGATGCCATTGGCGATGCAAAAAATTTCATGATCGACAACATCGAAGCTGATATTCTTCTTTTCAAGGATAAGCCGATTGGCGTTAGCCTGCCGAACTTTGTCAATCTGAGGGTTACGCAGACCGATCCCTGGGTCAAGGGCGACACCAGTGGCAGCGACTCGAAGCCTGCCACCGTTGAAACCGGCTACGTACTGAGGGTGCCTCCCTTTATCGAAGAAGGGGAACTTATCACCATTGATACGCGTACCGGAGAATATTCAACGCGAGTAAAAGGCTAGCACCATGTTTGCCGGTTCCACCCCAACCGAACGCAGTAAAAACCTCCGTAACCGGGCCAAAATCCTCGGGGCGATCCGAAGCTTTTTCAGCGAAAACGACTTCTTCGAAGTCGAGACGCCCCACAGGATTCCCCTTCCCATTCCCGAAGCACATATCGACCTGATTGATTCCGGGTCATGGGTCCTGCACCCGTCCCCGGAAATCTGCATGAAACGGCTGCTGGCAGCCGGCTTCGAGCGCATATTTCAACTCTGCCGCTGCTGGCGAAATGGAGAGCGCGGATCACTTCACCTTCCCGAATTTACCTTACTGGAATGGTATCGGACAGATGCCGACTATCTTAAAATCATGGACGATTGCGAAGCATTGGTGAGGTCTGTTGCTGCCGCCGTTGGATTACAGAACGGTATCCATCGACATGGCAAAACTACCAGCCTCGTTGAAACATGGGAAAGACTTACCGTTCGGGATGCTTTCCATCGTTACAGCGGGATTTCAGCAGAAGAAGCACTTGCGAAAGACCTGTTCGATGAGATCATGGTCTGCAAAATCGAACCACAGCTTGGCCTGAATACGCCAACATTTCTCATGGAGTATCCCAGCGAGCGCGGCTCTCTGGCTAGAAAAAAACACGGACAGGAAAATGTTGCGGAACGTTTTGAGCTGTATATCGGCGGGCTGGAACTGGCCAACGCCTTTTCCGAACTGGTGGACAGCGAAGAACAGAGATCGAGATTTCTACAGGAACAGCAGATCCGGGCTGCCGCAGGAAAAACCGTCTATCCGCTGCCTGAAAAGTTTCTACAGGAACTTTCAAGCGTGCCACCTTCGGCCGGTATTGCCTTTGGCATTGATCGCCTGGTTATGCTTTTGCTCGAAGCTGAGAGCATCGATGAGGTTGTGGCCTTCACACCGGAAGAACTCTGAATCAAGCTCCTTCCCTATGTATCCTCCTAAATAGTGCATTCGCAAATTCTCGCTATCATCCTCGTACGACTGTATCGGGGAGCTACAGTTTCAGTACTTTGTAAGCAGGATTCCCGAGCAGAATCACTTCAGGAATGACTATGTGTGATTCAATCAACAATTGTCTCCCATCAATTCGGCATGCCCACCAAGCTGTCTACAGCAAAGGATACTCGATATTCTCTCCCAGATAATTCTTCAGTACCAGCAGATCGTTTTGAAAACATGCTGAATCAGGCAGAAGAGGAATCTTCCCCTTTCCTCCGGGTGCATCAATCACGTAATAGGGATTTGCCAATCCCGACGTATGGCCGCGCAGGCCTCTCATTATTTCGATTCCCCGTTGTACGTCCGCTCGGAAGTGTCCAGTCCCCTTGACCAGATCCATCTGATGGATGTAATAGGGGCGCACCCTGATGGTGAGAAGTTTCTGCATCAGGATTTTCATCGTATCCGGGTCATCATTTACATCTTTCAGGAGAACGGTCTGGTTGCCCAATGGGATGCCGGCATCCGCCAAACGCGAACAGGCTCGCGAAGACTGATCAGTAACCTCCAGTGGGTGATTAAAATGGGTATTGATAAAGAGCGGGTGAAAAGACTTCAGCATCCGGCAAAGTTTCAGGGTAATTCTTTCCGGAAGCGTGACCGGCACGCGCGTTCCGATCCTGATAATCTCCACATGGGGAATTTTCCGCAGGCGCTGGAGCAGGTACTCCAACTCGTCATCCGGAAGGAGCAGCGGGTCACCACCGGACAAGATCACATCACGGATTACAGGTGTTTCCGCGACATAGCGGATCGCCGCCTCACGTGATTCACGATCTATATTGGTGGAAGAGTTACCCACCTTTCTTTTCCGCATGCAAAAGCGGCAATAGACGGCACATTGCGTCGTGGCTAGAAACACCACCCTATCGGGATAGCGATGTATGATACACGGAGCCGGGCTGAGATTTTCTTCATCAAGGGGGTCGGAGAGTAGTCCATCATCGTGCAGTTCGCGCAAGTCGGGCACACACTGGCGCCAGATGGGATCTCCCGGCTTTTGTATCAGGCCCAGATAATAGGGAGAGATGCGCAAGGGATACTTGTCGGCAACCCGACTGAGATAATTCCCGTCACAGGGAAAATGTGCAGCCAGCTCGCTTGGGTCGGTAAGTGCCGCTTTAAGGTTTTTCTGCCATGTTTCCATTGAAAACGCCTTGGTTAAAGTTGAGTTGCGTCAGAGGAGCAGTTCGTCGAGAAACGGTTAGAACTGGTAAGGAGGTACTAATGCGGCATTGACCTGAGGTGAAGAGTGTGGTTTGTTGAAGTACCGATTGGAAGATCAAACTAACACCAAGCGTATCAGAGACTTTCCCTGGATTGCCAGATGGTCATGAGCCGCGTCAGCTCCCTGCCCTCGCCCTCGCTGACAAGCTGATGCTGATAGATCCAAGGGTCGGGAGACTCCAGTGAAACTGAACGCGACACAATACTGCCGCCATAAAACGCCTCAGACCGATAGGCGATATGAATCTCTGCGGGGAGGTAATTCTCTACAATATCGGGAGGTATTGCCTCGATTGCCCAGTCGAGGTACACAGCATTATTTACATGCCGATTCTGATCAAGGTCTCCCATCCTAACCCGGAACGGAAGTTCCCTGTCGAAAAATGCTCTTTTAGAGAAAGTGACAAAATCATCGGGAAAAGATCGGCAAGGATGGATGGGGAAATCTTCGACGGCAACCTTGATACGAACGGGACGTCTCGTATCAACGCTTACGATCAACCAGGAACTACTGGCAATGGCCAAAAGACGGTCATGGTCGTCAAAAATTTCGAAATCACGCAGGGCATGATAACCGTCGACTGCCGAGCGCCAAGTTCTTACCAGGAGATTTTCCCCTTCAGTAGGATAACGGAAAATCCGAATCTGGTAGCGGGAAAGCATCCAAGTCATGCGTTTACGGAGAAGATCTGCAACGGAAAAACCGAGAAAGGTTGCATGGGATGACGCAGCATCCTGGAAATAATGCAAGAGACTAACCGGTTTCAGCCTGCGCTTAAAGTCGGTTTCATAAGAGCGAACCCGATACCTCGCAGTAAATACGGTATTCATCGACATATCCCGACTGACTGTAAATAGACACGGCAGGACGGGGCACAGAGGTACCCCGTCTCACGGTTCTAGTCCTCGTCCCTTTTCAATCCCAGCAAGTCCCACAGCGGCGTAAATTCAAATGCTTCACCGCCGAATATTTTCACATGGTGAACATTCTGGTTTTCATAGGTTTTGAGCAGCTCGACAACAGCCCTGCGGCCTGGAGCCGTACGAAGGGCACTGCGCGGCGAACGGTCACCCAAGGCAACGAGGGGCTCCTCGACCCAGGTGTTGAACGAATCGGGGGATAAATCGATCTGCTGCTCGGAAACGGCGCCTTCCGTAGACTCTGAGGAGTGAGAGGTCACCAGGCTTCTCAGCCATTCGGTAGTGATAAGCGAGCAACGAATCTCACGCACCTCTTCACTGGAGGGATCAAGTCCTTTCACCTTTCTGATTATTTTTGACTTGCAAGAGTTTGCCGTCTCACGCAGAAAGGGATACACCGCACCGGAAAGCTTGTTATCAGCTTCACTCTTCACGAGTCTGGCGCCAAAGATATCCCAAAGGACAAGACTATGCGAGAGCTTGCTTTCGGCTACCCATAGATCAGCAGACTCAGTGGAGAGCAGATCCCTCACAAGAAACCCTTGACCGGGTTTAAGCTGGCGCACTTCAAACAAACTCAATGCCCGCGCCCCCAAGGAAGTAAGCCAGGCACGACCTGCATCACTTAAAGTCGGGCCATCCTGACCCAGGAGAAGTTTTCGCACCGGCATCTGTTCATCTTTAAGGGCGATCTTTGCATCTGTCAGCAACCACTCACCGATGTTGATAGACAATAATTCCTTTTTTTCATCTGGCAGTTCGTCCAAGGACTGTTTTTCAGCCTTTTTCAAACCTGAGTAAAGTCCTTTCTGAATGGCGGACCCAACCTCCTCAGGGTATGTAGTGCCCAACCAATCAAGGGCATTTTTTGCTACATTTGATTCTTCACGAAGGCGGCTTGCTTTACCTTGCTCTTTCGCAAGACAACATTTCTTGTACTTCTTGCCACTGCCACAAGGGCATGGTTCATTTCTCCCGATCTTTTGCACTGAAAACATTCTCCTTACAAAAAAATATCTTGCGTTAATACCCGCAACAACACAAAAAGTTCAAACCTGTTCTGCATAGTCCGGTTTTAGCTTTCGATGATACTTAACATATGTACCAAGATCGCCGGAAGTTTTCTATCAAAAAAAGTGCTGCACGCTATGACCACTTTTCATAACAGACAATTTCAGCCAGTTCTTTTCGCTGGGTGGTTTCCCGTGTGGACAGTGGATATCCAACAGGAAATAGCCCAACAACTCTTTGATCCGGGGGGATCAAAAGAAGTGAACGGACAGCCTCTTCATCAAAAATACCGATAAAAACAGTTCCAAGCCCTTGGTCATGAGTAGCAAGCATCAAGTTTTGTGCTGCAATGCCAGCATCCGTTAGATAAAAGTCCTGGTTCCAGATACTCCCCGATCGGGCCGGATCTGCACAAAGGACGATAACAACCGGCGCTTGAGCCACCCCTTTTTGCGCAGGATTACAGGTATACCCCAGAGAGCCGAAAACCGACTCGACAAAAGTCAAATCGCTCAACGAGCGCCGCGTGTCCTCATCGGTTACAACAATGAGCTTCCAACATTGCATATTTGCCCAAGAGGGAGACCGCCGGACTGATTCGAGTATTACCGCAACCTTTTCCTTCTCCACCGGCCTATCGGAAAACTTCCGCGTACTCCGCCACGTCCTGATAGCTTCGTGTGTCTCCATTCTGAAAACCTCCTGAAAGGTAATTGAATACCATGAATCCGTGCCGCAAGAAAACCTAAGAGACAATGTTTCCGCTGTGTTCAGGTCATTCCTTCCGAATCCAGTTCACCTGGCACCAATCTGCGTTGCGTCTCTCCGTCAAAAACCCTTTATGCCTGCATCGCGTCGCCTCACCTTGTCAGGAATCAGAACTCATCGAAATTATCGCAGAGTGTCAAAACACGCACGTCGCAAGTATGCCACAACTTAACAGGTCAATATATATCAGATTTTCAAAAGAAGTGCATCTGCAATGGCAAGGCGTTCTGCCGAAGGCGGGTTCCCGTTGAAATAACGGGAGACGAAAAGCGCATTTATCGCTGCGAGAGAATTATTGAGTACATCCAGATCGATAATTGCCTTTCCGGGAATAGTCTCTGCCTGCGTGAAATTCCTGGGACAAAAATCGACGGTCTGTGTCGTCCTGCTGCGAATGAGTATGGGCAGACCGTGAGTTCGACAGATGATCGGACGGGCTGAATAGAGTGCACATGCCCCATCAACAAGCAAGGGACAACCGTCTTGATCAGAAACTTTTCGTGCACGGCTCCGAAGAAAATCAGCTTGTTTCTGCGGCAGATTTGCTACAACGATCGCTAGATTTACCGCCTCCACCCAGAAAATGGAGAAATGACGGCAGCATTCGTCACAACCCTTTTGACAACTGATGCTGTCCCTGCATTGCTCAACAATCCCGGCACAAAGCGAATCAACTTTCGTAACGAGAGTATGATAATTCTGCAGTTGATTGTTACTATCCGTCAAAGAGCACGCACCCCCGGTTCCCGATATATGCTATCAGGAACAAAAACGTTAGCACTCGTAGTCAACAGTTGCCGAAGATAATGCTGCTTTTTTTATAAAGGGAACAACAGTTTCAGCATGATACGGATGAACCTGATACGCATTAAGATCACCCAAAGAAGCAAATCGAGTGACCAGAACAAGATCATATGACCTTTCGGATCTAACCAGGTCGATCCCAACTTCCAGATGAAGCAACTGCGGAATTTTACCGTGCATACTCAAAAGCATTTTTTGTACTGCTCGCACTTGCTCCTGTGACGGATCAACCAACTTGAAAAAAACAATATGAGTAATCATTACAGCTCCATAGTAGACAATTATTACTCAGCGTAAAAAGAAAGCGATTGTTGTCAAAAACAATGGATAATAATAAATCCGCGCTTTGGAACTCAGCTAAGTAACAAACCAACCACCTAAGTTTGGAAGAAAATGCCCTAGGTTTGACCATTATTCGTTATACGATTTCAAAATTTGCAGGCATTCCGATTCTAGACAATTCAATTCAACATCGGCTGTCAAAGCCTGCT
This sequence comes from uncultured delta proteobacterium, assembly GCA_963748325.1. GTDB lineage: Bacteria > Desulfobacterota > Desulfuromonadia > Geobacterales > Geobacteraceae > RPRC01. The sequence continues at coordinate 682,348 of CAVVIJ010000004.1, read as the reverse complement.
CATCTACCCCGCCCGTACCGGAAGAACCGCTTCGTCTCTCAGGTCCGGAATAACTGCCCCCTGCACCCCTGATCGGATCCTTCTCAATAATGACCCAGTCATTTGCGCGCCGGAAAGCAAACAATTGGCCGGAAGCAATCAATTTTTCAAGTCGGAATTTGTGCACAGCACCAAAACGTTTATCATTTTGGTAAATCACTTGAATCAGCATGATATGTCTCCCTTGTAAGAAGGCTACCATACTTATACACAACTAATCGTTAATTTTAAATAATAATTTACTTATACATACTACTGGTTCGTTAAAAAAAAAGAGAAACGGCTGGTTGCTTAAAACAGCCAACCGTTTCTCTTTCTACATGGTCGGGGCGACTGGATTCGAACCAGCGACCACTAGACCCCCAGTCTAGTGCGCTACCAGGCTGCGCTACGCCCCGATGTATTTAATTGTCAATATTTTAAAGGAGTGAGGTACGCCGACTAGCCTAGCATATCTCGTAAAACCTGTAATTCTTGTCGTATTTCATCCAGCAAAGTGTCCTTCTCAGCAACAACTCCAAGTTCAGCCAGAAAATGTTCGCTGGCACCCTTCGTTTTGGCGATACGATTTTTAGCACCGGCTATTGTCAACTTTTCCTGATAAAGCAATGAACGGATTGTCAGGATTAGTTCGAGATTTTCTCGAGTATAGAGGCGCTGACCCGAACGACTCTTGAGAGGGCGCAACTGAGGAAATTCACTTTCCCAGAATCGAAGTACCGATGAGTTCAGGCTTGTTATCCGGGAGATCTCACCAATCTTCATGTATTGCTTATCAGGAAGTCTTGCGTCCACAGCTCCTCCGCAGAGGCACTATTTTGAGTTAATCGCTGACTTAAGAACCTGACTTGGCTTAAAGGTAAGTATCTTACGGGCAGATATGACAATCTCTTCGCCAGTCTGAGGATTGCGGCCACGACGATCCGCCTTTTCCTTCACGACAAAATTACCGAAACCGGCTATTTTAATTTTTTCACCGGCCTCAAGCGTACCTTTGATTATATCGAAAACCATTTCCACTAGCTCGGCAGATTCTTTCTTGGAAAAACCGATTTTCTCGTAAATCTTTTCAACCATATCGGATTTTGTCATAATATCCCTCAAAATCAATAATATTAAATAGTTAGAAAGAGACAAGGAGCCTGCAGCGCGTTTGGATTTATAGCATAGCAGGCCGAGATTATCAACCCATTTTTACCTGATGGTAACATTTATTTTTTTCAGAAGATTCTTCACGACCCGCTCCTGAAGTCCATTAACCTCTTCATCAGTGAGAGTCCGCTCGTGAGAGCGATAGCGCACTCTGACCGCAATGCTTTTATGTCCGTCGGGTATGCCGGGGCCTTTGTAGAGATCAAAAAGATCAACATTCTCAATCTCTTTGATCTTATTTCCCCGAATACAGTCCAACACAACCCCTGTCTCGATATCGTCCTGAACAAGCATGGCAATATCACGGAATGTTTCCGGAAAGCGTGGAGGAGCTGAAACAGAAGTAACATTCGTACAGCAAGACAAGAGTTTTTCGAAATTCAACTCAAAGTAACAGAGCGGCTTTTCAATGGCAAAGTTTTCCTGCACGGTGGGATGAATTTCACCAAAGGACCCAATACGATCTTTCGCACTATAGACGCTGCATGCCTTCCCCGGATGGTAAAATGAATCAAGCTCCCGTGCCTCAAAGGTAACGTTTGCGATCCCGATGGTTACAAAGATATTCTCAAGTAATCCTTTAATATCGTAGAAGTCCAGTGACTCCGCACTGCGGCTCCAGCTTTCAGGATCTCGCAAACCAGTCAACATTCCAGCCGCATAGAGCGGCTCAACAGGCAACTCCTGTTCTTCAATCGGAAGATAAATTCGTCGCAGTTCGAAGACCTGGACATTCATCAACCTGAAACTCAGATTTCGTGAGGTAACGTCAAGCAAACCAGGCAGAAGCGTGGTTCTCATTACCGACTGATCTTCAGACAGGGGATTAAGAACCTTGATCGGAGCACATCTCGGATCGTTTGCCTCTAACATTATTTTGTTAAAGACGGAAGGATTCACAAAAGAATAGGTAATCACCTCGGAGAGCCCATGGCTGATCAAGAGATCACGGAGCTTCCTCTCAAGCGCCTGATGCGGTGAAGGGAGATCGGAAAAGGTTCGAACATTCGGCATGGTAACAGGAATGTTTTCATAGCCGTTCAGTCGTGCGACCTCCTCTATCAAATCGATTTCTCGCTCGATGTCAACACGGTAACTGGGAACCGTAACATCAAAAACACCTGACTCCGGCCTTTCAACGGCAAATTCCAAATTGTGAAAGATTCTCTCGACAACATCAGCCGGTATTTCAACGCCTAAGATGCGCCCAATCCTGTCAAGGCGGACTGAAATCACGCGGGGCTGAACAGGCGATGGATATACATCAACGAAGCCGACAGCTAGCTTTCCGCCGGCAAGTTCTGCAATCAAAGTTGCTGCCCGGTCCAGTGCCATGGGGAGTATCGAGATATCAGCGCCCCTTTCGAAGCGATGAGATGCCTCGGTATGCATACCAAGCCGGCGAGCTGTCCTGCGAATGGCTGAAGGGGCGAAATAGGCACTTTCAAGTAGAATATCCGTTGAGGAAGAGGAAATTTCAGAATTTCCGCCACCCATAATTCCGGCGAGGGCAATTGCCTTTTCTGCATCACGAATGGTAAGGTCCTGGTCAGTCAAGGCCCGTTCCTGCTCATCCAGGGTCACAAATGTCTCACCATCCGCGGCCCGCTCAATGATAACGGCCCCACCGGCAAGCAGTCGATAATCAAAAGCATGAAGAGGATGACCATATTCGAGGAGCACATAGTTGGTAATATCTACGACATTATTGATGGATCGAATTCCAACGGCATTCAAGCGATTAACCATCCAGGAAGGAGACGGCCCGATCGTACAGCCCGTGACGTACCGGGCCATGTAGCGAGGACACAGATCGGGATCGTGTATTTCGATACGCGCGACACTGTCTATTGCCGGACCGTTTTCCACTACTTCACAGGTTGGATACTTGACCTTTTCGCCCAGAACTGCTGCGATCTCGCGAGCTATTCCGATGACACTCAGGCAATCGGCACGGTTCGGAGTGAGGCCGATTTCGAAAATCACGTCTTTCAGTCCCAAAGCTCCAAAGACCGGCGTACCAAGGGGCAGCCCGGCAGGAAGGATCATAATGCCTTCTGATTCGTCAGCAAGCCCAAGCTCCTTTTCCGAACAAAGCATACCAAACGACTCGGATCCACGAATCTTCGAACGTTTTATGCGAAAGTCACCGGGAAGGACTGCCCCGATCTGTGCCAAGGCCACCGTATCGCCTGCCTTGAAATTCTGTGCGCCACAAACAATTGAGAGCTGTTCCTTGCCATTATCAACACGGCACAAGGAAAGCTTATCAGCATTGGGATGCTGCTCTTTTTCCCGCACTATCGCCACAACCACGTCATCAAACTCAGCTCCAACCTTCTGGATACCTTCAACCTCGAGGCCGATCATGGTAAGAAGCTCAGCCAAGCTCTCCGGGGTCAAATCAAAATCAACAAACTCTCTCAGCCAATTATAGGTAACGATCATAGTCTCACACTTTTCAATGGTTATATTTCACCGTTAAAGTATCACTTTAGCTATCTATCGCTAAAACTGGGACAGAAAGCGGAGGTCATTTTCGAACAGCAACCGCATATCACTGATGCCGTAGCGAAGCATTGCTATCCTCTCAATCCCCATTCCGAAAGCAAAACCACTATACGCTTCCGAATCATAGGAAACATGACGAAAAACTTCAGGGTCAACCATACCAGCTCCCAGAATTTCAAGCCAGCCGGTATTTTTACAAATCCGACACCCCTTCCCTTTACACATCACGCAGGCAATATCTACCTCAGCACTCGGCTCGGTAAAGGGAAAGAAACTGGGGCGTAAACGCACACCGGTCCCTGCTCCAAAGCATTGATTAACAAAGATGGTCAAGATGCCTTTCAAGTCTCCAAAAGTAATCCCCTTGTCAACCAGCAATCCCTCGACCTGGTGAAACATGGGCGAATGGGTGGCGTCGGAGTCGCAGCGATACACGGTACCGGGTGCGATAATCCTGACAGGCGGCGCCTGCTTTAGCATCGTTCGAATCTGAACCGGCGAAGTATGGGTTCTAAGCACAATCGAATCATTGACGAAAAAAGTGTCCTGCATATCCCTTGCGGGATGATCCTTCGGAATATTCAAGGCTTCGAAGTTGTAGTAGTCCTTTTCAATTTCGGGACCTTCAGCGACTTTGAAGCCGAGACCGGCAAATATTCCGGTTATATCCTCAATCACCATAGAGATCGGATGTTTGCTTCCCAAAGGTCTGCGACGACCAGGCAAGGTAACATCAAGCCGTTCACTACGTAATTTTTCCTCTTTATTTTTGCGGCGGATCTCCTGAAGAACCGTATCCACCCTCTCCTCAAGTTGAGCCTTCACCACGTTTGCCATCTGCCCGATCAATGGCCGCTCTTCCGCAGAGAGCGCTCCCAGCCCCTTCATGACTGAAGTCAAGAGACCCTTCTTACCCAGATACTTGACTCGCAGCTCGTGGAGCGACTCTTCCGTTGTTACGCCTGAAAGTTCGGACAGCCCATTCTGTAGCAAAGTTTCGAGTTTTTCTTTCATGATCAGCTACCTTCCGATGGTGAAATACAGTGTTCCTTGCCACACACACCATTCCGGGACTCTTGGCGGATGGTGCAGCGAAAATCGCCATAAAAATAGTTTCAACAGCAACTAGGGATTTTCGTAGAATAAATGAACTACCTTTGTAAAAAAAGAAATGGGATACGCCGTATCCCATTTCTTCATTCTACTACCATGTACCAGTTACAGGCTTGTTTTTGCCAAACCTGCTATTTCGCTAAAGGCCTGGGGATCGGAAACTGCAAGATCTGCCAGCACTTTTCGGTCAATTTGAACATTTGCAAGCTTCAGTCCATGAATAAGCTTGCTATAGGCAAGGCCGTTCAGGCGGGATGCTGCGTTGATACGCGCAATCCAGAGAGCCCTGAAGTCTCTCTTTTTCACCTTCCTGTCACGATACGCGTACTTGAGGGCGCGATCTACCGCTTCTGTTGCACTCCTGAAAAGTTTACTGCGCGCACCACGGTAACCTTTCGCAAGTTTCAAGACCTTGTTGCGTCGTTGTCTCGCTTTAAATCCTCGTTTTACCCTTGGCATACATTACTCCTTTTGCTTGTATTTGCCGGATCCGTAAGGGGAGACGTTTCCTCGCGGTTCACGGACATCGTATAGACTACTGGCCCAAAGACCGGTAGCCAAAATTACATATAGGGAATCAGCTTGGCAATATTTTTAGCATCAACAGCGGCAACCAAGCCTCCCTGGCGCAGATTTCTCTTCCGCTTCCGGCTCATGGGAGTAAGGATGTGGCTGGTAAAACCACAGGCTCGTTTTATCTTTCCGGAACCGGTTTTTTTGAAACGCTTTGCAGCGCCACGGTTTGTCTTTATCTTCGGCATCGTATTCTCCTTTATGTCTATCTAAGAAATATCACACTCGGCTATTTTTTGGGAGAGACAATAATATACATACTACGCCCCTCCATCTTGGGTCGCACTTCAATGGTAGCGATATCTTCCAATTCCGCCACAAAACGATCGAGTGCTCTCTGGCCATATTCCATATGGGTAATTTCCCGCCCACGGAAAATAACGGATATTTTGGCCTTGTTCCCTTCCTCAATAAAACGTCGAGCATGCTTGATTTTAAACTGGAGATCATGCTCATCCGTTTTGGGTCTGAGCTTGATTTCCTTTAACTGGATCTGCACCTGTTTCTTTTTGGCTTCCTGCTGCTTCTTGCTCTGCTGGTACTTATATTTCCCATAATCCATGATCCGGCAGACAGGAGGAACAGCAGTCGGAGATACTTCCACGAGATCAAGATGCTGACTTTCCGCTAAGGCAAGGGCATCCCTGAGCGGTAGAATGCCGAGCTGCTCACTTTCAGCCCCGACAACCCTTACCTCCCGCGCACGAATAGCCTGATTGATGTTTACTGTGGGTTTCGCTATGGCGACACCTCCTATTTGAAACTTTTTACTTCTTGCTCGATAAAATTGACCAGTTCCGTCACACTCTTGGCCGGGAGGTTACTGCCATCGCGATAACGCGGCGTAACAGTTTCCGTCTCGACCTCCTTATCTCCAATGACGAACATATAAGGAACTTTTTGCAGCTGAGCTTCGCGTATTTTAAATCCAAGCTTCTCGTTGCGGAAATCGTGTTGCACGCGAATTCCAGCTTCACGCAACTGGGCATAAACCTTTCGGGCATAGGGAACCTGACTGTCGGTTACCGTAAGCAGCACCCCCTGAACCGGTGACAACCACAAAGGAAAGTTGCCGGCATAATGCTCGATAAGCACGCCAATGAAACGCTCGATCGCACCGAGTATCACACGGTGCACCATGACCGGTCTTTTTCTTTCACCGTCAGCAGCCACGTAGGTGAGATCAAAGCGCTCCGGGAGTGTAAAATCGCACTGGATTGTAGCACATTGCCATCTTCTGTCAAGAGCATCACGAAGCTTAATATCAATTTTCGGCCCGTAAAACGCACCGTCGCCCTCATTCAATTCAAAAGGCCGACCGGAGTCTTCAAGAGCTGCCCGCAGTGCCTTGGTGGCACACTCCCAGTCTTCGTCGGTGCCGATCGATTTATCCGGACGTGTTGAAAGCTCCATCTCATAATCGAAACCGAAGATTGCCATGACATCATTGACAAAGGAAAGCACACCTTTGATTTCGGCATCAAGCTGTTCCGGTGTACAGAGAATATGCGCATCATCCTGAGTAAACCCGCGAACCCGAAGAAGTCCGTGAAGAACGCCGGCCCTCTCATGGCGGTGCACCGTTCCCAGCTCAAAATAGCGTAGCGGAAGATCCCGGTAACTGCGCAGATGGGATTTATAGATCATCATATGGGAGAGGCAGTTCATCGGCTTGATGCCGTAGCTCTGGCCATCAACCTCGGTGAAATACATATTCTCCCGGTAATTCTCATAATGCCCGGAACGTTCCCAAAGTTCCTTTTTGAGAATTTGCGGCCCCAGCACGATATCATAGTCGCGTTTCAAGTGCTGACGACGTTCGAAATCTTCAAGAATGGTACGGAGCATCGCGCCCTTTGGGTGCCAGATAACAAGACCGGCTCCCACCTCATCCGAGAAGGAAAACAGATCAAGTTCCTTGCCGATTTTTCGATGATCACGTCGCCGTGCCTCTTCGAGGCGGGCAAGATATTCTTCAAGGGCCTTTTTGTCCACAAAGGCGGTACCATAGATGCGCTGCAGCATCTTCCGGCTCTCGTCTCCGCGCCAGTAGGCACCGGCAATGGAGGTGAGCTTGAAAGCCTTGCAGAAGGAAGTGGACGGCAGATGGGGCCCGCGACAAAGATCTACAAAATCGCCCTGCCGGTACAAAGAGACCGTCTCGGCACCCAGATCCTCTATCAACTCAACTTTATACTCTTCACCCTGATCCTTGAAAAGCTGAATCGCTTCTTCCTTGGTGAGAACTTCGCGGCTAACAGGCAAACCTGCCTTCGCAAGCTCACGCATCTTCGCTTCAATTCTTTCCAGGTCATCCGGACTGAAAGGAGACTCAACATCGAAGTCGTAATAGAAACCGTTTTCAATGGAAGGACCGATGGTGACCTTCGCCTCGGGAAAAAGGGACTTCACCGCCTGGGCCATGAGGTGAGAAGTGGAGTGACGAATGATATCAAGAGCCTCTGAGCTTTTTTCGGTAATGATTTCCACCTGATCGCCATCATGCAGAACTGTGGAGAGGTCAACCTGTACACCATTAACCTTGCCGGCAATCGCATTCCGAGCCAAACCAGCCCCGATTGCTCGTGCAAGATCAAATACCGTGGCTCCTTCTTCAAGAGACTTGTTCGAGCCGTCCGGAAGCGCAACCCCTATCTCTTTCATGTGAGGCCCCTTAATAGAAAGAGGCATCAAACGTCGATGCCCCTGTTCATTTAGTAATTCGCGATGAATGGTAGGCGCGGGCGGTTTCGAACCGCCGACCCCTAGCGTGTCGAGCTAGTGCTCTACCCCTGAGCTACGCGCCTTCATCTACAGCAGAGTTTATTTAACAGGTACTGCCCTTATTGTCAAGAAGATTATTCACTTCCGAGGCGCCTCAGAACGGCTACCTGGCCCAGAATACTGCAAATCGCATTTTCCACATCCGCCACCGTAATGAGTGCAAGACAGCGGGCCGCAATATGACATTTCGGCGTATAGCCGAAGCGGGTACAGGGAGAGCACGCGAGATGCTTGTTCAATACAATGTGTCGTGAACCACGCGGTGCCCACTTATTTTCGATTCCTGGTCCGAACAGGGACACGGTGGGAACCCCGAGTTCTGCGGCAATGTGCAGAAGACCGGAATCACCGGTAACCAGAAGCATTGACTTTGCCAAAAGTCCCGCTGTCTCTGCCAGAGATGTTTTTCCGGCAAAATTAAGTCCATCGACAGCAGCGACAATCATATCTCCAGCAACCTCGTCACCCCGACCACCCACGACAACAACCGAAATCCCCCGACCGTGAAGGCGTCGGGCAAGTTCTTGAAACCTGCTCGTACCCCAACGTCGTTCAGGGATACTGGCTCCGGGAAAAAGGACAATATAGGGATTCCCTGCCAAGACTGCAAGTTTTTTCTTCACGATTTCAACAGCCTGGGAAGGTACTTCAAGCAGGTGCGTCGGGATCTCAGTCGGTGGAATTCCAAGGGGGTTCAGGAGTGCCAGGAAGCTATCACTCTCGTGGGTATCATGTGAGTAGTCTATCGGATGAGTAAAGAGTTTTTTCCGGTTATTGGTGGCAAATCCGATTGAGAGGGGGGCACCCGTCAGACGTGCGATCACCGCGGAAAGTCGGTGCCACTGTTCCGTGTCGACCACCACGTCGAAACCTCCGCGGATTGCCGCCAGGAGATCGGGAATTCGGTCATAAAGAAGAACCCGTGAAACATCTCTACTGAAGGAGAAGATTGCGGCATTTCTTTTTTCCGCCAGGACGGTTATCGAGCACGACGGATATTTATCCTTTACAGCATGAATGGCGCGCAGCAGGTAAACTGCATCACCGATGCCGCCCGGGCGAATAAAAAGGATTTTTCTCGGCGTCTGCCAAGGTCGCGGTTTCGCCTTCCCCATAAAGAAGACGGCAGCATTCCCGAAAAAGCGATCAATATTCTTGAGAAAGCGGACTTTCTGCACGCGCCCCTCCCGTGACCAAACTTCTACTTCTTCAGCAATCCGAAAAGACCGTGAAGAGTCACATCCTTGTTCAATTCAGCCAGGGTTTTAGTCAGCGGTACTTCCTTGGGACAAACTCGAACACAGTTCTGGGCATTGCCGCATTCCGCGATACCGCCCTCCTCCATCAGAACCTCAAGCCGCTCGGAGCGGTTCATCGCACCGGTCGGATGAAAATTAAAAAGTCTGACTTGAGCAATGGGTGCCGGGCCAAGGAAGTTGGAACGTGGATTGAACTGGGGGCAAGCTTCCATACAGCAACCGCAGGTCATACACTTGGCAAGGTGATACCCCGCCTCCTGATCACGCGGCGACATACGCGGCCCCTCTCCCATGTCATAGGTGCCGTCAATGGGAATCCAGGCCTTGACTCTTTTCAGGGCATCGAACATTTTCTGACGGTCCACGTGAAGATCACGGACAACCGGAAACTTGCTGACCGGTTCCAGGGTAAGCTCGGTGCCGACCTGATCGATCAGGGCCGTGCAAGCCTGTCTCACGGAACCGTTGATCAGCATCGTACAGGCACCGCAGATCTCCTCCAGGCAGTTGCACTCCCAAACCACCGGAGTCGTTATTTGACCGGACGCGGTTACCGGGTTTTTCTGAATCTCCATCAGCACGGAAATAACATTATGCCCCGGAACATAGGGAATGACAAACTCCTGCCAATAGGAAACTGAGGTCGGGGTATCCTGTCTTCTGATCTTCAGCTTGATCTGATTTTCCGCCATGCTAGTTTCCTCCATTCTCGGGATCAAGATGCTTCTCCACATCATAGACACGCTCGCGGGGTTCAATAAACTGAACATCCACCTCTTCGTAGCTGATCTTCGGACCATCAGGGGTATACTCGGCAATCGTCGTCTTCAGGAATTTCTCATCATTGCGCTTGGGAAACTCCGGTTTGTAATGAGCACCTCGGGATTCATCCCGTAGCAAGGCACCAACGGTTATCACCCGGGCCAAATCGAGCATGTGCCGCAGTTGTCGGGCAAACTGGGCCGCCTGATTCGCCGTCCCGCGCGCGATATCGAGTATGCCAAGGGATTTCCAGCGCTCCTGCAGTTCCTGGATTTTCTTATCGGTAGCACGCAAACGGTCATTATAGCGGACAACAGTAACGTTTTCCGTCATCAACTCACCCAGTTCATGGGCAATGCGATAGGGATTCTCCGGTCCGCTCATTTGGTAAATGGCGGCAAAGCCCTCTTCATGAAAGCGTTTTTCCCGATCGAAACAATCACTGCTCAAATCTGCGGAGGACTGCCGGAGACCACTGGCAAACTCCACTGCTGCCGGCCCAGCCACCATTCCGGAATAGGTACAGGAAAGGAGAGCATTCGCACCAAGTCGGTTTGCACCGTGATACTGGTAATCACATTCGCCCACGGCAAACAGGCCTGGTATATTGGTCATCTGGTTATAATCAACCCACATCCCGCCCATGGAATAATGTACTCCAGGGAAAACCCGCATCGGATGTTTGCGAGGATCCTCACCGGCGAATTTCTCATATATCTCGAGGATTCCGCCCAGCTTCCGATCGAGAAAATCCGCAGGCAGGTGGGTCAGGTCCAGATACACCTGATTCTTGCCATCAATGCCCAGTTTCTCATCGACGCAGACATGGAAGATCTCGCGCGTGGCGATGTCCCGAGGCACGAGGTTGCCGTAGGCAGGATACTTTTCCTCAAGGAAATACCAGGGTTTGCCGTCCTTGTAGGTCCAGACACGGCCACCCTCGCCGCGAGCTGATTCAGACATGAGCCTCAGCTTGTCGATTCCCTGGATAGCAGTGGGATGCACCTGAATGAACTCGCCATTGGCGTAGCGGACTCCCTGACCATAAAGGGAAGCCGCGGCTGTGCCGGTATTGATGGCGGAATTGGTCGACTTGCCAAAGATCACCCCAGGGCCACCGGTCGCCATGATCACGGCATCAGCGCGAAAGGAATGAACATCCATGGTGCGCATATCCAAGGCGGAAATACCGCGACAGACGCCTTCATCGTCAACAACAGCACCGAGAAACTCCCAGAATTCATATTTGGTAATAAGTCCCTGTACTTCGAAACGACGCACCTGCTCGTCAAGAGCATAGAGGAGTTGCTGGCCGGTGGTTGCTCCGGCAAAAGCGGTCCGGCGATACTTAGCGCCACCAAAGGCGCGAAAATCGAGATTACCCTCCGGTGTGCGATTGAACATCACGCCCATCCGGTCGAGAAGATTGATGATCGCCGGAGCGGCATTACACATATTGCGAACCGGAGTCTGGTTGGCCAGGAAATCACCGCCGTACACGGTATCATCAAAATGTTCGTACGGTGAATCCCCTTCGCGGGTCGGCTGCACACAGCCGTTTATACCGCCCTGTGCGCACACGGAGTGGGATCTACGCACCGGTACGAGGGAAAAAAGATCCACCTGACAGCCAGCCTCGGCAACCTTGATTGCCGACATAAGGCCAGCAAGCCCTCCCCCGACGATAATAATCTTGTTATTCATGCAAAACTCCTCATAGGGAAAATCAAAAACCTTGAGTCATTGATCGATAAGGTTTGATAGACCAGCCCCTTGGTACCCATCAAACACGGCAAGGTTACCGGGACTGCAGCAAAATGCCTAAGGTTCGATCAGAGGAAAAAGCTGAGAGCGGCAAGGCCAAAACCGGCCAATCCGGCAGTAACAACCCCGCAGAGTAAAGTAACCGCCCTCTGGGTCTTGTCACCGATGGCGATCCCCCAGGTTATCAGGAAACCGAACAACCCATTCCCCAGATGATAGGATGCCGAGACAATGCCGAGGATGTAGAAACCGAGCACCAAGGGATTCTGCAGGCTCTGCTGCACCAGCGCAAAACTGGCATGGTGACCGGTCAGCAACCCGCTGATACGGGTGGCATAGACATGATAAAAGATAAAACAGATAGTTACAATACCGGTAATCCTTTGCAGGAGGTACATCCAATTGCGAAAGAAACCGTAGGGAGAACTATTCGCCTGCCCGGTGTAGACAATATAGAGTCCATACATGCCATGAAAGAGGATCGGTATCCAGATAAGGCAAATCTCGATCAGCAGGATATACGGCAATCCCATGAAGAACTCTATCTTGGAGTTATAGACCTCGGGGCCGAACATGGCAAAGCTGTTGGTGAAAAAATGTTCAGCAAGGAAGGCACCGATAGGAAGCACGCCGGTAAGGGAGTGGAGCCTGCGAAGAAAAAAGGGATACATGCTCTGAGTAGCCAAGTGATGAATTCTCCTCTCGATATACGGTAGTGCAGACGAAAAACTTCATCCATTCTGATGGTAAACGAACTGATGAACCCGAAATGGTGCGGCAGGTAAATTAACTGAAACGGCTCAGCACGCACTACATATTGCTTTTCCGGAGCCTATCTGGTAATAAAGGCAGGACTTAAAAATACTGAAAAATACCAACAAACTCGGGTTTTTGTCAATATCCGAATTATCAGGGAACTCTACCTTTATGCAATCATTCAACTTTACACTCTTGTCAAGGGATTCGCAAACAGCGGCCCGGCGGGGAGTTTTGGAAACACCCCATGGCAGGATAGAAACTCCGATCTTCATGCCGGTCGGCACCCATGCGGCCATGAAAGCCATGACACCGCAGCAGGTAAGCGACTGCGCAGCACAGATCATTCTCTGCAACACGTATCACCTGCACCTCCGCCCGGGCGAGGCATTGGTGGAAAAAGCCGGGGGGCTCCACAAATTCATGGCCTGGAATGGCCCGATCCTGACCGATTCCGGAGGGTTTCAGGTCTTTTCCCTGCCCAACAAGCGCATTACCGAAGACGGAGTCTTTTTCAAACACGAGATCAGCGGAGAGGAGATCTACCTCGATCCAGCCAAGGCCATGGCTATCCAACAATCACTGGGAGCCGATATCATCATGGCCTTTGACGAGTGCATCCCCTACCCATGCGATAAAAGCTATGCATCCAAGTCCACCCGGAAGACCATACGCTGGGCCGAGCAATGCAAAAAAGCCCACTCCCGCAAAGACCAGGCTCTCTTTGCCATTGTTCAGGGCAGCGTCTTCGAGGACCTGCGCGCCCTGTGCGTACGGGAACTGGTCCAGATGGATTTTCCCGGCTACGCCATCGGCGGTGTCAGTGTCGGTGAAGGACTGGAGCTGCTGAAGAAAGTCGTTGATTTCACCGCCCCCCACCTGCCGGAGGACAAACCACGCTACCTGATGGGCGTCGGGCTGCCGGAGGATATTCTGGAAAGTGTCGAGCGAGGCATGGACATGTTCGACTGTGTCATACCGACCCGCTATGCCCGAAGCGCCACGCTTTTCACCAACCGTGGCAGAATCCGTCTCACCAGCCGGAAGTACCGGCGCGACTTCTATCCGGTCGAGCCGAATTGCACCTGCTATACCTGCAGCAATTTCAGCAGGGCCTACCTCCATCACCTCTTCGTCTCCAATGAGGTGTTGTCGGCGATCCTGGCCAGCATCCATAACGTTCACTTTTACTTGAACATGATGGCGGAGACACGCACCGCAATCGAGGAAGGACGCTTTGCCAGCTATAAACGAGATTTTCTTGCCGAGTATCGTGAAGGGGATAAAAAATAACAATCACCAGTGAATATCCGCCACCGAGACCTGCCAGGCTTTCAAAACCTGGCAGGTCTTTTCATTTGAACAGACAAATAGTCAACAGCCACGATGTATTTTGCACGGCATCCTGATATACTTACCAAGAAAAAGGAGGTGTTTCCTGATGAAAATACTCGTCGTTTACTACTCGATGTACGGACACGTCCTGCAACTTGCGCAGGCCGCAGCTGAAGGAGTTGCTTCTATTGAGGGAATGGAGGCGATACTTCGCCGTGTGGAGGAGTTCGAAACGGTAAACAAGGTCATCGACGGGAACGAATTTGCATCGCAAATCCGCGAGAAACAGCGGGATATTCCGATCTGTACACTGGAAGACCTTCAAGAAGCTGACGGGTTTCTTTTTGGGTCACCAACCCGCTACGGAAACATGACAGCGCAGATGAAACAGTTGTTCGACTCAACCGCCTCTCTCTGGCTTAAAGGGGTTTTGGAGGGGAAACCGGCCGGGGTGTTCACCTCGACGGCATCGACACACGGTGGCCAGGAGACCACCCTGCTGACCATGATGGCACCGCTTCTCCACCTGGGCATGATCGTAGTCGGGGTACCCTATTCGGTACCGGGGATGCTTCATACCGAGGGCAGGGGTGGAACTCCCTACGGAGCTTCCACCATAGCCGGAGCGCGGGGAGAGTTGATACCAAGCCCTGAGGATCTGGAGATCGCCCAGGCTCAGGGGCGGAGGATCGCGGAAATAGCAAAAAAAGTGAGGGGGTAAAAAGAGATATCTGTTCCGGGGGATACAACTCAGGGGACAATCAGCGTACAATAGCAGAGACAAGAACTGTTCGTTGAAAAAAACCGTTCTGTCAGAGTAAGGTCGAAACCACACGGTTTCGGCCTTCTTTTTTTGCCTGATAGAGACACTGGTCAGCCTGTTCAAGTAGCGATGCAGCCATGCTCAGCTCCTCTTTCTGAGTCGAAGGAGTAAAACTCGCAACCCCGAAGCTCGCGGTTACACGTATTTCCGCACCGTCGGCATCAACCACATAGGAGGCCAGGTTTGAACGGAATCGTTCAGCGGCAACCTTAGCTCCGGACAAGGGAGTTTCAGGGAGCACGATCACAAACTCCTCCCCTCCGTAGCGGGCCACCCAGTCGATTTCATTGCGCACGGAGGTACACATGAGTCGGGCACACTCCATGAGCACCTGATCTCCGGTTAAATGGCCGAAGGTATCGTTAATAATTTTGAAGTGGTCAATATCCAGCATCATGAGTGACAGGGGCCTTTCAAAACGAAAGGTTCTTTTCACTTCCTGCACGAGTTTCTCATCGAGAAAACCTCGGTTGTATACTTTGGTGAGAGGGTCCTTGACAGACAGAGCCTTGATTTCTTCGTAGCTTTTTTTCAGGGAACTTTCCAGTGACAGGATCCGGTCCGCAGTCTTCAAACGCATGGTCAACTCGGCCCGGTTTACCGGTTTTATCAGGTATTCGTCGGCCCCGGCTTCCAACCCGCGTACCATCTCATCCTTCGAATCCTGGGCTGTGAGCATGACCACATAAGTGTATCCGTCGAAACCGCGTCCCCTGATTGCCTTGCACAGCTCAAGCCCCCCGATTTCCGGCATGACCAAGTCGGTTATGACAATCGGAAAGTGACTTTGGCCCAGCATCTCCAAAGCCTGGCGGCCGTTCTCCACGGCAACCACTGTATGACCAAGATCACTCAAGTGCCCTTCGAGAATTTTCCGCATCAACAGATTATCCTCGACGATCAGCACCGAATAATTCTTCGATGGCTCTACCCACTTCTTATCCATGAAGCACCTTCCCTGCTACTTATTTCTCCTATCAAGAACATAACAACTCTTACCGGACTTCTTGGCGACAACTTTTAATTCGGCTGCCATTTCGGAGACCTTTCCACAGTGGTTGATTTTTTCCTGGTCTGTAGGGACGATTGAAATGGCAATGGACAGAAGAGGAAAACTTTCTTTTTGGCCCTTCCGGTTCAGTGCGATGTAGTAGCCGTTTTCACGGTCTTCATCATCAAAAAGGTCGAGTGAAATGGTGGTAAAATTGTCAATCACTGTCGAACAGACTTCCTCGGCACGTTCCATGGGAACAACGAACACGAAATCATCCCCACCAATATGCCCGGCAAAACCGCCGCCCGACTCCTTCACGGCATTGGACATGATTCTAGCGAGCATACGCAGCACTTCATCGCCACGGGTAAATCCGTAGACATCGTTATAGGGCTTGAAGTTATTGATATCGATATAGCAAACAGCCATCGGCTTGCCGATTGCATCAGCAATGGCATTCTGTACCGAGGTATTTCCCGGCAGCCTCGTCAGTGGATTGTTGTCGAAAACCCTCTGAATCCTGCGAATGGAAAGCTCGATACGAATAAAAAGTTCCGAGTATTTAATCGGCAGGAAAACGAAATCGTCCATCAAGAAATCATCCCACGGGAATTGATCCTGATCCGCAGAGGCAATTAGCCCGATAACCGGAATTACGCTGAAATAACTGTCGCTTTTCAGGCTCTGCAGGAGCCCCTTAAGTTCCTTGTTCGGCGTAGTGATATCAATGATTATGAGATCGGGAGGATCTGAATAGATTAAACCGAGGAGTTGAGATAGCTTGTGATGGATCAAAACCTGATAGGCGCGGCTCTGAAGGCGAATTTCCAGGGCCGAGGCAAAGACCGGATCATGGGAGTATACGGTAATTCTACGTTTTTGTTTCATCAGACGACTGTATCTCCAAACTGAAGTTTTTTGTATCGACCAGTTTTTCTTCAAGCTCCTCGACGATCTCGGTAAGAACCGGTTCCGTCATGCCAAGCTTGTCCCAGGCTATCTGCTGGATCACCGGGATGAACGGGTCACCACTGAAACCGAACCCGCTGGCTTTAATAAGGACATTGGCAAAATGCACGACTGCGGTCTTGACCTGATGACACGGAGCAGCCGCAACGTTATGGTGATAGGCAATCGGGACGACCAGTTTTTCCGGCAGGAACCAGTTTTTACCGAGCCATCCACCCACTTCCGCATGATCGGTTGCAATCATTTCTCGCTCCAAGTCGTGCAACGATCTCCCACTCTCAGAAGTTTTTGCAAGCAAAACGTCATACTCATCCTGGAGCTTGAGGCGGACAATAACCTTACCG
Organism: uncultured delta proteobacterium; assembly: GCA_963748325.1. Taxonomy (GTDB): domain Bacteria; phylum Desulfobacterota; class Desulfuromonadia; order Geobacterales; family Geobacteraceae; genus RPRC01. The sequence goes on along the minus strand of CAVVIJ010000004.1, from coordinate 665,170 downwards.
ATGTCATGGAGCAGGGCTGCAGTTGCTATCTCTTCACAATCAGGGAGGTTCAGGCGTTTTGCGATAATATTGGCCGCAACACCCGCACCCAGGGAATGTTCCCAGAGACCGATGGCGCTATTTTCCATGATTTCGAAGATGGAGGAGCTGAGCACGAGGCTTTTCACCACATCAACACCAAGCAGAATCATGGCATTGGAAATAGTCGCTACCCGATAAAAACCATAGGAAGGAGAATTGGCGAGACGTAATATCCTGGCCGAGAGTACCTGGTCGGACGATACAAGACGCGCCATCTCCTGCACGGAGGACTTATCATCGTCCGCAAGAGTATTGAGCTTCGTTACGATACCGGGAAGAGTCGGCAGAGTCCGGGTATCCATGATGAATTTTCTAATTTCAGCTCTCAGCTCATCCACACTACTCTCCCATGGAACTGATTAGATACTTCCGGTAGATTTCCTTCAATAGACCGGTAAGCGGATCCCGGTCAACAAAACTGAAACGATAGTCCAAATCCTGGAGTAATTCCTCAAGGGTTTTATCCCCTTCCATCCATACCGGATGTCCTTGAACGGTAATGGAATGGATGCCCATATTCCGCAGACGCTCCAGCAGGGAATCGGTGATTTCCATGCCCTTACCGCAAATTGCCGGACCGGCCGGGTTTTCAGGACGTACTAGATCCTTGGCAAGCACCATGCCCGACCTGGCAAGTGAAATGGGAATTCGCTGCATGAACAACCTCTTGGGACAGAAAGGTATATAAACGCTTTCTTGTACTATTTTACCTACAGCAAATCAACTTAAATTCGCCACATTTTTGACATGGCAGGTCGAGGAGTAAACGGTAATGAAGGGCAGGACATGAATTCAGGTGACGTACCAAAGCCGGATTTTCAAAAGGGAAAAACCATGGAGTACTCTTCGGTGATGTACAACGGCATTACGAGCAGGTTGACTCACGTGCAAAGGGAAAACTTCTATTTGCAGAAGCAGAGGAGTCAATGAAAATGAATGGGTTTATAAAATCCGGTGCATAGAGTCTATGCACCGGATTGGTGACTTCGATCAATCAGATCCAGCAATCGCCGCCTTCGTACATGAAAGCATCCGGTTTGGTTTTCTGACTGAGTTTGAATTTTGCCTCTCGGGCACAAACCTTGATCTTCTCAACAGCATCTTCCTTGATATCTCCGATATTTTCACGAATCTCTCGACCTGTTTTCGGACTGAGGAGAAGTGTTATGCCGGCTGCCAGAGCGGCACCAGCAACAAAAGCGGCTACTGCGGTCGTGTCTGAATATTTTGGTTTTCCCATTTTCTGTTCCTCGCATGCAAATAATAACGGCACCGACTTGTATCGGATAACCTTCTACGCTCGCCGGTATGAATCAGTGTATCACGACCGAATCACGTTCGGTATCAACAAGTCGTAATCCACCAACTGACTCACATAAGGATTCTGCCAAAAAACTGTCTTTTCTTATACTTACCACAGAACGAGGAAGTTGAAAACCACTTGTGATGAATTTTACCAAAAAAAACATTCTTTGACTGTTCCATAGGAATTAATAGGAATGTTCGTCATCCAAAACATCCTGGAGCCCTACTTTTGCACGAAAAACACGATACACCCAGATTTTATAGGCAATAACAATCGGGACAAATACCAGAGCCACAACAGTCATGATCGTCAACGTATACTGACTCGAAGAAGAGTTGTAAATGGTCAGACTGGAGGCCGCATCGAGTGACGAGGGAATAAGGTTCGGAAACAGACCGATAATCCCGGTGGCCACAACCAACAGAATAGTGAAACAGGATGCCGTAAATGCCATGAGCGGCTTACCCTTCGCCGTACTGATCCGAATCGCCAGAAGAGAGGCGACCGCAAGAAGCGGCACGGCCAGCAAGAAAGGAAGAGAGAGATAATTGTCATAAAGTTTGGTCGCAGGATATGCAGCAACAAGGAACAGTGCAGCAACAATCAGCAGTGCCGGCCAAAAACGATTGGCGGTAACCAGAGCACGTGCGCTCAACTCCCCCTCGGTCTTGACGTTAAGGTAGAGTGCGCCGTGAACCAGGAACAGCAGGACAAAGAGCACCCCGGTAAGCAATCCGAAGGGATTGAGAAGCGAAAAGAACCCGCCATGATAGCCACTGGCGTCCATCGGAAGCCCCTGAAAGATATTGCCGAAAGCCACCCCGAACAAAAGAGCGGGGAGAAAGCTGACAACCATGATAGTCCAGTCCCAAGCCCCCTTCAAGGCACCGCTTTCCATTTTCCCACGAAACTCGAAGCTCACGCCGCGCACGATCAAGGAAAAGAGAAGAAGCAGCAACGCAGTGTACAGATAGCTGAACATCAGGGCATAGGTAGTGGGAAATGCCGCAAAAGTCGCGCCGCCAGCAGTTATCAACCAGACTTCATTGCCGTCCCAAACCGGGCCGAAGGTGTTGATGATAACACGACGTTCGGTGTCATTTTTACCAAGGAATGGCTGCAGCATGCCGGCTCCGAGCACAAAACCGTCCAGCATGAAATAGACCGCCCAGAGAACCCCCCAAAGTACGAACCAAATAATCTGAAACGCCATTTCACGCCTCCTTATGAGCAGATTGAGTCAGTGAAGGAATATCCTCATCCGGGCCCTTCCTGGCATACTTGGCCAACAGGAAGATATCGACACAACCGAGAAAACCATAGAGAAGGGTAAATCCGATCAGGGAACCGGTCACCTGGGCAACAGAAATGGAAGTCGAAACAGCATCCGAAGTCCGCAGCACACCGTAGACAATCCAGGGCTGTCTCCCCACTTCTGCCACAAGCCAGCCAAGCTGATTGGCAAGATAGGGGATTGGTATGGAATAGAGCAGTACCCGCAGTAATAGTGTGTGCTTCTCGACAGTTCCCTTCCAGGAGACAAAGACTGCGAGGATGGCGAGGAGAGTCATGTAAAATCCCATACCAACCATGGCACGGAAGCTGAGAAAAACCGGCAATACGGGCGGACGATCTTCCTTTGGAAACTCTTTCAAGCCTTTCACTACGGCATCGACATTATGATAGGCCAGGTAACTGAGAAGTTTCGGGATGGTTCCGGTTTCAATCACGTTGCACTCATTTCTCGAGTCCGGAAATGTAAGCAGACTCATCCCGGCACAAGCCTTGGTCTCCCACATCGATTCCATGGCAGCGAACTTGACTGGCTGCGCTTTGGCAACAACTACCGCACTATAGTCACCGGAAATAATGACCAAAATTATGGCAACCAGGCTGAATACCGCGCCCATGCGGAAAGAGGTTTTAAAGAACTCCGGTTTGTTTTTTCGAAGCAGATGCCAGGCAGATATGCCCATCACGAAAAAACCCGCCAGCACATACCCGGAAACAACGGTATGAGCAAACTTCAGGACACCATAGGGATTGGTCAGCATCGCCACAAAATCGACCATCTCGGCACGGCCGTTTCGCAGAACAAAACCGACCGGATGCTGCATCCAGCCATTGGCAAGCAAGATCCAAAGAGCCGAAAGGCTCGAAGCAAAGGCGACGATCCAGATGGAGATGGCGTGCATCCTCTTGGATACCTTGTTCCAGCCGAAAATCCAGACTCCGATGAACACCGATTCCAGGAAAAAGGCCAGGGTGGCCTCAATGGCCAGAGGAGCACCAAAGATATCTCCCACATAGCGCGAATACTCGGCCCAGTTCATTCCAAACTGGAACTCCAGTGTAATGCCTGTCACGACACCCAAGGCAAAATTGATAAGAAAAAGCTTTCCCCAGAACTTGGCCATCCCCTTGTAGAGTTCATTTCCGGTCCTCACATAACGCGTCTCCATGATGGCTACCAAAATGGAAAGCCCAAGCGTCAGTGGCACGAAAATGAAATGAAACATACTGGTAATGGCAAACTGCAATCTGCTCAACGCCACCACATCCATACACTATCCTCCTTTTCCGGTTGTCCGGTTTTAATAATGCACTACAAAACAAATTCTCAGGTCTCCGAAGATGAACCTGATGCGAGCCATCCAGCATATCCCGTACTAGTCACGGGCAAGCTCTTCAATGGTCACCCCATCCAGGATCTCCACTGTCTGCTCTCGCACCCGTTCCCAAACTGGATGGACTCGACAGAAACCATCCTTGTCACAGGCACCGGCACCGATAAGACAGCGATTCGGCATGATCGGTCCCTCAACCGCCTCGACCACTTCACGCAGCGTAATCCGGGCTGCGGGTTTTGCAAGCATAAATCCGCCCCCTGTACCCCGCGAGGAACTAACCAGCCCCATTTTGACAAAATCCTGAAGTATTTTTGCCAGGAAGCTTTTTGGCACATCGCATGCTGCCGCTATATCGCCAACAAGAGTCACTTTCCCCTGTGGCTGCCGGGCAAGATAGAGTATGCCCCGAATTGCATATTCACCCTTGCGGGTCAGTTCCATCATAATTGCACCTTGTGGATCTTTTTTGTCTTCTTATAGCGCATGACCCTATGGCTGTCAACAGTATTTTTTAATTATTTAACTTGGATTGTATAATCGACATGCCCTTGAATCAGGGATCGAAAGAAAGATACACTACATGATCAAACAAAAAACAAAAAAGCCACTAGCGGCAGATTCAAACATCTGCAGGTAGTGGCCCTTTCTACTCTTTCCGTATTGATCTGTCAGAGACCATATTGCGGACGGAAAATACTGTTCAACTTGTAAGGAATTGCTTGATTTTCAGGGCGATACCGTCTACGTCGAGACCGTACAGGGATCGCAACTCTGACTGTTCGCCCTGTTCAATGTAGTGGTCGGGAAACCCAAGTCTCATTACCCTCACCTCATCAAGACATTCCTCTTCCAACAGCTCCAGTACAGCACTCCCGAAGCCTCCCTCCAGTACGTTTTCCTCAACAGTTATAATGACACCTGTCCGCTGAGCAAGATCAAGAATAAGATCACGGTCAAGTGGCTTCACAAACCGAGCATTCATGACAGAAAGGGAAAAACCCTCATCTGCCAGTCTTTCGACCGCCTCAAGAGACGGTCTGACCATCGTCCCGACAGCAATAACCGCAGCCAGTTCCCCTTCCCTCAAAATTTCACCAACTCCAATCGGCAAAGGTGAGAGTAAAGAGTCCAACGGGACGCCGAGACCGCCGCCGCGTGGATAGCGGAGCGCGATGGGGCCATCGTGTCTGATTGCCGTTGACAGCATATGGCGCAGTTCATTTTCATCCTTCGGCGCCATAACGACCATGTTGGGAAAAGTCCTCATGAAGGATAGATCAAAAAGACCATGATGGGTCGGACCATCGTTGCCGACCACCCCTGCCCTGTCAATGGCAAAGGTTACCGGAAGATTTTGCAGACAGACATCAAAAATTTCGTCATAGGCACGCTGAAGAAAGGTTGAGTAGATGGCAAAAACAGGCCTGAAACCCTCTGCGGCAAGCCCGGCGGCAAAAGTCACGGCATGCTGCTCTGAAATACCAACATCAAAGAATCTTTCCGGAAACTCTCGGGCAAATCCGGACAGACCGGTTCCGTCCGGCATGGCTGCAGTAATGGCAATGACTTTTTCATCATCTGCGGCAATTTGTTTCATTGTCTCGCCAAAGTGAGCCGTATACGACGAAGGTCCACCCTTTGAAGAACGGGGCTTACCGGTCTCCCGGTCGAAAGGTCCGATACCGTGAAAGAGCGACGGATTCTCCTCTGCCGGCTGATACCCCTTGCCCTTCTTGGTCAGGACATGGATGAAAACGGCGTTATCAAAGCGCTTCACATTCTCCAGAGTACTGATCAGTCGGTCAAGATCATGGCCATCTATCGGTCCGATGTACTCGAAACCAAAGGCCTGGAAAAGCATGTTCGGGGTAAAAAGCCCTTTAAGTGACTCCTCGGCCTTGCGTGCCACGTGGAGAACGCTCTGCCCGACACCATCAAGACTCTCGAGAAAACCCTGTACATCTTTCTTGATGCGATGCACGAAATCATTGGTCATGGTGCGACTCATGAAACTGGAGAGAGCGCCAACATTCTCGGCAATGGACATTTCATTGTCATTCAGAATAACGATTAAATCCTTATTCAGGTGACCGGCATGATTGAGCCCTTCGTAAGCAAGCCCACCAGTCATTGAGCCATCGCCAATCACGGCAATCACCTTGTTATTTTCATGCTTCAAATCACGAGACGCAGCAAAACCGAGGGCCGCGGAGATGGACGTGGAGGAATGTCCCGCGTCAAAGGCATCATGAGGGGACTCGGAACGCTTTGGAAAACCGCTCATACCATGTAACGTGCGTAGGGTTGAAAAGGCATCACGGCGGCCCGTCAACAGCTTGTGGGCATACGCCTGATGTCCCACGTCCCAGAGAATCTTGTCGGAAGGTGTCGAAAAGACCCGGTGAAGGGCAATAGTCAACTCCACAACGCCAAGGCTGGGAGCCAGGTGCCCGCCATTAGCTGCACAGACATTGATCATTATCTCACGAAGCTCTCCGGCAAGAGATTCCAGCTCCGCACGAGGCAGGGCTTTCAGGTCGTCCGGAGTATTGACGGAAGAAAGTATCTCTGTCATCAGGATTTCCGTTTCACGATATATTTGGCAATTTCCCGCAACGGTTCGGCCTTTTCGCCGAAACTGGACAGGGCCTCAATGGCAACGCTGACAAGTTCTTCGGCCCGACTTTTGGATTCCGCGAGACTCGTGACCGCCGGATAGGTTGCCTTGCCCCTGGCCTGGTCGCTGCCGGCGTCCTTGCCGATCTGCTCGGTTGTCCCTTCGATATCAAGGATGTCATCGGCAATTTGGAAAGCAAGGCCGATGGCCTCAGCATAGCGGGTAATTAAGTCAAGGTCCGTGCCCTGAGCACCACCGATCAACGCGCCACTCCTTACGGAAGCCTTTATCAGGGCGCCGGTCTTATGGGTATGAATGTAGAGTACGGTGGCCAGATCAATTTCAGACTTCCCTTCACTCTCCATATCTACCACCTGACCACCGATCATCCCCCGGGAACCGGAACAAACTGCCATTTCGTGGATAACTTGTCGAAGAACAGCGGGATCGAGATCTGCCGAACAGGCGGGATTACTCAAAAGGATAAAGGCCTCGGTCAGGAGTGCATCGCCGGCAAGTATTGCGGTCGCCTCACCGTAGACTTTGTGGTTGGTCGGATTACCGCGGCGAAAATCGTCATTATCCATTGCCGGAAGATCATCATGTATCAAAGAATAGGTGTGGATCATTTCCATGGCACAGGCAGCTGGCATTGCCTTCTTTATATCACCCCCAACCGCATCACAGGCTGCCAGAACAAGGACCGGACGAACCCTTTTGCCACCGGCGAACATCGAATATCGCATAGCCGAATGAATTGACGACGGCAACTCATCCTTTTGCGGAAGATAATTTTCCAATGATTCATCAACAAGTTTCTGCATTTTTTTCAAGTAACTCTTTAAGTCCATTTCGTGTCTCGATTCGAGTTGATTTTACTGTACTTCATCCAGGGAAAAATCCCTCTTTACAAAAGCTCCGTCTTTTTGTTTCAGGAGGAGTTCCACCTTCCGTTCAGCTTCGTCAAGTTTCTTGACGCAGAAATTGGCAGAACGGACACCCTCTTCGAAAACCTTCAGTGATTCCTCCAGCGTGAGATCACCACTTTCCAGCTTACGCACCGCATCTTCAAGTTTCTTCAGCACCGTTTCAAATTTTTCCACCGCCATATCTGCAATTCCCTCCCGAAAGCAATCTGTGCATTATACGGAATCCTCCTCACCAGTCAAGAAAGTCAGTGGGGGAACAAGGTTCGAAGTTCGGAATACCACTTACATGGTTCCAGGATCAAGGGTCGGGATTTGAGGCTCAACTGCCACTCTCCAAGGTCTCGACGATACAGTTCGCGGAACCGTGCCGGAATGTCACGGCAACAACGTCGCCAGCTTCAAGCTGATCACTGCTGCGCACGATCTCGCCATCTGCAGCGGAACGGGTAAAGGAGTAACCTCGCTCAAGAGTTGCCAGAGGCGAGAGAACAGAAAGTCGCGCTGCGTTCACGGCATTTTTTTCCCGGGCGCTTTCTATCATGTGGCGCATGGTACGTGCCATCCTCTCAGAGGCGATCAGGAGCCGCTCTCTGAAGCGCTCGACCTCCAGTGCCGGATTGCGGATATGCAGCCGGTGCGACAACCCGACAAAGCGCTCGCGAGAAAGAGAACTCTTCCCTCGCAGGGCACGACCGGCGCGCTCGGACAACTCATCGACACGTTGCATAAGGTGCCCGATCAAGAGAGCAGGATCCTTAAGAGAAGCCAGCAAGCCTTCAGTCCTGTCACGGGATCCCTCCAGAGTGTGATCCATGGTCATCGTAAGCCGATGAAAAAGATTACTCAGCTGGGTATCCAGCTCCTGGCGGCTTTTGACAACCAGTTCGGCTGCGGCAGATGGTGTGGGGGCACGCAGGTCGGCAACAAAATCGGCAATCGTATAGTCCACTTCGTGCCCAACTGCCGAGATTACCGGAATTCGTGAGGCATGAATCGCCCTGGCGACCAGTTCCTCGTTAAACGCCCAAAGATCTTCCATGGACCCACCGCCGCGTCCTACGATGAGCACGTCAACATCACGATAACGGTTAAAATCGCGGATCGCCGCAGCGATTTCCGCTGCGGCACCCTCACCCTGCACGGTTACCGGGCGGATCAGGACTTCAACACCAGCATGGCGGCGGCGTAAGACCGTCAGGATATCGTGAATGGCAGCACCGCTGGTGGAGGTAACGACACCAATTCTACGCGGCAACTCGGGAAGAGGCTTTTTGTGGGACTCATCAAACAGACCTTCGCGGGCAAGCTTTTCCTTCAGTTGAACAAATGCCAATTGGAGCGCGCCGATTCCCTTCGGCTCCAGATATTCTGCGATGAACTGATAGTCACCGCGCTGATCGTAGACGGACACACGTCCACGCAGGACAAGAGCCATACCGTTCTGGACCTTGAACTTAAGTACCCGCGAAGAGGCGCGGAACAGAACGCAGCGGATCTGAGCTCCGGCATCCTTCAAGGTAAAATAGAGATGACCTGAAGCGGGTACGGCCAGATTGGAAACCTCTCCCTCCACCCAGACATGCTCAAAATTCTCTTCGATCACCTCCCGGATCAGTGAGGTCAGCTGGCTGACGGAGAGAATTCTCTTTTCGATAAACATTCCCTTCGCTCCTCTCGCGATGGTTGAGATTCTGCAATGACGCTCCGGAAAAAATGCAAACAGACCACAGTTCTGCCACATCCGGGCAACCAGTTGTTATCATAAGCATTACGTTGCTACATCGAAATCGGTTGACCACCCTCGTTTCTTCATAGTATCATTACAGGCTATGAAAAAGTACCCCTATGTCATAACTATCTCATCGGAAAAGGGTGGCGTCGGCAAGACCACCCTGGCCACGAATCTGGCGATTTACCTGAAGGCGCTGCGCGAAGATCTTCCGGTTTCGGTAGTCTCCCTTGACAACCATTTCACCGTTGACAAGATGTTCTCCATCAAAGGGCAGAAAACGACCGGAGATGTCTGTGACCTTCTCCTGGAAGCGCCCGGTTCCACCTTGCTCCACACCGGCCAGTACGGTGTCGACTATATACCTTCATCCATGGCCCTGGACGATCTGAGAGATTCCATCAAGGGTACGATGGTCCTGTCACGGCTCCTGGCGTCCTCGGAGATTCCGGGCATCCTGATTGTCGATACCCGCCCGGAACTGAACATTTTCACCCAGAATGCCCTGTACGCAGCTGACCGGGTTATCATTCCGGTGAAGGACATGCCGAGTTTGGAAAACTGCCGCAATATCTTCGCCCTCTTTGAAAACAAAGGGCTCGACAAAAAGAGCCTGAGCATCATCCCCTGCCTGATCGACGCCAGAATCAAGTACCAGGGACCTTTCAAAGATCATAAATCACTGCTGCGAGCCTTTGCCATCAACCGCGGCTACCGCTGCTGTGACGGCTACATTTCCAAAAGTCCCAAGGTGGAAAGCCTGAATACTAATCCCGAAGGCAAGATTTACCCGATACTCACCCATGCACGCGGTACCGACGTATACAGCCAGTACACGCAACTAGGTCATGAAATCCTGGCGGAATACGATTCAGTGCAGCAGCCTCGCTCGTTTCACTTTGCCCAATGGATGATTACCGAGGAAAAACGGAAAAATGATGAATTCCAGTTTCGGCTTTCGCGTCTGAAAGACTCCTGCCTTCTTTGCGGAACCAGTTTGGCGGCGGAAAGTTCCAGAAACAAGTCTTTCTATTATGAAACATCGGATGGTGGCGCCTGCGGTTTCCTTGAAGAGCACTGTGGTTCCGAACTTCTTCTTTCCTGCCTTTATGACGCCAAGCCGGATCTGGCGGAAAACGACCCTCTGCTTCTCATGTTTCAGGAAACGGCCAGGGAATCGATCTATGCAATGAGACCCTTCAGTAACGGTCAAGGCCCCTGTGTTGAAGTGCGACGCTTTACCATCGATGGTTCACCGGTGCAGAAAAAGGTGCAACCGCTCTGCGATATCGAGGGCACAGATGCAACGCATAAGAAGAAGGGACTTCACTCTTTCCTTTCCGAAGCCCTGGGTGAGTTCCCCGGAAAGATGCGCGATGCATTCCTGTTGATCTACCCGATCAATCCGCGCAGACCGGAGGCAATCCTTGTGGAAGAAAACTACCGGCGCTTTGCAAAAATGATGCACCACCTGGGACAAGGGAGCGAAAAAAACTCTCACTTCACCAACGCCGAGACATAAACGAAGCGAACTCCCCTTTTCTTCATGATCGGCAACTCCTCGGTCAAAGCCAAGATCGTGTCCCGGTGCGGATGACAGATTCCGACAGCACTGCCCTTTTTCACCGCCAACCTCGTCAGACTTGCCAGCTGTCCCTTGATGGCGGGAACGTCCTGGCTATTATCGAGAAATGGTGCGGTTCTGGCAGTTGCCCGCATCCCCATCTCCCGTGCAGTAGCCAAACCAACCGATTTTGGCGTGGTCATACTATCAATAAAAAACATCCCGTTTTCTTTCAGGACACTCAACACAACGCTCATCTTTTCATGGTCTTCAGTAAAGCGCGAACCCATGTGATTGTTCGCACCAACCGCATAGGGAATACTACTCACTAACCCACGTACCCTGGCAGCTATCTCTTTATCTCCGTATGAAAGCAACAAGCCATTGCTCTCCAGACGTCGCCGAGGGTAATCCTGCGGCTCCATGGGAATATGCACCATCACCTCATAGCCGTTGTTGTGTGCAACGGTTGCTACCTCCCGTGACTGGCGAAGTCCCGGAATAACGGAAAAGGTCAAGGGAACACCAATTTTCATCAATTCGCGTAGCTCTTCAACGCTTGAGCCCATATCGTCAATAATGATAGCCACTACCGGGGTTCCGCTAATCAACGGAAGCCGCACAGCTGGGGTCGAAATAACCGGTGAAGAATACTGTTTATGTCCCGGTTTTTTGCCGCCCGGCGTAACTTCAGCTAACGGTTTTTCCGTTCCCGGCTGAAGAAGCGGCGCTTCCGGCGCAGGATACGGTTTTTCCGGCACAGCAACAGGAGGCTTGACAGGAAGTTTCTCCGGAACCATTTTCTTGCCGTGATCCAACAAATAGAGCACAGCAGCGATAAGAAAAACTGTCAGGAGTAGATAGATGACGGGACGTTTCGAACTCTGCTTTCTTCGCTTGTTACGGGGGGCCGATTTTGACTTTGGCACGTGGCGATATCCTTCTTCAATTCATTTCGCATGAGCACGTTTTCCCGGCTCATCAACGCTGGAACATACTTGTGCATTCTACCACAGCACACAAAGGTAAGGAAGTTGTTTGACGACAACGCTGCCGTTGGATCAGCAAAAAAACCGCCGCACCGACACTAATCGGCGACGGCGGTTTTCCTGCACTATGACACGGGCAAAACAGGTGCAGAGTGTACCGGGATCACGTCTCCCGACCGGTCTCAAGAAACCTGGAAAAATGCCTTGCTTCCGGCTCCGCACACCACACACTTTTCCGGTGCGGCTTTTTCCACGGTATGACCGCAGATGGAGCAAACGAAGTAGTCAAACACTTTCCCTTCTTTCCCGAGGGACTGCAAGGCGTTTGTATAAAGACCGGCATGAACCTTCTCCACTTCGTTGGCAAACTTGAAGGTACGCACCGCCTGGGCATTGCCCTCCTGCTCGGCTTCCGAGATCATCTGGGGGTACATGCTTTTGAATTCGTGTGTCTCACCCTCAATGGCCTCCTGAAGGTTTTCTTTGGTAGCCTTGATACCACCCATGACCTTCAGGTGGCTGTGAGCATGCACCGTCTCCGCTTCCGCGGCAGCCCGGAACAGTTTTGCCACTTGAGTATAACCTTCCGCATCTGCCTGCTTGGCAAATGCCAGGTATTTTCTGTTTGCCTGTGATTCACCGGCAAACGCCTCCTGCAGGTTAGCCATTGATTTCGAATTCTCAGCCATTTCAATCCTCCTTGTCAGATAGTAATCGAAGCCCGTCAGAGCCTCGTAAGGTCCTTGTGTTTCTCGTTATGGGGATTTATGTGGATCATTACATCCCCGACATTGGGGAATTTGCTAAAGATGCTTTTTTTCACCTCAGTAGAAATCTCGTGCGATCTTTTCACCGTCATCTCAGGATCCATATCCAGCTTCAGATCCACAATCACATACTGGCCGGAACGTCGAGCCCTGATTTCATGGACATGCTCTACCCCGTCTACCACTTCTGCAAGCAAGCGTATTCCGGATATGATGGATTCTGACGGTCTCCCGTCCATCAAGTCATGGGCTGAAGAACGAAATGTCACATAGCCGATGTGAAAGATAAACAGCGAAGTCAGTCCAGCAGCAAGCGGATCCATTATGCCGATCCCGAAAAAAGCTCCCGTTACTCCCACAAGTGTTGCAATGGAAGTAATGGCATCCTTGCGGTGGTCCTTCGCAATGGCCATGAGAGCAGGGCTTTGCAGTCTTGATCCAATGCGCACGGAGTAGCGGTAAAGATATTCCTTCACACCAATGGTTACTACGGCCGCCAATACCGCGATGAACTCCGGAGCAGGGAATGTCCCTCTCACAAGGGTCAAACAGGAGCGAACCAGGATTCCGGCACCGGTCAGAAAAATCAGCAGGGAAACGACAATAGCCGCGATACTTTCGGCTCTGCCGTGACCATAAGGATGAGTCCCGTCAAGGGGCCTTTTGCCGATGCGAAGGGCAATCAAAACAGTTCCAATAGCGACAAAATCGCAGGCGCTCTCAACGCCGTCGGCGAAAACAGCCTCGGAATCTCCGAAATATCCGCAGGCCAGCTTCATGATCATCAGAACGGAATTGACCCAGAATCCGATCATGATCACTCTTTCGGCATCTGCAAACCTTTCTTCTCTATTCATCCAGCCCTCCGACGAAACAATCAGCGTACTATTCTACCAGGAAAACAAGTTCGTGCCTCTATTTCGCAAGAATAGTAAAAAAATATTGGCAGCGCATTTTCCAGCTACTCGCAAGCCTTCAGATCTTTTAAACGTAACTGCAGTGACTTCCTGCCATTCCAGCAGTTTACGTCAAGGGAAAAGACGATGTCCATGCTGGCGGAATCAGGAAGATCACCGGCCATGTTGAAGCCAATAGCATCAAAGGTAAATCCTGTGCTGCGAAATCGGGCCTTCAGATGGCGATCTTTCAACACTTTCGACTCCATCAGCTGGACTCCACGCATAACAAAAAGCGGCCTGGGATTGCCCATGCCGAAAGGTTCCAGTAAAGAGACGGATTCGGCCGCTTGCAGCGTTACCTCCTCCGGCACGAGCTCGGCGTCGATGTGAAGTTCGGGCAGAAGATCATCCGCTGTCAGCATAACATCAGCACAACGATCGAATTTATCGGCAAAGGCGGCACAGGTACCCTCGTTGAGGGACAACCCCGCAGCGTATTTATGCCCGCCGAAGCCAAGCAGGCTGTCCGAGCAAGACTGTAGTGCGTCATAGAGATGAAAGCCCGGAATACTTCTTCCGGAGCCTTTACCGACGCCATCCTGAAGTGCGATCAGAATCGTTGGTCGATGAAAGATTTCAACCAGCCGCGAGGCAACAATCCCGATTACTCCCGAATGCCATGTTTTTGAGGCCATGACGATACTTTTCCGACCCCGGAAACAAGGGTCCGTAGCAAGGCGTTGGAGCGCATCCTCAAGGATTACCTTTTCCAGGTGCTGACGATCCTCATTGCTGGCGTTCAATTCCGCAGAAACCTCGTTTGCCCGCCGCACATCACCGGTCAAGAGCAGTTCGACCCCGAGAGCTGCATCATCAAGCCTGCCCGCGGCATTGATCCGGGGCGCAAGACGGAAGCCGACTATGCCGCAATCAACCTCACCAGTCACGCCGGCAACAGCTTTCAAGGCGGACACTCCAATCCGGGCGGACAACGTCAATTCCTTCAACCCGTGGCTCACGAGTATACGATTTTCATCCACAAGGGGCACAATATCGGCAATCGTTCCCAGTGCCACAAGGTCTAGAAATTCGCGAAGATTCGGCTCGGTGCGTGAGGAAAAATAGCCATCCTCCCGTAATTGTTTCCGCAAGGCAAGGAGCAGATTGAATACGACACCGACACCGGCAAGCGACTTGAAAGGAAAATCACATCCACTGCGCAGGGGGTTAATTACTGCACAGGCCTTGGGGATATCTGACAATGGGGTGTGGTGGTCGGTGATTATCAGGTCGATACCGAGAGAGGCGCAATACTCTGCCTCTTCATGGGATGTTATGCCGCAATCCGCCGTGATGATGACTCGTGCGCCTTGTGCAGCGGCCTCACTGATTCCGGTGGTATTCAGTCCATAGCCCTCTTGGCTGCGTATGGGAATATAGTAGAAGCAATCACCGCCGAGGGCTGTAAGAAAAGCGACAAGGGCGACTACGGAGGTAACACCGTCCACATCGTAATCTCCGTATACACAGATTGTCTCCTTGTCGACCAAAGCATTTCGAAGTCGCTGCACCGCTTTGTCCATATCCTTAAGAAGAAAGGGGTCATGAACGTGAGACAGGGAAGAAGAGAGGAAACGGGCGGCATCTTCAGGTGTGGAAATACCCCGGTTCAGGAGAATCCTGCTCAATAAGAGTGGAAGTGCCGATTCCCTGGCAAGTCGTTTCACCTGGCTCTCATCCGGTTCTGCTACGTTCCAGCGTCTCTCCCGTACCGGCTGCATCGAATCTCCAAAAAAAAGCCCCCGTTAACCGGGGGCGTTGAATGTTTGTCAACAATGAAAGATTATGCTTTTTTGCGTAATGCCCTGTTCTCCCAAAGGACAACAAGAGGACTCGCAACAAAGATGGATGAATAGGTACCCACCAGTATTCCGACGACCAGTGCAAACGAGAAGTCATGAATCACCTCGCCACCGTAGAGAAAAAGCGAAAGTGCGGCAAGGAGCGTGGTGAAGGCCGTTATGATGGTCCGGGAAAGAACTTCGTTGATGCTGTAATTAAAAACAGTGGTAAAGGATTCCTTCATGTTCTTGTGCATGTTCTCCCGAATTCGGTCGAATACTACGACGGTATCGGTAAGGGAGTAGCCGGCTATCGTTAGAACAGCGGTTATCAAGAGGAGGTTAACCTCTTTGTTGAGAACATAAAAGATCGCAAGGATTGCCAGTACATCATGGAACGTTGCCAGCGCCGCAGCGATGCCGAATTTCAAATCGAATCGCCAGGCAATGTAGATAATGATGCCTAACATGGCAACGACAACGGCAACCAGGGTATCTTTTCGGAGCTTTTCCCCGATGGAAGGCCCAATCTCCGTGGAGCTTTCCACGATAAAAGGATTGGCGGGGAACTCCTTTTTCAAAACGGTTTCCACCGTATCAGCCACAACCCCCGTTGCCAGCTTCGTCTTACCTACCTTGATCAGCAACTTGTTACCGTCCGTGATCTCCTGGAGAGTGACCTCCAAGCCATCTTTGGTCAAAGCCGTACGAGCGTCCTGCAGCGAAGCCGGCTTTTCAAACTTCAACTGGAGGGCGGTGCCCCCGGTAAAATCGATCCCCATGTTTGCTGCCCCACGGGAAATCTGTACGATGGCGACAATGCCGATGATGGCAATAACTGATGATATGGTGAAAGAGATTTTCCTCTTACCAATAAAGTCGAACTTGGTTTTACCAATGATTTGCATAAATTCCCCCGTCTCCAGCCTATATGCTGATTTTTGTCGCCCGGCCACGGCCGAGGAAATAGTCGAACACTACCTTGGTTCCGATCAGGGATGTGAACAGGTTGATAATTACCCCGAGGCTGAGGGAAACGGCAAATCCCTTGACCGGACCTGTTCCGAACTGGAAGAGAACCGCTGCGGTAATAAGCGTTGTCACGTGGGAGTCCATGATCGTAAGGAATGCTTTGTCATATCCGGAATCCAGGGCAGCCTTCGGCGTCTTGCCGAGGCGAAGTTCCTCACGTATCCGCTCAAAGATCAGCACGTTTGCATCTACCGCCATACCGATCAAAAGAACGATAGCGGCAATGCCCGGAAGGG
Organism: uncultured delta proteobacterium; assembly: GCA_963748325.1. GTDB lineage: Bacteria > Desulfobacterota > Desulfuromonadia > Geobacterales > Geobacteraceae > RPRC01. The sequence continues at coordinate 648,550 of CAVVIJ010000004.1, read as the reverse complement.
TAAGGGTTGCGCCGAAAGCGGCCAAGGCCCCCATCAGATACACGAGGTTGAGCACCATGCCGACGTTAGCAATCATCCCGGACAATTTATAGTAAATAGCCATGAAACAGATAACCAGCAGAATCCCGACCAGACCGGCAATCAGTCCCTTGCGGATGGAGTCCTGACCAAGTGAGGGTCCCACGGTTACATTCTGAAGAATCTTGACCGGCGCGGGCAAGGCACCGGCACGCAGTACGATAGCCAGGTCACTGGCTTCTTTTTCCGTAAAAGAACCGCTGATCTGTGCATTTCCGCCGGAGATGCGTTCGCGGATTACCGGCGCAGAATAGATATTGTTGTCGAGCACGATGGCAAAACGCTTGCCCACATTGGCAGCTGTCACCTGATCGAAAAGCCTGGCCCCGACCGAATTAAAACTGATCGCAACGTACGGCTGGTTGAACTGCGAGTCAATCCGGACCTGTGCATCGGTAAGAAGACTACCGGTAATCAGGGTTCTCTTTTTCAAGACATAGGGAACCTCTGTCACGGCTCCGGTTTCCGGATCGGTCTTTTTCTCCATGAGAATCTCATCATCTTCAGGAATAGTACCCGGGGTTGCCGTTGCCGGATTTACATCTTCATCAACCAGTTTGAATTCCAGGCGAGCCGTCTTGCCGATCAGTTCAATGGCCCTTTTCGGGTCTTTAACGCCGGGAAGCTGGATGACGATATTACTGGTGCCTTCCCGTTGAATTACAGGTTCCGCTACGCCGAACTGGTCGACCCTGTTACGAATCGTTTCAAGGGCCTGTTGAACGGACTTGTCTTTGACCGAGGCAATCTCCGACTCCGACATCTTCATCTGCAGGTTGAGGAACCCGCCATCATCAAAAGGTGTAAGAAGCTGCAAGCGAGGATACTTTTCCTTGAGAAGCTTTTGCACGGATTGCACAGTACCCTTGTCGTACAGGACAATGGAAATACGGTCGCCACCGAGACGGGATACTTTTTTGAAGCGTAAATTCTTCGAATTCAAGGTATCTTCCACGTCTGTGGCAATAATATCCAACTGCCCTTCGACCGCTTTCTCCGTTTCAACCCCCATTACCAAATGAATACCACCCTGGAGGTCAAGCCCGAGGCTTATCTTGTCCTTGGGCAGGAAGGGTCCGCCCCACCAGGAAGGCAGGGTGGAAAAAAATGTTGGTGCTAGAAACAGAAGCGAACAAAAAAGAAAGAATAAGATGAGACTGATGCGCCAAGTGAGTCCTTTGGACATGGCAGCGCTCCTTTCAAGAAATTGTCTCGAGAATAGGTGCTTTTCATCCGGAAGTACGGCTGAAAAACGACACTAGGCCGGTAATAAATAATTCTTCACCACAGGACTATTTAACAATGGTAGCGATATACCCTTTGTTAATCCTGATATTTACCCCGGTGGCAATCTCCATCACAACAACACCATCGTCGATTGCCGTCACTTTACCATGAATTCCACCGGCAGTGACAATCTGATCACCTTTCTTGAGCGTCTCAAGCAGCGCCTTGTGCTCTTTGGCCTTTTTCTGCTGGGGGCGAATGAGAAGTAGATAAAAAATCGCAAACATGAAAATGAGCGGAATAAAGCTCATAAAGGAACTGGTGCCGGTTGACCCGGCAGGTGACGCGCCAAAAGCGGATGCCAATGAAAACATGTAAACCTCCTGAAAAGAATTGATCGTGCCACTGGGCACAAAGGTAAGTACCACGTAAAGTCAGTAAGTATAGCAGTTACTGATCACTTCGTTGTCGCTTATTATAAAAATCGCGACGAAATGCCGCAAAATTTCCTTGCGCAATCGCCTCACGTGCCTGCTCCATCAGGTTCAGATAATAGTGGAGATTATGATACGTATTGAAGCGCGACGAAAGAATTTCCCCGGATCGATACAGGTGCCGTAGATATGCCCGGGAATAGTTTCTGCACACATAACAGCCACATTCCGGATCAATGGGCAAGCGGTCTTCCGCATAGCGGGAATTTTTTATATTCAAACTCCCGGTCGTGGTAAACAGCATGCCATTGCGGGCGTTTCTCGTGGGCATGACGCAATCGAACATATCGTAGCCACGGTATATTGCCTCTATCAGATCTTCGGGGGTACCGATCCCCATGACATAGCGGGGCTGGTCCTTGGGTAGAAGCGGTTCACAGGACTCCATGACGGAGTACATCACCTCTTTTTCCTCACCAACGGAAAGTCCGCCAAGAGCATAGCCATCAAAACCGATTTCGCGCAATTCATGGGCACTCTGTTTGCGCAGGTCGAGAAACCTTCCGCCCTGGACGATACCGAACAATGCCTGGTCATCGCGCCGCTTGGCTTCCTTGCAGCGTCTTGCCCAGCGCGTGGTCATCTCCAGAGAATTCTTCACGTAGGTAAAATCCGACGTGCTGGGAGGGCACTCATCGAAGCACATGATGATGTCCGCACCAAGCGCCTCCTGTATCCCTATGGACACCTCAGGAGAGATACAATGATAGGAACCGTCCAGATGCGACTGGAACGTAACTCCCTCTTCTTTTATCCTGCAGAGCTCTCCAAGGCTGAAAACCTGGAAACCACCACTGTCGGTCAGGATCGGCCCGGACCAGCGCATAAATTCGTGCAGGCCACCCATCCTGCCGATCAGCTCATGTCCCGGTCGGATATAGAGATGGTAGGTGTTGGCCAGGATAATCTGGGACTTGACCTCCCATAACTCCTCGGGACTCATGGCCTTGACCGTTGCCTGGGTTCCCACCGGCATGAAAATCGGTGTCGAAATATTTCCATGCGGCGTTGATATGGACCCAAGACGCGCGGCGCACGACGCATCCTGTGACACAAGATTGAATATGAACGATTGCAAACAGTACCTTCTATCAGCGTAAGTTCCCGTGACAAAAAGGGACGGGAACATTCGTGAACAAGTGATTATTAAACCGTCATCAACGGATAAACATCGCATCCCCGTAACTGAAAAATCGAAACTTTTTCCGGATAGCTTCGGCATAGGCACGGAAAAGAAATTCTTTTCCGGCAAAAGCCGACACTAAGAGGAGTAGAGTCGAACAGGGAAGATGGAAATTGGTGATCAGAGCGTCAATGGCCTTGAAACGGTAGTCGGAATGGATGAAGATGTCCGCCTCGCCATCACCAGCGCGAACAGTGCCGGAACTATCGGCCGCATGTTCAAGTGCACGTGTGGTCGTTGTACCAAGGGCAATCACCCTCCCCTCCCCAGCCTTGCGAGCGGAAATTGCCGCAGCCGTTTCAGGAGGTATGGTGTAGAACTCCCGATGCATACGGTGTTCACTCACATCTTCAACTCGAACAGGAAGAAAGGTTCCGAGTCCGACATGGAGGGTAAGGTGCGCGATTTCAACCCCGCGTGACTGTACCTCCTGCAAAAGCTGCGCGGTAAAGTGCAACCCGGCTGTGGGAGCGGCAACCGCTCCGTTGTTACGGGCAAAAACCGTCTGGTAGCGAGACGTATCCTCAACCGCAGCCTCGCGGCGAATATAGGGAGGAAGGGGCATCGTGCCCTGCTCCTCAAGCCACTGGTTGAAACCTTCTTTCGGGGAAAAGCTCACCAGCCATGATTCGGCGTCGACCCTCTCCAGGACCTGAGCCGTCATGCCCACGGGAAGGGTAAGAAAGGAACCCGGTCGAGGCTTCTTCGAAGACCTGAGAAGACAAGACCAGACTTCATCCACACCAGCCATCCTGCGGAGAAGAAATACTTCGATACGACCACCGCTCTCCTTCTCACCGAAAAAGCGCGCAGGAAGCACCCTGGTATCGTTCAAGACCAGGAGGTCACCCGGGGTAAAGAGCTCCGTTATACGGGAAAAAACGGTTTCATCAATTGTCCCGGACTTCCTGTCAAGAATCATGAGACGGGAAGCATCCCGGTGATCTACCGGTGCCTGAGCGATCAAGTCCGGCGGCAGTTCATAATCAAAATCACGAAAACGCATAAAACCTATTCAGTGTAGTAGTTGACAACACGTGTCCCCGGATAATAGTACGAAAGTATTTCCCGGTAACTGAAGCCATCTTCGGCACGCTGCTTCGCCCCCCACTGACAAAGGCCGACCCCATGGCCGTAACCTCTGCCGTCAAAAACAAAGTCATTATCCACCAGCGTTACCTCAAAATTCGTGCTCCGGATTACTCCGTAACCAATAATCTTGCGAAAGGTAACAGCCGGGATGGTAACGGTCCCGCTTGCCGAGGAAAGTTCAAGATCTGTAATCCTGCCGCTCGGATACCGCGACACGACCTGAATTTTAGCGAGTCCATCCACGTTATATCCGGCAGAGCGCAGAAGGGTCTCGATCTTTTTGGGTGAAAGTGACTGCTCCCAGAGAACTGAGGGGGATTTCATGCAATAGGTGCACTCAACTCCACGTAGGTAGGGCAACTTCACCGACCAGACATGCTCCGAAGCTTCCGTGTGCCCACCGCAGCTGGAATGGAAAAAAGCCTGAATGATTTTCCCCTTATAGGTGACAACCTCTCCGCGGGTCTCTGCCACGGCACGCGCAGCTCTGCTGTCTTCGATATCACAGCCGCCATAGACCTGGTCGTAGACAGTCGACTCCAGATGGTAAAGAAGGTTTTTTCTAGCCTGTTTCTGAAAAAGCGCAAAGGTTCGGGCAACAACCGCCTGTGCCTTGACCGCTTCCATCGGCCATTGGGACGATATTTCGCAATTTATCAAGCCAACCAGATAATTCTCAAGGAGCATCTCATCAACAACCAGAAGGCCCTTGTCAGCGGGATATACTTCCAGGTGACCGCGATAGCCCTTACCGTTGATCTGAACGAAACCTGGGGAGGAAACCTTGAGAGCACTCAGGTGCATCCCCCCAACGAAAATTCCGCGTCCCTCCTTATTCACAACGAGTGGAAACGAAACGGGAAGGTTGTTTCCGAATGAGTCCGTAGCCTCCAGGCCTGCCCCGTCGATACGGACGCTTTCAACCCCTTTCAAAACAGCAACCCGGATTGTCTCGGTATCTCCACTTGCCGCAAAAAGAATCGTGGGCAAAAGCAGGATTACAATAACTAAACCCGAGAAAATTTTAAGCATCTGCATCGTCGTCTTCGCAACCTTTCGATCAAAACAAAAAAATGAATTGAAGTCAACGATTTTGTCGGCAGCAAAAGCGGGCGGTATCTACTCGTACCGTTTGCTTTGAACACCTGAAAACCGTTACTATTCTCAACCTCTTTGGACCGGTATCATAGGGAGAGGCACTCACCTTGTCAAGCATTCAGATTCTGTCGCACCTGCAATCACCTTAGTACCGCTACACTTCAAAGGCCACATCGAGACACCTCAGCGCCCAGCTTTTAAACGGTCAGTAATTTTGACGAGCAACGGAGGCTGGTTCAGAAGCTGCTCACACCAGCTACCGGCACTCGATATCTCCCAAAAACATTCACCTGGTTCAACTCTCTCACGTAACCGTCACCATCCTCCTTTATATGGCACCCGCAAACCGTTTGCCCGATCGACATATTCATGATATTTTAGTTGCGTTGTACACTCTTAGATCATGCACTCGCAGGAGCCCCTCGTGACCAAGCTGCTCCAGGTGAACGGACTCTCAACACACTTCACCCTTCCCCTCGGAACGCTGAAAGTGGTAGACAATCTTGACCTGACTGTTCAGGAAGGGGAAACCCTTGCCATTGTCGGAGAATCAGGTTGTGGTAAAAGCATGACAGCATTGTCCATCATGCGGCTTGTTCCCGAACCCGGCACTATTGTATCCGGTGAAATACTTTTTGACGGCAAGGATCTGCGCAGCCTCTCGGATAGCGAAATGCAGCTGATCCGGGGGAACAAGATTTCGATTATCTTCCAGGAACCGATGACATCCCTGAATCCCGTATTCCGGATCGGTGATCAAATCTCGGAGGGAATCCTGCTCCACAGAAAACTCCCAAAGCGCGAAGCAAAAGAAATAGCGATCCAAATGCTCGGCAAAGTAGGTATCCCCTCTCCTGCCTCACGATACAACGATTACCCCCACCAATTGAGCGGCGGCATGCGACAACGAGTCATGATAGCCATGGCATTGTCCTGTGAACCGCGCCTTTTGATAGCCGACGAGCCGACAACGGCCCTTGACGTAACCATCCAGGCGCAGATTCTCGAGCTTATTGACGACCTGAAACGGGAATTCGGCATGGGATTACTGCTTATCACCCATGATTTGGGAGTTGTCGCCGAACGGGCCCATCGAACCTCGATCATGTATGCCGGGAAAATTGTTGAAACCGGGCCAACCGACCAGGTCCTCCGTCACCCGCTTCACCCCTATACCGTAGGCCTGTTGTCCTCATTGCCCCAGCGGGCCAAGCCAGGAGAACCACTTTCGACATTACCGGGTCAGGTACCGAACCTGCTCATGGACCTACCGGGTTGTGGATTTTGTGAGCGTTGCGCACAAAAAGAGTTGAGATGTCCGACAGAACCTCCCCCCTTTCTGGAAATACATGCAGGACACTTTGTTCGATGCTGGAAACACATATGAATCAGCCATTACTGGAAGCAAGAAACCTCCGCAAATATTTTTCCGTAAAGGCAACCCCCTTTGCAAAGGCACTCCCTCTGAAGGCGGTCAACGGGATTTCTTTTCAACTCAAGGAAGGAGAAACTCTCGGCCTTGCCGGTGAATCAGGAAGTGGTAAGTCGACGTTGGGGAAATTGTTACTGCGACTGCTTGCGCCTGATCAGGGGGAAATACTCTATCGGAATATAAATCTCGATACTTTCTCTACCAAAGAACTCCGTGCTTTCCGGAAAGAAACACAGATGATTTTTCAGGATCCCTACTCATCACTGAATCCACGAATGCGGATTGGTGACATTATCGGGGAACCGATAAAAATCCATGGAACCGGGAATACTGCCGGGTACCGAGAACAGGTATACGCTCTCATGAAAAGGGTGGGACTTTCCGAAGAATATTTTTCCCGCTATCCACACGAATTTTCCGGTGGCCAAAGACAACGAATCGGCATTGCCCGAGCATTAGCCGTTTCTCCACGACTCATCATTGCGGACGAACCGGTCTCGGCCCTCGATGTTTCCATCCAGGCGCAAATCATCAACCTTCTCCAGGAACTGAAAAAAGAATTCAAACTTTCCTTCCTGATTATTGCCCATGACCTTTCCGTCCTACGCCACATGAGCGATCGCATTGCTGTCATGTATCTCGGCTCAATCGTGGAAATCGGCAACACGGAACAGGTATTTTCCGGCTTTTTACACCCTTACACTGAGGCCCTGCTCTCTGCTGTTCCCCATCTGGAACCACAAGAACAAGGGAAAAGGGTCATCCTCAAGGGTGACATTCCCTCCCCCCTTGCTCCTCCCGACGGTTGCCCGTTTCATCCCCGCTGCCCCCATGTCCGGCCAGAAGTCTGCGCAGTCATTCCGCCACCTCTTGAAGAGAAGCGACCGGGCCACCTTGCGGCGTGCCATTTCAGCTTGAATCTACCGGATTGACACAATAATCACTTTTCTCAAAGAAACTCTTCCAGTATTTTATTGCACGTTATCCCGCTATGTTAGAAGAGATAGTCTACAACCCCAGGTACTAATGCTAAATGTCTGATGTTTTCAGCAAGCTACAATTCCCGCACAAAATAGTGGTATATTTCATCAAAAGCTGCTAGTCTGTCAAAATTCTGGCTCAATTGAATATTGAACAAATATCAACCAGATTATTGTCTATTCAGCAACGGTTAGTTGACAAACACCACTAGTAAGAATATATATATATTAATTTCTATAAAGTATGGAGCCAGTTATGGAATTCGACAAAACCAGAAGTTTCGACAACGAGGCAGAGGTCTGCAAAGTCCTTGGTCATCCGGTACGCTTGAAGATTGTTGCCGGACTTTGCTCTCAGGAGTGCAATGTAAAACATATTTGGGAATGTCTTGAACTTCCCCAAGCAACGGTTTCTCAGCACCTTGCACTTCTCAAGAACAAGGGAATCATCGAGGGCAAACGAGAAGGTGTTGAAGTGCACTACAGCGTCATACACCCTCTTGCCAAAAAGATTATCTGCCTAATGACCGAGTAATTCTCTCGGCCCTGCACAACCAATATTCGGATGGTTGTGCCACAGTCAACGTGATACCTGCAACATACTGACTCACCTTCAGTATACAAGTACTGACACACTATTTCTGCCTCTCACGCAAGATTAGCCCCCCCCTCCAACCTGCGCCATTAACGTACAAAAACAATGTCGTCTCTGTATCCGGACAAAGAAAGCGCGGCGTTTCAGATTATATTGAAACGCCGCGCTAATATAGTGCGATTATATTCCATGATCGGTCAGAACATCCGTCAATTCGTGGCGGTTATTCCGTCACGATGATCGATTTGCAGATCAGGATACGTTGCAGAAATCCACGAAGACGTTTGGACCAAGTTCAGGAGAGGTCAAAGCGGTCAAGGTTCATAACCTTGACCCACGCAGCTACAAAGTCGTGCAGGAACTTCTCCTGGGAGTCCTCACAACCATAGACTTCCGCCACGGCACGAAGTTGGGAGTTCGACCCGAAGATGAGATCGATACGGGTGCCGGTCCACCGGAGTTCACCCGTTGCGCGGTCCCGACCCTCGAACACTTCAGCACCTTCCGAAGCCGTCTTCCACGTTGTTCTCATGTCGAGAAGGTTTACAAAGAAGTCATTGGTAAGCGCCTCTGGCCGCTCCGTGAAGACACCGTGTTGTGCCTGGCCGAAGTTGGCATTCAAAACACGCATGCCACCCACAAGAACCGTCATCTCCGGAGCAGTCAGCGTCAGCAGTTGGGCACGATCAATCAGAAGCTCCTCTGCCGATACGGCGTATTTGGTTTTGAGGTAGTTTCGGAATCCGTCCGCAACTGGCTCAAGCACGGCAAACGACTCTATGTCGGTTTGCTCCTGCGACGCATCCGTACGCCCCGGCGTGAAGGGAACCTGCACGACAGAGCCGGCGTTCTTCGCGGCTTGTTCGACACCTGCGCATCCGCCCAGGACAATCAAGTCGGCGAGAGAAACCATCTTCCCACCAGACTGCGCGCTGTTGAACTCCTTTTGGATTCCCTCAAGGGTCTGCAGCACGGTCTTCAGTTGGGCAGGTTGGTTAACTTGCCAGTCCTTCTGCGGCGAGAGGCGAATGCGAGCCCCATTAGCCCCGCCGCGCATGTCGGAGCCGCGGAACGTGGATGCTGACGCCCAGGCGGTCGAGACTAGCTGGGAGACCGACAGGCCTGAGGTTAGGATCTTGGCCTTGAGGTCGACTATGTCCTTGGCGTCGATCAGCTTATAATCGACAGTTGGCACCGGGTCTTGCCAGATCAGCTCCTCTGCCGGGACCTCAGGGCCGAGATAGCGCGAAAGCGGGCCCATATCGCGGTGGGTCAGTTTGAACCAGGCGCGGGCGAACGCATCGGCAAATGCCTCGGGATTTTGCTGGTATTTCCGTGCGATCGGCTCGTAGATTGGATCGAAGCGAAGGGAGAGGTCCGCCGTGGTCATCATCGGTCGGTGTTTCTTTGAGGGATCGTGCGCGTCAACCACCATGTCCTCTTCGGCAACGTCCTTGGCCAGCCATTGATTTGCTCCAGCCGGGCTCTTGACCAGCTCCCACTCGTATTTGAACAGTGTGTTCAGATAACCCATGTCCCATCTGGTCGGGTGCGGTTTCCAAGCGCCCTCGATGCCGCTACCGATCGCATCGCCCCCTTTGCCGCTGCCGAAGCTGCTCTTCCAACCGAGGCCCTGCTCCTCGATGGGCGCGGCTTCCGGCTCAGGACCCACATGGGTCGCAGGTCCGGCACCATGACATTTGCCGAAGGTGTGCCCGCCTGCAACCAGTGCGACGGTCTCCTCATCGTTCATGGCCATGCGTTTGAAGGTTTCTCGAACATCAATGCCCGACGCCACCGGATCCGGGTTGCCATCCGGGCCTTCCGGGTTCACGTAGATCAGGCCCATCTGCACTGCGGCGAGGGGATTCTCGAGATCGCGGTCGCCGGTGTAACGGCTCTTGTGTTTATCACTCGTAGCCAACCATTCCTCTTCGGCACCCCAGTAAATGTCTTTTTCCGGCTCCCATACGTCCTCCCGGCCGCCTCCGAAACCGAAGGTTTTGAAGCCCATCGACTCCAGGGCGCAGTTTCCAGCGAGGATCATCAGGTCGGCCCAGGAGATCTTTTTACCGTATTTCTGCTTGACCGGCCAGAGAAGCCGGCGCGCCTTGTCGAGGAGCACGTTGTCGGGCCAGCTGTTGAGAGGCGCCAAGCGCTGATTACCGGTCCCTGCCCCGCCACGGCCGTCGCCCATGCGATAGGTACCTGCGCTGTGCCACGCCATGCGGATGAAGAACGGCCCGTAGTGACCGTAGTCGGCCGGCCACCAATCCTGTGAATCGCTCATCAACGCAAAGAGATCCTGCTTCACGGTATTGAGATCGAGTTTTTTGAACTCTTCGGCATAGTTAAATGTTTCGCCCATGGGATTGGACTTGGAGGAATGCTGGTGCAGAATATCAAGGTTCAACTGGTTCGGCCACCAATCCCGGTTCGACCTGCCACTGCTGGCAGTTGGTTTGTCAACTCTGCCCGTTACCGGGCACTTGATGTCGGCATTCATGAATTTGGCTCCTTTCGTTGTTTGAATGTATTTACCTGCAATGACGAGGTTCTTTTTGTCGATCACAGGCGCGCCGTTTCAGGGTGTAAGATTCTTACCTGGCACATGCGTTCATCTATTTCCTTGAGTTCCTTCATAATTTCATTGCACCTGCGAGGTAATACGGACTCAGGTTAAATTCCAATAAATTCTACGACACTTCAAGTGATAGTCAATTGTTATTAATAACCGTTATCCGTAAAGAAGTAAAAAAATTTACCTGTCAGGACTTCTTCTGGCATTCCGGGCACAGGCCGAAAAAATCAAGGCGGTGAAAGGAAAACGTATATCCGGTCTTCATCCTCATCTCTTCGTTGAGTTCATCGACGCTGGATATTTCCGGATCCATGATCTTCCTGCAGTTCGTGCAAATGGCGTGGGGGTGGGGATACGGTCTATAACCGTCATAGCGATTGCTGCCGTCGGGGAATCCCAGCTCCAATACTTCATTCAATTCCTTAAGTAGCGCAATGGTTTTGTAAACTGTGGCGATACTGGTTGTCGGAAATTTAATCCTGACTTCCTTAAAGATCTCATCAACGCTCGGGTGTTCCTCGCTAGCAGCCAGGATAGTGAGAATGGCCAAGCGTTGTGGTGTAAGGCGAAAATCTCGCCCTTTTATCTTGGCCAGCATCTGCGCAAGACGATCTTCAGTTTGCTTATCTGTATCATGGCTTTTCAAAATAGTACCCTAAAAAGGAAAATAAATATTTATAGATATTTGTTATCAATTATATGCCACTATCTGAATTTTTCAAGACCGACATTCCATTTCAATCAAAAACAAACTAATTTACCCCCCATCAGCAGCAATCCGTTGCAGAACCGGAATTTTGTCCAATTTCTTTTTCCTGCCCGCCGGATCGTTCCCGAGGTCCACCGGATCCATCATGAAACCGACAATTTCTATAAAATCAAAACCATCACTCATGATAGTGCCAAGCTCTGCTTCCTGAACAGGCTGTTTTTCAGGCGCATAAATCATAATTTCCTGTGAATCCACGAGATAAAATGCAATAAACACCTGCGGCAACCCGTTTTCTCTCACCGTAAACACATACGCATCGCAGGTCGCAGTGGTATTGTCTTCTCGGGCAACACGCGTCCTGTTCAGGGATTTATATATCTCCAAAACATCATCGGGATGCTGATAGGCTACTATAGATCTCGATTTATCAAGGGTAAAAGGTACCGGCGTATCGGAAGATTTTCTACCAAACGTAGGTTGAACACCGAAATCAAAAGCACCCTCATGATGCAGGAAAGCGAATGGATCAGCTTCATCACTGGAGGCTGTAGTAATGTGCGAATCTGCAGACGCGACGTTATTTTCAGCAGCTAGAGAAACGTCTGGTGCGGGAGAGTGTTGAGGTGGCGAAACGACTGGTTCCGACTTTTTCTGGGCAGATACGGGTTGAGCTTGGGGTGGAGAAGCTTTATCATGAACTTCTGAACTAGCAAAAGCTTGCTCTTCGCGTTCGCGAGGCTGCTGCTCCAGCCGTATAGCAACGTCAGCTTTTTCATCCAGCAATTTCCGTAGCTCGGCTTGCGCCGTGGCAACCTGCTCTTCCAGATGTTTCTCTGAAACGACATTCTCTTCAACAAGACGCTCAACTTCAGCCGCAACATCCGACAAGATTTTTTTTGTCGCCTTCTCGGCTGCGGCCTTTTCAGACACCAATCTTTCAGCTTCTACGTGCAGGGCTTCAACTTCACGGGCAAGATTCTTCTCTACTGCGATCTTTTCCGCCTCAAGAGCGGTGATCTTGGCACGAAGCAACGCCACTTCGCCTGTTGAAGTTTGCTCGAGCGCTGTCTTTTCAGCCTGCAATTGATCAGCTTCCTGTTGCAATGATGCCAGCCACTGCTCCGTATCCGGATCGGCGACAGACTCCTCGGAGATTTCCCCATCACCCGACAGCGATGAAATGAGTGACAAAGCCGTCTTCCGAGCTGCCTGTGTTTTTTCTGCTGCCTGCTTCTCTGATTCCAGCAGATCATCGGCAAAGTGCAGCAGGCGAGCCTTCAGTGCATTCATTTGAGTAGCACTTTCCCCTACCCTTGCATCCTTTTCTTTCTCCAGCTTTTCGATTTTTTCAGTGACCGTGGCAAGCAGTTTCTTTGCTGCGCAATCATTCTCATCAATTTCAGCCTGGATTGCTGCAACTCGAGACTCTACCGCCGAAAGCGCCTCTGCAGCAGCAGCCTTGTCCTCAAGAAGCTGTTTGGCCAACTCTTCTTCCTGATCAGATAACGAAGCGATCTCTTTGGCACTGTTTTCCTCTGAGACAATTTTCTCTGCTGTAAGCTTTTCTACCTGCGCCTTCAGTTCGGCAACCTTCTTTTCTTTATCAAGCAGACCATTGTCCACGGAATTTTTCAACTGTGAGATCTGTTCCTCAAGCGAGCTGATCTCGCAAGCGGCAGCCTCCTCGTTCCCTGTTTTCAGGACTCGAAGCTGCTCCTTTTCCCTGCGCAGACTAGTCAGCTTTTGCTCTGCCGAGAGTTGTGCCGCTTCAATCTCTTCTTTAAGCTGTGAAACCTGATCCTGCAGCGAAGCCAATTTCTCATCTGATTTCTGCTGAAGTGAAGACTTCTCTTCAGCCAGTCGCTCAACGTCTCCTTGCAAACCGGCGCAATCAGCATCACGAGACTCTTCGAAAGACTTTTTCTCATCAGCCAAACGCACTATCTCACTTCGGAGCTCCGCAAGGGCATTGTCAGCGGCTTCTTTCGCTGCTGCTTTTTCCTGCTGCAGTTTATCCTGTTCGGCTGTCAGTGCAGCAAGCTCTTCTGCCACAGCATCCCTGGAAGCGGCCAGTTCCGAGTTAAGATTCTCGAGTTCATTCCGCACCGAGACTAACTCTTGCTCCGATTCCTCCGATTGCAGCTTCTTTTTCTTGGTACTTTCTGCGATTTCACTCCTCAAAGCTGACACTTCCACCTGTTGCTTCACTACAATTTCTTCTATTTCAGCCTCAAGTATCTCCTGTTGACGTTGAAGTTTGGTCAATTCATCCTGAAATTCCTTTTCCAAGAGTGATTTTTCAGTTTTCCTCCGCTCCAGATCCTCTTTCAGCGTTTGCAATTCCTGGTCTGTATCGACAGGAAGCGATAAGCCATCAAGTTCCGTTTTGAGAACAGCAATTTCGCGCGCCCGGTCCTTTTCCGCGGATGACCTTGCACTGTTCAATTCTTCCAGCTGCGACTGGAGGGACGCCACTTCAGCAACGGCAGCCTTTTCCTGTTCTGCACTCAGTTTCTTCAAGGAAGCTATTTCTGCCTTGGCTTCGTCGATTTTACCGGAAGCTGTTTTTTCTGCATCGAGTTTTGCCTGCGACAACTTTTCTATTTCGGCGGCAAGTGCAGACAGCTTTTCTTCTGTAGATTTCTCCTGGGACGCTAACTGGCTGGAGAGACGTTGTGATTCTTTCTGCAGCGTAGAAATTTCCTTTTCAGCATCTGCATCCACAGCGGCTTTTTCTCGGACCAATTTGTCCAATCCTGCCTGTAATGTCGCAATTTCGTTTTTATTTTTGGTCTCAACAGAGCGTAGCTCCTTTTCCAGCTTTTCATTATCAGTACGCAGCACGGCAAGGATTTCGGCTGCAGCTTTTTCTGCTGATGCCTTATCAGCCTCCAGTCGCTCTTTGCGCTGTTTCTCATCCGCTACATCACTAGTCTCGGCTGTTTTTTCAGGCTTACTTTCCTGCGCCAGATTGGCAGTCTTGGGTTTCCCGTCAGGCCTGCTTTCCGGGTCAGACACTTTTTTCTGAATTTCCTGATTCTGCTTTGTCGCTTTTTCAGCAGCACCCTTTCGTTGTGTCGTTTTTTTACCAATGGTCTGTGAGCGAACTACCCTAAGGTCATTGATGACAACTTCTTTCAGTGCCTTACTGTAATTCAGATTGATACTTTGCATCTCGAAACCGAATTCCTTAGCAAAGTCAAGAGCATCCTTCAGCACCAGGTCATTAGAATCCTTGTCAACAGGCTGTTTCTCAGGCACGAAAATAACGAAACTTTTACTATTCAGCAGAGACAAGGCCACATACACAGAGCTACTATCACCATCACTGATCACACAGATATAGGCCTCACAGGGCTGTTTAGGTCTTCCCCCATATGTGAGCATGATCGAAGAACTTGAACGATACATCGCAACAACATCCTGAGCATCAGCTTCAATAAAGTGCAATACACTATTTTCAATAAACATCTTTCACCCCATGAACATAAATGATGTCTTGCGCACTATAGTGAAATGTCACCCAGTGACAAAAAAAGCCGGGACCAAATATCAGTTCAGATATTTCGGCAACCCGGCTGTCTGCATGAGACCCTTGAGGCTTTCCGCCCCATCCTCGCGGATGGTTTAGTATTATCGTGTATCTCGAAATATGTAGTTGTTTCCGTTCTATACTTGCTCATTATCCGAAACCCCTGTTCAAAGTCAACTGATTTCTCTCAGCTTAGAACCATAAGGGTGCGCACTACCACAGTGAGCTTACCCGTTCAAATTCGTAAAAAATTGTGATACTATAAAAACCGTTATGCGTTCCCGACTGATATTCTGGAAAAGAACACATCAATCAACAACACTCAGTGGGAGGTTTTACCATGCAAAATGTTGTACGCTCCGACAAAAAAATGACTGAAGAAGAACTTGATAAGCTGAAGAACAATGACTGGGAAACGTATTACCGCGAATCAGCACCCGAGGAATTGAGGGGCCTGACAAACTGTCCTGATTGCAACTCGATACTTATCGCTCGAGATGATCAACCGGAACTTAGCTGTTACCATTGTGGGAAAAAGATCACACCATAATCAGCACGTCAATCATAATGCTATCTTCATGGTACCGATTTCAACAGCGACCCTGAAGGGTACCAGTTGGCTTGTTTCATACAAACCCTAAACTCCTTGCACTACGCTATCCCATTACCATTATTCATAAACACACTCTATCATTAACCGCAACTAAAGTCTCCCCATATAAATTCACCCACGAAAAAAGGCCGCATCAATCCGATGCAGCCTTTTGTGCTTTTCAACTATAATGCCCGCTATTTTTCAGCGAAAAACCCAGCCAACCTAAATAATTCAGATCTTACGTCCTCTTCCATAGATGACCTCATAGGACACAGGAATACCGTTTGTTTCTGTATAATCGAGTTGGTAGAGTTCCATCATTTTCCTGATGATTCGTCTCCCTCCAAGTCCCGTAGCCGGCAGAAAGGCAGAAGTTCCGGCGCCAATGCCTTTGAGTGACCGAAGGAAAGCGGCAACATCCGGGTAATACTCCTTTTCAGTGCAGTTTTCAGCCGCAACGTCATGAAAGCCTAGTTCGACGAGGATTCGCAACACTTCGTCCCGCGAAAAGAACTGCTGCGAGCGATTCCCTGCAGCATTACTACTTTCGTGTATCAAAGCACGCTGATAGGAACTCTTCAACTCAGATAAAGTCCCGTCACCAAACAAAGCGAACAAAAATGTTCCACCTGAGACAAGCACCCTTTCCACTTCCCTAAAAGCCGGTCCCAGTTCTGAAAGCCATTGGTAGGTTGAGGTTGAAACAACCAGATCGAATGTGCCGTCGGCAAAAGGAATCTCTTCTGCATCCCCTTGTACATACAGAAAATCATCCTGCGCCCTCATGGAACCGAGCGCTTCTGAAGCCATGCCTGATGCCAGATCAAGCCCCGCAAGGAAAGCCTCGGGATAGGTTTCCCGCAAAGACCTGAGCAGCATCCCGGTTCCCGCTCCGATATCCAGTATCCGATCAGGCGGAAACAATGAGGAGAGCTGAGAAAGATCAGCTATGATTTTTTTAACAACCAGTTTCTGCACCCTGACAGTCTCTTCATAGCGACAAGCCCCTCGGTCAAAGGCCTTCCTTACTTTTATTCTGTCAATTTTAGCCATAAATTTTTTTCAGAAACTCATCAATTATCGAATTGAATTCTCGGGGACGTGAATACATTGGGGCATGACCTGCCCCAGACATGATGGCTCGGTTCGCGCCGGGAATTCTTTCGGCCATGTAACATGAGGCGTCAACCGGGCAAATCTCATCCCTGTCACCATGAATAAGCAGTGCAGGTTCACGCACCGAAGTGAGAAGGGAACGCATGTCTGCTGTCTCAAGAGTCTGCAGAACCGGGATCAGGATTTCCGATGAGGGAGACGGCATGCCGTGCAAAAACTCCTTCGCAATAGACTTATGCCCTCTTTCATCCCGTTCTTCATCGGAAAACATTTTACGTAAGAAGCCCTCCAGTGCCTTCTGCGGATTTCTCTTCAGCATCAGAGCAAGTGATCTCGGCTCCTTCGCCGGGAGGCCGAATGGGTACTCCTCGGATGAGCAGTATTTCGGGGTACCGGACACCAGTATCAAGGAGGCCAATCTCTCTCGCACCGCCGGATATGCGGCAAGAGTGATCAGCGTTCCGAGTGACCAACCGACAAGGGTCACATCGGAAAGACGGAGACTGTCAAAAAATAGCACCAAATCAGAGGCAAAAACGTCGATGCCATAGCCGGTGCGGGAAGGCAGCGAACGGCCATGCCCTCGAAGGTCAGGAAAAACACAACGATAACGGGAAGAAAAGTGTTCTTTTTGTTTTGACCAGATCTGAGAGGAAAGAGACCATCCGTGAAGAAACAGCAAGGGTTTGCCAGATCCTGCATCTTCATAATAGAGACTGGATGAATCAAGGGTTGCAAGATGGGGCATCAGTTGTCCTCATTATGCTGGCCGGAATTCATCCTGACACAGAAGTCCTGTTGCAAAAAACCAAGCTTTTTCCTGGTCCGACAAAGGGCCTCCACGACCTGCTCAAGATCGCTCAAGCTATGGGTTGCCATCAGAGTACAGCGAAGTCGACTAGTGCCGAGAGGAACGGTTGGCGGGCGAATTCCCTGGACAAAAACACCCTCATCCAGAAGCGCACGGGAAAAATCCATGACTTTCTGCGCATCACCCACGAAGACAGGAATGATCTGTGTCTCGCTACCCAATGTGTCAAATCCTTCATCAGAGAGTGACTTTCGCAGAAAAGTGGAATTTTTCGTCAAACGCCGGCGCAGCTCCGCCCCCTCGTCGGAATTAACAATATCAAAAGCGGCAGAAGCCGCAGCCAGGACAGCCGGTGGCAACGCAGTTGAAAAAATAAAGGGACGCGCTCTGTTCACGAGATACTCGATGATCTCCGATGAGCTCGCAATAAATGCCCCGAATCCGCCGAGTGCTTTCCCCAGGGTGCCCATGGTAATATCGACTTCCGAGGCAAGACCGAAATATTCTGCCGTACCGCGCCCGGAATTTCCGAGGACCCCGGTTCCGTGGGCATCGTCGAGCATGAGGAGTGTTCCGAATTCCTTCTTGATAGCAACCAGATCCGACAACTTTGCCAAGTCGCCATCCATACTGAAAACCCCGTCGGTAATGATGATTCTGCGACCCGATGTTTGCATCTCTGCCAGGCGGCGACGCAGCACCGCCACGTTGTTGTGAGGAAAACGCACCAACTGGGCGCGAGAAAGAAGGCAGCCGTCCACAATGCTGGCATGATTCAATTTGTCGGAAAAAATGATGTCACCCTTCTGAGCAAGGGCGGGAATAACACCGGTATTCGCGGCATACCCCGAATTAAAAAGCAAGGCCCGCTCCGTCCCTTTAAAAGAGGCGATCTGGCGTTCGAGCAACTCATGAAGCTCCATTGTCCCGGAAACAAGTCGGGAAGCACCTGTGCCCACGCCAAACCTCTCCACCGCCTTTATGGACGCTTCCTTCAGAGCAGGATGGTCAGCCAGCCCAAGATAATTGTTGGAACAGAGAAGAAGGACCTCTTTCCCCTCGACAATCACCCGGGCACGCTGACTCCCCTCGATACGCGTCATGCTTCGATAGAGCCCTTGCTTTTTCACTTGTTCCAGTTCAGCGGCATATTTTTTCATTACAACAAAGAGCTCCTCAGAAAATAGCGCAACAACTGGTTAACCCAAGACAACCAAAGGGTTTACTGTATAAGTAGGTACCATACCACTATTTTTTTTAAAAGGATTTTTGTTTCTCTGGAAATTGCAATGAAAAACAAGGCGACTCATAAAAAACATGATAACTATACGAAAAAGCGCTATTTTCAACGATGACTTAAATTGTTTTACACTGGAGACAGGTGAAACATGAGCCTGAAAGATCAAAAAAGAGTCCGCAAACTTAAAAACTGTGAACAGGGTGAAATGCGACCTTCAGCATCGCTCTGACAATGCCACCATTGGTCGCCTGCATACAGCTGCAAATAGAACTACTTCTTCGGAAAAGAACCACCTACCAACGTTGCAGTTACACTGCCTATTTTGACTTTTGTTTTCATTTTTACCGGAAGGAGCCTGCTGTCATCGGTCAACCAGATAAGCATATCGCCTTTTCTGTCCATAATCCCTTCAGACTGCATGAGCGGTTTTATCACAATGGTATTAAAAGTGCCGAGCGACGTTTCTATTTTCTCTTTACGTAACACCTGAACCTCGACATTCCATGTTTTTGTATTATCGAGAATCGTGAGGAAAACTGATTTTCCGACCTCCAGCTTGAGAGTTCTTACGAAGTAGAAGCTGGAAAGGGTATCCAACGTAGAGGCTATAATGGGAAGTTCCTGTTTGTCGCCATTAATGTTGTCTTTGTAATAAGCGATTCCCTTGACATGGTTGAAGGTAACCTCCCTGTCCCGTCGATGACTGCCTTCCCGGGTTTTCATGGAGTAGGATTTTGACTGGCCAAACGTTGAATCAGGAGTTGGGGTCAAAAGCGATACAATCCGATCTTCAACCGGGAAAAAAACCGATATCCAATCGGCAGAGCGGGCTATGGACACAATTTTGATGTCACCGTTATCGGTACTTATCTCCTGAGTGGCCGTCCCGGCTTTTATCCCGGCCCAGGTGAGATCGTAAACCAGTTTTTCTGGAATGGTAAGAGCCGAGGCCTTTTCACTAAAAAGAAAAATTGACAGTAAAAGAGCTGCGAAGAAAATTAGATGGATATTTTTACTGAAAGATCTGCAACTATAAAACATCTGGATACTCATGGTACAATCTCCATTTCTCCACCCAACTAAGGACAGAGTAAAAACATACTTTATCTGGTTGAATTCAATAACTTCTTTGCTATAGTTTTTTTGGTTAACAGGTTGCCCACTACAAGGAGAAACTCGCATGAAACTCGAAAACGTGAAAAAAATTGCCAAGGATCGTGGACTACAGATCAAAAACCTAAAAAAAGCCGACCTCATTCGGGCAATACAGCGGGATGAAGGTCACAGCGACTGCTACAACACAAACTCTTCCGAGACTTGTGGACAGCTTTCCTGCATCTGGCGAGACGATTGTCGCTAACACCTTTGCCTTACTATGGGAACGAAGTATTCACCAATTCGATGACAGTTACCTCCGGGGGCGCCAGAAAACGGATAGGTGGCCCCCAGGTACCTGTCCCTCTGCTCACATAGAGATAGACGCTATCCATAATCCGGGACAGGCCACTTTGTACCGGATAAAACAGATGAGTAACCAGCCCGAACGGAAAGATTTGTCCATTATGGACGTGCCCTGAAAGCTGCAGGTCGAACAACCCGATGCTCTCCTTTGCTACTACCGGTCGATGTTTCAGCAACAATACATAGCGACCATGATTGGCTTTTGCGAGAAGTGACGCTTCACTACCTTTCACAGCACCAAAATGCGCCCCCGCTGGATCATCTACACCGGCGACTGTCAGCACCCCATCCACGTCGTGCAACTCACCCTGAAGTACAGTAAATCCCGCTTTCTGCATGAAGTCCAGAGAGTTCTTGATCCCCGCATAATATTCGTGATTGCCGGTAACCGCGATCTTGCCGAAGGGAGCGTAAACTTTCACCAAGGCGGTGGAAAGTGTTGCCATTCCGTCAGTCTGTCCATCTACTAGGTCCCCGGTTGAAACCAGAAGATCAGGGTGTGCCTTTTCGATTTCATTGATTATTGTATGTAGCCTTTTATCATGTACGACAAGGCCCAGATGAACGTCGGAAATCTGCACAATCCGGAAGGATTTTATCGATGGTGGAAGTTTGCTGGTTGGAATAACAACTTTTTCCAACCTTACATCCTTGGCTTCACGATAGCCGTAAAATGAGACACCGAGCGAAACGACACAAGCCATAAGGAACGCCGAACGATCACTCACAAAACACAACAAATCCCGTTGCAAAAAATATCCTGCGATACGAACCACGACCCTTACGAGATCAATCGACAGCATTGTTACGCAAAACAGGAAGAGTATTCCCATCCAGGTATACCCGGTAAAGGCACACGGAACGGCAACCGCATCAAGCCCTTCTCGCTCGAACAAACGAACCAGTAAAGGTGCCAGAACCATTATCAGCATCCAGACAACGAGGGTAAAGGTCGCGGGAAAAGAGAGTGGAAATGCAGAACTCAGCTTGCGGAATGCATAATAATGCATTCCGGCATAGAGTGACAGGAATGTGAGCAAAAACAATGACATATTCAGTTTACTCCCACCTCAGTCAAGAACAGCCGTTTGTCTATTACCTCTGACGCGGCGATACAGGGCAATCACCCGGGCCTGCAGTCTGTCCATATAGTAGTAGACCACCGGTGTAATGTAAAGGGTCAGCAACTGTGATACGATGAGCCCTCCGACCACTGCCAAACCCAAGGGTCGGCGTCCCTCAGCTCCGGTACCGAAACCGATGGCTATGGGCAAAGTACCCATGAGGGCAGCCATGGTAGTCATCATGATTGGCCGAAAACGTATCGACGCGCCCTGGCATATTGCCTCCAACGGACTTTTTCCTTCCCTGCGCTGTGCCTCAAGTGCAAAATCGATCATCATGATGGCATTCTTCTTTACGATGCCGATCAGCATAATTACACCGACAAAGGCATAGACATCCAACTCCTTGTGGAACAGCATGAGTGTGATCAGAGCCCCAAAACCCGCAGCAGGAAGACCTGACAGTATCGTCAATGGATGTATGAAGCTCTCATAGAGAATTCCGAGAACAATATAGATTACCAGAACAGCCATGAGCAGAAGCAGCCAGAGACCCTGCAGTGAAGACTGGAAAGCCTGTGCTGTTCCCTGGAAACTGGTGGCAATAGTTGATGGCAAAGTATCACGACTAAGTTTCTCCACCAAGGGCACGGCATCACCCAAAGCTATTCCCGGCTTCAGGTTGAATGAAATGGTAACCGCCGGCAACTGCCCCTGGTGGTTTACCGTGAGCGGTCCCAATCCCTTGGTTATGGTTGCAACCGTGTTGAGGGGCACCAGTTTTCCGTTATTGGCCTGTACATAGAGCATGGACAAGGCCGACGGGTCCCGCTGGTACTGCTCTGCCAATTCCAGTATGACTTGATACTGGTTATTAGGCGCATATATTGTCGTAACCTGTCGTGAACCATAGGCAAAATACAGGGCATTCTCGATCTGCTCCACAGAAATACCGAGAGTTGAAGCCTTGTCGCGATCTATCTGTACGTCAACCTGGGGGTTCTTGATCTGCAGATCGCTGGTAACGTCCTGCAACTGCGGCAGAGCTCGCATTTTCCCCTCAAGCAGGATGGAATATTTATACAATTGGTCCTTGTCGGGGCTTTGCAGGGTGAACTGATATTGGCTCTTGGTCAAGCGTCCGCCGATGCGGATGATCGGAAGGTTCTGCAGATACATCTTGATACCCGGCACCGTTGCGAGCTTCGGCTTGAGTTCCTGGATGATTTCGTCGGCGGAAAGCTTTCTCTGATCGCGTGGCTTCAAGCGCATGAACATCCGGCCTGTATTGCTTGAAGAGCTTGACCCGCCGGCCCCGACCGCCGACATGAAAGCCTCTATGTTGGGATCCTTGGCAACAATCTTCGCCAATTTACGCTGATGGGCAACCATGTCTTCAAAGGAGATTCCCTGGGCCGCCTCGGTAAAAGCAAAAAGCTGCCCGGTGTCTTCGCTGGGCAGAAAACCTTTCGGCATCCGGACGAACAGCCAGCCGGTAACAACCGTCAATGTCAGGATGATCACCAGTATCACACGGCGATGCTCGAGCACCGAATGCAGACTCCGTTCGTAAGCGCCGTGCATCCCATTGAAAAAGCGTTCCATGGTCATGTAGAGACGGCCATGACGTTCTCTTCCGCTGGGGCGGAGAAAGCGACTACAGAGCATGGGAGTCAGGGTCAGGGAAACGAAACCGGAAATCAGGATCGCGATGCTGATGGTGACGGCAAATTCATGCAGAAGCCGGCCCATGATGCCGCCCATGAACAGGACCGGAATAAAGACCGCCACCAGCGAAAGAGTCATAGAGAGGATGGTGAATCCGACCTCCCGTGAGCCCTTCAAGGAAGCTTCCATTACTCCCTCACCCTGTTCCATGTGCCGGACGATGTTTTCCAGCATGACGATAGCATCGTCCACGACGAAACCGACAGAAAGCGTCAATGCCAAGAGCGAGATGTTATCGATACTGAAGTTGAGCAGATACATACCGGCAAAAGTGCCGATAATGGAAAAAGGTAGCGCCAGGCTGGGAATTATCGTGGCAGAAAGGTTACGGAGAAACAAAAAGATGACCATCACCACCAGGCATATGGTCAGACCGAGGGTAAATTTGACATCGGCAACTGATGAACGAATGGACAAGGAGCGATCATAAAGGACTTTGAGGTCAACGGACGCAGGAATCTGCGAACGAAAAACCGGAAGCAGTTTCTTGATGCTGTTAACCACCTCAATAGTGTTTGTTCCAGGTTGCCGTTGAATGGCTAGTACGACGGCGCGGGTATTATTGAACCAGTTCGCAACCCTATCGTTTTCCACGGAATTGATAACTCTGCCCAGTTCCTCCAACCGCACCGGTGAACCATTGCGATAGGCAACAATCAGTGGACGATACGCCGCTGCGTCGTACAATTGACCGGCCGTCTGAATCGTATAGGCCTGATTTTTTCCGTCAAGAGTACCGGTTGGCAAGTTGACGTTGCTGTTTTCCAGAGCATTGGCAACCTCGTTGATCCCGATCTGGCGACTGGCCAGTGCCTTCGGGTCCAACTGAGCCCGTACCGCATATTTTTGCGAGCCGTAGACTTGGACCTGGGCTACACCATCGATCATCGAGACACGTTGAGCTATGAAGGTATCGGCATATTCATTCACCGCATAGAGCGGCAAAGTGGGAGAACTCAGCGCCAGATAAATAATCGGATGGTCCGCCGGATTGACTTTCCGAAAGGAAGGTGGAGACGGCATGGATGGCGGCATCTGGCGCGAAGCCCGGGAAATTGCCGCTTGCACATCCTGGGCAGCAGCATCGATATTCCGGGACAGGTTGAACTGGATGGTGATGCTGGTTGAGCCGGTGCTGTTTGCAGAGGTCATAGTATCGACCCCGGCAATGGTGGAAAATTGCCTTTCAAGGGGTATGGCAACTGCAGAAGCCATGGTGTCCGGGTTGGCACCCGGGAGATTTGCCGTCACCTGGATGGTGGGAAAATCAACATTGGGCAGGTCACTCACCGGGATAAAACGATAGGCAAACAATCCGAACAGGAGTATCGATACCATGACCAGGGTGGTCATGATCGGCCTGCGGATAAACAGCTCCGCTATATTCATGGCCGTGTAACCTTACCCTTGGTATTCCCGGACGCGAAGGTCACGTGACTCCCGGGCGACAGTTGCAGTTGTCCATCAGTCACCACCGTTTCTCCGCCGCTCAAACCTTTTTCAATAACAATCTCACCGTTATACGTTTCACCAGTAATCACCGGTTTGATCTCTACGCTATTGTCCGGCTTCACCACAAAAACAAATAGCCCATCCTGTCCGGTCTGGACTGCCTGTAACGGCACAACAACGGCATGCGGGACGGTAGTGAGCGTCAGGACCACATTGACAAATTGCCCCGGCCAAAGCTTTTTTTGCTGATTCGGGAATCGCCCCTTGAGCTTAATCGTACCGGTTGCAGCATCCACCATGTTATCCAGGAAACTGATTACTCCCTGCTCTGCAGGACCAGGATCATTTGGAATCGAAGCCTCAACCTTCAGATCACCACGTGCCATATGCATTTTAATCCCGGCAAGTTCCTTCTCCGGGACGGAAAAGGTTACGTAAATGGGCGTGATCTGATTGATGGTGACCAGGATTGGCACATCATTGGCTTTGACAAGATTTCCCCTCTGAACCATAAGGTTTCCGGTACGACCGTCGATGGGGGATCGGATGGAACAGTAACTCAGCTGAACAATGGCATTGTCAACCGCAGCTCGGTCAGCCCGGACCGACTCGACTGAAGCATCGGCATTTGTCCGCAGCTGTTCATACTGGTCCTGGGTGACGATCCCATCCTTCAGCAGGGCACCATAGCGTCTCGCCTGATCACGAGCAAACCTCTCCTGTGCTATGTCTCGTGAAAGGACTGCCTTTGCTTGCAGCAATGCTGCCTTGAAGGGACGATTGTCAATGGAAAAGAGCAAAGCACCGCTTCGGACATCGTCGCCTTCACGAAAATGAACCTTCTCCAACATCCCGTTGACCTGGGATTTGATGGAAACGGTTGCCAGGGCTTCTACTGCCCCGATGACGTGTATCTGCACCGGGACGGTCTTTTGCTGAGACACTGCAACAGTTACCGGAACCGGCGGCTTCGCTTTTGGCGCTTCGACGCTCCCGGAACAGGCCGGAAGCACTAAGCAGATGGCAAACAGTACAATGAATAGGCGAGAAAACGGAATCCTGGTGGATTCTCGATATATGTCGCGAGAAGATACACTAGCGGCTGGTTGTTTCATATAAAGCGTCCGCTTCCTTTCCGGTAACCGTAATCCCTTCCTGACTCAGCAACTCGCCGGTTGCCTGCCAGTACTGTCCAATGGCGATGGAGTAATCAGACTGCGCCTGTATCTGACTCGCCTTGGCAGCAACCAGGTCGTTCTGAACATCAACCACCTCTTTGGTTGTTGCAAGACCAACTTCATTCTTTTTTATATAGGCGCGCATACGCTCCTCAGCGTAGGCAAGGCCACGGTCCGCTACGTCCAGTTGCAGATAGTTGGCCTTGAGACCACGAATGGCGCTCCTGACTTCATTTTTAACGTTTTCTTCGAGGCTTTTAAGCTGCACCTGCGCCTGTTCCGCACTGAGCCGACTCTTGATGAACTCGTTTTTTGCAGCCCTGTTTCCGATCGGATAATTGAATTGCAGCCCGACTGACCAGACAGGATAGTCAGCTGATCCGACCGTTTTCATATCACGGCCGAAATCTCTTTCGAGTCCGGTAAAGGCGGCATTGGCATTAAAGGTCAAATCCGGCATGATCCTGTTATGCGCGACGCGAGTCTGCAGGTCCAGCGTCTGCAGGTTCACCCGCTGAGCCATCAGATCGGGACGCTGTGAAATTGCCTGTGCTACGGCATCGTTTTCATTAATAGTATATTTTTCACGCGTTGGGGAATCCACCGGCACCAAAACCTGATTGCCATCGATCTGCAGAAGGACTCGTACCACGTCCATCTGATCCATAAATTGCTTTTCCGCGTCAATCTTTTCTTTCTCCCGTGTTGCGACACCGAATTCGGCATTCAGAATTTCCATGGCCGGGAGGACACCAGCTCTTACCCTGCCTTTTGTATCATCGAGAATTTTTTGAGCAAGGATCAGCGCCGACTTTTTCGCCTCAAGATTTTCCTTGAGACTGTATAAGGTGAAGTATGCGGTCCTGACCCTGGCAACGACATCGATCAGTTTGTTTCTGAACAGATCGACGGAAGCCATCTTGTTATTTACCGCCACGGCAATGCCGACTTCTGTCGTTTCTCGACCGAAGTTTTTGAGAAGCGGCTGCGAATAGCTTGCCACGAGTTGCGATTTCCAGTAATCATCAAGAAACCCGCGGCTGGTATCGGCATTGCTGCGATTCCAGAGATTTGTATAGGAGAAGCCAAGCGTCCCACCAATGGGCAGAAGTTGGCGTATCCCCGCATCAGCCTGAAGGCTTTTTTGCCTGCTGATAACCGCACCGGAAACAACGGTACTGGCCGACTGGGCAACCGACTGTTGATAGTTGGAAGAAAGGGTCACCGTTGGGTCGTAGATACCGCGGTTCCCTCTGATATCCGCTTCGTCCATTGCAGGGTTGTATAGTTCGGCCCTGACCTCCAGGTTTTTTTCGACCGCTATTTTGATGGCCTGTTTCAAGGTCAAGGGAAGGGTATTTTCCCCGGCATAGGCATATCCGGAAAGACCAAGTCCGAACAGTGGAATAACAAGAAGCAGTAATCGTACTCGACACAAAACCATCGGAAATCCTTTCTTGTGCAATACTGCGCGGCTATTCGTAACGCAACGCCTCGATCGGGTTTAGCGAGGCAGCTTTTCGGGCCGGATAAAAGCCGAAAAAGATGCCTACAGCGCCGGAAAAACAAATTGCGATAGCAATTGCCTGAAACGATATCAGGGTCGGCCAGTCAAAGAGAACAGAAACCAATTTGGCACCACCAACTCCCAGCAGCATGCCGATAATACCACCGATAACCGTCAGCAGTACCGCTTCAGTGAGGAATTGCATAAGAATATCACGTTCCGTGGCACCGATTGCCATGCGTATCCCGATTTCCCTGGTGCGCTCGGTAACAGAGACCAGCATGATATTCATGATACCAATACCGCCGACAATCAGCGAAATGGACGCTACTGCACCAAGCAATAGCGACATCGCTTTTGAAGACTGCTCTGCAACATCGAGCAGTTCCGTCAGGTTACGCACGGTAAAATCGGCCTCATGATTCGGGCCGATTCTGTGACGTTGATTCAACAGAGCAGTTACCTGTTCTTCTGCCTGGTCAAGGTCCTCCTCACTTTTCGCCTGAATCAGGATCGAGCCTACCGAGTTCGGAAACTGGCTACCGAAAAGCTTCCTCTGCGCAGTCCGTAGTGGCACAAAAACAATGTCGTCCTGGTCCGACCCTTGGGGCGACCGTCCTTTCCTGTCCAGGAGGCCGACTATCCTAAAGGGGATATTCTTGACACGAATAATTTTCCCGAGGGGGTCTTCAGAACCGAACAAGGTATCTGCAACGGTTCTGCCGATCAGGCAATTTTTGGTCGCACCTTCAACGTCCGACTGAAGGAGGTTTCTCCCTTCCATTATCGGCCAGTCCCGCACCGAAAGGTACTCGGGAGTTATCCCCATGACAGCCGTAGCCCAGTTCATATTACCATAGACAACCTGCGCCCCTCCACGAACTATCGGAGCGGCAAAGGCTACGGAGGGGCAATCTGTTCCTATCGCCTTGGCGTCATCGTAGGTTAGAGTTGGTGTAGTGCCCGATCCGAGTCGAATACCGCCGCTGGTCCTGGATCCGGGCAAGACAAGAAGGATATTGCTGCCGATGCTGGCTATCTGTTGGGATATGATCGTACTTGCCCCGGTTCCAATGGCAACCATAGCGATAACCGCGGCAATACCGATGATGATACCGAGCATCGTGAGAAAAGAACGCATTTTGTTGGTTCTGAGCGCACGCAAGGCAATTTTC
Organism: uncultured delta proteobacterium; assembly: GCA_963748325.1. Classification (GTDB taxonomy): domain Bacteria; phylum Desulfobacterota; class Desulfuromonadia; order Geobacterales; family Geobacteraceae; genus RPRC01. Next base: position 620,219 of record CAVVIJ010000004.1, on the reverse strand, counting down.
AGACTGAGCAGGAACTCAATCATGACCGCCTCCCAACTGTTCAGCACTGAGCGAGTTTGAAACGATGGTATCTGAAAGGATGCGACCATCACGGAACACGACATTGCGTTTGGTAAAGGCGGCTATTTCAGGTTCATGGGTGACCATGATAATCGTACTGCCACGTCTGTTCAATTTTTGAAAGATCGACATTATCTCCACGCTGGTGGCCGAATCAAGATTACCGGTCGGTTCATCGGCCAGAATGATTGCCGGTTCGTTTACCAGGGCACGCGCAATGGCAACCCTCTGCTGCTGCCCTCCAGAGAGCTGGTTTCCTGTATGATCGGCGCGATCAGCGAGTCCGACCAACGCAAGAGCGGCCAGGGCCCGTTCTTTCCGCGCCTCAGCGGGCACCTTTCCATAAATGAGCGGGAGTTCGACATTTTCCAGCGCAGAGGTCCTGGCCAACAGGTTGAATCCTTGAAACACAAAACCTATTTTCTTGTTTCGCACTGCTGCCAGGTCACTCTTGAGAAGCCCTCGGACATTTTCTCCCTGTAGCCAATAACTGCCGGATGTAGGAGTATCCAAGCAGCCGAGTATGTTCATGAAAGTCGATTTACCACTTCCCGAAGCACCCATGATTGCGACAAAATCACCACGTTCCACCTGTAAGGAGACGTCTTTCAAGGCCTCGACCCGTTGTTCCCCCATGGTGTAAACTTTGGAAATATCTTCTACCCGGACGATTCTCTCTTCCATCTAAAACCTCGGCCCCATTCGACCGACTTGGTCCGTTTTCTTTTTGGACAGGACCTGTTCGATGATAACTGCCTGACCGGCACGTAACTTCCCAGCAACGATTTCAACATGGGAATCATCGCTTATGCCGCTCTTGACAGGAATTGGAACGGCTTTGCCGTCTTCCAGCACAAAAACCTTTTGTGGTAGAGGCGTCCCTGTCGCTGACCTTCGGGAAGACGCCTGCTGTTTCGCGGTTTCTCCCGTATCCACCGGCTTGAAGCGCAAGGCGGCACTCGGAACCATCAGGACATCATCTTTCCTCATCACCTCGATATTGACGTTGGCGGTCATACCGGGCTTGAGCTTCAACTCTTTGTTTTCTACAGTAATTACGACATCATAGGTTACCACATTCTGGGTAATTATCGGAGCAATTCTGACCTGTGAGACCTTGCCCTTAAATTGTATTTCAGGATAGGCATCCACCGTAAAAAATGCCGGTTGACCATCCATTACCTTACCAATGTCAGCCTCATCGACACTGGTATTGATCTGCATCTTGGTCAAGTCCTGGGCAATCGTAAAAAGTGTAGGCGTCTGGAATGAAGCGGCAACAGTCTGCCCGACATCGACATTTCTTGACACCACTACACCGTCAACAGGTGAACGTATCGTTGCATTGTGCAGATTCGTCTGTGCCTGTTGTGACGCACCGCGGGTCTGGAGCACATTTCCCTGAGCAGCCCTGACTGAGGCCTTTGCCTCCTGGTAATTCGTCTCGGCAGTATCAAAATCCCCCTGCGAGACAATCCCCTCTTTAACTAATTGCCTGTTCCTCGCAAGTGTTCTTGACGCGTCGCGGGCGCCAGCTTCAGCCTTTGCCAGATTTGCCAGCGCGCTCAGATAATTGCCCTTACTCTGTTCAACTTGAGAAGTAAATATGGCAGGGTCAATCTCTGCGATAACCTGGCCCTTTTTAACCCCTGAATTGTAATCCACAAAAAGTTTTTGAATTGTTCCCGAGACCTGAGTACCAACCTGTACGCTAGTTACAGCATTAATGGTACCGGTTGCCGACACCATCGCCACGACCGAACCGCGTTTCGCCTTGACAGTCTTAAAAACAAGAGGTGTTTTCTTAAGGAAGAGAAAATACCCGGCTAAGGCAAGGATAGAAAGTACAATAACAACGACAAGAAAGATCTTTTTCATGTAGGCATCCCGGGTATTCGTTAATTTCGGCAATTGTTCACTTCCTGGTTTTATTGTCAAGGGCAAAATACCAACGCCGGATTATTTACTTATCGTTTCAGGAAGCAACGCGTTGACGATAAAAATATTCCCGGCAAAAAAAATCAAACAAAACCGTCAAGGCAAGTGCAAAATCCAGGATAACGCAAGTGATCATCCGATCGAATCGTACATCGAAAGAAAGCATCTGCCGGAATTCCGGGCTTTCCCTGATATTATGTTTACAATCTTTTCAAAGAAGACAATTTAGGGTACTGTACAGACACTCTAGCAATTGCGACTTTAACCACCAAGGGCACATCCGATGCCGAACCACGAATTGTATGTATGAGAAACCGACGTTTTGCAATACCTGACATCCATGGATGCGCACACACCTTTGCGGCCCTCTTGCACGATGTCCTCAGGATACAGAAAAAAGATACGCTATATCTACTTGGAGACTATACCGATCGCGGCCCGAGAAGCAAAGAGGTCATCGACCAGATTTTTGACCTGCAAAGCAAAGGCTTTTCCATTCACCCCATTCGTGGCAATCATGATGACATGCTTCTTCGGGCTTGCGGAAACCTAGACTATTTTCGAATCTGGATGTTAAACGGTGGCGGAGCAACCCTTGAAAGCTTTGGCGTCGAAGACGCCTGTGAATTGTCCTTGGCATATCGCAGATTCTTCGATGCATTACCTTATTACCTTGAACTGGAAGATTATATCCTGGTCCATGCCGGCCTGAATTTCCAGGCAAACGATCCTTTCAGCGACAAGGAGGCAATGCTCTGGACACGAAGCCGGGAGATAGACCACAAACTGATCGGGTACAAAAAGGTGCTGACCGGCCATACTCCGACTCCCAGAGAAACAATAAAGAAGTATATTTCATCCAGGCTGATACCTCTCGACAACGGATGTGTATACGCAACAGAAACGCAGTTTGGTACATTGACTGCACTGGACCTGGACACCCTATCACTTTATTTCCAGAAAAACATTGATTGATCCGAGACAGCAGGAGGCCGTTTCCATGAAACATTACAGAAAGGAACTCTGGTACGAAATCAACAAAAGAAGAGATTTCATAAACATTACACCGCAGATTCGTGAATGCCTCTTGGATAGCGGCATCAAGGAAGGATTGCTCCTGTGCAATGCAATGCACATTACTTCCAGTGTTTTCATAAATGACGACGAGCCAGGTCTGCACCTTGATTTTGAAGAGTGGCTTGAATCACTTGCCCCGGAAAGACCTTACTCGCAATATAGCCACAACGGTTGCGAGGACAACGCAGATGCCCACCTGAAAAGGACGATAATGGGTCGGGAGGTGGTAGTCGCAATTACCGACTACGATCTCGACTTGGGCCCCTGGGAACAGATATTTTATGGTGATTTTGATGGCAAGAGAAAAAAACGGGTTCTGGTAAAAATTATTGGCGAATAGCATCAGCCAAATAAATGCGGACTATTCCTGCAGCATTGTTTTCCAGCATCGATATTTTTTCACAAGCTCGACAGGGTGATAGGAGAGTTTTGATTTTCGCAACGATGGCTCCCCAAGGTCCTGCTCCCTGTTCAGGAACGTGCAATCGACAAAACATTGACGGCTAAACTCCTGATCGACCACCTGATAGATTCCCTCAAGAAATGGGTCTCCCTTCTCGAAATGACAGACCGATGTGTTTGAATTCAGCTTTTCTCCCAGAGCATACGCCCTCACCTGCCCCTCGACAAGAACAACGACCCCTTCAAGACCCAATTGCTCGGCTTTTTCCAAACCATCCGCCGCAGCTTCCACCTCTGCTTCCAATGAAAGGTTGTCATCGTTTGATCGAACCCGTCGCCACTCCTCAAGAAGTGCCATGGTTCCATCGAGATATGTATCAGAGTAGGTTTCAACTCTGAAAGAATGTCGTTTCGTGAAATAATTGACGCGATTCTTTTTCTTGTGATAGAGGTTCCCGGAAAGAGTTGCCAGGTCTTCTCTCCTGTACAAATAATCAAATGCGTCACGATCCTCTCTGCAGCAAAACCCTTCACCTCCTTGCAAAAATGTGGCGACAAATCCTTCATCAGCACCATACAAAACGTGCCCCCTGGCAAAGAGAAAGTTCAAGGCATTAAAGATATCACCACCCAAAGGCGGAAGAAAATAATCCTCTCCGGAATAACCGGTTCCTAGAATTACAAGGGATTTCTTGACCATTGTAAGCCGATAATGGTGTGCATGACGAAAGAGATAGAGATTCGCAAAGGTCAGTTCAGATACGCGCGGTTGTAATTGCAAAAAAAGGGCATCCAGATGTGGTTTGTCGTGCAATTCAATCTGTCTCGAAGAGGGGTAGGAAGGAATCTGCATTGCGTTCTCCGTGAAAAGGCTGGACGTAAATATAGGAATATTTTGTGAACGATACTATAGCAGGACTTTACAAAGAATGCATGACTGATTTCAGCAAAGAGTTCAAGGCGAATTGCTAAATATATGTCATAAGGATTTCTATTCAAAGAAGGGAACGAACAGGGATTGCTGCTGTAGAGAGAAAGGTACAAAATCAAAAGCGGATACCTTGTTATGATTCAAAAATCATAACTATTCGGGAAATCTTTACGATTATCCTCGAAGGCATCCGCTTCCAGTATTTTATATAGTTTGAACCTATTCGCAATTCTCTCCGAAAAGGCTCATTATGAAAAAACTAACCTATTATGAAATTATTTCTTCTTGCCCTGTTGGAGAGTATCGTGGGATCCAGCAATTCACCGCACCCGGTACATTTCCATGCGTAGTAAGAACGCACATAATCGTAATACTTCTCGGAGTACATAAGGCCTTTGCATTTAGGACATTGCATGATGAACCCTCCTTAACTAATTTGTAAAAGAATAACAGGTGCTAAACTATATTCATCATGCATGCCAACATAAATATTCAGGACAATCTTTATCTCATTTACTTAACAAAATACCGTTTTACTCCATGTTTTCACTATATTAGTTTTGTACAAAATACTTTTTCAACTGCATTACTGTAGCAGCACCTATCCCGGAAACTCGCTCAAGATCGCGAACCGACCGGAAACCGCCATTTTCTTGACGATCGCAAACAATCCTCTTTGCCAAGGTTGGGCCGATCCGAGGGAGCATTTCCCACTCCCCAACCGACATTTTATTGAGGTCAAGAGGTATCCCAAGGATCATCTTCTCCATAACAGGCATACCATCTCTTGTTATTTCAATATGTTGCAGACCGGCACATTCCAGATCAACCAAATCACCGGTATAGACCTTTTTTTTGAGCGCCAGCTTGCCCAAGGAATTTTCCTGAAAAAAGGGCACCGTCATATTTATGACGGTGCCCAGAGAAAGATTACTATCTAGTTGATAAATACCCGATTTTACACAGCTACCTTCAAAATGCACCATCACATCACCAGGTCCAGCGCCTCCAGCAGGCAATAAGGCCACCGTACCTTCCGAGAGGGAGGTATGGTGGCCTTGTAGAAAAAGAAGCAAACTTACCGCCAGCATCAGCAACCAAAGAACAAACCTCCCGGGATGCCCTTTCATTTCTTTGGAGACTCCCCCTCCCCACATTTGTCGAGTTTGTATTCAATACTATCGATAAGGGCCTGATATGATGCTTCAATGATATTCTCAGAAACGCCGACCGTACCCCATCTACTTTCCCGATCTCCCGATTCAATCAATACCCGGATTGCCGAAGCCGTGCCCTGTCCGGCAGGCAGGACCCTGACCTTATAATCGTGAAGTTTTACTTCCTTCAATTTCGGATAGAATTTCTCCAAGGCTTTTCTCAGGGCGTTATCCAAAGCATTTACCGGACCACTTCCCTCAGCGGCAGTATGCTCGATTTTACCGCCGACTTTGACCATGACGGTAGCCTCGGATATTGGCTGATGGTCTTCGTGACGCTTTTCATCGATAACCCGGAAACCTATTAAAGAAAAGAATTTCCGGTGGGTTCCCAAAGCTCTCTTCATGAGCAGCTCAAACGAAGCCTCAGCCCCTTCGAACTGGTACCCACGGTTCTCCAGATCCTTAATGTTATCGAGGATCTCCATGGTCATCGGATCTTTACTATCCAGATTGATCTTGAACTCTTTAGCCTTGGCAAGTACATTCGAACGTCCCGAGAGATCGGAAATGAGTACTCTCGTGGAATTGCCAACACGTTCAGGCCGGATGTGCTCATAGGTCTCGGGATGCCGCTGGATAGCGCTAACATGAACCCCCCCCTTATGGGCAAATGCGGATTTACCGACATAGGACTGATGTTTGTTAGGTGAAATATTCGCCAACTCATAGACAAATCGCGAAAGCTCGGAAATTCTCTTCAACTGCTCTTCACTAATGCAGCTATGCTTCATTTTCAGCATCAGGGCAGGCACAATAGAACAGAGGTTCGCATTTCCACATCGTTCACCAAAGCCGTTAATAGTGCCCTGAACCTGAACTATACCGTGCTGAACTGCACTGAGCGAATTAGCCACTGCGCATTCCGCATCGTTGTGGGCATGAATACCGAGAGGGGTTTTTATGCTCTTGCGCACATGATCCACAATCTCGGTAATCTCGAAAGGCAATGAACCGCCATTTGTATCACAGAGGACAATACAGTCTACCTTGGCCTCCTCAGCCGCCTTCAGGGTTTTCAGAGCATACTCCGGATTGGATTTGAAACCGTCAAAAAAATGCTCGGCATCATAAAACACTTCGGAGACGTACCCTTTCAGGTATTCAAGAGAATCGTAAATCAATTCAAGGTTTTCTTCCAGAGAGATGCGGAGGGCCTCGTGAACCTGAAAATCCCAGGTCTTACCGAATATAGTTACGACATCGGTTTCGGCCTGAACAAGAGTACGGATATTCTGGTCCTTTTCCGGAGTTGATTTCGCCCTCCGGGTGGAACCAAAAGCCGCTATTTTAGCGTGAGAAAGTTTTTCCTTCTTCATATCCTTGAAAAAGGTCACATCCTTAGGATTACTTCCCGGCCAGCCGCCCTCAATATAATGAATACCCATTTCGTCAAGCTTATGGGCAATTCTGATCTTGTCCTCGACAAGCAGCGACACATCCTCGGACTGCGTGCCGTCGCGGAGAGTAGTATCATAGAGCTTTATCCGACTCATATTTCACCTTTATCGTTCAGGTATATAACCATTACCTCTCAACCGTGACTTCCTTGCCGGAAAGTTCGAATTCATCATGCAGAACCCTTACGGCAAGCTCGGTATACTTGGCAGCTATTACTACAGAAACTTTAATTTCTGAGGTGGAAATCATCTGGATATTGATTCCCTCTTTTGCCAGGGTCTCAAACATCCGTGTCGCCACGCCGGCATGGCTGCGCATGCCAAGACCGACAACCGAAACCTTTGATATATTTTCATCGGTAAGCACGTCTCTTGCGTGAATTTCAGTCGCTGCCTCTTTGGTTATCTTCAGGGCCTTCTTGAAATCAGCTTTGGTAACGGTGAAGGTAAAATCGGTAAACCCGTCTTCACTGACATTCTGCAGAATCATGTCCACCGAAATATTTGCAGCGGAAAGCGGCGATAGAATTTTGGCAGCAATCCCGGGCTCATCCGGCACCCGCATGACAGCTATCTTTGTTTCATCCTTAGCGTAGGTAATTCCAGAGACGAGTATCGACTCCATTTCTTTATCCTCCTTGGTCACCAGGGTTCCCGGATTGTCATTGAAACTTGAACGAACGTGGATAACAACATCGAATTTTTTTGCAAACTGCACGGAACGGATCTGCAAAACTTTTGCGCCCAAGCTTGCCAGCTCGAGCATCTCGTCATAGGAAATCCGATCGATTTTTCTCGCAGTATCGCAAATATTGGGATCCGTGGTGTACACGCCATCAACATCAGTAAATATTTCACAGACATCTGCCTTCAAAGCTGCAGCCAAAGCAACACCCGAGGTATCGGACCCACCTCGTCCAAGGGTGGTTATATTACCCTCGCTATCAACCCCCTGGAACCCGGCGGCAATAATGATGGTACGATCATCCAGGTCCTTCCTCAGCTTCTGGTCACTGATCATTTTGATACGTGCCTTGCTGAAAGAACTATCGGTAATTATCGAAACCTGATGACCGAGATATGATTTTGCTTTGTAGCCCATCGTTTTCAGGCACATGGCCAAAAGAGCAACAGTAACCTGTTCACCGGACGACACGAGGACGTCATACTCGCGGGTGTCAGGAAACTCGGCAATTTCATTGGCAAGCGCAACCAGTTTATTAGTCTCTCCCGACATGGCGGAAACCACCACGATAACGTCATTGCCGGCATCGTAGGTAGCTGCGACACGTTTGGCTACATTGCGAATTCGTTCGACACTTCCAACCGAAGTTCCACCGAACTTCTGAACAACTAGAGCCATTTCCCTTCTCCCATCAAACGTAATAAAATCAACAAGCTTTCACATACAACTGATCACAAAAGTTTCATAACAAGAAGACCTGACCAGGTCAAACACTTTTTACCCTTTCAGGGAACAGATCTCCCAGCAATTTTTCATAACGGGACCCATTACAAAGAAAGTCGATCCTTCTGGATGAGTCATCCAGTTGAGAAAAGACAATCTTCAAGTTCTCCTCAGGGAGCTCCTGATCCAGCCTTTCCGCCCATTCCACAAGGCAGACTCCGTCCCCGTAAAAATACTCCTCAAAACCAAGCTCCTGAATATCACCATCACCATGCAGTCGATACAGGTCAAAATGGTAAAGAGGAACCCGTCCGGAATATTCATTCAAGAGCGTGTAAGAAGGACTTGTCACACAAATTTCAAGGGGCATTTCATCACCTTCGGCAACTCCTTGGACAAAATGGGTTTTACCTGATCCAAGTTCGCCAATCAAGGCAATGAAATCACCAGGCATGATCCTCTTGCCAAGCTCTCGACCTAGAGCAACCGTTTCTTCAACACTGCTGCTGACAAGTGAAAACATCTCGTTAATCCACCATGCTCCGAATCAGGTCGATTCGAGCCACAATGCCGACCAGTTTCCCCTTGTCAACAACAGGAAGCGAATGAATTCTTTTATCAAACATCAGATCGGCTATTTCACTGACCTTGGTCGACGGTTTGACGGTCGTGACCTCTTTGGTATAGATAGCTCCGACAGTCTTACCCGTCATTCGCTGCAGCTCTTTTTCGAATTTCTTTTCGCTTTCAAGATAAATAACCCAATCGAATAGGGATATCACCGTAGGAATATGAAAACTTTTGTCCTGCTCGATGAGATCCGACTCCGTGACAATGCCGATCAGTACACCAGCATCATCAATGACCGGCACGCTGCCAATATGATGTCGTGTCATAATTTCGGCCAAATCCCTGATTGAAGTCGCGGTTGTTACAGTAACCACATCCTTAGTCATGATATCACTGGCGGTAAGCATTGTATTCTCCTCTGTGACGTTCTTCATCACGTATGTTTTTGTAAGCGTAGGGAAGCATCTCCATAACGTCTGTTGCGGTAATTCCAATCTCGCCCTTTTGCCGGGCAACGAGATCAGCTGAGTATCCATGGAGGAAAACACCGAGTTTACACGCTTCTCCTGCCGGATAGCCCTGCCCGATGAGCGATACGATAATTCCGGTCAGAACGTCTCCCATGCCACCTGATGCCATACCCGGGTTACCGCTGCTGTTTATGGCAACGGTGCCATCAGGTGCGGCAACCAGCGTCCCTGCCCCTTTGAGGACAAGGTACACAGCATAACGCATGGCAAAGTCCCTGGCTACAGCAATCCGGTTATTCTCAATATGATCTATGGATACGCCGGTCAACCGGGACATTTCCCCGGGATGCGGGGTAAGAATGACAGTGGGCGATTTTTTCTCAAGGAGAACCGCAACATCAGTTGCGACAGCATTCAGGCCGTCCGCATCCAGAACCAGGGGGACGGGGCAATCCCTGACAAACTTCTGTACGAAAGCCACGGTATCTGCACTCGTAGAGATACCTGGGCCCAGGGCCACGGCATCCTTCCCGGTTGTTGCCCGAAGAAGTGCCATGACGTTTTCTTCGCCTAGATGTCCTTTCCCGCCATCCGGGAGAGGAAGAGTCATCGACTCCGTGGTTTTCACTTCCAGAATTGCATTCAGGCTTGATGGCACCGCAAGTGTAACGAGTCCAGATCCGGCCCTGACCGCCGTATTTGCAGACAGTGACGCCGCGCCTGTTTTCCCCGTAGACCCGGCAATAATCAGGCAGTGGCCGTAGCGGCCCTTATGACCACAACGGCCGCGCGACTTCAAAAGCGGGCGGATACAACCGCCATCAAGGTACTCAAAATATTCAACCGATTCGGCAACCTTCAGCGGCAAGCCAATATCAACCGTTTCAAGCATTCCGGTGTAGGCCCTGCCGGGGTAAACGACATGCCCCAGTTTTGCAAAAGCAAAGGTTATCGTCACGTCAGCCTTGACGGCAACACCGAGGATCCGGCCGGAGGATGCATCTATTCCCGAGGGGATATCAACCGCCACGACAGGCCTCCCCGCAGAATTGATCATATGTACCGCTTCGGCATGAATACCGGAGATATTTTTACTGAGTCCGATTCCAAAAAGTGCATCGACAATAACGGATGCGTCAGAAAAGACCGAACTAAAAGCAATCAATCCGTCAGCTTCCGGGCAAAAGTGCACAATGGATGGCTCCAGCAATGAAAGATTCTTTTCAGCATCACCGACAATGGATTCTTTCCCGGCTAGTACAAATACCGTGACAGTCCAGCCCTTTTGCAGCAAACAGCGGGCAATCACATAACCATCGCCACCATTGTTGCCTTTTCCGGCAACGATAACTGCGGATTTGCCCCTGCCGGGACCATATTGATCATCCACAATATCAGCACAGACGCGGCCGGCAGTTTCCATAAGAACCTGCCCGGGAATCCGGTAGTTATCCATTGCCAGTCGTTCCGCCTTCTGCATCGTCCCCGCAGATACAACTTTCATGGTCTATCGCTCCAGTACCACCATGGCAACGGCATATGCACCATCATGGGAGAGTGTCGTGTGAACCTTGTGCAACTCCTGGTCAGAGAAGATCTCTGCGGCCCTGCCGCGCAACGACACATCCGGCTTGCCAAGTTCATCATTGATCACTTCGACATCCTGCCACGACATACCATCCCGCAGACCTAAACCGAGTGCCTTGAAGTAAGCTTCTTTTGCGGCAAAACGTAAAGCATAGTGCTGTGCGCTCTTTTTCTTGGCAGAGCAGTAGGCTCGTTCCCCTGGTGTAAAAACACGCACAAAGAGTGCCTCATTGCCTTCCTCTAGAAATCGCTCGAAGCGTGATATTTCAACAATGTCAATTCCTGTTCCGTAAATCATCGCACTCGCTTCTCGCATGAATAGCTCCAACTGTGCCCTGAGGCAGGCCATGTCGGCCGCTTTCCGGGCAGCATGCGCAGGAAAACAAACCTGACGCTCTTTTTCAGTGAATGATCACCCGACGCTGTTCACGGCAGCGGCCGAAATCGGCACACAGACAATCAAATCTTTTTACCGGTTATCCAATACTCTGTCAATTCCCTTCTTACCCCGACATACTTTGACAGTAGCTGACTCAAGAATGTTACGTAAACATCCACTACGCGGTTTTCCTGACAGAACGGATAGTATTTAAATGGAACACAGCGGTTTTTTCTTCCTGTTTACCAAAAGGCTATTTATGGTAGACTTAGTTACAGAACGTTACAATCACAGGAGGTACATATGTCTGACAGAAATACCACGGTAAAAGTCGGGGGTCTGATGTTAATTGCCGGAGGTGTAATAGGAGCCGGACTTGCCCTGCTATTTGCACCCCAATCCGGAAAGACAACGAGGAAAAGCATCTCGCGTTATGCCCGGAAAGCACGGAGGAAAACTGACGATATCGTCGATGATTTTTCCCACAATGTTTCTAAAATGGTGGAAGCGGTTGGTGAAAACGCAGCTGATCTTCTCGACAGGGGAGCAGACCTTGCCCTCGAAACCAAGAAAGATATTTTGAAGGCAATCGAAGAAGGCCAGGTAAAGCTTGAGAAACAACGCTCACGCTTAGCGCGGCTACTGGGATAATCGTCTGAGGCAGCTCTTTCCACTCAGGGGCTCCTTAGAGCCTCTCAGCCAAAGCCTGCAGCTAGGATGGCAGAGTTGCACCGAATGGTTTAATCCGGCGACAGAAAGATATCGCCAAAATAGGCCACAGCCTCCGCACCGGTATTATCCGTGTCACTCATGAGAGCCACCGCACCGAGGTGTGGAGGCTCTTCTCCGAAAAACCTCTTATAATCGTCATAAATATTTCTTTCTTCATTGACCCAGGTGCCAGCCTTTCCATCACCTGATTCAACGGCGACCACCATCGCATTGGAAGTATAAGCATTGGGAATCACCGTACCTTTGGGCAAATGTGCCGTCCAGACATAATTTATCGCACGGGTCTTCCAGAAAAGAACGCGCGGAAACACCACATACACGCGAGCGGCAAAATCATCGCCGCTTTTTTGGGTTGCATCTTCCTGTTTCAGAGTGTGCTCGATTTTCCACGACCAGCGGAGTATCGAATACCGTGATGGATCGACATCGATTTTTTTCACCAGGCCGGATGCGGCATTATTGCTGACAGCACGTAAAACTTTTCTGCCAGCGATTTGAACGATCGAATAATTCGTCTCCCCTTTAAATATTTTTTTCGACCAACCGGAAAGATCTCCCTGGCTGAATGCTGCGATCACCAGCTGAGCATTGACCGAACCTGCAGGGAGCGCATCTGGGAAGAAAAAAAATCCGACCAATCCAGCAGCAGCGAATAACATCTTCACAGGCAACCTGAGTGACAATTCTAAACCTCTTCTCTCAAACCTTCCAGGACAGCCTGAACTTCGCGACGCATCTCTTCTGCACGGGGAGAATGCTCTTTTTTCAGATATAGCTCAAAATAGCGAATAGCATCCGGGATTCTTTCCAGGTCCAGGCAGATGCCGCCCAAGGTAAGATAGGGCAGTGCAAAGGAAGGATCGAGTCGGATTGCCTCAAGGCACTCCTTTTCGGCTTCGACCAAATCTTCCATGTCATAGTACAGTTCCCCAAGATTGAAACGTGCCGCGGCATCTTCCGGATCGACCGCAATTCCTGCCTTATATGCCTCCACAGCCTTTGCTCTGTCACCGAGGGCATAATAGGCATCTCCCAGAGCGTTCAGGGCAAAAATATTTTTTGTATCCATCTCCAGAGCGGTTGAATAAAAGCGGATAGCCTCCTGTGGTTGATCCATACTGGTATGAACAAGCCCGATACTGACATAACCGTCAGGATCATCTGGGGTCAATTCAACGACACGCCGATACGCCTCCAAGGCTTTATTGTAATCACCCGTTTCAAAATATATGTCACCAACAGCGGTCAGCGCTTCGGTATCCGCAGGATCAAGGCGCAGCCCTTCCGTATAGGCATTCAGGGCTTCATCAAGCTTCCCGGACTCCGCAAGGGCGTACCCTAATTTAAAAAAAAGCGAAGAATCCTCAGGACGGGATTTTACACAATGCCTGAAGCACTCAATTGCCTTCTTGAACTCACCGGAGTCAAGAAGTGCATCTCCTTTTTGCACCATATCTTCAAACGAAGCAGACATAACTGCCCTCCTATGAATTAAAAGCATGTACGACTATATCAGAAAGCTGACTCCATTGCCAGACAACACATCCGTACCAGGCTGGAATAATGGAAAAAAACTTTCTTTTGCCCAGCAACTACCGTATAATCTTAAAATTTACAAACACGGATAAAGCCCCATGATCGAAGAAAATCTAGAACATCTCGGACTGAGAACGCTGGAAGATATCAGTGAACTGATCCTCCACTCCCACGATCTTCGTGAAACACTACAAAACATCGTTAACCTGGTTGCCAAAAGAACGGGGTCTGATGTCTGCTCACTTTATCTACTTGAAAAGGATGATGAAACACTCACCCTCTATGCAACCAAGGGACTATCCAGGAGTTCAGTCGGAAAAGTCCAGATGAATACCTCGGAGGGTCTGACAGGTCTTGTTGTAGAGCAACGTAGTGTTGTTTCAACCGAGAACGCCCCTTCTCATCCGCGCTACAAGTATTTTCGCGAAACAAAAGAGGAGCGCTTTCTTTCTTTTCTCGGCATACCTCTTTTCGAGCACAAGAACCCCACGGGCGTTATAGTCATCCAGACAAAAGAATCGCGTTCTTTTAAGGCGAAGGAAATCAGTGCTCTTACAACCATCGCTAACCAGATAAGCAGTATTATTATCAACGCGAGACTTCTCGACTCGATCAGAAAAAAAGAAGAGGAACGTGCTTTTTTCGAACAGGAATTGAACAAATTTAAATCCGCACCCCCATCGCCCTCTCAAGGGAAACCACAGGACAGGAAAAAGAAGAAACAGCATAGTATGGTTCGCTGTGTCGCTGCTTCCCCGGGGTTTTCCTGGGGAAAGGTTTCGATCATCAACCACAGCACAGCCAGCAACCATTTTTCCCCAGAAAATGTCGGTTCCTGTGCGGAAGAAAAAAAGCGGTTTCTCCTGGCTGTCGAAAAGGCAAAAATCCAAACCCTCTTTCTGGAAAAAAGAGTTGCCGAGTCACTCTCCAAAGAGGACGCGGCCATTTTCCATACTCACCTGATGATCCTCGAGGACCGAGGTTTCATCTCTAAAGTCATTGAACGGATCGAAAACGAATTCGGGGCAATTCATGCCGTGGACGACGTTGTCGAATCCTATGTGGAAGCCTTTTCGCGAATGGAAGACCCCTATCTGCGCGAACGATCGGCAGACATGAAAGACATTGGCCGGCGAATCAGGGACAGTCTCACCGGCAACAACCGTATGCCAGCTAAATTCCGTGACAAAAGAGTCCTGGTGGCCCGTGAAATACTCCCCTCGGACCTGGCTTCATTGGACCACGAAAAGATTCTCGGCCTCATTTCCGGCAGCGGGGATGTCAATTCCCATGCATCCATCATGGCAAAATCACTCGGCATTCCGGCAATTATTGCCAAGTGGGATGATATCAGGAACATCTCCAACCGGGACGAGGTGATCATCGATGGCAACACCGGTTGCCTCTACATAAATCCCGACCAGAAGATCAAGAGCGAATATGAGCGACTGAGTCTTGATTTCAACCTGAAGAGGCGCGAACTGGATGAACTGCGTGACGAGCCTGCCATTACCTTGGATGGAACCAAGGTTCGTCTCCTAGCGAACATTGCCCTTTTCAATGATGTAAAAGTTGCCCTGGCAAACGGAGCTGAAGGTATCGGCTTGTACCGGACCGAATTCCCCTATATGGTACGCAGCAACTTCCCGGACAGAAATGACCTGGTACGACTCTATCGAAAAGTGCTGGAAGAATTCGCTCCGCGACCGGTAACCATACGCACGCTTGATATCGGTGGCGACAAGAAACTGCCCTATTTCCCCCACCCTTCGGAGGAAAACCCTTTTATGGGCTGGCGCTCCATACGGCTTTCCCTCGAACAAAGAGATATTCTGAAAGAACAATTGTCTGGTATTCTGTTGGCTTCAGCATACGGTACGACGCGGATCATGTTTCCCCTGGTTACCTCGATCGATGAAGTACGCTTACTCAAAAACATTCTAGTAGAAGTTCGAAAGGACCTTGAAGAAGCAGGACACCAGGTAGCAAGCGACATCAAGACAGGTATCATGGTTGAGGTTCCGGCTGCAGTCCAGACGGCGGAGTTCCTTATTCAAGAGGTAGACTTTTTCAGCATCGGCACGAACGACCTGATTCAATATACCCTGGCAGCTGATAGAAATAATTCAAAGGTTCAGCAGTATTATGACCCGTTCCACCCGGCAGTACTTCAATCCATAGCGCATATTGCAAAAGTCGGGAAAAAAGCGAAAAAACCGGTATCACTTTGCGGGGAAATGGCAAGCGATCCATTAAGCGCAATGATCCTGCTGGGGCTTGGCATCACTGAATTCAGTCTCTCTGCTCCATCCATTCCGGTAATTAAAAGTTTTCTCCGTACCATCCGCCATCGAGATGCTGTGGAAATTGCCGCAAGGTTCCTCACGCTTGGAAGCATCCGAGAAATCCAGGAGCAGATACAAACCCTGAAGAGGGCCTATGGCCTTTCCGCCTCGTGACTACCGTTCGAACACAAAAGGAGCTACTCTCAGAATGAGCACTACAAAACAAAAAATGGAGCTTGCCGGCAAAGTTTCCCTGTGCAAATCAGACCAGGAATTCCTCGGTGAGGACAGAATCAGGCTTCTGGAAATGATCGAAGAACATGGTTCCATTACCAAAGCGGCTAAAGCCGTAGGAATCAGCTACAAGACAGCCTGGGACACGATGGATGCAATAAACAACCTCTCCGAAAGGCCACTTTTCGTGCGCATGGCCGGAGGGAAGTCCGGCGGAGGTACCCGCCTTACCGATGAAGGAAGGGAAGTTATTCGCAAATACCGGATTGTCTTGGAAGAACACGAAAAATTTCTCTCGAATATCAGCAAGAAGATAGGTTCAGCCAGCGAACTGTACAAATTTATCAAGAGGATATCCATGAAAGTAAGTGCACGGAATATTTTTGCAGGGACCGTCAGCGGTTTGACCAAAGGTGCGATCAATGCCGAAGTCACTTTGGCACTGAAAGGCGGTGACAAGCTTGTTTCGGTGATCACCAACGAAAGCATCGAAAATCTGGGATTGAAGGTAGGAGTCGAAACCTATGCCATAATCAAGGCCAGCTCCATACTTATCGCTAAAGATCTGGAGGGTACGAGGCTGAGTACCAGCAATATTCTGACCGGGAAAATCGTAAAACTAATGGAAGGGGCAGTGAATACTGAAGTTGTGATGGAGCTTTCCGGTGGAAACACCATCAGTGCAATAATAACGAACTGCAGCGCAGAAAATCTCGGTTTGCGGGAAAAAGATCGCGTCTGTGCCATCTGCAAGGCTTCGGATATTATTCTGGGAGTGAGTTAGTCCGGCAGGTTTGCTACCGGTTCGTTATTTCTCATCTGATTTCTCCGGAACCGCCGGCTCGCGCCCAAGCATTTTCACTACTTCCTTCATGTCATCCCATACCTCGCGTTTTTTGGCAGGGTTTCTGAGCAGAAATGCGGGATGAAACGTGGGCATGAGAGGAATTCCGTGATAATCATGAATACGGCCACGAAGTTGCGATATCGGCGCACGGGTCTGAAGCAGGGTCTGCGCTGAAAACGTGCCCAACGCAATGATGATTTTCGGAGAAATTGCCCGTAACTGGCGGAGGAGAAAAGGCTGACAAGCTTCTATCTCCTCCGGTTGGGGGTTCCGGTTATTTGGCGGACGGCACTTGAGTACGTTGCAGATATACACGTCTTCCCGTGCAAACCCCATTGCCTGAATTATTTTTGTCAATAATTGTCCGGCTTCACCAACGAAAGGCTCTCCCTTGAGATCTTCATCCCGTCCAGGCGCTTCACCGACAAAGACGATATCGGATTTTTCGTTGCCAACACCGAATACCAGCGCAGTCCTTGCGTCACCAAGAGAACAGCGATGGCAGTCTCCTAAATCAAGACGAATACTATCCACGGTTTCACTGTCGTAGTAGGCTCCGGCAACGGCAGTGGGTACAAATTCCGCCTGATCCTCCGCAACAAACACAGGAGGGGTAACAGTCTCCGTACCATAGCCATGAGGCAGCCCGTCGACTCCTGTTTCCCGCAGCTCAACCAGATAGCCCTTCAATGCCGAAACCAGATAATGAAGCTCAGTATCCAAAATGTTTTATCCCTTTACATTGACAGTGACAGACTCTATTCTTTTACTATTATGATAATAATTACAACCGCCCTGCTGCTGCTACTCATAACCCCGGACTTTGCCTTTGCCTGGGGTGCGGGTTTTCATTTACAAATCGGTTCGACCGTCCTGAACAACCTTCAAACGCTGAGACCGGCCCTTGCAACACTTCTCAGCGAATATCCCCTCGATTATCTTTACGGGTGCATTGCCGCGGACATCACTATCGGCAAGAAATTCACCAGCTACCTCCAGCACTGCCATCGTTGGCCTGTCGGGCTTAAAGTGCTCCATTCGGCCCGCAGCAGAAAACAGGAGGCTTGTGCCTACGGCTATCTCACCCACCTGGCCGCGGACACGGTGGCCCACAATTACTTCGTACCCTACAAAATCATGCGAAGCTTTTCATCGCTGACCATGAAACACGCCTACTGGGAAATTCGCTTCGAGAACTTCATCGAAAAAGATATCTGGGAAATCGGAAAAAAAGTCTGCCAGGAGCACTACCAAGCCAACGACGAACTGCTCAGGAAAGTGCTTTCCGATACGATATTTTCGTTTGGCACGAACAAACGGATTTTCAATTCGATTCTGCTACTGAGCCGTCTGGAAAAATGGCAGGCAATGCTTAAAACCGTATCAGACTCTTCCAGCTACACCTTGGAGGAAACGGATCGTCAGGAATATACAGAACTCACCGAGGAAGCTGTTTTTGATTATCTGAACAACAGGGAAAAGTCCCGCTACTTTCTAGCCGATCCTACAGGTGAAAGAGCCCTGGCCACAGCTGAAATCCTCAGAAAAAACCTCAGAATCCTCTACAAAAGCGGCAAAATCACAAAACTGCAAGCCATTGCGCAGTTGGAAGCTATAAAACCGAAACTTCGTCAATCCATCTGCGCCCCTGCGTTACTTCAACAGATTCACCCAACGGATCAAGAGCGAAAGTCTTACTCGCTGCCACACCTGCACTTCTGATCTCGCAGCGCAATGATTCTATCCAGGATGACATCCGCCAGCAGATCTTTTTCCATGAGAGGATAATCCTCGCTGGAGCCGTCCCTGGCAAAAATCTTCACAATATTCGTGTCAACGGAAAATCCGGCGCCTTCCTTCGTAACATCGTTGGCTATAAGCAGGTCCAGGTTTTTCTCTTTGAGCTTTTTTGCCGAGTTTTCCAGCAGATCGGCAGTCTCCGCTGCAAACCCGACAAGAATCTTTTCTCCCTTGATTTTGCCCATTTCACTTAAAATATCTGGATTCTGCGTCAAGGCCAGTTCCAACGAAGCTCCCTTCTTTTTCATCTTTGACTCAGCCCTGGCTTCCGGCCGATAGTCCGCAACAGCTGCCGCCTTTACGACAACAGTCGCCTCGACAAACGCGCGAAGAGCAGCATCCCGCATCTGCGCTGCCGAAACGACCTTGACAACTGTCACCCCGTGAGGTGGCTCCAGGCAAACAGGCCCGGTAACCAGCACCACATCAGCGCCACGACGGTACCCGGCACGAGCGATGGCATAGCCCATCTTTCCGGAAGAATGATTACTCAGGTAACGCACTGGGTCCAACTCTTCCCGGGTTGGACCTGCAGTAATCAGAAGTTTTTCCCCACGCAGATCCTTTTTCGTCAAGGCAGAAAGCGCTTCCTGGTAGATAATTGCAGGATCCTGAAGCTTACCCTCCCCTTCCCAGCCGCAGGCGAGCATTCCCTTGACCGCATCGACAAACAGGTAGCCATGTTCACGCAAACGCTCTTCATTCAACCGGTAGAGAGGATTCTTGTACATATTGACATTCATGGCCGGAGCAATCAGAACCGGGGCTTTGGTCGCCATTACGGTTGTGGTCAGCAGGTCATCGGCAATTCCACCGGCAATCTTGCCGATCGTATTTGCTGTTGCCGGTGCAATGAGCATGAGGTCGGCACGGTCGGCAAGCGAAATATGCCCTATCTCCTGTTCTTCGATGAGATTGAAAAGACCGGTATGAACGGGGTTCCCGGAAAGCGTCTGAAAGGTAAGAGGGGTCACGAACTGTTGCGCCGAGGCGGTCATGAGCACATGAACTTCGGCACCGGCTTTTACAAACAGCCTCACCAGTTCAACCGCCTTATACGCGGCAATGCCACCCGTTACACCTAAAACTATGACCTTTCCTGTCATCATGGGATCACCTAGAATATCGCCGAATCGTTAAGGTAGGGATTATGAAGCCTCTCGTGGCCAATAGTTGAAGACGGTCCATGTCCGGGATAGACGATGGTTTCATCAGGAAGAGTCAGCAGTTTCTCGCGAATACTGGTAAGCAAGGTAGATGCAGATCCACCGGGGAAATCCGTTCTGCCGACTGATTCAGCGAAAAGCGTATCGCCGGTAATGACAACACCTTCACCAAACAGCGAGCAGCCCCCGCGCGTATGCCCCGGGGTATGAAGAATCTTGAGGCTGCAGTTCCCGAAAACAATACTCTCCCCGTCTCTCAGATAAGCGGTAGGAGGAGGAGAGTTTTCCGCCTTCAATCCATACTTGAGTGCGGTAATGTCCGCGTGAGCGAGCATCGGTGCATCCAGTTCGTGAATACCGAGCCCAACGCCAAACGCTTGCATGAGGGCCTGGTTGGCGCCCACATGATCGAAATGCCCATGGGTGTTGATAATCTGCACTATTGAAAGCTTATTTCGTGCAACAGCAGATAGGATCTTTTCGGCATCACCGCCCGGATCAATCACTACTCCTTTGCGGGTCGTTTCACAACCGACGATGTAACAGTTGACCATCAGAGGGCCGACGACTACGGTTTCGAGAATCATTTTTCACCTTTTTCTTGCTGGCAACCAGCAGCATCGATGTATTCCGACATGCGAAACATCATATCACGACAGTTCTGGATTTATTTCCTTCAAATCCTCGAAGGGATTGTTGCGGAATTCGTTTTTCTTCACGACAGTGTTTTCCGGAATCTTGGGCTTCTGGATACCATCCCTGGCAGGAACGTTCTCCGGTAGTGAAACATTTTCTTTATCAGATCCGCAATTCTTGTAAAAATAACGATCATACAGCCTGTGATAGCCTGTCCAGCGAGTCTGGCTTACCCTCTCCTTGCGCATGTGGGTGCGTATGCCGTTGACCTTGGAATCCAGATCATCTAAATAGTTGAGCACGGTTGCTTCGATTGTTTTGGGCCTTTTCGGGGAACCGAATTCATACTGCCCATGATGGGAAAGGATCATGTGTTTCAGAAGCATGGCCAGTTCACCAGGAAAGCCGTCAAGGCGAACAATTTTTTCGTGAATCATTTCCACGCCTATGGAAATATGACCGAGCAATTTTCCTTCATCGGTATAATCAAAGGAACGGAGGTAGGTCATCTCCCGAACCTTCCCGACATCGTGCAGCAGCGCACCCGCGATCAACAGGTCACGCCTGAGCATCGGATAGAGCGGCATGATCTGGTCTACAAGGCGGGCAACAGACAAGGAATGCTCAAGCAACCCACCTAGATAGACATGATGCATCCCTTTGGCGGCAGGTGCCGTTCGATAGAGCTCCAAGAAAGTCGGGTCCTCAAAAAAGGATTGCAGAAGTCTCCGCAGGTGTTCATCGGAACAGGATTCCACCAGTGATGACAACTCGTCAAGCATTTCAGCACCGTTTCGCTCACCCTCCGGCAGAAAATCCTCCAGAGCGACCTTGCTGTCTGCAATACGGGAAAGTTCCGAGACAATCAGCTGCATTTTGCCGAGATACACGGTGGCCTTTGCCTTCAGGCGAACAAAATTGTCCTTTTCAAACAGCAGCCCGATGGAGTCGACATTCTCCCACACCCGCCCCTCTATTTCTCCCGTTTTATCCATGAGGTGGAGTGTGAGATACGGTTTGCCGTTCCTGGCCAGTGCCGATATCTTTTCCTTGACGAGAAAAACCGAATCGACCTGACTGCGATCCTGTATCTCACTAATAAACATCTTGCTCACACGCCTCTCCTTAGTCCTTCTGCAACTCCTGGGCAATTCGATCGGCCACCCTTATTCCATCCGCAGCAGCGCTCATGATACCTCCGGCGTAGCCTGCGCCCTCACCCGTGGGAAAAAGACCGGCCAGACTTACCGATTGAAAATTGTGGTCCCGTACGATACGAACCGGTGCTGAGGTCCGAGTTTCAACTCCGGTGAGGGAAGCTTCAACCGTAAGAAATCCTCTCATTTTCCGGTCGAACTGCGCAACTCCCGCTTTCAGAGCCAATGCGACTTCTTTCGGCAGTATCTCCGCAAGGTCAACAGGGACAATACCGGGCCGATAGGTCGATCGAACGTCGCGAAATCCTTTGCCGGTGGCAAAATCCATCAGGTTCTGAGCCGGTGCAGAGTATGACCTCTTGCCGGCGGTAAAGGCTCTTTGCTCCAAAGCCCGTTGATACTCGATACCGGCAAAAGGATGAGAATCGGGAAAATCTCTTTCACCGACAGGAACAACCAGGGCACTGTTAGCAAAAGGAGAATTTCTCCGAAAGGAACTCATACCGTTCGTTACAACGCCTCCTTCTTCGGACGCGGCAGCCATCACGACACCTCCCGGACACATGCAAAAAGAGTAGACGGGTCGGTCGGTTGCCGGATCATGGTGGGTCAAAACATACTCGGCAGTCGGAAGGCCGGCCGCTGATTTGTCCCCGTACTGGATATCGTTGATCAATTCCTGAGGATGCTCAACCCGTAGTCCGATTGCAAAGGGTTTCCTTTCCATGTGTATACTGCGCTGCCGCAGCATTTCATAGGTATCACGAGCACTATGCCCGGTTGCAAGCACAAGATAGCGGCAAGGAAGCTCTTCGGCATCATTCAGCACCAAACCGCTGATCAACCCCTTACTGGCTGTGATATCGGTCAGTTTGCCACTGAAGCGAATGGTGAATCCGCGCTCCAAAAGCTCGGCCCTGATTCCGGCAACAACCTTGCGAAGTTTGTCGGTGCCGATATGGGGCTTCGCCAGGTACAGGATTTCGCGCGGTGCACCAAAGCGCACAAGTTTTTCGAGAATATAGCCGAGATTCTCATCGCGTATCCGGGTGGTCAGCTTGCCATCGGAAAAGGTACCTGCCCCCCCTTCCCCAAACTGGACATTGCTTTCGGGATTGAGGACTCCTCGATCCCAGAATGTCTGGACATCCTGGACACGCTGTTCAACAGGCCGACCACGTTCAAGGATGGTAGCCCTAAGACCATATTCAGCAAGACGCAGGGCAGCAAATAATCCGGCAGGCCCCATTCCGGCAATCACAATCTCCTTGTCCGTGGTAATTGAGGGAAAGGATTTTTCCACAATCCCCGGGACGTGCGTAATATCAGGGTCACCAGCAAACCTGGCAAGGCAGTCGCTTTCGTCTCTGACAGAAATCTCAATCGTATACACATAGCGAATGGATTTTTTTTTCCGCGCATCAAGCCCTTTTCTGATGATTTTCCAGGAAAGCACCTTTTCCTTATTCAGGGAAAGCCGACTAAGCAGATGCTCAAATATGGCAGTTTCGGCGGTGCGATAGTCAAAAGCAAGATTACGAATAAGAAAGGGCACAGGTTACCTTCAACGGATTATCGTTGATATTTTTTTCGTTCCAGAAGCTGCTCGACAATGATCACGATATCCAGGGGATTTGTCGACTTGGGAATATGTATGCGTGCACCCATCTCCGGTGCTTCGTGTTCATGGGGTGCCCCTTTAAACATTGACGTCAGCAGGATAATTTCCGGGGGCGAATCCCCGGCAAGCCGGGAAATTTCAAGGCAGGTACTTACGCCTCCAAGTTTCGGCATGACCAGATCGACAATTGCCACATCCGGTGCTTCGGACAAAAAAGTTTTAATGCCTTCGAGTCCGTTCTCGGCGGTGACAACCGTGAAATTGTACTCGCGGAAAATGTCCGAAAGAATATTCCGGAAAAGTGCATCATCGTCGATGATCAGAATCTTGATTCCAGGGGATTGCATCAGAACCTCAGGAAAGCCTTTAAAATGGCGCAATAGTACACCAACATGGCCGGAAATGGAAGGAGAAACCCCTATGATTCCGGAGAGTGCAATGGGAGCGAGACGGAAAAAGTCGTTCCTTTTCCCAGCTCGCTGTTCACCTCAATCTTTCCGTTATAGGTGCGTATTATGCGCAGAACAACAGAAAGACCCAGACCGGTTCCGGAGTTTTTGGTCGTATAAAACGGGTCGAAAATTCTCTGCAGATCCTCTTGTGGAATACCCTTACCAGTATCAATTACGTCAATATGGACCGTATCCTCATTTTGCTCAAGTACAATGGTCAAGTCACCTCCACCGATCATTTCTTCGATGGCATTTGCAAACAGGTTCGAAAATATCTGCTCAACCTCCGATGCGTCTGCCAGAATATGGGGAGGTTGTGCCCTGAAGTCCCGTTTGATACGTATCCCGTGCATCTTCGCACGAGACTGATAAAGATCAAGCAGGGAATCGATGATTGCTGGTATGGACACCTGCTGCAGGTGATAGCGAGGCCTTTTTACCGCATCCATCAACTTTCTCAGAATTCCATCTATCCGCCGAACTTCCATTTCGATCTTTTGCAAAAAATCAAGCCGCTCGGGATCATCAAGTCCACCTTTAATTAATTGTGCATAGAGACCGATCGAATTGAGTGGGTTTCGGATTTCATGCGCCATTCCTGCCGAAATATAGCCGAGTGTCGACATCTTCTCAGTTTGAACGATTTCCTCCTGAACTTTCTGCAATTCCATGGTTTTTTCTTCGACCCGCAGCTCAAGTGTCCGGTTCCACGACTCAATTTCGAGAAGGAGTCTGTCCCGCTCCTGGACCAGTTCCCTGTTTCGGATCTCCACCTCACGAACCTTGAGCACTTTATCGACACGCTCCACCAGGTCCTGATTCACAAAAGGCTTGAGAATATAATCGGAAGCTCCCGCTTTCATAAGCGCTACGGCAATTTCTTCACTGCCCTTTCCCGTAAGAATAATTACATAGATATCAGGAAAGTTACTCTTGATCTCCTTGAGAGTTGAAAAACCGTCTTTGCCCGGCATGAAATAATCAAGCAGTACTATTTCGGGTTGTTCGTCTTTTGCCAATACCAGTGCTTCTGAGGCATTGGCCGCGGTAAGCACACGGAACCCTCTGTTTCGGAAAATTTGCGCAGTGAGAACGAGATTCACTTTTTCGTCATCAACCAGAAGCAGTGTCGTATTTCTCTTGGCATTCTGTTGTGCCACAGAATTATAATCTTGCATCTCTTGGCTGGACATGAAAAACACACTCCCTCTTTGCTGTCAGGAAATGGAAAAGGCAGCGCTTGGCTGCCTCTTGTCCCCATTTCACCTCATTCCCGCGATTACTCTTCACTCGCCGGCGGACGAATGGTCATGACAGGGCAGCGTGCCCTCCGCACAACCCGCTCAGCAGTGCTGCCGAACAGGAGGTGATCGAGCCCGGCTCTCCCGTGGGTACCAAGAACAATCAATGAAACTTTTTCTTTATCAGCTGTTGCGATTATTTCATCATAGGGAATCCCGGAAACAATGACCGTATCACTGGAAGACAGGTCAGTAAGTCTGCCCAGACAGAATTTCTTCATCATCTTATCTGCAGCGTCTTCAATCTCTTTCTCGAGCGAATCAAAAGAGATGTGGGGAACATAAAAACCTCGAAGATCCACCGGTTCGTTGATGACATGCATAACAATAAGTTTACTTTTAAACGTTTTCGCCAGCGTGCATGCGTAATCGAATGCATACTCAGAGGTTTCGGAAAAATCAGTGGCGAAGAGTATTGTTGAAAAGTCTTTCATGTTCCCCCCTTGTTTTCTTGAGAATCATCAGCTTCTAGTATTTTTTCCATGATGATCTTCAATTCATCAATCTGTATAGGCTTATGTATATATTCGAATGCCCCCAGGTTCATGGCTTCGAGATAAGAATCCACTCCGCCATAGGCAGTAATCATAATCACATTGCTTTTGGGAAAATCCTTATTTAGTTCCCGGAGGAAGGTAATTCCGTCCATCCTCGGCATCTTGATATCCGTTACAATCAGATTGACCGAATGCCCTCGCAGATACGTCAATGCCTCATAGCCATTCGCAACTCCCTCCACAAAATACCCTTCGCGAGTCAATAGCTTGGTTAGGGCATGACGTGTATTATCCTCATCCTCTACCACCAGGATTCTTTTCGCTTTTGCGAGTCGGGTGTTGTCAATTCTCTTTGGTTTCATTTGCGTTGTAGTGTATCATGCAAAGAGTGACTGTCAAGCTGTCAGCAGCTCTATGGATTTGTTTTTTCTCCATCATACCCGGCACTTAAGATCACATGTGCAGGGACTCCTTTTTCGCCGAAAGGCTTGAGAAGTTTGCCATTCAATTCCGCTTCAAACCCTCCGGCATTCTCCATATCCAGTGAAAAAACCTTATCGGCTTTCCACGCGATGAGGTCGCCTGCTTTCAGATCATAATGCTGGGTAACTTGATTATCAATGGTAAGATCGAGATATCCATCTTCTAGGGCTCGCATCTTAAGGACGATTCCTTGATCTGTAATCGGAGGATTGATGCTTGAGGCTTCCATCTCATTCTCAAGTTTTGCAGGTGGGTTTCCAGGCACTTTTTCGCTGCCTGTTGGAACAGGTGCGGGAGGAGTGAAAGAATGTTCCGCAGGATGAACCAGTGGCAAACTCGCACTTTCAGTAGCGACTGACTGATCCTTATCACCGAAGAAATACGTTCCTGACAAGAAGGCTGTCAGACAGAGGGCGGCAATCAGCCAAAACCAGCGTTTAGCTCCCCAGCGGTTCAGACCAGACACTGCATTCTTCGAAATCGCGTGAGTGGCTCCTTCAGCCAAGTCTTTGGACGCGATCACCGTGGGAAAATTCAAAACTTCCTCGGGAGGAAGCCCGAGAAACGTGGCGTAGATACGGAAAAACCCCCGGGCATAGGCTTCACTCGGGAGTTTTTCATGATCATCCTCTTCAAGAGCACGCAGGTAACCTTTGGTGATACGGGTTACCCGAGCCACCTCATCCAGGCTGATACCCCTGCGAATTCTGGTTTCTCTGAGTTTTTGACCAGCTGATAAAATGTGCTCCTGGGAATCGAACATATCCAAAGTATCTGTCATGAGCCTCTCACTTGAGCATCTGGAGATGTTCCTTTGAAATCTGGCCAATTTCATCGTCCGGGTTGATACGAACCACTTCCTTGAACTCCGCTTTCGCTGCAGCGGGATTCTGGCATTTCAGATACGCCAGTGCCAAATGGTAGTGAGCTTTGGCATAGCCTGGGTCCAGTTCAATCGATTTTTTGAACGCATCGATAGCCAACCCGACTTTGTCATCGGCAAAGTACACTCTGCCCAGATCGAATCGGGCATAAGGACTTCTCGGGTTATCTGCTATGACAGGACGCAAGAGTGACAGGGCCTTTTCATAATCTCCCTTACCAAAATATGCCAGAGCGAGATTCATGGCAGCAGTATCGTGATTCTGATAGAAAATGTCATTATAAACCTGGGTCAACTGCGTGATGGCCTTATCCCATTGCTGCATCTCCAGATAGGCTGCACCAAGATTGTTTCTGACCTCAGAGTATTTAGGGCGAAGCTCCAGAGCCTTCAGATACTTTTGTTCGGCAAGATCAAATCTTTTTTTAAAGAAGTAGGCCTGGCCGAGATAATTCAGAAGAACCGGATCATCAGGTGTAATTTTCTCAGCTTCGGTCAGGTCAATGAGCGCCCTGGTGTAATTGCCTTCGGCCAGAAAAGAAAGACCCATCTGGTAATGATAGGACGCCTGCTTCCTCGACGCCTCCATTGTGCCACATCCGGCAAACAGGGTAGTTATGCAGAGCAACACGAGTACGAATACTTTTTTCATGGTAGCCATTTTCATGAGAACCTCAAGCATCAGCTAATCCCGATTTCGGGCAATCTGCACCAAGCAGACCAGACTCGCAATAGTCTTTCGACTGCTAGGTGGTTTCAGGTAGGCCTTCAAAATACGTCATTGCTTTGAAACTGCGATACCGCTCCTCAATTTCCCGATAGGAAAGACTCCGCATCCGGTCTAGACTGAAATCTTCGACATTGAAGGAAGCCATGACACTCCCGAAGATTATGGCCTGGCGAATTCCGGCGTCACTGAGATTTCCGGTATTGGCCAGGTAACCCATAAAACCACCCGCAAAGGTATCTCCGGCGCCTGTGGGATCAAAGACCTTTTCCAACGGATAGGCGGGAGCGGCAAAAACAGTAGCGTCAGTGAACATCAAAACCCCGTATTCACCCCTCTTCACAATGAGGGTTTTGACGCCGAGAGAGAGGATTTTTCTGGCCGCCTTCACCAGGTTCGGCTCCTGAGACAACTGACGTGCCTCAGCATCATTAATAATGAGAATATCAACCTTCCCGATAACTTTTTTCAGGGATTCTGCTTTGGAGGATATCCAGTAATTCATTGTATCGCTTGCCACGACCCGTGGACTTTTCACCTGGCGCACCACATCCATTTGCAGATCAGGGTCAATATTTGCCAGGAAGAGATACTCTGCATCGGCATATTCAGCAGGAATGGTCGGCTTGAACGTCTCAAAAACATTGAGCTTGGTCTCGAGAGTTTGCGCCTCATTCAGGTCATAGCCGTACTTTCCCCGCCAGGAAAACGTCTTGCCCGAACTCCGGACCAACCCGCGCAGGTCGATGTTGCGGGACTCGAGGAAGGCCGTATGTTCAGCGGGAAAGTCCTCGCCAACCACGGCAACGAGGCTGACATCGGCAAAATAGCTGGCGGACGTGGCAAAATACGTTGCGGAACCTCCAAGCACATTCTCAACTACTCCAAAGGGAGTTTCCACTGAGTCGAAAGCCACCGAACCAACAACAAGTATGCCCATATAATAATTCTCCTGGAAGATTTAAGGTAACGGAAGGTTAGAGATATTTGCCTATGATCGGGGCAAGATCAGACTTCACCTTTTCAGGAATAACCGACCTGTCGGTGATAATCGCATATTGGAGAGCATTGACGCAAGGGCATTTTCTTTCGGCAGCCAGGCTGGCGCATGCGTTGCGGATGATTGTTTTTGCCATGGTTACGTTCTGCCTGATAATTGCCAGAATTGCGTCAACGGAAACATCGTCATGGGTTTCGTGCCAACAGTCATAGTCAGTTGCGAGTGCTATGACTCCGTAGCAGAGTTCCGCCTCCCGGGCCAATTTTGCCTCAGGAACGTTCGTCATGCCTATCACGGAGACCCCAAATGTCCTGTACAGCAGGGATTCTGCCCTGGTAGAAAACGCCGGCCCTTCCATGCAGAGGTATGTCCCGTTACGATGTACGCTGGCCCCGGCTTTCCGCGCTGCAACTTCTAACACTGCGGAAAGTTCGCTGCAGACCGGGTTGGCGAACTGCACATGCGCGACTATCCCTTTACCAAAAAAAGTATTGGCACGGGTTGCGTTCGTGCGATCGATAAACTGGTCAGGTATGACGATATGGCCCGGTTCAATCTCTTCACGCATGCTGCCGACGGCAGAAACGGAAATAAGTCGGGTAACACCAAGTTGCTTCATACCGTAGATATTCGCCCGGTAGTTGACTTCGGAGGGGAGCAAGCGGTGGCCCCGTCCGTGCCGGGGCAGAAAAACCATACGAACACCATCCAGCATACCGGTAATAAAGGCATCAGAAGGATCGCCGAATGGAGTCTGGACAATTACCTCGTTCACCTCAGTCAAACCTTCCATCTCATAGAGGCCACTGCCGCCGATTACGCCCAAAACTTGTTCCATATCTCCCCTCTTCTCTTCTAGAAATGATTTTTGCCCGAAAAAGTCGTTCAATTCAGATCTTCCTTTTCCATCCTGGCACGAAGCTGTCCGCAGGCTGCCGAGATATCGGCCCCTCTACTGGCCCGGGTAATTACCGTAAGATTTTTCTCGAGTAGGTACGCATGAAAACGGTCGATGGAAACCTGCTCCGGCGATTGAAATTCGCACCCTTCATATTCATTGAAACGTATCAGGTTCACTTTGACCGGTATGCCTTTCAAAAGCTTAACCAGCCGTCTGGCATCTTCAATTGAATCATTGATCCCCCTGACCAGAACATACTCGATGGTTATCATTCGGCGATTCGGTAAGGGGAACTTTCTGCAGGCGGCCATAAGTTTCGCAATGGGGTAGGTCCTGTTAACCGGCATCAGGAGATCCCTCTGTTCATCCGTGGTTGCATTAAGCGAAACAGCGAGATTCACGGTGACCGACTCTCCCAGCCTGGCTATTTCAGGGACAAGCCCGGAGGAGGAAACGGTAACTCTACGGCTTGAGATCTGGAAGCCGTCAGGGCTGGTCATAATCTGCAAGGCGGGAATGACGTTGTCCAGATTTGCCAGAGGCTCACCCATCCCCATCAAAACTATATTTGTTATCCGGTCGCTGGCCTGTACGGCGCAAACCTGGTTGACAATCTCGGAGCAGGTCAGATTACGCGTCAACTTGAAGGTTCCGGTCAGGCAAAATCGACAACCCATGGCACATCCCACCTGGGTAGAAACACAGAGAGTCGCACGGTCTTCTTCGGGAATGAGAACGGATTCGATGCTTGAACCGTCTTCCAGCACGAAAAGAAATTTCTTCGTACCATCCTTGGAAATCTCAACTGTTTCCGGTTCAAGCGAGGCAATCCGGGCCTTTAGAGAGAGTTCTCGCCGAAACTCCTTTGAGAGATTGGTCATATCATCAAAGGATTTGGCACCTCTCTGATAGAGCCATTTAAAAATCTGCTTGGCACGGTATTTTTCCTTGCCGAGACCCATGAGAAAGGCTTCGAGATTTTCCAGCGAAAAGTTTTTAATATCAACTCGTTCCATAGTATGAACAAAAAAGCCCTTCACCAGGAAGGGCTTTTTTCCTTATAAATATTCTGTTACACCAACTCTAACGCGTTGAAGAAATAGGGTATCTCGTAGGCGGCCGACTCGGGCGAGTCAGATCCATGAACCGAGTTTTCTCCAAGACTGAGGCCAAAATCCTTACGAATCGTTCCTTCCTTTGCATCAGCAGGATTCGTCGCACCCATGAGAGCACGCCAGTCGGAGATGGCATTTTCTTTCTCCAGTACCAGAGCTACGATGGGACCGCGTGCCATGTAAGAGCAAAGTTCATCATAAAAAGGACGATCCTTGTGAACATAGTAAAATCCCATTGCTTGCGCCTTGGTCAGGCGTATACGCTTCAAACCAACGGCAATAAAGCCGGAGGACTCAATTTTAGCCAGGATACTTCCGACAATGTTTCTCTCAACAGCATCAGGTTTGATGATTGCAAAAGTTCTTTCCATTTCAACTCCATTCTGGCAAAATAACTCTGTAACTACCTGTTCTAACTATCATTCGAGACTACTTATGTCAAGAAGTTTCACTCTCACAAACGTGAAAAGCCTACAGATTTCTCTGTAGGCTTTCCTTTCCAGAAACTATTTGCAGTCAGGAAATTACTTTGCTGCAGGAGCTTCAGCAGGAGCTTCGGTAGGAGCAGTAGCAGAAGACATAGGAGCCATTGCTGCCTCAGGAGCCGGAGCAGCGGCCTCAGGAGCCGGAGTCATTGCTTCTTCCTTCTTCTTGCAACCAGCAGCGAAAGCCATAGCGATAATAAGGCACAGAGCTAATGAAATAAGCTTTTTCATTGACATAATCACCTCTTTTCCTTTTTGAGTACCAAAATCGCGCACTGCGCGTGGTTTTTCTTGCCAAACAAAACGCGACTATACTATCTTCGAATTAAAAGTCAAGATTTTTTTCCGCACTTTTTACCGGGAAAGAGTATACAGTAAAAAGCTTCGGGAATTCCTGATAGTTAGAGGGATTGACACTCGGCACCGGCAGCAAAAGCTAAAAGCTAATTTAGAATTGTGTTCAACAAATAAATCCTGTATAGAAAGTTACATCGTCAAGAAACCAGGGAGGCTCAGGTGCAGATTAAATTAACGAGGAAAGAACAACAGCAGCTTCTTGCCCTGTCCCGGAAATCCATCGTACAATACGTAACTCACGGTCAGGCAGAGGAATTACCTGTTAAAGACAACAGTCTTGATTATAAATCAGGTTGTTTTGTTACCATCAAGATGCAGGAGAATCTTAGAGGCTGCATCGGCTGTTTCACGTCCGAGAAACCTCTATGGCAAACCGTACAAGAATTTGCAATTGCCGCAGCCTCTCGTGACCCACGTTTTTACCCACTACATCCGGACGAACTGGATGACATAACAATTGAAATATCGGTATTGTCGAGCCTGTCTAAAATAGAGTCAATCGATGAAATTCAAGTGGGAACTCATGGTCTGTACATCGAGAAAAACATGTATCGCGGCGTTCTCCTCCCCCAGGTTGCATTGGAATATGGCTGGGACAAAATCACTTTTCTGACGCATACCTGCCTGAAAGCCGGGTTGGAACCGGATGCATGGGAAAGCGGGGCGGACATTTATGTGTTCAGTGCCCAGATATTCGCTGAAAAATGACCCAAAAAAGGCTGGCCCGCCTTTGGCGGTCCAGCCTGCCTTTGATTCTTACTGTATTTTCAAAGCACCCTCACTAGCCCACTTTTCCAACATATCGGTTGTTACCGATTTGGGACGCTCAAGGGGATACCCCAGTGCCCGATCCCAGATAATGGTTGCAAGAACACCGATCGCCCTCCCCACACCAAAGAGGACCGTATAAAAATCGTACTCGGTGATACCATAGTACCAGTGCACGACTCCGGACTGGGCATCCAGATTCGGCCAAGGGTTTTTTGCCTTACCATGGGCCTTCAAAATAGCCGGAGCAACATCATAAATCATATTCACCACTTTAAACAGATCGTAGTCAGGAAGATGTTTTTCACAAAAATCTTTCAAGGCGGTATAACGGGGATCGGTTTTCCGCAGCACGGCATGCCCATATCCGGGAATAACCTGGCCACTGTTCAAGGTATCCCAGATGAATTTTTCCAGATCTGCTTCTGAGGGAACCTTTCCGCCCAGCATGTGAAAAGCCTCCTGGATCCAGCTGAGAACTTCCTGATTTGCCAGCCCGTGCAGTGGACCTGCCAGGCCGTTGATACCGGCGGAAAGACTGTAGTATGGGTCAGCCAGCGCCGAAGCAACCAAATGGGTCGCGTGGGAAGAAACATTTCCCGATTCATGGTCCGAGTGAAGGATAAAGGTCATACGAGCAGCATCGTCATAGGGGCGCTGCATTCCCATCATCTGCGCGAAGTTTCCCCCCATATCGAGATAACGTGCAGGCGGAATAAACGTATCGGATTTGTATTTCATGCGATAGATGTAGGCTGCAATCGTCGGCAGCTTGGCCATGAGATTGCAGCAGTCCTCATACATGGGATCCCAATAGTCAGACTTCTTCATGTGCTCGGAATATTTTTTGGCAAAAATGGATTCCCGCTGCATGGTCAGGATTGCTGTGGAAAACATGGTCATGGGATGAGTGTCCCGCGGCATGGCCCGAAGGATATCGAAAACATATTGGGGGACCTGGGAGCGCATACTGAAATCTTCCACAACCGAAAGCGTTTCAGTCATCGTTGGGATATCACCAGTCAGCAGGTAATACCAGAAACCTTCTACATAGGGATATTCGCATCCGGGTACATGGGGAAGCTGGGCAAAGGTTTCAGGAATGGTTTTCCCTCGAAAACGGATACCTTCTTGAGGGTCGAGGGAAGAGATATCCGTGACAAGACACTTCACATCACGTGCTCCACCAATACACTGCCCAATCGTTACGGTATCAATAACAACATCTCTATGTTCTTTGAGAAGTTTGGCCGTACGTTCACGAAGTGGAACGATTTTTTTGTAAAGCCTTTCCTTCAAGGTAGACATGCAGGAAGTTCTCCTTTTTCAGCGGTGCGTCAAAGCTCCGGATTTTCCATGACAGTACTGCAAATCGCATAGCACTACTGATCAACTCTTTACAAAATAACAATGTCCTCCCGTGAAAACGTCAGCTGCTCCAAACCATTTTCAGAAAGGTGAAAGGTATTCTCAATACCGACAGCACCTATTTCGGGGAAAACTAATTTCGGTTCAAACGCAAATACCATCCCGACGTCAAGGAACATGTCACTGAAGCCCCTAGCCAGGAAAGGGTACTCATCGATCTCGATGCCGAGACCGTGACCAATAAAAGACACCTGTGCCCCCCGGTAGCCCATGAAGTTCTCGGCATGACCTTGCTTGACCGCAAGAGCTAGACAGGCGTCATAAAGATCACCCCAAACCGCCCCCGGCACAGCCTGCTCTCGCATCAATTGCTGCACTGCCAACATATCGTCATAACCCGAAAGGAGCTTATCGGGCAGCTCCCCCAAGGCAAAGACGCGGGTCTGATCCACAAGATAGCCGTCACAACTCCCGGCAAAGTCGACAACAATCGGCTCGCTGGGCCGAATCGGTTTCCGCCCACAACCTTGGCCAAAACTCGGATGTAGCCCGGCACCGCCGAGCGGCGTGTCCGTATAAGCAGGAAGTGCGCTGTCAGCACCGGAAAAAGTGTGCCCGTAGATCATTTCCCCGTTAAAAACCCTCATCCGTATAAATCCGAGATGACCTTCCTTCCTCGCTACATACTCCAGTTCCGCAGCAAGATCCAGATCGGTCATCCCTTCTCGAATTATGTCAGCGGCATGCCGGCAGACCTTGTCCGCCTGGCGGGCGGCAATGCGCATCCTGGTCAGCTCAAAAGGCGATTTCTTCATCCTCACCCTGCGAATCAGGGGAGTGACATCCTGAAACTCGGCAGAAGGAAACACCTTGCGATACCGTTCAAAAAAACTCACCGGCAGAACATCAAACTCCATCCCTATCCGTTTCGGCTGCGGCAGGGAATATCCGGATACAAGCCCGGAAACCTCTCGCATGGAGGAAAACGGCACTATCTCAGCCAGAGTTGATTCATTTCTTGCGCGCGTTGCATCCCTGCGCACCATATAAATTGGCTTTCCGGAAACCGGAACGTACAAGCAGCCGGACTGGATCGTACCGGTAAAATAGAACAGATCGGCGTTCTGAATAATGATGACGGCATCCAGCCCTTCGGCCGCCATCAGTATCTGCAGTGCGCTGCTACGTCTCTCAAGCTCTTCCCTAGGCGTGATCAATCCATTCATGTCAGGCAGCCCCCCCGGCATCCTCCAGCTGTAGTTCCCGAATCGCCATCTCACGAAGCTTGAATTTCTGAATCTTCCCTGAAGCGGTCATGGGGTAGGAATCGACAAACTTCACATAGTACGGAATCTTGTAATGGGCAATCTTGCCTCCACAGAACTCCTTGACCTCCTCCACCGTCATCTCGACGCCCTCTTTCAGAACAATGGCCGCCATTACCTGCTCGCCATATTTACGATCGGGCACTCCGTATACCTGCGTATCGGAAATTTTCGGATGGGTATAGAGGAACTCTTCGATTTCACGTGGGTAAATATTTTCACCACCCCGGATGATCATGTTTTTGATCCTGCCGGTAATCTTGCAATAGCCATGCTCGTCCATAACGGCAAGATCACCGGTATGCAGCCAGCCATCAGCATCGACAACCTTGGCGGTTTCCTCTGGCATCTTGTAGTAGCCCTTCATGACCAGATAACCACGTCCGCACAGCTCACCCTGCTTTCCGGGAGGCAGGGTTACACCGGTCTCGATATCGACTATCTTGACTTCGACATCGGGAAGTGCTCTGCCCACCGTTGCGACCCGCAATTCGATCGGGTCTTCAGTCCGAGTCTGGGTGATAACCGGTGAGGACTCGGTCTGACCGTAGGCAATGGTAATTTCCGAGGCATGCATATCGCGAATCACTCTTTTCATTACCTCGATGGGACAGGGAGACCCAGCCATAATTCCGGAACGCAGGCTGGTCAAGTCAAATTTTTCGAAGTCGGGATGTTCCAGTTCGGCAATGAACATGGTCGGCACGCCATGCACCGCGGTACAACTCTCTTTTTCTATCGCCTGCAAAACAAGGAGAGGACTGAAGG
This sequence comes from uncultured delta proteobacterium, assembly GCA_963748325.1. GTDB lineage: Bacteria > Desulfobacterota > Desulfuromonadia > Geobacterales > Geobacteraceae > RPRC01. The sequence continues at coordinate 584,336 of CAVVIJ010000004.1, read as the reverse complement.
TCTCAACCGGTACCATTGTCGCACCATGGGTTACACAGGCCATCACTCCGAGAACACAGCCAAAGCAATGGAAAAAAGGCACGGGGATACACAAGCGGTCTTTTTCAGTAAAGCGCATGCACTCGCCGATATTGTAGCCATTATTCACGACGTTGAAGTGGGTAAGCATTACCCCCTTCGGAAAGCCGGTTGTTCCCGAGGTATACTGCATATTAATGACATCGTGGGGAGACAACCCTGCCTCGATCGAAACGAGATCCGCATCATCCACCGATTCGGCCAGGTCATAGAGTTCGTTGAAGTTAATCATCCCTGCCGGAGTTTCCTCACCGATAAATACCACCCGTTCCAGGAACGGTAGCTTATTGCTACGGCAGATACCGGCAGCAGAGTTTGCGAATTCAGGAACGACATCCAGGAGAGTCTTAACGTAATCGGTTCCTTTGAAGCTCTGCACCATGAACAGAGCATTCGAATCCGATTGTTTGAGAATATATTCCAGTTCGGCTGAGCGATAACTGGTATTGATGGTAACGAGAATTGCACCGATCTTGGCCGTTGCGAACTGCAGAATCACCCACTCGGGAACGTTGTTCGCCCAGATCGAAATATGGTCACCCTTCTTCACCCCGAGCGAGATCAGTCCCTTGGCCGCCTTTCGGCAGACCTCGTTGAACTCCCGATAGGAGTAGCGGAGACCACGTTCCACATAGACCAAGGCATCGTTATCGGGGAACCGCACCGCCATCTCATCCAGCAGTCCCCCAACAGTACACTCAAGAAACCTCGACATGAAGACCTCCGCGACCACATACCATGTATGATGAAGTGATGAAAAAATCTGACAAAATATAAGATTAGCGGCAGTGTGACGACGTGAACTGAATCCGCAGGGAATATAAGCAAAACCATACGTCTCGAAGAGAGTTGGCGGGATTGACTAACTCCGGAAAAAGTTCCTGATCCTAGCAGCATCGCTAGAAAATTTTAACCTATTGATTTAAAAGGATTTTATGAATTAGCACAGCACGATTGACAAGTCAAGAATTTATATATATAGCTTTAAATTCCCAGAACACTGACCAAGTCTCACTACTCTGGATTTAATCCAGGACCAAAACAGATACGCTTAATTTTTGTGCAATACGCTACTAATCACCACTAGTCCGGCAACTTTCCCAATAAAGTCCACATCCTTTTCCACATCCCTGTCAACAGATTGTGTGGATTTCCTGAAATCAAGGAGTTTTATGATACTTTTATGAAACAATTCATCAACCTGTAACACTGTTGTCACAGTGGACACGTAGAATCCGTCAAAAACGAGGAATTTCGATATGAAAACTATTCTGATTATTGAAGACGAGCGCGACCTGCTCGACCTGGTAGCATTCAATCTGGAGAGAGAAGGTTACCGTGTTTTGACCGCCCTGGACGGCAAAGACGGACTGGAAACAGCACAAACCCGCCACCCTGATCTCATCATACTCGACCTGATGTTACCGGGAATCATGGGGACTGATATCTGCAGGATACTGAAAAACAGCGAAAAGACTGCGTCCATCCCCATTATAATGCTCACTGCAAAAGGTGAGGAAATCGATCGGGTTGTGGGCTTCGAAGTCGGTGCCGACGATTATGTCGTAAAACCCTTCTCGAATCGTGAATTAATGTTGAGAATACGTGCCATCCTTCGTCGTTCAGAGCCCGACATACTTGAAGAAAAGATCCTGAGAATAGGTAGTATTACTATCGACACCGGCCGGCATATCGTCACTTCAGCAGGTGAAGAGGTCGTTCTTACGACAACGGAATACAAACTGCTGCTCAACCTTGCCGAACGACTGGGCAGGGTTCAAAACCGTGACCTGTTACTGAAAAACGTCTGGGGATACAATTATATCGGAGACACCCGTACTGTGGATACGCATATAACAAGACTCCGCACCAAATTGGGCACAGCCGGTGACATGATCAAGACCGTTCGAGGCTTCGGATACAAAATGGAGGAAGCATGAAAATTAAGATCCAGTGGAAACTGATGGCATCATACCTGACCCTGGTTCTCCTGATTGGTGCAATCCTCTATGGTTACCTGAGCCACACGCTGAAGGACAATCTCAACACAGAGATACGCGAAAACCTCTTCAATGAAACCCGACTCGCCAGGGTTATGTCCACGAAAGAGATTGCCGATATGGATCGTGATGCCCCTGCTCTGGCTCGGTCAATCGGCAATGAGATCAAGGCACGTGTCACTATCATCCGTCGAAATGGAAAAGTCACCGGAGACTCCGAATTGACCGACGCCCAACTCCGCGTACTGGAGAACCATGCAAACCGACCGGAATTTATCCAGGCAACCGAACACGGACAAGGGGTTTCAACCCGTTATTCTTCCACTCTCGGCACAAACATGCTTTACACCGCTCTGCCATTCCAGACATCTTCAGGACAACCCGGCGTTATCCGACTCGCGTTACCACTCTCACGCATTGACGCTGCCATGAACAGTCTGACCACCATTCTCGGCGCTTCCCTGTTTCTGGCGATAGTCTGCTCACTGCTGCTCAGCTACATTCTCTCCTTCATAACCTCACGACCTCTCCGCAGCATGACCGCCGCCGCCACCCTTATCGGCAAGGGCGATTTCGGATCACGAATTTCAATTTCAAGCAATGACGAAATCGGTGAACTGGCTGAAGTTTTAAACGATATGGCGAAAAAAACCGAAAACCAGCTGGAACGCATTTCAACCGAAAAAAACCGTCTTGACACAATACTTCGCGGTATGGGTGAAGGTGTTATCGTGACGAATGATGCCGGAATTGTCACACTGGCTAACCCGGCATTTCGTGCCCTTTTTTCTCTGGATCAAAGCTGCATCGGCAAAGCAGTGATTGAAATTGCCCGCCAACCATCTCTGAACAATGCCTTGAAAAAAGTACTGGATTCCCGAGAGGAACTGGTGGAAGAAATAGTAATGCTGGTGCCCGAGGAAAAAAACATGCTGACGCACTGGGTACCGTTACTGGAAGAATCAACACTCATTGGTGCCGTGGCGGTTTTCCACGACATCACTGATCTGAAAATACTCGAAAAGATCAGGAAGGATTTCGTAGCCAACGTTTCCCATGAACTGCGCACACCGATCTCGGTCATCAAAGGCTATGCGGAAACAATTCTCAGCGAGGGGAAAAATCTGCAACCGGAAAAACTGGTTCAGTTTACCGAGGTTATTCATAGCCATGCCGAACGATTGGCGCACCTCATCAGTGACTTACTGACCCTGTCACGCATCGAATCAGGTGCAATTCCACTCGAACCGGTACCGGTTAGCATCCTCTCTGCGGTAAACCGTGCTACACACCTGATCGAACAGAACGCACGCAGCAAAGAAGTACTACTCAACAAAACGGATGCCCTTGCCAACCTGCCGGATATCCAGGCGGACCCGGATAAACTGGAACAGGTGCTCATCAATCTGCTGGATAACGCTATTAAATTTACCCCTGCCGGGGGCACAGTAACAGTAGATGCCACAGACCTGGGCGACCGGATTCGCATTGACGTGAAAGACACCGGAATCGGCATACCACCCAAGGATATTTCAAGAATATTCGAACGATTCTATCGAGTCGACACTGCCCGAAGCCGGGAACTGGGGGGGACGGGTCTTGGACTCTCCATTGTAAAGCATATCGTTCAGGCCCATGGAGGTCTGGTTTCCGTCGAAAGCACCCCGGGAAAAGGCTCAACATTCTCGTTCACCATGAGAAAGGCACGCTTAGCAGGTTGTTGAAAAACTACTGTGGGGCTGGCCTGCGGTGTTGCCGCGCGCTATTGACCAAAGGCTAGACAATCGTGTAAGATTCGAACATTTCAAATATCCTGAATCTTCACAATGTTCGTTTGATAATTTGCATCGGACATTGAGAAACATAGACAAAAACAGAGTTATTTTTCGAGGTTATTACATGGAACGAGAACATATCATCAAGCAGTACGATGCTGAACTGAATGAAATACGCACCCTGATTCTGCAGATGGGCGGCAAGGTTGAAGTCATGATCTCCAATTGCATCAAGGCACTGGTTGACAGGGATTCGGGCCTTGCCGAGAGCACCATAGCGTCTGACCATGAGGTCAATCACCTGGAAGTCTTCATCGATGAAAAATGCCTTGAAGTTCTGGCACGTCGCCAACCCGCCGCAAGGGACTTGAGATTCATTACCCTGGCCCTTAAAATAGTGACTGACATGGAGAGGATCGGCGATCAGTGTGTCAGCATTGCAAATCGGGTCAGGGAGCTGAACGAAGAGCCTCCGCTCAAACCATACATCGACCTGCCCCGTTTAGCGGAATCTTCAAGCACAATGGTCAGGGAATGCCTTGATGCCTTTGTTCGCGGTGATGAAATTCTTGCCATGCAGGTCTGTGAAAACGACCAGTATGTTGATGACCTTAATGTCCAGATCCAACGCGAACTTCTCACCTTCATGATTGAGGACCCCGGAACCATTTCCCGGGCACTCAAGCTCAACTATATCTCCAAATGTCTGGAACGAATCGCCGACCACGCCACCAACGTGGCGGAAATGGTCATTTTCATGGTAAAAGGAAAAGATATTCGCCACACCACTTTCTAAGCTTACTGCTCATATTTCACGGCAGACAGGCTCGCAGCCCGTCTGCCCATCCCCGACATCCTCCAGCAAAAGACATCATCAAACCAATCCGTATGGAACCCTGTTCCCCGGCATCCCAGCAAAGTCCACACCCCACCTTTGACTTTTATTTTTATCAGTGGATACTCTAACAAATATTGTCGCTTTGTTCTGTAGCCATACCCTCATGTATTTCAGTCAAGGATTCAGATAGCGTCCCTGACGTATGAACGGCCTTGTTCCAGCATTGCCTTTACCAAGCAGACGGCTGCAAACAAACAGTCTCGGCAAGCCACACCCCTTGCGTAAAGTTTTTTTAAAAACTACCGATACATTTCAAGATGAGCCAATTTTCAGTACAATCACACTCGTAAAAGTAGCGATTCCCGGCACACTACATACCTGCTGACAATTTCTATTCGCGAATACTATCCGGTGAGTTCATGAAGAAAACAACCCTTTTCATGCTTTTGAATATTTTGATCGTTACGGTCGGCATAGCCGTAACCGCGATTTTTTTCCTCGCCCAAATGCGCATTGAAGCGGAAAAACACCTTAAAACGGCCCAGGAAAGCCACCTCAGGACCTTCTGGGACCTTCTGAACAGCAAAGGTAAAAATTTCCGGATTATCGACGGCAAAATGTTCGTCGATAACTATCTCATCAACGGCAACGATGAGTTGCCGGATAAAGTCACGTCTCTCTTTGGCGGTACGGCAACCGTATTTTTAGGCGACACGAGAATTTCTACCAATGTACTCAAAGCGGACGGCTCTCGGGCTGTGGGAACAAAGCTCGTGGGACCGGCATTTGTTGCGCTTTTTCGTCAAGGGAAACCCTTCCGGGGCGAGGCAGACATTCTTGGTATCCCCTATTTTACTGCCTATGACCCAATCAGGGACGTGTCCGGAAAAGTAATCGGAGCCCTGTATGTTGGCATCAAGAAAAGTGATTTTTTTGCCACCTATGACACCATGCGAGTCAAGGCAATCATCGTTGTTCTGGTGCTCATGATACTTTTTGCAAGCCTTGCCATACTGATCATCCGGCAGGAAAAACTGGCGACCAAGGCTGTTGAAAGCAGCGAACACAAATACCGGATACTTTTCAGCAGGATGCTCAATGGATTTTCTTTCCACGAAATGCTCTACGATAGTGAGGAAAAAGCCTGCGACTACCGCTTTCTGGAAGTAAATCCTGCTTTCGAAAACCTTACCGGACTTTGCGCGAAGGATATTCTCGGAAAAACCGTTAAGGAAGTTCTGAAAGATGGAGCAGAAAACTGGGTCAATATCTATGAGCCGGTTGCACGTCAGGGACGCTCGATCCGTTTTGAACGTTTCTCGCCCGAACTTGGGAAACATTTTGAAATCGTCGCCTTTTCCCCAGAACGGGATAAGTTCGCAACTATTTTTTCCGATATTACTGACAGGAAAATTGCCGAAGAAAAACTGCAGGAGCAACTGCACCTACTCCAGTCAATAATCGATGCAATCCCCAATCCGGTTTTTTATAAAGACGTCACAGGGCGCTACCTCGGCTGCAACCTGGCATTTTCCCATCATCTGGGCAGAGCAAGGTCAGAAATCATCGGCAAAACCGCCTTTGACATTAACCCGGTCGAGTTGGCCCGTGTTTACCACCGTATGGATGCGGCTCTCCTGATGAGCCAAGGACAACAAACCTATGAATCCGTCGTTCACTACAAAGATTCCGGTCCCCGTAATGTAATTTTTTACAAGGCCACCTTCAGAAATCACTCCAACAAACTGCAGGGACTCGTCGGAGTGATTGTCGACATAACCGAACGTAAAAAAGCGGAAGAGGATCTGAGGGACAATGAGGAAAAGTTCCGCAGACTTTCCATGGAGTTTCAGGCCCTGTTGGAAGCAATTCCTGATGCGGTCATTCTCTACTCGCCGGACCTTTTAATCCGTTGGGCAAATCGAAATGCCAGCAAGGCTTTTGGCAAGGAACCGGGAGAGATTCTCAACAAAACCTGTTACGCCATGTGGCATAGCAAGAACGAACCATGCCTGGTCTGCCCGGTTCAAAGAAGTTTCAAATCCGGCAAATTCGAAAGCGAAGAATTGACCTTTTCCGAAGGATCGATCAGGGACATTCATGCGGCTCCTGTTTTCGACGAAAAAGGAGAAGTTATCGGTGTCGTGGGCATTACCCGTGACATAACCAGCCAACGCAAGCTGGAAACCCAGCTGAACCACCTGCAAAAGATGGACGCAATTGGTCAATTGGCAGGCGGTATCGCCCACGATTTCAACAACATTCTCACTGCCATCATAGGCTATGGTCACCTTCTCCAACTAAAAACTTCCAGTGACGAGCCCACCAGGAAATATGTGGACAACATCATGTCCGCATCGGAACGGGCCGCTGACCTGACAAAGAATCTCCTGGCCTTCAGCAGAAAGCAGGCCTACCACCCGCAACCGGCTGAATTGAATGAAATTATCAGCAAGCTTGATTCAATTCTCTCACGTTTGATCCGGGAAGACATCGAACTTCGTATAGAACTTCACCCCTTTGATCTTATCGTGATGGCTGACACCGGCCAGATCGAACAGGTGTTGATCAACCTGGTAACCAACGCCCGTGATGCAATGCCAAATGGGGGAACGATCAGGATCAAAACCCACCCGGTCCACCTGGAAAACGAGTTCATCGAAGCTTTCGGATTCGGCAACCCTGGCAACTACGCAGCGTTATCCATCTCCGACTCTGGAATCGGGCTGGATGAAAACACCAGGGAAAGAATTTTCGAACCGTTTTTCACGACGAAAGAAAAAGGGAAAGGCACAGGACTGGGTCTTGCCATCGTGTACGGCATTATCAAGCAGCATAACGGCTACATTACTGTAGATAGCGAACAGGGAATCGGCACAACTTTCACCGTGTACCTGCCATTGGAACAGGGCACCTTACGGCGCAGCAATGAGCTTGAGGAACAAGTATCCTATCCTGGATCGGAGGTAGTGCTCCTTGCGGAGGACGAAGAAGAGCTTAGACATCTCTTCCGATCGGTGTTGGAGGAAAACGGCTACACCGTTCTGGAAGCAGCAAATGGAGAAGAAGCTATCACTACTTTCCATAGCAGCAAAAACTCGATTTCACTGCTCATCCTCGATGTAATCATGCCTCGCAGGAATGCACGTGAGGTCTATGATAGTGTCAGAAGAGAGGACCCGACCATGAAGTTTCTTTTTGTCAGTGGTCATGGCGAAGAAACCATCCTTGAAAGCGGTATCCAGGGAGAAAACGTCACGATCCTGACAAAACCTTCCTCGCTGCCGAAATTTCTCAAAACGGTTCGCGAAGTTCTGGATGCGTAGCGGTGCGGTACAATCAGGTAAGACAAACTGGCAGTAGAGTTACGGAGTTTGTTTCGAAGTTGAAAGGTACGATCTCTGTGGCAGGAAACAACGTAAAAACCGGTCTCAGCAGATTGCTTTCTGCGAAATCAACGCTGAGGGCTAACCATTGGAATGGGTCTCCATCAGAACAGCTCCACGCCCCCGGTAGCTATCTCTGCAATTGACACCAACCCCTCCTCAAGCAAATCATCAAAGTACTCAACCCTGTTTCGGCCTTTATTCTTTGCGTTATACAAGGATTGGTCCGCCCGATCTAGCAGGGTTGCCGTGAAAATTTCCGGATCCAGTTTCACCACACCCACACTGACCGTAACCTGACCGACCTGGGGAAAATCATGTCCATCAACCGTGACGCGGAACCTTTCAAAGGCCCGCAGCGCATTCTCTTTAGTTGCAGCACGCACTATGGCAACGAATTCTTCTCCGCCAAAGCGAAAGAGAAAATCGCTCTCCCTGAAATGGTGCTGCATGAGTTGCGAAAGTAACAGAAGAACCTCGTCACCGTAGAGGTGCCCCCAGGTGTCGTTGATCCTCTTGAAATTGTCCACATCAATCATGCCAAGCCAATATCCGACGCTCTCATCATCAAAGACACTTCTCCTGTCCACGGGAACAGGATCGGTAGTCGGTGCCGGTTGACTGTAGATTTTCTGGATCACATCGTCAAAGGACTTTCTGTTCGCCAGGCCTGTCAATTGATCACGCTGTGCTTCGATAAGAACCTGGTAGAAATTGCGGTAAATCTGCAGCAGGCCGCGAATCATGTGGGAGTCGAGCTTGCTGAGTTCGCGAGAAGTGACCGCCACCAGAAACACATTCTGCATCTTGGTCTGCTGGACATGCCAGGTAACCAGCATATTCCCCGTATCAAGTTTTTTGCGAAAGGGCTGCTTGGTTCCCTGGACAATGTCAAGGGCGGTATAGACTTCTTCCGACAGGGAAAAGTTGTCCGAGAGGATTTCGTACTTTTCTTGTCTCATCTGCAGTTGATAGCATGGAAGCCCCCTGCGATCGAGTTTCAAAATTGATAGTTCCTGGGGACGGATAAACTCGGCAAGGGTCTTCAGAAGGCTGAATTCCATGAGTTCGATATCCTGAATCCCGGTAAGACTGACGAGTTTATCGAGAAGCATTGGTGCGTTTTTCATCAATCTGTTCCTCTACACAGGGAATTGCAACCAGCAAAAAGTGTCATTCAGTATCCTATATGAGAATGTGAATAACAAGCATATTTTCTAAACAGGGGGAGATTCATTAGAATTCTTGACCGGTTCAGCGACTGGATTTCTCAGGGGCGGAATGATATGGCAAATTAGCCCCTGTAGGGCTAAAAAGAATGGCAGAACAATCGTAATCGTCTGTGTGCAGAATTAACACTCAGGGTTCCCGGAGGAAAGCCAGTATCTCGTCGGCTGTTTCCGCAGGGCGTTCTTCATGGGGATTATGCCCGCATCTTTCGAGAACCTTCAGACGAGAGCCGCAAAGATCAGCATGCAGGCGCTGCCCGACACTCAGCCGAACATTCCGATCTTCCTTTCCCCAGATAATGAGGGCAGGCAACTTCAGATGTCGATAACTGTACTCGATGTTCTTATACGCTTCCGGATCGACGGCTTTCACTGTTGCCCGTAAAGCATGGGCAACACCCTTACCGCGAAAATAGCTCTTGTAGCGCTCGAACCTTTCGGGGGTTATTGATGACGTATCAAAGAACACTCTCTCCAGAACTCCGTTCACCAAAGTCCTTACTGGGATCAGACGCAAATACAGTGGTCCCAGCGGAGATTTCAGCTTGCGAAAGAATCCTGGCAGGCGTTGCGGGTAAGCAGCAGCATCAATGAGAATAAGCTTGCTCACACAAAAAGACTCCGAGCGTCTCTTCTCATCGATGCAAAGACGAAGAGCAATGGCTCCGCCCAATGAATGCCCAACAAGAATCAGAGAGTTGAACCTTTTCTCCATGATGAAGGCACAGACAATTTTAACTTGATCTTCAATGGAATAGGTACGCTCCCGTGGTTTGTCGGAAAGGCCAAAACCCTTCAGGTCGAGTAGAAAGAGGGTATACTCCTCTGCCGGGAATAATCCCTCCATATCCAGCCAGGTTGCGGCAGAGGATGCGAATCCATGCAGAAACAGGATCGGCAGAGGACCGTGGCCAACGGTCCGGTAATGGATCGAAACCTTACCGCCATAACTGAAATAGAATCCCTGTGACATGCTCGCCTCCCGGGCAACCGTCCTTGGAAGTTTTACGATATAGCGGAAAGACACTTCCGGAACTCCCTGCATCCGACACAGGTGCAAATCTTCACGCTGAGGGGAGAAAGCATTTTACCGCTTTCACAGAAACCGTTTCCCCACGTCAGGACTGCCACAAGACACTTGGCGGAAAATGGCTAAGGAGAGATCAACTAGTACTGAAGCCAGGCCCAACAAGAAACTGAACCTGTCAGAAATTTCCGGCAAGAATAGTACGACAAGCGGAGTTTTGCGCAGAGGGGGGCTCCCGGACAGATAAAAAGCCTGGACAGTAGCCCCGCCCTACCCGGCCAGGGCCTTCTTAACAGCCTGCACCATGGCATCAACGGTAATGCTCCGTCGACATGCGTCATCCTTGTCGCACTCAGTGCGGAAACAGGAGGTACAGGCGAGGGGTGACTGGACAATGACATGGCAGCCCCCCCGAGGGCCACTGCGTTTTCCATCGCTTGCCCGATAGAGGGAAACCGTGGGAGTACCCACCGCCGCGGCTATGTGGGTCGGACCGGTATCACCGCCAACCACCAGGTCAACCTTTTTCAGAAGTGCGGTTAGCCCCTTCAAGGGATAGCGGTCGAGAACCCTTGCACCCGTGCCGATAGCCGCGGCAAGCTCGGTGACCACGGCCCGCTCCGATTCGTTGCCCCATGACAAAAGAATAGTGGAGTCCGGATAGGTTTCCAGCAGGGTCTTGCCAAGCTGGACCCAGCCCTCAGCAAACCAGAACTTGGTCTGCCAGGTGGTCCCGTAATGAAATAGGAATACGAGACCATCCGAAACTGTCGAAAGTAGCGTCCCGGCAACCTCATCGTCTTCCGGGGTGGTATAAATGTCCGAAGACAGTTTGAAAGCACTGAAATCCTTGCCAAAGGGAACGCTTACCAGCCTGAGGTATTGATCGGTAATATGGTAGTCATGGCGACGAATCGGGATCTGCTGGGTGGTAAAAAGGAGGTTAATCGATTCCTGAAGGGTTTCCTGGGTGAAGCCGATGCGATTATCTGCACCGCTCAACCAATCCACGAGACCGCTTTTGAGATTGCCCTGGATATCGTAGACCCGATCGTAATCGCGGGCCTGCAAGGCACTCCTGACCTCGCGTATCTCACGGCGGGTGGCAGCCGAAAATGGCTTTTTCCGCCAGACCTTGGTTCGTACCACATGCAACTGGCTAATGAGGGGGTTCCCTGCGAGGATGTCGCGAAACGGCTCCTCCACCACCCAGTCCACCTCTATTCCCGGCATCACCTGGTGAAGGTAATCAAGCACCGGCAGGGCGTGGATGATATCGCCCAGTGCGCTCATCTTCACCACGAGCACTCTCACGTCAGCCGTCCCCTGATCTTCAGCATTTCAACCACAGCCTCGAAAACCTCGACTGGAGTAATTCTTTCCATGCACTCTAGATCAATCTTGTTCCCACACGACCTGGCAACGCACGGAACACAGGCGAGTTCATCATGGCGAATAACCAGGTGACCCTCACCAACCGGCCCGGTCCGGAATGGATCGATAGCTCCGAAAAGCGCAACCACCGGAGTCTTTACCGCGGTAGAAAGATGCAGAGGCCCGGTATCGCCGCTCACCAGCAAATCACAGCGGTCCAGAACAGCTCCCAGTTGCAGTAGAGAAGTCTTGCCAATCAGATCGAGTGGTTCACTCTGCATCCCGGCCAAAATACCCTCTGCCAGGTCGCGCTCATTGCCACCGCCCACCAGGACAATTCCCGCATCAAGTTCAGACACAAGGAGGTTGGCCAGAACAGCGAAACGCTCGGGACTCCAGCATTTTATCCGATTGCTGGCACCGGGATTCAAGGCGACGAGAATCTTGCCGGACATGCCATTCCGCTGAAAAATGTCGTCCGCAAAAGACCGTTCTTCCGGGCCGTAGGAGAGTTCAAGGGAGAGGTCGCACAGTTTCGGATTGATACCGAGGGGGGCAAGGGTTTCCAGGTGGTTTACCACTGCATGGACGGTCCTCCCTCGCGCTTTGTGGTAGATAAGAATTCGGGAGGGTAAAGCGGCAAAAGCCAGTAGCCAGGCCTTCAGATTGCTTCGCTGAAAATTGACCACCAGGTCGTAGCGGGCGGCCCGGATCCGATTCCAGAGTCGAAAAAAACCAGCGAAAGAGCGCTGGGCTCCTTTCCGGTCGAAAACTATCGTCTCGTAAATGTACGGGTTGTGTTGAAACATGGTTGCTGACGCGGCAGAACCGAGCATGAGGGTAATTCTTGCTTCGGGATATTTCAAAGCAAGAGCCCGAATCACTGGTGTCAGCTGCAGAAGATCGCCCACAGCTCCAGGCTTGATAAGAAGAATGTTGGAATAGTTCTTCATGCATTTCTTTCCGGTAAAGGTTTCAGACCAGCTAAATATACTATCGGCACTACGTTGCAGTTGTACCGAACACTTGGTGAACATTGAACAACAGGACGGTACTAATCATCGAAATTCCCGGCAGGCCCCTTATCCGAGCAAATGGTTGCAGCGCGTGCCAGGATCTTCTCCTCTGTCCATTCGGCAGGGTCTTCCTTCCGGGCCACCTTCGGCCCAAGATCTGCGGAACCGGCCTGCAGTATAGCCTCTACGGCCAAGGGTGCAGTGTCCCGGGCATTGAAAACTTCAGTCATCATCCTGTAGGCAAAATCTTCCACCCTCTTGACCATGCGCTCACGGATCTCCCGAGGCTGGGACAGTAAACGGTTTTCAAAGGGCAGATTCAGATTTTTATAATCACCAGGTTTATAGCCCTTTGAATCGGCATAGACAACAATCTCCGCCCACAACTCGTCGCACATCCCCTCTCCGGAAACCTTGATGAAGGCGCCGTTCTCGTCAAGGATGGCATTTCCGTAATCGTTTACCTCAAGCCCCCAGGAAACCATCTGCAGGGCGGTGGCCACGTTTGCCTTGGTCGTATGGGTCATGGCGGCAATGGCACGGAGTCGATCCGAGCTGTTCCCGGAGGTTCCATGCTGGGCACCGGAAACAGCATACTTTTCCAAGGCCTTATGAATCTCGGCAGTGAGGTCAACCTGGATACCCTGATCACTCGCTTCTATGCCATGGGTCGTCCCGTTATTGAGGGCAATCCAGTCAGGGAAAATGCCGTGGGCATTCAGGCCCTGGACAAGGAAGAGCGCCTCTTCCTTTGTGGAAAGACCATGTTTTCCCTTGATTTCACCCACTTCAGTCTCCAGTGAGGCCCAGGCCGGAACATACTGTTTCAAGGCGATGCTTGCCAGAAGATTCCGGTCATCGGGCAGATGGGAGGCATCGATGGCAATGGAAGTTATACCGGCATCGAACATGCTGGGAATCTCGACCCGGGCCGTCTCAACGTCTTTTTCGCTCTTGATGCCGTAATGGTCAGCATGAATAGCCACCGGGACAGTTATACCCAGCTCATTGCAGATGGCGTCCACATGAAGTGCGATATTCCAGTAGTTGACGGCACAGTATGCCTTTGCGCCACCTTCTGACTTGGCTATTTCGATGATTACAGCGGCATTGGCCTTTTGGGCGGCCCTGAGAACTCCGCGGATGACGAAGGTATTTCTACCGTTTGCCGCCATGGCAATGGCATTGCCTTTCGCCAGCATGGCACGGTCAATGACCTTACCGCTTACGAGAAGCGCCTTCGAATTGGGAAACAACTTTACGATATTTTCAGGCCGTCCGATCTGGACTGCCTTGAGAAAAAAATTCTGGACAGCAGATATTGGTGTGCACATAAAAAGCCCTCCCTCAAAGATAATACACTTGGCACCCCATCATGCATCGCATGGCAAAGAGTCCGAAGGGTATAACGTAGCGTTACATGATCGAGCACCAAGCTATGCAACGCACACTATTCAACCTTGAATGTATATCACGCCAGCCAAAACAATTCAAGATGACTGATTACTATCCAAATATCCGACATGAGCTCCATGGATTGGATTGCGGTGCCGGATTGATTTGCGATGAGCCTCGGCATATGATATGTCTACATGGTTCGTGGTACGCGGTTCCCGGCCTCAAAACACCTGTTGAAGCAGCAACCGGTCACTCATTTCTGCGCATCTGAACGACATCTTTCGAAGTATGCCCCTCAATCACGCTATTTTTGTCACACTACCGACTTCAGGAGAAATATTTTGACAGCCACGGCAGTTTTCACGGAAGCCCTGCTCGACTCGCATTTCCTGGTGGATGTCCGCACCCCCCTTGAATATGAAGAAGACCGTATTCCCGGGGCGGTAAACGTCCCGCTTCTCGATAACGACGAACGGGTCGAGATCGGCATTCTTTACAAGCAGCAGGGACCGCACCAGGCAAGACTGCGGGGTCTTGAATTGACCGCAGCCCGGTTTCCCGCGATGGTACAACGTATTGCTGAAATGGCCGGCACCCGTCCGATACTGGTCTACTGCTGGCGTGGCGGTCTCCGCAGCAAGACCGTTACTTCAATTCTCGATCTGAGCGGTTTTCATGCCGTTCAGCTGCAGGGAGGCTACAAGTCCTACCGCGCCCATGTCACCGCCTATTTTGAGCAATTTCATCCCAACGGCCCCTTGATCGTACTGCATGGATTGACCGGATCGGGAAAAACAGCTTTCCTGCATACGCTACTTGACAAAGAATACACAATAATCGACTTGGAAGGACTGGCCGGCCACAGGGGATCAGCCTTTGGTGCTCTCGGCCTTTCTCAGTGCACAAGCCAGAAACATTTCGAGAGCACCCTCTGGAACGAACTGCGGCAGGCCCCCCCGGGCAGACCGATTATTCTTGAGGGAGAAAGCCGGAGAATCGGCAGGATGTCCCTGCCGGGAGACTTTTATGAAGTCATGGCTGAAAGCGTCAAACTATGGTGCGAGACAAGCATGGAGACACGCATCCAGCGCCTGATCGACGAGTATGGGAAGGAAGAGTACCGGGAAGAAATGGCAGATGCACTCCTGAGAATCAAAAAGAAACTCGGTGGCGAGAAATACTCGGAAATATCGGGGTATCTGGAATCGTGGGACCTGCATCCTTTCATGAAAGGGCTTCTTGAGAATTATTACGACAAGGTTTACTACAAAACCCGTGATTGGAAGGAAGATCGAATTCTGCTTCTGGAAAACTTTGACGATGCTATGCGGGAGCTTGAACAGTTTCTTTTACCCAAGAAGGCCTGATTTTTGCCTGTTGTTTTTAAAAAGAGAAGGGCGTCCGTACTGGGCGCCCTTTTCTTTTCGGAGACAGCAGACCTGGCTTACACTGCCAGTTTGAAGGTTCCAACCAACTGCTGCAACTCTTCGGCAAGCCGTGACAGCTGATTTGCAGCTGAAGCGGACTCTTGAGAGCCCTTGGCAGTTTCATGAACAACCTCGGTAATCTGCTGGATGTTGTTGGTTATCTCGTTAGTGGTTGCTGTCTGCTCTTCTGCGGCAGTGGCTATCTGGTTGATCTGCATGGTAACAGAATTGGCCTGCTCGAGGATTTCCTGGAGTGCCTGGCCGGACCGCGCAGCATCAACAGTCCCTTTTTCAACTTCGTGCACTCCCTCTTGCATCGAAGTAACGGCACCTTTAGTCTCCATCTGAATAGCCTTGATCATGCTCCCGATTTCCTTGGTGGCCTTGGTGGTCCTTTCGGCAAGAGCTCGAACTTCGTCGGCAACAACCGCGAAGCCGCGTCCCTGTTCACCGGCACGGGCCGCCTCAATGGCTGCATTCAATGCGAGGAGATTGGTCTGGTCGGCGATGTCCTCGATGGTGCCGACTATTTCACCGATCTGGTCGGAGCGCGCACCGAGGCTTTCTACCGTTTGGGCAGACTCTTTCACCCGCTCGGCGATCCGGCCCATTTCATCCACCGTTTCCTGGACAACCGCAAAGCCGGAAGAAGCGGAATCGCTGGCGCGCTGGGAGCTTTCCACCGCCATCAGGCAGTTACTGGCTATCTCGGAACTGGTGCAGGACATTTCCTCACTGGCAGTAGCCACTGTGCCGGCCTGCGAAGCTACTTCCTCAGCCCCGGTTGCAATCTGTTCGGAGGTGGCATAGAGTTGGCTGGATGCAGAAGCAACCTGCTCGGCGGTTGACTTGATGGAGGTTACCATATTGTGCATAGATTCAAGCATCCGGTTAATGGCACGCCCAAGGTCCCCAATCTCATCCTTGGCATAAATATTGATTTTCGTTGAAAGATCACCGTCAGCAACATTACCCATGGCAGCGGACACCCTGTTGAGGCGCGTTACAAAATTGTTGGTAAGAAAAATCGCCCCGGCCAAACCAAGAAGGAATGCCAGAGCACCGGCAACAATCATCACAAGCCTGTTCTTATTGAAATCGCTCTCCGCGTTGTCATAGGCAACCTTGACATTCCCCTCTTGAAAGGAAACCTGGGCATCGAAAGTATCCTGGAGTTTTTTCGTAAGAGGAATCGCTTCTTTAACCAGGAGAGAGTATGCCTCAGCCCTCTTATTGGCCAGGGCAAGCTCAATCACCCGATTGTTGGCCGCGGCTGCCGTGCTCGACTGTGCTTTTGATGCCTCGATCAGAGCAATACCTTTTGTCGATTTTTCCACCTCCGATAACTTTTTTACATTATTACGGTAGATTGCTCGAGCCTCTTCAATATCTTTTTTAAGTTGGGCAATCTGATTGATGTCAGTTACCAGCATAAGCCGCTGAACAGAAACCTCCAACTGGTCAAGAGCATCCATGGCCCTGAAGGCATACACAGTCTTCTGGTATTCTCCCTTAACGATTCCGGCCATGGAATCTTTGACCTTCGAGGTGTTGTGAAGGCCGAAAAAAATCGTCAGTACCATCATCAACAGTATGAAACCGAACACCAACCCCATTTTTGGTCCAATTCTCATCTTGGCGAAAATCATAGTTGTCTCCTCTGTCATTGTTCAGTCGTTGATACCCGGTGATGTCGTTGAATCAGCCCGACAACCACCTGTAATTCAAAAGCATCTTCCGGGATCTACGACAAATCATAGTTACTATGTTATTCGACAAGTGACGACACAACTTGAACTTATATTTAATTAAAGATTCGATGCGACATTGCTGGTTCTTAATGCTAAATACACACATCCTGGCGCTACATGATAGCTGGTGTAACCTCAGAGCGCTGCCGGGGATAAAAAAAAGGGCGCCCTTTTGGGACGCCCTTTTTCCAACGTTTCACACCTCTTATTCGACTTGCAGCAATAGCGAAGCACATATCACTTCGTGCCGAAAGTACCGAACCGCAACAAGCGGTCCACCCTAATGCTATTATACTGCCAGTTTGAAATTTCCTACCAGATGGGTCAACTCGTCAGCAAACCTGGCAAGCTGATTCGCGGCGGAAGCCGACTCCTGTGAACCCTTGGCTGTTTCATGGACCACGTCGGTAATTTGTTGAATATTATTGGTGATTTCATTGGTAGTGGCAGTTTGCTGCTCAGCAGCCGTTGCGATCTGGTTAATCTGCATGGTCACGGCATTGGCCTGTTCGAGGATATCCTTGAGTGCATGCCCTGACCGTGATGCATCGGAAGTGCCTTTTTCAACAGCCAGAACACCCTCTTCCATGGAAGAGACCGCTCCTTTGGTTTCCATCTGGATGGCTTTGATCATTGCGCCGATTTCCTTGGTTGCCTTGGTGGTCCGCTCCGCAAGGGCCCGTACCTCATCGGCAACGACCGCAAAACCTCGACCCTGCTCGCCGGCCCGGGCAGCCTCGATGGCAGCGTTAAGCGCAAGCAGGTTTGTCTGGTCTGCGATGTCTTCGATAGTCCCGACGATTTCTCCAATCTGGTCGGAACGTGCACCGAGACTTTCCACGGTAGTGGCGGATTCCTTTACCCGCTCGGCGATACGACCCATCTCGTCAACAGTTTCCTGAACAACTGCAAAGCCGGAAGAAGCGGAATCACTGGCACGCTGAGAGCTTTCCGCTGCCATCAGGCAGTTATTGGCAATTTCCGAACTGGTGCAGGTCATCTCTTCGCTGGCAGTGGCAACCGTTCCGGCCTGTGCTGCTACCTCTTCAGTCCCGGTGGCGATTTGCTCGGAAGTAGCATACAGTTGGGTGGAGGCAGAAGCAACCTGCTCCGCAGTGGCCTTGATCGATGCCACCATGGAATTCATCGAGGACAGCATCCGATTGATGGCATGGCCAAGGTCGCCAATCTCATCCTTTGCGTAAATGACAATCTGGTTGGAAATGTCGCCATCGGCAATACGACCCATGGCGCGGGAAACGCGGTTGAGGCGGGTCACGAAATTATTGATAAGGAAGATCGCTCCGGCCAGGCCAAGGATAAATGCCAGTGCACCAGCAATCGCAATCAACAGACGCTGCCGCTCATACACCTTGACAGCAAGTGCATAGGCAGCCTTGACATTATCTTGCTGGAATGCAATTTGTGCAGCAAATGTGTCCTGAAGTTTTTTCGTCAGCGGAGCCCCTTTGTTTGCAAAGAGAGAAAAGGCCTCTTTCTTCTTGTTGGCCAAGGCAAGTTCAACCACATGATTATTTGCCGCCGCAGCTATAGTTGACTGAGACTTTGATTCCTCGAGAAGCTTGATGCCATGGGGACTCTTTTCCAACTCCCCAAGTTTTTTCAGATTATCGCGATACACCGCCCGAGAAGCCTCAAGCTCCTTTTTCAGTCGCAGAATCTCATTCGGATCATCGACCATAACCAACCGCTGAATTGAAATCACCAGACTGTTAAGGGCATCCATGGCTTTAAAAGCATAGACGGTCTTCTGATATTCGCCATCCACGAGCCCCTCCATCGATTTCTTGACCGTCGAAGTGCCGCTTATACCGAAGTATATGATCAGCAACATCATGACCAGCACAAATCCGAACACAAGTCCCATCTTCGGTCCAATTCTCAACTTTGCAAAAATCATCACTACCTCCCCGGTTTCATAACAAATGATTTCTATCCACAACCCTCTCCAGGATCAACGTACCTTACCGAAATTTACCTAATGCACATCCTGGCACAGCTGCATTAGATACGCGTCCATTCTTTTACAAAGCGAAAGCAGCGAAATAATTTCGTCCGATTCACTAATAATCACTCAAAAATTTTTTCTTGAATGACCAGATATGGCAAGAAGGGAAACTTGAAAACAATGACTATAACCTCTTCGACATTAACCAAAACAACTTTAACTATTTTTTTATGTGAACATGGTAACCTCCAATCTTCGAAGCTACACACAAAAAAAGCGACCCGAATCGGGTCGCTTTTTGAACAGCAACAGTAAAATATAACTTTTTATTGCTGGGAAGCTTTCAACGCTTGATCAATATCCGCTATAATATCAGCAACATCCTCGATACCCACTGAGAGCCTGATAAAGTCGGGCGTAACTCCGGTAGCAATCTGCTCCTTCTCCGTTAATTGCTGGTGGGTTGTAGAAGCCGGATGGATCACCAGGGATTTTGCATCACCGATATTGGCCAGGTGAGAGAGCAACTTGACATTATCGATAAATTTCTTGCCGGCGGCCACCCCGCCCTTGATTCCGAAGCCGATGATTGCCCCGCTGCCTTTCGGCAGATAACGTACCGCACGATCATGGTCCTTGTGGCTGGGCAGACCGGGATAATTAACCCAGGTAATATCCGGACGTTTTTCCAGCCACTCGGCAATCTTCAAGGCATTTTCCACATGGCGCGGCATGCGCACATGGAGTGTTTCCAGCCCCTGCAGGATCTGAAAGGCATTAAATGGTGAGAGCGGTGCCCCAATGTCGCGAAGGAGTTCAACCCTCATTTTGATGATGTAGGAAAGATTGCCAAGCACCTCCCAGAAACGAATGCCGTGATAAGAAGGGTCCGGTTCGGTAAATTCGGGGAATTTGCCATTATTCCAAGGAAAAGTTCCGCCATCGACAACGCAGCCACCGATGCTGGTACCATGGCCGGCAATAAACTTGGTGAGCGAATAGACGACTATGTCCGCGCCATGTTCGAGAGGTTTAAAGAGATAGGGCGTGGTCACGGTGTTGTCCACGACAAAAGGTATTCCAACCTGGTGGGCAATGGCTGCAATAGTCTCGAAATCGTCCACATTGTTCTTCGGATTGCCCACCGATTCGGTATAGACCAAGCGCGTATTTTCATCAATGGCCGCCCGAACGTTCTCGGGATCCGAAAAATCAACAAACTTCACCGTTATTCCCAGTTTCGGCAGGGTGTAGTGATACAGGTTGTAGGTGCCGCCGTACAGCGCATCGCTGGAGACAATATTCTGTCCGGCTTGGGTTATATTGAGCACCGCAAAAGTAATGGCAGCCTGCCCCGATGCAACGGCAAGGGCACCGACGCCACCGTCTAGTTCGGCCATCCGCTTTTCCAGCACGTCGGTTGTTGGGTTCATGATTCGCGTATAAATATTCCCGGGCTCTTCCAGGGCAAAGAGCTTTGCGGCATGTTCCGAACTGCGAAAGACGTAGGACGAGGTCTGGTAAATGGGAACGGCACGCGACAGGGTCGCGGAGTCGGGCACCTGCCCGGCATGCAGGGCAAGTGTATCAAAATTGAATTTATTTTCGGACATAGTATTTCCTCCCTTTTTGATGATGTTTACAAACATATATTGTGATCTGTTCTACAAAGAATACGTAACGAAAAAATAACCCCGCCAAGCATAGCGCTTTCGGCACAGTTGCGAAAAAGTCCTCTATTCTCGTTTTCAGAACGGCAAAAGCCCCTTCTGCTGGCGAGAAGGGGCTTTATCTATACATACACCATAAAGCACCTTTCTCATCTTTCCTAACCGGCAGGATTTAGCACCTGGCACCCAATCGGGTCGGTTGCTGTGGTTTCACGGGGCCTGTCCCTCCACCACTCTTGATAAGAAGGTCTTCTATTTAACTTTTTAAAAGGATACGAAAGAGCGCCCTGTTTGTCAATGCCAATATAATTGGTAAAGATTGAGTTCGTCGAAATGACGCTAAAAAGACAACCAAAGGACTGTCCTTAACGATTCAGGGATCTTCCGTAAGTTTCCGTCAATCCCCGCAGTCGCTTGGCAAGCTTCGCGGTTAAGATCCCCTTTCCTACACGCCAGGACCAATTCCCATAGGCGGTACCGGGAAAATTCATTCGCGAGTCACCGGGAAGTTCAAGTAAATCTTGAAGAGGCAGTATACAAGTATCCGCCACAGAGGCAAGTGCCGTCCTGATCAGATCCCAGACAATACTCTCTGCCGGACGATCAAGATAGTGGAGAACCAACTTCTTTTCTTGAGCGGAAAGTGAGGTAAACCAGCCCAATGTTGTGTCATTATCGTGTGTACCGGTATACACAACGGAACTGCGAACATGATTATGGGGAAGATAAGGATTGTTCGGACCGGAGCCGAAGGCAAACTGAAGAATCTTCATGCCGGGAAAAGAGAATCTGTCACGCAGCAATTCCACGTCCGGAGTGATGCTCCCCAGATCCTCCGCAACAATTGGCAGATCCCCCAACGCAGCGGCAAGGGCCGCGAACAGCTCCTCGCCAGGGCCCGGAACCCACTGGCCATTTATGGCCGTAGTTTCGCCATACGGCACCTCCCAACAGGCAGCAAAACCCCGAAAATGATCGATTCTGATGAGATCATACAGGTCAAGTGACGATCGTACCCGATCTATCCACCAGGAATATCCGTCTTGCGCCATTGCATCCCAGTTATAGAGAGGATTTCCCCAAAGTTGCCCGGTCTTGCTGAAATAATCAGGGGGAACACCGGCAACCACGGTTGGACGCCCCACTTTGTCCAAATGGAACAATTGGGGATTTGCCCAGACATCAACAGAGTCATAGGCAACAAAAATCGGGATATCACCGAAAATTCCGACACCCTTTTGTGAAGCATACTTCCGCAGCTCATGCCACTGTCGGAAAAACTGCCACTGCTGATATTTGTGTTCACCTATCCTGGACCCCAGGTGCGTGGAGGCCTTTGCCAGCACATCTCGATCTCTGCCGACAAGATCCTCCGGCCAATCACACCAACTGTGGCCCGAATACTGTTCCTTCAGTGCCATGAACAGGGCAAAATCATGCAACCAAGGGGTGGTATCGCAGAAATGCCAGAATTCCTCCATCCGTGAACTTCTCCCGCCGGCAAAAAATCTGGCAGCCGCACTACGCAGGGCGCCAAATTTGTAGTCCATAACCAGCGGGTAGTCCACCCGTTCGGCAGTCACCTTCCTACGAAGATCGTCAGCATTGAGATCACCTTCCGCGACGAGCTGATCGAGATCGATAAGCAAAGGATTGCCGGCAAAGGCCGAGTAGCACATGTACGGTGAATTGCCATAGGAGGTGTAGCCAAGCGGAAGGACCTGCCAGAGGCTTTGACCGGAGGCCTGGAGAAAATCGATGAACTTTCGCGCCTCTGCTCCGAATGAACCGATGCCGCCGGGGCCGGGTAGAGAGGTGGGATGTAGAAGGATGCCGCTGTTTCTCACTCGTTGCATGGTATCACCCGGGATTCGAAGATAATTTTAATACTTCAGACATCCGCCGATAAACACCGCCACCCGCCCCCTTCAGGTTCAGATGGAGACGGGGCTGGTAAAATCAGGCAGTGGCAAGAACGCTCTCTATCCTGGAGCTGTCAAGCGTCTCCTCTTCAAGGAGAGCCATTGCCAACGCTTCCAGCTGGTTACGGTTGGAGGAGATAGTATCCATTGCCCGCTCCTCCGCGTCCTTGATAATAACGGTAATTTCCTGGTCGATCAACCAGGCCATCTCTTCCGAAAAGCTTTTTTCCTGGGCCAGCTTCATACCGAGAAAGGGATGTTCCTCCCCACGGCTGAAGGTTACCGGGCCGATCCGGTCGCTCATCCCCCACTGGCAGACCATTTTCTCCGCCAGTTCGGTGACAACCTTCAGATCATTCTGTGCGCCGGTCGAAATATCGTTAAAGACAATCCGTTCCGCAACCCTGCCGCCAAGAACAACGGAAAGCCGGTTGACGAGGTAGGACTTCGGATAATGGTGTCGATCATCCACGGGAAGTTGCTGTGTCACCCCGAGGGCCATACCACGGGGAATGATCGTTACCTTGTGAACAGGGTCGGTTCCGGGTAGAAGTTTCGCCACCAGAACATGCCCAGACTCGTGGTATGCCGTGATCCGCCGCTCCTGATCGGAAAGATAGAGTTTCCGCTCGCCACCCATCAAAATTTTATCCTTGGCAAGTTCCAGATTGTTCATGGTCACCGTATCGGCATTTTCGCGGGCTGCAAGAATGGCAGCCTCATTGACCAGGCTCTCCAGATCGGCACCGGTCATACCGGGAGTTCCCTTGGCAATGACAGCAAGATCCACATCAGAAGAAAGGGGGGTCTTACGGGTATGAACCTTGAGAATTTTTTCGCGATCACGCCAGTCCGGGCGCTCGATGACCACCCGACGGTCGAAGCGTCCGGGCCTGAGAAGTGCCGGATCAAGGACATCAGGTCGGTTCGTGGCAGAAAGAACGATCACCTCATCATGAGACTCAAAACCATCCATCTCGGACAAAAGCTGGTTGAGTGTCTGTTCCCTCTCGTCATGGCCACCACCGAAACCTGCGCCGCGACTTCGACCTACCGCATCCAATTCATCAATAAAAATTATACTCGGTGCATTTTTGCGCGCCACGGCAAAGAGATCGCGCACCCTGCCGGCACCGACGCCGACAAACATCTCAATAAACTGGGAGGCGGAAATACTAAAAAAAGACACCCCGGCCTCACCGGCAACAGCCCGTGCCAGGAGGGTTTTTCCGGTGCCAGGGGGACCGACGAGGAGAATCCCTCTGGGAACCTTCCCCCCGACCCGCGAAAATTTTTTCGGTTCCTTCAGATATTCAACGACCTCGTGCAACTCCTGTTTAGCTTCCTCCATACCGGCCACATCGTCGAAGGTTACATTTGCCTTCAGAGCGTCATGCAACTTGGCGCCTGATTTGGCAAACCCTCCCATCATGCTGCTCGGACCCTGCCCCTTCATACTGCGGGCAAAGAAAACCCATACGGCAATTATGAGAACCCAGGGAATCAAATAGATCAAAGCAGTAGTAAAGGGGGATGACTCCGTCGAAACCGCCTTGAACAAAACTTTTTTCGCCTGCAATTCCTCCAGCAACGAAGGGTCCTTGATCTCCGGAAGAATCGAGTAAAAGTGCGTTGTTTCCTTGGGAGGATTTCCCTTCGAGGCATCGTGGACAGGAAGAACCTTGGCCTTGAAGATCCCATCGAGGCGTGAGCCCTTCATCGTCACTTCTTTAACATTGTCACGGGCAAGTTCATCTTTGAATTGACTGTAAGGGACCTCTTCCTGTTCAAACTGCCCTTTCTGACTCACCAGGGGATAAATAACATTGATCAGTACGACAAAAGCTAACAGTGCCAGCAACGGCTTCCAGATCGATTGCGCCATTCAGGTAACCTCACATCTAAGTTTGGTGCGATTACTACTTTATACCGTTCGAAACAGGTCCCGGCAACTGATTATTCTTTGAAAAGCGATTTAATACTTGACCGACAAAACAAACAATCCTTACAAGAGGGAGCGTCATGGTCCTGAAATAATTTGACAAAATTTTCGCTTTCTTCTAGTTTTAAACAGCCACTTCACGGCAGAGTCAACACCCTATCCCTACCACTTCATGCGCAGCGGTCATCACAGTTCCCGTCTTTTCGCACACCAACAGTATGCTGTACTATTTTATGACCGGACTGGCGACACTGCAGTACTGAGTATTCGAACCTCGATCTACGTTTTCAAGCGGCAGGCAGAGCAGGAGCCTTGCATATGTCACCATCGTTACTTCTCTGGGGAGGATTCGCGGTTCTTATCACCGCCATGATGATCCTTGACCTTGGAGTATTCAACAGGAAGAGCCACGCGGTTTCATTTCGCGAAGCACTCGCCTGGACATTTGTCTGGGTTGGCCTCGCCCTCGCCTTCAATGCCGGCATACTCCATTTCCTCGGCACAACAAAGGCGCTGGAATTCCTGACCGGCTACCTGATCGAAGAGTCACTTTCTGTGGACAACCTCTTTGTCTTCATTTTGATTTTCTCCTATTTTCAGGTGGCACGCGCCTACCAGCCGAAAATTCTGAAATGGGGCATCATTGGTGCCCTTATCATGCGCGCTCTTTTCATTTTTGCCGGAATAGAGCTCTTTGATCAGTTCCATTGGATGATCTACCTTTTTGGTGGCCTTCTGATCGTTACCGGGATCAAAATGGCCTTCGGAGGGGAAGAAAAGATCGATCCGGAAAAAAACCTTCTGGTTCGTTTGACCAGAAAATTTGTACCGATCACAAAAAAAACGTACGGTGACAGTTTTTTTATCCGCCGGAAAGGTGTCTTGGCAGCAACCCCGCTGCTGCTCACACTGCTGGTGATAGAAAGCAGCGATGTCATTTTCGCCATCGATTCAATCCCGGCGATTCTGGCAGTCACCAGGGACCCGTTCATTGTCTACACATCGAATATCTTTGCCATCATGGGCCTCAGGTCACTATTCTACCTTCTCAGCAGCGTCATGGAAATGTTCACGCACCTTAAACTCGGAGTGTCGATCATCCTCGCCTTTATCGGCATAAAGATGCTCCTGTCAACGGTATACCCGATCCCTATCTACTTTTCACTTGGGGTAATCGTCGGAATTCTTAGCATCACAATTTTAACGTCCGTTACGATCGGCACCAGGAGAGAAAGCTCGACCAAACGATAAAAAAAATCCCGGAAAGGTCATGCCCTTCCGGGAGAGAATCCTCTGCGCGTTTCGCGTACTAACCTGTATAAGTCCGTCAAGGCTCCTCACCATTTTCAGGGATCGCCCTTCTGCCGGGAAACACGCGCCGGGAATAAATTTCAAAGACGGCAAGAAACAAGGCCAGAACGATCGGTCCGGTCACCACGCCAAGAGGACCAAAGGCAAAGACTCCGCCAAGTACGCCGAGTGCGATAATAAAAAGCGACAGATGAGCTCTTCCGCTGATGAAAAATGGACGAAGCAAATTATCGACCATCCCCACCACAAACATTCCCCAGCAAAGAAGAATAATGCCCATGAACACCTGCCCATCTGCAACGAGCCAGAGTGCACCGGGCAGCCAGATCAGGGCTGTTCCGACCACAGGAACCAGCGCTGACACAGCCATCAGTGCACCGAACAGCACCGGCGAAGGCAACCCGCTGAACCAGAAACCGACTCCGCCGAGAATGCCCTGGATCAGGCAGGTCAAGAGGATGCCATAGATGACAGCCGAGAGCACACGCCTGACCGTCTCAAGCAGCGCATCGCTTTCCGTCACTTCCAAGGGTAACACAGAGAGGAATCTCTGCAGAAATGCTTCACCATCGCGGTAGAGATAAAAGAGTGTAATTACCATCAAAACCAGCTTGATGATCAAGAGGAAGAAATTCTTGAGAATGGCTGTGGAATAGCCAAGCAGAAATGTTGCCATCTTCTTCAGTGCCGGAAGCAGGGTATTGCCGACCTCCAGGTCCAGCATATTCAGCACTGGTTGAACTCTGTCCAGGATCGGATGAATCGCCGGATTGCTGGACAGGGTCCGCAGAATATCCGGACCACCGCTGGCAGTGAGTTTCTCAAGTTTCTGGTAAACCTGGGACACTTCTCCGCCCAGGACAAAGATGAAAAATACAAAGGGAACGACAAGGGTCATGACGACCAACGGTGTCATGATCGAGGCGGCTACCGTACCCCGGCCCGACAAACGCTTCCTGAGCCTGCGATAGAGGGGATAGGTGGCAATGCCGATGACGCCGGCCCAGCCGAGCGTATCAAGAAAAGGAGCAAGGATTTGATAGACGAGGTACAAAAAGCCGAGGAGAAAGAAAAAGTTCATCAAGGTAAAAAAAAGTCTGCGATCCATGGGCCATCCCTTTTCTCATGTCTCGGGTACTGTTCCTGAGGGTGGTTTACGTTGACTCCGTTTTCAGAATCCTTACCTTCAGAATGGCAGTCTTGGTAACTTCCTCGCAGATCATTTCGAGATCGTCCACCATGAGCCTCTCACCCTTTTCGGGAAACCTTCCAAGTCGGTCCAGGATCAGTCCGGCAAGCGTGTCGTAGTGAAGGTCTTCCTCATGCTTGAAATCGAGGAAATCATCCAGATCGGAAAGAGAAATCATCGCATCGACAATGATGCTCCCGTCCGACAGGCGTTGCACCTTGCCCGGCTCGCCCACGTCATGCTCATCCTCGATCTCACCAACCAGTTCCTCCAGGAGATCCTCGGTGGTGACCAACCCGCTGATGCCACCATACTCATCAACCACCATGGCCATGTGCATCCTTTTCCGCTGCATCTCTTTCAGAAGGCTGTTGACCTTCTTCGACTCGGGCACATAAAGTGGCGGACGGATAATAGAGGTGACATCAAAGTCAGGATCACTCACCATGTTGCCGAGGAAATCCTTACCATGGACAAATCCGACGATCTCTTCGATGGAACCCTGGTACACCGGATAGCGGGAGTACTTATTTTCCAACACGACATGCAGCATCTGTTCGCACGGAGTTCCCAGGTTGAGACCCACGATCCTCGTCCGAGGTACCATTACCTCCCGTACGCAGGTATGAGTAAAGTCGAAAATATTTTCGATAAATTCCCGCTCTGTGGCACTGAAGACCCCGGTTTCATGACCTTCCTGAATAATATGTTCCACTTCCTCCCGGGTAACAAATGCCTGTCTTCCGGAGGCTTTGATGCCCATGAGCGACAAAACGCCCCGGTTTGAGGCGGCAAGAAAACTCACCAGAATTGAACCTACTTTTGCCATAACCTGAATAGGTTTCGCCACACGCAGAGACACGGTATCCGCATAATGAAGGCCTATCGTTTTCGGCACCAGTTCGCCAATTATCAGGGTGAAATAGGAAATGAGAAGTACAACAATAGTGATGGACAGCGGTTCTGCCGCATGCCGCACAAAATCGAAAGGAGCATTGAGCAGCAGGGGCTTTAGGTACTGAATTGCGGCAGCGCCACCCACCGCGGAAGCCATGCTTCCCACCAGGGTGGCGCCGATCTGAACCGTGGCCAGAAAACGATGGGGGTCATTCTGGAGAGACTCAACGATCTTCGCCTTGAGATCACCACTCGACACCAGTTGGGCAATCCTGCTCTTACGGGCCGAGATGATAGCAAGTTCCGATCCGGAGAAAAACGCGGTTGCCAGAATAAGCAGTACCACCAGGAAAATTTCCAACCATACAGAATCCAAATCAGCCTCCTTGCAGCAGAGCTGTCCCGAAACGTAAAAAAACCAGAAAAAACCAGCGGGGGAGAGCAGCGATCAGGGCTTCGACAATCAGAAAATTCCTTCCAGAAGCTCCAGACAGGCATCATCCCTGTTCAAGGTGTAGAGATGAACGCCCGGTGCACCTCCCTTGAGAAGACCGAGGATCTGGCTGCGCGCATGCCGGATCCCAAGGGCCAATACCGCATCCGCCCCGCCCTGCTTATCGGCCTCTTCCAGCTCCTTGAGGAACTGTGGCGGAACGGTCGCGCCACACAGCGACACAACCTTTTGAATGACCTTGAGACTGAAAATCGGCATGACACCGGGAACGATCGGTTTTTCAATACCCATCTCCCGGGCCCGCTGAACGAAATCCCAGTAATAGTCATTATCAAAAAACAGCTGGGTAACGATAAAATCACCGCCCTGATCAACCTTGTACTTGAGCGACTGCAGATCCTTCTCCAGGCAGGCCGCCTCAGGATGCCCTTCGGGATACCCCGCCACCCCGACTCCCATGGTGGGATAGAGTTTCCGAATAAAAGAGACAAGGTCTGAGGCAAAGACAAAATCTTTTGAATCGGGCAGTACGGTCGATGGATCCTGCGGCGGGTCACCCCGCAAAGCAAGAACATTGTCGACTCCGGCAGCTGCCAGGTTATCAAGAAATGAAAGGATGCTTTTCTCCGTGGCACCGACACAGGTAAGATGAGCCATCGGTTCGAGGGAAAATTCCTGTTTCATGCGGGTGACGATCGCCAGGGTATTGTCACTGGTGCTGCCACCGGCACCATACGTTACCGATACGAAAAGGGGGTGAAGATTCCGGAGGTTATCGACGACTCGAAAAAAAGCAGGCCAGTCGGACGAGTTTTTAGGGGGAAAAAATTCCAGGGAAAGGAATTGCTTCCCGGGAAGAATGCGTTCCGCTATGCGCACAAAATTCTCCTTGAACAGCCGTCTCCCTCCGGGGAGGAAGAAACTGGAAGTATACTGACAACATACGATGAAAACGTATAGCACGGGGACCCTATATTTGCAAGAGTGACCCCTTTCTGCACTCACCCAGAGGTAGCAGTTTCGCCGAGCGGGAAAATATGGTACAAGTATAAATGTTTTTTATGCCGATGCGACCATTTAATCTTATGGTCCGGCACTGCCACCCACAGCGAAACGGAAGGTTCACACCAATGCCCGAGTCACTTTCACTGATCGACACCCATGCACATATCGAAGGAAAAGAATTCCAGGCAGATTTCGATGCAGTAATCGAAAGGGCCTCCGCCGCAGGCGTTTCCCGCCTAATTACTATCGGTACCGACATAGAATCCAGCAGGAAAGCCTGTGAACTCACCTATCATCATGAGGGGATTTACTGTTCCGTTGGCGTTCACCCCCACGATGCGGTGCGCGTGACGGACAAGTGTTACGAGATAATCAGCCAACTGGCAATGGAAACTCCGAAAAATGTCGCCATCGGGGAAATCGGCCTTGATTTTTACCGGGACCGTTCCCCCCGTGACATCCAAGAAGTTGTTTTCAGGCGCTTTCTCATCTTGGCTTCCGAACTGTCCCTACCTGTTATCATCCATGACCGTGACGCCCATGAGACGATTCTGCGCATTTTACGGGAAGAGAAAGCACGTGGCCTGCAGGGCGTTCTCCACTGTTTTTCCGGTGACCTGGAAATGGCCAGAGAATGCGTTGACATGGGTTTTCATCTCTCCATCCCTGGTACTGTCACCTTCCCGAATAATGACCAGTTACGAGATGTGGTCCGTGGCATCCGCATGGAAAACCTCCTTCTGGAAACCGATTGTCCCTACCTCTCCCCAGTGCCGTTCCGTGGCAAGCGCAATGAACCATCCTATCTGAAAATCACGGCGGAAAAGGTCGCGGAACTGAAAGGACTCTCCCTTGAGGATGTGGCACGCATCACCACGCTCAATGCGGTAAACCTCTTCGGTTTGGGCTGGAAGGAACAGGAGGCTTCCATCGCCTACAAGATCAGGAACTCTCTCTATTTGAACATCACCAATCGCTGCTCGAACCACTGCTCCTTCTGCGCAAAATTTCACGATTTCTTTGTCAAGGGCCACTTCCTGAAGCTGAACCACGAACCGTCCGCAGACGAGGTGATGACCGCCATAGGTGACCCTTCACGGTATGATGAAATCGTCTTCTGCGGCTACGGCGAACCACTGCTTCGCCTGGACCTGGTACGCGAGGTTGCCGGTCGCTTGAAAAAAATGGGCAGTCGGGTCAGGATCAATACTGACGGCCAGGCAAATTTGGTCTATGGCAGGAACATTCTTCCGGAACTTGCCGGACTGGTGGACACCATCTCCGTCAGCCTTAATGCCGCGAACGCCGAAACCTATGATAAACTCTGCGCCTCCCCATTCGGAGCGGCCGGATTTGCGGGAGTTTGCGAATTCCTCAGCGAAGCGAAAAAATATATTCCCACGGTAGTGGCTTCCGCCGTAACGGTTCCCGGACTTGATACCGAAGCCGTGCGCCGCCTGGCCGAATCGTTGGGTGTCGTCTTCCGCGAAAGGGAGTATGCCGATGTCGGCTAAGCCGCTAACCAAACCACATCACAAAGACAACACCACACCTCCCTCCTCTGGTACGCCCGACGCTTTGGGCATCTGTCTCGGGGCCACCACCATTACCCTGGCAAGACGGCAGGCGGGCCGTCTTTCCCTGGCGCAGATACGACATGAGGGCAAGGTCGACGAGGTACTGCGCAAGTTTCTCGACGCCGCTCTCCCTGCCAGGGTAAGCATCACCGGACGTTCCTTCTGCAACCTTATCACCATTCCGACTCTCTCCGAGCCTGAAGCGGTAGAGCAGGCCTACGAGGCGCTCCGCTCCTCCTGCCCGGATGTCGACTGCATCGTATCCGCCGGGGGAGAAACCTTCCTGGCCTATTTCCTCGACCGGAACGGCAGGATCCGTTCCGTGCAGACAGGTAACAAATGTGCCTCAGGAACCGGTGAATTTTACCTCCAGCAGATTCAACGGATGGACCTGGATCTGCAGGAGGCGGTCAGCCTTGCAGTGGGGGAAGTACCCTATCCCGTTGCCGGGAGGTGTTCGGTATTCTGTAAATCGGACTGCACCCATGCACTGAACAAGGGAGTTGCCAAGGGACGCATCAGCGCCGGGTTATGCCGCATGATGGCCGGAAAAATCATCGAGATACTGAAAAAGAACCGGCCGAAACGGATTCTCGTGATTGGCGGCGTATCAAGAAACGACGTAGTAATGGACTTCCTCCGGGAAAGTTATCAGGAAACGCTGTCGCTTCCCGAATCGCCTTATTTCGAGGCGCTCGGAGCCCTCTGCGAGGCGGAAAAAAACGGTCCCCTGCTGACTGAAACGGATTCCCTTTTCACCCAGGCCCACAGCTCCTTCACCTTTCTACCCGGCCTGAACGAGGGATTGTCAAAGGTTACCTTCAACGCCATGGCACGTGACCAGTTCCATAACGGCGACTATATTCTCGGTCTCGATGTGGGGAGCACCACGACCAAGGCCGTCCTGCTCCGGACAGACAACTGCGCCATCACCGCAAGCGTCTACCTGCGTACCTCGGGAGACCCGGTTGCGGCGAGCAGACGCTGTTACCGTGAACTGCTGCAGCAGATTCCCGATGGCATGAATCCGAAAATCATCGGAATCGGAACCACCGGAAGCGGAAGGCAGATCGCCGGACTCCACGCCCAGACAGCCGGAGTAATCAACGAAATCATCGCCCATGCCGCGGCAGCGGTTTTCTTCGACCCGGAGGTTGAAACCATCTTCGAGATCGGCGGACAGGACGCCAAATACACCTTCATCACCAACCGGGTAGCGAGCGACTATGCCATGAACGAGGCCTGTTCCGCAGGAACGGGTTCATTTCTCGAGGAAGCCTGCCGTGAAACCCTCGGCATCATCACCGAAGAAATCGAAGCCATTGCCCTGTGCGCGACCTCCCCGCCTAACTTCAGCGACCAGTGTTCAGCCTTCATCAGTAGTGACATCAAGACGGCAGTCCAGGAAGGAATAGCGCGCGAAGATATCGTTGCCGGACTGGTCTATTCGGTATGTCTGAATTACCTCAACCGGGTAAAAGGGGCTCGCCCGGTCGGCAAGAAGATCTTCATGCAGGGTGGAGTCTGTTACAATCGCGCGGTACCCGCTGCCATGGCCTCTCTCTGCGGTCAGAAGATCATCGTTCCACCCGAACCGGGTCTCATGGGTGCCTTCGGTGTCGCCTTGGAAATGAAGCGCAAGATCGAAGCAGGGATTCTGGACGAAGGGATCTTCGATCTTCAGGAACTGGCAGAGCGCGAAGTTCATTACCAGGAACCTTTCATCTGCAGCGGTGGACGGGAAAAGTGCGATAGAAAGTGTTCGATCGCGCGCATCGAGGTAAACGGCGGCATCTACCCTTTCGGCGGTGCCTGCGACCTCCACTACAATCTGTTGAGAAACAAGAATCTTGATCCCAAAGGGCTCGACCTGGTCAAGGTCCGCGAAGACCTGGTATTCACTAAATACGCCCCCCGACTCTCCGAAGACCGGGAAGCGATCAGCGTCGGCATCCCGATTTCCCTCCTGACAAACAATCTCTATCCTTTCTATGCAACATTTTTCACCCAACTTGGCGTGCGTGTGGTGCCGGGCATCACCCCTGATCCTCAAGGAATGGAAGCTCCGGGAGCCGCATTCTGTTTCCCGATCCAGCTGAGCCACGCCTTTCTGCAAGGGCTCATACAACAGGAAGTAGATTATATTTTCATTCCCCAGGTCAAAAGCCTTGCGCTGAAAACCAGCGACGAAGCAAATTGTACCTGCCCCCTTGTCCAGGCGGAACCGTACTTCCTGCAAGCAGCATTTTTCGAGTCACTGGAGAAAAAACTCCTTACGGATGTGCTCGATTTCGACAATCCCGAACGACTTCGCAAAGCCTTCATTTCGCTGGCCCGAACGCTCGGTTTTTCCCGCGGCATCGCCAGGCAGGCATTCATCAAAGCCAACAGCATCTTTGAAGCCATGTGCAGCGAAATGCACGAGATCGGCCGAAATTTCCTTGCGAGCCTACGACCGGACGAGAGTGCCATTGTTCTCTTTGGCAGGCCGTACAATGCCTTCAGCAAGTTCGGCAACATGGGTATTCCCCACAAGTTTGCCAGCCGTGGCTACCGGATCCTGCCGCATGACTTTCTGCCACTCAAGGAACTGGGTGGAACCTCGGTCAGCCAGATGTACTGGGCAACCGGACAGGGAATCATGCAAGCGGCAGACTTCGTACAAGCCCATCCGAATCTTTTCGGAGTCTTTGTCACCAACTTCAGCTGCGGTCCGGACTCCTTCATTACCGGCTATTTCCGTGACCTGATGGGCAGAAAACCATCACTCACTCTCGAGGTTGACGCCCACACGGCGGACGCGGGAATCGATACCCGTATCGAGGCTTTCCTCGACGTCATCACCGGCTACCGGGAACGTGAAATTGCTCTCGAGGGACCAGCCGACTTCACACCCGCCCGCATGAGACAAGGCAAGGATACCCTCAGTTTTGAGACGGGTGACGGCAAAAGCTACCAAATTACCGACCCGAGGGTTCACCTGGTGATTCCATCCATGGGCGACTCGACCACCCAATGCCTCGCTGCCGCCTTTCGCCACAGCGGCATCAGAACAAGCGCACTTGCCCCGCCCGGGCCGAAAGAACTCTCCATTGGCAAAGGACATACCTCATGCAAGGAATGCCTGCCACTGATCCTGACCACCGGATCGCTGGTGAACTATCTGAACGAAATACGAAAAGACGGAGAGATATTGGCCTATCTCATGCCGGATACGGACGGACCATGTCGATTCGGCCAATACAACGTTTTTGTGAAAAATTTCATTCGCAAAAACAAGATTCCGGACCTGGCACTTCTGACCTTTTCCTCCAGCGACAGTTACGGTGGCATGCCGCCGGGACTTTTGCGGCGCGCCTGGCTCGGCTTGGCCATCGGTGACGGCCTTGAGGCGGTCCGCGCCGGAATCCTGACCCTTGCGGCAGATCGTGAAGAGGCACTTGCCGCGTTCAACCGGGCCAGAAGCCGCATTGTTGCCAGCATCGCCCGCGACGGCTATGACGTTCTAATGGAGATATTGCGACAGGAGATGACAGCACTTGCCCCCCTGAAGAAAAAGATCAGCCTCGACGAAGTCACCCGTATTGCACTGGTGGGTGAGATCTTTGTACGGCAAGACGGTTTTTCTCGCCAGTACCTGGTGGAAAACCTGGCGGACAAGGGAATATTGGTACGAACCGCACCGATTACCGAGTGGCTGCACTACACGGATTACTGTTTCAGGGAAGGTCTGAACGGCCCCATCTCCCTGATGAAGAAGCTGGGCCTCACCGTGAAGAAATTCGTCATGTGCAAGGATGAACGTCTCATTTTCCGGCATCTCGCCCTGTCCGGCTTCCATGACGGCCACACGGTCGATATGGACCACCTCATGGCAAAGGGCGCTGCCCTCCTGAATCCGGAACTTACCGGTGAAGCAATTCTGACCATCAGTTCTGCCCTCACCGAGATCGGTGACGAAACCCATGGCGTAATCAGCATCGGACCCTTCGGTTGCATGCCCTGCCGCATTGCGGAGTCAATCCTCCACTACCGACTCGATGAAGAAAAGGCTAATTTTTCGCGCTCAAGAGGAAACTTCTGGGCTCGTCACAAGGAACAACTACACCTGCCTTTCCTGGCAATCGAAAGCGACGGGACACCCTTTTCGCAACTGGTCAAGACTCGGCTCGAAAGCCTGATGCTTTCGGCAAACCGCCTCAAGGATGATTTGCGGGGCAAATAAAAACCAACCATCTTTACTGAATCCCATCCTGATCATGCTGTTCCTCGTTGCCGGCTAGTCACCCACCGAACAACAGTTTCCACCATGACACTTACTTATTCGGCCTGAAAACGACTGGTAAAGATCTCTACGACCCTCGCAAAAACGACTGTCGACTTTGTTTACACTTTGATTATTTCCCCTGCCATTCTTCAACGCATTTCTGCTAACAAAGACATACCATCACATAATTAAATCAATCATTTCATCATGTTGCGTGTACGTGAAACCCATATTTCTAAGAGTGCGGATAATTGGCGCAACAATTGCTACAAGCTAATTAATTTCAATTGCAGATTAAATTTTCAATGTCGAGGTGTTGTAATGAAAAATACTGCCACTATCTCAAGATGCTGTTTTGCCCTGATGATTGTGTTTGCCTTGTTTGCTGGGTATTCGAGTGATGCTTTGGCGTGCAAGTATGATTTCAGCGATGCCCCCGGCTATGGTACAGCGTCGCATGCAGATCCTTCATGGCAGCGACTTGGCACTGCGTGGGATGCTGAACCGGGACCAAAGGCTGTTGACACATCTGATGACGGTGTTTTCTGGTCTGTCGACGGTGGAGTAAATTGGGATAACGCCGAAATTACTGCGGGGCAGACTGTTAAATTTAAGTTCGTTATGTACAAGCAAAAGTGGGGAATTCATGACTTTGATGCGATCAAGGTCTGGATAGACTTTAATGGTGACAAGGACTTTACCGATGTTGGCGAAAATATTTTAAAAGACCAATGGAACTTTACATCTGAGCCGGGTTATGCCTCCGGTGACGGATTTGCCGGCATCAGCAAAGAGTTTTTTACGGATGTCGTTATGCCCACCAACCTGACTGAGTACTGGCTGAGAGCACAGGTGGTATGCAGTGCAGACATAAACAAGAACCTCGACAATCTGACTCCCACCGGTCAATGGTATCAGGGAGAAGTAGAAGACTGGAAACTGACGGTCAACCCGGTTCCGGAACCGTCTACTCTGATACTTTTCGGTGCCGGCCTTGCCGGGGCTGCTTTTATGCGGAGAAGAAACAAATAGTAAAGTTTTCCGACATCAAGTTTCAAACAAAAAAAGGCTTCTGGAAACGGAAGCCTTTTGTAATGGGACACCTTGAATTCCGGAGCCCCATCCTGATCATGCTGTTCCTCACTGTCGGCTACTTCCCTGTCAGTAACTCCATCAAACGAAAACCATCCTCCAGGAAAAGACCTGTTTTTGCAGCGGAAACCTCGTCATACCCCTCAATCCCCGGTTTCTCGGCGTCTTCCCCCCGGTAAACAATGAACGGCACAGGATCGCTGGTGTGGGTCATGAGACGGGTCGGTGTGGGGTGATCAGGGGTACAGAGAATTCGATACTCACCGAATTTTTTAATCCCCTCGCAGATCGGTGCAACAATCTTGGCGTCGAAATCTTCGATAGCCTGGATCTTGTGCTCAACGCTGCCGGAATGGGATGACTCATCCGGTGCCTCCACATGCAGGTAGACGAAATCGAGACGTTCGAGGGCATCCAGTGCTGCAGCCACTTTCCCCTGATAATTTGTGTCAAGATAGCCGGTTGCGCCGGGCACTTTGATGACTTCGAGTCCGGCATAGACCCCGATTCCCCGGAGCAGGTCAACCGCAGAAATAACAGCACCAGAGAGACCGAACTTTTCGCGGTAGGTTTCCATTTGCGGTGCTTTGCCGTGGCCCCAGAGCCAAATCGAATTGGCCGGCGTCTTTCCGGCTTCCTGTCGTTGCCGATACAGCGGGTGATTCGTAAGTATCGACTGAGACTTCTTCATAAGCTGCAGAAGCTTGTCGGCCCCTTCCCCTTTCGGAAGATGATCGGCGATACACTTCCCTGAAATATCATGGGGAGGTGTAAGTTCAAACTTATCTTTTCCGTTCCGCCAGACCAGCAGATGGCGGTAGCTTACCCCGGGATGAAATTCGAATTCGCTATTCCCCAGTTCAGCGGCAAGTGCTGCGATCAGCTCATGTCCCTCCTCGGTGGTGATGTGGCCGGAAGAGTAGTCTGCCATAATCTCGGTTCCATCTTCAGCGCGCAGATTTACCAGATTCAAACGGAAAGCCACATCATCCGGACCGAGAGCAACACCCATGCTGGCGGCTTCCAAAGGTGACCTTCCGGTATAACAGGTTCGCGGGTCATAGCCGAAAACCGAGAGATTCGCCACATCGCTTCCCGGTGGATACCCGGGTGGAATCGTACTGGCAAGTCCTAGCAGGCCCCTTTTCGCCATAAAATCCATGGCCGGCGTCCTGGCAAACTGCAGAGGAGTCTTCCCTCCCAGCGACTCGAGCCCTTCATCAGGCATACCGTCACCGAGCAAAACAATGTATTTCATGCATTAGTCCTTTCTTGCCGCTACAATTCGGAGACCTGGCCGGCCTGCACCATTGGTCAGGCCCGGGGGTGGAATTCATCATGTATCTTCTTCAAACGTTCCCGGGTAATATGCGTATAAATCTGGGTTGTTGATAGATCCGCATGCCCGAGCATCAGCTGGACACTCCTCAGGTCGGCACCATTCTCCAGGAGATGGGTGGCAAAGGAATGCCGCAGGGTATGCGGAGAAATATTTTTGGCAATGCCTGCCTGACGGGCCCTTTTTTTAATGATATTCCAGAATGCCTGGCGAGTCATGGACTTGCCGAGCCGTGAAAGAAAAAGATAGTCGCTTCCACCCTTTTTGTCCAGCTTCGATCGTGCATCTGCGAGGTATTCATCCAGGGATGCTACCGCTGCTTCCCCGAGCGGAACCAGCCGTTCCTTGCCACCCTTGCCGCAGGTCAGAAGAAAACCGGCCGTCCTGTTGACCTCCCGCAGTTTCAGATGCACCAATTCAGAGACACGCAGACCGGTCGCATAGAGAAGATCCAGCATGGAGCGGTCACGGACGTCCTCCGGAAGACTCCCCGAAGGTGCGGCAAGCAAGCGTTCGACGTCACGGCAACTCAACACGACCGGCAATTTGGCGACCGTTCTGGGTGCATCGATCAGCGAAGCGGGATTTCCTTCACAGTAGTTCTCAATTTCGAGAAAACGGTGAAACATCCTCACGGAAGATAAGGCACGCGCCCTGCTGCGGGGAGAGAGACCACCCTCCTTCAGCCAGGCCAGGAACTCGGCAATGTCCAGTGGCCGTATGCATGCCGGTTCATCGATCTTCTGTCGCATGAGGAAGCTGAGGTACCGCTCAATATCCCGATGATAGGCTTCAAGGGTATTATCGGAAAGCCCCTTTTCCACCACCAGGTAGGAAAGAAAAATATCAAGATACTGTTTCATGCCTCATCGATCGCCTTGAACAAACGTTGCTTGATCTCCGCCAGTTTTTCATCAGAGGTCAGCTTTTGTCCGAAGATGTCCTTCACATAAAAAACATCGGCAACCTGATCGATCTTGGTGGAAATTTTCGCAATGCCGATATAGAGCCCCATCCTGGTCAGGGTACTTGAGATACAGTAGAGCAATCCAACCTTATCATGGGTGTAGATGTCGATAACTGTGTAGTCGTCGGAAACCTCGTTATCGATTTCAATGACCGTTGGAAAGCGCGGCTTGACTTTTTCCACCAGCACACTCGGTCGGTGACGCTTTTCCACCAGGGCCTGGACTTGAACCTTACCTTGGATAACCTGCAACAGGTCTTCCTCCATGTGTTCCCAGCGGGCGGGGTCGGTAAAAATGAAACCCTGCGGGGAATTGACCTGCAAGACATCGAGGACCTTGCCGTTGCTGCTGGTTTGAATCTGTGCACCAAGAATATTCATGCCATTGGCAGCCATAACCCCGGTAATCATGGAAAAAAGTCCGGGAATGTCCAGGGTGCAGATACTCACATTCGAGTAGGAAACGTCCGGTGCATGCTGGATCCGTGTCAAGAGCGGAGCATCTCCCAGAGCCAGCAACATCCTGACTTTCTCCGCTATCACAACAGGCGGATTGGAGAGGAGACTTCTGATACTGAGAGCCTTCAATTCTTCCTTGACAACAGCGACCGGGTACTCGTTTTCGAGAAGCTTCAAAACATCCTTCCTGATCTTCTTCAACCGATCGCTGCGCACCTCGTACTTGAAGTCGCCCCGCTCCAGTACGGCAAAAGTCTTTTCGTACAGTTCCTCCATCAGCATCGCTTTCCAGTCGGTCCAGATCTCGGGTCCAACCGCTTTGAGATCCGCATAGGTAAGGAGATAGAGCATCTTGAGGGTTTCGCTGGTACCCATCTGCCGGGCAAACTGAATAATCATCTTTTCATCATGGAGGTCGCGACGCTGGGCGATGTGGGCAAAAAGGAGATGGTGGCGCACGAGGAATTCCAATCGTTCACTGTCCTCTTTGCTAAGGCCGAGACGACGGGCAATGGTCGGCATCATTTCGGCACCCTTTTCCGAGTGATTTCCACCCTCACCTTTCCCGATATCATGAAGTAGAACCGCCAGCAGTAGAAGTTCACGCTTCGCAATGTCACCGGCAAGTTTTGTCAGCAGCACCAGCTCGTCACGATGTTCTCCCTGGGTCAGCCGGATAATTTCCTGAATGGCAAAGAGGGAATGCACATCCACCGTGTACATATGGTAGAGATCGTGCTGAGCCTTGCAGTAGACGCGCTCGAATTCCGGAATGAAGCGAATCAGGAATCCGAGATAATGCATTTTCCTGAGGGTACTGCCCACCCCCTTGTGCGAACGAAGAATTGCAAAAAAGGACTGGTTCACCTCACGGTTCCGGCGGAACTTGTCATTCACCAGATGAAGGTTCGCGCGCACAAGATTCTGGACATGCATGCTGATTTCAACATCATGCTTCTGCGCATATTCGAACAGCTTCATCAGGAGCGAAGGATTCTTGCTGAAGGCAGTTTCGTCGGGAAGCGTCAATTCGCCCTTGATGACATAAAAACCATCGCCGATCGGTCTCCGCACCAGGTATCCAAGAATTTTGCGGGAGGGATCGTCACGATAGAGGCACTTGGTCACCATCAGCGACCAGAACTGCTCCACCCGGGTTGCGTGCAGGTAGTAGTCACGTAAAAAATCTTCCACCCCAAGCTGGTCACCCTGGTCTTCATAGCCAAGAAAGGCCGCTACCTTGCTCTGATCGCTGAAGGTCAACTGATCGTTTCTGCGTCCGGCCAGGTAATGGAGCTCATTCCGGATCCTCCAGAGATAGGAAAG
Source organism: uncultured delta proteobacterium (assembly GCA_963748325.1). Taxonomy (GTDB): domain Bacteria; phylum Desulfobacterota; class Desulfuromonadia; order Geobacterales; family Geobacteraceae; genus RPRC01. The sequence continues at coordinate 543,651 of CAVVIJ010000004.1, read as the reverse complement.
CAATCCTTCATAGGTTTCCAGTTCCTGCTCGGTGAGGACCCCTTTCATCACCAGCTCACGCGGTTCCTGAATCTTATACCTGACCTTCCCGATCCAGAGTGCAGTCTGCAGGTCGCGAAGACCACCATCTCCTTCTTTGATATTCGGTTCGAGGAGATAGACCGAAGAACCGTACTTTTCGCGTCGCACCTCCAATTCGGAAACCTTTTGACGAATAAAAGCATCGCTGCCCTTGGTCATGATCTGTGTCAAAACCGTCTTCTGGAGATCCTTGAGCAGTGTTTTATTGCCACAGATATAGCGGGTATCGAGGAGTGCCGTCTTTACCGTCATATCGGAACTCGACATTTCCAGGCAATCCTGGATAGTCCGAACCGAATAACCCACGTCAAGACGCATGTCCCAGAGAAAATAGAGGATCTTCTGGGCAATATCCTCGACACGCCGGGCATCCTTGCCGTTATGGAGAAACATGATATCGATATCTGAGTACGGGTTCAGCTCCCCCCTTCCATACCCTCCGGTAGCAACGAGCGTAATCTGCTCCCTGCCGCCGCTCTGGTAGCGCACATCACTGACAATGCACTGGAAAAGCTTCTTCATGAGGATATCGACCATCTCGGCAAGGGTACGTACCACCCAGACGCCATCGGCCCCCTCGGCGTGGCGGGCTTGAATGAGCTCACCGTACTGCTCCATGAAGTGCCGGGCACCGGAAAGATAGAGGGGCCTTTTTTCCTCAAAGGAAGCCCTTCCGGAGTCGCCGTACGCCTGATTTTCGTCAGGAAAATACCGATCGATTTCGAAATCCATAGTTCTAGCTCACCATTATCCGGTTACGGCGCACCTAGCGTTGTTGTGTTGCAAGACCAGACAACTTCCAGCAGGCCTATGTGACCTGCCCATGTTAATGCATCTCTTTGATATAATTTCGCACACCTTCAACGATGCCGGCTGCCGTTGCTTCCTGATAGTCATCATCAGTGAGGAGTTTCGCATCATGGTCATTGGTGACAAAGGCAGTTTCAACCAGAATGCTCGGCATGGTTGCCCCGAGCAGAACGTAAAAGGGGCCTTGCTTTACCCCTAGGTTCTTTATCCCGTTGTATTTGTTTCCCACTTTGCCAACAAGAGATTTCTGCACTTCATCGGCCAGGCGCGCCGAATCGTTGATCTTGTAATTGGCCATGAGTTCGAAAAGTATCGTTTGGAGAACACCAACCTTCTCCAGGGACGTGTTGTTTTCACGCGCGGCAACATGAACGGCCTTGTCCGTTTTAGCCAGATTCAGGTAATAGGTTTCGATTCCCGATGCTGACTTGTTCAGAGAGGCATTTGCATGTATAGAAATAAAGAGATCGGCATTCACCTTGTTGGCTATGGCCGTACGTTCTTCCAAGGGAATAAAGACATCGGTGGACCGCGTCATCACCACGTCGAGACCTAACTTTTCCCTTAATTGCCGGGCAACCTTCAAGCCGATTGACAGCACAATGTCCTTTTCCATAAGGCCATCCGCACCCATGGCACCGGGGTCGTGCCCTCCATGTCCCGGGTCCACAACAACCCTGCGAATTTTGGACGGTTTGAACTTGCTGCCGGTATTCTCTCTGTCAAATTTTACCGGTTCTTTTGTTGTTGCCGGTTCAGGCCTGGCGGACTGAATCGTGTCTTCGAGACGGGAAATCTCCGTCCGGCGTTCCCCTTTCACATCGATAACGACGCGAAAAGGGTCTGACAAAGGGAATATTTTATAATCGCTGATATTTTCGACATCAAGCACAATCCTGACAATATCGGGGCGATACTGCCCCACCCGTGCCGCTTTCAGCAGCCCGTCACCGATGGAAACATCCTTGACCCCCGGAGCGATCCTGGCACCGGCAAAATCAATATAGATGCGTTCGGGGTGAGAGCCCTGGTGGTCACGACGCAGTTTGTGGGGAGTAAATTTTACCTCGCGGTCCAGTGTCACGACTATCCGTGTATAGTCTGGATTCGACCAGTAGCGGAGATCCGTGACCAGTGCCTGAGGCTGACCGGAACAACCGATGGCATCGCCAAGAGCCCGCCCGGGATCGCCTTTGCTGTCAGAGAGATTATCCGCAACAGATCCTTTCCTAGCAAAATCCCTGACATTGACCTTGCAGAGCTGAATAGGTTTGTTCGAATGGTTATTCGTCGTCGTGACTTCCGTGCCGGATATCCTTGTCGCCCCTGCAGTCAAAGGCAAAAGAAAACAGAGCAACGGAAGGATCAAAATGATGAATCCGTTCCTGATTTTCACTTCACACCATCCTTTTCAATTGATCCAGTATGTTCAGCGCTTCAAGAGGAGTAAGAGATGAAATAGCAATCCCATCGAGTTTCTGGCGGAGCGCATCCTCCTGTTCGGCAAAAAGCGGCAACTGGGGTGACGCAACCGGCACTGCCTGACGCTTGCCCCGGGCAATACGAGGCACGCCCCCCTCAACATACTCGCCTTTTTCCAGATTGATCAAGATCTCTTTTGCCCGTTCGATAACCTCATGGGGCAGACCGGCAAGCCGGGCAACTTGTATCCCGTAGGAATGGGAGGTGCTCCCTTCCACAATCTTGCGAAGAAATATGATCTGGTCGTTCCACTCCCGTACGGCAATATTGTAATTTTTGATCCGTTTCCGCGTTACGGCGAGTTCGGTCAGTTCATGGTAGTGCGTGGCAAAGAGGGTTTTCGCTGCACAGGATTCGGTGTCATGGAGATATTCGGCCACCGCCCAGGCAATGGAAACGCCGTCGAAAGTGGAAGTACCCCGCCCGATTTCATCAAGGATGATCAGGCTGCGTGACGTTGCACTGCGCAGTATGTGTGCGGCCTCCATCATTTCCACCATGAAGGTTGATTGTCCGCGTGCCAGGTTATCGGAGGCACCGACCCGGGTAAAGATCCGATCGACAATACCGATCGTTGCCTTGCCAGCCGGGACAAAGCTACCGATCTGAGCCATGTGGGTAATCAGGGCCACCTGGCGCATGAAGGTGGACTTTCCGGCCATGTTCGGACCGGTAATGATGATCAGCTGATTCTCGGAAGTATCGAGCAGTACGTCATTGGGAACGAATCGTTCCGAAAGGCTGGATGCCTCAACCACGGGATGGCGTCCTTCTAGGATCTCGATGGTATCGCCGTCGTTCACTTCCGGCCGGCAGTAGTCCTGTTCATGGGCCAGATCGGCAAGAGCGGCCACCACATCAAGCGTGGCAAGCTGGTCGGCGGTCCGGGCAATTCTCTCCCCTTGTGCGGCCACGCTTTCACGAATCTCCTGAAACAGCGCATATTCGAGACCGGATATCCTCTCCTCGGCGTTAAGGACCTTGTCTTCGTATTCCTTCAACTCTTCGGTAATGTAGCGCTCGGCATTGGCCAGGGTCTGTTTTCTGACATAATTTTCCGGTATCGCCGCCAGATTTGACTTGGTGACCTCGATGTAATAGCCAAAGACTTTGTTGTAACGAATCTTCAAAGAGCTGATGCCGGTCCGTGACTTTTCCTGGGCCTCAAGCCGGGCAATAAAACTTTTTCCTTCGCGACTCACCGCTCGCAGTTCGTCCAACTCAGGATTGTAGCCGTCGGCAATGATGCCGCCGTCACGGAGAAGAAAGGGCGGATTTTCCACGATACCACGTGCGATCAGATCAACCACGTCCTGGAGGGGATCCGTATCCCGCCGGATCTGTAGTAAGAGCTCAGACATGCACTTGTCAAGTACGGCAAGAAGAACCGGAAGACGCAGCAGCGATTCTTTCAGTGCCACGAGGTCTTTTGCTCCGGCGCTGGCGAGGCTTATTCTACCATTCAGTCGCTCCAGATCATGAACCCCTCCCAGCAGGGAACGGATTTCGTTACGTTGGCCTGGATCCTTCTGGATCTCGGCGACCCCGTCAAGTCGTTCGTTTATTTTTTCAACAGATACCAGAGGGTAGTTAATCCAATGCTTCAACTTTCTACCACCCATCGCCGTGGCGGTCCGATCCAGAAGTCCGAGCAGAGAGCCTTTTTTGCGGTTTTCAAAAAGGGTGGTGGTCAACTCGAGATTTCGCCGCGTGGATTCGTCAAGGACCAGGAATTCGGTATTTGTATACGGTGTTATCCCGGTAATGTGGCCCACGGCGCTCTTCTGGGTATCCTGCAGATAATGGAGAATGGCACAGGCAGCAAGAAAACCTTCCTTGAGCCCGCCACAACCGAGCGCATCAGGCGACTGCACTCCGAATTGACCGGTGAAGAGGCGCTTCGCGTAATCCGGGTCGTAGACCCAATCGGCGAGATAGGAAAGAGCTACACCTTCGAACACGGGAGCAAGGCTATGCAACAGAGGATGCTCGCGCAATTCATCCGAAAGAAGAATTTCACGCGCGTTGATGCAGACGATTTCGGCAAGAAGAGGTTCCCTTCCCTGCAATTCGGTAACGCGGAATTCCCCAGTGGTGATATCCAGGGTTGAAAGACCCCACACATCCCCCGAAAGAGAAAAGAGTGACAGAAGGTAATTGTTTTCCTTTGGAGACAGGGTATCACCATCAAGAACGAGCCCCGGGGTAACAACCCGGACCACCTGCCTCTTGACAATCCCTTTTACCGTCTTGGGATCTTCCACCTGTTCGCAGATGGCAACCTTCTGGCCGGCATCCACCAACTTCGCCAGATAGGGAGCCGCAGAATGGTAGGGAATCCCGCACATGGGAACGTCGGTTCCATCGGAATTTTTGTTCCTGGAAGTCAGGGTAATATCGAGAATCTTCGCGGCGATGACGGCATCCTCAAGAAACATCTCGTAGAAATCGCCGAGACGGAAAAAAAGGATGGCATCGGGGTATTCCGCCTTGATCTCGAGATATTGGCGCATCATGGGAGTGACGTCAGACATTGGTACCCTTCAACTCTAAAATACCGCGCCCACAAGGGGCGCTCGTTTCAACAACGAAATCAGCGGTCCATTTCATCAAAATGAAGCGCCTGATAGATTTCCTCTTTTTTCGGTTCGATCTTCTCACGATACAGCGACAGGTACTCGTCACAGCTGGGAATTCTTCCCAAAAGTGCAACAACTGCGGCCAACTCTGCAGAACCGAGGAAAACACGGGCGCCGTCCCCCATACGGTTGTTGAAATTACGGGTAGAGGTGGAAAAGACCGTAACGCCATCCGGCACCCTGGCCTGGTTTCCCATGCAGAGCGAGCAGCCCGGAATCTCGATATGACCACCAATGGCGCTAAATATGGCAAACTGGCCCTCATCCCGCAGTTGTCGGTTATCCATGCGTGTTGGTGGGCAGATCCAGGTACGCACCTGAGGATTAAAGGAACCGCCTCTCCAGATTTCCGCAGCGGCCCGGAAGTGACCGATGCTGGTCATACAGGAACCGATGAAAACATCATCCACGGACGTCCCGGCAACCTCAGACAGCATTTTCACATCATCAGGGTCATTGGGACAGGCTAGAATCGGTTCGGTAATACCAGCCAGGTCTATTTCCAGAACAGCAGCGTAATCGGCACCCTCATCGGCAGAAAGCAGTGTCGGATTATTCAACCATTCATGTACCGCCGCAACACGTTTGCGCAGGGCCTCAGGATCACGATAACCCTCCTCGATCATCCGTTCCATCAAAGCGGCGTTGGAACGCAGGTGGGTAGCAACGCTCTCGCTGGAAAGATGGATGCAGGCAGCAGCCGCGCTTCTCTCGGCTGCCGAGTTTGTCAACTCGAAGGCCTCTTCAACGGGGAGGTCGGGAAGACCCTCAATCTCCATGATCCTGCCATTAAAAACATTAACCTTGTTTTTCTTCGGAACCGTCAGCAAGCCCTGGCGGATCGCCTCCAGAGGAATGGCATTCACCAGGTCGCGAAGGGTTATTCCCGGACTCATCGTGCCCTTGAAACGGACCAGCACGCTCTCCGGCATATCGAGGGGCATGAAACCGAGGGCCCCGGCAAAGGCAACCAGGCCGGAGCCGGCGGGAAAGGAGATGCCGATCGGAAAACGGGTATGGGAATCGCCGCCCGTTCCAACGGTATCCGGAAGAATCAGGCGATTCAGCCAGTTGTGAATGACCCCGTCTCCGGGGCGGAGAGCCACCCCGCCTCTTTCGGAGATAAAATCGGGCAGCGTCTTGTGCATGAGAACATCGGAAGGTTTTGGATACGCAGCCGTATGGCAGAAGGACTGCATAAAGAGCGGTGCCTGAAAGCGGAGACAGGCAAGCTCCTTCAGTTCATCGGCGGTCATGGGACCGGTGGTATCCTGGGATCCGACCGTGGTCATGCGCGGCTCACAGGCCGAACCGGGCAGTACGCCAGGTAGTCCGCAAGCCTTCCCGACCATTTTCTGGGCCAGGGTGTAGCGCTGTTCCTGAGCCGGCTCGGGATTATGCGTCACGGCAAAGATATTGGTCTTGTCGAGCCCCAGTGCCTCACGAGCCTTCGAGGTGAGCGAACGGCCGATAATCAGCGGTATCCGTCCACCTGCACGGTATTCATCGGCAATGGTTTCAGGCGCAAGCGTAAAGGTTGTCAGGACCTCGCCAGTCTCCGAAAGTATCTGGCCACGTTTTGTGTCAATGGTTACCTGTTCACCGTTATTCAGGTTTGAAACGTCACAGCGGATCGGCAGGGCACCGGAATCCTGAGCGGTGTTAAAGAAAATCGGGGCAATCGCCCCGCCAAGGATTACACCACCGCGACGCTTGTTAGGAACATTCGGGATATCCTGCCCAATATGCCAGAGCACGCTGTTGCAGGCGGATTTACGCGAGGAACCGGTACCGACTACGTCCCCTACAAAGGCAACCGTGTCGCCTGCCGTACGATAGGAGGCAATGGTCTCGATACCTCCAGGGAAGCGATCTTTACCCATAGACAGCGCATGGAGCGGGATATCCGGACGGCTCCAGGCATCTCCTGCCGGGGAAAAATCATCGGTATTGATCTCTCCGTCCACCTTGAAGACCCGAACCGTAATCGTCTTCGGCAACACTGACCGTTCAGTGAACCATTCGGCATCTGCCCAGGACTGGATAACTTTCCGAGCAGCAGGCAGAGTCCGGGAGAGTTCCGCAACCTCGTTCAAAGGCATCATAGACCAGGATGGTACGGGAAAGAGCCGCCACAGCCTCATCAGCCAACTCGGGAATTGCAAGAGCAACAATAAGAGGTTGGACGTTGTAACCGCCGAGCATCGTACCGAGAATCCGCACCGCTTCAAGCGGCGAAACAAGGGGCGACTGCAAACTTCCGTCAAGAATCGCGGAGAGAAATTCCGCCTTGACCTGCGCAGCAGGATCTACACCGGGAGAAACACGCTCCTTGAGGAGATATAACAAAAATTCTTCCTTGCCGGCGGGAGGGCTTTGAAGAAGTGTACACAGTGATTTCGTCTGTTCCGGATCAAGTGGCAGCGGCGGCACCCCCTGTTCGCGTCGTTCTGATTCGTGGTGAAGATATGCTTCTATCATAATGTTTTGCTCCCTATTCAGTTTCCATTTCGGCATTGGGGATTATTGCCTTCAGCCTTTAACCTACGTTTCAATGCCCGCTTATGTCAAGCTCTGCAATCCTCAGCGAAGGTGATCCGACACTACCGAAGAAACGCAGGTCATTTCCGACCTTCTCCACTGCTGCAAAGAGGTCGATAAGATTCCCCGATAAGGCGATTTCTTTGACCGGAAAGGCGACGGCGCTGTTTTCCACATAAAAACCGGAAGCGCCAACAGAAAAATCACCGGTAATCGGATTTGCCGTATGTATCCCCATCACGTCGGTTATCAGCACACCTTTAGCCATGCCTTGAAGCAAATCCTGGGGGTACAGCATGCCGTTCTCGATATAAAAGTTCGTGAGCCCAAGGTGTGGGGGGCTTTTTATGCTGCCGCGGGTAGAATTACCGGTGGACCGGACACCATCCCTGCGCGCCCAGTAACCGTCGTAAAGAAAGGAAATGACCTTCCCGTCGTCAACCAGCAGAGTATCCTGCTGAGGAACCCCCTCGGCGTCAAACGGGGCCGTTGCCATTCCTCCCGGAAGGATACCGTTGTCGCGGATCTTCAGGAGGGAAGAAAAGACCTTCGTGCCCAACTTTTCCGCGAGCATCGACTTCCCTTTCCGGACATTTTCCGCCAGAAAAGAGGCCGAGAGAACTTCGAGGATATCCGAGGCCACCTGGTTATCGAGTACCACCGGACAGCGCATGCTGGTGATCTTGCGGGCACCGAGCAGGCCGAGGGCTCGAGAAGCGGCCGTGGCGGCAATCTGTTCAACATGCAGATCGGAGAATGAGCTGCCGAAACCGAAATCCCAACCCATTTGCGAATCATCACCGTCTTCGGCAATGGCGGAAACACTGGCGGAGACCGAGGTACCGCGCAGGCTGCCCACTACCCCACGTGAGTTCTTGATATAGACTTCGTATTCCGATTCCCCATAGGAGGCCTTGCGAATCTTTTTGATGCGCGAATCCGCAGCACAGGTCAAGCGCTCGAGATCCATAGCACACTGAATCTTGCGATCCTCGTCGACACCTGCAAGCTCCGGGTCGAACAGCCCTTCGAGCTGCGGATAGTGCAAGGGATCGGGGAAGTCGTTGCAGGGGTCCGGAGTCTGGTTCTCCGCAGAGGTTACTGCATCGGCCACCATCCGGGCAAGATCACTTTCAGCCAAGCTGGTTGAGTAGGAAAACCCAAGGCCGGCAGATTTCAGCACCCGGATGCTGACGCCGACCGGGGCGGAACATTTAAAGGTATCGATTTTCTGCTCCTTAACCTCAATGGAAAGGTTGTGTGAGGCCCCAACGGATATCTCATAGCCGTCTATAGCTTGTGCATGCAGCAGTTTTTCAATCGTATCGGCAATTTCAGACTGATTCATTCGTCATTCCTGTTTTCTCTCGTTGAATTCCCTTGACGCTTTTCAGCATTCCAGGATCATGGCAATTTCATCGCAGTCCGGAAACTTGACACAGTTGATGCAGTCACGCCAGACCTTGTGGGGCAATTCCGACTTGTCGGCAACCACGAAACCGAAATGACCAAAAAAATCAGGTTTATAGGTGAGGCAAAACAGCTTCTTCAGGCCAAGTTGACGCGCTTCGTCAAGACAGGCAGTTACCAGTCGCGTTCCGATTCCGTGGCGGCAGATCTCTTCACTGACAGCGACCGAGCGGATTTCGGCCAGGTCCTCCCACATGATATGGAGTGCACAGGCGCCGAGCAGCTTCCCCCCTTCCTCGAAAACGTAAAAATCACGCACCGATTCGTAGAGTTCCGAAAGAGATCGGGAAAGCATCTCTCCCCGGTTCGCATAAAACGTCAATAACTTCTGGATTTCTTTCACATCCTTGATCTGTGCTTTTCGGAGCATGGCAGTTCCTTTCCCGGCCTGTAATAAATCTTCCGTCACCCGACCATCGGCAGGGACAAACAGTCTGAACTTTCTGGTTTCAACTCTTTCCTCTTGCGTCAGTCAGCGGAACTTCCTGGGGACATACACGACTAACACTCGTCATTGCAAGCATCTTCCATCATTTCTCGGGCATGTTCAAGGGTCTTTTCCGTGATCTTTGCCCCGCTGAGCATTCGTGCAACCTCCATGACCCGCTCCTGACCGGAAAGAAGGTCCACCATCGTCCTGGTACGACCTGACTCAGCCGACTTGTTGACCTTGAAATGATGATCGGCATAGGCTGCAACCTGAGGATGATGGGTAATACAGAGCACCTGCTGGTTACAGGAAACCCTCTTCAACTTTTTACCGACCATCGCCGAAACGGCACCTCCGATCCCGGTGTCCACTTCATCAAAGATCAAAGAGGGAACGTCACTTTCAGGATGTACCTGTTTCAGTGCCAGCATCAAGCGTGAAAGTTCGCCCCCAGATGCTATCCGGGCCAGCGGCTTCGGTGCTTCGCCGGGATTCGGCGAAAAAAGAAATTCGACCCGCTCCATCCCCATAGACCGCGGCTCTTCATAACGGGTAAAGGCAACGTCGAACTGTGCGTTTTTCATCGCCAATTGCTTCAGTTCGCTTTCCATGGCGGACTTCAGCCGTTTTGCCGCTTCCAGGCGATGTCGAGTGAGCTCAATCCCTTCATCACGGAGGGACAGTTCCAGGCTCTGCAACGTCGCTTCGAGTTCGTCGTGTCGTTCGCCGCGATGGGCGAAAGCTTCCAGTTCGGCATCTACCTCTTCCTTGAAAGCAAGGATACCCTCGATGGTGGGCAGATACTTTTTTTTCAGTCGATACAGCAGATCGAGGCGGTCATCAACCTCCTGGAGTCGGTCCGGATCCGCCTCAAGCCGTGCCCCGTAATCGCGCAGTGACAGGGCGGTGTCTTCCAGGGAAAGGTACGATTCGTTCAGCCGAGCTGAAAAATCCACAAGTGCGGTATCCACACTCCCCGCATCCTCCACCTCGGCGATGATGGAACGCAGCACCCCGAGCAGCGCACCATCCCCGTCATACAGGGCATCGTAGGCGCCACTGGTTGCACGGATCAGTTGTTCGCCGTGCAGCAAACGCTGCCGCTCTTCCTGCAGTTCAACATCCTCCCCGGGAAGCAGCGCCGCCTCGGCAATTTCCCTGGACTGGAAGGAAAGCAGATCGAGCCGCCGGAAGGCATCGCGTTCATCCGTCTCCAAAAGGCGGATCTCTTCAGCGGTTTTCCGATACTCTTCATGAATATGTGCGTAACGCTCCCGTTGCGGGTCGATCCCGGCAAAACCGTCCAGAAGATGGAGGTGGTTCTCGGGTCGCAGCAGGGTCTGGGATTCATGCTGACCGTAGATGTTTACCAGCAAGGGGGTTATATCGCCCAACAGGGAAGTCGTGGACATTCCCCCGTTCATGAAGACCCGGTTTCGTCCGGAGCGGGAGACAATTCTCTTGATCAGCAACTCACCATCGGTTTCCACCCCCGATTCCGCAAGCTTGCTGCATATATCCCCATGTCCGGAAATATCAAAGAGGCATTCAACAACAGCATCTTCTTCACCGGTACGGATCAGGTCCGAAGAGGCCCTGCCGCCCAGGATGAGGTTTACCGCGTCGATAATGATGGACTTACCGGCGCCGGTCTCTCCGGTAAGCATGTTCAAGCCCGCACGAAAAGAGACATGAAGTTCGTCAATGATGGCAAAGTTTTTAATTATCAGGTCGGTAAGCATACAGTATCACTCCGCCGCGACAGGTCACGCAAGCATCGAAAGGCTGAAGCTTCGGGAAGAATCCCAGTGCTCACTAGCGTTCTCCCCATTTCAACTTGGTTCTGAGTACCGTGAAATAATCGCTTTCATCAGAGAGAATCAGCCGGGTACGGAATCTGGCCCGGCTGACCCGCATCACGTCGCCGTACTCCAGGGGGATACCCACCTGTCCGTCAAGGGTCAGCATCACATTCTCCATCTGCGAATGAAGTACAACCGCTATCTCGGTATCGGCACTCACCACAATGGGACGGTTGGTAAGGGTATGAGAACAGATCGGAGTGATGAGAAGGCAATCGATGGTAGGATCAACGATCGGACCATTGGCAGAAAGAGAATACCCGGTAGACCCGGTGGGACTGGCAATAATCAGGCCATCCGCTTTGAACGTCGCGAGAAACAAACCGTCAACCAGAGCATCGAGGCTGATGATCTTTGCCGGAGCCCCCTTATTGATGACGGCATCGTTCAACGCCAGATACGATCCGATCTCCTTGCCGTCCCTGACCAGAGAAACGTTCAACATCATCCGCTTGGAAATTTTGCATTCCCTGAACAAACACAATTCGAGAGCAGCATAAAGACCACTGACCGGTATCTCGGTCAGGAAACCGAGGCTGCCGAGGTTGACCCCCAGAATCGGCACCTCACTCTCACCCACCAGCCGGGCCACGGAAATCAGCGTTCCGTCGCCACCAAGAACAACAACGAGATCAGCACGTGCGGGTATATCGGCACCGCAGAGCCCATCATCACACTCCAGAGTGCGCGCCAGCCGTTCTTCCAGAAGCGGTGTAAAGCCCCGCTCTTTGAGCCAGCGCACCAATTCCCCGGCAACCTCGCGGCAACGGGGATCCTGAACCTTGGCAAAAATACCGATATGCTTCACGGACGATTTGAGACTGTAGTGACTGAGAGAGGGCAAGGCCTATGCTCCTGAAGCGGGACTAGTTCCCCGCAGAAAAAAGCGCTATAAATGTTTCATTAGTAGCACGAAAATCCTGTGATGTCCAATGGTAACGCGCTGTTGCGTTACCGCGGCATTCACTATATACTGCCCGGAACGGAGTGACAGCGTTCCACTGCCAAAGGAGCCGGCCATGCCTCACAACAATCACCATTACCTCCTCGAGAACACGACTCGCGAAGCCCTTACAACCGCCAATCTGAGCCGTCTTTTCCTCAAACACCTGGAATACACACTTGGTAAAGACAATTTCTCGTATACACGACACGATATCTATCAGGCACTTGCCCATGCCATCCGCGACCTCCTCGTCGAAAGGTGGCGCGATACCCAGCAGACCTGCTACGACCAGGACGCAAAGAGGGTCTACTATCTCTCCATGGAATTCCTGATGGGACGCGCTCTGGGAAACAGCCTGATAAACCTGGACCTGGTTGAGGAGTGGAAAGCGGTCCTCACTGAGCTGAACCTTAATCTCGAATGCATAGAGGATCTCGAGCCTGAGGCCGGTCTCGGGAATGGAGGTCTTGGCAGGCTCGCTGCCTGTTTTCTCGACTCCCTTGCCACCCAATCAATACCGGCGTACGGGTATGGAATTCGTTATGAGTATGGCATCTTCTACCAGAAAATCGTTGACGGTTCACAGGTGGAAATGCCCGACAACTGGCTTCGCTACGGCAACCCGTGGGAGTTCAGCCGCAAGGAACATCTTCACCCGATCAAATTTTACGGCAACGTGGTAACCAGGCATGATGAAAACGGCAATGAGTACTCCAGCTGGGTGGATACCGAAGATGTCATGGCTATGGCCTACGACATCCCGATTCCCGGCTACGGCAATGACGTGGTCAACACCATGCGACTCTGGAGTGCCAAGGCAACGCGCGAATTCGACCTGCACTTTTTCAACGAAGGAAAATACGTAGAAGCCGTGGGGAAAAAGATGCTCACGGAAAACATCTCCAAGGTGCTCTACCCCCCTGACAATGCCATAGAAGGCAGGGAACTTCGCCTGAAGCAGGAATATTTTCTCACCTCAGCAACAGTTCAGGACATCCTCTACCGTTTCAAGAAAATCCACACTGATCTGAGAGTACTCCCGGAAAAAGTTGCGATCCAGCTGAACGACACTCACCCGACCCTGGCCATCCCGGAATTGATGAGAATTCTACTCAACCATGAGCGGCTCGATTGGGAAACGGCGTGGGATATCACCGTCAAAACCTTTGCCTACACCAACCATACTGTTCTGCCGGAAGCTTTGGAAAAATGGCCGGTCTGGCTATTGGGAAAGATTCTTCCGAATCATCTGGCAATCATATACCAAATCAACGAAAAATTCCTTTCCGAGGTAAAAACCCGCTTCCCTGACGATCTGCAACGGATAAAACGTATGTCTCTGATCGAGGAAGGACAGGATAAGAAGGTGAGAATGGCGCATCTTGCCATTATTGGGAGTCATGCCGTCAACGGGGTGTCAATTCTTCATACCGAAATCCTCAAGCAAAGGGTTTTCCGGGATTTTTACGAGATGTATCCGGAACGGTTCAGTAACAAAACCAACGGAATAACTCAACGGAGATGGTTAAAGAAGGCTAACCAGAGTCTCAGTGCACTGATCAGTGAAAACATTGGAGATGGCTGGGTCAGAAATCTGGACGAACTTGTCAAGTTACGCCCTCTGGTTAATAATGCGAACTTTCTAAAAAAGTGGCGGAAAGCAAAAATGGAGAACAAGGAACGGCTCGCTCAGTACATTTTCGATACACTTGATCTGCGGGTTTCCACCGACTCACTCTTCGACTGTCACATCAAGAGGTTCCATGAATATAAAAGGCAGACTCTCAATGTCCTGCATATTATAACCCTCTATAACCGGATACGGAACAATCATGACCAGGACATTTTGCCGCGAACCTTTATCTTCAGTGGTAAAGCAGCCCCCTCCTACAAGATTGCCAAGCTGACCATCGCCCTGATTAATGCCGTTGCCGAGAAAATCAACAACGATCCTGAATCGCGTGGCCTTATCAAGGTGATATTTCTGCCCAATTACAGCGTAACCATGGCCGAACGCATTATTCCCGCTGCCGACCTTTCAGAACAGATTTCAACCGCAGGCACGGAGGCATCCGGAACCGGCAACATGAAGTTTGCCCTGAACGGTGCCTTGACCATGGGCACCCTGGACGGAGCGAATATCGAGATCATGGACGAAATCGGCAAAGAAAATTTCTTCCTCTTTGGACTCAAAGCCGATGAGGTTGTGGAATTGAAGGACCGTGGATACAATCCGCGCGAAATCTATAACCGCGTACCGGAACTGAAGCAAGTCCTTGATATGATAGCGAATGGGGAATTTTCTCCAGAGAATCAGGAAAGATTTATGCCGTTGATTGACTCCTTGCTGAACCAAGGCGATTCCTATCTGGTTCTTGCCGACTACGAAAGCTATGTCCGCTGCCAGGAAGAGGCCGAAAAACTGTATCGTGACCAGGAGGAGTGGACGCGGCGCTCGATTCTTTCGACCGCCGGCATGGGAAAATTCTCCAGTGACCGAGCAATTACCGAATATGCGCGAGACACTTGGGAAGTGAAACCTGTTGCTGTTGAACGGAAAAACCACAATTCCCGCAACCAAAAACCAACTTCAGGTCCACGCAAATAAAACAAGTTGGACACACTGCAAACACCGGAAATCCCTTCCTGCAGCCACCGGTCCCTGACAAAAAGGATTACTGATGCCCAAGGAACTTGAGAATGCACCATTAGCGGAAAGGATGCGGCCGGGAAATCTGGACGAATTCAAGGGCCAGGAGCACCTCCTGGGGCCCGGAAAAATTCTGCGTCGATTGATAGAGTCCGACCAGATGTCATCGTTGATCCTCTGGGGGCCTCCCGGAGCAGGAAAAACGACCCTGGCCAGAATTATAGCCAATGCCACGCAGGCTCATTTCATTTTTTTCTCGGCAATCCTTTCAGGCGTAAAGGATCTGCGCCAGATTATCAAAGATGCCGAGGATGAGCTCTGCACCAACGGCAGGAAAACTATTTTGTTTGTGGACGAAATTCACCGTTTCAACAAAGCACAGCAGGATGCCTTTCTCCCCTATGTTGAAAAAGGCATCCTGACAATGATCGGTGCCACCACGGAAAACCCTTCGTTCGAGGTAATAACTCCGCTGCTCTCCCGCTGTAAGGTTTTGGTGCTTAAACCGTTGGACAAGAAGGTCATCGAGGATATCCTCGAAAATGCCCTGCGCGACGAAACCAGGGGACTTGGAAAATCCGGCTATACCCTGACGCAAGAGTCGATCTCCTTTATAGCGGACCATGCGGAAGGAGATGCCCGCATTGCGCTGAACACGCTGGAAACCTCGGCAAAACTTGCCGTGGACAAGGAAATCAACCTTGAGACCGTACGGGAAGCGCTGCAGAAGAAACCGCTCCTGTATGACAAGGGTGGCGAAGAACACTACAATGTCATTTCCGCCTTTATTAAATCCATGCGCGGGAGCAATCCGGACGCGGCACTTTACTGGCTGGCTCGCATGCTCGAAGCGGGAGAAGATCCGATCTTCATACTGCGACGGATGGTAATACTCGCATCAGAGGATATCGGCAACGCTGACCCCCGGGCTCTTCAGGTAGCAATTTCCGCACTGCAGGGCTTCCAATTCGTCGGCATGCCCGAAGGACGGCTAATCATTGCCCAGGCAGTAACCTATCTGGCAACAGCCCCGAAATCAAATGCCTCGTATATAGGCATTGACGAAGCATTGGCAGAGGTCAGAAAGAGCGGTGCGCTCCCGGTCCCCCTTCATGTCAGAAACGCACCAACGCGGTTGATGAAAGAATTGGGCTATCACAAGGGATACAAGTACGCACACGATTTCAAGGAAGGATTTGTGGAACAGGAATACCTGCCGGACCAGCTCAGCGGGAAAAAGTACTACCGTCCGGCAGGACATGGCTATGAAAAATACATCAACGAAAGAATGGAATTCCTGAGAAAGAAGAAAACGGAGAGCTAGCGTTTAATTGATAGCTGCAAGCTTCTGCTCCCAGCGCCAGGCATCAGCCACGATCGTTTCCAAGTCGGCATAACGCGGCGCCCAGTCCAGGATCTGCCGTATCCGGTCGGCTTTGGCAACCAGCATTGCAGGGTCACCGGGACGGCGCGGCGCCTCAACCACGGGAAACTGCTCACCAGACACCCGCTGAACAACGTCAATCACTTCCCGAACGCTGCTCCCACTGCCATAGCCGACATTCAAAGTCGTCGAGGTACCACCTTGCTCAAGATAGGAGAGCGCAGCCAGGTGGGCAGAGGCAAGATCCTCCACATGGATGTAATCCCTCACTCCGGTGCCATCGGGAGTGGCATAGTCGTTACCAAAGACCGAAACCGACGGACGTTTGCCAAGGGCGGCCTGGCAGCAGACCTTGATCAGATGCGTAGCGTCCTTGACCCGTTGCCCCATGCGGGCTTGGGGATCGGAACCGGCAACATTAAAATAACGCAAGGCAGTATAGCGAAGGCCATGCGCCAGAGCCGTATCCCGCAACATCCATTCGCTCATGAGCTTTGAGGTCCCGTAAGGGTTGATCGGTTCGGTTGCGGAATCCTCCGCAGCGAAACCCGACTCGGGCATACCGTACACAGCCGCAGTACTGGAGAAAACGAACTTTTCGACGCCGGTCCTGACACAGGATTGCAGAAGTCGCAAGGTATTGCAGGTATTGTTCTGATAATAATCAAGCGGCAGACTCACTGACTGCGGGGCAATGATGGATGCCGCAAAATGCAGAACAGTTTTGACCCGATAATCGCGAATCGTCTGCTCAAGCCGCGCTTGGTCGGCAAGATCCGAGACGACTAATTCTTCACCATACAGCAAAGTGTCGCGTGAACCGGTTGAAAGATTGTCAAAGATGATCGGCCGATAACCGGCTTCCGAAAGTTGCCGGACAACATGTCCACCAATATATCCGGCACCGCCGGTAACTAGAAGATTCTCCACGTACGTCCTTTCCATTCTCATATTTTTCTGTATCCACCCTACTATCGGAGGAGGAAATTATTGATTTTGTTTTTTGAGGTGGTCGTCCATCTGTTTCTGTAAATTTTCAGCGGCTTTCTGCAAGTCCTGAGCTGATTGCTGCATATTCGTAGCGGGTTCCTTCGGCTCATCTGCAGGTTGAGGAATCGAATTCTGGTGTTTTTTCAACTCACCTTCCATCTTTTTCTGCATCTCTTCGGCAGCTTTCTGCATTTCGTCCGAAGCCCCCTTCCAGGATTCGGCGGCCTGCTCCATGTTCCGGGCAAAACGTCGGGCCGCAATCTGGGCGCTCACGCTGAAGACGACAAAAATAGCGGCAAGGATGCCGAATACAACCCACGCCCTCTGCGGGGCAATTCCATGACTCTGGACACTGGCGGTAACGAGATAAAAGCAAAAGACCACAAACCCGATGGCCCCACCCAGATAGGGGATTATCCCGAGTAGCGCGGTAATAGGAGAAAGCGCAGCCAGATAGGCAACACAGCGATAGGCAGTCTCAAATGATTCCTCGGACCCCATCAGTTTCCAAATCACAAACAGGATTGCCGCAGAAACAAAACCGAAAACCGCACTACCGAGTGCAAACATGATCGGCATGAAAACGATGGCTGCAACCCCCATCTGCGTACCTACAAAGAGATGCAGCCCGAGAAGACTGGAAATAGCCTGTAACAGCCCGCTGATAAGGCCGCTTATAACTCCCATGATTACCATGAAGACCAGCGGCTCAACGAAACCGCCGAATTTCGGCATTTCTCTGAAAAAAACTGCCGGTGTGGTTACCACTTTAATCGCCGTTTGGGGAATTGCCGCTAAATTTATGCCCTTGGACTCCATAACCCCCTCCTTCACTACACTACATAGAGTATGCTGCAGAATCGGATCAAAAGATATGCTTTTTCACTGATTTGCTGTGTGCAACCAAGCGGCTACAACAACGGGAAAGATTGCCCACTTCCCGGTGAACGGCCCGGATAACAG
The DNA here is from genome assembly GCA_963748325.1 of uncultured delta proteobacterium. Lineage (GTDB taxonomy): Bacteria > Desulfobacterota > Desulfuromonadia > Geobacterales > Geobacteraceae > RPRC01. The sequence goes on along the minus strand of CAVVIJ010000004.1, from coordinate 525,403 downwards.
TATAGCCAAGGAGCGGCCCGACAATCACAACAGCTCTGTTGAATTGTACGGCAGATACGAGATTGCCATGGAGCAATGCGGAAAGAGCCCTCGTCATGCCGCACCCGGGGCACTCGACCCCGAATAGATTCTTGATCAGACAGAGGCTGTGCCCGTTTTCAAAATACGCTGTGGGCACAGCAGCAAACACAACCGGTAGAAGAATCAAAAACAGCAAGCGGAAGATCGGCATCGCGTCCCCCGTCACTTTTTAAGGAGAGGATTACCTTCAGAGTCTTTGAAAGATCCGGTGACGATCAGTATCAGGTCGACTATTGTCCAAATGCCGCAGCCACCCAGGGTCAGCAATTGTATTACACCAATAGCGGTATGCCCGGTATAGAATCGGTGGATGCCGAGTCCACCAAGAAAAATACAAAGAAGCAGCGTCGTCAGCCAGTCTTTACCTTCGTTATCACCGCCAATCAATTTTACGCCACATTTCGTGCACATTTCCGCTGAAGCAGGCGAATCTGCACCACAATTCTGGCAAAAACTCTTGCCCTTCTTCGGCGGTACACCGCAAGAAACACACATTACCGCTTGGTCAGAAACTTCCTTGCCACAATTTCGACAAAACATAGTTAATTCCTCCGTCTCATTTCAACATTAGCAAATTATGAACTACCAAACGATTTGTAAACGAATAAAAGCGGATTTTCAAGACAAAAAAAAGGGACGATCATTCAATCGTCCCCTTTTATACATGGATACACTTTTACTCAAACCAAACGGTGCGCATAGAGAGGAAATTTTTTCATCAGGTTGTTTACTTCACCCTTGATGCGCTGCAGCTCTGCCTCGTTATCGGTATTTTTCAAGGCATCGGCAATAAAACCGGCGACCTGCACCATCTCTGCCTCCTTCAAGCCATGTGTGGTGGCAGCAGGCGTTCCAATCCTTATTCCGGAGGTGACAAACGGTGAGCGGGTTTCATTGGGAATGGTGTTCTTGTTAACGGTAATGCCGGCCTTATCAAGGGCTTCTTCGGCAACCTTGCCGGTCAAACCAGTTTCGGTCAGGTCAAGAAGCATCAGATGCGTATCGGTTCCCCCGGACACGAGACGGAACCCCTGTGCCGTCAAGGCATCCGCAAGTGCCTTGGCGTTTTTGATAATCTGTTGTTGATAGATTTTGAATTCCGGGGTCAAGGCCTCCTTGAAGGCAACGGCCTTGGCAGCAATCACATGCATAAGGGGTCCGCCCTGAATGCCGGGAAAAATATTCGAGTTGAGAGCCTTGGCATACTGCTCACGGCAGAGAATCATCCCGCCTCGAGGACCGCGCAGGGTTTTGTGCGTGGTTGTGGTGACAAACTCGGCATAAGGTACCGGGCTCGGGTGCAGACCTGCAGCAACAAGACCGGCAATATGAGCCATATCCACCATGATTACCGCTCCCACCTCATCAGCGATCTTCCTGAATTGTGCAAAGTCGATAGTGCGTGGATAGGCGCTTGCTCCGACAACAATCATCTTGGGACGATGCTCTCGGGCCAGCCGGGCAACTTCATCATAATCGATGACTTCGGAATCCTGTGAGACCCCGTAAAATACGACGTTAAATAATTTACCGGAGAAATTGGCGGAGCTACCGTGGGTCAGATGGCCACCGTGTGATAGGTTCATGCCGAGAATCGTATCGCCCGGTTTGAGGACGGAAAAATACACTGCCATATTTGCCTGCGACCCTGAGTGCGGCTGAACATTCACGTGATCTGCACCGAACAGCTCTTTGGCCCGCTCAATAGCCAGGTTCTCCACCACGTCCACCTGGCTACAGCCGCCGTAATAACGCTTGCCCGGATATCCTTCGGCATATTTATTGGTCATTACCGAACCCTGGGCTTCCATGACCGCTTCAGATACGAAGTTTTCCGATGCAATCAACTCCAGGTTGTATTCCTCGCGTTCCGTCTCCAGACGAATTGCCTGAGCAACCTGCGGATCAAAACTTTCCAGTATCGACATCTCTATCTCCTTCAATGTAGTGAAAAAGCAAACGGGACCTTACAAGTCCCGTGTACCGTGCAGTAGTGTTTAGGCTAACATGGCGCCAAACGTGTCAGCAGAAAACCGAACTATTTGTAAAGTTCCGTTTCAAGGGCAGAAATCTTGTCGAGTCGGGACTGATGGCGACCGCCCTCAAAGGAAGAGTCGAGCCAGGTGGCTACCATCTCGCGGGCTTCGTTTTCATCAAGAACACGACCGCCAAGAACGAGGATATTCGCATTGTTGTGCTGTTTTGCCATCTTTGCCATATAGGTATCCGCAGCCAAAGCTGCTCGAACACCGGGAAACTTGTTGGCAACTATCGACATGCCAATACCTGTTCCACAAACGAGAACGCCCCTTTCAGCTTCACCCCGGGAAACTTTTCGGGCTACACTTTCACCAAAATCAGGATAGTCAACCGAATCGTCGCCGTTTCTTGTCCCCAAATCGAGTACCGTAATTGAACGCGCCTGCAGGAGAGCCTTTATCGCCTCCTTAAGTTGGAAACCGCCATGGTCACTACCGATTACAATCATTATTTTGCCCTATATTTTCTTGAAAAGAAGCGATGCGTTGGTACCACCAAAGCCAAATGAATTGGACATGGCGCAGCTCACTTTTGCCTCACGCGCAGTGTTGGGAACATAATCCAGATCACATTCAGGATCAGGCTCCTGGTAGTTTATGGTGGGGGTTACAATTCCCATATCCATGGACATCATGGTTACGGCTGCTTCAACGCCACCCGCCGCACCGAGAAGATGGCCGGTCATGGATTTGGAAGAGGTAACCATAAGCTTCTTTGCGTGCTCGCCGAAAACCGACTTTATGGCAAGAGTCTCATAAAGATCATTGAAATGTGTCGAAGTTCCATGGGCGTTGATGAGGTTAACCTCGGCAGGGTTGAGACCTGCATTATCAAGGGCCATCTTCATGCAACGGGCTGCACCTTCGCCATCAGGAGCGGGAGCGGTCAGATGATACGCGTCACTGCTCATACCATAACCGACGATCTCTGCATAAATTTTTGCACCGCGATTTTTGGCCGACTCGTATTCCTCAAGCACCACAATGCCAGCCCCTTCAGCAAGAACAAAACCGTCACGGTTTTTCTCGAAAGGGCGTGAAGCTGCGGTCGGATCATCATTCCGTGTCGACAAAGCCCTCATCACGGCAAAACCACCTATGGCCAGTGGGGTAACCGTTGATTCGGTTCCGCCGGCGATCATGGCATCAGCATCGCCTCGACGAATCATCTGGTATGCATCCCCTATGGAATGTGTACCGGTGGCACAGGCAGACACAGAAGAAAGATTCGGGCCTTTAGCTCCGTATTTTATTGAAATATGGCCCGGTGCCAGGTTTGTTATGAGCATCGGAATGAAAAAAGGCGAAATCTTCTTGTAGCCACCTTCCTGAAGAGCAAGATGGTACTTTTCAATGGTGGGAAGTCCTCCCAATCCGGCCCCAACCAGAACACCGACCCTGTTTGCATTCTCTTCGGTAATCTGCAGACCCGAATCCTGCATGGCAAAATGGGCAGCTCCCAGTGAATACTGGATAAACAGATCCATCTTCTTGATTTCTTTTTTCTCGATAAAATCTTCCGGATTGAAATCCTTGACCTCACCGGCAATCTGCACAGGGAAATCGGATGTGTCAAAACGTGTAATTTTATCTATACCAGACACACCTGCAACAAGAGAATCCCAGTTCTTCTGGTTCCCGGTACCAAGTGGCGATACGATTCCTACTCCCGTCACAACGACTCTTCTCATATACACAGGCTCCTCGATACTCACTAACTCCCTGTAAACACATTGCCCAGGAGTATTAACTGCAAGAAAGGGGGTTTCCCCCCTCTCTCCGAGATATGTTATAAATACCCTATTCCGCCATTTGGCAGCGCAGTGAAGGCTGCTAGTACCGGAAAGACAGCAGCTTTTAATGATGTCCTATCTGATTACCTGGCAACAACAGCGCAATGACGTTTCTCAGCACCAGTTAGGTATGATCGGCGATATAGTCGATTGCATCCTGAACAGTGACAATCTTCTCAGCATCCTCATCAGAGATTTCGATATCGAATTCTTCTTCAAGGGCCATCACGAGTTCAACCGTGTCAAGGGAGTCAGCGCCGAGATCATCCATAAAAGAAGCCTCACCAGTAACCTGAGCTTCATCGACTCCCAGTTGCTCGGCAACAATCTCTTTAACCCTTTTTTCTATTGACGACATTTACAGTACCTCCATTCGAGTAGTTAGCTTTTTTCGGTTTTACAAACCATGTAGTTCTTCTGCTTATTAACATGAAATTACAAAATTGCAAAAGGTATTTTTGAACGAAACACAAAATTCGTCCACCTATTGCGGTGTGACTAGCCGTAGAACCAGGACTGCCATGAATCGCACTGACCTATCCCAAACCTGGCGGTGTGAACCTTCTGTTACATGTGCATCCCGCCGTTCACCCCGATAACCTGACCGGTAACATAGCTGCCCAAATCAGAGACAAGGTAATAGACGGCATTTGCGATGTCTTCGGGCGCACCGAATCTGTTCACCGGAATTTGCTTAAGCAGCTCTTCCCGGACAGAATCATTGAGGACACCGGTCATATCAGTTTCGATAAACCCGGGAGCGACAGCATTTACCGTGATATTTCTCTTGGCATATTCTCTGGCTACCGCCTTGGTAAAGCCGATAATCCCGGCCTTACTGGCACAATAGTTGGCCTGTCCGGCATTTCCCATTTCACCTACGACCGAACTGATCGTGACGATTCGGCCTCTCTTGGACTTGGCCATCAATTTTATGGACTCACGAGTACAGAGAAAGGTCCCCTTGAGATTAACATCAAGCACACTGTCCCAATCCTCGTCCTTCATTCTCATCAATAAACCGTCACGGGTAATGCCGGCATTATTTACCAGGATGTCCAGTGAGCCGAATTCTGCAACTACCAGTTGGAAAAGTGCCTCGACATCAGTTGACACACCCACATCAACCTTTACGGGAATCGCCTTTCGTCCCAGCGCAGCAATCTCATCAGCGGTCTTTTTCGCTCTTTCCAGGGATGTTGCCGTGACAATCACATCCGCACCTTCGGCGGCCAATTTCATGGCAACAGCCTTCCCGATGCCTCGGGAAGCTCCGGTGACAAGCGCTTTTTTTCCGGTAAGACTCATGCAACCTCCCCTACGAATGTCTTGAATCCGGCAAGATCAGCAAAATTTTTCAGTTCCAGATTCTTGTCTATTTTTTTCACCAGGCCAGAAAGTACTTTACCAGGTCCGACCTCGACAACCCTGGTGACCCCAAGTGCAGCCATTTCCTTTACAGAGGATTCCCATAGCACCGGAGAACTGATCTGTGCCACAAGCAGATCCTTAACTCTGTCAGCTTCCGTATAAGGCTTCGCCTCGACGTTGCTGACAACAGGAACCTGTAAAGGCGATACGGAAACAGTATCTAGCACTGCTGCCAGCTTGTCACCGGCAGGCACCATCAGGCTACAGTGAGAAGGAACACTGACCGGGAGCAAAAGCACCTTTCTGATGCCGTGATTCTTCGCTATTTCTATAACACGATTCACTGCTGAAGCATGACCGGAAATCACAATCTGTCCGGGACAATTAAAATTGGCCGGGACGACAATCTCTCCCTGAGCTGCTTCTGCACAGACGGCAGCGACAACGTCTGGCTCGGTACCTAGAATTGCAGCCATGGCGCCGGTTCCTACCGGAACAGCATCCTGCATGAACCTCCCGCGAGCACGGACGGTTCTCAGTGCCTCGGCAAAATTGAGAGAGCCGGCGGCTACCAAAGCAGAATATTCACCGAGAGAATGACCGGCAAAAAAGGATGATTCGAGACCTGTCTCGGATTTGATCAAACGATAAAAAGCCGTACTGGTCGCAAGAAGTGCCGGTTGCGTATTTTCAGTCAGGAGAAGATCACTCTCCGGCCCGTCAAAACAAATTCCGGAAAGGTTGCTTCCCAGGGCATCATCAGCCTCTTCAAATGTCTGGCGGACAATCGCGAAATTATCAGCCAGTTCCTTTCCCATGCCCGGATACTGCGATCCCTGGCCGGGGAAAAGGAATGCATACTTCTCCATTCCAGGCCTCCTGTTACGATATTTTCATCCGAAACTCTGATAAAGCAATGCAGGACACAGATCAGAGCACCGATAACGTATAGCCGGCAGGAAACTTCACCGGGAAAAGCGATACGAAGTATTTCCGAGAGGTAAAGCTCGGGAAAAACTGAAAAGAGGGAGACACAGCAAGTCGCTCATACCAGCATATCAGCAAAACAACAGAGAATCAGACACCGTAGGAATCCGTCTGTTTTTTAACTGGCCACTACCAGCGTACGAGAACCGATGCCCAGGTGAGGCCACCACCGAAAGAGTCAAGCAGAACCAGTGCACCATCCTTCAACTTTCCTGCTCGATTCGCCTCGTCAAGAGCTATGGGTATGGAGGCTGCGGAAGTATTGCCATAGCGCTCCAGGTTTATGTACACCTGTTCCGCTGTTAGTCCCAATCTTTTACCGATTGCATCAATAATTCTTCGGTTCGCCTGGTGGGAGATGAAAAGATCGATATCTGAAACGGTCAATTCGTTCGCTGCCAGGGCTTCATTGGCAGCCTCTTCCATTGCCCTGACCGCCAACTTGAAGACCTCATTGCCCTGCATCTTGATAAAAGTCAGGCGTTCATCAATGACACGCTGATCAGCGGGATTCCTGCTCCCGCAAGCAGGTTGATGCAGCAGTTCCCAATAGGTTCCATCGGAATGAATGTGGGTCGAAAGAACTCCGGTCTTTTCGGTTGTCGCTTCAAGGATCACCGCCCCGGCACCATCACCGAACAAAACACAGGAATTTCTATCCTGCCAATCGGTAACACGCGTCAAAGTTTCAGCACCAATTACCAAGGCTTTGCCGATGCTGCCGGATTTAATGAAATTATCTACTATTGAAATTGCAAAAAGAAATCCGGAGCAGGCTGCTGAGATGTCAAATGCCGCAGCTTTCTTGGCTTTCAGATTTTTCTGTACGAGACATGCGGTTGACGGGAAAGGGAAATCAGGGGTGACTGTTGCGACAACGATAAGATCAAGTTCATCCGCTGATACCCCGGCCATTGTCAAGGCTTTTTCGGCGGCAGCAGTCGCAAAAGTCGAGGTATACTCACCTTCCGAAGCGATTCTCCGTTCCTTGATACCGGTTCTTGTGGTAATCCACTCGTCTGTCGTTTCTACCAACTTTTCCAGGTCGGCATTGGTCAAGACCTTTTCAGGAACGGCAGAGCCGGTTCCCGTAATGCGAGCATGAGCCATTCTTCCCACCTTTACAGCCGGCAGCGCAGTACTCTTAGCCTTCTCGCTGCTGTTTGCTGTCCGTAATATATTGTTTCAGTTTTTCCGCCATCTTCATGTTTACACCCTTCCGGGCATATTCATGAGCAAAGCGGATGGCATTTTTAATCGCTTTCGCACTGGAGCCGCCATGGCAAATCATACCAACGCCATTGATCCCCAAAAGCGGAGCGCCGCCGTATTCAGAATAATCAACTTTCTTGCGAAAGTTCTTGAATGCTCCTCGAACAAATAAATATCCCAGCTTGGAAAGAAAGCTCTGCTTGATCTCAGCTTTCAGCATTTTCCCCACTGTTTCAACAAGACCCTCTGAGACCTTCAGAACAACGTTACCGACAAAGCCGTCACAAACAACGACATCGACAGAGCCGGCAAAAACGTCCCTGCCCTCCACGTAACCAAGGTAGTTGAAAGGAGTACCACGCAAAAGTTCATGTAAATGCGCATGTGATTCGCGTGTCAGTTCATTCCCCTTGCTTTCTTCTTCACCATTGGAAAGAAGGCCGACTCGGGGGCTTTTGATATCCATGAAATATTTGGCATACACCTCACCCATGACGGCAAACTGGACCAGATTCTGCGGCTTGCAGTCCACATTACCGCCAACATCCAGGATAAGGGTTCTCCCATGCAGATTCGGAAAGATTGTAGCGATAGCAGGGCGGTCAATACCCTTCAGCCGACCAAGAAGGAACATTCCGGCAGCCATGGTTGCGCCGGAATTTCCGGCACTGACAACAGCATCAACCTTGCCTGCCTTCACTAGCTCATACGCTATGCGAATGGATGAATCTTTTTTTCTGCGAATCGCATCGGAAGCAGAATCGTGCATTCCCACAACTTCACTTGCGTGAACAACGGAAATGTTCAGACCTGCACAGTTATGCTTGGCAAGCTCCTGTTGGAGAACTTCACTGTTGCCCACCAGCGTGACGGCAATCCCGAATTCACGTGCGGCAGCAACAGCGCCCTCAACCTCGACGACAGGAGCATTATCACCGCCCATTCCGTCAACGGCAACTCTCATAGATTACCACCCAGTTTTGGTATTATAATAATCAAATCAGCTAGAATCAAAGATCCTTAGCCGGGATCACTTCCTTACCTTTATACATGCCGCAGGTGGGGCAGACACGATGTGGAAGTTTAGGCGCCTTGCACTGGGGGCAAACAGACACGTTGGGAGGGGTGAGAAAATCATGTGCTCTTCTCATATTTTTACGAGATTTAGATGTCTTTTTCTTTGGAACTGCCATTTTCTAGTTCTCCTTCTATCTTTTTACGGTAAAGTTTTTTAAAGCACTGAAAGCCAAGCTGGTATCGGAGCGGTCACAGCCGCATTCTCCGGCATTCAAATCGGCCCCACAATTGGCACAAATCCCTTTACATTCATCGCTACAAAGGGGTTTGTACGGTATTTCCAAAAGCACCTGCTCTTCGATCTCATTGGTAAAATCTATATAATCCCCATCATAGGGAGCCGAGATGAGGTCTTCCTCGGTTAAGGCCACCTCTTCCTCCACGGGCATTATTGACGCCTTGGAGTAAAACACGGTAAAATCACTGACTACATCCGTTACAAAGTCAACGAGACACCTTGAGCAGGCCATGCGAACTTTTGTAGCCACGTGCCCGTGGACACGTATCTGACCGAATTGCTTTTCAACCCTGAAATCAAGCTGTAACGGCTCTAAAAAGGTACACTCACCAGCCGCTTGCACGCCGATAAGAGAAGGAAAATCTGCAACTGGTTCCCTGGCCGAAAGTACCACCGGCGAATCAGACAACCCTTCAACCCTTATTTTCATAGACTTCTACCCATCTCCGTATCGAAAGTTTTGGAGTATAAAGACATGGTCGTAATTTTGTCAAGAAAATAAATCCTGACGGTTTGCCCGGCAACAAGACGAAAAACATCCGCATATTTTTAAAAACAACTTTAAATATCCGTCTATTTCCGCAGAAAATTTTAAACTCTTCGCAAACAGGTCAACTCATTCGTAAATGAAGAGATTGAGTAACGCCTCTTTCGTTAAAAGAACGTGCAAACATCTCCAAAGCCATGATATCTACAACTGAATGCTTGCCCTTTGCATTATTTTCCCTTATAGGAAGTCTCCCACCATTTTTCAGACACTACAAACAGAACAGGAAACATGCATGAATTCATTTAAACCTTTCAACATTGTCTTGATCGAACCGGAAATACCGCCAAACACGGGAAATATCGCACGCCTTTGCGGAGCAACACGTTCGACCCTTCACTTGGTCGGAAAACTCGGCTTTTCAACCGATGACAAAACGCTCAAAAGAGCCGGGCTCGATTACTGGAAAGAAGTGGAAATCAAGTATTGGCAAAACCTCAATGAAATCAAACAGGCCTACCCGGAAGGCCGATATTTCTACACAAGCAAGAAAGCTGACAAATCATACGTGGACGTACAGTTTACAGAGGGCGACTTCCTTGTTTTCGGCAAAGAAACTGCAGGACTTCCGGAGGAACTGCTCCGGGAAAATCCCGACACCGCCATCCGAATTCCGATTTTCGGCAACGTTCGCAGTATTAACCTGGCAACAGCAACGGGAATCGTCCTCTACGAGGCACTTCGCCAGACCGGTAGACTCTCGCAGGCACCCTGAATCGGCCGGGCCGGATGTTGCCCACAGGCCGGTCAGTTCTTTACCGTCAAGCGAAGTCCCAGATCGCGCAACTGCTTGGTGTCGACAGCTGAAGGTGCCTCGGACATCAGACATGAACCCTTCTGAGTTTTCGGGAAGGCAATGACCTCACGGATTGACTCGCTGCCGGTCATCAGCATGATCAACCGATCCATACCGAATGCGATACCGCCATGCGGCGGGGTACCGAATTCCAGAGCATCAAGCAGGTAACCGAATTTCGCCCGCGCATCTTCCTCGGAAATTCCCAGCATACGGAACATCTTCGACTGGATTTTTTCCTGATGAATACGGATGCTTCCACCGCCGATTTCGTTGCCGTTCAGAACCAGGTCATAGGCCTTGGCACGACAGCGTCCAGGGTCAGAGTCAAGATAAGGGAGATCTTCATCCATGGGAGCGGTAAATGGATGGTGAACCGCAACCCAGCGTTTCTCCTCATCATCCCACTCAAGCAATGGAAAATCGGTTATCCAGACAAATTGGTAGGTACTGTCATCGACAAGTTTCAGAATCTGCGCCAATCGGTTCCTGAGCCTGCCCAGGGAGTCGTTTACCACCTTCTGTTTGTCCGCAACAAAGAGAAGAAGATCGCCCTCCTCCGCATTGAATGCAGCGTTCAGCAAATCAATTTCATTCTCGGTAAAAAACTTGGCAATGGGAGACTGCCAACCATCAGCCGTCATTTTGACATAGGCAAGGCCCTTCGCACCGTATATCTTGACAAACTCGGTCAGTTCATCGATCTCTTTCCGTGACAGTCCGGCACATCCCTTGGCGTTAATACCTTTTACGATACCTCCGGAAGCGACTACATCAGCAAAGACCTTGAAGCCCGATGAGCCAACGATTTCTGAGAGTTCGACCAATTCAAGCCCGAAACGAACATCGGGATTGTCCACACCGAAGCGCCTGATTGCTTCACTGTAGGTCATGCGAGGCATGGGGCACTGAACGTCAACACCTTGAGCCTCTTTGAATATCTTCGCAATCAACTCCTCCATGACTGCGACGACATCTTCCCGATCGACAAAGGACATTTCACAGTCGATCTGCGTAAACTCCGGCTGCCGGTCGGCGCGAAGATCTTCATCCCGGAAACAACGGACAATCTGGTAGTAGCGGTCAAAACCGGAAACCATAAGAATCTGCTTATAGAGCTGCGGTGATTGCGGCAAAGCATAAAAGTGTCCCGTAGTGATTCGCGAAGGCACCAGAAAATCGCGCGCACCTTCTGGACTTGACTTGGAAAGGTAGGGAGTTTCGACTTCGACAAAGCCGGTGGCCGAAAGATACTCACGAGTGATTTCTGTCACTTTTGAGCGAAGAAGAAGATTCCTCTGCAGGGCGGGACGACGAAGATCGAGATAACGATATTTCAGCCGAATATTCTCCGCAACATCAACATGCTCATCTAGGGTAAAGGGTAGCGCCTTGGATCGGTTCAGGATCTTGCATTCCGATACAATAATCTCGACTTCGCCGGTTTTCAGGGACGGATTAACTGTCCCTTCAGGGCGTGGCGCAACTTTGCCCTTCACGGCAAGAACAAACTCATTCCGTACCCCTTCTGCCTTGCGGTGAGCGTCCGCCTGGACTTCCGGATCGAACACGATCTGTGCAAGCCCTTCCCGGTCGCGTAAATCTACAAAAATGAGGCCACCATGATCACGGCGTCTCAATGCCCACCCCATCAGGACAACTTCTTTTCCTATGTCTGCAGCGGTCAACATGCCGCAATAACTGGTTCTTTTCCAGTCGCCAAGAAAATCAATCACAGGGATTCCTCCGTTCACTACTACAAAGAATTATACAAAAACTTACTGAGTATACTTAATATTTCAGCTACCTTCAAGGAATAAAGAAGGATCGTATCAACAGAAACGGTACTCGGTTGGAGTAACCAGCGACAAGGATTGAGAGATAGAAAGGGAAAACAAAACGCCCCCCAGGCAACGGAGCACCTGGAGGGCGTTAGACGAGACGCCTAGACAGACGTATTATTCATTTGGCAGGTTTGCTGAGGGAACATTTTTCAGTAATGAAAAAACCTCCAGCGCATCCATATTACCTTCAAGGAGATAACTTTTCTCGAGCGACTTGATGACAGAATTATAGGTATCGGCATATTCCAAACGAGCCGTTGAAATAAAATTGTTATGGGGTTCCTCCGGCAGAAAGTCTCCACGATAGAGATCCTGTGCCGCTTCGAGGTGATTTCTTGCGGTCTTGATCTCACCACGTACCAGAAGCTTGATACCCTGGGTTGCATTACTCTTGAAATGGCTGGCATCAGCGGAAACATCAATATGGTTCAACCGGATTGCCTCACCTTGAGCAAGAACCGGAGTAATCCCATGTGCCGTAGAAAACGATTTGCGTAAGCGACTCAAAGTCGTCTTGAAATTCTTTTCTCCGGAAGCGTGGGTACAACCGGGCCATACCGCTTCGATAATTTTCTGCCGATGTACCCACTGGTCACATGTAACAAGGAGGCAACAAAACAAGAGTCGAGCCTTCTGGCTCTCCCAAGCGATTGAGACCGGTTCATCGTCGACATAAATATTCAAGCCGCCAAAAGTGGAAACAGAAGTCTTCACACTTTTTTTCGCCAGGGTAGCCACATGAGTGTTTTTTGTTTTTGTCCGCATCAGCAGTACTCTCTTTTTCTGGGTTGTTCATCAAATCCAATAGACAATAGACGCTACAGCGAGTTGATGCTTAAAATATCGCTATGGACATAGTGTGTCCTGAAATTACATCGCTGTGATAATATCATTCGTTCTATATAACAAAATTTACTCTAAGTCAAACGAGAACTTGAATAGTTGCTAATTTTATCCAGACCATATTCTAGATTCAACGTCGGTTCCCAGGTTGCAAAAAATACGGAAACCATCAGTTACTTGAATATTTAACAGATTTTTCCTAGTTGAAGCCGAGAAACCTCTGCTGAAAAGTTTACTCAGTTAATACTCTTCCATCGCGGACCAGGAGAACAGCTTTCGTTAAATTGGCAAACTCCTGGAGCGAGAGAGTCTCCCCTCGGCGAGTCCTGTCGATAGCAGATTTTTCGAAAACATGCTCAAGCAACCCTGGGTCCGACAAAACCTCCAGGGATTTCAGACAATTCCAAAGCGTTTTGCGCCGTTGGGAAAAAGCAGCCTTCACAACGACTCGAAACAGCTTTTCATCACCAACATCAAGGCGATCAGCAGGGAGAACTCGAAAATGCAGAACTAGCGAATCCACTTTTGGCACGGGACGGAATGAGGTCGGTTTAACCAGAAACACTTTCTCGATATCAAAGACAAGTCGACACAACACGGTAAGAACACCGTACTCTTTGGTGGAAGGAGAAGCGAGAAGCCTTTCACCAACTTCCTTCTGCAGCATGAGAATCATATCGGAAAACAGTAAGCGATTTTCGATAAAAGTAAAGAGTACCTGGGAGGATATATTGTACGGAAGATTTGCCACAACCTTCCAGCAACCATGCCGGGAATGCCCAAGCACGCCTGGCAGATCTACGCGAAGAATATCACCATGAACGACTTCAACATTATCCCGGGAACCTACCCCATTCTTCAGAAGCGGAACAAGATCACGGTCCCACTCGACGGCCAGCACCCGAGCGGCTTTCTCGGCAAGAAGAGCAGTCAGGGCGCCACGTCCCGGTCCGACCTCGAGGATGTTTTCACCCCCCCCTATCTGTGCTGCTTTGATAATATTGTCAATAACGTTTCCATCAACGAGAAAGTTTTGACCAAGAGCTTTTTTTGCGCGGATGTTTCCCATACTCAGGCCTCTGCTCCCTCGGTACGTGAATCAAGGGACCAAACGGTCTTCGCATCAAGCTGCAAACCACTGCGAATACCATTCCGCAGATAATAGTCACCAGGCACGGCCAGCATTGCAGCATTATCAGTACAGAGAATTGGCGATGCTATAGAGAGCTGTACCCCGGTCTCCCGGGCAAGGGTTCCCATTGCCGCTCGAAGACCACTATTGCAGGCAACTCCGCCGGCAACAACCAGGTGTTCGATCCCGGTATCCAGCAAGGCTGCTCTGGTTTTACCCACCAGCACATCGCAAACCGCGGCCTGAAACGAGGCACAGAGATTATGAAGCGCCTCCCCGCCTTCTGAACCGGGATTCTTTCGCACGAACTGCATGACTGCCGTCTTAAGACCGCTGAAACTGAAGTTGTAACTCCCGTCATGGAGGAGCGGCCGTGGGAATTTGATACTACCGGGATCGCCAACAGTGGCCAGTTTGTCGATAAGAGCCCCTCCGGGGTACGGCAGTCCAAGGATCTTTGCGACCTTGTCAAACGCTTCACCTGCCGCATCATCGCGGGTTTGGCCAAGAGTCCGGTACTGTGCGAAACCGTCTACCCGATAGAGATGCGTATGCCCCCCCGACACCACGAGGGCAACAAAAGGAAAAGGTACCGGTTTTTCGAGAAAAACGGCAAACAGGTGAGCCTCGATATGATGAATACCAACCAGAGGAATATTCTGCGCATAAGCCAGCGCCTTCGCCACCGAAATACCCACCAGGAGCGCGCCGGCCAATCCTGGGCCTTGTGTTACCGCAACGCCCTCTATGGAACCAAGCGTAAGGGACGCTCTGGACAGGGCCTCTTCAATGACCGGTGAAACCACCTCCAGATGCTTGCGGGAAGCAAGTTCAGGAACAACACCACCATAGAGGGAATGAACCGCTTCCTGGGAAGCAATAACGTTTGAGAGAATCTCTCGGCCATCATCTACGATAGCAGCCGATGTCTCATCACAGGATGATTCGATGGTAAGAAGTCGCATGTGAAAACAAGGGGGGGCATATTTTCATGCCCCCCTACCTTTCCTTTTTAAATACGCATGGAACCGCGCCGGCTACTTACAAGAGGTTGGCTGCAAGTTCCGCCAGAGCTGAACGCTCGCCCTTCATCATAGTAATATGGGCAGAAATCTCCTGACCTTTGAATCGTTCCACCAGATACGTTAAACCATTACTTGAAGAATCCACATAGGGATTATCTATCTGGTACGGGTCTCCGGTAAGAACAATCTTGGTACCCTCCCCGGCCCTTGTCACAATAGTCTTGATCTCATGAGGAGTAAGATTCTGTGCTTCATCGACAATCAGGAACTGGTTCGGAATGGAGCGACCCCGGATATAGGTCAACGGCTCAATTTCCATGAGGCCCATTGCCATCAACTCCCGATACCCTTTACTGTGACGCTTTTCTGCTTCGTGACCGCTTAAAAGCAATTCGACATTATCAAAAATGGGCTGCATCCAGGGTGCCAACTTTTCTTCGACATCGCCAGGCAAAAAACCGAGATCCTTGCCCATCGGAAATACCGGGCGGGAAACGAGCAGGCGATTATAGACATTCTCTTCGGCAGTCTTGTGAAGTCCCGCCGCAATCGCCAGAAGCGTCTTTCCGGTACCGGCTTTACCGACAAGGGTGACGATCTTGATTGAATCGTCCAGCAGCGCATCCAGAGCGCAGGTCTGCTCGCGGTTACGGGGATGAATGCTCCAGACCCCCTCTTTCCCCGCTTTGATAACCGGGACCAGTTTTTTTTCGGCAGAGACATATTTGGCAAGTGCACTGTGAGAAGGATTCCCTGCATCACGCAAGAGCACATATTGATTCGGCAACAGGTCTTCCTCAGAATCCACCCAACCCTGCCCGTAAAAACGGTCCACTGTTTCCGGCGAGACTTCAAAATCACTGAATCCGCTATATAGTTCAGAAATATCAACCTTATCCGACTCATAATCCTGCGCGTCAAGCCCGATAGCATCAGCTTTGATTCGAAGGTTGGTATCTTTTGTGACAAGAATCACCGGTACCTGCCCAGTCGAATTTTTTGCTTCCAGGGCAACGGCCAGAATCCGGTTATCACTTTTTTGATCGCTGAGTTCCGAGGGGATATTCCGAAGCATCTCATTGTTCAACAACGCAACCCGCAAATTTCCGCCACTCTCAAGGGTAATACCCGCTGAAAGAGAGCCTTTCTGGCGCAACTCATCAAGAATCCTCGACACCTGACGGGCATTGC
Source organism: uncultured delta proteobacterium (assembly GCA_963748325.1). GTDB lineage: Bacteria > Desulfobacterota > Desulfuromonadia > Geobacterales > Geobacteraceae > RPRC01. The sequence goes on along the minus strand of CAVVIJ010000004.1, from coordinate 509,227 downwards.
GGCCGGTTTCATTCATATCTTTTTTAAAACGGTCAACCTCCTCGATAACAGTTATCGGGACCAGGATAGTATTTTCCTCGAAACGGAACAGGGCATGGGGATCATGGAGCAGAACATTAGTATCGAGAACGAAAGTTTTCATAGGGTCCTTTCCTGTAGGGAAGAAATGCTAATCTATTTTTTAGCAGAGATTTCTACGGTAAACCTGAAGGCGAAGCAGACAGTTCCGGAAACGTCAAAACCGAACCGTTCTGGTCAAAGATTCGATTTCTCCTGCCAGTTTCCGCTGATGCCCCCCACCAGTTACCAATAGCCCGGAACTCTTCTGAACCGGAATAATAGAAATCATAGAGGCCATTGAGAGAAATGTTGTTGCCCCAGGCAGCAGAACCGCCGCTGTCCGACATAATGCCGATACCGGTATTCATAAAAATCTGATTGGCAAAAATTTTCATTCTCGAGTGAAGAAGCTGAAGACCATACTCACGATTCTCGACAATTTTGCAGGATTCTACGCTTCCCTCAGACCCTTTAAAAGCAAGACCGGTACCATTCTTAGCAAAGGTTGCGCCCGTTATAGCAATCGAGGAGTCGACGGCGTCCAAGGCTCGAGCAGTATTTCCGGAAAAAGTGGAGTCTTTGACACTCAAGGAACCTTCGGAAAGCGACACCCCCGTGAGGTTGTCCTTACAGGACACATCACGGAGATACGACTCGCTGTCACGCAGCTCATACCCCTGGTCGGAATCGCTAACTCCTCCGCCCAGTGACTGAAACAAAGAACCCTGGAGGCGTGCCCCGGTTCTGCAGGAATGAATCTGTGTATTTTTCAACGAAATCTTAGAAAAAATGGAGTCAAGGCCGACGGTCGCACCCTCTATCCGACAATTCTCAAGGAGGTTATTTTTCTCGCTGCCGAGGAGGATAATCCCGCGCCAACTCTCCCGGCTCTTTTCCAACGTTGCAGCCTTGAAATCGATCAATGAATCTGCTGTCCCCACGGCTTCAATTCGTCCCCGAATAACGAGAGTACCTTCCTGCCGACCTTTCCGGTCAGGAGCAAAAGATATCACCGTTCCCGGGGTGACCCGCAGGGTGGCTTGGGGAGCTATGGTCAGGACGCCTGAAATCAGAACCCTTCCGCTCAGAATAACATCCTCTGTCAGTACACAGGTATGATAGCTACTCGTATAGCCGGCATCGATATCATAGCGAAGCGGCTTTTTTTCTACTAACGAAGGTTCAGCTGACATAGACAAAGATACTGAAGACGCAGAAGATGTATGACGTGAAGCGGGTGGTTGCGGGACAGCAATAGCATTTTTCCCAAAGGAAAAGATACTTTGGCCGCATCCGGCACAGAGAACAAGGGAAAAACACAGAATTGTTCTGATGATTGTACCGCAGGGTATCATGACATAATCGCATTCTGAAGGATCAGACTCACTGGTCATCCTTCCGTATAAGCCAGTAATTTCGTACCATACTACGTACTATTTGTAAATTGATATTCCTTGCAGCCCAACCTCGCAATTTTTGTCCGGCTCTCAATGAACTCGACAGTTATCACGTCATTTCAAGTGGTTATACTTTTTCCGTTAAATCGCTTGACACCCCATATATCTTGTGGTTTATTGCTTAACGTCACACAAAATATAGTATACCATTTTTATGTTAGTTGACTACTTGTAAAGAAAAAAAGGAGGATAGTTACATCATGGTAAAAACAAAAAGTTCCGTTCAGCAACTGCACCTGTCGAAGAACGCGATCACTGTCCTGGAAAAACGTTATCTGAAACGTGATCGTGATGGTAAGGTCCTTGAGAAACCGGAAAAAATGTTTCAACGGGTAGCCACTGCCATCGCTTCCGCTGAACTGAGCTTTGCCCCGGACGCTGATGTTACACCTCTCGCGGGGAAGTTCTACGACATGATGGTCAAGTTCGAGTTCCTCCCGAACTCACCTACTCTCATGAATGCGGGGCGAGAACTGGGACAGCTCTCCGCATGTTTTGTCCTGCCTGTCGGCGACTCGATTGAAGACATATTCGACTCGGTGAAACATACAGCTCTCATCCACAAGTCAGGCGGTGGAACAGGTTTTTCTTTTTCCCGACTGCGCCCTGCAAATGACGTGGTAATGTCCACAACCGGCATCTCCAGTGGACCGATATCCTTCATGCGCGTTTTTGATATTGCCACTGAAACCATCAAACAGGGTGGAACCCGCCGAGGCGCCAATATGGGAATACTCCGGGTCGACCATCCAGACATCATGGACTTCATAATGTGCAAGTCCGACCAGACTCAACTTAATAATTTCAATATTTCCGTCGGGTTAACCGAAGCATTTATGAAAGCGGTTGAGCATGACAAAGAATATGACCTGATCAGTCCGAGAAGCGGTGAAGTCGTGGGTTCCTTGAATGCGGCAAAAGTTTTCCACCGGATCGTCAAGCAGGCCTGGAGTAACGGCGAACCGGGTATCGTCTTTCTCGATCGCTTGAACAGGGACAATCCGACGCCGCATATCGGAGAGATAGAGTCGACAAACCCTTGTGGCGAACAGCCTCTTTTACCCTTTGAATCCTGCAACCTCGGCTCCATCAATCTTGGCAAAATGGTCAAGGATGGAGAGATCAATTGGGAAAAACTCAGCGAGACTATCCATCTGGCAGTACGCTTTCTCGATAACGTAATCGAAGTAAACAACTACCCGTTGCAGCAAATCGATGAAATGACGCGCAGTAACCGAAAAATCGGCCTGGGTGTCATGGGCTGGGCAGACATGCTCATCATGCTGGGCGTTCCCTACAACTCGCAAGAGGCTATCGCTCTGGGTGAAAAAATCATGAAATTCATTAATGATGAAGGCCATGCAGCTTCTCGCGCGCTAGCAGTAGAACGGGGATCATTTCCGAACTTCGCCGGGTCGATCTTCGATAAACCAGAGGCTTCTCCTTTGAGGAATGCCACGGTTACGACCATTGCCCCGACCGGAACAATTTCCATCATCGCCAATTCATCTTCGGGAGTCGAGCCGCTCTTCGCTGTATCCTATGTGCGCCAGGTTTTGGACAATAATATCCTTGTTGAGGTAAATCCCCATTTTGAAAAAGTTGCCAGAGAGCGCGGCTTTTACTCACAAGAACTGATGCAGCGCATCGCCGAACATGGAACGATTCACGACATGGATGAAATCCCGGAGGATGTACGCCGGGTCTTCGTTACAGCCCATGACATCACTCCGGAAGTCCACATCGACATGCAGGCGGCTTTCCAGAGACACACCGATAATGCCGTGAGCAAGACGGTAAACTTCTCAAACGACGCAACCTATGAAGATGTGGAAAAGGTCTTCATGCTTGCCTACAAGCTTGATTGCAAGGGTGTAACAATTTATCGCGACGGATCGCGGGATATGCAGGTACTCTCCACCGGCAAGAAAGAGCCTGAACTGGCTGTCGTGGATGACAAGAAAGTCTCAAAACTCACCAAACGGGAGCGGCCAAAGGCATTGAAAGGCTGGACCTATCAGATGCAAACCGGTTGCGGCCCACTTTATGTCACCGTCAATGAAGACACTTCAGGACTTTTCGAGCTCTTCACCACCATGGGTAAAGCCGGCGGCTGCGCTGCTTCGCAGTGTGAGGCCATCGGACGCATGGTTTCACTTGCATGGCGGAGCGGTGTCCAGGCGCGCCAGGTAATCAAACAGCTCTTGGGCATCTCATGCCACGCACAATCGGGTTTCGGAGACAACAAGGTTCTATCCTGTGCCGATGCCGTTGCCAAAGCTATCCAGGCACATACGAGACTGAGCGACGCTGAAGTCGACTTTGAAGAAAAACCCTTCGATAGAGGTGCCTGCCCGGAATGCGGTGGTGTTGTTGAGCATGAAGGCGGCTGTATGGTCTGTCGAGTATGCGGATACAGTGAATGCGCGTAACCTGAACAACGTTTCGCATATAAAAAAGCCCGCTTAATGCGGGCTTTTTTATATGCTTCCACCTGTAAACACATTCCGGAAGATCACATAGTGTTTGATCAGTGGAAAATTATTTGTCACCTTTGAGCTGAAGCGCCTGATCATACACTTTGCTCTTTGGAAGTCCTGTTTCCTCTGCAACCTTGCGAACCGCATCCTTTACCGTCAACCCTTCGCCAAACAGGTAATGCTGAAGCAGTTCCGTTAGCGACTCTTCTCGAACAGGCGGAGCTTCTGCAGAAGGAGTGACAAGCAGGACAATCTCCCCTTTCAGTTTCCGATCTTGCAGCGTTTCAAGGATCGTCGAAACCATTCCCCGCAACAGTTCTTCATAGACCTTTGTTATCTCACGCGCAACAACCACTTCTCGATCGCCGAAAATATCGATAATATCGGCAAGCGTCGCCACAAGTCGAGTGGGAGCCTCGTAAAACACAAGAAGGCGCTTTTCATCTTTGAGTCGGGCAAGCTTTTCGCGTCTTTTACCGCCCCGATTAGGCAAAAAACCCTCAAAAACAAATGAGTCGGTCGGAAGCCCGGAGACGGAAAGTGCGGCAACCGCAGCACAGGCGCCAGGAATGGGGATAACCAGTACTCCGGCCGCAACAGCATCACGCACCAGTTGATAGCCAGGGTCGGAAATGCAGGGTGTACCGGCATCGGTAACAAGCGCGACAGAAACTCCGTTTTTCAGCTTCTCAAGGATAACACTCCCCTTAAGCGTCTTGTTATGATCAAAGTAGGAAGTAAGAGGCTTGGAAATACCAAAGTGACTAAGCAGTTTCCGGGTATGCCGGGTATCTTCAGCAGCAATAAGATCAACCTCTCCGAGAATTCTCACGGCACGAATAGTAATGTCCTCGAGGTTGCCGATAGGGGTTGCCAGTATGTAAAGAGTACCAAAATTCATAGTATTGGGAAAATATCCACTCAATAGGCCAGCTCAAAGGCATCTTTGATATGGGTAACAACAGGCTCACCGTTACGGAGAACCAGGGCAATTACATCAAAACGGGCATTTTCTTCCATCAACCGTTTCTGAAGCAAATAGGTAAGTGCAGTCTTCGATATCTGCCTCTGTTTGAACGACGTCACCGAAAGCTGCGGCGGACCGTAAGAAGTCCCTCTCCGAGCTTTCACCTCGACAAAAACCAGAACCGAACCATCCTTGGCAATAATATCTATCTCACCGCAGCGACAGCGATAATTGGTCTGAAGAATCGTATATTTCAAATTCTTGAGGTACTGCACGGCAAACGCCTCTCCCTGCGTCCCAAGGGGCAGAGCTTTCGAAAAATCACCGGACATCACTGCTTTCCTCTGACATGTTCCCGAACACCACGAAACGTCATGCGATGAAACGGACAGGGACCAAAGGAAGCTATGGAAGCAAGATGAATTGGGGAACCGTACCCCTTGTGAATCGGAAAACCATACTCGGGATATTTTTCACCAAGTGCCACCATCAACCTGTCACGGGTAACCTTGGCAATGATAGAAGCTGAAGCAATGGAAACGCTGGCCGAGTCGCCTTTTTTGATTGTTTGGGCGGGAATGTCGAGATGTGGAGAAGAAATACCGTCGATCAGAAGAAAATCAGGTACAACCGACAACGAATGAACCGCATCAGTCATCGCCTGCAGGGTTGCCTGGAGAATATTAATGGTGTCAACCAGCACGGAATCGCCATAGCCGATACCGACCGCAACAGCCTGAGACATGATGTGGTCAAAAAGAATCTCTCGTTTTCGGGGCGTTAATTTTTTTGAATCGTCGATTCCCGCGTAATCTCCCTGGGGAGAAAGGATCACAGCAGCAGCAACAACAGGTCCGGCCAATGCACCCCTGCCCGCTTCGTCGACGCCTGCAATGACAGAATAGCCGCGACTCATGGCACGCTTTTCAAAAGCAAACAGATCGCGGGGAGTGTCTTCGAATAACGTTTCAGACATGTGACCCCCGTGACGGGAAGCCCGATTTCTGCGAGCTACCCAATCGCGTCACAAAAGACAAGGCCCCGGAAAACCGGGGCCTGAAATGTCAGTTATTGTGCCACGTACTTCTTCTCACGAATCCTTGCTGCCTTACCACGAAGCTTGCGCAGGTAGTAGAGCTTGGCGCGACGAACCTGACCGCGAGTGACAACCTGGATAGCATCGAGAATTGGCGAATGGAGAGGGAAACAACGCTCGACACCGATACCGTTGGAAATCTTCCGGACGGTAAAGGTCTCACGGATGCCACCCTTCTGGCGCTTGATTACAACACCTTGGAAAGCCTGGATCCTTGTTTTGTCACCTTCCACAATTTTCACCTGAACCCGTACCGTATCTCCCGGTTTGAACGGGGGAATATCTTTCCTCATCTGCTCAAATTCAATAGTGTCAATCGTATTCATTTCTCTTCCTCCCCTATGTTGTACAAGGTTTCTTTCTTTGTCAATAAACGCTTTGTTGTATCAACGTACTAAACGTGCGCACCAAGCAGCCTGTCGATTATGATCGAAGCTGCGGAGCGAACCGATAAATGGTTATACTCTCCCGGACCGGTAATCGGTGCCAGAACATAATCGGAACCGGCAAGAACGTTTTCCGTGAGCCCCCACCCGGTCCCAAGCAGAAGCAGGTAGTTCGTTCCATCTTTTTTCATCAACCGGGACATTTCACCATAGGTAACGGCATTCGGTGTACCTTTAGCCCCAGTTGCAACCGTTCTCACCGATTCACCGAACTCGCTCCTCATATCGTCAAGTGCATCCTCCAGGGATTCGCTGACTGTCATCAAATCAAGAGCGGCTTTTCGTTTCGGGTTATAATCGGCTCCCCAACCCTGCTGCCAATGACGAGAAATACGGTGGGCAAGTTCCCGCTGCTCCGTAAGCGGCGTTATCACATAATACCGAACAAGACCATAGGTCTTTGCAAGTCGAGCAATATCATGCAGATCGAAATTGGTGACGGCAGTGGCTACAACGCGGCTATTCTTGTCATACACAGGGTAATGAAGAAGAGCGATGGCCACTTTGGCAGCCGTACCTTTTTCAGTCTTGAGTTCCTCCACCGTTGGGCAATGTCCTTATAAATTGTTTCTCTTCCTCGCTCAAGTCTGCAGTTTCAAGCAGTTCGGGCCTGGCGTGGAAGGTCCTGCGAAGAGATTCGCGACGTCGCCAACGTTTAATCTCGAGATGGTTTCCGGAGAGAAGAACCGAAGGAACCGTCAAACCACGAAACTGCGGTGGCCGGGTGTACTGAGGGTACTCGAGAAGTCCGTTACAAAAAGAATCATCCAGAGCGGACTCGGAACTACCGAGAACACCGGGGATCAGCCGGGACACGGCATCAACAAGAACGACCGCAGCCGGTTCACCACCCGTCAGGACAAAATCGCCGATAGAAATCTCCATATCGACGAAAAGCTCCCGGACCCGTTCATCTACTCCCTCATAGCGACCGCAGAGAATTATCAGCCCATCCTCCGAGGCCAGTTCCTCGACAAGAGACTGGTTGAGCGGACGCCCTCCGGGAGTAGTGAGAATCACTTTCGATTGAGGCCTGGCAGACTTGACCGACTCAAGACAGGCGGTCAAAGGTTCAACTTTCATTACCATCCCGGCCCCACCGCCGTAAGGATAGTCATCGGTTACCCGGTGTTTATCAGTGGCAAAGTCACGGATATTATGGAATGCAATTTCAACCAATCCTTTTTCAACGGCATTCTTGATAATGCTCTCGGAAAAAGGGCCGGAGAACATGCCGGGGAAAAGCGTCAGCAGGTCGAATTTCATAAATCAAGAAGCCCGTCAGGAGGACGTATGACCATTGTACCGGCAACCAGATTAATATCCAGAACAACTTCTTCAGTTGCCGGTATCAGTATTTCACGCGTACCGGCCGATACTACATACACATCATTACTTCCCGTTTCAAAAATATCCACCAACTCACCAAGGGTCTCGCCCGCCTCTGTCTGAACGACAAGTCCGATCAGGTCACACCAGTAGTACTCATCTTCAGGAAGTTGGGGAAACTGGTCACGCCGGACATATATTTCCCGACCTGCCAGTGCGAGTACCTGGTTGATATTATCGAAGCCCTTCAGCGTGATGAGCACATGCTTTTTATGCACAACAGCTTTTGCTATTTCGTACGTATCGTATGGTCCATCCGGAGCACGCAACAGAACCATGCGTAAGGAAGTGATACTTGCGGGATCTCCGGAATACGGGATAACACGCAATTGCCCCCTGATACCGTGGGGGCCCAAAACCTTGCCGATGGGAATCAGTTCGTGTGCTTCAGGCATTATTCAACAATCTTGAGAATCGCCTTCTTGTTGCTTTTCGTCGAAACCGCGTTGAGGAGCGTACGAATTGCCTTAGCGGTCCGCCCCTCCTTGCCAATTATCCGTCCCATGTCTTCTTTGGCAACCGTCAACTTGATAACGGTTGTTTCATTCTCCATTTCTTCGGTTGCATTCACCATACTTGGATCGTCGACAAGAGCCTTGGCAATGATTTCTACGAGTTCTTTCATGATGGCATCCTCTGTGAGAGTGGAGTATCCGGCGAACCGGAAAAACGGAACATCATGCTGCCTTGTTTACGAATTTCTGCCAAATACCAGCTTTCTTCAGAATCTGTTTCACCGTATCTGTTGCCTGAGCACCTTTAGCCAGCCACTCAAGCGTCTTGGTTTCTTCGAACTTGAATGCTGCAGGATCCTGATTCGGGTCATAGCTTCCAACACGCTCGATGAACCTTCCATCTCTTTTGTAACGCTCATCAGCAACAACTACCTGATAGTACGGTTTCTTTTTAACGCCTGCACGGGCAAGTCTGATCTTTACAGCCATTGTATCCTCCTGTTTTTCAGTTTTTATGTTATTTATTTATACGCACACAAAAAAGGGAGACGATTTAAAAAGGAGTCATTCCTTTCTTTAATCCGCCCATCCCTTTCATCAGTCCCTTCGGACCCATTTTCTGCATATGTTTTATAACTTTGAGCGCTTCGGCAAAGCGTTTCAGCAATTGATTGACTTCCTGAACCGTTGTTCCGCTACCCTTGGAAATTCTCAACCTGCGGCTACCATTTATGATCGAAGGGTTGGCACGCTCGTGCCGAGTCATGGAATCGATAATCGCCTCGATCCGCTTCAACTCTTTCTCACTCGGACCGGCTCCCTGCATTTGCTTCATCATCTTGCCCATACCGGGAATGAGACTCATGATTGACTCGAGTGATCCCATCTGCTTCATCTGCTGCAGTTGATTCCTGAAATCTTCCAGGTCGAACTGGTTCTTCTTCAGTTTCTGCTGAAGCTTCTGGGACTCATCCTGATCAAAGGTGGCCTGAGCCTTTTCAATCAGAGTCAGGACATCGCCCATACCAAGAATACGAGAGACAAGACGATCAGCATGGAACACTTCCAGCGCATCGAGTTTTTCGCCCAGACCGACAAATTTGACCGGCTTGCCGGTAACCGCTTTTATGGAAAGCGCAGCACCACCCTTTGCATCGCCATCAAGCTTGGTCAGGATGACGCCGGTGATGTCGAGATTTGTATCAAAACCGGTCGCAACATTAACCGCTTCCTGACCGGTCATGGCGTCGGCCACAAGCAGAATTTCAACCGGATCGACCACATCCTTGATCTGCACAAGCTCCTGCATCAGCACTTCATCAATCTGCAGACGTCCGGCGGTATCGAAGAGCACGGTATCGAATCCCGACAGGGCAGCGTAACGCAGCGCATCACGGCAAATATCAACCGGGTTCTGGTCAGCACGTGAATCGAACACTTCCAGTGAAAGCTGACTGCCCAGGGTCTTCAACTGATCGATCGCAGCAGGCCGGTACACGTCTGCGGGAACCAGCAGGGGTTTCCTGCGCTGAGCCTTGAGATATTTGGCCAGCTTGCCGCAACTGGTGGTCTTACCAGACCCCTGCAAGCCGACCAGCATGATAGCCACGGGAGGCTTTGCCGCAAGATTGAGAGAGTTGTCCTCTCCGCCACCCATAAGGGAAACAAGTTCATCGTGAACAATCTTGATAACCTGTTGCCCCGGGGAAAGACTCTGCAGAACCTCCGAACCGATGGCACGGACCCTTACGCGATCGACGAAATCCTTAACAACCTTGAAATTAACATCGGCTTCCAGGAGAACCAGACGCACTTCCCGCAATGCTTCCTTGATATTCTCCTCGGTCATGACTCCCTGACCACGAAGTTTTTTGAATACTTGGTCAAGCTTGTCGGAAAGGCTATCAAACATGTATATATCTCGACCCTCGACCCGCTCGGGGTCGCCTTTTAAATCTCATAGAAGACAAACTACACCCTGTAAAGCGGTTTATCCTAAATGAAGCTCTCCAACTTTGTCAAGCTAAAAATGGCAACCAGATTCGTGTCAATTCAGTCACGGACCGGTTCTGCATGGGTAGAGTCACCCGACCACCGTAGGTGCCGGCAAGTAGCCGAAAGCCACCGACACATATCAGCGGTTTTTCTTACATGACATGAGCAATCGCCTCCTGTACATCCTCGACAAAGACAATCTCCATATCCCCTTTCACCTCATTGGGGATATCCGCCATGTCAACCTTGTTTCGGGCTGGAACAACAATTTTTTTCACGCCGGCCCTGCGAGCAGCGAGTACTTTCTCCTTGAGACCGCCGATGGCCAGCACCCGCCCGGAAAGGCTCAATTCACCAGTCATGGCGACGTCACGTAGTGCGGGACGATTGGTCAGAAGCGACACCAGGGCTGCTGCCATGGTTATCCCCGCCGACGGGCCATCCTTGGGAATCGATCCAGCCGGAACATGGATATGGATATCCATAGTACGGAAAATCTCCCCGGGAACGTCCCACTCGGCACAATGCGCCCGAACAAATGAAAGTGCGGCTCGCGCCGACTCACGCATTACTTCGCCTAACGAGCCGGTCAGAATCAGTTCGCGCCTCCCGGGCATCCGGGTCGCCTCGATAAAAATAATATCCCCACCGGTCTCGGTCCAGGCAAGCCCGGTCACGACACCAACCCTGTCCTTTTCCGAAGCAACTTCGTTGTAATATTTTCTCGGGCCAAGGAAGCCTTCGACAACACTTGGGGTTATTACCTCACGAGCCGGTTTGTTCTGAGTGATTTCCTTTGCCACCTTGCGGCATACGGAGGCAATACTTCGCTGAAGGTTACGCACCCCTGCCTCTCGAGTGTAATTCCTGATCAGCGTATATATAGCCTCTTCCTCGAAATCCGGAGGAGTTGCGGACAAGCCGTTTTCCTCGATTTCCTTGGGGATGAGAAAACGGCAGGCAATTTTCTCCTTTTCCTCTTCCGTATAACCAGAGAGGTTCAACACTTCCATCCTGTCTCGCAGAGGGGAGGGTATCGTATCCATCACATTTGCCGTAGTAATGAACATAACCCGGGAAAGATCGAACGGCACATCAAGATAGTGATCGGTAAATGAAAAGTTTTGCTCGGGATCGAGCACTTCGAGCAGGGCACTGGCCGGATCACCCCTGAAGTCGAGTCCGATCTTGTCCACCTCATCAAGCATGAAAACCGGATTATTTGCGCCGCAACGGTAAATTTCCTGGATAATTCTGCCGGGCAGCGCGCCGATGTAGGTGCGGCGATGACCGCGAATTTCAGCCTCGTCACGCATCCCCCCAAGCGAGAGGCGAATGAATTTTCTACCGAGCGCCCGGGCAATCGACTTGCCGAGACTCGTTTTTCCCACACCGGGAGGACCGACAAAGCAAAGAATCGGGCCCCTCATCGAATCCTTAAGCGAACGGACAGCCAGGTATTCCAGGATACGCTCCTTGACTTTTACAAGATCATAATGATCTTCATTGAGAACCTCTTCGGCCTGACCGATATCCTTGTTATCCGTTGTCGCGACCTGCCAGGGCATCCCGACCAGGTAATCGAGATAGGTTCGGGAAACTGTATATTCGGGCGAAGCGGGATTAATTTTTTCCAGACGCTTCAGCTCCTTGTCGGTGATTGCCCTCACCTCTTTCGGCATACCGGAGGCTGCTAATTTCTTGCGCAAATCCATCAACTCGGCTATTCGGGAATCGTCTTCACCAAGTTCTTCCTGGATGTGTTTCATCTGTTCGCGCAGGATATATTCCTTTTGGGTCTTGCCGACCCTTTTCGTCACCTCCGCCTGCACTTCACCGCGGATCTGGAGACGCTGAACCTCATTGGTCAGATAGATATAGACCTTTTTCAACCGTTCGATCGGGTCAACGCTATCGAGCAGTCCCTGCAGTTCATCCTGAGTAAGGGTGACATACAGGGCCACGAGATCCGAAAAACGGGCAGGATTGTCGATGTAGTCTATCATTTTCATCACATCATCGGGAAGCGGCCGGCCATAGGATATGGCGATCTTGAGAAGGGCATTGAGGCTCTGCATCAGCGCTTCGGAAACTATCGATTTTTCCGCAAACTCGCGGACCGGATCAATTTTGGCAAGCACATACGGCGTTTCCTGCAGAATCTCCTCCAGACGAACCCGCACAACACCCTCGAGGCTCAGCTTGGCCCCACCTTCCGGCAACTTGATAAACTGGTTTATCTTGCACACGGTTCCCGTATCACAGAAGGCATTGATCTCCAGCGACTTTTGCCCTTCGCGACGCCGAAACAATGCAATATAATTCTGGTAACGCGTGGCATTTTCAAAAGGCACCAGATCCTCTTCCTTCAAAAACAGGGGAAAAATCATGTAGGGAAACGCTACCATGTCGTCAAGGGGGAAGAGTGGCAGAATTTCTGGTATCGACAGTACAGTTGTGTCAGGCATGGAGCACCTCAGGCATAATTCTTTCAGATGGATAACACCGCATAATCATTCAGAAAGGCTACCAGTAATCACCATAGTGTCAAGCGGCAGCGCTGGGGATAGGGTGATGATGACAAGGCAAAAGGAAATTGAACGGTACCAGCGCAAGGTGCTCACAAACCGTTTTGAGCATGCAGGGTTTCCCACTCGTCGTACAGCGACACTATCCGGGAAGAGAGGTCTTCATGTTTCCTCGCCCCCTCGCGGGACCTTTCGGTATCAGTGAAATAGTCTGGTTCGCCCATCACTTGCTCAAGGGCAGTAAGTTCATTTTCAGACGCCTCGATTATCACTTCCAACTCGGCTAATCTCTTGAGTCGTGACCGCTCCTCTCGCTGGCGTCGTTTTTCCTCTTCTCGGGAGAGCAGGCGTTCCTTTTTCTGGCAAGCCTTTCCTGCAGGATCGTCGTTCGGCTCCGGAGACACAGCACCACTGTTTGCTCCACACAAAACAACTGCGTCAGAACCGAGCTTTTCAAGGTAACCGTCATAATTACCGTGGTAGGAAACAATTCTTCCGTCTCCCACGGCAACCGTCCGCGTAGCAAGGGCATTTACAAAGTAACGGTCGTGAGAAACGAAAACCAGGGTACCGGTAAAGGACTGGAGAGCATCCAGCAACACGTCCTTCGTAAAAAGATCCAGGTGATTGGTCGGTTCATCGAGCAGCAACAGATTGGAAGGCCGCAACAACATCTTGGCCAGAGCCAATCGATTCTTTTCACCGCCGGACAGAACTCCCACTTTTTTCTGAATATCGTCTCCCGAGAAAAGAAAGGTGCCTAAGAGATCACGAAGAATTGGCACCCGGTCATAAGGAGCATCCGCGAGAATCTCTTCAAACACCGTCCGTTCGGTATCGAGAGCGGCGGCCTGATCCTGGGCAAAATAGTCGAGAGCGACATTCGCTCCGACTGTTCTCTTGCCGGACTGGAAGTCGTCTCCGGCCAGAATGCGCATCAAGGTCGATTTCCCTGCCCCGTTATGACCGACCAGGGAAATTCTTTCGCCTTTTTCAACAGTAAGATCAATTCCATCGAGAACAACAAGATCACCATATGCTTTCGAAACGTTTTTCAGGTCGAGAACGACCCTGCCACTTCGGGGAGGATCGGGAAAAGAAAAGCGGACCCGCCTACGTTCGGCAGGCAAAACGATTCTCTCTATTTTCTCCAGCTGTTTAATCCGGGACTGAACAAGTGAGGCTTTATCCGCCTTATAGCGGAAGCGGGTGATAAAATCTTCCATCCGGGCGATCTCCTCATCCTGCCTGCGCTTCGCCTCACGAAGACGGTCAATCCGCTCCTCTCTTTCCTCCAGATAACGGCTGTAACTGCAGGCGAAGTCCGTTAGTGTGCAATTCCAGACCTCCGTAATGCGACGACAGACCTGATCCATGAAATAGCGGTCATGGGAAACAAGAACAACGGCATAGGGATATTCGCACAAATAGCTTTCCAGCCAATTTCGCGCCTCGATATCAAGGTGATTGGTCGGCTCATCGAGCAGAAGCAGCTTCGGTTTCCTGAGCAGGAGCTTCGCCAGGGCGATCCGCATCTGCCAGCCCCCTGAAAAAGCTTCGCACTGCCTGTCCCAATCGGCCGGGCCGAATCCGAGCCCCCGCAGGACATTGCCGACCATGGCTTCCCAGGTATAGCCGCCTTTTGCCCGAAACTCTTCCTGCAGAACGCCATATCTCTGGAGAAGGGAGTCTTGGAGTCCATCGTTGAAGGAAGTCTCCAGAGCGGCTGTTATTTCTTGAAGTTCACTCTCTATCTTCTGCAGATCCTCCAGGGCGGACATGACTTCGGCAAAGAGAGTTCGGCCCTTGACGGCAATCCCTTCCTGGGGCAGATAGCCGACAGTTCCGCCTTTCGCCATGTGAATCGCGCCGGATGTCGGTTCGATAAGTCCGGCGATTATTTTCAGAAGGGTGGACTTACCTGTCCCGTTCGCCCCCACGAGACCGACGCGGTCCGCCCTCCCGATACGCCAGGTAACGTTCGAAAAGAGGGGGCGTGCGGCGAAATCCTTGCAAAGATTCGTAATCTGGACCATAGTGTTTCGGATGATCTCCCAATATTTTCGCTAATGGAACATCATTGTAGGAAGACTTTTCCCCTTTTGTCAATTATTGAGGTGGGAAGACCGCCTGAGGTGTTCCTTTCGAGCCAACCCTTTTGCGAGCGCATGTTCGCGCCCTAACAGTACCAATGATATCCACGAAAAGCCCCCGACATCACTTTTCTCTGACGAAACAAAGGGTCTGATCCGGATATCCCCGAAAATCTGCGCTTTAATTTCCTCTCCGTGCAATGTTTATTTTGCCTCGGAGTTGCATTTTTGCTATATATGTCGGATATAATTTAGAGTGTATCATGTGGTGCTCCCTGTATCTTTTCAAATCGATCTTGAAAAAGGTTTCCTTTTGAACTGGTTGTAAGGTGTATGCACCCTTTTACTAGAGAAAGGATGTAACCAGCATGGCAAAAAAGATGCTTATCAACGTGATGCATCCGGAAGAAGCACGGGTTGCCATCGTCGAAGAAGGACACCTGATCGAGCTGGATATAGAAACGGCCGGCAAGGAGCAGACCCGTGGCAATGTGTATAAAGGCGTTGTAGTCCGCGTTGAACCGGGCCTGCAGGCTGCCTTTATCGATATTGGCTTGAAGAAACTCGGTTTCCTGCAAATGGGGGAGATCCATCCTGACAACTGGCAATGGCGTGACGACCTGCCCGAAGATCAGAAAAATCGCCGCCCTCGCATCCAGGAAATCCTGCGTCGCGGCCAGGAACTGAACGTCCAGGTTGAAAAAGGTGAAAGGGAAGGCAAAGGCGCCGCCCTCACTACCTATATATCCCTTCCGGGACGTTACATGGTTCTCATGCCGGGAAGTGACTCTTCCGGCATTTCCCGCAAGGTCGAAAATGAATCTGCACGAAAAACCCTCAAGGAAGTCGTAGCGGAACTCGAAATTCCGGAAGGCATTGGCTATATCATCAGAACCGAGGCGATGGATAAAAAGAAGACCGAACTCTCAAAAGACCTCCATTACCTTCTAAAACTCTACGAAAGCATCAAGGAGCGCTCAGCCGAACTCAAGGCCCCGGCGCTCATCTACCAGGAATCGGATCTCGTTATCCGCACCATCAGGGATTACTTCTCGGCCGAAATCGATGAGGTTCTGGTGGACAGCAAGGATGTCTACAAGCAGGCCCGGGCTTTTTTCAAAGAGGTCATGCCCAAGTACGAGAACATTGTAAAATTGCACCAGGAAAAGCGGCCGATTTTCGCCAAATACCAGTTGGAAGAGCAGATTGACCTCATCTACGAAAAGAAGGTGCCGCTTAAATCGGGTGGTTCCATTGTCATCGACCCCACAGAAGCATTAGTCAGCATTGATGTCAACTCGGGCAAGTCGACCGGTGAAAAAGGGGTTGAAGATACCGCTTTTAAAACGAACATGGAAGCAGCAGAGGAGGTCGCCAGGCAACTCCGTCTCCGTGACCTTGGCGGACTGATCGTTATAGATTTTATCGACATGCGAGACCGCAAACACAAAGGCGAGGTAGAGAAGGCACTAAAAACCGCTCTAAAAGCTGACAAGGCCCGGGTAAGCGTGGACAAGATCTCCCAGTTCGGCCTTCTGGAAATGTCCCGCCAGCGAATCAAACAAACCATCAACGAAGGAAGTTACCTGGAATGTCCCCACTGCGGAGGCCACGGAAAAGTCAAATCGGTGGAAGCGATGGCCCTCTCCTTCCTGCGAAAAGTCCACACTGCCGCGGCCCGTGGCACCTTGGCCGAGGTTCGTGGCGGACTCCCGCTGGAAGTTGCCTACTATCTCCTCAACAGAAAAAAGCGGGAACTTGCTCAGATCGAAACCGATTACGATATCGAAGTCACGGTCAAAGGGAAGCCATCCTTCATGATGAACGAGATGGAACTCGAACTGCTCAAGAAGGAAAAACATGCTCGTGCCAGTGAGGCAGCCTCCCAAGTCTCACTCGACTCCGGAAAGGCTGCCGGTTCCGAGGAAGCCCTGACACAACCGCTCGCTACCGAAGGCGAGGAAGCAAAACCCAAACGGAAACGCCGCCGAGGCAGGAAAAAGCCTCAGACGACGCTAGAAACTCCCGTTGCAGAAGATACCGCAACCGAAGCAGAAACAGCTGTCTCGGCAGAACAGGAACAACTTGCCTCGTCTCATGAGGAAACACTCGAACCGATCTCTTCAGACGATCAAGCCGAAACCGAGACGCAGGCAGAAGCGGTAAAAAAGAAGCGGCGCCGCAGAAGAAAGCGCACCCCAAAACCGGCTGATGCTATTGATGCAGACGTGGAAACAACTACTTCTGCTGATCACGTCGCCCCGGTGGTTGATGTTCCCGCTGAAAAAGCCTCTACAGAAGCCACTTCAGAAGCTGCTGCCCCCATGGCTGCAGTCGAGCCACCTGCCCGTACGGACACCGAGGAGGTTACTACGCCCGACCCGACCGAAACAGCGGAAGAGCCTCCCAAGAAAAAACCGCGAAAACCACGAGCCCCACGCAAACCAAAGGTTGCCGCAACTGAAGCTGCAGCTACACCCACTGAACTATTGCCGGCAGTAAAAGCTCCCTCAATGCCCGTGGCGTTGGTAAATGAGCACAAAGGCGAAATTGTGCCGATAGAGGTAACGACCGGCGCTGAAGAAACCAAACTTCCGGTTGAGGAAACCCCGGAAAAACCAAAACGGAAACGGGCACCACGGAAAAAGAAAGAACCGGCACCGGAGGATCCTGAGAAAAAAGAATAAAGGTTTCCCCCCTTCACTTCCAGCAACTCCCGGAACGGACGACAGCCGTTCCGGGCCCAACAATCCAGGCTATATATATTCACGAATCTCCCCGCCCACCAAGCCTTTATCACATCGATTCACATCACTTTCCATTGTTCAGCAAAAAAATCACCTTTTTGCATATGCGTTGCCCGTGACAAACATCGCTGGCAGCAAGCTCTCCCCGTCACATCAAAATGCAACCGATACTTGCAAAAGGTGAACTCTTTTAATAATCTGCTCGGTTTTCCTCCTCTTACGTAAAGGGCAAGAGCATTAAATTAAATAGCTCTCAGACAAGTGACATTGTATTTTGTAACCGTCAGTTTTTTAAAAGAAATTCACTTTTCCATCAGACGTGAAAATTTTTATTCAATATTTTCCTAAAGCCGCCGAAAAGAACTAGAAACAGTACTTCGCTGTCCATTACCCTGCATAACTTCTGCATGAATAACACAATATGGCATGCAACAAAATTTCGAGTATGGGAGACCTCAGACATGGCAACCGCAGTGAATTTCAAAACGGAAGAATCCAAAGCCGAAATTATCCAGCTGGTCAGCTTCAACCTCGATCGGGAAGAATATGGAGTCTATGTACTAAAAGTTCGTGAAATTATCCGAATTACCAACGTCACCCGAGTCCCGAACACCCCCTATTATGTTGAAGGGGTGATCAACCTGCGAGGCAAGGTTATTCCCATAATTTCCCTGCGCAAGAAGTTCTCCCTCCCGGAAGTGGAAAACGACAAGCAAACGCGCATTATTGTAATGGATGTGGATGGCGACCTGATGGGATTTATCGTTGACTCGGTATCCGAGGTGATTCGCATCACCTCCTCAGAAATCCAGCCACCCCCTCTCGTGGTAAATGGCGGTGTCGATCAGGAATACCTCTCCGGTGTAATTAACCGTAGCGACAGACTGCTTGTACTGCTTGACCTGGAGAGGGTTTTCTCCCAGGCAGAGAGGGATTCGCTGCTCAACGCCGGTCTATAGCCGTCAGGATACACTACTCAGAAGATTATGGAAAAGGAGCTTAAGATGTCATTGCTATGTGAAGACCAGGAACTGTTGGAAGGCTTTCTGACAGAAACAACCGAACTTCTAGAGAAAATGGACGACGACCTGATGGCTTTGGAAAAAACGCCGGATAACATGGAGCTGATGAACAGTATCTTCCGTTCCATTCATACGGTGAAAGGCGCATCCAGTTTTCTCGGCTTTGAGCTTCTGGTTACCATAACACATAAGACTGAGGATGTTCTCAACCGCCTTCGCAAGGGCGAGTTGCAGGTTACAGCCGGTATCATGGACGTTATTCTGGATGCGGCAGATCACGTCAAACTCCTTGTCAACGACATCCGCAACGGGGAAATTATCGAACGAGATCTGGGCGAGATCATCAATAACCTCATTCCCTATATTTCAGGTAACTTGCAGGAGGCTACCGTCCTGGCTGAGACACCACAGGCAACAACTGTTGAAATCTCTGATCAAACTGTCGAATCAACGGAACCCGAGCAAGTCATGGTTCAGGAAACTGAAACTGTTTCAGAACCAGCGCCCGTTCTTCAGGCGGTAGCGGCACCTGCAAGTCGCCCGGCAGCACAGAAGTCTGCGCCCGCCCGCAGCGAGGACATCTCCGACAACACCACCGTCAGGATCGATGTCAAAAGACTTGATGACCTGATGAATCAGGTTGGAGAAATGGTTCTGGAGCGCAACAGAACCCTGCAGATGAATCTGGATTATCAGAGCCGCGAGAATATGACCAACTTCGGCGAAGAATTCAGCAAGTTGGCAAAGAGAATTGACTTTGTCACCTCAGAATTGCAGATGCAGGTTCTGAAAATACGGATGATCCCGGTGGAAAAGGTCTTCAAAAAGTTCCCGCGCATCGTAAGAAACCTCTCCCGTGACCTGGGCAAAGAGGTTAACCTTGAGATTATCGGCGAAGAAACGGAACTCGACCGCTCGGTAGTCGATGAAATCGGTGATCCACTAATCCACCTGATCCGCAATGCCCTCGACCATGGGCTGGAATTGCCCGAAGAGCGTGTTGCCAGCGGCAAGCCTCGTACCGGGAATGTTGTGCTTTCCGCCACCCATGAAGGCAACCAGATCATCATCAGTATCAAGGATGACGGCCGCGGAATCGATCCGGAAAAACTGTCACGCAAGGCCATAGACAAGGGCCTGGTCACCGAAGAGCAAGTAGCGGCAATGTCCCAGAAAGAGATCCTGGACCTCATCTTCCTACCCGGCTTTTCTACGAAAGAACAAGCAACCGATCTTTCAGGACGCGGTGTGGGCATGGATGTCGTCCGCACCAACATCAGGAAGCTGAATGGTCTGATTGAACTCAGAAGTGAAGTTGGCAGAGGATCCGAAATCATCCTCAAACTCCCTCTGACATTGGCAATCATCCAATCCCTGTTGGTGGAAGTGGAAAATGAGGTCTACTCCATCCCGCTGGCCGCTGTTCTGGAAACCCTCAAGGTCGAAACAAGCTCCTTCCACCAGATCGGCGGACAGGAAGTGCTGAAACTGAGAGAATCGGTACTTCCTCTTATTCGAATGCAACGGGTTTTCGGTGTAACCGAAAATGAGAACACTTCGCAACAAAGCTACATCGTTGTAATCGGTGTTGCGGAAAAACGGATGGGGCTCATCGTATCGAGACTCCTGGGGCAACAGGAAGTCGCCATCAAATCGCTGGGTAAATACCTGGCAAAAGCGCCGGGCCTTGCCGGTTCCACGATACTGGGAGACGGTCGCGTGGCCCTTATCATCGATCCGGCAGGAATCATCGAAATGGAAGAATCCGGTAGTGTCGGAAGCTGGGCGGCATAACCCAGCCCCGTGCCCCCCGCTCTGTCTCGGAAGGATCCGGCAAGGATAATCAGGAGTCGGCATTCAGTTTGCATTCCTGCGTATGGCATCCCCTTGACCGAATAAGCACCGATGGAGAAGGCAAATCACTCGTGCGAGCATAGGTACTATGCCCTTCAGATACTGAAACGGATAGGAGATTTATGAAATTATCCGATGCGGATTTCGAAATACTGCGGGATTTCATCTACAACACCTGCGGTATGTTCTTTACCATCCAGAAAAAATATTTTGTTGAAAGCAGACTGTCGAAACGGATGGAAAAAAACGCCATCAAAGTACCGGCTGAATATTTCCGCTTTCTGAAAAACGGTTCCGCCGGCTCAGCAGAACTCAGGCAACTGCTTAATGATCTAACCACGAACGAAACCTACTTTTTCCGCAATCCTCCCCAACTGAAAGCAATGGAAACCCAGTTGCTGCCCGAAGTTGCAATCCCGAAGGAAAAGATCGGTTTCCGGAAACTCAGAATCTGGAGCGCGGGCTCCTCGTCCGGAGAGGAAGCGTATACCCTGGCGATGCTGCTGCTGGAAAAACGGGATACGTTACTGAAAAACTGGACTTTCGAAATTGTCGGCACCGACATAAACGATGAAGTGCTTGCCAAGGCAAATGAAGGCATTTTCAATGCCTATTCAGTGCGTCATGTACCCGAAAACTACATGCGGAAATACTTCAAGAAGGAATCAACCGACCGTTTCGTGCTCTCTCCGGAGGTAAAGAAACTGGTAACCTTCAAACACCTCAATCTCTACGACGACAACAAGATGATTTTTATGAAGACCTTTGATTTCATCTTTTGCGCCAACGTGCTCATCTATTTTGACACGTCCTCAAAAGCAAAGGTTGTGCAACACTATTACAATAACCTGCAACCCTATGGATACTTTTTCGTAGGGCAATCCGAGTCGCTCCACGGGGTGAGCGATAAATTCAAAACAATCCACTTCCCCGGCGGCTTCGCCTACAAAAAGTAGCGATAGAGGAGAATACCTGTGGAAAACAACGGAAAGATGGAAAAAGCGCAAAGTCTGGTAAAAGGTATTCATGAACTCCCGACCATCCCCGAGATAGCCACCAAGGTCCTCGACATGTTCGACAAGCCCAATGTGGAGTTGGAAGAACTAGCCGAGACGATCCTCGTTGACCAGGTAATGGCATCGCGGGTCATCAAGATCGTCAATTCGCCATTCTTCAAACCGATGCACGAAATAAAGTCCTTGAAGAGGGCTCTGATTTATCTCGGTTTTCGTCAGATACGACATATCGCCCTCACCTGTTCCATCATCGAAGCTTTCGAAGGCAGAACCGGTGTGTTTGATGTCAAAACCTTCTGGGAGCATTCTTTCGGGGTCGGCGTGGTTGCAAAGATCATTGCCCAGCGCATCCGCTATCCCGAGATCGAAAAGGCTTACATCGTTGGTATCGTTCATGATATCGGAGAGGTATTCCTGAGCTACTACATGAAAGATGGCTTCCAGCAGGTGGTTGACGGACTCAAAGGGACAAGTCAAAGTTTTGTTGAGGCGGAAGAAAAATTACTCGGTACTACCCACTGCGAAGTCGGCTACTGCCTGGCAAAAAACTGGAATTTCCCAGCTGAGTACTGCGATGTAATTGCACACCACCACGCCCCGGACAACGCCGATATCGATCCCACCCTTTCAGCTATCGTCAACCTGGCTGACCTCTTCTGCTCCGTACGTCACCTTGATTACGGAGAACGGGAATGGGTTAGCTTCAACCTTGCGGAAGAACCGGCCTGGAAAATCCTCAAGGACTTTGCCCCGAATTTCGTCGACCTTGATGTGGAGCGATTCTGTTATGAACTTGATGAACGGGTCCCCGAGGTTCAGGATCTCGTCGATTCACTGTTTGAGGGAATGATAAAATAGAGAGGTTTCATGATCCTGCCAAGATCCAAAAAAGTTCGCGTTCTTATCGTTGACGACTCATCCTTCATGAGAATGGTTATTCGCCGTATCCTGAGTAGCGACCCCGAGATCGAAATCGCCGGCACTGCCAATGATGGGGCGGACGGCGTCAAAAAAGCTCTCGAACTGAAACCGGACCTGATAACCATGGATGTGGAAATGCCGGTAATGGACGGCATTTCCGCCTTGAAACAGATCATGGCCAAGGATCCCACCCGTATCATCATGGTCTCCACGCTCACCAATGAAGGGGCAACCGCGACCTTTGACGCACTGGAAGCGGGCGCGGTTGATTACATCCCGAAAAATATTACCGATTCACCCGCTGCCCAGGCTCTCTTCCGCGACGAACTATTACGAAAAGTAAAAGGGGCGGTCCGGTCCGGTCCACAACCAAGACCAATCCTCTCCAGCAGGCAGGTTCCGGTTATCAGGCGAGTCACGGAAGCCAAATTGCCGAAAATCCGCATGAATTACGTGGCCATCGGAGCTTCCACGGGCGGCCCGGTCGCACTGCAGGAGGTACTTTCCCGTATCCCCGTCAATTTCCCTTACGGCATCATGGTTGTGATCCACATGCCAAAGGCCTTTACCGGGCCGTATGCAGATAGGCTCAATGCCAAATGCTCCCTGACCATCAAGGAAGCGACCGAAGGAGATATGCTCAAACCGGGAACTGCGTTGATTGCTTCGGGTGGATCACACACCCTCATTACCCGCCGCGCCGGTGGCCTCTATGTGCATCAGGCGCCCACCAGCGAATATCCAAAAAACACCTACGTGCCTTCAGTCGATCTGATGATGACCTCTCTGGCAGACGCCTGCGGTGGAGCCATGCTGGGCGTGATCCTCACCGGGATGGGAAGTGACGGCTTCAAAGGGATGCAGCACCTGAAGGGCAAAGGCGGCATAACCCTGGTACAGGACGAGGCAAGCTCAACCATCTACGGGATGCCCAGGGCCTGCATCGAAGGTGGTGTCGCGGATGTCGTACTCCCCCTTGACCAGATTGGCTTTGAAATCTCCAAAGTAGTGGAAAACGGCAAACGCTGAAGTATATCTCCTCGCAAAAGATGTCAAAAATGACCGTGTATCGAATTCCTTTATATTTTTTGCCTATCAGACAGGCACTTTCATAGATCCTCAATCTTGTCCCATAAAACCCTCGCTTGACAGAAAACGATATCAGTCGTACTTTACACAGAAATTTTACTGCAAACATCGAGAGAGAGCTGCGCTATGAATAGTGAACTGGAAAATATCATCATGTCGGCCGGCGACCTGCCAACGATCCCCATCGTTGCTACAAAGGTCATGAATCTCATTGAAAGTGACCGGGCCACAGCAGAGGAGCTGTCCAAGGTTGTCTCCACTGATCCGGCAGTCGCCGCTCGCGTTCTGAAAATATCCAACTCATCCTTCTACGGCCGCCAGGGCAAGATCCAGAACCTGTCACAGGCAATTGTCCTGCTCGGGTACACAACCCTGAAAAGTATTGTCGTCACCGCATCCGTTCGTCAAGTCTACCAACCATTCGGTTTAACGGAAAAAATGCTCTGGGAGCACTCTTTCGGAGCCGGCCTTGCAGCCAGGACCATTGCTCAAAGCATCGCCGGTGTGGACCAGGAGGAGGCTTTTCTTGCCGGTCTGTTCCATGACATTGGCAAAGTCATCATGAACAGCCAGGATCCCGGAAAGTTTCAGATGGTGATGGAGCGCTGTTATAATGAGGAGATTCGTTTCAACGAAGCCGAACGTAGCTTCTACCCTTTTACCCATGAAGAAGCGGGAGCACTCGTAATCAAGAAATGGAACTTCCCTGATACGCTGATCCAATCCGTGCAGCACCATCATGCTTTTGCGTTCAGCGACCTCAGCGACATTGCCCCGCTTCATCTGACCTCGGTTGTCAGTCTCGCGGATCTTTTCTGCCTGAGGCTCGGAATCGGGCAGCGCTACCCCATGGAAGACCTTTCCCTGAACAGCACCAAGGCAGCAGGCTTCCTCGGGCTGGATGAAGAAAAACTGGAAGAACTCCTGAAAAAGTTCATGGAAGCCTATGAAAACGATAAGGGTTCTTTATCTGCAGGATAATCAACTCCCCAAATAAGTCAGACATAAAAAAGGGTCCCTTAGAGACCCTTTTTTACGAGATTTTCCTGCTTGAGCTTTGACTGAATTATTTTATTCTGACAATTTGGGCATCTTTCTTTAGAGAGTCCGCCCTCACACTCTTATCCACCATACTGGTGCCCCTTGAGTAGACACAAACCCTGTTTTTACCCTGTCTTTTCGCTTCGTATAATGCCTGGTCCGCTCGGACAACCAACTCCTTCATCGTACAAACTTCCTTGGCGGAGCGATGGGCAACCCCGATACTGGCAGATATCCTGATCTGTCTGCCGTTATAGGTCACCAGACTTTTTGCAAGATTGACGCGAATCCTTTCACCTACCTCCAGGGCGCCCAAGGGAGACGCCGGTGATAGAAGTGCGGAAAACTCCTCGCCACCGCTTCGCACAACCAGATCGGAGCCTCGGGTGCATTCCCGGAGAACGCGCGCCACGGTCTGCAATACCAGATCCCCGGCCGGATGACCGTAGGTATCATTAACCAGCTTGAAATTGTCCAGATCAATCACCAGAAGTGACAATGGTGTAACCTGCCGCTTACAGCCCTCCATCTCAAGCATTTCCTCCAGCACGCGACGATTGAAAAGTCCGGTGAGACCATCCCTCATGGACAGCTCCTTCACCTTTCCGTATTCGTGAGAATTTCGCAGGGCGGCAGCGAAGGTCTCCATGAGTCCCTGCAGCATCTCGTCCGAAAAATGACTGATAAAATTGAACTCGGAATATACCGTGACACTGCCAAGGTTCATCGGAAGCTCCAGGTAGTTGGTATTACCAAAGACCAGACTCCCTTCCGGTTCTTCAAGGCCGAGTATCCGGTACCCTTTCACATCGTGAGCCCGGAGGCCCACATAGTTTCTCAGGATGGCCGCAAGATCCTCCGGAGCATTTTCGATAGCACGGGGAGAGAACGCCATGATCCGTTCTTCAGCGCCGGTTGCCAGGGTGACCACCATCAGGTTATAGCGGAAATATTCATAAATCTTCCGTGCGGCTATTTCCAATACCTCCTCGGTAATCAACGATGAGGTTACGGAGCGGAAGAAATCCGCCATAAAGGACATTTCCTTTAAATTTCTGCGCATGCCGATTACGTCACAGACATTATTTACCAGCATTGCCAACCTACCGTTTGGTTGGCGATAGTCAACGGCTTCATCTAGATTATTGAAGGTATATCCACTAGTATTCATAAAATTAGCCTCTCCACTTGGGGATCTAGTGTCCCGTGCGGTTTGTTAGCAGCAGTAATTCCGTGGATTTTTGGTCTCTGGCAAGGCGAGGCGACGCAGGCATAGCGGGGCTCTGTCGAGGAGCCACAACGTAGCCAGAGGGCAAAAGAACCGGAATTTCAAGGATTGAATTAACCGCACGGGACACTAGTCTTCGATGCTTTCATCCCACTCATCGTCTTCCGAAGAAAAGCGTCGACGTGCCTCGTCGGAAATCGTCACAGTGTCATGATCGGCTTCGTGACGAAACCGCCTTGCTTTTCGCTTCTCTCTTGCAGAACCAGTGCCGTCTGACGTGAGCGAAGAAAGATCAGAGATTCTGGTGATACTGTCAGTCACCGTAAAATCCTCCAAGGATGCCTGTACAATGTCTTCTACAGGGATATATCGTCAGCATGGATAAAACCTTTAATTAAAACTCCGGCCAAACCACAACAAAAGGACTTTTTATCGACACCCCGTTCCGGTAATGCAACGCATTTACTGACGCACTATTCAAAATTTTGACACAAACAACGACATAATTCAGCGACAAACCCACCATCAAAAAATCGTTCAACAATTCACTAAAGATTATTCAAGTATTTGAGCAGTGGCCCGATACGTATGGAAAGCAGAACTTCATCGTCAGCGGCACGACTCCTGCTTCACGTACAGAGCACCGGTCGCTCGACAGTCGACAATCCGATCTTTTGGGAGCAAGCATATGGACGTATCATCATCGGAAAGAATGTTCTCTGCACTTCTTTCACAGCAGACGTTGAGGGACCAGGCGGCAACCACTGCCCTGTCCAGCGGCATGTCCCTTTTCCAGAAAGGTCGCTACTCCGACGCACTATCATCCTTCAAACTGGCAACAGCCTTCAAACCGGAGATGGTCGATGCCTACAACTACATGGCCATGACCTCCCTGAAACAAAATGATACCAACGCAGCTATCAAAGCGTACAAGCTTTCCCTGAAAATCGATAACAGCCAGGATTCCGTCTACACGAGTTTGGGAAATATTTACTATTCCGAGCAGAATTACAGCGAAGCGGAAAACGCCTACAAATCTGCCGCGCGCATCAATCCCTCATCAACACTAGCGCCCTACTCCCTCGGTCAAGTCTATCTCAATACCGACCGCTACTCGGACGCAGAAGCCCAGTTCAAAAAAGTACAGCGCATGACCCCCAATGACGGTAACGTCTACTTTGCGCTCGGTCAGACCTACAACAAGATGGGGCGCTATGATGACGCCGTTACACAACTCGAGCAGGCGGTAAAGCTGAAAAAGGATTTCGCCTACGCCTATTCAGAACTGGGGACGGCGTATCTGCAACAGGGAAATACTGAGAAGGCGCAGGAGCAAGTCGACGTACTGAACAATCTGGATACAGGGCTTGCTGATGAACTGCAAGCCAATCTCACAACACCTAAGATACTTGCCAACAACCCTGACAAAAGCAGCTTCAATTCCCTTCTCGGACCTGGAAGCCCGCTCGTTCTTCTCGACCCGGCCTTCCTTCAACCCAACTCTTCCAAGGACATGACCATGACCCTTCAGTTCGATTCCTACATGGACCCGACATCGGTTATGAATGTCACCAACTGGTCCATTACGAAAGCCTCCGGCGGTACCGGGGGATATTACAACAACGGCTACACCCCGCAACCGCAAAACGAAATCAACGTTAACCCCATCCCCAAAAGCGTCATGTACGACGCTGTCAACCTCCGCGCCACCGTCACCTTCAGCCTCTCGCAGAATGCAAACGGCAACGGCACTATCGACCCTTCACACCTGGTATTTAAATTCTCCGGAACGGATCTCAATGGCAAGCAAATGGATCCGACTGCTGATCAGTATGACGGGTTTGCGAAAGCGGCGTTCTAACCAATATTTCATACTACGCCCCGCCACCAAAAAAAACGAATTTACTCTCAATGATTTATCTTCTCAGCGCACCCAATTCTTTAACGACAAAACTAAATAGTCTCTTCTCGAAAAAAGCTAAACTCTCGCCAGCAGCCAAATGCTCGTTTCCAACAGATCGATAGTCAGGCTATCCCTCCTCACACTCAAAAAATAGTCAAACATTTGTCCAGCCTACCCATAGCCCACATTACTCGTTGTTATTTCAGCATGTTACAAGCTCCAGCTCATTGGCACATAAATTGCCTACGACAAAACATGGGGATTTATGAACACTGCCCACGTAAAATTGAAGCTCAACGCGAGCTATGTAATATTCAAATAAATATCGACACAAGGAATCCGAATAAATGAAAACTGTAATATTTGCAGGAGGACTTGGCACCCGGATATCAGAGGAATCGTATCTTAGGCCAAAACCGATGATCGAAATCGGCGAGAAGCCGATTCTATGGCATCTGTTGAAGATTTTCGAAGCCCAGGGCTTCAATGACTTCATCATCTGCCTGGGCTACAAGGGTTTCATGATCAAGCAGTACTTCATGCATTACTACATGCACAATTCCGATGTCACCTTTAACCTTCAGACCAATAGTTTTGAGATTCACCAGTCCAACACGGAAAAGTTTCGGGTAACACTTGTTGAAACGGGTCTCAATACTCAAACTGCCGGCCGGCTCAAAAAGGTTCAGCAATATATAGGCAAAGAAGAGTTCATGCTTACCTATGGCGACGGCCTCGCTGATGTTAACCTTCACGAATTGATTGATTTCCACCATTCTCACGGAAAAATCGCAACCATGACCTCCGTCCAGCCAGCAGGAAGATTTGGATTGCTCGGCATGGATGAAAAGTGCCAGGTGAACTGTTTTCAAGAGAAACCCGAAAATGGCGGATGGATAAACGGCGGTTTTTTTGTCCTGAAACCGGAGGTATTTTCATATTTGCCGGATGATGCGGACAACAAAATGTGGGAACAGGATCCCATCGAAAACCTTACACGCGACACACAACTTATGGCCTATAAACATCATGGTTTCTGGAAGTGCATGGATGCGCTGCGAGACAAGGAAGAACTGGAAAGGCTATGGCAATCTGGAAAGGCACAATGGAAAACATGGGCATAAACAGGTCTTTCTGGAAAGACAAGTCCGTATTTGTTACCGGTCATACCGGTTTCAAAGGTGGTTGGTTCTCGCTCTGGCTACAAAACATGGGAGCATCAGTCACCGGATATTCGCTTGAACCGGCAACAACGCCATGCCTGTTCAATGAAACCCGTGTTGCACATGGCATGCGCTCTCTCATCGGCGATATCCGCA
The DNA here is from genome assembly GCA_963748325.1 of uncultured delta proteobacterium. Lineage (GTDB taxonomy): Bacteria > Desulfobacterota > Desulfuromonadia > Geobacterales > Geobacteraceae > RPRC01. Next base: position 480,121 of record CAVVIJ010000004.1, on the reverse strand, counting down.
ACGTCAACCAGCTCAGCATCGCACTGGAGGAGTCGTGCGCCGAGATAGCTTTTCACTTTGCCGCGCAACCCTTGGTACGCGCCTCTTACAGGAATCCTGCCGAAACTTACGCGACCAACGTCATGGGGACCGTCAATTTTTTAGAAGCGGTTCGACAGACACCTTCGGTCCAGGTCGCAATTGTGGTTACCAGCGACAAGTGCTACGAGAACCTCGAGACCATGCGCGGATACCGGGAAGACGACGCCATGGGAGGGAGTGACCCATATTCAAGCAGCAAAGGCTGCTCGGAACTGGTTACTGCCGCCTACCGCCGTTCTTTTTTCAGTGATGGCAGAGTCGCAGTGGCCACGGTTCGCGCCGGCAATGTAATCGGCGGGGGTGACTGGTCAGAAGACCGACTCATACCAGACATGGTAAGGGCCTTTTCCTCCGGACAGCCCCTGCAATTACGATATCCTGGTGCCGTCCGCCCCTGGCAGCATGTCCTGGAGCCGCTGCGCGGCTACCTGATCTTGGTGCAACATCTGTGGAACGACCGTTCAACCATTTCCGGCGGATGGAATTTCGGCCCCCGTACCGAGGACGCCCGGCAGGTGCTAGAGGTGGTAAAGCTGGCAGCCGGGATATGGGGATCCGGAGCACAATGGAGCGTCGACGGTGCGATTGCGCCCCATGAAGCCAACCTCCTCAGACTGGACTGTTCCCGGGCGCTGACGCGTCTCGGCTGGGAACCGGCCATGACCCTGGAAGAAACTCTGCAATGGACAATTTCTTGGTACGCAGCTCACCAGGCTGGCGACAACGACATGCGTTGTTTTACCGATCAACAGATCAGGGACTACGAAATCCTGCAAGCAGGCATGCCACTTCAGACAAACAGGGCGGTGGGGGCCACATGGTGAAGGATGATCATGAAGCATATCTGCGCCGTCAGGCCACCGATGCAGCGGTTGCCCATTACCGCCACGCCCATGGAGGTCATCACCCGTACACGCCAGGAGACCGCATTTCGTATGGTGGCAGGGTGTTCGACGAACGGGAAATCGCCAACCTGGTCGATGCTTCCCTCGATTTCTGGCTCACCACCGGACGCTACACCGAACGTTTCGAACAAAATTTTTCGGTATTTCTGGAAGTGCAGCACTGTTCCCTGACCAACTCAGGCTCTTCGGCGAACCTCCTTGCATTCATGGCACTCACCTCTTCAAAACTCGGTGGTCAGCGCATAATGCCGGGGGACGAAGTTATCAGCGTCGCGGCAGGGTTTCCCACAACCGTCACTCCAATCATCCAGTACGGCGCAGTCCCAGTCTTTGTAGACGTCACCCTGCCCGGTTACAACATCGATGTAGAGCTTCTGGAACCGGCCCTATCGTCACGAACGAAAGCGGTGATGGTAGCCCATACCCTCGGCAACCCCTTTGATCTGGCTGCCGTACGGGCCTTTTGCGACAAACATGATCTCTGGTTGATCGAGGACAACTGCGACGCTCTCGGTTCACGGTACAATCTTGATGGAACATGGCACTATACCGGCACCATCGGTCACCTCGGCACCTCCAGTTTCTATCCACCTCATCACATGACCATGGGTGAAGGCGGCGCCGTCTATACCAACAACACAACTCTCAAGCGCCTGGTGGAATCATTCCGGGACTGGGGACGCGACTGCTGGTGTCCTTCTGGCAGGGACAACACCTGCGAAAATCGTTTCAATCAACAGTTCGGCGAACTCCCCCACGGCTACGACCACAAATATGTCTATTCACACTTCGGCTACAACCTCAAGGCAACAGAGATGCAGGCCGCTATCGGCTGCACGCAGCTGGAAAAACTCCCTTCCTTCATCGAGGAGAGGAAGAAGAATTGGCGGACGCTGCGCAAAGGATTGTCCGGCTGCGCTGAATTCCTGATTATGCCGGAGGCGACGGAGAATTCGGACCCCAGCTGGTTCGGGTTCCTGCTCACGGTCCGGGAATCCGCTTCCTTCAGTCGCGACCGGATAGTAGCCCATCTTGAGGCGAAAGGGATCCAGACCCGGATGCTGTTCGCCGGCAACCTTATCAAGCACCCCTGTTTCGACGAGATGCGAAAGAGCGGCACAGGGTACCGGGTTGTCGGCAACCTGGAAAACACCGACAGGATCATGCGTGACACTTTCTGGATCGGGGTCTACCCGGGGTTGAGTGACGAAATGATCAGTTACATGATCGAAACGATTGTCGAATTTGTGGAGACGGCACACAGATGACGATAAAGGAAACCATCATACCTGGCTGCTGCGAGATTCTCCCCCGAATCGTACGAGACCATCGTGGTGCCTTCATCAAGACCTTCCAGGAAGAAACATTCCATGAGCACCGCTTGAACACACATTGGTGCGAGGAGTACTATTCCGTTTCGCGGCAAGGCGTTTTACGGGGCTTGCACTTCCAGCTCCCCCCCCACGATCATGAAAAGTTGGTCTACTGCACGGCGGGCACCGTACTCGATGCAGTAGTGGACCTTCGGAACGGCTCCCCCACTTACGGCTGCCATATTGCTGTAAAACTGGACGCGGAACGCGGAAACATGCTCTACCTCCCCCGTGGTCTCGCGCACGGATTTTACGTCACGAGCGAATCGGCAACCATGATGTACAAGGTTTCCTCTGCCTATTCTCCTGAACACGACTCAGGCATATTGTGGAGTTCTGCGGGAATTCCATGGGGAACAATCGACCCGATCATCTCCTCTCGAGATATTCAGCACCCGGCACTTTCTGATTTTTCAACCCCATTCCGCTACTCCAGTCAGGGGGGTACTCTGTGAAGATTCTTGTCACGGGAGCATCAGGATTTCTTGGTTCCAATCTGGTGAAACTCCTTCAGCAGAAGGGACATCAGGTAGCCTGCCTCTTACGGAACAAACCGACACTGGAAAGCTGCAATCCGGAGTTACTTTGGGCACTGGCGGGGGATCACGGCGAAGGAATTCGGAATCTTTGTCTCACCTTTGCTCCCGATGTGGTTGTTCATCTGGCGGCACAGTATGCATCCGAACACGTTTTTGAAGATATCGAACCGATGTTCAAAGCCAATATTCTCCTTGGAGGATACCTTCTTGAGGCAATGAGCCAGGCAGGTGTGCACCATCTTGTCTATGCAGGAACTTCCTGGCAGCATTACGAAGGGGATGTTTACCGGCCAACCAATCTCTACGCAGCTACGAAGCAGGCTTTTTCGACCCTGGCGGATTTCTATCTTGATGCCGATAAGATGCGCATCGTTGAGCTGCACCTGTATGACAGTTATGGAGAGAATGATGGCCGCGCTCGGCTTCTAAACCTGCTGCAGTCTGCTGCTGAGAACAGGACGGTGCTGGGTATGTCTCCAGGAGAACAGCGGATGCATCTTGTGCATGTGGACGACGTGAGCCGTGGTTTTGAAATTGCCTGTGATCTGGTGCGGGAACTGCCCCCTGGTGAACGCTGTATTTATAGAATGCCCTCAGTCAAAGCGATATCTTTGCGAGAGTTGGTTGCTGCATTCAATGCTGCTGATCCAAAACATCCCGGAAGGGTGGCCTGGGGTGAGCGACCCTACCGAAAGCGAGAGGTTTTCAGCCCCTGGGAAGGAGCCAAGGTCCTCCCTGGCTGGACTCCGGAAATATCACTGGATGAGGGGCTACGAAGATTTCGGGCAAAGAAATAGCAGTTGGTCAAATCGTGCCATCACTGCATCACCAGAAAAAAGGTCCCGACGGATATAGGTTCAGCTTTATGGGCACACCCAACAACAAAAATTCTGCAGCAGTCATTGCGGTCGACATCGGGACAAGCGGATGTAGAGCTGACTTGTTGAACTGCCGTGGCGAGGTTCTTACTTCCGCAGCCCAGACCTACACGTACCAATGCACCCCTGAAAACGGATTTGCCGAACAGGACCCGGAGCAAGTGCTCGAAGCATTCATAGCAGTTGTACAAAATGCCGCAAGCGGCTACTCCGGTCGGATATCATTCATTGTTATTGACTCGGTGATGCACAGTTTGGTTCTTGTTGATAATGCAGGTATCCCGCTTACTCCTCTTTCCATTTGGGCGGACACCCGCGCCACCATCCAATGTTCGACATCATCCACCGTTCACCACCAACATGCTTGGCACCGGAAGACCGGTTGCCCACTGTCACCTTCGTATCCATTGTCACGCCTCCAATGGTACCGAGACAACCAGCAATCGATATTCAGCCGGCTCCACAAAGCGGTTTCAATCAAGTCATACATTCTTTTCAGAATCTTCGGCCTATGGATTGAAGATCACTCGGTAGCATCCGCCACCGGTCTTTTCAACCTTCATGAACGAAGATGGGATGATGAAATAGTGCAGCACCTTCAAATCTCTACCGAACATCTGCCCGCCCCTGTTCCCGTCGAATACCGAATTCCGGCGGCATACAGTTCATTTGGTCGGAACGCCAACCTTCCTGAAGAGGCCACATGGGTGATAGGAGGCGGAGACGGGCCGATGGCTCATCTCGGCACTGCCGGATACAATAATGACCATGCCAGTTTAACCATCGGCACGAGCAGTGCCGTCAGGGTGCTATCCAGCCGCGAACATGCGGGCAAGAATGTTGATGCCTGGACATACCTGCTCGATAACTGTCATGCGGTTTCCGGGATCGCTTCCAATAACGGGGGCAATGTTCTGGAGTACTACGTACGAAGCTTATTGAAAATGAATGATGATTGGACTGTTCTTGACGCCGGTCTCACTGAATGCAGGCCAGACCGCAAACTGTTCTGTTTTCCGTACCTCTTCAAGGAACGAACTGCGACCGCCCCCCTTGGATTATCCGGCTTTCTAGGGGTAAAGCCTTCCCACTCCCAAATTGACCTTTTGCGAGCCACCGTGGAAGGAATCATCTTTCACGTGCTGCTCATGTTTGAAAAACTGACCTGCAACCTTAAGATACATGCGCTTGCCCTCTCGGGAAGCATGACGCAACTGGTCGCGGTGCAGAAGATGATAACAGAGTTGCTCGATGTGTCCGTCTATCGTATGCCGGGACTCCTCGCTCCGCAACGGGGCTCGGTCTCCCTGATTCCCGGAATCGAAGGCAAAGGACAGCGGATGTTTTCGCGAAAAACCTGTCCATCAGGTCTACTGGACAAATATAACGATTGGTGCAACTTACGCACCCTGCACCAGTCGTAGTGTTCGGAGCACCAGTTAAGGGAAGCAGTTGGGCAGTCCAGTAAAGTTGGCGATTGAAGCGTATCCCGGCTTTTGCCATCAGCATTGGGAGAAGATTGATGACTGAACCATTGATAAGCATTTGTATCCCCAATTTCAATAACGGCAAATATCTCGATGTATGCATTCGTAGTGCATTGAAACAGACCTATCCAAACATCGAAGTAATATTCGTGGATGACTGCTCTGACGACGAATCCATGGAAGTTGCCCGAAAATATGCAGATCGCATACGGATATTCCGTAACGAGTCCAATATGGGCCAGCCGCGCAACACGAACAGATGCATCGATCTCAGCCGCGGCAAGTACCTGGTGATTCTCCACAGCGACGACCAGCTCCTTCCCCATTTTGCCGAAAAGCTGGTGCGGATACTCGAGTCCCATCCCGAGGCAGGTATCGCTGTCGGAGAAAGAATGGAAACCGATGAAACGGGGATACCCAGTGAAATCGCACCGTTTTACACCAGCGACTGCATAATTCCGGGAGAGAAGCAGGCAAAGGTGTTCATGCTTTCCTCGTTTTTGCCGTGCCAAGTCCTGATTCGTCGCGAAACGATGGAAAAGGCGGGTCCGGTAGATGAGCGGCATATCGTAAACCTGGATGGACTGCTGTGGTTCAAGTGCGCCCTGGCCGGCGATGTGGGCTACACGAGGGAACCGGTAGCCATTTACCGTATCCACGGTGAGAGCACAACGGCTCACTACAATCGGACCATCAACCACATGATCGAGTACTACTGCACGCTATCCGAAATGTTCAGGCTTGCGAAGGGGAGGCCATACCTGGAACAGTTCTTCGACGTGGCGGTCAAGCGTGTTGCGCAACTCTCCCTGCGCTATTCCCATGCAGTACTCAAGGAAAGAAATTTCGACCTGGTAAGCAGGTATCTTGCCCTGGCAACGGTTTTCGACCCGTCCATAACCGACAACCACACCTACAAGACGCTCAAATACTGCGTTGACTCCGATGACGCCGACCCGTTGGAATTATACGGCAAGCTCGTCGACACGATGACATCCGGTCCCCGAAACTTCAGTTACGAACCGCCAGACGGATTTCGCGGACTTGACAATCCCGTCCCTGTGGAGCAAGCCCGTGCCTGAAACTAATCAGTTAGATACATATGGGTCCGCAGCATACTCGCACATTGAAACACGTGAACGGATCGACGGCATTCGGAACCGAAACGTCATCATCTATGGTGCCGGAAAAATCGGTCAGCGGGTGTATCAGGCGTTGCGCCGCCTCGAAGTCAGGATCGATTCCATCTGGGATATCAATGCCTCACTGATCAAGTGCGTAGACAATACGGAAGTGATCGAGCCGGAACCGCATCGGATTTCTCCCGCAGAGCGGAACAATTACGTCGTCATTATCACTATCTTCTCGGAAACAGTCGCGGAATCAATCAGCAAACATCTGCAGGAAGCAGGTTATGTCAATATCCTAGTCGACAGGAATTTTATCAACGACCTGCTGCTCCTTGATTGCACCGGCAAAATTTCGCATGACAACAAAAGTTTGGATATCAATAATTGTATTTTCTGCCCCAGGATAACAACCAAAAACAGCAGCTGCTCCATTTTCTTTCGTCACATAACCAACACCATGGACGTAGAGATGTCGGACAATGGTTCGTTATTTGCAATTCCTTCAATGGGAATACTTACGACAACCAGGTGCACACTCACGTGCAGCGGATGCAACCACTTGAGAGACCATTTCAAACCGGAAAACAACTTCGACATACCCTTTTCCGACATCGTGTCGGATCTGGAAATACTTCTGCACAGCGTGGATGTGATCAACAAGCTGGTCATCGTTGGCGGAGAGGCGTTTCTGCACCCGGAACTGGACCGCATTCTTCAGCACGTCCTTTCACTGAAAAAGGTCGGGATCGTCCATATCATCACCAATGGGACGGTCGTGCCGAAAGACGAGCGGATCTTTTCCCTCCTCGCCCATACACGGGTGATTGTGGAAGTAAGCGGTTACGGCGACCGGCTTCCGAGGGCCATGCAGGCGAACGTCGCAACGTTCATGGATGCTTTGGTCAGCCACGGCGTAAACCATCGCCATACCAGGACAATGCAGTGGTTCGATTTCGGCGGATTTGAAGAGAGGGATTACTCGGAAGAACGGATGAGCAGGGTGTATTCCTCCTGCTGTTTCGTTTCCAACGATCTCTTCAACGGAAGACTATTTAGCTGCAGTCGAAGCGCACTGGGAACATTTCTGGGAAAACTCCCGGAGTATCCTGATGATTTTGTGGATTTGCGCAAGGCGGAACAATCCGGTTTGCGAGGCAGGCTGATGGCATTTTTCGAAAAGAAACATGCAAAGGCATGCCGCCACTGTAACGGAACCACCGCGGTCACAATAGAAGCAGGTCGCCAAGCAAGCTCTTTGAGGCCGGAGAAAGAAACGACTACTCCGAGTAGTAGCATGCAGACCTGTCAGAAAGGACAGCCCGTATGAAGGCCGAGATCAAACCCCGCATCAACCTGCAAAACCGTACCCCTCTTCAGGAGGTCATTCCGCTCTCCACGCCGATGGTGCTGTTCGTCGATCCCGCCAGCGTCTGCAACTTCAAATGCAGATTCTGTCCCACGGCAGACGCCGCTCTAATTCGAAAATCCGGACGGTGGCAGGGCTTGCTAGACTTCGAGCAGTACAAGAAGATCATCGATGATCTGAAGGATTTTGACAAACCACTGAAGGTGTTGCGGCTCTACAAGGAAGGTGAACCTCTTCTTCATCCCCGTTTCACCGACATGGTCCGATACGCCAGACAAAGCGGCTGCGTTGACTTCATCGATACGACAACCAACGGATCCCTTCTCACGAGAAAGAAGATCGATGAACTGATGGACGCCGGAATAGACAGGATAAATATTTCGGTTGACGGCATTTCGAGCGAACAATACCGGGAATTCACCCGTACCGACGTCGATTTCAACTCTTTCGTAGACAACATCCGTTATCTCTATCAACGGAAAGGCACGTGTGAAATCTGCGTGAAAACCGTCGGCGATATACTCACTGAAGCAGAAAAGAAGCTTTTCTACGACATCTTCGGTGACATCTCCGATAGGGTCTTCATCGAGAACATAGCGCCCTGCTGGCCCGGTTTCGATGTTGAAGAATGCATGGACATTGAAATCAAGGAGGGAATATACGGCCAACCGATCGAAGAGGTCCAGGTGTGCCCCTACATCTTCTACTCAATGGCTGTTAATTCCGATGGCACCGTGAGCCTCTGCTTTCTGGACTGGGAACGGAAGCTGATTGTGGGAGATGCCCGGGCTGAATCGATCAGGGGTATTTGGAATGGCCGACCGCTGCTTGATCAGCAACTCGCGCAACTCAAAGGAAAACGCAAAACGAATTCGACCTGTTCCTCCTGCGGCCAGCTTACTCACTGCCAGCCGGACAATATCGACTCCTTTGCCGCTCTGCTTTTTGATCGTCTTGCAGCAAACGTCTCGAAATAACGTACCTTTGTATCAATGGACAGATAATGAACACTGAGAGAATACTGTTTGTCATTCCACCCTACTTCAATATCGACGATTTTTTCTCTGAAAATCGTCTAGGCGTTCTTCCGCCATTCACGATTCCATATGGTGTTCTCTCGCTTTCTGCCTATATCGAGCATACATGCAGAAAAAAAGTGCATGTACGAATCCTCGATTTAAATGTTTCCCTCAAGGAGACTCTCCGCGAATCAAACCGGGTAGACTTCAATGCGCTTTTCAAGGAGCTATTGCATCAGCACATCACGGATTTTTCCCCAACGATTATTGGAATCTCGGCCTTGTTCAACATCTCATTCCGGTACCTGGAGGACCTTGCCCAAATCGCGAAAACAGAATGCGCTGAATGCCTGGTGATTGCTGGTGGAGGATTGCCTTCCGCGGGGTATAGAGAGGTATTGCAACTCTGCCCCTCAGTTGCTGCGGTCTGCAGGGGAGAAGGGGAAATCCCGCTCGCAGCTCTCATTGATGCCCCTGACAAAGCGGAATTACTGGAATCCCATCCTTCCTGGGTTACCCGCGCAAACGTTTCTGTCAACGTAGTTCCAGAACACACTTTCGTTCAGAATCTTGATGAAATTCCAATGTTTGATTATGGCCTCATAACACTTGACGATTACAATGCGCGCTCGATCGACAAACGGTACAGTGGCGAGCAGAAAAGAGAAATGGCCATCCACACGTCCCGGGGATGTCCGTTTTCCTGTGTATTCTGTTCCAATCCATTCCTGCATGGAAATACGGTCCGGGCAATGAGTGTCGCCCGCGTAGTCGACGAAGTCAGGGTAATGAAGGAGCAGCACGGCCTGACAGTGCTGCTTATCGAAGACGACCATTTTTTCTTCGATAAAAACAGGGCAAAGCGCATTCTCAAGGAGCTTTCCTTATTGGACATCCGGATAGAATTTCCCAATGGTATTGCGGTGTATGCCATTGACGACGAAGTAGCGGAACTGCTCAACAAGGCCAGCGCTTCCACAGTAGCACTTGCCGTCGAATCAGGTTCCGATTACGTGTTGAAGAACCTGATCGGGAAACCGCTCAAAACCTGCATGATCAAGGAAAAGGTGGAATTGCTCCGAAAGCATGGGGTCCAAAGTCATGCATTCGTGGTTATTGGCCTACCCGGCGAGATGCCTGAACACCGGCAGGAAACCCTTGATATGCTGCTGGATGTCGGATTTGATTGGACCCACGTATTCTGTGCCGTGCCCATCTTCGGAAGCCGGCTCTACGACATCTGTGCCGAAAACGGATACCTTGCAGAGACAAGCTTCGTTGAACATGTAAATTCGAAATGTGTCATTACCGCACCCGGCGTAAATCCTGAGGAAATTGAACAAACCGCTTACGATATCAATCTCACTGTGAACTTTGTCAATAATTACAACTTGATGACAGGAAATTTCGATACGGCAATCAAGTACTTTTCAAACGTGACGTCAAAATATCCTGAACACGCATTCGGACACTACTTCCTTGCGCGAGCCCTGGATGGCATCAACGACTCTATACATGCCGCCAGTGAGCGGGCGTGCTTTAACCGGATTGTATCCCAAGACCCTTGGTGGCGAACCTTAAGTGAAAGATTCGATTTGATCTAGGTTGCCACCGGATAACAATGACCTTTGACAGCGCAGCAGATACTGTTGAGCCAAAAAATTCTATGCACAGACCCGAACAAATAAACTTGCTGCACATTACAGCGCATCTTGGTGGCGGAGTCGGCAAAGTACTTTCCCGCCTGATTGAGGAATCAGCTCGTCGACAGGATGGAGTCAAGCATACCATTGCCTGCATGGAGAAACCTGAGAAGCGGCAGTTCGTCGAACATGTGCAGGCACATGGAGGCGAATTGATTTTCAGCCCTTCCTTTGACCGCTTGAACCGCTGCATTGCAGAAGCGGATATTGTTCAACTGGAATGGTGGCACCACCCGGTGGTAACAAGCTGGCTTTGCAGCGAAGTCCTCCCCCCGATGAGGCTGATAGTGTGGAGCCACGTTTCAGGTCTGCACCCACCCGAGATTCCACTCGAATTCGTGACTGTTCCACACCGATTCCTGTTCACATCTCCATGCACATGGGAACACCCGACACTTGCACGGCTGGCAAAACGGAAACCATCGAACATTGATGTTGTCTTCAGTTCCGGAGGCTTTGACGAACTGCCCTCCCCGCCGCTTCGCAGCTACCAAAAACCGCTCCGGGCAGGCTATGTGGGAACCTTGAATTTTGCAAAGCTGCACCCGGATTTCCTCGAGTTTCTTGCAGCTGTCAGGATCCCCGACTTCAGGGTGTCACTGGTTGGCGACCCGACAACTGCCTCGGAGCTGGTCAACCAAGCTGCAAAAATTGGAGTTGAGAGAGCTCTCGACATCCGTGGCTATTCGAGCGATGTTGCGAAAGAACTTGCCCGGTTCGACATTATGCCCTACCTGCTGAATCCGCTGCATTACGGGACCACGGAAAATGCATTATTGGAAGCCATGGCCATGGGCGTCGTGCCTGTCGTGCTGAACAATCCGGCTGAACGCCAACTTGTCCGAAACGGCGAAACCGGCCTGGTTGTTGATTCTCCCTCTTCTTTTGCAGATGCGATCAGCTATCTTGCCAATCACCCGGATGAAGTGCGTAGACTTTCCATAAATGCCAGCAGGGCCGTCCGGGAGCGCTTTTCGGTGCAGTGTACTGCTGAAAAACTCATGAATCATTATCGCGCCGTTTTACCGGAACCGAAGCGAACCTTTGACTTCCGGCCTGTCTTCGGAAGTGAACCTGCCGACTGGTTTCGTGCCTGCATAGGCTTGGAGGCGTGGCGCTTCCCGGATAATCCGGCAGCTCACCCGACTGAAGACAACTTCGCGCCGGGACCTCACTATTTGTACGAAAAGACCAAGGGTTCGGTATTCCACTATTTCGCCACCTATCCCGATGACGAAAGGCTTGAGCGCTGGGCCGCGCAACTGGAGACAAAACGATGGTAGCCTTGCCTTTGCCTGACACCGCTGCAGCCTCCCGACTCCTCGACCAACTGGTTTTGCAATCGCCCGAGTCCGGTCCCTGCCCGATAGATCGCCCCTTAGTGCTGTATGGTGCGGGCAAGATGGGTCATTTGGCGGCAGATCTCCTTCGGAGACTGGATTTTCCCGTTGAATATGCCGTCGACCGTTCTCCGCCACCGAACCGATTGCTTGACAATCGCATACCGGTCATCAAACCGGAAGAGGTCCCGCGTGAACATCGGTCCACTCACCGAATTGCAGTCTGCGTGGTCTTTTCTCCATTCGATCCGATACGAGCCGCACTTGAGGAAATGGGATGGCTCCATATCACCCCATTTTATGATATCGCTGAAGCCTACATAGAACGGGTGCCGATGGGAAACGGCTGGTTTTCCGGTCCGCTAGATCCCGTAGAGACGGAAGAAATGCGACTCATCCTCTCGCGTTGGGGCGATGATTACTCCCGTGCCGCACATATGCAGTTCCTCGCCTGGCGCATGCATCGTCAAGAGTGGAGTTTCAGTGAAGCACCGGTTACTATTGATAACCGGTTCTTTATCGAGCCGGTTCGTCACCTGCTCGGCAAAGAGGAGTTTTTCCTGGACGCAGGGGCATATCGCGGTACCGTCACCAAAGAGTTCCTGAAGATTACAGGTGGAGAATGCACGGGCGTTCTAGCCATAGAGCCGGATAGCGATAATGTACACAAACTGCGCAAGGAACTGCTGCAGCCCCCCTTATCCTCGATCAAGAAGGTGAAAGTTCTTCAGTGTGCGCTGGGTGAAGTTCCCGGGTCACACCCCTTCCAAGGAAAGCTGGAGTTGGCATCCCGCCTTGACGGTTTCGGTTCGCAAACTGTGGAGGTTTGCACTCTCGATGAAATCAATCCACCGGCAACATTTGCCAAACTCCATCTTGAGGGGGGTGAAATGGGGGCATTGCTTGGCGGCATTCATTGGTTACGCAACCATCGCCCCTTGTTGACGGTCACGCTGTACCATAATCGTGACGGGCTCTGGAAAATTCCTGAATTCCTGATGGAAAACCTGCACGGATACCGATTTCTTTTGCGGGTACACGCCTGGTGTGGAACCGGAGTCGTACTGTATGGGATACCCGAAGAGCGATATAGACACTAGTTTCACATATCGCATTGCCTGCCTTACGGAGGATACATTATCATGACCCAATCCACAAAACTTTCTCTCTGTTTGTTTGCATACAATGAAGAACGTCACCTGTCGACTGCCATTCAATCACTGCTCAAACAGACATATCGGGACTTCACTCTCAAAATAGTAAATAATGGCTCTACAGACACGACAGGAAATATCGCGGAGATCTTTGCACAAAACGATTCGCGAGTGACAGTGATTCATAACGAAAAAAACGATCCGCTTTATTGCTACAAGATGATTGAAGAGGCTGATACGCTTTACTATATGTGGGCTGCGGGTCATGATTATTATGCACCTGCGTTCATAGAAAAATGTATTGCCATGCTTGAAGCTGATCCACGAATAGTTCTCTCCTACCCGCGTGCAAGTTGGTTCCAAGATGAAACAGTTTGCGGTGAAATTCCGGGAGCTTTCGACACAAGGGGCATGGATTCTTTTTCAAGGGCAATGGTCGTCAGCTACGGTTTGGTCGAATCCTTTCAACAATACGGGATTTATCGTCGTGAAGTGTTGCAGTCCCTCACTAGACATCGTGTAGTCGGGTTTGACCATGTCATGTTGACTGAATTGGCGTTCCATGGAGCATTTGCCCTTGTAGACGAGCCACTCTTCTTTATGCGTAAGGCAGAAAACTGGGGCAATTGGGAAGTATACCGCCAGAAACACCTACCGGACGAAAACGATGGCGTAAAGGCCTTCCTGAAAATGATCGATGCATATATGAGTATCGCAGATCGGGCTAACGATCCGATCGACAAAGAACTATTCAAGATGGCATTTTACACGGCCAGCCTGCTTCGCTACAGATGCAACCTGATCCCATTTAACGAATCAGTACATTCTCTGTACTCAAAACCGGGCTTCAGGAAAATTCATGAGGCAATGATCGGCTTAAATAAATATATCCAAATTGACTTGCAGTCCATGAACGCGGAAATGTCCTCCGGTTCTCAAGGAAATTCAGATAATTCAAACCATCAGGAGGAAAGAAATACCTCGATTTCTTCCGTTCCTGCAGACCCGGTTATTGAAGACCAGGTTCCTCTTGATTTTTCCCACGGCAAAATCCTCTGGGTCCGCACGGACTCCATCGGCGACGCAGTTCTGGCCATGTCCATGCTCCCCTATGTAAAAGAGAAGTACCCCCATGCCGAAATAACCGTTCTTTGCCAGGGTCACATTGCTGAACTCTACGAACCATGCCCCTATGTTAATTCCGTCGTTACATTCAACAAGTCGCGCACCTACACAGACGAGGAATACAGAATTGGGATCAACACGTCCCTCTGTGAGCAAAACTTCGACCTGGTCCTAAACTCGGTTTTCTCAAGAGAACCTCTAGCCGATATCTTATCTCTAGATACCGCAGCCGGGCAAAAAATCGCTTTCAACGGCGACTTCGCCAACCGAATGACGGAGAGTTTCCGCTCCAAGGCAAATCCTCTTTACTCGACAATCATCCCGAATAAAGGCGAGTACAAACTGGAACTGGAAAGGCACCGCGACTTCCTCCAAGCGCTCGGCATAGAAGCTCCGTCCTTGCATCCCGTTGTCTGGACCACCCCGGAGGACATTCAATACGCCGATACCTTTTTCAGGGAAAACTGCCTTGATCCGAACAAAACCATCGCCCTGTTTGCCGGAGCCCAGGCAGAGGCACGCACCCATGAGGGTTACGGCCTTGCCCTTGCGCGCGTATGCAGGGACAGAGGATATTCCGTCATCGCCCTCGGTTCGCCCAATGACTTCTCCGTGAACGAAAAAAACCTGGCAGATCTCCCGGACATCAAGACTCTCAACCTGTGCGGCAAAACATCGCTTCGCCAGTCCGCCGAGATTCTCAGGAACTGCCGACTTGCCGTCGGCGCGGAGACTTCGATGGCCCATATGGCATGCGCAGTGGGAACTCCCAATGTCGTCCTGCTCGGTGGCGGCCATTTCGGACGTTTCATGCCCTACTCTCCCCTGACCAGCGCCGTCTCGCTTCCCCTGGAATGCTATTGCTGCAATTGGGCGTGCAGATATGAATCGGCACATTGTGTGAAAGGAATATCTCACGAGGTACTGTATGAAGCAATTCGGCAGACGCTCGAAAGTGATTCAGATAAACCGAGAATTTTCCTGCAGGCAAAAAACCTCTGGCACTCGGAAGGGAATTATCCCTCATGGAAAGTAACTGAGATCTTTCACACCGGGACAACCTCAGAACTTGTTCCGGTTTCACTCTTCCTATCCCCGGATGAATGTGCGGATGCGCTTCTTAGCGCGGAGGAAATCGCGGCAACAGCTATTGTTTCAACCTGCAATTCCGAAGAGTTCATCCAAGATCGCATTGAAGACCTTTCTCTACAAAAGCTGAAAGAGTTGTGCGCGAGATTCGACAGTAATCCGGATGACAGGGATACCATACTTGCACTGGTATCGAGCCTTAAGGGAGCCGGCATTAATTCCGAAGCAACTCGTATTTGCTCAGCGTACCTGCAAAAGAATCCGGATGACCGGGAGATCCTGGAAATCAATAGAAGTATTGCGTCCAATCAATAGAATGATTCATTTCAATTGAAAATGCTCCCCGGTCAAGGGAGAGACAAAGTCGGAAAACAATACCCACGATACCCAGCCTGACATGAAGGGATTTTCAAAATACCCGAGTCCCTTATGAATCATTTACCGGAATACCGATTCCTTTCATGAAATCATGCTTGGTGCGGAACGGCTGTCGTACTCAATGAAGCACTTGAAGAAAGCTTCGAGAAATACCGTCAATGAAGTTGAGGAGATACTGATGAACGAATCGAGCCCGTTAGTCAGCATCGGGGTTGCTGTTTACAATGAAGAGAGATTCCTTTTTTCCGCTCTGGAATCGCTGGTATCTCAGGACTACCCGAATATCGAGATTATTATTTGCGATAATGCGTCAACTGACAAGACTGGCGAGATTTGTCAATCCTTTACTAGCCACTACTCCCATATTCACTATTACAGGTCTGACAGAAATCTTGGTGCATATGCGAACGGATGTTCGGTTATCGAAAAGTCCAACGGCAAGTATTTTATGTATGCCGCGGGTCACGATCTTTGGCATCCTACATATGTCTCCAAAGCAGTCCGCACCATGGAGAGAGATCAGGATATCGTCCTTTGCTACGCAAGAACAATGCGTGTTGACACCAATAACAACCCCTTAGGACTGGCAAAGAACGCTTGGGACCTCAGGGGTATGTCCGCCGCAAGCCGCGTAACATACCTTGTCAACAACATTTCCGGTGGTGATCCCTGTTACGGGATAGTCCGGCTGCAGCATCTAAAAGCATTCAATGCACGTAATCTTGGTTTTATGTGGGGCCTGGACCAAGTGATGCTTGCATACTATGCATTGTCGGGGACTATTGCCCATATTCCGGAACCACTTTTTTATTTGCGGATGACCGATAATGAAAACGTTGAGGTCAGAAAGAAAAGTGTCCCCCTCGATTACGCACCGGATAAAAGCCAGAAAATGTTAAACATGTCCATGACGGAACTCTGGCGGCAGATGGGCGAAGCCACCTTGCAGGTGGTCAACTTCTCCGGTCTGCCCATGACGGAAAAACTGGCCTGCAAAGATGAAGTACGAAAATGCTTTTCCCGGAGATACGGCGTGCAATGGAATGAAGTCATCCCTGCCGAACTGAAAAGCGAAGGGAAGAATGTTCTGCTGACAACCTCCGCCGCCCCCGGCCAGACTCCTTTCTCAACGAACGAAAAGCGACCTCCTCTTGGCGTGGGATTTCTCATTTCAACGCTGCGTGAAGCCGGACACAACGTCTTTTTTATCGACAATTATCTCAACCCGAGCAATTTTCTCGGAACAGACTACCTGATGAGACACCAAATCGACTTTGTCGGAATTTACACCAACACGATCTGCTTCCGGGATTCCCTGCGGATGTTTTACCGTTTAGAGGAACTGCGGCAAAGAGGGCTCTGGAAAGGCAAGATCATTGCCGGAGGACCACATGCTTCGGTGAACCCTGAATCCATTCCGCCGTTCGTCGATCACATCGTCATCGGTGAGGGGGAATACGCCCTCCGGGATATTGTCGCAGGCAGGGTGCAGGAGCGTATTGTTCAGTACCCCGCCATCGAAAACCTCGATGAACTGCCCATGCCAGCTTGGGACTACTTTGCCGACATGCCCTATGACTGGGGAGGAAACTGGTTGCCGGAAGCACCGGTGTTTACCATGAATAGCAGCAGGGGGTGTCCCTTCTCCTGTACCTTCTGCTCGGTGCACGCCATCTGGGGAAAACGATACACCTGCATGAGCGCCGAGCGCATCGTCGCCGACATTGAGCACCTGATAACTACCTATGGAGCACGGGGAATATACTTCCGCGAAGACAACTTCACCCTGGACAAAAAACGACTGACTCGTTTCTGTGAATTGATGCTGGAGCGTAACATCAAAGTTCCCTGGGTCTGTGAAACTCGCGTTGATTCTTTGGACGAAAGTACAGTGGAGTTGATGACCCGGGCCGGCGCCAAAGGTTTCTACATTGGAGTTGAAAGCGGTTCCCAACGACTCCTCGACTTCATGAAAAAGGGAATTTCGGTCGAGCAGATCAAAGACGCGTTTCACCTGGCTCACCGGCATGGAATCATGACAGCGGCAAGCATTATTGTCGGGCTCCCTACGGAAACAGAACAGGACCTCCGGGAAACCTGTCTGCTTTTAGAGGAAATTGCACCGGATGTGACGTGGTTCAATGTCTTCGTCGGCCTCCCGGACAGTCCGATGTACAGATATGCAATCGACAATAACCTGTACGACTTCATCGACGATCGGGGACTTGTCTATCTGAAGGGACATGACAGGAAGGTCGAATCGCTGTATAACGATGCCTGGGATGCAGGATGTCCGGTACGGATAGAAAACGGAGCGATCCAGGAGCCGGCCATCAGCATCATCATGTCCGTCTACAACAAGGAAAAGTACCTGAAAAAGGCCATCAGAAGCATACTTGGACAGACTTTTCCCGATTTCGAATTCATCATCGTGGATGACTGCTCCACGGACAACTCCCCTGCCATTCTTGCGTCATTCAACGATCCGCGCATCAGGGTCATCACCAATGATTCGAATATCGGCTTGACCCGTTCTCTCAACAAGGCGATCGCAGTATCCCGTGCACCGCTCATCGCCAGAATGGATGCCGATGATTTCTGTGCCCCCCATCGGCTCAAGGAACAATACAATTTCTTGTCCGAGCACCCCGATTACGGCCTGGTCGGCTCTTCCTACTATGTGCTGGATGATAGTGACACTCCCCTATCGATTACGCAGGTACTCACAGACCATGAACGTCTCTACCCCGGACTGGAGCAGCAGAACTGGTTCGCCCACGGCAGTGTACTGTTTCGGAAAAGTGCCTTTTATACGGCGGGAGGTTATGACGAGTTCTATACCTACGCTCAGGATTACGATCTGTGGCTGCGGCTGTCGGAGACAACAAGGGTCGCAAACCTGGCCGAATCGCTCTATCACTGGCGCAAGGTCCCGGACGGCATATCCCAGGAAAAGGCAGCACAGCAGAAGCGGTTCGCGGATCTGGCTCGCGAGAAGGCATGTGCAAGACGATACAGCAACAACGCAGCCGTGCCCCTCGTTTCCGTAATCGTGCCGACCTTCAACCGTCCGGAAATGCTCGCAAATGCTCTACAAAGTATTATGGCTCAGACTTTCGGGGACTTCGAGGTTATTGTAGCAAACGACGCGGGAGTCGATGTAGCGCCCCTGGTCAACCACTTCAACATCAAGGGCACGATCCGCTACATCAACAAGGAAACCAACCAGGGACTTGCAGCGGCAAGAAATACCGGCCTCAAGGCTGCTCGAGGGAAATATATTGCCTACCTGGATGATGACGACAGGTATTACCCCGACCATTTGTCAACCCTGCTGAATTTTCTCGAACAAAACACCTGTCAGGTTGCGTACAGCGATGCCTGCAGAGCGATCCAGAACAAAATCGGTGACGCATACACCACAACGCACAGGGACACACCCTATGGTGCTGATTTCGACCCTGACCGTCTCCTGGTGGAAAACTATATCCCGATTCTCTGCGTCATGCATGAGCGGCAATGCCTGGATCAGGTCGGGCTTTTCGACGAAACATTGCCCCGTCATGAAGACTGGGATCTCTTGATCAGGTTATCGCAACTTGCTCCGTTTGGTCATATACGAAAAGTTACCGCCGAGTTTACCCATCGCAATACGGATGCCTCCGCCATGACCAGCGGCACACTCCCCTCCATGCTTGGCACCCTGGAAAAGGTCTATGAAAAAAGTGCCACGCTCGCGGCAGGCAGACCAAAGGTTGTTGCGCAACGTAAGTCCTACCTGTTCGACCTGAAAAACAGAATTCACGGATTTATTCGAGACAAAATAGAATCCCTGTCCGATAGCTGGGAAAATGGCGCAACCCTCTCTGAAGCTGAAATTATTAGTCAGCTTCACAAAACCGGGGCCACCGACAACCAGATCCTCGCCGCCTATTACCACACTCTTGGCTTACGACACAGCTCTGAAAATGTTGCAACCGCTCTCACATTCTTCAGTCAGGCACTGGAAACTGACCCGGTCTGCTGTCCTGTCCATCGAAGCATTGCCGAAACACTACTGAAGATAGGAGAATTCGACAAAGCCGTCCGTCATTGTGAAATCATCCTTTCCCAGGAGCCAAATGATCCGGAACTTGTCGAAATAGTCGCAACCATGACTCGAAAGCTTGGAAAACAAAGACAGGCAGAGATCTGGGAAGAAAAAGCGAAACAACTACGATCGGATATGTACGCTGCTTGAATAAAATTTTGCCGTTAGGCACTAAAATCCAACCGGAATTGAGAAATTCCGCGAAATTCCACCAAATATTTCAGTACACACCCCATACGGGCACGTTCGTTGCTTTTCATAGAGTGAAAACCCAGAAACACCAACAAAGGGGAAGCCCATGAATTCCTTTTCGCGCGGAGAATCCGCTCAAAGTGCCTTTCTTCAACTGGAACAGACTTTTGAAGCAAATCCTCCGGAAGAGTCAATATCCCGACTCGAGGATTTCGTCAGACAGTATCCCGACTTTGCTCAGGCACATAATGACCTGGCGGTCCTTTACTACCAAGCCGGAAACAAGCTGCAGACACTCGGACACTACGAGAAGGCGGTCAGGCTGGAGCCAGCCAACAGTACTTTCAGGAAGAATCTGGCGAGCTTCTATTTTGTTGAAATGGGCTGGGTTGACGATGCCATTTTCATCTACACGGATATCCTCGCCAAAAGCCCGGATGACACCGAGGTTTTAACTGCATTGGGTATCATTAGTACGAATATTGAGCGCAACCTCGAAGCACGCATCTTTTTCAATCGACTTTTGGAATTGGAACCGTGGAACCACGAGGTTCGCAACTTGGTTGCGGAACTTGACTCGGCACCGGCACCCTCATCAGAATCAGTTATGCCTCCCCCTGTCGCCGCGAATTCACAGACCTCGCCCACTGATCTCGACACTATCCTGGCCGATCTACGGCAGACAATTTCAAAGCTTGAAAAACAGGATCGTCCCGAAGATCTCTACGCCAATGCCCAGGACCTTTTGAAGCAGGGTAATGAGCAGGAGGCGATCCGCGAATTGGAGAGGCTCGTCCAGAACCAACCAGACCATGCCCTTGCCCATAATGATCTGGGAGTCCTTTATCAGCAACAGGGCGCTCTGCAGAAATCACAGTATCACCATGAGTTGGCTGTCAAGGCAGATCCGGCCAACGCTGCATTCAAGAAGAATCTCGCCGGGCTCTATTTTTCGGAACTCGGAAGAACGGATGACGCAATTTTTCTGCTTACGGAAATCCTTCGGACTGATCCGAACGACATAGAGACTTTGACAGGTCTTTATCACATTGCGCTTGCCATTGGCAGAACGGAAGAAGCCGCAACCTTTCTCGAAAAAGTTACGGAACTGGTACCATGGAACGAAGATGCCAAAGAACTTCTCGGCCAAATGAACGGCACCAACGGTTTTTTTTTGGCAAACAACTAGAGGAGCCTGTCATTCCACCACCCTCCAATTGCACACAACACCCAGCAGTGACCTCTTCCCCTGACGCTTTCGAAGACAGACTGATCGACAGTCCGCGTGTCTCGATCATTATACCGGTATATAATAAGCTGGAATTCACAAAGGCATGCCTCCTCGCCTTGCAGGCAAACACTCCCTCCCACCTCTATGAAACCATCATCGTGGACAATGCTTCAAACGACGGTACGAAGGAGTTTCTGGAAGAGCAATCCGCCCGAATTCGAATTATCAGAAACGAAATAAATCAAGGTTTTGCCAGGGCCTGCAACCAGGGCGCCGACGCCGCGCACTCCGATTGTGTCCTGTTCCTCAATAATGATACGGAGCCGCAACCGGGATGGCTCGAAGCATTACTACAGGTTTTGGACAAAGACCCTGAAGTTGCCGCTGTTGGAAGCAAACTTCTCTATCCCGACGGCACGATCCAACATGCCGGAATTCTGATCGTTGAGGACCACCCTTCACAAGATCCGCTGGTAGCGATCAACGCCCATCAAGGCCGTCCGTCGGATTACTCACTTGCGAACTGTTCGCTAACTGTTCAGGCTCTCACCGCCGCCTGTCTGCTGATCCGCACGTCAGTTTTCAAGGAAACACACGGTTTTGATGAGGAGTACTGGAATGGCTATGAAGACGTGGACCTCTGCTTCAAACTCCGGGAACAGGGCTGGCAGCTCGTGTACGAACCGTCCAGCGTCCTTATCCACCACGAATCCCAGAGCGGTCCGGAAAGGTTCCGCATGGCACAACAGAATATCGAGCGTCTTCATGCAAAGTGGATCGGCAAAATACGGCCGGATCTGATAGCCTCCGAAGACGGTTCCTCTCAGGAAACAGGGGCGGTTCTTGCTCCCTATCAACTCGTCACTCGCACAACACCAACCCGGGAAATGCTCACGGAAAAGACCGTGAATGTTTCCATCATCATTCTTACCTGGAACCAACTCTCCTTCACGAAAGAGTGCCTCGAAAGCATCGAGCGACACACACAGGAACCACATGAGGTCATCCTGGTGGACAACGGCTCGACTGACGGTACACTGCCGTGGCTCACGCAACTGGTAGCCGACAGGGAAAACTACTCCCTGATTGCAAACAGCAAAAACCTCGGTTTTTCAAAGGGTTGCAACCAGGGGATTGAAGCCGCCAGGGGAAGCCATATCCTGCTGTTGAACAACGATACGGTAGTAACGCACGGTTGGCTGTCCGGGCTCCTGGAATGTCTTCATTCCTCACCTGACACGGGCATAGTCGGGCCCATGACAAACAGTATCAGCGGCATTCAAATGGTTCCCCAAGCGACCTATGCGGAGACAACCGGCCTGGAAGGTTATGCAGCGGAGTTTCGGGGAAAATATCGAGGCAGACGCATTCCTCTTCGACGAATCGTCGGTTTCTGCATGCTCTTCCGCAGGGATCTTGTGGAGAAAATCGGCCTTCTGGACGAACGATTCGGCAGCGGCAATTTCGAAGATGATGATTATTGCCTCCGCTCGGCCCTGGCAGGCTACCGCAACCTGGTTGCCGGCGATGTCTTCATCCATCACCACGGCAGCGTCAGCTTCAAAGGAAACGGCATTGACTTCGGCAAGGCGATGTCGGGAAACCATTCACTGTTCAACAAAAAATGGAGCGGCCCCTTCACCGATGAAAACCTGGCAAAGCAGATCCTGACCCTTAAAACACTGGAAAAAGCGGAGGAACTCTTTCACAAGGGAGAAGTAGACAAGGGCATCGAGACCATCCTGCAGGAAGGGATCAAGCTTATTCCGACGGAAGAGCGCTTCTACTACTTCCTTGCCGAAAAACTCATCGAAGAACAGCGCTGCCAGGATGCTTTGGGCGTTCTCGGCGAACTGCCGACCGGTACAGAATCCACGCGCTGTTTGCTGCTCAAGGCCTACGCTCACCAGGGTCTCGAAGATTTCTCAACTGCCGGCACTCTGATCGAAAAGCTAGTGACTCTCGACGAAGCCCCGGCAGCCGTGCATAACCTGTTCGGTATCCGTGCCTTTACAGCCGGGGAGCGATCGAAAGCCGAAGAGTATTTCCGCAAGGCTATCGAGTGCGATTGCGGTTACGCCGATGCGTACACCAGCCTGGGCGTACTTGCCTGGGCGGATGGGCGTTTCTCTGAAGCACTCGATCTTCTGGAAAAGGGATTTCTGCTCAGCCCCACCAGCAGGGATTGCGTCGAGCGGTACCATGCTGTCATCCAGCAACCCGAGCACCTTGCTCGAGGCATCACCTCCTTTACGGAAGCCCGTCGCCTGTATCCTCAGAATCGCAGAATCACATTCCTGCTGATTGACCTTCTGCTTCGATCGGACCAAAAAGAGAAGGCCTTGCAGCAGATCCAGGAAGCAATCCACACTTTCGGCCTTCCCGAAGGGTTGCTCGAAGCCACGCTCCCCCTGCGGGAAGAGCTCGGTCCCCAGGAACCGGCCGATCCGAATGCGCCCGCAAGTCTCACAGTCTGCATGATCGCAAAAAACGAAGAGGCCAACCTGCCCCGCTGCCTGACCAGCCTCCTGCCGCTGGCCGATGAAATTATCATCGTAGACACAGGGTCCGATGACCGGACACGGGATCTGGCCAGGGTCTTTGGCGCAAAGGTCTATGATTTTTCCTGGAACGGAGATTTTTCTGCAGCGCGGAACGAATCACTCTCGCACGCCAGCTGCCGGTGGATTCTTGTCATGGACGCCGACGAAGTTCTTTCGCCACTGGATCACGAAAGGCTCCGGCACCTGCTGTCTGAAAAAGCGGCGACGCCCCTTGCATTTGCCATTGTCAGCCGCAACTATATGCTCCAGGTCAACCGGGAAAAGTGGCAAGCCAACGATGGTTGTTATCCCTTGGAGGAAGCGGCCGGCGGCTGGGTACCGAGCACCAAGGTCCGAGTCTTCCCCAATGGAATGGGAATCGTTTTTGAAAACCCGATCCATGAAATCGTCGAGCCGTCCCTGGAGCGAAGCGGTATTCCGGTCTACGACTGCGACATCCCGGTACATCACTATGGGTTTCTCGACGAGGAGCGGATTACCGCAAAGAAACTGTCGTACTACGAATTGGGAATCAAGAAACTGGCGGAAAAAGAACATGACATGAAGGCACTCTACGAACTGGCGGTTCAGGCCGGAGAACTGGCACGTCACGAAGAAGCGACCGAACTATGGAAGAAGGCCCTGGCACTCAATCCGAGCTTGGATGTGGCCTGGTTCAACCTGGGCTACAATCTATTGATGTTATCCCGCTTCGAAGAGTCGCGCCAAGCCTCTCACAAGGCACTTGAGCTGAAACCGGGCTACCGTGAGGTCATTACCAACCTTGCCATGTGCGAACTCTGCATCGGCTCGCTGGAAGAGGCAGTTGCCATGCTCGAAACATCCCTGTGCCAACACCCGGATGATCCGAACACCTTATTGATGACGGGAATCTCCTTGGTCTGTTCTGGAAAAAGCGAAGCAGGCAAAAAATATTTCAGGGCTCTTCGCGAGAGCCAGATTGATTTTGCGGCATTTCTCAATGAGTGTGTCGGCAAGCTCCTGGTTGCAGGCAAAAACGGTATGGCACGCGCCCTGCTGCAGCTCATGAGAGAAGAAGGCTACCACAATCAACGTTCGGAAGAGATTATGCGGGAGATGGCTGCGTGAACAAAACGGTTTTGATTTTTTGGTTTTGATTTTTGAGTTATAAACAAACCCGCATTGACTGAAACAATCCTTTCACCCGAAATGCGGCAGCAGCAGAGTAATTAGTTCTTCGGAATGCGTCAATGAAAGTAGACCTGCCACTTTTGCTTACCAAGGTAATGGGGGAAGAGAATTCCACTCAGTCAAATGACAAAAGCCCCTTTTCACCTGGTGAAAGGGGGCCTTTGCTTAAAATGGTTATTCCAGGAACTGCTAAACGGCAACCGCCTCTGGGTGTTGCTCACCGGAAGTCTCGCCCTGCTTCATCCTCAAACCCACCGCCAGACCAAAGTTGATATTTATCACGACATTCAATTTCTCCGGCGCCGGGAAAGCCAGAACCTCAAGTAGACGTTTGTCGATAAACAGGCTGAGACTCAGGATATCCTCGCGCAGTTTCTTGGGCATAGGATTATCCGGCATGGTCAATTCGCTCTGGAAAAAACTCCACACTTTCTGGTTAAATCGAATAGCTTCATCCAGCTTCGCTTCTCTGTCGGGAGCATCCCAATTATCCTGGCAGTTCTTCAGCAAACGGCCCGCCTTGGTCAGAACCGAGGCTTCTAGTTCCCGTTGCGACATTCCGTCTTTCTGAACATTCTGATAGATATTATATGGATTTGACATGGGCAAGCAACTCCTCTTCGTAGTTCATGAGTTTTCTGGTGAGTTTCAGGGCCTGGTAGTAGTCGCAGGCTAAAATCTGTTCGCTGATTCTCTCGATGTACGGTTTCGTACTGGGTGCGGCGGCAAGGATATCAGTCACCAATTCCCAGTATTTTCCGTGATATTCAACCAGTTTCTCGGTGTCAATGTACATGAGCTGAATCACGAAATATACCCGCCGCGAGGGTGAGATTGCCTCCTCTTCGGTCAGGATGTCCTTTTGTCGGAGAATCGGAACGTTATTCTCAACGACAAACTCTGAAGTTCTCGGGCCATTCTTGATGACGGCCTTCCCAACAAGAACCTTCTCATCCGGTTTCAGACGGAGCTTTAATGACATGGCTACATCCTCTCTATTCGGTCATCGTGCGAAAAAGCTCTTTTCTTCCATCACTGAGACTGGTCTGAAGTTCGTCAAGACTTCCAACGGCATGCTGGACCTGAGAGTCGGATGATGCCACATCAAGGGCCGGAATAGCCTCGGCAACCTTCTTCGTATTGCTGAAATCCAGCTTTTCCCAAAGCTTCTGGTTGTTTTCGTACACGGGTGCCGGTGGTTTGGGAAATGTCAGTTTCTCAATCTCCTTACGGAGCGATACGTAACTCATGAGGAGAGCTTTCCGCTCCGCGCTGTCCTGATTGAAAGGCGGATAATTCTTGACGATTGTTTGAAGCCGCTCTTTCATTTTTACGGTACGAGTCGATACCTCATGCAGAGACTTGTCGGTTTCCCGTATGCTTGTGGCAAAGAGGTTTTTATCTTCGTTGACACTGCCCAGTTTCCCCATGGTGGAAGCAGATCGCTGCAGGGAGACAGACACCTGGTCTCCACCTGCCCCCTGTGTCGACTTCGCTTTCTGGTCCTCAGTCGTTTTCTGATACGCCATGCGAACCGAATCATGTACAGGTGCTACCTTCTCATTTCCACCAATTGGGTCAACTCCCATTTTTCACCCCTCCCTGTTGCTGAAAGGGGAGGAGAGTTCTCCCCCCTCCCCTTTCACTTTGCAATAGACGGACCAACTGTTTGTTAGAACAGTCTCATTACCGCCTGAGCTGCCTGGGAAGCCATGCTCAAAGAGGTAACGCCGAGGTTCTGCTGTGTCTGCAGCATCAGCATGTTGGCACCTTCTTCATTCATGTCGGCAAGTGTCAGATTATCGGCACCTGTCTGAAGGGTGTTGATCATGCTGCTGGTGAAGTCCTGGCGAGTGGTAACAACGCTCAGGTTGGAAGAAAGCTTGGAGGACTGGGTACGAAGCGCAGACAATGCGCCTTCAAGCTGGGTCGCGGTACTCTGGATAACCTGGGTTGCAACTGAGGCACTAGCTCCGGTGGCATTCCACGCAACCGCACTGAAGTTGGCATCACCACCAACCGAAGTACCGCTTACGGAACCAAGCCCACCGGCTGATGCACCACTACTGATTGTTGCCGTATCAATAGTAAGACCGGATGCAGTTGCGTTGAAACCATTGATACCAAGGGTAGCGGTACCGGTTGCCTGACCGAATTCAACGGTCTGGTTCTGGGAGTTCAGGAGGTTTGTGCCACGATATCCCGAGTCACTGGCAAGCTGGGAAATCTGGGTCATCAAGGTATTAAAGGTGGAAGCATAGTTCGCGCGGTCGGTGGCGCTACTGGTCGCTGCAGCGGAAGATGCAACACCTTTTGCGGATTCGATCAGCGAGGTGATACCCGTGATGCCGGCGTCTGCAGCCTTTACCAGCTGAACAGCTTCGGCCATACCATCTTTACGATTGGAAAGGTCGTTCGCACGCTCCAAGTGAGACTGTGAGGCAAAATAGTTGGTCGGGTTATCGAGTGCTGAGTTAACCTTTTTGCCGGTAGACAGCCTCTGTTGTGTGGTTGCGATTTTCGCGGAAGTGCTCTGAAGAGAAAGCAGGTTGTTCCGCATGCCCGAAGTCAAAGAAATGTCGTTAACTGCCATGATGTGTTACTCCTTTCTGGATTGTGTACGGCATTCTTGCCGCTTTTTTTAGTGCTGCGTTCGGCAGCTGGCAGATCGCCGGGGATGCCTCTTTTTCCTATTCCCCCTTTCGGTGGCCGGATTCTCCCGTGCGCTGCATTTAATAGACTTATCGTTACTTCGATAGAAAACTTTAGGAAAAACTTCATCGGATTTGTAAGGATTTATTATTACTTCACAGAGTCACTAAAACTCAAAAAAAACTCTGGTAATTAACAATTAGTATTTTCCGAATAACAATTCTTTCTGACACCACTTGTGCCACATAAGCCGGTACGCAGCTCCCAACTCCAAGTTAAAATTAATCCCATCACACAAACTGGAATTTTGCATTGATTCTCTGAGGCCATACCTGAGTATATGCAAAAGCTCCGGCCTTCTTGCAAGATGCACTGCTATCTCAATACATTCATGCACATCCTTCCCGACCAATGAATCGAGCCCAAGCCGAGTCAATACTGAAGCAGTAACGCGGAAAGCATGCCTGTCTCCCAAAATCCCGATCACCGGCACCCCCATCCAAAGTGACTCACACGTGGTGGTAGTGCCGTTGTAGGGAAAGGTATCAAGGGAAATATCCAGATGACCGTAACAGGCTAGATGCTCTTCTGTAGTAAGAGTAAATGGTGTCATCATGATGCGATCGCTGTTTATTCCATGAACGGCAAACTGCTGGAACAACCTATGTCTGGTCGACTCGTCAAA
Source organism: uncultured delta proteobacterium (assembly GCA_963748325.1). Classification (GTDB taxonomy): domain Bacteria; phylum Desulfobacterota; class Desulfuromonadia; order Geobacterales; family Geobacteraceae; genus RPRC01. The sequence continues at coordinate 451,988 of CAVVIJ010000004.1, read as the reverse complement.
GAGACATTTGTTCTTGAACAAAATCCTCGATCCTGATACTCGCAATAATATCCGTGACCAGAGGGCTACAGCTTCATCGGTTATCTTTGCCAACGCATTGAAAGAACCGAAGGTGACGAATCCATTCCTCAACATCGGTAGCGGCGTGACATCCGGAGCATCCAGCGGAGGATCAAAACACAGGAAACCATTGGGAAGACGCACCAGGGTCTCTGTATGGCAACGATCAGCCTCACCAGGCGGATCGGAAACGGCATCCACAATCCTGTAATCCATGGCCGATAGCCCAGTGGTATTGGGATACCCGAGCCAGGTAACCTGCACCGGTGCTGCGCGCCGGGCAAAAAGCGGCAGCCGGTTGCCGCCAGTATGACCGGCCAGGTCCACCAGGATGTCAATACCGTCATTCCGTATCAATGAAAAAAGCGTGTCATCATCCAGGCCGGAAGTCTTCCGCCAAACATCAACTCCCCTTTTGATCCTTTCGCTGGACTCGTCTTCCTTGCCCCTGTCGGAGTAGCAGAATACTTTAAACTTTGAGCGGTCGTGATTCGGAAAAACAGCAGTTACAAAGTACGCCACGGAATGATCCCCCAGATCAGGAGAAACATAGCCGATCCGCAACTGCTTATCAGGCTCACGACGACGGGCAAAAATATCTTCACCGGAGCCATCCTGCCATCCATGAAGAGCTTGGAAACCTTTGTGGGCTTCACAGAGAGAGGCGTTATCAATGGCAGGATGAAAGTTCAGGCAACGAAGGAGGTTGCTGTGAGCCATGGCATAGGAGGGATCAAGCTCCAGCGCCTGGTGATACTCAGCGATGGCTTCATCGGTCCGTCCCTGTTCCTGATAAACAATCCCGAGGTTGTTGTGAATAACCGCCACATGGGGATTGATAGCAAGAGCAGCCTAGATACTGCTCAATGGCATCATTCATCAGCGCCTGGGAATAGAGGGTATTGCCCAGTTCCACGCGAGCCGGGAGATGATCCGAAGCGGCAGACAGCACCTTCCGGAACGTTTCGGCTGCTTCGGCCAGCATCCCTTCGGAGCGCAATCTCATCGCTTCAGCGAAGAAACTGTCGGTATTTCCGCAAGCTTTTGTCAAATCATTGACTCCAACGACAGGTAATTCCTGTTTTCGAGTTATTTTGCCTGTTCTGCCATCACTAATGGAAAAGGCATGCCAATTGCTTTACACATGTGCATGAATGAAGCAATTATCTCGTCACTTCTGGAAAAGGCGGAATCCCAACTGAGATCAGGAAACCTTAGCGGGGCAGAACAGGCGTGCGCTGAGCTGCTTGCTGCCGACCCCGACAACCTGGAAGCTCTTTTTCTGCCGGGAAACCTGGCCCACCAGAAGGGAAACCATGAGGAAGCGGTGGATTCCTTTTCACCAGGGCTATTGCGCAAGCCCCCAAGATCCCCGATCCTTCGGCTGAATCTCGGAACCTCCCTTACGCTCCTGAAGCGCTACGACGAATCCATCTCACAATTAAAAGAGGCGACATCTCTCGATCCGGGTTACAGCGCGGCCTGGTTTCAACTGGGAGTTGCACTTGAGCAAAAAGGCAACCTCGACCCGGCGGTCGAAGCCTACACCCAAACCCGTCGGCTTGATCCTTCCCACGATCACGCCATTCAGCGCTCAGCCGATATCCGGCATCGTCAGAATCGCATGGAGGAAGCCATGGATCTTTATGCAAAGGCGCTGCAGCTGCAGCCAAACAATTTCATGGCCTGCAACAATGCGGGGAATGCGGCAAAATATCTGGGCAAGATCAGTGAGGCCCTGACCTGGTATCAGAGAGCCCAGGAACTGGAACCCCAGCAGAGAATCTGTGCCAGCAACTACCTGATGACCATGCTTCTTACTGCCGATTGCTCACCGGAAGAGATCTACCGCAAACATGCATTGTGGAGCGAAACTTTCGAAAGACCTCTTGTCCAGGAGCAAAAACCACCGGCAAATTCGCCCCTTCCGGAAAGACCTCTTCGTATCGGCTATCTTTCCTGCGATTACAAAAACCATCCGGTGGCTTTTTTCATCGAACCGATTCTCGCTTCCCACAACCGCAATAATTTCAAGATTTACTGCTACTCGAATTGCGACACTCCCGATATGATTACCGCTCAGCTGGAAAATCGGGCAGATATCTGGCGCCCCATCCATGATCTGGATGACGACAAGGTACGCGATCTCATCAGAAATGACGGCATCGACATCCTGGTCGACCTTGGAGGGCATACGGCCCAGAATCGCTTGACCGTGTTTGCCCGCAAGCCGGCCCCTGTTCAGGCAACCTGGCTCGGCTATGCCGCAACCACCGGGCTGAAAAGCATCGACTACCGGATTACCGACGCAGCAGCCGACCCGCCCGGAATAACCGAGCACTTTCATTCAGAGAGACTCTGGCGCCTGCCCGACAACTTTATCTGCTACCGGCCACCCGCCAATTCACCGCCGGTTGCGCCCCTCCCCTGTCTGACAAACGGTTTCGTCACCTTTGGAGTCTTCAACCACTTTTCCAAGATTACCCCGGGAGCCGTCGACCTCTGGAGTGAACTCCTCTCCTCTCTTCCCACATCAAAACTACTGATCAAGGCGCTGGGGATGGAGCACGAACCGATGCGAAAAAGAACCCGGGACATGTTTGCCGCCCGGGGAATCAGCCAGGACAGGCTGGAGCTGGTGGGCAAGACGCCGAGCATCTACAGCCACCTGGAACTGTTCGGCAAAGTGGACATCTCCCTCGACACCTTTCCCTACAACGGTACTACCACCACCTGCGAGTCACTCTGGATGGGGGTTCCGGTGGTTGCAAAGGAAGGGAACTCACACGTTTCGAGAGTGAGCGTCAGCCTGCTGAGAACAGTGGGGCTTTCCGGCCTGGTTGCCGGATCTGATGAGGACTACGTTGCCCTGGCGGCTTTTCTCGCTCAGGACTGGAAAAATCTCGAAATACTCAGGAATAATCTGCGGGAGAGAATGAATGGCTCGAAACTTCTCGACACGGTGGGATTTACGCGAAATCTTGAGCAGGCCTACCGGGAAATGTGGCGCAGGTGGTGCAAGAAACAAGAGAAATAACAGGATGTACAGGCTTCTGCGCCGAAACCGTTTTGACGCGCAGGCGGGATAGACAGGAGAAAACCCTCAATCCGTCAAAACGGGAAATGAAACGGAGAAACGTAATCTCTTATCTAACCTCGGACATTGAACATTGAACCTCGAAGGTTGAACGTGTTTTTCCTTGCACCTCGACCCCGCTCCTCGTTCTTTCATTTCTCCTTGCATTTCACCATCCCACCTGCTTTTCCGCAATCTCATGAAACTGCTTTGCCGCCTTCGTCCAGGAGAGACGCCCCATATCCTCGGCCGCCACCATTCCCTTGCGGTGTAGCTCGTGCCGCATCCTGTAGGCGGCTTCCAGGCTTTCTATCACCTCATCCAGGTCCGGTTCAAACCAGATGCCCCTGCCATGTCCCTGGTAGAGATACGGTCGGTAGCGTGTCAGTGGCAGAGCATTGTCAGGAGTAATCACATCAGCATGCCCGGTCATGTCGCTGGCAATTACCGTCTTGCCGCAGGCCATGTACTCGCACATCACCATGTTGTTGCCCCCCTCGCAACGGTTGGGGAAAAGACCGATGTCGCTGGCAAGATAGACCTCCCGCATCGTCCTGTTTTCCCTGAGGGGATGCAGCAGGACCCGGCGGGTATCAATACCGTTCTCCAGGAGCGTGCGATTCAAAAGAGACAGGCAATCCTCCTCGCTATGCCGGTAGCTGATAAAGGAGGACAATTCCATGGTCTGGAGTGAAAAGGGCCACTGGTTATGCCAGGCACAGGAAAGAACCACATCGTCATGCCGGTCCATGAAAACCTTCATAGCGGCAATGACGATATCCTGCCCCTTTCGCAGTTCGAACTTCCCCCCGGAAAAAACAATGAAATGCTCCCGGGAACGAAGCCCCGGCTCCGGATGAAAAACTCGCGGATCAATACCCTGGAGAATGGTCCCGGTTGCCTTGAATCCGCCGATGCGCAGGTTGTATTCGCACCAGTGCGAACCCGCCACCATGTAATCCCAACGTTTTGCGGCCTCTCGAGCATGGGCAAGAACCTCGAAGTTATCCTCGAAAAAGCAGTAGCCGATGTTGATTCTATCCCAATTGGCCGGCTCAAAGGGTTGCAGGTCCCAGCCGCACACACAATGCAGGGTAACACCGTCAACCAGGGGAAGAGCGGAAATTTCCTTCCTGAGATAATCTCCGGCAACACCCCAGCCATGGGCACTTCCAGAGGGAAGAGAAGTTTTCATGCGGCGGACTCCGTTTCATTCTTCAGGGCAAGGGTATAGTATTCTGCATCAAAATCCGGATCGTAACGTACGGCGTTGCGATAGAAAATCGAAGCCTCCCGAACACGATTCAGTTGAAATGACACATATCCTCGCAGCGACTGGATTTCCCCGTCCCTTGGGAAGTCCCTTTCCAGTCGGGCCAGAACCTCATCAGCTTCCGTCACTTTTCCGTTCATCACCAGCTGCCGCGCAAACGCGACACCATAGGCAAGGAAACCACTTACCAGCAGCAAAGAAAGACCCTCATTCCCGGCTATGGCCCGCCACTTGGCGAGAAAATAGCGCCGATTGCGTTTCAGGACGTCCCCGGCGGTCTCGGCGTTCGAGTAGTATTCGATCTCCCGCAATGCACGAATTGTCCCGCTCCAGTGATGATCGTAGGCAGCTACCGGGATGATGTAACTTTTCAAACCTGCCTTTCTGATCTGCAGCCCCAGATCCCACTCCTCGAAGTAACAGGGGGTGAAAGCATCTTCGAAGCGTATCAATTTGTTGGTAAAATGCTCCCGTTTCAGAGCAAACAGAAAGCCGGAAACCGCATCTACTTCCAGAGGAGCTGAAAAAGAACCCTTGTCAAAATAGCAATAGTCGCGAGTAAGCGAAAAATCAACGAAAGAACCCTGCGGACCGACACAAGCAGCACTGTCAAGTGTCAAGAGACCGCTCTCCAGTGCTTCCACCGCTTCCACTTTCAGGTGAACATCAGCGTTGACGATAAAGACCACTGGAGTCACGGCCATGTCGAGCCCGATATTCCAGGCCCGTGAAACCCCCACGTTCTTTTTCATGACCGCATACTGGGTAATGCGGGGATGATTTTTAAGCTCATCGGCTACTTTCTCACTGTTAAATACTACGATGACGTCGCCAGAGATGTCCTTCAAGTCATCGAGAAGCGTCGAAATACTGTAACAACTGGCCGGAGAGTAATCGAGAACCGGGATGACAAAGCTTCGTGACGATGAACTGAGCGACGGTATTGCCGCCTGTGCCTCCAATACGGGTGATGGCACCCCAGCCAGAGAGCGCTCCCTGAGTTCCTCGGCAGACCAGGTAGTCGCCTTTCCGCATAGTGCCACGTTGAGCAGGTCTTCGGCCCGGTGGAGATACGTATGGGCAGCGTGGACCAATCGGCGGCCACGAACAGCAATCCGTTCCCGCAGTTCATCGTTGTCCAGGTAAAAACCGACCGTATCGGGAAGAAGGTCGTCATGGCGGTATACGGCATAATCCTCACCGTCGCGGAAAAGCATATCCTGGCCGCTGTTCCAGGCCAGGTCGGTCAAAAGCAGCGATCCCGTGGACATGGCCTCGAAAACGCGCATATTGAGATCGTTGTTCACGGCGCAATTGAAGATGATTTTCGAAGCGGAAAAGACCGTGGCCATATCATCGAGAAAACATCGCTCCGCATGCAGATCCACCTGTTCCGACAGCATCTTCAGCAGTTCGGTGCGCCGGGGGTTGTTGCTCGTCAGACTGCCGACAAAACCGACATCATGCTGTTTCAGAAGATCGAGGGAGGTATGTATTTCCGGATCACAGCCAAGCGGCAGCCAATGGGCGTTACTACCCTGCTCCGTAAAGCTGTCCAGGTATTCCCGTTGGGCAATGAAGACATAATCGAACTGGCGCGCCCACTCCAGATGCCAGGATAGGTTAAGATGGCTGTCGATCAGGTAACAGGCCTTTGGACAGGGAAGAGCCTGAAGGTTCCGGGGATGATGTCCCCTCACCGACTCGACCCAGAGATAGAGATCCGGATGGTCAGCCGGATCTGTTGCAGCCAGGATAGCGGCCATATCCGGGCTGAAGTCCGTAAGAATATCGTGGGGAAGAACCGGCGCCTTCATGCGCTGCAGATGCCACTGCTCGATCAGCTCCTCCGGCAGCATCGGGCCAAGGGTTGTCAGCAGAGAAATCTTCCTCAAGGCCCTTTCCAGGTACACTGCGGTGGTAACAGGATACGAAACATAGGACAGCCAAATTTTCGGGTTGATCATCAACAAACTCCGTTAGTCGCAATTTTTTTACGTAGCAGCTTCACCATTTCCGCCACCGGGGCATTCCAATCGCCCGGCCGCTCCTGGCGGAAAAGCCGCATGCCCGGATACCAGGGAGAGTCATTTCTTGTGGTCAGCCAGCGCCAATCGGCCGCATAGGGCAAGAGAAGCCAGACCGGCTTCCCAAGAGCTCCCGCCAGATGCGCTGCAGCCGAATCGATGGTTATGATCAGATCGAGATTGGCCATGAGTGCCGCGCTGGCAGAAAAATCCGACAACTCCGCAGTAAAGTCTCGCAGAATCATTCCCGCGGGAGGATTGTGCGCCTGTTCGCTGCCGGATCCCACCTGCAGGCTGTAAAAGACCGTTCCCGGAACAGCCGCCAGGGGTGCATAGGCATGCAGTGATGCCGACCTCTTCGGATCGGGCTTCGGTCTCCCTGCCCAGACGAGCCCAATCCGGTAGCCATTATCGGCAAGCAACCGCTCCTGCCAGGTTTCCAGATCTTTCGCGAGCGGCACCAGATAGGGCAACGAAGAAGGAATTGTTTCAAGGGTAGTACCGAAAACCATGGGCAAGCTCAGTAGCGGCACCTGCAACTGGAACTCGGGAAGGGTTTCGCCACGCACATAGACAAAAGCCGCACCTCGCAGGGACGCAGTCAGTATGACCTGCAACGACTCGTGCTGGCATTCGAAAAGAACCGTGCCTCCCCGCTTTGCCACCAGCGGAAGGTAACGCAGAAACTGAAAGGTATCGCCGAACCCCTGCTCGGCATGGACGAGAAGCGTCTTGCCCGCGAAAGAGGACCCGTCCCAAGTCGGACAATCAGCGTAACGAACCGGAACCGGATCGTTTTTGCTGAAGCGGGACTCGAACTCCTGAAAGCCTTCGGCATACTTGCCAACAAGCAGCTTCAAAACAGCAAGATTCCAATTGGCGGTTTTATAGCCGGGGTCGATTTTCAAAGCCGTGCGAAACGATTCCTCGGCGGAGGCATGTCTGCCCAGAACCTGAAGGACAACGCCCATATTCTGATGTGCCCTCACATCAGCAGGACTCACCTGCAGGGCTTTACGGTAGGCATGTTCAGCCTCTTCCAGACGATCATCCCTGAAAAATGCATTACCAAGATTGATGTGGCAATCGGCATACGCCGGATCATGCGCCAGAGCGCTGTAAAAGAAACTGAGCGACTCACGGTGAAGTCCTTTTTCCAGACAGACAACACCGAGGGCATTGAGAACCTCAGGAATACGGGGATTCAGGAGATACGCTCGTACAAGAGGTTTTTCCGCTGCATCCACGTGCCCCGCCTGAAGATGAACAAGCCCTTCGTCATAGGCGGCCTTCAAAGCAGATGTCCGGTCCTCTCTTTCCGTGCGAAACCGGGTATTTTTCGCTACCAGGGCGTCCTGTACCGAGGCTATCACGCCCTGCCAATCTCCGGCCCGATTCTGACGAAAAAGCCGCATGCCCGGATACCAGGGAGAATCATCCCGGTCCAACATCCAGCGCCAGTCAGCCGCATAGGGAAGGAGAACCCAGGTTTCCTTGCCAAGGGCGCCAGCCAGATGGGCGACACCGGTGTCAATGGAAAGGACCAGATCAAGAGTGGCAATCAGCGCGGCGGTATCACTGAAATCGCGGATTTCCGTAGAATGATCGACCAGGTTGACCCTCTGCCACATTTCCCGGCTACCGGACATCTCGTTTTCCAACTGCAGAGAGTAGAAAGTAATTCCTGGAATGCCGTTCAGGGACACGAAGTTTTCAAGTGGGCAGGTTCGGTTGGGGTCCGGTTTTTTTCGTCCGGCCCAGACCAGCCCTACCCGTAAGTCATCGCTCGCGGCACACCTTTCCACCCAGGAGGAAAGAGACTTCAACGAAGGGAAAATATAGGGAAAATCCACGGGGATCGTGTCCAGCCCAGTCTGAAAAATCCGTGGCAGACTCATTATCGGCAGATGGACATCAAAGTCAGGTAGCATCTCTCCTGTAGCCACACAGGAAGTGACCCCGGGGACACCCTCAAGCACTGCTTTCTGAGAGCCTGGGCACTCGACAATCACTGTGGCACCCTGCTCTGCCAACAGCGGCAGATAACGGGCAAACTGAAAGGAGTCTCCGAAGCCCTGTTCGGCGTGGATGAGAATGGTTCTGTTCTCCAGGGGGGAACCGTCCCACAACGGTTGCGGAAAGATTCGGGGACGGGAGGTAAAACACCGCTTTTTCCAGCGCCACTCGAACTCCTGCCACCCTGGGGCGAACTCGCCGACCTGCAGGAGAGCCAGGCCGAGATTCCAATGCGCCTCGGCGCAATCCGGATCGATGGCCAGGGCCCGATGACAACTGACCATTGCTTCATAGGGTTTGTGCAACGACTGCAGGGCAGTGGCAATGGTTACGTAGCCATCGATAAAGGAAGGCATGAGATGAAGTGCCTCCCGATAACTAGCGATGGCCTCTTCCCAGCGCCCCAATTCCAGCAGGGCATTACCGCGATTGTGATGCACTGCACCCGTACCGGGACTCAGATCCAGCGCCCTATCGTACACGGTTACGGCATCGACATACTTTTCCATTTCGTGAAGAGCATGCCCTAAACGCAGGTAGGCATCGATATTTCCCGGAGCCCGCAAAATCTCCTGGCGGCATGTTTCAAGATGATTATTCATGGGCCTGTCCAGCCTTCAGCTAACAACAAAAACACCTCTGAACCGCAGTAGTTATGTTGCCCCAACTCCTGAAATTACCTGTGAGGCAGTTCCCGAGACAACCAAGGGATCGCCTGAGGTATAGAAAGCAACAAATATGCCGCGCCCAACCAGTCACAACATGTTGTTTTTATGAGCCATTTAAGTCAGTCACCCGGACACGTCAATTTTTTGAACAGGATACCGGCCTAAAAAGCCAACAAAAGCAATTACCAGCTTCAGATTGCATGCGGCCCTTCTCTGGTCTACCCGGAAAGGATTTTTGATTGTCTGTGTGAGGTAATCCATGATAATGTCTGCAGCATTCAGGACGTTTTGAGATCAGGCACCCCTGCCTCACTTCTCAAGGAATGGAAAACCTGATTGAACGGCAGTTACGAGGTTCTGAGGCAAATGGCAAAAAGAAAGATCAGCTACGAACGCTATTTCAAGGAAGGCCAACAGGTCAAAGTCAGCATCCGGCGCTCCTCCACCATACCGATTGAAAGTAATGGTGAAATAACTACATTTTCTGGGAACCGTGCAAGAGTCGAGATCCTCGGTGGTGCACCGAGAGCTCTCTCTGAGTTGAAGCCTGGCTCCCGCGTTACGTTATCGGGTTGGTCCGGCTGGGGTTTTTACTGCTCTGAGGCGATACTTGTTGAAGGAGTTTCCCCAAAGAAATACGAACTTCGCCTAGAAGGGGATGTGGAAGAAATCCAGCGACGGGATTATTTCCGGCTTGACGTTTCCATCCCCGTGAAGGTTGAAATTCCAACCCAGCAGACCATTGCCTCCCTGAGTGAACAATGGGAAAAGAGAAAGTCCCTGCACCAGAATGCCCCTCCACCCAGAATGTCTGCAACAACCCGTGGCTATAGAGCCATCGCCGCACATAACGAAGAAATTCCGCCGCATGAGGTAAATTTGAGTGGCGGAGGCCTGAGAATGCGGATGAAGTCCGCCGTGACAATCGGCACCCGCATCCATGTTGAGCTCTTCCTTCCGATGGCCCCGCCAAGAATAATCTCAACGGTAGCGGAAGCGCTGCGCTGCAATGAGGTAACACTCCGGCTTGAAAAGGCCCCGGTCTTCATTGTTGCCATGAAATTCATTCTTCTCGAAGAAAAAGACCGGGAGGCGATAATCGCCTATCTCTTCTCCGAGCAGAGGCAGCAGCTTAAAGCGGAAACGGGCGAAGAATTACCCTCTCCTTCACGCTGAATTCTTTGCCCATGCTCAGCCCCCAAACGCTTCAAACCGACATCAACAGGCACCCCTTCCTTTAAAAACTCATAAAAAAAGCACCGGTCCCCTTCGAGACGCGGTGCTGTAGTACGCTGCTCTTCCTGTAATCAATCCTACTGTTCAATGTTGAGCGGTTCGCCCCGCTCACCATCGCTGGACAACACGACAATATCGACCCGCCTGTTTTTTGCCCGGCCCTCGGGAGTACTGTTATCTGCTACCGAGCGAAATTCCGCATAGCCGGTTGCCGACAGCTTCTCCGGATCGAACTTGTAATAGTAGACCAAGTGGTGAACGATATTCGTTGCCCGGGCAGTGGAAAGTTCCCAGTTGGAGGGAAAGGCCGGAGTATTGATTGGAACATTGTCGGTATGCCCCTCTATCCTGATATCGTTATTATATTCGCTCAGGGATTCGGCAATCTTGGCCAGCAACGGATAAGAACTCACCCGGATTTCGGCGCTCCCCGAATCAAAGAAACCGGCCTCCTTGAGACTGATGACAAGTCCCCGCCGATTGATCTCCAGTGACACCTTGTCCTGTATACCGTTTTTCACCAGGTATGCCTCCAGGGACGCCCGGGCTTTTTTAAAATCCTTTTCTTCGGCGTGATACCGGTTCTTGGTCGGTTTCGAAAAGGGCATCTGCGGTTTCATGTCGCCCCTTGCGGTCGGTGGGGTAATGGCGGGGATCTGGCTCAATTCCGTGGAATCAAGCACATTGACCTTACTCAAAGGGCTGGACTTTGCGTAGCCGAAGGATTCGCGGAGAGACGCGATGACCTCCTCAACTTTCCGCTTGTCCGTCTGCGACATGGCAAACAGCGTCACAAACACAGCAAAAAGCAGGGTGATGAAATCGGCGTAGGAAACAAGCCAGCGCTCATGGCTTGCATGTGTTTCCGGTTTTTTCTTTCTTCGAGCCATTTATTTACCCTTTTTCTCGTCACCGGTCTGGACCAGGAAGGACCGGAGTTTCTGCTCGATGTAGTGGGGATTTTCGCCATTCTGAATTGCGGTCAATCCCTCGATGATCATCCGCTTCTGCAGGAGTTCCTCTTTGATCCGATGCTTCATTTTGGTTGCAAAGGGAAGACAGACAAGATTGGCTGTCATAAGTCCGTAGATTGTCGCCACGAAGGCAACGGCGATACCGGCGCCCAGCTTCGAGGTATCGGAAAGATTGTTCATAACCTGAATAAGGCCGAGAACGGCACCGATGATCCCGATTGTCGGTGCGTAACCACCGGCCGCCTCGAAAAACTCGGCACTCCCCTTGGCGTGTTCTTCGTAGGTGTCCAGCTCGGTTTCCATGGTGTCCTGGAGCTTCTGCGGGTCGATTCCGTCAACTACCAGCGAGATCCCCTTGCGGGTAAAGCGGTCCTTGGCCGTTTGCGCCTCCTGCTCCAGGGAAATGAGACCGTTTCTCCTGGCCTTGGATGCATAGTTGATCATCTCCTTGATAATTGCTTCATTGTCACTGCCACTCATTAACAGCACCCGTTTTGAGTCAAGTACGGCCTGCTTGATGGTCGACAGAGGAAAACTGACAAAAGCAGCACCAAACGTTCCACCGAGGACGATGATGGCGGCTGTCGGCTGGAGGATGGCGCTGACATGTCCGCCCTCCATAAGCTGCCCGCCGATTACCGCCCCGAAGCCGAGAATTAGTCCAATAATTGTGGCGATATCCATATAATGAGTGTCCTAACTCGATAATTTCCTTGGGACCGAAATACGGACCCGAGATTCATCCCATACCAATAAGGGTTGGGCTTTGCGCAACTGACAACCTGGCAAAAACCTGTTTCAGCTGAGTGACAGCGTTCACCCGGGCACAATGCCTCAGGTTAGAGTTTGCAGAAGGGATGGTATAAGCCTTCCCGCCTTTTGCGGAAATACTTCTTTCCTGGAATCTGGCTGGAGCGGATAATAATTTTCGCTTTAAAGGAAACAATTCGCTCCATCAGTACTGCGGCACTTTCCAGGACGACGTAGCGGTTGCCGTTACTCAAGGTAATATGTGTATCAGGTGTTTCCTCAATTACTTCGATCAGGTCATCGTTCACAAACATTTCACTGCCGTCAAGCCGTGTCAGTTTTATCATTGCTTCACCATCCCTTAGTTTTCATTTCGGACTGCGCATGAAGATACTTGAGCATTTTTTGTGCCATTTTGTCAAAAAACCGTCTTGAAGCGATTATTACTCCGGCAATAAAAAAGCACAACCATGATGTAGGGGCAGGGCGCGCCCTGCCCCTACCATTGATATGTTTAATTGTCGGAGTAACACCCACAAAAAATACGCCCGAAGCTCCTTCTTTGCAGGCGCATTTCTTGTTGTTTTTCCAGCACAAAAAAAGGTCAAACGGGGTAAAGCGCCCGGATGACCTTTTGGAAAACTATCTCGAATATGCCCTGCTGTGCCGGGAACCAGTCACCAGTTACGACAGATAATCAAGCAGCGATAACTGTGAAATCTTCGCCGTAGATGACAGGGCCGCCTCAAATGCTGTCTGTTGCTGATTCAACTGTGTTGCCGCCTTGATATAATCCACGCCCATGGTGTCGGAAACGATCCCTTTCAAGGTATTTTGATTATTGGTTATCATGGTTTTAGCACTATTCAACCGTGTCACCCTTCCGGCTACATCACTCCTGGCATTGTCAATCTGGTTTGTTGACGCATCGAGGTTCACGGCATTTGCTTGTATCTGGGCTGGATCGTTACTCGTGATTCCCGCGATGATCTTGTCCAGCGTATCGAGGATATCTACATTGCCATAACTGCCGGTACCCTTTATCAGGGCATCTCCTGCAATGGTGACGGGTGCCTGCGAATTCTGGTCGATTTCAACTGAAGTTTCGTCGGAGGTACCGGCGTAATTATTGTTTTGAGTGGAAAATGGCGGGGTACTATTCTTGAAACCGGCAAAGATATATTGATCCCCAAGTTGAGTATTTCCGAGATCAACCAGCTGTTTTTTCAACTCCGTCAGTTGCGAGACGGCATTATCACGGACCGTCTGATCGCTGCTGCCGTTGGTAATGGTACCTACTGTTTTTTTTGCCTGGTCAATAATATCAGACATGCCTTGAAGCGCAGTATCGGTCATGGACAGCGAAAGATTCCCCTTCGTGATGTTACTGAGATGCTGATCACCACTGTCCAGCTTGCTATCTATATCGAGCAACTGACGAGTCGTTATGGGGTCATCGCTTGGACGGTTTATGATCGAACCGGACGCAATCTGCTCCTGGAGGCGGTTGAGAAGCGTTCTGCCCTTCTGCAGATTGTACAAAGCGTTGTCGGAGGTCATTCCCGGAGTTACGCGCATATTCGGTCTCCTGTTTTCAACATGTTACCGTATCAGTCCCATTACCGTATCCAGCATATTTGAAGCAGTATTGATAACTTTTGCCGAGGCTTGAAAAGCTTGCTGGTATTTGATCAGATTGGACATTTCCTCGTCCAGGGACACACCGGAATTTGAATCACGCAGGGTAGTAAGCTGCTGCAGAAAACTATCATTCTGAGCCGAGGCATTGGTAGCATTTTCCGTATCAACACCAACGCTGCTGACAAAGCTGTTGTAATAGCCTGAGATAGTTGAACTTGTAGTATTCCCATTCACCGTAAAGCTTAGCGGAGATGACTTCAATTGGGCAATGGCAAAAGCACCAGTATTGTCTCCTGGCCCGCTGACAGAGGTCGGATCCTGGCCTGCTGCTGCGATTTTATTGATGGTAAGGGAAGGATTCAGCGAAATATCCGCGCTCGTTGTTTTGGATGGATCAAAGAAATTGTTTTGCGTACCATCCAGCCCGTATCCGGAACTGTGCTGACTGTTGACATTCGTAACCAACTGCCGTGCCATTTCGTCAAGTTTCGCCAGGTAGCCCGGCACAATCTCATCTCGCACCTGGAGAGTGCCGCCTATTGTGCCAAGGCTGTTGTCCGGACCGCCGATGGTCGAGGTCACATCAGTGGCCGCCCCGCCACTCACGGGATTCAGCATAATCTTGTTACGTCCCGTACCGGCATCAACCTCGGTTGACAGCGTGGCATACGAGTTGCCCTGCACAAGGGGTTCACCGCCAGGAAGGGAAACAGTCAAGGTTCCGTCGTTTTGTTCCGCATAGCTGATGCCTACGTTCTTCGCCAGTTGCTGAGTAAGATAATCACGCTGGTCCCGCAATTCATTGGCATTTCCGCCCAACTGTTCCGTCTGAAGGATCTGCCCATTGAGCGATGCAATATTTTTGGCAGTAGCGGAAATATCGGAGGTTATTCCATCGAGTGATTTGTCGGCATTCGTAAGTGAGTCATTCAAACTTGTGTTCATCTGATGAAAGGTGTCCACCATCACCTGAGAACGGGATAACACGGCCTGCCTCTCCGCAGTCCCTTGGGGAGTAACCGATAAATCCTGCCATGAATTGAAAAAATTCTCAACGGCCTGACCAAGACCATCGGTTGTCACCTCGTTAAAAGAGGGTTCAATCTGCGACAGAGCGGTTTGTTTCGTCGTGCTCTCTCCGGACAGGCTGTTCCCCTTGACCAGTTGGAGTTGCAGGAGGTCATCATGACTTCTCTGTACCGTGGCAAGCTGCACGCCGGTGCCAAGAGGGAAACCATTTGCGGTATTGACAGGCGACGTCTGAAAAATCGCCTTTTGCCGCGAATAGCCGGGGGTGTTTACGTTGGCGACGTTTTCGCTCGTCACCTCCATGGCGACTCTGGCCATGGTAACACCTGAATTTGCGATATTGAGAAGATTATTAAGTCCCATCAGATTTCTCCGCTCACCAGCCGACCACCGCCCACGCCATTCACCACGCAGCCAGCGTTGCTGTAGGTGCTCACGCCGCGGCCCAAACTTCTATTGATGAATTCCAGCGAACGGTTGATGGTACTGAGCGACCCAAACAGGAGGTCGCGATTGAAACGGTTGCTTCGATTGAGAAGATCGGTCAGCTCGAAGAGCCTTCGCTGCGACTTGAGCAGAACCTCGCGCCTGGGAGCAGGAGCTGCTTTAATAATCGCCGAAAGACTCACCGGCGTTCCGATCTTCAGATCTTGCGCAACGCCTTCCAAGGCATGCTTGCAGAGGGTCTTGCGCTCTTCGAGCTGAGCAATAAGCTGGAGCTTGCTCTCGCGCTTCACCTCCAACCCCTCGGTATCCAGATCAACGATATAATCACGCTCTTCATCCAGCAGCAGCACGAGCTTTTCCAGAAGGATCTCTTTTTCCTTCAGACTCTCAATAAGAAAATCGATGCGATTACTCATTTTCATCTCCACCCGGCTTCAGCACGCCGATGGATTGCAGCATCTTCTCTGCAACCGCCTGACCGCTGACGTTGTAGCTGCCATCGGCGATCCGGCTTTTGATAGATTCGACTTTTCCCGCATTCGGGCTCTGCATCGCTGCAAGAACGCCGGTCAAATGATCAATCTTCGCTCGATTAACCGATAGTTCCACCCGGTCAGAAGTATTGGCGGATTTCTTCTTGGATGAAGAATCCGAGGCACCCTTTTTCTCGAGCGCTTCGCTTCGAAGAGTGGATATTCCGTTATTACCTGTGCTATTGGTGATTTTCATGGCTGCACCCATACTTCCTGAACTGGATTCCTGAATTTCACGATTTCGATCGACTGTCATTGGTTTCACTGTGTCCCATATACCGCACGAGTTGTTCCTCAAGTCCCTTGCTAATCCCCAGAGTTCCGGCTTTGGCGGCCTCTTGAGCATATTCCTGATCCAGCATCGACCGGTAGACCTCCTCCCCGCGTCCGCCTCCCGTCAAGGTGTCCTTACCAACGGTGGCGCGCATGGATTTAAGCATCATACCGATAAAGAGAGCTTCGAAATCCTGAGAAGTCTTTTTCAGCGCGGCATTTTTATCAGCCGAGGCATCACTGTTACCAGCATCGTTCACTTTGCTCAAAAATTTCGAGGTTGCCACTTCCGGAAATATTGCAGGTTTACCAATCGTCGTCATATAGGTACCTTATCGAACGAAATTTTTAAAACTTTAGAGAAATTTTCATTGTATTTTCTTTTTTTGAACAGCTGTTCAATATCCATACAGCAGAGGATTTTACATAGTTTACGGACATGCGCTAAATAATCTCCAACTCACCTTGCAGAGCCCCGGCGGCATTGATGGCCTGCATGATGCCGATCAGGTCTCGCGGTGTCACGCCAATGGCATTCAAAGCCTTCACCACGTCGCCAATATTGGCGCCCTCCTTCAGAAGCAACAGGCTGGAGCCTTTATCTTCTTTCACGTTGACGCTGCTACGAGGCACAACCGTGGTTTGGCCACCACTGCTGAACGGCTGGGGCTGCGAAACCTGCGGCGTCTCCTTGATCGTGAGGGTCAGGTTGCCGTGGGCAACGGCCACGGTGGAAATACGCACATCATTGCCGATTACTATCGTGCCGGTCCGTTCGTTGAGAACCACCTTGGCAACCATATCCGGCTGAACCTGAAGACTTTCCAGGGCAGCGGCAAATTCGACAGTATTTCCCTTATATTTTTCCGGGATAGTCAGGGTAACGGAACCGGGATCGTCGCACACGGCGATAGTGCTCTGGAACCTCTTATTGATCACGGAAGCCACCCGTGAAGCGGTTGTAAAATCAGGCTGATGAAGATCGAGCCGCAGCTTGGTCCTGTTGGTCAGGGCATAGGGCAGCTCACGCTCAACCAGCGCCCCCTCGGGGACCCTGCCCGCCGTGGGATGATTTTTCTGGGCAGACCCGCCAGACTGACCGCCGTAGGAAAAAGAACTGGTGGAAACAGGACCCTGCGCAACGGCATAGACCTGACCATCCCCGCCCTTGAGAGGGGTCATGAGAAGCGTCCCGCCTGCCAGGCTTTTAGCATCACCAAGAGAAGAAGCCAGTACGTCGATGCGGGTCCCCTGCTTTGCCATGGGCGGCAATGTGGCCGTAACCATAACCGCGGCAATATTTTTCACGGTAATGTCCGTTCTATGGATACTGACGCCTGAACGTTCCAGGAGGTTTGTCAGACTCTGGACCGGGAATTTGGTCTGATCGCTGTCGCCACTGCCGTTCAAACCCACCACCAACCCGTAGCCGATCAACTGATTGTCCCGAACCCCGTCAAAGGAGGCAATATCCTTGATTCTGGTAGCATGAACGACGTGAGGCAGCAGAATGAGACATACCGCTATGGAGAGAATTTTTTTCATGGTTGCTCCCATCAGAAAGGCCAGATCTTATCAACAAAATTGAAGAGCCAGCCGGGGTGTTGACGGTCGTTGATAACTCCATTCCCTGAATAGGTAATACGGGCATCGGCAATCTGTGAAGAACTGACCATATTATCCTGGTTGATGTCTTTCGGCCGCACCGTACCCCGCAGAATAATGATCTGATCCTCGTTGTTGACCGTGACGCTGCGACTGCCTTGGATCCGAAGATCGCCGTTGGGCAGAATATCTACGACATGCGCTGAAATGGTTGCATTCAGGGCGTCTTTGCGCGTTGTGGTGCCGCTTCCGCTGAAATCGGAACTGGCATCAGCCTTGATAAGACTATTCAGATCAAGCTTGTCTTTCAGAGCAGTCGTCTCAAGCCCCATAAGGTTGGGAATGGATGCCGACACACCGGACGCACGTTTCGTTCCTGTGGTGGCCTGCTTGCTGGCACTGGCCTTTTCAACAATCACCACGGTCACGATATCGCCCTTTTTACGCGCCTTGAAATCTTCCATCGGCGACACCGAATTCGCCTGCCAGATCGAACCATTGGCATAACTGATTTGAGGGGGAGGAATGTATTCATTTTCGGAAGTCTCTTTCGGCAAATGCACCTGAGGATACACACAGCCCGTACTTATGAGAAGGACAACCGCCAACATTGTTTTTTTCATACGAAACCTCTTATCGGGAGCACCGCAACCGCCCAGACCCTGATTCTTCAACCAATTCCAGGGACCGGCAAGAGTGCGATTAGAAATTGACCGCTACCGTTCCCGAGTCGACCACACGGGCCTGGACAGTTTTTTTCGAGTTCATGTTCTGGACCATGATCAAATCGCCTTCAGCTCCGGTGCCACGGGCCATGCCGGTCGCCGTCACACGCAGGGCACCGTTTTCGGCAACAATGGTAACAACCTGACCGTTTTTCACCAACGGCACTCTTTCCAGGTAATCACTGCGAACAGGTGTATTGGCTCGGATCGGGATCCGAACTCTTTTGCCGAGGACATCCGACAGATTGAACGTAACCTTGCCGGACACCTCTGCCACATCCCTTTTCTGCAGCGAAACATCGTTAGCCGCCACAACCGTGCCACGCGGCAGGGGATAGCGAGCCACGACCATATCGGTAAGGGCTTCCACCTCCACCGGAATGCTTATGTTTCGGACCAATTGATCATTGACTCGTATGACAAGCCCAAGCACGTTTTTGCCCCAGCCTTCCCATTGACGGGGAGCAATGAACTCGTAGCTTACCTTGCCGGCCGGCAGGACAAGATTTTCGTCAAAGGCTATCCTAGTTATCTTGATCTCCATGCCGCTGTCACGGGTCCTGTCCAGGATAAAATCCTTTGTTGCCGCGCGGACCTTCTTCGCGGTGAGGGTCATGCCGGCGGCAAAGGCAGTGGCGGAAACACCGAGGCACCATACCAGGGCCAGAAACAAGAGACCTGCGCTGAACTTTTTCATATTCATCTCCCGACTACTGCCTTTAACGCTTCATGTTGTTGGCCTGCTGAAGCATCTCATCGGCAGCCTGCACCGTTTTGGAATTGATCTCATAGGCACGCTGGCTGACGATCATGTTAACCATTTCTTCCATGACGTTTACATTGCTCATCTCAAGATAACCCTGGCTGATGGTGCCGATGCCGTTCTGTCCGGCAGTACCGGTAGTGGGGTCACCGGAAGAATCAGTGACCTTGTAAAGGTTGTGACCCTGACTGGAAAGTCCCGCCGGGTTTTGAAAGGTTGCCAGCTGAATGGTCCCAACGGTGGTTGAACCGCTCTGGCCTGATTGTGTTACGGAGACCGTACCATCAGTGCCGATGGAGATCTGGGAAGCATTGCTCGGAATAACCATCTCCGGCATGAGGGGATATCCGTCTGCCGTTACCACCCGTCCCTGGCCATCTCGTTTGAACGCCCCGGAGCGGGTGTATTCGGTAGTACCGTCCGGCATCTGGACCTGGAAGAAGCCATCACCTTCGATGGCCATATCCAGCTCGTTCCCTGTCTGAGTCATATTGCCTGCGGTGAAAACCTTGGTAACAGACCCTGGCGTTGTGCCGAGACCGACCTCGATGCCCGCTGCCTGAGTGGAATTCGTCGAGGGAGCACCGGTAGTCTTGACACTCTGATACATCACATCCTCGAAATCCGCGCGGCTCTTCTTGAAACCGCTGGTATTGACGTTGGCCAGGTTATTGGCAATCACGTCGATATTAAGCTGTTGAGCCTGCATCCCCGAAGCCGCCGTCCATAAAGCCCTGATCATAATCCCGCCTCCTGATATCCGTAATACTCTAAAAGTATCCCGTAAGCCTTAATCCGTAATCCGCTTTTCTTATTCCTCGCTCCTCGATCCACGGTCCTCTTTCCCCGATCCCGCCTCTCTACACCTTCCCCAACTCATTGACCGCATGCCCGGTCATCTGGTCATAGTTCTGTATCATCTTCTGGCAGGTCTCGGATGAGCGCGTCGTCTCGATCATTCGCACCATCTCCTCGACGACATTTACGTTCGACCCTTCCAGGTACCCCTGCCGGACAACTGCATTCTTTGCCGGCTGCGGGGTTGCGCCCGTGCTGTTCGGCACAAAGAGGGCACTGCCGATTTTTTTCAGGTCATACGGTTTCGGAAAATCCACCACGTCAATTACGCCCGTTTCCTGGCCCTCCACGAAAATCTTGCCCTTTTCATCAAAGGTAACGCTGCCGCCATTGATAATGATGGGAGCACCATTACCCAGCACTTCATAGCCATCAGCGGTCACCAGCTTGCCGTGTGCATCCAGCCTGAAGTTACCCTGACGCGTGTAGGCTTTCCCCTGCGGGGTATTAATGGCAAAAAAACCGTCGCCATCAAGGGCGATATCAAAGGTATTGCCGGTCACCTTGGTCTGGCCGGGGGTAAAATCGACCGAGTACTTTTCCTGGGTTAACGCGGGCGAATCAATGGCGCCCTCTGTACCCTGCTGAGTGGAAGCTGCCATGACCGCTTCGAAGCTGATATTGTCTCTCTTGAATCCCGGTGTATTGGCATTGGCCAGATTGTTGGCCACAACATCCAATTGCTTCATCATCGCCATACTTCCGGAAATGGCGCCATAGATTCCGCTATTCATGCAGTATCTCCTCTCGCGGCAACGGGTCAGCCCGCCATATTCTTCATTTTGACTTTCAGGCGAATGACAGCCTGACTGTGCAGCTGCGAAATCCGGGACTCGGTGAGATTCATGATCTCGCCAATCTCCTTCAGATTCAATTCCTCGTAGTAGTACAGGGTCACCACAAGCCGCTCTTTTTCCGGCAACGATTCGATCGCATTGCCGAGAACCTGGAGAAGCTGCTTTGCCATCATTTGGTTCTGGGGACTTTCCGTACCGTTATCCGAGAGAAAATTCAGAAAACCAAAGGAGCTCCCCTCGTCATCCTCGTGAAAATCATCCAGACTCATAAAGGAAAGGGAATGGACCTCTTCCATCAAATGGAAATATTTTTCCAGGTCCATGCCCATGGCCGCGGCCACCTCTTCGCTGCTGGGATTACGGCCCAGCTTCTGCTCCAGAACGGAAAATTCATGTTCAAGGCGCTTGTACTTTTCCCGCAGAGTCCGAGGCAGCCAGTCCTGAGCGCGGAGCTCATCCATGATGGAACCCATGACCCGCTTTTCGGCAAAAGTCTTGAAGAGGATTCCGCGACCGGGATCGAATCGTTCAGCCGCGGTAATCAAACCAATAACCGCGACGCTCATGAGATCTTGCTGGTCAAGATGTGGCGGCAGCTTGGAAGATATCCTTCCAACAAGGTATTTCACCAATGGAAGATGGGATAGCACCAGTTCGTCCCTGCTCTGGGGAGTGCTCAACTGGTGGTCCGTTTCGTATGCCTTAGCGAGAGTATTCATGGTAACTCCGATACAGGTCGGGAAGCAGTGTTTCGGCCGGGCCGACCCAGCGGATCGGACACCCTGCTTCCCCCATATTCATCTCAGTCTTCGCCGAGAATCAGTTCTGCAACTTTTTTACCCGATGCCGGTTCGATATCTTCAGGAACCCTCTGACCACGCGTGAAGTACGAGAGTGACAGCTTGTTCTCAATTTGTAGATTGACGATTGAGCCGAACGAACTGCTCTCATCCAGCTTGGTAAACAGCAGCCTGTTGACAGGCAGCGCACCGAAACTCTCGACAATGCCGCGCAGCTCCCGTTCCCGCGTGGTGGCAGCCACGCAGAGGTGGGTCTCAATGGTGAATGAGGAGTCCAGCATTGCACGAAGCGACTCAATAGTTTCCTTATCCTTCGGGCTTCGTCCGACCGTGTCGATCAGGACCAGATCCTTGTCGGTATGAGCGGCAAGGGCCTTCTCCAGTTCCTTTGGAGTTGAGGCAACTTCGAGCGGAACGCCCATGATACTGGAATAGGTTTTCAGCTGCTCAACCGCGCCGACACGGAAGGTATCAATGGTTACCAGGGCAATTTTTGCCTTTCTGCCGATGGTGAAAAGCGCGGCAAGCTTGGCAATGGTGGTGGTCTTTCCGACTCCGGTGGGTCCGACCAGTGCCACAATTTTGGTACCGTTCTTTTTCAGCCTGATGGCACCGGAACACCTGACGGTCGCCTCGAGAGATTCCTTCAACAATCCCCTGAGAGAACCCTCGTCATCTATCGGTTTTTCCGAGCTTTTCACCTTTCCCAGCAAGGTATGGACAGACGCCTCCACCAGTCCGGCTTCGTGCAGAGTGGCGGAAACCCCGGCCAGTGAGACGCTGTCTTTTTTGCTCCTCTCCGAAGAAGCACAGGCGACACTTCCGGTTGACACACGTGTTGCGGGAACCGCGCGAACACTCTCGCCCTGAACTGATTCGAGGAGAAGTTTTTTCAACTCGACCATTTCACCGTCCAACGGTTCATGCTGGGAAAAATCGTTTCCTGATGTAGCCCCGGCCACTGTCGCAGGCATTACAGGCTCCTGTCGGGGTGCATTTTCCTTGACAATCAGCGAGTCGACTCTCTCCCGAAGTTCTTTCAGTTCCCGGGCAAGCGGTTCAAGCATGGAATTACGGAACGAATCACGGGTCGTTTCTTCCCGACAAGACTCCTCATGATAGGGTCTGGCCATGTACTTCGAGACAGTATCGATCGTTGCCGTAATGCGGAACACCGGCTTGGCAAAGAAACCCAGAAGGCCTTTGCGGCGTTCTTTGCGCGAGGAAATAATCATGGCATCTGGACCAAGCTCAGTCTTCACCAACTGCATTGCCTCCGCCATATTAGCGGCCTGAAAGGTTCTAGTTTGCATCTGCGCTGACAACTCCTATGGATTGAATTTTTATGTTCGGGGGAATCTCATTGTGGGATAGGACCGCCAGCGTGGGCAGAAACCTTTCCGTCAGCTTCTTGACATGCCGCCGTACCGTTGGCGATGCAAGCAGCACCGGGTGGCTACCGGTATGGTTGAATTTATCCATACCCTGGCGAATGTTCTGCAGAATATGCTGGGCAATGCCCGGCTCGATGGCAAGGAAACCGCCCTGCTCCGACGGCTGAACCGATTCCGCGATAACCTCTTCGACTTGCCGGTCCAGAGCCAGAAGTGAAAGCACATCACCATCCTGCTTGTATTGTTCGACGATATAGCGACCAAGTCCCTGGCGAACGAATTCCGTCAGTACTTCAGGGTCCTTGGTCATGTTGCCGTAGTCGGCAAGAATCTCCAGGATGGTTCGCAGATCGCGAATGGAGACATTTTCCTTCAGGAGACCATGAATCACCTTCAGTACGGTCCCGAGACTGAGCAGCGACGGTACCAGCTCATCAACCACCTTCGGACAGCTGGTGGCAAGATTATCGAGCAGCTGCTGCAGCTCTTGCCGCCCCACCAGCTCGTGGGCATGCTTCTTGATTATTTCGCTGATATGGGTGGCCATGATGGTAGTGGAATCGACAACCGTGTACCCGTTGATCTGGGCATCTTCTTTCTGCGCACCCTTGATCCAGACGGCCGGAAGACCGAATACCGGCTCGGTGGTATGGCTTCCCTCAAGCGAACCGGTTGCCTGTCCGGAATCCATGGCCAGGAACTGCCCGGTCAGGTTGCTGCCAGCGACCTTGGCCCCCTTAATCAGAAAAGAATACTCATGCGGCTTCAGTTGCAGGTTGTCATGGATGTGAATCGGCGGCACAATGAAACCCATTTTCTGGGCAAAGGTTTTGCGGATGGAACGAATCCTTTCCAGCAACTCTCCCTGCTGTGCGGCATCAACCAGGGGCACCAGACCGTAGCCGACCTCCAGCTCCAGCAGATCGACAGGACGGATGGAAGTTATCTGATCTACGCCGTCATCAGCCGCCCCCTGGGTAACGAGATCCTCCTCGTCCTCAACCACCTGAGCCTTATTACGTGCCAATTTACCAACCAGATACGACAGGCCGGACAGGAGGAAAAAGGCAAAATGCGGTAACCCGGGAATCAGTCCGAAAGCAAAGAGCACCCCTGAACAGACATAAAATACCTTGGGGTGGTTGAGAAACTGGCCGGTAATTTCATGGCCGAAATTATTTTCATCAGCAGAACGAGTGACAATGATACCGGCGGCAGTGGAGATGATCAGCGCCGGAATCTGCGCCACGAGACCTTCACCGATGGTCAGCAGGGTATAGTTGGTGAGAGCCGTATCGAGTGCCATCCCCTTTTGCCAAACGCCGATTACAAAGCCGCCGATGATATTGGTCAGCATGATCAGGACTGCGGCAATGGCGTCTCCGCGTACGAACTTGCTGGCGCCGTCCATGGAACCATAAAAATCCGCTTCGCGGGAAACCTTCAATCGCCTGCTCCGGGCTTCTTTTTCCGTGATAATACCGGAGGACAGGTCCGCATCGATCGCCATCTGCTTGCCCGGCATGGCATCAAGAGTAAAACGTGCCGCAACCTCGGCGACCCTGCCGGCGCCTTTGGTAATTACGACAAAATTGATAATGACCAGGATCAGGAAGATAACGGCGCCCACAACGTAGTTGCCGCCCACGACAAATTGACCAAAAGCCTTAATGACAGAGCCGGCAGCATCCACCCCCTCGTTGCCGTGCAGGAGAATCAGTCGCGTGGAGGCGATATTCAGAGAGAGCCGAAACAGGGTTGTTACCAGGAGAATGGAAGGAAATACCGAAAAATCCAGCGGCTGCGTTGTATACAGGCCCAGCAGCAGGATGGCCAGGGCGACGGTGATATTCGTCGCCAGAAAGATATCCAGAAGAAAAGCCGGAAGCGGAACGATCATCAGGGCCAGGATCCCGATAAGAACCAGCGCCATATAGATGTCGGAATTATTTTTCAACTGCATTGTCTTTGCCGCCGACGAAGCCATCCGATATGCCCTGTAATTTCAAGTAGATTTTACACCTCACCCTAGAATAGCAACCTCTGTGCCAGAGGACCTTCCCCAGACCGGAACCGGACAGAAAATATCGGTCAGCCGCTTAAAGTCTCATGAAAGCAGCTATCCGGGCGCATCGGCCAGTCTTTTGGAAGCAGTAAAACGTTGAATGTTTCGGGGAAAATCGGGAATGAGACAGTATTTTGAAAACCGTCGAGTCAAGGATTTGTCTAGGAGAGAAAGTACGTTATAGCGCAGGAAGAGTTCTGCTGATCAGAAGGTCTTCCCTTTCAACCCGTACACGTAAGCCAGCAGTTCCGCAACCGCCACATAAAGGGTCTCGGGAATCTCCTGGCCCTCCTTGACCTGCGCGTAAAGTTCCCGGGCCAGAAACCTGTTTTCAACCATCATGACGTTGTTTTCTCTGGCCAACGCCTTGATCCTGAGGGCCAGATGATCGGCACCTTTGGCAATGACGATCGGGGCAGCCATTTTATTCCGGTCGTATTTCACGGCAACGGCAAAATGGGTCGGGTTGGTAACGACAACATCAGCCGTGGGAATGATCAGCTTGAGACGCCGAAAGGCCTTTTCGTAACGCATCTTGCGGATCTTCCCCTTCATCTGCGGGTCACCATCACTGTCCTTGTGCTCCCGCTTCACTTCCTCTTTGGTCATTTTCAGGCTCTGGATATGACTCCACTTCACGAAGGCAAGATCGAGAATCGCCAGGACAATCATGACTCCGCAGGTATGAATGACGATTTTGAAAGCGATTTGGCTGATGAAGGCAAAAATTCCGTTGATATCCGTTTCGGTCAGATAAAGGATTGCACCCATTTCGTCGCGCAGGATCTGATAGGCGATGTAACCGACAATCAGTATTTTGATGATGGACTTGAGCGCCTCGACAGCCGCCTCTTTCTTGAACAGGCGCTTTATGCCCTCCACGGGATTGAGCTTATCGAATTTGAGGGAAAGTTTTTCCGCGGAGATGGACACCCCGCCCTGGATGACAACGGCAACAACTCCCGCAACCATGACCATTATCAGGAAGGGGGCCAGAACCGCACCGATTGAAAAGATCTGTTTCATCAGGATACTGTCGACACTGGTCGGCGTGATGGTAATCGTTCCCATTCCGCTCAGCAGATCCCGGGTATTTTCTTTCAGGGAAATCAACATGTAGCTGCCGAGGCTGTAGAGGGTCACCATCGAAACCAGCAGGGTGATGGTCGACGTCATTTCGCGGCTCAAGGGAGGAGGACCCTTTTTCCTCGATTCATCGAGTTTTTTCGCTGTCGGTTGTTCGGTTTTCGAGTGTTTATCCGCTTCAGACATCAGGATCCCTGCGAGATAATTTTGAAAATCGTCTTGATCTGGAGAGCCATGGTGCCGAAGGATATCTCTACGGTGTGAATGAAGACCAGAAGGGAGAGGCCAAGGACAAGAAAACCGATGGCTATGTTGAGCGGCATGCTGACGACAAAGATATTCATCTGGGGAAAGGAACGCGCCATGACGCCAAGCACGACCGTGGTGGCCAGCAGCGACACCATCACCGGAGCCGCCAGCTTGATCCCCAGAATAAATATACCGGAGGTGATTGTGACCAGGTAGTGGAGCATGCTTCCGCTCATATGCCATCCGCCCAGGGGGATCAGGGTGTAGCTGTCCACCATCGCCCTGATGAAGAGATGATGGGCGCCGAAGGTCAGAAACAGAAGTGTTGCAACCAGGGTTTGGAACATTGCCATGAGCGGCACCTGGCCCATGGTCGGATCAAACAGGGTGGACATGGAAAAACCCATCTGCATGCCGATAACCTGCCCGCAAAACTCAACGGCGCCGAAAACCGACTGGGCAACAAGTCCGAGAGTGACACCGATCAGCGCTTCCTCGATAACCAGCAGGAACAGAGAAAGATAATCGGAAGGCAGGGTAACATGAGAAAGTTTCAGAACAGGAAAACAGACCAGGGCAAGGGAGAAAATAACCATCACCTTGATATTCATCGGCACCCGTTCCCCTCCGAACAGGGGAATGGCACTGAATATTCCTGCCATACGACCGAGCACCAGGAAAAAAAGGGTGATGTTATGTAGGGAAAAAAACGGCGGCAACTGGAACATGGCCGGCTATCTCAGGTTGGGAATCATGGCGAAAATCTCACGGGTAAAATCCGACATGTAACTCATCATCCAGGGAAAAAAGACGATCATCGCCACCATGACCGCCACGATCTTTGGCACAAAGGCAAGAGTCGCCTCGTTTATGGAGGTAACCGCCTGAAAGATACTGATGACAAGACCGATAACCAGACTGAAGATCAGGAGAGGCGCAGCCAGCATCAGGGTTACTTCGAAGCTCCTGCGGGCAAGTTGTGTTACCAGCTCCGGGGTCATGGGGGAATCCTTTCTGTATTATTCATACTTGATCATTCATTGTACGGGGGCAATTAAACATATCAATGGTAGGGGCTAGGCGTGCCTCGCCCAATCGGGGCACGTCGCGCCGTACCCCTACATCAGGGTTTTGATGTTTAATTGCCGAAGTAATTGTTCATACGTATGTTCTACCCAAAACTCTTGACAACGGAGCCGATCACCAGGGCCCAGCCGTCAACCAGAATAAAGAGCAGGATCTTGAAGGGCAGAGAGATCATGACCGGCGGCAGCATCATCATACCCATGGACATGAGCACCGAAGCGACAACCATATCCACCACGAGAAACGGAATATAGATCAGGAAGCCGATCTGGAAGGCGCTCTGCAATTCGCTGATCATGAAGGCCGGGATGATAGTCAGGGTCGGGATGTCATTGGCGTTTTTCGGCCGGGGCATCTTGGAAAGGCTGATAAACAGGGCCAGGTCTTTTTCCCTCACCTGGGAAAGCATGAACTTGCGAATCGGGAAAACCGCCTTATCCAATGCCTGCTCCTGGGTAATCTGACCAGCCTTGTACGGCTGGTACGCCTGGGTGTTTATCTGCTGCCAGACCGGGCTCATGATATAAAATGTCAGAAAAAGAGCCAGGGAGATGACAATCTGATTCGACGGTGCCTGCTGGGTGCCGATGGCGCTGCGCAGAAATGACAGCACCACCACCACGCGGGTAAAGGAGGTAGTCATGATCAAGAGCCCCGGCGCTATGGACAGGATCGTGATCATGAGGAATATCTGCAGAACGGTCGATACGTCTCCCGGCTTGGAAACTTTTCCCAGACCGACACTTACCGTCGGCACGCTCAAAGGCTCGGCCAAGCATGTTGTGGCGAAAACCAGGCCCGCAAGGCAAACCAGGATGGCCAGTACTGGAACTCTGTTCAATCTCACGCCCTCACACCATCCTTTGCACCAGATAGAACATGTCGCCGGCCCTTTCGGACCAGATCCTTGAGAAATTGCAAACCATCGGGAAAAGAAGCTGCGGGTTTGGTCGCGGCGGATAATTCCTCCACAACCTCGATAGTCTCCAGCATATCCACCTGCTTGAGAAGGCTCAGGCCCGAATCCGTGGAGCCGAGCAGCAGGTATTCCCCCCCCACCTCCACCAGCATGAGCGATTTTTTCGGGGCGAGAAAACGACTCTCCACAACCCGGATATAACGGGGCACTGATTTATTCACCAGGGTTCCCCTGAGAAAGCGATTGGTCAGGTAGTAGGCAAGAAAGATCAGACCGAGAACAATTGCCAGGGAAGCCACCATCTGAAAAAAGCCGGAAACAAAACTGAACCCGGCAGGGCCTGTCCCCTCCGCTGCATATGCGACTCCGGGGAGCAACAACACCGGGAGGACCGGAAGCATTCTCATACGATTTTCTCCACACGCTCCGCCGGGCTGATAATATCCACCAGGCGGACACCGAATTTCTCGTTGACCACGACGGCCTCGCCACGGGCCACCAACTTGGAATTCACGAAAACATCAAGGAGTTCACCGGCCAGCTTGCCCAACTCCACAACAGCGCCCTGATTCAACTGAAGCAGATCCTTTACCAGCAACTTGGTTCGACCCAGCTCCACGGTAAGATGAAGGGGAATGTCGAGGATCAGGTCAAGGTTCCTTTTTTCCTGCACTGCACTTTGTTTCTCATTGTTTTCCTGTATATCGCTCACGCGGGGCCTCCTGTTGTTTCTTGCCGATTGGGTAGCAGACTATCTGTACAACCTATTTTGTACTCTTAGACAAGTATGTCGCTTGTGATCTGAATTGCCTTGTTACCGCCCTGGACGCCGGGAAGACCGGTAAATTTTTCGATTCCCTCGATTTTGACACTCAACTCGCTCCGGCAATCCCGGTTGAGGATAATCGTATCGCCGGACGCCAGATTGATGAGATCATTCATGGTGATGCCGGTCTCGCCCAGTTCGACGGTCAGCTCCACCGGCGCTTCCTCAAGTCCGGCAGCAAGCCGGAAGTGCCACTTGGGGTCAATGGCCATACTGTCCAGCTGCGTCCCGACCTTCAGCTTGTCACGAACCGGATCGATGGTCATATAGGGAATCGCAAACAGCATGGTTCCCGTTACCTCCTCCACCTGGATCTCCAGGGACATGGTAATAACCTGATATTCCGGCGGAACAATGGTGACCAGCCGGGGATTCATCTCCATGCGCAGAAGGTTCATCTTGGTTCCCTGCACCACATGGGTCCAGGATTTTTCCATATCCGCCAGCACGTCTTTCACTATCTTTTCCATAAGTCGGACTTCGATGGACGTAAACATGCGGTTCTGCTCGTGCGCGGCCGGTGCCCCGGTCCCGCCGAGAATACTGTCCACCAAAGTAAAGACCAGCTGACTGTCCATGGTAATCAGAGCGGCTCCCTTGAGAGGCTCGATTTTGTAGATGGCCATGCAGACCGGTGACGGCAACGTTTTCAGAAAATCGTCGTATTTATAGGGTCTGGCACCCAGTTTCTTGATTTCGACGATCTTTCTCAGTCGATTGGAAAGGGTAACGCGGTTATAGCGGATAAAACTGTCATAGATGACATCCAGGTTCGGAACCAGTACCTGATGATCATTATTGAACAGATCAAAGACCGAAACCGACGCCTGCCCCGCAGCCAGCTCCTTCTCGGGCACGATGCTGCCCTCGACAATCGCAGCCAGCAGGGATTCTATCTCTTCTTTGGTCAGAATCTTTTCCACGGTTACCTCGGAAAACCTGGGTTACTGAACAACGAAATCGGTAAAATATACCTTCTTCAGCTTTCCCGGCGGGAGGATGTTATTCGCAACGGTAAATATTTCCTGCCGCAGCTGGTTCTTACCCTGCTGGTCGCGAATGTCCAGCAGCGTCTTGCTGGACAGCAGCACGAGGATCGCATCCCGAAGCGGCGCCTTTCTGGCCTCCGCTTCGGCCTTGGCCTCTTCATCGGCCACCTCCAGCTCCACCTTCACCCGCAGATAGCGGAGGTCCTGCCCGTCATAAATATTAACGATGAAAGGATCCATCGAATAAATACTCGGGGTAACCGTGCTCTCGGTCTTTGCCTCTGCTGCACCTTTGTGTCCGCCGGCAAAGACGAAATATCCTGTCACGCCGCCAGCAACAACAAGAACCGCAGCAACAATGATAATAATGAGCTTCATTTTCCCTTTTCCCTTTTCCGACGCACCATCAGTTACCTGGTCATCCTTTGCAGCCATCGAAAAAACCTCCTTTATGTAATGATTTCGTTTAGGTAGAGTTCTGCCTGTTAGAATGCAACCAGAGTGCCAGTTCGAAAAGCGCTCTTTCACTTCAGCGCCTCAGCCTCTCCGTCCAGGAGGTTGGCGAGAATGATTCCACCTTTCCCGGCAGCGCGGAAAGTCCCCTGCCCTACTCTCCCCACGTCTGTCGACCCGCAGCGGCAGCCCCTGCACTTGCTGCGAATTGGCTCCGGCCAAGATTAACATCAATGATTCAGGGCAGATAACAGGATTGGCGGGGTCGGACAAGCATCTAGAGGTAAGCTCGTCAGCTCGCAGGCGTGAATCTCAGTTCTCACGTTCCACGGCACAACAGGGGTAGACGGGAAGGCAGTTAGGCAGGACGGCACTGGCCCCCTGCCCGGTCAAACGCATCAGTTACGCGGAGGAGCCTTGCCGATCCGTCAGCAAACGGGAGAATACTCAAGCCAAGATTTTGACAGGGGTTTGAATACGGTTGTTTCTCCTGACGCAACCGGTTACTCCGGTCAGCAGATTGTTTACAAATCCAGCGGACTTTTCGGCTCTTTCACGGTCCTGACCGGGACGCAATGGGTGTAAATCATGGTGGTTTTCAGGCTGGAGTGACCGAGGAGTTTCTGAATGACGCGGATGTCGTAATTTGCCTGCAATAGATGGGTGGCAAAGGAATGGCGGAATGTGTGGGAGGTGACACGCTTGGGGATCTTTGCCTGGTGTACGGCAATGTGCAGTGCTTTTTGCAGCTCGGACTCGTGGAGATGAAAGCGTCTTCGTTCCCTGTTCTCCACTGTTACAGTCAGAGACTTCTGGGGAAAGAACCACTGATGGACAAACTCCTTTGGTGCCTTGGGATACTTTTTCTCCACCGAATCATCCAGAAAAACTCCGTCGTAACCGACTTTCAGGTCCTGTTCATGGAGTCCTGCGACTTCATTAATCTGAGTTTTCAATTCATGGATAATAGATTCCGGCAGCGGCACGGTACGGTCCTTTTTACCCTTGCCATGAACCGTAAGCGTGCACGCATCGAAATTGAAATCCCTTACTTGCAGTTGGAGGCATTCAAACAGTCGCAATCCGCATCCGAAGAGCAGTTTAACCACGAGGTCGCAAGGTGGCGAAAGTTGAAGCAGGATCGCATCGATTTCTTCACGGGAAAGCACCGTCGGTATATACAGTGATTTCTTTGCGCGTGGAACGTCACGAAGATCGCCGAAATCCCTTTTGAGGGCATGACGGTACAGAAACAGAAGGGAATTGAACGCCTGATTCTGAGTGGAAGCAGCGACCCGGCATTTTACTGCCAGGAATGTCAGGTAATCCTTAACATCTGCTGTTGATAATTCATCGGGGGATTTGCTTTTCAAGAAACGCTGGAATTGGCGAGACCAGTTCGCATATGTTTTAAGCGTTTTCCGTGAGTAATGGCGAACTTTGATTTCCGCTGCTAACATCGCCAGCAGTTCGTCCCATTCCGGAGAATCGGACTTTTCCTGGTAACCTGCCCCGGTATAGCCTGAGGAACCACGGCTTACCGGCAACCACTTTTCCGTGGGTTCGTTGACCCTCGTTGATATATCGACCACACTCTTTTCTTCCGGGCAATCGACTTCATCATGAGTTGCAGATACCTTGTCTTGCTGCATTTCGAAAAAGAGTGATACGGCATGGGTTGCCAGTCGGCACTGAGTCTCAGATTGCCTCTTTGCTCGCAACTTTTCACAAAATAGCCGTATTTGTTCAGTTTTGGAGTCAGGAGGAGAATACTTGTTGCAAAAATCGAGGAAATACCGGAGCCACTTTTTATACTCCACATGGTGGGCAGCAGCGACCTGCCGCAATTTCAAATGCTCAATATACTGAGCATTGATGGCGCTTGGAACAAACAGCATGAAATTCTCCTGTCTTCTTTTCAGTAACCGCATTTACCCGAGAGTAATGTAGGTCTACTCTTGGCATTGTTTCGAGTATTCTCGAAGTCAAGTTCTGATGCATACATAAAAATTCAGATCAGGGCGAGTGGAGTGTTGGCCAGAAAACTGGTCATCTTCCAAATAATGATATTGGCCGTTTAAAATGTATATCAAAACTAATGTGTTGCGTCAAATTGACAATTGTAATAAAGTGACGCGTGCGTGACCGGCGGGAGGATGGCCGGTCTGATCAATAAGGAGTTGAGCAGGGTATATCAATGAAAACAACAAAAAATTTTTCAAATTTGGGACTGGTGTTAATGGCCACATATTTGCTTGGCTGTCTTACGTTCTATGTTTTTGTATGTTTTACAGGAGTTGTTAAAGCGTTTTTGTGGGACAAAGGCATTGACTCTGCGATTGTTCAGGCACTGATTAAGCATCTGCCTAAGGGAGATGCCAGGTCACTAGCATACATTGCTTATTCAGACTTCGAATACATCGTAGTCAATTTTTTGGTGGTATTTTTGTTTGTGTATTTTCTATCAAAACTATTTGAAAACAGGCTCTTAATTTACTCCGTTGTCTTAACCATAGGAGCTGTAACAGCGGATTTTTATTACTTTAAAAAATACTCTTTTGATTTCTCTCACTTCTTCTCGGAACATCAGATAAGACTTTTCAATCTAGCCATATGGTTTATCTGTACCATATTGTCTATAAAAATTTCGTCATTCTTAAAAGCAAAGAGAGCTCAACCAGCGCTACCATGAACGGGCGATAATGCCGCCCGTCAGGTCAAGCGCGGCCCCGTTTCGCGAAGAAAGGAAAATATTGATGCTGAAGACTACGGTGCTATTCCTGACTCTTATCGTAATGGTGCCTATTTTCGGCTCGTTCGCAAAAGCAGAAGGAAATACAGAAATTTCTGTTGACCAAGCCATAAAAGCTGCGACTAAAGAAGCTGTAAAATATAAATATGACACGAGTAAAGCAGACATTGAAATCTTGAAAGTGAAGAAAGGGTTGGAAAGAGGCCCGATCAGAATGGTCACCCTTGTGCGCCACTTCCCGAAGGAAATGGCTAGGACTGTAATAAGCAAGGAATACTGGGTTGTCTATTTCTACCCGATGGGACAAATGGAAAAAGCGGATACCTTGGGCGGTGATTTTACAACGCTTATCGATCTCCATTCAGGAGAAGTAATTTTCTCACTCCCAGGCATGTAAAAATGTCCAACAATCTGGTGCTGCTGTTTCCGCTAAGCTCCACAGCAGACCCTCCACACCGTTATATCTGAGGAATGATGAAAGACGAGACCAATCTAAGAATCAACAAAATCATAATCACAGCTGCGGCGTTAACTTTGGCTCTTGATTTGGTCGCTAAGGTTGCTGAGCTGGGACACCCTTTCATGTTAACAATGAAGTGGCTAACAACGTGCTTCTATCCAATCATAGCTGGCTATGTATTCCTCTTTGCCTACACATTTAAAGCCTCGGACGTGGCATTTTTCAATAGACCCAAATTAGAAGCGAAGTTACTTTTTGCCATAAAATACATCTTTTTCGGCGTAGGAATTTTACTGCTACCCTCATGCCTCAATTTCTGGTTTAAGTTTGCTCCTACCCTTCTGAGAACGCTAAAAATTGCGATGGTATCAATCTTCCCTCTGGCCTCCATCCTTCTTATTTTGATTGCGCTTAAGAGTGTGCCCGCAACTCGAAAAGACAAACCAGAAATAAATCAGGATATAACTAGGCCCTTGGACACCGACCGGGGCTGAGAAGCGCCCCGCTGCGGGTCAAGGCCCGGCCCGTTATCTGGAAAGAATAAATGAGAATTGGCTTTCAAATTTACAAGAAGACAGCCGGAATCTTCATTGGATTTGCGGTAATCGTCATTTTAATTGTTTTCGGACTCTTCTGGTGGTCAGCAGAAACGATGTGCGCAAACAACGAAATATCTTCAACGTCCATTCCAGGCACAAAATACAAGGTAGTTGTATTCGAGCGAGACTGTGGTGCGACTACAGGCTTCTCAACACAAGCAAGCATCATAAAATCAACTGCGAAACTGAAGAATGAAAATGGAAATATTTTTACAGCCGACTGCAATCATGGTGCAGCACCCGCAGGGCCTGCTGGTGGCCCCGAACTTTGAGTTAAAGTCATCGGACCAAATGCAATAGAGCTTACGCATCACCCGAGAGCGCGAGTCTTCGATGCCCAAATAAATTACGAAGGTATCAGCATAAAGTATTCATCGATTGGGAACTGATAACCAGCGGCGACAGCGGTCTCCGCTGACGCTCCGCCGCTGGCGCCTTGAGACGTTAGGTGAATGAATATGACAATAAAACTGAAAATATTCTTTGCAATTGTTGCAATGGTATTTGCCTCCATTGCATTTGCCGCACCTGAAAAAAAGAGCGAGATTCAACTTCCACTCAAACAAAGCCCTGCCAATACAACCCCTGTCAAGCCAGCAGACCCTAGCAGCGTACCTGAGAAACTTACTGAAAAACCCAAAACAAACGAACTAAAGGAAAATAAAAGCGCAAGCATTTTATCTGACTTTATTCCTATAACTGCAGCTATTGCAATTCTTCTGTTTATTGCTCGTGAAATATTCGATTTAATAAAAAAGAGACGACAAGAGAATAACAAGAGAAAGGCAATATCTTTCCTGCTGGCAGAAGAACTTAAAATTAACTACTGGTCACATGTCAGCTTATTCAGAGCATACAAACAACTTGCTGAATTGATTGAACAATACCCTGATGCTGTTTATCGCGTTAGAACTACTAGATTTGACAAAGATATTTTCGAATATAAAGAAGAACCTGATGACGAATTCTGGTCCGGCCATCCAATCCCTAAATTTATCAATGATAAGTATAAATCGTTATTACCAAGCCTCGCTGAACTTGATATTGACTGCGCAAATATACTTGAAAAAACATATGAACAAGTAGCCGAATTGGAACATTTTAGGCAGACGTTGGTTTTGTTTTTAGCAAATGAAGATGATGAAGGTGAAGTGTTTCACGAAATGACCAAATCGTTTTTTATTCAAAAGTTTACTGAAGAAGATGATTTCTACAAAACACTAAATAATGGGCACGTTGCACTGGTTAAAGAAGAATTGAAAGAGTGGCGTTTGAGGTAATACCTAACCAGGTGGCGGCACACAGGCGCTGACGCGCCGGTGCGCTCCCACGCCGTTGGAAAGACAAAAAATGAAAGAAAAAATGCCAGTCAATTTCTATTTCTTTAGATTCCTTACTTTTATCATTTTGGTATCGTTTTTCTTTATTGTGCCTGGAAAGTCCAAAATGTTTGATAATTGGATGAATGTTAGCAGATCATTGATCGGTGGTGGTTTGATTTTCCTCGCCCACTACTTATGGAATTTTTATAAAAAGGATTCCGGGAGAAGAAGCACCTGAATATGTGATCTGTAAAAACTCCAAAACACCACAAGATTCAAAAGATTTGATAAAAGGACGATGTGCCAAATGCAGTGGCATAGTAGAAAAACTAGAGGGCTTTTATAATCGCCACCCCAAAAAATCACCGACAAAACCCAGCAGCATGTGAAAGACCCAGCCCTGAAAAGTGAAAATAGGATTAGTTTTGAAATCGAAAAGATTTTCCAACCAGAAAAATGCACCTGACCTAAAGACCGTCAGGTGATTTTCCAAACCGTTATCCCAACAACATCGAACCCCGCAGAGCTTCGTAAATTGCTTCGCGGAGTGGTTTACCTTCGGATTCCCGCCACCGGCCATCATAAACATACCCACCAGAGGGGGCGGTAACGATGATGTACCAGTTTTGACTTGGATGGTCGCGTTCAATATTGATGGTGTAGCCCTTGTATGTTCCGCAGAAATCGTGACGACCTTTGGAGATAGTCCGAACGCGGAAAGGGATAACAAGTGAATCGACCCAGCATATAAATCCATGTCAGTTTCCCCACCTCTGATATTGCTTTCATCTTCTTCGCGCATCCCTTACCTCCCGGTCATTCACAGACCCGTTAGCGACAAGAGGAATAATGATTTGGTCGACCCAAACCCATTCATAAATGCCTTAATAGGAAAGCCCGTCTCCCACGTATGGCGTGGGTATGGCTCAGCTCTATTTATTGAATTCGGTGAACTCACCCCACGAAAAAGAAGAGATGGTTCGGATGGAAACCCTTACGGGGAGATAACACTGATGATTCAGTGGAGTTGGAGATTTGAACGTAAATATTCAATTCTTGGAGGCTCATGGAGTTCTGAGAGAAGATGGCCGGGAATGTTTAAAAAGATCATCGGGACCTCGGTAAGTGACGTGGAAATCTTCGGCCACCTGCCCGAAATAACTGTTTTGTTGTCCAACGGCCTCCGTGTTGCTTCCTTCATGACCGCAGAGGGGCAACCAGAATGGACTCTGCTTACCAGAAATCCCTTTATTGGTCACCTTTGTGTCAAAAGAGGCAAGTTGGCTATTGATGCACGGAATTGAATGTTTCAGGAAGTCAGTGGAAAGAATTTAAGATTCGAAGTCAATTTGAGCAAGCGCTAACCAGGCGGGTGCACGTGAGAAACACGTGACCCGCCACGACGTTGGGCATCATAAAGTGAAAAGACATGAAACCATCAAAAGTTAACACATGGAGCATATGGCTGGGTATTGCAAGACTATTTGTTTATCTGATTTTTTTTCATTCGACTGGCACATTAACAGCACAGTGGCAACTTGGATATATCCCTCTTTGGATAATTGACTTTCCGATAACGCTTCTCTATTGGAAGCTGCCCATTCCAATCGGCGAGGCCATAATTGGTCCTCTCTGGTGGAGCTGTTTGCCGCAAATAGCTTGGTGGGCATATTCGAGGGTTCGAGGGCGAACCAAAGATACTCTGTAAACAGAATATTGGACACCGACCGGGGCTAAAAAAGCGCCCCGGTGCGGGTCAAGGCCCACGACGTTGAGCTGGAGTAAAAATGCCAATAAGCATGGAACGAAGGTTGCTGTACATACCGATACTGCACATTGATACAAACCTCATCAATGCCCGCCAGAAGTTGCCCGCAGTCAATCAACTTGAGAAATGGCATGAAGATGAGGTGATCTTGATAAATATGTCTTCTACAGCTCATGGAGAAGCGAAGGCCGATGGCAATGCCATGAGAGTCAAAAAGGCAAATACAAACATTTATACAGCAACTCCTCCGTTTGGGGCTTCTGATCCCCTCTACCAAAAGGTTGAGACTGCGCTATTTCCTAGAGGCACGCGGGACGAGAACCAACGAAATGACGTGAGGATTGTTTGCGAAGCTGAAAATCCGCCGCAATTCTCGTCACAGGTGATGGTGGTTCAAAGACACAACCGGGAGGGATACTCGGAAATCGCCATAAGCTGAAAGATGTGGTACAGATTCTCTCCCCGGATGAGGCCGTGGAATTCGTTCGTCAGAAGATTAGTGAGCGAGACACATTTAACATTCGGTTCGTCAAAGAATTTGGTGGCGAACTCCCACCGTGGACGGGGTGTGATTAAACGCTATGCCCAACCCGACGAAGGCCGCC
Source organism: uncultured delta proteobacterium (assembly GCA_963748325.1). Classification (GTDB taxonomy): domain Bacteria; phylum Desulfobacterota; class Desulfuromonadia; order Geobacterales; family Geobacteraceae; genus RPRC01. The sequence goes on along the minus strand of CAVVIJ010000004.1, from coordinate 413,864 downwards.
GTGGAGCCGGCATACCCGCCGATCCGTTATGAGGTGATTTAGTGAAATTACTACGCAAATTTCGAATCTTCAAAGGGTCAAAAACCGCAACGGAGAACAACAAGTCCAAAGAAATTAATCTGGGTTGTGAACTTTCATATTGTAATCCAGATTTAGGTCTTGAGGTTTCAGGAACGCCTAAGGAAATTGTTGATGAATTTCATCGGCTCGGAATCAATCTTGATGAAATATCCAGGTTACTCAATACAATAATTGTGGCATACCCCGTGATTCAGAAAAATCCGTATTTAGAGATCCCTGACGGTCCTCAGGGTGAGAATTTGACACAATTATTAGATTTGCTTGAAGCAAGGGAATTTAAAACCGCTGAGCGATTACTTCGTGACAAGCCAACTGTCCTTGCTGAAGATTTCGAAGGCGCGTCAATACCGCTCATCGCATATGCTACCAAAGGTGACGTTGAAATAGTGGACTTTCTTTTGAATCACGGTGCGTTGCCAAATCTTCCGGGCTATTTTGCCCTAACTCCGTTGCATTGGGCTGCTGCGGGTGGACACGCCGATGTAGTGGTATCGCTCATTTCTGCAGGAGCAGACCCAATCGCACTAGGATGGCTTTTACATACTCCAGCTGAAACCGCTGCATTAAATGGCTATCAAGAAATTGCTGAGACAATAAGGCAAAGTTGTCCAGAGTTTTATGAACCTGATTTATGGATGGCCTTCCACAAGCGGATGGGACATAAGCCTATATCAACCGGCGACAATAGAAACACTGCTGCGCCTAGTGCAGTCGGGAAATTTACGAAGGAAAGATCGGAAATAAGTAAACACTTTGAGCTTGAAAAGTATGATATTGGCGAAGCAGATTTGTGGTATTGGAGAACTGTTTGTGTTGAGTCAGAAGATAGCACATTGATTATCAGGGTTCGTATTGAAAAGCCAAAACTGCCTGACTTAGAAGAATACAATAAATGTGTATCCATAACATGGAAATATATCCCTGGTCCTAAGCAATTGCCTGTGTTTGAAACAAATGAAAAGCATGAGGATTTCGAACGCGCTTTGGATGATCTCACTAAGTATAATAATTTGTCTTTCTTAGTTGGTGTATCTACCGGCATGGGATACAAGGAATGGGTATTTTATGTCAAAGACAATGATGAATTTATTCATATCTTTAATGAACGGTTGTCGTACCTTCCAAGGTACCCAATCGAAATAGAGTTCTATGATGATCCAGCTTGGGAGATATGGCGCGAAAAAGTTGAGTTCTATGATAAGTCAAAAGATTGAAACCAATAGCTTAGTATTCAGGGGCCTCCCTTGAAAAGTAAAATATTGAAATGATGGGATTCCCAACAAGAAAAATGCACCCGCCAAAAAGTCCGCGGGTGATTTTCCGACCGTTCACGCGACTGCGTCGCGTGAACGGCCCCCGCGGGTGACCCGACAGCCATGCGACTTGCGCATGAACACGCGAGTGGACACCGACCCTTCGTGCGGGTCACCCGCGGGGGCCGTTATATGCGAGACACAAAAATGAATAAACCATCCGATACAATAATCTCGATCCTATTAGTTGCATTTATAGTCGTAGGCGCTACTTATTCTATTTGCCTAGCAGAGGAACACCTGAAGTATCCGGGTAACGGGTTCCCTCATTTTTCTAAGAACAAACCGATAATAGAGCTAAACGCAGAAATTCAGCGCCAAGTACAATCCAATCGAAAAATCACTTTTTCGCAAGGCCGAATGATTTTCAATGATGTTTCCGGATTCAAATTCACAAGCTCAAAAAGCCTTATCGGCCCACGCTTCTGTCTGAGTATCCCACTTTCAATCGATAAGGGCTCATGCACTATCAAAATAGGCGATGTAATGTACTTTGTTGAACAAGACGTTTTTAGAGTTACAGAAAAGGGTAAAGTAGTCTTTGAAAGTAAAAAAGGAAGACCTGTGGACATTATAGCGGAGGTATTTTCTCGGTCCAATTCCTCAACAAGGTTTCATAGTAAACAAAGATTGATGGAAATTGTTAACGTAAGCTTCTCTGAACCGGCTGTGATATCAATAACTTTGGATGGTAATTGCAGCGGATGGATTGGGCCGTGGGAATGGCTACGCGGCTACGTATAGTAAAAGAGAGCATATAACAATCGGCTCCACGTGACTGCGAAAAGACCGAGTCACGTAAGCCTCTAGCCGTTGTTTGGACAGACGCGGCAGTGACATCTGAAGGAGTTGTGCATGACAGGGAAGCGATCCATTTCTCGCGGTGTCGTTTATGCGCTGGGTGGCTTGCCGCTCTTCATCACTGCACCGCTCTGCCGACACTGGCACCTGCGCTTGGGTGCGACCGATGACGAGGTACGTGGCCTCATGCCGGGCGACGATGCCGTGCCGAAGGCATCCTTCAACGCCACACGCGCCATCACCATCGACTCGCCTCCAGCGGTCGTCTGGCCGTGGATCGTGCAGATGGGCTACAGACGCGCGGGATTCTATACGTACGCGCTACTCGACAACGCTGGCTACGAGAGCGCCGAGGGAGTCCTCAAAGAGTATCAGCACCCCCAGATCGGCGACTGGATGCCGATGGCCAGCAAGGTGAGCGAGACGACCGCCTTCAGGGTCCGGGGATTCGCGACGAAACGAGTGGCTTCTGTGGGAGAAGCCCGACAGCACGTGGGCATGGAAGCTCATCGCCTTGCCCGACGGAGGCACTCGCCTGATAACACGCCTGAAGCAGCGGTACCAGTGGGAGTCCCCGGCGATGGCGCTCTTCACTCTCGTGCTCCTTGAGTTCGGGGACTTCCCTATGATGCGCCGGGTCCTCAAGGGCATCAAGACTCGCGCCGAGCGGAACGTTGCGTAAAACGAAAAAGACCGGAATTCCGCAGAAAGGGATGTCGACCATGATCAAGATACTCGTAATTAATGGTTCATATCGGGATGATGGCATAACCGATCAAACTGTCGAGGCCTTAGCGCATGCTCTGGAGGCGACTGGTGCCGAAGTCAAGATTATACTTCTTCGTGAATACCCTATCGAGTTCCGCCTGAATTGCCGTGAGTGCACCCAACAGCCCGGTGCAACGCCGGGGGAGTGTGTGCTCCATGATGGCATGCAGGAATTGATCGATAAGATCGAGCGTGCAGATTGTTATATCCTTGCTGCACCGACAAACTTTGGTTCAGTCACTGCCATATTCAAACGTTTTATGGAGCGACTGGCTGTTTATGCCTATTGGTCGTGGAATATGAATGGACCACAGTATAGAAAATCGGGGGCGACAAAGAAAAAAGCTCTACTGGTTTCCTCGTGTGCGGCTCCAGGAATTTTAGGTCGCTGGTTTTTCGGAACCAATAAGCAACTCAAAATGACTTCAAAGACGATCGGCGCCGAAGTCGTTGGTTCACTCTTTACGGGCATGATTGCCAAGGAACAACACCCGAAGCTACCGGAGGGTGTGCGGACCAAGATCAAAGCTTTGGCGGCAAAACTGGTTTAAGCAGAAATAAAGGGAAAAGAAGTAAGAATGGGTATGTAAGCACGTTATGCAAAAAAGGGGTCTGCCCATGATTGCGGCCGGGCAAGGTCGCGTAATCTAGCGGGTGGGAATCCCGCCCCGGAAGGCAGGCCAGCCACCGGGTAGCGAGTCCTTGGAGGTTGTATGGCAACCAACATACAACTTTAAGCGTAGGACAGCGAGCAGACAGGCCGTAAGCCATAAGGTTGAAGGGAATGAGCCTCGTAAGTGACGCGACGGGAAGGACGACGCTGTTCAAGGTGACGGAAGTCAACACGGATGCTGACGATAATGGCAAGAACGGGCGGCGGGACGTTCTTATCTATTTATCTATTGAATGAGTTAGAAAAATAAAAAACAGCGTCCCTCCGCTTCACAGTAATCATGAAACAAAATCACATTATTACTCCCATTTTTAGCCATAGAGCATCGTTTTTGGTGGCAAAAAGGAGCCTTTAAGAATGACACTGGAATTCCCAACAAGGAAAATGGACACCGACCGCCCAAAGAATCCGGGCGGGCGGGTCTTTCCCGAGCCGTTATGCGAAAAGAAAGCAACATGATGGTGTCAGGTCTCCACCTATGACAAAAAATGGAACTATCACTCAATTGAAGGGTGATAGCAAACAGAGGAGGAAAAAGTGGGAAGGCCGTTGCGGATAACGTATCCGGGAGCGCATTACCATGTCACCTCACGCGGCAATGAGCAAAAGGATATTTACAAGAGCCGTCGGGACCGGGAGCAATTCTTATCTTACCTGGAATCGTCAGTAACCCGCTATGGGGCAAAAATTCACGCGTATTGCCTCATGACCAATCACTATCACCTTCTCTTGGAAACGCCGGGAGGAAACTTGCCGGAAATACTGCGGCATATAAACGGCGCCTATACCAACTACTACAACACAAAACGCAAACGATCCGGTCATCTGTTTCAAGGACGATATAAAGCAATTCTGATCGAGGCGGATGAATATCTCATGGAACTCACACGCTATATCCATCTGAATCCCGTGCGTTGCGGAATGGTAACAAGACCAGGGGAGCATCCGTGGTCGAGTTACAAAGACTATATCGGAGATAGGCCAAAGCCCGCTTGGTTATGTACAGATACGGTGCTATCGCAATTTGGTGACGGGAACAAATACCGCCAGTTTGTAGAACATATGCTCGTCATGGAGTATGAGAACCCTCTGAGGAATGTTATTGCATCAACCTTATTGGGCAGTGAGCCATTCGTTCAGGAAATCATAGCGACACATCTTGACGGGAAACAAATGGAGCGGGATGTACCGGCGATGCGCGAATTATCGAAAACCCGCAAAATAGAAATGATAATTGAAAATGTGAGCGGCATTTTTGGAGACGCCGGACTGGAACAAAAAGTTGGGATATACCTTGCGCACCGGCGCAGCGGGGCACGACTGAAGGAATTAGGGGAGTATTTCAACAAAAAGGATTCGGCAATCGCTCAGACAACCAGAAGATTAATCGGTAAGATGGCTGCGGATGGAAGCTTAAAAAAGAAGGTTGAGGAACTGGAGAAAAGGCTGAGATTGTCATAGGTGGAGACCTGACACCTTCATCTCTCACCTTCATCTCTCTGTTTTTTAGCTTTTTTATCATGCGGTTAGGAGCATATTTATTTACAAAGTATTTCTATGGAACTGGAATCATCACGGTTGACATAGATGCTATCGTAATAGCTTGCCTTAGTCTGTTTTTCATGATCTGTCTAACAAGAGGGGACATGAAAGCTAAATTTCGCTCTGGATAGGCAACGAAAATAAGAGCGACCGCGTAGGGGCTGCCCCTGAAAGTGGAAAACCAGAAATAAATCACCAACGAGACCAGAGGACCCGGTCGCGGTAATACCGCGCCGGGTCACCGGCCGAGCCCGTTGGGTATAAGGATGCACATGAGCGATGCTGGAAGGAAAATCATAACTCTACATGCTCCGAGAAGTATTGGGATCCTCTCGGCGGAAGGTTCAACTGAAAAAGAATGATTCATTCTAAACGATATTTTGCATAGTTACAGGTATAGAATCGACAATATGACTACGTCTCCGATTGGTACAATTGGTACAGGGTGTTTCCCTATGTCCCAACCTTCTTTTGGGGGAAAGTTCCACAGAAAAAATGAGTCTCAGGTCTCCATTCTTCAATTAGGGAGAACCTGAAAGGAGTGAAACATGTACTGAATTGCATTGCTGGTATTGTTTCTGCTGGGAGTATTACTCATAGCCTACGGATGTGGGGGGTAACGACGATAGCCTGAAAGATGCGGGGTGGGCTATCGGGTTCAGCATGGACGGGACCGCCGCCATTTTCCATACGGCCAACGATGGGGCGTCCTGGACGGAGCAGGGAAACCCGGAACTGTGGCAGGGCATGAACGGCAACGACATCTCGGCCGTGGATGCATGGACTGCCTGGGCTGCGCTGGGGGACGAGGCGAACAATGTAGGCATGATTCTTCATACTACTGACGGCGGAACCACCTCGAAGTCGCAGGCCCTTCCGAACGGCGTCAATGTTCCGGTCAAGGAAATCAAGGGACTTTCAAAAAAAGTGGCCTGGGCGGTAACCCTGGGAGGCACGGTCATGCGCACCCTTGACGGCGGTGACAACTGGAACCTGGATGCTCCCAACATAACCGGGGACAATGACATCGACGACATTTGCGCGGTTGGTGAAGACATTGCCTGGGCTGCCCAGAATGTCGACGTAGGGGGAAATATTATTCGAGTGCGGATGGTTGACGGAAAGGCAGTTTGCGATGTTATGGACCCCATGCAAAACAATTATCACTTCGAGGGGGTTACCTGTTTCAATGAAAACAACCTCTGGGTGGTGGGTTTCAAGGCTTTCGGAGCTGCGGAAAGACTGCCGCTAGGGGTAATACTCCACACTCGAGACGGCGGAAAAACCTGGACGAGCCAAAAAGTGCCGACAAGCGACGTGAATCTTTGGAAGGTCTCCTTTGCAGGGGCTTTCCGTTAGGAGATGGATACCGCCATTGAATCTACACAGGCTATTTCTTGTGGGCCAGCCTGTTGCTCATCACCGCGTATTCCTCCGGGTTCATGTTCTTCATCTTTTCGAGGAATGCGACAATATCCCATATCTTCCAGTCCGGGTGCGTTTTTCCAAATCCCGGCATGCCGGTGCTTTTGATGCCATTCTTGATGACCCAGAACAGGTGGTTTTCGGGCAGCTCTTTTGCCGAATCGACGAGATTCGGCGGATGCGGGTACAAACCCTTGCTGACAGGAGACTTCTCAACTCCCGGCGCGGCGTGACATATCTCGCACATCTCGTGATAATACTTGAAACCTGCATCAATCATCGACGGATTGCTTAGCGACGGAACAGGTATGCCTTTCGAATAATGCTTGGCAGAAATGTCGCTGGTCGTACTGAATACCCATTTGACGACCGCCGGGTCCGGCGACAACGTCGAGACATTGTATAAACCCGAGTAGACAAAAATGCCGAGAAAGATTGCTTCCACGACCAGCACGCATATTATTATCTTGACGGTTCCCATCATTCCCTCCGGCGGCATTGTAAGTAACAATCCAGAAATAAGTTTACCAGTTCAACCATAACTGTCTACCAACTTGATACTTCTCTGACTGTGCTTTGTCGAGTTGAGTGGTATACTTGCAATAATTGACTTTTGGAATGCGCAGCACAAAATCCCCTTTTACTTTCCTCACGGAAAATGGGACCGGATATATTTAATGCGCATTAGAATACAATAGATCTGTCTCTGATTTTCTTGCGTTTTTCTTGAAATAAAATAAAGAATTTTATACCTCAAAGGCCAGTGAATCAAACAGGCGCATGTGAATCTGGTGTGGTTCCTGCCGATGTAAATATTTTCTCCTTTCCCTCAACCGTATTTATAATACTTTTACAGAAAACCCTCGGGGAGTGCTCAACATGATCCGATACATGATCTTTCTGACAGTTCTATTTATTGCGGGATGTGGAGGCGGCTCATCTTCAGGTACATCGGGATCTTCACCCCCCGCCCCTCTCGGCGCCGGCAGTTTCTGGGCGATAGACTTTACGAACAACAGCTATTATTCAGTCAACGCCGACAAGGTCGGGGAAGGAAACAACTGCTACGTATACCTTGAAAGCGGTCGGACACTCTCACAGACAATTGTCAACTCGATAATCAGCCAGTTCGACTCCGCCATCTATCCAGATGAAAACACCGCCTTCGGCAGCGAGCCCAATCCGGGCATTGACGGCGACCCGAAGATTTACATTGTGCTTCTCAATATCAAGGACGGTTTCACCGCTGGAACCAGCACGAGTTTCATTGCAGGCTATTTCGACCCGCTGAACGAATATGCACTTTCTTCCCAAAACGCCCATTCCAATCAGAAAGAAATCTTCTTTATGAATATCAACCCGGCAGCTCAGATCGATCCCGGTAGCGTCGAGTTTTATGCCACCATCGCCCATGAATTCCAGCACATGATTCATTGGGAACAGAAAGTCCATCAACGCGGGCTGACCGACGCCACATGGATAGACGAAGCAATGGCACAAGTGGCCAGGGATTATTGCGGTTACGGTCCGGATTACTCCAGCGTCTTTTCCTATGAGCACGACTTGAGCCGGAACGTGAATCACTCGCTGGCCAGCTTCGACGAGTCCGTCGGAAATTACGGCATGGTCTACATGTGGGCGAAGTATATGAAAGACCAATTCGATTCCGCAGCCGACACGGCAACCGGCCACCCCCTGTTCTGGAACATGCTCCACAATACCAGCACCTCTATCACCGAGGTTGATGATGCGCTTGCGGCAATAAATTCCCCGAAAAACTTCACCTCCGCCTTCCGAGATTGGGCCGTGGCGAACTTCTATGGCAACGGCGCAACCTATGCCGCGCCGCAAAGCCAGTGGGCGTACGCGGCCACATCCTTTAACACCTGGCCGGGGACGTATATATTCAACAATGGAGAAAACAGAATAACCCTTCCGGGACTTTTCACGACAGCGACGCTGAATGCGGCAACCCTCCAACCGCTGAACCAGTGGAGCGTCAATTACTACAGCTTTACTCCGGCCTCCTCTACTCCAACAGTAACCTGGACAAAGGGCACAAGCGCCGCTACCACAGCAAATTTCATAAACGGAAACAACGGCGGCACGCCGTCAGTCCCTGTCGACATGGTGTCCGGAACAGCCTACCCGTTCGCCGGCACAGGTTACCTGATTTATGAGAATCCGTCTTCGACACCGTATTCCGCGGCCCACCCGCCCGGAGACTCGATAGCTCACACGGCCATAAATTCCACGGCAGCGCTGTCGATTTCAGCTCCCATCGCTGTCGCTACCGCACCGGCGACCCCGAAGACCCCCCGCGAGATGCTGAATACAGTGAATTCGGACCCAACAGCCCGCCAGCTGGTGCAACAGTCCGGAAAGCCCTTGAAATTATATGTCGATTCCTGGTTCCGTGACAGGGAAAAAGAACTGCGGAGGGAGGGCGTAAGGCCTCCATTCTGAGAAGGGAAAACCATGGGAAAACAGCTGGCACGTCATTTGAGCGTTATTCTGATGATACTTTTCGCCGGGCAGGGGTGCGCAATGGCGTCCCGTCCGGTTACGTCCACCATAACCGGTACAATCCGCCTGGTCGGAAACGAACCTCTTACACACCTGGTCCTTATCCCCGGAGACAATCCGGACAAGACTCCGAGGGAACAGGTATATCTTCTGGTCGGTCCGCTGACTGATAAACTGAAGAAGCAATACCAGTCAAGGGAAATAACACTTGAAGGTTCGGAATGCGCCGCACCCTCACCCGAGTACTCGAAGTGCTTCAGGCCGAGTGGAATAAAGAAAAACAACGAGGGGAAGCAGTGATTTACGGCGTTCGCCGGTCTACATTCCGCCTCGTCATAACTTTCCGGTCCGGGCAGACGCATTACCATCTCCCTACGGAAAACCGGAAAACGTGGCCGTCCATGATAAGTAATGTCAAGGGGAAAACGAATTTTCCCGTTCACCTGAAGGATGTCCCAGATTTTCCGAAACAAGTATGGCTCTGATGACGCTCGGAATATGAATTGCGTAGCCCCCCTCCCCTTTCCTTTAAATTCGATACTGACTCAACACAGATAAAATAATGAGTACGTATAAGGAAATCATTCCAGCTTGTGACAGTGTGGCATCGTATCTGAGCAAACATCCATTTTTTATCTGAGCTGAAATATTTCATAAAAACGAGATATCCTTGCAAAAAAAAGATGCAAAGTCCAACGAGAGCGTTAGACTTGACCAATAGGGCCTTCAGGTTAGCGCACACATCTGTGTTGCAATGAAGGGAGTGCTGTCGGAAAAGACGAGAAGTTGCGCAGACGGACTAGTAATCGCCGGCGAAAAAAGAAAGGTAAAATCAGATGGAACAAATTTTTATGCAGTTGCAGGACTGGATCGTGCTTTACGGGCTGAAGGTGATCGCTGCCATCCTTATTCTGGTCATCGGTCGCATTGCCGCAAAAGCCATCCGTGGGCTCATCAGGCGAGCTCTGCAGAAGGGGAAAATTGATGAGACACTGGTGTCGTTTGTGGCAAGTCTCAGCTACGTTGCCATTCTGGCTTTTGTCGTTATTGCGGCTTTGGGAAAGCTTGGCGTGCAAACGGCATCGTTCGTGGCGGTACTTGCTGCCGCCGGCTTGGCAGTTGGCTTGGCGCTTCAGGGGTCGCTGTCTAATTTCGCCGCCGGCTTTCTTTTGATAATCTTTAAACCGTTCAAGGTAGGCGATTTCATTGAGGGGGGCGGCGTTGCGGGTGTTGTCGAGGAGATTGGAATCTTTACCACGGAAATGAAATCACCCGATAACAAGAAGATCATCGTGCCCAACGCCAAGATGACGAGTGATAATATTATTAACTACACGGCCAAAGATATCCGGCGCGTTGATATCGTTGCAGGGGTTAGCTACGGGGATGACATCGATAAGGTGAGGGAGGTCCTGGCAGGGATTTTAGCCAAAGACGTCCGCATCCTGAAGGATCCCGCTCCGACAATCAGCGTGCTGGAGTTGGGCAGCAGCAGTGTTAATTTCGCCGTTCGCCCCTGGGTCAAGCCCGACGACTATTGGGATGTCTTCTTTGCCACCCAGGAAAACATCAAGAAGCGATTCGATGCTGAAGGTATCAGCATTCCGTTCCCGCAACAGGATGTGCATCTGCACAAGGTCGATTGACCGGTCGATGACAAGCTGTTCGATGAACAAACCACAAACCATGCGTACATTTCAAAAACCCTGGAGGAAAAAATGAAAATTACTGTCGTAGTACTTGCACTGTCACTCATTGCCGCCAGCGCCTACGCAATGAAGCCCTGCGAAGAACTGAAATCCGAAATCGACGCGAAGCTGATTGCAAAAGGGGTAAAGAATTTCACCCTTGAAATCGTCCCCAACAAGGAGATAAAGGATCAAAAGGTCATCGGAAGTTGTGATGGCGGCACAAAAAAAATCACCTACCAAAGAGGCATGGCATCTCCCGCAGAAGCAAAGTCGTGTAAATGAGAAGGACCAAAACAAATAGCCCTAAGCAGCGAATACTTAGGGCTATTTCCGTAGAGGATTTCTAAAAAACAGCTAGCGTTTGAGGGCCAGCACTTCCTGGGTCATCTCATCGGTGGTGGTGATCGTCTTGGAATTGGCCGAGTAGGCTCGCTGGGTAATGATCATCTTTACGAACTGGCTGGCCATGTCGACGTTGCTGAGCTCGAGGGAATTGGAGAACAGCCTTTCGCTGGTTCCATTGGGAGCAGCGATGCTCGCGTCGGTAATACCGGTACTGGCATCGGCCGTATAAAGAGTGCCTCCGGTTTTTTGCAGCTGGCCGGTATCGGGAATGTTGGCGACGCCGATTTTAGTGGCATACGTCTGCTGAGCACCGGTTTTGTCGAGATAATTGATTGTGCCGTCAGCACCGACCGTAGTTACCTTGCCAAAGGTCGCAGTATCAAACTGGATCGGGGTGCGTGCATCGTCAAGGACCCGGAAGCCATCGGGATTGGTGAGGTAGCCATCCTTGTCGACCCGGAATGCCCCGGCCCGGGAATAATAGGATGCCGTGGCTGTCTGGGCGCCGGTGGCACCGGGCTCGCCAAGGGCAAAGAAGCTGGTCCCCTGGATGGCAAGATCCGTAACCGATTCCGTTGTCTCGAAGGAAGACTGTCCGAATACATTATCCACCTTCTGAATCTGAACGCCGCGGCCGATCTGGGAGTCGTTGCCCATGTTGGCGGAAAGCATGTCCGAGAACAGGGTTCGGGCTGATTTGAATCCGACCGTATTGACATTGGCAATATTGTTGCCGATAACGTTCATTGCTTCGCCATTGTTTACAAGACCGCTAACGCCGGTAAAAAGTGCAGATGTAATACTCATGGTGATGCCTCCTTAAATTTTCCGATGATTGAGGAACACGTCTGTCGGTCGGTGTTCCACGGGCTTCCTCGGCGAGGTCCAGCCCTTTATTGGTTTTGAGTTTTTAGTGTTGAGTTTACCTTCCTGAATCATGGTTCAGGGTTTCGACGTTACTTACACGATTACTGCTGAATCGATGTTGGTGAAGACGTTTCCCTGCATGGCGTTCCGGTCGAGAGCCGTAACCACCGTCCTGTTTTTCACGCTCACCACCAGTGCCGCGCCCCCCACCAGTACCAGGGAATCTTTCCCGCCTTTCTGCGCCACGCTGTCCACGGCACCTTCCAGCTTTTGCATATCATCCGTGCTCAGGCTGATCCCTCTCGACTTCAAACGGTCCTGGGCATGCTGCGAAAAGATAACTCCGCTTGAGGGCAACTTTCTGTCAAGTACCTTGGCAAACGGCGTATTGTTTCCTGTCGCGGTGGAAGGTTTCTGCGTACCCGGAGTGCGGGATACCGGAATCTGGACCGGATTGGGAAATAACACCGAATCTATCATTTTACATCACCCCTTTCACAGCAAGCATGTTACTGAAAGGAACTTCGAGTCCGCCGACAATCATTACGGGCGTAGAACCGGAAAAATTGATACCGTCCACCGTTCCCCGGATGAAGGGACTGCAGGCAAAGGTGTTTCCTCCTGCATCCGTACCGTTTACGGCAACGCTGTAGGTTCCTGCCGGCAGTTGATTACCGTTTGCATCCTTACCGTCCCAGGCAAGTGTCGACTCCCCTGCAGCCGCAGCTCCACCGGTCAGGGTGCGTACTATCTGTCCATTCGCATCCAAGATATTCACCGCGACCTGATCCGCTGCCTTTGGTACGGTAAACGTGATATCCGCCCCGCCGCCATCCTTCAATGCCACACTTGACCCGGCGGCAGTTACTTCTTTGCCCACAAAAGATACGGCGGAAAGGGATGATGAATCTCCCAGGGCACTAACGATATTCTGCAGATTACTGTTGGTGTTGTAGGACTGTTCAACCTGGGTAAGCTGGGCAAGCTGGCTGAGTTGTTGAGTGGCGTCCATCGGATTGAGCGGATCCTGGTTCTGCAGCTGGGTTATGAACAATTTCAGAAAATCATCCTTGTCCATCCCCATCGACTGCTTCATTGCCGCCGATGCGGCGCTCGTATCGGTTGTTGCTGCAACTGTTGTAATCACTGTGATAACCTCCCTCTTTCCTAGAACCTCATGTCGACGAGAGAATTCTCCCGCGATTCGGCTACTGCCGCCTGACTCACCTGCGTATCCTCCTGGTAATAGCCGGACAATGGATACGAAAAAGTATCAGGTGTTTGATACGCGGACTGGCGCCCGTCCCTGAACGACTGGTTAAAGGCTTGTCCCTGACCGCCACCGGTTGACACGTGAAAGCGTTCCATGGAAATATTCTGCCGCATCAGGGTATCTTTCAGGTGATCGATATTCTGAAGCAGCGCCTGTTTGACCACGGGATTCTGCGCCGTGATATCGACCTTCATTTTCTGATCCTCCATATGAACGTGAATCTGCAGTTCGCCCAACTCGTGAGGATTCAGTTTCAGGGTGATTTTACTGACAGTGCCGGACGGATCATGACTGGCAAGCTTTTCCCGCACCTGTGACAGGATGTTCTCGTGGAGTGCGGATACTTCATGTTCCCGGGGCACATCGGACAACGGTGTCAGGTCTCCTTTACTTACGGCGTCAAATGATCCGGAAGACGCCACGGTCTGGGAGAACCCTTGATTGCCACCTTTCGCTTCGGAATCGTGGCTCATGTTCGAGTTGTTTTGTGAAGCAAACGCTTCTTTTTTCTGCAAATTCTTTTCACTCTCTGTGGTCAGGGGAAGTTCACGGCCCTTTTCATTCCGGGCCTCGCCATCCTTCCGGGCACTATGTCCCCGGTCAGAGCCCTGCACAGCCAAAGGTGCTGCTTCTGCTGTCATCGCAGGCCGTCCCATTGCTACCGTCTGCGCCGGATTGAGAACGGTCACACCACTGGGTAGCTCCCGCATTACTGTTTCACCTTTACCTGCTGACTTCGGATCCTGCTGCGGCTGTTTCGTGGCAGAACCATGTTCATTACGGGCAATTGTTACCTGGCCTTTATCGACCTCCGTATCCACTACGGCAGCCGCATCAGCCGCCTTTTTCAGATCGGGAGACAATACGGGCACTGACAAACCGGCAGTCTTCGTATCGCCGGACATGTCCGGTTGAGCCGGGGAATTCGCAGTACCTGGAGTGACAGTTTTTTCGGATTTGTCAGGCACGGCTTTGAGCCCGGTGATCTCGGGCTGCACCAGAGTGACCACTTTTTCTTTCATTGCATCAACGGTTAAACCGGCATTCTTACGTAAACCATCCGGCTTTCCTTCCACAACAGCCGTTCGTGGTTCCGGCTGCGCCGTTGATTCATCCTGCAGAGCGGAAAGAATCTCCCGAACCGGATCGCTGGCAGTCTTGGCAACAGCTCCAGTGACTGCTGACTGTGTTTTTACCTCAGTCATTCCGGTGGCAAGAGCATGTGGAATTGCCTGCACGGCAGGCGCTGACATCGCAGCGCTGATCAGCCCTGCAGGAAGAGCAACCAAGGCAGGAACGTCTGCATCATCAGCTTTTTTTGCTTGCGGGATCTCCAGTTTGGAGTCGCTTGTATCAGATCCCTTGACAGACTTCTCCCTGACGGAAACATCCGTGACCGGAAGAATTTCGGAGCCGGACCGCAACTCCGTCTCCAGCTGTCCGTCGGAAAGGCCGGCCTTCACCTCTCCCTTGCTTTCACGACCTTTATGGAGTAAAAGTCCTCGATGCTCCTTGTTTTGTGAGGTTCCTCCTGCCTTTTTTTGTTGCGCCATCACCCGCGCTAGAAGAGTCCCGTTTTTTCCCTCAGGCACTCCGCTCATGGCGGAATCAGCCTGTTCCGCTGATGTGTTCCGGCTGTTATGTGACTGCTGTTTTACGGATGCTACTCCCGACGTTTTTCCGGGTAGTCCTCCCTTCATCGCTACCTTGGCAAACATCTCCCTGAAAAGCGGCGATGGTGTCGAGGCCCCGCTGGAAGTTTCGGAAGAATTCGGGAGTGCTGCAGCACCAGGCATGACGGTACTGGTACTCATCTGTGCTACGTCCATTATTTTCACCTCCTTTCTTGTGTAATTTTCCGGACCGGATCAGTCCGGTCCAAAAGCATTTTCTGAAGTCATTTATCCTTCAATGACAAACGGGTCCACTTCAACACCCTGTCCTGGTTCATCAAAGGAATAAGTTTTACGGCGGTCTTGGCATCCATCTGGTTCAGCATTTCAAATGCCATGCCCTCGTCTAGCTTGTCGATCAACGCCGCTGCCGCCTCAGGCCGAAGCGCTTTGTACACCTTCAGCATCTTTTTGTATTTTTCCGCTTCGTCCTTCTTTTTCTGATCGAGAGAATCTTCCATTTCTTTCCGGGCTTGCTGAAGCTGTTGAATCTTCGCCGACAGGCTCGCAGAAAGATTTTTCAATTCTTTCTCTTTCAGAGAAACCGCCGTTTCTCTTTCAAGAATATCTTTCCGCTCCTGCATACTGTTTTCAGCCACTTCAGACGGGGACGCTGTTTGAGCTTTGACTCCCGCTGTAGCCGATGTGACGGAGGACTTGCCCTGTGGCAGACTTTCCGCCTGCAACTGGTTGCGGAATGCCGATGAGCAGGGCAGAAAAACCAGGAGCAGCGAAATAACCAGTGCACTGGCCAGACGAATTGCTTTGTTGCGCATCACTCGAGTCCCCTGTTACGCAAGGCAATCTCATCGAGAAAACCCTGTTCTTTTTCGGCAAGAGCTTTTTCGTGAGCCTTGTTTTTTTTCTTTTTCAACTCTTCCATCATCTTTTTATCCGTTGCCGCAGCGATAAGGTCTTCCTGCTTTTCAACCATGGTCTGGTCAAGCGTGCAGACCTCCTCGCGCTGGCAGAGAATATCCTGGTCCTTTTTCTGGAAAAAATCCGAGTACAGCTGCAGTTCAAGGGCGGAGATGCCTTCTATCTGCTTAGTCATGAACTCCAGGTTCAGAATTTCCATCGCCTCTTCCTCACGGCGAAGGCGATCTTCGGCCAGCTCATAGTCCTCTTTAGCCGCAGCAAAATCCAGCTTGCGAAGTTTTTCCGTTTCCCTGCGAAAATGTAAGACTCTCTCCAGAGTAAATCCTTTTTGCTGCATACCGCCTCCTTACTGGTTCTTTACCAGACCGATGATAGTAACGAACCTGCTGGTCTACTCGCAGCAGATCTCCCGTAATTTCTCGAGAGAGGCATCAAATCCGAGGTTTTCATGGATCTCCTGGCGAACATAACCCTGAATTCTTTCGATCCGGCTTACGGCAAGATCAATCTTTGGATTGCTTCCCTGCTTGTAGGCACCGATATTGATCAAGTCTTCGGCCTGGCGATACGTCGCCAGCATTTCCTTGTACTTGCCGGCAAGGCCCAGATGTTCCCTGTCGGTAACGGATGTCATAACCCTGCTGGCGCTGGCAAGGACATCAATGGGCGGATAAATGTTCTTGGCCGCCAGATCGCGGGAAAGGACTATGTGGCCGTCAAGAATGCTTCGCATGGCATCACAGATCGGTTCGTTGAAGTCATCCCCCTCCACCAGAACCGAGTAGAGCCCGGTAATACTGCCGTTCTGGAAATTGCCGGTCCTTTCGAGGAGTTTGGGAAGCGCCGCAAAAACCGAAGGCGTGTACCCCTTGGTGGTTGGCGGCTCCCCGATGGCCAATCCTACCTCGCGCATTGCCATGGCAAAGCGGGTCGCCGAGTCCATCATCAGCAAGACCTTGTTTCCCTTGGACTGGAAGTATTCGGCAATGGTGGTGGCAATGTACGCGCCGCGCATCCTGACAAGCGGCGGCTGGTCGGATGTAGCTACGACAACCACGGACTTTCTGAGCCCTTCCTCCTGGAGGTCCTTTTCGATGAACTCCCGCAGTTCGCGGCCTCGCTCGCCAATGAGTGCGATAACATTCACGTCGGCTTCGGTATAACGGGCAATCATGCCGAGCAGTGTCGACTTCCCGACTCCGGACCCCGCCATGATCCCGACCCGTTGGCCCTGGCCACAGGTCAGCAGCCCATTGATGGCCCGTATTCCCAAATCCAGGGGTTTATGGATCGGCGTGCGCTGCATGGGATTGACCGGAAGCGCATAAATGGGGCTTTCCTCGTGGGCAAAGATCGGGCCCTTCCCATCGATCGGCTCGCCAAGACCGTCAATAACTCGCCCCAGGAGCGCGGAACCGACAGCCAGTGATGACTTGGTACGCTTGACGGCAATCAGGCTGCCGAGCCCGACGCCGTGAAGTTCACCAAGGGGCATCAGCAGAGTTTTATTGTCACGGAAACCGACCACCTCGGCTGGAATCGGCTCGCCGTCACGCGGGTAGATCTCACAAAGGGCTCCAACGGCAGTGTTCGGGCAGAATCCCTCGATAACCAGGCCCACGACCTGGGTTACCTTACCGTGAAAACGGATCGGCTTGATGCTTTCCAGTGCAGGGTGATAGCGTGTCAGGTCAATTTTCATCGTACGCATGATGCTCCCTTTCACCGGCCAGTTGGGCAGGCAGACTCATCAAACTGGTTTTCTCTTCCAGAAGACGTCGGAATATTTCATCCACCTGAGAATCGGTCCGGGCATCGATCTCTCCCATGACCGTGTCCACGATACAACCACCCGGGGCAATGACATCATCCGCCCGCAGTTCCACAAGTCTTTCATCATTGCAACCGTTCAGATAGAGATGCTTGTGGGCGGACACCAATCGATGGTCCTCGGGATTGAGGCGAATCACGAGCTCGTCACGGTCAGAGGTGTTGCTTACCGCCGCGGAAACAACCTTGGCCAGGATCAGCCGGTCAGTGGCGATCTCCTGGTGGATAACTTTTCGGGCAATCATGACTGCAAGCTTCAGAAGATCTTCTTCGCTCGCCCTGAGAACCTGCTCTTTCAGAGTAGTCAGTTCTTCCACCGCATCTCGCAGCGCCTTGAAAACATTGGCCAGCCCTCTTTCCGCCTGCCGTTTGCCTTCTTCGAAACCCTTCTCGTACGATTCATGAACCTTTTGTTCATGGATTTCTTCGGGAATGCCAACCGTTACGGCCTGCTCCGGCTCTCTCTGTTCCTGTACAGACTGATCTTCGCCGGAATCCTCGTACGTGTTCTGATTCTGTGCCAGGTCCTGGGCGGGAAAGATGCTCTCCAGAAAAGGCACAAAACTGGACACCGATGCGGCAGGTCGTATCAGCTCACTTTGCTGCTGTATCGTCTCGAAGTTGAATCGCTCAAACCTCTGCTGATCCGCAGAATTTGGTTTAATGATGTTAGACGAGGACATCGTCCCCTCCCCTTCCAGCGATGACAAGCTGTCCCTCTTCTTCCATCCGGCGTACGATCTTGATGATCTCCGACTGGGCCCGTTCCACATCGGAAAGCCGCACCGGGCCCATCACTTCCAGGTCTTCCTTGATCATTTCTGCCGCGCGGCTGGAAATGTTACGGAAGATCTTATCTTTCAATTCGTCGGTTGCGGCTTTCAGGGCAAGGGTCAGGGTGTCGTTGCTCACTTCACGCATGATTCCCTGAATACCCTTGTCATCCAGATGGATGAAATCCTCAAAGGTGAATAGATGCTTGCGGATAACCTCGGCAAGGGGCGGTTTCAGAACATCGAGTTTATCCAGAATCTGCTTTTCACGGCTACGGTCGAAATGGTTGAACATGTCAACAACCTTCTCCACTCCGCCGACCTTGAAGCGCTGGATACCTCCCACAGCCGTCAATTCCAGGCGCATGACCTCTTCGATCTCGCTGATGATCTCCGGCGATACCTGGTCCACGTCAGCAATCCGCAGGACGACCTCGGCCTGTAGTTCCTGGGGGAGAAAACCGATAATATCGCAGGTTTGTTTCGCCTTGAGTTTCGCCAGGATCACGGCAATGGTCTGGGGGTGTTCCTGCGACAGAAAATTGGCAACGGTTTTCGAATCCATGTTGGCGAGCATGTCCGTCATGTCACCGTAGTTTGCTACAGATAATTCCTTCAACAGCAACTCGGCTTTTGCCGGCCCCAGGGCCTTTTCAAGGACCTTGCGCACAAACTCGTCACCCTGGGAAAAGATCCCGGTCTCAGGATCGGTGATGTCCATATATTCGTTAACGATTTCCTGTATGGTATTTCTCTGGACATGGCCAAGACGCGACATGCTCTGGCTGATCCGCTTGATCTCGATATCCTCCATATGTTCGAAGATCTTGCTGGTGGCCTCTGGTCCCAGGTAAAGAAGAAGTACTGCAGCTTTGTCGGTTCCGTTCATCTGCGTCCTCGCGGGTCCTGCTGTGGTCGTGGTTTGCGAACCCAAATCATCTCCCTCTCATTTCATCAATCCCTCTGCTTCAACCAGTTCTGCAGAATCTGGGCGGTCTGGTACGGATCGCTTTTCACCTTTTCAATCAGTTGCTGCTGACTCGATGCATACATAGCCAGGGCAAGTTTATTTTCATTTTCGATCTGCCCTTCTTGTTGTTCGAGAGGCACAAGACCGTCCGTGTTCCTGTTTCCGGATGACCGGAGGATAGAAAGAAGCGGACGAATGACAAAGAACAGCAGGGCAAGGAAACCGAATCCGATCAGGGCATTCCTTACAACCGCCATGAAGATCGGGGCTGTCCACCAAGCCGGTGCTTCATCCACGGCTGGATCGGAAGCATCCTGGAAGGGAATAGTAGCAACGGTAATCTGGTCTCCGCGCGCGCTATTGAAGCCGACGGCGCTCTTTGCCAGCGCTTCGATTTTCTGCAACTCTTCGGCACTGCGCGGAACATACTTCATCTTTGTCGCACCCTTAGCGCCGGGAGTTGCCACATATTTTCCGTCAACCATGATGGCAAGAGAGAGCTTGGTCAGCGTGCCAACCGGTTCCGTAATCCTGGAGGTGGTCCGGCTGACCTCATAATTCATTGTTTCATCACTCTTGCTACCCTGATTCACCACGGGAGCCGGAGGTGTCAATGCGGATTTGCCGGTATTGCTCTGGACTCCAGGGACTCCGGAAGCGGTGCGGGTGGTTTCGCCATTTTTTTCTTCGGTACGCTGCTCACTGCGGACGGCAGTTGCATCGGGATCGTATCGTTCCTCATATTTTTCTACTTTCTTGAAATCGAAGACAGCGTTTACCCGAGCAACGGACTTACCCACGCCGACCGCCTTGTCGAGCAGTGACTGGATGCGTTCTTCCACAGCCCTTTCATAATTCCGCTGCATCTCCAACATTGCCGTGGTCATTTTGCCGTTCGGGTCGGAATTGTCCGTTGTACTGAGAATCTTACCCTGACTGTCCAGAACGGTAACCGAATCAGGATCCATCCCCTCGATGGAGGAAGCAACCAGATGAATGACACCTTGGACCTCGCTGTCTCGAAGAGTGCGTCCCGACTTCATCTCGAGGACAATCGACGCCGTGGGCTTTTTTTCCTCATCCGAGAACAGCGATTTTTCCGGAATGGCAAGGTGCACGCGAGCCTGCTCTACCCCTGCCAGCTGGGAAATAGTGCGGGAAAGTTCACCCTGCAAAGCCCTCTGATAGTTGATCTTCTGTACGAACTCGGTCATACCGAAATTTTTTCGGTCGAAAATCTCGAATCCAACGCCACCTCCCTCGGGAAGGCCGTCGGAAGCGAGGGAAAGTCGCAGATCATAGACTTTGTCGGAAGGCACCAGAATAGCTTTACCGTCAGAAGCAATCTTGTAGGGAATCTTCTGCTCCTTGAGGCTTTTCACTATCGCACCGGCATCATCGCTATTCAGGTTGGAAAAAAGCGGACGATAGTCGGTCTCGTTAGCCACCACGATCAGCAGGGTAAAAAGAATTGCCGAGAGCGCAACCACCCCGCCAACAATCAGGCGCTTTGTCTGACTTAACGCGAAAAATGGTTCAAGTATTTTTTTCAGTGCTTCCGGCATGACAGCTCCCAAAAAGGAAGAAGGTTCTTAGTTTTTAGTTTTAAATTCTGGTTCAAGGTTCGGGGATTTCAACATTGAACAGCCGCTACACCTGCATCCGCATGATTTCGTGATAGGCATCCAGCGCCTTGTTGCGAACCTGGGTCAGGAACTGCAAAGAGATGCTTGATTTTTCCATGGCGATCATAACCTCGTGCAGTCCCTTGGATTCACCGGTGGCAAGCTTGTCGATGGCCACGTCAGCTTGCTTTTGGAGGTGGTTGACTTTGTTGAGGGCATCTCCGAAAGCCTGGGTAAACCCTTCCGTAGGAGAAGAAGTTCCCGTTGTTTTTGCTCCTGGGGTAGGAAAAGAATTGGATAATCCGGTAACTCCGATGCTGCTTTCAATCCCATTAATAACCATGAAAAAACTCCTGTAACTCCTGCTGATTTTAACGTTTTATGACAGCTCAAACTGGCCGATCACTGCAGAACAAGACGATGGTTAGCGTCCCAGTTCGAGTGTTTTCATTGCCATGGCCTTTGCAGCCTGAGCAGCGGTAATATTTGCTTCATAGGCACGACTGGCAGTGATCATGTCTGCCATCTCCTCGACAATGTTAACGTTGGGCATCGCCACGAAACCCTTGGCATCCGCATCAGGATGCGTCGGGTCGTACTGAAGCCGGGGAGGCGACTGGTCTTCAATGATCGAGGTTACCTCGACTCCTTCGGGAGAACCGGCGCCCAAGCTGCTGAGCGTCTGCCCGAAACTGGGTGAATCGGGCTGCAAAGCGGTAAATACCGCATCCTTTCTTTTGTAGGGTCCGCCTTCAGCTGTTCTGGTGGAATTGGCGTTAGCCATGTTGCCTGCAATCAGGTTCATCCTGGTTCGTTCAGCCTTCAATGCTGAAGAGCTCACATCCAGCGAGGAAAAGAAATCCATTTAGTTCCCTCCTTTTATAACGTACTTCAGATCATCAAACTTCTTTGCCAGGATTTGAACCGAGGCATTATAGAGAATCTGGTTTTCAGCCATTCGTCCCATTTCCCGCTCCAGATCGACACCATTTCCATCCCTGCCCAGTCCACTCGTGGTGTTTTCGTTCACAGTGCCGGTAACGTCCTCAAGCTTCCGAACAGCTCCTTTCAGCGGAATAAAGCGGGGATTGGTCGCGACCGGGGTCATGGAACCGCCATCTCCGTTTTTCAGGGCGTCTTTTAGCTGGTCCTCAAAGGATAAGGACTGGGGACGATAATTGGGGGTTTCTGCATTAGCGATGTTGGCTGCTATATACGTTTGATTCTTCGCCCGCAGATCAAGATTCTTCGACATTAGCTCAATCGTTGAATCGAACAATTTGTCTATTGCCATGGACAGCTCCGTTTCTGGAATTTCACTGACAGATGAGCAAAACTCGTACCAGATCTAAAATGCTGTAAAATCAGTACAGTAAATGATTGAGACTCCGTGTGAACTGCTAGCATCCCTCGAGTTTTTTGACAGAAGACATATTTTTGACCTGACCTGACGCCATGACATATGCTTATTGTTTCAACTCTTCACGCCAAGACAGATCGGCAAGAGCATTCATGGCCAGGCTTTTCCATACAGGATCTTTTCCTTCACGGACCAGTTGCTCCCAGTGAGATCGGGCTTCTTCCTGTTTATTCAAAGCAAGGCAGGCCTCCCCCATCTTGTAGAGGAACATATCCCTGTTCTCCCCGTGTGAGGATTCGAATCCTTTACGATAGGTTTCCAAGGCGCCAGCAGTTTCATGGCCGGAAAGCTGAGCCGATGCAATGACAATTCTGGCATCTGCTGACAGTGCTGTATCGGTACCCTGCGGCAGGCTATCAAGGTAGCGGCTCATCGCTTTCCGAGCGCTAGTCAGATCAAGCATTTTTTCACAGGCCTTACCAAGATAATAGTAGCTCGACGGATCGAGTACTTTGGTCTTTTGATGCAACAAGGGCGACAAGGTACGCACCGCAGTACCCATCTTTCCGTTCCGAAACTGTATCCAGCCAAGACGTTCGCGAACTTCTTCGGCATGATCGTCTGACGGGTATTTTGACAGGTAAAGATTGCCGGCCGCCTCAGCCATGTCTAATTTCCCAAGCGCCCAGGCGTCTTCGTGGATACGGAAATAGAGGAATGCTTCATTCGGCCCCACCCACTCCGTATCAGCCATGGCACTGAAGACCTCGAGTTCCTCTCGAACCATGCCCAGCGACTTGAAGCAGTTGGACAAATGCGGGATGAAATCTTTCTCCCCGACACAACGTGCCAGATAGCCACGATTATCCAGGACAAGCTTGACCAACTCCTTGCAATTGCCTGCCGCGGCGAGCTCCCGATACAATAAAAGGAGCAGATCTTCCCGCATGGTAACCGCCACATTGGCAAAAATTCCGGCAGGGAATTTTTTCAGATACTCGGCGACGGAACGGACCGATTCATCAGTGGGACCGTACAGGGAAGTTACGAGAGCAGCCTTAAAAAGCGCTTCCTCTTTCAGGGACGGATCGTTGGTTTTGCTGTAGATATCATGGTAGGTGTCGGCAAGAGAGCGGAAGCTGGTGCTATTCACCGCAAAAAATTTTTGATCGGCCAAGCGGGTTTTAGCCAGGTATGCGGCCCTTGTTCCGGCAAAAGCCTTCGCCACGGTTCTGTAAACCGCGATGGCATCAGACTCGCGTCCACCACGGGCCGAGATATCCGCGAGTCGTACCAGCAGAATAGGCCCGTATTGGGTTTGCGACATGCCGGCAATCATCCGTTCGAGAACCTTGCGGCCCTTGTCACTTTCGCCACAGCGACCGAGAGTGTCAGCGTAAGCAAATACCATGGATGGGCTTTGCACCAGGTAATCCGGCCAGATTCTTTCGCCCTCCCGAAACCAGCGGAGTGCCGACTCGTATTTCTGCAATTGATACTGGGCTTCGCCAAGCCGGTCTGCTGCTATGGCGCGCAAAGAAGGTTGTTTATCCAGGAAACCGGAGAAGATCTCTTCTGCCTCCGCTCCCTTTTCACGGTACAGAAGGTTTTCGCCGCGCACAAACAGTTTGAGTTGTTCACCGGAAAGAAACTTGCTGATGAGTGGCCCCGGTGTTGGGTAGAAGGGTATTTCTGATAGCAGTGGTGGATCAAAGTCGTGAATCAGCTTGTCAGCGCCTTTCCAGATCTGCTCTCGGCCTTGCGGCATAGACGCGACGCCATTTGTCTGGAGAGTTTCGCCCACATCCAGGGTCAGGACATTCGGCAGACAGATGTCAAGAAAACGCAAGCCCGTGAGCCCTTGCTTCGTGGTAAAGGTGAAACGAAGACGGGTACCCTGATCGGAAAAATGCAAATTCTCTACCCTGGAATCACTATAGGCGTTGAATTTTTTCAGCAACGGACCACTGGTTTCATCAAAAGTCAGAATTATTTTGTGGTCGGATGCATGAGAGATTCTGTAGTGGGGAGCAGATGCGAAGACAAAGACAAACCGGGTGTATTTGTCTTTGCTTTGGATACCCATCCGATAGAGACGATTCGGGGCTTTCGCGGCCATGAGATCGCTGCAGAAAAATCCCAGAAGGAAGATAGCGCATAAGAAAAATCTGCAGGCGACAAGCAGCGCCCGGATTCCGGGCGAGTGTTCCTGCTCCTGTCCCTTTTTATCAGACGATCTGAATTCCACTACCTGACCCTCCAGCAGAGTTGCCTTCCTGTTCATAGGGGCAAAACCCGTGCCGCTTCATAGCAGCGAGAAGAGACTAGTTTCAGGACAGAAAGCTACCTGACAGGATTTTTCCAATAAAGAAAGATCCACAGAAAGACAACAAGGGCCACAACAGGTTAACATACTGGATTTATTTGGATCACAAGAAAGGGAGAACTACTGGGGGGGGAGGAATCGCATGCCAGAGGAACCGGCAAAAACAGGAAAAGCATGTCCGGGAAAACTCCCGGACAGTTTAAAATTCCACTGGCTTCAAGTCATGTAGTCAAAGAAGCGTTACCAAAGGCAGGTCGTTATTTTGACACGCACGTCAAGCTGCGACAAGAAACTTGCCGAGCTTTCCAAGAAGCTCGTTCTGTTCATACGGTTTCATGATGATATCATTTGCACCGTTTTTCAGAGCTTTAAAAACACCGGTGCGAGTCCATTGATGGGCACAAGCGATGATGGGCAACTGGGAATTCCCCGACAATTCCTTGATCTTGGAGCACAGTGACAGCTCCCATTCATCCGCTTTTTTCATGCCGATCACGACAGCATGAATCTCTTCCTTGGCAAAAAAATCTTTCATATCGGCACCCAGTCCGTATGCCAAGGTTGTAAAACCATTGGTAAGCAGGAACTGGTTCAACATCTCGCGCTCATCCGGATCATCTTCAAGAACCAGCACCGAACCTCCCCCGGTACATACGGATGCCCTGCCCGGCTGGTCATTGCCGCCCGTGTCAGCGGGAAACAACTTGCGCAGAGACTCAGCCTGGTCATGAACGGCAGCTTCCTCATGCTGATCTTCGGAAACAGTTTCCTGGGGGTCGATACACCCGGCGAGTGATACGGGGACCAGGATATCGAAGCGATTGAGATCATCTCCCCCAAGGTTCATCTGTGCCTTGTAAACCTGATATTCCTCATCGGGAACCGGCAAAGCGTCGGTCACCTCATCAACCTGCGGAACGAATTTTGTCGGGGGCAGCTGCTTGAGGTGAAATTTAGCCGGCAAAAGAGGCTGAAAAACGGAATTGAAAGTACCGATAATCTGATTAGCGATCTCGGAAAAAGCATCGATATCATCCGCTTCCAGAATGAGGAGTTTACGCTTTTCGGAAATACGACCCGGCGGAATACCCAGGAGTATTCCACTCATGAGGATTGCATCAGGAAGCGAGAAAACCAGGTGAAGCTGACCGGGATAATTTTCCCGGGAATCAACGGGCACAACAAAAGCAGAGTCTTCCATATCGGCAAGATAGGCCGCTTTATCGAACTGCATAACTTCGGTATCTTTCACCGTAAGTTCCTGATTCAAGAGCATACTGGTTTCTTCGGCAGACTGCTTGAGTGCCGATTGAATCATTTTACTCAGTTTCTCGTATCCCGCCATGATGCCGTTCCGCTCCGTTCTGCGTAGTGGTTATTCTTTTCTGAGTTTAAGACTGACAAGGAAACTGTTGTTTTCGTGAGTGAAAGGCACAACCACGCAGTCACTCTCCGACATGGCATTGATGGTATATTCCTCTCCGGAAATAACGGTCGGAATGGAAAGGTTGATATCCATGCCACCCTTGGAAAGTACCATCTTCACATAACCGCCAAGCATGTTGGCAATCTCGCCCAGGGCATCGGTCACATCTTCTCCGACCTCTTCCACATCCATGCCAAGCATGTTGGAGGTAACCTGGAGAGCAAAACTCTGGGGACAATGAATTGCAAGAATGCCCGTATAGGTACCAGCCATACCAACCATGCCGCTGATGCTGCAGTGAAAAGTTTTGACCGACTCGCTCAAGGGGAAATTTGCCTCCAGGTCCATCATGATCATGGTTGAAAAAACTTCCTTGGTCGCGTCAATTACATGGCGAGCCATATCCTCTTCATTCAGGTGGATTGCCTCTTCTACCACTGCATTCAGTGTCATAGCAGTCCCCCGAGCTTTTCGTTTAGTTGGTCCGGTGTAAAAGGCTTCTTGATACTGGCACTGGCACCGCTGGAAATCGCCTCTTTGATGATGTCTTCGCCACCCTCGGTAGTTATCATCACAATCGGTACATTGTTTCCATTTGCGCGGACCTGTTTGATAAACTCGAGACCGTCCATGTTCGGCATATTGATGTCCGACAGGATAAGATCGACACTTTTCTCACCAAGAACGCTCAACCCCTCGACACCATCACCCGCCTCGAAGATATCATCGACGGCAAGACCCGCCTGTCTCAGTGACCTGGAAATTATCTTCCTCATCGTTGAAGAATCATCGACAATCAAAACATTAGCCATAACCAACTCTCCTCTCTTTTGTGGGAACCCCCGACGGTCAGGAGACTCTACAAGCCCAGATACAGCTGATCATCATCCGGAATACGGCGAACTACGGAGTGTCTGACCTCTGAAAATACCTGTGCTCGAAAGATTCCTGTTAAAGGGGTCATATCAGAGTTACTTATCGCAGAAAAAAAGCGAAACTTTAATCATTTCTTTCCCAACCGGCAGCGGGACAAAGGCAATGACCATTTCACCCGCAGGAATCGTGAATTCCACAAGAGATTACTCCTTGATCGGAGCAATTATGGTAAAGACACTACCCTTACCGAGAACACTTGCGACTTCAATCGTACCACCATGAGCTTCGACGATTTCTTTAGTCAGGGCAAGTCCCAATCCGGAACCTTTGAATCCTGCGGCTTGCTCGGTTCGATAGTATTTTTTAAAAATGTTGGATGTGTCCTTTTCAGCAATTCCGATCCCTGAATCCTTCACGACAACCTGGAAATTGTCTTTTCGAATCTGGGAGGTTACCGTTACTTTCCCGCCCCGCGGCGTAAACTTGACAGCATTACCGATAATATTGGCAAATACGCGCGAGAACTGCTTGGTATCCAGCTCCACCGACTTAAACTTACGTGAAGTTTTCAGGGAAAGTGACACACCCTGCTCTTCGGCCTCCAATTGTCGGTCATGACAACAGCTTTCCAACAGTGCTGAAAGATCGCACGGCAGACGATTTATCTGTACCAGTCCCATTTCCAACCGATAGACGTCCAGAAGATCTTCAATCATTGAATAGAGACTCTTACCGCTTCTTTCCATGTCCTCAAGAGTCTTCTGCAGTTTCGGGTGAATATCGCCCCACATGCCGAGCTTGATTGCCTGAACATAGCCCTGAAGCACCATAAGGGGTGATTTCAGATCGTGCGTCATCTTAGCGACAAACTCCTCACGACTGCGCTTTTCCTCCCGCTCCAGTGTCACGTCCGTCAACTCGTAAATACTGCCGAGCAACACCTTGCCAACAGAACGAACCTCGGAAGAACGAACCTGTAAAATGCGTCCGCAAATATTCATCTCCAAAGGGAAATCACGGCAATCCTCGCTTAATACTTTATAAATCGGGGTTCGCAGGGGAAGCATATCAATTCTCTTGCCGAGGACCGTCTCCTTAATGACCTGCAGAAGTCTCTCTGACTTGTGATTCATGAAAGTCAGAATTCCACTGCAATCAGTAAAAATGACTCCGGTCGACAAGGAGTCAAGAAACGAATCAGCCAGAAAAGTCTCTGAAAAAGCAGAGAAAAGAATATTCTGGTTATTTCTGTTCATGGTTACAAGGCTGCATCCCATTCTATGCACACTCCCGTGTTTGGATTCTACCGATAGTCTTCAGCAATAATTCTGCCAAGAATGAATATTATTTTTCTTCGGCTGTTTCGGCTGTAAAATTAAAGCGAAAAATGCACGAAAATCGTGGCAGAGATGCCTTGCAGAGAAAACGGCGTGACGAGAAGTCAACCAGAAACGTGCTTTTTGCTCCGTCAAAAATATTTACCCCAGACAGAATAATGACATCGACGTACGGGAAAGGACTACATGGTTCAACGGTCAAGAAGTGTTTATGCCGGAGTATATGGCAGACGTAGTTTCACAGAGAATCACTGCTGCCATGTAGATGTGAATAGTACTGCAAGGTAGGGTACGGAGAAATCCGCAGAAAATATCAGCGGGAGGTGTTCAAGCGGCAAAGTCTGAATAGTAGGATTTAATTTTTACCAGGTATTCTCTCGTCTCTCGAGGGAGAAAACTTCCCCTCTTGTCGACATTGCCCGGTCCCCAGTTATAGGCAGCCAAGGCAGATTCCAGATTTCCGTCATACCTGTCGAGCATTTGACGGAGGTAGCGGGTTCCCGCCATGACGTTCTGCTCTGGATTGAATGAATCAGTTACGCCAAGATCCCGTGCCGTTCCGGGCATAAGCTGCATAAGACCACGGGCACCAACCGGGGAAACCGCTCCAGGATTGAAATTACTCTCTGCCTTGATCACCGCCTTGATCAGGCCTGGCTCAACGTTAAAACGCCGAGCAGCTTTTGCAATGATCTCGTCAATGGTCCGAGGCACTGCGGTTGTCTCGACTTCAGGAGCAACGGAACTTGCGGGAAGTCTTCCCGCTACGGGAAAAGAGGGGTTTTCGGGAGGGTTTTCAGTTGTTGAAACGACTTGCTCGGAAGTTTCCGGTGAGTCCTGGGGTAACGTCGCGCCGGCATCTCGATAGCTTGACAGTGCCCGTACCAGGTTTGCGGATACGGATTCGGGAAAAGAGCTATCGGAGTTTTGAGGATTGGAATCAAGGGTAAGAGCATCACGCATCATGCGAAGACGAAGAAGCTCAATCCGTGTGGTCAGAGAGGCAGAATCGGCCGGCCGGGTTGCAGCATCCTTCCCGGCAGCAGCAAGAAGCTGAGCAAAGGCAGCTTCTCTACCGAGAAGTCCGACTGCTGCAGTTTTACCGGCAGCCGGTTCTGTTAGTTGTTGAAACTGGTTTTCAACGGAATGTATCGACATGAGTCCTCTGCCGGGCTCAACTAGCGAAGGCCAACTCCGGTGCGAGCATTTTCTTCTTTTTCAATTTTTCGATGAAAGTGGTGCGCTTCAGATTCAAGAGGGTTGCAGCCTCTTTTTTATTGCCCCCGGTTTTTTCCAACGCCTGAAGGATGAGTCGGTTTTCGAACTCTTCCACGGCACTGCTAAGGCAGATACCGTCGTTAGGGAGCGGAACAGACTCAACTCGCGGCGCAGGTGCCTTACCGCGATACTTTTCCGGTAAATCCTGCAAAGTCACCGTACCGTTGCCTTTCAGAATCACCATTCTTTCCACTAGATTCTCAAGCTCACGGATGTTGCCCGGCCAATCAAAAGCAACAAGGGCCTCCATAGCCTCGCAATCGAAGCCCTGGACATTACGCCGACTATCCCGGCTGAATTTTTTGATAAAACTTTCCACAAGCAGGGGAATATCCTCTTTTCTCTCCCGGAGTGGCGGGATGACGATTGGGATCACGGAAAGACGATAAAAAAGGTCCTCGCGGAAAATTTTCTCTTCCACAAGATTTTCCAGATTCTGATTGGTGGCAGCAATAATTCTCGTATCGATCTTTTTTGCACGCGTTGCCCCGACAGGCTCAAGTTCACGGCTCTGAAGAACCCTCAAGAGTTTTACCTGGAGGCTCGTCTTCATATCCCCGATTTCATCCAGAAACAGGGTTCCCCTGTCTGCCATCTCGAAACGACCGACACGATTTGCCACCGCACCGGTAAAAGATCCTTTCATATGGCCGAAAAGCTCACTTTCCAGAAGTTCGTCAGGAATTGCACCGCAATTGACGGGAATGAAATTTTTATTCTTGCGGGAGCTGAGATCATGAATTGACTGGGCAACAAGCTCCTTACCGGTTCCGGACTCACCCTGGATGAGAACCGTGGAATCGGAATCGGCAACCTTTTCGATCAATTCGAACAGGGCCAGCATCTTCGGGCTTTCGCCAATCATCTTTATGCGTGACCTGTTCCTGACATTCGGGGTCGAACGAAAGTTGCGGCATTGAAGAGCATAATGCTCAAATCCACGCTGAATGATCGAATCCAGTTCTTCAAGATCAAAGGGCTTTTCCAGGTAGAAAAATGCACCAGCCTTGAGGAGATTTGCGGTCATGACACTGTTTCCATAGGCGCTGTAGGCCACCGCAACAAGTTCCGGCCGGATTGCCTTGACGCGTTTGATGAATTCCAAACCATTCACTTTCGGCATCATCACGTCGGTCACGACAAGGTCGATATCCTCGGTTTCAATTTTTTCCAAAGCTTCCATGGCGTCGCATGCCTGAAAAACCTTATACCCCTTGTATCCAAGAAAAGTGGAAACAAGGTCCCTGGTTTGCTTATCGTCGTCAGTTATCAGGATTCTCTTTTCTGCCATGGTCTTTGCTCCTCCCTGATGCCAGCAGAACAAGTAATTACTTGCCAGCGGCCTGCAAAACAGCAACGAAACAATGCATTCGCCAATCTATCTTGCAACAAGGGTACCAATAATTGACAAAAATTTGACAACGGTTTTCCATAATATTATCAGATGGTTGCACATGATTGCAAAAATTTATACAACGTTGCACATTTTAACAATCTGTGCAGATGATGAACATAGCTAATGAGGCTTAACAAGATAATGTATCTATTTCAGATAGTTACACTTATTAGACAAAGTTTGATCAGAGCTTGAACAAAGGAAGGAGAATATTTGAAAGGAAATGCCAGGTCTGGCGACTTGAAGATCGATCTAACAACTCATTCGCAGCAAGAAAAGAATTTTTCATGCTGTCGGGTATACAACACACAGGTAAATTCTACTCGCCCTGCAACGAGTACCTTTCCAACCTGTCCCTCAGAGTATTTCGACTAATTCCAAGCAATTTTGAGGTTATCACCTGGTTATTATTGCTCTTGTTCAGGGCCAGTTGAATCAGGGCCTTTTCCAGGCCATTGGTAATCTTTTCGTACACAGTACCGTTCTCGCGTTTGCAAATATCGGCAAAAGCAGGCTCAAGCATTTCGCAAAAGGCGGAAAAGTACTCATCTCCGCCATTATCGAGGTCAATCTCCGGTTTCGTGAGACCGGTTTTGACATTGAGCAGGGACTCAAAATCATCAGGAAGCAAAATGTCGCCTTTACAGAAAAGGGTGGCTGAATTAATGATGTTCTTCAATTCCCGAATATTTCCGTCCCAGGGATGCTTCATCAAAAGTTCGAAGGCTTCAGGAGAAACCCCCTTGACCCTTTTCTCGTATTGACGAGAGTACTTCTTGACAAAAAGATCAACCAAAAGTGGAAGATCTTCCAATCGTTCCTGAAGAGGTGGCAGATAAAATGAAACCACCCGCAACCGGTAAAAAAGATCGAGCCGGAACTGCTTTTCCTTGACGGCGTTAACCAGGCTGAAATTGGTCGCGGCAATTACCCGGACATTCACTTTTATAGTTTCATTCCCGCCGACCCGCTCGAACTCCTGGTTTTCCAGCACCCTCAGAAGCTTTCCCTGGTTCGAAATACTCATTTCACCAATCTCGTCAAGGAAAATTGTTCCGCCATTGCACTGCTCAAATTTGCCAATCCGGCGGGAATGGGCATCAGTAAAAGCACCTTTTTCGTGCCCGAACAGCTCGCTCTCCAGAAGGCTTTCCGGAAGCGCCGCACAGTTCACTGCGAGAAAAGTTTTATCGCAACGTTTTGAATTATTATAGATCGCCCGGGCAAGGAGCTCTTTTCCCGTCCCACTGGGGCCCTGGATCAGAACGCTCGCATCGGAGTCAGCAACTTTACCCACCATTTTCCAGATCTGAATCATCTGGGGTGAGGAGCCGATCATGATATCTTCTTCGAGCTCATCATCATCGATCTGATCGGAAAGCTCCGCATATCGAACCTTGCGGTTCAAAAGATTGCATTCAAGCGCCTTCCGGCAGACTTCCTTCATTTTCTCGATGTCGAAAGGCTTGGTAAGATACTCGTAAGCCCCATGTTTCATCGCTTCGATGGCGTTCTGAGTAGTTCTGTAGCCGGTAGTCATGATAACGGACAGCCCGGGATCAATCGCCTTAATCTCGCGCAAGACTTCCAGACCGGATTTTTTCGGCAGACAGATATCGAGAATCGCCACATTGGGATGCTCTTCGAGAACTCTTTTTACCGCTGCCTCACTGTCTGTCTCGAGGAAAAGGTCTACGTCGTCATCTTCAAAAACTGCAGCGAGAAGCTGAAGAATGGCATCGTCATCGTCTAAAATAAGAAGTTTGCTTTTCATAGGGATTCTTTGGCTTCTCCTCATTTCGATCAAAGGAGGATAACACAAAGAAACATGGTAAAACAACCCGAAATCGCTGGTCTCCGGAAGCCTCTCTTAGTCAGCAAACCGCCTGTTCATGCATTCCAACCGCTCTTTTCGCGATGATGCAAGACCTCGTTCTCGCATTCTACTTCGCAAATAATTCGATCCGCCTCACTCTCGGTAAGCCCGACAGTGGGCCGGTTCCCCATCCAGTGGGTCATTTCGCCTTTTGCGGAAGTGAGCAACTGAGGAACTGGCGGCCCTCCGACATACTTGCCGTTAAGGTACAGAGCCGCTTCGTACTGCCCCTCTCGCTTTACCAGGTTAAACTCGGCGATATACCCTGATTGCAGTATTTTTTTCAAAAGTAATCTTTTAACAATCATCTTTGCTTCCTTACCCGTCAGAATTGTCTTGAGAGACAGCCAAATCCGAAAGCGTTTTCTTTTTCACTTTGCTGATAGTTGCAATAACACCTATTTCCGGCTCCCGGCACATGAATGCATCGCTACCGCCTGAAACTATTTGTACTGGAGAAAAAGTGGGCAATACTTTATCATTGCCTTTTCTAAACTTTTCGGATGTTGGTAGCGAAACTTTACGAAAAATCACCGGTGGATTCATTCTTCCGTACCGGGAGACTTTACCATGAAAATCAACAACGATTACTGGCGGTCCGTTCTCACCGTCACGAAAGTCTCACCAGAGACCGGCAGTCCGGAAAACCGAAGCGAATCTTTCCAGAATCTCGTTCCAGGACAACAGGTCAAAGGTGAGGTTTTGGCCCGGCTGTCGGATCAGGTGTACCTGGTAAAAATCGAAGGCACTATGTACCGAACCGAATTGCCCGATCCGGTCCATCCTGGCTCACAGTTGGCACTCACCTTCCGGACCAGAGAGCCGCGTCCCGAATTTTCACTGCAAAACGTTCAAAGCGACGCATCACCGGTCCGGTTAAGCCCTACCGTTGCCTCTCTCAGTGAAATACTGAACGCGTCTTCCGCCCAACCAGCCTCACAAGCTGCAAAGTCCCTTGAACCGCTACTCACCTCACCTCTGGCGAACACTACCGGTCTGGCAGCCTCACTGCGTAACGCCCTGTCCTTTTCCGGTCTCTTTTACGAATCGCACCTGCTGCAGTGGTTCCTGGGCGAAAGACTTCTGGCTGATATCCAAAAAGAGTCACGTATACGCTTAGCCGCCATGGGCCAAAATGCAAAAAAACAGATTCCTGCCGGAGCTGATTCCGAAGATCCCGACATCATCGCTGATATCGAAAATTTTCTAACGGGCACCGTACAGAACGACGAATTGATGAGCAACCGTAACAACATCTCCACCCTTTCAGATCAAGCAGCAGCATCTCATCTTCGCGAACAGGTGGAGGCTCTCTTATCCGGCGTTTTTCATTGGCAAGGTAGCGTATGGCAAAACCAGGAAATGGAATGGGAGGTGGAAAAGCATGGGGATAAGCGCGAGCATGATTGCGAACAGACCTGGCGAACAACCATTCGCCTTACGTTGCCGAATCTCGGCGATGTAACTGCGACCCTCGTTTCCAACGAGGAAGGAATCGCGGGAAGAATTACAACGGACTCTGCGGAATCTAAACAAACGATGAAAAAGGAGCTGGCTACACTTGAAGAACGAATGTCCGCTTCGGGACTCAGCCTGACCACTATGACAATTGAGCAGCGCGATGAAAGATAGGGACAGTAAAAAAGCGGTTGCACTTTCCTACAAAGAAGGCGTGTATGCGCCACAGGTCGTGGCTAAGGGGCAAGGGGTCGTAGCCGAAGCAATTATCGACCACGCCAGGGATGCCGCTGTTTTTGTGCATGAATCACCGGAGCTGGTCAATCTCCTGATGCAGGTTGATATGGACCAGCATATTCCTCCGGAACTCTATAGAGCCGTCGCCGAGCTTCTTGCCTGGATTTATTGGCTGGAAAACCGGGTGCCGCCAGGGTGGGGAAACAGGTAGGCTCCCTGACTGACGAATCAGAGCACTTCTTCCAGACAATTCGTCCAGTCGATAGCCTCAAGCTGAGCAATTACCAGGGACTCCTCGTCACAGCAACATTTGTTCAACAGCTGGCTTACGTCGATGAAATCCATATTCTCCAGCTTCTCTGCCAGTAAAAGCAGGCTACCGAGAGCGCCCTTCCTCTCCAGGAGCGCCAGCCGTACCTCTTCGTCGAGATTAAGTTGATGCAGAATCTCTTCCATGGGAACACCGAGAAGGACGTCAACAAGAGACAATACTCCGGTCATGAAAGCCCTATCCGAATAGTCATGAGTCACAAACTCAGGCTCCCATTTCCCGACCAGAATTTCCATCATTCGACCGCGCGTTGCAGCAGTTTCAAGGAGTGGATTACCAATGGCACTTGTCTTGTCCGAGGCAAACAGCGCCAACTGGATCCAGCGCTTCAGCTGCTGCATACCAAGCACAACCAGTGCATGGCGCAGTGTGCGAATCTTCTCTTTCATGCCGATGACAACAGAATTAACCAGGCGCAGCAGATTGTAGGTAAGATTGGGATTATGCTTGAAAGCTTCTTCAATCTCGTCAAGCTCCGCATCCCGGCAAATCAGTTCCAGCAATTTGAGAAGAGCCACCCCGGAGACATCGACTTTCCGTTTATTCAATACGGCAGGACGGGCAAAGTAGTAGCCTTGGAAGAGGTCAAACCCGAGCTCGTGGCAGAAATTATACTGCTCCATGGTCTCGACCTTCTCAGCAAGGAGCGTCAACCCACGGTTGCTTAACAAGCCGACCATTTCCTTCAGTTCTACTGCAGGTATCTGGAGAACATCAATTTTTACGATATCAACAATTTCATAGAGCGGTTCGTAATCGGGGTGATAGCAATTATCATCAAGCGCCAGGGTAAAGCCACGCTCTTTCAGCTCGCGGCAACGTTCAAGGAGAGCATCCGATATCTCGACTGTTTCAAGGATCTCTATAACAGTTTTCTCTTGAGGCAAAATTTCCAGAAGATCACTCATCAGCAGATCTCCCGCCACGTTGATAAAACCTTTGTGTTTACCCAGAACCTCATGAATGCCGAAAGTCGAAAGTACATTGCTGATAACAAACGAATCAACGTTGGTAAAATCATGAATGTTGGCGTGCAGCGTATCCGCAGAACGGAAGAGCAGTTCGTAACCAACAATACTCTGGTCGCGGTCCAGGATCGGCTGTCGCCCCAAAAAAACTTTTTTATCAATATTTTTCATTATTGGCTGGCACCCCTCGTTCGGCAGCAAAACTCCGAAAGAACAATAACATCACGTAGCCCGAACAAGCATCATACACTTTTTGAATAAAATATAGCAACCTTCTCGAAACGGAAACTTTGTCTTCACTCTGGTAAGCCCACTGCGTATTTTTCAGATTGGAAGCATCAATTTTTCGCCGTGACAAGAAAATCAGGGGGTGCGCTGAGGCGCACATCGGTACGCCGCACAAGCAAGGCCGCCGATTGATGCCATCATGGCAAAAAATGGCCTTTTCTGGTTGAAAACTAGCGTTGTTTCATACAATTGGGGCCGGAGATTCGACTATTTCAGAAGAAATCCTGACCGATTAGACATTTTCACTCTGTCAACACCTTGTTCGCCTACTGCATTTTTCCCAGAATCAGAAGTTTTATGAAGGTTGTTGAAACTAAAAAAGGTTGACCCATAAGAGCCAACCTTTTTTTATGGTGCCCGGGACCGGAATCGAACCGGTACAGCACCAAGTGCCGAGGGATTTTAAGTCCCTTGCGTCTACCAATTCCGCCACCCGGGCGTGACAACATTCTGTTCAGATCATGAGACTCGCCAATCATGATCGGTGAAACGCTAGACGTTCTCTTGTATCAGGAATTATTGACCCTATCTCTTAATTCTTTTCCTGTCTTGAAAAAAGGGGTTTTTTTCGCTGCAATGTGAACAATTTCGCCGCTTTTCGGATTTCTCGCCTCGCGAGGGCCTCTCTCGCGTATTGTGAAGCTCCCGAAACCGCGGATTTCGACTTTCTCATCATTTTTCAGAGCATTGCGGATACTGTCGAATACAATATCGACAACGAGCTCTGAATCTTTTCGCGTCAAAAGGCTGTTTTGCTCCACGAGCCTTTCAACCAACTCACTTTTGGTCATACGCAAAAACTCCTTATTCCATAATAGGCAACGAACCTGCCAGACAAAAACGTATCGTTACTTCTTTTCCATTTTTTCTTTGAGCAAATCACCAAGGTTAGAGGTTGCCTCTCCCTGGAGATTACTGAAAGACGCAAAATCACCTTTGCTGTCACTAATGGCAATTGCCTTGATGGAAAGTGCAATTTTCTTTTCTACCGGGTCAATGTTCAGCACCATGGCTTCAATTTCATCATCAACAGCTGCAAAACCCTTGGGAGTGGCAACTTTCTCCTGAGAAAGTTCGGAGACATGGATAAGACCTTCTATACCCTCTTCGATTTCAAGGAAGATACCGAAATCAGTAACAGAAGTCACCTTTCCCTTAACCTTCGTTCCGGGCTTGTACTTCTCGGGAATTTCGTTCCAAGGATCAGGAACAAGCTGCTTGATTCCCAAGGAAAGTCTCTCGTTTTCCGGATCGATATTCAGGACTACAGCCTGCACAATCTGTCCCTTGCTGTACAACTCGGAGGGATGCTTGATTCTCTTGGTCCAGGACATATCGGAAACGTGCACCAGGCCGTCAATCCCGTCCTCAACACCAATGAACACACCGAAATCGGTCACGTTTTTAATTTGTCCTTCAATCTTGGTACCAACGGGGTATTTATCACCGATCACCGTCCAGGGGTTCATCTGAATCTGCTTCAGACCGAGGGAGATCCTTCTGCTCGGAACATCAACGCCCAGAACTTCCGCTGCCACTTCGTCACCAACTTTCAGAATATCGGAAGGATGGCGAATCCGCTTAGTCCAGGACATTTCAGAAACATGGACAAGACCTTCCACACCTTCTTCCAGCGAAACGAATGCGCCATAGTCGGCAAGACTTACCACGGTACCGACAATCCGATCACCGGTGTGGTATTTGGATTCCACTTCCAACCAGGGATCAGGAATCGTCTGCTTGATACCAAGGGAGATTTTTTCTTTTTCCTTATCGTACTTCAACACCTTGACCGAAACAGTCTCACCGATCTTCAGAATTTCCGAGGGATGAGAAAGTTTACGCCAGGACATATCCACGATGTGGAGCAGACCATCAATACCGCCGAGATCAATAAAAGCACCATAATCGGTGATGTTTTTCACAATACCATCGCGGATCTGGCCTTCGGTAAGAGTGGCAAGTGTCTCTGTTTTCAATTTATCGCGCTCTTCTTCCAGGATTGCCCTTCGTGAAAGAACAACGTTACCTCGTTTTTTGTTAACCTTGACAACCTTGAACTGGAAAGACTGCCCGATAAGCTTTTCGAGGTTGCCGATGGGACGAACATCAACCTGTGATGCCGGCAGGAAGGCGGGCACCCCAATATCGACAGTGAGGCCACCTTTTACGTTGGCAACAACCTGTCCTTCCACAAGGGCACCGGACTCGACAGCCTCCTCGATCTGAACCCAAACCTGCTCGCGCTCGGCTTTCTTCCGGGAAAGAACGATGTAACCACGGATATTTTCTTTTTTCTCGAAAAAGACTTTCACGGAGTCGCCGACCTTCACCGTAAGCTGACCGTCTTCATCCGTAAACTCACTGAGAGGAATGCACCCTTCCGACTTGTAGCCGA
This sequence comes from uncultured delta proteobacterium, assembly GCA_963748325.1. GTDB lineage: Bacteria > Desulfobacterota > Desulfuromonadia > Geobacterales > Geobacteraceae > RPRC01. Next base: position 375,254 of record CAVVIJ010000004.1, on the reverse strand, counting down.
TATTGACCAGGACGTAATCCGGGTCAATCTGTACTACAACGCCTTCGACAATCTCACCAACGGTGGGTTGACGCAAGCTCTCCTGGAATAGTTCTTCAAAACTCTCTTTACCACCTTGATTAAAGTCATCATCCATATCATTATTCAGCCTGTCCGGCTCGTTGGTGATGTTGGTCAAATCTTTTTCGTCATTCATCAAAGTAATACCCCCTGAAATTTCTATGTTTTCTCCGCTTTATCCTAGCACACCCTTGAAAATGCTCAATGTGTAGTATTATCATCAATGGATCTGATCTGCTCAAGCACCTCGTCGATAACCCATTTGGGAGTCGAAGCACCTGCCGTTACTCCGACAGTGTCGACCCCCTCAAACCAGATCCGGTTAAGTTGCTGTGCTGTTTCAATGTGGTAGGTTTTGGGTTGCAACTCTGCACATACTTGGGCCAGTCGTGTGGTATTGGCACTGTTGTAACCACCGATAACTATCATGCAGTCCACATGTTTTGCAAGCTCTTTGGCTTCCTCCTGCCGCACAGCCGTTGCATCGCAGATTGTGTTGAACACCCTGATTTCGCTACCCTTCACCAGGCATTCGAGGACAACATTCTTCAGATTTTCGAACGACTGAGTAGTCTGGGCAACGATACAGATCTTTCCGGAAATCTTCAGCCTGTCGGCCTCTTCCCCTGAACCAACGACATATACCGGTCCCTTGGCATACGAAACAATCCCTTGAACCTCGGGATGATCAGCATCTCCTACCACTACCACATCATAACCCGCCTGGGAAAGACTTTTTACATGTTCCTGAGCCTTTTTAACGAACGGGCAGGTGGCGTCAACTATTTCCAGTTCCTTGCGACTGGCCTCCTGAAGCTCTTCAGAGGCAACACCATGAGAACGGATGATGATCGCCCCGCTATCAAGATCGGAAAGAGAGGTGAGTACCTTGACGCCCATTTCCTCAAGACGCTGTACAACCTGTGGCGAATGAATAATCGGACCGAGCGTAAAAGTCTTTCCTCCTTTAGCCGCAGCCTCAAAGGCCATATGGGTAGCCCTCTTGACCCCGAAACAGAAGCCGGCCTGTTTTGCAAGGATTATCTTCAAACCATCGTCTCCTAAAGAGGAAATCAATACTGCAGTATACCAAAGAATAACAAATACCCGTTATTCAAAAAATGATCTTTCGTAGTATCAGGAGAACGCTTTTCGCTCCGATTCTCTCTGCCGCACGATCTTCTCCATCCTGCCCAGCACCTCTTCGATTGAAACACCATCCGAATCAATGGCCAGAGCGTCTTCAGCCATGCAGAGCGGTGCGTGTTCCCGTTGCTCGTCCTGAGCATCCCGGGCAATGACTTCCGCAATCGTCTTTTCGAGGGTAACTGCTTCACCTTTGGTCTGCAGTTCGAGAAAGCGTCTTCTGCCCCGCTCCTCCGGCGATGCTGAAAGAAAAAACTTCACCTCCGCATGGGGAAAAACCACCGAGCCGATATCACGGCCCTCAAGCACGACATTTCCGGAACGCCCCATGCGCCTCTGTTCATGCAGGAGAACTTCGCGCACAACCTTTTTCGTCGAAATTCTGGATGTCAGGAGACTGATTTCAGGGGTCCGAATGGCGTCCGAGACATCTTCTCCGTTGGCAAGAACCCGGTACGAGCCTTGGTTCCGAACAAAGGTTATTTCCAGATCCCGGCACAATGCGGCAACGGCATCATCATCGTCAAGACTGATTTTGGCCCGTTGCACACATAAAGCTACGGTACGGAACATGGCTCCCGTGTCGATGTAGAGGTAACCGAGGCGTTCGGCAAGACGACGTGCCACCGTACTTTTTCCGGCACCCGAAGGACCATCGATTGCAACGACCATCCCCTTTTTATCGCTCATAGATGGCACACCTTTTCCAGGAGATGCAGAAAGGTCGGGAAGGAAGTCGAAATGCAATCGGTATCGGTAACGGTTATTTCCCCTTTTGCCACCAGTCCGGCAATCAGCATCGACATGGCAATGCGGTGATCACCGAAACTGTCGACCAGGCACCCCTGCAACATGTCTGTTCCGGTAATTTCCATACCGTCTTCAGTTTCCAGAACCTCAACCCCTGCCTTGGTCAGATTTTCAGCCATGGCGGCAATCCGGTCTGTCTCCTTGACACGAAGTTCCCGGGCATCGCGCAGGACAGTTTTACCTTCAGCCGATGCGGCTGCAACACAAAGAACGGGAAACTCGTCAATAGCCCTCGGCACAAGATCACCGCCAATTTCGATCCCACGCAGAGATGACGAACGCACCAGGATGTCCGCGACAGGCTCTCCCGAGACCTCACGTTTGTTCTGCAGCTCGATGGAAGCGCCCATTTTCAGGAGAATATCAAGGATTCCCGTCCTGGTGGGATTGATCCCAACGTTGACAATGAGAAGCTCGGAGTCAGGAACCAGAAGCGCGGCCACAATAAAGAAAGCCGCCGAGGAAATATCCGCGGGAACCATTACCTCTCTGCCTTCCAGCTCCCTGCCACCGCGAACAGAAGCACCATCGACATGCGGGACGATATCCGCTCCGAAGTAGCGAAACATCCTTTCCGTATGATCCCTTGAAAGGGAAGGTTCTTTAATCTCGGTAGTACCGCTGGCATAAAGACCAGCCAAAAGCAGGGATGATTTTACCTGGGCACTGGCAACGGGAGAAAGGTAGAAAGCCCCTTTCAGTTCGCCGCCCTGAATCGCCAGAGGTGCCTTGGTCCCCCTGCACCGCCCCTGAATGCAGGCCCCCATTTTCGTCAAAGGTTCGATCACCCGTCCCATGGGCCTGTTGCGAAGATAGCGGTCTCCGGATAAAACGGAAAAAAAGCGTTGCCCGGAAAGAATCCCGGTCATAAGTCGCATGGAAGTGCCGGAATTGCCACAATCCAGAACATCGTCCGGTTCCTTCAGGCCAAAAAGTCCTCTGCCATGGATGTGCAGTTTGCCATCTTTTTCATTGGCCTCGACGCCCATGAATCGAAAGGCGTTCAAGGTTGCAATGGTGTCTTCACCCTGCAAAAAGCCGCTGACAACGGTCGTTCCACGGGCAAGCGAACCGAGCATTACGGCCCGATGGGATATGGACTTGTCACCAGGCACCTCGATTATACCGGCAACTTTTTTTGCGCTTCTCACCGTATATTGTTTCACAACTGGCCCCGGTGGGTTGGAATTTTCACTGCTTAAAAAACCTTACTTGGCGTCAATAAAACGAACATGCGGCTCACTATCCCTCAGGAAAGTGAGCGTGCAAAGGCATCGCAACTGATAATTCTCTGCGATAATTTTCAACAATGGCTGTCTACTAGAGAATGGCGTCCCTGCTCCTCTTGGATTCGGCAAAAAATTTCTGGAGTCCGGTACTATCTCCGTTCGCTATAAGGACACGGAGCTGACCGAAATAGTCAATAAAGAAATCCATCATCTCCAGTATCGCTGGTCCGTTCATCAGGGATATATCCCGCCACATGGCAGGATCGGAAGAGGCTATGCGGGTAAAATCACGAAAACCCCCTGCAGAATAATTGAGAATGCTTTCGTCATAGCGATCATAACCATCCACAGCATTAACCAGGGAGTAGGCCACCATGTGCGGAAGGTGGGAAATAGCTGCCACGATCCGATCATGCTTGTGCGCATCCATCCGGATCACATCGGAACCGGCAAGTTCCCACATCCTGACAACTTTACGAAGAGCAAGCTCATCGGTATTCGCGGTTGGAGTGATGATGCAGTGCTTTCCAGTAAAGAGCGAGGAAAAAGAAGCGTCAACTCCAGAGTTTTCCGTGCCGGCAATAGGGTGACCACCAACAAAATAAGTGCCCGCAGGCATGAGTGGTTCGCAAGCAGAAACAACCGTTTCCTTGACACTGCCACCATCGGTTACAACACAACCGGGTGCAAGGTACGGGGCAATTTTCTCCAACACCGAAGCAATGGCACAGACAGGCGTTGCAAGAAAGACCAGGTCGGCCCCTTGCACACCCTGGCAGGGATCTTGGCAGTAACGGTCAATCACTCCCAACTCAACCGCACGCTGAAGATTCGGCTCGGTTCGCCCGACCCCGACAACCTCACCCACCGCACCCTGCTGGCGGAGTATCCGGGCAAGAGATCCACCAATAAGGCCAACGCCGATAATTGTCATTCTTTTACTAAGTGACATCTCTTCCCTTTCCGGTCCAATCTAGATGTTTCTAGAGTACGAGCCGAGAATTTTTACAAATTGGCAGCAATGCCGTAATTCTTCGATCGCCTCGGCAACCTCTGGATCAGACAGGTGCCCTGACAGGTCAAGGAAAAAGATATATTCCCACGCCTTCTTTTTGAGAGGGCGAGATTCGATCTTGCTCAGATTAATACCCCGGCGTGCAAAGGGGTCAAGCATCCGGGAAAGAATACCCGGTTCGTCTTTGACCGAGAACATCAGTGAAGTCTTATCGTTTCCGCTTTTTCCGGCAACCTGTTTACCGATAACGAGAAAACGGGTAAAATTGTTTACCTGGTCTTCAATGCGCTTCTTCACAACCTTCAACTCATAGAGGGAGGCAGCAGAATCGCTGGCTATGGCCGCAGCATTGTAATCTTCACTGACTATCTGCGCTGCCAAGGCAGTGGAAGCAACATCCACCACCGGGATATTCGGCAGATTCTCTTCGAGCCAATTGCGGCACTGGGCAAGTGCCTGCGGATGGGAGTATACTTTCTTGATATCGGCCATTCGCCCGGTACGCGACAAGAGGTCATGGGAAACTTCCAGAAGAACCTCGGCAATGATCTTCAGATCACTCTCCATGAACATATCCAGAGTATGAGAAACCATACCTTCGGTGGAGTTCTCAACCGGGACAACGCCATATTGGGCGCGGCCTTTTTCAACATCCTCGAAAACGGCAGGAATTGATCTCTGGGGAACCAACTCTGCGGAAAGCCCGAACTGCTGGAGAGCGGCCAGATGGGTAAAGGTCGCCTTCGGTCCAAGAAAAGCCACCTTCATCGGCGCTTCAAGGGCCAATGATGCAGAAATTATCTCACGAAAGACACTTTTCACTGCCTCATTCGGAAACGGTCCACTGTTTTTGAAGGCAAGTCGCTCATGGATTTCACGTTCACGGCTCGGAACATAGAAATCTCTTTTTTCGCCCCTTTTCAGCTTACCGACGGAAATAACCAACTCAGCCCGCCGATTCAGAAGGTCGAGTATCTGATCGTCAATTCCATCAATGGAATTTCGTATTTCTTCAAGAGTTTTCTTTTCAGACAAAACAGAATCACCTAAGAGAGGGGGTAATTAGTGTAGGACGTGCTAATCTATAGCAAATACACCGAAAAAGCAAACCTTTTTTCGAGCAAAATATCACTATCTCTGTTCCCTGGATCCGGCTTCAGGGTGACGGCTAGCAGAGAATTTTCTTCAAAGTCTTTCTGCCGAAAGGTGCCGAAGACAACCAACTGGACCCCGAAAAAGATAATGACGAAAAGGTATACCCTGCCAACAAAAAAATTGACTCTTCCTAAGAGTCAATAACGTATGTATAATAGCAAACGGCAGAATAGGGGTGGGAGTCCATTTGATCCGGACGTCGACCTTACGTACGTAACAGGGACCCGGCAACTCTGCAATCCCAAACCTTCTTATTTCGCACTCAAGGCTTTCACATGGCAGAAAACAAGACTGAATCAAAACTTTCCCTCATCAACAAATTGATTCTCAGTTATGCCGCCATTGCGTTTTTTACCATGGCAGCAACGGTTTTTTCAGTATTCGGACTTCAGTCTCTCAACGGAATCGTCCGTGACATAGCCAGAAACGACTTACCCTTTGTCAAACTAGCGGAAACTCTCCACGACTCGCTTCAGGCACAGGAACGCAGTGCCGCCAAGTTTTCAGTACTGAAGTCACCGGAGTTCAAGCAGTTATTCGACCAGAGACAAAAAGAGTTCAATTCGGTTATTGGGACTATGGGCAAATCCGACTCAGGACCGCTTCTTGACGACATTGTCCGCAACTACCGCGACTTCAGCAACTCAGCCGAAATCCTCTTCCAGAACAAATCCGACGACATCACCCCCCTGAAAAACACCGCCGAAAACGTAAACAGCTCAATCGAGGCCCTGTCCGCGTCACGACAGGTAATCTTGAATGAAAAACTGGAGAACGCTGACAAGAATCGGGAAACAACGGTACAGTGGACACTTCTTTTGTCATCCATGGGTTTTATTCTCGCCCTGAGCGTAATGGCTTTTTTTCTCTACACTATTTCCTCTTCCATAAAAAAACTGAAGCGTGCGACACACTCCATTGCCGAGGGCAATTTCGATTTCGATCCGGACATCCCGCCGGGCGATGAAATCGGCGATCTCGCGGAAGATTTCACCAGAATGGCCAAGCGACTGAAGCTTCTTGAACAGATCAGTCTCGATGCGAGCCCCCTTACCCGGCTTCCCGGAAACATCGCAATCGAGAGAATACTCACCAAAAAGCTTCAAACAGGCGAAACATTCGCCGTCTGCTACGCTGACCTTGACAATTTCAAGGCGTACAGTGACAGGTACGGATACATCAGGGGCAGCGACTTAATCAAAATGACCGGTGAGGTAATCTACGAAGCATTGAAACGAAACGCCGCTGAAAACGCTTTTGTCGGCCATATCGGCGGCGATGACTTCATCATGGTTATCTCTGCAGATGAAGTCGATGCGGTATGCCAGGCAGTAATTGATGCCTTCACGGACGAGGCGCCGCAATTCTACACCCCGGAAGATTTGGAACAGGGGTACATAGAGGGACCTGACAGGTACGGTGTCATCAGAAGGTTCCCTATCATGACCATCTCGATAGCAGTTGTCATGTGCCAGCAAGGCGAGTATGACTCAGCAGTCAAAATTGCCAAAACAGCCGCAGAAATCAAGGATTTTGCCAAAGGAAAGGCTGGCAGCAATTATTTTATTGACCGCAGGAAGAGGGCCCGATGATACGACGTATCGCATTACTTGCAATTTTTGTGGGATTGAGCGGTTGCGCAACACTCTGGAATTTTGATCCCAATGTTCATGAGCAGCAACAAAAATTGATTCAGGCGAAAAAACTCCTGAAAAAAAACAAAATTGAAGAAGCGAAGAAGACCCTCTCCGAAATCATCACCAAACCGGCTGTTGCGGGAATTACCGATGAAGCTCTTTTTCGCTTGTCTCTGCTCAACCTGGAAGCAGGTCAACAGAAAATTGCTACCGAAAAGGCAGAAAAAGACCTTGACTATGTCTTGAGCAAATTCAGATCCAGTTCCTGGAGCGCTCATGCAACCGCATTAAAGGGCCTGATTGATGCTTATGAAGCAGCACTGCAGGAAAAAGCCGAACTGGACAAAACGGTACGAAATCTCAAAAGCTCGAACGCTTCGCTCACAAAGGAAAGCACCGATTTGCGGCAGGATCTGGATAAACTGAAAAAACTTGATTTGGATCTGGAAATGAAAAAGAAGAGATAATTTGCATCAGGTGGCAAAATATCGTTGCACGGTCTCATAGAGGCCTGCAGGCGTAGCCTCGCACACCTCCAAATGAATTCCCACGGCGGCACGAAGTTCTGCGAGCGTCAGGTCGTCAATAAAGATCCCCTCCCCGTCCTTCAGCATCACATCTGGAATCACAACCAGATCGGCATCCAGAAAACCACCCGACGTGCCTGTCTCGAGGACAGCTCGTCCCGGGACCAGACCGGTAACGGTGACACTGTCACCAAAGAGAGAGTTTTTTATCGGAACGAGCCGAAAGGTTACTCCGGTCTTCTCGGTAAGTCTGTGCAGAAAATCAGCCAGATACGGGTAAGGAGATTCTCCGGATACCACTGCAACAATCCCCTGACCCATTGGCCCGGCACTCTTCAGGACCGTTTCCGCTTCATCCAGAAAAACAGGGATCATCCCGACGCCATTCTCGATCTGTGGAAGGTCCGCGTAGTCTGAAAGAGGGGGAAAAGGTTTGTCCGCCTTAAGGTAAAATTCGTCGGCAAAAAACAGGAAAGGACTACCAAGCTTCCTTGCAAGATCACAAGCCAGGGGCTGCCATAGGGCAAGGAATTCTGAAGCGTACGCATGATCGATCGGTTGAAGCATCGCCAGAGACTCTCGATGCCGAGTAAGGCCCAGAGGGACTATTGCAAGGGACTCAACCTGAGGGAACAGCGCGGCCAGATCACGAACGGTACGTTCAAGGTGGGGGCCATCATTGAGGCCTGGGCACAAGACTACCTGGGTATGCATGCTGATTCCGGATGAGGCAAGCTCCGTAAGCAGGTCCAAAATCGGAGGACATTCGCGGTTACCCAGCAACGTGGAGCGCACATCAGGCTCTGTAGCATGTACGGAGATATACAGGGGGGAAAGGCGCTGCTCGCAGATCCTTTTAACCTCTTCCCGGTGAAGAGATGATAAGGTGACGAAATTGCCATAGAGAAATGAAAGTCGATAGTCCTCATCTTTCACGTACAAGGAGCGACGAAGCCCCTTAGGCAACTGATCTACAAAACAGAAAAGGCAGGAATTCGAGCAACTGAATGGCCTGGGAGCCTCAAACTCTATGCCGAGTGACTCGCCCTCTTCCACCATCAGTTCAATTTCCCAGGAATCTCCATCCGCTTTTTCAACTTCCAGGAGAAGCTCCTCCTCTCCTGAGTAATACCCGAAATCAATGATATCCCGTATCGGGTGACCATTGATAGCCAGCAACCTGTCTCCGGCCTCTATCTCAAGCTCCGCGGCAATACTTCCCTGCTCGACTTTTTCAATCCTGATACCTGGTTCCATAGAGAGACAACACCTTTTCCAGAGGCGGCCAAGACCACTCGAGCCTGCGCTCACTTCATTTTTTGCGGTTATTATTGATACAAGTCAACGCCTGAACAATGTAACAAAATGACCGTATAAACGTCATAACAAACCAGCATTATCTGATCCGATGACAAAACGTCCGTTAGGCTGGGAGAGTCGGGTAAAGAGTTGCCGCGTTGAACTGTGAGGGCCCGGCCAGCCCCTCGACTGAATAAAGAATGTCTTACCACCATGCGTTGGCAACTCTCAAACAAAAAAGGACCCGAGAAAGTAATCACTTCCAAACAAGGAGTGATCATGCTTTACCGGGCCCTTCGGTACCTGAGAGGCGTTTATTACTGGTGCAATTTGAAGCTTCCGTCAACAGATGTTATATGAGAGATTGCGTGCTTGTATATCAGGATATCTCCCTTGATTTCCAGAAGTACGGAGAAGTTGTCAAATGACTTGATATATCCTTCCATCTTTTCTCCCGACATCAGATAAACGACAACCTTAACTCGTTCCTTCCTTGATTGATTCAGGTACTGATCCTGAATATTAAATGGTGCTTTCGCCATGCCCCTCTCCTTTTAATCAAAATAATCATGTACAATGTGCTCAATAATAGCAACATTTTCCGGATATTCAATCCATTTAATTTCCGGGTCCTGGTTGAACCAGGTCAATTGGCGCTTCGCGTAACGGCGCGTGTCTCTCTTCATGAGTTGCAGCGCATCATCCAGAGGTATCACCCCCTCCAGATAGTTGCACAGGTGCCGATAGCCGAGGGAACGCATCGGCTTGAGACCAGATGGATATCCGGCGGCAAGAAGAGCTTTTACCTCCTCAAGGAAGCCCTGTCGTATCATCAAATCGACACGGTTGTCAATATTTCTATACAACGACTCCCTGTCCATGGAAAGGCCGATTTTGCAATAATTATAACGCAACGTACCGAAACGGTGCTCTTCCCGCAAAACGGAAATGGGTCGCCCGGTCAACTGAAACACCTCGAGAGCCCGGATGATGCGAAACTGATCATTGGGGTGAATGCGTTCCGCTGATACGGGATCAACCTCTGCCAGCCGCAAATGCAGCGCCTCACCACCCGCGCGGCTTGCCAGTTCCTTCAGTTCATTCCGCAGCACCTCATCACCGCAAGGAGAGTCCATCAGGCCTTTGGTCAGGGCACGGATATACAAACCGGTCCCCCCACAGACAAAAACATGCTTTCCCCGTCGGACGATGTCATGAATTACTTTTTCCGCCACCCGACTGAAATCTGCTGCGGAAAACGTTTCATCAGGATTAACGATATCCAGCAGATGATGTGGAACCCTCCGAAGCTGATCCGCAGAGGGCTTGGCCGTACCTATATCCATCCCACGATACACTTGCATGGAATCGGCATTTACAATCTCACCGGAAAAACGTTCAGCAAGTCGAACAGCCAGTTCGCTTTTTCCGGACGCGGTCGGGCCCTGGACAATGACGATTTTGATGTTTTGTTTCCCCGGCATCACTCAGATCCTTTTGAACATCTTTTCTATATCCGAGCGAGTAATTCTCTGTAGAACCGGCCTGCCATGAGGGCAATTGCTGGCAAAACCGACAGAATCCAGGGCAGTGAGAAGAGCGGCGACCTCCTGTCCGGTTAGGACTTGTCTGCCACGAACAACACTATGGCAGGCAATCCTCATCAGAATATCCTCTTGAATGTCACTGACCGTACGACTTCTGCCCAGAACCGAAAGCTCTTCGAGAATATCTCTGAACACACGGACGGGGTTACTGTTCAGCGCAACACGCGGCACACCTTTGAGCACTCGGGCCTGTCCGCCAAAGTCCTCAAGGTCGAATCCCAGTTGTCGAAACACGTCGGCATGTTCTTTCACTAAAGCGGCCTCTGAATGTGAAAGCTCCATGACCTCAGGGAAAAGCAGGCCCTGTGACTCCACTGCACCTGCGGAAAATTGGTATTTGAGGCGCTCGAATGCAATCCGTTCATGTGCTGCGTGCTGATCGATGATCAACAGATCTTCACCATCCTGGCAGAGAATATACTCATCCAGATAGCGACCCAGTACTGCCAGAGAAGAAAAAAAACCGCCCGTTGATTCCGGTGAGATCGATTCAGGCACCACCACACTCTCGGCAAGCGCTGTTTCCGTGCGAAACAGGGTTTCCTGTTTTTTTTCCGGCAACGGTTGCGGGCGATAGCGACTCAAGGCTTCCCGAACCGACGCGACCCTGACCTGACTCTGCGAGACAGGGGACGTTTCGTGATGGGTGCTCGCAACTGGAGCTTTCCTGATCCAGGGGGTGGATTGCAGCATGTTTTCCAAGGCAGAAACTATGAAGTCATGCACCGTGGACTGGTCCCTGAAGCGGACCTCATGCTTGGTTGGATGGACATTCACATCAACATCTCCGGCCGGCACCGAAAGAAAGAGCACTGCAACAGGATAGCGACCGCGCACCAGAAAGCGCCGGTAGGCCTGAAGAACCGCATGATGAAAGACCTTGTCGCGAACAAAACGGCCGTTCACGAACGTGTAAAGATGGGAACCGGAAGACCTGCTACACTCAGGCTTCCCGGCCAGGCCGCTCAGACTCAGACCATTGTCCTGTCGTTGTAACGGAAAAAGGTCCGCGGCCAGGGAACGGCCAAGCAACGAAGCGACCCTTTCCGCCATATCGCCATTGAGTGCCCGAAACAGGGTTTTTCCATCGCTAACGCAGGAGAAGCGAACATCAGGTCGTGACAGGGCCAGACGCGTAACCTGATCCGCCACATGACCCGCTTCGGTATCCGTGCTCTTCAGGAACTTCAATCGCGCCGGAGTGTTGAAAAATAGATTACGTATCTCAAGTACCGTTCCCTCGGCCATGCCGCAGGCTTTCACTTCCTTAATCCGGCCACCTTCACCGTATATCTCCGTACCCTCAATCGTCCCCTTTTCCCGCGAAGAGAGGCTGAAACGCGACACTGAGGCGATGGACGGCAGCGCCTCCCCCCGGAAACCGAGGGTCGAGATGGATAGCAGATCATCATCAGATGATATTTTGCTGGTTGCATGGCGTTCCAGAGCCAGGAGCGCATCCTCCCGGGACATCCCGGAACCGTTGTCGCTGACCTTGATCAGGCGCTTGCCGCCACCCTGGAACTCTACGACAATCTCGTCGGCTCCGGCATCGAGGGCGTTCTCCACCAGCTCTTTGATAACCGAGGCCGGCCGCTCGACCACTTCGCCGGCAGCGATTTTATTGGAGAGATTTTCGGGAAGTATCTTGATGCGGGATGACATAAATTCCTCGACAGTTTGGTAATTCTTCGCCAAGGATACTCCATACGGTCGTGTTTTGTAAACAAGGGCCTTCAGGATACTGGTGACCTCACTCCCGCCGACAACAGTCGGCAACACCGACCACAGGAGCAAACCTCTTCACATTTCCGCTGTTTACTGCTAGACTTGCACCGTTACAAGCTTCCACGAGAAAGGGAATGAGGAAAGACGATGAAATATATCAGCACCAGAGGCGGCATTGAACCTATTGCCTTTACAGAGGCGGTCATGATGGGACTCTCCACGGATGGGGGACTTATTCTTCCCGAAAAAATACCATCCCTCGATTCCCGGCAATTGGAAGAATGGCGAGGGCTTCCCTACCGCGACCTCGCCTTCCGGGTTATTTCCCTGTTCTGTGATGATATCCCTCCCGCCGATCTGAAAACACTCATTGATCGCTCCTACGACAGCTTTGATCACCCGGATATCACGCCGGTCGTGAGCAGGAATGGCGTCAACATCGTCGAACTGTTCCACGGACCGACCCTGGCCTTCAAGGACGTGGCACTGCAACTCCTCGGCAACCTTTTTGAGTACCTGCTGAAGGAAAGTGGACAGAAAATGAACATTGTCGGCGCCACTTCCGGAGACACCGGAAGTGCGGCCATCTATGGTGTGCGCGGCAAGGAAAATATCGCCATATTCATCCTCCATCCCCACGGCAAAACTTCACCGGTTCAGGCCCTCCAGATGACCACGGTGCTTGACGAGAATGTTCATAACATCGCCGTTAAAGGCACCTTCGACGACTGCCAGAATATGGTCAAGGCGCTCTTTAATGACCTGTCATTCAAGGAGAAGCATGCTCTCGGAGCAGTGAACTCCATCAACTGGGCTCGGGTCCTGGCACAGGTTGTGTATTATTTCCATGCCTATTTCAAGGTCTGCGAGACACTTGATCAGCAGGTAGTCTTCTCGGTGCCCACCGGCAACTTCGGCGACATCTTTGCCGGCTACGTGGCAAAACGCATGGGCTTGCCCATCAGCCAATTGCTGCTGGCCACCAACGAAAACAACATCCTCACACGTTTCATTCTGCATGGTGACTATTCGCTCGGAACCGTAGTGCCGACCCTGTCACCCTCCATGGATATCCAGGTCGCATCAAATTTTGAGAGATATCTCTATTTCCTTTACAATGAAGACCCCCGCAGGGTCTGTGAGGCAATCGAGGAATTCACAAAAACCGGGCGATTGAACTTCACTCCGGAAGAACGGAAGACCGTAGCATCAGACTTCCTGTCTCAGTCGGTTGACCGCCAGGAAACCCTTGACACCATCGCGTCCTTTTATCAAGAGACCGGTTATCTGCTCGACCCCCATACCGCCGTCGGTGTCAAAGCTGCCCAGGATCACCGTGGCTGCGACCTACCACTGATCTGCCTGGCAACGGCACACCCGGCCAAGTTCGAAGATGCGGTTATCACCGCTACCGGACTTTCCCCCGAGAGACCGACTTCCCTTGCAGGTATCGAGAAGCTCCCTTCCCGCTGCGAAGTACTCGATGCCGAACTGGCGGAAGTCAGAAAGTTCATTGAAGGGCTGGCCCTGTGACGATGCAGAGAATTTCCGCTCGACGAGACACAACCGGGAAATCCACCATGTCGAAAGATCACAAGGCTCCATGAAACTGGACTGGAACGACATCGACACCGTACTTCTCGACATGGACGGCACCCTGCTGGACCGTCATTTCGATGACCATTTCTGGCTCGAACATGTACCAAAAACCTTTGCGGAAAAATACGGGGCACCCCTTACCGAGGCAAAGGAACACCTCTACCGTCTTTTTAAATCACAGGAGAATACCCTCAACTGGACTGATCTGGACTACTGGTCAGAACACCTTGGTCTGGACATTCCCCTCTTGAAAAGGGAAGTTGACCACCTGATTGCGGTCCATCCTTATGTAGTTGAATTCCTGCTATTTCTGCGTCATCAGAATAAGGACATACATCTTGTTACAAATGCACACTGCAAGACCCTGGCGCTGAAAATGCGTTCCACACGCCTCGGTCCCTATTTCGACGGTATTATTTCCGCCCATGAACTGGGACTGCCAAAAGAGGATCCGGCATTTTGGGGAAAGCTGCAGCTGAAAATCCCCTTCATCCCGAACAGAACTCTGCTCGGAGAAGACAGTGAAACGAACCTGTCAACAGCAGCCATGTTTGGTATCCGCTACCTTTTTCATATTGGCCTCTCCAGTTCCAAAGAACCGCCAACAGATTCCCGCCTCTTCCACTCTATCGACTATTTCAACCGCCTGATCCCTCCTCCTGGCACCTTGACGACCGAGATTCCTCGACTCAAAAATATCTCGTGTAACTGCCCTGAAAAGTGCTTATAAATCCTTCCTTTAATTATTTTCAACAATTTTTGCGCTGCCAGAAAAAACTTTTTTCAACAAAACCTATTGACTTATTTTTTATTAGGAATTAATTTATCCGGCGGTGTGTCAGGACAACACATCACCCAACGACTACCAATTAGGACAAAAAACACCCCGGCAACAATGATTGCCGGCAATGTGTTTTATCGAAAATAAAATAGACTACTGCCGCGCCTCTGGATTAGCTAACCGAAGAAGGTTTCCTATTGCGCTTACTACTCTTGATAAAGGAGGTGGCACTTACGCTTTTTTGTTTCGTTGCTGTACAAACATCTAATTCTAATGCAATCATGATTAAAGGAGTTGAACGTGAAAAAAATGTCTAGCGCAAAATCTTTCGCAACTTTGCTTGTTGTAGCCCTGCTTCTGTCCTTTGCTTCCATTTCTTTTGCAGCCGACCCGGCCTGCTTGCCACAAACTAAAACTTTCAAAAAGTATGGCGTGAGAATCCGTGGCATTTACATCATGCCGGATGAAAAAATCGACAACGCGCTCTCATGGTCTTGGCCTCGGATTGATGGTAGATGATGCCGTTACCCCTGAGCTCGACCTGGAATACTTTATTACCCAGAATTTCTCAACCGAATTGGTACTTGCCCTGTCCAAGCATGACATCATGTTCAAGCAACGGTGGTGTCAATAATGGATCAGTCTGGCTGCTTCCGCCGTCACTCTATGTTAAATACCACCCGATCCCAACCGCAAAAATCAGCCCTTATGTTGGTTTCGGCATGAACGTTGTCATGCCTTTTGATGAAAAACTCACCGTTGACGGTGCAAACGTACACCTTTCAAAATGAACACGACTATCGGCTGGGCAGCAAAAGTTGGCGCAGATGTACGGATCACTGACAGCGTGTACTGGAACATTGATGCCATGTACTATGACTGCAGACCTGATATGACATATTGCTGGCATCGAAACACAAACTCAACCTCAACCCCTTCATCCTCGGCACCGGTATTGGGGTTCGTTTCTAAATAACAAATCGCAGCATCTGCAACACAAGAAAAGCCCCTCTGCCGTCAGGCAAGAGGGGCCTTTCTTCACCACTCAAAAAAACTTCATCTCTCAACTCACCTCAAAATTTTCAGCGGGCAAGCTTTTCAATCAACTCCCCATTTTCAGGAAACAGTTCGAGCAGTTCTCCCCTGTCGGCCATTTCAAAGTCCCTGAAGTCAAACCCGGGAGAAACGGTACAACCTACCAGTGCGAAAGTCTCCGGCTTTTCGAGTGTTGCTCCAAACCAGCTCCCCGCTTTGACCACGATCTGAAAGCAACCCAGCTCACCACTTTTCCCACCCAAACGGTGTCGAGTATAGCGACCCGAGTGATCAAGTTCGTGTATCAGGAGCGTATCCCCCTCATAGAAATGCCAGAGCTCGTCCGACTGTATCCTGTGCAAGGCAGAGAAATCATCATCGGCAAGCAGAAATAAAATTGCCGTTGAAAAAGAGCGCGCGCCTTCTGCAAAGCGTTCCGGCAGGTTTTCAGCCGCTATCAACTCCTCTGAACGATAAGTTTCACGGATAATATCCACCCTCGGGATGCTTTTCGAGACCGAGACTGGCAATTAGCTCTTCAGCATGCTGATTCATTCCCCTCCAAAATCATATAATTCTTTCCATACTTCTGAGTTGCATAACAAAGCAGACAGTTCGTAATCCAGCAAATATTCAAGACAGGCGCTTACATCCTTAACGATCGACGTTACCAGCGAGAAGCTTAGGATGGCAAGACATGTACCATTATAAATGAAGTCCACCTTGAACGGCATACGTGTCAAACATCGCGTCTTCAAGCTGAAGAAAATTGTCCTGAGACCACATCCTCCAATCCCTTGACATTACGCATTTTTCACGCTAGTTTGTGAAAAATTGAGAGACACCTTCCAGGAGGACCATAGCACCACGCACTTCTCTCGGCACCGAATGTCTCTCTGTCTGGACACAGAAAACATCGCTCGGATCTATCAGTGAGGACCAATGGAAATTGCATTTGCAGTGACAGTCTGCGGCGGCCTGGGTTGTTTGTCCCGCTACTTCATCTCCGGTTGGATTTACGCCCTTCTGGGACGTGGCTTTCCCTACGGCACCTTTGTCGTAAATATTCTGGGAGCCTTTATTCTCGGGTTTCTGATGGAATTCGGTCTCAGAAGCGCCTTGCTCCCCCCGACGCTCCGCATCGGCATGACGGTTGGATTTATGGGCGGTCTTACCACCTTCTCGACCTTCAGTTACGAAACATTTCGTTTGCTGGAGGAGGGAAATTATGTTAGCGCATCAGCCAATGTTATTGTGAGTGTTCTGGTCTGCCTGCTTTTCACCTGGGTTGGCATCGCCGCCGCACGTCATTTATAGGGAGGGAATCATGCCCAAATTTTTCGGAGAAAAAGTCCTCATGCGAATTTTTATCGGTGAGGGCGACAAATACGGTCGAAAACCGTTATATGAAGCGTTGATCGATTTTTTTATCAAAGAAGGCTTTGCCGGCGCAACCGTACTGCGCGGGATTGCCGGTTTCGGTGCCCACAGTCACTATCACACAGACAAAATTCTTCGTCTTTCTTCCGACCTCCCCTTGATTATAGAAGTTGTTGCAAGCCAGGAAAAGCTTGACAAGGCAATGCCGACAATTGATGAGATGATGAGTGGTGGTTTGATCACCACGGAAACCGTTAATGTAGTCCGTTATTGCAACAAAGATGACAAAAAATGCGTAATGACTGAGCCCTGATTTCCCACGACAGGTTTTGTCGCGATACAAGCGGATACCCCATGAAAAATTCCAATAAAAAACTTCTTACCGAAATGGCCATTATCGTTCTTCTTGCCGTAGCGATAGGGATCGCCTGTAACTATCGATTGCTCAGGGATGTCTCTGCCGGGAGAATTCCCGGCGCAACTCAAACTCCGGCAACCTCTGCGACTCCGTCTGCCATACTCATCCCCGCAGGGCTTGCTCAGGTTAAGGAGTTGTTTGACAAAAAAGAGGCCCTGTTTGTCGATGCACGGGAATCCTCGGTTTTTGCTTTGGGCCACATTCAAGGGGCAACTTCCCTGCCACTCGCCGAAATCGATTCCTCCCTTGCAGATTTCAAGAATAAAGTGCCCGCCGGGACAACCTTGGTACTTTATTGCGGCGGGTACGGCTGTCACGACAGCAAGAATCTTGGGGAAAAATTGCTCCAGAGCGGCTACCGCCAGGTCCTTATCTTCGAAGGTGGCTATCCCGAATGGAAAGATGCCGGCTACCCCATCTCAGGAGCAATCCAATGAGGACGAGAAAAAAAGCTAAACACTATTTCCTTCTGACTCTTCGTATCGCTCTCGGCCTTGTCTTTGTCTATGCCGGAGTTCTGAAAATTCGTGATCCGGTTGCTTTTGCCGGCTCTGTCGCGGCCTATAAGCTGCTCCCGTATTTTTTCAACTACCTGGTTGCGGCTACAATTCCATGGGTAGAACTGACCTGTGGAATACTTCTCGTCATCGGCTATCGAATCCGGGCAGCAGCCGGGATCACGGCAGCCATGAATATTCTTTTTATCGCATTGCTGGCGTCCACAATCGTGCGCGGGCTTGACATCGACTGTGGCTGTTTCCGCCAGGGCGGCGAAAAAACCTCTGCCTGGATTGCCATAATACGGGACGTTCTCTTTCTGTCCGGCGCCCTCATTCTGTTTACGGAACAAAAGGAGCGAAAGTTTTTTTCCTTGTAAGATTTTTTCCATATCAGGATGTGGGACCTCCCGAAAAGACGGTTTAATTCCTCCCCATGTAGCTACGCATACACACGGAACAGTTTGCTGAAAAAACGTCGCGAGAAGGCTGGAATGCGCAGTGCGAGCGGCAACACAGCAGGCCAGCCCCGCAGTGGTTTTTCAACAACCTGCTAAGCACTATTATTCCTATTGGAGCACTACTCATGGTAACCAACAGCATTTTACTTCTTTGTTCCTATTGTATCGGATCCATCCCCACCGGCCTCCTTCTGGCGAAAGCTTTCGGGGGCGTGGATATCCGCACCCAAGGCAGCGGCAATATCGGTGCTACCAATGTGTACCGGACCATGGGACGAAAAGTCGGCATCCTGACTCTTATTGGAGACTGTCTCAAGGGTCTGCTCCCGGTCCTGGCAGCAAAATCCCTGCATCTCCCTGCTGAGTGGGTGGCCCTGATTGGTCTTGCAGCTTTTCTCGGTCACATCTTTCCCGTATTCCTCCGTTTCAAAGGAGGAAAAGGCGTTGCAACCGCATTGGGTGTTTTCCTCGCCACATCCCCGCTTGCGGTGTTGGGAGCATTGTGCGTCTTCATCACTGTCCTGGTCTCGTGGAGATATGTCTCTCTTGCATCCCTGACAGCAGCAGCGGTCATGCCTTTGCTCATCACCCTCATCTATCGAAACCCGATATTCGTTGCCATGTCTATTGTGATCTCGGTAACGGTACTACTGAAGCATCACGAAAACATCAAGCGTCTCAGAAACGGGACAGAAAACAAGTTCAAAGCATAAAAAAAGGGCCTGTCCAAGGCCCTTACTCTATCAATTCACGTGAAACAGATTTACATTTCCGTCAGCACCTTTTCCTCATAGAGCGACTCGAGTCGAAACTTATGCTTCTGCTCCTCGTTGGCCAACATCTGTAAAAGCCTCTTTAATTCAGGGTCATCCGTCATCTTTTCCGCCTCGAGATAAAAGCGCGCCGCTTTCTCCTCATTTTTCATGGCGTAGATAAGAATTTCCTGATAGGTCATCGAATCGTTATAGGAAATATCAACCAGGTATTCACTGATACCAAGGTTGGGAACTTTGTGAAAGGTATAGTTGGAAATTTTTTCTTTATCCAGGTTAAGGAGTAATCTTTTGTGCCCCTTCTCCTGCGCTGCCAATTCTTCGAAAATTTTCCGTGCCGAAGTATTGGTAGATATTTTTGCAGCATTGAGATACAACCGGTAGGAAGCGTCCTCCCTTTCCAGCGCAAATTCCAGAATGTCATCCAGTGTGTTCAGTTCCACGGAAATCTCCTCTGATCCTTATGATCATGGCAACAAAATTTTTCTTTCGAAGTTTTTGTAACAACAAAGACATACCTTGTCAAGCAACGGTGTTCCCGCTTGACATGGATGACAAGATACACTAACAATACATCCCCATGCCACGAGAATTCAAGAAGCGTTTTTCACATATAACCTTGAGGTTATCCAAGTATACGATAAAAGTAAAATCATGGGTAGTCTTACTCCTGACACTACTGGCTTTTCTGGCATTATCACTCACTTTTTTTCTGCATTTCCTTGCCACACCCTTTGGAAGCGGTCGGGTCGTGAAGATTTTCGATTTTTCATCCGGCTACACCATGAAAAAAATATCCAAAGAGCTCGAACAATCACATATTATAGGCAATGCTACGTTCTTTTCGCTCTACGCCAGAATTAAAAATGCCGACGAAAAAGTTCAGGCAGGTACGTACCGTTTCAGCGACGGCATGCCGCCACAGGAAATACTTTCCAAGCTCATCAACGGCGACGTCTACGAGGTTCGATTTGCCGTCCCTGAGGGTTACTCTATCTATCAGATTGCCGAACTGCTCGATAATCGGAAGATTCTTTCCAAAGAAAGCTTCCTCAAGCAGTGTTTCAATCGCACGCTTCTCAATGAATTGCACATCCCGGCCAAAAGTGTTGAGGGGTATCTCTTCCCTCGTACATATACGATCATGCCTGGCGTTAATGCGACAAGCCTGATCAAAGAGATGGTAACACAGTTTCGCTCCGTGTATGGCCCCAAATATGCTAGTCGAGCGAAACTTCTCGGTTTGGATGATCGGGAAGTCTTGACACTTGCTTCCATGATTGAAAAGGAGGCTGTCATCCCTGCGGAACGCCCTCTCATCGCCTCGGTTTTTTTCAATCGACTGCACAAGAAAATGCCGCTTCAAAGCGATCCCACCTCCGTCTACGGCATCCGCGCCTTTGCCGGCAAAATTTCGAAACAGGACATACAGCGCAAAACCCCCTATAACACGTACGATATCCAGGGTCTCCCTCCCGGCCCCATCGGCAACCCGGGTGAAGACTCCATTAAGGCGGTTCTTTTCCCTGCACAGACACCGTACCTGTACTTTGTTGCACGAAAAGACGGTACACACCATTTCTCGGCAAGCTTGGAAGAGCATAACAGGGCGGTAGATAAATACCTCAAGTAGACGAAGATCCGGACCCCGACACATGTACTTGTACCGCTGTTTGTACCTGGGTGAATGACACCACCCACCTTTTCCTTTGTCAAACCGCCGCTTGTGGAAGGAATCGACCGAAGAAGCCGCGCTATCACGACGGAACTCAGGAACACCAGTGAGAATCTTCAGCAGTTTTCAGAAACCCTGCAAACGCTTCTCGACAGGCTCAACACTACACCGTCCGACCTGATCTTCAGCTCTCCGCCCGCTGTACGGCGGCAGTAAACAGCACGACGAGGAGAAACCATGTCCGGAAACCAGTGTACGGAAAATCGGATGAAAGTGATTACGTTCTCTATCCATCTCACTGTAGCAGCCTTTCTCATCATTGCGATAATTCTCAGTGCCGGATGCATAAAGAGAGGCAATCCATCCAGCATTATTGGGAAATACACCTTTGAGTATCCGTCTCCCGACTTTTCAGGGATAGCAAAGACCGATCAAACCATAAAAATTGAACGTTTTTCCGTTGCCAGGGATTTCAATTCCCAAGACATGGTTTTCCGGCCCGAGCCTTACCAGCTTGACTCCTATGCCAGCAACCGCTGGATGGTTAATCCGGGAGATATGGTAAGCGACTACCTGCTGCGCGACATACGCAATGCCGGGCTTTTCAGGGCGGCATTTTCCTTCCGCGACCTTGAAGATGCCCGTTACGTCATGGAAGGAAGCGTTGATGAATTCCTGGAGGTCGATGCGGACCAGTCACGAACAGCCGTCATAACACTTTCGGTGACCCTCTTTGATTTTTCTCGAGCAGGAGTATCGAACAGGCTGCTCTTTCAGAAGAAATATCAGGCAAAGGTACCTATCATGGAAAAGACGGCGACAGGGCTGGCCCGTGCCATGAGTGTCGGCATGGCTAAACTGTCCGCACAGATTATTCGCAACACTCTTCAGGCAGTACAGGCCCCCTTACCTGAAAACACACCCGTTAAAAACCCTCAGCAATGAAAAAGCCGCACTTGGTGCACAGTGCGGCTTTTTCATGTCACAACCCGTTTGCTATTGGTCAAGAACTTCCCTGACCTTGCGCAGCAATTCTCTCGGCGCGATCGGCTTCGTGAAAAAATTGACATCGTCCGGAAGAATGTTTTTATTCACCAGCAAATCGAGCGGATAACCACTATTAAACAGCACTTTTACCTCCGGTGACAATTGACCAATGGCCTCCGCCACCTCCCGTCCGCCCTTGTTGGGCATGAGGACATCAAGTATCAGGAGCTGAATGCGGTCCTCTACTTCAGTAAATTTCTGTATGGCAGCTTCGCCATCTCCAGCTTCAATAACCTTATAGCCATAACCGCTGAGGAGTTTCGCGGTAATCTCCCGTACCGGGACATCATCCTCGGCGATCAGAATAGTCTCCTGACCGCCCCGGGGTTCACGATAGTGAGGCACTTCAGGACGCGACTCAACTCTTTCTATTATCGGCAGGTAAATCCTAAAGGTTGTACCGGTTCCGGGTTTACTGTAGGCGATAATATAGCCGTTATGTTCCTTGACAATACCGTAAGCAATTGAAAGGCCAAGACCGGTCCCCCTACCGGCCTCTTTGGTGGTAAAAAAAGGCTCGAAGATTTTTTTCACGGTGTCTTCATCCATCCCCACACCGGTATCGGATACTATGATATTGGCGTAGTCCCCCGGCTCACCGTATCCATGAGATTTGATGAAAGTATCATCCAATTCGCTCCTTTCCACCTTTATGGAAATTGTCCCACCGTCCGGCATGGCATCACGAGCATTGGTGGCAAGATTCATCAAAACCTGCTCAATCTGAGAACTGTCTGCATAGACAAATATCGGCTCTTCTTGAAGAACTGCATTGACATCTATCTGTTCTCCGATGATCCTCTCCAGGAAGCTTCTGAAGCCGGTAATAAGATCGTTGAGTTTGATCGGCTTCATATTGAGAACTCTCTTTCGGCTGAAGGCAAGCAGACCCTGGGTAAGTTCAGCTGCTCGGTCCGCAGTGACCAGAATCTGCTCGACAAAATGGCGTGCGGGGTCATCTTCACTAAGCTTCATCAGGATAAGGTTGCCATAACCGATAATTGCCGTAACGATATTATTGAAATCGTGAGCGATACCTCCGGAAAGTTGGCCAACTGCCTCCATCTTCTGGGCGTGGATCAGCTGCTGTTCAAGCTTTTTCATGTCGGTAATATCGCGGCCGATCTCGATAACATTCACGACCATACCGGCTTCGTTTTTGACCGGCACCGCACGGATTTCCCAAACACGATCGGTCATGGGAATTATCCCCTTTGCCGGCATGCCGGTGTTAAACGATTCCAGCACCGGGCAGCCCTCATGTGGCGATGATATCTGGTGAAGCAGCTTGAAACAGTGCCTCTCTTCCCGATTATACGTCTGTTCTTTAAAATGCGCCGTCGCAGATCTGTTCGCCCAAACGATCTCAAGATCGGGCGACTGCAGAAGGATAGGGTCCGGGATCGCATCCAGCAGGGTATTGAACTCCTGGGAAAGATCCTTGTATTTCTTTTCGCTTTCACGCAATTCCAATTCAATACGTTTCTTTTCGGTAATATCGCGCAAAATAGCCATTAAATGGAGCCTTCCATCAAGTTCGATCGGGCTCAAACCGACATCCACATCGAACATGGTTCCGTCCAACCTCTGAAAGCGCCATTCAAAGTTTTGAGGATCACCCGCAAGCGCTTTCTGAAACCTCTTCGTAGCGAATCCCTGCGACATCTGTTCATTGGTCTGCTCGAGCGGATAGAAATCGGAAAGCGAACATTGCAACAGCTTGCTCCGTGTCACATCGAACAACTTCTCTGCCATTGGATTACAATCAATAAAGGCACCTTCGTGCAGGATGCAAATTGCATCATGGGCGTGCTCGAAAACGGCCCGCATCTTTCGCTCCGAAGCTGCTGATTGCTCCTCGGCAAGCACCTGCTCTCTCCTAGCCTTACTGTTTGCCATAACAACGCCGATTGCCGGGACAAGCCGCCGAAGGTTGTCCTTCAGCACATAATCGTCAGCTCCGGCTTTCATGCATTCAACAGCAATCTCTTCATTCAAGGCACCGGTAACGATTATCAAAGGGACAAAAGGTGAGTGCTCGCGTGCCAGGGCAAGCGCCTGCATCCCATTGAAACTCGGAAGGTTGAAATCAGAAATTATGAGGTCAGGACCAAAATCATCCAAAGCCTCACCAAAAGCTTCACGAGAATCCACACGGATTGCTATGAAGGCGATGTCTCCTTTACGGATTTCATATTCAAGGAGTTCCGCATCGGAAGGCATGTCCTCATTTATTAGAATGCGCAATTTTTCCAAAAATCAACTCCTTTACAATTCATGTTCCAACAAGTCATGTATCTATTCTGTGACACAAGCCATATTAAAAGTAAGGGCAAAGGGTAGATATGGGCAGTATTGCTGGATTTCATTGTCATGTTCTTTCTATATTTCTAAATGATTTGGACCGTAACGTTAATTTCGGTTTGGTCGATTAAAGATTTCCTGCAAGTATGTCGATAAAGTATACATAATAGCGTACGTTGGCTTTACAACGAAGGAGTTGGTGGGTCAGGCGAAATACATTCACTGCCCGCAAATAAATCCATTTCAATAAATCTTAATCAAATTAGTGATTTTAGCAATGCACAAAGTAATATAAATATCCTTTTATGTTGATAAGCTCAATGTTCTGTGCATGAAGGAAAAGCCACCATTACCTCTGCATCTGCAACAAATTGTGATTAGAGAGAAAATAATGCAAAAAAAGCTTTCCATCCTCTTAGTGGAAGACCTACCCTCCGACGCTGCACTCGTAGAACACGAAATCGGTAAGTCCTGCATGTCCTGCCGATTTCATCGTGTTGACACAAAGGCAGATTTTCTGTTTTCGTTAACGGAAAGCTGTCCCGATATTATTCTTTGTGACTTTTACCTACCCTCCTTCAACGGCTTGGAGGCACTTGCTTTGGCACGTAAACATGCACCGTTGACGCCGTTCCTCATAATTACCGGTGCCAACAATGAGGAAACTGCCGTAGACTGCATGAAGGCTGGGGCGTGGGATTACATTCTCAAGGACCGGCTCACGCGACTCACACCGGCAATCGCTGCCGCTCTGGAAAAAAAACGAATTCTAGACGAGAAGAATCTGGCTCTGGAGGCACTTGAAAAATCTCGAGACTTCTACCTCCGTCTTTTCGAAACCTCTCCCGCACTGGTCTGGCGCACGAACTCAAAGGGTAATTTCGATTACTTCAACCAACAGTGGCTGGAATTTGTCGGGGCCTCCTTTGTCCATGATTTTGCAGCATGTTGGACCGAACAGATCCATCATGAAGACAAAGACCCATTCCTTGAAGACCTGCGCCTTGCGCACAGTGCAGAAATATCTTTCGAAAGTGAATTCAGATTGCGCAACCTAAACGGGGAATATCGTCGCATTCAGACCTTTGGAAGGCCATTTTTTGACGAAAATGGCTTTTATGACGGCCATATCGGCTACTGTTTTGATAAGACTGAGCGTTTCGAAACGGAAGAGGTACTGCGAAAGCTATCGCGAGCCGTGGAACAGAGTACCAGCGCCATCCTCATCACTGATACACAGGGGTGCATTGAGTACGCGAATGCAAGTTTCTCAAAGATGACGGGGTTCAGGCTGGAAGAACTAATCGGTACTAATGCCGACCCAACCCGCAGAACCGACAACACACCTGACATTTTCGGCGATGCCTGGGATACGATCCGG
This sequence comes from uncultured delta proteobacterium, assembly GCA_963748325.1. GTDB lineage: Bacteria > Desulfobacterota > Desulfuromonadia > Geobacterales > Geobacteraceae > RPRC01. The sequence continues at coordinate 349,690 of CAVVIJ010000004.1, read as the reverse complement.
GCCAACGGTGCCTGGAGCGGAGAACGGCTCAGCCACAGCAATAATGGCACGCCATACTGGGAGCTTGCCACGATCTCTTCCATCACGGATGCTGACGACGTAACGACCCACTACCTTGTGGAGTTGGAGGATATAACGCGCCGCAAAGAAGCCGAACGGGAGCTACAGAAAAGCCGTGCCGAACTGATGCGGAATCACGAAGAACTGTCTTCTCTATTTAACCAGGTTACCGCCTCCCAAAGGGAATGGGAACGAACCATGGACTGCATCGGGGATATTGTCATCCTCGTCAGTGCCGACGGCAAGATCAGACGCTGCAACAAGGCATTGCAGGCATTCACCTCTCTGCAATTTCAGGAAATGATCGGATCTCACTGGAAAGATTTCCTCACCAGTCATGGCCTCAACATCCCTGCCGAACTGCCGACAAGCTGTGAAATCACACACGAAGCAAGCGGTCGATGCTTTTACAGCACCTTCTACCCGTTTTCCGATCATGACCAGAACGAAATATCAGGATTCGTGATGACACTCCACGATGTAACCAAGCGGAAGGCGGTAAGTGACGAACTGGAAAGAGCCTACGGAGAGCTTAAAGCCACTCAGGCCAGGATCGTTCAGCAGGAAAAAATGGCTTCTATCGGCCAATTGGCTGCCGGAGTAGCCCATGAAATCAACAATCCGATCGGATTCATCTCCAGCAACCTGGGAACCATGCGAAAATACCTGGAGCGTCTGGACAAACACATTTCCTTTATTAATGAATCCATGGAGACCTTCCCTGACGAAAAGTATCGACAAAGCTTCCTCGACCACCGAAAGACTTTAAAAATTGACTACGTCTTCACTGACGGCAGGGAACTGATTGAAGAATCACTGGACGGCGCCGAGCGGGTTCAATCAATTGTCCAAAATCTCAAGAGCTTCTCCCGCGTGGACGAGTCCGAATGCAAGGCCGCTGACATCAACGAGTGCCTGGAAAGCACCCTCAAGATCGTCTGGAACGAAATAAAGTACAAGGCAAACGTCGTCCGAGACCTTGGCACCCTTCCCCCGATCCGTTGTTTTCCGCAGCAAATCAATCAGGTCTTCATGAATCTGCTGGTCAATGCCTCTCAGGCGCTTGGTAGTCAGGGAGAAATCCGGGTACGAACATGGCAGGAGGACGACTCGGTCTTCGCATCTGTAGGAGATACCGGTTGTGGCATCCCTGAAGAGGTCCTGAACAGAATTTTCGAGCCATTTTTCACCACAAAGGAAGTTGGTAAGGGAACCGGTCTCGGGCTCAGTATCACCTACGACATTATCAAAAAACACAAGGGCGAGATATTCGTGGAAAGCATACCGGGAACCGGAACAACATTCACTGTGCGGCTACCGATAGTTTGAGGAAACCATGACAGATACGATCCAGGTTTTATGTGTTGACGACGAAGAGAATATCCTGAAAGCTCTTCGCCGTCTGCTTGCAAATGAGGACATGGACGTCCTGATTGCGACATCAGGCGAACAGGGACTTGAAATCCTCCGCTCAACAGAAGGAATCAGTGTCATCGTTTCCGACCAAAGAATGCCCGGGCTCTGCGGCACGGCTTTTCTTCAGCAGGTCAGAGAAATCGCACCGGACATCCCACGCATCATGTTGACCGGATATGCGGACATTTCGGCAACTATCGATGCCATTAACAAGGGCGGCTGTTATCGCTATATCAGCAAGCCATGGAACGACGAAGGCCTGATCCGCACCATCAAAGAAGCGGCCGGCTTCTACCAGGTAATCCTTGAAAACAGGTCTCTCACGGAGATCGTGCAAAAACAGAACAAAGAACTACAGGAATGGAATACAAACCTGAAGTCTCGGGTTCTGGAACAGACATCGGCAATTCGCACCAAAATCAGTGAACTGCACCTGCTTAACGATAAGCTGAAACAGAATTACGAAGGGAGCCTGCTGGCCTTTTCAGGCCTTATGGAGCTTCGCGACCGGCAGTCACGTAATCATTGCAGGAATGTGGCAGAGGTAGCAGTGCAGGTCGCAAAAAAATGCGGTTCCGAGTCGGCGGATTTAGAACAGTTGCGGGTCGCTGCACTTCTCCATGATATCGGCAAAATAGGCATGTCAGACAATCTGTTGCAAGGCGACATGGATGCCTTTCGCCCCCATGAAATCCAGGAATACCGTCTCCACCCGGTACGAGGACAGGCAGCAATTGATGCGGTGGAAGACTTGCGCCCCGCGGGAATCCTCATCAGGCATCATCACGAAAACTTTGACGGCAGTGGCTTTCCTGATCAGCTGTCAGGGAAAGATATTCCTCTCGGAGCAAGGATTATTGCCATGGCCGATGCTGCCGACAGGACATTTTTCGGGATCCAGGGGAACAACGCCATCGAAGTAACTCTGCAGGAAATTTCTTCCCTGCTCGGAACCAGGCTCGACCCCACGCTGTTCCCGCACGTTGCCTCTGTTGTAAAAGAAAAATACCGTGAATTTTCAAAAGTGGATGGCATGGTCGAAGAAGAGTTGTATCCGGGAGAGCTGCGGCGAGGCATGCAGGTGACGCATGCTGTGCGGAGTGGCACGGGACTTCTGCTCCTTGGGGAGGGGGAAGTCCTCGATGAATGGAACATTACATCACTGAAGCGATATTATCAACTCGACCCACCCGACAGGGGCATCAGGGTACTCATCAAACAATAATAAAAATCGGCGCCGTAGCAGGGTCACACTGCTAAAACAAATTGTGGCATGAGGAGTACTCCCCCTGCGCCGCGCATGCAAAAATAAGGGGGCCATTTGGCCCCCGCTTAATTTCACGAATTTACTTCCGGATTACCTTACGGCGCCCCATACCACCCATGGCTGCCGCCTGCTGTTTCATAATGACGCTCTGCTTCTCCAGATGAAACTGGAGCCACATATCTCCAAAACCTTTCATTTTCATCCTTTTGCCATCCTGCAGGGCCTGGAGATTGTGCGTCAACTTTTCCTCTCCGGGCAGCTTTTTCAAGCCCCTCTGCAAAACGGCTTTCGCCTTGTCGGAACTCCCTGTCTCTACCAGACAATATGCATACAGGTTCCACAAAAGTGACTCCTTCGGACTCCACTGGACAGCCTTCTCAAAGGTTGCTGTCATTTTTTCCTTTTTATTTCTTTTCATGTAGCTGATCGCCAGCATACCCATGGCCATCCAGTTTTTCGCAAAACTTTTCTCCAGGTGGGGAAACGCATTTGAAAAATCACGTTTCAGGTAGTAGACCATCCCGATCTGAGAGTGAATCTGACCTTTCACGGAAAACTGCCAAGGGCCAAAACGGAGCGTCTGCTGAAGTGTTCTGATCGCTTTATCAATGCGTTGACCTTGCAGGTCCTTGCCGGCACTTTCCATCTCGGCACTGACTTTTTTCAGGATAACCCTCATCAAGATGAGATAACAAAGAGCAAAAAGGGAAAATGCCAGCAGCAGGGACACCCACCAGGGCAAAGCGGCGGCAAACATGAGCACGACAAAGAGCAGTGCCGCAACAGCAAGAGAGATAAGCAAATTATACATCCGTTCCAATCCTTTCCGTCGCCGTTCAACGGCAATGGTTTCAGTTGAGTATCTTTACCCGGGTTGTCAGCTTTTATGAAGGACTTGTCCCATCAGACTTAGCTACTATAATCTTTTTACCCGGCATGAGGATACCTTTCAGCTTCAAATTATTCCAAACAGCGATGATTTTCGTAGTGACATTGAAACGTCTGGCAACCGAAGTCAATGTATCTCCATGTTTTACCGTATAGTACTGTACCATCGGCTTGCCCCTTTTCATTTTTTGCAGAGGTGATTCGGACCGGGCGACGAGTGACGGTAGACAATTCGGGTTTGCCGGGATCTTGAGAAGCTTGCCTCGCAACTTCCGTGTGTGCTTCAGGTTATTTACGGCAGTAACTTCCCGTGGGTCAACACCAAAGTGTCGGGCAATCGAGGCCACCGTGTCACCTTTCCTGGCACGGTACCTGGTGTAGAGTATCCTCTCGACATATCGGTCCTCAAGGGGAATCTTCTGATAGGCACTCAAAAAAAGGTCTTTCGTCCCCTTCGGAATCTTCAATTCATACTGAGGATAATCGGGAGGGGTACACCACTTCCGGAGATCGGGGTTTAACTCTTTTATCGTCTCGTAGGAAACCCCGGTAAGGCGTGCCACAAGAGCAAGATCTGTCCTGGAAGGTATTGTAACCGTATCGAATTCGATCGGTGGAAGATATGCAACATCGGCAAAACCGTACTTGGCAGGATCCTTGGCGATGATAGCGGCGGCGAGAAGCTTCGGAACGTAGTCCTTTGTTTCCCGCTTCAGATATGAACCTTCGGCAAGCTCCCAGAAATCAGTACTGTTATACATGTCAATTGCACGCAGTATCTTGTTTTCACCGGCATTATACCCGGCAGCAGCTAGGTACCAATTCTTGTTGAAGACAGTGTACAGTTCCTTCAGATACATGGCGGCTGCAACGGTCGACTTCAAAGGGTCACGCCGCTCATCGATCCACTGGTCGATGCGAAGGGAATAACGTTTTCCGGTACCGGCAACAAATTGCCAGGGACCTACGGCATTGGCCGAAGAATAGGCATTGGGAGAAAAACCACTCTCTATCATTGCCAGATACACTAGATCCTCCGGTAACGAATTTTCTCTCAACACCTCTTTCATCATGGGTATATAGCGTTCTGAACGGGAGAGCCATTTGGCAAACCAAGTGTGTCCGCTTGTCTGGAATGTATTGAGAAAGTACTCGACCTTACTGTTGATGGTAAGCGGAATATCCGATTTCGGGAGGTTGTAGTCCGCGACCTTCTTTTCGAAATCAGCAAAACCATCGGAAGAATCGTCCATAAGTGGTTGGTCATTGGTAGGAAGCTCTAAGGCCTTGCAAAGACTTTTCTCGTCAGAAAGCGCGATGTTTCGGGAAGCACTTCGGGACGGTTTCTGATCATATCTGCCTGTCCCGATAGAGTCGGAAGCGCTGGCGAGGGTATTCGCCGCAACCTGCACCGGCAAGGTTTCAGCAACCGACGCAGACCAAGGTAATACACTGATAAAAATGGCAATGAGTACTATTTTCATAGGTTTTTCCTTCCTCGCGAGCTCTTTACAAGCGTCGAGGGGAAGCGTTTCAGGTGCGAAAGTATAGAGAAGAATGCGGAGACTGTCAACGCTAAAGGGCCTGCGGTCAGCACCGCAAACCATCACGGTTTGCTCAGTATTTAAAGGAAGCGGGACAACGCTTCAATCACTGTCCTGTGGCCAAAATCTCCTCTCAAGTTCATCAAGGAGAGGAGCAATGGATTCGGGGTTTTTGGCGGAAAGGGTGATTGCACCATACCTTCGAACCGCCTGCCTCGCTCTCATGAAAGCGAGAATATCCTGCGACTTCAGGGCGGGAATCAAATCACTCTTATTGAAGACTAGAAGCCTGGGCTTTTCCGAAAGCTCCAACTCCTCGAGAATTTCTTCAACCTGGATTATTTGCTCTTCAAAGCGCGGATTTGACCAATCCACCAGATGTAAAAACAGATCGGCGTCCTTCAGTTCCTCAAGCGTTGCCTTGAAAGCGCCCATAAGCGATTTTGGCAGGGAACGGATGAATCCGACCGTATCAGTAATGATAATCTCGCGTTCACGTGGGAAACGAAGTCTCCGCGTCGATGTATCAAGGGTAGCAAAAAGCAGATCTTCCGTAAACACGGTACTCCTGGTAAGGGTATTGAGCAACGTTGACTTCCCGGCGTTCGTATAGCCGACAATGGAAACGATCGGTATGCCGGCCTTGACCCTTTTTTTGCGCCTCTGGTCGCGCCCACGTGACAGCTCCTTCAGCTCGCGCTCCAGTTTCGCAATCCGATCCCTGACCCGCCGCCGATCGATTTCAAGTTTCGTTTCCCCGGGACCACGGCCGCCGATCCCGCCCATAAGACGCGACATCTGCACCCCGCGCCCGGTGAGCCGCGGCAGGATATACTTCAACTGGGCCAGCTCAACCTGCACCTTACCATCTAGACTGACAGCCCGGCGGGCAAAAATATCCAGGATCAGCTGGCTCCTGTCGATGACCTTCAACTCGGTAATCTCTGCAATCGAACGTACTTGCGCAGGAGATAGTTCCTGGTCAAAAATCAGCAGGGTCGCGCCGAGCTGCAAGGCCCTGATGATAACCTCTCGAATTTTCCCTTCGCCCATCAGGTAGCGAGGGTTCAGCTCTCGTCGATGCTGAACCAGAGCGTCGATTACCTCGACTCCGGCAGTACGGGACAGTTCCCGCAACTCGTCCATCGAGTCCTGTACCTCCGGACCAGATGATCGGGTAACGGAAATCAGAATCGCTCTCTCGACACCACCATGCACCTCAAAAGCCACCGGGATGGTTTTTTCCAGGGAGCTTTCCAGCGAAGGAATGAATTCGAGCAAATCCAGGTGGATTCGTTCAATCGGGCACGGCAGATCAATGTGGCAGGGACTGGCGCTGTGTGGATCGGCTGAAAGGTAGGCGGTCTGAACAGACAACGACTTCCTCCCGGGGCTGAGGAGAAGTGCCGCAATAAGGTCAAGTCGAAGCAGTGCCAGGTCGGTCAAGTCGTCTTCGCTAAGGTGCTCGCCTTTCAGGTGAGTATGGCAGAGCCTGAGACCACGCAGGCGTTTTTTTCCAAGGGGATAGTCCGTCAACTCCGGGATATAGAGCTGCCGTTCGTCACCGACCAGTACATATTCAACCAGACCGATGCGATTGATCAGCACCCCGATCTGTCGCCCCGTGTCTTCCGAAAGCTCAACCATACGCAGGGCAAGTTCAGGGGTTACGAGATCAGCAGGAGGAACCCGGCGACGATAGAGCCTCTCAAGGGCACTCAGTTGACTCGGTTTCAGTCCGGCGGTATTGCCAAAGAGTTGTCGTATTGTGAAATCCTTTCTCAGTGCAGGTCCGCTGCCGCGGAAAAAAGCTCGCTATAAATACTGTGGAGAAGATTCGCTCCAGTTCAGAAGAGAAAAGGTTCCGGAAAGAACTGCATGCAGACCTTTACGGAACCATTTCCAGATCAATCGGAGGGCAAGAGTGCTACATTACATGCCCATGATATTATAACCGCTGTCAACAAAGTGGACGCCGCCTGTCACCCGGCGAGAAAGGTCGCTACAGAGAAACAGGGCCGCATTGGCAACATCACGCTGCTCGATGTTACAGCGCATGGGCGCTCGGGCTTCGATATGTGCGGCAATTTGATGAAACCCGCCAACTCCTGATGCAGCGAGTGTTTTCACCGGTCCGGCTGAAATCGCGTTCACCCGGATGCCGTCGGTACCGATCGCTTCGGCAAGATAGCGGACATTTGCCTCCAATGCAGACTTCGCCACCCCCATGACATTATAATTCGGAAAAACTTTTTCCGCAGCATAGTAGGTCATGGCCAGAACGCTCCCGCCCTTGTCCTTCATGAGTGGATGCGCTTCCCGTGCAAGGGCAATCAGCGAATACGCACTGATATCCATGGCAAGAGCAAAACCGGCCCTGCTGGTATTGAGGAATGAGCCCTTCAGTTCGTCCCGGTTGGCAAAGGCAAGAGAATGAATCAGAATATCGATGCTGTCCCATTTCTTGCCGATTTCGACAAAAACTTTTTGAATATCTTCATCGCTCGTGACATCGCAGGGAAGCACCTGGCTGACGCCAATACTTTCGGCCAGTGGGAAAACCCTCTTGGCAATGGCATCGTTAGCATATGTCAGGGCAATTTCCGCCCCTTCCTCTTTAAATGCCTGCGCGATTGCCCAAGCGATACTTTTTTCATTTGCAACTCCAAAAATAACGGCTTTTTTCCCATCAAGCAGACCCATCACAATCCTCCATATAACAGACCGAATTAAAAACCTGACTACCGCTACGCGGTGATGATTACAATGAGGTAGATCCGCGTTGCCAGATACCGAAGATTTCCGACAAAAAGAAAACTCGAACCGCCACATTTGTCCGGGAATAATAGTTGAAAAACCTGACTTTTGCAACAGGCGACCGGAAGTCTCCTAATTTATCCGATACGTCAGCCTTTTCTCTCCGCTAAAGTTTCGAGGAAACTACTCACCAGGCAACCGATACAGCCATACCTGACTCAAAGAAAAGCAAGAAAGTATCGTGCGACGCACACAAAAATCAACATCGTAACGAAACAATAAAACTCTTGCCTTTTTCGTACCCTGTGCTATTATGCCTAAAATTTAGGCACGAAAACCCTGTTCTGTGAGAAAATCAAATGCGCTCCATCCTTACCATCGGATCTCTTCACATATCCCCTCCCCTTATCCTCGCCCCTATGGCAGGGATCAGTGACTTGCCCTTCAGGCTCCTGGCAAGGGAGCAGGGAGCGCCCCTCTGCTTCACAGAAATGATCAGTGCGGAAGGCTTGAAACGCAACGGGAAAAACACCCTTGCGCTCTTGCGAAGCTCTTCCCTTGACCGGCCACTCGGCATCCAGCTTTTTGGCGGCGATCCCGAGTCACTTGCCGAAGCAGCCAGGATGATAGAACCAGATTGTGATCTTATCGATATAAATATGGGATGCCCGGTAAAAAAGGTAGTCTCAGGGGGGGCCGGCAGTTCTTTGCTCAGGACCCCCGTCAAGGTTGCCGAAATTATTCGTGCGGTACGCAAGGCAACGAACCGTCCCTTGACCATAAAAATACGTTCGGGCTGGAATTCGAATGAATTGTCTTTTTTGGAAATCGGCCGTATTGCCGAACAAGAGGGTTGTGATGCCATCACCCTGCACCCGCGAACCCGGGCGCAGATGTTTTCAGACCATGCGGATTGGCAAAGAATACAGGAACTCAAAAACATCGTTATGCTCCCGGTTATCGGCAGCGGTGACATTTTTTCCGGTCAGGATGTCGTGGACATGCTTACCCAAACGGGCTGCGACGGAGTTATGATTGCACGTGGGGCCATGGGAAACCCCTGGATTTTCCGGGAAGCCAAAGAGAGACTGGCAGGGACCCCCCCCACTGCTCCAAGCAGAAAAGAACGTCACGACACGGCCCTCTCTCACTTGGAACAACTCTGCGAACACCTTGGCGAGCAGACTGCCATCGCGGAAATGAGAAAACATCTTTCCTGGTACGTGAAGGGACTTTCGGGCGCAGCCCGTTTTCGATCGTCGGCGAACGCAATCGGAGAGATAGGGGAACTTCGTCGCGCCATTAATGATTTTTTTACCCAGGTGGAAAATGACCGAGATTGATCATAGCCTGAAAGGCTATTTTGCACATGTAATAGATAGTGTCGGCGATGGAGTAATCGTTCTCGACAGAGAAAACAATATCACCTTTCTGAATCCCGCAGCCGAAGAAATTACCGGAATTTCACGGCGACAGGCAGTCGGAAGCGCATTTATCGAGTTCTTTCGAGGAGAAGATGTCTTGCTGGAAATGGTTGCCAAGACATCCGAAAGCGGCATGACAATTTCCGACCACGAAAATGTCGTACTCAAAAAGGGACTTTCCGTAACTCCGGTCAATGCGACAACCTCTCCTCTCCTGCTGGCAAACGGAGAATGTATCGGTATTGTTCTGGTACTGCGAGACATAAGCAATATAAGGGAACTTGAGGACGCGGTCCGCCAGGCAGACCGGCTCTCGACCCTGGGAACTCTTGCCGCGGGACTTGCTCATGAAATCAAAAATCCCTTGGGCGGCATCAAGGGCGCAGCACAACTGCTCGAACGGGAACTCCCGGACGGCAGCGAACTCCGCGAATACACGTCCATTATGCTGAAGGAGGTCGGCAGGGTAAACCGCATCGTGGAGGAACTCCTGAGCCTTACGACCCCCCGCAAACTGGAATTGACCCACGTGGACATTCATGAAGCAATCGGAGATATTGTTACCCTCCAGAAAAGGGCGGCGGTTACTAAAAGTATTGCCTTTGTACAGGATTTCGATCTCAGCATTCCCCCTATTCTGGCCGATGAGGCGCTTGTCACGCAGCTTTTCCTCAATCTCATTAAAAACGCTGTTGAGGCGATTACTGACACCGGCCAGATACGCATCTCGACACGGGTGCTCTCAGACTACAGTATGACCAAAAAAGGTGAGCGATTCTCGCGCATGGTCGTAATCGATATTATTGACGACGGTTCTGGTATTCCGAAAGAAATGATCGAAAACCTCTTTACCCCGTTCTATACGACAAAATCGAAAGGAACCGGGCTGGGACTGGCAATCTGCCATAAAATCGTCAACGAACATCGCGGCATCATCAGGGTAGATTCGGAACCGGGCAAGGGAACGAGCTTTACAGTTATGCTGCCCCTTGTTCGCTGAGCTGAGCTACCACTATGCACGTACAACAAAACCTTGCATTCTCTCGCCAGGTTTTGACTCGTATACAATCTATCAAAGCATTCTCGAAACCGCACTGACAGAAGGGTACAAATATGCCACTGAACAAGATTCTCGTAGCCGATGACGAAGAAAGCATGCGATGGGTCCTTTCCAAGGCCCTCAAAAGAAAAGGATTCAGCGTTGACCTCGCAAAGGATGGCGATGAAGCCCTGAGAATGATCCAGTCTTCACCGTATGATCTGGCCATTCTGGACATAAAAATGCCCGGGATGTCAGGGCTTGAATTGCTGGATCAGATCAGAGAGCTGAAAAAAGAACTCCTTGTTGTGATAATGACCGCAGAAGCAAGCATGAAGAATGCCGTGGAGGCGATGAAAAGGGGCGCTTACGACTATATTACCAAACCCTTTGACCTCGATGTAATCGACGCCATTATCGAAAAAATCGATAAAGCTCGGGATATGACTTCCCAGGTCTCTCTTCTGAAAGAAGAATTGAAAGACCGCTATCAGCTGGAAAAAACCATTATCGGCAATTCACAGGCCATGAGGGAGATTTACAAAACCATTGGCAAGGTTGCACCGAGCGACATCACGGTTCTGATTCAGGGTGAATCCGGAACGGGAAAGGAACTGATCGCGCGAGCAATCCACTTCAACTCGAAGCGACTGGGAAAACCTTTTATCGCCATTAACTGCGCCGCCATCCCTAAGGAACTACTGGAAAGCGAACTTTTCGGTTTTGAAAAAGGCGCCTTTACCGGAGCCGTGGAAAGGAAACTGGGCAAATTCGAACAGGCTAACGGCGGAACCATCTTTCTGGACGAAATCGGTGACATGCCTCTGGATCTTCAGGCAAAGATTCTTCGCGTCCTCCAGGAAAAAGAAGTCACAAGGACCGGCGGCAACCAAAGCATCACGGTTGACACCCGCATTGTCGCTGCGACAAATCAGGACCTCGAGGAAAGGGTAAGGGAAAAAAACTTTAGAGAGGATCTGTACTACCGCCTCAATGTCGTCCCGATCAACCTCGTTTCCTTACGAGAACGAAAAGAAGATATCCCGTTACTGGTGGAATACTTCCTGAAAAAAGCCTGCTCTGAAATGGAATTACCCACCAAGCAATGCAACAATGAGGCCCTCTCGCTCCTTTCATCCTATTCCTGGCCAGGCAACGTGCGGGAACTTGAAAACACCATTAAACGTGCCGTGATCCTTTCTTCTGACCCTCTCCTGACGGTTGAAGACTTTTCCGGACTCAAACCAAATAGCGGTCCCTCAGCGCGCAACGAAGAGCATTCCCTGGAAGCACTGGTGGAAATGAAGCTGAGATCAAGCCTCGGAAACCTGGAAAAAATGGAATCAGGTGACCTTTACGGCCTGATACTCGAGCAAATGGAGCGTCCCCTTATTCGCTTTGTCCTTGAAAAGACACGGGGGAACCAGGTGAAAGCAGCGGAAATACTCGGTATTAACAGGAATACACTGAGGAAGAAAATTCAGGAACTCGACATAGAAATCAAGAAGGATTAAGCGGCTTCACAAACAGAATTAGAGTTGCAAGAGGAAATGTACAATGGAACATCTAGACCGTTTTTTTGTCGATCCAGGCTCAGCTTTGCTGATGGTGATCGACATCCAGGAAAAATTGTGTAAGGCCATGGACCCGGAGATCCTCGCGCGTTCAACCGCAAATGTCGCCATTCTGCTCGAGACAGCAGAGGAGCTCTCCATACCTGTTCTGGTAACGGAACAGTACCCGGCCGGTCTCGGCCCAACTGTAGCGGACCTTAAGGAGCATGCCGCAACCATTCCCCTGGAGAAGATGAGTTTCAGCAGTTGCGGAAATGAACGGATAGCGACTAAAATCGCCGAATCGGGCCGCAAGAAAATTATCGTTACCGGAATGGAAACTCACATCTGTGTCTATCAGACTGTTCTTGATCTTTTGAAAAAGGGCTATGATGTCCAGGTAATAAACGACGCTGTTGTAAGCAGGAAAAAGGCGAACTGGAAGCTTGGTCTGAACCTTGCAGCCGCGGCCGGCGCCGTTGTCTCTTCCACGGAAACAATCCTTTTTCAGCTATTGAAACAGGCAGGGACTGCTGAATTCAAGAAACTTTCAAAGTTGGTGAGATAAGAGAGGAACAGCATACTCACACGCCTCTTTTAGCCAGAAAGTGTTTGAATGCAGTGAGAGATTCGCCGGCAATGGCGGTAAATTCGAGCCCGAAGCCAGGTGGATATTCATCCTTGATTTTTTTGAGAGACGTATTTTTCCAACGCACCACCCCTTTTGCCTGCAGGAGAGCGGCATTCGCTTCTGCGAGAGCGAAGGTAAGGACTATCTCCGTTCCCACATCAAGATCGTACTCCGTTGCAACAAAAATCCCGCGAGCACTCAGGTCCAAAACAGTTCCTGTCATGGTAACGCGGAACGCCTGAAAGCGAATCGCGGAAGTGAATGGAATCCGAGCCTCCCTGCGATCCAGTTCGGGGATGAAACGACGGAGTGTATCGAGAAACAATCCTCTTTCAAACGGCTTCGTCAACAATCCGTCGCAGCCCGCTTTTCGACAAAGTTCGTGGTCCTCATCTTTCCCGGCGCTCGTCGCCATAATGACCGGGATAGAGGAGAGTGCCGGATCAGCTTTAATTGCGGCACAACATTCGGCACCGCTCATTCTCGGCATGTGCAGATCCATTACCAGAAGATCCGGGTGCAATATACGGGTCTTTTCAAGAGCCTCAAAGCCATCCTTTGCACAAAGGACACTGACACTCGACATCTTCAGGAAATCCTTCTGGATCTCAAGAAACATCGCGGCATCGTCTACCAAAAGAACTTTTTTGGGCATCAGCGCTCCTGTCTCATCCAAATCTGAACGGCAACCTTAATCATTCTAAAAAGTTGTAGGGGCAAACTCCTGTACCAGCCCTGATTGAGCGGCTACAGGGGCCTGCCCCTACATGACCACACGTACTCGCATAGTACGTTATTTCGGCAACTTCCCGAGCAGGAATTATCCGCCGGCAACGAGTTCACGGGCGACAATATCGTGGTTTAACCAGAAGACCGGCGCGGCCGACTCCCAGGACGTTCGGTTCATCAGCCGACCAACAGCCTGAAAAACCGCTCGCGACAGCTCTGCACACACAATGTTTTTCGGGTCTATATTCATTTCCAGCATCGAAGTCGCACTGTTCAGCATAAATGCTGACTGCTCAGGGTTATTGTGTTGAGGCCACGAGGAGAAATCGTGAAAAGGTTTCAACAGAGAATTGGACAGATACGCCTCAGCATCGGCAAGCAGGTTCTGCACTGTTACACCGTCCTTGAGAAGCTCGTTGCAAGCAGCCACGATACGTTCGTAACAAGCCCCGCCACCTTCTTTCTCCAGTGCCCTGAGCAGGGGATAAAGAGAAATCTCCACCCCGAGGAAAAGAGCACTTGAATTCGTTTGAATTTCCGGGCAATTGAATACGGTAGCCCGTACTCCCTGCTGCCAGGCAGCAGTGGCAATGTCCTCTAAACGCATCTTGGCCCAGCCCTGGAGATAGGGTGTGTAGGACTGCCAGGTATACTCATCTCCGATCAAAACTTCACAGCCATGGTAGCCGTAGGCCGTGTATGCGACTTTTTTCCCGGCAGACTCAATCCGCTCGCGAATAGGTCGTGAGAAATCAATCAGATGCTGAAAGGTGTTGGCGGTTACTTCGTCAAAACTGGTGCTGCACAGTTTTCCCAGGTCGGTTCCCCAGAAAACTTCGGAGGGTGTATAGCGATCACCCTGCCCTTTAAAAATCCTGTTCAGTACCGGCATAAAAATCCGGGCACGCGGAATTCCCCCGGCCATGGTATGCGAGAAAAGCACATTGACATTATCCGGAATCAGTGTTTCGATTGCCGCCATGACCTTGCCAAGATTATCGGTAAAACGGGCAATTCCGGCTTTCCGGGACTGCTCGATCGCACCCCAGTCAAGCTTGGCCGATTCCCAGCCATCGGATTTGATCCCCTTTAATTGATCCGCAGGAGAAACACCCGATTCTGCACGGTCCATATCAAACCCCGCCTCAAGGGGAATATTGATAATCTTCCCGCCGAGAACCTTTTCGGATTCGACCAGTTCATCGTCAGTCAGCGGGCGAAGCGACCCATCAGTATCTCGCCTTCCCACGGTTATACCGATGATCGTCATACCCGACTTCCGGGCCTCATCCACAAGTCCGTTTGCATAGCCACGACCAAAAAGCTCGCCAAAAAGCACAAAAACATCTCCCTTGGCATAACCGGCAGGACCCGGCAGAGTCCGCAATGGATTAAACGTAGTCATTACTTTTCACCTTTCCCCTAATCAAATTCAACACTGACCCTGCTTCGGCCGAAACACACTCCTCTTTTCGAGTTCTTGATAAAATCGAGAAGATAGATCACATCATCAGTTTTTTCCAACTCCGATTCGGCGCGCACTACATTTTCTTTCATATTGGGCCCAGAACGGAACAGAAGCTTGAAGGCATTCTTGATCGCCCGTACGCGTGACGCGTCATAGCCATTCCTGCGCAGTCCAACGAGATTGATGGTTCTTACCGTATGGGTCTCATCCATGATGCAAAAGGGCGGAACATCCCGGGAAGTCCGGGAAAGTCCCCTCATCATGGCAAGCGTACCAATATGACAAAACTGGTGCACAACGCAATTACCGGAAATGATCGCCTTGTCATCTATGGTAACATGCCCCGCGACCAGCGATCCTCCAGCAACGATGGTTTCGTTTCCCACGATGCAATTATGCGCCACATGGGACTGAACCATAAAATAGTTTCTGTCCCCGATCTGTGTACTGGTACCCTCGCGATTGCCCCGATGCACCGTTACATACTCGCGAAAACAATTACCGTTGCCGATCTCCAGATACGTTTCCTCCCCCTTATAACCGAAGTCCTGGGGATCGTGCCCGATAATTGAGCCATAATGCAGTATATTGTCGTTTCCAAGTTTCGTCCAGGGGCCCACAACAGAATTGGCCAGGATTTTTGTACCGGACCCGATTCTGGCATGCTCACCAATGATAACGTTCGGTCCGATTTCGACATCAGCCTCGATCTCTGCCGAAGGACTGATGCGCGCGGTTGGATCTATCATGAGTACCTCATTTTCTGCAAACAGGCATTATTATCAATATTCGGAGCGAACTGCGCAGTTTTCAAATCGCGTGAATTCACCCAGGAAGGTCAAATCAACTGTTCCGATGGGACCATTTCTCTGCTTACCGATGATGATTTCGGCCCTGCCCTTCACATCGGGATTTTCCTTGTTGTATACCTCGTCACGATACACGAACATAATGATATCGGCATCCTGCTCAATTGCTCCGGACTCCCTGAGGTCGCTCATGATAGGTCGTTTGTCGGTACGGCTTTCCAGACCACGATTCAGCTGGGAGAGAGCGACGACCGGAACGGACAGCTCTTTTGCCAATGCTTTCAGGGAGCGGGATATCTCTGAAATTTCCTGCTGTCGGGACTCGGGCGAGGCGCCCCCCCTCATCAACTGGAGATAATCGACAACAATCATACCGATACCATGCTCAGCTTTCAACCTGCGAGCCTTGGCACGCATCTCCATCACAGAAATAGCCGGAGTATCATCGATAAAGATTTTGGCTTCATGGAGTCTGTCCGCTCCACGCATGATTTTATCCCAGTCACCTTCAACCAGATGCCCGGTGCGCAGTCGACTGGCATCAACCCGTGCCTCAGAACAGAGAAGTCGTGTCACGAGTTGCTCTTTGCTCATTTCCAGTGAAAAGACAACCACGGGATAACATGGTTCGGCATGAACCGCGGCATACTGGGCAATATTCAGAGCAAAAGCGGTTTTTCCCATGGAAGGTCGTCCGGCAATGATAATCAGATCACCACGCTGGAAGCCGGCCGTTTTCTGGTCCAGGTCAATAAACCCGGTCGGAACTCCCGTGACGCTTTCTTTCTTTTCATAGAGTTCGCCAATATACTTGATTGAATCTTTCAGAATCTGGCTGAGCGCAAAATACGGTGTATTTATCCGGTTCTCGGAGATCTGAAAAATGACTTTCTGCGCTTTGTCCAGCAATTCGTCAATTTCGGCTTGGTCGTCGTATCCATCGGTAACGATTTCGGTTGCCGCGCTGATCAAGTTACGGGATATTGCCTTTTCTTTCACGATCTTGCTGTAATAGGCAATGTTCGCAGCAGTCGGGACATAGTCAACGAGAGTAGTCAGATAGGGAGCACCGCCTACCTCTTCCAGTTCCCCTCTTTTTTTAAGGATGGTAGTCAGGGTAATGAGGTCACACGGCTCTCGGTGCTCGTTAAGCTCAATCATCGCCCTCATGATTTTTCGATGAGATTCTCGATAAAAATCTTCGGGCACAAGAATATCAAGCACTCGATTTATTGCTTCATTATCCAGAAGCACACCACCAAGAATCGACATTTCGGCTTCAATACTCTGTGGTGGCAGTTTTCGCATATGTGCAATGGACATCAGATCACCGGATATATTTATGTTCCATAAAATACAAAGTCACAAGTTAAAACCCCTAACTCTGCCTAATCTTGTATATCTATCCACCTGCCAATCAGTATCGTAACGGTAACGCAATCAGGACAGAGAGATGAATTTGATACTATACCGCGCAAGCTAACCTTGGTCAATATATTTGCATGCACCGAAAATCAAGCGCTTGCGGGCTTTTTTCAGATTCCACAAGAATCAATGCACGACGAAAATTACTTCCACGACAACCAGTTGCCGAGCCTTAATATTCAAGGATTACCAAGGTCAACAACAGACATTTTATCGATTCAAACATCCTTATCAAACAAAAAGTCAATTAGTTGACATTATAAAGTACTCGATTATAATTTTTAAAATTTATTCATTTTATCCGCAAATTCAGGATACGTATCAACCGTCCGGACGCTACTACCCATGCTGCACAAGCATGCCGTTACCAAGGTATTGAGAACAAAAGGAGGAGAAAAAAATGAGAAAGTTTCAAAACCTGTTACTGTTGGCGATTCTTGTTTCACTGGTCGCCTCGCCGCCACTCTTTGCAGGAGAGCGTGCTGGGGCAGTCTCCTTGTCACCTTATATTGGTGGCTACACGTTTGACGGCGTCCAAAGCCTTGAAACCCAACCTGTCTACGGACTGAGACTCGGGTACGATTTCACTGACAATTTCGAGGCCGAAGGAGTTCTCAATTTCGTACCTACCGATTCCACCAGAGGCTTCGGCGCTGTCAATGCCTGGTCGTACCGACTGGACCTACTCTACAACTTCCTGCCTACTGAAAAACTGGTCCCCTACCTGGCAGTGGGAGGTGGTGCAACCCAGGTAAAGTACAAGAACACCAATCATACAGAATATTCTCCAACCGCGAATATCGGTGGCGGCCTAAAGTACTTCATCACCGATTCCATTGCGCTCCGGGCCGATGCTCGTCAACTTTTAATCTTTGACGGAAAAGAAGCAGGAAACTTCGTACTGGTAAACAACATCCCCGTCTTTCAACAAAGAAACAGCGATTTGATGTTCAATTGGGAATACTCCCTGGGCGTCAGCTTCCTGTTTGGACCACCTGAAAAACCGGCACCTCCTGTGTGTCCACCACCACCGGCACCGGCGCCAAAACCTGAACCACCCGCCTGCCCAGCACCGCCACCGCCACCGCCACCGGCACCTGCTCCTGTACCAGAAAAGGTCTGCATTACTTTGAATATTGAGTTTGACTATGACAAGTCAGACATCAAACCAAAATACCATGACGAGATCGGCAAGGTTTCCGACTTTATGAAGAAGTATCCCAAAACAACTGCGGTAATCGAAGGACATACGGACAACAGGGGAGGCTACAAATACAATATCAAGCTCTCTGAAAGACGCGCAGAAAGTGTCAGAAACTATCTGGTCGAAAAGTTCGGGATTAATGCGGACCGCCTCTCAGCAAAGGGATTCGGTTACACAAAACCGGTTGCCTCGAACAAAACTGCCGAGGGACGGCAGAAAAATCGTCGGGTCGACGCAATAATCGACTGCATCATTTATACAAAAAAGAGTCAATAGGCTCGAAAATGCATGGGAGCCTATTCCCATGAATCGAAACAAAAAAGCACCTGCTCTATCAAAATGAGCAGGTGCTTTTTTGTAAAAGGAAACGGGGGAAAAAAAGCTTACCCCTCCCCTAAAAAGACACTGCCAAAACCAAAGTTATTCGGCTTTGGAAACGGTAACCTTGAGAGTTGCTACCACCTCAGGATGAATCTTCACGGGAACTTCATACTCACCAAGGCTTTTGATCGGCTCTGACAGTTGGATAATTTTTCTGTCAATTTCAATACCGGAATTCTTGAGAGCTTCCGCAATTTCCATGTTGGTAACCGAGCCAAAAAGCTTATCAGACTCGCCGGCCTGATGCACAAGGATCAGGGGAGTTGCTTCAATTTTTTCAAGAAGGTTCTTTGCGGACTCGAGAACCTTATTTTTCTTGTACTCCATCTGGCGCTTGGCATGTTCAAGTGCCTTGGCATTGCGAGTGGTAGCCTCTATCGCGTATCCTTTGGGAACAAGGTAATTTCTGGCATAACCTGGTGCAACCTTGACGATGTCACCAATGCTTCCCAAAGTTTCAATGTTTTCTTTAAGAATAACTTTCATCACTAATCCTCCCTAGCCTGATTTACAGGTTTTCTTGTATTTTCTGCGAGCGAAAAGAGGCCCACAGATCTGCTAAACCGAAAACCGCAACTATCGCGGTCAATAATGGTTGCACTGCCAAAAGCACATAGAAAACAACCTGCAGCAGTCGCGGAAAGTTCTTTTTCTTTGTGATCCAGCTGCAAATCGCCAACCCTTGAATAAAATACAGAAAATACACGACAAACAGAATATTCAGGGCAATGCTTGTCAGAACAGAAATATTCGCCAGAAGCGTAAAACCTGCAACAATCAGTAGCCAAACCAAAAAGTCAGGATTCCGATACTGCGAAAAACTCCCGAATGAAATATCCTTTTCGAACGATGAGGATACTCTTTTCAGCAGCAACAGATTAACACCGGCAACTACCCCGAAAAGAATTACCACAAATGCGGGATAGAGCATGACAAAGGATTTTTCCAACAACTTCAAACCATCATTCAGCCCTTGAAGTTGTTTCCCGGAAAACCCGCTCTGACGATATGTTTCGCCTGCCTGGTGCATTGCCTCATGAATTATGCGGCGCACCTGTTCGTCTATATTGATATTGAACAGCGTTACGGCGACAATAGCTAAACCGGCAGCAAGGCAGGTATTCAATCCAACGGTTAAAAACAGCGTCTTGGTAACGCCTTTGCCCCGCATAAGGAATTCAGGCAGGACCAACGAACAGGCACCAGCGAGAATAAAATACGGGAGCAAGCTGTTCTGATTCAAAAAAGCCAGCGAAAGAACCATCAACAGCACTATTGCATAGCCGGCAACCCGGCCGTACTTCACAGTGTAGTAGATGCAGGGAAATGGGACAATAACACCTGCAAAAGCCCCCAAAAAAGGAACCGTGCTGTAGAGAAGAAAAAGTGCCAGGGTCAGTAGGCTACCTTTTACTACCACACTTATCATCCCATACCCGGCACTCTTCATCAAAAAAAACTTCCTCTTCTACGTGTGAAAAGATTTTTGCTAGATGCCGGGTACTGGTCCGAATCATGAACAAGTACCCGGCATGTATCGTTATCCTTTTCTACGGCATTACATGTCCGGAAGCAATCGGAAGCAGCGCAATGTTTCTGGCTCTCTTGATGGCTTCGGTAATTTCCCTCTGATGTTTAGCACAGTTACCGGAAATTCTTCGGGGAACTATTTTACCGCGCTCACTTATAAAAGAGCGAAGAGTGCGGGGGTCTTTATAATCAATGCTTATCTGCTTATCGGCACAAAAACGGCAAATCTTTCTCCGCTGAAAAGATCTTTTTCTGCGTGGGCCACTACTCCGTGTAGGTGTTCTTACATCACTCATCTATGTATGCCTCCCCGTAAATTATTCAGCCGACTCAGTCGGTATCGTTTCTGCCGCAGCTTCTGCAACTGTTTCTACAGCGGGAGATTCTTCGACAACCGGAGCTGTAATCTGCATTCCCTTTTCCAACTTGACGGTCTGGTAACGAATAACCTTGTCGTCAAGACGAAGCCGTCTTTCCAGCTCAGCAACCAATGGCGCATCGCCTTCAAAAGTCAGATAAAAATACCGACCGCGTGAAAATTTCTTTACCGGGTAGGCAAGCTTCCGTGCGCCCCAGTCCTCAAGGCGACCACAGGTGCCCTTCATTGAGGTCAATGTTTCCTGCACCTTCTCCGTCATCGCCTTAATTTCATCTTCATTAAGGTCGGGCTGGACGATATAGATCGTCTCATAATTCCTCATGTGTTTCCTCCTCACGGGTTTAATTAGCCCCGGACCATCCCGGAGCAAGGAGAACGGCTTTCGCCGATCGAAAGAAGTAGAATTAGCAGAAATACTGCAATTCTACAAGTAAATTTTAACTCGCAACCAGTTTCACTGTGCAGCAGAGACGGAATCACTCCGTCAACCTACGGAACCAAATAGTCCCTGTTATTAAAAAGACTCATGGTTTTTTCCAAACCAGAGGAAAACAACGATTCAAGAACGTCGACTGCGCCATCCACTATAAACGGGAGATCCTGCAACTCATTCTCGGAAAATGGGTTCAAGACATAGTCAACGACCTCACCTCGAACCGGACGCCCAACACCAACTCTCAGGCGCAGAAAGTCACGAGTTCCAAAATCGTCAAAAATTGATCGTAGACCATTATGACCGCCGTGACCCCCGCCTTTTTTGAGACGGACACGCCCAAAAGGTGTATCAAGGTCATCATGTACGACGATGATATCATCACAGGGGATTTTATAAAATCTGGCCACCTCGGCAACTGAGCGCCCTGAAAGATTCATAAAGGTTTGCGGTTTCAGAAGCAGCAGCCGTTGCCCAAGCCAAAAGCCCTCTCCACTAAGAGCAGAAGACCCTTTCTTTACTATGGGTATCCCTGCCACGTGAGATAGTCTATCCAAAACCATGAAACCCGCGTTGTGGCGGGTCCATTGGTATCGGGCGCCGGGATTCCCCAGCCCTACAAGTAGTTTTACGGCCATGAGTCACATTCCAAAGCAGTCAGCCATGAAAATTATTCGGCTTCTTCCACCACTTCTTCCTCGTCTTTAGCCTTGCCAAGAATGTTGATAATCGTCACTGTGGGATCGTCAAGCACTTTCAATTCGGCCGGCAGTCGCAAATCGGAAACATGCATCGATTCGCCAACTCCCAAATCAGTAACATCAAGCTCAATATGCTCCGGGATCTGGCCGGGAAGGCACTCAATTTCAATTTCATGCATTACGATATCTTGGAGTCCGCCCTCTTTTAAACCTTTAGCAATAGTAGTTATGCTGATCGGAACCTTTACCTTAACTGTTTCCTGCAGGCTGATTTTATGCAGGTCAACGTGCAGCGTTCTATCCTTGAGGCAATGGCGGGTCAGGTCAGAAACGATGACAAGTTTGCCATCAAGCTCTCCTGCTCCCTTCAAGGTAAGCAGGTGGTTTATCCCCCCTTCACCGGCAATAGCCGTTTCCAACTCTTTCCTATCAACAGTCACTGCGACTGATTCCATTCCTTTACCGTAAACAACTGCGGGAACTTTAGCCTTTTCGCGCAGTTTCCGGCAAGCATTTTTACCTAGTTTATCCCGTGTCTCAATTGTGAGAATTCTCTGTTCCATACAACCTCCGTGTCAGGTTTCACTCCACACAGCACGCATGTAAAGATAGTGTTCTTACACAAATAGGGAACTCACTGATTCATTGCCGTGAATTCTTCGAATTGCTTCAGCAAGGAGCCCCGCAACTGAAAGTACCTTGACTTTCCGGGACTTTGCTGCTGTTTCACAGAGTGGTATCGTATCCGTGATAACCATCTCCTCAATTTCCGAGTTTTCGATTCTTTCGATAGCCGGTCCTGAAAGGACGCCGTGAGTTGCACAAGCATAAATCGCTGTAGCGCCTTGCTCACGAAGAGCCTTTGCCGCCTGGGTCAGAGTCCCGGCTGTATCAACCATATCATCGACAATAATTGCAACCTTACCGCTCACGTCTCCGATCAGGTGCATGACTTCTGAAATATTAGGCCCGGATCTGCGTTTGTCAATAATGGCGAGGGATGACCCCAGTCGTTTGGCGAATGCCCGGGCACGCTCCGTTCCTCCCGCATCAGGAGAAACGATAACGGTAGTGTCACTGACAAAATTGGTCCGTAGATATTCCAGGATAACCGATGCCGCATAAAGGTTGTCAACAGGGATATTGAAAAAGCCCTGAATCTGTCCCGCATGAAGGTCGATCGTCACGACCCGGTCGGCTCCGGCAGTAGTCAGGAGATCGGCAACCAGTTTGGAGGTAATAGGAGAGCGGGCCGCGACCTTCCGGTCCTGTCTTGCATAGCCGTAATAGGGAATTACAGCTGTTATCGTCGCTGCCGAAGCCCTCTTCAGAGCATCCATCATGATCAGCAACTCCATGAGGTTGTTGTTCGTTGGCGAACAGGTGGACTGAACAAGATAAATGTCTCTTCCGCGAACATTTTCACCGATCTCAACCCTGATTTCACCATCAGAAAAGGTTTTGACCTTTGCCTGACCAAGAGGGATACCAAGTTTTTCACAAATTTTAATTGCAAGGACCGGATTGGAATTGCCGCAAAAAATACGAATTTTGTTTTCCATCACTACCTCAAAGCTGTCACAATTGTTGATATAAAAAAGGTGGCTGGGGCGCCAGGGATCGAACCTGGGAATGCTGGAATCAAAATCCAGTGCCTTACCGCTTGGCGACGCCCCATCAATGAAAGTACTTATAGCGTGTGGGTAACAAGGGAGTACCATGCCGCGTTTCGAGAAATCGCTTTTTGGCAGGTAGCAGCCTGTTTTTCTTCCGCAAAAACTCCGAACACCGTGGGACCGCTACCGGACATGAGCACACCTTGGGCGCCGTTAGCCCGCAAGGCGTCTTTAATTTCCTGTATTACCGGAAAGCGTCCGATGGTAACAGACTCGAGGTCATTGGATAAAAGGGAGCAGATGTCTTCAATTCTATTGTTAAACTTTGGCAGTTTAGCCTCATCATTCTTCTTTGTCAATTGTAAATTTTGATAGACCCACGCTGTAGAAACATGGATATTTGGATTAACCAGAACGATCCAGACCGGGGGAAGGCCTTCTACCGGGGTTAAACGATCGCCAATCCCCTCCGCCAGAGCTGTTTTCTTAAAAATAAAGAAAGGGACATCAGCGCCCAGAGAAACTCCCACCGACATCAACTTTTCATCGGTCAGCTTAAGATTCAGGAGGTCGTTGAGTCCCATCAAGACCGTCGCGGCATCACTGCTTCCACCGCCAAGGCCTGCGGCCATCGGTATTTTCTTGACGATAAATATATCAATTCCCGCTTTAATGTTCGTCAATGACAATAGTGCATCAGCGGCGCGCCAGGCTATATTTGCCGGTCCATCCGGCACCTCGCCACGGTCACAGTACACGCGTATGCCGTGAGTATCGGACAGAGATACTTCAATTTCATCGCTCAAGGCAATGCGCTGCATAACCATCCGCAAATCGTGATAATTATCCGGCCTCTTGCGTAGTACATCAAGCAGATAATTTATCTTTGCCGGAGCTTGAAGTTTGAGTCTATTCGTGGAACTGCTGCTTTTCATAGGAAGCCTACATCCAGTTTCTTGTCTAATT
Source organism: uncultured delta proteobacterium (assembly GCA_963748325.1). Lineage (GTDB taxonomy): Bacteria > Desulfobacterota > Desulfuromonadia > Geobacterales > Geobacteraceae > RPRC01. The sequence continues at coordinate 325,470 of CAVVIJ010000004.1, read as the reverse complement.
TAGGAAAATAAGTCTATTTTCCTTATTCAAATTTCGCCCGGGAAATTGCTGCCTTGATTGCCGGGAGTGCAGCAATTGTCGCGCGCTCCCCTTCAAGCACCGCCTCATGTCGTTTTGAAAAATCAGAAGAGCCGATTGCTGCAACATTCGGTTTTATCACAACATCTGCCTTCTTAAGCTGTTGAGCTGAAATTTTTTCATACATGATGCCGATTGACTGAATAATGGTATCGAGGGTTCCCTGCGGCTTCGACGCCTCACCCTCTCCGGAGACATCAACGGCGATGATCACATTTGCCCCCAGACGTTGGGCCGCCTCGACCGCGACAGGGCTCACCACTCCACCATCCACGTACATCCTCCCACCGATCTCAACAGGCGAGAAAGCACCGGGAATCGAACAGCTTGCCCTGACAGCTGCACCTGTGTTACCCGAGCCAAAGACCATTTCCTTGCCACTTTGAATATCCGTTGCCACGGCATAAAAGGGTATTCTCAGCTTTTCCATTGGGGTATTGCGGAGCATCCGGTTTACATATGCCGCAAGTTTTTCACCTTTTATAAATCCGTTATCCGGCAGAGTATAATCTATAAGCTCAGCCTGTTGAAGATCAAAGGATATTTTTTGCAGCTGAAAAGAAGTAAAACCATAGGCATAGAGACTTCCGACAAAACTTCCCGCGCTTGTCCCGACAATCATATCGATGGGAATATTATTAGACTCAAGCACCTTGAGTACGCCGATATGGGCAAACCCCTTCGCTGCGCCGGCACCGAGCACCACGGCAACCTTGACCGGCTTTGCAACAGCTGGAGGAGGTACCTTCTTCGGCAGACACCCTACACATACAAGCATAGCCAACATCACCAAAAAAAGGGAAATCCCTCGAACACCCGTGGTCATGTTTATTAACTCCAGTTTCAACCCGATTGCGATAACAGCGAAAAACGCGAAATCACAGGTAACGGCCACTCTCGTCAATCAGCGCTGTCACGGAAGCCAAATAAAAATCAGCTCGACCACGAAACTGCTTATAACGGCGAGTCCTCAATTCGAATCAGCTTGCTCTTTTCATAGATGAAATCAAAAGAGTCAATTTCTGCCAGAGCACTGCGGATACCACTTTCCGGAGCCTTATGGGTCATGATAACAATCGGCACCGTTTCATCCGCAATCCTTGCGCTCTGGATCATTGACTCGATGCTGATCTCGTTTTTCCCGAGCACACCGGCAATTTTCGCCAGAACTCCCGGTTTATCCAAGGCACTGAAACGAATATAGTACTTGCCGACAATTTCCCCGATCGGCTTAATCTCAAGTTTTTTCAATTTCGTGTCGAGGTAACCAAGCGGAGCACTCCTTCTGCCGACTCCGACCATGAGATTACGAGCTATGGCCATAACATCGCCGACAATTGCACTTGCGGTCGGTTCCATTCCGGCACCTCGACCGTAAAACATGACAGTGTCGACAAAATCGCCGGTCAGCCTGACGGCATTAAAGACACCATCAACATCCGCCAGAGGGTAGTGCAGAGGAATCATCGTGGGATGAACGCGTGCCTCAACACGATCACCGTCCATTTTCCCGATAGCCAAAAGCTTGATCTTGAAGCCGAATTCCTTGGCATAATTTATGTCGATTGCCGAAATGGCGCTGATCCCCTCGGTGTAGATATCGTCAAAGTTCACCTTGGTCCCGAAACAGAGCGAGACGAGAATTGCAAGCTTATGGGCCGTATCAATCCCTTCGATATCGAAGGTAGGATCAGCTTCCGCATATCCCAGTTCCTGGGCCTTTTTCAATACATCACTGAAATCCGCACCTTCCTGGGTCATTTTGGTCAGAACATAGTTACAGGTACCGTTCAGAATACCGAGGACGGTGCCGAAGTGGTTGGCAGCCATATTACCTTTAATGGCGGAAAGCACGGGTATTCCGCCACCAACCGCTGCCTCATAGCGCACCTCAACCCCCTTGCGGGCAGCAGCGGTATAGATTTCTTCGCCATGAACGGCAAGCAGCGCCTTGTTGGCCGTTACGATGTGCTTGCCATTTTCAATGGCTTTCAGAATAAATTCTTTCGCGACCGTATATCCGCCGATCAACTCGATGATCACGGATATTTTGGGGTCAGTAAGGACTTCATCCGCGTTTTGGGTCAGGACTCCAGGCTCAACAACAACGCCACGATCCGTTGTGATATCACGATCGACAACCTTTCTCAGGCGCAAGCGAGTCCCGAGCTTTTGCTCGATAAGAGAAGCATTCTGACCCATTAATTTCACAACACCGGCACCAATGGTACCGAACCCAAGCAATCCTACGCCGATTTCTTTCATAACACCTCACGAATGAATGCTGGCCAGTCACTCCAGAAAATCTAGTTTTTACTCGCCAAGCCAGTTGCAACTTCATCAAGAATTCCATTGATGAATGACGGCGAATCTTCGGTGCCGAATTTCTTGGCCACCTCTATTGCCTCATTTATGGTAACGTTCTTTGGAATATCACTGCGGTACAGCAATTCGAATAGTGCGATCCGGAGAATGCACTTGTCCACTCGGGCCATGCGGACAAGTGACCAGTTCTTTGACTTTGCGGTCAACAGTTCGTCAATGGCAGCAAGGTTGTCCGTTACACCCCTGACCAACTCCGCGGCAAAATCGGCGGAATCATAAGGGGTCCTTGAATCTTCCTCTTCACGCGGAAGAGAAGGATGCTCATTGGAGGAATTCAAGTCCGACGCATAGAGCATCTGCAGCGCCATCTCCCTGCCTAAACGTCTCGCACCCACTCTATGCAAGCTCCTTCAGCAAATTGACGGTTTCAATGGCGGTCATGGAAGCGTCAAAGCCCTTGTTCCCAGCCTTGGTTCCGGCCCTTTCTATGGCCTGCTCAATACTGTCCGTGGTCAGAACGCCAAATATGATCGGAACGCCGCTGTCCAGAGATACATGTGCAACACCCTTGGAAACCTCGGAGGCCACATAGTCGAAATGGGGAGTTGCCCCGCGGATTACCGCACCTAGACAGATAACGGCGTCGAACTTGCCGCTTTCAGCCATTTTCTTTGCTGCCAGAGGAATCTCGAATGCGCCGGGAACCCGCGCAACAACGATATTTTTATCAGCAGCACCGTGACGCAGCAAAGCATCAAGGGCCCCCTCCAACAGACGTTCGCTGATAAAGCTGTTAAAACGGCTCACGAGTATCCCGACGGACATCCCGCTGGCGTCGAGTTTTCCTTCAATATAGGTAGGCATGGTAAAATCTCCCCGTTATAATTGGAGTAAGCATTTATTTAACGATTGCGCCGAGAGAAAAAGGGTCAGAGGTTCTCCAGCATATGGCCCATCTTTTCCCGCTTTGTCTGCAGGTATTTCAGATTACATACGGTTGCTTCGATTTCAACCGGCACCCTCTCGACGATGTCGATGCCGTATCCTTCAAGGCCCACCATTTTTTTCGGATTATTCGTCATGAGTCTGATCTTTTTTGCACCGAGGCTGACAAGAATCTGGGCACCGATTCCGTAGTCACGCAGGTCATCCTTGAACCCGAGCTCAATGTTGGCCTCAACGGTATCTTTACCCTGGTCCTGCAAGGCATAGGCACGAAGCTTGTTGGTAAGACCGATACCGCGCCCCTCCTGCCGCATGTAAAGAATGATCCCTTTGCCTTCGGCTTCAATCATCTCCATGGCATGCTGCAATTGATCGCCACAGTCGCAGCGGCAACTGCCGAACACATCACCGGTGAGACACTCGGAGTGCACTCTGACAAGAACGGGATCATCTCCTGTTATTTCACCTTTCACCAAGGCAAGATGTTCCAGGTTATCAACGTCATTGTCAAAAACAATTGCCCGGAAATCGCCGCACCTGGTCGGCAACTGTACCTCGGCGGCCTTTTTCACCAGAGACTCGTGCTTCATCCGATAGGCAATGAGATCTGCAACGGAGCAAATTTTCAAACCGTGCTCTTTGGCAAATTTCCGCAACTGCGGCAAACGGGCCATGGTCCCATCATCGTTCATGATCTCACAGATCACCCCTGCCGGTTTCAAACCGGCAAGACGGGAAAGGTCAACAGAGCCTTCGGTCTGACCGGTACGAACAAGCACTCCTCCGGTCCTGGCCCGAAGGGGGAAAATATGGCCGGGACGTGAGAGATCTTCCGGACCGGCGGCATCCTCAACAGCCGTGAGTATCGTGTGGGCACGGTCTGCAGCGGAAATTCCGGTGGTAACCCCTCTCTTCGCCTCAATGGAAACGGTGAAAGCGGTACTGAAAGCAGAGGTATTATTCTCTACCATGGGAGGAAGGCGCAACTGATCGCATTTTTCCTCGGTAAGGGTCAGACAGATAAGGCCGCGACCGTATCTCGCCATAAAGTTAATGGCCTCGGGAGTGACCATTTCTGCGGCCATGGTCAGGTCACCTTCGTTCTCGCGGTCCTCATCATCAACGAGAATCACCATCTTCCCTTGCTTAATATCCTCTATGGCTGCTTCTATCGTTGCTACCGGCATGGTCTTCTGAAAACCTCATTTCTTAAATAATCAAAACAATATTGTATCTCACAAAAAGCCGCTTTTCGCAAGCAGTTCCAGAGAGACTCCCTTTTCCGTGCCAGATTCCTTACCGGCAAGGAGACGCTCCACATATTTTCCGATAAGGTCCGCCTCGATATTCACCTCGTCACCGGGGCTGCGATATCGCAGCGTCGTATGGTCCGCGGTGTGGGGTATAATGTTTATGGAGAAGCCATCATCGGAAACGGTATTCACGGTAAGGCTGATACCGTCAATGGCCACGGAGCCCTTCTCGATCAGATAGCGCGCGTAACGCGGCGGCAGCTGGAAGGAAAAGAGAATATTGCCGGAAACCTCGCGCCGTTCGCGAATGACCGCGATGCAGTCCACATGACCAGTGACAATGTGTCCCCCCAGCCTGTCGCCGAGGCGGAGAGCTCTTTCCAGATTAACAAACACACCGGGCCGGAGAGACTTGGCCAGCGTTCGCTCCATGGTTTCGGGAGAAACATCAAAGGAAAATCGCCCACTGGACTTCTTAACCACGGTCAGGCAGACTCCATTTACGGCGATGGAATCACCGAGGGCTATTTCATCTTGGGGAAGGACACTCGACACATGAAGCCGCGCTCCGGCACCGGTCCGATCCAAACCGAGAACCTTACCCACATCCTCTATTAATCCAGTAAACATGATCTCTCCGGATATCCGATAACGAGAAAATCCTCTGCAAAGCGTCTAATACGGGTATTTCGCAGCGTAAAAGCATCCCCCATCCGGGCCACTCCCGATCCGGAACATAAGCCGTAACCATCTTCACCGGCAATGATTTTCGGGGCATAAAAGAGTAAAAATTTGTCCACCAGGCCTTTTCTCACCGCTGTACCGACCAGTTCCCGTCCACCTTCCAGGAGAACCGATTGAATCCCAAATGCACCAAGCCTGCGGAGCATGTCTTCAAGGTCAACCCGCCCCTCTTTTTCTGCGCACAGCAGCGGCTCAGCACCAAGGGCTTGTAGCGCGTCGATTTTCTGCGGGTCACGTTCAATGGTTGCCAGGATGGTTTTTGCTTGAGAATCCAAGTGAAAGAGCGCTGCCGAGGGCGGCGTACGCAGCCGACTGTCAACGACTATCCGCTGCGGGTCTTTTCCTCGAACCATTCTGCAGGTAAGCTGCGGGTCATCGGCGAGTACGGTACCGACGCCGACCATGATTGCATCAACCTTTGCCCGAAGTGAGTGGACGTAACGTCTCGATTCTTTGCAGGTTATCCACTTGGAATCGCCGCTTGCCGTGGCGGTCTTCCCATCCAGGGTCATAGCACTCTTCAAAATTACAAAGGGCATCCCGGTGGTAACATGCTTGATAAAAACCTCGTTCAAGAGCCGACACTCCTGCTCCAGAATCCCGCACTCCACGACTATTCCCGCTTCTCGCAGCAGGGCCAGTCCACGACCTGACACTATCGGGTTCGGATCCATCATGGCGGCAAAAACGCGCAGAACGCCTGCATTGATCAAGGCACCGGCACACGGAGGAGTCTTGCCGTGATGGGAACAGGGCTCAAGAGTTACATACACATCCGCTCCCCGAGCCCTGTCTCCAGCCTGACGAAGAGCATGAACTTCGGCGTGCGGCGTCCCCGCCTTCCGGTGCCATCCCTCACCGACTATCTCACCATCCCGGACAATGACACAGCCGACAGCCGGATTCGGCGAGGTCTTGCCGAGCCCCCGGCGCGCAAGGATCAGTGCCTTTCTCATCATTTTGGTGTGAAAATCTGTCATCTGGCAATCGTCCGGCAAAAGAACAGGGGCTACCCTTTGGCAACCTTGAGAAGGTCCTGAAGTTCCGACATGAATTCGTTGATATCCTTGAAAGAGCGGTAGACAGAAGCGAAGCGGACATAGGCAACTTCGTCGATCTCGTGAAGTTCAGCCATTACCCACTCGCCGATGGTCGTGGTGGATACTTCACGATCAGTGGCCTCCTGAAGGCGGGATTCAAGGCGGTCCACCATTTTCTCAATATCTTCCACCGAAACGGGACGCTTTTCACAGGCCTTCTTGATGCCGGCAACCAGCTTCAACCGGTCGAACGTTTCTCGTCTGCCGTCTTTTTTTATAACCATGGGCAGAATTTCTTCTACCCGCTCATGGGAGGTGAATCGTTTGCCGCATTCCTCGCACTCCCTGCGACGCCGTATTGCCGCACCGCCTTTTTCCGGACGAGAGTCAACAACCCTGCTTGCCGGATGAAGACAAAAGGGACATTTCATTACCCTACCCTCTCTCTCGATTCATTCTCGTCGAACTTGACCATTTCAATTCCGGCATCGTCAATCATCTGCTCTGCAAGCGCATCAGGATAGCCCTCTTGGTAGACAATGCGTCGAATCCCGGCATTGATGAGCATCTTCGAACAAATGATGCAGGGCATGGTCGTACAGTAGAGAATCGCCCCGTTGATGTTGGTACCATGCTTTGCCGCCTGGATTATCGCATTCTGTTCAGCATGGAGACCACGGCACAGCTCATGACGTTCTCCAGGTTGCACTGAAAGTCTCTCCCGCAGACAACCGACCTCGAGACAGTGGGCAACTCCCGAGGGTGCACCGTTATAGCCGGTGGCGAGTATATTCTTGTCCTTAACCAGCACGGCACCCACATGACGCCGTAGACAGGTGGAACGCCGGGCAACGAGTTGGGTAATCTCCATGAAATATTCATCCCAGGCGGGTCTTTTCTGTGTCTCATCGTGCATAGTATCTACATCCTTCGGTTTAGTCCGGAGAATCGTGTCGCTTCATGAATTCAGCACGAAGAAGAACAACTGCCCGGCAAACACCCTCAAATGCGGGGTGCAGCAAGAATAGAACAAATCCCCAGGGAAGGCAAGAAAAGAGGCTTTTGCCCTGATTCCCGACCAAAACGAAGTTGAGCGAAAGGCTCGGACATGAGTCCCGGGAATGACAATGTCTCGCCGCTGAGCAGCTACCGATACGAAAAGGTTACTATCCCATCAGCGATCATGGTCAGGGATTGTGCGTCTTTTCTTTTTCTCAGCCGTTCCTTTCTTCTCAAGCAATCTTTTTTCGCGCTCTCGCCGGGGAACACGGGTGGCAGTCCTTTTTTTGGCCGTCATCTCGCGGCGGGCAAGTGCCTTGCGAAGTCTTTCCATGGCGAGCCCCCTGTTCTGGCTCTGCGAGCGTCTCTCGCTTGCCTGAACGACGATCCCCGTGGCGAGGTGGCGAATCCTTACGGCAGAGTCGGTAACATTCCTATGCTGTCCGCCCGGTCCGGATCCGCGAAAAAACTCCACATGAATGTCTGATTCTTTAATTTCCACGAAAACCCGATCCTTTTCCCGCGCCAAAAAGGAAAACAAGGGAATGTACGATTGACACATGCATACAGCCGGTATAATAATACGCGAAGTGTCTAAAAAAGGAAATCTTCGTGAATGTAATTTCTATTTTACAAAGGAATTTCGGCGAAAACCGGGATGCTTTCGAAATAGTTCTCGAACACAGTAAAATGGTGTCGGCAAAAGCTGTAGCCATTGCCCGTTCCTTGTCGGATCCTTCGATAAACATCAGATTTATCGAGGAAGCAGCTCTTCTCCATGATATCGGCATAGCACAGATCCATGCTCCTCGAATCTCCTGTAACGGGGATGCTCCATACATTTGCCACGGCATTCTCGGACGGCAGATTCTGGAAATGGAAGGTCTGCCATCCCATGCCCTGGTGTGCGAGAGACATATCGGTGTCGGCATTTGTGTGAAAGACATTGTTCAGCAGCAACTGCCCCTTCCCAAGAGGGAAATGATGCCGTTAACTCTGGAAGAAAAAATAATCTGCTTCGCGGATCTTTTTTATTCTAAGAAACCGGGACGACTGCATGCGAAAAAATCGATCGATGAGATCAAGAAAACCTTGCAAAAACACGGTGACCACAAAGTTATCATCTTCGAAAAATGGGTAAAGGAGTTTTCCCGTTAATCCTTGAACCGGAACGGTCTGGCAGAAGCAGAAAACGTTCCTGCCTCCGCCCCTGTCTCACCACGTAGAGAAAATCGAAAGGAGAAATATGCCGTGATGAATTTCGCACCCTATATCCTCCCTGTCGCCCTGACTGTCGTTCTCCTCATCCTGATGCGCATACAGGCAAGCTCCGCCAAAAATGCTGTCCGCATGGCGGAAGAACAGCTGCAGGCCCTTGAGCAGAAGCTGGCAAGTGCCGAAATTTCACTCAAGGAAGAAATCCGCAAAAATGGTGAAGAAAAAGACCTGAAATTCTCACAACTCCAGGAAGAACTGCGGTCAGCGCTGAACTCCTTCATGGAAACTACCGGCAAGAAGCTGGCGGAAAGCGAGTCAATGGCAAAAGCTCAAAATGAGCAGGTGATAGAAAAAGTCACCACCTTGCTTCGTCAAACGGTGAGGAAACCCGAACAGAGGAAAGAAGAGCCTTCTCGGCAACCGGGAGTTTCGCCCATACATGAAAAAGCAAAGCGTCTGGCCCGCCTCATCGTCTCAGACATTGTTCTGTATAATAAAGACGCGGTGGAGGAAGGTATCCGTAGCGACAACTTCTTCGAGGTCATGTCACACGATGTTCAGGAAGCCCGCAATCTCTACGCATCACGGGTCCCCGAAGAAATTCGCAAAGATACAACCTATCTGGATGACGCTTTCAGCGATCTCATCGAACGTAAAAAGCGGGAAATGTCTGCCGGCTGACAGATGACCAGCAGCTAATCCGGTGCCGGCATTAGCTTCCCGACCACACAAGACCCGCAGACTGAACTCGTTCTTTTCGCGGGTCTTTTTGCTTAAACGACCGCTGTTCCTGACGTTCTATTCCTCCTGGTCACATCGCACCCTCCTCCCCCGACTTCGTTACGAGACCTCACTAAACCAGCTATATCGGCAGCCCCACCCTGATCATCCGCCAAAACGCCTCCCGGCCGCAAAGAGCACCAGACGCAAAGAGGCTTCAGCTTGCCACGCGCGCAAGATACCTCTGAACAGAAACTATCTGCTGTAGTATACTGGAAAGATAGGACGGGTAGTACAATCCGTTACACAATCAGTGTCAAGCATCAGTAGCGAGGGATTGGTCATGAACATTCCTTCTGGAATCATAAAAATATCCAATTATCTGTGGGAAATACCCATTTCCTATAAAGACGGCATGCTGGTTCCGGCTCGCATCTATGCCACGGAAAATCTGTTGCGACACATGGACCAGGGAGTTTTCGAACAGGTAAGCAATGTTGCCTGCCTGCCGGGAATAATTGATTACGCCTTCTGCATGCCGGACGGCCATTGGGGATATGGCTTCCCCATCGGTGGCATGGCGGCCATGGACCCCATGACCGGGGTAATATCCCCTGGCGGTATCGGTTTTGATATAAATTGCGGCATGCGACTGGTCCTTACCAACCTGACTCTTGATGAGGTAAAGCCAGAACTTCACCGCTTGGTGGATACTTTATTCACGCGGGTTCCCTCCGGAGTCGGCAGCAGCGGTTTCGTCAAAATCTCCCGGGACGAATTGCGTCGAGTGGCAGAGATGGGCTCACGTTGGTGCATGCAAAATGGCTACGCCTGGCAGGAAGACCTGGACATGACCGAGGAAGGCGGCTGTTTCTCCGGTGCGAATGCGTCGACGGTTAGTGACAGAGCTGTCGAAAGGGGTTTTAACCAGATCGGCACCCTTGGATCGGGTAATCACTACCTGGAAATCCAGGTAGCCAAGCCGGAAAACGTCCATGATGAGGAAACCGCCCGGTCGTTCGGTTTCACCCGCCCAAACCAGGTGGCAATCATGTTTCACTGCGGTAGCAGAGGCTTCGGCCACCAGGTGGCCACGGACTACCTGAAACTCTTCCTCAGCGTTTCCGCAAAAAAATACGGCATCAAGGTCAATGACCGGGAACTCTCCTGCGCCCCGTTTCGCTCCCCGGAAGGCCAGGACTATTTTTCCGCAATGAAATGTGCGGCGAACATGGCATTTGCCAATCGTCAGGTAATCCTCCATCGCATCCGCGAGGTATTCTCGACGATCTTCCATCGTTCTCCCGAAGAACTGGGGATGAACATGGTCTACGATGTTGCCCACAATACGGCCAAGCTTGAAACGCACCAGGTACACGGCAGAAAAAAAGAAATTCTGGTTCACAGGAAAGGCGCAACACGCGCTTTCGGCCCCGACAGAGTCGGTCTGCCTGAGCGCTACCGAGAAACCGGTCAACCGGTCATCATCGGCGGCAGCATGGAAACCGGCTCCTATCTGCTCGCCGGTCTCCCCGGAGCTCGTGAAACCTACTGCACCACAGCACATGGCAGCGGACGGGCCATGAGCCGCCACCAGGCAAAAAAACTCTACCGTGGCCAAAAATTACAACGGGACATGGAAGAACGCGGCATCTATGTCAGAACAGCATCCTGGAGCGGCCTTGCAGAAGAAGCGGGCCCCGCCTACAAGAACATCGATGATGTGGCAGAAGCGACGGAACTGGCCGGACTCAGCAAGCGTGTCATTCGCCTGGTTCCGATCGGCAACATCAAGGGATAGGAGTAACCATGTCGTATCGCTACCTGGAAGATGTTGCAACCGCAGATGCGGCATTCGAAGCCTGCGGAGATACCGTAGAGGAAACTTTTCTCTCTGCCGCAGAAGCAACCATCGGGGTTATGATCGAAGATACTGGAACCATCAGGGCACAGGAACACATCTCCATCAATCTGGAAAACCATGAGCTGGACATGCTTCTGTTCGACTTCCTGCAGGAGATCATTTACTACAAAGATAGCCGCCGGCTCCTTTTGCGGATGAGCTCCCTGCAGATCGACCTTGAAAGGTACCCCCTGAGACTTGCCGCAGAGGCAGCGGGCGAAACCATAATCCAGGGACATCATACCTTGCTCACCGACGTAAAGGCGGTAACGCTTCACCGATTTGGTATCAGGCAGGATGAAAAAGGTTGGATAGCGACCGTTATACTGGACATCTGAATGGCTGCCTCCACCCGGGAAACCAAGTTTCTGCAACAACTGAGAGACTCTTTCCCATTCCTGGCATTTCATTCGACATTTCAGTCTCTTAGTTCAAATCGATGACAGTTATATATTTTCGGAATCCCGTCCCGCTCAATTATCCATTTGCTTAAGTAGCACGGGTTTGTTACAAGAAAAGCAGATACCTTTTCCAACTCCTCAATCTCCGCGTTCGCTGGAGGTGCCGCTTGTCTGAGCGAAACTTTGCCTTGATCATTATTGATATGCAGAACGACTTTGTCCAACCGGGTGCTCCGGCTTATGTCAAGGGAGCATTAGCGACAATGCCGCGAATCCGAAAACTGCTCGATTACTTTCGTGCTCAGGAACTTCCTGTATTTCACATCATGCGCGAGTATCGATCAGATGGAAGCGATGTCGAGATTACCCGCGTAGAAAGCTTTCTAAAACTTCGCCGTTATGTGGTACCTGGCACCAAGGGCAGTGAAATCGTAGCAGAACTGCAGCCCCTTCCCGGAGAATACCGGATCGTCAAACAGCGGTTCAGCGCCTTCATGAATACCGAATTAGACCTGATACTGCGACGATTAGGAATAACGCACCTTGCCGTCTGCGGCACACAGTACCCGAACTGCATACGTACGACCATTTTCGATGCCGTAGCCTACGGCTACCATGTAGTCAATATAACTGATGCGACATCTGCCCAATCCGAAGAAATTGCGACAGCGAACATAATTGACATCAGGAACATCGGCGTGACGTGCCTCTCTTTGGAGGAGTTTATGGCATTTTTCTCCAGCCTTTCAAACACAACGAGACCACACTGACGCTTCTACCATTGCACTGGAGACACATTCATGAAAAGACTCCTTTTTTTGTGCTTATTTGTCATGGGGTTATTCCTTTGCGACCAAGTATCGTTTGCAGCTGGACCGGGCATGACCGATACGGTATTCAACAAGAGACTACTACCCAGCATCAAGCCAATGCTGACCTATGCGCAAATTGTCACCTTGGCTGGTGCCCCTGGAGCCAAGATCGGCGAATCGAAAAAAAGCTCACCGCCCATTATCCAGTATCGCTGGAAAGGGGGAAGGGATTCAATTCTCACCGGGCGCTTTGCACATAACAGGATGATCGACGCAACCGTACGGGTACCCAACGGTAAAACCTTTGCAATCAAAAGTAACGGTGAAATCGCTGACCTGGGATATCAAGAGTAATTCTTTGCACCATCGGCGCACGGTGGTCACCGTAAAACCCGTAGAAACTTAGATGGAAATGGAAGGAGCATTCGGACACGACTATGCGCAGATCAAGAAAACAAATAGAGGTGGCGGGTACAGTCTCTCTGAAAAAAACCGACATGGCATTTCTCGGTAGTGATAGAATTGCGCTCCTGGAAAAAATCAAGGAATTCGGTTCCATCAGCAAAGCGGCCAAGGCTGTAGGTATCAGCTACAAAACTGCTTGGGACACCATCAATGCCATTAACGACCTATCGGAGAAGCCACTTTTTATCAGGATGACCGGGGGCAAGTCCGGAGGCGGAACCCGACTTACCGAAGAAGGCCAGGAACTGATTCGAACCTATCGGATAATCCAGGAAGAACACGAGAAGTTTCTCACAAACCTGGAAGATAAAATGGGGGACGTTGACGAACACAGCCTGGATAAATTCATCAAGAAAATATCCAAACAGGCCAGCGCCCGCAACATTTTTGCCGGCACAATCGATAAAATCATTCCTGGAGAAGTGAGATCGGAAGTAACACTTGCCTTGAAGGGTGGAGAACAGATTGTCGCCATCATTACTAATGAAAGCGTAGCATCGCTCGGATTGACTCCGGGACAAGATGCCTACGCAATTGTGAAAGCAGGTTCGGTGATTCTCGGTGTCGGTCGGGAAAAGATGAAAGTCAGCATTCGCAACATGTTACAGGGTAAAATAGTAAGTCTTGCCCCCGGTGCCGTTAATACCGAAGTAAAGGTTGAAATTGACGGGGAAAACACCATGAGCGCAGTAATCACCAATGAATGCGCAAAAACTCTCGCCCTGAAGTCTGATGACCCTGTCTGGGCCATGTTTAAGGCTTCAAGCGTAATTTTAGGGGTTGGCTGATTGATAGGGAGTTGCGTTGAGACTTCTCACGGAAGTGGAATCCTCACCTTAATGATCATGGATCTCCAACAAAACAGGCCGGTACGATTCCAGCTTTAATCTCTGGGAACCTGCTGCCACTACAGTCTTCCGGAACGGATAATCCCCAGCAAAAGCCAGCCGCCCATCAGACCGGCGATCGTATAGCCAAGAAAGGCAAAGATCGGCATTCCCAGAAACTGAATGCCTTTCTCCGTCTGCATGATCAGCGATGACCCGACCAACAGGGCGGCAATGATGAGGCTGGAAGACAAACGATTTCCGGACTTGTCAAGCTCCCTGATAAAATGCTCAAGCCCCCGGTGCTCGAGATCAATTTTGAACTTGTTCCGGTTGAGTCGGTTCAGAATTTCCTTCAAGTCGTCAGGAAGTGTTCTGGCCAGCCTGTAGTAAGACTGAAGTGAAGCGCCAACCTCCTGGGCGACATGCCCCATGGAAAGCCTGTCAGCCGCTGCCTTTTCCACAAAAGGTCGCACTCGTTCCACCATGTCGAATTCCGGGTCAAGCATTCGGCCCATTCCTTCCACTGTTACCAAAGCCTTGGCAAGCATCATGAAATCTGGACGAAAATGGATCCGGTATGCAGCAATCAACACTATCAGGTCGCCAAGTATCCTTCCCACCGACATCTCGGCAAAGGGCAACTCATAGAAATCGTCGATAAAATCGGACAGATCCCTTTTCAAGGCTCTACTGTCCAGTGTGTCACTGATATCCCCGGAATAGATCAACAAAGAAATGATCCGGTCCGGGTCTTTGCTGACAACCGAAAGCAAAAAATCGAGAAAGAACTCCCGGGATGACGAATCAAGCCTGCCCATCATGCCGAAATCTAGAAGACAGATCACATTTTCCGGAAGAATAAAGACGTTCCCCGGGTGGGGATCCCCGTGAAAAAAACCATGCTCCAAGACCTGGCGAATAAAGGCATCCGCACCCCTTCGAGCTATCAGTTTTTTGTCGAGACCAGCCTCTTCCAGGGCCACCAGGTTAGACACCTTGATGCCATGTATGCACTCGAGTGTGAGAACGCCGGAAGAGGTAACGTCCCAGTAAACATGGGGAAAGCTAAGCGTCGGGTCATCGGCGAAGTATCCGGACATCCTTTCGATGGTGCGCCCCTCCCGGGACAGCTCTAGCTCGTGGCGTATGCTCCTGGCAAACTCCTTGACAAGCTCGGTCGGATCAAAAGAACTCTTTTCGGAAAAATGACGCTCCGCGAGAAGAGCAAGCCCCATGAGTACTTCGATGTCTGTTTCCACCTCATCGACAATACCGGGACGACGAATTTTTACCACAACTTCCTCACCGCTCATCAAGGTTGCCACATGAACCTGTGCGATGGATGCCGCGGCTATCGGTTTTTCGCTGAAAGTCGCAAAGAGATCCTCAATTTCTCCGCCAAGTTCCTCCCGTATGCAGGTTCGTACCTGGCTGAAGGTAAAACCGGGCACCTGATCCTGCAGCTTTGAAAATTCCTGAAGGTAATTCCGGGGTATGATATCGGGCCGGGTTGAAAGCAGCTGCCCCAGTTTAATGAACGAGGGGCCCAACTCCTCCAGAGCAAGCCGCATCCTCTCCGCTGGGGAAAGTTGGGCAAGGTCTCCCCCGCTGCGGCGAAAAAGCCGAGCTCCGCGAGCCATAAACTGGGTAAGGTGGAGATACTCGATCAGGCTCTCAAAACCATAGCCGATCAAGACTCCGATTACCTGGCGGACACGCCTGAGGCTGCGGGCGTTCACCTTGATTCCAAGAATAATCGACATAGTTCAGCCTTCAGTTTTTTCGCAGTTTCTCTTCCAGTTCCTCGACCCGTTTCACTAAACGGTCGAACTCATCCCGCGGAACCAGGCCAATAGTATCAACGACCTTTTTCACCTCGATTTCAGCCAGTTCCGCAAGACGCTCTCGCCCTTCCCTCACCCTTTCCTGGGCTTTATCCAGGAAAGCCTTTCCCTCTTCTTCGCTAATGCGGTAGTTCTTTTTCAATTCAGCGAGAAACTCCTCTGTCTTCTGCTTGGACAGAGAAATTGCTCCGAGCCCGACAAAAAAAGCTTTTTCAAGTTGATCGATCATAGCCGCCTCCTTCAGAAATAGAATTGACGTTATATGTCTCTGGCTGCATAGTAACGGTAGCAGGAAAATTCGGGATTTCAATCGAGTCCCCTCGACTAGCTCCGTTCTATAGTCACAAGTTTTTTGCACACAAATTATACGAAACATGCTATCCTGCAGCAACTTGCGAAGCTTTGAAAGCTCATGGACTACAGGGGTTCATGGGTTTTTTTGTGCTTATGCAGAAATTCTGAGACCGACTGAAAACGTGGTTTTGACGAAAAGGAGAATCGATATTGGATATTATTGTTCGAGGTAATGATATAGAAAAAGCGCTTCGCGACCTGAAACGTTCACTGCAAAAAGACGGCTTCTTTAAAGAAATGAGGACGAGAAAATATTACGAAAAGCCATCCGTGAAGAAAAAACGCAAACAGGTGGAAGCAGAGCGTCGTCGCAGGAAAGCAATGAGAAAACAGCGCCCGGAACGGGACTAACGGTTTACAATGAAATAGTAGTACCTGGCGACAGGACGGCTACAGGGTTACAACAAACCGGTCGTTTTCGGACAAGCGGCAAGTACGACACAAAGCCTCGGTAAAACCGGGGCTTTGTTATGCAGACAACCGCATATTCCTGCGTTGGGAGCCCCTTCTTATTCCAATGGCGAAATACCACCCGGAAGGACAAGAATGTTCGATTCCTGCTGTTGAAGTTTATTATATCTCACTTGGCGCAATCCCTGCGAAATTTCCCGACTCAGTCCAGTCAGCGCCTTCCCCATCGCCTCTACGGCAGAATCTTCATCTGCGCCGAGGACCGGTTCCCTGATATCTGACTCCCGCAACAGGAGAACCCCTTTACCATCTTTCCCATAGATGACCCATTGTGCTTTCAGCACAACACCACCCCCGGTCAGAGCATCGAACCTGCTGACCTGCACGGCAACCCGGTAATCGTTCGGAACGCCTCTTCGCCATGAAACAACAGCGATTCCATCCTCTGAAAGCATCGAGTTCAGGTTCTCTTCCAATACACGAACGCTGTCGTTTGCCAGAGAACCTGCCCATCGACTGTTTTCGCTGAGGACAAGTTCATTTCTGGAGGTGCGCAGTACGATCTGAGGCCTGTCCAGGTAATCTGGAATCGTTACGGGACCTATGCCGAGAACAGGTGGAACAGACCCTGCGTCGGCAGCAATGCCATCCGGGACAGCGGGAACTGGCGCAAGAGTATAATAGCGATACTTGTGTGATGTTCCACAGCTGGCAAGAACCAATGCCAGCAGAACCAGGACACAGGAATCAATTCGGATACGACTGAAAGTGCTCATTCGGGTCTCCTTGCGTATTCAGTCTGCCATAGTAAAAGTCCTGACCGGACCGATAGCACTGCGCAACATAGCTAATGCTTCTCTCCATCAAGTCCCCTATTTCCCCCATATAACAGAGTCGGGATGCTGTTCGAGATAATCGCTCAAAATACGAATGGAACGAGCTGCCTGCGAGAGTTCATCAAGTGTCGTCCCGACTTCGTTCATCAACACGGAATTTTCAGAGGTGGTACTTTGCATTGAAGCAAGTGCCTGTTGGGCATCTGTCAGTGTTTTACGGGCAGCAGCAAGGGTCTGGGTGAGCTGTTCGGGAATTCCATTTTTTCCGGAGAGCGCTGTATCAACCTTGCCGGTTGCAGATTTAAGAGATGCTGTAGCCGCACTCAGATTTGCAATGATCGGCTCGATTTGGGAATTGACCTTCTTCAGGATACCAGCCGTCTCATGCAGGCTCTGTTTCACTGACTTCAGACTGGCCATCGCCTCCGGGGAGTTTACCAACGTATTGAGTCCGTCAATGGTCTTTGTGAGTTTTGTCACAAACTCCTGAATAGGAAGGTTTTCCAGTGTTTTGGTAATTTGTTCCATGCTTGAAGGAGTGGTAGGGATTTCCGGATAATCGTCAACAAGGCCCACATAGTGGGCCGGTGTCGTTGGAAAAAAATCAATGGCTATCATGAGTTGCCCTGTGACGAAACTCTGGAGCTGAAGCTGGCCACGCAACCCTTTTGCAACAAGCTTCTTGATATAGTCCTCCGAATCATCATCGTCCGCCTCACCAATGCGCGTTACCTTACCCGGTTCGAATGCTACAACAACCGGGACCTTGACGGTCATGTTCGTAGAATTGAAGATCAGAGAAATGTCCGTTACCGAGCCGATCCTCACGCCATGAAACATTACGGGAGAGCCTACGCTCAAGCCCTTAACGGTTCCATCGAAGAACATCACATAATATCTTTTGTTGGCAAACAAAGTGCCCGAGCCGAATATTGCCACCGCAAGTATCGCCAGACTAACTGCCCCCACCACAAAGAGACCGATACGCGTTTTATTTGCCGGTTTTGCCATTGCCTGCTCTCCCTCTGAAAAGAATCAATGCCCAGGCACTCGAACGTGGCCGCACGTCAGGCGAGAAAACACGGCTCCGCAGCAACTCCTGGTTCTTCCTTCGACTTGGCATCACCGCGAGTGAGAAAATTCCGCACAGTCGGATGCCGACACTCTTGCAAAAGACGTTTGGGATCGCCGGTTGCGATCATGGTTTTGGAGTCCGCATCAAGAAAAACGGAATTGTTGCCAATGGCGAAAATGCTTGCCAGTTCATGGGTAACCACCACAATAGTAGTACCAAGGCTTTCCCGAAGCTCCAGAATCAGGTCATCCAGAAGTCGCGCACTTATCGGGTCAAGACCCGCCGAGGGCTCATCGAAAAAGAGAATCTCCGGATCGAGTGCCATTGCCCGGGCAATGGCCGCCCGCTTCTTCATCCCACCACTGATCTCGGCAGGGTAGTAGTCTTCGAATCCGGCAAGTCCCACCAGCGCGAGCTTCAGGGAAGCGACCTCCCGTATGCGGGCCGGTTTCAAGTTCGTGTACAGTTCCAGAGTGAGGGATACATTCTCCGCCAGCGTCAATGAACTCCACAGGGCACCGCTCTGATACATGATACCGAAGCGACGCATCATGATCTCGCGCTCCAAGGGGTCCGTTTCCCAGAAACTGAAAGTACCGTACCACACCTGCCCATGTGCCGGCTCTTTAAGTCCGATCAGGTGGCGCATCAACGTGCTCTTACCACAGCCGCTTCCCCCCATGATAATGAAGATATCGCCCCGGTTTACGGTAAAAGTCAGATTATGTTGCAGGACATAATCGCCGTAGGCCATAGTAAGATCTTTTACAAG
Source organism: uncultured delta proteobacterium (assembly GCA_963748325.1). Taxonomy (GTDB): domain Bacteria; phylum Desulfobacterota; class Desulfuromonadia; order Geobacterales; family Geobacteraceae; genus RPRC01. The sequence goes on along the minus strand of CAVVIJ010000004.1, from coordinate 306,445 downwards.
AATATGAGGGTCGAGACTGTTCATATCATATCCCAAGGATATCGCAGAGTACCGTTATAATGGTCGTTGCCACAACAATACTGACAATACTTGTCACAACAGCCGAGGTAGTTGCGTCTCCCACAGCAGAAGCACTCCTGCCGCACTGCATTCCCCGCAGACAGCCGGCGATAGACACCAGTATTCCGTACACGAACCCGGAGAAAAGACCGATCCAGACGTTAACTAGGCCAACGGCTTTAATCGTCTCCGTGTAGTATTCGAAAAAGTTAAGGTCGAGGACAAATACCCCAACGATGAACCCACCAAGAATTCCCATCAAATCGGCATAGATGCACAGAAGAGGCATCATCAGCGCCAGTGCAAGAACACGGGGAAGCACCAGAAACTCCATAGGAGAAACACCCGTCGTTAGCAAGGCATCGATCTCCTCATTGACCTGCATGGTTCCAATTCTGGCGGCAAAAGACGCTCCTGTACGACCGGCAATGATAATCCCTGTCATGATGGCCCCCATTGCCCGAACCATTCCTATACCTACAAGATCGGCCACATAAATCTGAGCACCGAACATGCGCAATTGGATCGCTCCCACATAGGCAAGAATAAGGCCCACCAGCAAGCTGATTAGGGAAACAATAGGGAGCGCATCGGCACTGCACTCCTGGATAATGGACAGAAACTCCGAACGCCGGAATCGTGCTTTCCCGGTGAAGAGAAGCCAGAACGCCGCAGCGATCTCACCGATAAAATCAAGCAAATCCAGGAGCGAACGTCGAATAGTGACGGCAGCACCGCCAACACGGGCAAAAAATGGTTCACGGGAAGCGATCCGGCGGGCGTCCTTCCGTTCAGGAACTGCAGTGGCAAGGGCAAGAAGACGGCTGACTCCTGCAGGCAACCCCTCCCTATTCACGAAAATATCATAACTGCGGCATTGATCAATTAGTCCCAGGAGAAAGGTGAGCAAAGCGCTGTCCCACTTCCCCAGATTCCGGCTATCGAAAGAAATATAACGTATTTCAGGAGCAGTCCTGCATTCATCTATGATTTTCGTCAACATGGGAAGCTCATTCACAAGCAACCAGTCCCCGGACAAAAAGAGTAGCAGTGCTCCGCTTCCGTCATTACTCCATGTAAGTTCAGCCTGCACCATAACCTGTTCTTTCCTCAACTTCAAAACCAGTCAAAAAAGCAACGAGACCTTCATAACTTTCAGGCTAAAAAAGATATTCTTAAATATTTACCATGTTCTTTCCTCCATTGAAATCAAATATCCAAGAAAGTACCCGTACAGACATAAAAAAAGCCGATCCACACTCGGAACGGCCTTATTTCATCAACAACCAGTTGTAACCCTGCACCCCGGCATTCGGAAAATCGTCAGATATTCCCCCCGACCATCACCGGGAACAGATGCATCAGTCTTCAAACCCGTACATATTCCGGATCACATAGCGGGGCCTCCGGCGAACTTCCTGATAAATCCTGCCCACGTATTCACCCACAAGTCCAATACCAAAAATCACGACACCGAGAAAGAAGAAGAGTATGGCAAAGAGAGTAAAAACTCCTTCCACTTCGGCTCCGACGATAAAGCGTCGTACCAGGAGGATCAGGGCAAATGCAAGGGACAGAAGCGCTGTTACCACCCCGAAAAGGGCGAAGAGCTGGAGCGGAACCACGGAAAAGCCGGTCATCAGGTCGAAATTGAGCCTGACGAGTCGATAGAGTGAGTACTTGCTTTCCCCTTCGGCCCGCTCGGCATGGGCGACTCGGATTTCCGCGGGATTTGCCGAAAAGGTCTGGGCAAGTGCCGGAATGAAGGTGGTCGATTCCTTGCAGCGGTTTATGTTGTCAATGACGTTTCGATGATACGCCCTTAGCATGCAGCCGTAGTCGCTCATGTGCATACCGGTCATCCGGTTGGTGGTAATATTCACAATCCGCGAAGCTATCCGCCGAAAAAAGGTATCCTGACGCTTATCCCTGATGGTTCCCACCACGTCATGTCCCGCCTCTACTTCCCGGACCAACTTCGGAATTTCCTCCGGCGGGTTCTGGAGGTCGGCGTCGAGAGTAATGATTATCTCACCCCGGCACAGGTCAAACGCGGCTAGGATGGCCATGTGCTGGCCAAAATTACCGTTGAATTCAATAATCTTGACCCCCGGCAACTCACGCGCTTTTGCCCGCAGAATTCTCAGGGACGAATCCTTACTGCCATCATCGGTAAAAATTATCTCGAAGGTCTGCCCCGTTGCAGTCATAACCGGATAGAGGCGGTCAAGCAGAGCAGTGATATTTTTTTCTTCATTGTAAACGGGGACTACTATCGATAGATAGGGTTTGTCTTCCATGGGCTTCTCCCTTACTTTCTGGTACGGGCCAGTACAATTTTCACCGCCTCGACAACATCCGCAGCATCCTCCATCAGCATCTTCGGAAATAGCGGCAGCGAAAGTATCCGTTCAGAGGCGTAATCGGCATTGGGAAGCTCGCCGGGAGGAACCGGCAGGTTTTCCCGATAATAGGGATGGTGATGAACGGCCTTGAAATGTAAACCTGTTCCGATGTTCTCTTGCTTTAACTCAGCCATGAATGCATCGCGATCAATGGTCAGGTTTTCGATTTTGACCAACGGTGTATAGAGGTGCCAGGCATGGCGATGCTCGTACGGCACAGCAGAAGGGGTGATTATCTCTTCAACATCCGCAAAAGCGGCACTATAAAACTCGGCTATCCTGGTACGCCGTTCGATGAACCTGTCCAGTTTGCGCAACTGGTGAATGCCCAGCGCAGCTTGAATGTCCATCATATTATACTTGAAACCGGGGAGCACGATATCGTAATTCGGCGTTCCCTTGGCAGAATAACGTTTCCAGGCCTCGCGACTCATACCGTGGAACTTGAGCAACGAAATTTCTTCCGCTACCCTTTCATCGCGAGTGCAGACCATCCCTCCCTCACCGGTAGTAATATTTTTGATCGGGTGAAAGGAAAAAACCGAAATGGTATCAAAAGAACCGATCCGCTTCCCCTTGTATTCGGTACCGATCGCATGGGCGGCATCCTCCAGCACCTGGAGGTTGAACTCTTCAGCCAGGGCAAATATGGCGTCCAAGTCACAGGGATGCCCGGCAAAATGAACCGGCACGATCGCCTTGGTACGTTCGGTTATCTTGCTGCGAATGGCCTTGACATCGATATTGAGGGTGCCAGGTTCGATATCGGCAAACACCGGAGTAGCTCCCACATGAATTATCACATTAACCGTAGCGGCAAAAGTCATGGGTGTGGTGATCACCTCATCGCCGGCACCAAGCCCCATGGCAAGTAGAGCAAGATGCAGACCTGCGGTTGCAGAGCTAAGGGGAACGGCAAAGGGTGAATCCACGTAGGCCTTGAATTCATCCTCGAACAGTTTCACCTTCGGCCCGGTGGTAATCCATCCCGATTTCAGCGAATCGACCACTTCCTGTATCTCTTCATCCTCAATTGTTGGTATGGAAAACGGCAAAAAATCCTTGCGCATAAATAAACCTCCCGTTCAAAAAACGTGTCCTATTGTCAAACGCAGCTATTTGAAATATTCGGCTACTGCCTTACTTATTGGTAATGAGAACCGTCTTGCCCCAACTCGCGATAACCCGCACCGGTGTTTCCACCACTCTGCGCAACTGGACCAGATCATTTTGACTGATAACGGTAAGTATCTGTCGAGGGGAATTCCATAGACGATAGAAAGTGGGTATGTCAATGAACCAGCCAGGATCCTTTTCCAGTTTACGCCCGAATTCCAGCTCGCCGCTTGAACCAGCCACAATAACCCTTTTCCCCGAATAAAACACCAAATCCTGTCGATAGTAGCCATAACTGACCAAGGGAAGATCCGGGTAGCGATCACGCACAAGATACGCCAGTTCACGGGTGGATTTTTTTTCAATGGAGTGGGCGAAAATCACCGGTGGCCCCACTATTCCGGCAATACAGGAGGTAAGGCCCAAAAGCACGAAGAGGGTTTCCCGTCGTTTTTTTAAGAGAAAAGCCAACGACATCAGTCCCCCGGCGAAAAAAACCGAACCGATCAACAAGGCCCCATCCAGGCCGATCTTCGGATTGGCGGTCAGTACCGGGTAAAGGGCAAACCCGGCGCCCACAACAAAGAGAAAAAGAACCGCGGCAAGGAAATATCCCCGCAAAAACCCTTCGTTCCTATCAAAGGCTTCGGAAATTGCTGCGCCAAGAAGCAGGGCCAGCGCCGGGAAAACCGGCAAAACGTAGGGAATAAGCTTGGAATCGGAAATGGAAAAAAAGACAAAGATGACCCCAAACCACAGCGTTAGGTAGATCTTGCGGTGATCACGGGTCTTCCAGACATTCTTCAGGGCCTCCGGGAGAAGAAAGGTCCAGGGCACCATTCCCAAGAGGATTACCGGGATGAAAAACCAGGGCGGTTCATAGCGATGGTGCACCTTGGTGAGAAAGCGTTCAAAGTGTTCATGAATGAAAAAGAATCGGGGAAACTCCGGGTTTTTCAGAGAAACAAGGATAAACCAGGGGGCACAAACCGCGAAAAATAGCAGACTCCCCGTAACAAGACGCATTTCGCGTAGTAGCCGCCAGCGCTTCGTAATGAGCAGATACCAAAAGATAATACCACCCGGCAGTACGATGCCGATCAGCCCTTTGGCAAGGACGGTCAAGGCTGCGAAGAGATAGAAAAGATGGTAAAAAAGCCTCTTCCGTTGCTCTCCGTCGCGCGATGCCACGAAAAAGAACCCCAGACACGCTGTCATGCAGAATGTCAGGGTCACATCGATACTGTTCATTCTGCCCAGGACCAGATATCCGAGAGAAGAGCCCAGAATCGCGGCACTATACAGCCCTTCCCTTCGCCCAAATACTCTCCTGCCGAAAAAATAGGTCAGAAGAACTCCTCCGAGCCCCAGAAGTGCCGAGGGAAAACGGGCGGCAAACTCGTTGCGACCAAAGGCCCAAAGCGAAGCAGCATTGACCCAGTAATGGAGGGGCGGCTTCTCAAAGTACTTCACATGGTTAAGATGAGGCGTGATAAAATCACCACTTTGCAACATCTCCCGGGGAATTTCCGCATAGCGGCCTTCGTCCGGTTCCCGCAGGGGGAACCTGCCGAGAAGAATCATGAAAAACACGCCGAAGACAATGGAAATGAGCACCAGGTCTCGAAAAGCACTGCCTTTTTTTTGCCTGAAAAAATCTGTTATTGTAGTCATTGACCGCCACATCCTTGAGATATTGTATATATACTGACAAATTTGACACGGAAAACCGCCGGCAAGTCTTCTCCGGCGGCAGGTAGTACGATACAGGAATAATTATTCAGCGTCAATTCTCGCTGGCGGCTTTTCCCTGCGAATCAAATCAAGCGGTTCTACCGTAAAAGGAACCCGTAGACGGATTCGCTGGTTGGGATGGGCAATCGAAAGGGGGTAGTCATTGGCCTCTGAGGTCATTTCGGACAGGGAAAAATGATGCGAAACCATTCCTCTGCCGATAAATTCCAGTTCATCGTCCGTGCAGATTCTGTTGCGGACTTCGATAATGATGCTGCCATCTTCAGCAAGATCGGTTACGACACCGACAAATTCATGACTCCGCAGGTATCCGGTCTGGTATTCATGATCTTCTTCGCCCGGGGGGCCGAAGAGAAATCCGGAGGTATAGCCCCGATGGCTGATCTTTTTCAGTTCCTCCAGCCATTCATTTTTCACCACATACGTTTCAGGGTTTTCGCGATAGCGATCAAGGGCTTCCCGGTAAACCCTGACTACAGACGCCACGTAATTGATGCCTTTCATCCGGCCTTCAATTTTGAGGGAATCCACTCCCGCAGTGATAAGTTCCGGCAAGTATTCCAGGAGACTGAGATCCTTGGAGTTGAATATGAAAGTTCCGCGGTCATTTTCCAGCACGGGGAAATAGGAACCGGGCCGCTGTTCCTCGACTAAAGCGTAGCCCCAGCGACAAGGATGAGCACATTCACCCTTATTGGCATCTCTTCCGGTCATGACATTGGAAAGCAGGCAGCGCCCCGAATAGGAGATGCACATGGCCCCATGGACAAAAACCTCCAGCTCCAGGGCAACATGAGACTTGAACCCGTGGATATCCGCCAAGGTCATTTCTCTGGCCAGGTTGACGCGCGAGACCCCTTGTCGCTGCCAGAATCGAGCACTTCGCCAGTTGGTGGTGTTAGCCTGCGTCGAAAGATGGATTGCCCGGTCCGGAGAGATTTCCCTGACCATATCCAGCACACCGGGATCTGCCACTATATAGGCATCAAGAGGGATCTCGTGAATTTTTTCCAGATAGATCCTCATTCCCTCAAGATCTTCGTTGCTGGGGAAAATGTTCGTGGTGAGGTACACCTTAATGCCCCGCGCATGGGCATAGGCAACCGCCTCTTCAAGCTCTGCGGCAGTAAAATTATCGGCGAGATTTCTGAGACTGAACTCTTCTCCACCAAGGTACACGGCATCAGCACCGTAATGAACCGCCATTGTAAGTTTTTCGAAGTTGCCGGCCGGTGCCAGCAGTTCGGGAATGATCACGACATTGAAACCTTTCCGGCATGAGCCGAATTTCTGAATGACGCAAACAGTACCACATCAGCGACGCCATGAAAACCCTAAAGCCAGCTTTCTATCCTTGACAAAATGCCCATTTAGCTTTACACATAGAAATATTTTTAAGGGGGAAACAATGAGCCGAATCAGGGTTTTCATCACCGTTTTTTCCATTCTGACACTCTCTGGTTGTGCTTCTCAGGATGCCGTCCTCCGAAAACAGGTCGAAATTGAATCCCGCCTCGAAAATCTTGCCTTGGGCAACAATATTGCGAGCCAGAAGATTTCCTCACTCACCAATGAGGTGAGAGATCTCCAGGAACAACGCAAGCAGGATTCGGCATCACTCCGTGAGATGCGTGATTCGATCATGAATCTCAGGGCACTTACGGACCAACTCCTCGCAAGCAAATCAGTTCTCGCGACACCAACCACACCACAGAAAATTGAATTGATCAATAAAGATGAAACCGGCCAGCTGCAACAAAAAAGCGACGCCCCGTCAGAAGCCTACCTGAAGGCCTTTGGTCTGTACAGCGCCGACAAATACGAAGAAGCGATAAAATCCTTCACCGCCTTCATCAAAGCCTACCCCGCTTCGGAATATGCCGCCAATGCCCAGTATTGGATCGGTGAGTGCTATTACACCCGCTCAGACCTGCCCAACGCGCTCGAATCCTTCGAAAAGGTCATCAGCAACTATCCCCAGGGGAACAAGGTCCCGGACGCAATGCTGAAAGCGGGCTATACTCTTTTCGCAATGAAGCAGCCGGAAAAAGCTACTCCACTGCTCCAATCACTGATCTCGAAATATCCGAATAGTCCGGCAGCAGCGCGGGCGAAAGAAAAACTGCTCCAGCGCTGACAGCAGTCGTCCTGCCGGTTAACGAGGAAGTCGCTATAAATATAGAAGAGCAGGTACCGCCCCGGTACGAGATCCGGGCACCATCACAGACGATCCGGAACAAACCGTGAATACTGGTGAGTGCCATAACTTCGCAAGCCATGAGGTGTCTATGAAAAAGATTGTATTCGCGGTGTTCATTTCCCTATTGCCACTGCTCGTACCACTTGCAGTCGGCGCACAGCCCGAGAAACCGACCATATACGTCGTAAAGAAAGGCGACACTCTCTGGGGTCTTTCCGATCGGTTTCTCCAGGACCCGTTCTATTGGCCCAATCTTTGGGCTCGCAACCAGGTTATCACCAATCCGCACTTGATCTACCCCGGGCAAAAAGTCCGAATATTCCCTGACAGAATCGAAATCGTAGAATCAACGGAGGCTCCGCCCTCAGCACCAGCCCCGGCACAGGAAAAGGTAGTTCAGGAAAGATATTTTACCATCAGCGGATCGGAAGGCTATCTCCTTGAAAAGGACCTGACCCCCGCGGGAACCATTCTCCAGGCAGACCATAACCGTCTGATCGTCGGTCAGGAAGACAGCGTATATACCGACATCGGCACGGATATGGGCGCAAAACCAGGAGACTCATATACCATAATCAAAAAGGTTAAAAAAGTATATCACCCTAAAACGGGAAAGTTCATGGGGTACAAATATCTCCCACTGGGAAGCCTGGAATTGATGGATCTGGAAGCAAAGAGTTCCCGGGGTATTATCACTAATTCTTTCCTTGAAATTAGCCCTGGCGACATGCTGATCCCTTCCAGTGAGAAACGCCACGAGGTGACGCTGAAAGCTGCAAAAAGAAACCTGGATGGATATATCATTGAATCACGGATGGGAAACATAACCATCGGCAAAGAAGATGTCGTATATGTTGATCTTGGTAAAAACCAGGGGCTTGAACCGGGCAATATGCTGTATGTGGTTCGAGACGTCCCCCTCAATAAAACCTTTGTCAAACGCCCGACAGCCCCTTTACCTCAGCAGATTTTGGGAGCCCTCGTGGTTGTGGAAACTTCAGACAACACTTCGACAGCGCTGGTGGTCAAAAGTGCTGAAACCATCTACATTGGTGACAAAGTCAAACTCATCAAGAACTAATTTCCCGAAAAAAGGGATCGGCTTGAAGGCCGGTCCCTTTTTCTTTGAATCTTTATGGATGAAATCTTTTGGCTGGCATTGAAAAATGTTCCCCTAGTGGGAAATGTGACATTTCGTAGGTTGCTCGACCATTTCGGCACCCCAGAAAAGGTATTGTCGGCGTCCGAGGCTGAATTGGCAGCAATCAGAAGCATTCCCTCAGCAGTTGTGGCATCTCTCCTGCAGCATGACGGCAGCGATTGGGCGAAGAAAGAATGGGAAACCACCAGGAAAAATGGAGCCCGTCTTGTAACCCTCCATTCCTCCGAGTACCCGAAGCTGCTACGCCATCTGCCTGACCCACCACCCTATCTCTACGTCAAAGGAGCCATACTGGATTCCGATGCGACGATCGCCATTGTCGGCTCCCGACAGGCCTCGGGATATGGAATTGCAACTACGCAGAAAATGGCACGGGAACTGGCTCGGCAGGGCATTACCGTTGTCTCGGGCATGGCACGCGGAGTTGATGCAGCGGCACACCGGGGCGCACTGATGGAGCAAGGCTCAACCATCGGCATCCTCGGCTGCGGTATCGACATAATCTATCCCCGTGAGAACCGGACTCTTTTTGCCGAAATGGTGTCCCGAGGAGCTCTTGTTTCCGAATTCCCCATGGGGACATTACCACTTGCCGAAAATTTTCCGCGACGAAACCGGATCATCAGCGGCATTTCCCGCGGAATATTGGTTGTCGAGGCGGCAGAAGGCAGCGGGTCACTTATCACTGCTCAGTGCGCCCTGGATCAGGGACGAGACGTATATGCCATACCAGGAAACATACAATCATCAAACAGCAAGGGTACCAATCGGCTCATCAAGCAGGGAGCAAAACTGGTAGAAGCGGCGGAGGACATTCTCGAGGATCTTCCCCGGCAAAACGGAAAGATCAAACCCAATATCCCCGAGCCAAAAACTACTTTTTCTCCCCAGGAAGCGTCAATTTTTTCCCTTCTCTCCACAGACACGCTCCATATCGATGAAATTGTGAACAGAAGCGCGTTGACAGTCGCCGAAGTTTCCGCTATCTTACTGCGCCTGGAACTGAATGGCATAGTCTCGCAACTCCCCGGAAAACACTTTCTGCTTGCATAATCCATCTATTACCGATAAATATCCTTCTTGTCATGGCACGTTCTGCAGGCAAATTTCCGCAGCTAATCACGGTTTTCTCTGGAAGAATTGTCAGTCTTCATCTTTGATGAATCCTTTTTTTTCACTCGGCCTTCTTCTAATTTTGAATATCCGTGTTAGATTCTTGCTATGGCAAGTATTTATAACTCTCTACTAATTTCATGGTGAATTATGTCCCAGAAACTCGTGATCGTCGAATCACCCGCAAAAGCTAAAACTATTGAAAAGTTTCTCGGCAAGGACTACAAGGTTCTTGCCTCCTATGGCCATGTGCGGGCCCTTCCCAGCAAACAGGGTTCCGTCGACATAGAAAATGACTTCGAGCCGAAGTACGCCGTGCTTCCTGACAGCAAAAAACATATCCAGGCCATCAAGAAGGAGTTGAAAGATTCCAGCTCTCTGCTTCTCGCAACTGACCCCGACCGGGAGGGAGAGGCTATTTCCTGGCACTTGCTGGCAGCACTGGATCTCAAAAAGAAAAAAACTGACCTTGAAATTAAACGGGTCGTTTTCCACGAGATTACCAAGGATGCGATCATTCATGCAGTGAAGCACCCCCGTGATATCGCACTGGAATTAGTCGATGCCCAGCAGGCCCGCTCAATTCTCGATTATCTCGTTGGTTTCAATCTTTCCCCATTCCTCTGGAAAAAGATCCGCTACGGTCTCTCCGCGGGCCGGGTGCAATCGGTAGCCCTCCGCTTGATCTGCGATCGAGAGAAAGAAATCGCCGCATTTGTGGAACAAGAGTACTGGACCGTCGCAGCAAACCTGGAAAAGAGTGCCGGCCAATCATTCAAGGCCAATCTCATCACCTTTGCCGACAAAAAGCTCGGAAAGTTTGACATACCCGACCAGGCCGAAGCCGACACCATCAAAAAGACAATTCTCGGTCAGACCTGCCGGGTCGAGAAGGTCACAAAAAGTGAAAAGAAACGGAACCCTTCGCCCCCGTTTACCACCTCCACCCTCCAGCAAGAGGCGGCACGAAAGCTTGGCTTTTCTGCCAAGAAGACCATGGCTACGGCCCAAAAGCTCTATGAAGGCATTGAAATCGGCGCTGACGGAGCGGTCGGTCTCATCACGTACATGCGTACCGACAGCGTCAATCTTTCCGCCCAGGCACTCCATGAGGCCCAGGAGGTTATCACTTCACTCTTCGGCACCGAGTATGCTCTGGAAAAACCACGGCACTTCAAGAATAAGTCAAAAAACGCCCAGGAAGCCCATGAGGCTATCCGGCCCACCTACCTTTCCAAGACACCGGCCGAGCTGAAGAAACATCTCACATCAGATCAGTTCAAACTCTATGAACTTATCTGGAAGCGCACAATTGCCTGTCAGATGGCTGTTGCACTCCTTGATCAAACCTCGATCGATATCAGTGCCGGCTCCGGCACGCTCTTCCGGGCAGCCGGAAGCGTGATTCGCTTCCCCGGTTTCATGAAACTCTATATAGAAGGTAAAGACGACGAATCGGAAGAAAAGGAAGGAATTCTGCCCCCTCTCGAGGAAGGAGAGACGTTGTCGCTCCTTGACGTCATTCCGGAGCAGCATTTTACCCAACCGCCGCCACGTTACACGGAAGCGACCCTGGTAAAAACCCTCGAGGAATACGGCATCGGCCGTCCTTCAACCTATGCCAGCATTCTCAACACTCTCATCGAGCGAAAATATGCCGTACTGGACAAAAAACGCTTTTTCCCCCAGGACACCGGCATGGTGGTCAATGACCTGCTGACGGAAGACTTCCCCAAGTACGTCGACTACAACTTCACGGCAGGTCTCGAGGAAGAACTGGACCAGGTATCCCGCGGCGAAAAGGAATGGAAACAGTTGCTGCGCGAGTTCTGGGGACCGTTCAGCGCACAGCTCCAGAAAAAGCTCAGCGAACCACGGCGCGTGAAGGAGATTGGGGAAAACTGTCCCGAGTGCGGCAAGCCATTGGTGGAAAAATTAGGGAAAATGGGCAAATTCATCGCCTGCTCCGGATACCAGGACGGCTGCCGCTACACGCGCGCAATGGATAAGGGCGCCCAGGGTGAAGCGGCGGAACCGGAAATCTCCGATGAAAAGTGTGAAAAGTGCGGCAGCCCGATGCTGATCAAGGAAGGACGCTACGGCAAGTTCCTGGCCTGCTCCAACTATCCTGAATGCAAAAACAACCAACCCTTGATTAAACCGAAAGGAACCGGTGTCACCTGCCCCGAATGCGGCAAAGGGGAACTGACTGAAAAAAAATCCCGTTACGGGAAATTCTTTTATTCCTGCAATCGCTACCCGGAGTGCAAATTTGCCCTATGGGATCCCCCCGTGGCAACGCCATGTCCGGAATGTGGCTTTCCGGTAATGGCACAGAAGGTCTACAAACGTCAGGGAGCCTTCCTCAAGTGTCCGAAATGCGAACACAAGGTGATGCCGGAAAGTGAGGGAAAAGAAGAGTGACCCAGCAGGGAATTACCATCATCGGCGGCGGACTTGCCGGCTGCGAGGCCGCATGGCAGGCAGCAAAGCTGGGTGTTGCAGTCACCTTGATTGAAATGAAGCCTCAGAGGTATTCCGAGGCCCACTCCCTTCCAACCCTTGCCGAACTGGTCTGTTCCAATTCCCTTCGCGGTGCCGGCATGGAAAACGCGGTAGGCCTGCTCAAGGAAGAAATGCGACGACTCGGCACCCTGTTCATGACAGCAGCAGACGCAACACGGGTTCCGGCCGGAGGCGCACTTGCCGTGGATCGGGAGCTTTTTTCCCGCTTCATAACGGAGAAAATCGAAAACCACCCGCTGATAACCCTGGTCAGGGAAGAAATCAGTAAAATACCGGAAAAGGGCATCACCGTCATTGCCTCCGGTCCGCTCACCAGCGAACCGCTTGCCCGAGCCATCAGCGCAATGACCGGCCCCTACCTCTATTTCTACGATGCCATTGCGCCTATCGTCTCTACTGAATCCATTGATATGAACACGGTCTTTCGCGCCTCACGTTACGGCAAGGGTGACGGAGACGATTACCTCAATTGTCCCATGAACAAGGATGAGTACGAGGCATTCATTGCCGAATTACTCTCCGGAGACAAGGTGGCCACGCGGGATTTCGAAAAACTGATCCACTTCGAAGGCTGCATGCCGGTAGAGGAAATTGCCTCACGCGGCCAGGACACTCTTCGCTTCGGCCCCATGAAACCGGTCGGCCTCGTTGATCCGCGCACAGGCAAGGAGCCATATGCTGTTGTCCAGCTTCGCATGGAAAACAGGGAATCGACCATGTATAATCTTGTAGGTTTCCAGACCAAGCTCACCTATCCGGAACAGAAGAGAATCTTTCGCATGATACCCGGACTCCAGCAGGCAGAATTCGTCCGGCTTGGTTCCATGCACCGCAACACCTTCATCAATGCGCCGCGACTCCTGACCAAGTCGCTGCAGACGCAGTCGGAACCACGTATTCTCTTCGCCGGGCAGATCACCGGTGTCGAAGGCTATGTGGAATCCGCGGCAACCGGTTTTCTGGCGGGAATCAACGCCTCGCTTCTGGCTCTGCATGGCCCTGACGCAGTTATTCCGATTCCCCCCACGACGATTGCTCACGGAGCATTGATTGAGCATATCACGGAAGCGGATCCGAAGCATTTTCAGCCCATGAATATCAACTACGGGCTCTTCCCGGCCATCACCGGCAAAATGAAGAAATCCGAGCGCCGACTGCGACTTGCCGAACGCGCACTGGAGGACCTGGACAGATGGATGACCTCGCTGCCCCACGCTACCATGCCAGCACCTTCCTGAGCCGTAGCAGCTATTCACGTAGGAACAATCGCAGTAATTCTCTATGCACCGGAGCATGACAGGAAAAGGTACCACACATGGATAAAGACAAGCAGAAGCAGGAAGTATCACTGATTGGCAGGCTGTTTTCACTGGAGGCACTGCTTATCGTCATGGGCATCCTTTCGCTGATTTCAGGGATCATCAGCAGAGACCTGCCCAGATTTTCCATCGGCATCATTATCCTTGGCGTCACCCTGCTTGCCATCAATTTCCGTCGTAAGCGCAAGCTCAAGATCAGTCCTGACGAAAAAAACACGGAGAAATGATGTCTGATTCAGTAACTATTATTCTGGCATCCGCATCACCACGCCGGGTGGAACTACTTCAATCGGCCGGGATATCGGTTACCGTACGACCGAGTGGCATCGATGAGGCGCTATTTCCGAACGAATCAGCGGAAGCACATGCCATGCGCCTTGCCAGGGACAAGGCCCGTGACGTGGCAGATCACGGCAACGGCCGTTACTTTATCGGTGCTGACACCATTGTCGTATGTGATGAAGAGATCATGGGCAAACCGCAGGATGCACGAGACGCAGAACGGATGCTCCGCAAGCTCTCCGGTAAGGCTCACCAGGTAATCACCGGATTCTCGGTCATTGATCGGATTGCCAACGCCGATGTCACCGACGCAGTAAAAACTCTGGTGTACTTCAAGGAGCTGCGCGACGACGAAATTCAGGCCTATATTGCCAGCGGCTGCCCTTTCGACAAGGCCGGGGCCTATGCAATCCAGGGTGACGCGGCCCATATGATCCGGAAAATCGAAGGCTCCTACACCAATGTAGTTGGTTTGCCGCTCTGCGAGGTGATAGAGGCTCTCAGGTCACTTGGTGCTTTAGACTAGGATCCAGGAAACGTTCCGCGCGGTGCCCCAGAGGAGTAACAGATGTCGATCGTCGAGAATCTGAAACATATTCAGGAGAGAATCACCTGTGCAGCTCAACGCTCCGGTCGTAATCCAGACGCCATAAGACTGGTTGCCGTCTCGAAAACCAAGCCGACAGAAGCGATCAGGGCTGCTTTTGAAGCAGGCCAGCAGATCTTCGGGGAAAACTATGTCCAGGAGTTCCTGGAAAAAGTTCCGCAACTCCCTGAATCAGTGGAATGGCACTTCATCGGATCACTCCAATCCAACAAGGTAAAATACCTTGCCGGGCACACCAGCCTGATCCATTCGGTTGACCGCCTCTCACTTGCCAGGGAAATAGACCGGCAGTGGGAAAAAATCGGAACACCGTGTGACATTCTTCTTCAGGTGAACATCTCGGGAGAACCGACGAAATCCGGAACCACACGCGAGGAGCTTGTCCAACTTGCCCGCGAAGTGTCTCTGCTCCCGAACCTCAGGATCAGAGGTCTGATGACCATGCCGCCATTCTTCGATGAACCCGAGCGAGCCCGCCCCTACTTCCGCGAACTGAAAGGCATCTCCACTCTGCTCGCCGCAGAAAAAATCCCCGGAATCGCCATGAAAGAACTTTCCATGGGGATGTCCGGTGATTTCGAGGTTGCCGTTGAGGAGGGGGCCACCTTGGTGCGTGTGGGCTCGGCAATCTTCGGAGAGCGGTACTACCCTTAAGGTCTCCCAGAAACTGCCTCCTGTTGCAATTCTGTCACGACAAAGCCGCCCACCACTTCGAGATTCAAGTCAAATCCACTTCTTTCAAAATACCGCTATCCAGAAACCAGTGGCGGTCCAGTCCGCAAGACGGCAATAGACCGTGCCATTCGTCAACCAATTCCAGCATTGTTGATGCAGAGTTGATATTTCTGGAGTGGTTGTAACGACCCACCTCAGATTATCCCGTGGAGAGGGCCACCAGGAGCACCAAGCGCATCGATACGCTTCTCAATCTCGGGATCATCCTCCAACGGAGGTGCATGGTGCGGCTTTCTGCGGGCATCGATAACGAGAGGCCCCGTGCATCCCCAATGTTTACACTCCTGGAAAGCCCCGATGCCGTATAGGTCCGTTGCGGGATTTGAACGGGTAAAGCTTACCCAGAGGAAATTATCGAGGGATCGAGCGGTAAAATCACTGTCATCGACAATGACCACCAGAGGAAAAGAGGAAATAGAACTATTTTCTTCGTAAAAGGAGCAGAACTCGTTTATGTCTACGGTCCGGCATTCGCGGTATTCCCGGCAGGCAGGGCCTTGGACAGCGAGAATTCCGGGGAGGCAGACCATAGGCCCCCCAAACCCCTGAGGAAGTCTGAAATCGACCGGCAGAGAAGTCGGCAGGGTTCTGATGGCGGGGCCTGCCGCGGCAATCACCAGCTTGGACCCCTCGTTGAGAGCGGTCCCGGTATAGTCGAGGGTGTCCATGGTGGTACAGGTCTGAAAATGGAGGTCGCGGCGCCAGTCAATCCGCTCCAGGAGATGCCGCAGAAACGCTGCGACATCAGAAATATCAAGCCCGGGATTATCTCCCTCCGCAGCAATCAGCAGATACTTGGCAAGGGAAAGCTGGCCTTGACCAAGAATTGCGTTGGCAAGGGTCAAAAGCTCCTGCGGCTTACTCGTGGGACGATACGGTACATACCTCTCAGAACCAATGGCCAGCAGCAGTGCATGTACTCCGGCCGCATCAACGGCATGCACGGCATGAACCCCCGGTATGACGCTTGAAATCAGCGGTGCAGTCAGCTCATGGATAAACGCCCCGAACTCGGAGTCTTCCTGGGGAGGCCTCCCCACCGTGGTGAAAGGCCAGATCGCTCCGGTTCGGTGATAGACACTCTTCACCTTGATAGCGGGAAAATCATGGACCAGGCTGTAATAGCCGATATGGTCGCCAAAGGGGCCTTCCGGCAAGATTCTCTCCGGATCAATCTCCCCGACAATGCAGAAGTCGGCTTCCGCAGGAATCGGCAACTCTCCGGGCAACCGAACCAGCGACACCCTGCGACCTCCGAGTAGCCCGGCAAAGGCAATCTCAGGCATCCCATCAGGGAGCGGCATCACGGCAGCAACGGTCAGGGCAGGCGGACCGCCGACAAAGATATTCACCTTGAGGGGAACTCCAATCCTGATAGCCTCGGCATGATGTGCGGCAATGCCACGATGAATCTGATAGTGAACACCGACTTCTTCGTCTGGCCGGTAGCTGCCGCCAGACAGTTGGATACGGTACATCCCCAAATTCGAGTGACGCCAACCCGGAGTGGCTGGACTTTCCGAGTATACTTGCGGGAGTGTTATATAGGCCCCGCCATCATCCGGCCATGACTGGAGTTGGGGAAGCTTGGAAATCGTCGTCCTGTTTGCGAAAATGGCTGCAGAGCGTCTCAATTTAGGAAGGAGATGGCAGGCATGTAGGGGAAGAACAGCAGAGCCCAGTGGATCACGCAGGAATGAAAGAGGATCTCTTCTGAGCCCGGCAAGTTGTTCCATAGCCTTCAATGTGTCCCGGAACAGAAAGCGAATTCGCCCCCGGGTACCAAAGAGGTTGGCAAGAATAGGGAATTCACAGCCCTTTACCCGGGTAAAAAGGAGCGCCGGGCCGCCGACTCGGTAGACACGACGCTGGACCGCTCCCACCTCCAGGTAGGGATCGATCTCATGGTCAATACGAATCAGGTCACCATGACGCTCAAGGTCAAGGACACATTCCTGAAGATTACGGTAGCCCATGCACAAGTCTCCGATTCCGGTTCACACAACCTGGTTGCCTGACAGACATCTCGAAATATGCCGATCAATTTCAGCGGGGAGGCTCATTATCATCTTTTTCGTGCAGTTCCTGCTCGCGCATTCTCTTCTGCCGGACTGTGACAAAAAGATAGTAGATAATGAGAAACGGCATGGTGGAAAGACTCGCCTCGAAATTCCCCTGATACAGTTGATACGTGCCGAAACCGATCACCAATAAAATAAAGATTATTTGAACAGCTGCTGCTATTTTTCGATGCATAACGAAATTGAAACTCCTCATGATAGCGGCTGACTCGGCTCATCTTCAGCATCTGAACCGTTACCATCATTACAACTGAATAAAGCACCTCAACTGGGACTGAAACACGACAGGGGCGAGAGTAACCCGCCCCTGTTGATTTGCCCCTACTTGCATTGCCGGCTAAATTTCATTTTCTGCTTGTGGCAATCAATTGCTCTGTAGAAACTCCCTGCCAAATGGTGACATATCACGCAAACGCTGAATGACGGGAGGCAGTTCCCGGACGATCATGTCGATCTGATCGTCGGTCGAAAAACGGGAAAGAGAAAAACGAATTGAGCCATGGGCACAGGTAAAAGGAACCCCCATGGCGCGCAAGACATGGGAAGGCTCCAGTGAACCGGAAGTACAGGCACTACCCGAAGAGGCACAGATCCCTTTCTCGTTGAGAAGAAGCAGAATCGCCTCTCCTTCAACGAATTCAAACGCCACCGAGGTGGTATTCGGCAGTCGCACAGCACCGCCACCGTTCACCCGGACATTCGGAATCAGGCGCAGGATCTCGGACTCCAGACGATCCCGCAGCGTTTTTACCTTGGTATTTTCCTCTTCGAGAAACTCACCAGCAAGCTCACATGCTTTTCCCAACGCAATGATTCCAGCAGTGTTTTCAGTTCCGGCCCGCCGGCTTCTCTCCTGGTGTCCTCCGACCATAAAAGGTCGGAAAGGCACACCCTTGCGGAGATAGAGCGCCCCGATGCCCTTTGGTGCATGCAGCTTGTGGCCGGAAAGAGAGAGCATATCCACGGTTGAATTTGCCATGTTCATGGGAATTTTGCCTACCGCCTGCACCGCATCGGTGTGGAAGAGTGCCCCCTTGGCCTTTACAATGGCACCGACTTCCTCAATCGGAAAAACTACTCCCGTTTCATTATTGGCATACATGATCGAAACAATGGCAGTATCTTCGTCGACAACTGCGCGGAGTTCATCAAGATCCAGGTTGCCTTCACCATCTACCGATAGTTCCGTGACGCGGTAGCCACGCTTGGAAAGATTACGACACGGGGTCAGCACCGCGGGATGTTCAACTCTGGTTGTCACAATGTGGCGCTTTTCCGGAAACAGCTCCAAGGCAGAGCGGATTGCCGAGTTATTGCTTTCCGTACCGCAGGCAGTAAAAATGATCTCCTCGGAAAACGCTCCCAGAAGTACTGCCGTGCGCTTTCTAGCCTCATCGATCTTTTTCTGCACCTGACCGCCGAAAAAATGCATGGAACTCGGATTACCGTACATGTCACAAAAATACGGTTTCATTTCCTCAAAGACAGCCTCATCGACCTTGGTGGTAGCATTATTGTCAAGGTAGACTTCTTTCATCCCTCTACCTCCTCGACCTTGATATCCTCGGCAACAAACTCGCGCAGTTTCTGCTCCACAAACTTGGCGGTGTGGCCGGATGAGACACAGCCTGCGCATGCCTTTCTGAAGGCGATCTGGACAGTACTTCCCGCAATGTCGATGAGTTCAAGATCACCACCATCCGCCCATAGCAAAGGACGCACCTCTTTCTCGAGAACATCCTGAATAAGCTGCATCTTGCGGAGGTTGGTGAGTTTCTCCGGGCGCTTGCGCTCCTCTTTCGGCTGATCGCCCATCACCTCGGCAATAAGCTCATTAATCTTCGGAATACAGCCGCCACAGCCACCGCCGGCCTTGGTAAAATGGGTCACCTGCTCGGCAGTATGCAGTTTGTTATCACTGATAACTTTCTTGAGAAACAGGTCGGTAATACCGAAACACTTGCAAACAACCTCACCTTCCATCTCCGGATGAAGATGGTCATGATCATGACCGGGAACCGGTCCGCCACGATAGTTGGCAATGGCAACCTCAAGGGCTTCCTGCCCCATTACCGAACAATGCATCTTCTCTTCGGGAAGCCCTCCGAGAAATTCGGCAATCTCCTGATTGGATATATTCAAAGCTTCATCAAGGGTCTTCCCCTTGACCATCTCGGTAAGCGCAGATGAAGACGCAATTGCACTGGCACAGCCGAAGGTCTGGAATTTGGCATCGACAATGCGTTCCTTCTCGTCATCAAGTTTCAGGTAAAGTTTCAAGGCATCACCACAGGCAAGACTTCCAACTTCACCAATAGCATCAGCATCGGGTATCTCGCCAACGTTAAGCGGATTCAAAAAATGTTCACGTACTTTGTCCGTATAATCCCACATACAAACCTCCAAACGGTTTAAATTTATTCAGATACCATAATTACTATTACTATACTGCACAGCAAAGAAATTGGCTATATCGAACTTCCGATACAGGCTGAGCAAGATCACAGCTGATTTTGCCTGAGGATGAATTCCCTGGCTGCGTTCAAGAACACCTGCAACTTCTCCTCTGAGGGGGACTCCCCGTACACTCGCACTACCGGCTCGGCACCGGACTTGCGGAAGAGAACCCAGCTGCCATCGACCAGAACACACTTGGTTCCATCGAGGGAAACCAGTCTGCCAACCTTGATACCGGCAAAGGATGCAGGCAGTGCCGCCATCATCTCTAAAAATCAGCATTCCAGCTCGGGCAAAAGCGAAATGTTTACTCTTTTGGTTACATATCGCCCCACCTCTGTTTAGAGCCGCTCGAGCAGGACGATGCAGCAGAATCCCCGATATTCTGTCATCAAAAATATCGCTGAAAAAAATGTCAGCAAGCACTGCATAGATGCAGTAAAAAGTGTTTTTCAGGGTAATATAACTGGTAATAACGAGTCAAGGGAAAGGACTTTGAGAATGGATTTTTCTTATTGACATTTTTCTTTCAAACTTGCTACAGTGACTAATGTAATATGATTTCGGATAAAAAAGAGGAGGATGTACAATGCAGTGTCAAACGGTACTCCCAGGTACCGAGTGTACTTTCTGGGGTAAACAAGGTTGCATTTTCAGCGGAGGCTCCTGCCAGACCATCGTGGAGAATTGTGAAGGTTGTGAACGAATTGTCGATGGAACGATTGGCAAGGTCTGTAGCGCATACCCAGCCCCGGAAAAGAAATGGATGTCCGGGATCTGCAACTTTGCCACCCATGTGAAGGTCGAGATCAAAGTTGATGACCTTAAAGTTAACCCGCTTAAGGCCTCCAAGAAAGCCGCCGGTAAGAAGTAACGACCGCATCTTTCAAGAAGCTACGCGTTACAGGGGGAAGGTAAACCTTCCCCCTTTTTGCGTCTGCTAAAGGAAGCGGAGTGCCGGTTCTCGCTCCAGAATGCCTATCTCGGTGGCGAAGCGAAAGAATGTCCTCACTCCCTCAAGATGCCAGGGTGTCAGGTCATACGAAATAATTTTCCAGTATTCAAGCAATGCCTCCCGCCCCATCCAATCATACTCCGTCCCCGCTGAAACCAATTCCTCCAAGGTCGAAACTGCAATTCGCTTGGCCCCAATCAAACTGGCCTGGACACCCGCGGATTCCTCCGGGAATTTTCTCACCACTTCATCTCGTATCATCCATAAGGCGAAGACAAAGGGCAGCCCTGTCCAGGAATACCATAGCTCTCCGAGATCATACTGAAACATATCAGTGAATTTTTGTGTCCACTTGAGTGCCGAGTCGCCAATCACCAGAATCGCCGGACAATTGTTTCCCAGAATAAAAGCATCATCAACTAGTACCGAGGCAAACTCATTGGAGAATCGGTAAAACTTTTGCAAAATTATTTTGAGGAGGGCAACCGAGGTTTCTGATTCAACCGTAAGACCAATACAGGTACGATCGAGTTCTGCCAGGGGGATACGGGAAAAGAGTTTGACACTTTGCACCGGGCCAACGGAGCTTATGGAAAGATCGGGAATAAGTCGCAGAGTTTCTGCTGAGCGTGCATAGGCAATGGATGAAGAGGGGCAGAGGTCAATACCCCCGGACAATAGCTGTCGGTTGAGTACCGAGGGCGTTCCCCGTACAAAGCGGTAGTTGCTGCAATCAAAGTTTCTCTGAAGTGCAGAAAAAATAGGGAAACAGTTTGCATAGTCAATCTGCCCGATACACAAGCCCACTGCGTCTGCTCCCCTTCCCTAAACATCACCAATGATACTCATTCGAACTCTTCCAGTGCGTCAGCGTATTCTTCTGCGGTAAACAGCAGCGCCAGTTCTTCCGGATCATCCAGGGAAATAACAATGATCCAGCCGCTATCATACGGGTCCTCGTTCAGTAGTTCCGGATTATCGAGCAGTTCTTCATTTAACTCCAAAACCGTTCCGCTAAGGGGAGCATAGAGGTCCGCGACCGTTTTTCTCGCCTCGATCGAACCGAATGAATCCTCTTGCTGAATTTCATCTCCTGCTTCGGGAAGCTCGATGGAAGTAATTTTTCCCAGTTCACTTTGAGCATAGTCGGTGATTCCAACGACTGCCTTACCGTCCTCAACCCTTACCCAAATATGTTCCTTGCTGTACTGCAATTCTTCCGGGAAGTCCATACTACTCCACCACCATCCTTTCAAGAAATCCGGTATCCAGATTTCCTTCGATGAAATCCTTATTGGACAATATTCTCTTATGGAACGGGATAGTTGTTTTTATACCCTCGATTATGTACTCATCTAGTGCTCGAAGCATGCGCCGAATGGCATCTTCCCTTGTATCCGCATGTACAATCAACTTTGAGATGAGTGAATCGTAATGCGGAAGCACCGTATACTGGTCATAGACAAATGAGTCAACTCGAACGCCGAGCCCACCAGGAGTATGATACGAGGTAATCTTACCAGGACACGGGGTAAATTTAAAGGGATCCTCGGCATTTATCCGGCATTCAATCGCGTGACCCTTAATTTTAACGTCGCTTTGCTTGTAGCGAAGCTTCAGACCGGCAGCAGAGCGGATCTGTTCGCGAACAATATCTATACCGGTGACCATCTCGGTAACCGGATGCTCCACCTGGATCCGGGTGTTCATCTCCATAAAATAAAAATTGCTCTCAGAATCAAGCAGAAATTCAACAGTCCCGGCACTGTTGTAGTCAACAGCCTTAGCCGCACGAACAGCTGCATCGCCCATGGCAGCACGAAGCTGCGGCGTCAACACAGAACAGGGAGCCTCTTCTATCAGTTTCTGATGCCTGCGCTGGATGGAGCAATCTCTCTCTCCAAGATGGATAACATTACCATGCTTGTCACCAAGGATCTGTATTTCAACATGTCGCGGTTGCTGACAATATTTTTCTATATAGACCTCGGGATTGCCGAATCCGGCCTGCGCTTCCGCCCTGGCCGTGGCAAATGCATTCGGCAAAGCAGCGGGCGAGTGGACAATCTTCATTCCTCTACCGCCACCACCTGCTGATGCCTTGATAATAACAGGAAAACCTATTTTCTTTGCGACCGATATCGCTTCATTCACATCCTGCACGGCGTTCTTGGTTCCGGGAAGAATCGGCACATTCTGTTCGATCATTGCCTGTCGTGCGCTGATCTTGTCCCCCATGAGGCGCATGCTTTCCGATGTTGGGCCGATGAAGGTAATGCCGCAGTTCTCGCAGATTTCGGCAAAGGCGGCATTCTCCGCCAGAAAACCGTAACCCGGGTGAATGGCCTCAGCATCGGTCAATTCTGCGGCACTGATGATCGCATTGATGTTCAGATAACTCTGAATACTTGCTGCCGGACCGATACAGACGCTCTCGTCCGCTAATTTGACATGAAGAGAATCATTGTCCGCAGTGGAATATACGGCAACCGTTTTGATCCCCAGTTCTTTACAGGCCCTGATTATCCGCAGGGCTATTTCACCACGATTTGCAATGAGTATTTTATGAAACATCCAATAATCTCCAATCGGGAGAGAACATACTTCCTGCCTGGTAACAGCATGAATGAAGCAGCGGGTCTCTGGTTTCTAAAGTTGTTCCACCAGAAACAGCGGCTCGCCAAATTCAACCGGTTGCGCATTGTCCTTGCAGATTTTCAGAATTTTACAACGATACTCCGCCTCTATCTCATTCATCAGTTTCATGGCCTCGACAATACAGAGGATCTGACCCTTCTCGACGGTCTGACCGACTTCAACATAAGGAGGAGAGTCAGGAGACGGCGCATGATAAATTGTACCGACAATGGGTGAGGTAATCGCCAGATGGGCGTCCGGTTCCTCTTTTGCAGGTTGGCTAACCGGCTGAATCTCAAACGCTGCAGCAGCGGCAACAGGGGCAGCCAGGGGTTGCTGAACAGCCATCGGCGGCACCGCAGCATAATTGACCATTTCAACACTCTTGCCTCTCTGAATCTTGATCTTTTCGTCACCGGACTCCAATTCAAAATCGGTAATATCGGTTTCGGTGACCATCTTTATGAGAGATTTGATATCTTTGATATCCATATGTTTCTCCTTTTTGAAGGCCCGAGCCGGAGCAAAAGGACCTGCTTTGGTGACGAAAGAACATTCTTTCGCCCGGTGCTTTAAAGTACCATCAAATCCTTGGGAACCCGTGACAGCAAGCGACATCCGTTAGAGGTGACAACCAGTAGATCCTCAATCCTGACACCACCCCACCCCGGAATGTAGATGCCGGGCTCAATCGTAAAAACCATTCCTTCGACCACGATATCCTCACTGCGAAAGGACACAACCGGTTTTTCATGAACATCCAAACCGACACCATGTCCGAGACCATGGCCAAAATATGCACCATAACCATTTTGTTGAATGTACTCCCGGGCAACCAAATCAATATCCTTACATCTCATACCAGGTTTAACAGCTTCGATTGCCCGGTCATGGGCATCTTTTACAACCTGGTATATGTGCCGTTGTTTCTCATCTGGCTTACCAAAAGCAACGGTTACCGTCTCATCGGAGTTGTAACCATCAAGAAGTGCACCAAAATCGATGGTAATCAATTCTCCTTGCTTTATCGGCTTTCCACTTGCTTTCCCATGGGGAAGAGCACCTCTTACACCCGAGGCAACAATTATATCAAATGACGTATCATCAGCGCCTGCAGTACGCATGGCAAATTCGAGGCGAAGAGCAATATCTTTTTCCGTGTCTCCAGGATGAATTGTTCGTATGATATCAAGTAAAGCAGAAGAAGCAATTTCAGCTACTTTTGCAAGGCTCTCAAGCTCATAAGAATCCTTGACCTGCCGCAACAGAGCCAGGTCAGCCCCTAACGGGACAAAACGAACTGACGTGAGGAGTTTGGTAAGCTCATTATAGAACGCGACCGACACGTGCTCGGCCTGAACAGCCAATGATGTAACGCTCTGCTCTGCCACAAGTGCTTCGAGAGCGGCTTTTTTTTCTCGAAACTCGATGACCGTGCACCCTGAGGTCTCGGCCTGCGCCTGAACGGTATAGCGGGAGTCAACCAAAAGAGAAACTTCCGCGCCGGACAACAGGAGAAGCCCCTCACTCCCGGTAAAACCGGCAAGATACCTGATATCCTTCATATCGGAAACAAGTATAGCGTCTATATCAAAACGCGGCAGCAATTCCCTGGCGGCAGCGACCCTGTTTTTTAGCACAAGCACTCTCTCTTTACAATCATTTTTTCCCGGCAAAACTCGGTATTTTAATTCTTGAAATACGTGAAATTCCGATCGTTATTCAAGGATTATCTACAAGTACTCATACGTTCTTTTGCTGCAAAAAATGTATCAGTGCCCGCAAACCAAGCAGGTAACTATCCAGGCCAAATCCTGCTATCTGACCAATGGCAACAGGAGCAATATAACTATGGCGGCGAAATTCCTCGCGCTTATGGATATTGGAAAGATGCACCTCTACTGTTGGCAGGGCAACTGCAGAGATGGCATCACGTAGAGCAACACTGGTGTGCGTATAGGCAGCAGGGTTGATGAGAATCCCGTGAAATTCCCTCTGGGCGGACTGAATTGCATCGACGAGAGTTCCTTCGGAATTTGACTGAATTACGGAAATTTCACACCCAAGCTCGGAAGCCAGCCGCGTAAGGGAACCATTTATGTCATCAAGGGTGAAAGCTCCGTAGACATCCGGTTCACGAGTTCCGAGAAGGTTCAGGTTCGGTCCATGTATAACTAATATCTTCATAGGGATCCCGATTTATTTTTAAGTAGATATCCAGTAGTGTATGTAAAAAGTCATTCCAGTAGACGCAGGCGTCTGGCAACTGAACACAGGCAGAAACAATTACTGGAGTATCTGGAGAATGCGCGAAGACTGTTGTCGCAGAACATATCTACCTTTACCGTAGTTTCCATCAATTAGAATCGCCAGAATAATAAACAGGTCGTTATCGAGAACACGGATGATTACGCGTGAGACATCAGTATTGATAGAAATTTCTTCCATTGTTCCTGACCCAAGAACATCAACCGCTTTCCGAATCTCCTTGAGAACAGTCGCGTATTCCACGGACAACACCTGCAAATCGACGGGGGAACCCTCCGTTATATACTCATCGAGCGGAATCCCGTCATATCCCATCACTACAGCACCGAGCGCCCCATCAACACTTTCAACAATCTCCTGCAAAACGGTTTTTATCGACATTCTTTATGCCTCCTGATAGCATCAAGCCATTGCCCCAACAACGCCAGAGCCTGTTCTACCCCACCCTGTTCATTGCTGCACAAATACGAGGAATCATCTCCTATGAGCCCCACAGAAACACTAACAGAATCTTCATCCGCTGCCTCTATTTCCGAAGATTCATCGTTTATCTGCGGCTCTGGCTGGGTTAACTCCCCATCCAGTTGCGATGTCAACGCAGAGATTTTTTCCTTCAAATGCTGGCTCCCGGGATCTTTTTGCAAGAGATCCCGATAAACTTCCAGGGCCTTATCAAGAAACCCCTGACCTTCATACAATTCGGCAAGCGTAACGGTTGCCAAGGGGAGTATCCCGCTTGACGCCTCAGGGGCTTCACAAAAAGAAAAGGAATCATCAACTGGCATATTTTCCGGAGCATCGTCGTCCAGGTCAGAAAAACCCAGAGAACCATCAGGATCAGAAGAATCAGGCAGGGAGACTTGCTCCGCATGGTACGCAAGATCCGGCAATTCTTCACTTTCCTCATCCGTTAAACCAAAAGACGACGCGGTGTTTGTGGATACGGACATTGAACGCCGTAGCACCTCCAATGCAAGTGAACTTTCCGTATCTTCCGGATTAAAGGTTACCAGCAGTTGCAGAGCCCGCTCGGCGGCATTAAGATCACCCTCGTCCTGATATATGTGACTGAGGATTCTTTGCGCAAGAAGATTCTCGGGTGTTGCTTGGACAACTTTCTCCAACGCAGCTTTGGCTTCTTCTCGCGCCCCTTTTTCATAAAGTGCACGACCCAGTGCCATGAAACCGCCGATGTACATTGGATGGGCCTCGATGCCCTGTTTCGCAATTGCGACGGCATCATCCAAGAGGCCGAGTTTTCGATACAACTCAGAGAGCGGGGCAAAGCAATAGGAACTCGGATCCTTTGCAAGGATATCTTCATATTTTTTTATATCCGCCCAGAAAGAGGTCGATTCCTTTTCCATCGCTACACCTCACCGTGAACAACCTGAAGGAGGAAGTCCCAGTCTGATATGTTTTCAATGATGGAATCTCCAATTCCTTTATTGAAAACGAAATTAATCCCTTGCGAGCGCATCTTTTTATCTTTCAGCAATGCCTGATAATACTGATCAACTGAAAAAGGAACAAGATCAATAGGTAGTTTGAGTGATTGTAACAGACCAACAATAGACTCCGTCTCATCTCGAACTGCATAGCCCTTCAGCTCGGAAAGCTTTGCGGCCTGCGCCATGCCGATAGCCACGGCCTCACCATGGAAGTATGAAGTGTATTGAGTAAGTCGTTCAATGGCATGGGCGTAAGTATGCCCATAGTTGAGAACAGCGCGATACCCCCCCTCTTTTTCATCTCGCTCAACCACAGATGCTTTACGGGAGCATGAAATTTTGATAACTTCTTTGAGACAATCAAGGTCCCGCTTCCGGAGATTCTCGACATTTTCAACCAGATACGCGAAGAATTCCCGGTCACAGACAACCCCATATTTCACTACTTCGGCCAACCCACTACGATACTCACGATCAGGCAGTGTTTTCAATGTCTCGGTATCGATAAGCACCATACTCGGTTGATAAAAGGAACCGATGAGATTTTTTCCCAAAGGATGATTAATCCCGGTTTTCCCTCCCACGCTGCTATCCACCTGTGCCAATAACGTTGTCGGCACCTGCACGAAAGGGATTCCCCGCAGATAAGTTGACGCCGCAAAACCGGTAATATCACCGACAACCCCGCCACCCAGTGCGACAAGAAAAGAATCCCGACCAAGACCAGCTGCAAGCAGAGCGTCATAAATGGTATTGAGCGTACAGGAATTCTTATGGGATTCGCCATCAGGGATTTCAATCAAGTGTGTAGCATACCCCGCATCGACAAGAGACGCCATTACTCCTTCGGCGTAAATCTTCCCGACAGTGGTATTCGTGACGATAGCTGCGGTTGATCCAAGATCCAGTTCGTTGCACAACGCCCCAAGTGAGGAAAGGAGCCCGTTCCCGATCTGGATGGTGTAACTCCTCTCGCCGAGATTCACCAAAAGCTTTTGCAAGATTACACACCTCTTTCAAGAAAAGTCAGGATATCACGGGCAACATCTTCCACATTTTTCCCGTCAGTGTCAATTCTAATGTCGGCATCTGAGTAGTACAACTCACGCTCCATAAGCAGTTTTTCAATCTGTGGAAGACTTTTTGAATCACGAAGCAGTGGCCTTTCGTCGTCGGCTTGAAGTCTCTGCAAGATCATTTTCGGGGAGGCAAGAAGATTAATTACTACGCCCAACTTCCTCATCAAATTCCGATTCTCCGGAAGAATTACTGCACCACCACCCGTAGAAATGACTTGGGAAGATCCCTGCAGAACAGTTCTCAATACAGAGGACTCCACTTCCCGGAAATAACCTTCTCCCATTCCGGCAAAAATCGAATTGATGGATTGCCCTTCCTTTTCGACAATAAGCGCATCAAGATCGCGAAAAGTGAAGTTCAAGCGGGATGCGAGTAGTTTCCCAACAGTACTTTTGCCCGTGCCCATAAAACCGGTCAATATTATATTCTGCGTCATATGCCCTTCAAATATTCAAGATAGGCTTCATAATTCCGATGAATTTCCTCCACTGAATCGCCACCAAACTTTTCCAGAAAAGCATTGGCAATCTCAATGGCAACAACTGCCTCGGCAACCACGGTTGCAGCCGGGACAGCGCAAACATCCGATCGTTCCACCGTCGCTTCAACCGGCTCCCGAGAGGCGATATCCACCGACATAAGCGGCTTATACAATGTGGGAATCGGCTTCATGGCAGCACGCACCACGATATCCTCCCCATTGGTAATGCCACCCTCTACCCCACCGGCATTATTGGTCTTTCGATAATATCCAACTCGCTCGCCCTGGGTAAGTCTCACAGAATCGTAATAGATTTCATCATGCACCTGAGAACCTGGTCGCCGAGCTGTCTCAAAGCCCATACCGATTTCGACACCTTTAAAAGCCTGAATGCTCATGACCGCCATAGCGAGTCGCGCATCAATTTTCCTGTCCCATTGGACGTGAGACCCCAAACCAACCGGCGCATTGCTAACAGTTACCTCAACAACACCACCCACTGAATCACCGCCCTCTCGGGCGTTATCCACCAACGCTTTCATACGCTTCTCTGCAGCCACATCATAGGTATAAAAATCCGAAGCAGAGATCATTTGCAGAAGAGCTTCCAGTGAAACATTTGGTCGATGGGCAACGATTCCACCCAATTCATAGACATATCCAAAAACCGATATTCCAAATTCAGTAAGAAAGCTCTTAGCAAGTGCACCGACAGCAACCCGAATGGCAGTTTCTCGTGCACTGGAACGTTCAAGGATATTCCTGACATCCTTTTGATTGTATTTCATAACACCGGCGAGATCAGCATGTCCGGGACGTGAGCGAGTGACACGAATGCTGTCATCGCGAGATTCCTCCCGGGGTGACATTTTTTCATTCCAGTTTTCCCAGTCACGGTTTTTAATAGCAAGAGTAACAGGAGAACCGATCGTCTTTCCCCATCGTACTCCGGAAAGGATTTCCACGGAATCCTTTTCGATTTGCATACGGCCACCACGTCCATAGCCACCCTGACGACGAACGAGATCTTTATTGATTGTATCAGCTGTGACTTGCAAACCGGCGGGAAGGCCTTCAATAATGGCACTTAATTGAGGTCCGTGGGACTCACCGGCCGTTAAATAACGTAGCATGGGAACTCCAACCTTAGGATTTTTCTGGTAATATCGCACAAAAGGGGAAAGTCTTCAAGGGTGTGTATTTCTCACAGGGTAACAAAGCAAAAATTAATATAAAATTAAAAAAGGAAATATTAGCAAATTGCTAATATTTCCTTTCAAAAACATTCATGCACCAAAAAAGCTTCTATTGCAAAAAGAGTTCAACATTCGTAGTACATGTCATGGGAGTATTACTATCGTCTTCAACCATATTAAAAGTAATAGTTGCCTGATAAGGCAAGATAGTCAAACCGTCTAACAGTCCAGTAATAGCAGCATTATTTTGCGCGCCGACAACCGAAGTAAAAATCATAATATCGGTCAAATCAAGCGTCCCCCCAGGAGGAATGACCCCACCTATAGCCCTATGATACACAGTACCTATTGCAGGGGACATTAAATGATTCGTTGCATCATATTCTTCTGGCGTATAACTTACATCTATACTAGTAACGGTAACTGATGATGGATGAGCGGCGCCACTGAAAACTTCACTTGACAAAGTAAAACTAGCAGTTGCAGCGGAAAAAGTAGTACCGTCATACGCTGAAGTAGTAGAAACTGATGATCCAGCCTTAGTGGTACCTGTTATTAAAACTGTTGTTCCGCTGGCGGTTGAATTTGAAGAACCGGACCCACCACAACCATAGACTAATAAGGACAAAACAAATACCACACAAACATAGACTGGAAATCTTCTCACTTTACAATCCTCCACTAGAAAAAGCATTATTTAACCAACACATATCAAAGTACATCATTTTGTTTTTTTCAGAACATTGTAAAATTTTTAGCTAATTATTTTTGGAGTAATAAAAATCAACAGCTCAGTTTTGGTCTTTTGTTGATTATTTGATTTGAACAGCCATCCGAGCAATGGGATGTCTTTCAGGAATGGCACACCGCTATCAGTATTGGTATCGGAGTCGACATAGATTCCACCAATTACCGTTGTCTCGCCACTTTTTACCAGCAGTTCTGTTGTTGCTTCCTTTTTATTAATAGGAGGAGCAACACCGGTTGCAGCACTGCCGGCAGAGTTATTGGTAGCCTTGATTTTCATCGAGACATTACCATCTGCAGTTATGTGCGGTGTTACTTCCAAAGTCAAGGCAGCTTCAACAAATTCCGTCTTCGTACCTTCAGCAGAAACAGTAGAATATGGAATCATCTGTCCTTGTGATATCTTTGCCGATTTGTTGTTCAATGTCACAACCTTCGGTGTCGAAATTATTTTAACCTGACCGGTTTCCGCGGCGGCGGAAAGTCTGAGATCAACCTGAATATTACTGGTCAATTTACCAAAGGAAAGCCCAAGCGCTCCTCCGGCGGCACTGGCTGCGGGGAGCCCTGTTGCAGAAGCAACATTCGTGATAATACCACCGAACCCGGAATTGAGGCTATTAATACCAAGAGTGGAAGCAGATCCGTCCCGATAATGAAGCCCCCATTGAACGCCGAGGTCCTGTGCAAAAGTGGAACTGGCCTCGACAATCCGGGCTTCGATAAGAACCTGCTTTTCGGGAATATCAAGGGCTTTCAGTAAACTGGCCATTTTATCAATGGCTGGCTCAACATCGGTAACAATGACGCGATTGGTGCGATTATCTATGGAAATCGTGCCACGTTCGCTTTTGAAAGATTGAAACTGTCCGGCAACATCCGACACTGAAGCAAAATTGATGTCAAAGATTCGTGTCCTGAGGGCTAGAGTTCGCTCATATGCACGAGTTGCAGCCAACTCTTCATCGGCTAGCGAAACAATTTTTCCTTTCGGCTTGATCAGGACGATATTACCTTCCCGCTTCATCCCCAGACCTTTTGTTTCTAGAATAACATCAAGCGCCTGGTCCCAAGGAACATTTACAAGTTTAATACTGATAGTCCCGGAAACATCATCACCGACGAGAAAATTAAGATTACTGACTTCGGCAATCAATTGAAAAATCTTACGAATATCTGCATCGGCAAATTCCAGTGTCACTCTCTTACCGGTGTAGGTTTTCTTTCCATACTGCTTATCTATTTCACCCTGAACATACAACGGTTTCTTCGCATCCTGGTTCTTCATGGCAACCTGGTCAGGAGATTCTGATACCTTTGCACCGGAAACTAACTCTGGAACCTGTTTTGAGGGAACTGGTGTCGAGGTATAAGGTTGTGCAGGATTAACAATATCAAGGTTATAAACATTACCATCCCTCTTCAGGGAGTAAGAAGAATCCTCACGCAGAGCAACCTGAATTTTGGTGGCCTTGTGACCTTTAATCGTGACTTGATATGGAGTTATTTTCTGGACGACACTAGCGAAGGCACTGGTATCGAAGGGACGCTGCAAATGTTTTGGTAATAGACACTTTGAGAAAGTGAGCACTACACCACTCGAAGTTTTCGTTGGTCCCGCCACATCACAATCACCATCAAGAGTTACCGCTACACGTGACACGTCACCAATAACTTTGAAATCGATGGCTTCAACGGCTGAAGGAGTTTTTTTGCCAGGATTGGCCGTTGATGTTTCAGCTAGGGTATCACTGGATGAAGCTGAACTTGCAGTCTTGGCGGTAGCTTGCCGATCAGTAAAAGTTACCAGCAAACCGGAATTCGTTTTATCCAAGGTAAAGGGAGGGAAAACAGTTTTCTGCGAATCAAATACTATTCTTACTTTATCCGGGTAGGTGCCGAGTCGAGCATTATCAACGCCAAAGCTGTTAATCGGTATTGACTTGGCAGCAAGGGCATTCTTCACATTATAAAGATCAATCACCAGACGCTGGGGATTGGACAATTCAAAATATTTATACTTTTCCAGATTTGATCCAGTAGTGATTGCGATACCGTCACTTGATGATTCCAAGGCGGTCAGTGTAGGGTCCGAAGGGGGTGTCGGAGCAGAAATGGTATTTTTATCAGAAGGAGGATCTGCAACAGACACTTGAGGAGCTACTTTCTCTGGTTTATCGGGAGCGTCAGTAGGTGCTGACGATACTGCATCAACCTCTGAAGCAGGAGTTGCAACTTCAGTAACGACTGAAGCTGATGCAACAGCATTTTCGGCTGCTGGTTGAGTCGGAATAGTTACTAACAATTTTGTTTTATCGGTCGGATCACTGGCAACAGTAAACTCGACATCTTCGGAAGTCTCGATGGTTAATCGGGTGAGTGCAGCTCCCGCCAATTCTGTGCCGGTAAGATCAACTTTTTTTATCAGAGAATTAGCTGCGAGTACTGGAGCGGTGACCATACCGGGGTTTGTTCGAGTAAGATCAATAACAGTCCGGAATGGTGCTTTCAGAGAATACGTCGTATATGTTACGGGTCTATCGGTGGATATTACAATTTTGGTCTGATTGCCATCACCTGAAACAGTGACATCACGGAGAGTAACCGTATCGCTACCAGACACACTATTCTCTTTGACGGAATAGGCATTTTGTGCACAACCGGACACCAGAAATAGGCTCAGTACTACCAGTAGCTTGATTCTCTTGATTGCAGTGAATGCTCTCATCCGTGAATCTCCTTATTCTTTCTTGGGCAACATAAGCTTTGTTGTTTTCGTTTTCAATTTCCCGGCTTCATCACGATACTTTTCAAACACTTCGATATACGTAGGTGTAATTTTTGTTATCCGGCCCTCATTGCGCCCTATTTCCATGCCAGCCTTGACGACATACGGTTTCCCTGTGGGGTCTACAATTAGTGCACTGTTTTCTCTCATACCGACTATGATACCTTTCACGCTGAATTGCGTGAGTTCATAATTCAGTATCGGGATAATTTGTCCGAAACGGTTCTTTTTGGGTGAAGCAGGCCCCACTGTCAAGGCAGCATACGGCTTGAATGGGTCTTTCAAAGTAGAAAAATCGAGGACAGGACTCGCTGAAACAGTAGTTTTCGCGGAAGAAAGAGGTTGCTGAACAGCAGGCAGTGCGGGCTTTACTTTCGGTGCAGGGGGCGCAGGAGCGGGTGGTTCTTCCTTCTTACTGCAGCCCACCAGAATGACAAGCGAAAAAAACACCGTTATCAAAACTGTCGTTAGTCTATTTCTTATCATTTTTCTGCTCTTCCTTTTCCAGGAAACGGAATGTAGTGGCAAGACAGGTAACTTTCAAAGATGTATGATTACCACTGCTTTTAATATCAGAAAACCTTACATTGCTGATATTCATGATCCGAGGCAGATTACCCACTGCCGCAAAAAAATTACCGACACTGCTGAACGTCCCGGCGATGGTGATATCCACAGGCACGGCAGCATAAAAATCCTTCCGCTGCTCTGCCTGGGGTCTAAATACGAGAAAATCAAGCCCGGCTTTTTTACCTTCATCTGTCACACTTGTAAGAAGCTTGGGAATTTCCTTCTCATTGGGCAACTCGGTAAGTGCCGCTTGTAGCTGCTTGTTGAGTTGGTCATATTCCTTTTGCAGAATCGGTAAGCGCGCAGCAAGGATTCTATTCTCTTGAACCTGTTGCTGCAGAGTGGCTAATTTCCCATCCAATTCTTTCAACTCGTTATATTTCGGTTGAATCAGGAAAAAGAAAAGCAGGGCAACTTCCACAACAAGCAGAAATATCAATAAAGCTAGTTTCTGTTTATTCGGAAGCTTTGCGATTTTATCAATTCCAAGGTCCATGATTTATCCCCGTCAAGTGTAGCGGTACATGCTGTTCTCAATCTCTCAGCTCTTAGGAGGCTCAAGGCTAAACCTAAGATCGAATTTTTTCAATTTCATCCCTGAAATCATGACTTGTTCTGAAACTACCAGTTCCACATTCATAAAATCGGGAGACTGCTCGATGCTCCGCATGAAATCAGCAATCAGTTCCTCGCTAAAAGCAATGCCACTCAGTGATACCGATGTTCCGCTCTCTGAATAACCGGTTAACCAGAGTCTATCAGGAACAGCCTGGCTGATGGCCTTCAATCTGTCGACCGGCCCGGTTTTTTCTCGTCTCAGTTGATTCAAAACATCCAGCTTTTTTGTTACTTCTGCTTTCAGTTTCTCAAGCTCTTTGATTTTACCGATCTTAGCCTTGAGTTCCGATAATTCCTGCTCAGACTTGCTTATTTCTTCTTTAGTGGAGCTTATTCTTATGAGGAAATAGGAGTAGGCACCAAAAGCAAGCAGAAGAACAAGACCAAGCGTTGCAGCGAGAATTACTGCCTGTTGCCGTACGGTCTCCTTCCTTTTGGCCGCTCTGACGGGTAATAGATTGATTTTTATCATTTATCCCCTAACCTCCTCATAGCCAGCCCAGCAGCGACCGCAATAAATGGGCTTATTTCCTGAAGGTATTCAGGGTCAAAATCTTTTTCATTGCAGACAATTTGCTGTAGCGGGTTCAACAATTCAACCGGCATACCAAGACGTTGGCTGACAACCTCAGGCAGATTTGAAACCTTAGCACAACCACCGCTAAGATATACCCTTGCGATTTTCTGGTCTTCTGCAGTTGAATTATAAAAATCCAGAGAGCGGTGAATTTCCAGGGAAAGGGTTTCGTTAATTCGAGACATTATCTCGGAAAGGCGTTCTTTATCGGGGAAATCGGAGGTAATTTTGATGCGCTCGGCATCTTGACTGCTTACGGCAAACTGTCGCTGAATCTCTTCCGTGTAGAGGTTGCCCCCCATTTGAACATCACGAGTAAATAGTGAAATTCCATCCTTGACAACATTCAGATTCATTATATTGGCGCCTACATTAATGAGTGCGACCACTTCATTTTCAGCAGGCGAATAGTTCAGCTCATAGATATTTTGTACGGCAAAGGAATCAACGTCCACCACAACCAGTTTTAGCCCAGCCTCGTTAAAGACAGATACATATTCATCAATTATCTCCTTTTTGCTTGCAACAAGGAGAACCGTCATTTTCCCGGAAGCGGAAAGGTCCGTATCAAGAATTTCAAAATCCAGATTAACGTCGTTTATGTCAAAAGGTATATACTGTTCGGCCTCCCAGGCAATCTGGTCTTCCAGTTCTTCAGGAGTCATTGCGGGAAGCGATATCTTTCGGATAATGACCGAATTACCTGATATCGAGCATGAAGCATCCACCGCCTTCGCAGCTAAACTTTTAACCAGGTCGCGAATCGTTTCCACAATAGATGTTGTATCCATCAGGCTATTGTCAACAATTGCATCACTTGGTAATGGCAGGATCCCGGCATTTTTCAACAGATACGTGCCTTTTTGCTCAGAAAGCTGTACCAGCTTTACGGAACTTGATCCGATGTCTATCCCGACTATTTCCCGGTTTTTCATAAAGAGCATGGCTGAGTCCTGTTCCTCTTATTCTGTAAAAACCTTGTCTTTGTCGGCAAGTGTGAAACCAAGAGCAAAGATGATTTTCCTCTTCGTCTCCATCCGGCACACTTCACCTCGTTCAATTCGATCAATGGTTGCAGCGGAAACACCTGCCAAACGTGCCAGTTCCATTTTACTCACCAATCGTTCTTCTCTGATTTTCCTGACATTATTTTGGTGCTTCATATGCCAAATCCTTACACAAGGGGTTTTTGTGTGGAATTTACAACAATTCATACAAATGTCAAGATAATTTTAGAAGTTGATAGTAATTATTTTAAAATTGTAAAAAAAAGAAATTACCGACTTACAATTTCTGTCAACGTGAGGTTGACATGGAACGTCAGTAGAAATGTGTAAAAACAGTTCGAATACGGAATCGCATAGCATGCGCCTCATAGGCAAAAAAAAAGATGTCCGTCCAGGCCCTACGGTATCAATCAGTAGGCGTACAAGACCGAAACATTAGCTTTTTCCTTAGGATTCTGCTTTCGCTCACCCTGTATTTCAATCCTATACACATATGGGTAATGCGGTACGGTCACCTGCCCACCTTCAGTTGTAGAACCACCTTCCAGTGAAAGCGTACTGGTATCGGAATTTCCTGCCATAACAACTGTTTTCTCCGTACCACCATCAAGTACGAGAAATTTTCGTTCCATTGTATCGACAATCTTGGTGTAGACCTTATAGGGAGTCCCTGAAGCAGCATTTAGTTCAAACGAAACGTCCGTGTGGCCCGTTTTGGGGTCAAGCGATGTATCTTTGCATGAAGCACTCCATTGCGTGCGAGGCAAGGTCAATCGCTGGTTCATGCAATCTCCAACAGTTGCATTGGCAGCCAGTAGTCCCATGTTGGATTTAAGGTAGTCGGGAAAGGTCGCACCCACATGCAAGGTGAGATAATCTTTATAACCAAATGAAGTATTAACAAGGTCCTTGACCATTATGTCAGTTCCACCATAGGTAGCGTCCAAAGCCGTTTTGTAGCCTTTAAGAGCACCCGAAGTCTGTATCCCCACGGTAACAATGTAGAGAAGCGCCAAACACAGCACAAGCGATATTGCCGTGAACATCAGCGCAGTTATCAAAGCAACACCATTTTGGTTTCGAATACACCTCATTACATAACCTCTCTGACGAAATTAACGCTGATTACTGACCAGATTTTTAGGCCTTACGACAATACGATATAGCTTCCAACGAAATTGTCGCTGCTCAGCCGACAAAACATATGGCGGGCGGGTAAGACTGGCACCACAATCTATGGCACCTGCTTCCGCGGATCGACACTCCTTCCCAACCAGGATTGAAGCGGAGGGAAAAGTATAGCTTCTATCGCGTCTTCCTTCTTGAGCAAGAACGTACACTTTGACAATTTTCAGATGTTCACGGATATTTTTTGGTACTTTACCGGGATCTCCACTGAAAGGGGTGAGCCAGTCTTTAATCATGGCTCCAGCAGCGGAAGGTGAAGCGGTTACGCTACCATCCGACGCAGGTAGAGAAGAATATGCATCGACAGTATTGGCAAGCCCCTTTTCGGAAGTGTCCCAACCAAGAACAACTTGCATATCTGCAACACAGTCGAGCAAAGGCATATAGATATAGCTGCCATCAGCATGGCTTACGGCAGCCTTATAAAGGACACCCGTATTTTCGGCACAAAACGATGGCGGACTGGGTGTTCCGAGCAAAGTATTGCTGACGAAATAATCGGCACGATTGAAAGGCATACGGGGGGCTTGTCCACTGTCCGTTATCCCATAGATCAGATTCGTCTCCTGATCTGTTTGCGGCAAAAAAGCATCGGCAATGGTGCCATCGGATTTATACGCAAAAGAATATGTACCTGAATTTTCAACAAGAATGTGGTCATCTGATTCGTCATTAAAGTTTGTGCGTATGGCTATTACATTGTCATTGGTTTGAAGGTTTTGTGAAGGCCAGGCAACCGGACGAGATTCCTTGGCAGTGGAGGTGCTGAAGTTGTGAAATGGGATGTAAGTCCAGCGCTGTGATGCCTGCGAATTCCCAACGGTAGACGATTTGACCGCAAAAAAATCCGACCCGTATTCACCGAATCCGTCACGTCCAACAAATGCTCGGGGCACTCCGGAAGCATCATTAAGCTCCGCCCCCTTTGTATTCGTTGACTCATTATAGCTGATTGACGAGCCTGTAGCGAATTGCCACGGCAGACCGAACCCCATCTGTTCCAGATCATGCCGCAAAACCTCCAGACCGATTATCCCCTCTATATTGCTTTCTTCACTTTTGTTTACCCTGATAGAATTTGTAAACATGGTATTAAAAGTCTGGGAAGCAATCACCATAACCGTCAGGAAGACAGCCATGGTAACAATCAGTTCAACAAGGGTAAATCCATTTTTTTTACGAGTCATTACAGAGAAGCTATTCACGCAGCACCTCAAAATTTAGATACAAAAGAAGAAATAGAATGTGAGAAAATCTTGCCTTTTTGCTTCCATGAAACATTGATCACGATTTCTTTTGAGTTCGGTGTTGATTGCGTAATGATTTCCTGTACAGAATAGTTTTTGAAGACCCCTCGAGTACTACGCTCCAGTAAAATTTTCGGAGGATCAGCAACTGTTGTGGCCAATGAGGCAAATGAACTGGACCTTTTCAGCATCATCCTGTCATCAGCCAGCATTACGGCTTCAGTCCGATACATATTGTCCAGATTGGTTCCTATGGCGAGGTTTATGCTTTTAAGCAACCCCAGCAACCCAACCGACAGAATCACCAAGGCCACAAGAAACTCAATCAAGGTAAAAGCACGATTGTTACTTATCATTACACGCATCCCCAGCAGCATTTTTTTTGCCCGCATTCACCCGGATTGACTGAATATTTAGGCAGTCATAACTGGCATTTCCGTCATAATCCAGAAAAATCGAAATAGGAAGAGTCACAGAAGTATCCAGCACCCCTCGTTGATCAATTTCATATCGTTGTCCAGTGTAATACGTTGAAGGTCCAGACTTCATCTTGAAGGAAACATGCCCGCCTCCAAGGATAATGTTCCCTGCTGTAAGCGGCTCAGCATCCGAGCTATACGACCTGAACACGTACTGGCTTGCGGCTACTTCAAGACTGCATCTCTGTTTCCTGGTCATGGCGCGAACTCGAATGTTGCTGATATCAGCCACCATCTGCCTGACCTGTGCTTCCACTCTCGACTTCACCAACCAGTCATGGAATGCAATCGTCGCAATTCCCAATAGGGTGCCAATGATCCCGATAACAACGACCAGCTCCACAAGCGTGAATCCGTTCATACTCTTTACACGATATCTACGTACAGTCATGTTTTCCTTCCGATTACAGTACCAGGAATCATCGTTCCTGAATGTTCAGTATCTTTTTCACCGCCTTAGGCTGCAGGAGCGGAGGGAAACGTCCTTTCGGCGCCATGCCAGAGGGACTCAGTGCGGCGCTCAACTTACGCCCGCCCTTCTGAGTAAAGGAAGACTCAAGATCGATCATTGCAATCCCACCGCTTGAGGTCTGCAAGGGAGCTTTACCTTTCAATCCGCCAGAGGGTGGTGTCCCGCCTGAGTTATATTTAACTGCCCACAATGAGGTAACACCACCGTTCGTGCAGATATTGCTGTCCGGAACGTAGGTTGTATAGAACACTATTCCATTCAGAGATGCGGTAACATCACTGACTAGACGTTCTGCCCCTGCCGTCCCCGATGCACCATCAAGAGTTATAAACCATCCGTCTTGTGTCGTAAGTGCATCATTCGGGGTATTTGTCTGGTCTTTCAAGGTAGTTGGGACACCGCTGCTGTTGACCGCAAGGGCAGGACAATTAGCCGCAGTAGTGCTCATTGTATTTATATGAGTGCTGTCAAAGCTATAGCAAGGATCAGCAACCCCGAAAATACGGCGGGTATCATTCAACTCATCTCCCTTGTAAAAATAACGCCCTTCACCGAAATAGATCCACAATTTCTTGTTATTCCGATCCTGTAATTTACCAATGGACGTGGTAACCGGACCGATGCCATCGATGAGCGAGGCGGTAAACCAGGTCGAGGGATCAGGACTGTTATTGGTTACCAGCCGAATCACACCCCCAAGATTCCAGTCAATGGGGTAGTTGTCACTATCAAGTGAGGCCCTGGTATAGGT
Source organism: uncultured delta proteobacterium (assembly GCA_963748325.1). GTDB lineage: Bacteria > Desulfobacterota > Desulfuromonadia > Geobacterales > Geobacteraceae > RPRC01. The sequence goes on along the minus strand of CAVVIJ010000004.1, from coordinate 266,115 downwards.
AATATACGCGACATCGTCACTGTAATTGCCTTCAAGGGCAGAGCTTGAGCGATCAAGGTCAAGAGCAGCACCGCTCATGGAATTGGCAAAGGCGTACTTGATACCGGTATCGAACACCCAGTAGTTGGTATTTTTAACCAAGGCAGTAGAGGGAGTAAGGCTACCGATATCAACAACATATATTTTCAGATTCTGGTCGGAACGGCCAAGAAATTGTCGTGTTGCGGTGTCAATGGTCCCTGTCGGACCAGATGCGAATACAGCAAACCAGCGTCCGTTCTTGCTCCTGTCAGGTTTGGCGGGGGTACCGCTTTGGGCATTAATCCGCATAATCGCCACGCCCGGTGTCGTCAGGCCGATCCCCCTGTCCGCGGCAGGGAGGTTTGCATCGGAAATTTCCCACATGAGCTTCGGTGTCAAAGGTGCAGTGACATCGAGGGCAAAGTACGACGAGAACCCGCTATTTGAAACAGGTGTCTTCACACAATCGATGTTATTCGTCAGATTGGCATCATGATTCAACGTTTCATTACAGTTGCCATCCCGTGATGCGCCGCCAAGCCCCATGCTGCCGATCAGTACCGTCTTCCAGCTGGTTTCATCCGGAAGATACTCATTTTTATCTTCACCAACACCACCCTTCAGCGTGGTCTTTTTCTCGCAATCCCAGTAATTCGTCTCACTGCACCCAGCCTTGGCAATCGATGCATCGAAGAGTACGGGGGCACCGTCGACCAGATACTGATGGCAATAGTTTTGGTCAGCCTGGTTCTTCATGTACGGCAAAGCGTTCTTAGGAATGAAAGCCCACTCCTCTTTACCTAGATCCGTACTGTCAACAATTCCGGCAATTCGAAACGGTTTCGTAGGATCGGTAATTCTTTGCACGTCTCCCAGTTTGAAAGCGTGCATCATACCGTCATTAGCCCCGGTATAGACGATATTATTACTCAGATACTGATCAGAATTAATGAAGGTACTGTAGCTACTGTCTGCGTATATCTGATTAAAAGCATTGTTCGGTACTGCAGATTGAACCTGAGGCGTGGAGTTGATAACATCACCCAATTTCCAACAAGCAGTGGTGGTTCCCCTGGTAACGGTACGGGAACGATAAGAACCGCTGTCAACACCGCGCAGGTAATTGATCAGGGTATCAGCCTCGGTATCAGTCAGAGAAGCAATGTTTAAAAGTGGTTTTAATGCTGCCCGCTTGGCGGTAGTGAAAGCATTGGCCGAGTCGGTTAAATCCGGCTTTGAAGAATCCAGCAGGGTATAAATCTGACGATCCGAGGCAGGGCGAAGTTGGAGTGCTGCTCCCGCCTTCCAAAGGGCATGGGTAACAAATGGGTCGCTCGATGGCACCTTGTCTTTCGTCAGGTCGAGTTCGAAATCACCGTCCGTGTCCTCGCGGATGGTGCTGTAATTAATGACGGGATCAAGGTAGTACCAGAGGGCCTGCACCTCTCCCAGCCACTTGATGTTCTTGTCGTTTGGCCATTGCGGGTAGAAAAGCGCCTGGATGATATTTGCGCCCCGCTCACCACTTTTGTTGTTCGCAACTGCTGCGGCTGTTCCTGACGAGGCACTGGAGAGAATGTTGCTGAAGGCTGAATTCAAAGCATTTTCAACCTTCGCAGAGTCCGAGGCAAAGAAATAGTTGTCCGGGTTACCGTCATTGTCGGCATCCCACTCGGAGCAGAGGGTATTGGGAGAAGCGGTCACCCCACCACAGGAGGTGCTATTCTGGTAGGGAGTATTATAATGTTTGCCACCAAGAGACATACTCTGGTCGTCATCCTTGTCAGTAAACCCGCCGTACTTGGCCGCCAGGTAGAGCATATTGAACGGGCCAACCAGCATACTGCCATTGGGTTCCTGGGTATCGATCATGTAGGTAGTGAGATTATTCATTCCTGCCAGATCAGGACGCAGGTCCGTCATGTGAGCATAGTAGGCGAGACCGGCAACGTTATAGGAGTTTTCTTTTCCCGGACCGGGTGGCGTTCCGATTATTCTGCCTAATTTGGAAATCTCGACATTTTTCCCGCCAGGATAATAAACATTGCCGATACAGGCTCCGGAGGCGTCTACCTCACAGCCTACCTTCAGAGTTTTACCAGTCAATCCCTCGATATCGCCCACCTTGTTGGTCCAACCCTCGACATCCACCTGGGTTCCACCATCTAGGAAGTCGCCGTCGCAGGGGCCTGAAGAAGAACCACACCAGTCACTGCCGCCTGCTGCGGAACCGCCATAATTGGCTTTAAATGCCGAACCGGGAATTCTCTTATCCAGCCAGGGATTGGCGTCGTTAACCGCAATGACGAAATTCTGAGAACAGGAGTAAAGATCGGGTTTGCGCCAGCCCCAGGTATTGGTTTTGGAAGAGTTGCAATGGAAAGCGAAACCATCGGCATAGCCGGCGGTGAAGCTCGTTAATCCGCTACAATATTTGTCCACCGACGGCGTGAGGTTTTTGAAGTAGCGTACAACCTCATAGTACATCTCACCCATCGGGTCATGATCTTTATAGCCGCTGGTATAGGCGAATTTATTGATATAATTTATGATCCCGCTATTTGCACCGGTAGCACCATCCGGATTATTGCGGAAAATCCCGGTTGTTTCCACCTCACGCGCTGGATTCACACAACCGCCCGCAGTATTGCAGGAAACAATATTTCCAGATACGTCGTGATACAGCATTCCTTGGGCAATTGTCGGATTGACCCACTTCATTACTGACCGCAGCACCCCACCGTCTCGGTCCTCACTACTGTCAGCAGCATAAGACATTAGGGCAAAGCGCATCTTGTCCATATATTTCTGGATTGTCCCTTCCGGCTTATTGTTGGTGGTATTACAGCGGGATTCCGCACCACCGGTGGAGTCGCAGGCCTTGATCCGCAAACTGTAGACCGCCGCTGTATTGGTACCGGCGGTGGGCCATTGCGCCTCACCACTAGTAGCCGTCCGGCCAACTGTGCAAGACGTATAACCTTCATTACAGACACCGAAGCCGATGCCGGCGCCTCGCCTTATTATAGTCCGGGTCTTGTTCGTGCCACTCACCGGCATATACAGTTCCGCATTGCTGATCGTTGGGTTAGCAGGAAAATAACGACCATCATTCACGGCAGCCAGCAGAACGGTGGAGGAAGTGGTATCAACTGTCCGGTTGCCGCCGGTGAAGGCTTTACGGAAGGCGTCCACCGCCAGCGTAGTGCTCCAATTCAGCATGTTGCCGCTCCAGGCCGTACCGGCGGGACACTGGTGGTTGGTAGCCGCACCGGAAGGAGTGAATAAACCGGTATCACCACTCCCGGAGTAGGTATAACACTTCCCTGAGTCGAAGTATCCATAGTACTCGCGGGAGTTGTCGTACTCGCCGAGACCAGTGGAACTGCAGGAATAACTGGTTGATGATGGCTTACCGAGACAAGTCACCGTAGGATTAGCAGCGCCCTCCATCGGAGATTCCACTGAAAGCATGAGCATGACGCTAGGAGGTGCAGGGCTCGCAATAAATGGAGGAATGACGCAATAAGTACTTGGTAATGGTGCGGCCTCGAAGGTTACCGAGATGGTATGATCGGCGGAAACATTCATGAAGGTGTAGGAGGTCACTGCTCCGATCGATGTCCCATCTATTTGCACATCACTGACGCGGAAGCCCATATCCCCGTTAATGGAAAAATTGCGATTTGATCCGCTGTCGACTACTACAGCTCCAATAGGGGAAATGGTCCCGTTGGGGCCAGCGCTTGAGGAAATGGTATAGGTTCTTTGAAAGGTCGCAACAACGGTATGATCTGAGGAAATACCTGTTATGGAATATGGTGAGGTATTGCCAACATTTACCCCATTGTCGGTAATGGCAAGAAGCCGGTAGCCATTGTCGGGGGTAATATTGAGGGTAAGCGCCTGACCTTTCAGCACCGCGGTTGTTCCGGCAGGAGAAATACTGCCGCCGGTTCCGGCACTTGCATTGACCGTGTAGTACGGAAGGAATGATGTCGAAAGTGTATGGTGTGCGCCGATATCAACATTCAGATTAAAGGGTGTTGTCTGACCAAGGGGAACCCCCTGGTCAACACCATCCACATGGACCCACTCGACCCCATAGCCACTATTGGGGGTTACCACAAAGGGATAAGTACCGGACACGGCCGTGTAGGTGTAAGTAGTCCCCCCCCCTGACCAGAGGCAAGGATCGGGGTTCCCAGCAAGAGATATGCAACCTCCGGCACCGGGTGCAATACTGAAGGTGATGGGTCCCGCAACATTAAACGTTGCGTTGATGGTATGATTGCCCTTGACGTTGGAAAAGGTATAGGGAAATGAAGACTGTCCGACCGCACCGGTTTGATTGACACCGTCAACAAGAAGATTCTGAATTGAGTAACCTGAGTTTGCGGTAATGGTATAGGTTGCGTTGGAGTTCCACTCAACCATGGCCGTTCCGGGAGTAGTTGATGGGCCTGAAATACTGCCGTTAGCACCTGCGGAGGAAGTGATGTTGAACTTGATCCCGACATCAATTCGGGACTGAGGTCTTGATCCATCACTTGCGGTTTGATTGTCATTGCAATAGACATAGCCGTCTTTGTTATATGATGAAGGGCGGTACCAAATCTCGATCATCAGGTATTGCCCGGTAGACAGAGTCTGTTCGGCATTCGCAAACTGCACGTCGAAAGGCTTGGGGGTAGAAGTATTCGTCGAATTGATGTTGTATTTAAAAATATAATTGGAAAAGTCTGTAGTGACGCCGGAAACGCTATCGTAAGCCAGTAGTTTGAACGCGAAATCATCGTTTGCCCTCTGGCCTACCAAGTAAAACTTACCGGTTGCATTGGCGGAAATAGTCGCATTGGATGTGTGTTGAGGATCAAAAAAGACATATCCCAAGGGATACCAGGTGCCGGATGTCGAGTATCGCTCTCGCATCACGGTATTCGATGCAGTAGGAGCAGTGGTCGAAAAATATGTATTGTAATTATCGTTGTAGCCGCTAAGACGACTTGTATTACCAGAAGGCAGATTTGTAATGCCGGCAGGTCCAGGAATATTCGTTCCACTATCCGGGGCAATGTACAGCGTCGTTGCCCCGGCACCAAGATTGGACAGAAGCACAAAGAAAACCGCCAACCCGATTACAAACAGAGAAAATACTGAACGATCTTGTTTCCGCCAGAATGCCTTCATATTCCACCTCGCCATATTCGCAACCAAGGTTTTACTTGATAAACCATTCGTCAACACCATTTCCCGTCGCAGCGACAACTCTATTGATTCTTGATCACCACGATTTTTTCTACCTTGCCACCAAGGATATAGAGCTTGGCCTGATCAATTTTCCCGATGTTTGCCAATGTCTGAATCGAACCCTCACGCCCCCTCAGGGTATCCATGAACACCCTAGCGAACATGGAAATCGGATATTGCTGACCATCAACAACCAACATGCGGCCAGTAATCTGGGAAACCTTTCCCTCAACAAGAAGATAGGCGCCCTCTTTTTTACCTTGTGCCCCCTGAGCAGTAGCCGCACCACCGATTGCCAGCATTACGACCAACAGCACTATTGAAACCAGGTTATTCATGTTTCTCATATGACCTCCATCCTGAAACCTCACCTAAAACAGGTTATACGCAAAACCAACATAAATTCTAATTGTTAGCCCAATATCAGTTTTCTTTAATTCCATAGCAAGCAACGTGCCAAAGTTATGGCACCAACAAAACCATGCTATCTTACTGTAATTGTGTAGTTTTGCCAGAAATGACCGCAACTTTACCGGGACCTGGTATGCAAATATTGCATAGCTAATTAAACAACCGCGATGAACTGAAACGTACAAAGAGAGAAACAGGTTTCCCTCAACACATTACACTAACTCCCAAGCTGAACCGTTCCATCGCCGCAATATGTACCCGAAATCATGTGAGTTCATCGTCAAGGCCATGGCACTACCGTGAGAGGATCGAATATAGACTGTTCCTGCGTTGCTGGTTAAATCCGGATTACATATCAAGGTATTATTGTTTGGGAAGGTAATTCCATCATCTGATTGGGCATATCCCGGAATCTGACCATAGCTACCATACCCGAATGACAGACCACCACCTTTATCGCGCAAATAGAGAGTTCTCACTACCTCATCGTCCGACGTATTCCAGTCGCCATCATCCCCTCGCCCCGACAAAAGCGATATTTTACCCAGATCAGGATCAAAGCTGATCGCATAGTATTTATCGCTTAGGGCACTCTGTTTCGCCTCTTTGACCATTCCGGCAATTTCCCACATCACTGCTTTGAGGCAACACGACCCATAGAACGAAGCAAAAAGTGGGGTTGCCATCGCACCAAGAATCAGCAGAATAGCTAGCACAATTAAAAGCTCCAGAAGGGTGAATCCTCTCTCGCAACGTACGAACCCTTGATATACGCGTGTCCTAAGATATGGCCGAGCAAAAGCACCCATATGACCTCCCAGCATACTGTGTTTCCTTATCTTCAATTGAACAAAAAAAGAGCCACGCAATAATTGCATAGCTCTAATTTTATTACAAGAGTTTTATTAGTATTTATTAAGCTATCAATCCAGCCCATACTCCTTGATTTTATACAACAAGGCACGGTGGCTTATCTCCAAAATTTTTGCCGCATGGGTTCGATTTCCTCCCGTCTTTTCAAGGGCTTTACGGATAAAATCTCTTTCCAGCATTTCGCTGGCTCGCCTGAGTGAATATTTTTCGGAACCGGCATCTGAAGCCACGGAAAGATTCTCGTCTTGGCGAAGGTTTTCGGGCAGACACTCACTGCCAAGCACATTTCCTTCACACAGGACAAGCGCCCGTTCAATACAGTTTTCCAACTCCCGCACATTTCCCGGCCAGGAATAGTCCATGAGACTGGCGAGAAAAGCTGGAGCTACACTGACATCGCCTTTGCCAACCATGTCCGCATACTTCAACAGGAAGTGATGTACCAGGAATGGAATATCCTCCGTGCGCTCTCGTAGTGGCGGAACGTTAATGGTAAAGACGTTGATGCGGTAAAACAGATCCTCACGAAATCTGCCGGAGGACACATCGGCGGCCAAATCCCTTGAGGTAGCGGAGACAACACGCACATCAATCTTTTTTGCCGACGCGGCACCCACAGGGCGTATTTCCCCCTCCTGCAAAACTCGAAGAAGTTTCACCTGCAGAAAAGGCGGCATTTCGCCGATCTCGTCAAGCAGAAGCGTACCAGAATCAGCTTGTTCGAAAAGTCCAGCCTTTTCGGAGACGGCGTCAGTGAAAGCCCCTTTGACATGTCCGAAAAGCTCGCTCTCAAGGAGGTTTTCCGGGATTGCGCCGCAATTCACTGCCACAAAAGGCGCCTTTTTCCGGTTACTGTTGAAATGAATAGCCCGTGCGATCAGCTCCTTGCCGGTTCCGGATTCACCAAGAATCAGTACGGTGGTCTTAAAATCGCAGACCTTTTTCACCAGGGAAAATATCTCTTTCATCCGGGCGGTTTTCCCGACAATGCTGGAAAAAGAATACTCTCTTTCCCTATCCTCCCGCAGCCTCCTGTTCTCTTCCTTGAGCTGTTCGCGCTCTTCCGCCTTTTTTAGGACCAGGATGATCTCATCATTTTTAAAGGGTTTCGAAATATAATCATACGCCCCCATCTTCATACATTCGATCGCCGTATCCACCGTTCCGTACGCTGACATCATGACTATCGTGCCGGCCATTCCAGAGGCAAGAGAGCGCCGCAAAAACTCCGGCCCATCAACAACAGGCATCCTGATGTCACAGAGAACAAAGTCATACGATGAAGACTTGGCCAAACGCAAAGCCTCTTCTCCATCGGCGGCCACATCCACCAGATATCCCTGTTTACCGAGCACGACCTGCAGCATATGCCGGAGATTTTCCTCATCATCAACGACAAGTATTTTCTTTTTTGCAGTGACATTTTTCATAGTAGATGGGTCTCTTCCCGATGCGAAGCCGATCGCATCATTTTGCTGACAGACCTTTATTCAGGGAACGGCAACCAGACGGTAAAGGTAGTCCCGTGGCCCGAGATACTTTCGACGGTGATACGTCCTCCCAGGGAATCAACAATTCTGGCGGTTACGGCAAGTCCCAGCCCGGTACCCTTTCCCGGCTCTTTCGTGGTAAAAAAGGGATCAAAAATTTTCTCAATATTTTCTTGCGCAATTCCACTACCCGTATCACGAAAGTCGATCCGAAGATAATGCTTTTCGCTATGATGATCCAAGGGGGCAAAAAACGTGCCCCGAAAATCGTCCCGTCGACGCCCTATGACTACTTTTTCCTTGTGCAAGAAACCTTCGGGACCGCTATCCCCATCAACAGTTACGCAAATATCCAGAGTCCCACTAGGCGACATGGCATCGCGAGCATTGATGATCAGATTCATAAAAACCTGCTGCAATTCCTGCCGGTCGGCAAACAAAAGGGGCATCGTCTCCACGGCAGAGAAAGAAACAGCAATGTTTTTCAGATTTCCCTGCCCTTCTAGCATCTCAAGGGTACTCTGCAGCACCTCGCGCACATCAACATCTTCCAGGTCCCTGCCGGATGGCCGAGCATAATCCAGCAAGCCGCGAATAATCCGGTCTATGCGGCCAGCCTCTGCTTCGATTCTGCTCAGATAATCGGATTTTTCCGGGTCGTCCCGCATTTCGTCGCGCAGAATCCCGGCATAGCCCAGAATAGCGGCAAGGGGGGTTCCTATCTCATGTGCCGTACCTGCGGCCAACAGCCCGACCGATGCCATTTTCTCGCTGCGAATCGTCTCTTGCCGGGCTCTCTGGAGTTCGGTGTTCATCCGCTCCAGTGAGCCGATATGCTCATCCACCTCAGCCTTCTTCTTGCGAAGAGATTCGAGCATCGTATTAAAGGACTCCGCAAGTTCGGCGATCTCCTGATTCCCCGGCACGGGAACCTTACTGCTCAGATCGCCATCCGCAATTTTTCCGGTCACGGCCAGAAGTTGACGTATGGGCAAAACAATAAAGCGGGATAGAAGATACGATCCGAACACAAGCAGAAGGAGAAAATCCAGCAGAAAGTACGAAAGAAAGATCGTACGGGTTCTGCTGAGACGTTCATATTCCGGAGCAAGCGACATGGTAAGTCGCGCCGCGCCAACAACTTTATCAGCACGGAGGATGGGTGCATAGCGCGAAAGGAGCAGACCGTTACCGGATAGTACAGCGGATTCTGTTCCGGAACTAAGAACATCACGAAGGCGAGAGTCGGCTTTTGCTCCATCAGCAAACCGGTAAAACTCTCTGCCGTTTCGGTCCAGAACAAGAATTCCCCGAAAAAATCTTTCGGCAGCCAGGCGGGTAACAAAACGGTGAGTAGCGGGGTCGATCCCCGCTGTGAGATTTTCCGGCAGCAGATGCAAAAAAGCCGAAAGGAGCAGTCGCCCCTCTTCATTTTTTTGCGCCAGGAGGTCTTTTTCCGAGGTTTTGAATGAGATCAGGCTGAGCAACAGCCAGGTAAAAATCAGCAGGCAGGAAAGGGATGCTAGAATGGCGAAGGTCAGGCTGAACCTGAATTTCCTCATGATGTGTGCCTACCCCCCTACTGCGCCTCCAAGAGCGAAATACCATTGGATCAGTTGTCTGCCGTAGAAGATAAAGAGTACCGCACCGAAAGCGAGGAAAGGCCCGAAAGGTATCGGCAATTGCGAGTCCTTCTTTCTAATCGCCATCAGCGTCAACCCGACAACCGAACCAAAGAGCGAACTGGTAAAGATAATAAAAGGAATGGATCTCCAACCAAGAAAAGCGCCCATCATGGCAAGCAGCTTTATGTCTCCGCCCCCCATCCCCTCTTTTTTGGTCAGCAACTGATAACCGGTTGCCACGAGGAGCAGACTGCCACCGCCAGCGACAATGCCGATGAGTGAACTTTTCCAACTTAGCCAGGGAAGTATAAAGGATGTAGCAAATCCGATGATTATGCCCGGCAGGCTGATGCTGTCCGGTATGATTTGATGCTCCAGGTCGATAAAGGTTATGACAACCAGTGCCATGCAGAAAACAAAGAGGACAAAGAAGGTGGGAGAGAAATGAAATCTCAAAAAAAGAAACAGAGTGAGCAGAGCGCTCAAGAGCTCCACAACCGGATACTGCCAGGAAATGCGCGTGCCGCAGGCGCGGCAGCTGCCGCGCAGCAGCAGGTAGCTGACAACCGGAATATTATCAAAGGCGCGGATTTTGTTGTTGCATTCCGGGCAATGGGAGGCGGGAAAAACAATAGATTCTGATCGGGGAATGCGGTAAATGCATACATTCAGAAATGAACCGACAACCGCACCAAAAAGAAACACAAATATGCTCATAAGGGTCATTTGGGCCATCCGGCTCTCCATAGTACTGATATCAGAGTTCCGGCAGGGTCAAGCTCATGAGCCAAACCCTGCCGGTCAATAAGACAACGCTGGTGCAGATCAGATCAATCTGCGAATTTTTTCCAGGTTTTCCAGCAGGACATGCTTCTTGTTCGTAAACTCTTCGAGTTTTTCCCGCTCCTTGGCAACGACGTTGGCCGGAGCTCGCCCGATAAAGTCCTGGTTTTCCAATTTTTTGCCAAGAAAGTCGATATCCTTTTCCACCTTGCCAAGTTCCTTCAGTAGGCGCTTTTCCTCTTCCTCGACGTTCACCAACCCTTTCAACGGAATGATAATCTGGACATCACCCGCCACTTGCACCGCGGCATCTTCCGGTCTCTCCGGAGACCTGCCCATGGCAAGGTCGGAAAGTCGTGCAAGGCTCATCACATACCCTTCATTGCGTTTCAGAACATGCAGGCTTTCGTCGGAACCGCAATCGAGGATGGCCGCTATCTCACGGCTCGGCGGCACTTCAACCTCACCCCTGATGTTGCGTATTCCGCGGATAACCTCCATCACCAGCTCCATCTCCAGAGCACCGTCAGTATACTGCCATTCAGGCACAGGACAAGGGTAGGCGGCATGCATGATCGACGCAACCGGGCGCTTTCCCGGAAGGCTCTGCCAGATTTCCTCAGTGATAAAGGGCATGAACGGATGAAGCAGTCGCAACAGGTTCTCCAGAACCGTCCAGAGAACATAGCGAGCCGTGGTCTTGCGTGCGGCATCTCCCTTATACAGGTCATCCTTTATCAGTTCGATATACCAGTCGCAGAACTCGCTCCAGGTAAATCGATAGAGGGTAGATGCTGCTTCATTGAACCGGTAACCAGACAGGGCATCGTCAACTTCGCGCGCCGCATCGTTTAACCGGCAAAGAATCCAGCGGTCGGCATTGGAAAGTTCAAGCTCCTTCACGTCGACCGTATCGGGGTCAAAGCCTTCCAGGTTCATAAAAGCAAACCGGGAAGCATTCCAGATCTTGTTGGCAAAATTCCGGTACCCTGCGATTCTTTCTTCCGCAAGCTTCACATCCCTCCCCTGGGCAGCAAAAGCTGCGAGGGTAAAACGGAAAGCGTCGGCACCGTATTGATCGATAATCACCAGGGGATCAATTACGTTACCCCGGGATTTACTCATTTTCTGTCCCTGCGCATCCCGGACAAGGGCATGTATATACACATCCCGGAACGGAACCTCGCCCATGAAATGAATTCCCATCATCATCATGCGAGCTACCCAGAAAAAGAGAATATCGAATCCGGTCACCAGACACGAGGTGGGATAAAAGGCAGCCAGTTCCTCGGTACGCTCAGGCCAACCCATGGTGGAAAACGGCCAGAGAGCCGAAGAAAACCAGGTGTCGAGGACATCGGTTTCCTGTCGGATTTCATCGCTTCCACAGTGGGAACAGCATGAAGGGTCGATCTTTGTGACGGTTATTTCCTTGCAGTGATCGCAATACCAGGCAGGGATACGATGGCCCCACCAGATCTGCCGGGAAATGCACCAATCCCGGATATTTTCCATCCATTCGTAATAGGTGTTCTCCCATTGGGTCGGAACGATTCTCGTCGTGCCGGTCCGTACGGCAGCAAGGGCCTTTTCCGCAAGAGGTGCAACCTGAACATACCATTGCAGCGACATGTAGGGTTCGACGACCGTCTTGCAACGGTAGCAGCCACCCACGGAAAGGGCGTGATCAGCGATCTTTTCCAGAAAACCCTGCTCCTCCAACTCCGCAACAATCCTTTTCCGGGCGGCAAAGCGGTCGAGACCTTCGTACTGATGCCCTGCGGCATTGATGATACCTGACTCGTCAAAGACATTGATCCGGTCAAGATTGTGCCGTTTGCCGACCTCGAAGTCATTGAAGTCGTGAGCCGGGGTAATTTTCACCACGCCGGTACCGAACTCCATATCCACATACTCATCGCCGACTATCGGGATGCGACGGTTGACCAGAGGCAAGGTAACATCGCCGCCAATCAGATGCCGATAGCGCTCATCGGACGGATTAACGGCAACAGCGGTATCGCCGAGCATGGTTTCGGGACGGGTCGTGGCAACGACCAGGCTGAGATCGGAATCAACCACCGGGTAACGGATATACCAAAGGCTGCCCTTCTGTTCTTCGTGCTCGACTTCAATGTCGGAAAGGGCGGTATGGCAGCGAGGGCACCAGTTTATGAGACGGTTATCCCGATAGATAAGTCCTTCTTCGTAGAGGCGCACAAAGACTTCGCGCACCGCCGTTGAAAGCCCCTCGTCCATGGTAAACCGCTCGCGCTGCCAATCGCAGGATGCACCCAGGCGCTTCAGTTGACCGATAATCTGGCCGCCGGACTCGGCCTTCCACTTCCAGACCCGCTCGATGAAGGCCTCGCGACCAATTTCATGTCGACTGGTACCCTCGGCAGCAAGTTGTCGCTCAACCACGTTCTGCGTTGCAATCCCCGCATGATCGGTGCCCGGCATCCAGAGAACGTTGCAACCGGACATCCTTTTCCAGCGGCAAAGGATATCCTGCAGGGTATTATTGAGAGCATGCCCCATATGGAGCACACCGGTTATATTGGGAGGCGGGATAACGATACTGAAGGACTCTTTGTCCGAGGGGACCTGGGCATGGAAACACTCTGCATTCTCCCACTCATGATACCATCGTTCCTCAACCACCTTAGGTTCATATGCCTTGGCCAACTCTCTCATCACCATAGTATTCATACCTCTGTCACAAGCTGGTTTTCGTTCGGAAAGCGCTTTCCGAAGCAGAGACCAGCAAATATTTACATCTGAAAGTTTTACTGGAACTACAGGCTACGTTCTTTATCGAAAGAGGAAAGAGTATTGCACCGGAAAATTATGCCCTACAATCGGGTCACAGAAACGAAAATGGGGATGAATCATCCCCATAAAGTTCGTGCAGTACCCTCTCAGAACAAGCGGGTAGTACTAGTTCCTTCCCAAACCCTCTTTAATCTTGCGAATCTCTTCTTTGATGAGAGTCTCAGCAAGGTCCGGCACAACCTCCCAGGCAATTTTTTCAATTATTTCCCGGGATATTTTGGAAATTGCGGCAGCCAGCTGTTCTTCGCTGAGAGTGATGGCAGTTTCAATTGCTGCAGCAGGAGCTTGAGGCTCCTGGTCCTCCTCGGTAAAGGCCTCTGCCGCAGGCACAAACTCTTCCTCCTGGGCAAAAGGCAGATCAGTATACTCAGGAGAAAAGCCGAAAAGTTCCGTTGGCTGTTCTTCCGACTGTTCAACTATGGACTGATCGGAAAGGACATCAGATTCATGAACGGGAGAAAAATCCCCCAAAGATATACTTCCACTAGCGGAAGGTGTAAGATCCTGAACTTCTTCGACAGGACTTTCCACTGCTGCGGCAGGCTCTTCGTTCGACACAGATATCTCTTCTTGGGGAACACCCATTTCATCGGCGACCTCCGACTCATCGTGCAGAGAAATCACTCCGAATGAACCGCTAGCCGACTCTTCCTCCATCAGGGCAAATGGCTCAATTTCCTCTACCGTATCGGAGTATTCCTGCTCCGCTTCGCTTGACTCATCAAGTACTTCACCGAAATGGATTTCAGACCCTTCTTCCACAACTTCGGAAAAAGTTCCCCACGGATCATCTTCCGGGTTAGCTTCAACAATATCAACCGACGAAAGGAGAATGACCCCTTCTGGTTCGGTCGAAACGGTCGGTTCCTGGGCATCAGGCTGTACAAACACAGGCTCAACCGCAACCGGAGCTTTTGCCGCATCACTCCCCAGGTGAACAAAGCCCCTGAATGAGTCGAAAAGCTTGGCCGAAGTGTCAGCAGAAACCACAGGACTCTCCGCTTGAATCGTTGCTGCCGGGACCTCGAAGGTTTCCGAAACGATTTCCTCGGGCTCGTTAACAGCCGTCTCCATGGAGACTTCCTCCTGAGCAGGAGAAATTTCCGACTCCCGAGAGGAGGCAAGCTCTAAAAGGGCCTTGACTTTATCAATCAGACTCTGAGACTCGAACGGCTTGGTAATGTGATCATCAGCACCACTCATCCGCGCCTTGTCTTCATCGAACGGTTCAAAGGCCCCGACCAGGAGAAGCAGCGGTGTCCCCTTGAGAAGCGGGTCGCGCCGGACCTCTTCGCAAACCTCGTAACCACTTTTGCCCGGCATCAAAGCATCCACGAGCATCACGTCAGGCTTGATTTCTCTCGCCTTTTCAAGTGCGGATGTGCCGTTGTCAACGACGACCAGTTCATAGTCCTCATTGGCAAAAATGATTCCCACAACCTTCTGGATAGTAATACTGTCATCGGCAAGCAGCAGGGTAGTGCCCATGGAATGTCCTCCGGCGGGATAGGTGAAAACGTCTGAAACACCTGATGCTGAAACGAGCTAAGCATGCGTAAATCGCGAAAAACCTAGCACAAAGCCTCTATCTGTGTCAAGTTTTTTACCGGTGGGCTTGCAGCGGGTTTTCCCGGCATTTTCGATGGGTTGGCTTTACGAAGAGCTCCGCGGCAAAGGTTGAAGTGGTGCGTCAGAAAACGTAGTGGGAAGAGCCGGACAAATGAGGCTACGCCCCTTCATTGCCAAGCTCTGTTACAGTTTAAAAGAAGCTATTATTTTCAGTTGAGAATGAATTTTCTGGACCCCAAGAGATTGCCCGCACTATCAAGAACGTCAACACGCCACGCCCCAGCCATTTCCGGGGTAATCCGTTTTTTACTGTAAGTTCTCCAGGAGATTCCGGATACAGGCAGGTGACAGCGTGCCATCAATTCACCGTTCCGATACCAGGCATGGACAATCTCATGCTTTCCATCGCCGGGAGCGACAACCTTTGTATAGCAATACAACTCATGTATTGCTGAAACTGAGATCCGCTGTACTGCATCAACAGGGCCGCCCCTGAAGATGCGGGTCGTTATGGACATCTCCTCAATAGAAAGTGGTCCGTTCTGAGCATGAAGCTGGGGCGTCACCACAAGGAGCAGGGAGATAAACAAGCAAGAGTATGCGAGGTACCTCATGAAGCCTCCGACAAATAATCGAGAGTACGATGAACAGCAACAGTTTCGGGCTGACAATCAGGTGCGATAATCGGCATTGATACTGACGTAATCATGGGAAAGGTCGCTCGTGTACACCGTGGCACTCCCCTCTCCCAAAGCAAGGTCAATCGTGACGGAAAATTCGCCTTTGCGGAGAACTTCCGAGCCCCGTTCCTCGGCATCGCCACCGACAAACACCCCTTTGAAAACCATGAGCACGTCATCAAAAGACAGCGAAATCAAGTTTTGTTCAACCTCAGCGCCGGAGTACCCGACAGCAGCAACGATACGCCCCCAGTTGGCATCCTGACCAAAGAAAGCGGTTTTGACGAGAAGGGAATTGGCCACAGCCATGGCGGCTTTCTTTGCGTCGGAGGTGGAACAGGCGCCGGTAAGCCGTATTTCAACAAACTTGGTCGCCCCTTCGCCGTCCCGAACAATCTGGCGAGCCAGGGACAGGAGCGTCTCCCGCAAACTCATTTCGAATCGATCAGCCTCGGGTGTACCCGCCTTGATGGTCAAGTTCCCGGCCATGCCATTGGCCATAATCACGGCCATATCATTGGTTGAGGTATCACCATCGACGGAAATAATATTGAACGAAGCGTCAACGGCCTCGCGGAATATCGTTTGAAGGTAATCAGGGTCAATTGCAGCGTCGGTCACCAGAAACGCCAGCATGGTGGCCATATTCGGCATGATCATCCCCGCACCTTTGGCAACTCCGGCTACCCGGTAGAAGACGCCGCCCACCTCCCCTTTGCGGGACTCGACCTTGGGGAAGGTATCGGTCGTCATGATGGAGCGGGCCAGACCACCCAGGTCGGTCACGGCGGAAGTCTCGTACAGGCCGGGAATCGCGCGGCGAATCCTATCCATCGGCAAAGGCTTGCCGATCACCCCGGTTGAAGCAACCAGGACGAGGTCCTCGGTAATTCCGGCCCCTTCGGCGACAAGTTGCGTGGTTTCCAGGGCATCGGACATCCCCTGACTGCCGGTGCAGGCATTGGCGTTCCCGCTATTTACCACCAAGGCTTGGGAAACGCCTTTGGCCGTGCGCTCCATGGAGAGCAGCACCGGAGCGGCCTTGACCCGGTTCGTGGTATACACAGCCGCAATGGCAGCCGGGACTTCGGAAAAAATGAGTGCCAGATCGAGCCGGCCCGGCTTCTTGATTGCCGCCTCGACGGCGGAAAAGGTAAAACCTTTTATTTCCATGCAGAACTCCTAAAAAGCATGAAGTTTATTGAGCAGTATCCTGCCTATCGTGCACCACAACATTTTTTATATTTTTTACCGCTCCCGCAGGGGCAGGGATCATTGCGGCCAACCTTATTGCTCTTCGCCGGTTGCTGTGGCACATCTTCGGAAAGATTGAACACCAGGCGCTGCTTTCGCTCCTGTTGCTCCAGCTCTTCCACATCCTCTTCACGGGCAATCTGTACCCAGAAAATTTTCTCCACCACCTCCTGACGGATACGGGTAATCATATCCATGAAGAGCTGATACGCTTCCCGTTTGTACTCCTGCTTGGGATCTTTCTGGCCATAACCGCGCAAACCGATACCTTCCTTCAGGTGATCGATGGAAAGAAGATGGTCCTTCCACTGGGCGTCAATGGTCTGGAGCATAATGACCTTGATCAGGTGATCGGTCAACTCTTCGCCGAAAGTCTCAAGACGCCCCTGGAACACCTCATGAGCCTTCTCACGGAGAAGTTCACGAAAGTTCTCGGGCGTCAGTCGCGTCATTGTTTCTTCGGGAATCTCGAACTGGAAGCCGAAAGATTGATAAACTCCCTGGGTAATGCCTTCCCAGTCCCATTCCTCGGCGAGGACTTTTTCAATGGCAAATGCTTCCACCAGGTCTTCCACGGTTTCATCCATCATCTCGATGAAACTCTCCCGCAGATCAACTCCGGAGAGAATTTCGCGGCGTTGGGTGTAAATGACCTCACGCTGCTTGTTCATGACATCATCATATTCGATCAGGTGCTTACGGATCTCGAAGTTGTGCGCCTCGACCTTCTTCTGAGCGTTCTCGATGGCCCGAGAGATAAGCCCGTGGGTAATGGCTTCACCTTCGTCGATTTTCAACATGTCCATGATCTTCGAGACCCGCTCCGAGCCAAAGATCCGCAGGAGATCGTCCTCCAGCGAGAGGTAGAATTTCGACGAACCCGGGTCACCCTGGCGGCCGGAACGACCCCGGAGCTGATTATCGATACGCCGCGATTCGTGACGTTCGGTGCCGAGAATATGCAGACCACCCAAAGCGACAACCTCTTTGTGTTCATCGGCACACTGCTGCTGGAAGGTTTCCAGGACCTTTGCGTACTCTTCCTCGGAAGCCTCGGGATTGGCAGCCAGCCATTTTTTCGCAAGAACCTCGGCGTTGCCGCCCAGCAGGATGTCGGTACCTCGGCCCGCCATATTGGTGGCAATGGTTACCATTCCCTTGCGGCCAGCCTGGGAGACAATCTCCGCCTCCTTCTCGTGATGCTTGGCGTTCAACACGTTGTGGGGAACCCCGAGCCGTTCCATGAGCGTCGAAAGGAGCTCTGATTTCTCGATGGAAATGGTGCCGACCAGCACCGGCTGGCCCTTCTCGTTGAGCTCCTTGACCTCATCGACCACCGCCTTGAACTTTTCCATCTCGGTTTTGTACACCACATCCGGAAAGTCGGGGCGCAGAAGCACACGGTTGGTCGGGATCACCACGACATCCAGTTTATAGATTTTATGGAACTCGGCTGCCTCGGTATCGGCGGTTCCGGTCATTCCGGCCAGCTTCTCGTACATGCGGAAGTAGTTCTGGAAGGTGATAGTGGCCAGGGTCTGGTTCTCGTTTTCGATCACCACGCCCTCTTTGGCTTCGATGGCCTGATGAAGGCCGTCGGACCAGCGTCGTCCGGGCATGAGCCGGCCGGTGAACTCGTCCACGATCATGACTTCGCCATCTTTGACGACATAGTCCACGTCACGCTTATACATGGCATGAGCCCGCAGGGCCTGTTGAACATGGTGAAGTGTCTCGATATTGCGGGGATCGTAGAGATTGTCGATCTTCAGCATTCTCTCTACCTTCAGAACCCCTTCCTCGGTGAGCGTAGCGGATTTGGCCTTTTCGTCGATGGTAAAATCACCCGTGTAGCGTTTTCTCTTCCCGGAAAGGGTGTTGGCATCCTCTTCAAGCACCTCACCCTTGATCAGCGAAGGGATGATCCGGTCGATGATGTAATATTTGTCCGTGCTTTCCTCGGTTGGCCCGGAGATAATCAAGGGTGTACGCGCTTCATCAATGAGAATGGAGTCCACCTCGTCAACGATCGAAAAATGAAATTCGCGCTGCACGTAATCGTCTAGACTGAACTTCATGTTGTCACGAAGATAGTCGAATCCGAATTCGTTATTGGTTCCATAGGTGATGTCGGCATTGTATGCCTCCCGACGTTCGGGGTCATCCAACCCGTGCACAATGACACCGACCGACATGCCGAGAAAACGGTAGAGTTTCCCCATCCATTCGGAGTCGCGCTTTGCCAGATAATCGTTGACCGTAACGACATGAACACCACGTCCGGTCAAGGCGTTGAGGTAGCAAGGAAGAGTGGCAACAAGGGTTTTACCTTCGCCGGTTTTCATCTCGGCAATTTTTCCCTGGTGAAGGACCATGCCGCCGATGAGCTGAACATCGAAATGGCGCATCTGCAGGACCCTTTTACCGGCTTCTCTGACAAGGGCAAATGCCTCGGGCAGAATCGAGTCGAGACTCTCTCCTCCTGCAACACGCTCTTTATAGGATTGGGTTTTCTCGCGTATTTGCTCATCGGTCAAGGTGGCCATCTCGGATTCGAGGCAATTTATTTGCTCGACAATCGGCCAAAGACGCTTCAATTCACGCTCATTTTTACTTCCGACGATTTTCTTAACCACGCTCGATACAGCACTTAACATGAAAATTTCTCCTGATACTTTAGGGATCGTACTATGAGATAACGTAAAAAGGTAGCACACCAGGGGGATTTGCTCAACAGAAAAGGTCGAGAACAAGGAGAGTGTGAAGACGCATTAAAAAAGGGGGCAAAGCCCCCTTTTTCTATTTTGCCGCAAAAGCAATCGCACAAACCTCTTCGTAGTCATGGACAAAATGGGCCTTGAGCCCCTTTTTCAGGTATGCTGGCAGTTCATCGAAATCTTTCCTGTTCCCGTCAGGAAAGATAATGGTCTTGAGACCTGACCTGCGGGCAGCTATGGTTTTTTCTTTCACACCACCGATCGGAAGCACCCTGCCGGAGAGAGTGAGTTCGCCGGTCATGGCAAGTTTTTTTCGAACCGGCTTATTAATAATCATCGAGATTAGCGCCGTGGTCATGGTAATGCCTGCCGACGGCCCGTCCTTGGGTGTGGCCCCGGCAGGAACATGCAGATGGATAAAATGACTGTCGAAGTAGTCTGGCGAGACGCCATACTTTTCCAGATGTGCCATGACATAGGAGTAGGCAATCTCCGAACTTTCCACCATAACTTTTCCCAGCTGCCCGGTCTGCTTGAAGCCCTTCGCCTTGCTCGGCATTGCGGTAGCTTCAATCTGCAGTGTCACACCGCCCATGCTGGTCCAGGCAAGGCCGGTAACCACCCCGGTTACGTCCTCGAAGAGTTCATCAGGGTTGAACACGGGATTTCCAAGGTAGTGAACAACGTCATCGGCCCCCAGAGAGACGGGCTCGGTTCTGCCCTCGGCAAACTCCATGGCTGCCCGACGCATGATTTTCTTGATACGGCTCTCGAGATTTCTTACACCTGCTTCCCGAGCATAGCCGTCAATGATCTTCACCAGGGCGTCCTTGGCAATGGTAACCTGTCCCTTTTCGAGACCATGATTTTTGAGGGCCTTCGGGACGAGATAACGCCGAGCAATTTCGACTTTCTCCTGCAGAATATAGCCCGCCAGCCGAATTACTTCCATCCTGTCAATGAGGGCAGCCGGAATGGTATCGAGCTGATTCGCCGTTGCCACGAACAGCACATTCGACAAATCGAAGGGAACGTCCAGGTAATGGTCGCGGAAGGTCGCGTTTTGTTCAGGGTCCAGCACTTCCAGGAGAGCTGAAGCAGGGTCGCCCTGATACGAGACGCCGATCTTATCTATCTCGTCGAGCATTAACACCGGGTTCGAGGTTCCGGCACGCTTCATACCTTGGATAAACTTGCCCGGCATTGCACCGATGTAGGTTCGGCGATGGCCCTTTATCTCTGCCTCATCACGCATACCACCAAGGGAAAAGCGGAAAAATTTCCTCCCGAGGGCATCCGCGATACTCTTGCCCACCGAGGTTTTTCCGACTCCCGGGGGCCCCACGAGACAAAGGATAGATCCGGTAATGCTGCCCTTCATTTTGCCCACGGCAATAAATTCAAGGATCCGGTCCTTGACATCCTTCAGTCCGTAGTGATCCCGGTCGAGAATCTTCCGTGCCCGGTCAAGCCGGTAAGAATCCTCACTGTACTTACCCCACGGCAGTATGGTCAGCCAATCCAGGTAGGTACGACTGACATTATATTCGGGAGAAGACGGCTCGATGAGCTGCAGCTTCTCCATTTCCTCTTCTACCGCCTTTTGAGCCTCATCGTTGAGGGTAAGCCCTTCAAGCCGCTCGACAAACTTTTCCAGCTCCGAAGCTTTTCCTTCCTTCTCCAGGCCAAGTTCTCTCTTGATCAGCTTGAGCTGTTCCCGCAGAAAGAACTCCCTTTGGCGGGCGGAGATATTTTCCTCGATCTGTTTGGTGATCTTGCTCTGCAAACGATAGACCTCCAGTTCCTTTTTCAACAGGACCAGGACACGGTCGATACGATGCTTGACATCAAAGGTCTCCAGAACAATCTGAAGTTCCTGGCCATCAGCACTGGTAAGATTTGCGGCAAAATCAGCAAGACGTCCCGGATCATCCATACTCGAACGATTGAGGAACAGTTTCGTCTCTTCGGAAAACAGGGGATTCAGTTGAATCAGTTCTTTCAGGGTCGAAATAACGGCCATGGAATAGGCCTGAAGCTCGGGGCTGACCGAAGTCTCTGCGCTGTGGTGATAGGTGACCCGGGCAACGAGTCCATCTTCCGATGTAGTCAATTGTTCAACAATAAAACGTTCGAGATTATTAAGCATCAGGTGGGCACTATCTTCATCGGAATGAATCACCTGCAAAATCTTGGCTGCAACACCAACCCGGTGCAGATTGTCCGGGGTCTCTTCACCATCCATTTCCTTGACCAGCACAAGGCCGATGGTCCGATCCCCTTGCTCCATCACCTTCTTGACCGCTGCTACCTTATCAGCCCCCTTTATCACCAGCGGGATAAGAATCCCAGGAAAAGTAGGACGCATTTTCAGTGGAACAATGGGCAAAAAATTCGGCAGGACATCCGCGGCGACGACAAGCTCACCCGCACTTCCCTGCTGCACCTCGCTATCAATGGGTGAAGCGTTCTTTTTCGTCTCTTTATTTCTGCGTTTGGAATCTGTCATTAGTTCACTGGCCCCTTCGTAGGTTTGCTTTCTGAAAAGTAACCATCAGACCGATAAAAGTCAACCGGTAGATGGGAATAACAGAGAAACATGGGGCAAAAAGGTTTCTCTCTCAGACCTACCAGTAAAAATCGCAAAACCCAGGCATGTTCACTCTCTGACGGAGAAGGATAAAGCCGAAAGACTTGACGCACCAACCCATAACATTATGTGACACCAACAAAACATAAACTTTTTATTTTTTTGGTGAGTGTTGCGATTGTTGGCGGGATATTTCAGAGAAGAAAACAGCTTTGTTTATATCAGCGTGCACTAGGGTAGAAGGTATATCAATCCACGCCAAGAATAACGTTGGAGGCCTGAAACAGGGCACACGCGTAATCTCCTTCGGAAAATGCAAGGAAATTGGCGCTCTCATTGGTAATAACGGCACAGATGGTATTTTCTCCGGAAAGTTGCAACGTTACCTCGGTATTTACTGCTCCGGGAATTATTTTTACTACATTTCCGCAGAGAAGATTGCTGGCACTAAGTCTCGTCGACTGGAGATCTCTTCCCAAAATCACCGATGATGATTTGATAATCGCATAGGAATCAACCCCTTCGCGCAAACCGAGGTTTTCAACACTTTCGTTGGTCACCACCGAGATAATCACGTCACCACTGGGAATGAGCAACTCCACTTCGGAATTTACCGCCCCCTTTTTAACACAGCGTACCGTTCCCTTGAAAATATTTCGGGCACTGACTTTGAGTGACAGGCTCTTGAGAAATTGATAAAAATTCTCCATGTCATCGATCTTATGGGCGACATTCTTGAGAAAAACCTGGTGTTCCTCCTGGACAATCCTGAAGGAGCTGATAACTTTCTGGCCCTCCGGAGTAAGATGTGTCCCACCTCCTCCCTTGCCACCGGTAATGCGCACAACCAATGGCTTGTCGGCAAGATTGTTCATGGCATCCACGATCTCCCAGGCGGTCTTGTAACTGATCCCGACAGCCTTGGCAGCCCGGGTTATTGAACCGAGGGCCTGAATTTTTTCCAGCAACTCGATCCTATCACTACCGAGGAAAGTCTTATCAGCCTTATCGAGCCAAAGCTTTCCGCTAACCTGAACTTTTTCTTCAACCTCTTTCATGCCAAATCGCCCCTCCCCGAGTTTTCGAAGCACCCGGGATTATTTCGACAACCCATAAAGCCAACGATTGCGTAATATAGACCCAAATATTACGAATTGCAAATAATTTCAAGCATCACGGGACCCGCCTGGACCAGGAATCGCAACAGGGCAGTCCAAAACAATGTGTCCATAGCCATGGCAACTTTACAGAAAACATCTCCTGCACGGGTTGCAAGACAAGCAGCTATGCGGTACATTTTAGCTGATGAAAATATCTTCTTCGAAACTATAAAAATTGGAGGTACTATGGCTAACGTACTGGAAATCTACAAATGTGAAGCCTGTGGAAACATCGTTGAAGTGCTCCATGCCGGCGACGGCGAGCTCGTCTGCTGCGGAATGCCGATGAATCTGCTGACGGAAAACACCGTGGATGCAGCAAAAGAAAAGCATGTTCCGGTCATTGAAAAGGGCGGCGACTCAATTAGCGTCAAGGTAGGCAGTGTTGCCCACCCCATGGAAGAAAAGCACTACATCGAGTGGATCGAAATTATTGCCGACGGAAAAGCGTACCGGCAGTTTCTCAAGCCGGGCCAAGCACCCGAAGCGGTTTTCAAGGTTTCAGCGCAAACGGTTACCGCTCGCGAATTCTGCAACATTCACGGGCATTGGTCCGCACAGGGCTAACCTACCAGCAAGACGCAACAAAAAAGGCTGCTCCCGAGACGGAAGCAGCCTTTTTTTACCTGGTTGGAGCTGACGCAAACAGCTATTCAACAATAGACACTGAAAGAATTGTTACCGGTTCTACGGGAACATCCGAATGCCCCATCTTTGAGCCGGTCTTCACCTGACGAATGGCATCCACCGTATCCATCCCCTCAACAACCTGACCGAAAACGGCATAGCCGAAAAGATCAGGGGTTTTTCCCCGGTAATCCAGAGGAATATTATCCACAACATTGATAAAGAACTGCGATGTTGCACTATCAACCACAGCGGTTCGTGCCATGGCAAGAGTTCCTCTTTTGTTGGAAAGACCGTTAGCCGCTTCATTCTTGATGGCAAACTTGGTCTTTTTCGGCTGCATGTCGGCATCCATCCCGCCCCCCTGCACCATGAACCCCTTGATTACCCGATGAAAAACCAGCCCTTCATAAAAGCCGTCTTTCACATAGGAAAGAAAATTGCGAACGCTGATTGGCGCCTTGTCCTTGAAAAGCTCGATTTTCATACTACCCATTGAGGTTTCCATAAGTACAAAAGGATTTTTTTCTTCTGTCATGTCCCGCTCCTTATTCAAAATATTTCCTCTTCTACCATACTTTTCACGAAGCACAAAATCTTTTTCCTATCCGGATAGTATTGATGTTGCGCTTTAATTTATGTAAGGTATTATTTGACGTTGGTACGTGAACAATTGGGCACGATACACAGTGGAGACTCTCTTGAATCCGCCGATACCAGACACTTCCGACAATAATCTCCTCCTGACTTTATCCTTACCATAGCCGCTCGTAACCAGGGCAGTAAAGAAATGGCCCGAAACTTTGTCGAGGACTCGATTGAGCAGGAATTGCAGCGGGATCGTACCAGGTTGTTTTTTTCGCCCCGGTAGGAAATAACTCCTGCCAAGATTTCAGCATATACGTTCCTTATCAAGGAAGATAACAAAACCATGCAGCACATGAAAAGCAGGATTGAAGAACTCGAGAACGAAGTAGCCTTTCTCCGCCAAAGAGTTCTGGATCTGGAAATCTCGGAAAGCAAGCAGGCGCAGGAAAAGAAGTCCCTACGGACCCAGCGCCAAAGGCTTTTTTCTCTTCTGAACAGGCTTCCGGCGTACGTCTACCTGCAAGCCCCCGATCACTCCATTCGTTTTGCCAACCGTTACTTCAGAAAGCACTTTGGATCGCCAAACGGTCTCAAATGCCACGAAATTCTTCGAGGAAGGAAAACTCCATGCCCCGAGTGCCAGACATTTCAGGTCTTCGAGACAAAACAGCCACATCGCTGGGAATGGAGTTGTCCCATCGACGGATTATCGTATGAAGTCCTCGATTATCCCTACGTAGACCTTGATGGCAGCTTGCTTGTTCTGGAACTGGGACTTGATGTCAGCGGACGGAAACAGGTGGAGGATGACCTCCGCTCTCTCCAGAACGATCTGGAGAAGCGCGTCACAGAACGGACCGAACAATTGCGGGACATTGTCTCCAAGCTTCAGGACGAGATTGCGGAAAGAAAAAAGACCGAAAAAGCTTTACGGAAGAGTGAGGAGCGTTACGCACTTGCCGTTCTTGGAGCAAACGACGGCATCTGGGACAGGGACCTCGACACGGGTGAGGTGTATTTCTCCCCCCGCTGGAAAGGCATGATCAGTTATGAAGATCACGAAATCCCCAACGACCTGAGTGAATGGAAAGCAAGAATCCACACAGATGACTATGACCGGGTGACGAACACCCTTCAGTGGTACCTTGGTGGGCACATCCCCGTCTATGAGGTGGAGTACCGCCTGCAAGCCAAAGACGGCAGTTTCCGCTGGATACACAGTCGAGGTGCCTGCCTGCGCGACCCATGGGGCAATCCCTACCGGATTGCGGGATCGCACACGGATATTACCTACCGTAAACGCATCGAGGTGGCGCTGCGGGAGTCCGAACGGAAATACCGGAAAATTTTTGAGGAATCACGTGATGTAATTTTCGTTTTTGATGCAGACGCCCGACTGCTGGACATCAATCCCACAGCACAGGAACTGCTCGGATATACGCGGGAGGAACTGTTCACTCTGGACATTTCGAAAGGCATCTACGTTGATCCTGAAGTACGGGAGAATTTCCACCACGTACTCTTCACCGAAGGTGTCGTCAAAGATCTGCAGGTCGAACTGAAAAGGGCGGACGGAGAAACCGTCCTGGTACACATCTCAGCTTCGGTAACAAAAAATGATGAGGGTTCGATCACCGGATATTTAGGCACCATCCATGACATGACCGAGCACAATAAGCTTGAACAGCAACTACTCCATGTACAGAAGATGGAATCAATCGGCCTGCTGGCTGGCGGCATTGCCCACGACTTCAACAACCTCCTTACCGCCATTTCCGGGTACGGAGAGACCATCCACGAAAATATCGACAAGAATAACCAGCTCCTGCGATCCAGCGTAGACCAGGTGCTGCTGGCTGCGGAACGAGCCCGGGAACTTACCCATAATCTTCTGACGGTCAGCCGCAAACAAATCATCAATCCCAAACCACTGCTGATCAACTCGATCATTTCCGAAATACACTCTTTCATCTCCAGAATTATCGGTGAAGATATAGAACTCACCACAAAATCCTGCAAAAAGAAACTTCCTGTGGTTGCGGACAGGGGACAGCTCGAGCAAGTGCTGATCAATCTCGCCACAAATGCACGTGACGCAATGCCTTCTGGCGGACAACTGAGCATAGTCGCCACCCACATATCGATAAACAGTAAAAGTAAAGTGTCGATCGGCCTCGAATCGCCGGGAGAATACGCCATGATCACTGTCAGTGACACCGGCATTGGCGTAACGGAAAAGCTCCGGCAAAAAATATTCGAGCCGTTCTTTACAACAAAGGAAATTGGCAAGGGAACCGGTCTTGGCCTTTCCATCAGCTATGGAATCATTAAACAGCACAATGGCACGATCACCGTGGAAAGCAGGCCCGATACCGGCGCAGTATTTACCATCTATCTGCCCCTCATCCATTCGGATGTCCTGGTAGCACCCATCAGGGAAGAGGTCCCGGCAAAAACCGGAACAGAAACCATCCTGATTGCCGAGGATGAAGAGATCGTCAATCAATTCCTCACCGGAATCCTCAAGAGAGCGGGATACACCATTATTTCCGCCACAAATGGCGAAGAAGCGGTGGCCCGCTTCGAAGAAAACAGTTCGGAAATTTCTCTTGTCATATCAGATGTGGTCATGCCGAAAAAGAACGGCAGAGAAATATGCGAAGAAATACGAAAAATGAGGCCCGAGATAAAATTCATTTTCATCAGCGGCTATACCGCTGACATCATATTGCAAAAGGGAATTATCGAAGAAGGGGTCGATTTTGTAACGAAACCTTTTTCAAAAAACGAAATCCTGCGAAAGGTACGAACTGTTCTGGATCGTGAGGTAGCTTGATCAGCAGGCAATGATTGCACCAGACCTGATTCCTGTGTTAAAAATAGCTATTTTCACGAAGGGAAATTCTGATGGATACCAGGGCCGCCGACGCTCGCATCAAAGAACTGTGCACTCTGATCGAACGGCACAATCGCCTCTATTACCGCGATGATTCCCCGGAGATCAGCGATGCCGACTATGACGACTTATTCCGGGAATTACAGCATCTGGAAAATAAATTCCCTGATCTGATCCGTCCCGATTCACCAACAAGCCGGATTGGCTCTCCTCCACTGGAAAACTTTTCCCAGGTGAGCCACCGGGTTCCGATGCTCTCGTTGGAAAACACACTGACCGAAGAAGAGATCATCAATTTCGATGACCGGATCAAAAGATTCCTCTCCCTCACCGCAGTTCAGGAGATCGAATATTATTGCGAAGCAAAGATGGATGGCCTTGCGGTGGAACTGGTCTACGAAGATGGCCTGTTCATTGAGGCGTCCACACGAGGCGATGGTTACATCGGCGAGGATGTCTCCCTGAATGTCAGAACCATCAAGTCGCTTCCTCTCCGCCTTACCATAAACCCTGCCCCACGCCGTGTCGAAGTCCGAGGAGAGGTGTATCTGGCCATCAAAGACTTCCAACTGCTCAATGCCGAACGGGAAGAAGCCGGAGAGCAACCTTTTGCAAATCCCCGCAATGCAGCTGCGGGATCGCTACGGCAGCTCGACTCGAGAATTACCGCCAGGCGTCCCCTGTCACTCTTCTGTTACGGGCCCGGCGAAATGGATGGCTGCGAGTTTGCCTCCCAGCAGATATTTCTCAATACTATGGCACAATGGGGTCTTCCGGTTAACCAGCTCGGCAGACGCGTCAGCGGAGTCCGGGGAGTTCTTGCCTATTATCAGGAAATGCTAAACAGAAGAGAATCGCTGGACTATGAAATTGACGGAGTTGTCGTCAAGGTCGATTCTTTTTCACTGCAGCGTGAGCTTGGCGAAAAGAGCCGATCCCCTCGCTGGTCGATCGCCTTCAAATTCCCCCCCCGCCAGGCAACGACCCTGGTGGAAGACATTGTCCCACAGGTCGGAAGAACTGGCGTCATCACCCCGGTTGCCCATCTGAAACCGGTTGAGGTCTCCGGGGTTGTGGTGTCCCGGGCAACCTTGCACAATTGGGAAGAGCTGGAGAAAAAAGATATCCGCATCGGCGACACAGTCCTTATTGAAAGGGCAGGAGACGTTATACCCGCGGTTGTCAAAACCTTCACCGACAAAAGAAACGGCAGCGAACGATCACTGCCGCTCCCGGAACACTGCCCGGAATGCGGCTCAAAGGTGACCAAGGTTCCCGGAGAAGTGGCAATCCGCTGCCTAGATCCGTCCTGCCCGGCAAAGGTCCGTGAAGCGATTATTCACTTTGCTTCTCGCAATGCCATGGATATCGAAGGTCTCGGCGACAGATACGTGGAACAACTCCTGCGCTTGAACCTGGTCACGACCGTGGCCGACCTGTACAACCTCAGCAAGGACGACTTCATGCATTTCGAACGCATGGGGAACAAGCTTGCCGACAACCTGCTCGCGGCGATCGAGAACAGTAAAAAGAGGGAGCTCTCCCGCTTCATTTACGCGCTGGGGATCCGCAATGTGGGAGAACATACCGCGAAGATTCTTGCCTCAGCCTTTGGGAATATGGAAAATCTTGCCAACGCAAGCGATGAAGAGCTTCGCTCTCTCAGGGAAATCGGCCCCCAGGTAGCGCAGAATATCCGGGAATTTTTCAGCAGCCAACGAAACACGTCCATGATTAAGCGCATGCTTGAAGCCGGCGTGCAACCGACCAGCGAGGGAAAACGCCTGGGCGGGAAATTTTCCGGAATGAACTTCGTCTTTACCGGCACCTTGACCCGATTTTCCCGGGAGGCAGCAAAACGAATCGTTGAAAATGAAGGTGGACATGCAACAGGCTCCGTTTCGCGAAAAACAGACTACGTTGTGGCAGGAACCGATGCAGGGTCCAAACTGACAAAAGCCCGAGAACTTGGAATCCAGGTCATCAACGAGACAGATTTTCTTGAACTGGTGGAGAAATAGAATCAATGAAAACACGTGCCATGGTAACTGTTCGCGGTCTGGTCCAAGGTGTTTCTTTCCGCTATCATACCCGGCAAAGGGCTCAACAGCTCTCGGTAATGGGCTGGGTACGCAACCTGCCAAACGGTGATGTTCAGGGATGCTTCGAAGGTGATGACAAGGATGTGCAGGCTCTTATCGATTGGTGCCGGGAAGGACCAGACCTTTCCGAAGTGGCGGAAGTTATTGTGGAAACAAAAGTTTTCAACAATGAATTTAATGATTTCCACATCAAAAAATAGCAGGCTAAATGGCAATCTCAGAAAAAAAAGGAAGGTAATCGACTATGGCAATGAAACGCTTGATTTGTTTGATATGTCTTTCGGTAGCACTCTCGACCACCGGTTCAGTGGCATTCGCTGCAAAAAAAACCATGCAACCTCAGGATGTCTTGCACAATATGTTCCCCAGACTTAAATACAACAGCTTTACGAAAACCGACATTACCGGACTCTATGAAGTGATAGCCGACGGGAAAATCGTCTATTTCTACCCGAAAACCGGCTATATCATCGTTGGTGATATCTATACGAAGGAAGGCAGGAACCTGACACAGGAACGAGCTATGACAGAGCGTTACAAACTCTTGACACCGGAAGACCTGAAAAAGGCCATCAAGATCGGAAACGGCAAAAATATTGTGGTTGAAATAACGGACCCCGACTGTCCGCATTGCAGAAGGATGCACGCCTACTGGAACATGAGGCACGATGTAACACGCTACATCTTTTTCAAGCCGCTTGCCATCCATCCCGATTCCCTCAAAAAAGCCACCTATATTCTTGCATCCAGTGACCCGGAAAAGGCACTATTCGAGGTCTATTCCGGACAACTTGACGGGAATCGACAACTCCTGGACAAAAAGTACGACGACAAGGGCCGCCTCAATGAACAGAAGGCCGTCATTGACAAATTACGGATCGATGCAACTCCCAGCTATTGGATAAACGGGAAATTTGTCAGTGGCGAAAACATCCCTCTCATCGAAAAATACATCGGCAAAGCAAAGTAACCATATCGCACAACAACACCTTAGGGGATTTGAATACTACGCTTCCCTCCCCTTTTCCGGGGAGGGAACAACTGTTTCCGGAACTACACAGGCCACGGTGAAAAGCCCCCACTCATCAAAAATCAAAGTTTCAGCAGCACCATCCCTGAAACGGGGTCGAACTCACGCACCGCAGATACTCCGGTAATCTCCATGATCACCGCTTCCAGCACCAGGAATGCCTCCGAAGACTCCCGCAAGCAACCAACCCGCACCATATCACCTTTGCCGTACGCACCGTGCAGATGAACCTTCGGCACATCCCCTTGGCGGAAAATTGTCCCGAATCCAAGGATCTCGTGACTCTCTTCCAACTCCCGCCAGACCGGAACCGGCGGCATTTCTTCCTGCTCCGGGCCGACCACGAACCGGCCGCGCTTCATGCCGCCCACGAGTTGAAAAGAACCGGCTCTGAGATTTTCCTTCACGGCAAGTTCGACCAAGCCACCTATCACATCATCGCCATCTTCAAAACGAACGACAAAAATACGACCAATTTCACCCTGCTGATACTTCATGGCAACTACCCCTTATCATTTCGCTGTTTTTCCCGGCTCCGCACGGCAAGCATCCAAAGCTATTTTCTAGCCACCGGATCTTTTCACCCGGAACCCGCGCCGATCCAATTCCCTGATTACAGCTTCGCAGTGGTCTCCTTGAATCTCGATTGCCCCGTCTTTCAACGCCCCGCCGGCACCGCAGACCTTCTTCAGTTCCGTAGACAGAACCTTCAGTGCCGAACCATCCAAGGGCACACCGGAAATAACCGTAACCGTTTTACCACCGCGTCCCTTTGTTTCGCGTCGAATTCGCACAATGCCATCACCGGCTGTGGACACCCGATTTTTCCGGCAGATACATTCGGCGGCCGGTCTGGAGCATTCCGGACACATCCTGCCAAATTCCGATGAATACACCAATGATGCCCCGGATTCTTTTCGACTTTTCACCTCATTCCTCCTTGGTTAGGCTGTACCGTAACACAAAACTGCTACGGGATTTTTTCACTGCTGACATGCGGCAGTTCACCCTGCTCAGCTACCAGATATTTCCATCCTCCGGAAACCGATGAAAGCATGGTACGATTAAATTCTCGTGAAGGGAACAGCAATTTCATTGTTCCGTTTCGTACTTTTCCCTTGACACTTCACCACGACAAATGGTAGAAATTTAGCTTTCTACAACTTATACAAACCCTTACACATATTTGGAGGTGTAGTTTGGCTCATCACAAGTCGGCTCTCAAAAGAATCAAACAGAATGAAAGAAAAAATGCACGAAACAAGCACGTCCGCTCAACCCTGCGGACTCATATAAAGCGTGTACGCGAAGCAGTTGCAGCAAATGACGTAGCCCTGGCCAAGGAGACCCTCCAGGCCGCGATTCCTTACATCGACTCTGCTGCATCAAAGGGTGTCATTCACCGCTCCAATGCTTCCCGCAATGTTTCTCGCTTGAGCAAGTTGGTCGGTACGCTCGGCTAGTCTATTTCCTGCACAACAGCTTTTCGGATTACCATATCCAGCCAATACAAAAGGGACCTCTTTATCGGAGGTCCCTTTTTACATGCACTGAACCGTGATTTCCTGCCACAGTCACGAGACATCGTCAGTCCGGACGCCAAAAGATGGATGTCTCCCCGACTACGCCTGGACCTTTCCGGACACACAGACTTCCATAAGAAACGTCTCCAGCAGAACAGGAGGTTTACCGCCTCCGGTTTTCAGCGCACCATCAAGGGAAAATATCTTCTCAAACACCCTGCGAAGTTCGACCAGAGAATAATTCCGGGCCTGCGCCACAAACCCCTGCAGGAAATACGGGTTAATCCCGGCAATCTTTCCAATCTCCCCGGCCGGGGTCCGTTTCTCCAGAAGCTCCCTGACCTTCCATAACTGACGGAAATGCCGCGTGACCATGGCCAGGACCAGCAGAGGTGCCTCGCCGTCACCGAGAAGACTGTTGAGACTCCGAACAGCCTTTTCCAGCTTTTTCTCCCCCAAGGCATCGGTAAGCTCGAACACGCTATTGACCCGGGAATCCGAAACAATTGCCCGTACGTGCGAAACCTTTATTTCCTGAGCTTCACCTACATAAAGTATGGCCTTTTCCAGCTCGGAAATCAGTTCCTGGAGATTATTCCCAACCAGGTAAACCAGCATTTCCGCTGCAGCCGGCTCGATTTTCCTTCCACGCAGCAACGTCTCATTCTTGATAAAAGCGGGCAACTGGTTTTCATAGAGACGTTTGCACTCGACGAGATCACCGGACTTCTTGATTTCTGTGAAAAACTTTTTGCGCTGGTCAATCTTTTCTCCTTGCAGCAGGAGGCAGGTCGAAGGTGAGGGATTCTTGACATAGGCAGAAAGGACTTCAAGGGAAGCGGCTGAAAGAGCATCGGCCTTTTTCACCACCACGACCCGCCAGTCAGCAAACATGGGCAAGGTTGCGGCAGTTTCGGCAATTTCGTCACCCTTGGACTCGGTACCGTAATACACATTCAGGTTAAAATCGCGCAGGTCTGCCGATACAAGACGTTCCAATAGTTGCTGGATGCACTTGTCCATCAGGTACGACTCGTCACCATACAGATAATACAGAGGTCGAACCTGCCCCTTTTCGATAGCGTGGATAAACTCCTGGTATTTCATTGGGCAACCTGTTGCTGGGTAAGCTTTTCAGAAGCGATCAGAAATCTTCGTTAATTTTCAGGTACAGCTGCTGGGCAAGTCTCTGGCAGATAACCTGGATAGCGGCATCTTCACTGTTTTGCTGGATTGCAATATCCGAACTTGCAGGCAAATCCTGGCTCCAGGAAAGCTGTCCTTTCCAGAGCACTTTCCGGTTGCTGTTTTTCCGTAAGGTAGCAGCAATGGACAAAGTGGCTGTGTACTCCTTTACGATATCTTGCCCCGTATAGGAAACGGCCGTCTTTTCATAGTTGAGCAGCTCGCCTGAAAGGGTATAGTCGGCCCCCCCGCTCTGCACAACCCGCAACCCCTTTCTCTTTGCAAATTCGCCAATCAAATTATTGAGCAGAATATTTTCGAGATCAGGTTTATAGGTCTTGTTGGCAAAAATCGGAATACTTACGGTTGCCGTATCGCCAAAATGTTTTTGCGTATCGTGCGCAAGGGAGTGGTAGCCGCATCCGGTTACTAGTGATGAAATGAGTAAAAGAAACAATGAAAGCAGCGCAGTACGCACGACCCCCCCTTCCCCGCTATTACCGGGGTGGTAGTAGGATAATCAGGCAAAGTTGAAAAATACAATGCAGCGATCAGCATGGTCCGGGAAGCCAGGATTCTCGCTTACCGAAGCCATGAAAACTCCAGCCTCAAGCAACAACGATGTTCAGAAGTTTTCCTGGAACATAGATAATTTTCCTGACAGTTTTGCCTTCGAGATGGATCAGAACCTTTTCATCAGCGAGAGCGGCACTTTTCACCTCTTCCTCGGTCGCAGCTGCTGCCACCATTACCTTACCGCGCAGTTTACCGTTGACCTGCACGACGATGGTCAATTCGTCTTCCACTACGGCCGCCGCATCATACACCGGCCAGGAGGCAGTTCCGATCCCTCCTTCATGACCGAGTCCTTCCCACAGTTCTTCCGTGATATGGGGAACAAACGGGGCAAGAAGCAAGACTACCGCCTCGACGGCCTCTTTGAGAACCGGGGCGCAAGAAGGATCCTTTTTCTGCTCAAAAGAAGAGATACTGTTGACAAGCTCCATTATTGCCGCGATAGCGGTATTGAAATGGAAGCGTTCCTCCACGTCTTCGGTAACCTTTTTGATGGTCTTGTGAACAACCCTGCGGAGTTTTCCCGCCTCTCCGGGCAATGAATCACCATTCTTTAGCGGCCCGGCCTTGCTGACCAGCGGAGCCAGTTCGTACGCAAGCTTCCAGACCCTGTTGAGGAAGCGATAGCTGCCATCCACACCCTGATCACTCCATTCAAGATCCCTTTCCGGTGGCGAGGCAAACAGCGAGAACAGGCGCGCAGTGTCAGCACCGTAGACTTTAATCAGAGAATCGGGATCCACGACATTGCCCTTGGACTTGCTCATCTTTGCCCCATCCTTGATCACCATACCCTGGGTCAGAAGATTGATAAACGGCTCGTCGATATTCACATACCCCAGGTCGCGGAGAGCTTTAGTGAAAAAGCGCGCATAAAGGAGGTGGAGCACGGCATGCTCGATCCCGCCAATATACTGGTCCACGGACATCCAGTATTCCGTTTCTTCACGATCAAGCGGACCCTCTTCGAAGCGTGGGGAGCAATAGCGGAGGAAATACCAGGACGATTGCACAAACGTATCCATGGTATCTGTTTCACGACGGGCAGGCTTGCCGCAAGCCGGGCAGGCAACGGAGACGAAAGATGGAACTTTTGCCAAAGGATTGCCCCCTTCGCCACTGAACTTTGCGTCCATCGGCAGAACGACCGGCAGGTCGCTCTCCGGGACGGGAACGGCACCACAACTATCACAATAGATAATAGGAATCGGGTTGCCCCAATAGCGCTGCCGGGAGATACCCCAATCGCGCAAACGATAATTGATCGTCTTTTTGCCGAAACCCTCTTTTTCCAGATAGTCGGCAATCTTCTCCTTGGAATCACCGCTCTTCATGCCGTCAAAGGGTCCCGAGTTGACCATGATCCCTTCATCGGTGAAGGCGGCAACCATGGTAGCAGCATCAAGAGTTTCCCCCTCCGGTTCAATTACCACCTGCAGGGGCAGGCCGTATTTTCGGGCAAACTCGAAATCCCTTTGATCATGGGTCGGTACCGCCATGACAGCACCGGTTCCGTATTCCGGAAGGACGAAGTTGGCAAGATAGATCGGCATTTTCTTACCCGTTACCGGATTAAGGCAGTATGAACCGGTAAAAACGCCTTCTTTTTCCAGGTCATCAGCAGTTCTCACCTGCTTGTCGGTTCTCTTCACCTTATCGATGAAAGCATTGACCTCGTCGCACTTCTCGGTAGTGGTCAGTTCCAGCGCAAGGGGGTGCTCCGGCGCAAGTGACATGAATGTTGCCCCGTAGAGAGTGTCCTGACGGGTCGTAAAAACACGGACCGAGCCGGTGCCACTCTCCAAGGCGAAATCGATCTCACAACCGGAGCTCTTGCCGATCCAGTTGCGCTGCATGGTAAGTACCCGCTCCGGCCAACCAGGGAGCTTGTCAGTGCACTCCAGTAGCTCCTCGGCATACTCGGTAATGCGCAGGAACCATTGATCGAGCTCTTTCTGCACAACTTCGCTGTCGCATCGCCAGCAGCAACCGTCTTCCACTTGCTCGTTTGCAAGCACCGTCTCACATTTCGGACACCAGTTGACAAAGGAATTTTTCTTGTAGGCAAGGCCCTTTTCATACATCTTCAGAAAAACAAGTTGCTCCCAGCGGTAGTAGTCAACATGGCAGGTGGCAATCTCGCGGTCCCAGTCATAGGAAAAACCGAGCTGCTTCAGCTGGCTCCTCATATATTCGATATTCTCGTAGGTCCAGGCGCCCGGATGGCTCTTATTTTGAATGGCGGCATTCTCTGCCGGCATACCGAAGGCATCCCAACCCATGGGGTGGAGCACATTGCGACCGCGCATCCTCATGAAACGGGCAAGAACATCTCCGATGGAATAGTTGCGCACATGGCCCATGTGAATGCGGCCCGACGGATAGGGAAACATCTCCAACAGATAGTATTTTTCTTTATCGTCATTTCTGGTCGCCCGGAAAGCCGAGCTTTCCTCCCAGAATTGTTGCCATTTTTCTTCAACATTTTTGGGG
The DNA here is from genome assembly GCA_963748325.1 of uncultured delta proteobacterium. Classification (GTDB taxonomy): domain Bacteria; phylum Desulfobacterota; class Desulfuromonadia; order Geobacterales; family Geobacteraceae; genus RPRC01. Next base: position 229,837 of record CAVVIJ010000004.1, on the reverse strand, counting down.
ACAAATTTCTCCTCCACGACAGTACACCTCCGGTTATATTCTCAACAGATACCTACATTTTTTCAGCTAATCCGCTTCGGCAAAAAACCTCAGCCCCGACCATGCAAAACACCCAGAAGAACCGCGTCGCTTGCTTTCACCTGACCATACTCCGGTTCGCGAAAGCCAGCTGGGCGAGCTGGCACGGGATCACGACGGCTTGAGAAGAGTCCGCGCCAGGTCCAAAATTTTGTTGGCCTGGATCGGTTTGGTAATATAGTCATTCGCCCCAAGGGAAAGAGCACGGTCACGATCTTCCTGGGCGCCCTCGGTGGTGATCACCACGATCGGGGTAGTACGATAATTGGCATCATTACGCACAAGGCTGACCAGTTTCAGTCCATCCATGACCGGCATGTTTATGTCTGTCAGGATAAGATCAAACTTATCGGAAGAAAGCTTTTTCAATCCATCAACACCGTCATTGGCTTCTACAATTTTAACCCCTTGGAGCCTCTTCAGGGCAAATGCAATCAGTTGCCTCATGGTCGGGGAATCTTCGATAATCAAAATCTTATATTCAGTCATACCGGTATCTCCTCCACAGGGGTCCTTATTTAGTGAGCATCTGTATAAAACCCTGGATAGTAGAGAGCTTTCGCTCGGACTCGGAATACAACTTGGAACTAAAAATCGCCGTGGCGGCATGACCGGCCAGGAGAGTAAACAGCTCATAATCGACAGGTTCAAAATTCTTTTTCTGAATCAAGAGCTTGTAAATAACAATCACGCCAATTACATGTTCCTTGATCTTCAAGGGAATGCAGACCATCGGGTTTATAAAATCACGCGAATAACTGTCCATGTCTTCCACGAAAAAATTGTCCCCTGTTTTCGCTACCGAACCAATTATCCCGCTACCCATCTTCATCGACGGTATTTCTTCGCGACTGACCCCTTCGGTTGCCACTGCGTTCAGTTCGTTGGTTTTTTCGTCCAGCAGCATGATGGCAAACTCTTCGGCACCGATCAGATTGATGATGATCTCGGTGATGATTTGCAGAACCTCAGGAAAATCAAGTGTCGAGTGGAGCTGATAGCTGGCGATGTAGAGGTTGGCAAGATTATTGTTCTCGGCCTCTACCTCGACATAACGCTCGGCAAAATCCTGATTCTCCCTCTCGACCTGAAGAATCCGCTCGAGAATCTCGGCCTTCTCTTTTTCCAGGGCCTCGATCTTTTCAACAAGCTTCCGATTCTCGTCGGTAACGATTGTTTCCTCATCCTTACTTTGGAGATTCTCTTCCACCTGGAGGATACGAAACCGGAGTCGCTCATTCTCTTTCAGAAGATCCTGAGTGAATTCGGCCCCCTTCTTAAAAAGTTGCAGAAACTCTTCAGCGTTGTAGGTAACCCCTTTTTCATCATCAGTCGCCATAACATGCTCCTCTCAGTTTCTCTCCCCACAAAAACCGCAGCGTGCCAGAATTTCGTCCGTTATCTTCTCAAGGGGGACGACAGCATCAACCATTCCCGTTGCAATTGCCGCCCGCGGCATGCCAAAAATAACTGCCGAATCCTCTGACTCCGACAGCACCTGTCCACCGGCTTTCTTAATGGCACAAACGCCGTTGCTTCCGTCATTTCCCATTCCGGTCAGGACAACTCCCAAGAGCTTGGGACCAAATACTTCCGAACCTGATTGAAACATCCTATCGACAGAAGGAAGATAATTTTCCGAAGGTTCAGGATCAACAATCTGGACCGTCACACAACCGTCCTTTTCCCGGAAAATCATGTTTTTCCCACCCGGAGCAATCAGGGCACAACCCGGACGCACCGTGTCGCCATCGCAGGCCTCAACAACCTGAAGCGCTGAGGTCCTGTTCAGCCTTTCGGCAAATGTCCGGGTAAACCCGGAGGGCATATGCTGGGAAACAACAATTGAAAAAGGAATATCCCCGGGAAAAGCGGAAAAAATACTCTGCAATGCCGGCGGCCCACCCGTTGATGCACCAATTGCCACCACGGAGATAGTTTCATGGCCCCGTTTTCGCAGAACCGACAGCGGCTTTATTATTCTGACCGTGTCACCTTCTTTGCGTCTTCGAAGGAGTTCACCCCTCTTCCGGACGGAGGACATATTGAGGTTGAAGACCTCCCTCACTTTTTCGTGCAGGTCTTCGCGAATCTTGATCAGCTCGTCGAAGGCTCCAGCCGTTGGTTTGAGGATGAAATCAATCGCCCCCAGCTCCAGGGCCTTGAACACGCTGTCGTTACCCCCCTGGGAGCTCACGACGATAACCGGTGTCGGACAGTTGCTCATGATGATGCGCAACAGAGTAAAACCGTCCATCCGCGGCATTTCGATGTCAAGCGTGACCAAATCCGGTTTCAGGGCCAGAATGCGACGCATCCCTTCTTCGCCATCCACCGCATAGCCGATTACTTCTACCTCGGGGATTCCTTCAAGTATCTTGGAAATCGTTCTCCGGTTGAACGCGGAATCATCTATGACAAGTACCCTGATCTTGCTCACAGGACTCCTCCCCCGTGCGAAGACAGCGGCTTCTGATAGACCATGTCGTTTTTCAGGTGTTTCAGTGCAAAAGCGGTCGTAGTATTAAGCAAAGACTCGGAATGACCGAGCAGGAGATACCCACCTTCTCGAAGCGACCGGTAAAATGACTCGATAACCGACTTTTTAGCCGCCTGATCGAAATAAATAATCACATTTCGACAGAAAATGATATCCATTTTACCGAGCAGAATCATTCTGTTCTCGTCGAGGAGATTCAGATGACTGATGGTAACAAGCCCACGAACCTCATCGTGTATCCGATACAGACCGTCCTGCTCGTTGAAAAATCTGTGAATTCTCTCCGGAGAAGTCGTTCTGAAAGATGATTTACCGTACAGTCCTTTTCGAGCCTGCTGCAGAACCCTGTGACTGATATCCGTACCGATAATCTCGATCTTCCAACCATTGAAAACCCCTGTTTCCATAATCAACATGGCAATGGTGTAGGGTTCCTCTCCCGTAGAACAACCGGCACTCCAGATCCGGATGGTCCGGTCTCCCCGTTTCTCTTTCAGCGCCCTCAGTTCCGGCAATAGTTCCCCGACAAAAGCATTGAGCTGGAACTCCTCACGAAAGAAATAGGTCTCGTTCGTGGTAAGGACATCCATGATATCGGAGAGTTCCTGTTCCCTGCCGCGACTATATTTGAGGAAATGGTAATATTCCTTGAACCCGGGAAGCTGATGCTGCTCAAGCCTCCGAGCGAGCCTCTTTTCCAGCAGGAACTTGGCATCACGATCAAAGAAAATACCACAATGGCTGTGGATTAGGTCCCTGATTAGCCGAAAGTCCTCTTCAGACATGGATGTTTCTGGCTCTTTACCAAATATCATCGATATTTTTCCAGGATCTCGATAATCCTGCCTCTAACCAGATCATCAACTTCCGTTTTGAGCGCTTTCCGAAGCAGGGGAAGCGACTCTTGCCCCTGTTTTTCGGCCAGATAGCAAACAACTGTATTTCTAACATCCCAATGGGGATGGTTGAGGAATTTCTGCCAATGTTCATCAAGCCAGGGGTCCTCCAGCTCCGCTAGGAGCTCGATAGAAGACTTGACCACATCGCTGTTGCCGCTGGCCGTTGCCCGACGAGCCAACTGACGGGATCTGTCCGTATCAAAATTTCTCAAAGCGTCCAGAGCAGCAAGCGAAACAAGTCCATCTGCCTCATCTAGCGCGCCTTCAATAGCAATCAACGCTATATCGCCACCGATCCTTCCCAAGCTCCTGAGAGCGGCACATCTGACCCAAGGATCCGGATCCTCCATAACCAGAATCAGTGGCTGCACGGCACTCTGCTCGCCAGTTTCTCCAAGGGTCGAGGCTGCTGCAATACGAACGCCGGAATTTTCATCCGTTAGAGCCATGGTAAGATGAGAAACAGCATCATCCCCCCCGAGACGGGCGAGACCTTGCACGGCAGCTCTCCTCACCAGGTCGTCAGCGTCCTTCATCAGCAGTGAGAGCCGTTCACGGTCACGCAGCACCGCGCAAAGGTATACGGCATCTCTCCGCTTGTCAGGCGCATCCGCAAGAGAAAGTGTCACTGCAATCTTACCAACAGATTCGGCATCTCGATCGGCAAGAAGTGCCAACGTCTCCAAGGCGGCAATCCGGACATCCTGATCGAAATCTCCCAGCAGTACGGAAGTTTCGGGAATCAGTTCACTCAATCCGATCATGCCCACGGAACGGACGGAAGCTTCCCTTACCTGCGGCGCTGGATCGTCCAGTGCACGTCTCAGTAACGGAGCTGACTCACTCAGGCCCATTTCGCCACAGAGGCGAATGATATTTGCCTGCTCTCCTTCACTTCCTTCGCTAAACTCATCTTCGAGAAAACCAATTGATACGGCTCCCTGGGCTTGTAAGGCCGAGATACAATCAGGCAACAGTTGCTCACTTCTGCACGACCTGAGTATGGCCTGTGCCGTGCGCGGATCTCCTATCAATCCAAAAATCCTGATAAGCTCCCTTCGTAAAGCAGTATCGGACGTCTCCATCAATGCCAGGAGTCCCTCGACGACCGGGCTCACTGCCAACCCTTGCAGAAGCGAATCGCCGGCATTTTCCGCCCATTCTTCCGGGTACCGGTCACGTATTGCCATCAGCGCTTTGACGGCAGCCTCTCGAACGCTTCTCCCCGTCGCTGCAAGTCCTTGAACCAGAGTTTGTGCAGCATCGGCCCGACCGACCGAACCGAGACAGTCGTACACTGCTTTTTTGAGAAGCCCTTCCGCAAGAAAAGGAGACACTGCCTCAAGAGGCAATGATTCTCCGATTTTCGCCAGAGATTCCAAAATCGTATACCGAAGGGCAAGGTCCTCACGGGAAAGGGCCTTGAGCAACGGCTGAAGGGCTTCGGCACAGCCGATATTTCCGAGATTTTCGGCAGCCGCAATGGCGACATTTGGATCACTGTCATCAAGGGCATGCAGCAAACGCTGTACGGTCGAACTATCACCAATGGCGCCGATGATGTCGATGACAAACTTGCGGACATCGTGATCGCCATCCTGAGCGTGTTGCTCAAGAACCGGCAGAGAACACTTTCCCAAGCGTGTCAGCGCTTCAGCCGCGGAATTCCGTAATCCTGCATTATCCTGCGAACGGAGAAGGTTGAAAAGTCTCTCGATGAAAAGATCCGCATTCGGCGCGGACAGGAATACTTCTACCGCCTCTTTCCTAACCCGCCAACTGTCATCTCCCATGGCACGAAAGAGCAGGTCCGCAGACTTTTCCAGTGCAACGGCAGAAAGGGCGACCACCGCATTGCGACGTGTCTCCTCTTCCGAAGAGGAAAGGGAGTTGAGAATTACGTCGATACTATCCGCGGGATGGTTCTGATTCATTATCCTGTAGCCTCCGGGCTCGGGGGGAAATTCACTCAATGTCACGAAAAGAGTTCAAATCAGATTTCTTCTGGGAAATAAATTCTTCAATGGCATCATCCAGATAGGAGGTCCCATTTCGCACTTCTTCAGCAATCCGCCGGTTGTAAAAGAGTCGCCCATCATTCAGTTCTTCCTCGAAAAGCTTGTAGAAGGTCCCGTTTCTGACCGCCTCTTCAATTTTCTTCTGGTTGTAAAGCGCGATATCGGTAACGATAATGCGGGCAAGACGACGCGCCTTGTTGTGTGCATCCGACAATTGCGGGCTCTCACAGGAGCTGGTTTTGGCCTCCTCGTCCAGGCGAAGCTCCTCACGGACCAGCTCCTGTTCCAGCAGCTCCTGCTCCGAAATCTGCTCGAGATCGGTCGACTTTTGCTCCTCCATAACAGAGTTGTCGTTCACATCCTGGTCAACCGCTTCCTGCCCGTAAACTAGCCGATAGATCTTGGCTGAAAGGGCGTCTGGAATGTGATGCTTCTCGATGTAATCATCAGCGCCGTACAACGACTGCGGTTCCCTCTTGTATCGGGTTTTATCATAGATGGACGCTATGAGAATCGTTTTGACAGCGGACAGCTCCGGAGTATTCTTGATGGTATCGCAGATTTCGAATCCATAAAGTGTTGGAAGAGCTACATCAAGCAGAACCACATCTGGTCGGAGCTCTGCAATCAAATCCATGGCCTCTCTGCCGTCATGAGAACAGAACACGGTAAACGGCTCGGCCTCCAGGGTGTGCACTACCGAAGCACAGAACTCGGGGCTCTCGTTGGCCACGACCACGGTAACCGGTCTTGCGGCCGGCCCAGTTGTCTCTTCAGGAGTCGTACGGGACGCTGGAAGCATTCTTTCGGCAACACGGAATACCGTACGGCAGCGGCAACATTGCAGAAGTATCCCTTCCACCCGAACCTTGGAATCGTCAAGTCTGTATCGTGTCTTGCATGTGGGGCACCCCAGCAGCATGGAAGTCCTTTCAGAGTTTCAGCTCAGATTTCACCTGCGACGGCGTCGAAACCGGACAATTCACCCGGTACGCTGCCGCCAAAGACCTTATCGAGATTTACCAGCATTACCATTACGTCCCGCACCAGGCAGACACCGATCAGATAGCGGTATCCGGCAACTTTGACCACCGAAGGCGGTGGCCGAAGGTCTCGAATCGAGATGGTTACTACTTCGGTTACCGCATCGACAATCAGGCCGACGAGTTGATGGGCAACAACCGTGATCAGGAGTCTGCTCTCTCCACTGGAGTTGATATCCGAGAAGCCGAATCTTTTTCGCAGATCAACAACCGGAATAATCGAACCGCGCAGGTTGATGACCCCTTCCACGAAAGCCGGCGCCTCGGGCAGCCCGGAGAGTTTCTGGAGCTTGACTATCTCCCGGATCCGCATGATATCGAGGGCATAGGTATCACTACCCAAACGAAAGCAGACCAGCTTGATTTCCTGAATTTTGCTGTCCAACAGAATTCCTCCCGTACTATTGGTCCCGGGAACCTGCCCGGGCAGCAACGTTAATCAATCTCAATCTACATGCCTCATAAGAGCGAAATATCAACGAGCTTTTCCAGATCCAGAAGAATGAGCATGCGCTGCCCATGCCGGCCGATCCCCGAAACAAATTCCCGGTCAATCCCTTCCAGAACTGTCGGCGCATTCTCGATTGCCGCGACGGAAAGATTGAGCACCTGATTCACTTCGTCAACGAGCAGGCCGAATAAGCGCTCCTGCATTCGGGCAATAATGATTCTTTCCCAACCGGGTGCTTCATTAGTGCCCAGCCCAAGGCGGAGTCGCAGATCAAATATCGGGATGATTATTCCCCTCAAGGAAAGAACTCCCGCGACAAATCCCGGCATTCCGGGAACTTCGGTTATATCACGAACTTTAATGATTTCGCGAATTTGCAGGAGACTGATACCATACTCCTCATTCGCCACGCGGAAACGAAGATATTTCAGCACCTCGCCCGAGACTTCGCTGGATTCCTGCTGCTGATTATCAGCTACAGCAGAAGCCAGACCGGCACTCTGGCGCCCGGCGAGAATTATTGCCGCTGGATCGAAAAACTCAGATAGCTCCTCCGTCATCTCGGCGAACGACAAAGACTCCTCCAGTGTCCCTCCAGAGGGTTCTGGAAAAATTTCCTCCGCGGATACTTGCGAAACGCTCTGTTCCGTCGTCCCTGCAGAGGCAGGTGAATCCAGATCCTGGGTCGATGGCGTTTCGGTAGGCGACACCGCGCCACTCTTTTCCTGACGAGCTTTTTTTCGAATTTCAGCCAGATTCATGAACAGGTCCCATACTTCTATCAGACGGTTGAAAAACAACACATTAAACAATCTGCCGCGGTATAAGGCTTTCTCTCAGCTATCTGCCAGACAGTTCCCGGACGATTAGCTCCATCTTCCCGCGCATCCGGCCTGCCGCATGAGTTTATGCATCAGCAAACTACATGACAAGCTCTTCACTCAAATCGTCGATAATAGCGGCATCAATCAGGGCCACATCCCGGGAAAAGCCCTCCAGCAAGGCATTGGTGGCAATTGTATTGATCCTGCGCGGGACCCCTCCGGATAGCTGGTAAATCCTTAGAACAGCATCAGGCAAGAACAGCCCCGCTTTTCCACCTGCAACGGTAAGCCGGAAATCGAGATACTCCAGCGTCTCCTCCAGGTTCAGGGAATTCAGATGGTACTGGATACCGATGCGCTGACGAAGAGGCTCGTAAACCGGATCGGCAAGTCTTTCGCGCAGCTCGGGCTGTCCCATGAGGATCACGGAAAGCAGATTCGTGTCATCAAGCTGAAAATTGGTCAATAAACGTATCTCGTCAAAGACCTCCCGGCCTGGGATCATCTGTGCCTCATCAATGATAAGGACCGGTACAATTCCTCCGGCATGGCAGCGATATATTTCCTCCGTAAGTTCCTTGAGAAGATCGTCCTTCGTGACTGCGGGAGTATCCAGGCCGAGGTCTCTGGCCAGCAAGCGCAGAAATTCCATCGGGGTGAGAATCGGATTAAAGATAAAGCAAAAACGGTATCCCGGGCCGACACTGTCCATAAGTGCCCGGGAAATAGTCGTTTTGCCGCTCCCTATACCGCCCGTGAGCAACGCCACGTCCATTTCCTCCACCGCATACTGAAGCCGGGCAAGAGCCTCCTCATGCACACGACTCATGAAAAGGAAGCGGGGATCCGGTGTCTTGCTGAACGGTTTCTCCCTGAGTCCGTAGAAACCCTTGTACATGGTTATGCTCCGCCCTTGGTTGTCTCGGTAACGATACCGCTCACATCCAAGATAAGAATAGTGCGCTGATCACCCAAATCCGCGGCCCCGGCCACTCCCCTCACCCCCTTGAAGGTTTCACCCAGGGATTTGATGACGATATCCTGTTGCCCGAGGAGATCATTCACCATGATACCCACGCGCCTTTCCTTTTCGCCGACCACCACAACATAGGCATTGGCGGAAAGCTCATCGCAGGTGGCACATTGGAAGAATTTTTCCAGACGCAGAAGCGGCAGAGTCGATTCGCGCAGCTGCATGACCTCCTTGCGCTCAACGGTGCCAATTTCGACACCTTCCAGGGAAAGCGTCTCCCGGACCGAAGTAATGGGAATGCCATAGGAACGGCCGGAGGTTTCCACCAGCAAGGCCTTGATGATAGCCAGGGTTATCGGAAGGGTTATGATTACCCGGCTTCCTGTCCCGTGACTGCTTTCGATCTCGACGGTGCCGGAAACTGCGGCGATGTTGTTTTTGACAACATCCATCCCGACCCCGCGTCCGGAGATATCGCTGACCTCGGCTGCCGTGGAAAAACCAGGAAGAAACAGTATATCCAAAACTTCTTTCTGAGACAGGCCGGAGTCTGTCTCGATGAGTCCCAACTCCAATGCCTTGCCGACTATTTTTTTTGGATCGATGCCCCGGCCGTCATCCTCCACTTCAATGACGACATGGTTTCCCTTCTGATAGGAAGAGAGTCTGATGATGCCCCGCTCATCCTTTCCGCCGGCCTTTCTTTCTTCGGGGGTTTCGATGCCGTGATCTATGGAATTCCGGATGATATGCATGAGCGGGTCGGCTATGTCCTCAACAATCATCTTGTCCAGTTCCGTATCCGAACCGCTCAGTTTCAGCTCAATCAGCTTGTCTTGCTCACGGGAAATTTTCCGCACGATCCGGGACATTTTTTCAAACAGTTGCCCGACCGGAACCATCCGAACCTCCATGACCCGCTTTTGAAGCTCGTTCAGTTTGCGCTCCATTCCCTTCGCAGTCTTACCAAGCTCGACGGTAAGGCCGGAAAATCCCTGTCCCCGCATCTTTTCCGAGATGGATGCAACAGTGCCATGAAAGAGAATCAGTTCGCCGACGATGTTCATCAGGTTGTCAAGCTTTGAAATATCAACCCGCATCGTGTTGGATATGCTGCGGGCGGTCAGGGGAGCTGCATCAGCCTCGGCAGAAACGGAGTCGCCACTATCCTCCTGAAGGGGAAATACTTCTCGGCATTCGCTCTGCAGCGCCGGACTCACGGAAGAGTCTCCAAGCCGGAGATACGAGGCGCCCTTCTGGTCAAGCAAAGCGAAAAGCTCTTCCGACGCAGTAGCCATGCCAAAGAGAATATCAAAACCGATGCTGTTTTCGAATCCTGCTTCGGCACTTGGAAGCGTGCTGATAACCTCGCCGGAGACTTTCAGCAAATCGATCAATTCGCCCAGTTCCCGGTCAAAAGTTTCGAGACTGTAAGAGGCATGGATGAGGCAGAGAGACTTTCCCCGGGAAATATTCTCCTTGAGACGGTGTTCCTCGTATTCGGTCAGTGAATGGAGAATGTTCTCCGAGATGCCCAGATCGGCGGGAGAAAGAGTAGCGGTTTCCACGCGTGCCCCGGAAATGCAGGCGTTGATTCTTTCGAGAACCGGGGTGAGGTCCGTATGGCCGCCTCCTTCGGTACTGGCGGAGCGGACCAGGGAACCGAGAACCTCAACGGCATCAAAGAGCACGACCAGGGTATACTCGCTCAACTCTATTTTGCCGAGACGCAGATAATCCAGAAGGCTTTCCAGATTGTGGGAAAGTTCGGCAATTTCGCCATAACCGAACATGCCGGCAAGCCCCTTAAGAGAGTGTGCGCTGCGAAAAATCGAGTTGACGGTTTCCGGAGCGCACTCATCCTTGCCGACGGAATCCCCGAGTGACAGGATATCACCGCTCAATTGGTCGAGTATTTCCTCGGCCTCTGCAAGGAAATCTTTGGCAGCCTTACTCAGAGGATCGTGATAGTCCGTCATTGTTTCCTTTCAGTCAACGACTTGTCGCGCCAGCCTCCAGCTTGCGTTGCCGGCGTCAGTGAGCCATCCTTAACCGCCTGTCAACCGATATAGGCAAGAATCAGTTCCTGCAGCCTCTCCGGCTGGAAAGGTTTCACCAGATATTCGTTTGCACCGAGCGCCAAGCCCCGCTCCCGGTCTTTTTCACTGCTCTCTGTCGAGATAATGAAAAGGGGAATCGAACAATAATTAGGATTGTTTCTCACGTAGCTTATGAGTTCCAACCCATTGATATCAGGCATATTGATGTCGGTAATTATCAAGTCGACGTGCTCCCGGGGCAAAAGACGCAATGCATCGAAACCGCTCGTAGCCTCAACGACTTCATATCCATCCATGGCTTCAATGGTGGCGGCAAGAAAAGAGCGCGTTGCGGAGGAATCCTCAGTAATGAGTATCTTCTTCACATCTCCTCCTGAACTTTTTCTTTCAATCTTTGCTGCAATAACGTCTTTTCCATTGCCAGTCCCGCCTGTGCGAGAAAAATCTCCAGAGAATCCGTATCGGCAATGGGCGTTTTTTCCGGCAGATTGTCTCCATACAGCAGCGCCACGACCTTCCCTTCGCTGACCAGTGGCCCGAGGAATATCTCCTGCGGCTCCCCGCCGCCAAGCTGTTTGAATAGATAACGGGTCCATTCGCTTCGCTCGGGAGGTTCCTTCACGGTGGTTCTGGTCGTGATTGCGCGGGTAAAGGTCGGGTCGGAAGTGAGCGGTATATGCAGGTCGCGCACATGGGCATCGGCGAGACCATCCGGGTCGACAATGCCAAACTGCCCAAAGCCCCTGATGCCGTCTTCCCGCACGGTCAGAACCACCGCCCGGTTCATGAATTCTGTGGCATAGCGTAGCACAAGCAGCAGGATGCCCCCATCCAGTGACGGATTATTCAGCTCTTCCAGCATGCTGCGCAACAGGGAAACCGCCGGACCGTGGGATTCGGATACCGAGATCGGCATAAACTCCTCGCCGATCTCCCGGAACAACTCGTCCCCCAGGTTGATGGTCTCACTCACCGGTGCAACTTGTTTGTCCGGAACGGAAACGGCAAGCTCGGACAGTAGGTTCTTGGAGAATTCACGGAAAGTTTTCTCATCGAGGATCTCGGCTCTCCGCGGTTTGAGTAGAAATGGATAGCCTTTCTCGCGCACCTTTTGCTCAGCATTGTTTGTGTAATGGTCGGCCAGGACAATGACCGTAAGATCGGGGAAGTTATCGTACAGCAAATCGATGAGTTCCAATCCGCCAAGAATGCCGGACCCATCCATTCTGGGCATGATCAGGTCAACCAGCACTGTTGGTCGAAAACCGTCACGATAGAGAAAATCGATTTTGATCAGGGTATCTTCGGTCTTGGAAAAATCGTGAGTGGTAAAGCCATATCCACTGAGTAGCGTGACAAGCTTTTCGCGAACCAGGTCGTCATCATCCACCAGCACGGCAATGCGCTCATCCACCGCTAGAGGAGCGGGGGTAGTCGCCTCATCCTGTATCAGGTCGAAAGCAAGGTCGCAGGTGTCAAGGAAAGAACCATCGTCCGCACTTTGGCCGGCCTCCGGAAGTTCACCACGGTGGCGACGCTCGTCAAGTATCCGGGAACCTTCCATGGCGAGGAACTGAGGATTCAGGCCCTGTTCCAGGGAACACTGGGACAGATCCTGCGGGGGATCTTCGATGGTGTCCACGGTATCCCGCAACTCGAAATCGAACGAACCTTCCGACCAGGCAAAAAGGGCATAGACGGTATTTTCAATCTGCTGGCGAACAACGTCTTCGACAAGGTCGGCGGCAACGGAAAAACGGGATGTCAAAAGATCGCCGAGACGCTCCTTGCCCCCTTCCTGCGCCTGGAGCGCCAAAGCGCTTTTCAGCGTAGTATCGGTTATGACACCGTTTTTCAGCAGGAGTTGCCCCAGATGAGACTGTTGGCCATCGATCGTTGCCCGGATAACCTGCCCCTGACGGAAAACGATTTTGCCCTCGCGCCCCCGGCTGAACAGAGAGAGTACTCCCGATTTTCTGCTAAGACTGACTATCTGAAGAATCTCTCCGAGGCCAAGATCTTCCAGGTTACCAACAAGGCTCATAGTGACAGGGCTCCGCTCGTGGGTTCCGGAAACGGGCGGCATCGCCAGTAGCCGCATCCCCTGACGGCACTGGTATTTCCTTCGAAACCATGTTTCATGAATATCCGCACAAAAACCTCGGGAAAAATAAAAATAGTGGCGAAAAAAACCGATCGTTGCCGGCTCGTCAGGGCCTGAAAAAGGCAGAGCAAGCATAAACCATACGCCTTTGCAAGTAAAGAGTTTTACTCCCTATTCAGCGCTCCCTCCCCCGAAAGAGAAAGCGGATCGGCGTCCCTGAAAAGCCGAAAGCTTCCCGAAAGCGATTGGCAAGATATCGCTCATAGGATTCCTGGATTCCTTCGGGGCAATTGGTGAAAACGGCAAAATTGGGGGGTTTTGTCCCAACCTGGGTCGAGTAATAGAACTTTACCCGCTTTGCCTGATAGAGCGGATGATGGTGCGCGGTCACCGCCTCCTTGAAAATCCTGTTCAAATCGGAGGTGGAGATTCTCTTTGTATAGTCTTCCATCACCTCATCGACCATTTGCAGAATCTTGCCCGTTCGCTGGCCGGTCAGTGCCGAGACAAAAACAATCGGCGCGTAGGAAAGATACTTAAGCTCAATACGAAGGTTCTCAACGAACTTGTTGGTGGTGGAATTATCTTTTTTCAGCAGATCCCATTTGTTAATCACCAGGATACAGGCCCGGCCGGCCTCGCAGGCATAGCCGGCGATCCGGATATCCTGATCGGTGATGCCTTCTTCCGCATCGATGACGATCAGAGCAACATCGGCCCGGTCCAGACTGCGCAGTGCATCCACCGCGCTGTATTTCTCCACTTTCAGGCTGATTCTGCCCTTGCGTCGGATCCCGGCCGTGTCGATGAGCTGATAACGCTTCTTGTTGCAGGTGAAGTAGCTATCCACGGAATCGCGGGTGGTTCCCGGGACCGGATTGGCCACGACCCGCTCGAAGCCGAGAATCCGGTTCACCAGGGATGACTTGCCGACATTTGGTCGCCCCACCACGGCAATGCGGGTAATGCCTTCTTCATCATCTTCTTTCGCCGTCCGGGGAAAGGCAGCGATCACTTCATCCATCAGATCATCGACACCACGGTTGTGTTCCGCTGAAATAGGATAGAGACCAGCCACGCCGAGGGCATAAAAATCGCCCAACTCGGCCTCTTGTTTCTCACCCTCCACCTTGTTGAGCAGGAAAAAAACCGGTTTATCGACCTTGCGCAGCATGTCCGCCACTTCACGGTCCGCGGCAGTAAGTCCCTGGCGCGCATCCATGACAAACAGAATCACGTCAGCCTCTTCCATGGCCAAGCGCGACTGCTCTCGCATCTGCTGGAGCATGCGATCATCACTCACCGGTTCGAAGCCACCGGTATCGATCAGGGTAAAAGGAGCATCAAAGCGATCCACCCGGGCATAGTTCCGGTCCCGGGTTACGCCCGGCATATCATCGACGATGGCCTTGCGCCGCCCCACCAGCCGGTTGAAAAGGGTTGATTTCCCCACATTGGGACGTCCCACAATTGCTACTAACGGTCTCATTCGTACCCCAGCTCCTTCATCATCCGGCGATTTTCCCGCCAATCCTTGCTCACCTTCACAAACAGCTCCAGGAAGACACGTGCATCGAGGAGTTGTTCTATCTCCTGCCGAGCCTGCCTGCCGATCTTTTTCAGCATTTCGCCCTTTTTGCCAATAATGATCCCTTTCTGGGAATCACGCTCCACGGTGATGACCGCTGATATGGATACCAGCCCGTCAGGACGCTCCTTGAAGCTGTCGATGCTTACCGCCGTCGAGTAGGGGATCTCATCGTGCGTCAAACGAAAAACCTTTTCGCGAATCATCTCCGCTACGATAAATCGCTCCGGCAGATCGGTGAGGATATCATCAGGAAAGTACGGCACCCCTTCCGGCAGCAAACCCGAAAGAAGTTTCACCAGCAACTCAACGCCATCACCCGTTGCCGCTGAGACGGGAACAATCTCCCGGAAAGGATGCATCTGGGCATGGGCGGCAATCACTTCCAGAAGCTTTTCCTTCGGCAGCAGGTCGATCTTGTTCAGTGCCAGCACCACCGGTATGGTGATCCCCTCGAGAACTCCGAGCAGCAGTTCATCCTGATGTCCGGAATAACTGCTTGCATCCACGAGGAGCAAAACTACATCCACCCCTTTGATGGAAGAAAGTGCCGCGTCCATCATGAACTGGTTGAGTCGCGAACGAGCATTATGCACCCCCGGCGTATCGATGAATACGATCTGTGCGCCGGGGAGGTTATGGATCCCCTGGACCCGGTTGCGGGTCGTCTGGGGTTTATCCGAGGTAATCACGACCTTTTCGCCGAGAACCTGGTTCAAAAGTGTCGATTTCCCGACATTGGGCCGCCCGATGATGGCAACAAACCCGGATCGGAAGGGTGTATCAGACATGGGAATTTTCCTCTTTCTGCTTTCTGTCCGGTATTTCCGACAGATGGCTATCTGCCGAATAACGGAGATCTTTTATAATACTACCACTTTGTACACCACTCGTTCCTTCCACGATCAACTCGAAGAGGGTAAGCCGGGAGTCTCCCTGCACCCGGCCAATCCGAATGCCTCGCTCAGTCATCAGGCGCCGAATGTTTGCACGCTTCTGTCCCACAACATCGGCAATTCTCGATGGGGAACAGGTAACGGTAAGCGGCACTTTGTCCCCAGTGTGGTGCAGGACCAGCTTTTCCAGGAGATCGAAGCACAGCTCGGCCTCCACCAACTGCCGGAAGGCAGGATGGTACGGCCCGGCGAGAATTGTTCCGGCCCGATCAAGATCGTCGGTCGGCTGCAGGCCCATACGCACCACCGGAACCTCTGCCAGAAGCGCCTGGTGGAGCAGCACCTTGCAAAGGCGCACCGCCTCCACCAGTGAAAGGGGGTGATAGCCCCCCTCGGCATAACGACGCGCCAGGGAAGTACCGGCCACCACCAGCGTGGGATAGATGCGAAGGAAATCAGGCCTCAGAGCCAAAGCCCGGGAGAGGGAACCAACTGCCAGCTCTTCGGTCTCGCCGGGAAGCCCCGGCATGAGCTGCAGTCCCACGGTGATTCCTTCATCTTTAAGACAGGAAACCGCCTTTTCGACATCCTCGGCGGAGTGTCCCCGCTCAGCCTCCGCAAGCACCCGGTCATCCAGAGATTGAACACCGAGCTCGACGGTAGCGACACCCGATGTCGAGAGGAATGTCGCCGTGGCTGGATCAAGAGAGTCAGGGCGAGTGGAAATCCTGATGGACGAAACCTCGCCGACGGAGAGCAGTTCCTGCAATGGCTCTAAAAGCCTTACCTGGTCTTCGTACGCAATGCTGGTAAAACTGCCCCCATAAAAGGCGACACCAACCGAGCGGCAACCGCTCGAGCGGCGGTACGCAGCAACTTTCTCCCGTATTTCCGCTGCCGAGGGGAAGTCGCCCTTTGATCCGGCAATCGTCTCCTGGTTGCAGAAAATGCAGCGATGCGGACAGCCCCTATGGGAAATAAAGAACGGAACAATCGGTGTTTTCACTGCTTCTCGGATTTTTCCGTCTCCTCGAGCCGTCGAAGCGCTTCCTTCGCCGCAGCCTGTTCTGCCATTTTCTTGCTCTTGCCGGTCCCCTTGCCAAGAAACGTCTCGCCAATGCGCGCCGTTATCACGAATATTCGGTCATGGTCGGGACCGGAAGCCTCTTCCAGTACATAGTGGGGGCTCTTGCCATGAAGGACATGGCAAATCTCCTGGAATCTCGTTTTATAGTCTCTGCCAACGACATCGATCCCCATCGTTTCCAGCAACGGCCCGAAAAGCACATCAACCAGATGCTCCGCTGCGGCAATGCCGCCATCGAGATAGACCGCTGCCACGAGAGCTTCCAGGGCGTCGGAAAGAATGGATTTTTTTCCTCTGCCGCCGGTCTTTTCTTCCCCGCGCCCCAAAAAAAGATAGGTCCCGAGCTGTATTCTCTCTGCAACACTCGCAAGGGCCGCTTCATCGACCAGCGATGCCCTGAGGCGGGACAGGTCTCCTTCCCCTGTTGACGGAAACCGGTCCAACAGGCGTCTGCTCACCAAAAGGCCCAGCACTGCGTCACCGAAAAACTCCAGACGCTGATTGTCCCGGGAATCCGCTGCGCGCAATTCATTCAAAAAAGACCGGTGAGTCAATGCCTCGAGCAAAAGCTCACGATTGGTGAATCGATAGTCAAGAGTCGCTTCAAGATCGTCCATCAACTCTTCCCTGCTCATCAGCATACGGAAACAACCCTTTCTCCCCTTTGAGCAGCCATCGCAGGCCAACACTCTTTTCAGGATAGTGGAGTATAAACCAAGTATCGCTACTTTATCAACACGATAAGAGATTGCACGGGTTTTTGGCTTGATTAATTCGCCCCCCTCCCCTATAATTCATCATTTCTTTACGAGCTTGTCGGAGTGTCTTCTGTGGCCTATTTTATCACTTTTGAAGGTATTGAAGGGTGCGGCAAATCAACCCAGGCGAAAATCCTTTCCCGCGAACTGCAGACGGAAACCGGCTGCCAGGTAGTGGCAACCCGGGAACCGGGAGGATGCGCCATCGCAGACAAGATCCGGACCATTCTCCTCGATGCGGAAAATAACGCGCTGGTACCCCTGGCCGAACTGCTTCTTTATGCCGCTGCCCGTGCCCAGCATGTGGCCGAGGTGATCAAACCGGCCCTGGCAGACGGCAAGATAGTCCTCTGCGATCGTTTCACCGATGCCACCACCGCATACCAGGGGCATGGCCGCTCTCTCGACCTGGCACTCATAGAATACCTGGCACAGCTTGCCACCGGTGGCCTGACTCCTGACCTGACCATACTTCTGGACTGTCCGGAAGAAGTCGGCATCAAACGGGCCATGGCAAGAATCAACGCAACCAGCGGGGACCGCGAGGAACGTTTCGAACAGGAGTCCCTCCACTTCCACCACGCCGTACGTGAAGGCTACCTGAAACTTGCCGCAGATCATCCCGGCCGATTTATTATTATTGACGGGACCCTCGGCATTGCGGAGACCGCAGCAGCCATACGGAAGGCGGTATTTTCTCGCATTCCCCGAGGATAGGACATGTCCTTTTCCCGAATCATCGGCTACGAGCGGAACATCTCGCTTCTCAGACGCGCCTTGGCAACAGGAAAATTGGCACACGCCTATCTTTTCTACGGCATTGACGGCAGCGGCATGAAGGACACCGCCCTCGCCCTTGTGAAAGCGATATTTTGCAACGGCAGCGACGGCTGCGGTGAGTGCTCTTCATGCCGGAAAATTGCCGGTCTGCGGCATCCCGACCTGCATATTGTGCAACCGGACGGTGCCTTTATCAAAATCGACCAGATTCGGGAATTACAGAAAGAGCTTTCGTACCGCCCCTTTGAGGCAGCCAAAAAAGCCTGCATCATCGAAGATGCGGACAAAATGAATATTTCCGCGGCAAATGCCTTTCTGAAAACCCTTGAAGAACCTTCGGGAGATGCGATTCTGATCCTCATGACAACCCATGTGGACGCAGTCATCCCGACGATTCTTTCCCGTTGCCAGCAGCTTCGTTTCCCCTCGCTCCCCACGGAAACGATCGCTGCGCAACTGCGTGTAAA
This sequence comes from uncultured delta proteobacterium, assembly GCA_963748325.1. Lineage (GTDB taxonomy): Bacteria > Desulfobacterota > Desulfuromonadia > Geobacterales > Geobacteraceae > RPRC01. The sequence goes on along the minus strand of CAVVIJ010000004.1, from coordinate 211,311 downwards.
TGGAATAGATGAGGATTCGGCCCGCATTGCCGCCGCTCTTGCCGGCGGCAGTGTTGAGCGTGCGCAGGAAATTGTCGAAGGGGATTGGCTCCAGGCGCGAAAATCACTTTTGGAAAAGATTGCCGCCCTGTCCCCCGAAAGAATCATTCAACTATTCGCTGCCGCGGAAGAAAGTGCCAAGGACAAGGAAAGTGCCTTTCATCTTGTTGACCTTCTGAATGTTTTCTGGCGTGATGTCCTGCTTACGCACACCGGCTCACCCGAGATCGTGAACAGTGATCTGGTGCCTCTGATTCGGGAGCTTTCCGAACGTAACTCATTGGAAAGCGTGATCGAGAAACTGGAGCGAATCTCGCGAACCCGTCAGGCCCTGACGAGAAATGCAAATCCGCGTTTGGCGATCGAAGTCCTTATGATGTCGCTTGGCGACCGCTAACGTGCTAACCAGTTTCCTTCCGGAAATTACTAGTTAGTACTACGGCTATAGTGTCACTCACTGCGCGACGGTACGCGCAAATCCATTGAAGAACAGTACAGGGGCTTGCCCCGGAGGCAGTTGTGTCAACAATCGTTAAAGTTCAGTTCCAGAAAGCCGGCAAGTTGTATGATTTTCTTACCGGACAACTGGCACTTCAGAAAGATGAGATGGTCATTGTCGAAACGGACCGCGGCAAAACCATCGGGCTCGTGATAAAAGGGCCTATTGCCGTTCCCAGCGCAGAGCTTCCGGACGGGATCAAGACCGTTGTGAGAAAGGCCCTGCCCGAAGACATCGAATCCGCGGCGAAAAACCGCGCCAAAGAAAAAGTCGCCTTTGATTTCTGTCTCGAGAGGATCAAGGAGCGGGGCATGGACATGAAGCTGGTCAAAGTCGAGTACCTGTTCGACGCCAGCAAAGCTATTTTCTACTTCACCGCCGACGGGCGAATCGATTTCCGTGAACTGGTCAAGGATCTTGCCCACGCATTTCACACCCGAATCGAGATGCGCCAGATCGGTGTCCGCGACGAGGCAGGAATGGTCGGAGGCATCGGGATTTGCGGCCGGGAGCTTTGCTGCTGTTCATTCCTGAGAGAATTCGAACCGGTTTCGGTAAAGATGGCCAAGGAACAGAACCTTGCCCTGAACCCGACAAAAATCTCCGGTCAGTGCGGCAGGCTGCTCTGCTGCCTGGGTTATGAATACGAAACCTACTGCTCCTTGAAAAAGGGGTTGCCGAAATGCGGCAAAAAAGTCAAGTGCGGCGATATCGAAGGAGAGGTCGTCAAGACCAACATTCTTGACGGAACAGTTACCGTAAAAACGGCCGATGCCCACGAAATAATTCTTCGCGGTGACGAAGTCAAACTGGAAAACACTTCGGACCGCCCCAAAAAGCAGGTAAAGACTGAGGAAGAGTCCAAAGCGAAAAAACAGCAGAGGGGGCATCAGCGCCCGGAATCATCCCGACCCCGAAAGGGCCGCGGGGAGTCCGGTGGGGGTGCAACACAGAAAAAGGAGAAACCATGAGCAAGAGCTACTATGTGACTACCCCCATCTACTACGTGAACGATGTACCGCATCTCGGACATGCCTACACAACCCTGGCAGCAGACGTCCTTGCCCGGCACAAGAAACTGAAAGGTTATTCCGTTTTCCTGCTCACCGGCACCGATGAACATGGACAGAAGGTCGAGAAGGCCGCAAACGCGGCCGGCGAAACCCCTCTCGAGCTTGCAGACCGGGTTGTGAAGCGCTTTCAATCCCTCTGGGACAAGCTGAACATCTCCTACAGTGACTTCATTCGCACCACCCAGGAACGCCACAAAAAGGGCGTCCTGGAGTTTTTCACCCGCGTCATGGCCCGGGGCGACATCTACCTCGGAGAATATGAGGACTGGTACTGCACTCCCTGCGAAACGTTCTGGACCGAAACCCAGCTGATTGATTTCAAATGTCCCGACTGCAATCGTCCAACGGAAAAACTCAAGGAAGAATCCTACTTTTTCCGCATGAGCAAATATCAAGAGCAGCTTCTTGCCCATATTGAAGCAAACCCTGAATTCATCCAACCGAAAAGCCGACGCAACGAAATCATTTCCTTCGTCAAAGAAGGGCTCCGGGACCTTTCCGTTTCGAGAACATCCTTCACCTGGGGCATTCCCGTGCCGGGCAATCCCCGCCACGTCATCTATGTCTGGTTCGATGCCCTGACAAACTATATAACGGCACTCGGGTATCCAAACGAATCCGAAAACATGACCAACTTCTGGCCCGCTGATGTTCACCTGATCGGAAAAGATATCCTGCGCTTTCACGCAGTATATTGGCCGACCTTTCTCATGGCGGCGGGACTTCCCCTGCCGCAGAAAGTCTTCGCCCATGGCTGGTGGACAGTGGAAGGCCAGAAAATGAGCAAGAGCCTGCAAAACGTTGTGGAGCCGAACATGCTCGTTGATCGCTACGGGGCCGATGCCGTGCGTTATTTCCTGATGCGCGAAGTTCCGTTCGGCCTCGACGGGGACTTCTCCCACTCGGCAATGATCCACCGAATCAACTCTGACCTTGCCAACGACCTGGGAAACCTCCTGAATCGTTCCACGGCCATGGTAAACAAGTACTTTGGCGGAATCCTACCGGCAGCCGGAGATCTGACGGAAATCGATCAGGCTTATCGGGCAAGAACCGAGGCGCTTCCGGGGCTGGTTGACGCCTTCCTGGATGACCTGGCATTCAGCAAGGCACTGCAGGCAATCTGGGAGGTCATCTCCGCTGGCAACAAATACATTGACGAAACCGCACCCTGGGCACTGGCAAAGGATCCCGCGCAGCATGGTCGACTCGCCACCGTCATGTACTGTATTCTGGAGTCACAGCGAATCGTGTTCCACCTTCTGTCACCTTTCATGCCGGAAACCGCGGTCAAGGGGCTCGGCTACCTCGGTTGGCATGAGCCGATCAGTGAGACCGGACTTGCATGGGGCGGCTTGCAGCCGGACACGAAAATCACCAAAGCAGAGGCACTTTTCCCGAGAATCGATGAAAAGGGCGATGCCTGACGCTTTTCAGACGCCCCTGACGGATCTCAGTTCGTTCGGAGCAAAAAGAAAAAACGCCTTAAAAAGACAGTATTTATAGAATTCGCTGAACAGGAGACGGAAGCTTCCTTCATGGGCCCACCAGGCCTGCTTGAGGTTTTTGCTGTCAACAGGGTACGGATAGACGGCAATGTCCTTGGGAAGAATTGATCTGAAAATGAGAATGGCGCGCTTCATGTGATAGCGCGAAGTAATAAGCCGGATGGATCTGATCTTCTGACGGGCAATAAGGTCACGGGTATAGAGAGCATTCTCCAAAGTATTTCGGGATGACTTCTCCAGCACAATTTCTTCCCCTCCCCGCTGGCCAGCGTGCTCTTTGAAGAGATCGCTTTTTCGTACCGAGGGATCGACTCCCACCAGAAACAGCCAGCGGGCCTTATGCTCGAGATAGAGTCGTATCCCTTCCTCGACACGCCCTCTGCCACCTGTCAGGACAACAATTGCATCGGCCGGGACATCCCGTTGACGCAAGGAAAAGGTTGTATAGGTAAAGTCAACAAATAGCATGACGAGAACACAAAAAACCAGTAGAATGAAAGCAAAAAGACCCTTCATGAACGACATTAGCGTAATTCTCCGTACCAGGCAGTACCTTGCGCATACTGCGTTTCAATAAATTTAACTTGCAAACACCGCATCGATCTGATATACAAAAATGCTTCAGTCAACGAAGGAGGACAGCAAAAAATGTCTAAAATATGTGACGTCTGTGGAAAAGGCCCCAGCTTTGGTAATAACGTGAGCCATGCAAATAACAAAACTTCCAGAACCTGGCATCCGAATCTTCAGAAAATTAAAGCTTTGAGAAACGGAACCGTTTCAACCATCAAAGTATGCACCCGTTGCATCCGTTCCGGCAAGGTGACGAAGGCCCTGTAACAAACTACTCATAGAGTGGCTTACCGTCAACCTTATTCATGCAAACAAGAAAGCCGCGGTGATCGTTATCTCCGCGGCTTTTTGTTCTAGCCGCACAATGCGACGACTTCTATTTCCACCCGTGATCCACGAGGCAAGCCCTTCACCTCCACCGTGGAACGAGCTGGCGGATCTTTCGGAAACCGCCTACCGTATACTTCATTAACCACCGCAAAATCAGCAAGATCAACGAGAAATATCGTGGTCTTCACCACATCCCCGAAGCCGAGTCCGGCAGCGGCAAGAACTGCCTCGATATTCTTCATAACCTGCTCGGTCTGTTCAAGACTATCGGAGCCTGTTATCTGCCCGGTGTGGGGATCAAGCGGAATTTGCCCGGAAAAGAAAACGAAACCTCCGGCCCGGACCCCTTGAGAATAGGGACCAATCGCCTGAGGCGCTTTGTCAGTCTGCAGGATCTCTTTCACCATATAACCTCCCTTCTTCACATGAAGAGTCCAACTCGGGACACACCGCATGATCACGGTTCTCCGTGCAGGTCAGCCTTTCATTCGTTCGACCTTGATAACACCGGGAACGTGCATAATGCTGTTCAGAACGCGAGTCAGATGCTCCAGGTCAGTAACTTCGATCTCGAACAGGTTCTCACCCTTCTGGTCCACGGTTCTATGTATAGAAGCGCTGGAAATATTAGCCTCGCAATTGGCGATTACTTGCGTGATATTGGCAAGGATTCCCTTCTGATCGTGGCAGGTCACCCGGATTTTTACCGGCAGTGCGGCTCGCTTGCCCTTGCTCCAGGTAACTTCCAGGCGTCTTTCCGGATCGCTTTCCATGGCGAAAGAGCAGTCCGCCGTATGAATTGTAACCCCCCTGCCACGGGTGATAAAGCCGACAACTTCATCGCCGGGCAACGGGTTACAGCACTTCCCGAAGCGGACCATCACATCGTCAAGCCCATCAACCTGGATGGCACTGGAAGATTTTTTACTGAGTTTGCCGAGAGTTTTGGATACGCGCGATTCTTTCTGTTCACGTGTTTCCGCCAACTTTTCCTCGGACAAAAGCTTGCCGAGAATCTGCTTACAGGAAAGCTTGCCATAGCCGACCGCAGCCAGAAGATCATCTTCCGCAACAAAGCCGAATTCTGTGGCCACCCGTTTCATTTCACCATTTTTCAGCAGCTTGTTGTAATTGAGTCGGTAACGTCGGAACTCCTTTTCACAAACCTCCCGACCGAGAACAATACTTCTTTTGCGCTCCTCTGTCTTGATCCAGGCCCGGATCTTGTTCCTGGCCCGGGTGCTTTTGACCAGTTTCAACCAGTCCTTGCTCGGAGTATGATGGGGAGAAGTAATTACCTCCACGATATCGCCGATTTTTAATTCGTACTTCAGGGGAACCAGCTTGCCGTTTACCTTGGCACCGACACAGCGGTGCCCCACATCGGTATGAACACTATAGGCAAAATCGATCGGCGTGGCCCCCTTGGGAAAGCCCTTCACATCCCCATCAGGAGTAAAGACATATACCTCCTCGGGAAACAGCTCAACCTTTACCGTGTTCATGAACTCCTGGGAATCCTGCAATTCCTGTTGCCATTCCAACAACTGGCGCAGCCAGGCAAAGCGTGTTACATCCCGCTCGTCATAGCCTTTCCCTTCTTTGTATTTCCAGTGGGCGGCGATACCCGCCTCAGCCACCCTATGCATCTCCACGGTTCTTATCTGAATCTCCATCCTTTCACCCATCGGCCCGATAACGGTGGTATGGAGAGACTGATACATATTACTCTTGGGCATCGCAATATAGTCTTTGAACCTGCCAGGAATAGGCTTCCAGGTGGAGTGAATGACGCCAAGAACCGCATAGCAGGAGCGGATATCCTCGACCATGACCCGAATCGCAATCAGGTCGTAGATCTCGTCGATATCAACCTTGCGGCTGTCCATCTTTTTCTGGATAGAATAAAGATGCTTGCTTCTACCGGAAACCTCCCCCTTGATCCCGTGCTCCGTGAGTTTATGGGAAATGATCTCCATGACCTCTTCGACGAAAGATTCCCGCTCTTTCTTCTTCATGGCCACCTTGGAAGCCAGATCATAATATAGTTGCGGATTCACGTAGCGAAAAGAGAGGTCTTCCAGTTCACTTTTAATCCAGGAAATACCCAGGCGGTTGGCCATGGGGGCGTAGATATCAAGGGTTTCTTTGGCAATGCTGCGCTGCTTGATTTCCGGCTGATACTGCAGGGTCCGCATATTGTGCAGACGGTCTGCCAGCTTCACCAGGATCACCCGGATGTCGTTGGCCATGGCCAGGAGCATTTTCCGGAAGTTCTCCGCCTGACTTTCTTCCTTGGTCTTGAAATGGATCTTGCTGATTTTGGTCACGCCATCGACCAAAATGGCGATCTCAGAGCCGAAAAGTGTCTCCAACTCTTCAAAGGTAGTAAGGGTATCTTCTAGGGTGTCGTGCAGTAGGCCGGTAGCTACGGTCTGAACATCAAGCCTGAGATCGGCCAGAACAGCGGCCACTTCCATGGGATGAACCAGATATGGTTCTCCCGAAAGACGCACCTGTCCCTGGTGTACCTTGGCGGAGTAAACATAGGCCTTCCTGACAACATCCAGATCAGCTGCCGGGTTGTAGGAAAGTATTTTTTCAAGAATGTCATTGAGCCTGATCATAGAAGCTGAGCCGGGTGCGGATGGCACTACGATGAATTGAACTGATGGGAATTCGGCAGATCCAAGAAGAAGGGCGGTGCCTCTCGGCCCCGCCCCCCTGAAAGAGTGGAGTTAGCGACCCTTGCGAGAGGTCATCTGGAAGTGGAGCTTTCCGGAAGCGACCTCGCGGAGTGCGATAACCACATTCTTGTTGGCAGCCTTATTCTCAATCAGAGGGGTAGAACCCTTGAAAAGCTGCTTGACCCTTTTCGAGGCAAGCATAACGAGCAAAAATCTGTTGTTAACCTCTTTCAGACAATCTTCGACAGTAACTCTGGCCATGATATATACTCCTTTTGCGCGCGCTCTGCGAAAACGCATGGAACGCATCGATCTGAATTATATGATAGTAAAGGTGTCGGAAACGGTGTTCACGACCCGCTCCGTCCGACATTGCTCCGCAATGATGATCGACTTCAATTTCTCGAGGGCACGGGGAAAGTCATCATTGACGACAAGATAGTCATACCAGGAGGACTCTTTCACCTCGTCCATTGCCACGCGCATGCGTCGCTCGATAACATCCTGAGAATCGGTATTCCTGCCATCAAGCCGCTTGCGCAATTCTTCGAAACTTGGCGGCAAGATAAAAATATAGACGGCATCACAATAGCACGACTTCATCTGCCGGGCACCTTGACAGTCAATATCAAGTATTACGTGAATTCCCTGCGAACGGTATTCCTCAAGCGTCCTGACAGCGGTTCCATAGAGATTACCATGAACCTCGGCCCATTCGGCAAATTCCCCTGCAGCGGACATCCGTTCGAACACTTCCCGGGAGACGAAAAAGTAATCCACACCATCCTTCTCACCGTGCCGGGGAAGGCGTGTCGTATAGCTGACAGAATGCCGCAAGTCAGGGAAAATGTCAATCAGCTCATTGCACAAGGAAGTTTTCCCCGCTCCGGACGGAGCTGAGACGATATAGAGAAGACCCTCTTGTTTCATGCACAATCCTTTGTTCGTTTCTTTTTCGGGCAAAATATCTCGGTCCGTTTATTCGATATTCTGTATCTGCTCGCGGATTTTTTCCAACTCCGCCTTCAGTTCCACGACACAGGTGGCAATATCGCTATCATTCGCCTTTGAACCGATGGTGTTGACCTCTCGCCCCAGTTCCTGCATGAGAAAATCCAGCTTTCGGCCAACCGGTTCACTGGATGCCAGCGCTGCATCGAATTGCACAAGGTGACTGGCAAAACGCACCAGTTCCTCGGTAATATCGCAACGGTCCGCCATCAGCACCACTTCCTGGGCTATCCGGGCCTCGTCAGGCATATTCTTCATTTCTAACTGCGCCAGGCGCTGCGCAAGCTTTTCAGCATACTCAACAGGAACATGGGCTGCTCTCCGGCTGATTTCCTCGATGATGCGCGATAACGTTTCACGACGCATACGCAGATCTTCATGCAGTTCCCGACCTTCACGAAGCCGCATGGTCTCCAGGGCCTCAACCGCACTTTCCACGACCGCCAGGAGCCCCTCGCGCATACCTTCCGCTTCCAGATCATTTTCCGCAACCGCAAGCACATCTTTTTGGGAAATAATCAAATGTAAAGGAATAGGCTCAAGGATACCGAGCTCATTATTCAACGCGGTAAATGCCGCAAAATAATCACGCGCAAGGGATGTGTTTACAACCGGAGGCCGGCTGGTCGCAACGGATTCGAGCTGGATGAATACGTCGATCTTCCCCCGTTTCAAGCGCCCGGATACGACTTTGCGCACCTCATTCTCCAGGCAAATCAGCGCACGTGGTAGTTTTACCGATATTTCCCCGTAGCGATGGTTTACCGTTCGCATCTCAACGGTAATCTTCCCCTGATCGTCCGATGCTTCGGCCTTACCGTACCCCGTCATGCTTTTTATCATTTTTCCCTCTATCATCCGACGATGCACATCATCGTAACGTAATCGGCGCGCCCTGGTTCTTGCCTCAAGCCGTGCACGTGAGTAACCGGCCCTGGTCAGGGCTGTGTATTCAGCAACGAATTACCATTTTCCAAAAGTGCCAGAATTTCCGAATGGTGTTCGATTCGCGAAACCCCGGGAAGATTAGACTTGTAGGCAACGAAGGGCACTCCGGCCGCTTCGGCGGATTGCTGATCAAGCTCCGAGTCGCCCACAAAGAGAGCCTCCCTCGGAGTGATACGGTAGTGTTCAAGAATCTTCAGGAGCGGTTCGGGGTGGGGTTTCGGGTTTGTCACTTTTGCAGCTGTCATGACAAAGCCGAAGTACGAAGTCAGACCGAAATCCTCCAGGAGCAGGTCCATCGAATTCGAACGATTGGTACAGACGGCCAAATTAACCCTTTTGTACAAGGCCTGCAGGGTCTCAACGAATTCGTCTTCCATGTGCATGAACGGCAGAAGCTCCCGGTAATCAATGGATCCGGCAAAAGAGAGGGCTTCCTCTTCACGGGGGTCGCCGGCGAAGAGCCGGGCCATGACATCCTTGCTGGAATAGGTGTGGAGAAGGTGCATGGTCTCCCGACTATTCCTGTCGAGCGGCGCCTTACCGAATTTTTCGAGAACCTTCGAGTAAAAGGCGAAGTTTGCCTCAAATGACTCAAACATGACGCCATCACAGTCATAGATCACCGTTGTATAGCCATTCATTCCATGCGCCATTATTGTTGTTTCCTCACAGAGTTCAGGTACTCTTCCCACTCCAGAGGAAGCAGATAACCTTTCTTGCTGTTGCAGTCCTTGCAGGCAGGCACGACATTCCCCTGGGTGCTCCTGCCACCGCGGATAATGGGGACCAGGTGGTCCATGGTCAACTCTGAAGGAGGGAAGGTGCCGCTGCAATAGTGACAAACGCCACGAGCCAGCCTGTTTTTCCACCAGCGGGTCTTGCGAAGCGCGCGCGCCTTTTCCTTCTCCCGACGAATTTCTTCTTCCGATACTTCGATGATAAACTGATTCAACTCTACTTCACTTCCCCAGATTTATTCACATCCTGCCAATTGCCTGCCGCGCAAGCTCGTCGCAGCGTTCGTTTTCCACATGGCCGTTATGGCCACGAATCCAGACCCACTGGACCTTATGTACCCGCGTCAACTCCAGAAGCCTCTCCCACAGGTCACGGTTCAGTACTTCTTCCTTCTTGCTGTTTTTCCAGCCCCGCTTCAACCACCCAGCCATCCATTCGGTCATGCCCTTGACAAGGTACTGGGAGTCGGTTGTCAGCACCACGTCACAGGGACGCTTCAGCGACTCAAGGGCAGTGATGGCAGCCATCATTTCCATGCGGTTATTGGTGGTATGGGGATCCGAGCCGGACAGTTCTTTCTCTTTGCCGCCAGAGCGGAGGACACATCCAAAGCCTCCGGGGCCGGGGTTGCCACTGCAGGCACCATCGCAGAATATCTCTACTTTCACTGGACAAAAGCCCCTTCACGCTTCAGGATTTCGGCTATTGCATCCATAACCCGATCCACGATGAGAATATGCGTTTCCTTGATGTTTTCACGCTCGAAAAGATCGGAAAAATCCAGCGGGGGGCCGAAGACTACCTGTGCTTTCTGGCCAAATCCCGGAAACTTCCATTTGTTCAGGCCGATAATGGCGGTCGGTATCACCGTCGGGCGGGTATCATAAATGATTTTGCCTACGCCGCGATTACCCTTGCCGAGAACCCCTTGCCTGTTCCTGGTCCCTTCTGGGAAAAGCATGACCTTTTGGGATTCTAGAAGTTCGTTGAGGACCTTGCCGGCCCGCACATCCCGCCTCCTGCGCACCGGGAAAGCACCCCAGGAACTGTATATCCAGCGCTGAAAAGGTTTAACGAAAAGCTCTTCTTTGGCGGGAGCCCAAACCATCTGGAAAGGAAATTTGCGCAGGATCGCCCAGGGAAGAAATATCGTGTCGTACGCAGAAATATGGTTGGAGGCAAGAAGCACCCCACCGGAACGGGGGATACCCTCCGCGCCCTTGACCGTGAAGTGGTTAAGTAGCGAAGCATAGATTCCGATGACATGTGCAGAGAACGTGACCCAAAAACGGCGGAGAAAAGATACCTTCAAGCAAACCTCGACAAAATTGAGATATGAGCAAAGGTAATATATAGCATTTTCAGCAGGATGGAGCAACCATTACCTATACATACCCCTGCCTGTCCTGCGGCTTCCCATAACAACCCTGCTTGCCTGCTTCAGCTTGCTGTGCCGCGACCCGGGACACCAAGCAAATTGCACGACAGAATGACCGCAGGGGAGGCTACGTCAAATAGATAAAAACCCTCTTCCACGCAATACACGGTGCAATACGGCAACCCGCTTCTCAACAATTCGTGTTGAGAAGCTGTTGAAAAGCCTGTTAACAGGCTCGCAAACCGGTAAATTTGCAGCGAACATTTGCAAACTGCACATTTTACAACCAAAACTAAAAGCATTCATAGCTTCGGCAAGATATCGTTGCACCATCAATGACGGCCCTGACACCGGGACAAAGAAACCCGGCATGTGCCACTGGAAGGGAATAATGCAAATCGCAGTTAAAACTGCTACTCCCAGACACCATCGAGGTCAAAACCACAGGAAGGACATTTTCCATTCCGGATCGCCAACTCGCAAACAGTGAAACCTCTTCGACCGACCACCAGGCCCTGGCACCCGGGACACACGGTATCCTCTCCACCACCACCCGGCACATTGCCCACGTAAACATAACGAAGTCCTGCGGCAATGCCGATTTGGCGGGCTCGCCGGACAGTTGCAACAGGAGTCCAGGATCGATCGGTCAAGCGATAGTCTGGATGAAAACTGCTCACGTGCCAGGGAGTATCAACGCCAACCTGGTCCGCGATAAATCGAGCGATGGCGGTCAACTCCTCGTCGGAATCATTCAGACCAGGGATGATCAGGGTGGTGATTTCCAGCCAGATACCAAGGCGCTTGTGGAGAATGATCGAATCGAGCACCTCATCCAGAACCGCGCCCCCGACAACCTCCCGGTAAAAGCTGTCCGTAAAAGCTTTCAGGTCGATATTTGCCGCGTCGAGATAGGGGCTGAGAAGGGTCAGTGCCTCTTCCGTAATGTATCCGTTGGTGACGAAAATATTCTTCAGGCCGTTCCGCTGTGCCAAAACTGCTGTATCGTGGGCATATTCGAAGAATATGGTCGGTTCGGTATAGGTATAGGAAATGGAACGGCAGCCGGCAGCAAGGGCCTTGGCAACTATTTCATCCGGCATGAACTGTCTTCCCAGTATCTGCCCCCCTTCGCGAGGGGGCTGGGAAATACTGTGATTCTGACAATGCCTGCAGCGAAAGTTGCAGCCCATGGTGGCAACTGAATAGGACAAGCTGCCGGGCAGGAAATGAAAAAGCGGTTTTTTTTCGATAGGATCCACCTGCTCGGCAATGGATTTCCCATAAACCAGGGTATAGAGAACACCCTCCCGGTTTTCCCGGACACCGCAGATCCCCCGCTTACCGTCAGCAACGAGACAACGGAAGCGGCAAAGCCCGCACCTGACCTTCTTTCCAGCCATTTTCTCGAAGAACATCGCCTCCTTCATGGCACCTCCCTTCTAACATATCGGAATTATACCATTAATCCAGAAAAGGGCAATCTTGACAAAAGTTAACGGTTTGACTAGAGTGTAAATAATGGGTACAAGTACGCCCCGCGTTGCCTAAAGGGGGTGAATACCGATGAAAACAGTCGAAATGGACGTCTTTTCAAAGATGAAGGTAGAAATAAGTGAACTTCACCGGGAAAACGATGAATTGCGCAAGCGCAACAGTGAACTGGAACAGCGACTCAACGAGCTTCATGGCGAATACATGCTACTGCGCTATCAATTCAAGGGAATGCCGAGCCCACGTGAGTATCTGAAACTGAGGCAGGAAATGCAGTCGCTGAAGAAAGAACTGAGAGACCGGGGCTGGAGAGACCTCGCCTGAAAAATGCTTCGGTTCTCTCTTTCTAACCTGACCGATTCGTATGGAACATTCCTGCGTTCGGCTGATCCGGTTGACGCATGGCATATATTTCAACGGACGGCGGTGAGAAATGATCGTTTTTGCCCTTCTGCTTGGTGCTATCATCGGAGGTGCCCTTTCGGGGCTCGACGGAGCGCTGGCAGGTATACTTTTCGGTTATGCCCTCTGGAGTATTTTTGCCCATCGGAACAGACTGTCTGCACTGGAACAAGAGGTACGGGAACTCCGGATCAGGCTTGATCGAAAATCTCGCATCCCCGCCACTTCGACCCAAGCTCCGATAGAAGAAAGCGAACCTCTCTCCGGCAGAACCATGACTCCTTCACCAACCCGGTTCGAGGAAACCTCAACTCCGGACAACTCCGCAATTCCCGAATGGACCCCCGATTGGCCGGAGACCCCATCCACACCACCACCAGCCAGCCAGGAAGATCCCCAACGGCAGCCTTCACCGATCCTGGCCCTTCTGCGGCCGATCCAGGATTTTTTGGCCGGCGGCAGTCTCCTGGTGAAGACCGGGGTGGTAATCCTCTTTGTCGGTGTCTCATTCCTTATAAAATATGCCACGGAACACTCCCTGCTGCCCATTGAACTGAGGCTCTCCGGCGCAGCCCTGGTCGGCATTGTCCTTCTGGCGCTCGGTTGGCGCCTTCGCATCCATCGCGCTGCCTATGCCCACGCTCTCCAGGGAGGAGGGATCGGCATCCTCTACCTGACAACCTTTGCCGCATTGCGCCTCTACGAGTTGATTCCCCCGTCTTTCGCCTTTGCCGTTCTCGTGGCCGTCGCGACCCTTTCCGCAGTCCTGGCAGTTCTTCAAGACTCCCGCTCCCTGGCAGTGCTCGGTGCTTCCGGAGGTTTCCTTGCGCCGGTACTCGCATCAACCGGAGCCGGCAGCCATGTGGCGTTGTTCAGCTATTACGCTCTCCTGAACCTCGGCATTGCCGGGATTGCCTGGTTTCGTGCATGGAGAGTCCTCAACCTGATCGGTTTCGCCTTCACCTTCATTATCGGCACATCCTGGGGCTGGAGATTCTATCGCCCGGAATTTTTTGCTACCACCGAACCGTTCCTGATCCTCTTTTTCCTGATCTACACCTTTATCGCAGTGCTCTTTGCCCTGAGGCAGCCACCGAATCTCAAAGGCTACCTGGATGGAACCCTGGTCTTCGGCACACCGATCGTGGCGTTCGGCCTGCAGGCACTGCTCGTGGAGTCATACCACTTTGGCCTGGCCTGGAGTGCCTTGGGACTCGGTCTTTTCTACTTACCGCTCGCCTGGTATTTTTTCCTGAGAAGACCGGTTTTCATGCGTACGCTGACGGAAGCCTTTTTCGCCTTCGGCATCATCTTCGCCACCATGGCAATCCCCTTCGCCCTGGACGGTCGCTGGACCTCCGCCGCCTGGGCGCTTGAAGGCGCGGCGCTCCTCTGGGCAGGAGTCCGCCAGGACCGTCGATCTGCGCGGGTTTTCGGCATACTCCTCCAGTTCGGTGCGGGCCTTGCCTTTCTAACGGACATGTACGGAACAACAGGCTCGCTGCCACTGCTCAATGGTCTCTTCCTCGGCACGTCACTGATTGCGCTTACCGGGATCTTTTCCGCCTACGTCCTGCAATGCCACAACGATAAAGTTCTTCACTGGGAAGCACTATGCGGCATCATCCTGCTCACCTGGGGGCTTTTCTGGTGGTTTGGCGGCGGCCTTGCCGAAATAGACCGCCACGCAGTGGAAGGGTTCCGGATGGGCATCGTGCTGGTGTTTCTCGCCGCGTCGTGTCTGTCCTGCGATTTTCTGGAAAAACGACTGAACTGGCCGGCAATGGCCTGGCCGGCCCTGGCCCTGCTGCCCGCCCTGCTGCTCAGCTTACTTGCCATGATCTCGGATGAACCGCATCCCTTTGCAAATGGCGGATTCGCTGGATGGCCTCTTGCATTTGCCGCTCTCTACCTGATCATCTATCGGCACGAAACCCTTCACTCCGAAATTCACGCTATCATTCACAGTGGAACCCTCTGGCTCCTCACCGGGCTCCTGTCCCTGGAGGTCGGCTGGCAACTCGATCACTGGATAGCTGGCTCGCCAGTCTGGCCGCTCATTTCCTGGGGAATGATCCCTGCCTTGGTGATACTGCTGGTTGCCAGCCAGGTCGTGCGCATTCCCTGGCCACTGGAACGCCACAAAAATGACTACCTGTCCCTCGGGGCCGGACCCCTGGCCCTGACAGCCTGGAGCTGGTCACTCTATGCAACCGTCACCTCCCCGGGAGATCCTTTTCCGCTCAGCTACCTACCCCTGCTCAACCCACTGGACCTGACCTTTGTCCTGATTGCCATCGTACTGCCCATCTGGTTCCGGCGACTGCCGGCGGTATTTCCGG
This sequence comes from uncultured delta proteobacterium, assembly GCA_963748325.1. GTDB lineage: Bacteria > Desulfobacterota > Desulfuromonadia > Geobacterales > Geobacteraceae > RPRC01. The sequence continues at coordinate 196,289 of CAVVIJ010000004.1, read as the reverse complement.
ATTTCTTTTCCCGCTATCCGCTCAGTCACTCATGCTATCCGGTCTACTTTGCAACCCTTTTTGTCTGGCTGAACGGCATGCTTATCCGTACAATTCATCACTGGGCCAGGGTTCCATTTCGTGCTCTGCCGCTCTATCATTCGGTTCTGCTCCAGGCGGCGCTTGCAATTTTCTGGAGCTTCCTGGCCCTGTGCATCATGGTATTCGCCACACGCAGGGGAATCCGGACTGTCTGGCTTTGCGGTGCCGGACTACTGGCGTTGGTGGTGGCAAAACTGTTCGTCGTGGACCTGTCCGGTACCGGCACCGTGGCCCGCATCGTTTCCTTTGTGGGAGTCGGGATCCTGTTGCTGGTTATCGGCTATTTCTCACCGGCTCCACCGCACAACCGGAAGGAAATCACGCCATGAGATGTCTCTGGTTCAGCATTACGCTTCTGCTCTTGTTTAGCGCAAACGTCCTGGCCAGGGAGTCCCAGCCGAGCGATTTCGCCTTCGGGATTTTGCTGCAAACCAAGGGCACTGATGCACTGTACCAATTCGCTCTGCCCGACGCTGTCTATCGCTCGGTAACAAGAAGCGACCTGGGCGATCTTTGCGTCTTTAACAGTCAGGGAGAGGTTGTTCCCTTCACTCTTTCGTACCCCTCCCCCCCAAAGACGCCCAATCAGGAAACTCGAATCATCAGCATTTTCCCGGTAACAGGCTCCCGCTTTCAGGAACAGGGAAGTGTTTCCCTCACGGTCAGAAAGGGTATCGGAGGCTCCCTGGTCAGCGTGCAAACCGCTGAGCCGGGCACACGACCCGGACGCATCAGCGCCTACCTGTTGGACGCTTCCGCGGTGAAAAGCCCCCTGAAAGACCTGACCCTGAACTGGGAGGAACTTTCCGAGGGAGTTGTTACCAAACTCCGGGTCGAGGGAAGCAACAATCTCGAAGACTGGTCGCTCCTTGTACCTTCGGCGGTTCTTATCGACCTCCGCTATGGTGATCATCGATTGGAACGACGCACCATCAACCTGAACGGCTCGAGCATGAAATATTACCGCATCTCTTCGGCTGCAGCCGCGGAGATGCCAAAGCTTACCGCAGCAATGGCACATCTCTCCACAGCAACTCAAGAACCGCCCCGCCACTGGTCAAAGATCAGCACCACTCTCCGCTCGAAGCGGGCAGGTGACTACGTGTTCACCACAGACGGGCTGATGCCGGTGGACCGGATCCGCGTCCATCTTCCCCAGGAAAACACCCTCGTACAAGCCAGCTTTTTCTCACGGGCAACAGAAAATGATCCCTGGCAACAGGGGCCGTCGGCATTACTCTATCGTCTTCACATCAGGGGAGAGGAACTGACTTCCCCCGATATTGTCCTGACCAGGTCCAGCGATCGCTATCGTTTGATGCGAATCGATCAGGACAGCGGTGGTATCGGCAAAGGGTTGCCGCTGGTGGAAGTGGGGTGGGTACCCGCGCAGATTCTGTTTCTTGCTCGTGGTGGAAGTCCCTTCCAGCTGGCATTCGGCAGCGGAAAGCCAGGGACGTGCGCCCGTGGCGACAGCACGTTGTTTCAACAGTTTTCCGACCAGCACAAGAAGAGGTATGTCGCAGGAACCGTACTACCCGGCCCTCAGGCTATCCTGGCCGGCAAGGCAGCTCTGCAGAAGCCATTCCTCCCCTACGACACGAAAACGGTTGTACTCTGGTCGCTGCTGCTCCTTGGAGTCGGAACCCTCGCCTGGATGGCCGTGCGACTCCATCGTCAATTGAACGTCACAAAGGGGGATAAAAAATGAAACCGGCTCTTAAAGCGGTCATCGAGTACCTTGAATCCAAGGACATTAAATATGAGGAGACGGCTCCCAACACGATATGGTTTTCACTCATCGTGCCGACGCCGGAGACACCGGGGATGCCGAACAGGATAGTTTCCTGCTCTATCAGGATCCCGCAAGCGATTATTCAAACCTTCAATTTCACCGTTGCCGTAATGGCCGTTGAATTCAGCGAAGAACTGTTCCAGCAAATCAGCTCGTTCTTCATGCACTACCAGAGCACGAAATTGAAAGTCGGAAGGATCGTCGTGCAACCGGATGGCTCTATACTGTATCATTACAGCCAGTTTCTTGGTGCGGGAGGAAACATCGACAGGTTTTCGGTGGCGGCCATGGTTACAACGGCAATTATTGAGATTGCCGCAATCTACAAGGCAAAAAATGAAGCCATCAGAGTCCTGCCCAAACCGACTGTACCCCATTTCGGGCTGGCATGAAAACCCGCCTAGTCCCAGGAGAATACCGTCATGAAAAAATTCTGGAAGCCTCTGCTCCTGACTGTAGCTGCACTCCTGCTCATCTTTTTCGGCCTTACTATTTTCCCGAGAACTGGTGATCGACCACAGACACCTCCCACAAAGGTACCTGGTCTGGAAACGGCAACTTTTGCAGGGGGATGCTTCTGGTGCATGCAGCCCCCCTTCGACAAACTGACCGGGGTTATCTCCACAACAGCCGGCTATACGGGAGGCAAGACCAAGAATCCAAGTTACGAAGAGGTATCCGCAGGGGGGACCGGACATGCAGAATCGGTTCAGATCATTTTTGACCCGGCAAAGATAAGCTATTCTCAGCTACTGCAGGTTTTCTGGCACAATATCGACCCGGTCGCCGTAAATCGACAGTTCTGCGACTCGGGCAACCAATACCGCACAGCAATTTTCTATCATGACGAAACGCAGAAAAAGCTGGCAATGGAGTCAAAAGAAGCCCTGGTGAAATCAAAAAGATTTTCCGAACCGATTGCCACCGAAATCACCCCGGCAAGCACCTTCTACCCGGCAGAGGAGTATCACCAGGAGTATTACCGAAAAAATCCGATCCGCTACAAATACTACCGATATTCCTGCGGAAGGGACAACCGGCTCAAAGAATTGTGGGGAAACCAAGCGGGTCACTGACAGGTTGTTGAAAAACTACTGTTGGGGCTACCCTGCGGTGTTGCCGCTCGCTTGCGCAGTACATTCCGGCCTCCTCGCGACGTTTTTCAACAACCTGTTAAACAGTGTCAATTTAGAAAGGGGGCAAGACGTGACATATCCCGAGGCATCCCTGTTGCCATTCAACAGTTCGGCGCTGGGTGATGATTTCATACCGGCTCATCCGGGAGATGGCGACCCGGGAGAGTCCGGCTTGTGGATCGTGATGCACGGCGACTCCCTGGTGCTCGACACGCGTGAAGGATTCCCCTCGCTGCTTGCAGGAGAGTTTCCCAGCTGGGCCGGCAACCATACCGAATCGCTCTATATCGGCCTTTGGCAGGGCACACCGGTGCACATCCTGGAAGTCGCATCCGGAATCACGATTCCGGACTATTGCCTCGCAGAACCGTTGCTCCTGACATTCTTCCAGGAAAAGCTTCCGGACAACCTAATGAGCCTTGTCGGACGAGCACAGCAGATAATCTCCTGGCAGAGAAAGAGTGCCGTGTGCCCTCGTTGCGGCGGTGACACGAGCCCGATCCCCGGCACCTGGGGCAAGAGCTGCCGCTCCTGTGCTTATCAGCATTTCCCCGCAATCCATCCCTGCTCCCTTGTGCTTGTCAGCCGCCAGGAAGAGATCCTCCTGATCCGCAAGGCAGAATGGCCCCCCGGCTACTACAGTCTTCCTTCCGGTTTCTGTGATTTCGGAGAGTCTCTGGAGGAATGTGCGCGACGGGAGGTTGAAGAAGAAACCGGCATCAGGATCCATAACCTGCAGTACGTGGGAAGCCAGTGCTGGCCCTTCCCCGGCCAGCTCATGGCCGGCTTTACCGCCGAATTTGCCGAGGGTGAGATCGTCGTCGACCGGGAAGAACTGGAAGATGCCGCCTGGTTCCCGAGAAATGACCTGCCACCCAGTTTCTCTCAGAAAAGCATAGCCGGTTGGATGATAAAGACCTTTGCCTGATTTGCCCGACCGGTACAATTCTTCAAATGCCAGACAACTACCGATAAAAAAGGGAGCTATCAACGGAAATACCGTGATGCTCCCTGGGAAAACCTTGGAACCAGGAACAATCAGGCCACAAGCTTGAACTTTCCGACAACCCCTTTCAGTTCTTCTGCCAATTTGCTCAACTCGCCGGCCGCAGAAGCCGAATCCTTGGCAACTTCAGCTGTTCCCCGAACCACCTCGGTAATTGTCTGGATGTTGCTGCTGATTTCGTTGGTGGTGCCGGTCTGCTCCTCGGTTGCCGTTGCGATCTGGTTCACCTGCATGCTCACCGCGTTGATCTGCTCCAGAATTTCCTCCAGGGCATCTCCCGATTTCGCTGCCTCGGCAGTGCCGCGGTCCACCTCGTTGACCCCCTCTTCCATGGAAGAGACAGCTTCCCGAGTCTGCTGCTGAATGGATTTGATCATTGCGCCGATCTCTTTGGTGGCCTTGGTGGTCCGTTCGGCCAGAGCCCGGACTTCATCAGCGACTACCGCGAAGCCGCGGCCCTGTTCCCCGGCACGGGCAGCCTCAATGGCGGCATTGAGTGCAAGCAGGTTTGTCTGATCGGCGATATCTTCGATTGTCCCAACAATTTCTCCAATCTGATCCGACTGGGCACCGAGGTTTTCCACCGTTCCGGCGGATTCCCTGACTCGCATCGCAATGCTGTTCATCACCGCTATGGTTTCCTGTACCACTGACGATCCGGATAATGCCGTTTCACTGGCACGATGGGAGCCGTCAGCGGCCAGTGCACAGTTCTGGGCCACGTCATTGGATGTTACCGCCATTTCCTCGCTTGCCACCGCCACGGTTGCCGTCTGACCAGCCACTTCTTCGGCATTACCGGCCATCAGCTCGGACCTGGAAAGGAGCGTCCCGCCGGATACTGTCAGTTTTTCCGCGGAAAGAGATATGGTCCCGAGAATATCGGCAAGCTTATCCAGGAAGCCGTTAAAGGCACGGCACATTTCCCCCACCTCGTCTTTTTTCAGATAGTCGAGTCGTTGGGAAAGGTCATCATCACGCTGGGCGGTTACCAGCACCTCGCTCATACGTATCACCGGAGCGAAAAGCCTGATGATAAAGAAGCGGCTCACAAAAAATGCCACACAAAGCAGGGCTGCCGCCAGGCCGATAATCAGCAACTTGAGCTTGTCATAGTGACTGAAAAATTCCTTTGTCTGGACACCGACATACAAGACACCAATGGTATTGCCATGGGAATCCTTGATCGGATCATACGCTGTAAAATACGGGATTCCGAGAATCTTAGCCTCCCCTCTGAAAGGTACACCTTTTGTTATGACTGCATCATAGGCAGGTCCCTTGAGCCGGGTGCCGACAGCCCGAGTGCCATCAGCTTTCAAGACATTGGTTGACACCCTTTCATCGCCCATGAAGATTGTCGCGGTCCCTCCACACAACTCCTTCAGACGATCAGGCAAGGTGGCATCACCGTTAATCACATGGTCGCCAACCAGGAGTTTTCCATCGACGATCCTGAATTCGTTTCCCTGCTGCCGGAGCAACTCCCAAAAGGTTTTCAGGCGGTTCGACTGCGAAATCATTGCCTGAGCCTGCAACTCCAGACGGAATTCGTACAGACAAATTCCGGTAATCGTGGCAATAGTTACAACCATGATTACCACATTTACTAAAATGATTTTTGTTCTGACCTTCATGTACTACCTCCCGCAGCTGGAATCAAAGAATTTCATTGAAAACTTTTCGGTACTCCTACCATTATCTTTAATAGAATATTTCGAAATTTGAGATTAACCAACGAGACATCCGGTACATGCTGAACGAGATCTCGTTCCGCACTGTACCCGGAACAGACATCGACCGGGACCGGCATAGGCGGTGTTCCGGTGTCATCTGTAAGGAGGATCTGTGAGACGAGCAAAAGGTTACTTGAAAGTGAGGGGTTGAAACGTGGAGTCGGCTGCAGGCTGATATTTACATTGGGCTGGTAAAAACTGGAATGTTCGAGGCAACTTTCGAGTTCACCCCTCGCACTGCGGCAACACCCGGCCGAGTTGAAAGCGATCTTTAAAGGCCCTTTTCGCCAGGGGAAGAATCAAGTGCTTGCCGAATGAATAATTGTAATGGCGGCGGAGAAAGGTGCAGGGATCGCCGACACTTACCTGTCGAGCCAGAAAACGGTAGGCACAGTCGCCGAAAAACTCGACCAGATAGCGATTGACAAGAGAGGTCTCCAGCATAAGCTTCAACTCCCTCCGCCACAGCTGATCATAATCAGTTCCCTCAATGATGCTGCGGGCCGCAAGAAATCCGGAAAGAATTGCATAGCGCATTCCGAAACCCCACAGGTAGTCCTGAAAACCGGCCGATTCTCCCACGTACAGTCTTTTATTATGAATCTGGGAGTTCCTGAGGAAAAATGAGGCATACCCGGAAAAACGGTTCTCGTTGCGGACATCCAGATTAATTTGACCGGTGAAGAACTCGACCATGCGGCCGAAAGCCTCTTTTTGAGCACCATAGTCGCCGTAGTGGACGCTCGCCATGGTACCGCAGCCCTGATGTACCAGCAAATAGGCATACCCGCGACGGGCAAATGAGTCATTGAAGGCAACGACTGCCATATCCTCACGCGATGTCTCGAAGGTCATGCCAAGCGCAACGGCATCCACCCCGGTCGGCCCGGTACCGACAATCGCGGTTTTTTCCAGATCGTTGACGCGATGGTTAAAGACGAAGTCAACCCCCAGCGCCTCGGCCTGCTCACGCAACCCGAAATCGAGCGATCCGGGCATGGCTCCCCGCTTCACCAGGTAGAAAATCGGTCGTCCGGATGACGCCTTTCGCGCTGCGATTCCAGGTGCGTGGATGGTCCCGCCGAAATACGGCACATAGAGGAAATTGATATCAATGCCGATCTCCTGCAGCAACTGGGTAACATCTTTCTCGGAGCTCCAGTTCTCGAAACCCTGAAAATCACCATGAAGCCGATACCCGGCATCAGGATACTTTTCGTAGATCCTTACCGGAATTCCATGACGCCGCAGCACAATTGCCGCGGTAATTCCAGCCGGCCCGGCCCCTACAATGATCAGCGGCTCACGCATCATCAGCACCGTTTCTTATCATGGAGTATGGCAAAGAATTCCGTCAGAGGTCAGAACATGAATCTTCGCATCCGAATATTCAGCAGAATTCCGAAACCTATCATGGAGGTAATCATGGACGTCCCACCATAGGAAAAGAGTGGCAGCGGCACGCCAACAACCGGGAAGAGTCCGATCACCATACCGATATTGATGACGATATGCCAGAAAAGCATGGCCGTCACCCCCACCGCCATAAGTCTGCCAAATTGATCATTGCACTTTCGGGCGATATTGAGCCCCCAGAGAATCAGAAAAAAGTAGAGCAGCAGCACAACCAGACAGCCGAGGAACCCCCACTCCTCGGAAAAAACCGAAAAGGCAAAATCCGTGTGCTGTTCAGGGAGAAAGCGGAGCTGTGTCTGTGTTCCCTGCATGAAGCCCTTTCCGGTCAAGCCCCCTGATCCGACCGCGATCTTGCTCTGGATAATATGGTAGCCACTTCCGAGCGGGTCCCTCTCGGGGGAAAGGAAATTCAGAAGCCGTTCTTTCTGATAATCCCGCAGGTAGTAGTGCCAGCCAAGAAACACCGTGGGTAGTGCTGCCAGCAGCAGGGATACTATCGCCCGAAAACGAACCCCGGCATAGAGAATCATCGAAAAAGCGATCAGAACTACCAGCATTGCCGTACCCAGATCCGGCTGTTTCATGATAAGAACCGCTGGCACACCCAAGAGCAAAAAGGGCTTCATGAGATCCTTTAGAGACAGTCCGCCCGGTCCCGGGAAATTGGCCAGATAGCTGGCAAAGACCATGATAATGACGATCTTCATCAACTCCGACGGTTGAAAGCTGATAAAACCGAGATGCAGCCAACGTGTTGCGCCCATGGAAGTCTTCCCCATGAACAACACCACGAGCAACAGGAGGATAATCCCCCCGTATAGCCAGTAGGCGACATCCTCGAAAAGATGATAATCGATACTGCAGACCTGAATGACAATGAACAAACCGATCAGTATCCAGTATACCTGCTTTAGGGCATAGGAGGTGTCCTGCATGGTATAGGAGGCGGTCGCACTGGCGATATTCATCACGCCGATTCCGGCAATCAGCAGGACCAGCAAGAGGAAGCCCCAATCAAAGTTGGTAAAGAGTCTGCGATCAATCATTACCGCTCTGCTCCTCTGAAACCGGCCCACCTGACTCAAGCTGCGGGGAAACATTCTGAGATGCTGCGGAGGAATAGCTTTTCTGAGGCACCGGCTTCTTTATGACACCTTTCCCCTCGAAGTAGGCACGCAAGATCTTGGCGGCAATCGGTGCTGCGGCTGACCCGCCATGTTCGCCATGCTCCACGACAACGGCAACGGCAATCTCCGGATTGTCATAGGGAGCAAAAGCCACAAAGAGAGCGTGATCACGATACTGGTAGGGAATTCCTCCCCGGCGGTCTCGTAGTTTCACGACCTGGGAGGTGCCGGTTTTTCCGGCCACCTTCACTTCAACGAGCCGGGCAACCGCACCGGTACCACCGGGCTCGTTGACCACCGCAAAGAGGCCTTTCTTTACAGCACGCCACGTCGATGCCTTTATATCCAGCTTCCTGACAACGGTTGGTTTGAATTCCTGCAGCACCTTCCCTGTGGGGCTCACAACTTTCTTCACCAGGTGGGGAGCGTAGAAAATCCCTTCATTGGCAACCTCGGCGGTCATCTCGGCAAGCTGGAGTGGTGTTGCCAGCACATATCCCTGTCCGATGGCCACGGAGAGGGTTTCGCCACCGAGCCATTTTTTCCCGTATCTCTTCAGCTTCCAGGCGGCTGTGGGAATCAGTCCCGCTTTTTCGTTCTCGAGTCCGACCCCGACCGGCGCGCCGAAGCCAAACATTTTTGCATAGTGAGCAATCTTGTCCACACCAAGCTGTTCGCCAAGGTGGTAGAAATAGACATCGCACGACTCGCGTAGCGCTTTTCTCAGGTTGACCACCCCATGACCACTCCTCTTCCAGCAACGGAAGGACCTGTTGCCATACTTGTAGGAACCTGTGCAGGTAAAGGTAGTGCTCTCGTCGATCAAACCTTCCTCCAGACCGGCAATTGCCGTAATTATCTTGAAGGTCGAACCGGGAGGATACTGGCCGGTCAGGGCTTTGTTTTCAAGGGGATGACGCTTATCGTGGAGGTATTTGTTCCATGTCGCGGCAGGCATTCTTCCGGCAAAAAGAGCAGGATCGAAAGAAGGGCTGCTGACAAAGGCAAGCACCTCGCCGCTATTCACATCCAGCGCGACCGCCGCTCCGGCCTGTTCACCAAAGGCGGACTCGGCTGCTTTCTGCAGATCAAGATCAACGGTGAGTTCAAGACTGTCACCGGGGGTCGGATTCCGCTCGCTGACGGTCCGCAGGAATCTGCCCATGGCATCAACCTCGATTTGACGCCCGCCATCGGCCCCGTGTAGCTCCTTTTCCCAGTTTCGTTCGATGCCGCTTTTACCGACATAATCGCCGGGGTTGTACTCCTTGAAGCGGTCACTACTCATTTCCTGTTCGGAAATTTCGCCCAGGTGTCCGAACAGATGTGCACCAAGCAGACCGTACGGGTAGGCGCGGATCGGGTGCATCTCTACATCCAGGCCGGGCAGAAAATAGCGGTTCTCCTCCAGAATTTCAAGCTGATCGCGGGTAATATTCGAAGCCAGAATAATCGGCTGGTAACGCTTCCCTTTCTTGGCCTTATCCCACTTCTCCCTCAAGTCGGCTTCATTGATCCCCACAAGTTTGGAGAGACTCTTCAGAAGCCCATCCTTATCAGTTACTTCCTGAGGAATCACGGCAATGCTGAAGGACGGACGATTATCCACCAGAATTTTTCCGGTCCGATCGAGAATTGTCCCCCGAGAGGCCGCAACAGGCACAAGACGCAAACGGTTATTTTCCGACAGATTCTGAAAATCCTCGGTCTTGACGATCTGCAGGTACCAAAGCCGCATCAGCAGGACAAAAAACAACACTGAAACAGCGATGGTCAGCACGAAAAAACGGCGGGAAGTATCCCGGACCTCGCGGATAAAGCGCTGGCCCCTCATGGGAACTCCTCCCTGCCGGCATGGGGAAACAGGATGACGGCACCTACCGAAACAAGCGCTGTTGCCAGTACTTGGGGAAGAACCGTCCCGAAAATCGAGGAAAATGCTCCATCAGAGGATGAAAAAAGCAGGAGAAGCAGAAATTGGATACTGGCGTTTAACACAACTGCCAGTCCCGTACCGAGAACCAACAGGGTTTTACTGCCGGTGTACAGTCGGGCAGCCACCTCGTGGTAGAGCGTAAAAATAAGCAGGAAGGAGAATGCATTCAGGCCGAAGTAAATGCCGCTGAAAGAATCCTGGACGAGCCCAAGCAGGAAGGAACAGGGCGCCCCGAAGCGCAACCCGGCGCGGAATCCGAAGTATACGACAAATATGAGAAGCACATTCGGCTTGAAGGGATCCGCCAGGTATGCGGGGAAAATGTTTACCTGAAAAATAACCCCGATAATGACGAGGACGAGAATATTAAGATACTTGAGCATAATGTTAGGTGACTGACCCGTTCAGAGAAATGCCTGCTCTGTTTTTCTTGGAGCGTATGCGGCTAACGAAGAAGTACCAGAACCTCTTCAAGATGTGACATGGAAACGAAAGGCCTCAGTTCCACAGTTTGAAAGATGCCGTACTCGCCTTTTTTCACCATGGTAACTTCTCCCAGCGGCAGAGCATGCGGAAACACCCCTCCGATTCCGGATGTGACAATCACATCCCCCACCTTGACGTCTTCACCCCGCTGGGAAAATTCCAGCGAACAGAGCTGGCCGCTTTTCCCCTTCACGACACCTCGCGCCCGGGATCGTTGTACGGTGGCGGCAATGGCACTGGCATTATCCGTTAACAGGAGCAGTCGGGAACTCGTGGAAGCAACGCGGACAACACGGCCGACAACACCGCCCGAAGCAACGACCGGCATTCCTTCCCGCACCCCGTCAACGGAACCACGGTCAATAATTATGGTTCTGAACCAAGGAGTTACATCCTCACCGATAACCCGTGCCGCAATGGAGGGCACATGCAGGGAATTGCGCAGGTTCAGTAACTTCTGCAGGCGCTCGTTATCAAGAACCGCCTCATGGCTCTGAATTACCCTGGTATTCAACTGTTTGACAGTTTCCCGCAAACGATCGTTTTCCTTACGAACGTTGACCAGAGAAATATAGTTATTCCAGATCCCGGCAAAAAAGTCGTTCACCCGAAAAACGAGCGCGCCGACAGGAGCCGACACCGTAAGAACTGCCCGTTCAAAGGCGGTCGTGTGCTCCTTCTGCCGCAGCTGAAGCGAGTAGAACAGCAGCGCCGCCAGCAAGGCAATCCCGATAACTATCCGAATTTTATATTTTCCAAATAAAGTGAGCATGATTCGAAAACAGCGAAGGGAGGCGAATCATCCCCTCCCCCTCATTTCGTTGACTCCTTCGGGAATCTGCAAAATCAGTGCAGAAAAAACGGCGATCCTTCGGCTTCTTCGTGGCGAATTTCATCAACAGGACCCTGCTTGCCTTCTCCTGCATAGAGCTGGTCAGGAGCGTTGAACACCAGTCCGTTTTCTGTGCCGACATTCTTGTATGCATGCACCACCCCGGGCGGAACGATCACCATCCGGGGAGAATCCTGTCCAGCGTAGAAACAGTGGCTAACGCCGAAGGTCGGCGAATCGGGACGAGCGTCCCAAAGATAAATTTTGAAATTTGAAGGACCGAGAAAACAAAAATAATCCGTCTGCTCCCGATGCTCATGGGGACCGCGGGCAACCCCCGGCTTTGTCATGGACAGGTAAGACATTACCGGCATCATCTGCCCCTCGAGTTCGTCGTGTCGAAACAGCTCCAAAAGCCAGCCCCTGTCATCCAGGAACTTCGTCAGGGGCTTCGCTATAATGTCATGAATCTTACCTGGCTTGAAAGTCACTGCCGACTTCGTCACCTTACACCTCCTTGTAGACTACTTCCATAAAGACCCGGGTTAGATAATCACGATACCCTGATTTGGGTGTCTCGGCAATCGCCTTTTCCATTCCTGCTGCATCGATGAACCCGAGCCGGAAGGAAATCTCTTCCAAACAGGCAATTTTCAACCCCTGGCGTGCCTCAAGGGTACCGATAAAATGACTGGCCTCAAGCAGACTCTGGTGCGTGCCGGTATCGAGCCAGGCAATTCCGCGGCCCAACTTCTCCACCCGCAACTCTCCGCGCCGCAGGTAGTCAAGGTTCAGATCGGTAATTTCCAGCTCACCCCGGGCGGAAGGACGCATCGTCTTGGCAATTTCCACTACCTTGTTATCGTAGAGATAGAGTCCCGGCACAGCATAATGCGTCTTCGGCTTCACCGGTTTCTCCTCGATGCCGATCGCCTGCCCGGTCTCATCGAACTCGACAACACCGTACCGTTCGGGATCCTGAACATAGTAGCCGAAAATCTTCGCGCCGCTTTCGAACTCCGCCACAGCCTTGTCGAGATCCATCTTGCCGTAGAAGATATTGTCACCGAGAATCAGGCAGACCGCATCATCGCCGATAAATTCCTCGCCGACGAGGAAGGCCTGGGCGATTCCTTTCGGCTCCGGCTGAACCTTGTAACTGATCCGTATTCCCCAACGGGAACCGTCTCCAAGCAGAGATTCGAATCGCGGCGTGTCCTGTGGCGTAGAGATGATCAGGATATCCCGAAGCCCCGCCATCATAAGCGTAGCCAGGGGGTAATAGATCATCGGCTTGTCATAAACCGGCTGCAGCTGCTTGCTGGCAACGAGGGTCAACGGGTAGAGCCGGCTGCCGGCGCCTCCCGCGAGAATAATGCCTTTATTTATCGCCATGATCGAGACCACCTTCAGGGTGTTCATAGTACTGCAGAATTTTAAATTCCCTTATTTTTTATCACAGGGACAGAAAAACCGTCAAATTATTATCTTGGCAGGCCAGGGATCGCTCTTATGGAAGAGGCAACGACACAGGTCATTTCCCGTGGAAATCCTCGTCGAGAATAAACCGGGCAGCGGCCGGGAGGTCGTCAACGATTGTCAGCTCCTTCGGGGCACCTTTTTCGGATACGGAGCCATGGCCGGTCCTGACCAGCAGGCAACGGCAGCCGGCGGCGCGCCCGGCCTCAATATCGCTCAGTTTGTCTCCGACCAGGTAGCAACGAGCCGGATCAATCTGAAAATCGGAAAGCGCCTTCTCTATCATGCCGGGCAGCGGTTTGCGACAGGAACATTCCTCCGGTTGACTTCCCGGTCCGTGATCGGGATGGTGGGGGCAGATATAGAAACGGTCGATGGCAACACCAGTCGCTGCCAGCTCACGCTGCAGGTGACGATGAAGCTCATAAACGTCCTCAAGCGGGTAGTAGCCCCGTGCGACGCCGGACTGGTTAGTCACCACAACAAGCAGAAAACCGGCCTCTTTCAGAAGATGCAGGGCCTGGGGCACGCCGGGCAAAAACTCGAAGTCCTCGCTCCGGTGAAGATAGCCTTTCTCGACATTGATAACCCCGTCCCGGTCGAGGAACACGGCTCGATTTATAGGTTCTAGGGCATGGTCCGCGTGCATGAACTGGCATTGCTCCTGTAGGGACGCTGCTTGCTGCGCCCGGTTTCACATAGATCGGGCGCGGCAAGTGGCACCCCTACGTCTTTATTCCCGTCAGCTGTAACTCTGGAGAATTTTCTCGATGATATTAGTTGTGGACTTTCCGTCCACGAACTCCACCAGCTCGACTCTGCCACCATATGATTCCACCAGGTCCTTTCCGACAACCCGGTCAGGGGTATAATCCGCACCCTTGACCAGCACATGTGGACGCAGGGTTTCGAGCAGTTTGATGGGGGTATCCTCATCGAAGATCACCACATAGTCGATGCAGTCGAGGGCCGCAAGGATGTGGGCCCTTTCGTTCTGACCGATCAGGGGTCGTTTTTCCCCCTTGAGCCGTCGAATGGACGCATCGCTGTTCAGGCCGAGAATCAGGAGATCGCCGCAGGTTCTCGCCTTCTGCAGATACTTGACATGCCCCACATGCAACAGGTCGAAACAGCCGTTGGTGAAGGCAATCCGCTTCCCTTTTCTTTTTTCTTCCTCGATACAGGCGGCGAGCGCGTCCAGATTTTTGATCTTGATATCGCTGTCCTGATGTTCGTGGCTGACGGAACCGATGATCTCTTCGGGAGAAACCGTCGAAGTCCCAACCTTACCGACCACGATCCCTGCCGCAACATTGGCCAGGCGTGCCGCCAGTTCGAAGGTAAGACCGCAGGCCAGAGCGACCCCGAAGGTCGCCACTACCGTATCCCCGGCACCGGTAACATCGTATACCTCTCGCGCAACCGTCGGAATATGGACCTCTTCGCCACCATGCAGAAAAAGCGACATCCCCTCGGAACTACGCGTGATCAGCAAGGCATGGTAGTCGCCCTCGGCAAGCAGACCATCCGCGGCCCGGCGGAGACTTCCGGCGTCCGTGATCGCAACGCGCGAGGCAACCTCTGCCTCTCTGCGGTTCGGCGTAATAATCGTGGCACCCCGGTACTTGAGGTAATCGGTCCCTTTTGGATCGACAACAACCGGAATTCCCCGTTCCCGTGCTGAAGCAATGACACCGGAAAGTACCCGGGGAGTAAGCAACCCCTTGCCGTAATCGGAAATCAGGATCAGGTCCCAGACATTCTGTCGGTTGCTCACGTATGCCAGGATCTTTTCCTCAGACTCGGGAGAAATATCTTCCCGTGTTTCCCGATCGATCCGGACAATCTGCTGATTGGCAGCAAGCACCCGGGTCTTCTTGCTGGTCATGCGCATCGGATCTTCGAAGACACCTGCCACATCCACACCCTTACCGGTAAAAGCATGACGAAGAAGCGTACCATTCTCATCGCCGCCGATCACGCTGCAGATGGAAACGCCCGCACCAAAAGCAACAAGATTGTTCACCACGTTTCCGGCGCCGCCAAGCCTCATATCCTCGCGACGCACATCCACCACCTGCACCGGGGCCTCTGGGGAAATACGCTCGGCCTTGCCCCACAGGTACTCGTCAAGCATCAGGTCGCCAACCACCAGGGCTCGGAGACCCTGGACCCGCATGAATATCGATTCGACGTCTTTGCGATCCATGGGCATGTCTTTTATTCTCCTCTAGATGCTGCGCTTCCCATCCGGTCCAGAATGCCCGCAGCCAGAAGGGGAATCATAATTTCATGGTGGCCGGTTATGGTATAGCCGCGCCCGGCACCGGAGGTGGGCCTCTTTACGACATTCTGCAGCGGCCGGTAATGCTGCTGCATGTCGAAATTCGCCGTGGTAAAATTATCCACGTGATAACCAAGGTTCTGGACGATGGAGAGAGCCTTGAGAAAGACCTCCGGAAGGAGCACTGCGCTCCCCACATTGAGATACACTCCGCCGTCGCCCAACTCGGAAATAACCGAGGCGAAGATTCGGAAATCGGTATAGGAGGCCTGGCCGATCACCGCCCCGTCAGCGCTCGGATGCTGGTGGACGATATCGGTACCGATGGCAACATGGACGGTAAGGGGGATATCGTATTCCCGGCAGGTGGCCAACAGACTCCAGTCCTTATGGGGATTGCCGTTATCGAGGATAAACTGGCCAACCGCTTCGCCGAAGCCGATCCCGCGGGCCACGCCTTCACGCAGGGCACGATTGATATCCCGCCCGGTCTCTTCCGCCATGCCGAACAGACCGCAGTGCAGTACCTTGCCCACGTCCTCGCTGGTTTCACCGATCAGTGACAGCTCATAATCGTGAATGGCAACCGAACCGTTCACGGCAAATGCGGTAATGGCACCTGCCTCCACCAGGTTCTTCAGCACCGGCTGCAGACCGCACTTGATCACATGTCCGCCCATGGCCATGACCACCGGCTTTCCCGCGGCACGAGCGGCAACCACGGCGTCTATAACCGCCAGGAGGTTTTGCGAGCCGAGCTGGAGCGGCATCGAACGGAGCAGCTCATCCACCGACATTCCCACCCTGACCCCGGCAGCGCCATCCCTTTTCATGACGACCTTGTTGGATCGCTCGGCAAGCGGATAGGTCGTAACCCCGGACAGATCCAACGGTTTATATTTCATGGTCTTGCTCCCCGAAAAGCGCATCTTCCACCAGCTCGCAGAGAATATGAATAATGGTGATGTGCCCCTCCTGAATTCGCGGCGTATCGTGACCTGGAACCGTTAGATCGATATCCACCAGGTTCCGGATTGTTCCGCCGTCCTTTCCGAGCAGGCCCACGGTACGGCAGCCCTTTTCGCTGGCAAGACGCAGGGCGGAAAACACATTCGCTGATGAACCGCTGGTGGATATACCGATCACCAAATCTCCTTCCTGAGCCAGGGCCTCCACCTGACGGCTGAAGATTGCGTCAAAGCCGTAGTCGTTGCCCACCGCGGTCAGGATCGATGTGTCGGTGCTCAAGGCGATGGCCGGCAGCCCGCGACGCTCAAGGCGAAAACGGCCCACAATCTCTCCGGCCAGGTGCTGAGCATCGGCGGCAGAGCCTCCGTTTCCCATAACCAGGAGTTTTTTCCCATGCCGAAAGGTATCCACGAGCAGGTCCGTAACCAGCATCATCTTCGGGCCAAGTTCCCGTTCAAGGGCCTCCATTACCTCACGATGCGAAAGGAACGCAGCTTTTATTTTATCCTTCATTCAAACCTCCACAGTGGAAATACTCTTTTCAAGCTCGGCTATCGTACACCGTTTTTCACCTTCGTAGTCAAGGAAACAATCCATCCCGGTCAGTACGACAACGTCACGATAGCGGTCGCGGAGTTGGGCAAGGGCGATACGACAGGCACGGCGGGGAAGGATCCGGGAAAGCTTTTTGACCACAATTGCGTCATGGAGCAGATGAAATGATGCAGACTGGATTGTACGAAAGACGGATGGGGGCGCGAAGACAAAGACGCTGTGTCCGCTGCGGGCGGCAGACAGCATGGCGGCGAACGCCTTGCCGAGCTGTTCCCGGTCGATTCCGGCAGTGAAAAAGGCACTAAAGACCCGCTCCTCTCCCCAGCGATCTACATAGGTAGCAATGCTTTCCCGGAGAATTTTTTCCCGACGCTCAAGGGACCCATAGGTGATTATTTCCCGATAGAGAATCGGAGGTCCGCCAAGACAAAGGGTTCTGAATCCTGACCGGTCGGCGCGACGTGTGTAATCCTTCAGGCACCAGAGATCGCCGTCGAGACCTTCATCAAAACCGCCGATGGCATGGTAGAGTGCGCGCGTCAAACCGAGGGCCGAAAATGAGCCATGGTGTATCTCATTGGCACGACGTTTCGATGCTTTTACCGCAGATGCTGCAGAACCGACCGGCTCGAGGTCAGGGACGAGAATTCCCGCGTCCGGCCGAAGTGCTGCTTCACGCAAGGGTTCCAGCCAACCGGCCGTGACACGGGAACAGGAACGCATCACAACAACCAGGGGTGCCTCGGCCCGTGCAAGTCCGCGATTGGCCGTGGCAACGAACCCGAGGGCATTTTCACTGCGCAACAACAAGGCCCGGGTATCCAGAAACTCGGCAAACTCCTGAAGAAGCTGCTCGGTTGCCTGATCGCTGCCGATGTACAGGAGAATCAAACGGAAATCAGTGGAATGCTCCACAAGAGCTGCAAGGCATTCGCGTGTCTCCGTCGGATTGTTCCAAACGGGTATGATGATATCGGTTCCAGCACTGCTCATGCACGTGTTCCGGGAAGGCGGGACAGGGGCCTCCGCAAGCGGAGGCATGAACTCCAAAGATAGTCAGATAGATAATTCGGCAGCAGGTAGGTAGATTTCCGTGCCTGAGATGAACAAAAGGGATTGGTCATGACGAAACGATCAGCCCGAAGATGGAGAAAACTCCTTACACGGTGAATCAGGAATTGATTGCCACCCGACGAAGCAGATTGAGTTCATCAAGCACCTTGCCGGAACCCAGCACAACACAGGATAGCGGGTCTTCGGCAATCACCACGGGCAAACCGGTCTCTTCACGAAGCAGGAGATCAAGGTTGCGTAACAGGGCACCACCACCCGCGAGAACAATCCCTTTGTCCACGATATCGGCAGCCAGTTCCGGAGGCGTCCGCTCCAGACAGATACGTACCGCCTCGACAATGGCATTTACCGGCTCGGAAAGTGCTTCCCTTATTTCATTGGAATCAATTTCCGTTGTCTTGGGAATCCCGGAAACCAGGTCGCGACCCTTGACTTCCATGGTATGAACCGTATCACCCGGATAGGCCTCGCCGATCTCGATTTTGATGTGCTCGGCCATTCGCTCGCCGATCAGGAGGTTGTATTTGCGCTTGATGTACTGGACCACGGCCTCGTCCATCTTGTCGCCACCAACGCGGACAGATTTCGTATAAACAATCCCGGCCAGCGAGATTACCGCCACTTCGGTGGTACCACCACCGATGTCGACTATCATATTGCCGCTTGCTTCGGTGATCGGAAGCCCGGCGCCGATCGCAGCAGCCATCGGCTCTTCGATCAGGTACACCTCGCGGGCACCCGCCGATTCAGCGGATTCCTTAACCGCACGTTTTTCCACCTGGGTAATGCCGGAAGGCACACAGATAACAATGCGGGGACGGACAAGAGTTTTACGGTTGTGGACCTTGTGAATGAAATAGCGGAGCATTTCCTCGGTAATGTCGAAATCGGCAATAACACCGTCTTTCATGGGACGGATGGCAGTGATGCTGCCCGGAGTGCGTCCAAGCATTTTTTTTGCTTCCATGCCGACCGCCAGAACCTTCTGCTGGCCGCCATAGGTCTTTTGCACAGCAACCACGGAAGGCTCCCGAACAACAACACCCTTCCCTTTCAAATACACCAGGGTATTAGCGGTGCCGAGGTCAATTGCCAAATCACTAGAAAACATGCCGAATATGTAATCAAATATCTTGAGCATCTCTGCTCCCTTCATCGTAAATTTAGAAAATTATGACTGGTTATAGTCGAATGGTGAATCCTAACAAAATCCACAAGACCTGGCAAGGAAGAAAATAGGATCAATCTCCAGTTGCTTTTGATCCTTGAATATATTAGTATGCCGGCGGTTAAATAGTAATTTTTCTCCATAATTTTCCAACAAGGAGTCCCCAGTCAATGCTCGGAATCATGAGAAAGTATAAACAGTCAATGATCATAAAGATCGTATTCAGCGTAATCGTACTCTCTTTTGTCGGAACGATCTTTCTCATTTGGGGAAAAGGCGAAGAAGGTCTCAAAAGCTCCAGTTATGCGGTAAAGGTAAACGGCGAAAAGATCTCCTACGAGGAATACCGCAAAAGTTATGAACGCGCCAAAGATTCACTCCAACAGATTTACGGCCAGCCGATCACTCCCGAAATCGAAAAGTTGCTGAACCTGCGCAAAACAACACTTAACAACCTGATCAACACTGAGCTTGTCCGACAGGAAGCCAAGCGGATGGGAATCAAAGTCTCTGATCAAGAACTGGTCGATGCAATTGCCAAGATGCCGTATTTCCAGAAAGACGGCGTTTTCAACAAGAAGCTTTATGAGCAAGTGCTGAAAATGAATCACATCACGGTCAGCAACTTCGAAAACAGCGTCCGACAGGACATTGCCATTGCCAAGGCCGGAAAAGCAATCGCCGACAAGGTAACCCTCAGTGACCAGGACCTCCTGGATTACTTCAAGAAGACCCATGACAAAGTCGAATTGGAGTATGCCTCCTTTTCCCCGGCCGAGGTAAGCAACGACGTCACGACGACTGACCAGGAACTGGCCTCCTACCTACAGCAGCATGATAAAGAGTTCAAGACCAAGGAAGAAATCAAGATCGATTACCTGATGGTTAGTCCGGCCAAGCTTTTGCCTTCACTCAGTGTCAGCAACGACGAAATCCAGACCTACTATCAGAAGAATATCGATCGCTATCAGGGCAAAGGCGGAATCCTGCCCTTCAAAGAGGTAAAAGATCGTGCAAAAGAGGACGCCCTCAAGTTCAAGGCGATAAGACAAGCCTATGAAAAGGTAGCTATCGCTCTCAATAAAAACCTGTCTGCCAATGATCTGGCCGGAGCCGCCCGCATGCTAGATGCACCGGTTACCGAAACCGGCCTCTTTACCCAGCAGAACCCACCGGCAAAGCTGGCTGGAGAAGCGGATCTCATCAAGAAGGCGTTTGCCACGAAAGAGGGTGAATTGGGCGGACCGGTGGAAACGGCTACAGGGGTTTATCTCTTCAAGGTGACACAGAGAAACCCTTCCGTTGTCCCGCCGCTGGCTAAAATAAGGACTGAAGTAAAGAAAAAAGTAATTGCCCAGAAAGCCATCGAATTGGCCCGAAAAAAGGCCGAGGAAGTCCTGCAGAAAATGCGGAGCAACCAACTTCCTGGCAACCTTCGGACAACCGGAAGCTTCCTCTATGCCAGCGATGGGAAAATTCCGCAGATCGGCATGTCGAAGGATGCCATGGAAGCCGCATTCAAACTGACTTCTGCTGCACCCGTTGCCGCGGCACCCTTTAACGTGAATGGCCGCTGGTACGCCATCCGTCTGAAGAAACGGATCGAAGCGGACCGCGGCGGATTCATCCAGGAGAAGGAAAACATCCGTAAGGTACTGCTTCCCAAAAAGCAGCAGGAAGCTCAGGAAGCATGGTTGAAGGGCCTTCGGGAAAAGGCCGAGATCGACATTAATCCGGCCCTGGCGAACGACTAAGCAATTCGCTGCACTATCACTGCGCACTACTATTCAAGGGGATGCCGATTGGCATCCCCGCTCTATTTACAGCAACACATAGGAGGCCCTTTTGACAAAAATCGTAGTATCAACCGATTTTCCCGACCTGCCGCAGGCTGGACGCGGCAAGGTTCGCGATATTTATGACCTTGGCAATGCACTCCTTATCGTAACCACCGATAGGATCTCCGCCTTTGACGTGATTATGAACGAGGGAATCCCGGGCAAGGGAGAGGTACTTACCCAAATTTCCGCCCACTGGTTCCGACTTATGGAAGAGATCATCCCCAACCACCTTATTTCAACCGATGTCAGGGAATTTCCTGCTGTATGCGCAAAATACGCCGACACCCTGAAAGGCCGTTCCATGCTGGTGAAAAAGGCCCGTCCGCTGCCGGTGGAGTGCATCGTCCGCGGCTACCTGGCCGGTTCCGGCTGGAAGGAATACCGGGAAACCGGTGCTGTCTGCGGCATAACCCTGCCAACCGGGCTCTCTGAATCTTCACGCCTTGATGAACCTATCTTCACCCCTTCCACCAAAGCGGAGCTCGGCGACCACGACGAAAACATCCCCTTCGAAAAAATGGTGGAACTGTGCGGCAAGGACCTGGCCGAAAACGCCCGTAAGGCAACCATCGATATCTACTGCAAGGCCCGCGAAATTGCCGCTGGTCGCGGCATCATCATCGCAGATACGAAGTTCGAGTTCGGTGTCTGCGACGGAGAGTTGATCATTATCGACGAATGCCTTACGCCGGATTCCAGCCGTTTCTGGCCAAAGGACGACTATCGTCCGGGATGCTCTCAACCCAGCTTTGACAAGCAGTTCCTGCGCGACTACCTGGAAACGCTCGACTGGGATAAAAAGGCCCCCGCCCCGCCGCTCCCGGAAGAAATTGTCCGGAAAACCGCGGAAAAATATCGGGAAGCGCTGGATCGACTTACCGCTTAAAAAAAAGCCCCGGAGATAATTCTCCGGGGCTTTTTCGTTCCGGCCTTCACCAGGTTCCGTCAGAAAAAACCTGATATCAGGGCGCAACTGCAGCTATCACCCCTGCCCCGTTGGGCAACTGCAAGAGCAGGCGCCGCAGCTTACGGAAACCTGCTGTTGCAAGCATATCTTCCAATTGCCCCCAGGAATAAGCCTGGCCATTCGCGGTACCAAGCAGCATGTTCAAGGAAAAGAGGGCCGGGAATAAGGGCCCATCCAGGGAATCATCCAGAATGAACTCCTGAATCAGAATCATCCCACCCGGCGCAAGCGCCTCCTTCACCTTCGCCAACACCTCAACACATCCCGCAGCTCCCTCACCATGCAGGATATGCGAAAGCCAGGCGACATCGAATGGCCCGCCCAGCGAATCAGCAAGGAAATCACCCTGCTTAAAATCAATCCGGTCGGAAAGATTGAACCGGTTAATAGTCTTTTCGGCAAAGGGACGGGTCGAGGGAAGATCAAAGACAATGGCGGAGAGGCCGGGATTGTGCTGGCAGAAATGGATGGCATAGGTTCCGGGTCCCCCGCCAAGGTCCAACAGGCGCCGGCAACCGCCCAGATCGATCTGGGGCACAATCCGTGGTGCAAGCTGCATGGCCAGATCAAACATGCCCATCTCGAAGGCTTCCCGCAGTTCTTTCTCATCCCCATGGGAATAGCGTTCACGGATCGGACTTCCGCTCCGCACCGACTCGTCCAATCGAGCCCAGGAATACATAAGGTAGTGATGGTGAAGGAGGATATGTCCAAGATAGTGAGGCGAAGTTCGTGAGAGAAATTCCGCAGCGATGTCGGCAGCCGTAAAGGAATCATCCTGCCTTTCCAGCAGGCCCATGGCTGTCAGGGCATGCAGCAGCGTTGAGAGCCCCCGCACATCACAGGCAACCAGTTCGGCCAGTTTTGAAGCTGTGAAGGAACAGGCCGACAGGGGCGTAAAGAGATCAAGCTTGACCCCGGCGTGCAGAGTACAGGTACTCCAGTAACTGCCCGACAGATTCAGCAGGTCATTTGCAGACCGGTATTCCGATTCCATAAGTACCTCCACGGATGTTTGAAAAAAAGTGCGCTTATCCCTTCTGCAGAAGTTTCAGCAGGAACACTAGCGCACTTTGATAGACCCCGGGACGCTTGGACTCGCGGGGGCCGGCAATGTTCAACACCTTCACTCCTTGCTTGTAGAGCCATTCGGCAACAACACCCGGGTCCGCGGACCCATCCAACGGCACAACAAGACAGGGCTTGCGGTGCTTCCGTGCCAGTTGAACAGTCAAAGAGGTGCCGTCAGCAAGGACACCGAGATTCAGGACCAGGGTAGCATCGGAATCGATGACATTCTGCTCGGTTCGCGCCGCGTAATCCGGGGAATCAAGCTCAACCAGGGGATACCGTTCAGGGATCACGCCATCCTCCGCAGAGCGGCCGGCCGGACACCAACCCCCAATCGGAACACCACTTTCCAATCCGGCATCCAAGGCCGCCCGGTCCACGCCGGTTTGACCTCCTGAAACGATTTTCCGTATCATTTCAAACAATCTCCAGAAAGAATTTACCGACAGAACAGACGGAAAAAATCTGCGCTTTCAGCTGATTACAAACCATGCACGCGGGCATAGGCGCGGCAAAACGGACAGAACCGGAATTCAACCCTGCGTACAATCCGGTTTGCCAATCCATGCGGCTTCCTGCGGGAGTGCCGACACAGGGGACAACTGGCACAGACTGCTGCCAGGGCCAGATCCAGACGTCTCCTCACTTCGCTTTTCATGTATACTTCTCCTGGCAACAGTTCGCACGATCCTTGTAGAGGATACCACGGTTGGGTTACAACTCCAATCACTGGAGACTGTATATCCTCGTCATTTCCTGCTATACATAATAACCATACCACAGCATCACGACAACATACCGTTTCCCCTCGAAACAATCAGACACAACCAGACCATAATGAAGAAACCAGTGGCAAATCAGCACAAACATAACCAGACAAGACTGAGCAATAAGGACATCCAGGGGTTTCGTCGCAAAGTCTACGCCCACTACCAAGCGAACCCCCGCCCCCTGCCCTGGCGCGAAACCGAAGATCCTTACCGGATCCTGGTGTCGGAGATCATGCTCCAGCAGACCCGTGTTGAGCGGGCCATCAACAAATACCGGGAGTTCCTGGCAGCCTTTTCCGACCTGACCTCGCTCGCCCGTGCACCTCTTCGGGAGGTCCTGCACATTTGGCAAGGGCTCGGATACAACCGCCGGGCCATCGCCCTGCACGAAACGGCAAAAATGGTCATCCAGGAGTGGAACGGTATCATCCCCGACTCTGTGGAAGTACTGTGCACCCTGCCCGGCATCGGTTCCTACACTGCCGGGGCAATCGCAGCCTTCGCCTTTCATCAACCGGTGGTCTTTATCGAAACCAATATCAGGACTGTCTATATCCATTGTTTTTTCCAGGACCGACAGGACGTGAAAGACCGCGAAATCATGCCGCTCATCGAGGCTACCCTCGACAGCAGTAATCCCAGAGAGTGGTACTATGCCCTGATGGACTACGGCGTGATGCTGAAGCGAACTCACGCCAACCCTTCGAGAAAAAGCGCGCACCATACCCGCCAGAGTAGATTCGAAGGGTCTGATCGGCAAATCCGGGGGAAAATTCTGAAGTTTCTTCTTCAAAATCCCCGGTCACGAAAAGAAGAAATTTTTCTGTCATTGCAAGAGGATTCGCAACGTTTGGGAAAGATCCTGGCAGGCCTGAAAAAAGAAGGTTTCATCATCAAAAGGGGTTCAGAATACGCCATTGTTGAATAGTAATTCTGCACCAGGGCAAGTCGAAGGTTATTGCTCCACACCGGAATCTCGCAGACTACCTCGGAGGAACAGGACGTGTCCCGGAAACAAGCCAAAAATTAATCTCCGGTCCCTTGCCAGTATCTACCCAACATGGTAAAATGAAGAACAAGAAAGGAGGCGATGATTCACGACCGTTATCTCACATCCTATAAGAAGTGAAGATGTCGGGCGGGATGAAAGTCCTTCCTGAATTTTCCCCCAAAGCCGGGGAACAGTTAAAAAGAATTGACAAAAGGCTGGAAGCGGGATGCTTCCGGCCTTTTGTATATCTGCGTAAAGCGTAAAAGAATAAGGGGAAACGCTATCACCAGCAAATTTGATGAAATCATCGAACGGAGGAATACCTCCAGTGAGAAATGGGATCGCTACCGGGGCAGGGATATTATCCCTCTCTGGGTGGCCGATATGGACTTTCGTTCACCCCGAGCGGTCATCAATGCCCTACGGGAAAGGGTCGACCACGGGGTTTTTGGGTACACGCGCCCGCTGGAAGGACTGGCGGAGGCGGTAATTGCACATCTCGAGGATGAATACGCCTGGAGCATCGAGCGAGACTGGATCGTCTGGTTGCCCGGCCTGGTGACCGGTCTCAATCTGGCCTGCCGGTCTGTCGGCGAAGATGGAGATGAGATTCTCAGCGCCGTTCCGGTGTATCCACCCTTCCTTAGCGCGCCGCGCAACTCCTTGCGCAATCTGGTTACCACCCATCTCGTGGAGGAGAAGGACCGCTGGGTTTTCGACTATGCCGACCTGGAACGGGCCATAACCGGCAGGACCCGGCTCTTCCTCTTCTGCAATCCACACAACCCTGTAGGACGCGCATTCAATCGGGAAGAGCTTTCCACCATAGCCGAACTGTGCCTGCGTCACCGGCTCTTTATCTGCTCCGACGAGATACATGCAGGCCTGATACTGGACAAAGAGAAAAAACACATTCCCATTGCCAGCCTCTCCACGGAAATCGCGGCCCGCAGCATCACTCTCCTTGCCCCAAGCAAGACCTTCAACATTCCCGGCCTCGGCTGCGCCTTTGCCGTGATTCCCGATCCGGGCCTTCGCGGGAGATTTCGCCAGGCAATGGCAGGCATCGTGCCGTCGGTAAACACCCTTGGGTTCACTGCTGCGCTCGCCGCCTATCGGGACTGTGCGGACTGGCACCGGGAACTTCTCGACTACCTGAGAGGGAATCGCGACCTGGTACATCGAACCATCAACGGCATCAAAGGTCTCTCAACTCATCACCTGGAAGCAACCTACCTGGCCTGGATCGATACGCGAAAAAGCGGCCTTCATAATCCGACAGCATTCTTCGAGCAGGCCGGGGTCGGCCTTTCGCGTGGCAGCGACTTTGGCGATCCAGGTTTCGTCCGCCTCAATTTCGGCTGTCCTCGCCCTTTGCTCCAAAAAGCACTGGACAGGATGACAGCAGCCTGTGCCGCAAATCGATCCTGAAGGGAAACTCGGACCATTGCTTCCTTTTTTCATTCCTGCCGCTGTAATGGTTTACACAAGAAGGGAGTGGTCCCGCAGGGAATAATCTGCTGCTTACAATTCATGGCGAAATTTTATCAGCAGATAAAAACAGCCGACTCCTCCCACAACCATGAGCAGGTCACGGAACCAAGGAATCGGCTTTTCGAGCATCGAATACAACAACGGATCAAGGAGTGCAGTGGTCAATAGACCGACCGCTCCCCAGGTTAACAATTTCTTCATGATTTACACTGTGCTCCCTTGTTTCTTGGTTCCCTGAAGGTGCCGTTCAGGTGAGCCTCCTGCTCGGGCTCACTTTTCCGGTTTACTTACCAGGGTTTTCATGTAGGCGGTCAAATCCTGCATATCCGCGCCCTCGGGATCAATGGCCTTGCCGCCCAGGGGATTTTCAATACAGAGATTGATCACGTCAACCAGACGCATATTGTCCGAGCCACCGAAGTTGAATTTTTTCCGCTCGAACAGGTCGCTGCCCAGACCGTCGCCACCTTCGTGACAGCTCGAACAGCTTTTCCCGGTGGTACCACCGCCGAGATCCGGACTTTCAAAAAGAGTTTTGCCCCTCTCAACATTGGCAGCATAAGCCACCCCAAAACTTCCCGCCATCATAATGGCGGCTACCAGTACAGGTACCTTTTTCATTGCCGTCCTCCACATCCAGCGATTTGACGTCCCAAGTGTTTGAATCTTTTTTCAGTCTAATGCATCATGGATTTTTTTCGAGTCCGCTGGATAAATTAGTTGCAGAAGATTTCCGGAGAAACTGCGTGTCTCCCACCAATACTTGACCCGGCTGTTTTCTTGGAGTAGATTTCTGGAGTAGTTCCAAGAAAATACTCCCGGGTACTGGAGACCTCATGCAGATAATCCCGCTGATTTACCGCCTGGCCATCTCCCTCTGGCTCGGTGGCGCTGCCCTCTTCACCTTTGTCCTGACGCCGATCATCTTCAAGTCCAATGACCGCGACACGGCCGGGAAGATCGTCGGCACCCTATTCCCCGGTTATTTTACATGGGGACTGGCATGCGGCGTCGTGGCGCTGGCCTCACTGCTGCTGATCCGGGGCAGGAACTTCGTGGTCATCCTTGCCCTGGTGATTATAATGCTCTCTCTGACCGCTTTCCAGGCCTTTTACATCGAACCGCGAGCAGCTGCCATCAAAAAGGAAATCCCCTCCTTTGTCACCACTCCGAAAGAGCATCCCAAGCGTCGCGAGTTCTCTAAACTCCATGCCGTTTCCGCGATCTGCAACCTGACCGTGATCGTCGGAGGTGTCGTACTGATTATTCTCCTATAAACAAGCCGCGCCGCGCACTAAAAACTATTCCGCTGCAGCTAAAATGAGTGAGGAAATATCTGACCCGGCTTCCGCCATTTTTTCCAACCAGATCCGGGCGTTATCCCGGTCCCCGGCCATCCAGTATAGCTGGGCAATTTCAAGCCTGAAGCCCTGCAGATAGAGACTTTCCGGAAAGTCTGCTTCCAACCTGGCGAAAGTTTCCAGGAATTGCTTCAAATATGCTGCATATTCATCAGCGTAACGATTACAGTCTTTTTTCAGGCCAAAACATTCCGTTGTCGGACTCCCGGCGACTTGACTCTCTTTCTCCCAGCCCAGCAAGGCGTACAATTTTCTCGCATAGGCCATTTCCGCTGTTGCCGTCCCGGAACCGTCCTTGATGGCACGGTCATACCAGGCAATGGCTGTCTGCAGAGGATCGAGGAATGAATGGTCTACCACATGGGCATTGGCAGATCCGGACCAGAAATCGCCGTTTTTCAGATACGCGCCGGCCAGAGATGAGGTTGACGACGAATCTTGCGCAATACCTGCAACCTCTTGCAACATGGCAATTCTTGCCTGGGCCACTGCGGATTCTTCCATTCCCGGATACTGGCGAATAAAAGTTTTCCACTCCTCTACAGCCACATCATACTGCTTCATGGTATAGGCTACTTCTCCCAACAAATACCTCGCCTTCGCGGTAACAAAATCTGCCGGATCTCCACAGGCCAGAGTAATCAGCGCAATCTTTGCCTGCTCGTAAAGCCTGTGCCGATACAGAGCGGTCGCGAGCTCAAATTCTTTATACGTTTCCTTGAACACCTTGATCGTAGCATTGCAATTCTGGCACTTGATTATACTGCCGCTTGATGAAATTTTATAGTCAGCAAGATTTCCGACTTGACTGCAATTCACACAGGTTACCAGCATTGTTTCCCCCTCGACATTTTGATCGACAATAGAAGTACTTCGTCAAGCTCGTGTTGCATATCGGCACAGGCAAAAGGGCAGCAAAGATACCCCGTTAGTACCGGACTTTGACACTAATGGAATACTTCAGGTATCGTCCCTCCGGAAAAGTGACCGGATAGGGAAAATCCTCCGACTGACCTGACAGGCTGATAACCCGCAGTTCGCAACCCGCTTTGAGCGCGCCGCGCCGCAACTCCTTGAGGTAGTCGGCGACATCCAGTTTCTGGTGGTTGGATGAGGTGATCAGCAGCCCGCCATCGCTAAGAAGCGGCAGCGCCGCGCTCACCAGCTCGGAGGTGCCACCACGGGTGGTAAAGCGGCTCTTACCGGTGGTGGAGAAGGAAGGCGGATCCATCAGGATGATATCGTAGCGTTTCTTCCGACCAGCCAGGTCCGCCAGCACCGCCAGGCAATCACCCACCAGGAACTCGTGGCGTTTGTGATCGAGACCGTTGCAGCTGAAATTGGCTTTGGCCCAGTCCGTGTAGCCGGAGGAGACATCCACATTGGTCACCTGGCTTGCCCCGGCAGCGGCAGCAGCCACGGAAAAAGCGCCGGTATAGGCAAAAAGGTTCAGAAAGCGCTTCCCTTTCATGCGTGCCATGAGGTCGCGGCGGTTGCAGCGCTGGTCGAAAAACAGCCCGGTATTCAGCCCCTGCTCAAGGCTAACCAGGAAGGTCAAGCCGTTTTCGCGCACCTTGAGCTGCGGCGGTGCCACCGTACCGCTTAGCAAGCGACCGTAGCGTTTACTGTCGCTGACCGCCTCCAATTCCCTGGTTTTCTGCGGTCGGCTCTTTTCGTAGATGCCGGTCGGCGAGAGCAGCCCCTGCAGGACCCGGGTAACCAGCGACAGATAGGGACGCCAGCCGGCGCAGTAGAGTTGCACCATGAGAAAATCACCGTAGCGGTCAACGGTCAGGCCGGGCAAGCCGTCGCCCTCGGCATTAACCAGTCGGTAGGCGTTTGTTTCAGAAAGCTCGGCATAACAGCCTCGCAGTTCGATGGCTGCCTGCAGCTGTCCGGTAAGCCAGGAGTTATCAAGACTGATGCGTTGGCGCGACAGCACCCGTGCCACGATGCGATCGGCCGGATCGAGCAGGGCCGTGGCCAGGAAACGCCCGGTACTATCCGTCAAGGCAACCAGCTGTCCGACATGACCGGATTGCCAGCGTTTCGTATAACTGTCAGCGATCACCCAGGGATGCCCCAGTTCAAGCATTTTGACCGTTTCCGGCCCGACGATTCTTTTTTCCAGCTGCTTCACGTGGTACTCCTGTCAGATAGTGCAGACAAATGCGTTCCGGAACTCCGAACAGTGCTGATCCTCGCGGGGTTGTTGGGGCTTTCCCGAAGGCTCTCGTACGGCTTCAGCGCAGACTGGCGACAGAAAGGATATCGCCAGAAGCCGACTGGCAGCCGAAACCATGCAGAGGCTGGCGACCGATTACGAGAAGCTTTGGGGGAAGTTCCACTCCCTGACAAACCACCGGACGCAGGCTTTCTAACGGTATCGCCTTCCCTGCAAACTCGCAAGTGTTATTTCATAGAGCCACTGACCTCATCTCATCCCAAGCCTTGGAACCGTGTAAACCTTCCACCAGCCAGCCCAAGGAACTTGCCCCTTGCATTTCAACTACGGGTGGCATAAACTTTCCGGGTCATCTTTGAAGCCCCCATCTTACCGTTCTCCTTGCTGGACACTGGATGGAGGCTTCTTTATTTTCCCGGAATCGTCACCTTCAGACGAACCCCAAAAAGAGAACAGCCAATGCCCCGTACCACCTTTGCCACCCTGGCACTCGAGAAATCGCTGCTCCTCAATCTTGATTCCCTCGGCTACAGCGAGATGACGCCGATCCAGACCCACAGCCTGCCGCTGATCCTGGCCGGGAGAGACGTAATTGCCCAGGCAAAGACCGGCAGCGGCAAAACCGCGGCCTTTGGTATTGGCATCATCTCGTGCCTGGTTGTGAGCAGCTTCCGGGTCCAGGGACTGGTGCTGTGTCCGACCCGCGAACTCGCCGACCAGGTCGGCAAGGAACTGCGGCGTCTCGCCCGCTCCACCGATAATATCAAGATCCTCACGCTCTGCGGAGGTGTGCCCTTCGGCCCCCAACTCGCTTCCCTCGAGCATGGTGCCCATATTGTGGTCGGAACCCCCGGC
Source organism: uncultured delta proteobacterium (assembly GCA_963748325.1). Lineage (GTDB taxonomy): Bacteria > Desulfobacterota > Desulfuromonadia > Geobacterales > Geobacteraceae > RPRC01. Next base: position 165,674 of record CAVVIJ010000004.1, on the reverse strand, counting down.
CGGATTCTCGATCACCTGCGACGCGGCAGTCTCGACCTGAGTTCCCTGAGCATGCTGGTACTCGATGAAGCGGATCGCATGCTCGACATGGGCTTTCAGGAAGATCTCGCCACCATTGTTGCCGCTACACCGAAACGGCGGCAGACCCTGCTCTTCTCGGCCACCTACCCGGAATCGATTGCCGCCATGAGCGCAACGGTCCAGCAGGAACCGGTCGAGGTAACGGTCGAGGCGCTCCACGAGAGCGGGCAGATCAGGCAACTCGTATTTCCGGTTGAAAATTCCGGGCGACGAGCAGCCTTGGCCCGGATCCTCGGCCATTACAGCCCGGAATCGACCCTGGTCTTCTGCAATACCAGAAAGGAATGCCAGGAGGTGGCCGATGAGCTAAGCGAACACGGCTTTTCAGCACTGGCCATCCATGGCGATCTGGAGCAGCGCGAGCGCGACCAGGTGCTGGCACGCTTTGCCAACAAAAGCGTCTCAGTCCTGGTCGCCACCGATGTCGCGGCGCGAGGTCTCGACATCAAGGAACTGTCCGCCGTGGTCAACTACGAACTGACTCGTGACCCGGAAGTGCATATCCACCGCATCGGCCGCACCGGCCGCGCCGGGGAACAGGGGTTGGCCCTGAGCCTGACAACAACTAGCGACAATCGACGAATTGCAGCCATTGAAGATTATCTCGGCGAAACCGTGCCCCGCGCCGACCTGGAATCGCTGGCCATGCCGTCATCAGCAGCCCTCGAGGCGCCGATGGTCACCCTCTGCGTCGACGGTGGACGCAAAAACAAACTGCGCCCCGGCGACCTTCTCGGAGCCCTGACCGGCGACGCAGGTATTCCGGCAAGCGAAGTCGGAAAAATCATTATCTTCGATTTCCATACCTACGTCGCCATACGCCGAAATAGCGCATCCCTTGCCCTGTCTCGCCTGAAGGCACATAAAATCAAAGGGCGCTTTTTCAAAGTTCGTGCCTTCAACTGAAACAGGAGTTATCAGGAAGCCAGGCACACGTTGGAGAGAATGTGAAAGAATCGCCACAACTATATTTGCTGGACGGCTCCAGTTACATCTACCGCGCCTATTATGGCATTCGTGACCTGGCCACCTCCGGCGGCATGCCGACCAATGCCGTGTTCGGCTTCTCCAGGATGCTGCTGACCCTCCTCCAGGAACACAGCCCCGAGTACCTGGCAGTGGTCTTCGACCGCCCGCGCGACGAAACCTTCCGTCGGGAAATCTACCCTGAATACAAGGCCAATCGCGACGCCATGCCCGAGGACCTGGTCCCGCAGATTCCTTACATCAGGAAGATCCTGCAAGCTCTCACTATCCCGGTCCTGGAAGCTCCCGGTTTCGAAGCGGACGATGTCATAGCTACCCTGGCCCGCCGCTCTGCCGCGGAAGGAATCCGGGTAACGGTCGTAACCGGAGACAAGGACCTGATGCAGATTGTCAACGACAAGATCTGCCTACTGGACACCATGAAAGGAAGCTGTTCGGGGCCACAGGAGGTCCTTGAACGTTTTGGCGTGCCCCCGGAACGGGTACCGGATGTCCTGGGACTGGCCGGCGACACCTCGGACAATATTCCCGGCATCCCCGGGATCGGCGAGAAAACCGCCGCGAAGCTGGTCAAACAATTCGGTTCCCTCGAAGGTGTCCTGCGCTGGAAAGGCCTGGTTAACGGCAAGAAGCGCCGGGAGAACCTGCATGCCTACCAGGGCCAGGCCTTGCTCTCGAAAACCCTGGCAACCGTCCGCTACGACGTTACATTGGATGTTGCCCTCAGCGATCTGCAGCGGCAGCGGCCGAATCTTGCCGAACTGCTTCCCCTGCTGGCTGAGCTTGAGTTCGAAGCGTTGACGGTCGCCTTCACCCCGCCGGCGGCTGGCATGGTGGAGATCCACTGTGATGGCTCGGGGCAAACCTCGGGACCCGGAGGATACGGCGTGATCCTGCGCTACGGTGAGCATGAAAAGGAACTGAGCGGTTTTGAGCCGGAAGCCACCTCGCAACGAATGGAACTGCTGGCGGCAATCCGAGGGTTGGAAGCCCTGAACAACCCGAAGTCGGTGCGGGTTTTCAGCGATTCTCAGTACCTGGTTCGGGGGATGAGCGAGTGGGTTCATGGCTGGATCCGCAAAGGCCGACTGTATAGCCCGGGAGCTCTCCTCAACCAGGACCTTTGGCAGGAGCTGGTTTCCCTGGCCTCCAAACACCAGGTCAGTTGGGAGTGGCTGAGGGGCCATGCCGGCCATCCCTTCAATGAACGTTGCGACAGGCTGGCAAAACGGGCGGCAGCGGAAGGAATGCGGGCAACAGCAAAAGATCTGCCCGAAGTAACAAAACAACAAGAAACACCACCGCCTTTGCCGCCACCTGCCGGGTTGACGCCGGTTTCGGTCAGTAAGGAGGCAGTGGCATTCGAGACAGATGAGGATGGTCAACTGAGATTGTACTAGCAGGGGTGGAGTAAGTCATTATGAAAATTCAGAAAGTTACGGAAGAAACCCGGGCCAAGGTCTATGCACTCTTGCGTCGCGCCTTTCCCGACAGTGATTACGAGGTTGAGCTGCTGCAGAAATTACACGCACAGGGCAAACCGGCACACGAATGGGTCTGCATCCATACCGGCAGGGTCATCGCTTACCTGGCCTTTACCAATGCCTATCACGGCCATGAGATTTGCGGACTGCACCTGGCGCCTATGGCCGTTATGCCGGACTTTCAAAGGCAGGGAGTGGGCTCGGAACTTTTGAGGTTTGCCTTGCGCCAGGAAGCAATCAAAAGCCAACCACTGTTTGTCCTCGGGACACCCGATTTCTTTGCAAAATTCGGCTTTGAACCCTGCAGTATGCCCATCTGTCCCTTTGACAAAGAAAACCGCCATTTCCTCACCATGCGCAACGAAACCACCACACCCTTCACCATCGGCTATGAACCGGAGTTCAAGAAAGCATCAAAACCATCCAAACCCCAAGGAAGGAGACGACGCTGACCCGTCGTGGTGCTGTCAGATCCCATCAGGAACACTTTCATAAAAACGGATAAGATTGCGCCCATCCGCTTTCGCCTGATACATGGCGATATCCGCCCACTTGAGGATATCTTCCTGACTGTCATCTTGCCCGATAAAGAGCACCACACCGATACTCGATGTGCAATGATGCTCCACGATGGTTTCATCGGTACCCGGATGTTTGCGTTTCAACTGGTATGGCTTGGCCAGCTTGGCACGGATTTTTTCAGCAACAAAACCCGCCTTCTCACTTGCGAGCTGTCTGTCCGTATCAAGGTCCCTGAGCAGCACCACGAATTCATCGCCGCCAAAGCGGGCCACCGTGTCCATGTCACGAAGACAGCCGGTTATTCGCTGTGCCACTTCGACCAGGAGCAGATCGCCCACCTCATGCCCGTGCGTATCATTGAGCAACTTGAACTTGTCCAGATCGAGAAACATCATCGCCCCATAACGGAAGCTCCGCTTGCCGGCTGCCATAGCCTGCGCCAGACGGTCGATTAGCAGGCGTCGATTGGGAAGTTGCGTCAAGGTATCGTAGAAAGCAAGTTTGCGCACCTGCTCCTCGGCCTTTTTGCGCTCGGTGATATCCTCGGTTATGCCCATGAGTTTTTCAGTGGCGCCCTGCTTATTTTTGATGGGAACAAAACACGATTTATAAATTTTCTCGTGCGCTCCGCAGGCCTTGAACTCGAAGTGACTGGTTTTCCCGGCGTACGCTCTTGCGAGCAGTTCCCCAATACGCTCCCGATCCTCAGCATTGGCGGCATCCAGATAGAAGGTTCCCAGCACCTCTTCTTCCCCTGAAACGCAGCGCATCTGAATACCCGCCCGGTTCATGGAGGTTATCCTGCCATCCAGGTCGATCTCGTGAATACTCACCGGTGAGTTTTCCACCAGCAGGCGATGACGGTTTTCGCTTTCCCGCAAAACCCTGGTAATTTTCTCGTTCTCCAGCCGGGCATCCTCCAGTTCCCTGGTGCGACGGCGCACCTGGTCTTCGAGGGTAATTGCCGTTTGGAACAGGTTGAAGTCCGAGCCCTGTAGGTTGGTATTGCGTTCGGCTCGATCCATCAACACCCGTATAATCTTGTTCAGACGCACGATTTCTGCCTGCAAGGCCTGCTCATTCTGTTCCGGTCGATCAGCCATCATTCCTCCACCGCATCCGGCGTGGTGCCGATGGCACAGCCGGTAAGAGTCTGATTGATGTGCACCCCCCGGAACTGTTCACCGTAACAACTGAAACCAATAGTACTGTTGCGCTGAAAAACCTCTCCGACGCGATCCTTTACACCGATCTGGGAAATTTCCAGGTTGCGGAGGACGCAGTCGCAGCCTATCACAAGTTGTGGCGGCCCGATTTCCTCCCTGACCCCATCAAACGTACTTTCCAGATTGTGGACCAGGTCCACGCCATGAGCCACCCTGAGCACCAGACCCTCTTCAATGGCGCAGTAAAATGACAGGCTGCCGTCGGGATTCGCCTTTTGGATTGAGCGCACATAGTCGGTGCCGTCGATCATTACCACGACCGGCGAAGCGGCAAAGCGCATGGAATTGAGCTGTGACTCTTCAACTCCCACCAATCGCGCATATTCCGCACTGGCAGATAATCCGTTGATCTCATTCACAATCCGCTTGGGAGGATCGGCTTCCGTTACGACCAGGCGTTCATCGGTGGCGACAAAATGCTGGGTCTTGAATATTTTGAAAGGCAATGAGGTGTGGATCAAGACCAGTACCGCACTATCCGAGTGGAAGCAGCCATCAGCATAGACGCAGGTTTTGACGAATTTCAGATCATCACCAGCCGAACCTCCAAACAGTGGTATCTTTCCCAAAGCGTACTGCAAAGCATGTGTCACCGCTTCCTCGCGCCTGGACATGGCATCGATCATCATAAAACCGAAGCTGTCGGCCGGGCCCGCTTCGGGAGCTCTATTTTCAAGCCGCTGGAGCAACGTCTGGGCAAAGTCATGTCCTCTGGCAATATCGAACCCTTTCAAATTGTCCAAAAGGTCGATTACCGCAACACAATTGCCGACCGAAAAACTTGCCCCCGAAAGGCTGTGGGAACGGTACCCGGCCGGACCGATCTCGCCCGCCGTAGTGCATCCAACCACGTGAGTCCCGGCAAACAAGCGCTTCATTTCCGCCGCCAGCACATCCAGGTCATATTCGCTGGAGCAAAAGAAGAGAACCAGCTCCATGTTCGGCTGCGCCACCGCAGCATGAAATTCCGACACCGCCTGCCGCGCCTCGGTTGAACATGATTGCCCTAGTCGAATATCCTGCCACCCCATTTCCGTCACCTCTATCTTCGTTGCGGGTGAAATTCAACTTCCCCGCTATTCTTGAGATTAAAGTCAAATCTACCGGCGGCGATGTTTCCGTTCATGCCAGGCCTGGTGGGCCGCGAGATGTTCTTCAGATTCAAGAACCATCGCCATTGCCTTGTCCATCTCTTCGAGGAAACCTTTCGGCCCTCTCTTCTCGATCTCGATTCTCGACATCACATAGCACCTTTCTGCAGCTTCAGGCGTACTATTGGCCGAACAGCCCCCGAATAGTATTGCCCAAATTCTGTTCTTCCTGCTTCTTTTCGGTACCGGTGCCTTTGTCCAATTTTTTCAGGAGGGTCTCTCCAAGCTTTTCGCCGATCTTGCGGCCGATCTTTTTGCTGTTCAGCGTGAAATGGGGCGAGCCGATGGTACCGGTAGCCTTAAGGGGAAGTTCACCCCAACCCTGATCGTTAGTGACAAAGCTTCCCACCGTCCCGGTCGCCAGCTTGCCGGTGATGCGCGGAGCTATCAGGGTGTCGATATCCAGGTCAAGGCTTTTATCGAAACCGATCCTTCCCTGCGGCTTCATGCGGATGTCGGAGCCGTCCAGTGCGGAATCCAGGTAAACCTGTCCGTCCTTGATCTTGTAAGTCCCGGCAAAAGAGCTGAAACGGACGATACGCAGATCCGAGCTGCCAAGGAAGCCGGACAGTTCGCTCATGAAACCGCTACCGGTCAGTTTGCCGTTTTTCAGCTCGAAAGAGCCGCTCCCGGTGAGATTCCGCTTCAGTGCGGCCGATTTCACCCCGCGCCCTGACAGATCGGCTTTTGCTCCGAGAACGCCGGAGATGCTTCCAGCTGCCTTGGGCGCGAATGCGGCCACCAGCTTCTCGGCCTGTATCCCTTGCAGGGAGAGCTTGGTGGAATAGGCAAAACCGCGCGTCCCGAGGTTGATTGTAGCGGCATCAAGGAAAGAACCTCCGGCAATGCCGCCTTTCAGATCTTCGATTTTCAGAATATTGTCCGCAAGCCGGTAACGAAGAGACAGCCCTGAGATGGACAACCCCTTGACGCTCACGGTGTTTACCTTGATAGTTCCGCTGGCGGTAACCGGGAGTTTCAACGGTCCCGGTTCCGCTCCTTCACTGCCTTTCGCTGCAGGAGAAGGTGACGCTTTTGGGTTTTTCGCAGATGTCAGCGCATCCAAATCCAGTGCCTCGCTGTTGGCGCTCAAAGCAATGGCCAACGGCTTCCGGTCCAGGGGCGAAGTTTTGAGCTGCAGGTCCAGACTGTTTTTTCCCAAGGCAACGGACAGCCCATGGGAAGAAACTGCTTTATCGGTAAGAGCAAGTGTCCCGGAAATAACCGGATTCTGCCCGCCTGCTGCCACCTTGACCTTTTCCAGTTTCAACTCACCGTCCTTGAGCAGGGCAAGAGGTTCCTTGGCCTCTCCAGCCAGGTGAACCTTCGCCGAAATTTTACCGCTCGGCGATAGCGAGCGAACCTTGGCCGAAATGCCGGGTGGAATACCTGCCACTGCTTTTGCCAAGTCGGCGATGGTAACCGTTGCCTGGCCATCCAGCATCGGTCCGTTGGTCAGTCGCGAAACAGTACCGTCGAAACCGAGTTCGACACCCGGCGCTGTTGCCTCGCATTTCAGGGGAAACGGCTGCTCGGGAGTGAGGTTCTTGATCTCGACGCCGATATTTTGCAGCCTGTAGGTAAACGGCGCTCCGGAAACACCCTTCCGATCGTCGTAGAGCACCTGACCGTCCGTTACCTCGACCTTGGAGACGGCAAAGGCAAAGGGGGTCTTTTCCTCCCCTGCGACAGGAGTTTCCGGTTGCTGTTTCCTGAGCAGGTCGCTGAAATTGAAGGAACCGTCCTGGTTTCTGACGATGTGGATGTCGGGTGTATCGAGAACAATCTCGTCCACCACCACCCGGCGGGACAGAAGCGGCCAGAACTGGTAGTGGAGGCGTGCCTCCGCGAATGAGACAAACTGCCCTTTCCCATCCCTCTCGGAGATTTTCACACCCTTCAGCGCTATCCCGGAGAAAAGCCCGATTTTTGCGTCGGCCATTTCGATCCGGCGATGGACGGCCTTTTCCACCCTCGGCAGGACACTTTTCCGAAGCATATCGGGTGTCACCAGGATTTTGACCAGGAGCAGAGCCCCTACCGGAAGCAAAACCAGAATACCGACCACAACTGAAATAATAATGGTAAGTTTCCTTTTGTTCACAACTATACTCCTTTGCTGTTTGGGAGCTGGCCTCTATCTGGTACTGTCAATGCAGACACGAGCCTGTCCCTCTATTTTCCATGTTCCCGACTATCAGCCGATCCAGATCGTCTGGACATTAACGAATTCCCTGATTCCGAACCCGGCCAGTTCCCGACCGTAGCCGGAATCTTTCACCCCACCAAAGGGGAGACGCGGGTCGCTCTTTACCATGCCGTTGACAAATACCGCCCCGGACTCGATACGTGCCGCCATGTCGGCACCCTTTGACAGGTCAGCGGTCCAGATTGAAGCTCCCAGTCCAAAGGGGGTGTCATTTGCCACCGCCAGGGCTTGCTCTATATCGCACACAGCCATGACCGTGGCCACCGGTCCGAACAGCTCCTCGTGATAGGCACGCATCCCCGGCTTCACGCCGGTCAGGATGGTGGGAGGGTAGTAGCAGCCTATGGACTCCAGCGGCCTGCCGCCGAGAATTGTCTCGGCACCATGCTTGACGGCGTCACCGACCTGGCCGTTCAGGTCCACTACCAGATCCCGTCGAGCCAGGGGACCGACCTGGGTGACTTCATCAAGGGGGTCGCCGACTACCAATGCGGCCATCTCCCTGACGAGCAACTCCAGAAAGTGGGAATAGACTGACTCTTCCACCAGAAAACGCTTTGCGGCAATGCAGCTTTGGCCGGAGTTGATGCAGCGTGCAAGTGCCCCGACCCGTGCCGCCTCGGCAAGATCAGCATCGGCCAGGACGATGAACGGATCGCTGCCCCCCAATTCCAGAACGGTTTTCTTCAGCATCCGCCCGGCAGCTGCTGCCACCTGACGTCCGGCGGCATCGCTGCCGGTAAGGGCAACAGCTCTCACCCGCCGGTTCTCGATCACCCCCTCCACCTTGCGGGCACCAATAAGGAGAGTTCGAAAGGTCTGCTCGGGAAAACCGGCCTTACGGAACACATCTTCGATGGCCAAGGCGCAGCGCGGCACATTGGAGGAATGTTTCAGCACCAGCACGTTACCGGCCATCAGGGCCGGGGCAGCGCAGCGAAAAACCTGCCAGAAGGGAAAGTTCCAGGGCATCACCGCCAGCACCAGTCCCAAGGGCCGGAATGCCACCAAGGCCCGGGAGCCGTCGCTTTCCGCCGGTTCTTCGGCAAGGTAGTCAGCAGCATGGTCGGCATAGTACTCACAGGCCCAAGCGCACTTTTCCACCTCGGCACGCCCCTGAGCCAGCGGCTTACCCATCTCCAGGGCCATCATTTCGGCGTATTCACCGGCATGCAGGCGCAAAACCTCCGCCGCCTTTCGCATCAGGGCGGCCCGCTCGGTAAATGCACTGTCACGCCAGACGGGCCAGCTGCCGTGCACCTCTTCAATCACCCTGTCTGTCTCTGTTGCGGACCATTCCTCGAATACCTGCATAACCTTTCCATTGGCCGGATTTACCGATTCAAGCGGCATTGAGATCTCTCCTTCTTCCCCTATTTCAACAAAGACTTGTCCTCTCAAGGACAGAAACCATGCAGTTCTGGTCACATATCCATTTCAAAGGCTCGTTGACTATGTATCCACGGGCACGGGTTTTCTTTTAAAAGGGCAGGTGTCTCCCAATCTGCAATTTTCACTTTTCTTGCTGATTCGGGCTATTCAGTTTCAACCAGTTCTCATTGGCCTTTTTGATGTTGCCGGGAATATCCTTGCGCCATTTTTCGTACGCCGCCTCGCTGCAATTAAGGTACAGTTTTCCGTCGACGATCCTCCATACTTCCGGATTGGTCACGGCCTTCCGCGACTCGGTCATGGCCCAGGCGCAATAACCGTCAAATTGCGGGGCATACTCCTCCGGACTGGCGACGAACAGGTCCCGGTGTTCGCTGTTGAGGAAATACCAGGTCATATTATGCCACGTGTAGGAAAAAGACTCGTTGCCTTTCAGGGCCTTGCCATCCGTGAAATATGCGACGGTATCATAGCCTTTGATGGCAACAGTCCCTGCCGGAGACTCACTGGCAGCGACGCAGCCGAATGCACTCAGGAACAATAATGCAAGCGCGCAACAGGGCAACAGCCAAATAGATGAGTTCAGATATTTCATAGTGAACCTCCTGCTCTCTAATTATACACGGTTTCTGCACGAGGCCTAACTCGGCTCATCCCCCTTGATTCAGTTTCTACCCGAAAGAGATCCATCGGTTAAAGAGACCTTCCAGGTTTTGAAAATCTGGCAGGTCTGGCCTCATACACATTCAAAGCTTTCCACATCCTTCCTACCAGCCGCCCCCACCGCCACCGCCGCCTCCCCCGCCGGATGATCCGCCACCGCCGCTGCCCGAACTGGAGCCGGGCGGAGAAGACGAAGAGGAGATGCTCGAGGACATTGCTGCCAGACTTCCTGCCAGGCCGGCTGCGCCGGCAGTGGCGAAACTGCTGCCCGTATACCAGGTATTCGTGTACCTGTTCTCGGCACGGGCCGCTGCCAGGACCTCGGCGAACTGTTCGCACCATTCCTGCTCCACATCCAGGGCTAGGGCAAAGGGGAGGAATTTTTCGAAAACCTCGGGACTCTTCTCTTCGGGAGGAAACATCTGGTTGAGCCGGTCCTTTTCTGCGACGGAGAGATAAAGCTTCAACCCCTCGATCTGGTCCATGGTCCTGCGACCCTTAATGGTGGGCGCCTTCATCAGGTGGTAGAAAAGGATGTTGAGCAGCACGATGGCAAAGACGCACAGGACTGCGGGTGGCGAAGTCGCAGTGGCAAAAACCCAGAGGCCGAAGCCCTCGCCCGCGAGGAATGGCAACGCGAAAAGGCTCGTGAACAGAGCCATGATCAAACTGGCTATCTTTGAAGTGCCCGTTATCGCCGCCTTCCACAACGTTAAGGACCGATAGACGAGCATTGCGCAGCCTGCTGTCCACATGGAGAGCCAGACGGTCATGAATCCCGCCTGAGCAAAGCTCCTGCCCAGCAGTACAATTAGCACCATGGCAATCACGGATATGACCAACCCGGGGATCAGAGTGCCCTTGTTGCTAAGGAAATAGATCTTTTCATAATCCACGGCCAGGCTCTTCCGGTGATCATTGAGGGCTTTTTTGATGGTGGCGTGGTTCGCGGGCTCTATGGCAAAAGAGTCCCCGTTGCGAAAGAGCTGTTTGGCAATCTGCGTCTCATCCCGGGAAAGCCCGCTGTAGTCCTGGCCCTTCCTGGTAAGCGTATATTTTCCGTCCGAGACCTCGTCTATCGTCAGGTAACCTTTGACCGCCATGTTTACAAGGGCCGCGGCAAATGCCGTATTATCGAAGCCCATACGCATGACGTAGCGCACAGCCGCAGGCGAGAAGCCCTTGGGCGCTTCAAACAGCGGAATGATCACACCCTCCTTCGGATCCTTACCGAACTTGAACCAAACCAATAGGTAGTAGACGAGCAAAACAACGATACCCGCGGCACCGGCAGCGGCGCTGCCGTTATCGGTAATAAAAGCCTTGGCCTTCTCGGACCTGGTCGGTTCCTGGACAATGCCCTTGGGCCAGGTGACCACGATTGTCAGACCCTCCCGGGGATTGAGGATTCTTGTTGTACCGAACACGGCGCGCCCACGAAAATCGCGGCCGGCAGTGAAATCCGTGCCCTTTTGCCCGGTTGCTCCGGTGTAGGCCTCGGTCGAGAGAATTTCGGCTCCGTGCGGCAGTTCCACCGTGGCAGTGACCCTGTCAATGGGGAATTCCCATGCGTTGCCGGTCACGTTCCAGTACAGTTCGTCGTAATCCTTGAAAAATCCGAGTTGCCGGTCGGTGCGGTAGGTCAGCTGGTACGTATATTCGCCTGGTTCGAGGGTAGCATTCTTGCTGCCCATATAGACCCTCACCCCGTTACTCCTGTCCTCTCGCCACCAATGCTCGGGCCTGCCGTCTCTCAAAACGGACTGGACCTCGAAGACCACACTCATCGTGTTGCCGAAGTTGTCCTTGTAGCGGGTGGGAAAATCGCGGTAGATGCCATGCTTGATCCTGTTGCCCTCACAGTCAACCTTGATGGTCTCGGTCACGGTCATATCCCCGCCAGACTTGACCTTTATGAACGAGTCATAGCTGAGGATTCGTTCTCCACCCTGGGCAAACGCCAGCCTGGGCAAGAAAATAAGAAGGATGAACAGAAACTTTTTCATTAGTGACTCTCCAAACTGACCTGCGGAGCCTGCCGGTCGTTGTCATCATCAATGGCAAAAAATTCCGCCTGTCTAAAGGTGAATAGTCTGGCAACCAGATTACCGGGAAAGGATTCCACGGCAATATTGAGGTTACGCACCGTGCCGTTGTAGTAACGCCGTGCCATCTGGATCTGGTCTTCGATGTCGCTCAGCTCCCTTTGGAGCTCCAGGAAATTTTGGCTGGCCTTCAAGTCCGGATACCCCTCCGCCACCGCCATGAGGCTGCCCAGGGACCTGGACAGGGCTGTTTCGATCTCGCCCTTTTCGCCAACTTTTTCGGTTCGCAGGCTCCTCGATCGCAACTCCGCAATCTCGGCGAGCAGGTTTCGTTCGTGCACCATGTAGCCCTTGACCGTCTCCACCAGATTCGGAATGAGCGTAGCGCGGCGCATGAGCTGCACATCAATGCCGCTCCAGCCCTCCCGGACCATATTGCGCAGCCTGACCAGCCGGTTATAGATCAGGGTCATACCAATGATAACAAGAAGAACGATTGTTGCCACAACGTAGATTCCCACGGGAATGCCCTTTCTTTTCATGATATGCAGAGATTAATTTGCAGGTTTTTCCCTGTCAGATGAAAAATACGGTCGGTTTTTTTCTACTCATTTTCGGTACATGGATAGATCAGGTTGCGTCCTATGAACTGCTTCTCTCCGGTTCACCTAATCGCACAGAAACTCGTTCATCGCGCCCATACGGACCCTGCCCAGCTCTTCGATTGAAGATATATGCTCCCAAACGAACTCATTCCTGTTCTTTCTGGTCTGGTCCATGATTTCTTCGTATGTTTCACTAATCCGGCTTCTTATTTCATCGCTACTGAAATGGTAGATAGGATCAGCCGAGATTACCTGGCCGCCACGTTTTGTCAGCTCGTAGTTGAAACTTGCCGGGCCGCCGCTGCAATCGAGAATCCTCTTCGCAAGGTCTGCCTTGGACAAGGCAAACATTTTCACATATTCATCGTATGTTCGTCCCCACGGGACAACTTGGTTCAAGGCAAATGACATATTTTCTTTCTTGTCACATTCGTCGGTAACGGGCATGGTCTTGACCCACCGGCTTCTTGGGTGGGTCGTAAGCCTTGTTCGGACATCTCGTTTTTGTGCGACTTATTTCCTTTTGCAAACACAATACATGCTCATTATATTCCATGTAAAGAACAACACGCCAAACCTCAACTATCAAACAGAAATTTAAGCCACTTTACAGAAAACAAAGAACACAACCATCTCGATAACAAATACTCACAAACCGAAACAACCTCAATCTGTGGAAGAACGCCTAAAGCATGGTATGCTAATGCAGACAGGCTCAATCCAGTAATGACAATGCAATCAACCGGAAAGGAGACGGCCCATGCCTGAAGATGTGGTTTTGCTCAGCGGGGTGAGGACGGCAATCGGCAGATTCGGCGGTGCCTTGAAAGACGTTTCCGCCTGTCACCTGGGTGCGGCAGTGGTCAGGGAAGCGATTGCCCGGGCCGGTATCTCTCCGGAGGAGGTGCAGGAAGTCATCATGGGCAATGTGCTCTCCGCCGGATTGGGGCAGAATCCCGCCCGGCAGGCGGCCGTCCTGGGCGGGGTTCCGGTTTACGCGGGTGCCCTTACCATTAACAAGGTCTGCGGTTCGGGCTTGAAGGCGGTCATGATCGCGGCTCAGAGTATACGGGCGGGAGATGCGGACCTGATCGTTGCCGGCGGCATGGAGAACATGAGTGCCGCGCCGCACCTGCTGCGGGAGCTACGCTGGGGGGTAAAAACCGGCGCAGCGCAGATTCACGACGCATTGCTGCACGATGGACTGATGGATGCCTATCACCACTATCACATGGGGATCACCGGCGAAAGGGTTGCCGAAAAGTACGGCATTACCCGGGGCGAGGCCGACAGGTATGCCATGGAAAGCCAACAACGGGCGCTGACAGCCGAGCAGAACGGGCTTTTTGACCGGGAAATCGTGGCCGTCGATGTCCATGGCCTGCGCTTTTACCGGGACGAATGCCTCCGCAAGGACAGCTCCCCGGAAAAACTGGCGTCCCTGGAACCGGTGTTCCAGGATAACGGCATCCTCACCGCCGGCAACAGCTCGAAACTCTCCGATGGCGCAGCCGCCCTGGTGGTGGCCTCGGCAAGCAAGGCTGCCCGGTTAGGGATAGAGCCGCTGGCAAAAATCCGCGGCTATTCCGTGAGCGGCATGGCGCCGGAGGATGTCATGGAGGCGCCGGTTCCGGCGGTGCGCAAGCTGCTCCGCGATACCGGCCTGACCATAGCCGACATGGACCTGGTTGAGCACAACGAGGCCTATGCTTCCGCGTCCCTCGCCGTTGCTCGCGAACTGGGCATCGACCGGAACAAGATGAATATCAACGGCGGTGCCATCGCCCTCGGCCACCCACTCGGCTGCAGCGGCGCCCGGATCTTGGTGACCCTGCTGCATGCCCTGACGAACCGGAGGCTGAGCAGGGGGCTTGCCACCCTCTGCATGGGCGGCGGCAACGGTCTGGCACTGATACTCGAAAGGGGATAACCGTCCATGTACCATCAAGACCTGCGAAACTGCATGGCACTGCTCTATCCGTCCGCGGACAGCTACGACAGCCTCCTGACTTCGCTCGCTGACGTTATCAAACAGGAAATCCGCCCCGGTGCTGCCGCCATCGACCGTGAAGAGACCTATCCACGGGAGAACCTGCGCAAGCTAGCCGAACTGGGCGTACCGGCGCTGCCTTTTCCCAAGGAGATGGGTGGCGGCGGACTGCCCTACCCGGTTTTCGTGGCAATCATGGAAATGCTCGCGGCTGGCTGCGCAAATACCGCCCTGCAGCTGTCCATCCAGGCCATGGCCTGCGAGGGAATCCTGCTCTACGGCGATGACACCCAGAAAGAACTGTTCCTGCGGCAAAAAGGGCTGCTGGCCGGCACCAGCCTGGCCGCATTCGCCCTTACCGAACCCTCCTGCGGTTCCGATGCCAAGGCTATAAAAACCGAAGCGCGTCTGTCAGGCGATACCTACCTGCTGAACGGCACCAAAACCCTCATTACCAGCCCGGGAGAAGCGGATTTCATCATCCTGTTCGCCGTGGCTGAACAGGGCATCTCCGCTTTTATCATCCCGACAACAGCGCCGGGATTCCGTATCGCCATGGTACTGCCGAAATTGGGCTGCAAAGGACACAAGCTGTCGGCAATCAGCCTGGAAAACTGCAAGGTCCCCTCTGCCAACCTGTTGGGAGCAGCGGGCAAGGGACTCGAATACGGCAAACATTTCCTCAACTGCGGCAGGATTACCATTGCCGCGCTGGGAGTGGGCATTGCCCAGGCCGCCTATACCAAGGCCCTCGAGTACAGCCGTCGACGCAAGGCCTTCGGCTCCAGCATTTCGGAGTTCCAGCTGGTGCAGGAAAAACTCGCCGATATGTTGACGGAAATCCAGGCCGCACGGCTCATGACCTTTCATGCCGCACAGCTCAAACAAAGCAGCATGGAGTACACCTCCGCGGCAGCCCAGGCCAAACTCTATTCATCGGAAATGGCCCAGCGGGTCTGCGACAAAGCCATCCAGATCCACGGCGGCTACGGCTACATCGACGGCAGCGACGTGCACCGGCACTGGCGTGACGCACGCATGCTCAGCATCGGGGAGGGTACCTCCGACATGCTGAGACTGCTGATTGCCCATCTTGCCATCAAACAGGGCGGGTAACGCACGGGCAACCGGGAAGCAACCAAGGGGAAATTACATGGACATCGAAAAAGTCGTGGTGGTGGGCGCCGGAACCATGGGCAGCGGCATTACCCAGACAATTGCGGAAAGCGGCTGCAGCGTTGCCCTGGCAGACATCGATGAGCAACGGGCTGTTGCGGCCGTCAACCTGATCGGGAAGAGGCTGGAACGGTACGCGGCAAAGGGCACGGTATCCGCCGGGGAAAAAGAGCGTATCCTTTCCCGGATCACGACCATTGCCACCCTGGAAGAGTGCGGCAAACCCGATCTGATCATCGAGGCGGCCTCGGAACAGGAAGCCGTCAAACAGGCGATTTTCCGCCGACTTGACGAGCTGGCGCCACCTGCCACCATCTTTGCCAGCAACACCTCGGCCATCTCCATAACCAGGCTCGCCGCGGTAACGAACAGACCGGAAAAATTCATCGGCTTCCACTTCATGAACCCGGCCCATGTGATGAAACTGGTGGAAATAATCCCCGGACTGCGGACCACTCCGGAAATCGTCACGGACATGCGCAACCTGTCTGAAAAAATGGGTAAAAAAGCAGTGGTCGTGGCCGACGCTCCCGGTTTCGTCGCCAACCGGCTGCTCATGCCGGCCCTCAACGAGGCAATCCAGACCCTGGAGGAGGGGATCGCCTCCCGGGAGGATATCGACCTGATCATGAAGCTCGGCGCCGGTCAGCCCATGGGACCGCTGGAACTGGCCGACTTCATCGGACTTGACGTCTGCCTGTGTATCCTGGAAACGCTGCACCGGGAATTGGGAGAAAAGTTCCGCCCCTGCCCGCTGTTGCGCAAGATGGTCGAAGGTGGCAAGTTGGGAAGAAAAAACGGCGAGGGCTTCTATGACTACCGATGACCTTGTGAAATGGGAAAGGAAAGCCCGGACCGGCATCATCACCCTGAACCGGGTCGAGGCCCGGAATGCCCTCACCAGCCCCATGCTGCAGCGCCTGGACGACCTGCTCTGCGCCTGCGAGGTAGACCAGGAGACACGGGTAGTCATTATCAAGGGAGAAGGAAATTTCTGCGCCGGAGCCGATATACGCGAAATGGCTGGCCTGACCCCTGCCGGAGCTGAGGAATTTTCCCGGCTCGGCCATACGGTTTTCCGCCGTATCGAGGCTCTTTCCAAAGTGGTAATCGCCACAGTAGCAGGCAACGCCTTGGGAGGCGGCTGCGAACTGGCCATGGCCTGCGACATCAGGCTGGCGGGCGAAAGCGCCCGCTTCGGACAGCCGGAGGTGAACCTGGGCCTGATCCCCGGCTTCGGCGGCACCCAGCGATTGGCCGCCTTGGTGGGCCCGGGAAGGGCACGGGAACTGCTCCTCAGCGGCAGGATCGTCGAAGCACGGGAAGCGCAAGCCATGGGTCTGGTCAGCAACGTGGTCGCCGACCGGGATCTGCAGGAACAGGCAGAGGAACTCGCTGCCCTGTTGGCCCGAAAAAGCCCCGTGGCCCTTGCTGCAATCAAGGAACTCCTTCTGGAGACGACTGGACTTGAACAGGGACTGAAGCAGGAAGTAGCGGCCTTTGCCGAGTGTTTCGACTCACAGGACCGCAAAGAAGGAATCGCCGCTTTTCTTGAAAAGCGGCATCCGGCCTTCTGACCACCTGTCCAATACTGCGCAACTTCTTCTCACCGAGAAAATTTAAGGAATGATACGAGACAGAAAATATGAAAAACTTTATTGTACGTTGTTTGATGTATTTGTCGGTGGCAGGTATGCTGCTGCTCACCTCGGCACCAGGGGCTACTGCCGCTGACATTGCCAGGACCACCCTGAAAAACGGCCTGCGGGTTGTAGTGGTTCGCAACACGTTGGCGCCGGTGGCTTCTGTCCAACTCAATTATCTGGCAGGCTCGGATGAGGCACCTCCGGGTTTTCCCGGCATGGCACATGCCCAGGAACACATGATGTTCCGTGGCGCCCCCGGTTTGTCAGCCGACCAGCTTGCCGCCCTGATAGCTGCCTTGGGTGGTGAATTCAACGCTGACACGCAACAATCAGTGACCCAGTATTTTCAGACCGTACCGGCCGAGGACCTGGATGTCGCACTGCACATCGAGGCAGTGCGAATGCGCGGCATTCTCGACTCGCAAACGCTCTGGGAGAAAGAACGGGGGGCCATAGAACAGGAAGTGGTCCGGGACCTGTCGAACCCGGAATACCTGCTCGAAAGTCGTCTTCTTGCCACACTTTTTGCCGGCACCCCCTATGAACATGACGCCCTCGGTACCCGGCAGTCTTTCGATAAAACTACCGGAAAGCTCCTGAAGAAATTCCATGACAACTGGTATGCGCCAAACAATGCCGTCCTGGTTGTCGTTGGAGATGTCGATCCCGATAAAACAATCGTAGTCGTCCGTCGCCTGTTTGAATCCATTCCGTCCCGGCAACTGCCCGCCCGCCCCGCTTTCCGATTCAAGCCCCTTACAACCGAATCCATTGCCATGGATTCGGATTTACCCTATGGGCTCGCCCTGGTCGCGTATCGCCTGCCCGGATACCAAAGCCCTGATTTCGCCGCCGGGCAAGTTCTGTCCGACGTGCTGTCCAGCCAGCGGGGGGAGCTTTACGCCCTGGTACCGAAAGGCAAGGCGCTTTCCGCCGGATTCGACGACACTCCGTTGCCCAAGGCGGCGGCGGGCTACGCATTTGCTGCCTTCCCGAAAGGTGATGACGGCAAGGCCCTGATAGGCATGATAAAAAGTAGTATCGGTAATTACCTTACCAAGGGTTTTCCGCCGGAACTTGTCGAAGCGGCCAAAAGGCAGGAAATCGCCGCCGGCGAGTTTCGCCAGAATTCCATATCAGGGCTGGCAGATGCGTGGTCCCAGGCAATTGCCGTCGAAGGACGACAATCACCGGATGAAGACATAGAGTCAATCCGTAAGGTCACCGTTGAGGATGTCAATCGGGTTGCAAAGAAATACCTGGTCAATGAAACCGCCGTTACCGCAATTCTACTACCCAAGACTTCGGGCAAACCGGTCGCCATTCCGGCCTCTCGCGGCAAAGAGTCATTTGCCCCACAACGAACCAGATCGGCACATCTACCCGACTGGGCGAAGAAGGCACTGACTGAACCATCCGCAATTTCAACAAGTAAAGGACTCTCTGTTTTCAGGCTAGCCAACGGTCTTCGGCTAATCGTCCAGTCTACAGGCATTAGCAAAACCGTCAGCATATACGGACAAATCAAAAATAAGGCGGAAATGGAACAGCCGAAGGGCAAGGAAGGGGTCGCCGATGTCCTTGATGAATTATTTTCCTATGGAACGACCACTCTCGACCGTTTGTCGTTTCAAAAAGCCCTTGACGATATCGCGGCAAACGAATCTGCCGGAACAAGCTTTTCGCTACAGGTTCTGCATGAGTACGTTGAACGCGGTGTACAACTGCTGGCGGACAATCTTCTGCATCCGGCCCTCCCGGAAAGCGCCTTTGCCGTGGTTCGACAGGAAACCGCCCGGGAACTGGCAGGCAAGCTGCAAAGCCCGTCCTATCTCTCTCATCGGGCGCTTCTGCAGGCCCTGTATCCAAAAGGTGACCCCACTCACCGCCAGGCCACACCGGAAACTGTGTCGGCGCTGACACGGGAAGACGTCAGGAGGTATTACCGCAAGGTATTTCGACCGGACCTGGCCACCATCGTGGTCATCGGAAACATTTCACCCGAAAAAGCCAAAGAGCTGATCGAAAAGTATTTCGGCACATGGACAGCCACCGGGGCCAAACCGGAAACCGATCTACCCAAGGTTCCGCGCAACAAAACCTCAACTGTCAGCATACCTGATGCAAGCCGGATCCAGGACAAGGTAAGTCTTGTCGAAACACTGGGACTGAACCGTTCCCATCCCGACTATTATCCGCTCCAACTGGGCATGCATGTGCTGTCGGGCGCCTTTTACGCAACAAGACTGTATCATGACCTGCGAGAGCAGACAGGACTGGTATATACGGTGGATGCCTTCCTTCAGGCAAGCAGGACTCGCTCAATCTTGGGAATTATGTACGGATGCGATCCGGCTAATGTCTCAAAGGCTCGGGCGGTTATAGAGCGCAATTTAATAAAAATGCAACGAAATTCTGTATCCCGCGTCGAGCTTCGCCAAGCCAGGACCCTTCTATTACGGGACCAATTGCTATCCAGAGCAAGCACGGCCGGGATCGCCCTGAACCTTCTTGATCTTTCCATGGAAGGTCTGCCACTGAACGAACCTGAAAGGGCAGCAAAAAAATACCGGAGCATCACCGCAAAACAAATCAGATCTGCCTTTGTCAAATGGATCAGGCCATCCGGCTTCGTCCAGGTAACCCAAGGACCGAACCCGAAATAATAAGAACTGGAGGGAAAGCATGAGCAAACATCGCCCATCTAAAAGTGTACGTTTATTAACAATTACAATCTTGGCTACGACCTTGCTGGCCCTGCTGATGGGATGCGAGAGCAGAAACAAGGTTGAAGAGATCGGTTTCCCACGGTCTTTCGCCGACCTGGCCGACAAGGTAAAACCTGCCGTGGTGAACATAAGCACGACATCGGTTGTAACTGTTCCAGGCAATCCGTTCAGGCAATTTTTTGGCCCAGATGATGGCTCTTTGGACAATTTATTCAAAGGATTGTTTAAAAACACGCCTGACCGGAAAATGAAGCAACAGAGCCTTGGTTCCGGTTTCATTATCGACAAGGACGGCTATATCATAACGAACAACCATGTGGTTAAGAATGCGGAGGACATAAAGGTAAAGCTCGCCGACGGAAGGGAATTCAAGGCAAAGGTAATCGGCAAAGACTCCAAGACAGACCTGGCGCTGATCAAGATTACCTCGATTTTCGAGAACCTTCCGGTTCTCACACTGGGCGATTCCGACAGCATCAGGGTAGGTGATTGGGTGCTTGCCGTGGGCAATCCGTTCGGGCTCGAACACACGGTGACCCAAGGAATAATCAGCGCCACAGGCAGAGTAATCGGCTCAGGTCCCTATGACGACTTTCTCCAGACGGACGCCCCTATCAACCCCGGCAACAGCGGCGGTCCCCTTGTCAATCTGAAGGGTGAAGTCATCGGTATCAATACCGCCATTATCCCCAACGGGCAGGGACTCGGTTTTGCAATACCCAGCAATATGGCTAAAACGATTATTGATCAGCTCCGGAAAAAAGGAAAAGTTGTGCGTGGCTGGCTGGGAGTGACTATCCAAACCGTTACCCCTGAAATAGCAAAATCGTTTGCCATGAAGGAGGCTCAGGGGGCGCTGATCAGCGAAGTTACTTCGGGAGGGCCGGCAGACAAAGGGGGAATCAAACAGGGTGACATTATTATCACTTTTGACGGGAAAAAGGTGAAGGCTGCCAACGATCTTCCCTTCATGGTTGCAGAGACCCCGGTTGGGAAAACTGTATCAGTCACGGTATTCAGAAATGGCAAAACGCTGGATTTACAGGTCAGGATTGAAGAACTGACCGACCAGAGAGTGGCTGAACAGTCACACGCGCCGGCTCAAACCTTCGGCATGGAACTCGACAACCTCACGCCACAAGTGCGACGGCAATTCGGCATTACCGATACAATAGGTGTGGTGGTCGTAAACGTTGAATCGGGAAGCCTCGCCGACCAGGCGGGAATCAAGGCAGGGGACGTAATCAAGGAGACTAATCACCGGACGGTCAGAAACCTGCAGGACTTCAAGGCAGCCATGCAGAAGCCTGGTGCAGGGCAACTACTCCTGCTCCTGGTGAAAAGGGGGAAACAGGCTTTTTATGTAACGTTAGAAAGCACTGATTGAAAAGCAGATCAGGTTCGTAAGTCCTGTAGATGGCAACCCGCTTTACTTCTTGAGTTCAGACTGGTACATTTCACCGCCAGGAAGATGCAGATCGTAGAGAATTTCTGAGAGTGAATCCGGGAAGGGGACGCAAGAAAAGCATGGCTGACATCAAGGAAAACGGGAACGAAAAGAAGAGGCGTCCCGGCTGGATCCAGGCATTGGACCTTGTTTTACGTATCTGGCATATTGGAGTGACCAGCGTACTGTTCGGAGGGGTGGTCTGCGGCGTGTCTATCGTCCTGCTCTTCACCTGGCATAACCTGGCCATCGCCTCCGGAAGCGCGCTGATCATCTCCAGGATTTGCCAGAGCCGACATTGGCTCTACCAGGTGCGCGGTATCGTGGCCTTGACCCACGTCGGACTGCTCGGGATAGTCCATCTTCACCCGGAACATGCGGTCCCGGTTCTCACGGTAGTACTGGTACTCGGCGTACTTTCTGCAAATCTACCGGGTTACATTAAACAGTGGTCGCTTGTTCACCGCTGCAGGGTTGAATAGCGGGGCACTATGTACGTACAGACAAATGCGTAGAAGATCACACGGGAAGTAACGACTTTCAGGAAATGTCTTGATGTACAGGTCCGCACTGATTGCATCGCCAAATTTCAGAAAATCTTCATTCAAGTTGTTGACAATTACAGGCGAAACGGTCCCTCGCAGATGGTCTGAGCGAGCGGTCGCCGCTCATTCGGCGCTTCGATTGCCAACAGTTTTTCCGGAAGCGCTTCCGGTTCGCCCGGCCTTCCCACGGCCACCATCGCCTCCGCCTGGTACTCGTCAGGAATCTTCAGTTCCGTCTTCGCCCGGTCATAAGAGAACCCCTGCATCCCATGCACGACATAGCCGCGCAGAGATCCTTGCAAGGCCAGGTTCTCCCATGCAGCGCCGGTATCGAACGAGTGGGTGCGGGCCGGTTTGCCGTTGTGATCGAAGGTGGTCTTCGAGATGAAGAGCAGCAATGCTGCCGCCTTGCTCGCCCAGACCTGATTCGACTCGACCAGCAGACTCAGGAACAGAGCCCAATGCTCGCCGTCGCGGCGGGCGAAGAGGATGCGCCAGGGTTGATTATTGTATGACGACGGTGCCCAGCGTGCCGCTTCGAAGAGCACCATCAGTTCTTCCTGAGCGATTGTCTCACCCGACATGGCACGCGGTGACCAGCGGTCCAGAAAAAGTGTATCGATCGGATGATCGGCCTTTCGTTTCTCGCTCCCTTTTACCATCAACACAACCTCCAATAGTTCTTCCCGCATCCGACACCACGGCTCAACAGGCCCAAACCAGCAAATTCAAGTACTCACTGACGTTCGATGAATTTGCGTAGCGCTTTTTATATCAAGGACGCAGAGAGTGTCTATCAAGTCGCCCATGCAATAGTACACTTGTTCTGGTATGGCTTAAATTCAGGGAGACCATTCAGTCCATAGTCGAGCTGAATGCATTACCCAGAGAAGTTGCCTCCTCAGGGAGCGACGACAGTTTTCCTCGGGGAGTCATATGCCGACTCAGCAGCCTCCTCCCGGCAGTTGCGCACAGGTTTCAATTTTTTCGCGCGTACCGCGGCGAGCTCCGCTTTGGCCTCCGCAAGCTCTGCGCAGAAAACCGGATCGGCGTGCAACCTGGCCACGACGCCCGAGGCGAGAATTTGCCCGGCCGTCACATCGCTCTGCCAGTGGGCGCCACAGATTACACGGCTTTGAGCGTATGACATACCGCGCGCCAGAATCGCATCCATGTGCTCCGGATCGATTTCGGCAAGGATCAGCGCCCAGACCCAACCGGTTGTGGCATGAGCGGATGGGTAGGAACCGCTTTTGACGAGTCTCGAATCGTACTCCGGTGAGCAGGTTGATTCCTTGTTTACCACAAAGGGACGGATGCGGTGGTAGTGGTTTTTGGCCGTTGAGACACTCTGGTAAGCATCTGACTTGGTGCGTTGCAAGAGATGATAGAGGTGCGGTGTTTCCTTTTCAGAGATTGCCGCCTCCAGCGCACAGGAAAACTGTGACGCGGCCTCCGGAAAAGAGATGTTTCCGTCCTCTGTGGCCTGATTCCAGCGAACTGTTCCCCGCAGCGTCCGTGTTACCCGGTAGGTATCTTCATCGGCGGCATATGCGGCGGAGCCACACACGGGAGGAGCTGGAAGCAGAGCAACGCTGTCCGGGATGGAACTGCGTGAAAGATAGCCTGCCACTCTGTCGTGATGCTTGACGGCTGCTTCACCAGCCGAAGCGGCATTGCCGGATGTGGTGCTTCCTGCCACGACCAGGAGAAAAACCAGTGTTGGGCAAACCAGGTGCAGTGCCTTGAACATTTTCACTAGTGAACCCTCCTGACATCAGTAGATGGGGAAATTCTGCTCCTCACAGAGTCATAGAGTAAAACGAAAGGGCCTCCTGGCTCCTGATCCGTCCGGCAGTAAAATAGACGCAGCATAGCCTCCTTTCAGCCATGTCTCCGGCTGAGCTGGCAATTACTGAACGCTGTTGCTGAAACTCCTTCAGCGTCGAGCTCCCACAAAAGAGACCTTCCAGAAATCAATGTCCCGCGCGTTGTCCGGCAGGTTCTGCAACTGCCAGGTAACCCCGCCATTGTCGGTATAGTAGATTGCGCCATGGGGAAGTTCAGCAGCGGCGAAGAGGGTTTTAAAACCAACCAGCCAGGCCGTTTGATTGTCTCTCAACGGGGAAACACCTTCCATCATGTAGTTCACGTCGGTAAAGATATTTGAAGCGAATGTACCGTTGGTTACGGTGATGCGAGCGGCAACGCCGCCGCTGGTGAGACCGTTGTTCTGTGCAACCCAGACCACATTGGCACTGGAGGCGCAGATATCGTCAAAATCCGCGGTTCCGGAAATAGTGTCGCTGCTTTTGATCCAGGAACGCCCGCCGTTGGTCGTCCCCCAGAGATACCCTTCGGAGTTTACCCCGGCCCAGGCAACAAGGGAATCATACGCCGAGATGGACAAAGGCCCACTCCCTTCTCCGATATCCAGCAACTGCTCCTGCCACCAGGTCGCACCTCCGTCCGGAGAATGGATCACACCAAGGTTTTTGGCGAGCGAATCGACAATCCAGATATCCTTGCCTGTCACATCCATCCGGTTTACCTGCTGAACCGGAATAATCTGGCCATCGGCGTTCTTCATCTCGACAATGACCCAGTGGTTTCCTCCATCAGTCGTATGCAAAACGTCGCCGCGCAAACTGACCGCCCAGGCTTCTGTCGGGCTGACACCCTTGATACCCTTGATATGGCGATTCATCATGCCGTCCGGTAGTGTTTGCAGCGTCCAGGTGGTACCGCCATCCGCTGTATGCAGAATGCCACCGTCCACATTCTGGAAATCGCCCAGGGCAGCCCACGCAACCTGATCAGTTACGGCGCTGATGTCGTTCCCTCCAAACCCGGCACACTCGGCGGGTAGCGCCTGCAACACCCAGGAGGCGCCACCGTTGACGGTTTTCAGAATCTTGACCGTAGGCACATGCGTAACAGCATCGGTAGTTGCGCCAATAACCCAGCCGGTAACCGGCGCGGGAGTAGACTCACTACCGCAGGACACCAGCATCACAATCATGCTCATAAACACCAGACCCAAAACGCATTTTTTCAACAGGCAACCTCCAGTCAATAATTGTCTTCATTGTGTAACGAGAAGAACCCGCCATTCTAACCAGCTTACGAGAGTCCGTCACCGCGTCTGTACAGTTTCAGTGCAGTTGTCGTATCTGACCTGCCACTCGCCGTTCCGATCACGCATCTCGGCAAAGGCGGATGAGCCTTTTGTCCACCATACCAGCTCCCTGTCGTCTGAATAGCGGACACCGGAAGCCGAAAGAACCTGCGGCAGGGTGTACTCCCTGCCGTTCGGCATGCGCACCTTGACGAAATCGAGACTCTTGTCGGATAGTGAATAGTAGCGCGCCATAACCCGTTCCCCATTATCGCATCGATAGGTAACGGCCTCGCCGCCTTTCACCGTCAGGTTCTTCACGGGAGCGGCCACACAGCCGCAAACAGCGGCAAGGCTGAACAGACAAACGAATATTCCTGGAAAAATGTTTCTCATGATCGGATTTCCTTTGGTTCGCAGGTCAGGGACTTCCCACGCAACTCCTCAAATTCGTCGTCATCTCACATCGAGGGGAACGATCGGGCCTTCATCCTTGCTGACCCCCAGCAAACCTTCCGAAACCGGCTGCCACGCCCGGTAGTAATAATTCCCCGATAATGCCGTCAACACCGTCAGGGGAATCAACGCGATCCCGCCGATCCACATCAGGGCCTTGCGGATGGATGATTCCTGGTTCGGCATGATTGCGGAAAGGTAGGTGATCGCCAGAAGCAGAAGCCCCTCGGCGAGAACGTTATCCCCACCGAAATGAATATGCATCGCCTCAATCCATTCACCGCCGAGCCATACCGGGACAAGAACCGCCACCAGCGCAGCTTGGGGCCAGTCGCGCAGCAGGGCCCAGGCTGCCGCAGCACCGATCACCCAGAGCATGACGCCAGCGGGCCAGTGTTCCTGGAGATGGAAAATCTGCCCGGCAAGGAAGATTCCTGCTCCCAGGGAAATGGTCCCGACAGTATGAAAGGTGGTAGCGAGAGGAGGAAAGCGGTTGGTAGAAATGGCCCCCGCCACATGGAAGAGCGCCACCATGGCAAGCACCAACCCGAAGCGCTGGCCGGGAGAAAGCGTGCCCCAGTGAGCGGCAACGAAAAGGAGCACACCTGCACAGAGGAGCAGACCGCCAAAGGCAATGGCAAGAAGTACCGGCCAGCGCAGTCCGTGAGCCTTTTCCTCTTTCGTCTCGAACTCTCGAATCCGCTCCGCAGTATCATTATCGATAATGCCGCTCTTCGTCCATAGTTCCAGGTATTTTTCCAGGCGTCCTGTCACTTGTTCCTCCTGCATAAGCTCTGGTAGTGCCATCATCGTGACAAATGAAAGCAGATGATCTGTTGATTGAAAGCAGCCGGCAACGAATCGATCCTGTCTCGTTGGCACAGGCAGCCCAGTCTACTCCATTTTTAGCCCTATTTCATGTTATTTAATTATATGACAGGTCTAATCACGGGTGAGATAAAGGCGGTAGATTCCAACCACCCTTCAACAGGAGGTCGTATAAAACAAAACGTGAGACGTGCAAGTCATGTGCTTTCGCTTATCACCCTGATGACTCTTTGACTCGTGCCGCTTGCAGCATCCGCTCAGACAAAGCCGCTTTCGGCCCAGCCTCCCCAGCACGAAACGAGAGATCTCGAATTAGCGAAACGCCTGTCGCCACGCTTCCATCACCTTTGAGACGGCACATTATCAGACCTCGAGTTCTGTCCCGACATTACCGAAAAAGAACCGTTCGCCAAGCCGTGAACAGAGCTCGGCCGACTTGGGCAAACCGGTGCAGTGGGAAACTCCGATCTTCTCGATCTGAAAGCGATCAAGCACCTTGAGTGTTTCTTCAAACTGTTCGCCAGAGGCAAAGCCGAGATGGGTACCACCGACCACGGCATAAATACTTTTGCCGGCAAATTTCTCCGTGACATACTCGATGATGTTGACGAGTCCGGCATGGGCGCAGCCGAGCACCACCAGCAGGCCCTTGGATGAATCAACCACCAGGGAAAGATCATCCGTCACCGGATCGGGCTGGTGAATCTCGCCATTCGCCGTAACCGCCAGTTGCCGACAGTCGCCCTTTTCAAAGGAAGTGCGGCGCGGGATCTCACCGGTCAGATAGACACCCGGCCCGATCTCGACAAGCTCCCGGCTCAGACGAAACCTGGCGCCCAGCGATTCGAGATAATCACGCCGATAGGGAATGCCGAGAAAGCGACGCTTTCCGTCGATTTCCCAATAACGGGCGGCAAAGATCTCGGGATGACCATATACATCGAGACCGTTGCAGATCTCCAGCACCTGCGGCACGGCACCGGAATGGTCGTAGTGGCCGTGGCTGATGATGAGCGCCTTGATAGTCGCCAGATCTTTGCCGAGCTGACGAGCATTAGAGACCAAGGTCTGGCCCTGGCCGGTATCGAACAGGTAGTTGCCCTGGGGCGTCTCCAGATAACAGGCAAAACCGTGCTCGCCGAGGAGCCCAAAAGGCTTGGCTACGGAGTTTTCACAGAGAATTGTCAAACGTATTACCATGGTTCCCCCTTAGAGTGACTGCCCAGGAACTTTGATCGGCTACCTTCGTCAAGCTGAAGCAGCCCTCCCTGAAAATTGCAGCATATCACCATCCTCTTAGAAAGCTGTACAGCATCAGGACCAAAAGCATGGTACCGGTAAACAGGGCTAAAAAGCCGAAACCCTTGATGACGAAATCATAGGCCACACTACTTGGCTTGCGGACCTTCAAGCGTTCCAGCTTTCCTTCTTGTTCATATCTCTTCCACTGTTCGCCTCGCTCCTCCAGCATCTCATGCTTTGATAGCTGGCCGTTGAAAATCACGAAATCCATGGGGAATTTTTCCGGTCGCCCGTGGGTGTTGAAAAAGTGTACGGTGAAGATGAAGCCGGTCGCAAGGAGTGCTTCATCGGAGTGAACGATAGAGGCAATATTGAAGACCCAGCCCGGCATGAACCCTTCGAACACATCAGGGAACCAGAGCAGGAGGCCGGACCCGCCGATAGCAAGCATACCCCAGAGAACAGCGAAAAAGTCGAACTTTTCCCAATAGGTCCAACGGTCGAAAACAGGTTTCGGACCTTTGAAAAAAAACCATCGGAGCATTCCGGCGAAGTTCTGGAAATCCCGCAGATTGGGAAAAAGAGAATCAGGGCCGAACAGTCTCTGCAGCCAAGTACCCTTCACATCTTTGCGGATGAACAGGAAATGGATGCTCATTGCCATTACAGAAAGGAAATAGAAAAAGGTAACACTGGCGCAGATGCGATGAATTATTCCGGCATTGGCAGGGCCACCGTAAAATTGCATTAAATCTATCGCCCATTGCTGTCCACTGAATTTCCGGGGCAGTCCGGTCAGGGCCAGTCCGAGAAAACTGGTGATGACCAGCAAGTGCAGCCCTATCTGCCTCCAGTTGAAACGGCGGTACTGCCGATACATTTCCCTATCGACCGGCTCGGTACGTTCATTTATGTGCAGAGCATCCTTCCGACGGTTCTCGACAAAACCACGGAAAAGCCAAAGAAGGGTATGCACCCAAAAGCACGCGAAGGTTACCGCCAGAAGACCTCTCATTGCATCACGAGTCCAGAATAAGAACGGATATTCGGCACGGTTCTTCGGTTCGGCGTGAGGGTAAAATCTTGTGAACGAGACTGTCGCTCCCTTGTGGCATTTGCGGCAGGTGTATACAAGGTTTTTCGGGCTTACGGTGGATTCAGGATCGCCAGGCGGGAGCACCAAATGGGAAGTGTGGCAGTCGGCGCAGCCCGCCACCTTTTCGGGAAAACCGAGCCTGAAGTTCTTGCCGTGGTAACTGTTTTCGTACGTCTGGACCGCAAGGGTAAAAACGCCGTTGCGCTCCATCATCTTCTTGTTGCTGTGGCATTTCATGCATACCAGGCTATCGAACCTCTTATGAAATGGAGAGTCGGAATTGCCCAGTGCCTTGATATCGTGAAGTCCGTGGCAGTCGTTGCACGCCGGGGAATCCTGGTTGCCGGCCATGAGGGATTTGCCGTGGATCGAACGAAGATAGTCTGACGCCTCTTTGTCATGGCAATTCTGACATATTTTCACAACCCTTCGTTTGTCGTTTTTCCACGGCGTGATGGAGTGAATAGCTGAGTGACAATCCTTGCAGGAAACATTGTCGGTCTTATGCACGCTGACCAGATATTCGGATGAAATTTTTTCGTGGCAACGGTCGCAGTGTACTTTGCCGGGAAACAATTCCCCCATTTCATGCTTTTTTACATCGGTCAGTTCGATATGACAGCTGGTACAGCCGTCTTTGCCGTGAACGGATGCGTAAAAGGCGGAAGACGCAACACTGTCTCCATGGCAGCCAAGACAGACCGATGGCGATACCGCTATGCCGTCATCGGCCGAAGCGCTCCGGATGCAGGCGACAAGGGAGAAGAGGAGGACAATTATCCGGATAAAATTCGGCATGGATCACTCCGGTTTTGCTTGGTCAGAAAGGAATCTACGAGTTTGCCGGTGTGTAGGAAGTATATAAACGGGAAAGCAAATGTCAAAATGATTACCTATCGACTCCGACCTGAAGCTAAGGACTATACAAAGTCGAAGCTAACTCAATACCTTCATTCTGAAGAATAGGAAGCACTCACCCGGGAATGTGAGCAGTAGTCCTGCGATGAATCATCACCGACGGTCTCGAAAAGGGCAACTTACAGGAGGAAGGGTTGCCATAAAAATAACATAATATCTCATCAACAATACATAGATCTGCCTCAGTTTACACAAGCGAGCTTCCGAGCAAACAGCGAAACCTCAGGCCATCACCGCAACAGTTTTTTAACAAGCTACCGATACGTAAGGAAAATTGACGGGAATTGCCCAGATTTGACGCTATACTTGAGAAAAGCACATGAGTTTGAAAGATGGGAGGTTTGACCCATGACTGACGACAAGCTTTTCTGGAAGGCCGATGATCAGGGGGCCCGGCTGGCGGAATTGACCAGTTGTGACCGCGAAGTGAAAGACCTGCCGCTCAGACGCGACGTCCGTTCCCTGGGAATGCTGCTGGGCGAAGTCATCAGGGAACAGGCCGGGCCGGATGTCTATGCCATAGAAGAAGAGTTGCGCCACTTGTCGATCATGAATCGGCAACGGAATAACTGTCAGAAAGAGACTGCTCCCGGTTCCCAAGGGGAAGAAGAGCTTCAGGCCAAAGCAATTGCGATCATTCGAGGGATGTCGGTTAACAAGGCGTTCCAGATAGTCAAGGCGTTCGCCACTTTTTTCGAGTTGACCAACCTGGCCGAGACAAACCACCAGCTCCGGCGCAGGACGGCAAGGCTCGTACCCGGTGTTTCCGACAAACCCGGCTCGATACGCGGGACCCTGGCCATGATGCGTGATGCCGGCATCGGCTTCGATGAAGCCTTGGCCCTGCTGGCGCAGGTGGAGGTGATGCCGGTCTTCACCGCTCACCCCACCGAGGTGGCACGACGCGTTGTACTTCAAAAAAGACGGCGCATCGCCCGCGTACTGGCGGAGCTGGACAGGCTTCCCCTTACCGATGTCTTCGCCAGCCGGGGACAGGAGCAGATACTGACGGAAATAACCACACTCTGGCAAACAGACATTGTCAGGCGCAGCAAGCCAAGTGTAAACGACGAGATCAAGATGGGGGTCGATCATTATCCGGGCTCTCTCATCACCCCTCTTCCCGGCTTTTATGCTGATATTGCGGAGGCGTTCCGTGAGACATACAGGATCGCCCCGAAGCCCCAGGATCTGCCGACAGTGGTCCGCTTCGGCTCCTGGATTGGCGGTGACCGGGACGGCAACCCCCATGTGACGGCAGAATCCACCAGGGCAACATTGCAGGTGGGGCGTGAGACAATCCTCAGTCACTACCTGGCCGCCGTAATGGAACTGGAAGAGGTCCTGACAGCCTCCGCCTGTCTGGTAATGGTTGGAAAGGGTTTCGCCGCCGCGGTGGAGCGCTATGCGGAGACGATTCCGGCCATAGCCGACGCTGCGGACCTGCATCCCGGCTGCGAACTCTACCGCCACTTTCTCAACTTTGTTCTGTACCGCCTGCGACTCTCCCTCAACGAACCGCACCATACCGCTGCCTATCCCGGGCCGGCTGACTTTGCCGAAGACCTGCTCCTGATCCATCGCAGCCTCCTGGAAAGGAACGGGGAGCGTCTGGCTCGGCGCTATCTGGACCCGCTCCTTCGAAAGGTGGAAACTTTCGGATTTCATCTACATACCCTTGACATCAGGCAGCATGCCCGCGTCCATTCCCGGGCCGTGGCTGAACTGGCGGCAGGCGCAGTGTATGCTTCCGGCAACGGGGTGATTCTGCCGGCCATCCCCTCCCCTGAAACCAATGAACTCCTCGACACTCTTCGGACCCTGGCGGAACTGAAACGAAGCTATCCGCCCGAGTCGATACGGAGTTACGTAATCAGCGGCGCCGAGACGGTGGACGACATAACCTCAATCGTCTGGCTCATGGAACTGTGCGGTCTGAAGGTTGCAGCCTCTCCGGACGGTGCTGACCCGGGCGTGATGCCGGTCCCGCTCTTCGAATCGATCGATAGCCTTCGACACTGCGCCGACGTCTGCCAAACACTGTGGAGCGACACGGTTTACCGTCCTTACCTCGACTCGTGGGACCGTCGCCAGGAAGTAATGCTCGGCTACTCGGACTCCAACAAGGACGGCGGAATGCTCACCGGCTCTTGGGAGATATACCGAGCTCACCGGGCCCTTCACCAGGTCGCGACCGACTGCAGGGTAAAGCTTCGCCTCTTCCATGGCCGTGGCGGCACTGTCGGCCGCGGCGGGGGGTTGACCTACCGTGCCATCATTTCCCAGCCTCGCGGCGCCTTCAGCGGTTCGATCAAGATCACCGAACAGGGGGAGGTGATCAACTGGAAATACGCGGAAGCGGTCCTGTCAGAACGGAACCTTGAGCTGATGGTGTCTGCTTCTCTCTATGCCCTGGTGCACTCGGGCAATCACCAGACCGGCAACGAAGCATCATGGGAAGAAGCAATGGAAGAGATGTCTGCGGACGCCTATGCCTTTTACCGGGAGAGGATTGCTGACAATCCCGACATTCTCCCCTATTTCGAGCAGGCAACGCCGGTTCTGGAGTTTGAACTGGCAAAAATCGGCTCTCGCCCTTCACGCCGCCGGGAAAGCGGAAGCCTCTCTGACCTGCGGGCAATCCCTTGGGGCTTCGGCTGGATGCAGAGTCGCCATGTGATACCCGGTTGGTTCGGTGTAGGCTTTGCCATGGAGCGCTTTGCTGCCGGCGGGATGGGACGGGAACGGCTCCTCGGGGAAATGGTGCGGGAATTTCCGTTCTTCAACGACCTGATCAGGAACGTGGAATTGGCCCTGGCCAAGGTCGACCTCCCCATCGCCCGGCTCTATGCAGAGCTTGTCCCGGACAAAGAGCTTCGCGAAAGGGTCTTCGGGATGATCGCAGAGGAGCACGAAAGGACGCTGCGGATGCTGCTCAAGACCTTGGGGCAGAACCGTCTTCTGGAGAAAAACCCGGTCCTTGCCAACTCCCTGCGCCTGAGAAATCCGTATGTGGACCCCCTGAGCCTGATCCAGATCGACCTCCTGCACCGCAAAAGGAATGGTGAAGAGAACGAAGAGCTCGACTACGTTTTGGCAGCCACCATAAACGGCATATCCGCGGGACTGCGCAATACCGGATAGATTGCTACTGCAGAGTGGGGTCAAAGAACAGAAGAGGAGAAAAGGGTCAGGACGACCCTCTTCACACCAATTCTTCCAGGCCTGCGGCAAAGGCTGTGGCGCCGCCAAACGCGGGATGTCGTAGCGTTGCCAACGGAGTAATACCCAGTGACTGCATCTGGCTTTCGGCTTTTTTGCCGACAGCAACGATCTTGGCCGAAGGGAAGGCAGCAATCAAGAGATCCAATGCAGCTTCGCCAAGGCCGAGTTCTTTGGCAGTTGGCGTTCGATTCGACCAGGGTTTAGCAACCGGATGAGGGTGAAGCTGTACGGCGTTCCAAAGAATGGTGCGTTCTGCGATACCCAGGCGATTGAGGGTCTTCCAGACAATCGTCGCCGACGGCTCCGAGAAAGGCAACCTGCGGGTAGAAAGACGGCTGGACAAGGGGGCAATACGTGGAATGGCGCCCTCGAGAAGCAACCGTTCGCTGGTAAAAGCGATACCGCTATACCGGCACCCCTGGTAACCCGGAGCCTCTCCGACCAGAATGAATGACGGATCACAATCCAGATGTCGCGCCAGACGTTCCCGTTTCGCCTGTGGAGCATCACTCTCAAGGTCAAAACAACAGTGGTCCTTCCACGGGTTGAAGAGCCCCGGCAGCCCGGAAGGCAGTGTTTCAATGAGGCGTGCCGCCAGGGACTGGACATTATCTTGATCGGTGAGAGTGTTTTCTCTTGTCATATTTTGATCTCTTGTGTAAAGCGGGGAGAAAACAGGGTGCGTCCCCGCTGTTTTGTTGCTCCGGCCCGCAACCACACCTCACGGAATCGTGTTCAGTAGTTGCTGCAGTTTCTGGTCTAATTGACCCGCGCTTGTACTGACAGTACTGATCTCTTTCTGCTTTTTCTGAAGAGCATTCTTATATATTGCGCCGATCCTGTGGATGCAGGCCCTGGACAATTTTTCCATGCAGACATCGACAGTGTCGCTCCCGGTACAACCGGCCGCCTGTTGTTCCTGGATCGAAAATGAAGCATTGTCGGAGCAGCAATACTTTTTGATGCTCGGCAGAAAAACGGTCGTCAGCAAGCCCCCGTTCATCCTCTCGTAACTCATCCCCGCAGCTTTACAGGCATTCGACGCCGCCAGGTCTTTTTGTAACACCCCTTCCAGTGCATTCGGGACAGTGACACACACCGACTGCGGTTTTATGGCAAACATTTTTCGTGTGAGCACCTCCGTTAACGGCTTAGGCGCCACCGCCATTGAAGACGCTGTTACACGAGGCTTCACCCGAACGGGAATTGTCTTTTTAAGCGGAAGCGTCTGGCTACCGATTGCCGCAGGCTCCGAGGCAAAAACAGCTCCGCTGACCAAGAACACTATAAGTGCTGACATCAATAAAGTAGTACGATACATGGCAATCTTTCCTTTCCAGAGCAATCTATATCCACCAGCTTCGTGCCCCCCGGGGGACTCGGCAGGTCATGGGACATCTCGGTTTTCCCTGTGCCTATTCTTATCATGGATGACCCCGGAAAACCACGTGAACATCTTTACTTCATTCTCGACAAGGCTTTTGCCGCAACCTTTCGGGAAAGAGCCAGGTCCTGTTCATTCCTGGCCTTATCCATTGCTTCGCGGTTTTTGAATGATCCGGCAAGGAATGAATTGACGGATATGATCATCAGGCAATCGCCCTTCAGCACCCAAAGGTCGCTGCCGTTCCAGAAGGCGGCATCCCCGAGATTTGGCAGTTCCCTGAGTTTTTTCGACCCATAATCGGAGGACGAAAGCGCTTTTTTCTGCCGTGCAAAGGCGTCTGCAGCGGAGTCGAATATTCCTTCCTGCCGGAGGACGGCGGTTGTCGATATCCTTACGGTAACCCCGTACGATCCGCCTTTCTTCCTGTACAGGTAGCGGCAACTTTCTCCTGCAGGAAAGCTCGTCTTGCGAAATTTTCCCTCGGACACGGTCTCTTTGAAAAGCGCTCCGGCATCCGCACTGTTGAACAGTTCACAAGGAGAGAGGGTGTCCTTCTGCCCGCAGAACGCCCCTGAAAAAACCGACATCGTGAAAAAAATCGCTGCGGCACTGCTGAGCACAAACGTTCTTCTTTTCATACCCCCTCCTTCGACAAACAGATCTATTTTCAGTTCCTGGAAGTCCCGCTAAACCCCAGAAGGATTCGGTTGCAGGCACGTCACGGTACCGAATTTCTATTCGGCTGCGGGGAAAATACTGCTCGGCGCATCAGGGAATTTCTCCCTCACTGCACGGTAGTAGCGGGCGTCGTCGCCACACACCGGATCGTCCTCGCATTCACCCCAGCTGGGGCGCATGGTCTCCAGGTGCCAGACTCCGTCACTTTTGTGCAACAATGCCTCGACCGGCTCATACATATTCGAACCGTCCGGCGATTGCGGGTCTGTGCTGACCCACGTCCAGCCATTCTTCACCTTCAGATGACGCACCACAAATACCAGGGTAAGCTTGCTGTCACCCGATCCTTCCAACTGCTTGCGAAGAGTGTCGAGAATGGCTTTCCGCTCCGGACTCGACCTGGGGGGGACGAGATCTTCGGCCAGGACAACAACAACGCCGTTGAGCGCAATGAAAAAT
Organism: uncultured delta proteobacterium; assembly: GCA_963748325.1. Classification (GTDB taxonomy): domain Bacteria; phylum Desulfobacterota; class Desulfuromonadia; order Geobacterales; family Geobacteraceae; genus RPRC01. The sequence continues at coordinate 130,369 of CAVVIJ010000004.1, read as the reverse complement.
AGCAGCATCAGAACCGCCGCACTCTTGCGGCAGCTTCCTGCCGGGGGAGCTCTCATAGTACCTCCGGTTGCTCAGGCAACACTCTCAGGGTCAGATCTCAACCGCGGGCAAGATCTGGTGATAGTTGCAATCTGGCCTCTCTGCCTCAATCTTCCTGATTGAGGTCAACAAACAATGTAGTAGCTCATTATACTTTTCATGTAAAGGAGAAGATACCATACCGCGAATCCTGAACAGTGCCATTTCCAACTCGAAAAAATACACAAAAAAAATGGAATTTGACTGTCACCGGCAACGAAGATAACACGATACATGCCGGGCGACGTACAACCATCTTGGCATTTTCGGCTGGCGCCGCCCTGCCCCTCCACCCCCTGGACAGTACTGCCTCTATCCCATTTTCGTCGACTCGACGATTGTCCTCTCATAATGTCCGGATTCCATTTTCACGCAAGATTACCAATGATCTGATTATCTATGCCTATCGGAAATAGTGAAAATCGTCGAGGTAACCTGTAAAATTGTTGAGATGATGACCGAAAGAACAATAAAAGTTGATCTGAGTTCATGGAACAGGGTATCCGGGGACATTCTCCTGGCTCTTATTATCGCCTACCTCGTCCGGCACCCGTTGCTTCAACTGTCCGGAGGCAGCTCCGGATTCGGCTCTCCACGGAATGTTCGGTAAAGCAATAATAGACAAGGGGCCAGAATAGCTGCGCCGACGACCATGACAAGCAAAAAAGTCGACAGGGTAGCCGCTGGTGCGGCCGCGGCAGGAAAGGTCAGCTCCCCGAACAGAAGGTCGGGATACATGGCGCCGCCGAATCCGCCGAGGGTCATCGCCACAGCTCCCGCGGCAGTCAGTTGTGCGGCGAAATAGACGCGTCTCACAAGCAGCGCCGGTGCCGCGATCCCCAAGAACACGGCCGGAACCATCGCCGTCAGCGCCAGGGGGCTTATGAGCTTCTCCGCGAAGCGCGGCGCATCCAGATAAGCAACGGGAATGGCCGCAGTCGTGAGAAGGCCGAGGACGATTGCGGCAATAATCCCCCGTTTCCGGAAATCTTCCCGCAGCTCTCCAGTGGTGCGGACCGTCATGAATATCGGCGCGAGATACGCGCAGATAGCAAGTCCGATCAAACCTCCCATCAGTGTCAACGGCGTGATCCAGACAACACTACTGCCGAAGTTTCCGGCGTTCGCCAGCCGCACCCTGCCGGAGGCGGTCGCCGTTACTGTCATGCCCAAAGCAAAAGGGGTCAGGATACTGGAAATCTCGAAAAACTTGGCAATCAGCGGCAGAGGCTTCCCCTCCTGCCTGACAAAGTGACGGAAGGCGAAGGCAGCGCCGCGTAAATTGATCCCGATCAGGGCAATCACCAGCGGAGTGATCAAGGCAATGGAAATCGCGGCAAACCCTTTGGGAAAGGCGGTAAAGAGCACTACCACCACAAAGATCAGCCAGACGTGATTCGTTTCCCATACCGGGCCGATGGCATGGAAAAGGCTCTCGCGTTGTTCCACCTTCCGAGGTCCGGAAGCAAACGCCGTCCAGATGCCGCCGCCGAAATCCGCGCCGCCGAAGATGGCATACATGATGAGTCCCAGCAGCAAGACCGCAGCAGACAGAGTCACAGAATCGATCATACGGCACCTCCTCTCAGGCTATCTTTCCTTTCCTGTCAGCCCGCCCGACCAGCAGGACGAGAAGTCCCATGGTCAAAATCAGATACAGAAGCAGAAAAAGCACCAGCACCAGGCCGATCCCGCCGCTCGGCGTTACTCCGCCGGCAACGCGCATGTATCCCTGGACGATCCAGGGCTGTCGCCCGAACTCCGTAACCAGCCAGCCGCTCTCCAGGGCAAGCATACCAAAAGGAGACGCCGCCAGGACCAGTGCCAGCATTCTCCGTCCCGGAAGCGCCTCTCCACGGCGCAAGCGCCTCCACCAGTACCAAGCGGCCACGACGAACATGACGAAAAACGATCCGACCATCAGGTCGAAGAAGGGATGGACCAGTCGCGGGTCAGGGACATCACCGGGAGGAAAGGCATCGAGCCCCTCCACCAGGGCGTCGGGATCATGATGGGCCAGCAGGCTGAGGGCCCAGGGGATTTTGATTCCGTAGCGGACCGTCCCGTGTTCCGGGTCGGGCCAGCCGCCGATGATCAGGGGTGCGCCCCGCTGACTGGTAAAAAGCGCCTCCATGGCGGCCAGTTTCGGTTTCTCGTCTTGCGCCACGGAGTGCGCGGACCAGTGTCCGGAAAACAGCAGTAACGGCAGCGCAACAGCACCGACCGCAAGAGAAAGCGCCAGCGCCCGACTGTTCCGCGCCCTGTCCCGGCCACGCAGCAGAGCCAGAGCGTGCACTCCGGCCATGGCAAAGCCGGTTGCCACATAGGCAGCCAGCGTGCCGTGGACCGCTTCGTGTGCCCAGGCGGGATTGAAAAACGCCCGCCAGGGAGAAACATCGGACAGGACGCCGTCAACCATCCGAAATCCGCTCGGGGTATTCATCCAGGCATTGGCACTGATAACGAATACGGCGGAGGCAGCAGCGGCCAGTGTCAGGGGTATGGTGCAGAAAAAGAGCATACCGCGGGAGAGGCGTCGCTCTCCGTAGGTATACAGGGCAAGAAAAATCGCTTCGGTAAAGAAGGCAAATCCCTCCATGGAGAAGGCAATTCCGACGAGAGGCCCGCCGAATTCCATGAAGCGCGGCCACAACAGACCAAGTTCGAAGGAAAGAATTGTCCCGGAAACTGCGCCGATGGCGAACAGCACCGCTGCCGGGCGAATCCAGCCACGGGCGATCCGCCGCCACTCCTCGTCGCCGGTTCTGAAGAACTGCCACTCCGCGATCATCAGCATCAGGGGCAGACCGATCCCGATGGTGGCATAGATGATATGGAAACCAAGCGATACGCCCATCAGAATCCGCGCCGCCAGCACTGTATCCATTCCGTCCTCCTCTATGACTCACGAATCGCCGCAAAGATCCGCGAAAACTCCGCGGGAATTACTCCTCCGTTACTCCGGGACAATACATATCGTCTGGCACCTGCCGAAACTGCAACAGCGGAAATCTTCTCCTACTAAACTTTGCAATTGAAAAATTTCACTTTTTTTGCGGTTTTACATACCTGGCTGCAGATACCATTTTCGCTCATCCGCAAAATTCAGACTGGTCAATCACAGTTGGCTTCTGCCCCGACAGACTTGACATTGATCACCCGTTTGTAAGGTACTCCGCTGATATAGATGGGATCTTTCCGGTCTGCGACTTCACCGCAGACCTTGAATTGATGTCCGGAATACACATAATCGAAAAAATACTTGGTGGTATAGTCCAGGTCATGATGATCCGACAAGAACATATGATTGGGTCTGACGGTGTATTGGGTCATGAATCCGTATGTGTGCTTTTTATGGTATATCATGACAGAAGGTTCATCGCCCCACATGGGGTGGGATTTCCACATGCATTCGCCGGGCTGGAGGCTTTGGAGCACGTTATGGTTGGCTTTACGGAAGGACACAAACACCCGGTGTCCGGTCATGGTTTGACGGTAGTACATGGTCAGGCCGTTTCCGGGACGGCAGTACATTACTTCGGTTTTACCGGCGTCGGCGCTTTGACTGAAAAGCAAGGAAAGCAAAAAAAATGACGAAAACAAACAGCACGTTGCGGTCTTTTTCATACATCATCTCCTTTGGCAGAGGAAATAGGGATGCCCCTATTGCCCTTTCTTTACACTTTCAACCTTGCAAGATTGCAATTCTGATCCCACATATTCCCTCATCCGGCAGAAAGCAACGTGGCAGGTCACTTTGCCGAATCGAGCCCGCCGGCCGGCCCGACTGCCCAGGTTATGAATCGGTAGCTTGTCGCGTAATCGCTGGCACTAACCGGGGCAACACCTGAGTGCTTCCACGAGCATGAGATTGTCTTGCCGGTTGCGGTGCAGATACTCGCCGTGGGGCCATCATAAAAATCCGAAACAGCCAATTCGTATCCAGCCGGGAGGTTGCCGAAGGAGAAAGTGTCGACGCCCTTACTCAGGGGATCCGCTCCAACAATATCCTGATGCAAGCCCGACACAAAGTTGATCACCCCGGGAGAGGCTCCCGAAGTAGTACACTCGTTGTGGAATGAGGCCTGTGTCGAACAGGCTTTGCCGGTAAACATCGAAGGGGGAATTGCATTGGGAATGATCAGCGGCTTGAAAGAGACAGTATGCTGCACAGTCCCGCCCCCCGGCAGGGTCACCTCCAGTGTGGCACTCTGGTCAAACGCACCGCTGACCATCGGCACTTTGCCGGATACGGCATCATCGAACCACTGGTCTACCGCCAGGGTGACCACATCACCATCTTTGGGAAATTTTCCCCGCAATCTGATGCTCCCCGGCGTTTCGCCAAAGTTGCTCCCGGTAATCTGTACCAGTCCGTAGGGCGTTACCGTGCCATATACACCGGTAATGCCGGGAGATTGCAATGAAGTGTGCTTTATCCCTTTGGGGACAGCAGCCATTCTGGCTCTTATCCGGGCATTCGCCAAGGCAATCCGCTGTTTGTGTTTTTGCACTAATTCCTCGCGTTTCCGCTGCAGAAGGAAAGCGGTTTTTGGCGAGCCGGACCTTGCTTTGGCAAGGGCGCTGTTCCTGGCGGCATTCATCTGCTTGACCAGTTCGCCTTTGTTTATTGTCTTGCCTCGCAGTTCCAATAAAGTCGAATCGGGCAACCTCTGAAACTGGGCTGCCGACATCCCGCGCAGCGACTGTGGCGGATTTTGCGGGGACACCTTTTGATGCAAAGACATCCTCTCGGCGAAGGCCGCAGTGGAAAAACAGGCTGCGCAAAGTCCGATTGTTACGAAAGCGAAATATCTTTTCATGGTCATCCCCTTTTTTCCAAGTTTGCTCTGTGAGCACACCGCTACTGCATCGTATGACTATGGGACCCAGAACCTGAAGGGAAGGTAGTTGAATTATTGATTTAAATCGGGATAGTCAACTCATCAGCTACGTTAGCCTCACATCAGGAGCCGAGAAAGGTCCGTACCGCCGCGAGATACCGGTCCGGTTGTTCCAGGTGGTGCTCGTGGGAGGCGTCCTCGATGACGGCCAGGCCGGCACCGGGAACCATCTCGCGGATGCGGCTCACGGTTTCGGGCCGGGCTTCATCGTGGCGACCGCAGGTGAAGAGGACCGGCACGCGGATCTCCGGCAGGCGCGGGGTGAGGTCGACGTCCTTCAGGGAACCGCTGCAGGTGAACTCGCTCGGTCCCCACATGGTCAGATAGACCGGCATCCCCATCCCCTCGAAGGTCCGCAGCAGGCAATCGGGCCACGGATCCATCCGGCAGAGGTAACGCCGGTAGTATGCCGTCATCGCCTCCTGGTACTCCTCCGTGTCGAACAGCCCCCTCTCCTCAGCAATCCTGACCGCCTCCCGCGTCTCCGGCGGCATGGCGTCGAGCAGTATCCGCTGATCCGCCATCCAGTGCGGGCTGCTCACCAAGGGAGCGGACAGGACAACCCGCTCCACGCCCTTCGCCCCCTCCAGTAGGTGTTCGAGGACCGGCAGCGCCCCCCACGACTGCCCCAGCAGGTTCACCCGATCAAGTCCCAGTGTCCGCCGCACCTCGGACAGTTCGGCAACGAACCTCTCCAGCCTCCAGAGGGAAGGATCATCGGGCCGATCGGATCGGCCGCAGCCGAGCTGGTCGTAGAAGATCACCGGCCGCTCGCCGGACAGTCGGTCGAGGTTCTCCAAGTAATCGTGTGGAGCTCCCGGTCCGCCGTGCACCACCAGCAGCGGAATGCCGGGAGCGCCGGCGCCGGTGATCCGGTACCAGACCCGTCCTCCGGGTACGTTTATCATTCCTTCCCGAGCATTCGTCATTTCGACTCCCGTCGCAGTGTAGCGGGATGCACCTCTCCGACAACCGTCCGGACGGCGCCATTCGGGACATCCAGATTGAAGTTCATTCTTCCCTTTTGATTCTCGACAACGTTACAAGGCGCACCGGCGTAGCGTAGCGAAGACCGCGTGCCGCCGCGGGTTAGATTTCTGCACGTTCCTTGCTAGTATTTTTTGTTTTTGAGTTTTTAGTTACCTACTACTAAGTTATTTAGTTTTATCTTAGACACCCTAACGCCTTTTTTGATGTACATATTTGAATTGTATTTGCCTAAAATTGCTGTTGCAAGGTCATACGCTGATTTATTTATTTCGGTTTTCCTCTCTGTAAATTCGTTCAAACAATATAGAATTATTGCTACAGCATTGTTTTTCAGTGAATTATTTTTTTGTGCCAAAATTATACAATTCAAAAATATGTCTGTTGCATATGGAAAAACATCATAAACTGTACTTATTGAAGCACTGACATCATTTTTAGTTATTTTGCACTCAATGATATCGTTATCTTGTAGATACCTTGTGAATTGTGGCGCAATTACATTCGAATCAAATACTGCATTGTTAACAAGACATTGTGCTATTACAATTGGCTCACAATTGTGCCTTAAAGCTACTCCGATAAACTTAGTAGCATCTGGCATTCTACACATTGCATAAGCAGCCCTTGTATCCCATTGTGTAATGTTTTCTATAGTAAACTCCGCATTCTCAACCCAATATTTTGCAGCGAGATAATCGTGAATCGTTCTATGGATAAATCCCCATTGTCCCACTGAAACTGGTACTATGATGCCAAACCATTGAACAATCTCATCCAACAAGATACTAGCGTCGACTTTTTGAATTTGTTGCCGAAACAAAAATTTATGTATTATTGATTGTATTTCTGTCCCGCCTCAGTCGGAAATGGACTTTCAGACCGCTTGAGTTAAGGGTAAATCGTCTTCCCCTGGACTGCTGATTCCAGAGTAAGCTCGCTGACGTTTTTGCTTTCTCAGTTCTCTTGCTTCTTCAAGCTTTCTGTCTCGCTCTTTGAATATCACCTTGTCTCTGCCGTTCAGCTTGTCTGCCGGTGCCACATAACCAATGGCGCTATGCAGTCTGACGGTGTTGTAGTGTTCAATGTACTTCTCTACTATCCGGCGAGCATCGTCAAGTGAAAGTGGCACACCCGGACGGATACATTCAGTCTTGATGGTCTTGTGAAAGCGCTCCAGCTTGCCGTTTGACTGCGGATAGAAGGGCGAGGTTCGCACATGGGTCATTCCGGATAGCCGGATGAATTCCTTGAAATCCTTGGCAATGAACTGCGGTCCATTGTCGGAGATGATCCGTGGCCGGGCAGTTGGGTATTTCTCCTTGGCCCGTTCAAGAATTATTTCCACGTCTCGCTCGGTCATCTGTTCCCTGATCTCCCAGTGGATAATAGAGCGGCTGCAGCCATCCAGCAGACTGCACAGGTAGTAGAAAGTGCCACGGATGTTGAGATAGGAGACGTCCACATGCCAGTGCTCATGGGGCAATAACGGCTGAACGAAACCTGTCCCCTTGAGAGAAGGTTTCTGGTTCCACTTCTGAAGCAAGCCTGCTTTTGAAAGAACACGCCAGGAACTGGAAGGGCTGACGGCCACTATGTTCTGGTCAAGCATCATGAAGGTTAGCCGCCGATATCCTTCCAGCGGGTTATCCAGGGCAAACTTGACAATGGCTTCCCGCTCCCAGAACTCAAGCCAAAAGTCACGGGGAATCGGGGCATTGTGTTCGTTGATTTTGCCGTACCGCTCGATCCAGTTATAAAACTTGCTCTTAGATACGGACAGCCAGGATATGAAGCGTTGCAGCGGAATCTCCGCCTTCTCGCTCCAGGCCTTAGTAAAATCAACAACGGCATCGCGAGTGTCATGGGGAACCCAGCCGCCGGTTAAAGCTCCCCAAGTTCTTTTTTTAGCTTGATGTGCTCCTCCATCAATTCGGAAAGCACTTCGTGCTTTCTTGTCAGCTTAGCTTCGAGTTGCTGGATACGGGCTTCTTCGCCACGCTTCTGCGGAAGGTCTTCACGGACGAATGCTGCTGCTCCGTTCTCGAAAAACTGCTTCTGCCAGATATAGAATATCTTCGGCTGAAGCTGATATTCGTCACACAGGTCGGATACCGCTACATGTTCGACCAGGTGGCGTCTCAAAATGGAAACCTTCTCTTCGGGAGTGTAATTGTGACGTTTCTTTCGCATGGACTTTCCTCCGTTTATGATGGTTTATCACAAACGGACCAAAAGTCCTATTCACGCTGAGCCAAGACATTTCATGATTCTCTAGTACAAAATTTCTAGCATTGAAAGCTATCATAGATAAACATCTAATTCTTTCTTCACCATCCAATATAGTTTTGCATTCTCTGTCTACACCTTTATGCTCATCCCATCGATAAGTTAGAGTTCGGATAGCCTCAGATATTAGTCGTAACGTATTTTTAGGCATGGTCTTTTTTGTAGACGTATAGATAATGCAAACTAGTGTCAACATTAAGGGGTGCTCGGCAAAGCTGCCAAGGCCAAGAGCGCGGAGATTTCTAATCATTTTTGTTGCATCAACGTTTACTTCATAAGCCTCAAAAAACTTCTTGCAAAAATCAATTGCATTCTTAGCGCTAAATTTTCTTATCCAAAATTGTTTTGCTGGTAATGCAATAATGTCATAATGATTTCTGCATGTAAGGCAGAATTTGCCAATATCTAGTGAATTAAATTTAACAAGAGAATTAGACACTCGTTTTCTGTCGGGTAACGTTATCTCATCGTAGCCGTCAACTATTAGTATAATTTCTTTGTTATCCTTTGAGATAGACCTCCCTTTTTCAATTCCATCTACTAACTTTATTAAATCTTCAATCGCACCACTTAAACGAAGCGTAATTAGTACCGGCAAATGCTTTTCGGATGGCAGCAGGAAATTATATAACCAGTGTGATAGTGTTGTTTTACCATCACCTGGCCCGGCAAAAACTATAAAACTTCCCTTGCCATATACAACATCAGTAACGTCTGTTGTTATGAAATCGTGAAATTGCGAATCACTCAATTTCGTGTTCTGATATATCTTATCAATCGGAATTGGTTTACTCATGCCAATGCATTGAACATGTGAAGATAATTCGCTAGCAGTTCGGTATAATCTCTTGATCAGCTCTTTGAAGTCCTCAGATATTGAATCTTTGCCAATGAGCTTCTTAAAGGTATCTACAGCATATGGAATAGCAGAACCCATATCAATTTTAACGTCTTGTGTCATAAGACCTACCTTTATTCATTTTAAATTTATCAGTTAACGTCGTGGGAGTTGACCGGGCGGGTTTTTGCACCGGTCCAAATTCCTTGTTGGAAGCTGCTTTTAGAATCATTCATTCTTTCAGGTCTGCCCTGCCGCTTTCTGCTGGCCTAAAGAACTTCCACACAGCCTCTCTCAAAAATCAATAAAACACCTAAGTCCTGCTAGCTCCAAGGTTTACGATTTCTTTCTAAGAATGAACCATACCGAATATCCAATAATTGCTAAAACTGCACCTGTAACCCTCCATGTCCCCTCTTGCAATGTTGAAAACCAAGACAATATTTCCATCTTATACAATGACATAATGACAACAAACACAACTGCAAGGATTAGCCATAAGATAAACATTCGCCTAATAAACTTTCTATTAAATAACGTCAGTGGCAACTTTTGGCCCTCCGTGACGCTCTGCGTCATAAAGCGTCAGGTCTTTCGGGGTCATGCGTTGAAGAGAAAATTGAGAGTGAATCATCGCTCATCGAATTTATCCCTTTTCAAGGACTAAACACCTTTTTACTTTGACCTGCCCCGGATTTATCTTTTCTCCCAACGCACATGGCTTTGACCCGTCAGTCTTTCAGGCGGGTCGTAAGCCAAGTTAGCCATTATCCTTCTGGAAAAACACCTCCGTCTTGTTTCGGTAAACAAGATAGAACCACAGAGCACTCCACAGACCGACAATCGCTGTAGATATGAGATACACGTTTAATGATGGTCGTCCTTTTGCAAAACCCCACGCAAAGCTGTTGACGGTATAGATAGATCCAAGCGCAATCATCACAAGGGCAAGTTTTCTCGCCCATGGCTTGCGGAGAAAAAGCCCGATGCCGGACGCTAAATATAGAAGTGCAAAAGAAATTTCTCTTGAGTAGGACCCGATTTTGAAGGCAAGTGATTTTGCTTGAAATTCCGCATGGTGTGGCCCTAAACCAGTAAGAGGCCAAATTAAATCCATCGCACCTGATAAAACTAGATAACTGGCTGCAACCTTTAAACTTATTGGCAGTTTCTCCCTCACAGCCTTATTTTCAGAGCCATTCATTTCATTTTTCTCCGTCATTTTTCATTGCCTAACGGGGCCGAGGGTGTGCGGTGCAAACCGCACCACCCGATGGTTGGCTTCTAGTTTTCCTCGGAAACGACCCCAACTGGAGTGCTGGGGAAGATTGGAGGTCTGCCCCTAAATAAGACGACTGGGAAACGAACTCTTTCTTCCAAAATGCTCGGAGCACCGGGCATAAAGGTTACGTCCTCTTGATACCTGTTAATAATACAAGCCTCGACCGCTTCACTTATTTTACTTAATCTGCCACCTACAATATGGCTTCTGTATTTTTGTTTTGTGAACAGTTCAAGTGCAAAGTCGTAATCAACAACCTGCATCTTGTCCCCACGCAAGGTGCCAGAGATGCCTTTCAATCTCTTGCTGTCGCACTTTACAACAATGGAAAAGACATGTCCGGTACCTTCAATCCTTCTCTCGTTAAATCTTTGTGTAAATAGTTGCTCAGCTACCTTTTTGCAGTCCTTTGCATAGACTGACGATGTAGTTCCGAGGGCACAACACGTTACCAGTAACAAATTTCGGCAAAGCAAGTAAATCATGGTTTCTTCCTTTTCAGCCAACGGGGGAGCGTGCACCGGCGGAGCGAAGCGGAGACCGAGTACCACACTTGGTTGAGCTTCATCTGTCAGCCAGTTTGCACTGCCGGCGTAGCAAGATATTGATGATCAAGCGATTGAGGTTAGTTCCATATGCGACACAGATTGATAGAGTCGCCGCCCAATGGTAGTGCAAGTAATGTGCTGTAATAAAATAGGCAGTAGTAACTATAGCTGCGCTGAATGCCACCTCCGTAATTGTAACGTTTCTGTCGTCAATGCACCTTTCATCAAGGACCCTGTTTTTGCTCCCAAGGATAAGGAAACTAGAGACAATGTTTATTACCGGAAACACTAGAACCCACGACCACTTTTCGCTGTTTGACAGTAAGTACGTGCCTCCCCAGATCCCCGCAAATCCAGTTACTAAAGACGCAAAGAGAAACATTATCTGTTTCTCAAGCCTTCCTTTTTTTCTCCTAGAAAATGCATGGTACAGAGATAGCGCAATACCAAAGGTGATTGTTGTTGCTGGGAGTAATACAACAAGGCCGTCCATGCTCTGATGAATCTCGACTGATTTAATTGAGCGAAACGTGTTAACGCCAATGAGAAGAACGCACGTGTATGCAAGCACGAAGAGCGTTAACTCGTCAAAAGTCGGTTCAAATACTCTCCTATAGAACTTCTTTGCTGCTAGCTTTAACAAATCTTTGTCATCCTTTTTAATTGCTCAACGTGGCTGCGGATGCCTGATAGCGAAGCGAAACAGGTCCATTCGCGTGTTATGTGATTATCTTAGTTTTGGCAGTAACTGCTCAGCTTCTTTAAGCTGGTCCCTGACGGACGCTTCATGCTCAGGTGTAGTTTCTTGAACTACGAACCTGTTGGGCGTTGTAATTCTGAGTTCCTCTTTCGCAGAGGCGATAAAGCTTTGTATTTCTTGGATAGCTTCTTCTTTTCTCCCAAAAATCATCTTTAACTTTGCAGACTTAAGAAGCGGGTAATAGGAGGGAAGATTAAATCGATTGATTTTTGTAGCTTCGTAATATTCCTTTGCTGCCATCTCGAATTGGCCTCTTTTTTCGTATCCCCGTGCCTTCTGCAATGCTGCAAGGTATTCATGGTCTGAATCTTTGGTCACACTTGTCGGCCCCAAATAGAGTGTGATTGAGCCCTTCCTTGGGCTGTCACCATTCCATTCCAGAAAAATGAGGAAGGCAAATGTGAGACAAATGATAGCGATTAATAGTTTCTTCATATCCTTTACTTTATTGGTGCATAACGGCCATGGCTTTGACCCGCTTTCGGCGGGTCTTAAGCCGGGTTGGGACCTCAGGTGCTGACCCCTGTGGTTTACGCTCTGCAGATTGTCCATTTGTGGTTCTAGCGAACGTCCTAGAGCTACTGCGCTCTTGCGGACATCGAGAATCTCCGTTTGGAGATCCGAGAAGACATGGACGCCCCTTTCCCCATGGTACTTCAGTCCAGAGTAGTCTCTCATGAGTTGGAAGTCCGGACTGGGGTACCGCAGAGACTGGTACATTGAGCGGATGTCGATTCGGTTATCTCTGAGAAAACGCTTGAGTATGTCCGGCATCACGTACTCGCATGTGTACTTGTTAAAGAAGCCATTCAATACGGCCTCGTTCGGGAATATGTGGCTGAACCGGTTGCACAGGTCGATGATGTCGTGAGACTTTTTGAGATCCTCGTCTGGGTCAGTCAGGATAAAACCCTTGATGAGGAGTTCTATCCCGTGGAGGAGGTTGAACAAAAGGGGAATGATCGTAGTGTGATCACTCCAACGGATGGCCTCGGCGTACTCCTTGGGGGTGATCGGGCCGTCGTCGAAATCCTTGACCATGACCCAAGTGTTTCCGTGAGCTACGATTTCGTGGGCAGCGTTCTCGACAAGCATCAAGTACTGAAAAGATGCGGTCCAGAATGACAGTGCGATCTCATACCGTTCTCTGGTGCTCATGTGTTATCTCCTGGGCCAACCATTTAGCTTGTGGTGCGCGGAAAGAAGCGGCGAAGCCGGCTATAGGAGCGTCCCTCTCGAAGCGCAATTTGGGCATCTACTTGCCGCATGGGAATCTATGGATAAAGGCGTTTGTCATGATTAGCTCAATGGGAGTTTCGTTGTTGTAGCTTGTACCTTTAGAAGGCGACCTTATTTCCTGATCGAGAAGAGACTGAATAATGCCTTCGTCTAGTGAGAGTTTCGCGGGCATACAGAATAAAGGTTCCCTCTTTTGAACCTCCAAGATTACATTGGACCAGAAAATTCCCCGACCTACCCCAGTAACGTAGTCACTATGAAAAACCGGGACAGATTTATTTATTACTAATGAACGTTAAATAAATATGTCCCCATTTTCTTAACGCTTGGTAAAGCTCACTTGGGGAAGCTTTGATGATCATTTCATGCCATATTTCACGATATTCCATTGAAAACACCTCCTCTTCTAATGAATTATGCCAAGCATATAGTTTCAGTCTCTGTCCGTTAAGACCGTTTGTGTTGTGGCGGCTTCCAGCTTTTCTGACCCCCTTATCTAACCTCTTTTGTTCTCCTGGCTTTATGCAACGAAAAACCGGGACAGATTTATTTATTACTAATGAACGTTAAATAAATCTGTCCCCATTTTCTTTTTTACAAGCACAACCATGAAAATCGCTACAGTAGTCGCCAGATCATTTCCCGAGCTTTGCTCGGCATGACCTCTAATCGGAATGATGCTATCGATTAACCGGACCCAGGGAATTAACAGAAGGGATGAAGGAAATGCCATGGCAATGTAAAATATGACGTAGAAAAAGTTACCTTCACCGGAAAGACCAATGGAGAACGCACTAAAGTAAAGCAGATTTCCAATCCAGAGGATTTTGATTGTCAGTACATCCCAGGCGAAAGGCATATTTCGTGGCAAGCAAGGAGTTGATGCTGGGCGATCCGTTGGATCATGAATCTTCGCAAAGATGATGCCACAGGATGGGCAGATGTCCTCACCGGCTTCAAATCCACATTTTGGACAGATCATCATCCACCCCATGATATTCCATTACCACCAACGGTAACATAGTTTGCAGTAAACGCTTTTTATGCTTATCCAGGTATTCGGGAGACACCTTTCTTATCTCGTCTGAATTAAATAAGAGGTCCCCTGAAATTCTCGATCTTCTATCACTTACGCTCCCGCTCCCAATCAGTAAAGAGTTTCGGACAGTCGTTACCATCCCACTGCCCATTGATAATTATTCCTCTATCATCAATTTCAAGAATGCGATTGCAGTATTCCATATTGACTGATCCGCCGCCCCACTTACGTGCGCCGGGCCACCAACCGCCGCTAGTACTTATTCCATTGTTCTGTTCCCACAAATAAAGTTTATGGCTGGCAACAACTTTTTGCTGTGTTGGATATCCCCATTTCTGTATTGCCTCTTCAAGTGGCGCACCCTTCCAAGATGTCATTACTTTGTTCATGGTGCGACTGGCACAGCCGGAAATAAATGTTGTGAGCAAAAGAAAAATTATTCCCGCACAGAAGTTGGCAGGTCTCATCTTGTCCTCCTATTAAAAATTTATCCATTGCAGAGAATTTCACGTTTTGTTTGTTAGTTATGATTCTTCCATCCCGCAGGCCAACGGGCGGGAGATCACCTGACGGATTTTTGGTCAGGTGTATCTTCCTGGTTAAGGGCCTGTTTGTTCCTCTTCTTCAAATTCTGGGTACTCTGAGAGAAATAGTTCCATATCAATACCAGCCATGATTTTCATGGCCTCAACTGTTAAAACAGCCCCGCCACCAGCGGCACCCGGACGAGGGCTAAAGCCTATATCTGCCACATAAGGGCCTTTCTCTAATTTTTTATGATTTTTCTTGAGCCATTTTTGTAAGGAATGGATTTGTTCAGGCAATTCCCATTTTCCATCACACAGCCACGCAACTTCTTCTCGTGGCTTACCTGCTGGATGCTTATCAATTCGTATTGGCATATTATCTTGACCTTAACGGGCCCCGCGGGTGACCCGCCCCTTGGGTCGGTGTCCACTCGCGTGTTCATGCGCAAGTCGCTACTCTGTCGGGTCACCCGCGGGGCCCGTTCACGCGACGCAGTCGCGTGAACTCATCATTGATCAGACCGGCCATCTTCCCTCTTTCTTTTCGATTTAAAAACAAATCACAACACATTCTCGTCGCAACCACTTGATAAAACACATTTCAAAGGTGGCCAACATCCCAATTAGCTTGTTGGCCAGAAAACCGGCCAACACCCACCAGCTCTTTCCGTGAGTCAATGACCAGCAACGGTGGGACGCGGATAAACCATGCCAAAGAAAATCTTAAAATTAAATATGCACTATATAATTGCCGCTCATTATTGTCAAAACAGAATAATGATCAATATCAGGAATGCTTAAAAAAAACTACTGAACAGTAACCCTGATCACGTCACCCGCAAAGCCTCAACAATATTCTTCCGCGCAGCCCGAAAAGCCGGTAGCACACCACCAACAAAACCCATAATGAGAGAAAAAAGCAGAGACTTGTAGAAGATCTCAAAGGTAAGAGTAAAACTGAAGGCCAGCTCCGAAAAGGTCTGGAAGTTGAGCGTGGAAATAGTGAAGAGTTGCAGAAAGGAGGCAAAGAAGAGCCCAATGCAGCCGCCAACCAGGCCGAGCAGCAGGGACTCCATGAGAAAGGCCGCGAGCGTGAGTCCTTTGGGGTCGGACCAAGCTAACTATCAATAATTACGAGATAATTATCCCAAAACAAAGCATTTTCAACGCTTAGAGCATCATTTCTTGGGGCAAATTCAGCGTTGTAAGAAAGACGCCATAAAGAATTCTGTTCATACACTCCGTATCGAATTAGACGTCCAATTTATACGGGCAAAGCGAACCTTTAAGGGGTAAAATTACCCCTCTTTTTGTAGGTTTCAGTTGATATTACGGCAAGTTAGCTTGGTCCGACCCCGAACTATTTCTGATTCTTGCCTGTTTATTTTGTAACAGAAGATGATGGAATCGACCCGATCCTTCCTGTCACTACAATGAAGCAACAACGCCCAATCAGGCGGCACAAGATTTTTGGACGGATGGTACCATCTTCTCCTCTCTCATGGAAGCCGGCTTTTCTCCACGAGACACTATGCGGTAAACGTCACTTCATTTTCGACAAGACTTTTACCGCCACTTTTTGAGAGAGGGCCAGGATATGATCATCTGGCAATCGTCCTTCTGCACCAAAAGGTCGCGGTCGTTCAGTAATGCAACTTCATCGTCATCTCTATGTTCCGCCCATCGTATAGGAAGCTGGCGGCAGAGAATGAAGGAGCACCCAGCAATGCTTTGGCGTCGTTTGAAAAACCGTAGCCTTCCGTAGGGATACCCATCCAGTTGGTATCTAGCTTGCCGTTCATATTCTCATCATGAACGACAGCCATCGCATACCTGCCGGGCGGGATGTCTTCAAAGTCGCAACGCGCCTGGGACTTCCGAATTTTAATGATCATAATATTCGTTGCAAAGTGCAGGTATTCTTTAGGGAAACCCTCCGGCGAGTCGAACAGCGCGCACGCTACGGTTCCAATGCTGTTTCTTATGTTCAGAATTTTCACGTGAATTCCGGGGCATGGTGGTTGGGCAAAGGCAAGTACGGGAAGATTCGCAAACATCAGCACTGCTAACCATGCTGCGCATCGAACTTTCAAGGGGACCCGTATCTGCGGACCTCTGACCGTGGAGGACCGCCGCGGACTTCCGAATAGTTGACTCATTCATGGTCTTCCTCCCGGCTCCAACCCCTATAGGCTAAGGAGATCAAAGCAGAGCCTTGGCTACTTCCCTGGATGGGGCCTAGCCACCTAGTGATAATCCCCTCCTCAATCACCCATTTTTCACAAAGTTGTTCACCCTACATTATCTGTCGGCATATGGATATCTTACATATAGCAAATTTTATCTGGCCATTATTCCGAATCAGCAGATGGGTATTTTTTTTGGGAGACATACTACAGAATATTATAACATACCAGACTTAAATGATATTATGTCCAAGAGCATATCCAGGGATGTTGTTTATTTGTCAATTGCAGACGAAAGATTTGTACCGGTTCTGGAAGAGGTGCCCGGAGCGTTTGTGACGGCGATTGAAGTAAATTGCATAATCGGTGAGAAGTCTTCGCATGAAAGGGGCAAGCAGAGTGTCACAAGGGCGTAACAGAAGGTGTGCATGATTAGTCAATAATAGAAGAATACTTTCTGTTGATTGTTGACGGCCTGTTGCCGAAACAACTTTTCAACAACAGCTCAGATGTCAGCCATTGAATGAATCCGTAACTTGCTTCGATTCATGCTCTTTGAAAAATCAGCCCAACATTCACATTAAAAGCCCATAAGGCAGCATTTTTTGGCGATATATGCGCCATTTTAGCTGTTTTTGTTACCATTTGTCGGGCTTTTACTCTTGCTGCCAGTCCCTTTTGAGGTCTTGATCCATACTTGATCAACGTCTGGATGTTCTGGGTCGCACAGGTGAGGTACTCCTGAATCTTCATCTTCCAAAGTCCGCGCCACCTGGCCTGGTCAAAGTCGTAGCGTGTTGATCGGGCAAACGAGCGCTCCATGAGGTGTTGCCTTGTTTTCATGTCGCGCTTGGGCTCAGCAGATTTGCTCCGTTCACGCATGGTATTCAGTTCGTCCTGGCGCAGGTGACGCTTGACCGTTCTCCCGGTTTTGTTCTTGGTGCACTGTTCTCGCAGCTCGCAAGCCGCGCAGACTTTCTTGGGAGCTGGATAATCACAGCTTTCGCGGTGCTTATGCAGAGACTTGCGCTTGAGCAGCTGCCCCGCCGGGCAGCGGTACATATCGATTTGCGGATCATAAAGAAACTGATCATGAAAAACCGGGACAGATTTATTTATTACGAAAAACCGGGACAGATTTATTTATTACTAATGAACGTTAAATAAATCTGTCCCCATTTTCTTCAAGGACTGACCCCTCATTTTTCCTTCAGAAGGACTTCATAGGCCCACCGGCATGTCGTAAGGATGCGGACGGCCTTTGCCCGTCTCGACAAATTCCTTGAGGCTAAGCAGGAAAAGCACCCAGTGCATCGAGGTCCGAGGGAATATTTTGGCATCCTCGCGCCATTTTGAGTGGCGAAGGTGAAGAATCGTTTTCTCGCCTTCGCGAAAGATTTTCCAT
This sequence comes from uncultured delta proteobacterium, assembly GCA_963748325.1. GTDB lineage: Bacteria > Desulfobacterota > Desulfuromonadia > Geobacterales > Geobacteraceae > RPRC01. The sequence continues at coordinate 112,287 of CAVVIJ010000004.1, read as the reverse complement.
TCAATTTCGGTGTTGACCCAATCAGGATCGCTCCGCTTCAGTTGCGCGCCACCGCACGAGTTCATCAACCTTCAGAGTGGTTACAACCATCTCCTTCAAATATTTCCCATAAAACCAGAATTCCAATTTCTTCCCGACGGCAGATTCCCCCTGCGTATCGGTGGTCCACCAATGCGCTAGCTTTTTCACATCGGTCAACGCTTGGTAAAGCTCACTTGGGGAAGCTTTGATGATCATTTCATGCCATATTTCACGATATTCCATTGAAAACACCTCCTCTTCTAATGAATTATGCCAAGCATATAGTTTCAGTCTCTGTCCGTTAAGACCGTTTGTGTTGTGGCGGCTTCCAGCTTTTCTGACCCCCTTATCTAACCTCTTTTGTTCTCCTGGCTTTATGCAACGAAAAACCGGGACAGATTTATTTATTACTAATGAACGTTAAATAAATCTGTCCCCATTTTCTTTTAATGTGAATGTTGGGCTGATTTTTCAAAGAGCATGAATCGAAGCAAGTTGCGGATTCATTCAATGGCTGACATCTGAGCTGTTGTTGAAAAGTTGTTTCGGCAACAGGCCGTTGAGATCTGACCCTTCTACTCACTGAATGTTATGTTTTTCGCCAACGGTTTGGGAGAACACCGGCGGTTTTAGGCCGGTGCTTTTGCCTGGTTGAACGCTTGCTTTTTTAATTCGGCCTCGTGTCAAGGTTGACCGCTTTTGTCGTTCCTTTTGATAGTAACATAGTACTTAGCTCTGTAAAAAAATCGCTACGATAAGAAACGCCATTAGCGCTCAAACGGTGATCAGCCCCGGAATAGACCTTGAGGATGAGGTTTTGTTTCCCAGCCTCATGGAACTTCGATTCCAGGAAACGTGCAGAATCGACCGGAACACTCTCGTCATGCTCGCCGATGCCCACCAAAATGGGAATATTTAGCTTGAGAAAGTCAGGTACAGGCTCAATATCCATGATGTCCGACCACCAGCGATAGGGATTACCATACCAATTTTTTTCAATGCTGCGCGGATCTGTCGAGATCTTCTCCCAGCCCGAATTGACATCGAACCAGATGACGCCTTTCTGCCTGAGAGTGGAGAGAGATTTGCGCATTGAGTAGCCGCCGCTGCCGATGATTGCAAGGTGGGTAACTGCGGGGGATAGCCCGGCTACCTTGGTTGCGGTCAATGCCCCTTCCGAGACACCAACCAGGACGACATTTCTGGGTTTGGGGGTAACGGAGCTGATCTGTGCGGCGATGAAATCCGAATAGTCCGCTACCCATTGCTCTGGATTATTTGCAAGATGAAATTCTTGGCCGCAGCCGAACAGTCCGGTAGAACGGTCGGATACAAATCGTTTGTTCAGGACGAATACACGGGTATTGACAGTAAGGCCGTTGACATAGCCGGGCATTACGGATTTCCAGCTGGGGCAGCCTGTCGCTCCATAAAAGAAAAGCAGGGTATCCACCTGCGAAGCGTCACCGACGGTGAATGTGTAGTAGATGCTTGAACCGCCATCCTTGTAGTGAAAAGAAAGAGGGGGAGGGGCTTCGCTGCCGTACATATGGGCGGTACGTTGAATTACAGTACAGCCAGACAATATGAAAACAAGTAATAGCAAAAGAACACGCATGTGCATAATCCTTTTTGTGCAACTCCTTATTGACCAGACCCGGCCATCCCCCCACCAAACCGCCGATTCACTTCATCCCAGCAACGCAGCTCAATCATATCTAATCGTTTTTAAAACATTTCCCAACTGGCCAACATTCCAAAAGGGATGGTGGCCATTCAACCGTTCAACATACCATCAGTCAGTTCTTTCTTGAGCCACACAAATCGAAGTATACGTTCATTATCCATTTCAAGTAAAGAAATTGTTCCCAAATTTCTGAGCCATTCGCCGTCTTTCCCGACGAAAAATGATTCTCGAAAAAGAAAGACCAACACCACCCGTCACACCAACGACAGGATCCGTAAAATACTGAGGAATAGAAGAGGGCCGGGTCTAAAAGCCACTACAGAGACAGGCTGAGGATTTAATAGGGAGAGTCAGATCAGGAATGAAGAGGAAACGGCCCCGGCACACGAGGCACGGCATCGAGCGAGAAATTTTGCACCGCCCAGGAAAGGATCTCCGGGCAGGAGGAATCACGAAGAAATATCGGGGGATTTTGACCGAGAAAACGGAGCGAATCGAAGAGCAGCAGATGCCCTTCCCTCTCCAGGTCACGGCTTGCAGCAAGGGACACGGCATTGTCCCGCTTGCTGAGTTTTGCACCGTCGGGATCGGTCACCAGGGGGAAGTGAAAATAATCCGGTTCGGGATAGCCGAGGAGACGCTGCAGATGGATCTGCCGTGGTGTGGAGGAAAGAAGGTCGGCACCGCGCACCACCTGGTTCACGCCCGATTCAGCATCATCCACCACCACGGCCAGTTGGTAGGCGTAAAGACCGTCGGCCCTTTTTACGACGAAATCGCCGCCCGTGGCGGCAAGATCCTGGCAGACCTGCTCAAGCAGCCCGTCCTTGAAACAGATCGGTTCGTCCGTCACCCGCACCCGTACGGAGCGGGGACTTTTCCCCGGAGGCAGCCCGTCCCGGCAAAGCCCAGGATAGACCGGACCCTCGTCATCCGGATGGGGCGCCGTAGCAATCCGGGCAATTTCGGCCCGGGAGCAGCCGCACGGATAGGCACTAGCACTTTCCAGCAGCCTTTCCAGTGCTACGGCATACGCTTCACTGCGGCGACTCTGCCATATGACCTCGCCATCCCACTGAAAACCGAGGGTATCGAGAGTACGGAGCATATCATCGGCAACCCCGGGAATCACCCGCGGGGTGTCCAGATCCTCGATGCGCAGGAACCATTGTCCGCCCTCCTGTTTAGCCAGAAGATAACTGCCGAGGGCCGTTACCAGGGAACCTAGATGCAGTGGCCCAGTGGGCGAAGGGGCGAAGCGGCCAATTGTTTTTGGGATCTTTACTGGAGTCATAAACAAAGGTTGATGGTGTAAGGCTGAAGGTTTTCAAGTTGCCCTTCGGCCCTCAGTCTTCAGCCTTCTACCTGCCTTCCTTCCCCCTTAATTCAGAAACGAACAACAGTAATCCATTACCGTTTTCACCGTGATGGTGAAACTCGAGTGGGCCGGAACCTCGAAGGCCTCTCCGTCCTTGTAACACTTGCATTCCGTCGAGTCACCGATGGCAACCTCAACATAACCGGCCAGAACTTCCATCAGCTCGGCACCTGCAGTATTGAAGGTGTACTCACCCGGCAGCATGATGCCGAGAGTCTTCTTGCTGCCGTCGGCAAAGAGGATCGACCGGCTGGTTACCTTTCCGTCGAAATAGACATTGGCCTTCTTTACTATTGTTACATTCTTGAATTCAGACATGGGATTCCTCCACGTAGTCAGTTTTGAGTTTTTGGTTTTGAGTTTTGAGTTAAAGGCAACAGCAAAATACACCCCTGTCTCTCGCAGAGAAGCATGTGTACGCAGCAGCTTTAGCGAGGACAGAGAGGGAGCAGAGAAAATTTTTCACTCCTGGTTGTTTCCAAACTTTCTTCACTCCTCGATCGCAGGTAGAAGGAGCCGTTATCCGCCCCGCACCATGAAAGTTTATGCCAAATAGCGCTTCAGTGCAAAGGAGCCGCGTGCGCCAAAGCACGTCAGCGCGAAAGAAGTACGTGTGCGCCGAAGCAAGTCAGCGCAAAGGAGCGCGTCAGCGCGAAGGCGCAAGAGCTTCCCGCGCCAACCGTAGCGTTATCTTACGCCCTTCCACCAAAGCATGACGGCTGATCTTCTCCAGGGCATCGAGCAGGGACGGTACGTCCCGGCGGACATTTTTGAGGATATACTCGGCCACATCGTCGGGCAGAAGCACCTGGCGGTCCTCGGCGAGCTTCGCCAGTATCATGCGGCGAGATTCGTCGTCGGTGATGTCCATTCCCGCCACCAGTCCCCAGAGTAACCGGGAAATGAGGTGATCGTCCAGATGGGGCAGTTCCTTGGGCGGGTAGAGGCCAGTCACCAGGATCTTCTTGCCGGCACCGTAGAAATCATTGAAGAGCTGCCAGACCTCGACCCTGATGCCGTCGTTATCCGGGATCAGGTGGATGTCGTCAATCAGCAAGGCCGGTGCACCGGCAAAACGCTCGCGCAGAAGCGTGGCGCCCTCGGTCGGGTAGTTGCCCTGGTAGAGCTGGTCGATATCGCGAAAGGAAAGACAGGGTGCCGGTTGACCGGACTGAAAGGAAAGCAGACTGCCGACCGAGGCCAGCAGATGGGTCTTGCCGCAGCCGGATGGGCCATAGAGGTAGAGGAGGCTTTCGTTTCCCGCACCCTCGGCCAGCTGCCGGGCAAAGTGATAGGCCGCGCGGTTGCCGTTGCAGACGACAAAGTTCTCGAAGGTGTAGCGTGTTTTCGGTGGAAAATCGAAGACCAGCTGCATGGCTAGAAAAGTTTCCCCTGGGGTGATTCCGGGACCGGACGCTCGAAATGGAGATAGGCTGCTCGCGTGGCCATCCTGCCCCGCGGTGTGCGGTTGAGAAAACCGTTCTGGATCAGGTACGGCTCGTAGACGTCCTCGATGGTATCGCTCTCCTCGCAGATGGCTGCGGCCAGCGTGTCGAGCCCCACCGGGCCGCCGGAAAACTTGTCGATAATGGTGAGCATGATCAGCCTGTCCATGGGATCGAAGCCGCGCTCATCGATTTCCAGGAGCAGCAGGGCATCATGGGCCACCTGTCGGGTAATGATGCCGTCGGCGCGCACCTGGGCGAAATCGCGCACCCGGCGCAGCAGGCGGTTCGCTACCCTCGGGGTGCCGCGGCTGCGGCGCGCCATTTCCATGGCACCTTCCGGCTCGATCTCGATGCCGAGGATGCGGGCGGAGCGGGTAACGATGGTGGACAGATCCTGTTCGTCATAGAATTCCAGGCGGGAGATGACACCGAAGCGGTCGCGCAGCGGCGACGAGAGGAGGCCGGCCCGGGTCGTGGCACCAACCAAGGTGAATTTCGGCAGATCCAGCTTGATGGTGCGGGCGCTGGGACCCTGGCCGATGATGATATCCAGCTGATAATCCTCCATGGCCGGATAGAGGATCTCCTCCACCACATGGGAAAGGCGGTGAATCTCGTCGATAAAGAGCACGTCATGCGGTTCAAGATTGGTGAGGATCGCGGCCAGGTCGCCCGGACGCTCGATAACCGGGCCCGAAGTGGACTTGATGCTCACCCCCATCTCGGCGGCAATGATGTTCGCCAGGGTCGTCTTACCAAGCCCTGGCGGACCGCAGAGCAGCACATGATCCAGCGCCTCGCCGCGCCCGCGGGCCGCGTCGATAAACAGCTGGAGATTTCCCTTGGCCTTCTGCTGCCCCACGTACTCTTCCAAGGCGCGGGGACGCAGCGAGGATTCAAAGAGAATATCGTCTTCGGTTGTCTGTGGTGCGATAATTCGGGTCATAAATAACCAGTGATCAGTGGTTGGTGAACAATGATTGGTGTGAACTATTCATGGTCGTACTGTTCACTAGTCACTGTTCACTGTTCGCTGCCTTATTTCATCAACGCCTTCAACGCCTGCTTCAGCACCTGCTCCATGGAATCATCCGGAGAAACCCGCAGTTCGGCGAGGGCCTTTTTCACCACCGCCTCTTTGTAGCCGAGATTGATCAGGGCCGAGGCGACGTCTTCTTCGATGCCCGCGCTTGGCATAGTCTGTTCGCCGTCGGCTGCGGCACCGGCAAAATCCTGCTTCGCCACCTTGTCCTTCAGCTCCAGCACCAAGCGTTCGGCGGTTTTCTTGCCGATCCCGGGCACTCCGGAGAGCCGCGCCAGGTCGCCGCGGGTGATGGCGGCGGCCAGTTCCTTCACCTGGATATTGGAGAGGATGTCCTTGCCCAGCTTCGGGCCGATACCGGACACCGAGATGAGCATCTGAAAGAAGAGCTTTTCGTCCGCGGTCCGGAAACCATAAAGGCTGATGGCATCCTCTTTCACATGGGTATAGATGGTGAGGGAGATCTCTGCCCCGTCATCAGGGAGATCATAGTAAGTGGAAAAGGGTATCTGCACCCGGTAGCCGACGCCGTTAACGTCGAGGATGATGTACTCGGGTGATTTGTGGGCAATTTTACCGGTTAACAGGGCTATCATCCCGTGTGCCTCCGAATGGCGTTCAATCTGTGGGAATGGGCGTGGCAGACCGCCACGGCCAGGGCATCCGAGGCATCTTCCTGGGCGACTTCCGGCAGGTTGAGGAGCACCTTGAGCATCTGCTGCACCTGCACTTTAGCAGATTTGCCGTGACCGACCACCGCCTGTTTCACCTGGAGAGCGGTATATTCATACACGGGAAGGCCGGCATTGACCCCGGCCACGATTGCAGCGCCCCGGGCCTGCCCGAGCTTCAGGGCACTCTGGACGTTCTTGGCGAAGAAAATGTTTTCCACGGCAACCACTTCCGGTTGGTAGCGCTCGATTACCTCGCTAAGGCCCCGGTAGATCCGCTGCAGACGCAGGGGAAAATCCTTGGCCGCGTCGGTAAAGATGGCGCCGTTGTCCACGTGAATGAGGCGATTGCCTTCCTTCACGATGATGCCATAGCCGGTAATACGCGAACCGGGGTCGATACCGAGAATTTTCATGCGAAGATACCTGCTCCTACAGCCTCAAACTCGAAGGGGCGGGCCATCTGCCCGCCCCTTCGAAGCCCTTACATCATCTTTTCCATCTCTTCATCCGAGATGTCGAAGTTCGCGTAGACGTTCTGGACGTCGTCGTTGTCCTCCAACCGATCCATGAGCTTCAGCATGCTCTCGGCCTGCTTGCCGTCCAGCTTGACCATGGTCTGGGGAATCATGGTGACCTCGGCAGACTCATGCGTGAAACCGGACTTTTCCAGTGCCTCACGTACCTCGATGAAGGCTGAGGGGGCGGTCACCACCTCGATCTGTCCTTCCTCGTCGACAACGTCATCGGCCCCCGCTTCCAGGGCAGCCTCAAACAGAGCATCAAAATCAATATCCTTGGAATAAACAATCAGGCCCTTCTGATCGAACAGCCAGGCAACGCAGCCTGACTCGCCCATATTGCCGTTGCACTTGGAAAAGATACTCCGCACATCGGAAACGGTGCGATTGCGGTTGTCGGTCATAACTTCCACCAGGACAGCAACACCACCGGGGCCGTAGCCCTCATACGTGGTTTCCTCGTAGTTTACACCCTCCAGCTCGCCGGAACCCTTTTTGACGGCCCGCTCGATGTTGTCCTTCGGCATGTTTTCGCTTTTCGCCTTGTCAATGGCGGTGCGCAATCGCGGATTCGCATCCGGATCCGGGCCACCCATCTTGGCGGCAACGGTTAGTTCCTTGATGATCTTGGTGAATATTTTCCCACGCTTGGCATCAGCGGCACCTTTTTTGTGTTTTATGGTACTCCATTTATTATGACCTGACATGTCCCCGAATTTCCTTTCATCGCAAACTGTTTGTGACCCTGAAAACTTCGGAATAGTAGCATGGGGAAAAGTGGCTTGTAAAGGAGGAAATGGCCGGTAAACCGGTGAACTCGGAGAGTGTGTCGATCCCGGCAAGCCAGTGAATGCCAAGCTTTTCTTGCCTTGCAGCCGCCAATCATGGTAAAAAATGACGAACCTCCAAGCCCCATGTACCACACCCAACCGCTTCAGGAAAACAAGGAGACAGTTCCATGCCGATAGCCAGGAAAATTGCCGCTTTCATTGAAAATGCCTCGTGGATACGCAAGATGTTCGAGGAGGGAGAACGGCTCCGCAGCATTCACGGCGCGGACAACGTCTTCGACTTCACCCTTGGCAACCCCACGGTTGAACCGCCGGCCGAGTTCGAGGAAGAGTTCCGCAAGCTGGCCAAGCATCCGCTCCCCGGCATGCACCGTTACATGAATAATGCCGGCTACGAGGAAACCCGGCTGGCGGTTGCGGAGGTTCTGGCGGAGAAGTCCGGGCTGGAGGTGAAGAGCAGCCACGTGATCATGACCTGCGGTGCCGGCGGCGCCCTGAACGTGGCCCTGAAAACCATCCTTAATCCAGGCGATGAAGTGATCATTCTCACGCCCTATTTCGTGGAATACAAATTCTACATTGACAATCACGGCGGCGTACCGATCGAAGCCTGGACCGATCGGGAAACCTTCCAACTCAACCTGACCGCCATCGAGAATGCCATCACCGCGAAGACCCGGGCCCTGATCATCTGTTCGCCCAACAACCCGACCGGGGTCATCTATCCGGCCGAAGACCTGCAGAAACTGGGGGACCTGCTGCGGCGTAAGGAACAGGAACATTCTCGGCAGATCCTGCTCGTCTCCGACGAACCCTATGCCCGCATCTGCTACGACGGCAAAGAGGTCCCTCCTGTCTTCCGCTACGTGGAGAATTCGGTCATTGCCACCTCGCACAGCAAGGACCTGGCTCTGCCCGGCGAACGGATCGGCTACCTGGCGGCAAACCCGCGCATGAACGACGTCGCCACCTTCATGCAGGGGGCGGTCTTTGCCAACCGGGTGCTCGGCTTCGTCAATGCCCCGGCGCTCATGCAGCGACTGGTGACGAAGCTGCAGCGCGTCTCGGTGAATATCGACGAGTATCGGGAAAAACGCGACATACTCTACGACAACCTGACCGACATGGGCTTCAGCATGGTGAAACCGGACGGAGCCTTCTACCTCTTCCCGAAGTCGCCCCTGCCGGATGACGTAAAATTCGTCAAACTCGCCCAGGAACATCAGATCCTGCTGGTACCGGGAGCCGGTTTCGGCGCACCGGGATTTTTCCGCATCGCCTACTGTGTCGATAAGGGAATGATCGAGAGGAGCCTGCCTGCATGGAGGAAGCTGGCGAAAGAGGTAGGATTGTAAACGCAGGAGCGGATTAGGGAAAGCGGGGTAAGGATTATAAAAAACAGGGTATGAACTGCGGGGTAAGGGGTAAGGAGCAAGCTTAATCCTTACTCCGCTTCTATTAATCCTTAATCCGGTCTTTCAATCCTTACTCCGATTTTTCAACTTGTGGCAAAGAAAAATAAAACACCGCCCCTTCCCCCTTCACCCCTTCCGCCCAGACTCTGCCACCGTGGCGGGTGATAATCCGCTGCACAATGGCCAGTCCCACTCCGGACCCTTCAAATTCCACCGACGAATGAAGTCGCTGGAAAATTCCGAAGAGTTTGTCGGCATACTCATCGTCAAAACCGACTCCGGTATCCTGTACCCGGAAAACATTTTCTCCTTCACGGGACTGGGAGCTGATCTCTATTCGGCCCGCGCCTTTCGGGCGGGTGAATTTGAGGGCATTCGACAAGAGATTCATCCAGACCTGTCGAAACATTGCCTGATCTCCTACGGCCGCGGGAAGAGGCTCCAGCAGGAACTCGATCCAGGAACACTCTTCCCATGACCGGAGTTCGGCGATGACGGAACGGACAAGATCCGTCATCGCGACAGGTTCCCGAATAATTTCACTCCTGCCCACCCGCGAGAAGGAAAGCAGGTCCGCTATCAACCTTCCCATTCTGTCCGTACTCTCGACGATCCTGTTGGTAAGCTGAAACCCCTCCTGACCGAGATCCTTGCCATACTGGTCCTTCAAAATATTTGCAAAACCCTTGACCGCCCGCAACGGTGCCCGCAGATCATGGGAAACGGAGTAGGAGAACGACTCAAGATCGCGGTTAGCCTCTTCCAGTTGTTCGGTGCGCTCCCGTACCCGCGCTTCCAGTCCGACATTGAGACGCAGTATTTCATCCCTGGCCTGGGCATGTTCACTGATATCCTTGCCAATGGCAAAGATCGTTTCATCGGACAATTTCACGGCCGCCCAGGTTGTATGGAGAACAGTGCCGGTACGGGAACAGAGGCTGAAGTCGGCCCAGGTGCCGCCGGCCTCGCCGAAAAACGCCATCATGCGATTGAGAACCGCGGAATCCGGACAGCATTTTTTCAGAACATCTTCGGGTTGCTGGTCCAGCAGCGACCAACCCACGGTCTTCTCCCACTGGCTGTTAGCCCACTTCAGACAGCCATCGGTATCGAAATAGCAGACCATAACCGGAATAGTGTCCATCATCGTCTGCAGGAGTTCCTTCTGCTGTTGCTGCTGAAGCGATTTCTGCAGTGTGTCGGTGATGTCCCACGACACACCGGCCATCCGGACAGGCAGTCCCTCCTCGTTGCGATAGACCCTGCCCTTGGCGTGAAGATGGCGGATAGTTCCGTCCGGCCAAACCACCTGATATTTGCTTTCGTAATCGCTGCCGGTAGCCAGTATATCCTTCAACTCCTGCCGTACCCTTTCCCTGTCAGAGGGATGCACCATCGGGATGAAATCCTCTATAGTGGAGAAAAACTCGCCCGATTGCGCTCCGATCAAGGCATACATGAAATCATCGCACAGAAAGCTGTCCTCCGTCAGGCTCCAGTCCCAGGCACCCATCGAGGAAGACTTCATGGCAAAAAGCAGTCTCTCGCGGCTCCTCTCCAAAGCTTCGTCTCTCTCAAGCGACTCCAGCGCATGGGAAAGATTCGCAGCAAGCTCATCGAGCAGCGAGATGATCTCGGCATCGAAAAAATGCGGCACCGGAGCATACACGGTCAAAGCTCCAATACATTTGTCAGCAAGATAGAGTGGAAATGCCGCAGAAGATTGAAATCCACGGGCAAGAGCTCTCTCACGCCAAGGCGCCATGATCGGATCAACGCCGATATTTTGGCAAATGACGTGGCACCGTTCTCGGATCGTTTTTCCGGTCGGCCCTTGCCCACTCGGAATATCCTCGATCGAAACCATCACCCCATCGAGATAGCCATCTTCAACCCCGTATTTGCCACACGGGGTCACTTGCCGCGTCGCGGTGTCCACAAAGCCGACCCAGGCCAAAAGGAGTTTGCCGTTTTCAACAATAGTGCGACAGATTGCAACGATGAGCTGATTCCGATCTTTAGCAACAGATATACTGCGATTCACTTGACTGAGGGCTTGGTACATGTGAGACAACCGCTCAATTTGCGCCTCGGCTTTTTTCCGTTCGCTGATATCACGGATAATTGCCTGGTAAAATGGACGGCCTTTAATTTCAAGATAGCGGATACTGTTCTCGACCGGAAAACTGCTGCCATCCTTGCGACAGTGGCTGCTTTCGAAAACCAGGCCGCCCGCTTCCTTGACCTGTTCCATCCGCCCATCAAGGTCAGGCACCACTCCAGCGCAGCGCAGATCTCCGAGACTTAGACGGGTAATCTCCCCGTGCGAAAAACCATAAACCTCCAGTGCTTTCTCGTTGGCCTCAATGATGCGGAATTCACCGTCAATCAAAAGAATGCTGTCATTTGCGTTGCGGGTCAGATACTCGATCCGGTCAGCAAGAAGCAGACGCCCATGCTCTTCCCGGTAAAGATCACGATAGTAGCGAGAGCGTTGATGCCGCCAGTAGAGCCCTGCTAGTAAACCAACCGACAGGATCAGGAGCAAAATTACCACAATCAAGAACCTGGATCGATCTCTAAGAGGCTGCAGCAGTTCATCCTGGTCGATCTTGGCCAGGAGAACCCAGGGGAAACCATCCACCTGCCGGGCAACGGCCAGCACCGGCTTTCCACGGTAATCGTTGCCCTCAAAATTATTACTCTTTGCCTGGACCGCCTTTGCAGCCACACTACCTGTCGGACTGATCGGTTCGCGGAGCACCAGTGCCGTCCCTTTGCGATATCGGAGTTCATTGAGGAAAAGCACGTTATTGCCGTCACGACGTACCAGTAAGGTTTCCGCTGTCTTACGGGAAGTTGGCCAAGTTTGCACGAGAGGATAGAGGCCTTGAAAAGGGTCAATACGCAAAAGCAGGGTACCGACGGATACAGTACCCGTTCCGCTTGAAAGGGAGAGAGGAATCAGAATATCAAGATGGATATGGTTCTGTTCCCCATAGTGGAAATCGGAAAGGATCGCCCGCCCTTCGAGGTGCGCCCTGCGGCTTGACTCCCGGGACGGTTTCCCCACCGTATCCTGAGAGCCACCAACACGCACCAGCTCCGCTCCCGTAGCATCCAGGAGGGCTATGAAGTGATATTCGGGATTTTTCAGAATAGGGGCAAGCCAGCGCAAGATCTCCTGAGATTCCCAATCCGTAACTGGATGGCCGGCAACCCGCCGGACACTTTTGACAAACTCTAGATTATTCCTGAAATATTCTGCATCCTGCAACCGCTCGGAGCGCCAGCGGGCGAGCTGCTGTACCTTCAAATCGGCAATCGCGGACAGGTCGTCGAATTTCTCTCGTTTGACCTGCTGCATCTGGCCTTCGTAGAAGAAATGTCCTGCGACAAGGATCATAGCAATCAGCAGGCCGAAAGCAATGATCAGCAGCCGGGGAAAATGGTACAAGGAATCTTTCACTTTCATAAATGCTCTATTTCTCCCGAAGATTGATTGACTCAGACGGGAAAATGCCGGAAACTATCGATGGAGGGTAGCAAGAAAGTTACCCAACTGCAGAAACCGAAATGGCGTAACAGGACTGAACCGCCACGGTTCACCAATCATTATATCCTTAAGAGCTTAAAATGAAACATCATCAACAAATAAAAACACTATGATAGAAATCAAGGGAAACCTTTGGGAACACTACGGCAGGGTAGTCGTTGCGATAACGACCAATGGTCTTGTGACGAAAAAAGGGAAGGCGGTGCTTGGCAACGGTTGTGCCCGCCAGGCTGGAGAACACTTTCCCGATCTCACCGTCCGACTGGGGAAACTTCTCGCGGAGCGGGGAAATCATGTAAACTATCTAGGTGATGGGATCGTGAGCTTCCCCGTTGAACACTCACCGTACGAAAACCCCGACTTGCGGCTTATCGAACGTTCCACCCAGGAACTGGTGGCCCTGGCTGACGAAATGGGCTGGGAAAAGGTACTGGTCCCTCGCCCCGGATGCGGTGGGGGCGGACTTTCCTGGAAGGATGTGAAACCGCTCCTCGAAAAACATCTCGATGACCGTTTTCTGGTGATAACGCAGTAGGAGCGCTGTTCGCCTCGCCTTGCATCTCCGCCACAAAGTCAACGATCCGCTGACCTTCCGGGCTCCGCAGGTAGTTCCACATGGTCGTAAAGTAATGCCGCAGATTGATGCCCTCAGCATCGGCCCGCTCTTTCCAGAGACGTATGTCAAGGAAGGGGTTTTTTATCGGGGAAGCATGAACGCGGAAGCTGACCACCCCAACCCCCTCCTTGAACCGGGAGGGGGCGTAGACCATTTCATATTTCAGAAGGGGCCAGAGGTGGTAAGATCTTAGGCGACAACTGTGTATCAGAACGTATAAAAGACCGCCACACCGGTGCCGAAATCCGGGCTGCCGTTGGTAAGCCCTGCTGCCAGGTAACCTTCAATGTGCGATTTAGCAGTCAACCGATAGGCCAACTTCAGCCTTGCCTCCAGAAGGCCGGACGCCCCTTCCACCGGCGTTGTAGCCCCGAGCAGGGCTACAGTGGAAAGTAAGCGATTGCTCATTTGCCAATTCAAGCCCGCCTCGTAGGAAAAGAAGTCTTTCAAGGCATAAAGGTCGGAAGAGCCCTGAAAGTTGTAGATCCCCTCGAAATAGGGTTGCCAGGTACCGATCCATTTATTCACTGTCAGCCCGAGACCGGTCACGAACTCGCCGGTCCCGAGCCCCTTGTTCTTGTCGGCAGTCGGAAACTCGACATAAACGATGGGTTTCAGCTGTGGAACAACGTCACCTTCTTCAAGAATTACATAACCGCTCTTAAGGGAAATATTACCGAGTCCGCTTTCCGAGCGGCTTGTATCGATGACGGTAGATCCACCGGCACCATTTCCGTTTGCTCCATTCCCGAGAAAACCACCACCGGCACCGTTTCTGCCGAAGCGCACCCCACCAGCGAAGGTGGTACTGCCGTTGCTTTGGTAGAGATACGGGACAACCAGTTCGAACTCAAGGCGTTTCGTCGGATAGACATCGATGGTCAAGGGAACCGTAACGGAATCGGTGGTCAGGCCGGTTCCGTAATCACCGGTGGCAAACTCTACTCCCAGACCGGTTGAAATTCTAAAATCACCGGCATCGGCCTGCGATGCCAGGAAAATACTCGCTAGTACAAAAGATAGTGTGACTGAATGTCCCAGGACCTTCCTCACCGTCTCCTCCCTCCACCGCCCATGCGGTGCTGAAAACCGCCAGCGCCGCTCCTCATGCGAGCACCACCATGCCAGTCCGGTTTTCCGGACTCATCCCGCAGAGTGACGGATTCGCTGTCGCTTTGATTGATAATCACTCGGCTGATGAGATATATCTTTCCGTCCTTCCCCTGAGCCTTGGAGCCGGTCACGACCAGCTCGTCTTTGGGCTTCACGGAAATGCCGCCATCAGACCAGTACCAGGCAGGCGCCGCCACTACCGACAACTCCCTGGCACCCTGCCTGAGGATAATCATCACCAGTCCGCTTCCTTCTCCAGGGTCAACGGAAACGACCCGACCTTGCACCGTTGTTTCGGTATTCCGGTCATAGCCGCGGTCAAAGTCGAGGCCGCTTCTTTCCCGCGTAGTATCGTCCCCAAATCCCCAAAAAGCCTGGGAGATCGTCGGTTGAACGAGTAATCCCGCACCGAATAACACCACGAGAAAAAGTAAGCGGCCTGTCTTCATCCTTGCTCCTCACCTATCCGGCTAGCCGGAGGCGCCGTTGGTTATTGATTCGGAGAACCATAGCCGGTGCCGTCCAGCGGACGGGTCGCATTACCGGTACCATCACCCGGGCCCATCTGCCTCATCTGCCCCTGACCGGCAGCCATTCCGGCCGCGGGCACCCCGCCACCGGAACCGTCACGCAACTGCTGACGGCTCTGCGCCTTTGTCTGGGTTTGTGTCTTTGTCTGGGTCTGCATCATGCCCGAGGTCCTGAGACAACTTCCATCCCGTAGACGCGCGCCTCCCCTCTGGCCACCTGCTGCGAAAGCCTCGCCCGATAGTGCCAAGGCACACAAAGCGACAACTCCATACACTGCGTATCTGTTGCTTTTCATGATAACTCCTCCTTCAGTGTGATTGTGCTGCTACTGAAGGTATTCCACGAGTTATGCCAAAAACATCAAAAGCTTAACATTCTGTTATTGTTACGTATTTTTCGAGGCAATCAAGCAAAAACAAGCCCATGAGGTGCAGCCGCCGCACCAAGCATGCAAATTTTGCACTTCAACCCGATCACTCTTCCCCAATCAAGCCGTATTCTTTCAGTCGGTACTGAAGGGTCCTGCGTGACAAGCCCAGCTCCTCGGCCGCCTTTCGCCGGTTTCCGTCGACTCTTTTCAAAGCTGCCATGATTGCCTCGCGCTCCAGCTCCTTAAGACCACCCTGCTCCTTCATGATACCGGATGGTGCCGTCAGCGCGGCAGGCAGGTCTGCTGGGGAAATATCCGACCGGGCAAGTATCACTGCCCGCTCAATGACATTCTGCAGTTCGCGGATATTGCCCGGCCAGTGATAAGACTGCAGAGCGGCCAGCGCGTCGTCAGCAATACCGGGAGCCCGTTTCCCGGTCTGCCGGGTAAAGTGCCCGACGAAATGGTCGGTCAGCACGGCAATGGCATCCTGACGCTCACGCAGTGGGGGCAACTGGATGGGAAAGACCTGAAGACGATAATAGAGGTCCTCGCGAAACAGTCCGTCTCGAACGTCGTTCTCAAGATTCCTGTTGGTTGCGGCAAGTACCCGGACATCCGCCCGTATTTCCCGGCTGCCGCCGACCCTTTCAAAGGTCTTCTCCTGGAGAACCCGCAAAAGCTTGGCCTGGAGTGCCAACGGCATCTCACCGATCTCATCAAGAAAAAGCGTCCCACCCTGGGCAAGCTCGAACTTTCCGCGGCGCGCCTGAACAGCACCGGTAAATGCGCCTCTTTCGTGACCGAACAGTTCGCTCTCCAGCAGGGTATCCGGGATCGCGGCGCAGTTGACCGGGATAAAACCGGCAGTCCTGCGCGAACTGAGGAAATGAAGCATGCGCGCTATCAGTTCCTTTCCGGTTCCGCTTTCGCCATAGATGATCACGGTTGTTCCGGTAGCGGCCACCTCGCGAACCAGGTGACGGATCTCCGCCATCGACCTCCCGGCAAAGATCAGGTTTTCCGGCGGCAGTCCCGCCTTCTCCAGCTCTTTTAAAGAGAGATAGTCCCTTTCGCGACGTCCCGTATCCAGGATCTTGCGCACCAGCACGCGTAGCGTGTCCGGATCCTTGAGCGGCTTGGTAAGAAAGTCGGCCGCCCCTTCTTTCATGGCCGCGACCGCTTCCTCTATGGTGCCGTAGGCGGTCAACAGGATAAAGGGAGGCTGCACGAAGAAGGACCGCGTTTCACGGAAAAGCTCCATGCCGCTTTTCCCCGGCATTCTCAGATCGGATACGATCAGGTCGAATTCCCGGCCCTGCAGTATCTCCAGCGCCTTTTCAGCAGTGGCAACATCAACGACATCATACCCCTCTCCTACCAGGATCGTTTTCAGTAGGCTGCGAAAAGTGGCATCATCTTCAACAACGAGAATTCGTTCCATCATCTTCCCCAGTATGCGTAATTTTTCTATCGGTGCTGTTCGGCAAGGTTTTGCCAAATTCGAGGATTTGGATCCACTCCTCCCCAGCCCCCTTTCCTCCAGCCCCTAACCTTTCCCATAAAGCGGTAGCGTCAGTTCAATGGTAGTTCCGCGTGATGAGCTGTCGGCCACCCGGATGCTGCCGCCCCATTCTTCGACTATTTTCCTGGTAATCGCCAGTCCAAGCCCCGTTCCACGGGCCCTGGTGGTCATAAAGGGCGTGAAGATCCGTGACCAGTCTTCAACCGGGACACCATGTCCGGTATCCCTGACTTCAATAACAACGACCCCCTTGCCCTGCTGCATCCGGACCAGAAGGGTTCCCCCCTCGGGCATTGCCTGCAAGGCATTCCGCACCAGGTTGAGAAAAACCTGTTCCAGCTCGTCCCTGTCCCCGGTTGCCAGAAGCTCGTCTCTGAGATCGCTGGTTAGCCGCACGGTCTGTTTTTCCGCATCGTAGGCTACCATGGCAAGACAACAGCGCAGCACCTCAGCAACCCGCACCGGAGTCAGCGGAACGGGGCGGGTGCGGACATAAGAGAGAAGATCGTTTACCAGCCGCTCCAGACGAAGAGATTCTTCCACTATCATGGCGGCAGGGGCGCCCTCACCCGGATGACGCGGATCTTCCAGAAGAAGCTGTGCATAGCCCTTGATCCCGGAAAGGGGGTTACGAATCTCGTGGGCCAGGGCAGCACCCATCTCGCCGAGCTGGGCAAACCGTTCGCGGCGGGACATTTCCTGCCGGTGCGCTTCGGCCCGCCGCGCAGAGCGATAGAGGAGCAGGCCCATGACCCAGGCTGTGGCTAGCAGAGAAAATACCACCAGCATATCCGCCTGCGCCCGGCGAATTACGGCATCGGAGCGATAGGTATGCAGGGCCAGACGAAGTGCCATCACCCGACCGTTGGAATGAACCGGCAGATTCGCTTCGTAGATTTCCTCACCGGTTCCAAGCTTTCTCCGCACCGCAAAGGTTTCCGCCGCAGTAAAGACCGGGGCAAAGCGCTGATCGGTGACCCGGCTGCCGTTCAGGTTATTATTGGAATGGTAGAGGATCGTACCGCTGCGGTCGAGGAGGGCAAAGTAGGCCAGATCCGGGGTAGTGAAATTCTTCAAGGCAAGCAGGGTGGGATCTCTCGCAATCAGCGCTTCCACCGCCGCCGAAAGGGAAAGGGAAAGCCCGCGAAGATTCTCCTCCGCAACCGGAAGCGCCTGCCGGTATTGAACTTCGGCAAACCAGACCAGGAGCAGGGAAAGAAAAATCCCCGCTGCAAGCAGCCAGGAAGCCTGGAAGTTATTTTTTCCAAGAGGATCTTTCATGAAAGTTCCGGAGGAAAGGCTGGAACAATAGGGAAGTACTCAACCACATGGGACCTCAGCCACCCGCACTTTCGGGAGGAGTTTCTCCGACCAGGGCACGCGCATCCAGCACAAACCTGCCAAGAGACCGCGAAAGCCTGTCCAGAACTTCCGCCCATTCCTGGAGATGGAGATCACCGGAAGGAGTCAATTCGTATATTCTTCGCGCGGGTCCTGCGCCACTGACATCCCAACTGGAAACCACATGACCGTTTTCCTCCAGCCTGCGGAGAGTCCGGTAGAGCGCTCCCGGCTCGACAAGAGAATCACTCAAGGCATAGTCGTTCAAGGCGCCCGCAAGATCATAGCCATGGGTTTTGCCCTTGGTCTTGAGCAACAGCAGGGCAACCGGCTCGACAAAGCGGTAGAGGTTGCCCATTCCGCAGCTGCTGGAAACATTTTCATCATGGCGCCGGCATTTTCCTCGTGGCATCAACAACTCCTGTCAAAAATTTACAAGGCTCTACTTATTCCGGATTTCAGCGAACGATTCACTATTTCCTTGCCGTAACAAGAAAAACCGTGTACGTCCTTTCGACACCCCGGGCATCCGGCTTTTCTACGGTTGCGGCTGTTACCGCCCGAGTTTCGTGAAAACCGGCTTCTTCCAGCATAGCACGCATCCGCCCACGGTCAAAACCGGTATGGGCCGCGGCAAGGCCCTGGCCATGAAAGCTCCCGTCCTCCGTATCGAGATCGGCAATGGCCAGTCTCCCACCGGGGCGGAGAAACCGATAAAAATCTCGCAGCAGCTTTCCGGAATCCTTCACGTGATGCAGCGTCATGCTGCAGACCAAAAGATCGAAACCTGCCGACGGCAAGGAATCCCGCTCGGGATCAAGAAAAACCGTATTCACGTTGGTCACCCCCCGGGCCGCAACCTTCTCGCGCAGAATTGCGAGCATGCCTTCCGAGGTATCGGCAGCGGTAATACTCCCCACCTGCGGCTGTAGAAAGAGAGAAACAAGTCCGGTTCCGCAGCCGTAATCCAGGACATCCATATCGCTACAAAGAGCAACCTCCCGGCACATTGCTTCCGCCACATCAGAAGCCAGGCGCACCCGCCGCGGCTCCTCGTCCCAGGAAGCAGCCGCTTCATTGAAGTTGCGCGGTTTCCCTTCCATCTCTAGGCTCTCACTCATTGCCACCTCCTAAATCTGTCAATTGACGTGGGCCATTACGGCCGGTATAGTTCTGTACTATATGAGAAAGCATCAAGAGATTGCCAGTAAATTATTTTTCACTGCCCTGCGGGCCGTTGATCCCTTTGAATCGGTCAAGGAGAGTTGCGCGGCGATCCGGACGACCTATCACGACGGCGGCTTCAACCGTGTACTGGCCATCGGCTTCGGCAAGGCAGCGGCTGCCATGGCCCTTGCCCTCGAACAGGAATTGGGTGACCTCCTGGAAAGTGGCGTCTTCGTCACCAAGTACGGTCACACGCTTTCACGCAAACCGGAAAAATTCAGGGTCTTTGAGGCAGGGCACCCAGTTCCGGACGAACAGGGTTTCCGCGGCGCAGAAGAGATCATGGAACTGGCCGCCACAGCCGATGAAAAAACCCTGGTGGTAACCCTGGTCTCCGGTGGTGGCTCCGCCCTGCTGGTGGCCCCGGCCAAACACATTCCGCTTGCCGCGAAGCAAAAGACCACCAACCTGCTCCTGCGCTGTGGTGCCGACATCCATGAACTGAACACGGTACGGAAACACCTGTCCCGGGTAAAGGGGGGACGCCTCGCCGGCATCATCTACCCGGGCACAACCATTTCGCTGATCCTCTCCGATGTAATCGGCGACGACCTGGACGTAATCGCTTCGGGCCCCACCGCTCCGGATTCGAGCACATTCCAGGATGCCATCGCAGTGCTCGAGCGCTATCAACTGCAAGACGAGGTACCAGTCGAGGTCCTGGCTCACCTGGCTAACGGGGCCCGGGGAGATATCCCGGAAACGCCGAAGCTGGACAATCCTATTTTTCAGCGGGTGGAGAATCACATCATCGGCAGCAACCGGGTGGCACTGGAAGCGATGCTCGGCACGGCACGAAAAATGGGACTGGCAGCCGAAATACTTTCCACCAGCATATCCGGAGAAGCTGGCGAAGTTGCAGAGATGCTGTACCGAACCGCCATGTTTCGCAAGGAAGCCTGGCAGGGGAAACCGCTTTGTCTTCTTTCCGGCGGCGAGACGGTCGTGCGGGTCAGGGGAAGCGGCAAAGGGGGCAGAAATATGGAACTTGCCCTGTGCTTTGCGCTGGATGTCGCAGGAACAGACGGCATCACCCTCCTTTCCGCCGGAACGGACGGCAGCGACGGTCCTACCGATGCCGCCGGAGCGCTGGTGGATGGCGAGACAATTTCCCTGGCGGAAAAGGAACGCGCACGCCGCTTTCTCGAAAACAACGATTCCTACACCTTCTTCAAGGAAAACGGCGGACTCTTCATAACCGGCCCCACCGGCACCAACGTCATGGATCTGCAGATACTGCTGGTCGGGGAAGAGTAGCAAATTCGTCAGAAAGATCCGTACAACAGACAATACAACATAAAAGCCGGAACCAACAGGCCATACAAGGAATTTTTGAGATATGAACAGCTTTACCCTCGACCCACGCCTTGCCAATGACTGCATCGTACTGGGAGAAATGCCCCTCAGCCTACTGCTCCTGCTGAAAAACTCCCTGGTGCCCTGGTTCATCCTGGTCCCGCAGCGCAGCGCAACGGAGATCTTCGAACTCGACCAAAAAGACCAGGAAGCGCTGCTGGAAGAAATCAACCTCATATCCGATTTCGTCCAGGGACTTCCCGGAGTGGAGAAACTGAATGTTGCGGCCATCGGCAATATCGTCAAGCAACTCCACGTACATGTCATCGGCAGGAATCCCCAGGATTTCTGCTGGCCGAATGTGGTCTGGGGCCGCACGGAAAAGGCGCCCTACCTGGACAAAGCGGTCCAGGCGATCAAAACGGAACTCGCTACTACGCTGCCGGAAGGAATGCTCCGGCTGACCTGACTCCGGCAAGGCAATGACAATCTTGAATTGGAATATGGAGTCACCTAAAATTTCCTCCGGCCTTGCCGGACCAGGGAGCTTCCCATGAAATCACCCCGTCGCAACCTTTCACTGGCTGTTATAATAGTGACGCTGGTACTCATCCAGCTCGCACCTGTTGAACGCAGCAATCCTCCCGTCGAAGCGGAGATTACCGCCCCCGACAACGTGATGGCCATCCTCCACAAGGCCTGCTACGATTGTCACTCGAACCTCACGGTCTGGCCATGGTACAGCAGCATAGCGCCGGTTTCATGGCTGTTGGTCAGCGACGTGAGAGAGGGACGGGCAGAGGTCAACTTCACGACCTGGAATCGATATCCGGCAAAAAAACAGTCCGCCAAACGTAAAAAGGTCTGGGAAGAAGTCAAGGATGGCGAGATGCCGCCCTTGATCTACCGCCTGATGCATCCGAAAGCCCGGCTTTCCGACAGGGAAAAGGACCAGCTTCGAAGCTGGTCGGCCGCCCCCTGACTTCACCAGAGAAAGTGTAACCGTGGCAGCATTCAGCACGCAAAGAAAATTATCGCAGGATAGTCTCCGACACGCACAAAGGGCCGGTAAAAACCGGCCCTTTGTGCGTCTAACCCTCGCTTAAACCCCGGGAATCTTTATAGATGAGATATGTCATCCTTATCCATCTCCACCCCTTTCAGTTTCTTTTCCAAATAGTCACGAGCAGCATCCCGGCCGCCAAGGCCGAAGGCCAGGGCAAAGGCCAGCACCACGCCGCTGAAAACGATGGTGAAGGCGATAATGACCGTTTCGCTGCCGATCCCCAGATGTTCCAGCGCCATGGTAATGCTCATGATCAGAATGACGTACCGGACGAAACGCCCCACCAGGCCGGAGAGACGCACGCCTGCATTAACCGAGGCGATCAAGGCCGCCCGCGCAAGAAAATTGCTGAGCAGATAACCGACAAAGAGCACGAGGACAGCCACAAAGACATTCGGCAGGTAGAGGAAGAACCTCTCCAGAAGCAGGTCCACCGCAGGCACACTGATAGTTTGCACGGCTATCACGGCAAACACCGCTACGGTCACACCGCCGATTATCTTGGCCAGCAGCAGGGATAGCGGGTCTTTGATGCCGCTCTTGCAGAGCAGGCGAGTCATCCCGGTACGCTCGCAGAGACCGTCGATAGCGAACGCCCTGAACAGCCGCGTAAAAATCATCTTCAAAAGGGCGCCGAGGAGCAGGCCCACCAGAAGAATGACCAGCGCCGTCAGGAAATTCGGCAAAAAGCGCAGCAAATTATCGAGAAAACGGTTAAACGGATCTATAAAGAGTCTCTGTAAAAGTTCCACGGCAACCTCCGTCCGCTACCCCCATTGTTCCAGGAGCAACGGTTTCTGTTTTTCGAATTCGCGGCACAGGCTGGCCAACCGCTCTTCCACCTCATCGGATGAGCTGTCACGCATCTCCATGACAAATGACGCCACCTTGCCTATATAGAGCGGTGTAAGCGATTTCAACAGGTGCTCCTTGGCCAAGAGCCTTTTATGCTGAGCCAGGGCAAAATGATAGATGACTGACACCCATTCTTCGTCCGGGAAACGGAAGTCCTCGCTTTTCTTACGGGAGGTTTCACAAAGGAAATCGATGGTTTCCTGCGGGAGAAAGATCCTCCAGATATCTACCAGTTCCTGGACACCCAGAGAGAACCGCTCCATCATCCGTTCGAGATTGACCGATACTGGCTCAAGACCAACCGCATACTCGAAGCCGAAGGTCGGAACCTTGGTTGCCCCGTCAACCTGCGACCAGGAATCGTAGTACCTTTCCATCATGTCGAAGGTAGCACTAACCACCTGGAAGAGCATGGCCGAAAGGTCGGCCCCCGGGTCCTTGGCATCGTGGATCTTGGCCCCGAGGAATGACTGACAAACCCGGAAATTTCCTGCCAGCGCCGTGGTCGTCATCCAGATATCGATACCGAAACGGGCCACGTCACTGTCCCAGACATCCTGGCTCAGGTAGTGCCCGGCAAGCCTGCCGGAAAAACCGAAATCGCCCCCGATCGGCTGGCGCACGCTTCGTCCGTAGAGTGCCCGGGTCAGTGGATACACGATGCTGTTGGTAATGGTTCCGTCGAACTTGTGGCGCTGATAAAGTGGCGCAACATAATCAAAACCACTCTCGTAGACCGGCTTCAGGAGAAGCTCGATCCATTCCGGGGTAATGCTCCGCAGGTCGGAGTCCACAACGGCACAGGCCTTGACCTGAAGGGCCTCGGCAATCTCGAAAATCGTCCGGAAAGCGCTTCCTTTCCCGGGAATGCCGCTGTACTGGGTCGCGGTCTTGAAGAAAGTCGATACCCGCTGGGACACCAGAATCTGATGAAAATCGTCGATCGCGGCATTTTCAACCACGTCTCGGGTTCCGTCACTGGAGCCACCATCGGAGTTGACCAGCACCGCCTTGCAATCGGGAAAATACTTGGCCAACCCGGCCTGGACAGCCCGTACCACATGACCGATGGTACCGGCATTATTGAAGCTGGGTATTCCCACCAGGAGGTCGGCAGTTCCAACCTTATCCAGCCAATCCCTGACATCTTCTCTCAAGGTAACATGATCCATAGGCAGTATCCTGTATTCAGTCGTTATCGGCCTCAACCGCATCTTTAATATCTTCGAGGATATCCGGTAGTGCCGAGGTAACCCGGTCCCAGCTGGCGATAAGCGGCACACCCAAGGGGTCAACGGTGATTTTTTCGGCGGCTATCCTGATGCCGTCGGTAAAGGTCTCCACCGCATGGCTTTCCGCATGCCGGTCAAAGAAGAGGCAATTGACCGCAGCATCGTCTTCATACCTCTTGAGCATATCCTGGGCTGTTCGAACGTAGGTGGCAACGAGAGTCTTGAAGAATCCCTCGGAAAAAACGATACCTTCCGATTCCAGGGTTCTGAATATTGATTTGCAGATATCCACCGACATCTTGTGGAGACCGGTGGAGGCATCGTCAGGAGAAAGCGCCTGGTGCTTATGGTCGTAATTTTCGCTGATATCCACCTGGCAAACCCTGCGCAGGGAGGTATTTCGGTAGACCTCCGCCAGCATTCCCACCTCAAGGCCCCAATCTCCCGGAATCCGGGTGCTGCGAGCCATATCCACATCCATGGAAAACTCGCCGGCCAAGGCATAGCGGAAACTGTCAAAAAACAGCAGCAGGGGATGGTAGCCGATAATTTTCTCCAGCGAGCGGATCAGTGGCGTAAAGAGCAGACGGGTAACCCGGCCATGCATCCGGTCGGTAATCCTGCTGTAAAATCCCTTGCAGAAGGAATAGTTGAGATTGGGGTTGGTCACCGGGTAACAGAGACGGGCAAGGAGGTCCCGGTTGTAGGTCAGGATATCGCAGTCATGGAGGGCTATGGTATGGAACTGCTGCTGGGCAAGTACATAGCCATAAGACATCCAGACGCCCTTGCCCTTGCCTTGCTCCCCCACATGAAGCCCGGCCTCTTCGATTGCCTTGTAGAGAGAACTTACGCGGGGGCCTTCCTGCCAGATAATGGTGGTCTTCTGCGGCAACTCGGAAAAGAATTTCCGGGCATGCTGGAATTCGCTGGGAGACGCCAGCGCCAGACCGACAACGACCTCCTTTACATATTTAACTTCCTTCAGCTGCTTGACAATGGCAGGAAGAGCAGCCCCTGACAGTTCGCTGTACAGTGAGGGCAGCACCAGGGCAATAGGTCTTTCATGGGAATACCAGGAGAGCTCCTCCTCCAGCTTGGCGAGATTCTGGCTGCCAAGCCGATGAAAGGTGGCAACAACTCCCACCTGATAGAAATCTGACACGTGTCACCTCCAGGCAGTGAACAGTGGTACGGGAACCACATCAGGACGCAAATAGCTGGTAGAAAGTCCTTTCTAATCAATGCATCAATTTGTATACCAAACACCATGGTGAATGCAACTGTATTGACGAGATGCACCCTGATGGTATATTCCTACCAGAGAAATCGCAGATGACAAGGGAAGCGAGAACGGAATACACGTAGCACCGTTCCCACCCGATTTGCTTTCCCCTTTCCCACTGAGGTACCATACCATGTCACACCAAATTTTCGTTCCTATATTCAGATACCTCAAACAGAAGCGGGCAGAGCAAATCTCCCTGATAAACAGGGAAAACGTCATCAAAAAGATCTATGACGATGTGGAGATTTCGGCCGGCTATTTTCTAGCTCTGAGCCTCTCAAACCTCATCGCCCTGTCCGGGTTGATCGTAAACAGTGCTCCGGTGATTATCGGCGCCATGCTGATTTCGCCCCTCATGGAACCGATTCTCAGCGTCGGTTTCGCTTTCCTCACCGGGAACCGCACGATCTGGCGCATGTCTCTGAAAAAGATTTTTCTGAGCTTGGTGGTAACCCTGGCCGTTGCGGGTATCGCCACCTGGATTTCTCCCCTGCAGGAAACGACAAACGAGATACTTTCCCGCACCAGGCCAAACCTCTACGATCTCATCATTGCCTTGCTCGCCGGTCTCGCCGGTGCCGCGGCAATCTGTACCAAGAAGAACATTCTCACCGTGGTTCCCGGTGTCGCCATTGCAACGGCAGTCATTCCGCCTTTAAGCGTTGCGGGATTCGGGATCGGAACCAGCAATCTGCCAATCTTTCTGGGTGGTTTTTTTCTTTTTTTCACCAACTTCATTGCAATCATCTTTGCCACCTGTGCAGTTCTCCTCTACTTCGGCTTCACCCCGACGATCGATTCCTACCTCGGCGGACCATCTCTGCGCAGAAAGATCGTCTACCTTGCATCAGTACTTATCGTCTGCAGTATGCCTCTCATCTACACTCTCCATGTTTCCATCACCGAACTGCGTCTACAGAAACAGGTACAGAACGCCCTCCAGCAGGAGTTCGACCGGGAGGGTCTCTCTCGAGTAACCTCCATTAGCCAGAAGCGAGGACTCGACGGCAAACTCCTGATCGATGCGATCATCTCAACGACCCGCTATTTTTCCGAAAAGGACATCAGTACCGCGGAAAAGAATATCAAGAGAAATCTCAAACAGGAGGCCAATTTTCACATCGAGCAGATCAAGGTTCTTCCGGGAGGGCTCAGGGATGAACCGATTAAGCCTGCCATTGCACCGGTCACCGTTCCACCTCGACAACCGGTTGAGATAGTCCGCGAAGCCCGCATGGAAACGATGCGATTACTGAGCGACGAAATCAACAAAATCAACACATTGATTGCCCCGGCACAGGTCCTGGCGTATACCTTTGGCATCAGCAGCCAGCAGCCGGAATACTCTCTCGAACTGCAGCTGAAAAGCGACGTTCCCCTCAGTTCCGGGCAGACTCTTTTCTTGGAAAGGATGATCGGTTCGGACCTGGGAATCGAAATCCGGCTGCACTTCCTAACAACCCCCTTCATCCCGGAGCTCTCTTTCTCACCTGGGGAAAAGGAACTAAGCGATGAGATGAAAAAATCGCTCCTTGCCGCCAAAACTGTTTTCGCCAGTACCCCCCAACTGCAGGTAACTGTTACCTCGCAACCCGAAAACTCCGGGAATAGAACAAAAAACCTGCGCTCTGCCCGGGAACGGGCGCAGACCGTCACCACCTTTCTCAACGAGTCCTGCGCCATTCCAAAAGAGCGCATCACAACAGTTATCGAGCGCAGCACCTCCCCGGATGGACCCAATGTCAGGGTGGCTCTCATCCCTGAACAGGAGAAACAGCCATGAATCAGGAACCTGCTGTTATCGTTTTCAGCGACCTCGATGGAACGCTCCTGGGTGAAGACTATTCTTTTGCCGCAGCACAGCCTGCTCTCGACAAAATGACAGAGTTGGCCATTCCGCTGATTCTCTGTTCGAGCAAGACCCGCGCCGAAATAGAGCATTACCGCAATAAAATGGGCAACCCACATCCATTTATCTCTGAAAACGGCGGAGGCATATTCATTCCGAAAGGCTACTTCCCTGACGAAACCCTTATCGAAAGATTTTCACCACTATCCGAAAAGGGCTACCGGGTGATCCGGCTCGGCACACCCTACCGCGAACTACGGAAGGTTCTTGCGGACCTCAGGGAGGAAGGTTTTTCCCTTACCGGTTTTGGAGACCTATCCATAGAGGAACTGGCGGAAGAGACCGGGTTACCCATCGACGAGGCACGGCTCTGCAAAGAAAGGGACTTCGACGAACCATTCCTTTTCAACGGCAGCGAAGGAGAACAGGAAGAGCTCTTCTGTTCAATCCGGCGCAGAGGCCTCTCCACGACCCAAGGGGTATACTTTCACCTTCTTGGTGACAACGACAAGGGAAAAGCCGTACGAATCCTGACCGAAATTTACCGGACGCAGTTTGGCCATATCAGGACCGTTGCCCTCGGCGACAGTCCCAACGACCTGCCGATGCTGAAAAGCGTCGATTTCCCGGTCGCCGTTCAGAGAAACAATGGCCGTCATCACCCATCCTTTACCTTGCCGAATCTCTACAAAGTTGCCGGAATAGGCCCTCACGGCTGGAACATCGCCATCCTTGAGCTACTGGCGCGGCGCAGCGAATTATCCTGACTTTTCCCGAAATAGGACGAGAAAAAGTAAAACATCAAACAAGACTGAAACGACAGGAGTCCAAATCATTACATACCGAAGCCGGCCGGCATTGAGTAAATCTGCTGCAAAACCGTGAACAGCTCTGTAGACGACGGTTTCTCAGCAGTATTTCTTCGAGCATGAAGTATAATTATAAATTCGGTACTCCCAACGATGGATCAAGGCATCCGCACCCTATGACACCAGCCCAACAAAGACACATCATATTCTGTGCGGCCTTCATGCTACTCTTCGGAACGCTGCTCCTGGTACTGCCCCGTGCCGTTTTCGCGACAGAACCGGTGGAAATCATCGTCAACGGTGTGGAGGACGAACTCCAGGAAAACGTGCAAGCCGCGCTTGCCCTCCCCACGGGCCTGGTGAAGGACGGCGTGGTGAATCTGCCCTGGCTCGAGCTGTTCCGGGAAGATATCCCGCAAAATGCCCGGGAAGCCCTGGAACCTTTCGGCTACTACAATGCACAGGTGAACACGGTTCTGAAAAAGCCGGCCGAAAATGAATACCGGATCCTGGTCAATGTTACCCCGGGCAAGCCCGTTACCGTAAAAGAGGTTACTATCCGGCTCCGCGGTCCCGGCGCTGAAGAAGCGGCACTGAAAAGGATTGCACGGTCTTTTCGGCTTCGCAAGGGAGACATCCTCGTCCAAAGCAGCTACGAAAGAGGAAAAAGCCGGCTGCAGTCAAAAGCCCTGGAACTGGGCTACCTTGATGCTACATTTACGTCACATCAGATTCAGGTTTCCCGGTCGGAAGCCAGTGCCCGGATAACGCTCGAAATGGACACCGGCCCCCAATACCGTTTCGGGGAAACAATTTTTACCGGCGCTCCCCAGTTTCCTGACCGCTTTCTGCAACGCTACCTTGATTACAAAAGTGGTGAAATTTTCTCTGAAACGAAACTGGCTCAGAGCCAGATAAACCTTTCCTCATCGGACCGCTTCAAGGGTGTTCTTCTCTCCCCGGAACGGGAAGATGCCCACGACAACATCATGCCGGTTCTCGCCCAGCTTTCTCCCCAGCCGCGCCAACGACTACGACCGGGTATCGGCTACGGCACCGACACGGGGGTTCGGGGAACAGTACGCTATAAGGATGTAAACCTGTTTCACCTCGGCCATGAAATAAATGCTGAAATCAAAATTTCACAGCGGCTTCAAGGGATTGCGGCCGGTTACCTTGCACCGTCATACCGGGACGCACGATCGTCCCTGGGACTCCAGGTAAATTTTCAGCGTGAAGACACCGATAGCTATACGAACCGGGTTGTCTCCGTGGAAGGAACCTGGAACCGCACGCTCCTGCGTGGGCAACTGCTCACCATCTATCTGAAACCCCAGTGGGAGGCGTACACCGTCGGCAGCCAGAAGTCCACATCGGTCCTGGTCCTTCCGGGAATCCGCTTCAACCAACGGGATTTCGATGACCTGATCAGGCCCAGAAAAGGCTTCAGCTACACACTTGAAGGCCGCGGCACGCACCAGTATCTCGGCTCATCGACCGGACTCTTCCAATTGATCACCTCAGCGAATACCGTACTACCGCTGCCGTGGCGTTTTTCCCTGATCAGCAGGGTAATGGCGGGGGTGACCTTTCAGAACGAACCGCTGAAAGAATTGCCCGCCTCGCTCCGTTTTTTTGCCGGCGGCGATCGGAGCGTACGCGGCTATGCCTACCAATCTCTCGGGCCCAAGGACGCAACCGGCACGGTTATTGGCGGCAAGAACCTCCTGACAATGAGCGTTGAGCTGGATCGTGCACTTTTCAAAAACTGGGCGCTGGCAGGATTTTTTGATGCAGGAAACGCTTTTGACTCCCTTGGCAATCTGCGTCTTTATAAAGGTGCGGGAGTGGGAATTCGCTATTTCACCCCCATTGGTGCTATCAAGTTGGATCTGGCCCGACAGATTGCGGTAGACAACCCCTCCTACCGTGTTCATTTCTCCGTGGGGTTCGAGCTATGAAAAAGCTAACCCTCTGGCTCGGTGCATGTATCGGCATTATCCTGTTGGCAGCAATCGCTGCCGCAGGCTGGCTTCTCGGCACGACCGCAGGAGCACGCTTCCTTCTTGTCAAAAGTGCGCAAAGCGCCGGAGCCCATCTCGTTATCGGGAAGTTGAATGGGAGGCTGCTGGACGAACTTTCCCTTGAGCAGACTACCGTTACCACCCCGCACTTTTCCGCCAAAATCAGATCCCTCCGCCTCCATTGGCAGCCCGGCATGCTCCTTACCGGAAATATTGCCGTCCAGAACCTCGACCTGCGGGGAGTCGATATCCGGGACTACCGGCCACAGACCGAAAAG
This sequence comes from uncultured delta proteobacterium, assembly GCA_963748325.1. GTDB lineage: Bacteria > Desulfobacterota > Desulfuromonadia > Geobacterales > Geobacteraceae > RPRC01. The sequence goes on along the minus strand of CAVVIJ010000004.1, from coordinate 82,337 downwards.
CCGCTCGAACTGGCCTGGCCTACACTGTCCGGTGCCGCTACCCGCGTCAATGGCTGGATCTCGTCTTGTACCCTTCACGATTTTTCCTACCGGCGAAATGCATCGAAAGCTCTGATAGTTTCCGAAATGAACGGACGGATCGACATACATGGCGGCCAAGCGGCATTCACCAAGGTGGTCGTTCGTACCCCCACCGGCACGATGACAGGTGATGCGGGGATAAGTTTCCGGAAACCGCTGTTGAACCTTTTTTCCACCGTGACACCGAAGAATCCGGTTGGCGGGTTCTCCCGCTTGTTCATCCGGGCTGAACTCGCCCCGGGAAAAGGGACCGAACAGGCATTTGGCCGGATTCGGGCAGTGGCGGCATCCATACAAAACCATAGCATCCGTTTTTCCGCTGATGTCGGTATTGCCAGGAAATCACTGCAAATCAGCAACCTGGACTTGAGGGAAACGGGTCGCAAAGGAAACCTAACCGGCAAAGCCGACATTTCTTTAGCCGGCCGGAGCCCTGCACTTACCGGGCAACTACGTGCCGAAAAACTGGACCTTTCCGCAGAGATACCAACTTTTCCCCTCCTGGATGGCGTTATCGACCTGACCGGCACCCTCGAGAGCTACCGGGGAACGCTCCACCTTGCAACGAACGACACGGCAATGCGTTCCGGTTCCCTGGGCGGAACTTTTTCAGGAGACAGGAAAGGAGCCACCCTTGTTCTCGACAAAGGATCCTGGCTTGACGGAACAATTACCGGGAAACTCGCAGTACAATGGAGCGATGGACTTTTCCTCTCCGCCATCCTAAACGGGAGAAATATCAATCCTTCCCGCGTCACCCCCGACTGGGACGGTGTCGTTAACCTGGACCTGAGCGGAGAAATCCGCAAATCGGATTCTGCCCCCCTGCGCGGCAAAATCTCCGCAAAGCTGCTGTCAAGCCATCTCCGCGGGCGGCAACTGACAGGGGAACTGGCAGCCAGAATCGATGATCAGGACATCATCCTCGACCGTCTGCTGCTCAAGGGAAAAGGTTTCGACCTCAGTGCCTCGGGAAATATTGCCCGAAAAATCGACTTCGACCTCTTGGCTGATGACTTGGGAGGACTTGTTCCCGGGACTGCGGGTCATCTCGGATTGACAGGGGAAGTCCGGCGGAGGGACGGTCGAATCGGCGGAAACGTTACCGGTTCTGCCAAGGCCTTACGGGTAGAATCCCTGAAACTCAAAACAGCGTCCTTTAGCGCATCACTCTCCGACGCGAAAGATCAGGCGTTGAAACTCCACTTTGCGGCGCAAAACCTGAAATATGGTTCATTCACGGCTAACGAAGCAGATCTCAATATTTCCGGGACCCTTGATCATCATCGCCTCGATCTTGAAGCTTCTTCAGCTGCGGGCACCTTGAAGACTTCGCTCGAAGGAAAGTACGAAACTGCCAACTGGTCAGGAAACATCGTCGCTCTCTCCGGCAAGGACACGTTCGGCACATGGCACATGGAACAGGCTACCCGCATCACGGTTTCATCCCGGGGTGCCACCCTGTCCTCCTTCGTCTTGAGCAGCAATAAGGGAGAAAGAGTAGATCTTCGTGGCGAGTGGTTTCGCAGCCCTTTAGGGATAATTCTCCACGCCTCCTGGCAGAGGCTCAACCTGGCCCGTGCAGGTCAATGGTTTCCCGCTCTCCAACTGACTGGAATATCTTCCGGCACGATCTCTCTGATTGCTCCGCCTGGAGACTCACCGAAAATATCCGGCACCATCCAGACTACCGGAACTCTTGTCGCAAACGGTTATCGGACCCAGATTCGGACCGGAACAGTTCATCTGGAAACAATCGCGGGAAAAATCCGCGCTGACACAAACCTGGATCTGGCAGCCCAGGGGAGACTCACGGCGAACATAGTAACGGATCTACCAAAAACACTGACGCTCCCTGACCACGGAGATTTTGAGGCCCATCTGGATGAGGTCAACATGGGCATCTTCCACACCTGGCTCCCCGAAGGGCTCTCTCTGGAGGGAATACTGTCAGCTCACACCGTCGGAAAGCTGCTCCCTGGCCAAAAGTTTCAGCTCACGGCAAAGGCCGACATCGCTCGAGGGATTCTTCGTCATCAGCAGATAGGTGGGGAAATACGTGCAGATCTCCGCACCGCAACTGTGTCCGTAGACTGGCACGACCAAACCCTCGCTGGCTCTATTGCGGTGGAACTTGCTGATACCGGCAACCTCAAGGGAAGCTTCCGACTCCCCCTCCCGGCCCGGCTGCCGCTGGCCATGAATCCCGAAGGGGCAGTATCGGCAACTATCCAGGGGAAAGTACGCGAACACGGCATAATTACAGCATTGTTCCCCGGAATAATTCAGGAAAGCAAAGGCGAGCTGGAGATGAAACTGCAGGCTGGAGATACCTGGAAAAATCCGAACCTGAGCGGCACACTGCTTCTCGGTAACGCAAGTCTCTACCTGCCCCGGGCCGGGATACATCTCTCGGACCTGAAGCTGGCAGCCCATTTCGAACGTGACCGGATCACGGTCGATTCCTTCTCCGGTCGATCTGGACAGGGAACCATCAACGGCACTGCGTCCGTCCTTCTTAAGAACTGGAAACCGGTCAGCTATCAGGGAACCATCCGGGGGAATCAGTTCCAGTTCGTGTATCTTCCGGAACTTCAGGTCCAGGGAAGTCCGAATTTCGACTTCACGGGAACCATGAAAAAGGTAACTGTTCGCGGAGACCTGCTTATATCCGACCTCACCGTTGCCGGTAGCCAGGCACCGACCTCTATCCGCCCCAGTGAAGACGTGGTTATCGTAGATGACATTCAGGAAAGGAAACGCTCCTTCCCCCTCGACCTCGATATCAAGATCAAGGTCGCATTCGGCGATCGGGTATTCGTTAAGATGTCAGGAATCGATGCCAGGCTGGCCGGAACTGTCGACGTGACCATGACCAGCCTCGAAGACATCCGGGGCAAGGGAGAGATACAGGTCGTAAAAGGCAGATACAAAGCGTATGGGGTTGACCTCGAAATAACGAAGGGACGCATCAGCTTCACCGGTGGACCGATCAGCCAACCGGTGTTGGATATCCTTGCGCTTCGCAAAGTCAACGACATCAGCGCCGGAGTCATCGTCGCCGGAACAATCAACCACCCGACCATCCGTCTCTACTCCGAACCGGCCATGTCAGACAGTGATATCATGGGGTACATGGTACTTGGCCAACCTCTGAGTGGCGATCAAGGCCAGATTAACGCTGTCATGTCGGCAGCAAAAGTTCTTCTCTCCGCCAGCCAGTCAACGGGACTCAATGAACAGATCTTGAACAAATTCGGAATCGATTCCATTGGTGTTGAAACGGACAAAAGTGACATCACCAAATCCATCGTCACCGTAGGCAAATACTTGACCCCGAAGCTGTTAATCAGTTACGGCAGGTCTCTCTTTTCCTCCACAACCTATCTGAAAGCACGCTACACCTTCTCCAAACGGTGGGAAGTGGAAACCTGGACCGGTACGGAAAGCGGGCTTGATGTATACTACAAGATAAATTTCAACTGATCGTTTCCTGCTTTCTCTGGAACGCACACGAAGGAGCTTTACATGTTTGACTTGCCGCCGTCTGTCCGCAGCTGGCTGTTTGATCCCCTTGTGGGAAAGATCGTCACCGTCCTGATCGGCATCATCATCATCAATATTCTGGTACGCATTTCACGCAGAGCCCTTTTGCCCAGGATCGAGGGGTTAGATACCCGCTACCGCTTCCGCAAGCTTATCGGCTTTATGGGCATACTGGTGGGATTCATCCTGATAACGGTGGTCTTCAGCGACCGTCTCGGCAACCTTACTGTCGCATTCGGGGTTGCCGGTGCCGGGATCGCCTTTGCCCTGCAGGAAGTCATCGCCAGTATCGCCGGTTGGGCGGCCATCTCGGTGGGCGGGTTCTATACGGTGGGCGACCGGGTTCAAGTCGGAGGAATAACCGGAGATGTGATCGACATCGGCATCCTGCGCACCACGGTGATGGAAATCGGCGAGTGGGTCAAGGCCGATCTCTATAACGGACGTATCGTCAGAATTGCCAACAGCTTCGTCTTCAAAGCACCGGTCTTTAATTACTCCGCGGACTTCCATTTTCTCTGGGATGAAATCACGGTTCCGATAAAATACGGCAGCGATTACCACCTCGCCCGAGAAATTCTCCATTCCATCACCATGGATCAAGTCGGCAGCTACGTTCCTCATGCCAAAACGGATTGGGATCTGATGGTAAGGAAATTCATGATTGAAAAGGCATCCGTGGAACCGATGGTCACCATGCTGGCCAATGACAATTGGATCGAGTTCACGGTGCGCTACGTGGTAGACTTCAAAAAACGGCGTTCCACCAAAGACCAGCTCTTTACGAAGATTCTTGATACCCTCGAATCTACCAACGGCAAGGTTTCGCTCGCATCAGCCACCTTCCAGCTGGTTGATGCACCGGTCCTGAATGTCAGATTTCCGGAAGGAAAAGGCGACGGAGAAAAGCACCCATCGTAACAATCCTTGCTGAAAGATACTCTTTCGCTCTCGCTATCGACTACCCTTGGAGGCTCCATGTTTCAAAGAATATTGGCTCTGTTGCTGCTCAGTTTCACCGTGGGAACCTTTGCCTTTGCCGCCCCGAAAGCGACGAAACAGGCACCGCCTGCCCATGAAGCACCCAAATTGCCTGCCGGACAGGTTGTGCTTGCCGGAAAAGCCCTGTTTTCCGTGCAGGAAAAAATACTCTCCCTCACGCCAGAAGACCGGGCATCGATCATTTCCGCGCGACTTACAAGGCTGGCAAGGAACCCCCTGTTCAATCCGGATACTATTACCACCGTCCAGGGTGAAACCTCTACCGACATTTCCTCCGGGGAAGTCATCATCATGACGGTGACAGAGAAAGATGCCGAAGCAGCAGGGAAGCCCCGCGCCGATCTGGCCAGGGAGTACGCTGAAACCATCAGAGCAGCCATTGAGAAAATCAACCACGACTACAGCATCAGAAGCATCGTCATCGGTGCCTTGTATGCTCTCCTGGCGAGTGCTGTTCTCGCATTCATTCTCTTGGCGATTACCCGCCTGTTTCCGAAGCTGGTGGCAAAAATCCGATCCTACCAGGGGACAAAAATCCGTACGATTCGAGTCCAGTCGCTGGAACTCATCCATGAGGATCGGATCGTGGCATTTTTGATTACCATGGCCAAGATTTTCCGAATCCTGCTGATCCTGATACTGTTGTATATCTATATCCCCCTGGTCTTCAGTTTCTTCCCCTGGACCCGGGGCTACTCGGAAATACTCATCGAATACTTCCTGCTACCATTGCACAAAATCTGGACGGCCTTTTCTTCCTATCTGCCCAACATCTTTTACATAGCAATTATTATCGCGATCACCCACTTCGCCAATAAATTCTGCCGTTTCTTCTTCACCCAGCTCGAAAAAAAGACCATTATTATTCCCGGTTTTTTTCCTGAATGGTCAGACGCCAGCTTTAAGATCGTCAGGTTCATGATTATTGCCTTTGCCGTAGTGGTAGCCTTTCCCTACCTGCCCGGTGCCGACTCCCCCGCTTTCAAGGGTATTTCCGTTTTTCTCGGCGTGCTGTTTTCACTCGGCTCAACTTCAGCGGTGGCCAATGTCGTGGCCGGTGTTATCCTCACCTACATGCGGCCCTTCAAGTTGGGTGACCGGGTCAAGATTGCTGATACCGTGGGTGACGTGGTGGAGAAAACCCTGCTGGTCACCCGCATCCGCACCATAAAAAATGTCGACATAACCATTCCCAACGCCATGGTTCTGGGAAGCCATATCGTCAATTACAGTTCATCAGCCAAGGACTACGGCCTGATTCTCCACACCTCCGTAACCATCGGCTACGATGTGCCATGGCGAACGATCCATCTGCTCCTGGTCGACGCGGCCAAAGCAACCGAAAATATCCTCGAATTACCTGCGCCATTCGTTTTTCAGACAAGTCTTGACGATTTCTATGTGAGCTACGAACTAAACGCCTACACGGAAAAACCGTCGGTAATGGCAAAAACCTATTCCGACCTGCACCAGAACATTCAGGAGAAGTTCAACGAAGCTGGGGTAGAGATCATGTCACCCCACTACGCCCAGATCCGCGATGGTAACCGGACAGCCATTCCCAGGGAATACCTGCCCGCAGGCTACGAACCGGAGGGCATCAGAATCAGACAGACCGGCAAAGACGCCCCCCTGTAACGCAAAAGGGCGCATGTCAATGCGCCCTTTCTATTCCTGTCAAACCAAGAAAGATCGGTGAATGCCCACACCGTCTATTTATCCAGGATAGCAGGCCAGCCGGGGGTACTCCTCAACCTCCACTGAAAACCATTTTGCCCACCCAATCCTTGACTAAATTTGTAAGAAAACTGTTGCAATTCGAAGCAAAAAATGCAAAATTATCTGAAGATAATTTGTGCAGAAATCAAAATCAAGTACGCAGCTCATCGTTTTCCTTTACGTTCCCCTGTTTATTTCCCCACCCATTTTTTCTCTGTATCCTGATAGGTCAGAGTACGCTCTCGCCACACGGGAGGAGAGGGAAACTCCCGGTCTTCAGTACTTCCGGGCTATACAGTTCAACGTTACCGGAGGATTTTCAAGTCTGGATTACTACGGCAAGAAATTGCAGGCCGTATTTGCTTGCGGCTCCTCCAATCCTGATGTTCGTAAAGGGCAACGACCGCAAGCTCATGAAACAGCAAGATCTCCTTCCGATTTTTTCAACCTGTTCAACAATATTCCCGGCTCACTGCCGGCCAAACAATGGAAGATTATCAATGCGAATAAAAAATACTTTTATTATAAAACTTTGCCTGTGCCTCTGTATGACACTGACAGTCCACGAAGCTCGTGCCCTTGAAATCCCCGGAAACTCAGATGCCCGGGCAGCGGCACTTTCCGATAACCAGAACCAACTGTATAACCAGGCCGTTGCTCTCGAAGGAAACGGCCGAATAAACCAGGCAGCCAGGGAATATCAACAGATTCTTCAGCTGTCACCGACGAACTTTGATGCACGTAGACGACTGGCGGACATCTATATCCTGCAAGGCAATCAGGCAAAGGCCATCGAGCAGTACCAGGCACTTATCAGGTACCAGAAGAACAACCCGATTGCCCACCAGCTACTTGCCCATGCCTATGTTCTGAGCGGCAACTACAGTGATGCAACGACAGAGTGCCGTGAGATAGTAAAACTGGCGCCTAAAAACCTTGCCGTGAGGCACGAGCTTGCCCTTCTCTATCGAAAGCAAGGGATGCTCAAGGAAGCCGCAGTGGTTTACCAGGGAATTCTTGCTATCAACCCGGAAGATGAAGCGGCAAACAATGCCCTGATAGCCATCTATCTGAAAAAGAAAAGATACGATGATCTCATTGCCTACCTCAAAGAGGGCACGAACCGCCACCCGGATGATCCCACCAGCCACTATAAGCTCGGCATTGTCTATGAATTCACGAAAAAATATAATGATGCTGTTGCAGAATACCAGCAGGCGTTGGAAAAAAAGAGCGATTATGCAAAGGCACTTAACGCGCTGGGACGTCTCTACCTGAAAACGGGAAGGCTCGATGAGGCCAAGCAGATGCTGCTGGCAGCAAAAAAGGCTGACCCCACGTTAACGGAAACAACGTTACTATTGAAAAACATCCACGATGAGTTTCGCCCCCGGCCCATCGTAAAAAAGAAGAAATATCACAAGAAGAAGCACTACAAGAAGAAGCACTACAGGAAGAAGCACTACAAGAAGAAGCACTACAGGAAGAAACACTCGTCAAAAAAGAAATACGCAAAGAAGAAGGCCCGATCAAAGAAAAAATCTTCTGTAAGGAAAAGCAACCGTAAAAAGAGCTACTCAAAGAAAAAACACTACACGAAAAAAAGCTCCCGAAAAAAGCATACTTCGACAAAACATACGAAGAAATAACCTGCCATGGCAAAAAGTGCCGACTCAAACTGACAGCAACTTTCTGCAAGCGCACGCGCATCTTCCATCCCCGATAAAGACACCTCGCTCGAGAGATATTTCCTGAAGGCTTGTTTGACAGAGTTGGATAGGCAGTGAGTGCGAAGAGAGACAAGGGCACAATCAAGCAAGGTCCTGCTATCCCAAGGCGCGACAGCAGCCGGCTCTTCGGAAATACGCACTGAACGGGCCTCCTGAAAACGGGGGCCAGACTCAGCTATCTATCGGAATGCAATGAAGCAATAGTGCCGAAGTTTGAGGTCAATCGAGACGAAGACTCCTTGGCTCTCCTCTCGACCTCACTTTCTTATGCCTATCATACGGCCGAGAATCAAGGCGATTGGAAAGGCAACAATACTCAGCATGGCGCCCATCTTCGCTGCCCCCTGAATATCAGGGTTGGTAAAGGCCTCTCCTGCAACAAATAACGCTACGGTAAAGCCTACCCCCGCAATTACGCCCGCCACGAGAAGTTCCCGGCGTCCCATTCCCTCCGGCAAAGGAAAACCAAACAACTCTGCCAGGTAGCCCATGACAAAGATGCCCACCGTCTTGCCGACGATCAGCGAGCCCAGCACAATCCAGGTTGCCGCCCCGAATTCGGAGAACTGGACCCCGGCATTTGCAAGCCCAAACATGAACAGGCCGAAATCGACGACGATCTTCCATTCATGCTCGAAACGGGCCAGGGGAGAGAGATCGCTGGGGTCCTCTTCGAAGAGATGTTTGGTCTCCCGGGGGGGATGAGGCAGAAAGGGTACGATGAATACCAGAGCCAAGGCCGGATGTAGATGGGCATCATGGAGACCTATCCAGCTTGGCACGCCGCCCAACAACAGATACGGCCAGTAGCTCTTCGTCTTGCGTGCCCGAAGAAGATAGGCAACCAGCATCCCGGCCACAACAAGGATCAGCCAGAGCGGTTCCGTCGGAAAAGCAGGATCCGGATAAAAGATGGCGATGATGGCCAGACCGATGGCATCATCGGCAATGGCCAGCAGCAAGAGAAACGAGATAACAGGATGACTTTTGCCGAAGATAAGACGGGCAGCCAGCCAGGCAAAGGCAATATCCGTGGCGGTCGGAATCCCCCAACCATTGACAAGAGAGGGTGAACCGGCAAGCCGATTCAGGAGGAAGTAGACCACCACCGGACCGACAACCCCGCCAAAGGTTGCAAAGAGCGGATTCAGCGCTTTTTTCAGCGGATTCAGATCACCACCGGGGATGCAGCTCTGGGTTATCTCCACGGCGGCAATGCCGAAGAAAAGTGCCATAAACAATTCGTTGGCCACAAAGTGAAAATTAAAGGGACCGAGGAAATGGTCATGGTTGAAATTGGCATAGCCGGTCGGATCAAGGTTAACCCAGAAGAGCGCCACAATAACGCCGGCAATAAGCGGAACGGAAAATTCCCGCAGCATGTTGATCTGTTTTCTCATCATGGAATCTGTCCCTAGTTATCGCCCGGAGCGGTCTCTTCCACCCGCTGATAATCGTCTTGGAAGCGGACGATGTCATCCTCACCCAAATACTCACCGCTTTGGACCTCGATGATTGTCAGTGGGATGATGCCGGGATTCCCCAGGCGATGAAGCCTGCCCATGGGGATGAAGGTAGATTCGTTCACATTGATGATCGACTCTTTTTCTCCACAAGTGACCTTGGCGGTACCGGAAACAACAATCCAGTGTTCGCTCCGATGATGGTGCATCTGCAGGGACAAACGCTGCCCCGGAAGTACCTCAATCCGCTTTATCTTGTAGTTCTTGTTTTCATCCAGAACCGTATAGGTGCCCCAAGGTCTTTCGCCTCTCTCCATGTCAGTTCCCCCTTTCAAACAGATATTTTTTCAAAGCCTCTCGCCATCCCTCCGGAGCAAACCCGGTGTCCCTTGTTAGCTTCCTGCAGTCGAGAACTGAATAAAGCGGGCGCGGAGCAGGCCTTTCAAGTTCCCCGGTGGTGATCGGTTTGATATGAGTGTCATATCCAGTTTCGGCAAAGATAGCTGCTGCAAACTCACACCAGGAACAAAATCCCGCATTTGCCGCATGGTAGGTACCGCGGCAGTCGTTCTCGATCAGGGCCTTAACTGCAACGGAGAGGTCAACCGCCCAGGTAGGCGAGCCAACCTGATCATCAACCACACTGATCTCGTTCTTTTCCCTTCCGAGCCGCAGCATGGTTTCAACGAAATTCTTGCCGTGCAGACCATAGAGCCATTGCGTCCGGACAATCAGGTGATTCGAATTGATGCGGGCATTTTCTTCACCGGCAAGTTTTGAGCGGCCATAAACGCTCAACGGATTAACCCGGTCATCTTCACTCCACGGGCTGGACTTGCTTCCGTCAAACACATAGTCACTGCTTACCTGAACCAGTTTTGCGTCGAGTCCGGCCGTAATCCTGGCCAGGTTCAGAACACCCTCGCCATTCACCTGGAAAGCCCGCTCCGGGTTGGTTTCACAGCCGTCAACATCGGTATAGGCAGCGGTATTGATCACCACCGTCGGCCGGAGCTTCTGCAGAACCTTTTCAACAGAAGCCACCGAGGTAATCTCCATTTCGTCATGGTACACACCGCGGGCAGCACTGCCGTACAGTTCCAAAAGATCATGACCGAGCATGCCTCGGGCACCCACCACGACAATCATCAGCGCCCCCCGTACATCTTTTCATAATAATCACGATAGGCGCCGGATGTCACCTCCCGGACCCAGTCCTGATTGTCCAGATACCAGGTGACAGTCTCGTCAATTCCCCGCTCGAAGGTGTAGGAAGGTTCCCAGCCGAGTTCGCTCCGCATCTTGGAGGCGTCGATCGCATAGCGCCGGTCATGGCCCGGACGGTCTTTCACAAAGGTAATGAGCTTTCTGTTGCTGCCTGATGCACGGCCGAGTTTTTCATCCAGGATATTACAAACCAGGTTCACAATATCGACATTGCGCCACTCGTTGCTACCGCCCACGTTATAGACACCGCCGGCCAGGCCGTTTTTCAGAACGGCTGCCACTGCCCGGGAGTGATCCTTCACGTGGAGCCAATCGCGAACATTCAGACCATCGCCATAAACCGGCAAAGGCTTTTCAGCAATGATATTGTGGATCATGAGGGGTATCAGTTTTTCCGGAAACTGGTACGGCCCGTAATTGTTGGAGCAGCGGGTGTTCAGCGTTGGAAAACCATAGGTTTCATGATAGGCCCGCACCAGCAGGTCGGCGCCCGCCTTGCTGGCGGAATAGGGTGAATTGGCGGCCAGGGGGGTTGTCTCGGTGAAGAGACCGCTAGGGCCAAGACTTCCATAGACTTCGTCCGTGGAAACCTGCAGAAATCGAAAGCGCTCTACGGAACCTGATGCCCAGTGTTTACGGCTCTCCTCGAGCAAAACCTGGGTACCGAGAACATTGGTCCTCACAAAGACCTCCGGGCCGGTAATGGAACGGTCCACATGCGATTCAGCGGCAAAATGGACGACCGCATCGATCTTTTCCCGGTAAAGAATCGCCGCAACCAGCTCCGCATCGCAGATATCGCCCTTGATAAACTCGTAGCGGGGGTCGGATTCCACGCCCTTCAGATTTTCCAGGTTGCCCGCATAGGTGAGCAGATCCAAGTTGATAACCCGGCTAGCAGAGTTATCAAGCAACATATGGTGAATAAAATTGGAGCCGATGAAACCAGCGCCGCCCGTAACCAGTAGTGAACCAGGTTTGAAAGAGTCCGGCATAAAAATCCTCCATATTAATTTTGGCAGGAAAAGAAAGTAGCGGTGGAATATGACGACACCACCCCGTGCCCGTGAGTCCTCCCGTTACTACCGGAAATGTGAGTACAGTACCATAAGCCTTGCGGGAAAAACAATGTCCTATCACCTTGCTGGAATGAAAAAAGGACCTGCGAAATACAGGCCCTTTTTTCACTGCATGTGTTTTTTGCTCCTCCGGAAAGAAGGAACCAGCTGATGCCGTTTGCCGCCAGTTGCCCAGCGGGGAAGATTCATTCCCGGAAATCAGCGTACCATCAACTGTTAAATCATGAGCTCCAGCATCGCACCATGATCAATTCACGACGCGCTTCTAGTTCTGGCTGACAAAGTATGTCAGATCAGTAAGTTCGCTGGCACTGAGGCTGATCCCATTATGGCCTCCAGTCAATTTAGAATTGATGAGAGAAGATTTGCCGGAAAGATCAGGAGCGAAACCGGACACATCGTATGCTCCAAGTTTATGACATCCGCTACAATTATTGTCGTAAATTGCTTGCCCAGGTAGAGGGGTTGGCGTTGGAGTTGGAGTCGGTGTCGGTGTTGGTGTCGGTGTTGGTGTTGGTGTCGGTGTCGGTGTTGGTGTTGGTGTCGGTGTTGGTGTTGGTGTTGGTGTCGGTGTTGGTGTCGGTGTCGGTGTTGGTGTCGGTGTCGGTGTCGGTGTTGGTGTCGGTGTCGGGGTTGGTGTCGGGGTTGGAGAAGGACTTGGGGAACCAACCGGAATATTGTCAATATTCATCTGACCACCTTGAATATTGTTTGTTGGGCAGACAAAAATCTGGTCAGCCGTTGTCTTGTTGACGACAACGAGCTGTCCTCCCGTAACTTTGATGGTAACTGCGTCCAGCATGGCGTCGAGACCGGTATGATCAGCTTTAAACGTATCGCTAATGGGGTCGACGTCGGCGTTATACACATCAAGCAACGGCGCAAGCTGCTCCCTCAGAGACATGAGAACCCCCGGAAGTTTTTCTGCAAGACTCATCATCTCCCCTTCACTCAGTCCCTGGTCAAGAGCGGAACTGTCCGTCATCCCGGCGGCAACCACGACAGCCGCATTTGACAGCGGATTGACATTTGCCCTTCCGGCACCTTCAGAAAAAGAATAGAGTTCGTGGCTACCGGTACCGGAATCCCAAACCGCCCTGAGCAGAAAAGGTGCCTTCTGCCCTTCTACATTGAAAGAAAATGCACCGTTTGCATCGGTATCAGCTACCTGTTCGATCCCTCCACCGGAATCTTGGAGATACACCCTACCCTTGATTGCACTACCTGTCGCAGCAACACCGGAAACAGTCGCGGACGCTGCAGACGTTGTGGCACCACCACTGTTTCCGCAGGCATGCAGAAAAACGGTTGCGGACACAAGTACAAGAAATGAAATTATTTTATTTTTAATTTTCACGAAACCTCCTGGCATTACGGAGCCTTGCGGCTTTCCATGTGCAGCGGATCTTCAAACAATTAATCCGCCCGGTATGATTTACTGAGTATTGTAGTAGTAAATTAACAGTGGCCTGCTGCCAGACTATATCGGCATTGGCCTTTGCAACTGCAGTCGAGCTATGGGCAAAAGGGCTATAAACTGGCCCTCTGTCAAACACCTCCTTTGGGCAAGGGAATAAATAAATCGACCAACTTACTGATTTGACACAAAAAAAGCCGGGGCCAAATATCGTGCTGATATTTCGGCAACCCGGCTGTCTCTTTGAGACCCTGTAGGCTTTCCGCCCCATCCTCGCAGATGGTTGAGTATTATCGTATATGCAACCAATTCCACCCTCTCGGCTCCAGGCAACAGAGGGGGATCCAAGTCTTTACGTATGCAAAATTTTTGTATTCTTTATACAGCAACTAAGGAACAATGTCCAGGATAGTTATGTAAAGTTTTTGTATCGATGTTGTTAACAAATATTTACCAACCACCAATTACTTCACCCTCCAACTGGACCGCATCAGAGTTAAGAGGCACACGTACCACGAAAGAGAATGAATATATATCTGTTCACCGCAAATCGATTCCCCTATAATTAATTAAGAAGTTATTCGTTAGCGATTGAATTGCATACACATTTTGCTATACTGATAAAACTTTTCCAGGTAGATCGTCCTAGTCATCCGGCCCCAGTTTCATGCAGGAACAGCAAAGTCCCCCAGGATGTTTTCATGAGCTTTCTCGACAGTGTCAGCCCCCAATGGATAGAAGAACAATATCTGCTCTGGAAGAAATCTCCCCACCTTTTCTCCGCTGATTGGACTTATTTTTTCAGCGGCCTTGAATTGGGCATGTCACCAACCGTACAGGCAGACTCCTGCCGCGACCCAGAAGCTACCCGCAGGATTGCCGCTGTACAGGCACTTATTCACCGGCACCGGGACATCGGACACCTGCTCGCCTGCACAGACCCGCTCTCCCCCTGCGAAAGAGAGCACCCTCTCCTCAGCTTGCAGGCCTTTGGTCTTGAAAAATCGGATCTTGACCGGGTTTTCCCGGTTGATGATTTTTTGTCAGGAGAGGCCACCCTGCGCGACATCATCAAAACCCTGAGAGACACCTACTGTCGTTCCACCGGGATCGAATTCATGCATATCCATGAGCCAACAAGGTGGAACTGGTTGGTGTCGCGCATGGAAAGCTCCCGAAACAGACCGGTTTTTTCGCTCGACGAAAAACGCGCTATTCTGAAGGACCTGCTAAAAGCATCCCTCTTCGAGAGTTTTCTCCACAGGAAATTCCCTGGCCAGACACGCTTTTCCCTCGAAGGAAGCGAAACCATCATTCCGATGCTCGACGCACTGGTATCACATGCAAGCAACCAGGGGATCAGCGACATGATTCTCGGGATGCCCCACCGGGGCAGGCTTGCCATCCAGGCCATTATTTTCGGCAAAAGGTATGAAAATATTTTTGCAGAGTTTCGTGACTCCGAAGACCCGGGATTTGTAGGGGACGGTGATGTGAAATACCATCGAGGAGTCTCCACTGATGTCTCTTTGTCAAACGGCGCACAGATGCATCTCACTCTGGTGCCGAATCCCAGCCACCTGGAAGCAGTCAATCCGGTCACCGTGGGGAAAAGCCGGGCTCGTCAAGACCGTTATGGCAAGAACGGCAATGCCCGGGTCCTCCCGGTGCTGATTCATGGTGATGCCGCCTTTGCCGGGCAGGGTATTGTTGCCGAAACCCTCAACATGTCACAACTGGCCGGGTACACAACCGGTGGAACCTTTCACCTTGTTCTCAATAATCAAATCGGATTTACGACCCTACCAGCGGATGCCAGGTCCACCTGCTATGCAACGGACGTGGCCAAAATGCTGTGCGCTCCGATCTTTCACATTCATTGCGAAGACCCCGAGGCGGCAGTTCACGCCACCCGGCTCGCCCTCGATTTTCGCCAGAAATTTGCCACTGACGTTGTAGTGGAACTTATCTGCTACCGCAGGCACGGCCACAATGAGGGTGATGAACCGTTTTTCACCCAACCGCTCATGTATGAAAAGATCAAAAACCGGCCGCCGGTCCATCAGTTTTATGGTGACCGTCTTCTGCAGGAAGGCATCAGCAGCGAAGAAATCGAAGCGTTGGTCAATTCCGTAACGTCCGAACTCGAAGGGGCATTCAACAGCAAGCAAACAGCTACCGACGTTGCGTTTCTCGGTCGCTGGAGCACAGTCAGGCAGGACTCGACGGCAACAAAAATCGCAAGCGGTGTACCGGCATCCCGGCTCCATTCCCTTGCGGAAAAAATGACCGTTTTCCCGCAGGGCTTTACGCCCCACCCCAAAATTGCCGCTTTTTATGCTCGTAGACGGGATGCCGTGGCAAACGACGAAGGAATTGACTGGGCAAATGCAGAGGCATTGGCCTTTGCCTCGCTTCTCGACGAAGGAACCTCGGTTCGGCTGAGCGGCGAAGACAGCCGTCGCGGTACTTTCAGCCAGCGACACTGCGTACTCTACGACACACAGACCGGAAAAACCTTTACCCCTCTTTCTGCCGTAACCAAGGATTCTTCAGTTTTTCGTCCATACGACAGTCTACTCTCCGAGGCAGCTGTTCTCGGATTTGAGTACGGCTACTCCCTTGAGTCACCAGAAAACCTGACTATATGGGAAGCACAATACGGTGATTTCGTCAACGGCGCCCAGGTCACCATCGACCAGTTCATTAGCAGCGGGGAAAGCAAATGGGGGAGAGCCAGCGGTCTCGTACTCTTGCTTCCCCATGGTTACGAAGGACAGGGGCCGGATCACTCCAGTGCGCATCTCGAAAGATTTCTCCAGCTCTGCGCAGAGGGGAACATACAGGTGACCTTTCCCTCAACACCTGCCCAGTACTTTCACCTAGTGCGTCGACAGGCAAAACTGCCGTTCCGAAAGCCTCTGGTGATCCTGGCACCGAAAAGTCTGCTACGAAATCCCGACTGCACCTCGCATCTTGATGAATTCGCCGGAGGCTGGTTTCGCGAAATCATCCCGTCTTCCGCTGAGCCGGAGAAAGTAGCGGCAGTCCTGGTCTGCTCTGGTAAACTGTATTACGAGCTCGCACGGAAAAGGAAACAGGATAACCGGGATGATACAGCCATTATCCGCATCGAACAGCTGTACCCGCTCCGCAGCGATCTACTTGGTGAGGAACTCGGCAGATTCCGTCATGCCCGGAGTTACACCTGGGTTCAGGAAGAACCGCAAAACATGGGTGCATGGACCCATATCCGCCCTCATCTTGCCGCGATACTAGGTAGTGACCCGAAATATCTGGGCAGAGAGGCAGCAGCCTCACCCGCGACCGGCTCGATGCGCCAGCACAAACAGGAGCAGGAAAAGATTCTGGAAAAGGCATTCAGCAGATAGAGACCTTCAGCACGGCGAGACAGGGGTTCACCCTGTATGAGCGATAACTATTTTTGGAGAATTTCATGGAAATACGGGTACCCGAAGTTGGCGAATCGATTGTCGAGGCATTGGTCGCAAAATGGCACCGAAAAAATGGTGAGACGGTCCGAAAAGAAGATCCGTTATGCGAACTGGAAACCGACAAGGTAACCCTGGAAATCAATGCAGACGCGGATGGCATCCTTTCCATCCTGATTCCGGAGGGAGAAACCGTCGAAATAGGAACCGTCATCGGGACAATCAGTGAAACGGAGAACGCCAAAGAGAGCCGTCCGGCCCTTTCTCCTGCGGCCCGTAAGCTGGCACGCGAAAAAGATCTCCGTCCCGAAACGATCAAGGGCAGCGGCAAAAAAGGGCGCATTCTCGCGGAAGACCTTCTTACGTCTCAATCCGTCGGCAAACCCGAAAAGACTCCGGAACCGGAACTGTCTCTGAAAACAACGCCTGAAGCAGAAGAGACAAAACAGAGGACATCGGCAGCACACATCAAAAAGGGGGAGGCGTCCTCCCAGGCGACTCTCCAGGAACGTCAGGTAACCAGAAGAGCAATGACCCCGATCCGCAAACGAATTGCGGAAAGATTGGTCGATGCCCGACACCAGACGGCAATGGTTACAACGTTCAACGAGGTCGACATGGGTCGGGTGATCGCCCTGCGGAGAAAATATAAAGACTATTTCCAGCAACATCACGATGTTTCTCTCGGCTATATGCCTTTTTTCGTTAAAGCTTGCGTAGCGGCCCTGAAGGAATTCCCTGCGGTGAATGCCCGGATTGACGGCGACGACATCATCCATCAGCACTTCTATGATATCAGCATCGCCGTAAGCGGGGATAAGGGTCTGGTTGTGCCGGTGGTCCGCGATGCCGATCAACTCCCGTTTCCGGAAATCGAGCGGACAATCAACGGCTTCATCGAAAAAGTACGGACCAACACCCTCTCGATCAAGGAACTTGAGGGGGGAACCTTTACCATCAGCAATGGCGGGGTTTTCGGCTCCCTCCTGAGCACACCGCTCATAAACCCGCCGCAGAGTGCGATCCTCGGCATGCACCTGATCCAGGACCGACCTGTTGCACTCCTGGGGAAGGTGGTAATAAGGCCGATGATGTACCTGGCCCTAACCTATGACCACAGGATCGTTGACGGACGAGAAGGTGTACAGTTCCTCAAGAAGATCAAGGAGTGCCTGGAAGAACCGGATGAAAAACTGCTGGAAGTGTGATAGGCAGATCACCCGGATCTTCGGGAAGCCAGCTTCCATTCTGTTACAACAGGATACCCGATGAAATCACGAGAAGGACACAAAAAATAAGATAATGCTCTACAATGCATGTATGGAGGATTTCTGAATGCCCGACGATAGTTTCGATTTGATCGTGATCGGTGCCGGTCCCGGCGGTTACACAGCAGCAATCCGGGCATCCCAGCTTGGCATGAAGGTGGCGCTGGTGGAAAAAAGGGCTTCGCTCGGCGGAGTCTGTCTGCTTGAGGGATGTATTCCGAGCAAGGCATTGCTTGAATCGAGCGAATTGCTCGCCCTGGCACGAGACGGCTATGCCCGCCACGGGATAACCTTCAAGGGACTGAAGTTCGACCTGACACAGATGATGGCCCGCAAAGAAGAGATCGTGGGCAAACTGGCCGATGGGATCACCTACCTGATCAAAAAAAACCGGATCCAGCGCTTCCAGGGAAGCGGCAAACTTGCCGGTGCTCGCAGGGATGGCTTACAGGTTGTCGCGGTTACCGCGGCAGAAAGTCCGGCAATCCCCAACCTTATCAACGGAAAGCGGGTTCTCCTGGCAACAGGCAGCCATCCGGTGGAACTGCCGCAACTTCCCTTTGACGGCACGCAGGTGGTCAGTTCCCGCGAGGCTCTCTCTTTCGACAACGTACCGAAGCAGCTGCTCGTTATCGGTGCCGGAAATATCGGCCTCGAACTCGGTTCGCTCTGGAACAGGCTCGGCAGCAAAGTGACCATGGTCGAGGCCCTTCCTTCTTTCCTACCCCACACGGATGGACAGGTAGCCGAGACACTCCTGCGCTCTCTTACCCGACAGGGTATCCGCCTCCTGTTCAATGCAAAAGTTGCAGCAGTGGACCCCGGTCAAGAGCAGGTGAACGTGAGGATCGAAACCTCCGAGACTTCGGAAGAGCTCGCGTGCGACAAAATTCTCGTCTCCATCGGCAGGGCCCCGGAAACTTCCGCTCTCGGGCTTTCAGAGGCGGGCGTCCGGCTGGACGAGAAAGGCAGGATACCGGTCGATAAAGACTACCAGACCGGTTCACCCGGCATTTTCGCCATTGGGGACCTGATCTCCGGACCGCTGCTTGCCCACAAGGCAATGGAAGAAGGCATCGTTTGCGTGGAACGAATGGCAGGCCAGGCATCCCTGGTGGAGTACGATTTTATCCCGTCCGTTACCTACACCATGCCGGAAGTTGCCTCGGTGGGACAAACGGAAGAGCAGCTCAAGGAGTCTTCAACTCCCTATGTCAGCGGCAGGTTCCCTTTTTCTGCAAACGGACGAGCCCGCTGTATGGATGAGGCGGAAGGATTCGTCAAAATCCTGGCTAACAAGGACACCGATCGTGTTCTTGGTGTCCACATTATCGGTCCCCAGGCCTCCGAATTAATCAGCGAAGCAGTCACTGTCATAACCTACGGAGGGAGCACCGAAGATATCGTTCTGACTTTCCATGCGCATCCCACTCTCTCGGAAAGTATGAAAGAGGCGGCCCTGGACGCACAAAACAGGGCAATTCATGCCTGAAAAATTCAGTATGGTAAGACGATCAATTTCTAGTATTCTTTTTAATATGTACTGACCGAAAAGGAGGATGGTATGGCTACTGATGATTTCAAGGTCCCGGTGGAAAATCTCAGGTGGATCTGCAAGACGGATCAATTTGATTTTGAAACGACCAGTGATCTTCCCGAGTTGGAGGATACTATTGGCCAGGAACGAGCGCTCCGCTCCATAGATTTAAGCCTGGGCATGACCGAAACCGGATACAATCTCTATATTTCCGGAGAAGCGGGAACCGGCCGAACAACTTCCATCATGAAACTGCTGAAGAAACGTGCCAAAAATGAACCAGCCCCCCACGATTGGTGCTATGTCCACAATTTCAAGTCTCCCGACAATCCCATAGCCCTGGCTCTCAAGGCCGGCATGGGGAACGAACTGGAAAAGGACATGCAGGAACTCCTTACCACCGTCAGGGCTGATATCCCCAAGGCCCTCGAGAGCAAAGACTACGAAAACCAGAAGTCAGCCATTGTCCAGGAGGCGCAGGAAAAGAACAACGCTCTTTTTTCGGCTTTGGAAGAGGAAGCGAAAGGAAAAGGTTTTTCTCTGCAAAGAACGGTATCCGGTCTTGTCATGGTTCCCCAGAAGGAGGACCGGAACTTCACGCAGGAAGAATATGAAGCGCTTTCACCTGAAGAACAGAAAAAAATCGATACCATCGGCAACGCTCTCAAGGAAAAACTTACCGACCTGATCAGCCAGATCCGGGAAAACGAGAAAGCCGTCAAGGAGGCATTGGCCAAGCTTGATCGCAGCCTGGGCCTGTCAGCAGTGGGACACTACATTGAGCCGCTCAAGTCAAAATATGCCGAATTCTCCCGTGTCCTTGCCTACCTGGACGATGTTCAGGAAGATATTCTTCTGAACCTGGAGGATTTCAAGGGAACCCCGCAACAACCTCAGATCCCGGGGCTCAAACTTCCCACCCAGACGCCATCTTTCGAACGGTATCTCGTCAACCTTTTTGTGGACAACTGCGAGCAATGCGGTGCCCCCGTTGTTTTCGAAGCAAACCCGACCTACAATAATCTCTTCGGTCGCATTGATCATGTTATGCAAATGGGAGGTGTTGCCAGTACAAATTTCAGTCTGATCAAGCCTGGCGCCCTGCACAAGGCAAACGGTGGTTACCTGGTGATTAATGCGCGGGACATCCTGACCAGCCCCTTCTCCTGGGATGCATTGAAGCGAACCATTCGTAACTGCGAAATCAAGATTGAAGACGTTCTGGAGCAGTACCGGATCATCACCGTCGTTTCGCTGAAGCCGGAAGCGATACCGATGCAATCCAAGATCATCATGATCGGCTCGCCGATGATCTACTATCTCCTGTTTCACCTGGAGCCTGATTACCGGAAATTTTTCAAGGTTAAAGCGGATTTCGAAAGCCGTATCAAAAAGACCCCTGAAACAATAAAGGATTACGCTCTGTTCGTCTCAAGCCACTGTAGCAGGGAGCGGTTGCGCCCCTTCGACAAGGGAGCGGTGGCTGGAATCATCGAATACTCGAGTCGCATGGTCGAGGACCAGGAAAGGTTTTCCACGCAATTCATGGAAATTGCAGACCTGATTCGGGAAGCCGATTACTGGGCGGGAAAAGGAAACAGTGAAACGGTCTCCGGCACCTATGTAAAGCAAGCCATCGATGAGAAGATCTACCGGAGCAATCGGGTTGAAGAGCGCCTCCAGGAATTTATTGACGAAGGAACCATCCTGGTTGACACATCCGGAAGCGAAGTCGGCCAGGTGAACGGACTAGCGGTCTTGACCATGGGGGACTATTCTTTTGGCAGGCCCTCACGGGTTACCGTGCGTGTCTTTATGGGCAAAGCCGGGATGGTAAACATTGAGCGGGAGGTAAAACTTTCCGGCCCGATCCACGACAAGGGCGTTCTGATCCTGACCGGGTACCTGGGAGGGAAATTCGCCCATGACAAGCCGCTCTCCTTCTCCGCCTCCATCTGCTTCGAGCAGTCGTACGAGGGCATCGAAGGAGACAGTGCCTCATCGACGGAACTGTATGCCATTCTTTCCGCCCTTTCCGGCGTTCCGATCAAACAGGGAATCGCAGTTACCGGCAGCGTAAACCAGCTCGGCAAAGTACAACCGATCGGTGGCGTTAACTTCAAAATTGAAGGCTTCTTCGCCGTCTGCAAATTAAAAGGACTGACCGGAGAGCAGGGAGTTGTGATCCCCCGTAGCAACCTCCGCAACCTGATGCTGAAGGATGAGGTGGTGGAAGCGATCAATGCCGGCAAGTTCCACATCTGGAGCGTGGAAACCATCGACCAGGGCATTGAAATTCTCACCGGTCTGCCTGCAGGGGAAAAAGGGCTTGATGGCAACTATCCCGAAGGGACCATCAATCAGAAAGTGGACATGAGATTGCGCGAAATTCTGGAAAACATGAAAAAGTTTGCAGGCGGCAACGATAAGAATGGGAAAAAATAGCCGGGACTGGATAACAATCCCGCAACATATCCCTTCCGACACAAAAGCGAACTACTTTCACCGAAAAGGAGAAATGGATGACCAACATCATTGAAACTATTAAGGGAAACTCATCACTGAGCAAGCTTATGTCGTCATTGGAAAAAGCCGGATTAATCGAAAAGTTGAAAGGAGCAGGCCCCTATACACTTTTCGCCCCCACAAACGAAGCCTTCACCAGAATGAATATCGATGCCATGTTGAATGACCCGAAGGAACTTTCAGAAACACTTACCTACCATATCGGATCAGGCAAGCACACTGCGGAAACCATTAGTAGCATGGAAACCATCGGTACCGAATTCGGAAAATCACTGACAGTGGTAATCGAAGAGGGTGAAACAATGGTGGACAATGCGAAATTCGTCACCACCAATATCGAGTGCGCGAACGGCATTGTTCATATTGTCGATAATGTCTT
Source organism: uncultured delta proteobacterium (assembly GCA_963748325.1). Lineage (GTDB taxonomy): Bacteria > Desulfobacterota > Desulfuromonadia > Geobacterales > Geobacteraceae > RPRC01. Next base: position 59,911 of record CAVVIJ010000004.1, on the reverse strand, counting down.
TAAACCGATGCTGTCCGGATGGTACCGGGAAGAATAGCCGCGCGATCAGACCCAACCTGCAAAGTTGCGGTTCAATAATCCTCGCCAAAGGGATCGGGAATACCTTCTCTCGATCCCTTTGGCATGTGCCCCCACCACGGAAACATTTCAATTCTGACAATACAGCTGCTGAGCATCAGGATGCCTGGCTTTTTCCGGGGAACAGATCCGGTACGAAGCAAACTTTTCCTTGCGCAAAAGTAGGGTTGCTTTTACTCTTGGAACCAAAAGGAAGGACTTCATGCCTGACACCTGTACAGTCATCACAAATCCCCTTTCAGGAAGTTTTTCTCCCCGAAAACTTGAGGGCGCACTGGACTTTCTCGCCCGGCATGGCTTTACGCCCGATCTGCAGTATGTTGACACTCCCGAATCAGCCGCCAGATGTGCACAGTTGGCCTGCTGCAGTCAACAGAATCCCTTAATTATTGTCGGGGCAGGAGACGGAACGATCAATGCGGTCGTTAACGGCCTGACTCCGGGAACCGCGACCCTGGCCGTAATCCCGTTTGGAACCTCCAATGTGCTGTGCCGAGAACTGGGGATCATGTCTCCGAATGCGGCCTTGGAGAAGATTGCCGCCGGCGCAACAAGGAATCTTTGTGTCGGCTCCCTTGAAAAGGAAGATGCCAAGCGGACTTTTCTCCTGATGGCCGGGGTCGGATTCGATGGCCGAGTGGTAAAGGAAGTCAGAAGCAGGGAAAAGAAGCGTTTCAAGAAAGGTGCGTACGTACTTTCCGCACTCCGGGTACTGCGTTCCTGGGATTCCAGCCGGTTTGAGGTCATCTCAGGCGCCAGGACCCTTGTCTGCCATAGTGTCCTTATCTGCAACGGTGCAAAGTACGGCGGGAATGTCGTTTTTGCTCCGGGTGCCTCACTTTTCGAGCCGGAATTCGAGGTTATCTGCATTGAAGACGAAACAAGGCTCGGATATCTGCGGGCGTTAATCGGCCTGCGGCACCGGAAAGGTCTTAGCGGTCCGGGAATCCTCACCTTCTCCGCCACTGAACTGGAGATCCGTGGCACAAAAGCCCTTCAGGCAGATGGCGATTATTATTTTGATGCGCCTGTTCAGATCAGGGCGATTCCTGATTTCGTAAAAATAGTTGTGTAGGAGTAAAACCATGCGCGTAGTGGGCATCGGACAGTGTTCATGGGATTATCTGGCAATGGTCGATTCTTTCCCTGACAACGACACCAAAGCAGAAGTCAGCGACTGGCAGGAACAGGGCGGGGGCCCGGTCGCCACCGCGCTCGTGACACTCGCCCGTCTCGGCATACCCTGTGATTTCCATGGGGTTGTCGGTGATGATCCGGAAGGCGAAAAGATCAGGGAATCCTTGCATAACGAAGGAATCGGCATATCCGGACTTGTCAGGCGAGAACAAGCCCTCTCGCAAAAAGCCTTCATTGCCATTGAAAAGCGCTCGGCGAAACGCACCATCTTCTGGGAAAGACCATCGGGCATGCCCCTGCTCCCAGCTGAATTGCCAGAATATCCATTTGATGACTGCTGTTTCCTCCTCCTCGACGGTCTTATGTCGGAGATCTCGCTTTTCGCGACGGAAAAAGCGCGCGACCTCGGCATTCCGGTCATGCTCGACGCCGGGAAAGTACGTCCTGGGATGTTGGAAACAGCCGGGTTGTGCGATTACCTGGTGGCATCGGAACAATTTGCCAGAGATCTCGGCTGGACCGGAACTCCGGCGGATTTTCAGCAGCAAGCCAAAGAACTCGGTGCACCCGTCGTCACTATTACTCTCGGGGCACAGGGTAGCATAACCTTCCGAAACAGCGAAATCATCACTACCCCGGCTTTCCAGGTCAAAGCCCTGGACACGACCGGTGCCGGTGACGTCTTTCACGGCGCCTATATCTTCGGACTGCTTCGGGGCCTAGACCTTGCCGACACCATTCGCTTCGCGTCCGCGGTCGCAGCCATGAAATGCAGGCATATTGGAGGAAGGTCCGGGATCCCAGACATCCCTGAAGCACTGCGTTTCCTGACGGAAAGCGGAACCATCGTTTCTTTGCAGGGGTAAATTTGGGTCTTTTCAGCATGATTCAAAAGTGTCATTTCCACGACGGCCCTCGGGAATCCAGGTTACAAAATCTTGGCTTCCCGAGGGCGTAACACGGGAATACCCAGGATTCACCTACGGCACATTTTTTGCTGCAACCTGTTTACAAATTTAGAAGTCGAGTGACAAGGAAAGACCACCGTCTGGACAGAAACAGTAACTGTGGTACAAAGTTATAAAGAAAACAGAGGAGAGGCCTGCCATGGCGACACCAAAAATCCTTCTGGTAGATGACACGAAACTTTTCATCGAGCTGGAAAAGAATTTCCTGAAACTCTCTCCGGTGCATGTCCTTACCGCATCAAACGGAGAGGAGGCTCTTGAAATTGTCAGGAAGGAACGTCCGGATCTGATTTTCATGGATATCAACATGCCTGGCATGGGTGGACTTGCCTGCTGTTCCTTGCTGAAAGCCGACCAGAACTACTGCTCCATTCCGGTGGTAATGGTCTCGTCCTGCGGGAAAGAGGAAGATCTGGACGCATGCCGGAAAGCGGGCTGCAATGATATCCTCAACAAGCCGATCGACAGACGGCTCTTTCTGGCTAAGGCCCGTTCTTTCCTTGACACGATCAACAGAAGAGATGTTCGCGTCGCCTACGAAGCCCCCGTGACCTTTACCCTGAACGGGATTGATCGTTCAGGGTTCAGTGTCGATCTCAGCAGCGGCGGAGTCTATGTCACGGAAGCCAGCCCAGCAGAAGAAAAGAAGCCTATCACTCTGGAAATAAAGCTTCCCAATGTCCCTGGGAGGTCCTTAAAGGCAGAGGGAATCGTCGCGTGGGCTAACGGACTGGGAAAACGCAGAAAGATGACTCTTCCGCCGGGTTTCGGGGTTGAATTCACCAGTATTTCGGAAGAGGCCAACCAGGCCATCAGGGCCTTTGTCGAGGGTACACGCAGCAAAGGATAGCAATCTCAGGTCAAGTCAGTACGTGTCGGGGCAGTTTGCCCCCAAGAAAAAAGCCTGCAAGCGAATTTTCCACAACACCGTGGCGCAGGGTACCTTTTCATCTAGTTTTCAAGCATACCCTTCACCATGATTTGAAGTTCACAACTACTCGAAAGTAACCATATTCCGCTATTTTCTCTTACAAGACTGGCTATGCTGAATGTGCCTGCCCCTTATTTCAGCAGGCTATATTACTTTGCATGATTCGCATCTACTGATTTGTCAAAATCAACCTACCACCCCCGCAGTCGAACCAGAAGTAGGGCAACATGGAAGGAAAGAAAAGTCAGGCCGGCAGCAAACACAGCCAGAGGGCCTGTTTTGAACAAAGGCTCACAGGTTCGACCGAAGGTTTCGAGATAGAACATCTCACCCTCCCCCACGGGAACTCTGCGCCGATAGTTTCTGCGCATATCAAGAAAGCAAGGGATCTGCCAGGCATTCAGGCAGACAAAGTGACCAACGGAATACCAGAACTTCATTCGTGTCACAAAAGGCAATCCCTTGATTTGCAGCCTAATCCTGTCGAGAAACGGTAAGAGACATAACCGCCCGGTCATGCTCTGTGCGGCATAGATCCCCGGCAGATCGCGGATAATATCCTCACGACCGACAGCATCCAGGGTCATGAGAATCATATTGAGCACCTGTCGCACAGCCGCACCCTCCGTCTCAAAACGGCGGGCGGAAGTAACGAGTTCGACAGGCAGAAGTAGCCAGGAACCTTGCGCACGAACTTTTTCCGCAAAGCGGGTATCCTCCATGACCATACATGACTGATCAAAGGGGCCTGCACTGGCAAAAAAACGACGACTCAGGAAAAAACCCTGGTCACCGTGTGTACATCCTGTCCGATCCAGGCGTGCCTTGCCCGCAGCACTATAATAGTGAAAGGACATGCTTCCGTCACAGTCCTGAAACCGGAGTGAAAAACGCGCGGCAACCCTTTCCTCCCCTGTACTCTGCACAGTCTGCCGAAGAAAAGAAAGCCCCTGACGGAGAGCATCAGGATCAGGAAAAGCAGAATCGGCATGGAGAAACAAATAATATTCGCCGTTTGCTTCACGGACGCCGGCATTCATCTGCCGGGCTCGTCCTTTTTCCGTATGAACCATTTTCAATGCAAAAGGTAGCTCAGAAAGCAACTGTGAAACCCTCTGTATGGTGTCATCGGTTGAACCACCATCACAGAGAACAACCTGGAAGGACACTCCCTGTTGTAACGCCAAACCACGCAAAAAAGTGCCAATCACTTCCGCCTCATTCAAGACCGGAACGATAATTGAAAGTTCGACTGCCGGTTCGATGATATCCATTCTGCCTCGCACCTTCATCGTATCTGTTACAGCACAATTCCAAATCGAGCTGGGTTTTCTCGAGGACATTTCCTCCAACAGGCAGATACCTTCACGTCAGTTCCTCCTTGACCTGAACAGGCATTTCGCAGACAATGAGACCTCATGTGCAATTACCCCTAAAGGAGCCATTGATGCGTCAGGATGCTGGAGATGACAGTTTATTGAAATGGGATGCACGGTTTCGAAACGAAACCTGTGTTCTGGGAAAAGACCCTTCCCGTTATCTTGTCGAAAACATGGGTCTCATCCTTTCGCGTGTCCCCGGCACAAAAGCCCTCGACATTGCCTGCGGAGAAGGCAGGAATAGCATTTTCCTTGCCAAAAAGGGCTTTCAGGTCACCGGGTTGGACATCTCCGAGGCTGGCCTTGAGAAAGGCCGCCAATGGATGGAACGGGAAGGGCTAACGATCGATTTCCATGCGGCAAACATGGAGCAGTTCGAATTCACGGAGCAGTATGATCTTATTCTCAACTGCAACTTTCTCCTGCGGGATCTGATTCCGAAGACCGTCGCGGCACTGTCTCCCGGCGGCATACTCGTCTTTGACACGCTGCTTGATTCCCCCTTTGTTCCCACCACCCACAAAAAAGAGTTCCTGCTCCAACCGGGCGAGCTTGTCAGAATATTCGAGGACTTTACAGGAGAAATCCTCGCTCCGTTGGAGAGGCTCCACGATGATATGCCCACGGCAAAGTTGATTTTTCGTAAAAAATAACGGAAAGCATCGCCGTAGGGAGTGCAAAATCAGGCACCCCGTACGTCCTGGCAGCCAGTGAAAAGAACCATCTCTTCCGGAAGCACCCGGCTCCGTTCAGGTTACCGAGATTACTTCCTCATAGGTGGTAATGCCCTCCATCATTTTTTTGATTGCCACCTGCCGCAGAGAAACCATACCATCCTGACAGGCTATTTCCTTGAGATCAACCATGTCGATGCGCTCATTCAGCCGCGAACGCAGATTCTCGGTGAAGTCCATTACTTCGAAGATCCCGGTCCGTCCACGGTAGCCGGTTCCCCGACAGTCTGTGCAACCTTCGCCAAAATACACCGGGTAGGCCTTCTCCTCCAGCCCAAGGAAGACAATCTCCTCATCGGAAAGGATCCTTTCCCGCTTACAGGAGGGGCAGATACAGCGCAGCAAACGTTGCGCAATGATGCCGATCACAGTGGAGGAGATCAAAAAAGAGGGAACCCCAAGATCCAGTAATCGTGTTATGGAAGAAGGGGCATCATTTGTATGCAGGGTCGAAAGGACAAGATGGCCGGTCAAGGCAGCTTGGACAGCGCTCTCGGAAGTCTCTCGATCACGAATCTCTCCCACCATGATGATATCGGGATCCTGACGGAGTATGGTCCGCAACAGGGAACCAAAGGTAACGCCTATCCCGGACTGAACCCCCACCTGATTGAACTCCTCCATGACCATTTCGATGGGATCTTCTATGGTTACAACATTAACCTCAGGTGAGGCAAGAGTCCGCAGTGAGGAGTAGAGAGTAGTAGTTTTGCCGCTTCCGGTAGGACCGGTAACCAGAATAATACCGTTAGGTTTACGAATGAAGCCATTGTAGAGCTGAAATTCCCGAGGATAAAAACCGATACGATCAAGGTCCTGCATGAGAACCTCAGGATCGAATATCCGCACCACGATTTTTTCACCAAAGGCAACCGGAAGAGTTGAAACGCGCAACTCCACCTCTTTATCATGGTGAGTGGTCTTGATTCTCCCGTCCTGGGGCCGGCGCTTTTCCGCGAGATCCATGCGTGACAGCATCTTGATCCGCGAGACGATCGGCAAATGAAGCGGTTTGGGTATCGTGTGAATGTTGTGCATTACGCCGTCAACCCGAAATCGTATCAGAGTTATGTCCCTTTTCGGCTCAATGTGTATATCGCTTGCCCGTTGATCAAAAGCATAGGTAAGGATGAATTCGACGGCACTGACGATATTTTTATCGGTGCCGTCAATTTCGAATTGCCCCTTCATCCTGACAAACTGTTCAAGGTTTCCCAGGTCAACGGAGGTCGAGGATTGATTTTCTGCCGACAGGATTGATGCTCTGAATCCAAAAAACTCATGCAATATCTTGAGGATGTCACTTTTTGAGCTCAAAACGCGATGAATCTTGACCCTTTTCAGGTTCATCAGGGTCTCTATCTCATCGTTGGCATAGGGGTCAGCAACGGCGATGGTTATCCTATCACCTTGTTCTGCAATGGGAACCAGGAGATGCTTCATGGCAAAGGGACGGGGAATGGAGGAGGTGACTACCTCAAGATCCATTTTGAGAGGATCAATTTTCACATAGGGCATTCCCACCAAGTCCGCAATGACCCTGGTGATAAGATCCTCGGTAAGAACCTTGCCATTGCTTCCGGGAATCTCAAGATTGAACGAGGAAATAACTTCAGCGGGAGTGGGCAGGACCGGACTCTGAGCAAAACGGCGCGAGTACCCGGGATGCTGGGTATTTTTCAGGCGGGAAATCTGGGCGTCACTCTTCACCAAGATCTCCTCAAGTTGCTCTTCAGACAGGAGTTTTCTCTTCAACAGCGATTGGGCCACATCTATGATTAAAAGTGATTTTTTCTGGTGCATCATCGTCCCTCTATTCGGAAAATTCCTTCTGACAAGCAAAGTTCCGACACCTGCTCCTCAGCATACCAGTATCAATCGGCAGCGAACAGAGACCCTGGCCGAAACAACGAAAGACTCTTTCACTTCTGTCAGACATCATTATTTTCATCAGCTATGCGCAGATGATGACAGTAAATCTTGATCGCCCCGGTTATCGGTATGGCAAGGAGTATCCCCCAAAATCCGAGCAACTCACCAAGTATCATAATCATGATTATCGTTACAAGAGGGTTCAAATCCATCGATTCTTTGAAAATCAGCGGTTTTATGACATACCCCTCAAAGAAATATATGGCAGAAAAAACTGCGCAAATCTGGAGGAGCATGACTCCGTTCTGGTACTCCGCATAGGCAAAAAAAAGTGGTGGAATAGTTGCGAGGATGACGCCGATAAAAGGAATGATTGAAGCAATTCCGGCAAAAATACCGGAAAAAAGAGGATGGTTCACATGCAGGAAGATCATGGCAACCGTGGATAAGAAGGCAACAATTGCTGAAACCGCAACCTGCCCTCGGAGAAAACCACCGATACTCCGGTTAATGTCATGTCCAACTGCGACGAGAAAATCCCGGTTCGAAGAAGGCAACCAGCGAAGGATCCCTTCCATGGCTTCTCTTTTATAGTAAAGCATGAAGAAGACCAGAATGGGTGCCAACAGGACATTAAACAGATTAAAAACAACACTGGATGCAGCTTCATACATTCCGGCGCCGAGTTTCGCCAGAAGCCGATCAGCACCTGCCTGAACATGATTGAGTAACCATTGCCACTCTTCGGCTGCGTAAGCCGGGCCGAATCGACCTTTCAGATCGGAGGCCATGGCTTTGAAGCGCTGAAAGTATCCCGGCAACTCATGGAGAAGTAATCCCCAGCGAATATTCAGCAATGGGAAAAGAAAAATGATACAGAAGAAAGCAAGAATCGTGAGAAATGAATAGAGAATAAGGATACCGTATACCCGTCTAACCCCCTTCTTTTCAAGCATCAGGATAAAGGGATCAAAAAGGTACGCCAGCACAAAAGACAGAAGCAGACAGGATAGAGTATGTTGAACTGCATAACCAAAAGCAAAAAAAACCGTGAGGACGAGGAGCGAAATTCCGGTTTTCTGGACTAACGACATATGTAGATTCATAGGGTTACCGTCCTTACAACACGCAAACCTGAAGGCAGCCGGATAAATTCAGGTCATAAGGTCTAATCCATAAGACCGGAGTCGGGCTGTCCACTGACACAAAACAGCTATCAATACCACGTCAATGATGTTCCTCAGCTAAAAATATGTCGTTATTTTCCAGCCAGTTTCTAATTCGGGCTGAGATCAATTCGTCTTTCAGTGCAAGAAGGCGCTCAGCTTCTTCCGGATAAAAAGAAAGGATTTCCTCCAGCCGGCCAAAGACAGGTTTTCCCATCGATGAACGTTCCAGGAGTTCTTTCAAAGAGGAGTTGGTCATCCCTTTAAGAAACTCATGCAGTAATTGCCGTTCCTGATCAGAATCAAAATCAGGGATCTGGAGGTAACGATCTTCATTTGCCTCGATCTCCTCCCAAAAATCGTCATCCTCGTAGTCCAACGGAACAGAGAAAATTTCTCCGGTATCCCGGTCAATAAAAAAAACTATTTCCGGGTCAACGTTTTCAAATGCCATCAAAAGGTCATCCCAGACTATTTCAACATCACGCATGAAGCCCATAGTGCAACCTGCTCCCCATGGAAAAGTTAGCGGGTTATTTCAAACCGTAACCTTTACCTTTTCCTGAATTTTAGTTATAGTGACCCCATGAAAAGGATTTTTATCGCCGACGCCCACCTACGCCAGCCAGAAGACGATAACTACCAATTATTATTACGCTTTCTTTCAGACATTCAAGACACAACAGAAACACTCTTCATCCTGGGTGACCTTTTCGAGTTCTGGATAGGCTACCACGAAAAGAACTTTCCCCACTACCGCCCCCTGCTGGACCGCTTACAGCAACTATCGGAGTCAGGCATTAAAATTGTCTACTTCGAAGGCAACCACGACTTTCATCTCGGTAGATTTTTCTCGGAAACCCTTCAGGCAACTGTCTACACAAAACCTGCAATAGTAGAGTTGGACGGAAAGCGGGTATATATTTGTCATGGCGATCAGATTAATTCACAGGACTATGGTTACAGTCTCCTCAGGTTTCTTCTCCACAGCCCGCTGACAAAAGCACTGTTTCCGTTGTTCCCGCCCGCCATGGTTTTCAGTATTGCCCATTACCTTTCCTGTCGCAGCAAAAAATACCACAAGGTTAGAAACATCAGGAAAGATTACAAATCTCTGCTCGATAAGTTTGCGGACTCTCAGTTCGGCAAAGGTTGCGACGCCGTTGTCACGGCACATTTCCACTTCCCACTTCTTTCGGTAACAGAAGAGGGTAAAACCCTGCTTTCATTGGGTGACTGGATCACCCAGTTTTCTTACGGAGAACTTTCAGCGGGGCAATTCTCCGTTCACACCTATCAATAGTCCTTCGAAACTTTTGTCATCAATAAACAGCACATAAAGCAAAAGACGTATAGCAGGTTCTAGTCTCTCTGCAATGAAAATATCCGCAGGTAATTTGTTACCCGTTGATCAAGAGTTGCAGCGTCAATGATGTCACAAATTTCATCAGGCCTGTAATCCCTACAAACAGCCGGCCTCTCGTCATAGATTGAGCACGTACCATCGCGGTAAAGATGTGGGCACGGCACACCCAACGGCTTTTCAAGCGTTGATATGTCAGGTGCAGTGCAACATGTTGAGCAGCATCGGCATTTCATGAAAATCCTGCCAAAGAATTTCTGAGTACAATGTTATGATTGATTAACGGCGTCAGTTGTCACTGGAAAGAAGTCCCCGGTGTCGAATGCCCTGCAGAGCTCTTTTCATCGAAAAACTTCTCCAATGCCTGTTCTCCAAGGTACGTCGCCTTAATTTTCCATTTATCCTGATTTATGATAAGTGCGACAACTGCTATCTGAGGGTCTTCAACAGGTGCAAAGGCTGCAAACCAGGAGTAATGACCGGAAGGGTCCGTGCCGTTTATCGAACCGGTCTTTGCCGCTATGTTTATCGAGGCCAATAACGGTCGACCGCGACGGTCATGAAAAGCTTTTCTCGAGGTTCCCTTTGTCACGGTTGTTAAAAGCATACTGGACAATTGATCGGCCGTCTCCTTGGCAACAAGTGTCCGGATACTTTTGGATTGATTTATGTACTGCAAAGCACCGCTCTTATCACGGATCTCTTGGGCCAGCAGCGGAGTCATCATTCTACCTTGATTGGCAATTGCTGCAATGATAACAGCCGCATGCAGAGGCGATATTTTAACCTCCCGCCCCAGCCCCGCCCCCATTAACCGAAGTTGTCGTTCATCAAGAGGTTCTGCAGCCTTGCTTGGTGTGATTGGCGTGCCGGGGAAAAGAGTCTGATTAAAACCAAAGCGTCGAGCATACTTCATAATCGAATCAACGCCAACGTAATCGCTAGCAAGCCGGCCAAAAACGGGGTTGATAGACCTTCCCAGCGCTAATGAAAGCGGCATAGTTTGAGTTGATTGCCCAGGAGTCACCCCCCAATATTTCGGGTTTTCCGAGTACGATGACCCCCTATACGCAAAAGGGGTTTCAGGCCCGACCTTTTTTAGCTCGAGCGCAGCGGCTGTTGTGATAATCTTGAACAGCGATGCCATCGGATAGAGATTGAAGTACGGGTTGTTGCCCCACGATGGGTCGATAGAAGAGTAACCTGTCAGAGCGAGAATCCTGCCACTCTTCGGCTCAATAGCAACAAATACCCCATAGGGAACGTCTTTACTTCGCATGACCTCTTGCACTCGAGCTTGCAATTCAGGGTCGATAGTAAAGAGGATTGAACCTCCGCCAGGGAAAGGCGCAACCAATTTGTCATCCTGCACACGGGCAGAATTAAGCAATTGAGAGGCTTCAGAAAAAGGTTGCTTCGTATCGCTTGCCGATGAAGACATCTTAGCATTGACACTGTTGTGGCGTAACAAATTTGAGACAAAAGGCAGGAAAGATTTGATCCCAAAAATAAGTGGATACAGCGCAAGAAGAATTGCAAGAGCAGGCAACAGCAGGCGAAGACGCTTTCGCTTCGGTCTACTTATTTCTGCAATCCTGAAAGTATTTCTAGGTTTCTTTTTGTTTTTGTGGAGGGATGTATCTCTGTTTTGTTTTCTTGAGAAATATTTTAGATCATGCATGTAGAAATCTTTTATTGTACCTTATGGATTTTTCCGGATAAGAGCAAGTAGCGGCTTCTGATGATTGCAACTATATGTCACAGACCAACCTTTGTCAATGTCAGCTATCAGGGATACTCTAAGGCCAAAAACTGGACTCGTTACAAATTCTTGCCAAAAAAAAGACAGGCGAAAAATTCCGCCTGTCTTTTATAAGCATGTAACTTAAATCTGAAACTATTGTTAAAATGTTATTCTTTATCCGGTGCAGCCTCTTGAGCAACGTCCTCTGCTGCCTCAACAGCAACTTCAGCAGTCTCCTGAACTGGCTCAGCTACTACTTTTGGCGTCACTTTTTTCTTTGCTTGTTTCTTCGGAGCTTTTTTTGCAACTTCTTCCTCAACAAGTTCAATCACTGAAAGAGGTGCGGCATCGCCGGGACGTATGCCAAGCTTTATAATTCTGGTATACCCGCCTGGGCGCTCTTTATAACGAGGTGCGATTGCATTAAACAGTTTTGTAACCGTTTCTTTATCTCGAATATAGGAAGCAGCCTGACGGATTGCATGCAAATCACCCTTTTTCCCAAGAGTAATCATTTTTTCAGCAATCGGGCGAAGTTCTTTTGCTTTTGCGTCCGTCGTTACAATTCTCTCGTGATTCAAGAAAGACGTAACCATATTGCGGAACATCGCAACCCTATGACTGGTAGTCCTTCCCAACCTTCTCCCTGACTTATTATGGCGCATTCTACGATATCCTTTCTCTCAACTGCAAACTGTCTGATTATTCCTCTTCCTGACGCTCACCACGAATTCTACGCAAAATTTCTGGGTCAGGGAAATTCTCAAGAGTCATTCCGAGAGTAAGCCCCATATCAGCAAGGACATCTTTAATTTCATTTAAAGATTTACGACCAAAATTTTGCGTCTTCAGCATTTCTGCTTCGGATCGTGATACTAATTCACCAATCAGCTTGATACCTGCATTTTTCAGACAGTTAGCCGATCGTACGGAAAGCTCGAGTTCGTCGACAGAACGATAAAGATTTTCATTGATTCTATCCTTATCTTCTACTACTTCGAACTCTTCGACTTCTTCAGCTTCTTCATCAAAATTTATGAATATCGTAAGTTGCTCTTTAAGTATTTTTGCGGCAAATGCAAGAGCATCTTCAGGGGAAACACTACCATCGGTCCATAATTCTATAACTAACTTATCATAGTCAGTCATCTGACCGACGCGAGCATTGGAAACACTAAAATTAACTTTCTTAATAGGGCTAAATATAGAATCAATCGGGATAGTGCCCACCGGAGCTTTTTCATCACGATTTCTATCAGCAGAAATATAACCTTTACCGAGCTTAACAACCATTTCCACCTCAAAATTAGCATCTTTTGAACAGGTGGCAATGTGTTGTTCAGGATTGAGTATCTCAATGTTCGGGTCGGTTACAATACTTCCTGCGGTAATTATGCCATCACCTTTATGAACAATGCGGATTGTACGCGGTTCATAGCCATGCATCTTGAGTCGCACTGACTTAAGGTTCAAAACAATATCGGTTACATCCTCGGTAACACCAGGGATTGCAGAGAACTCGTGGAGAACTCCTTTAATTCGAACAGAACAGATTGCTGCCCCCTGTAATGAAGATAGCAAAATGCGACGTAAGGAATTTCCTAAAGTAGTACCAAACCCGCGTTCAAAAGGTTCGGCATAAAATTTACCGTATGTGTTTGAAAGAGTCTCTGCTTCAACCTGGACCTTTTTTGGTTTTATCAGGTCTCTCCAATTTTTATACATCTATATCCTCCCAGGAGCACATCTCTAGAAACGATTACTTCGAGTAGAGCTCTACTATAAGTTGTTCCTGGATCGGTGTCGTTATATCATCTCTAACAATAAGAGATTTCACTTTACCGCTAAAAGTATCCTTATCCAGATCCAGCCATTGCGGAATACCGCGTCGAACAACAGCTTCTAAAGACTCGAGAATAGCGGTAATTGAGCGGCTCTTTTCACGCAAAGCTATGACATCGCCCACCTTCACTTGATAAGATGGTATATCAACACGGCGACCATTTACAGTGAAATGCCCCTGACGCACAAACATGCGTGACTGGGTACGTGAGGAAGCAAATCCCAATCGATATAAAATATTATCCAGTCGGCTTTCTAACAGAAAAAGAAGGTTTTCGCCAGTTACTCCCTTCATTCTATCTGCCTTCTGAAAATAACCTCTGAACTGCTTCTCAAGAATACCATAAATACGTCTGACCTTCTGCTTCTCACGAAGTTGAATGCCATACGGAGAAACCTTCACACGAGCTTGTCCATGTTGCCCCGGAGCGTAGTTTCTTCTCTTGATTGCACACTTATCAGTAAAGCATCTCTCACCCTTAAGAAATAGCTCCATATTTTCTCTTCTGCACAATCTGCAGCTAGGACCAGTATATCTAGCCAATTAAAACCTCCTTCGATGTAAAGAGTTACACTCTTCTTCTTTTGGGCGGACGGCAACCATTATGAGGGATGGGAGTCACGTCACGTATGAAACTGATTGAAAAACCTACTGACTGTAAAGCTCTGAGTGCAGACTCGCGACCGGAACCAGGGCCTTTAACATAAACCTCAATATTTCTGACCCCATGCTCTTGAGCTTTCTTCGCAGCATCCTCCGCAGCAATCTGGGCGGCAAAAGGAGTGCTTTTTCGTGACCCCTTGAAACCTTTACTCCCAGAACTAGACCAAGCTAAAACATTACCGTTCTGGTCGGTAATAGTAATCATAGTATTATTAAAAGTAGCCTGGATGTGCGCTACTCCATTTGGTATGTGCTTTTTTTCTTTTTTCTTACGTACAACTTTACGAGCGGGGTTAGCCATTGTTCCTCCGAAGACTTAAACTATTTCTTTTTACCAGCAACAGTGCGGGCAGGGCCCTTTCTTGTTCTGGCATTTGTTTTAGTTCGTTGACCATGTACCGGCAAACCTTTTCTGTGACGCAGGCCACGATAACAACCGAGATCCATAAGTCGCTTAATATTCATGGATATCTCTCTGCGAAGGTCACCTTCTACCTTGTAGGTTTTATCAATACAATCTCTGATCTTTGCAACTTCTGGCTCAGTAAGGTTTTCCGTTGTCGTATTACAATCAACGTCACACTCGGCAAGTATCTTTCTTGCTGTAGAGTTACCGATACCGTAGATGTACGTCAGAGCTATTTCAATACGTTTATTTTTTGGTAAATCAATACCTGTTATACGTGCCAATGCCGACTCCTCCTAATTACACTATTATCCTTGCCGTTGAGTATGCTTCGGAATGTCGCAAATAATACGGACAATTCGTTTACGACGAATTATCTTACACTTATCGCACATCTTCTTTACCGATGCTCGTACTTTCATGAGTGACCCTTTCGCTTTACTTCTACAAGTTCTTAACGTTGGTTAATTGCACAGGATATTTACTGCGGGCAGCTATAATTTTGTCAATATTTCAGGTCCATTTTTCGTAATTGCTACGGTGTGCTCAAAATGAGCAGAAAGTCCACCGTCCACGGTTACGGCAGTCCACCCGTCAGAGAGCACCCTGACTTCCGAAGCTTTTTCATTAATCATCGGCTCAATGGCCAAAACCATCCCTTGCTTCAGCTTTACGCCCCGCCCTGGTTTACCAAAATTAGGTACTTGAGGGCTCTCGTGCAGGCTACGACCTATGCCATGACCAACAAACTCACGAACTACAGAAAACCCATATTTTTCTGCATGAGACTGAACTGCGGCTGATATATCGGACAAATTATTGTTTACAGCGGCCTTCTCTATCCCCTTGTACAGGGACTCTTCCGTTACCTTTATCAGAGATTGAGCTGTAGATTGTAACTTCTCCAAGTGGTACGGTAATAGCGGCATCGCCATAAAAACCGTTAAAAACAACCCCAAAATCGATACTAAGGATATCACCCAATTTCAGAGGTTTATCAGTCGGAAACCCATGCACGACTTGATTATTCACGGAACAGCATAGAGAATATGGATAACCACTATAGCCCTTGAAAGCAGGAGTTGCATTATTTTTTAATGCAAATTTCTCCGCAAACTGGTCCAAGGCTAACGTAGTTATTCCTGGTTGAATCATTTGTCGCAACAATTCAAGTGTTTCAGCAACAATTCGACAAGGAACCTTCATCCTCTCAATTTCGAGAGAAGACTTAATTATTATCACAAACGGACCCTTTAAGGACCTTTACAATTCTATCTTGAATATCTTCAATAGCACCAACGCCGGAAATTGGGCGCAAAAGATCTTTTTGTGCATAGTACTGTATTAAAGGCGCTGTCTTTTGATAATACTCATCAAGACGCTTTCGCATTGTTTCAACTTTATCATCGTCGCGCTGATAAAGCTTACCACCACAAAGGTCACAAATTCCTTCAACTTTTGGCGGATCAAAATCAACATGATAACCACGGCCGCACTTTTCGCACATTCTTCTGCCGCTTATTCTAGTCAACAACTCATCATCATCAACTGTCATCGACAATACATGCACAATTTGCTTATTAAGGCGGCTTAGCATCAAGCCAAGCGCATCCGCCTGTGCGACGGTTCTTGGGAACCCGTCAAGGATAAAACCATTACCACAGTCAGAAGCCAGCAGTCTTTCCTCAACAATCCCAACGACAACTTCATCTGGGACCAACGAACCGCTATCCATAAACGATTTCGCCCGCGTTCCCATGGGAGTCCCTGTACGAACAGAGTTCCTAAGAATATCACCGGTCGAAATTTGTGGAATGCCTAACTTTTCGCCCAGAAGTGCGGCCTGTGTACCCTTTCCAGCTCCTGGAGGGCCCAAGAAAATCAAATTCATAGAAACTCCGTCAGCACCTAACGCCGTCCCTTAATCTTTACACCCTTCATAAAACCTTCATAGTTACGAGTAATAAGATGAGATTCAATTTGGGAAACCGTATCCATACCCACACCAACAGCAATTAGCAGTGCAGTGCCACCAAAATAGAAGGGTAGCTTTAAATTGGTTATCAAAATAGAAGGCAATACACAGACAATTGAAATATAAATAGCACCAGCAAATGTCAACTTGGTAAGGACTTTATCAAGATACTCGGAAGTCTCTTTGCCAGGACGTATACCGGGAATAAAGCCACCGTGTTTTTTGATGTTTTCTGCCACATCAGCAGGGTTAAATGTAACAGCCGTATAGAAATAGCAAAAAAAGACTATAAAGGCAACATAAAATATCTCATAGACCCAATTGCCGGGACTAAAACTCTGTGCAATATGTTTGACAAAAGGTACGTTGATAAAATTAGCAATTGTTGCCGGAAACATTATTATTGAAGATGCAAAAATAGGCGGGATAACCCCAGCCATATTTACCTTTAAGGGTAAATGTGAAGTCTGTGCACCATACGATTTAAGACCAACAACTCTTTTAGCATAGTGAATCGGTAGTCGACGCTGTCCACGCTCTACAAAAACAATACCTGCGATGACGGCAAGCATCAGTACAACTGCAAAAAGAAGCACGAAAAGCGGCAACTCGCCATGCGACAACAATCTGTAACTATTGATGAGTGCGGAAGGAATTCTCGCGACAATACCCGCAAAAATGAGCAGAGAGATACCATTTCCTATGCCTTTTTCAGACATTTGCTCACCCATCCACATAAGGAAGGCAGTACCAGCAGTCAAAGTTATAACCGTCATGATCCGGAAACCCCAACCGGGAGTAGGCACAACCAGTTCGCCAGCAGGGCCCGTCATAGATTCTAATCCGATACTGATACCCAACGCCTGAACGACACTTAAGACTATTGTCCCATACCTTGTATACTGGGTTATTTTTTTGCGCCCAGCTTCACCTTCTTTAGATAGTTTCTCAATGGAAGGAATGACAACAGTCAATAATTGAAAAATAATAGATGAAGAAATGTACGGCATGATACCGAGGGCAAAAACCGTAAGCTTTTGAAGAGCTCCACCCGAAAACATGTCAAACATCCCAAGAAGAGTTCCCTGGGCCTGTGCAAAAAAATGAGCAAGCGCTGCACTATCAATACCAGGTGTTGGTATGTGGCAACCGACACGATATACAGCAAGCATTGCTAGTGTGTAGAATACTCTTTTTTTCAGATCTGGTATTCTAAAAATATTTTGTAACGCTGCTATCAAAATGGGAGCTCCTGAAGTGCACCACCAGCAGCCACAATTTTTTCCTTTGCATTTGCACTGAATTTATGTGCAGAAACTGTTAGCGGCTTTGTGATCTCTCCAGTTGCGAGAACCTTCACGGGCAGTGTTTTTTTAGAAAGAAGGCCTTTTTCTTTAAGTACATCCAAGGTGACAACTGTATTTGCAGGAAAACACTCTAGATCAGACAGGTTGATCAAAGCGAATTCTTTCTTACAAAGAGAGGTAAAACCACGCTTAGGCAATCGACGCTGCAATGGCATCTGCCCACCTTCAAAGCCTGGTTTTATACTTCCACCACTACGAGCTTTTTGGCCTTTATGACCTTTTGTAGCTGTTTTACCATGGCCTGAGCCAGGGCCGCGTCCAATTCTTTTGCGATTTTTTGTTGACCCTTCAGAGGGTTTTAAATTATTTAAATCCATCGTAGTACACCCCATGGTATTATTCTTCAACTTTAACTAAATGCTGAACTTTGTTTATCATGCCTCTGATTTCCGGTGTATCCTGTAAGGAAACAGTTTTAAGTCTCTTAGTGAGGCCCATACCGTTAAGGACAGCGCGATGAGCTGCTGGTTTCCCGATGTGGCTCTTTACGAGTGTTACTTTCAGTTTGCCTTGCATTTATCTGTGTCTCCCTTGTAACAATGCTATTCAACAACACCCCTGCGAGCAGCAACTTCTTGAGGACTTCTTAGCATCGCAAGACCAGCAATTGTGGCCTTGACAACATTATGGGGATTATTTGATCCTAAGCATTTAGATAGAATATTATGAATACCAGCTGCTTCCAATACAGCACGAGCAGCACCTCCAGCAATAACGCCTGTACCGGCTGAGGCAGGCTTCATCAAAACTCGACCAGCCCCAAATTTTCCAAGAACCTCATACGGAATTGTTTGTTCTTCGATTGGTACGCGGATAATATTTTTCTTCGCCTGCTCAACGCCTTTTCTGATGGCTTCAGGCACTTCGTTTGCTTTACCTAAACCATAACCTACATAGCCATTACCGTCGCCGACAACCACAAGAGCAGAAAAACTGAATCTACGTCCACCCTTAACAACTTTTGCAACACGACTTATATGGACAACTTTGTCTGTCAAATTAAGTTCATTAGGATTGATCTTAACCAAGTAGAGCCTCCTGATTCATTCTTCTCAAAAAGAGAGTCCGTTTTCTCTAGCCGCATCGGCTAATGCTTTGACGCGTCCATGATAAAGAAAACCATTTCTGTCAAATACTACGTTGGTTATTCCTTTTTCAAGAGCAACTTTTGCTATTGATGCACCAACTTTTTTTGCAGCTTCGATATTGCCCGTGTAATTGAGGTCGCTTTTTACAGTATCTGCAAGTGTAGAAGCTGAAGCAAGCGTAGCACCACTTGTATCGTCAATTAATTGAGCATAAATATGCTTGGCGCTTTTAAATATGTTAAGCCGCGGCCGATCCGAAACACCTCTGATTTTTTTTCTAACGCGAATTTTTCGCTTTAATCTTGAAAGACTTTTTTGAGATTGAGTACTCACTTTAACACTCCTTACAGAAAGGTGCTATTTCTTCCCGGTTTTACCGGCCTTACGAAGAATCTTTTCATCAGAATACCTAACACCTTTACCTTTATAAGGCTCAGGCGGGCGAAAAGACCTGATTTTTGCAGCAGTCTGGCCAACAAGCTCCTTGTCTACACCACGCACAAAAACTTTGGTCATCTTTTCTACCTCTACCGTTATTCCGGCTGGCAGAGAAAAATTAATAGGATGAGAATAACCTAAACTCATCGTTAACACATCACCCTTTACTTCAGCACGATAACCAACACCTGTGATATCCAGAATAGTCTCAAATCCTTTTGTTACACCTACAACCATGTTATTAACCAAAGTGCGGGTTAACCCATGCATAGATCTTGATTTTGGATCATCGGCATTCCTTGTGACAAGAATTTGTTTATTATCTTCAAGCTGAACAGAAATCCCTTCCAGCATTGGCCTGGAAAGGGTTCCTTTGGGCCCTTCAACCTTGACAATCAGGTCATCAAGAGTGATTTTCACACCACCGGGTATTTCTATTGGAAGCTTCCCAATTCTAGACATGGTTAATACTCCTCAAATCTGTTCTTACCAAACTGTACAGAGAACTTCACCACCGACAAGAGCCTCGCGGGCAGTTTTATCGGCAATTACTCCCTTAGATGTAGAAAGAATTGCAATACCAAGGCCACTTTTAACCTTCGGGACATTGGTACCCTTGACGTAAACCCTGCTGCCGGGCTTACTTATTCTTTTGATTTCAGTGATCACTCCGTCTTTTTCATCAATATATTTAAGATAAACACGGAGAATACCCTGTTTATCATCAGCAATAACTTTATAGTTTTTTATAAAACCTTCACTTCTCAACACATTGGCAATATTAACTTTGAGATTGGATGAAGGTATATCAACTTTTTGAAGTTTCACCATATTTGCATTTCTAATTCTAGTAAGCATATCTGCTATGGGATCAGTCATTGACATTTAAGTCACTCCTCTAACTATATCGTAGGTAGTTTACCAGCTCGATTTAATGACGCCTGGTAACTTTCCGCTTGATGCCAGTTTCCTGAGACAAATTCTGCACATCTGAAACTTGCGATAATAAGCTCTGGGACGGCCACAAAGCGGGCAACGATTATGTGCTCTCACCTTGAATTTCTCAACACGCTGAGCTTTTAACATCATAGACTTTTTTGCCACTGGTTTCCTCCAAACGGATTAGTTCCTGAAAGGCATACCCAATATTTTTAAAAGGGCCCTGCCTTCTTCATCTGTTTTAGCAGTTGTCACTATAGAAATGTTAAGGCCTTTAACTTTATCAACCTTATCATAGTCGATTTCAGGGAAAATCAATTGTTCTTTAACACCTAACGAGTAATTTCCCCTGCCATCAAAGCCTTTGGGAGAAACACCCTTAAAATCACGTACCCGGGGAAGGGAAATATTCACTAAGCGATCAAGAAATTCGTACATTCGATCTTTACGTAAGGTTACCATACAACCTATAGGCATTCCTTGACGAAGTTTAAAGGAGGCTATAGACTTCTTTGCTTTCGTGATGACTGCTTTCTGACCTGTTATCGTACAGATTTCATCAGCAGCTGAGTCAAGTATTTTTACATTCTGGATTGCTTCTCCAAGTCCCATGTTAACTACAATTTTTTCAAGCTTCGGAACTTGCATGACATTTTTATAGCCAAATTCCTTCATTAAGTGAGGAATGATTTCCTTCGTATAAACTTCCTTTAACCTCGCCATTTACTCCTCCGTCTATTTATCAAAGGCCACGCCACACTTTACGCATAGGCGCGCTTTTTCACCATTTTCGAGCAGGGATTTCTTTACCCTGACTGGTTTTGCGCACTTTGGGCAATACAGCATGACATTGGAGATATGGATTGGAGCCTCTTTTTCTTCAATGCCACCAGGTTGATTGCCCCTTGCTCGGACATGCTTTTTTATGAGATTAAGACCTTCAACTAATACACTGTCTTTTTTTGCGAAGACACGTAATATTTTCCCTGTTTTAGCATTATCTTTGCCAGCAGTGACCATAACCATGTCATCTTTTTTTACTCGCATTTTCTTGCCTTGCATCTTTGTTCTCCTGAAGAAATTTAGAGTACTTCTGGTGCGAGCGAAATAATCTTCATAAATTTCTTTGCTCTTAATTCCCTGGCGACAGGTCCAAAAATACGAGTGCCAACAGGTTCTTTTGCGTTATTAATAACAACTCCGGAATTATCGTCGAAACGGATATATGATCCATCTGGACGACCAATCTCTTTAGCTGTCCTGACAACGACTGCTTTCACAACGTCACCTTTTTTTACCTTTGAGTTCGGTATGGCTTCCTTAACAGAGGCAACAATGACATCGCCAATACTAGCATATTTCCTTTTAGAGCCACCCAAGACCTTGATGCAATAAAGTTTTTTTGCGCCCGAGTTATCTGCTACATCAAGTATCGTTTGCATCTGTATCATCTGAAGACTCCTACCTTATGAAGTCCTCTCAAGAACTTGCTTCACTTTCCAGTGCTTGTCCTTGCTGAGAGGTCTGGTTTCTATAATCTGTACTCTATCACCAATTCTGCATGTGTTTGTCTCATCGTGTGCTTTGTACTTTACGCTTCTTTTGATGTATTTATTATAAGCCGAATGTTTTACGAGGTGCGAAACCCTGACAACAACGGTTTTCTGCATTTTATCGCTGACAACTACACCAACCTGTGTTTTTCTGTTTCCCCGCTCGCTCATGTTTACCTCGCCTTACCCTCTCTTTTCCCTGAGTATGGTCTTCAGCCTCGCAATATCCTTTTTCAAGGCAGGGAGTTTTGCGGTATTCTCTAAACGCCCTGTGTGAAGCTGAAACTTGACATTAAATAGTTCCTTTTTGAACTCCTGCTCTTTAGAGCAAAGTTGTTCAATCGACATATCTCTTAGATCATTAATCTTCATTACTGACCTTCCTTAAAACAAATTTCGTAGCAATAGGAAGTTTGAAGGCAGCAAGACGCAGTGCTTCGCGAGCGACTTCCTCTGAAACGCCTTCCATTTCATAAATTATCCGGCCGGGTTTGACGACAGAGACCCACGAATCCGGAGAACCTTTACCTTTGCCCATTCGTGTTTCGGCAGGCTTTGAAGTTAATGGCTTATGTGGAAAAACGCGAATCCAAGTCTTCCCGCCCCTTTTAATGTATCGAGTCATGGCAATACGTGCCGCCTCGATCTGCTTGGAACTCAGCCAACCGCACTCGGTTGCCTGTAATCCATATTCTCCAAAGGCCAAGGTTACACCTCGCTGAGGAGCTCCCTTCATTTTGCCTTTCATCTGCTTTCTATGTTTAACTCTCTTGGGCATTAACATTGCAACAAGCTCCTATTCTATTTTTTCCCAGGGAGGACTTCACCTTTGAAAATCAGAACCTTAACACCAATAATTCCATACGTGGTTTTTGCCTCGGCAAAACCATAATCAATGTCTGCACGGAGTGTGTGGAGAGGCACCCGACCTTCACGGTACCATTCAGTTCTTGACATTTCCGCACCGCCCAACCTACCGGAACAAGTGATTCTAATGCCTTTTGCGCCAAATTTCAATGCAGTTGTGACGCTCTTCTTCATGGCCCTTCTAAAAGCAATGCGTCGCTCTAGTTGTAACGCCACGTTTTCAGCAACCAATTGAGCATCTAGTTCTGGCTTACGAACTTCCTGAATATTTAGAAATACTTCTTTATCGGTAAGTTTGGCAAGCTCTTTCTTCAGAGTCTCAACCTCGGAGCCCTTCTTACCTATAATAAGCCCGGGACGTGCGGTAAAAATATTGATTTTTGCTTTATTGGCCGCACGCTCGATCTCTATCTTAGAGACACCGGAGTGATACAGTCTTTTTTTGAGAAAATTTCGTAGCTTAAGATCTTCATGGAGAAGCTTTGCATAATCAGCCTCTGCGTACCACTTAGAATCCCAAGTTTTTATTACACCCAATCTAAAACCTATAGGATTAACTTTCTGGCCCAAACTTCACCTCCGACTGATTTCTTATTTCTTCTCCGATAAAACCACATGTATATGGCTCGTCGGTTTTCTGATTTTACTGGCTCGACCCATTGCCCTAGGCAAAAAACGTTTCAGAACTGATCCGGCATTGACATAAATTGTTTTCACATACAGAGAATCGACGTCAGACACGCCTTTTTGTTCTGCATTTGCAACAGCGGATCTAAGTAAATTAGAAATCAGCTTTGCTGATGGCTGAGGCGAAAACTTTAATATATTCAGTGCATATTGGATTTCTCTTCCACGAATCATATCAACCACAAGCCGTGTCTTCCTTGGTGAAATACGGGCAAAGGTTAGCTTGGCACTTGCTTCCATGTATCACTCCTTAATCTATTACTTCTTTTTCAACTTGCTTTTTTTATCGGCAGCATGTCCGTAGAAAGTTCTTGTTGGTGCAAACTCGCCAAGCTTATGCCCAACCATATTTTCAGTTACGAAAACAGGAATGAACTTTTTACCGTTATGAACCGCGAAAGTTAATCCGATAAAATCAGGAATAATAGTTGACCGCCTTGACCAGGTTTTTATGATCTTTTTAGAGCTTGGGCCTTCAGCTTGCGCCTTTGCCATAACATGCCCGTCAACAAATGGTCCCTTTTTAATTGATCTCGCCATTGACTGATCCTTTAATGCTTTTGTTTATTTGCGTGATTTTATAATAAATCGTGAAGACACTTTATTTGTTCTTGTCTTATAACCCTTTGTCGGAATGCCCCAAGGAGTAACTGGATGACGCCCACCTGACGTACGCCCCTCACCACCACCATGCGGATGGTCAACAGGGTTCATTGCAACACCTCTGACTTTAGGCCGCTTACCAAGCCAACGAGAGCGACCAGCTTTGCCCAATGAGACATTTTCATGGTCAAGATTTCCAACCTGGCCAATTGTTGCGTAACATTCCTGCAAAACCATACGCACTTCACCAGAAGGAAGTTTTACCTGAGAATATCTACCTTCCTTGGACATTAACTGACAGAAAGTTCCGGCACTACGGGCAAGCTGCGCACCCTTCCCGATCTTTAATTCTATGTTATGTATAATCGTTCCCAAAGGGATCGCTTTGAGCGGAAGAGCGTTTCCAGGGCGGATATCTGCCTTCTCACCGGCCAAGAGTGTATCCCCGACTTTAAGTCCGTCAGGTGCGACAATATAGCGTTTTTCGCCATCAGCGTAAACAAGCAGGGCAATACGTGCACTTCTGTTCGGATCATATTCAATAGAACGAACCGTTGCAGGGATATCCCGCTTATTACGGAGAAAGTCAATAAGGCGATATTTTCTCTTGTGCCCCCCCCCGATGTGTCGAGAGGTAAGCCGACCGAAATTGTTTCTTCCGCCAGTCCGTTTGAGTGATACGACCAGTGATTTCTCAGGCTTCGAGACTGTAATTTCATCAAAAGTCGAACAGGTCTGATGTCTTCTTCCGGCTGATGTTGGTTTATAGCTTTTAATTCCCATTTATTCCAACCCCATCTTGATATTTACACTTCGAAGAAATCTACGTTGCTACCCGCTTTCAGGGTTACATACGCCTTTTTCCAGTTCGAGCGTTTTCCGAAATTTTTTCCAACTCGCTTCACTTTCCCAGCTATATTAATCGTATTAATCTTTTGAACTTCCACTTTAAAGAGCTTTTCAACAGCATCCTTAATTTCGAGCTTATTCGCATCCTTATGGACTTGAAAAGCAATAACTCCCTCATTGTCTTTTTGCAGAGAAGTTTTTTCCGTAACTAAAGGCTTTTGGATCACGTCGTAAATATTCATGGCTGCAACGCTCCTTCTACTTTACGCATCGCTGATTCAGTAAAAACAACATTCTTATATTTCATAAGATCGTAAACGTTCAAGCCTTCCGGACTTAACAGTTTTACGTTCATCACATTACGTGAAGACAACTCAAGATTTCTATCAAAATCATCAACAACAATCAGTGATTTGCTTAAAGCAAACAGGTCAAGAAAAGACGCAAAAGCTTTTGTTGAAATGGTCTCCAACGTAAGAGCGTCTAAAACCGTGAACTTCTTTTCTTTGAACAAATAAGACAAACATGATTTAAGCGCAGCTTTATGCGCTTTTTTGTTCATGGATAAATCGTACGTTTTCTTTTGTGGACCGAATGCAACGCCACCACCAGGATACTGAGGTGCCCTGCTGCAACCTTGACGAGCTTGGCCGGTACCTTTCTGACGAAAAGGTTTTTTACCGCCGCCAGATACTTGAGAACGAGTTTTCACTGAAACTGTTCCTGCTCGTCGGTTCGTAAGTTGCACCCTAATAGCATCATGAATAAGATACTCTTTAATTTCAGCGTCAAAAACCGAATTATCGAGGTCTATAACACCTACTTTATTTTTCTTCATATCAAACAGATCGATTGTTGCCATAACTATCTCCGGTACCAAAGCATGATACTAAGCTTTAACACTATCACTTATAAGCACTAGGCCGTTTTTAGATCCAGGAATTGCACCTTTGATCAGCAGCAAATTATCATTTACATCAACACGCACTATCTGCAGTCGCTGCATGGTCACACGCTCATTTCCCATCTGGCCAGGCATTTTTTTATTCTTCATGACCCGAGCAGGTGTAGCTGAACAGCCAATAGAACCTGGAGCGCGATGGAACCGGGAACCATGGGATGAACGCCCGCCCTGGAATCCCCATCTTTTGATAACACCCTGGTAACCTTTACCGATGCTTGTTCCCGTTACGTCTACATACTCACCAGGTGAGAAGATGTCGGCAGACAGAGTATCGCCAATTTTATACTGACTGATATCAGCAAGCCTAAATTCACGAATAAACTTACGCGGACCTAGCTCAGCCTTACGGCAATGACCAACAATTGCACTGGTAGTAAGACTTGCATCAATTTCGCTAAAACCAAGTTGAAGTGCACTATAACCGTCCTTCAAAGCTGTTTTAACCTGAAGAACAACACATGGGCCAGCAGCTACTACTGTGACTGGTATCTTACGCCCATCTTCACTGAATATCTGGGTCATTCCCAGTTTTTTTCCAAGCAGTCCCTTCATCATAACGGATGATCCTGTTCATTTAGTCTTTATGTATCTAACTTACAACTTAATCTCTACATCAACACCAGCAGAAAGATCGAGCTTCATCAAAGCATCAACTGTTTGCTGAGTCGGATCGAGAATATCAATGAGCCGTTTATGTGAGCGTATTTCAAACTGATCTCTTGACTTCTTATCTACGTGTGGTCCACGCAGAACGCAGTATTTGTTAATAATTGTAGGAAGAGGAATCGGACCAGCAATACGAGCACCGGTACGCTTAGCTGTCTCTACAATTTCACCTACAGACTGATCAAGAAGCTTATGATCATACGCCTTCAAACGAATTCTTATTTTCTGACTTGGCATCTCATCCTCGTACTAATCGTTTATTCAATGATAGAGCTCACGACACCGGCGCCGACGGTACGGCCACCTTCGCGAATTGCAAAACGGAGACCTTCATCCATGGCGATCGGGGTAATCAGGTTGACAGTGACTGCCACGTTGTCGCCTGGCATTACCATCTCGGTCCCGGCAGGAAGATCCACAATTCCGGTCACATCTGTTGTCCGGAAGTAGAACTGAGGACGATACCCGTTGAAAAACGGCGTGTGACGCCCACCTTCTTCTTTGGTCAAGATGTATGCCTCTGCCTTGAACTTCGTGTGCGGGGTGATCGAACCGGGCTTCGCCAATACCTGGCCGCGCTCGATCTCTTCACGCTTTACGCCTCGCAGAAGAGCTCCGATATTATCTCCGGCGCGTCCTTCATCCAGCAACTTGCGGAACATTTCAACGCCTGTCACCGTGGTCTTCTGGGTCGGACGAATTCCGACGATCTCAACCTCTTCCCCCACCTTGACAATACCACGCTCAACACGACCGGTTGCAACCGTTCCACGGCCGGAAATGGAGAAGACGTCTTCCACAGGCATAATGAACGGCTTGTCAATGGCACGCTCAGGATCCGGAATATAGCTATCCACCGCATCCATCAGCTTCATGATCGCTTCTTCACCCAGCTCGCCGGCGTCTCCCTCAAGGCCCTTCAACGCAGAACCTTTAATGATAGGTACATCGTCACCCGGAAAATCATAGGCTGAAAGCAATTCGCGAATTTCAAGCTCTACCAGCTCAAGGAGTTCTTCATCGTCAACCATGTCAGCCTTGTTCAGGAACACCACGATGTAAGGCACACCAACCTGACGGGCAAGAAGAATGTGCTCACGGGTCTGCGGCATCGGTCCATCTGCCGCGGAAACCACCAGTATCGCACCGTCCATCTGCGCTGCACCGGTGATCATGTTCTTTACGTAGTCGGCATGGCCCGGGCAGTCGACGTGGGCATAGTGACGATTCGCCGTCTCATACTCCACGTGGGCTGTCGCTATCGTAATACCACGCTCGCGCTCTTCCGGGGCATTGTCGATCTGGTCGAACGATTTGAACTCCGCTCCACCCTTCGTTGCCAATACCTTCGTTATCGCAGCCGTCAGCGTTGTCTTGCCATGGTCAACGTGACCGATTGTTCCTATGTTTACGTGCGGCTTTGTCCTCTCAAATTTCGCCTTCGCCATCTTGGTATCCCTCCTCGTATAGGAATCTCTAACCTTTCACTTTCGCGACTATTTCTTCTGCTACCGATTTAGGCACCTGATCATAATGATCGAAAGTCATGGTGTAGGTCGCCCTGCCTTGTGTAGCAGAGCGCAGATCGGTTGCGTAACCAAACATGGTTGCCAAAGGAACCATAGAAGATATAACCTGAGCACCAGCCCTTGATTCCATGCCGAGGATGCGACCACGACGAGAATTGAGATCGCCTATTACATCCCCCATATGCTCTTCCGGAACCACTACTTCAACCGACATGATCGGTTCAAGAAGAACAGGTGCCGCTTTCGCACAGCCATCCTTGAAACCCATTGAACCTGCTATCTTGAACGCCATCTCAGAAGAGTCAACATCGTGATAAGAACCATCAACCAGCGTGACCTTCAGGTCAACAACAGGGAATCCGGCCAGTACGCCATTTTCCATGGCTTCCTGGATACCCTTGTCTACAGCGGGAATATATTCACGCGGAACTACCCCACCTTTAATGGCATCAACAAATTCATAACCAACGCCGGGTTCCTGCGGCTCGATCTCAAGCCAGACATGGCCAAACTGCCCACGCCCGCCAGACTGTCTCACAAACTTACCCTCGACTTTCACTTTCTTCGAAATAGTCTCTCGATAAGCAACCTGAGGTTTGCCAACACTTGCCTCGACTTTAAATTCGCGCATCAAACGATCAACAATGATCTCCAGATGCAACTCACCCATACCCGACAAGATAGTCTGACCAGTCTCTTCATCAGTTCTGACCCTGAAAGAGGGGTCTTCGCTTGCGAGCTTTTGCAGGCTGAGGCCGAGCTTCTCCTGATCAGCCTTCGTCTTCGGCTCAATCGCAATGGAGATAACAGGTTCAGGAAATTCTATGGATTCGAGAATAACCGCATTATTATCATCACAGAGCGTATCACCGGTTGTTGTATTCTTCAGACCGACAGCAGCAGCGATATCACCTGCACGAACTTCCTTTATCTCTTCACGCTTGTTTGCGTGCATCTGAAGAATTCGGCCGATACGTTCCTTCTTGCCTTTTGTTGAATTATACACATACGAGCCGGCTGAAATAACGCCGGAGTAAACTCTAAAGAAACAGAGTTGACCAACAAAAGGATCGGTCATGATCTTGAATGCAAGGGCGGCAAAAGGCTCACTATCGGAAGGTTTCCGGACAATCGGCTCATCTGAGCCTTCAACTACACCGGTAATAGGGGGAATATCGGTCGGAGCAGGCATGTAATCAACAACCGCATCAAGAAGGTTCTGCACACCCTTGTTCTTGAAAGCAGACCCGCAGATTACCGGACATATCGTAATATTGATAGTGCAACTTCTTATCGCCGCACGAATTTCATCAACAGATAGTTCCTCGCCTGCAAGATACTTTTCCATCAAAGTGTCATCGTGGCTTGACAACTCTTCGATCATCTTCTCTCTATATTCTTGTGCAAGGTCCAGCTCTGACTCAGGGATATCTGTAACCTGAAAACTCGCCCCGAGCGACTCATCATCCCAAATAATTGCCTTCATTTCAACAAGGTCAATTACTCCGGTAAAAGTATCCTCTTTACCTATAGGAAGCTGAATCGGCAGAGGATTCGCCTTAAGGCGATCCTTGATCATTGCGACTCCGCGAAAAAAATCCGCGCCAACCCTGTCCATCTTGTTTACAAAGGCTATCCTGGGAACACGATACTTATCCGCCTGACGCCAGACCGTTTCAGACTGTGGCTCCACACCGCCAACAGAGCAGAAAACCGCAACGGCACCGTCAAGGACACGCAGAGAGCGTTCAACCTCAATAGTAAAGTCCACATGGCCGGGAGTATCAATAATATTAATACGGTGGTCTTTCCAGGAACAAGTTGTTGCAGCAGAAGTAATCGTAATACCCCTCTCCTGCTCTTGTTCCATCCAGTCCATGGTTGCAGCTCCATCATGAACTTCACCAATCTTATGAGAAACACCGGTATAAAAGAGCACTCGCTCGGTAGTCGTTGTTTTGCCCGCATCAATATGCGCCATTATGCCGATGTTGCGTGTCTTCTCTAAAGGTACTAAACGTGCCACAAAGAACTCCTCAAAAGCAATCTATCGTAAAACTACCAGCGGTAGTGAGCAAAAGCCCGGTTCGCCTCAGCCATTTTATGCGTATCTTCCCGTTTCTTAACGGCAGAACCACGGTTGTTGTAGGCATCAACAATCTCGCCGGCCAGTTTATCCGTCAGGGTTTTTTCTGCCCGAGCATCCGCATACTTTACCAGCCAGCGCATGGCAAGAGACGTACGTCGCTCAGCACGAATCTCAACCGGCACCTGGTAGGTAGAGCCACCAACACGACGCGACTTCACTTCAAGTACGGGTCTGATATTATCGAGGGATTTCTTGAAAACCTTAATAGGGTCCTCGTTCGTCCTCGTGGCAACCAACTCGAGAGCACCATACAGGGCGCGCTCAGCAGTACTCTTCTTACCATCAAGCATCAAAATATTAATGAGCTTTGCAACAACCCGGTCATTATACTTCGGATCAGGCAATATTATTCTCTTCGCTACTTCTCTTCTCCTGGGCATATCAACCTCTCACTCCGGTTCTTTACTTTGGTCTCTTTGCACCGTACTTGGAACGACCCTGTTTCCGATCTTTAACACCAACCGAGTCCAGCGTCCCACGAACGATATGATAGCGCACACCAGGAAGGTCTTTCACCCTTCCGCCCCTGATCAGCACCACGGAATGCTCTTGCAGATTATGGCCAACGCCCGGGATATAGGAAGTAACCTCCAGACCGTTAGTCAAGCGAACCCTGGCCACTTTCCGAAGTGCGGAGTTCGGCTTCTTCGGGGTGGTTGTATAAACCCTCGTACAAACTCCCCTCTTTTGAGGACATGACTTAAGAGCCGGAGCAGTAGATTTGTCTTTCTTAGTTTCCCTACCCTTGCGTATCAACTGATTTATGGTTGGCATTATCAATTATCTCCTAAACACAGCAAAATCTGGCCGATGCACACAGCCCTCGACAGAAGCGAAAACCGGACAAAAATATCAAAACACCATGTTCTTGTCAAGCTTTTTTCTTGCAAAAACCTTTTGCCTCAGCTTATTTCTTCGACCTTCTCTTCTTGGACATCCGTCTCTATTTCACGATCATCTTCGACAACAAGCTTAAGATTCCGATACCGCGCAAGACCAGTCCCGGCGGGTATCAATCGACCCATAATAACGTTCTCTTTGAGTCCACGAAGGTTGTCAACCTTACCTTCAATGGCTGCCTGTGTCAAGACTTTTGTTGTCTCCTGGAAGGACGCGGCCGAAATAAACGACTCGGTAGAAAGTGATGCCTTGGTAATGCCGAGCAAGAGCGGTTCTGCCATGGCCGGCTTGCCGCCATTTGCGAGCACTCTTTCGTTTTCTTCCTCAAAGACACTGCGTTCCAGCTGGTCATCGATCAGGAAGCTCGTCTCTCCGACATCTTTAATTCGGACACGGCGAAGCATCTGACGAACAATAGTCTCTATGTGCTTGTCATTAATCTTAACACCTTGGAGGCGGTACACCTCCTGCACCTCGTCGACCAGATATTTGGCCAGTTCTTTTACCCCCATTACCCTGAGGATATCGTGAGGATTTGAGGAGCCATCCATAAGGGCTTCACCCGCCCTGACATAATCGCCTTCGTGAACACTGATATGTTTTCCTTTAGGGATGAGATACTCTTTTGACTCACCCTGTTCAGGGGTAACGATAACCTTTCTCTTCCCTTTTGCATCTTTGCCGTACGAAACAGAACCGTCAATTTCCGAGATAACTGCATAGTCCTTTGGCTTTCGTGCCTCGAAGAGTTCCGCAACACGAGGAAGACCACCGGTAATATCTTTGGTCTTTGTTGTTTCGCGCGGGATTTTCGCGATGATATCACCGGCATTCACATAAGACTCTTCCTGAACCGAAATATTGGCTCCCACGGGGAGGAAATAACGGCCAACTACACTGTCCTGGGTTTTTACCGTTTTACCGGAGTCATCCTTGATGGCGATACGCGGTCTCTTATCGGCATCACGTGATTCAATAATAACCTTACGCGACAGACCGGTAACCTCATCGACCTGCTCTTCAACGGTAACACCCTCGAGGATATCACCGAATTTGATCCGACCGCTGACTTCAGTAAGAATCGGCATGGTATACGGATCCCACTCGGCAATGGAAGCACCCGCTTTGACCTGATCACCAGGAGCAACCTTGATTTTTGCACCGTACACGACCGAGTATTTTTCCCTCTCACGCCCGGTCTCATCGATAATTGCCAGTTCACCGTTACGATTCATGACAATAAAATTACCGTCAGCGGTAGCAACACTATTGATGTTGATGAACTTCACGATACCTTCGTTACGGGATTCAAGAGAGGTCTGCTCTGCATGACGAGATGCGGTACCACCAATATGGAACGTCCGCATGGTCAGCTGCGTACCGGGTTCGCCAATGGATTGCGCAGCGATAACTCCAACCGCCTCACCAAGGTTAACCAGATGCCCTCTCGCCAGGTCGCGCCCGTAGCATTTTGCACAAATGCCTCGCTTGCTTTGACAAGTAAGCACGGAGCGTATCTTGACTTTCTCCAGACCGGCATCTTCAATTCTTGCGACCAGAGTTTCGTCAATTTCCATATTGGCAGGAACCAGAACTTCATCGGTTACGGGATCGAGGATAT
Organism: uncultured delta proteobacterium; assembly: GCA_963748325.1. Taxonomy (GTDB): domain Bacteria; phylum Desulfobacterota; class Desulfuromonadia; order Geobacterales; family Geobacteraceae; genus RPRC01. Next base: position 27,432 of record CAVVIJ010000004.1, on the reverse strand, counting down.
CGTCAAGGGCAACTCTACCCAGGATACGATCACCGATATGTTCTATTATTTCCCCACCTTCGGTCAGTGCAGATACGAGAAGTCCGTCTATCGTGCCACAGTCGTCCTCTGTGATAATTGCGTCCTGCGCAACATCCACCAACCTACGCGTAAGATATCCGGAGTTGGCCGTCTTGAGCGCAGTATCCGCGAGACCTTTTCGAGCACCGTGTGTAGAAATAAAGTACTGCAGAACCGTTAATCCTTCACGGAAGTTCGCGGTAATTGGCGTTTCGATAATTTCGCCGGACGGCTTGGCCATAAGTCCACGCATGCCGGCCAATTGCCTGATCTGCTGTGCGGAACCCCTGGAACCGGAATCAGCCATCATGTGAATTGCGTTAAAAGAGGGCACCTTGATTTCTTTTCCCTCTGGAGAAAAAATCGAATCACGCGACAGATTGTCAAGCATTTCCTTGGCAATTTCTTCTGTGGATTTTGCCCAGATATCAATGACCTTGTTATACCGCTCACCATCGGTAATAAGACCTTCCGTATATTGGTTCTGGATTTCCTTAACCTCTTCGGTAGCCTGCTCGATGATTACCGGTTTTCCATCAGGAATGACCATATCACCAATACAAATGGAAATTCCGGCCTCGGTTGAATACCGGAAACCTATCTCTTTAAGCTTGTCCGCAAGAATAACGGTGTCCTTATTACCGGCGAGTCTGTAACAAACGTCCACGAGATTTGAGAGTTCCTTCTTGGTCATTACCTTATTTATGGCCGAGAATGGAACGTTTTCCGGAAGGATTTCCCTGAGCAGAATACGTCCTGCCGTTGTTTCAACAAGCTGAGGTTTTTCATCAGACGCAAGATTCCTCATCCGGACCTTGATTCTGGCGTGAATATCCAGTTCGCCGGCGTCATACGCCATGCGAACCTCAGACGGAGATGCGAGAATTTTTCCCTCACCTTCCGCAAAGTACTTGTCACGCGTCATGTAATAAATACCAAGAACCATGTCCTGGGACGGTACAATAATCGGCTTGCCGTGCGCAGGAGACAGAATATTATTGGTACTCATCATCAGAACACGGGCTTCCACCTGACTTTCGATGGAAAGCGGCAGATGGACCGCCATCTGGTCACCATCAAAGTCGGCGTTGAAGGCGGTACAAACCAGCGGGTGGAGCTGAATCGCCTTACCTTCAATAAGAACAGGTTCGAATGCCTGGATACCGAGACGGTGAAGTGTAGGAGCACGGTTCAGCATGACCGGATGCTCTTTGATCACCTCTTCCAGAACGTCCCAGACTTCCGGACGCTCCTTCTCCACCATTTTTTTCGCACTTTTGATCGTGGTTACAAAACCACGCTCTTCAAGCTTATTATAGATAAACGGCTTAAACAGTTCCAGCGCCATCTTCTTGGGTAACCCGCACTGATGCAGGCGAAGTTCCGGCCCGACAACAATAACGGAACGGCCGGAGTAGTCGACACGTTTACCAAGCAGATTTTGACGGAAACGACCGGATTTACCCTTCAACATGTCGGAAAGCGACTTCAAAGGTCTTTTGTTCGGTCCTGCAATAGCTCTGCCGCGGCGACCATTATCAAACAGTGCATCGACAGCTTCCTGCAGCATTCTTTTTTCATTTCTGATAATCACTTCCGGCGCCTGCAGTTCCATCAGACGCTTCAAGCGATTATTCCTATTGATGACCCTACGATAGAGGTCATTCAGGTCAGATGTCGCAAATCTGCCACCGTCCAGAGGCACAAGAGGTCGCAATTCAGGCGGCAAAACAGGGATACACTCCAGAATCATCCATTCAGGTCTGTTTCCGGAAGCTTTAAAAGCATCGACAACCTTGAGCCGTTTAGCAATTTTCTTTCTTTTTGCCTCACTGGTGGCGTCAATCATCTCGGTTCGCAATTGAACCGACAGGGTATCGAGGTCAAGGGATTTCAGGCACTCGCGTACTGCGGCAGCACCCATTCCTGCCTCAAAATCACCGGCGAATTCCTCTCTCAGCTTTTGATAACGGTCCTCACTGAGCACTTCACCGATGATAAGACCGGTATTCCTCGGATCAGTGACGGCATAAGCCTCAAAATAAAGAACTTTTTCCAAATCCTTCAGGGAAATATCCAGGAGATTCCCTATTCGCGAAGGAAGTGACCGAAGAAACCAGATGTGGGCTACCGGAGTTGCCAGGTCGATATGGCCGAGTCGCTCCCGGCGAACTTTGGAGGGGATGACCTCGACACCACACTTTTCACAGACAATACCTCTGTGCTTCATGCGCTTGTACTTTCCGCAATTACATTCATAGTCCTTAGTCGGACCGAATATTTTTGCGCAGAAAAGACCATCACGTTCTGGTTTAAAGGTGCGATAATTTATCGTTTCCGGCTTTTTTACCTCGCCAAAGGAACGTTCCCTGATCTTCTCGGGAGACGAGATGGAGATGCGTATGGCCGAGAAATGCAACGGATCTTTAGGTTTCTCGAAAAAACTGAAAAAATCTTCCAAAATTCATTCCTCCTTGTTTAGGAGCTGGCAAACACTCTGGGCAAAAGCCCCGTGAGCTATCTCTATCGTTTCAATGTTCCGGCACAGCCTGACTGCAACCAGACGGAAGGTGCCGGAGACATCATATCACTAGCCGGATGTATCAAGTACTGTGTAAAAAGCTCAATCGTCGTCAATCTCCAGCAGTTCAACATCAAGACAAAGAGACTGAAGCTCCTTGATGAGAACGTTGAACGATTCAGGCAGACCCGGTTCAAGGGTGTGTTTCCCTTTGACAATCGCCTCATACATACGGGTTCGTCCTGCCACGTCATCGGACTTCACCGTGAGGAATTCCTGGAGTGCATAGGAGGCACCGTACGCCTCCATAGCCCAAACCTCCATCTCACCGAGACGTTGACCACCGAATTGTGCCTTACCACCGAGAGGTTGCTGCGTTACCAGACTGTAGGGACCAATGGAGCGAGCATGTATCTTGTCATCGACAAGGTGGTGCAGTTTTAGCACGTACATTATTCCGACCGTGACCTTGTGCTTGAAAGGTACTCCGGTTCGCCCATCAAAAAGAGAAACCTGACCGGTTGAAGCAAAGCCGGCCTTTTCCATGAGGCCCCGTATTTTCTCCTCTGACGCCCCCTCGAAAACGGAAGAAGCCATCGGAACACCTCTCTGCAACCTTTTAGCCACAGCACGAAGTTCATTCTCATCGAGTGTTCCCAGGAAATTCGTCATTTCTTGAGTATCGTACACATCAGAAATAAATTCTCGCAGAGAATCAGAGGGGGAACTCTTGGCAAGCATGTCCTCGATTTTCCAACCGATCCCTTTTGCCGCCCATCCCAAATGTGTTTCAAGAATCTGACCGACATTCATACGAGAAGGTACACCCAGCGGGTTCAGTACAATCTCAACAGGACGGCCATCTTCCATATAGGGCATATCCTCTTCAGGAAGAATTCGCGAAACGACACCCTTATTACCATGGCGTCCTGCCATTTTGTCACCAACTTGAAGTTTACGTTTTATGGCAATGTAAACCTTGACCATTTTGATGACACCGGGAGGCAGGTCGTCTCCTCGCTTCAGCTTCTGAATTTTATCATCAAAAACAAAATTGATCAGTTCAACCTGCTGGGTAAGGGTTGCCAATATCTGGGCAACTTTTTCCTCAACGCCATCTGCCTCTTCAACGGAAATTTCATCCCAGCGGTCAATGGGTACCGCAGAAAGCGCTTCTTCGCTTATTTTGCCACCCTTGACGAGCAGAGTCTTTCCATTACGATCTTCTAGTGACACTGAAGAAATTTTGTCAACAAGGAGTTTCTTAAGCTTACGTTCCGCGGCAGTACGGATAATCGCTATCTCGTCCTTCTCATCCTTGCGGAGCTTTTCTTCTTCTGCTTTCTCTATGGCTTCGGTCCGACTATCCTTATCGGAGCCTTTCCTTGAAAAAATCTTCGCTCCGATTACCGTACCTTCCACACCGGGTGGTACGCGCAATGAAGTATCGCGAACATCTCCAGCTTTTTCGCCAAAAATTGCCCTGAGAAGTTTTTCTTCGGGGGAAAGCTGGGTCTCGCCTTTCGGCGTGATCTTGCCGACAAGTATATCTCCGGGTTTTACCTCGGCACCGATTCTGATGATACCGGACTCGTCGAGATCTTTGAGTGCTTCATCGCCAAGGTTCGGGATGTCAGAGGTGATTTCTTCTTTACCCAGTTTCGTATCACGTGCAACACATTCAAACTCTTCGATATGAATTGAAGTGTAACGGTCGTCTTTAACAAGCTTCTCAGAAATAAGAATCGAGTCCTCGAAGTTATATCCGCCCCACGGCATGAAGGCTACCAGGATATTCTGTCCAAGAGCCAGTTCGCCCATTTCCGTGGATGGGCCATCCGCGATAATATCACCGCGTTTCACATGGTCTCCAACCTTGACAACAGGTTTCTGGTTGATACAGGTATTTTGGTTCGAGCGGGAGAACTTGATCAGGTTATAGATATCAACTCCCGTTCCGGTCTCGTCATACTCTTCCTCATCGATCTTCACAACGATACGCGAGGAATCCACTGACTCCACAATTCCGGTGTGGCGTGCAACTACGGAAACACCGGAGTCTCTGGCCACGACGCGCTCCATCCCTGTTCCGACCAGTGGAGAGTCCGCCCGAAGCAGAGGAACAGCTTGACGCTGCATGTTTGAGCCCATGAGAGCACGGTTCGCGTCGTCATTTTCGAGAAATGGAATCAAGGATGCAGCAACCGAAACCAGCTGCAAAGGTGAAACATCCATCAATTCGACTTCGTCACGCCCAATGAGAACAAACTCTCCGCCTTTACGTGCGGAAACATAGTCTTCAGTAAAACAGCCGTTCTCATCGACCTGAGCATCTGCTTGCGAAATTGCATGCCCCTCCTCCTCCAAGGCAGAGAAGAATCGAACTTCGTTAGTAACCGTTCCTTCCTTGACTATGCGGTAAGGAGTCTCGACAAACCCGTGTTTATTGATTCGGGCATAGGTCGAAAGGGAGGCAATAAGTCCGATGTTTGGCCCCTCAGGAGTCTCAATCGGGCAAACACGCCCATAATGGGTCGGGTGAACGTCACGAACCTCAAAACCAGCCCGTTCCCGGGTCAGACCGCCAGGTCCAAGAGCAGACAAACGTCGCTTGTGAGTTACCTCGGAAAGCGGGTTGGTCTGGTCCATGAACTGGGAAAGCTGGGAGGATCCGAAAAACTCTTTCACAACTGCCGAGACAGGTTTCGAGTTGATCAAATCGTGCGGCATGAGATTTTCAACTTCCTGAAGGCTCATGCGCTCCTTGATAGCACGTTCCATACGCACAAGGCCGATCCGATACTGGTTTTCAAGCAGTTCCCCGACAGCCCTTACCCGGCGATTTCCGAGATGATCGATATCATCAATGGTACCCTTGCCATTTTTCAGATCGATCAGGTAGCGGACTACCTCAAGAACATCAGGCTTTGTAAGAGTCTGGGTCTCGAGCGGAATCTGGAGTCCGAGTTTGTAATTCAGTTTCAAGCGGCCAACTGGTGAAAGGTCATACCGTTCCGGGTTCGAAAAGAGATTTTCGAATAAAGCCTGAGCGCTTTTCAATGTAGGAGGATCTCCCGGGCGCAGACGACGATAAATTTCGATAAGTGCTTCATCGGTTGACGCTATTTTGTCAATCAATACCGTGTCACGCAAAGAAGACGTTGCATGAAGGTTATCGATGAATAGAACTTCAATGGATTCAATTCCACGAGTTTTTAATTCTTCCAGCTTGATCTGGGAGATTTCTTCATTACACTCGAACAATACTTCCCCGGTAGCAGGATCAACCACGTCATGCGAAGCAAACTTGCCGAGGATATCTTCATCGGTGATAGGTATATATTTGATACCATGGTCCGTCATCTTTTTGATTGCGGCCCTGGTGAATTTACGATTTGCCTTAATGATGGTTTCGCCGGTCTCCGGATCAATAATATCGAAATGAGCTTTCTGATTGATGAGCAACTCAGGGTTGGCGTCCTTGCGCATCTGCTCACCAAGATAAATTGTTTCACTCTTGTAATAATAATTTATGAGTTCTTCGGCAGTATAGCCAAGTGCCTTTAAAAGCACTGTTGCCGGCATTTTTCTGCGCCGGTCGATCCGAACGAAAAGTATATCCTTGTGATCGAATTCGAAATCGAGCCATGATCCGCGGTAGGGAATTACCCGTGCAGAATAAAGTACTTTTCCGCTGGAATGAGTTTTTCCTTTGTCATGGTCATAAAAAACGCCAGGGGAACGATGCAGTTGGCTTACGATAACCCTTTCGGTACCATTAATAATAAAAGTACCATTCTCGGTCATCAAAGGAATCTCGCCGAAATACACTTCCTGTTCCTTTACTTCTCGTACCGCTCGGGCCGCTGTTTCCTTGATAACATCCCAGATGACCAGGCGAACCTTGACCTTCATGGGAGCGGCATAGGTCATGCCACGCTGATGGCACTCTTCAACATCGTACTTCGGGATCCCGAGAGAATAGGAAACATACTCCAGTGAGGATGTCTCAGTGAAATCTTTTATCGGAAAGACACTTCGGAATACCGCCTCCAACCCATAGTTTTCCCGAGCTTCTGCAGGCACGTCAACTTGGAGAAACCGTTTATAGGAGTTTTTCTGTATGTCAATCAGGTTGGGTATATCGATAATTTTCTTAATTTTGGCGAAGTTCTTACGCAAAAGGTGGTTATTCGCAATTGAATAAGCCATATGTTCTCCTTTGGTGAGTGCCTGAGAAGATGTGCCCTACCTCGCATAGGGTAAGATATTTCATGCGAGATGCAAGGCTAACAACAAATTATTGGGGTCTTCTCAACGAAAATAGAACAGCCAAGGCCGCACGAAGCAACCTTGGCTCAGGTAGGAATGGATATTGTAAGGGTTATTTAACTTCCACTTCTGCACCAGCCTCAGCAAGCTGCTTCTTGGCATCTTCAGCTTCTTCCTTGGCAACTGCAGTCTTGACAGGCTGAGGAGCACCATCAACAAGGTCCTTCGCTTCTTTCAGACCGAGTCCGGTAAGCGAACGAACAACTTTGATAACGGCTATCTTGTTAGCGCCTGCAGCCTTAAGCACTACATCGAATTCAGTTTTTTCTTCAGCAGCTTCGGCAGCAGGAGCTGCTGCTGCTGCGACTGCTACAGGAGCAGCAGCAGAAACACCGAATTTATCTTCGAGTTCCTTCACAAGTTCACTAAGTTCGAGTACCGACATGTTTTCAATAAAGCTTATTACTTCAGCCTTGGTAATTTCAGCCATTTTTGTTTCCTCCAAAATATTTTTATAAACGTAGGTTGCGGTTTTTAAATTTAGTTTCCTTCTTTTTTTGCACGGATGGCATCAAGTGCTCGCACGAAACTGCCCGGTACTGCGGCAAGAGTACCAACAAAATTGGTAATCGGCGCATTCATGGTGCCAAGCATCTTGGCGATAAGAACCTCGCGGCTCGGCAGTTCAGCCAGGGCCTGAATTTCAGAAACTGAAATAGGTTTACCTGAAAGCACGGCAGCCTTAAGTTTAAATGTTGCCTGTTGCTCTTTTGCACAACGAGTCAGAACCTTTGCTGCCTCGACCGGATCATCATAGCTTAGCGCAATAGCTGTCGGTCCAGCATAGTGAGAGATAAGTGTCTCTTTATCTGTCCCCTTTGATGCAAGCTCGAGCAGGGTATTCTTGACAACTTTGTATTCTACCGATGCATTGCGAAGATCATCTCGCAGTTTTGTAGCCTGAGTTACGTTCATTCCACGAAAGTCAGCCAGAAAAACAGCCTTGGCATTTTTCAGCTTTTCGTGAAACTCAGTAATGATTTGCTGTTTATTTTCCCTATTCAAGCGTCCCCCTCCTTTCTTTGTGATGTAAGGATCATAGTGACCCCGCCAAAGTCTGGAGCGTACTAAACAATCAGTTACGAACCGCAAGTCTCGGCAGGCTGACAATTCACTTAAGCCCATACTGCGTACAGGCACCTGCTTTCTTTGACTTTGGCGATTAAACCAAAAACTATATCAACTGAGCAGAAACATCAGCGACATCAAGGGGTACACCTGGGCCCATCGTAGAGGACAGGGATATCTTGCGGATGTAGGTTCCTTTTGCGGCAGAAGGCTTTGCCTTGATCAGGGCTTCAATCAGAGCAACGACGTTGCCTTTGAGCATATCATTCTCGAAGGAAACTTTACCAACAGGAGCGTGAATGATACCGGCCTTTTCAACACGGTATTCAACCTTACCGGCTTTACACTCTTTAACTGCCTTTTCCACGTCAAAGGTGACCGTGCCAACTTTTGGGTTGGGCATAAGGCCACGTGGGCCAAGCAGTTTACCTATTTTTCCGACTACACCCATCATATCAGGCGTAGCGATGGCCATATCAAAATCGAACCAACCCTCTTGAATCTTGGCAACAATATCCTCGGCACCGACGAAATCAGCGCCGGCGTCACGGGCCTCCCTTTCTTTTTCGCCCTTGGCAAAAACAAGAACCCTGACGTCTTTTCCGAGACCGTTAGGAAGAACGACCGCGCCACGTACCATTTGATCAGCATGACGTGGGTCCACCCCGAGACGGACAACTAGGTCAACTGTCTCGTCAAACTTACAGAAGGAGCTTTCTTTAACAAGCTCAATAGCGTTATTTAAGGAATAAGTGCGCGTTCTGTCAACTTTGGCACGGGCCTCTTTTTGTTTTTTAGAAAATTGTGACATTGTATTTCACCCTCTCTTTATTCAAACAATTTCAACGCCCATGCTGCGGGCAGTGCCTTCAATTGTCAGTATTGCGGCCTCAATGCTAGCTGCGTTCAAGTCCGGCATCTTTTTCTGAGCAATTTCTTTAACCTGGTCCTTGGTCAGCTTGCCGACTTTATCCTTGTTAGGAACACTGGAACCCTTTTCAAGACCGATCGCTTTTTTGATGAGAACCGATGCAGGCGGAGTTTTCGTCACAAAACTGAAGGACCTATCTGCATAGACAGTTATGACAACAGGTGTGATGGTGCCATCATCAGCTTGAGTCTTGGCATTGAAAGCCTTGCAAAACTCCATTATATTAACGCCGTGTTGGCCGAGCGCAGGGCCAACTGGTGGTGAAGGATTTGCCTTCCCCGCCGGAATCTGCAATTTTATATATCCGGTAATCTTCTTTGCCATATGAAAACTCCTTTTATCAGTATGTTAATCTTCGGCTGTTACCCTTTCAAGATCACGATCAAGCAAGCTACCAGCTCAATCCTAGCACTTCTCGACCTGCATAAACTCCAGTTCGACCGGAGTAGCTCGGCCAAAAATACTAACCATAACGCGTAATTTCCCTTTATCGGGCTTAACATCCTCCACTACACCGGAGAAATTAAGGAACGGGCCATCTATTACCCGCACCGTTTCACCCACATCAAAAAGGACTTTCGGTTTCGGTTTTTCCGCACCTTCCTCCATGCGTTGGGTGATCTTGGACACCTCTTCATCAGGGATCTGAACCGGAGTATTCCCACCAACAAAACCCGTAACTTTCGACGTCTCCTTCACAACATGCCAGGTTTCATCATTCAGGTCCATATTAATGAGAATATATCCGGGAAAGAATTTTCTGGAGGACGTTCTTTTTTCGCCCTTTTTCAGCTCTACAACAGTCTCCGAAGGAATAAGGATCTCTCCGAAAAAATCTTCAAGCTCCAGATTTCGAATTCTTTCCTGAAGGGAAAGCCTGACTTTATTTTCAAAGCCGGAATATGTGTGTATTCCGTACCATTTTTTCGACATAATTTTTAACCTTAGCTCAAAATGACTTTCATTAATCTCGCAAGAATCACATCACAAAGTCCGAGATAAAAGGCTATCAGAAGTACGATGAAGATGACGACCCACGTTGTGGAAATCGTTTCCTTCCTGGTAGGCCAGGTAACCCTGTGCAGTTCCGCCTTCACGTCATCAAGGAAACTTTTTGTCTTGGCTAACACATGCAACCCCTTACGGTAATCTTAGTCAAAGAAGAAAAATGGCAGGCCAGGAGGGATTCGAACCCACAACACCCGGTTTTGGAGACCGGTGCTCTAGCCGTTAGAGCTACTGGCCTGCATAAAAGCAAACTCTGCACCAGCCGGCGGCACAGGCCTACTTTGTTTCCTTATGGGGCGTATGCTTACGACAGAAACGACAGTATTTTTTCAACTCCAGCTTGCCCGGGGTATTCTTCTTGTTTTTTGTCGTCGTATAATTACGTTGCTTACACTCAGTACAACCAAGGGTAATAATATCTCTCATTTGTATGTCCCTTTTTACGAAAGCAGCAGGAGATCCTGAATCTCCTGCTGTCAGCCTTTATTCGATGATAGAGCTCACGACACCGGCGCCGACGGTACGGCCACCTTCGCGAATTGCAAAACGGAGACCTTCATCCATGGCGATCGGGGTAATCAGGTTGACAGTGACTGCCACGTTGTCGCCTGGCATTACCATCTCGGTCCCGGCAGGAAGATCCACAATTCCGGTCACATCTGTTGTCCGGAAGTAGAACTGAGGACGATACCCGTTGAAAAACGGCGTGTGACGCCCACCTTCTTCTTTGGTCAAGATGTATGCCTCTGCCTTGAACTTCGTGTGCGGGGTGATCGAACCGGGCTTCGCCAATACCTGGCCGCGCTCGATCTCTTCACGCTTTACGCCTCGCAGAAGGGCTCCGATATTATCTCCGGCGCGTCCTTCATCCAACAACTTGCGGAACATTTCAACGCCTGTCACCGTGGTTTTCTGGGTCGGACGAATTCCCACAATCTCAACCTCTTCTCCCACCTTGACAATACCACGCTCAACACGACCGGTTGCAACCGTGCCACGGCCGGAAATGGAGAAGACGTCTTCCACAGGCATAATGAACGGCTTGTCAATGGCACGCTCAGGATCCGGAATATAGCTGTCGACCGCATCCATCAGCTTCATGATCGCTTCTTCACCCAGCTCGCCGGTGTCTCCCTCTAGGCCCTTCAACGCAGAACCTTTAATGATAGGCACATCGTCACCCGGAAAATCATAGGCTGAAAGCAATTCGCGGATTTCAAGCTCTACCAGCTCAAGGAGTTCTTCATCGTCAACCATGTCAGCCTTGTTCAGGAACACCACGATGTAAGGTACACCAACCTGACGGGCAAGAAGAATGTGCTCACGGGTCTGCGGCATCGGTCCATCTGCCGCGGAAACCACCAGTATCGCACCGTCCATCTGCGCTGCACCGGTGATCATGTTCTTTACGTAGTCGGCATGGCCCGGGCAGTCGACGTGGGCATAGTGACGATTCGCCGTCTCATACTCCACGTGGGCTGTCGCGATCGTTATACCACGCTCGCGCTCTTCCGGGGCATTGTCGATCTGGTCGAACGATTTGAACTCCGCTCCACCCTTTGTTGCCAATACCTTCGTTATCGCAGCCGTCAGCGTTGTCTTGCCATGGTCAACGTGACCGATTGTTCCTATGTTTACGTGCGGCTTTGTCCTCTCAAATTTCGCCTTCGCCATCTTGGTATCCCTCCTGCGCCAGAAACTTTGATACTGTTCGCTATTTTTTTGTTATAACCTTGAAGTGTGTTTCGGAAAAAATGGAGCCCACAATCGGACTTGAACCGATGACCTCTTCCTTACCAAGGAAGTGCTCTACCGCCTGAGCTATGTGGGCACACAAAATGGAGCGGGAAACGGGACTCGAACCCGCGACCCTCAGCTTGGAAGGCTGACGCTCTAGCCAACTGAGCTACTCCCGCTAATGGTACTAAAGAAGATTTTTGAAGAAAACCGACCCTCACTACTCCCAGTGCATGCGACATTCGTCTCCTGCAAGCAATGCCTTCGAACTTCTTCTGCAGTTTTAATGGTGGAGGGAGGAGGATTCGAACCTCCGAAGTCGTCCGACGACAGATTTACAGTCTGTTCCCTTTGGCCACTCGGGAATCCCTCCAGGGAAGATCAATACCTACTATTAATATGGAGCTGGCGATGGGACTCGAACCCGCAACCTGCTGATTACAAGTCAGCTGCTCTGCCAGTTGAGCTACGCCAGCAAGCTATAAGCGCATCTAGAGCTCGCAAAAAAACCTTTTCCTTCGCTAAAAACGAAGATACTCCTTATATCTCCCTTTACAGTTCTTGTCAAGATTTTTTTCCAGCAAATTTATTTAGAAAACCAGGGCATCTCGCTACTTCATTTTTTTCGACGCATACTCTTCGCCTTTGCGCCTGATATTCTCACACGGCCGGCAGGAGAAAAAAGCTCCTGCGCATCCGCCATACGTCCGGAGACCTCCAAGGCTTTCATGACCGCGGCACGCTCTTCCGGAAGATGGTACAGCAAAAGTGCCTTCTGCAAACCTTTTTCCCGATCGGTTTTTGCCACATAAACACGCTCACCCGTATACGGGTCGAGCCCGGTATGAAAGATACAGGTTGACAAAGAGCCTGGCGTCGGAGTGAAATCCTGCACCTGCTCGACCTTCAGTCCCAGGCGTTTTAAGCACAGGGCGGCATCGACCATATCACTCAGTGTGCAACCGGGATGCCCGGACATCAGATACGGGACAACGGAGTAACGCTTTCCGAGCCGTGCAATTTCTGTACGAAAATGCTCCAGGAACCGCACAAAAACATCACGACCCGGCTTTCGCATCATCTTGGTAACGCCATCGACAAGATGCTCGGGAGCAACCTTCAACAGCCCCCCGACATGGTGACTCAAAAGCTCCCGGAGATACTCGGGTTGATGGGGAAACAGGTCAAAGCGAACACCTGAAGCAACGGCAACATGCTTGACACCAGCAACATTTCGCGCCTTTTTCAGGAGTGCCGCAGCCTCGCGATCAGCCAAGCGGAGATTTCTGCACTGGCTCGGATAGATACAACTGGGTTTCCGACATTTCCGCTGTGCCTCTTCATCGCAACAGCTGGCCGCATACATATTGGCCGTAGGCCCACCCAGGTCAGTTACTGTTCCCTTGAACCACGGGTACGAGACAAGCCTTTTGACTTCCTGCAGAATTGACGCTTCACCACGAGACTGCACAATCTTGCCCTGGTGATGGGTTATTGCACAAAATGCACAGCCGCCCATACAGCCACGATGGGTCGTTACCGAAGACCGAATCTGCTCATACGCGGGAATCGACTCTTGGTAACTCGGGTGGGGAACCTTTTCAAAAGGCAGGGCATAGATTTCATCCAGCTCTTGCGGAGAGAGCGGCAGGGCGGGCGGATTGCAGACCAAGTACCGATCACCATGTTTCTGCACCACCACTGAACCGCTGTGCGGATTCATCTGCTCTTCGGTCAGTCGGAAGGCATTCGCAAATGCCCTGGTATCTGCAGAAACGTCCTCCCAGGAAGGGAGGTTGCACACGTCGCCTGGAAGTGCGGCACGCATGGCGCTGCCGCCGATTCTGGCCGTGCCGCGTACATTCTGCAAGCCGGCAAGATTCTCACCGCGACACAGCCCCTCCGCAAGCTCAAGAAGCGGGTGCTCACCCATGCCGTAGACGAGCAGGTCAGCCTTGGCATCAAACAAAACAGAACGACGCACACGGTCTTCCCAATAATCATAGTGAGCAAAACGTCGCAGGCTGGCTTCAATACCGCCCAGAATTACCGGCACATCTTTATATGCCTCTTTTATACGAGCGGTGTAGACAATGCTTGCTCGATTGGGGCGGGCACCATGACGATTGCCCGGAGTATAAGCATCGTCACGCCGGATCTTTTTTGCCGGGGTATAATGTGCAACCATCGAATCCATTGCCCCTGCGGACACGGCAAAAAACAGCCGGGGACGCCCCAAAACCATAAAGGATTCTTTTACCCGCCAGTCTGGCTGCGGAATAATGCCGACACGAAAGCCGCGGGATTCGAGCAGGCGTGCCAGAAGGGGGATACCAAAAGAAGGATGATCGACATAGGCATCGCCACTTACGAAAATGACATCCAGTTCCGACCAACCACGTTGGCGAGCTTCATCACTGGTTATTGGTAGAAAAGGCATCAGGGAAATAACGGCAGCCCGTCAAGGCCGAAATTTTCAGGAAACCCGTTCACAATATTCATATTCTGAACCGCCTGACCAGAAGCTCCCTTGACCAGATTATCGATGGCTGAAACGACAATGACGCGGCCAGTTCTTGTATCAACTGTCAGGCCGATATCACAGAAATTGGAACCACGGACATGCAGCGTCGAAGGATACACTCCCTCGGGCAACACCCTGACAAACCCTTCGTTGCGATAGAACTCCCGGTAAAGCGACAGCACCTGGTCAACCGAAATATGTTTTGCCAAGGATGCATAGATGGTAGACAGAATCCCGCGATCCATCGGAACCAGATGCGGCGTAAAGGATATCGTTACCTGCTTCCCGGCAAGCAGGGAAAGCTCCTGCTCGATTTCCGGAGTATGACGGTGAGAGGCAATTCCATACGCCTTAAAACCCTCATTCACCTCGCAAAAAAGCGTATCGACCTTCGCACCCCGCCCGGCACCGCTAACGGCGGACTTGGAATCGGCAATAATGGTGCCGAGGTCGACAAGTCCTTCACGCAGCAACGGAGCAAGCCCCAAAATAATGCTGGTAGGATAGCAGCCAGGATTCCCGACCAGATCCGACTCGGAAATTGCCTGCCGGTGCAGTTCAGGAAGCCCATAAACCGCCTTGTCCAGTACCTCGGGATTCATATGGGGCTGATACCAGGCTTCATAAAGTGCCGGATCATGAAAGCGGTAGTCCGCGGAAAGATCGACAACCTTCTTACCCATCTCCAAAAAGGCCGGAACCACCAGCATTGCGGCCTGATGCGGAAGTGCAGTAAAAATGAAATCCGCTTTTTCGCAAACCCTCATCGGTTCCAGTTTCTCCAGGACCTGGGTGTAGCGGTCACGAACCGAAGGGAATATCTCACCCACTGTCTTCCCGGCGCTTCTCTCGGAGGTAACACAGGTAACAGCAACTTCAGGGTGACCCGAAAGAAGCCTCAACAACTCAACACCGGTATAACCGCTAGCACCGACAACCGCAACTTTCAGCATGCGCTATCTCCTTTAGGATAGAAGAGGATTAACAAGGGAGAGACAGTGTCTCCGTCAATTTTCCGGAAGGACTTTTGTGAACGCAGAAAAGGGGAAAATCCGCATGGATTTCCCCCTCTGAAACATAAATGACAACAGAATGAATCTTAACGCTTGGAGAACTGGAAGCTTGCGCGGGCTGCTTTCTTACCGTACTTCTTACGTTCTTTGACGCGTGAGTCACGAGTAATAAAACCGGCCTTCTTCAGAACGCCGCGAAGTTCACCGTCAACTTCCAGGAGAGCCTTGGTGATCCCGTGCTTTATGGCACCAGCCTGGCCACTGTCTCCACCGCCTTTGACCGTTATGTAGATGTCAAACTTGTCGGCATTTTCGGTAAACTCCAAAGGCTGCTTCACAACCATTTTCGAAGTTTCCCTGCCGAAATAGTCATCAAGGCTCTTATCGTTTACGGTAATAATGCCACTGCCCGGCTTAAGCCAGACTCTGGCGATGGATGATTTTCTTCTTCCGGTGCCGTAAAAGCGTGTTCCTGCCATGTATCTTCTCCTGGTACTATCGTTATTAAATTTGAGTTGCCCTACAGAGCCTTTGGTTGCTGAGCTTCATGGGGATGAGCGGATCCGGCATAGATCTTCAGCTTCTTGAGCATCAGACTTGCCAGCTTGTTTTTGGGAAGCATGCCCTTGACCGCTTTCCTGATGAGGTCTTCCGACTTCTTCTCAAGAAGCTTGCCGGCGGTGATCCCTTTGATCCCACCGGGGAAACCGGAGTGACTGTAGTAGACCTTATCAGCAAGTTTGTTGCCGGTCAGGGCGATTTTCGCAGCATTTACCACAACCACGAAGTCACCGGTATCGACGCTCGGTGTGAAGGTGGGCTTGTTCTTACCACGCAGCACATTAGCTATCTGGGTTGCGACCCTACCAAGGACCTGATTTTCCACATCGACCAGATACCAATCCCTGGTTATATCTTTAGAACGGGGTACTTGCGTTTTCATTGAAACCTCACAGCTAGATGAAGAAATAAAATCAGTGACGTACTGAAAGCTGGTAAATTAATCCATACTCTGTCGCTTGTCAAGCAAAATATCCTGGCCTATGTATCAATAAAACACTTCCAGTAGACACAAACCTTGCGGCGGCGCGGTAATACCAGCTTTTCGCCGATCCCTCTCGAAAAACAAGTTCTCTATGTCACGGCAACCCATGCGGCCTCGACCAACTTCAACGAGGGTACCCACCAGAATTCTAACCATATTTTTCAAAAAACCGGAACCTCGCACATCGAAAATAATGATATCGTCTCTCCGGGTAATGTCCAGAGAATCGATTCGACGCACGGTTGTCTTCGCCGCACAGTTTGAAGCGCGAAAAGCGGCAAAGTCCTTTTCGCCGACAAAAAGTGCCGCGGCACGCTGCATGGCAGCAATATCCAACTCACCGCCGACTCGCCAGACATAGTGTCGATACAGGGGAGAGCGCCGTGGTGAATTGTAGATCGTGTAACGATAATGCTTGGCAGCGGCATCACGGCGCGGGTTAAACTCGGCGGAAACTTCAACCGCCTCGCGAATGGCTATGTCAGCCGGCAAAAGTGAATTCAACCCCTCACAAAAGGCCTTGACCGGGATGGTTCGTTCCGTCCGAAAAGCTGCTACCATACCTCGGGCATGTACCCCCGCATCGGTACGCCCCGAGGAAACGACCCGGACCTTTTCCTTCAGCATTCCGGAGAGTGCTCCCTCCAGGACCTCCTGCACGGCCAGACCGTTGGGCTGAATCTGCCAACCAGCATACTGAGTGCCGTCATATTCGATGGTAAGCTTGATTGTCCGCATAGAAACAGAGAGACGCCCGGTAGGGCGTCTCAACCTCAACAGGTTATTGAAAAACTACTGCGTCGCTGGCCTGCGGTGTTGCCGCTCGCTCAAAAGTTCAACGTAGCGCGGCTACGCCTCACTTCCTAGCTCGCTTGCGCCGTGCATTCCAGCCTCCTCGCGACGTTTTCCAACAACCTGATAATGAAACCTCGTATTATTTTTCCGATTGATACGGCGAAATCAGCCTTTCAGATGATCCCTGATCAGGATCTCGGCGATCTGCACCGCATTGGTTGCAGCTCCCTTTCGGATGTTGTCGGCGACAACCCACAGGTTCAGACCATTATCAATCGACTCGTCCTCGCGAATCCTGCCGACGAAAGTCAGGTCCTGACCGGCAGCGTCAATCGGCATTGGGTAAACACCGTTCGCAACATCATCCACAAGTTTGCAGCCGGGAGCATTTTTCAGAAGCTCAAAAGCCTTGGCAACAGTGATCTTTTTCTCGGTTTCGATATTCAACGACTCGGAATGGCTGAAGAATACCGGAACGCGAACCGTAGTCGCCGTAACCCGAATTGGAGATTCCATGATCTTGACCGTCTCGTTGACCATCTTCATCTCTTCCTTGGTGTAGCCGTTCGGCTCAAAGGAATCAATCTGCGGCAGACAGTTGAAAGCAATGCGGTGAGGATAGACCTTTGCCTCTGCAGGACGGCCATTCAGCATCTCCCCGGTCTGAACCCGCAGTTCGTCAATGGCCTTTTTGCCGGTACCGGAAACCGCCTGGTAAGTGGAAACGATCAACCGCTTGATCGTAGCGTAATCATGAAGCGGTTTGAGCGCCACCACCATCTGGATCGTGGAACAGTTCGGATTGGCTATGATGCCCTTTTTCGTGTACCCGGCAATGGCATGGGGGTTCACCTCGGGAACCACAAGCGGCACATCCGGATCCATGCGCCAGGCGCTTGAGTTATCGATGCAAACCGCCCCTGCCCTGGCTGCGGAAGGACAGAACTCCAGCGACCTGTCGCCGCCGGCCGAAAAGAGGGCTATATCAATCCCCTCAAAGGCGTTATGATCCAGCAGTTCAACCTGAACCGGTTTACCTTTATATTCAAGGACCTTCCCGATACTCCTCTCACTTGCCAGGAATTTGATCTTGCCGATCGGGAAATTTCTCTCTTCAAGACATTCAATCATCTGATTACCAACGGCGCCAGTGGCACCGGCTATGGCGACATTCCAAAGTTTTTTTGCCATTATATTGCCAGTCTCCTCTCTTGGGCGGCCAAAGTTCGGTCGGCCGGAAATACATTAATTTTATTGATAGTAAACAACACTTGTCAACAAAAAAGAAAGGAGGGCTGTAAAATACCGCCCTCCTTTCACGTACCTAATCGATCTGTGGCTTCTTTCCTGAGCGGCATTGCAAAGGAGAAAGAAGCTCTACCAGCCTCGGTCCATATTTTATCAAAATTTAAATTTATACGTTAGCTGACAGCCTTGGCAACCATGTCGCCTATCTCGGTTGTCGA
Organism: uncultured delta proteobacterium; assembly: GCA_963748325.1. GTDB lineage: Bacteria > Desulfobacterota > Desulfuromonadia > Geobacterales > Geobacteraceae > RPRC01. The sequence goes on along the minus strand of CAVVIJ010000004.1, from coordinate 8,932 downwards.
GTAACCCATCTTGCCGGCGCTCATGCTCTTCATCTGCTGCATGACGCTGACCATGCCGGCCTCAACATCTTTTGCGGCCTTCTCTTCACCAAGGATATCCAGCATCATCTGGGCAGCACCAATGGCGGCCATTGGATTGATCACGTTCTTACCGGTGTACTTCGGGGCACTGCCGCCGATGGGCTCGAACATGGAAACGCCTTCCGGATTGATGTTGCCGCCGGAAGCGATGCCCATACCGCCCTGAACCATGGCCCCCAGATCGGTAATGATGTCGCCGAACATGTTGTCGGTCACAATCACGTCGAACCATTCGGGATTCTTCACCATCCACATGGTGGTGGCATCAACGTGGGCATACTCACGCTTGATATCGGCATAATCCTTGGCACCGACCTCATGGAAGGTCCGTTCCCAGAGATCAAAGGCAAAGGTAAGGACGTTGGTCTTGCCACAGAGGGTCAGAGTCTTATCCTTGTTACGCTTGCGGGTATATTCAAAGGCATAGCGGAGACAACGCTCAACACCTTTACGTGTATTGATGGAGGTCTGGATGGCAACCTCATCGGCAGTTCCTTTCTTCAGCACGCCGCCGGTACCGGTATAGAGACCTTCGCTGTTCTCACGAACAACCACAAAATCGATGTCCTCGGGCGTCTTATCCTTCAGCGGTGTATCCACGTTCGGGTAGAGTTTGATCGGGCGCAGGTTGATGTACTGATCCAGCTCGAAACGAAGCTTCAGCAGAATACCCTTCTCCAGGATACCGGGCTTCACATCGGGGTGACCAATAGCACCAAGGAAAATGGAATCGAACTGCCGCAGGTCGGAAACCGCCGACTCCGGTAACACCTCACCGGTACGCAGATAGCGCTCGCCACCGAAATCAAACGGGGTATACTCCATCTTGATCCCGTACTTGCTGTTCACCGCATCCAGAACCTTCAAACCTTCACGAACGACCTCGGGGCCGGTTCCGTCCCCGCCGATCACGGCTATTTTGTACATTCCGCTCTCCTTTTTCTACTCATGTTCAATGCATCAGTGAATTCGCTATTTTATAGAAATAAATATTTTTGTCAACAAAATCAGAATCCTGCCTCTCGCCCGCTTCGCCAGAAGTTCCTCCTTCGCGCAGTATCGCTTCAGCGCGCAGGCACAGAGGACGCAGAGATAATTTCTCCTGGTTCTCAAAGACAGGCACACACACTTTTGCTCCAACCCGATCTACGAAGTTTTCTATGTTTACATCCGGAAACTCCGAAACAGTGCCATCCACCCATTGGGCTGGGGCTTTCTCGGAGTCTCTCGTACGGCTTTATGGCAAGACGTCGACAGCAAGGAAAGCTCCTGAATCCAGCAAACATCCTGTTTTGTGCCTCGGGTGGCGACCGATTACGAGGGACTTCGAGGAAGTTCCAGCCCAGCCTCTGTCGGGACTTTCCGGATGGACACTGATTAGTTCCGCAGCATCCCCAGTTCGCGGAATTTTTCCAGCAACTCCCGACCACCCGGCGACTGAAAAAAGCTGCGTACGGTTTTTGCCGCCTTCCTGTCGCGTCCCGGCATAACGTTCAACTGTTCGTCTTTCGCTTCCAGCAAAGCACCCAGCGAGTTAAACTGTTTGGCCAACCGCCTTGCACCCGCCTTGCCAACTCCAGGTATGCCAATGGCGACAACCAGCCGGAAGTGGTCAGATCGATCAACTGCACGGATTGCGCCCGTAAGTTTCCGGGCCGTTATGTCGCCAAAACCGGGTACGGCGGCTACAGCCTCCTCATTCAACCGGAAAAGCGATGGGAGGTCGCGAACCAGACCGGCCTCAATCAGCATCCGTAAACGTCCCCGACCGAAACCTGGAACATTCATCCCCGGCTTCGACACAAAATGAACCAATCGAGCCAGAAACTGTTCACTGCAGCCGGGACCATCCCGCAGACAGGCGTCAATTGCCGTTGTCGGCAATTTTTTCGGTACGGCATCGGCATTATCTGCACGGGATACTCGCGCCACCACCGCCAGCACTTGCGGAATGACATCGCCGATCAGCCCGACCACGACGCGATCCCCCGCCGCAAGATCGAGACGGTCAAACTTCGAGGCATTATGCAAGGATATCCGGCTGACCCGGACCCCGCCAAGGAGTACCGGCACAACCTCGGCAACAGGCGTGCGACGACCGGTGCGACCAACCTGCCAATGGATCGTCCGCACCTCGGTTTGAGCCGTAGCGGGCGGAAACTTCCAGGCCGCGGCCCAGAAAGGAGCCCGCGTCCCCTCCCCCAGGCGTCGCCGCAGATCAAGATCGTCAACTTTGACCACAATGCCGTCCATGGCAAAGGGTTGCCGGTCGCGGCTAGCCAAATAGTCCCCGTAAATGATCTTCACTTCGTCCAGGCTGGCCACCTGCCGAGTCTGCTCGAAAACAACCGGAAACCCCCAATCGGCCATAAGCCGCAGTGCGGCCAAGTCGGTACTGACGCCGTCACCAGCCTGCTCGGCATTGACCAATTCAAACGGGAACAGTCGTAAGGCAGCCAGCGCTTCGGGATCAGGGTTACGCGACTGCAACGTGCCCGCTGCCAGGTGGCGCAGGGTTGCGTAGTGTTCCCTGCCGACACCAGCGCCGAGCCCACCAGTATTCTTCAGCATTTGTCGATCCGCATAGATTTCGCCGCGCACCACCACTCGGGGCGGAAAGCTGCCGGACAATGCCCAGGGGATACCCCTGACCTGAAGGATAGTAGGCGTCACATTCAAACCGGATCGTCCGTCCCCGCGCGTCGATGCCGCAATCAATTTGCCAGCCTGGTAGATTAACTCCACCGGCAATCCGTCAACCTTGGGCTGAACCAGGAGCTTAATCTCAGCGGATACTGACGCAAGCTTACGCAGCAGTACTTCGACCGCCTCCGGACCGATAGAAGATGACAGGCTGAGCATAGGCCTTTCATGCCTGACCGTCAGCGACCCGGCAGCAAGGTCACTGCCGACTGACCGGGTCGGCGAATCATCAGCGGCAAAGACGGGAAAGCATTCTTCCAGCAGTACCAGTTCGGCATACAGCCGGTCATACTCCGCGTCGCTGATAACCGGACGCTTTTCCTGGTAATAGAGTTTATTATAACGACGAATATCGTTGGACAGGATTGCAATGCGCAGACTGGCATCTTTGTTTGATATTTCGGGACAGGTGCTTGCAAACAAAGCGAAAGGAGTAATGAAAAAACTTATCAGGAAAAATAGCAGAATCGCGATACACTGCATTTTGCATACCTTACAGGTCACATTAGATTTTACACATATTATAGAGTAAATTAAACTATGTCAACAATAAACATAAAATGAGTACACCGCTATGGCTCACAAAAGTTGCAGAAAATGACAAGCGATGCTAGTATTACCAAAGTATTACCAAAAAGTGAGGGAGGCAAGATTATGCAAACTGCAACGAGCAAACTCACATCCAAGTTCCAAGCCACAATCCCGGAACCGGTACGTAAAGTTTTACACCTGAATGCAGGCGATGCTATTGCTTTTGATATTGAAAACAACCATATTCAAATTCGAAAAGCGCACCCGGTAGATTTGGTTTTTGCACAATCACTTGAAGGGACATTGAACGAGTGGGAGTCGGCAGCCGACGAGGAGGCGTATCGTGACCTTTAATTCTTTCGATGTGGTTGTCGTCCCATTTCCGTTTACCGACAGGACCACAACCAAGCGCAGGCCGGCATTGGTTCTATCCGAGGCTCAGACATTTAACCGGCAGGTTGGCCAAGCTGTGATGGCGATGATCACGAGCGCCAAGAATTCTGACTGGCCGCTTGATATCGAAATCCAGGACTTGGATTCCGCCGGGCTGCCCACAGCGTCAATCATACGAATGAAACTGTTCACCCTGGACGAACAATTAATCATCAGAAAAGCAGGAACATTAGCGATCGCAGATCAGGAGAAAGTAAAAGAAACTCTTCACCAATTACTTCCATTGTAAGAGGTTTGCTTAACGAGGCTCTCCCGCCTGGTAACCATGGCAGGCGGAGAGAGAACTGACAAAAGATCTGGAGCGAATACGCTCGGATCATTTAATTCAAAAGCTCATTCCTCAAATCCCTGATCAGTTTCGCCAATCGCGGTTCAGTCTCCGCATTCACGACAAGTCGCTGAGCGCTCCTGCTCAACGGGGATATATCACGGCCCAGTAACCGCCCCAGTTCTGTCAGCGACAAATGCGCATGCTCCTTGACGAGCAGAGCAAGCAGTGCCCTGGCTTCGGTATATGGTCTTATCTTGCCATGCGCTTTCAACTGCCTCTCGCTGATCCCATAGCGGCGGCAAACTGCCATGACAACATCGTTCAATGAAAATGTCTGTCGCCTGACTTGATTAGCCTTGCAAAGCGCTTCGTCGACAAAAGTATCGTCTCCGAGAATTCGCCCCTCAGACGTCCCGCGGTGAAATTCATTTCTCCTTTTTTCAGCCATTCCATCTGCAACGAAAGACCGGTACTTTATTCTTGCTATGTCGATCTTGTCGGAAAACATGGACAACAACCAATCTGAGTTAAGCCAGGGAATGATTTCCTCCCCGAGATAAGCCCTGTGCCCACTCCAGGGATAATCTTCCGGAGCACCCACCATTCCTGCGCGCACCGGATTCAGGTGAACGTATCGGACGATTTCAAGCAGGTATGAATCGGCATCCAGTAGCAGCGCCTTGTAGCGTCCCTGGAAGACATGCCCGGTAAGTCCCTGGGAAAAGTTTATCCATTTCGTATAACGCAGGGAAAGGTTTTGCATGATACTGGAAAGCGGGATGTCGCCTACCTGCATAATGAAATGGACGTGGTTTGTCATGAGACAGAAACCATGTATGCGGTATCGGAACCTCTCCACTGTTTGCTGAAGGATCAAGTAGAGGCGATAACGGTCGCGGTCATCAAAGAATATCGGGCCACCGGCGTTGCCGCGAAGGATAACGTGGTAAACTGCGCCGGGAAAATTGATGCGTGATTTACGTGCCATGCGATAAGAATATCCTTAAATGGCTGAAAGGCGAGCCTGACCCCACAGGTTCACAGACACTCTCAGACAAAGCGGGACAAGATCATCTCAACCTACATCTTGCCGTTCACGGTTCTTTCGTCCGTGCCATTCAATATCCGCTCGACAATCTCGACTCCCTGCATGAAGGAATGGTCCATATTGCCCACCTCGTATTTCCATGCACCGAAGCGACCGCGGGAATAAACGCCATTGGACTCCAGCCAGGGTTGGATAACCGCCAAGGCGCGGTCCCGTCCCACGGTCGGTACCGGATACGAATAGGGGATATCGATAAGATAGCGGCTGACGATCTGGCTGCGCTCTTCCTCGGTTATCATTCCGGTATTAACCAAACCCTGGATCGTATCTTCGATGATCCGCTCCTTGTCCACCGGCTTATGGGGTGAATAGGTTGTCTCACACATCAGGGAAAAATAGGTATCGACATCTCCGTTAGGCACGTTGTGAGGAGAATAATTGAAGAAATTGGTTACCCGGTAAAACGGCGAATTCGCCTCGGGAAAATACATCCAGCATTTGGGATCGACCCGTTTCCCCTTAAAGCCGAGACCGACAATCAGTCCACCATTGTGCACCAGATCTTTGGCAGCATCACGCACGGAATCCGGAACAGAGACGCACTTCTTGATGAAACAATCCAGCGGAGTGGTATTGATCAGGACATCGTACTTCTCTGTACGACCATTGGCAAAGGTAACCTCCTTTGCCTGCAGATCCACCGCCACCAGATCATGATCAAAAGAAATCCGCTCCTCGGAACGGTCGGGCAATACCTTCAAAAATCGCCCCTGTACCGCCGGATTTTGGAAATTTGAACTGGTTGTTCGGCCCCCAGTTCACGTCATCCTTCTGCTCGGCAATGTTCTTCTCAATTCGGGCAAGATCAACAACGCTCACCCGCTCGCCGAGCCATTCTTTGCCCATCGTCTCCAGCGGAACTCCCCACACTTTTCGGTTATAGGGCGTCCATGAAGTACTTGACGATTCCTTCACCGAATATTGCATCCATCCACTCGCGAAAATTGGTGGACTTCTTAAAATCAGGCTGCTGGGAACGAAGACCTTCCAAACATGAATCCAAAGCCTCCGGGGGGAGATGGCGGATATTGTTCTGGAAAGGATACGGCACCCAGGTTTGCAGAATTCGGATCCAGCTTTCCCTGAGGTGGGGATAGTATTCGTCACCCAAGGCCTCTTCTACAGCCTTGTCGAAATAATCGTAGTGGGAGAAGAGGACGTGGCCGCCGATGTCCCAGGTGAAGCCATTATCGTCGACAAAAGAAGCCGATAGACCACCGACATGACTGTTTCGCTCGAAAAGGCGCCAGTCAGTCTGGTCGGACTTATTCAGATAATATGCGGCGCCGAGGCCCGCAGGTCCGGCACCGAGGATGATTATCACTTACCCCTCCTGTTGTGAACGATATTGCACGGATTTCAGGTAGACCAATGGAAAGACTAGGATCATCAGTATCATGGAGATTGCCAATAGAGCAAAGATGGCCGGTAATGCGAAAATACCCTCGCGAGTCGGTAAGACCTCTTCATCGAGTGCATCGAAAACATACACTTTGCGGATAGCAAAAGAAAGTGGAGTAACCTTTGTACTTGAAGGTTTGATCGCTGCATCAAATCCTGCAAATACGAGCTGAGTGAACTTTATTATGGTGGCAAATGGATGGCGCTTCATATCGGCTTCAAAATCAACTATTTCGTCAAAACCTTTTCCTTCAAATAGAAATCTCCGATCTTTCTGAACCAGAAGAGTAAGCTTTCCGCCCCGTGCGTCTAAAGTCTGAAAATAACAGTACCAACTGATTTATTTCATTACCATTTCCTGTCGGGAGCACGAGTACATTCTTTCCATACAAAGAGTTTATTGGCAACCTTTCCCGATCACGACAGCCTGCTAAATCAAGGTCAAATTCAACCTTTCCCCATGTATTAGTCAGAAAATCGCAGACGGCCTTACAACAGAGTCTTGCGATCGGGGTTTCCCCACTTGAGTAATAAAGCGTCGAAAGGACCCCGGCTCGGCTCAAAATACTTAATAGCCCCTGAAGCCGGGTAATCCCATTTGTATGCTTGCTTACTGCCAAGAGCGGATTCCTGATGCCATAATAGTTGTCAACCACAACACTTCGCTTTTCCGTGAAAGCGGGATGGTACACAACCGAACCCATTGCGCACACTACGCGGTAACCGTGTTTCTTGAAAGATGCGCCCCAGTCCATATCGTCCCACAGAAGAAAATAACGTTCGTCCATCAGCCCTGACTGTTGAAAGGGCGCTGACACGTACCAGTGCCGAACAGACTGCCACATAATCCACATCAATGACATCATCTCCAAGAGCAGAGTTCCTAACATTTCGATTCAAGGCCACGACGTTACCATTCCGCCAGGAAATAAACGCGCCTGTCTCTACAACCGCATCCATATTTCCTGATTAACTATACGGGAACCTGCAAGGGCGATAAGGGGATCTTGTTCCATTGCAGCAAGGAGATATTCCAGAGAATCAGGTGCAACTATTGCGTCATTATCAAGAAGCCAGATGAAGCCTTGATGGATATGATCTAAGAGCGTAGCGGATACCCGTATTGAAACCGCCAGTTCCTCCCAAATTTACCTGATTCATACAATTGTGATAGGAAAGCCAGAGGACGTCATGGCTTCGATAGAACCATCTGTAGAAGCATTGTCTACAACTATAATTGAAACATTCTCGTAGGATAGACGTGAAAGCGAATCAAGAAGAAATCTCAGTTCTTTATTTTATTCCAGTTAACTATTACAGCAGTAACCTTATTATTCGGTGATTCAAAACGAGTCATTATTAAATGGCTCCTGCATGATTGGAAATTGCCTTTTGATAGCATTCCAATACTGTAAGAAAATGTTTATGTTTGTTTGGGATTATCATTGATCGGTTATTGTTTATCCATTTATTGAGAGACAATATGCTGTCAGGATTTTTTATTATATCAATTATAATAGAGGCCAGCTTTCTGGCATGATACTGACTGTTAACCCAACCAGAACAACCATTTATCGTATAATCAACAATGCCACCACGTTGATTCCCAATTACCGGAATTCCCTTCGCCAAAAATTCTATTCCCACATATCCATAGACCTCCTCCCAGACAGATGGGACCATACCCACATCAACCATAGAAAGTATCTGATCTAACTGCTCTCGGGAATAGGACCCATGCCATCTAACTGATGGAGAAGAAAGCAGGCGCTGTTTTAACTTAGGATAAAGATCACCAAAAACATCAAGCCTATATGCATCACCATATCCATTTTTATCTAAAATTTCTACAGTTTTCACCAACATTTCAGCTCCCTTATAAGGTGCAAGAGCGCCATTCAAAGTTGCGAAATGTATCGGTAAAGAAATTGCATTTATTCTTTTCGGTCTAATTTGATCTATATGATCAAGTGAAGAATGTGCCACCAGAATATCTTTTCGCCCAGTCCGTTCTTCGTATATTCTTTTCACACCATTAGACTGAGCAAGTATGACATCGATAAACTGGAGACGTACTAGGTTATTTTCATATCGTATTCGATAAATTTCCGTTAGTTCCTCACGTGGATAGAAAGTTTGAAAGAATACTCGATCCATTACGTACCGCAGTAATAATGGAACAGCATAACCACTTAGAACGTTCTTCTGTCCTCAGGGTTCTTATACGGTCACTCCATCCGCCATCAGAACCATTTTTGCAACATTCAACGCAACCAGTCCCAGAGGTATCGCGACAGAAGGAGCCAACAATATTATATAGGTTGAGAGTAGGACAAAGGGGAAAGTAATCATGAAGAGTTAACAGAAGGAATGTTACGTTCTCG